>NZ_JAAQQR010000010.1 GCF_011742555.1 Luteibacter jiangsuensis
GAGTGCGGCGGCCCTAGCTCCCACACGTGCTCGCAGCACCGCCGCTAAAACGGCTTGCCGCACTCCGCTCTCACCTCAAGCCTACCCCGACGCAAAGACACAAGCCGCTTCAGCGGCGATGTGTGCTCGCGACAAGCGTGCCCGCTGCCGCGGGATCGCCGGCACAGCCGGCTCCCACAGGAAAGCATCCATCCATACAAGGCGGGCTGGATGTGGGCTGGAGCCGCTTTGGCGACTTCAGCCCTCGGGTTGCCGAAGCTTCTCCACGATGGCGTCCATCGCGCGGTCGAACAGCAGGGTGGAATCGAGCACGCGCGCCGTACCGCTGGCGAACGCCTGGGCGAGGCCGGCGAGGCTGTGGTCGGCCACCTTGAGGCCACGGCGGTTCACGAAGAGGTAGCGCCCGCTGATCGGGCTGATCCACGACAGCTTCGCGCGATCGGTGGTGCCATCGGGCGCCGTGAATTCCAGCCACTGGCCGACCTTGAGCTCACGCGCCTGCGCCAGGTAGCGTTCGTCGAACGCCTCGTCGGCCAGGGCTTCCACTTCCTCGTCCGGCTCCGGCGCGGCCAGCGGTTCTTCGATGGCCTGGATGGCTTCCGGCAGCGGCATGACGCTGGAAACGATGGTGCCCGAGGCGGTCTCGGGTGCGGCTTCGCCCAGCTGCTGGCGATAGAACGCATGCAGTTGCCCGAGCAGTTGCTCGGTATCCGCTTCCTGGAACGCCACCGCCGCGAGACCGCGGCGCAGCGTGCGCTCGATGCCGGGCAACATGGCACGAAGGTCGCGGCGGCCATTGAGGTCGTGCACCGGCCGCGCACTGGCGATGAAGTCGTCGATGAAGCGCAGCGATTCGCGGAACTCGGGCGATTCCTCACCCTGGCGCAGCACGGTGAGCACGATGTAGTTGGCCCACGCGCGCGTGAGCACGCCATAGACGAGAGGCGGCAGCGAGGTGCCGCCGATGCGGCCGACGATCTCCTGCGCGGCGCGGCGGCGGGCCTGCTCGAGTTTTTCGCGGCCGCGGGTGGATTCCGCCACGCGCTGCTCGGCCAGCTCCGCGCGCTTGCGGCTGACGTCCAGGAAGTCCTGCAGTTCGGCGGCGAGCTTCGTGAAGATGCCCACGTCGTCGTCGAAGTCGTGCAGCAGGCGTTCGACGATGGACTTCACCTTGTCGAACAGGCGTCCGTCGCGATCCGCCTCGACCGACCAGCCCTTCGCGGCGTCGGCCAGGGCATCCAGCAGTTGGCGCGCCGGATGCGTCTTGTGCGCGAACATGCGCCGGTCGAGCAGAGCGACCTTGAGATAGGGAATCTGCAGGCGCGCGAGCATCACCTGCATCTCGGTGGGGAGGTTGTGGTCCTCGAGGATGAACTCGAAGAGCATGCCCACCAGATCGATGGTGTCTTCGTCCATGCCGGACACGTGCGCGGTCTGCTGACCGCGCAACTGGCCGATCTGGGCGAGCAGTTGTTCTTTCAGTTGCGCCACGTCGCGCGTGACATCCGCCTGCGTGGCCAGCTGTGCCGCCTGGTTGGGCAACACGGCGATCTGGCTTTGCAAGAGGGTGAGCGCGCCGAGCAGCTCGGTGGGGCTGGGCAGCGGGCCCGTGGCGAGCGGCGTACCGGCGGCACCCGTTCCACCGTCGCTGCGCCGCGCGGAGAAGAGGGCATGCAGCGATTGCATGAACTCGGCGGCCGCGGCGTCCGTGACAGGCGCAGCGGCCTGGGCCGGCGCCGCGGCGGACACCGGACCGATGGGCGCGGGCGCATCGCTGCGGCGCGCGGGAATCTCGTGGCGCAGTTGCGGCAGCACGCCCGCGGCGGCCAGCTCGTTGTTGATGTCGTCGTAGAGCTCGTCGATGCCGGCGAGCACGTAGCGGTCGAACAGCTTGTAGATGATCAGCTTGACGCGGACCTCCACCATCAGCTCGCGCATCGCCTGCCGGAACGCCGCGGCGAGGGAGGCCGGCCCGACGGGGTTGCTGGCGTCGTCCATCCGGGTGCCGCCGCAGATCACCGAAAGTCGCTGGTTCACCGCGAAGAGCGCGCGGGCAAGGCGCTGCTCGTTCTTGCCGATCATGCTGGTGATGGCGAGCGATTCTTCCAATTCGTTCTCGCCGACGAGGCTGAGTTCGATATTGGCGAGCGGACGGGCGCCGGCGTCCGTGTCGGGCGCGCGAGTGCGCCCCGAGGAGAAATCGGCCAGATCGCGGGCGACCTGGCCGAGGAAGGTACGCTCGACGATCGCCCGTTTCTTGCGCACCTCGCGCATGCCGTCGAAGAACTGTGTCTGCGCGGCGTTGTTCTCGGCTTTCTCCGCCAGGTCGAACAGTGCGTCGTCGATGTTCTCGAACATGTTCGAGGCAAGCGCGTGCAGCCGCTTGGTGGCGAGGCCGCGCACCGTGACCAGCAGCGCGCCCACGCGCTCGCTGCGCGGGTCGAGGCGCTGACTCAGGTCGACGACGTTTGACGGCTCGCTCGCGTTATTCATCGCGCATCCTGGATGTGTTTCTGGCCCCCGCCCGAGGGGTCATTGTGCGGGAACGAATGCTTTATAGCGTGACCCGCGTCACGGATTTTGTGCGCGACCGCTTTCCTGAGTAAAGCCCGCCAGCTGGAGCGTGCCGATGCCGGCCTCGGGCAGCATGACGGGAATGCCGTCTTCCACCCGGTAGACGACCTGGCCGTCGGTAGTGATCAGGCCTTCGGAGACGGGATCGGCCACCTTTTCGCCGGCCACGGTGTCGACCGAGCCGGCCCGGATGGCATCGTTCAGCTGATCGCGCTCCTTCGCCGAGAGCGGACGGAGGGGGCGCTTGCTGACGGGGCAGCAAAGGATGTCGAGAAGACGCTTGTCCATGGCATGGGCCCCCGCAAGGGGCCACCTGATGAAAGGAATGCCTTTACAATAGCGACTTTTGGGTGCTCCGGCCATGACTTCCAACGGCGGTAACGAAGCGGACGCGCCACGCGTAGGCGTGGTGATGGGCTCGCGCTCGGACTGGGAAACGATGGAGCATGCCTCCTCCACGCTGGCCCGGCTCGGCATCGTGCATGAGGTCCGGGTGGTTTCGGCCCACCGCACGCCCGACCTTCTGTTCGATTACGCCGCCACGGCGCGCGACCGGGGCATCCAGGTCATCGTCGCCGGGGCCGGTGGGGCCGCCCACCTGCCGGGCATGCTCGCCGCGAAGACCCCGTTGCCGGTGCTGGGCGTGCCCGTGCAGTCCAAGGCCTTGAATGGCATGGATTCCCTCCTTTCCATCGCGCAGATGCCCGCCGGCATCCCCGTGGGTACGCTCGCCATCGGGCGCGCGGGTGCCGTCAATGCGGCCTTGCTGGCGGCGTCGGTCCTGGCACTGCACGACGCGGACGTGGCTGCGGCGCTGGACGAGTTCCGCGCGGCACAGACCCGCACCGTGCTCGACGACCCGGATCCGCGCACGTGAGCCGCACGCTTCCCACCGTAGGCATCCTCGGGGGCGGCCAGCTGGCCCGCATGCTGGCGCTGGCGGCGTCCCCGCTCGGCCTGCGCACCCTCGTGGTCGACCCCGTGGCGGACTCGTGCGCCGGCCAGGTCACCGACCTCGTCACGGCCGAGTGGGGCGATGCCGCCGCGCTGGCGGAGTTCGCCGGTCGGGTGGACGCGGTCACCTTCGACTTCGAGAACGTGCCCGCCGCCACGGCCGAGCGGCTGGCCGCACAGGTCGCCGTCCACCCGAATCCACGCGCCCTGGCCGTGGCCCAGGATCGGCTTTCTGAGAAAACCCTGTTCCGGGAGTCGGGTCTGAACACCCCCGAATTCGCCGCCGTGGACAGCCGGGACGATCTGGCCGCTGCGGTAGAGCGCATCGGCTTGCCGGCCATCCTCAAGACGCGCCGGCTCGGCTATGACGGCAAGGGCCAGTTCCGTCTGAAAACCCCGGCCGACATCGATGCCGCCTGGGCGGCCCTCGGCGAAGCCGGGGCGAAGCACGGCCTCATCCTCGAGGCGTTCGTGCCCTTCGACCGCGAGCTTTCGGTCCTGGCCGTGCGCGGGCGCGACGGCGAATTCCGCACCTGGCCGCTCACCCGCAATTGGCACGTCGACGGCGTGCTGTCGCTCAGCCTTGCGCCAGCGCCGGGCACGTCGGACGAACTTGAACAGGCCGCCGTTGCGCAGGCGAGGGCGATCGCCGAGCGGCTCGATTACGTCGGCGTGTTCGCCTTGGAACTCTTCGTTCGCAACGGCGAGCTGCTGGGCAACGAAATGGCGCCGCGCGTGCACAACTCCGGCCACTGGACCATCGAAGGGGCACACACGAGCCAGTTCGAAAACCATGTGCGGGCGGTGCTCGGCCTGCCGTTGGGCGATACGGGCGTGCGCGGCGCGAGTGCCATGCTGAACTGGATCGGCGAACTGCCCGATCCGGCGCCGGTGCTCGCCACGGCCGACGGCCACTGGCACGACTACGGGAAGGAAGCCCGTCCTGGCCGCAAGGTTGGCCATGCCACCATCTGCGCCAGCGACGCCGGCAGCCTGCGGGCGAAGCTTGTGGAGGTTGGCGCCGGGCTCGGCCGCGAGGAGCAGGTGGCGCCGGCGATCGACGTGCTGGGCTGAAGACTGTGGGAGCCGGCTTTGCCGGCGATCCCGCGGCAGTGGGCAAACCGGCCGCGAGCACCCATCGCCGCTGAAGCGGCTCCCACAGAAAGCAAAAGGCCGGGTCTTGCGACCCGGCCTTTCTTCTTTCCGGAAAGGAAATTCAGGCGAGATTCTTCGCCGCGAATTCCCAGTTCACGATGCTCCAGAAGTTCTCGAGGTACTTCGGGCGGGCGTTGCGGTAGTCGATGTAATACGCGTGCTCCCACACGTCGGCCGTGAACAGCGGCTTGTCGCTGCCCGTGATCGGGGTGGCGGCGTTCGAGGTGTTCACGATGGCCAGCGAACCGTCGGGGCGCTGCACCAGCCAGGTCCAGCCGGAGCCGAAATTGCCGGCTGCCTGCTTGTTGAACTCTTCCTTGAACTTGTCGACCGAGCCGAAAGCCTTGGTGAGCGCATCGGCAAGCTTGGCCGGCGGCTCGGCCTGCTGGGATGCCGGGCGCATGGAATGCCAGTAGAACGTGTGATTCCAAATCTGCGCGGCGTTGTTGAAGATGCCGCCGGAGGACGTCTTGACGATGTCTTCCAGGGACTTGCCCTCGAACTCCGTTCCCTTGATCAGGTTGTTGAGGTTCGTGACGTAGGTCTGATGGTGCTTGCCGTAGTGGAACTCCAGGGTCTCGGCGGAGATATGCGGCTCGAGGGCATTCTTTTCGTAGGGGAGCGGCGGCAATTCGAACGCCATAGCGGGACTCCTTAGCGGTGGCTGGGGGAAAGAGGGTAGGCAGGGAGGCAGGGTGCCAGCGCTGCTACACTACGCAACTAGTCGCATTCTAATGATGAAAACCGAGCTATGGACGTCGTAGACGAGATCAAGGCCATCGTGGCGGCCCATCCGATCGTGCTTTTCATGAAGGGCACGCCGGAATATCCCACCTGTGGCTTCTCCGACCGCGCGGTAAAGGCCTTGCAGGCGGCGGGCGCGACCTTCCACGACGTGAACGTGCTGGCCGATCCGCGCATCCGCGCGGGCCTGCCGCATTACTCGAACTGGCCGACGTTCCCGCAACTGTTCCTCCTCGGCGAATTCATCGGGGGCTGCGACATCGTCGAAGACCTGCACGCCGCAGGGGAACTCAAGCGCATGGCGGCCGATGTCGCGGGGGCCGCATCGTGAGTGCACTGCCGTCCGTGCGCCTGCCCGAGGGCTGGGCGCCGGCGCCCGGCGCGCTCGCCGGGCGCGTCGTCATCGTCACGGGGGCCACCGGCGGCCTGGGTGGCGAAACGGCGAAGGCCGCCACGCGGGCCGGCGCCACGGTGGTGATCACCGGACGCAAGGTGCGCGCGCTGGAAAAGGTGTACGACGAACTTGTGTCCCTGGGTGGCGGTGAGCCCGTCATCCACCCGCTCGATCTCGAAAGCGCCACACCGGCCGACTACGCCGCGCTCGCCGAGGGCATCGAGAAAGAGTTCGGCCGCCTCGACGGCGTCGTGCACGCGGCCGCGCATTTCAACGAACTCACGCCCATCGCCATGCACAAGCCGGACGACTGGCTGCGCGCGATGCAGGTGAACGTGTCCGCCCCCTTCGCGCTCACCCAGGCCTGCATGCCCCTCCTCACGCGGGCGGACGACAGCGCGGTGGTTTTCGTACTCGACGATCCCGATCTGGTGTCGCGCGCGCACTGGGGCGGCTACGGCGTTTCCAAGGCCGCCGTGGAACGCATGGCCGCGGTGCTGCACGCCGAGAACGGCCGCGGGCCGATGCGCGTGCACGCGTTCCTTCCTCCGCCCATGCGCACGGCCCTGCGCCGCGCGGCGTACTACGGCGAGAACACTCTGGAGAAGCCGCTGCCCACCGCTTCGGCCGATGCCATCGTCTATCTGCTTTCCGGTGCCGCGGCGGACGCGCGCGGTGCCGTGCTCGATACCCGCAATTAAGGAGCTCCACCCATGGAAACGCAGATGACGACCTTGTCAGCGGGCATCCTGCTGTTCCTGATCATGGATCCGCTGGGCAATATCCCGCTATTCCTGGCCCTGTTGAAGGACGTGCCGCCGCAGCGCCGGCGCAAGGTCATGGTGCGCGAGCTGCTCATCGCGCTGGCCGTGCTCGTGGCCTTCCTGCTCGGCGGTCAGTACATCCTCAAGGTGCTGCAGCTGCGCCAGGAATCGGTGAGCATCGCCGGTGGCATCGTGCTCTTCCTCATCGGCATCCGCATGGTCTTCCCGCCGGTGGAAGGCGGGGTGTTCGGCAAGCCCGGCGAAGGCGAGCCGTTCATCGTGCCCATGGCCATTCCCGGCGTGGCCGGTCCGTCCGCCATGGCCGCCCTGCTGCTGCTCACCAATTCCCAGCCCGGGCGCACGGCGGAGTGGGGTATCGCCCTGTTCCTGGCCTGGCTCACGACGTCGATCATCCTCCTGAGCTCCACGTTCCTGTTCCGTTGGCTGGGGGAAAGCGTGCTTACGGCCATGGAGCGGTTGATGGGCATGCTGCTGATTGCGCTGTCGGTACAGATGTTTCTCAGTGGTCTTTCCGCATACCTGCATATCGCCGTCTGATCGACGTTCGGCACATTGCCGCAAGAACATACGCGGCGGTAGGGTTACTGTCATAATTGCCCGCGAGCATGTGGACGTCTAAGGGAGCCCAAGCCATGCTGAGCATCGATCAGACCTTGCTGGAACGCATGCCGTGGTTGGCGCAGCATCCGCGCCTGCGCAAGCCGCTGGTCGGCATGCTGGAAAGCCTCGCGCACGAAGACCGTTTCAATCGCACGCTGGCCCTGGCCGGGCCGGCACAGGGCTTCGAGTTCTGCGAGAAAACGCTGGAAAACCTCGGCGTCAGCTGCCGTATCACCGAGCGCGAGCGGGAGAACATTCCGGTCGAGGGTCCGCTCATCGTCGTCGCCAATCATCCGCTGGGCATGGTCGATGCCATCGCTCTCATCCAGCTGATCGGGTCGGTGCGCCGCGACGTGCGCATCCTGGGCAACGATGTGCTCGCCGCCGTGCCGCAGCTCGGCTCGCTCCTGCTTCCCGTCGACGTGTTCGGCAAGGGGGCTACGTCCAAGATGCGCGCGGTGTTCCGTGCCATCGAGGCCGGCGAGGTCCTCATCATGTTCCCTGCGGGCGAGGTCTCGCGGATGCGCGCCGGCGGCGTGCGCGACGGCAAGTGGTCCGACGGCTTCGCGCGCATCGCCATGCGAGCCGGCGTGCCCGTGCTGCCGGTGCATATCGCCGCACGGAATTCCGTGGCGTTCTATGGCCTCTCCATGCTGGCCAAGCCACTCAGCACCGCCATGCTTCCCCGCGAAGCCACCTCGGGTCGCCAGCGTGTGGGCTTCCGCATCGGCAAGCTCGTGGACGCCGAAGAACTGAAGCAGGCCAGCGGCGGTTCGTCCGAACAGGCCGCCAAGCTCATGCGCCGTCACGTGTACCGCGTGGCGCGCCAGCGCGGGCTGGTGTTCGGCGGGCAGACGCCGCTCGCGCATCCGGAACCGGTGGAGCGCGTGGTGGCGGAGCTGGACCAGGCCGAGTGCCTGGCCGAGCTTGCGGACGGCAAGAAGATCCTGCTCATGCGCGGTTCGTCCGACAGCTACACGATGCGCGAGATTGGCCGCCTTCGCGAACTCACCTTCCGCCGCGTAGGCGAGGGCACCGGCAAGCGGCGCGACCTCGACGCCTACGATCCGCTTTACGAACACCTGGTGCTGTGGGACGCGAAGGCGCTGCGCATCGTGGGCGCCTACCGCTTCGGCCACGGCGGCCGCCTCATCGCCGAGCACGGCATGAGCGCGCTGTACACCTCGAGCCTGTTCGACTATTCGCCGGCGCTGGAGTCCCGCCTCGCACAGGGTCTCGAATTGGGCCGCAGCTTCATCGCGCCGGCGTACTGGCGTTCGCGTGCCCTCGACCAGCTCTGGCAGGGCATCGGCCTGTACCTGCAGCGTCACCGTGAGCTGCGCTACCTCTTCGGGCCCGTGAGCATGTCGGTCACGATGCCGCGCGAGGCCCGCGAGTGGATCGCCGCCGCCCACCAGCATTTCTTCGGCGCGCCCGGACTGGCCGCCGCCCGTCTTCCGTTCGTGATCCCCGAGACCACCATCGAATCGGTGCGCCGCGAACTGGAAGGCCTCGACCCCGCGACCGGCCTGGGCAAGCTCAAGCACCGGCTCGACGCGCTGGGTGTCACCCTCCCGGTGCTCTACCGGCAGTACGTGGACCTCGTGGAGCCCGAAGGCGTGCAGTTCCTCGCCTTCGGCGAGGACCCGGAGTTCTCCGGGTGCGTCGACGGCCTGGTCATGCTCGATCTGGCCTCGCTGAAGCCGGCCAAGCGCTCGCGCTACCTCGGCAAGAACTGACGAACGACGCCGGTTCAACGGCGTAGGACTCCGAAAGATGTGTAAGGTGGCTCTTACACCGATGCGCCTTCACATCTTTCTTCTGCACAAAATGGCTTGAAAAACAGTCATTTGGCCTGTCGTCACGCCCGACTAGGAAAAAGTGGTATTTATCAAATGGGCGTGAAAACGTTACAAATCTGTCATACAATGCCGTTAAAGTTGGCTTAACAACTGTCGCCACCGCGTCCATGGATCGGGCCGGCCCACACCGAGACGACGCAGCCAGAGATTGGGGTAACCGAACGAAACCGAGAGACCGGCCACAGGCCCGGCATCCGTTCGTTCGGCCAAAAAATTTTCATTGCAAGCCACAGGGTCGACCATTAATGAATAGCCGAGTCCGCGCCAAACTTCTGCCGTTTGCGATCGCATCGCTGCTTGCGGCACCTGCCTTCGCGCAGGAGACGTCCTCCACGATCAGCGGTCGCGTCGTCGACGCCAGCGGTCAGCCGGTCGCCAATGCCACCGTCGTGATCGTGCACGAGCCCTCGGGCACCACGAAGACCACCACCACCGACGCCAGCGGCCGTTATTCCGCGCAGGGCCTGCGTGTGGGCGGTCCGTTCGACGTCACGGCCACCAAGGACGGCATGCCGTCGGTCCGCCAGGACAACGTCTACCTGCAGCTCGGCAGCGACACGGCCGTGAACCTGAGCGCCAGCGCCGCCAGTGCCGCCGATGCCACCGCGCTGGGCGCGGTCACCGTGTCGGCCGTTTCCGGCCAGTTCACGTCGGAAAACAAGGGCCTCGGCACCAACATCTCGCAGCGCGAACTGAAGGCTGCACCGTCGCCGAGCCGCAACATCGCCGACATCGCCCGCCGCGACCCGCGCGTGAACGTCGACCACGGCACCGGCGCCATCTCGGCCAACGGCCAGAACACGCGCATGAACAACATCAAGGTCGACGGCCTTGGCGTGGGCGACCCGTTCGGTCTGAACTCCACCGGCATGCCGACAGTCGGCTCCCCGGTCTCGCTCGACACGATCGACTCGTTCAACATCTCCACGGCCAACTACGATGTCGGTTCGGACACGGTGGGCGCGGAAATCAACGCGGTCACCAAGTCGGGTACGAACGACTTCCACGGTTCGGTCTACTACGGCTTCAAGAACGCCAGCAGCATGGTCGGTGACGCCGGTTGGCTGGACAACAACAAGGAATACCGGGAGTTCGACCGCAACTGGACGGCTGGCGCCACCGTCGGCGGCCCGATCATCAAGGACAAGCTGTTCTTCTTCGCCGGTTATGAAAAGGAAGAAGTCACCGGCTTGAGCTCGGGCGCCGTGAACGGCCTCGATCCGTCCCTGTCCAGCTCCACCAGCAACCGCATCGCCCCGGGCGATCTCCAGAGCGTGATCGACGCCGCGCGCGGCCTCGGCCTGCAGCCGGGCTCGCTCGGCGCGAATGCCGGCACGCTGACCGACAAGCGTTACATCGCCAAGCTCGACTGGAACATCACCGACGGCCACCGCATGAACCTTGCGTACTCGCGTACCAAGGAAGTGAAGCCCAATCCGCAGGGTAACTTCAGCGATGCCGTGGGCCTGTCCAGCTACTGGTACACGGTCAACAGCGACATCAAGAACTACACCCTGCAGTCGTTCGACGACTGGACCGACAATTTCTCGTCGGAAACCAAGATCGGTTACAGCGATTACCAGCTGAACCGCTCGGTCGACACCCAGCAGCCCCAGGTTGCGGTGCGCATCAACAGCGTTCCGTTCGGCGGCACCGCCTCCGGTCCCACCGTGAACCTCGGCGAAGACCAGTACAGCCATTACAACTCGGCGTCGGTGAAGACGCTGAATGCCATGTGGGCCGGCACCCTGTACCTCGACGAGCACACCATCAAGGGTGGTTTCGAGTGGGAGCGTAACCGCATCTACAACCTGTTCGGCCGCACGGAATTCGGTGCCTACACCTTCGGCGCCGACGGCCTGACGAACTTCCCGCTCGGCCTGTACAGCAACTATTCGCTGTACCGTCCGGCACAGGGTTATTCGCTCAACGACATCGCCGCCCAGTGGGAACTGCGTCGCCACACGTTCTTCCTGCAGGACACCTG
This sequence comes from Luteibacter jiangsuensis, assembly GCF_011742555.1. GTDB lineage: Bacteria > Pseudomonadota > Gammaproteobacteria > Xanthomonadales > Rhodanobacteraceae > Luteibacter > Luteibacter jiangsuensis. The sequence continues at coordinate 11,056 of NZ_JAAQQR010000010.1, forward strand.
GCAGCCCACCGATAACCTGTCGGTGCAGTTCGGCTTCCGCGTCAACAAGTACCTGACCGACGACAAGCCGCTCTACAACGCCACGTTCCAGCAGCGCTTCGGCTTCAGCAACGCGAACACGATCAACGGTTCCAAGCTGGTCGAGCCGCGCCTGTCGTTCAACTACTCCTTCGACAGCGAGTACAAGACCCAGCTGCGCGGCGGCGTGGGCCTGTTCCAGTCCGATCCGCCGACCGTGTGGATGACGAACCCGTACCAGAACAACGGTATCAACATCGTCACCTACTCGTATGATCGCCAGGCGGACGGTACCTGCAAGCTCGGCAAGCAGCCGCTGCCGTGCCCGGCCTTCAGCCCGGATCCGTTCAATCAGCCGACCAGCGGCACCGGTACCACTCCGCAGATGGCCGTCGACACGGTCGACAAGAACTTCAAGCTGCCGAGCGTGTGGAAGTCGTCGCTGGCCTTCGATCGAGAGCTGCCGTGGCAGGGCATCATCGCCAGCATCGAGTGGCAGCATCTCGACGTGCAGGACGGCATCCTCTATCAGAACCTCAACATCGGTGCTCCGACCGGTATCATGCCGGACGGCCGCTACACCTATGCGGGCTGCATCGGCGGCTCGAAGCCGGTGGGTGGCGCGACGGGCGCAAGCTGCGGCAGCAACCTCAATGGTGCGAACACCGGCGGCTCGAACGCTCGTTACCGCCAGGACAGCCGCTTCGCCCAGGGCGTGACGTACCTGACCAACACCCACAAGGGTGGTGCGGATACGGTCACCCTGTCGTTCACCAAGCCGATGGAGAACGGCTGGTCGTGGAGCGTCGCGGCCACCGGCGGTCACTCGACCGAGGTGAATCCGGGTACGTCCAGCCAGGCCACGTCGAACTTCTCGAACAGCGCCTGGTACAACCCGAACGAAGACGTGGCCTCGACGGCCAACACGAATATCGCCAAGCGCCTCAATGCTTCGCTGACGTGGCAGCACAACTTCTTCGGCGACTACGCCACGACCATCAGCGCCTTCTACGACGGTCATAGCGGTGTGCCGTACAGCTGGATCTTCAGCAACGACGCCAATGGCGACAGCTACTCGAAGGACCTGGCGTACATCCCCACCCGTGGCGATGGCACCATCTTCAGGAACTCGAAGGGCACCGCCGCGGCTTCGCAGCAGCTGGTCGACCAGTTCTACAACTTCATCCAGAACGACGACTACCTGCGCAAGCACCAGGGCGAAGTTGCCCGTCGCAACGGCGCGAAGTCGGCCTGGGTGAACCAGATCGACCTGAGCCTGAGCCAGGAAATTCCGGGCATCTTCGCCGGCAACAAGGGCGAGATCCGTCTGGACATCTACAACTTCCTGAACCTCGTGAACAAGGACTGGGGCCAGCAGTCGTACGTCGGCTTCCCGTATACGCGTAACCTCGCTGCGTTCGGCGGCGTGGATCCGGCCACGGGCAAGTACGTCTACAACCTGCCGACCGACGCGAACGGCAACTTCCAGCCGGGTACGAAGACCATCTACGACGCGCCGACGGACAACAGCGCGACCAAGGTGAACCCGGTGTCCCGCTGGTCGGCCATGCTGACCGTGCGTTACACGTTCTAAGCGAAGGATTCGCCGAGCGATCCAGGCCGGCACCCGCAAGGGTGCCGGCCTTTTCTTTGGGCTTGACCCCCGGCGACCACTCGCGTGATCCTAGGCGGTCCGCTCCCACCCCGGGGCGGGGTTCGCCGCTAATTCGCGGTCAGAAGGACAGGTAACACCATGAATGCCATTCAGTTCGGGGAGCCCGTCAGCGGCAAAACCGTCAGCGCCCGCGTCTCGCCGGCCGGCGGCCTCGACATCCTTTCCCGTAACGAGGTGGCCCGCCTGCGCGACGCCAGCGGGTCGGGCCTGCACCAGTTGCTGCGCCGTTGCGCGCTGGCCGTGCTGACTTCCGGCAACCTCTCCGACGATCCGGGCAGCCTCTTCGAGCAGTACCCGGATTTCGACATCCAGGTGCTGCAGGAAGATCGCGGCATCAAGATCGAACTCAGGAACGCGCCGGAGCAGGCCTTCGTCGACGGCCGCATCATTCGCGGCATCAACGAACTGCTCGTGGCCGTCGTGCGCGACATCGTGTACGTGTCCACGCAGCTCGAAGCCGGTGCCTTCGATCTCGACGACACCGTGGGCATCACCCATGCGGTGTTCGAGATCCTGCGCAACTCGCGCATCCTGCGTCCGCAGGTGGATCCGAACCTGGTGGTCTGCTGGGGTGGCCACTCCATCTCGCGCGACGAATACGAGTACACCAAGCGCGTCGGCTACCAGCTGGGGCTGCGCAGCATGGATATCTGCACCGGGTGCGGTCCCGGCGCGATGAAGGGCCCCATGAAGGGCGCCACCATCGCGCACGCGAAGCAGCGCCGAAAGGGCAATCGCTACATCGGTATCACCGAGCCGGGCATCATCGCGGCGGAATCGCCCAATCCGATCGTGAACAACCTCGTGATCATGCCGGACATCGAGAAGCGCCTCGAGGCGTTCGTTCGTCTCGGCCACGGCATCATCGTGTTCCCGGGCGGCGTCGGCACGGCCGAAGAAATCCTCTACATGCTCGGCATCCTGCTGTTGCCGCAGAACAAGGATATTCCGTTCCCGCTGATCTTCACCGGCCCGCAGAACTCTGCCGCGTATTTCGAGCAGATCGACCGCTTCCTGCGCCTGACGCTAGGTGACGAGGTCGCCCGTCATTACAAGATCGTCATCGACGATCCGGCTGCCGTGGCCCACGCGATGGTTTCCGGCATCGAGAAGGTGCGCAACCACCGCCTGGACAACAAGGACGCGTTCTTCTTCAACTGGGCGCTCGACATTCCGTTGTCGTTCCAGCAGCCGTTCCGCCCGACGCACCAGGCCATGGCCTCGCTGGCGCTACACCGTGGCCGGCAGCGCCACGAGCTGGCGGCGGACTTGCGGCGTGCCTTCTCGGGCATCGTCGCGGGCAACGTGAAGGAAGAGGGCGTCAAGGCGATCGAGCAGTATGGTCCGTTCGTGATCGACGGCGAGACGGAGATCATGCGAGCGCTCGACGACCTGCTGAAGGCGTTCGTGGAGCAGCACCGCATGAAGCTTCCGGGCGGCACCGCCTACGAGCCTTGCTACGTCGTTCGCACCTGAGTCAACGGCCGGGTTCGGCTCCTGCCGTTCCCGGCCTTCCCATCGCTGAACGGGACACGCGAAAAGCGCCTTTGCGTCACGCGTTCTAGACGGTATGACGCGCGAGGATGCGGCCACCGAACCACGGCGGAGACGCGCAATGCTTTTCACCATCCTCATCATCGTTCTGATCATCGCCCTCATCGGCGGCCTGCCCACCTGGGGCTACTCCAGCGGCTGGGGCTACGGCCCGAGCGGCGGCATTGGCGTGATCCTCGCCATCGTGCTGATCTGCTGGCTGCTGGGCGTGTTTTGATGTGTGAACAGTGAACAGTGAACAGTGAACAGTGAACAGTGAACCGTAGGGCTGCCACTTACGGTTCGCTGCTTCACGGTTTACTCTTCCGGCCATGCCACGACCATTTCGTCCCGTACCCGATACCGAGACGCCTCATCCCGGCACCGCGCCGCCGCCGCTGGAGCACGAGCCTGTGGAACGGCCCGGGCCTGACCCGGACACCGACGGCGAGCCTGTGGAGCCCTGATGTCCTCGCGTCGACCTCGTTGGCCCGGCGCCGTGCTTCCCCGCTCCTTCTTCCATCGCGACGCGCGTGTCGTCGCTCCCGAGCTTCTGAACAAGGTGCTGGCGTGCGCCGATGGGCGGGCAGGGCGCATCGTGGAGGTGGAAGCATACGTCGGGGCCATCGACCCGGCCGCGCATACGTTTCGCGGTAAGACCAAACGCAACGCCGTCATGTTCGGGCCGCCCGGCCATATGTATGTGTATTTCACGTACGGCATGCACTGGTGCTGCAACACCGTTTGCGGCGATGAGGGCGAAGGCTCGGGTGTGCTCATCAGGGCGCTCGAACCTCTGTCGGGCATCGAACTGATGCGCGAGGCACGGCCCAAGGTCCGGCGCGATCGCGAACTGTGCAGCGGCCCGGCCCGCCTGACCCAGGCACTGGGCATCACGGGCGACCAGAATGGCATCGACCTCGTGCGGGCGCGGGACGGCTACACCGTGCTCGACGACGGCATGCCGCCACCGGACAACGTGCCCGGTTCGGCCCGCATCGGCATCCGCGAAGGGACAGACCTGCTCTGGCGATGGCTCGTCGCGGGCAATCCCCACGTGTCCCGGGCCTGACGAACCGCCGCCCCAGGCGCCGGTCGCTTGGACCGGACGCGGTAAGCGATATACCCTCCGCACATCCCCAGCCTGACAAGGAGCCGCCATGAAGCGCGCCGTCGTCGCACTCGTCCTCGCCTCGCTCGCCATCACCGCCACTGCGGCCGACACGTATCGTTTCGGCTCCCAGGTCATCTCCACCGGCGACAGCGAAGGCCGCCTGCGCCAGGTGGCCGGCAAGCCCGACCGCGAAACGCCCATCGAAACCCGCCGCGGCGGGCTCCAGGGCTATCGTCTGGAGTATTACCGCCGCGGCAAGTCGGTGCAGATCGAAGTGATCGACGGCAGGGTGGCTTCGATCACGCAACTGGAGAACTGAAACAGGGCTGCATCGTCAGAATTCGTTCCACACCGCTTCCTCCAGGACCCGCTCTTGACGGGGAGCGGCAGGCGGCGGCACCGGAGCGGGGCGCCGTACTTCGGGGGCGACGTCAGCCTCCATGCCCGTGATCCGGAAGAACGCGACCTGCCGCATCAGTTCTTCGGCCAGGTCCGACATCTGTTTACTGGCCGCACTGGCTTCTTCGACGAGCGCGGCGTTCTGTTGGGTGACCTCGTCCAGCGCCGTCACGGCGTCATTGACCTGCTCGATGCCGGCCGATTGCTGAAGCGATGCGGCGGCAATGTTGTTGACGATGCTGCTCACGCGGGTAGCACTGCTGCCGATCTCTGCCAGGACCTGTCCGGTGCGTCCGACCAGGACGGAGCCGCCGTCGACGCGATCCGCCGCTTCGGCAATCAGCCGCTTGATGTCGCGTGCCGCCGTGGCACTGCGCTGGGCCAGCGAGCGTACCTCCGACGCGACGACAGCGAAGCCGCGGCCTTGTTCGCCTGCGCGAGCGGCTTCCACCGCCGCATTGAGCGCAAGCAGGTTCGTCTGGAACGCGATCTCGTCGATGAGAACCGCGATATCGGCAACGTTGCGGCTGGTACGGGTGATTTCGCTCATGGCAGCCACGGCCTCGTCCGCCACGCCCTTTCCGAGCAGTGCCTCGTCCTGGAGCGTCGAGGTGAGAGCGCGCGCGGTGGCGGCACCCTCCGAGTTCTCTCGGACGGTCGCGGTCATTTCTTCCATCGACGCCGCCGTCTCTTCCAGCGAAGACGCCTGTTCCTGCGTGCGGCTGGAAAGGTCGTCCGTGCCGGCCGACACGTCGCGCGCGGCGTAGGCAACCTGCTGGGCATTGCTGCGCACCTGGCTCACGATGCTGGTCAACTGTTCGTCCATGGCCGTCAAGGCACGCAGCGTGTGGCTCAGTTCGTCGCTGCCGGTGACCTCGAGCTTGTGGTTCAGCTCGCCCTGACTGATGCGGTGGGCGAGATCCCGCGCGCGCAGCAGCGGACGCATGACGGCTCGCGCGAGTGCCCAACCCAAGGCGAGCACGACAAGTGCAGCGCCCAGCAATACAGCAAGGGTGACCCAGACCGTGCGCTGCTCACGGACACCTGCCTCGTCGAATCCTGCCTTTGCCTGACCCTTGTTCACCGACACAAGCGCGGCGATTTGCCCGGCCGCCTGTTCCAGGACGGGAGCGACATGCTGAATGTGATAGGCAACGCCGTCCTTGTCGCCGTGACCGAGTTTCTCGAGCAGCAATCCCATCTGCTCTTCCGCCGCGCCACGCGAGGCGATGAACGCTTTCGCCTGAGCACGCTCGTCTTCGCTCGTCACCAGGGCTGGGTAATACGCGCCCCAGTCCTTGTCCAGCCTGTCATGCGCTGCCGCGACCCGTTGCTTGGCGTTTGCCACCGACTCCGGGGTGCCGACGATCATCGCCCGGTTCACGGCGTTACGTTGTTCCGCAAGGTCGTCGCGTACGTCCGTGACGTGGACGATGGGCATGAGGTTTGTGTTGTACATCGCCTCCAAGCTGGCTTGGGTCCGATTGAGGGCGGCCAGCCCGGTGAGACCTACGGCGATGGCGGCAAGAAGGGCCGCGGCCATGGTGATCACGATTCGCCATTTGATGGTCATGCTTTTGCCTGCACTGAGTGTGTAAGTGCTAACGGCAGACCGAGGTCATGCTTTAGGTGAAAAGGCGACGTAAGTGGCTGATGCGACGAGTGAATCTACACATTGCTTAGGTGCGCCTTACGTCCGGTCGCGGCCACCCATCTCGTTCGCCAACCACGGAGGGCGCAGTGCCTTCCGCGCGGGTGAATCCAAAACGCCGCTTGGGCCGTATCAGGAAGATGGGCAGCCCTGGCAATCGGCGGCTCCTTTCTCCCGGGCGCCATGAGTGGAAACTTTGCGTATGATCGGCTTGGTCACAACTGTTTCCGGGGTGGTGCCTTTCGGGGCGAGGCGATCCGTGACTCATGCGATCAACAATACCCCGCTCGACGCACACTACTGGTCGGCGCAGATGTCGGCCGTCTCGGCGCAGCGCGACCGCGCCAGCTTCATGCGCATCTACGACCATTTCGCGCCACTCCTGAAGCGTTACCTGCGCAACCTGGGCGTGCCCGATCCGGAGGCGGACGAGCTGGTTCAGGAAGCATTGCTGACATTGTGGCGAAAGGCGGGCATGTTCGATCCGACACGCGCCAGCCTGTCCACGTGGCTGTTCCGCGTGGCGCGCAATCTTTACATCGACCACGTGCGGCGAGAGCCGCACTGGTTGCCGGTCCAGGAAGGTCTGGACCGCCTCGATCACGCCGAATCGGTGCGAATCGACTCACAGCCGGAGTCGTCCCTCGATCAGGACCTCCTTCTTCAAGCGATCGATCGTCTTCCGGCCATACAGGCGAAGCTGGTTCGCATGTGTTATCTCGAAAGCAAAAGCCACAGCGAGATCTCCTCTGAACTGGACATGCCGCTGGGTTCGGTCAAGTCGTCGTTGCGGCGCGCTTTTGCGAAATTGCAGCGCAGCATGAGGGCGCCGCGATGAAGCCGACTCATCATCTGGATGATGCCACCGTGCTCAGCTACTCCTCCGGCGCGCTGCCCGGGGCACTCGCGGTGGTCGCCTCCGCGCATCTGGAGCGCTGCGCCACCTGTCGCGACAGGCTGCTCGACGCCGACCGGATCGGCGGCCTGCTGTTACAGCAGCAGCGCGTCGAACCCCCGACGGAAGAGGCACGCTCCGCCATGCTGGCCCGGCTCGACAGCGAACCGGTCATCGCACCGGAGCAGGTCGGAGACATGGTGGAGGATCACGACCCTGACCGGCTCCCCCATGCGCTGCACCCTTGGTTCGGCCATTCCATGCGTGCCTTGCGCTGGCGCCGCGTGGCCCCGGGTGTGCAGCGCATCCGCGCGACCGGCATCGGCGGCGGCGACCTGATGCTTTTGCGCATCGCCCCAGGCAGCAAGCTGCCGCTGCACAGCCACGGGGGCAGCGAACTGACCATGATCCTCGATGGCGCCTACGATGACATGCTCGGTCATTTCGGTCCGGGCGATGTGGCCGATCTGGACGGCGAGATCCTTCATCAGCCGGTGACGTCGCCGGGCGTGCCGTGCATCTGCGTGGCAGCCACGGACGCGCCGCTCAAGTTCTCCGGCTGGGTTGCCCGCGCGCTGCAACCTCTGTTCGGATTCTGAGCCGCCAGCGGCACAGCTTTTATTAGCCAGCTGCCGCGCGCCGAAGGGAAGGGCTGGTCGGCACACAAGGTCGGGTGCATCCAATCGCCGCCGCCATGCGTATCTGTCATGAGCGCACAGGAACCGCGATGGACAATGCCCCGAAAACTTCCAGCCCCAAGCCGTCGCTACGGCGGTTGCGCCAGTGGTTCGACGCCGGCGCGGTCGCGCTGCCGGCGGACGATCCGCGTGCCGACCGCATCGACTGGCTGCGAGCGGCCCCCTTCCTGGCGATGCACTTCGCCTGCGCTGGAGTGATCTGGGTCGGTGTGTCGCCCATTGCCCTGATCGTGGCGGCCACGCTTTATGCGGTTCGGATGTTCGCCATCACGGGGTTTTACCATCGCTATTTCTCGCATCGCACGTTCCAGACGTCGCGTCGCGTCCAGTTCGTGTTCGCCCTGATAGGCGCGTCTTGCGTGCAGCGTGGACCGCTTTGGTGGGCGGCGCACCACCGCCACCATCATCGGCACGCCGATACCGCGCTGGATCCTCATTCGCCCGGCGTGCACGGCTTCGTGTGGAGCCATGTGGCTTGGTTCCTTACGCCGCGCAACTTCCGCACCGATCTGTCTCGCGTGCCCGACCTGGCGAAATATCCGGAGCTGCGCTGGCTGGACCGATTCGACATCGCCGTTCCCGTCGCGCTGGCCGTGGGTCTCTACGCGCTCGGCGTCCTGCTCCATCGCGTCGCTCCGCAGCTCGGCACCAGCGGGGGGCAGATGCTCGTCTGGGGGTTTTTCATTTCCACGGTTGTACTTTTCCACGCCACCGTGACGATCAACTCCCTGGCGCATCGCTTCGGCAAGCGTCGCTTCGAAACAAGGGACGACAGCCGCAACAACCTCTGGCTGGCCCTGCTGACCTTCGGAGAGGGCTGGCACAACAACCATCATTTCTTCCCTGGATCCTGTCGCCAGGGCTTTCGCTGGTGGGAAGTGGATGTCACCTGGTACGTGCTCAAGCTGATGTCCGCTCTTGGACTGGTGCACGGACTCAAGCCGATACCGGCGTGGGTCATGGCCAAGGCGAGGGGCTGAGCCATGCGTATCGCCGTGGTTGGATCGGGCATCTCCGGGCTGGCGTCTGCATGGTTGTTGTCGCGTAAGCACGACGTGACGCTGTTCGAAGCCGACGGCTATATCGGCGGGCACACGCACACCCATGACATCGAGCAGAAAGGTCGCCGTTTCCGGATCGACAGCGGTTTCATCGTGCACAACCCAGATCACTATCCGCTGCTGACGCGTATGTTCGACGATCTGGGTGTGACGTCGCAGCCGACCACCATGAGTTTCTCGGTGCACAGCGAGGCCAGCGGTCTGGAATACAACGCCAGCACGCTGGACTCGCTCTTCTGCCAAAGGCGGAATCTGCTTTCGCCGCGCTTCCTGGGGATGGTTCGCGATCTGGTGCGGTTCTACCGCGAGGCACCGGCGCTTCTGCTACAGCCGGACGACACGATCACACTGGGCGCTTACCTGGACAAGCAGCGCTATGGCGCGGCGTTTCGCGACGAGCACCTGATCCCGATGGCGTCCGCGCTGTGGTCGTCGCCGGCGACGCAGATTCTCCAGTTCCCGGCGCGCTACCTCGTGCAGTTCATGGCCAACCACCAGATGCTGCAGGTCAGCGGGCGCCCGCAGTGGCGCGTGGTGCAGGGTGGCTCTTCGACCTATGTGGCGGCGCTGCGGGCGCGCTGGTCTGTCCGCGAACGACTGAACTGCCCGGTGTTCTCGGTCCGTCGCGACCACGGCCTCGTTTGCATTCAAAGCGCCGCCGGCGACGAGCATTTCGACCAGGTGGTGCTGGCCTGCCACAGCGATCAGGCGCTGCGCCTGCTGTCCGACGCGAGCGAGCGTGAGCAATCGATCCTGGGCGCGATGACCTATCAGGCGAACGACACGGTGCTGCATACCGACACCCGCGTTCTGCCTCGGCGGCGCAAGGCGTGGGCGGCGTGGAATGCCTGGGTGCCGCGTGACGCCGGAGCTGCCTGCACGGTGAGCTATTGCATGAACCTTCTGCAGGGAATCGACTCGGCGGAACCGTTCATCGTTACGCTGAACCGAAGCGAGGCCATCGCGCCTGACAAAGTGCTGGCACGCATGCGCTACCACCACCCTGTATATACGCGGGCCTCGGTACGTGCGCAGTCGCGAAAGGCCGAGATCCAGGGCAGGAGCGGTACCTGGTTTGCCGGCGCTTACTGGGGCTGGGGCTTCCATGAAGACGGCATGCGCAGCGCGGTCGAGGTGGCGGCTGCGCTGGGAGTCCATTGGCCGTCCGACACCGCGGCGGGCGCCGTGGGGGAAGCGCATGGGCTGGAGGCGGCGGCGTGACGGCGAAGGCCGCCAGTACAGCGCTCCCCTGGGCCAGCGCCGTCTATGAGGGCGTCGTGCGCCATCGTCGCCATGCGCCGCATCCGCACGCTTTCACCTATCGCATGGCGCAGCTTTATCTTGATCTCGACGAGGTCGAGCAGGTCTTCCGCGGACGCTGGCTGTGGTCGGCCACGCACGCCAACGTGGCACAGTTCCGCCGCAGCGATTACCTCGGCCCCGATGATCTGCCGCTGGTCGAGGCCGTGCGCCGTCGCGTCGAACAGGCCACCGGTCGGCGGCCGATGGGGCCGATTCGTCTGCTGACTCACCTGCGCTACTTCGGGCTGGTCTTCAATCCGGTCAGCTTTTACTACTGCTTCGCCGAGGACGGCCAGACCCTGGTCTCGGTGCTGGCCGAGATCACGAATACCCCCTGGAAGGAACGGCACGCGTATGTACTGCCGGTCGACGGCGCCATCGATAGGGATGGCGCACTGCACTGGCATTTTTCCAAGACGTTTCACGTCTCGCCGTTCATGGCAATGGACTGCGAGTACGACTGGCGACTCAACATGCCGGACGAGCACTTGCGGGTGCACATGAATGTGCTGCGCGAAGGACGGCGAGAGTTCGATGCCACGTTGAGCCTCGAACGGCGTGCACTCTCCCCCGGATCGCTGGCGCGCGTGCTCTGGCGCTACCCCTTGATGACCGCGCAGGTGGTCGGGGCGATCCACTGGCAGGCGCTTCGGCTCTGGTTGAAACGGAATCCGGTCCACGATCACCCCGCGCTGCATGCGCGTGGTCCCGAATGACATTGCTTCCCCGAGGTTTGCCATGAACGAGATCGCCACACCCGTCGCGCAGGAAGCCGCCCCGTTCGGCGCCCTTGATCGCTTCCTGCGTCGACAATTGCTCGACCGCATGCGCGGGCTGCGCCATGGCCGTCTGGTGCTTCACGACGCCTGCGGTTCGGTGGAGTTCGGCGACCCCGCGAATGTCCAGACGGATCTGCAGATCCGTCTGCAGGTGAAGGACCCCGCCTTCTATCGCGCCGTTGCCCGTCGTGGCAGCGTCGGCGCTGGCGAGTCCTATATGGACGGTCAATGGAGTTGCGACAACCTTGTGGGCCTGATTCAGCTGCTTGTCCGCAATCGCGATCTCCTCGACGGCATGGAAGGCGGGCTGGCACAACTGGGCGCCGTGGCCCTGCGCGCCTGGCATGCGCTTCGCCGCAACACGCGCAACGGCAGCCGGCGCAATATCTCTGCACACTACGATCTGGGCAACGATTTCTTCGCCTTGTTCCTCTCGCAGGATCTGATGTACAGCTCGGCTATCTGGGACGATCCCGCCGATACGCTGGACACGGCCTCGGCCCGCAAGCTCGAACAGATCTGCCGCAAGCTCGACCTGAAGCCCACCGACCGGGTGATCGAAATAGGTACCGGCTGGGGCGGCTTCGCGCTGTATGCCGCCAGGCACTATGGATGCCACGTCACCACGACGACGATCTCCCGCGAGCAGTTTGCGTTTGCCGGCAAGCGCGTCGCGGAGGCGGGCGTGGAGGCGCATGTCCAATTGTTGCTCCAGGACTATCGGGACCTCGAGGGCCAGTACGACAAGCTCGTCTCGATAGAGATGGTGGAGGCGATCGGCGCGCAGTATCTGGATACCTATTTCGAGAAGCTCGGTCGCTTGCTCAAGCCCGATGGGCTGGCGCTGGTGCAGGCGATCACGATCGAGGACCACCGCTACGAGCAGGCCCTGACGTCGGTCGACTTCATCAAGCGCCACGTGTTCCCCGGCAGCTTCATTCCGTCGATCAGTGCATTGATGGCAGCGAAGACCCGTGCCAGCGACCTGGCGCTGATCCGGATGGAGGACTTCGGAAGTTCTTATGCACTCACCCTCAAGGCCTGGCGTGAGCGTTTCATGGCGAAGTTGCCGCAGGTCCGCTCGCAAGGGTTCGACGAAAGGTTCATCCGCCTCTGGGAGTTCTATCTGTCCTATTGCGAAGGCGGGTTCCGGGAGCGCTCGATCGGCGTGGCCCATCTGCTGTTGGCCAAGCCCGGACACCGTCCGTCCGCGCGCGACCTCGGGTAAGGGACGTTTCCATGAGCATCGGGTGGCAATGTCTGATCCTGTGGCTGTTGGCGGCGACGGTCATGACCCTTGGCTGGCAGTGGCAGCGCAGTCGTTCCAATGCCGGTATCGTCGACGTGCTCTGGGCGGCGGGCGTAGGGGCCGGCGCCGTGCTCATGGCGCTCTTCGGCAGCGGTGCGCCGATGATCCGGGCAGCGCTCGCGATCCTCGGCGGCGTGTGGGGTATGCGCCTGGCCCGCCATCTGTGGAAGCGTGTGCGCGGTGAACCGGAGGACGGTCGCTACAAGCACCTGCGCGCGCACTGGAAAGGCGCGCAATGGAAATTCTTTGCTTTCTTCCAGTTCCAGGCCTTGCTGATCGTGCTGTTCGCGCTGCCTTTCGCAGCCGTGGCGAAAAATCCGCAGGTGTCCGTTGCATGGCTGGCCGCAGGTGCTGTCGTCTGGTTGCTCAGCGTGGTTGGCGAGTCGGTCGCCGATGGGCAGCTGGCGCGTTTCCGCGCGGACCCGGCGAACAAGGGGCGTACCTGCCGCGAGGGTCTGTGGCGGTACTCGCGCCACCCGAACTATTTCTTCGAGTGGCTGCACTGGTTCGCTTACGTCTTCCTTGCCGTCGGATCGCCTTTCTTCTGGCTGGCGTGGTCCGGCCCGTTGGTGATGTACGTCTTTCTGCGCTGGATCAGTGGCGTGCCATACACCGAGGCACAAGCCTTGCGCAGTCGCGGCGATGAGTACCGCGAATACCAGCGCAGCACACCGATGCTGATTCCCTGGTTTCCCAAGAGGTCGGAACAATGAACGTCGCCAAGCCTGCTCCCCACGAACGGTCCAACGAACGACCGGCTACCGGTCTGCTCGGCATGGCCGAACGCGGCCATCTTCCGGATGCCCTTTTGCGCCAGGGGATTCGACGCCTCTGCGCGCAGCGCCTGCGTGAAGAGCGGGACGGCGGCTTGGAGGCTCAGTCGGCGCGTTACGCCGAGCGCATCTCGATGTTGCGGAGCAGCCCGCTGGCGGTCCATACCGACGAGGCCAATGCGCAGCATTACGAGTTGCCGCCCGCATTCTTCGAGCTTTGTCTGGGCAAGCGCCTGAAGTACTCGGGGTGCTATTACCCCCGCGGCGACGAAACGCTGGATCAGGCGGAGGAGGCCATGCTCGAGCTGTACGGCGAGCGCGCCGAGCTGGCAGATGGCCAGTCCATCCTGGAACTGGGTTGCGGCTGGGGTTCGCTGACGTTGTGGATGGCGCAGCGCTATCCACACGCCCGGATCACCGCGGTGTCCAACTCGAGTTCGCAGCGTGAGCACATCGAGGGACAGTGTCGCGCGCGGGGGCTGGCCAATGTGCGGGTCATCACCTGCGACGTGAATACCCTGGAGCTCGATCCCGCCCAGTTCGACCGCTGCGTGTCCGTCGAGATGTTCGAGCACATGCGCAACTACGACATGCTCATGAGACGCATCGCCCTATGGCTGCGGCCGGGCGGCAAACTGTTCGTGCATATCTTTGCGCACCGGACCCTGATGTATCCCTTCGAGACCCAGGGCGACGACAACTGGATGGGCCGCCACTTCTTCACCGGTGGCCTGATGCCGGCATCGGACACGCTGCTGTGGTTCCAGTCTGTCCTGCACATCGAGCAGCGCTGGCATGTCGACGGTACGCATTACCAACGCACAGCCAACCATTGGCTGGCGAATCAGGACGCCCGGCGCGAGCAGGTCATGCATGTGCTGAGCCAGGCCTACGGTGCGAAGTCTGCATCGCTGTGGTTTCAGCGCTGGCGCATGTTCTGGATGTCGTGCGCCGAGTTGTTCGGGTACGCCGACGGCCAGGAGTGGCTGGTTGCGCATTACCGCTTCGTGCGGCCCTGAGTCCATTCCCACCCATAGGAACCCGCCATGAAACTGCCCAAAGCCCTGCTGCTGGCGTGTGCCGTGATGGTCAACACCAGTGCGTGCGCCACCAAGTTGCCGCCGATCGACCCGGTGGCCCACGTCGACCTGCCTCGTTACATGGGTAGCTGGTACGTGATCGCCGCCATTCCCACGCGTTTCGAGAAAGACGCGTACGATGCCGTCGAAACCTACACGCTGAAGCCCAATGGCGAGGTCGCGACCTTGTTCCATTTCCGCAAGGGCAGCTTCGATGGCAAGCTGAAAGAATTCCGCACCACCGGGATCGTGAAGCCGGGCACCGATAACGCGGTGTGGGGAGTGCGGGTGTTCTGGCCCCTGAAAGCACAATACGTCGTTGCCTACCTCAAGGACGACTACAGCCAGGTGATCGTGGCCCGGGACGCGCGCGACTACGTCTGGGTGATGGCGCGCACGCCGACGATTTCCGAGGCGGACTACGGCGCCCTGTTGAACAAGGTGAAGGCCCTTGGCTATCCGATGGACAAGATCCGCAAGGTGCCGCAGAGGCCACGTGGGGCCGATCTTGGGACGGGCGCCCGGTGAGAGCGTTGGCCAGAAACAAAAAAAACCAGCAATCGCTTGCTGGTTTTTCCGAATTTGGCGCCCGAAGTTGGACTCGAACCAACGACCCCCTGATTAACAGTCAAGTGAACGATGTAGATATTTCGCGAGCATGCAGGCGGCAAATTTACATAAATGACCTATCTACGCGGTAGATCGGTCAACTACTTAGCCGGCTTTTTTACACGCTTCCCGGCCACGTCGACGACCGGGATCGAGTGGTCGTAGTGGTGCACCATCTGCTGCGTCTTGTGGCCACTGGCCTGCTGCTTTTCAGCCGTGTCGCCCTCGGTGTCCGTGATGCCGCGATGCTTCAGCCCGTGCAGCCCGAAGCGTTGCTCCTCGACGATCAACCCGGCCTCCTTCGCTGCGGCCATCGCGCGCCGCCAGGCACTGCTCATCGCACCCTTCGATAGTGGGGCACCGTCTTCCGAGATGACCAGCGGCCGGTCCTTCGCCTGTAGCGGGATGGGCATGCGCTTCCGCGCCCAGACCTCGGTGCGCCTCGCCGCCAACCAGTCGCAAGCGTCACGCAGCTCCGCACTCCAGCGAACCAGGGTCGGACGGCTACCCTTCCTTCGAACGACCATCAGGCCCTCGTCCGTGACGCTGGCATCAGTCAGGTCGCGCACCTCGACGCCGCGCATGCGGCAGAGGTAAGCGAGCGCAGCCACCGCCCATACGTACGGCGCGAGCGAACCCTTCCGGCGGCCGGACATCGCGCCACGCGCGCGCAGGAACGCCGCCACGCCCTTCATGACGTCCTCCTCTGGCATTCGGTGCGCGCGGCGCTCCTTGGCCTGCGCGACGCCCTTCGCGGGGTTGCCGGCGCAATGGCCGCGCCGCACCCCCCAGTTGAAGGCCACGGACAGGTAGCGCTTGATGGCGTTCGCCTTCGTGGGGAACTCCTCGGCGATCTGATCGACCAGGCGCTGTAGCAGCGGCGTGGTTATCGTCGAGAGCGGCAATTTCGCGAAGGGGATGCCCAGCTTCGTTGGATGCTTCCGCAGCGCCTCGTGGGCGTAGGCGTAGCCCTCCTGCGTCGCGGCCGCCAGGCCTCGGAAGTGCGCGGAGCCGTCGAACTTGTCCAGCAGGTAGTCCAGGGTGTCCGTCTTCACCCCTCGGACGGCTTCCATGGCCTTGTGCAGGTCCGACATCAGGACATCGGCCTCGGCCACGCGGATCCGCTTCGCCGGCTTGCCGGCGAGCGTGTACCAGTAGCGATCGCGCCGGTTCCAATAGATACCGACCGGCAGCTTCTTCTGGTCGATGTGGCCGGGGATCGTGGGATCGAACCGGCGCTTACGTCCTCGCGTCAAAGCACGTCCTCCGTGCGGTAGCGCGGCTCGTTCGACGGCGTCAGGCCGAGGGCCGCATTAACGGCCTCGATCGTAGTCCAGGGGAGGGGGCCGGCCCCCAGTCGGATCCCTTGCTCGCTGGCCCACTTCCGCACGGCCGAGGGCTTCGTTTTGTGCGAGAGCCGGCAGAGGTCGTCGAAGTCGACGAGGTGGGTGTTACTGCTCACGGCTTCGCCGCCTCCTGGAACAGGTCGCCGGAAGCCTTGCGCGCCGCGATGGTGGCGCGCCGAGTCTCGGCATGGTGGTCTTTGTCGTAGGCGAGGTGGCACCGCTGGCACCACGCACGAAGGTTGTCGGGCTCACAGTTCTCGGGCTGGTGATCGAGGTGGCCTATCGTCAGCACGATGGTCACGTAGCGCCCGGCCGGGTAGTCCACCAGGTGGACCTGGCCGAGGGCCTCCCCAGTGATGGCATCGAACACCTCGCCCGTGTCGAGCATGTAGGTGGCGCCGCTGTCTTCCCTGCAGATGCGCTCGCCGTTGGGAACCTTGCACTGTTCGCAGCAGTTGCCGGCGCGTTCGAGGATGGCCGGCCGGATCTCGGTAAACCAGTTCGACGGGTAGCGAGCGCGGTTCTCAGGCTTGATCGGCACGCGGCACCTCCACGAGTCGAAACTCGATGCACCACACCCAGGGGTTGTCGGCCCAGGTCGTTCCCGGCTTGGCTAGCCCATCCCAGAGGTCGGCGAACTGCTGGCGCAGGTCCACCACGGCGTCGTGCTCGCGCAGGTGGCTGACCATGCCCTCGGCGATAGCCTGTTCGGCGGTGATGCCCTGCAAACGCTCCACGCGCACGGCGGTCACTTCAAGGGTGATCCGGCTGGCCCATCGAGGCATGTGGATGGCCGGCCGCCAGTGCGGGCCCGTGTCGTGGTCGCGGCATTGGGCGCAGCTCGGGCGGTCGCAGCACAGATCCGGCGCGGGGTCCGTGGCGCGGTAATGCGCCTGGGTCCACAGTGGCAGCAGGCCGTCTACGTCGTCGTCCGGCCTGCGCCGCACGGGCCGCCCGTCAGCGTGCGGCGGCTCGCCTCCTTCGACGTCGTGCTCTAGGGCGAAGGTCTCGCGCACCCACAGCCGGTCGCCGGGCGCGCCGTAGGGGCACGGATACCAGTAGTCAGTCGCGCGGTTGAGATCTTCGCGCCACGGCCACAGGGAGCCGTCATCGCGTTCCTCGATGCTCTGGTAAGTCGGCTTCACCACCCGCCGCGTCACGGTCTTGCGGCCTTCGAGGATGGCGTGCACCATCGGCGCACTGAAAAGGATGGGGAGTTCACGCATGGTCAGTACCTTCGGGAAGTACGAGCTGCACACGGGCTTCATGCGCATCGAGGCCGATGGGGTGGAATTCGCGGGAACCTGGTCGGCCTTCGAGATGCTGGAAGACGGGATGAAACGGCGAATCCAAGACGCGTGGACCACAGGGCGGTATCCGAACGAGATACTCGCCTCCCGGGCCGCCGAGGACGAGGGCACGGCGTTCATCCGCACGCTTCCTCCGTGACGTCATGACTGCACCGCCTTTGCCTTCTCGGCAGCCAGCTCGCCGGCGGCGTGCGCATTCGCGAGCACAACGAAGTCGGCGATCTCGTCGGGAAGCTCCAGGCCGTTCCCTACCTCGGGACTGATGCGCTCCCCGTCGGGATCGTATAGCGTGGGCACCGCCGCGCCGCGCTCCAGAGCAAGTTCGATGATGTAGCCGTCAGGGAGATCGCGGCAGGCCGCCTCTACCGCCTCGCCGATACGGTGAAAGAAGGTTGCACTCACGACCGCACCTCCCCATCCCCCGCCGTGGGGGTGTCCTTCGGTGCTGGCCTACGCTTGCCTTTCACCGCGCGCTTGGCCTCTTCGATCACATTCTCGTAGGCCATCTCAATCGCTTCTTCAGGCGTGAGGCCATACTGTTTTTCCGCACCCCGCCTCAGGCGCTCGGGCGACTGATAGCTGGCAATGCGTTTGAGCGCGTCGAAATAAGCGGCTTCGTTGCTCACGGTTTCACCTCCGGCGCGGCGGCGAGCATTTCAGCGTAGCGCTCGCCGAAGTCACCGATGAAGACTGTGGTTCGAGCGAAGGAAAGCGGCGGCTCGTCGGATTGGAACGCCGAGCGCATTTCCGGCGTAGGCTCGACCGGCACGAGCTTCCACCCCTCCGGCACCACCGCCCCGGCGCTGGGCGAGGCGAGGGCGGTGCGCGCCAGGCACGCGCTGCACGTGTGACCGGCATTCTCCGGCACCGGACGGCAGCCGCATGCTCCGGGACCGTGGTCGAGGTCGTGATCGACAAGAAGGGCGGTCAACGCGCGACGAAGCTCCGTCACCTCGCCATCCTTGCGGACCTGACATTGGGCGGTGAGGGTACGGATCACGCTTGCATAGCAATCATGCATGTCAGCCTGACTGTCATGGCCCAGCTTCCGCTGCGTATCGCGTTCGCGTTCGTGCCATTCGATCACGTTCGATAGCCCATCCGTCACCTCGGCAGGCGTGGCGCCACTGCCGTGCACGAAGCCCTGGTCGTAGCCGTCCGCGAAAGCCTTACGCACGACCGGATCGGGGCTGCACTCGTTGGTGTCCGGGTCCAGCTTCAGACCTTCCTCGGCAGGCGTGGCGACAGCCGGGCGCGGTGCACATAGGGCGGCTTCCACACGGGCCACCGCTCTCCCGAACGAAATCTGGTCGCTGGTATCGCCGTCGAAACCTTTGCGAGCAATAGGAAGAAGGGATCGAACAGCGGCCCTAAGTTCATCATCCTCGTCAAGCGCGGCACACCGAGAGTCGATGATGGCTCGTACCTCGTTACGCACGTTCAAACGCGCTCTGTGATGCCCACGCTGGTATTCCGACAGTGTGTTGAACTCGTCTAGGTCAATATCTGGCCACGCCACGGCTTGCTCTATCCGAGCCACCACCCCATCGCCCACCGCCTGCTCGGGCTTCGGCTGGGCATTTCGTTCCAACCAATCGTTGTGGCGAGCTACGTCGTACCCTTCACCACTCGGCTGCTCGGCAGGCTGGGAGGCGAGGCTGGCGATCATGGCGTTGAGGCTCGCAACGGCCTGACGCACGCGAGTGACGTGGAGTGAGACGCGCGATAGGTTGCCGCCAACTTGCGCGGTTTCCAGCAGGTTGCGGATGTCGGTGAGGGTCATCGTGCTCATGGTGATCCTTAGAACTTGCCCAGCAGCGGGACGACCTTCCCCGACTGGTAGGCGATGGAGACGGTGGGAGCGACCTCGTCGTGCACGGTGCGTCCGTTGGGCAGCACGATGTGCGCAAGGAACTCGGCTTCGAAGGTGGTGATGCCGGACTCGACGGCTTCGAGCTTGGCCTTGATGCAGAGCGCGAGGGCGCGCCACTTCTGGCGCACGGCCGCTTCGTAGGCCTTGGCCGCGTCGGCAGGGCTGCGTAGATGGTTGCGGCCTGGCGTGCGCGTGAACTCCGTCGCCTGCGGATTCGGCATCGGAAGCTCGAACTTCACCCGCCGATCGAAGGCCTCGAAGGCGATGATTGCGCGGTCCGGCGCGGAGCCGTACATGAAGGACGTGGCGCCGTAGCGGCGGAGCGTGGACTCGATCTCCGCGCGGCTCTTGTCGCTGCTCACGGTCGTGCCTTGGGCGTACTTCGTCATACCTTGACGGCCTTCTTCTTCGGCGGCGGCGGAGGTGTGGCCGGCCGCGCATAGGTGGGAGGTGGGTTGGTATTCGGCGCGCGGCGGAGTGCCGGGGAATCCGTCAAGGCTTCACACCCCGCGCCGATAGCGCCCGGGTCGCTGGGATCGGTGAACTTCTGCCAGGGCACCCAGCCGCTCATGCAGTGGAAGCCCCACTCGCGGAACCGTGGACCGGTGATGAATAGCGTCAGGCACGGCCCGTCCACCAGCTCGATGCGATGGGCGGTGCTGGCGCCTCGGGCCACGACGTCACCCTCGCAACGCTCGGTGCGCGTGTGGATGCCGCCGGCGTTGATCCGGTGCTCGACATAGCGGCCGGCCAGCAGCATGCTGACGTTCCACCACGGGTGGTCGTGGAGCGCGCGATCGTCGTCCGAGCGCATGAAGACGTGCAGGTAGACATTGAACAGCCGGTTGCGCGGGATCACCCACCAGCGGAGCAGGTAGGGGCGATCCTGGCCGCCGATGACAACATCGGGTGCGCGCTTCAGGGTGCGGGAGGCGAGGCGATCGAGGAAGCGCATCATGCCGGAACCTGCACAGCGGCGGCGTATTTGAACGCTTCGGGAAGCGTCTGGACGAGCGCGACGAGGTAGCCGTAGATAGTCACCTGAAGGAATGGATGCCAGCGTCCGTGCTCATCGAACCATCCCTCAACGGAATGGCTGATTCGCGGCTTCTGGGGCTTGGGGCGGATGGGCAGGTCCATGGTCATCCCTCCACCGCGTGCGGGATCTTGGCGTTGTCGATCGTGACCTCGGCGACCCACTCGCGCACGCCGCTATGTCCGATCTCACGCTCATCGAAGTAAACGGATTTCACTGCCTCGCGAGGCGTGTCGGCCATGCCGGCGGCATGAAGAACTGCGTTCGCCACCAATCGCTCCATCTCGGCGCGGGCGAACGTCATGGCGACCTTGGTCGTGTGTGTGTGCTGGATCGTGGGCTTAGCCATGGTCACTCCGAAATACCGTCTTCGACGAGACGGGCGTTGTAGGCGTCACGGATGCGCTGGCGCTGCTGCTCCGCGTCGAGGTCGAGGTCGTCCACCGCGGCAAGGGCGGACTGGAAGGCTTCCCGGGCTTCGCTGGTGGAGCAGTCGCGGGCCACGCCCAGGACGTCGCTCCAGTGCTGGCGCGCGGGACCTGGGGCGGGAGCCGTCACACCCTGACGGGGAGCCGTGGACGGCGAAGGCGTGGCGTGCACGGTCGGTACGAATGGCGGCAGGCTGATCGGCGCCGGCGGCGCCGCTGCAGGGCTGGGAGCCAGACCGACGAGCCACCAGCACGTCGACCCGCCTCGCGTGTCGTGGCGCAAGACCTTTCCCGCCTCCTGCAGCTTCTGCATGCGCCTGCGCGCTTGCGGAACCGACAGGCCAGCCTCACGAGCAACCTCGTCCAGGTGCGGCCCGGTGAGCACAGCGGTCCGGTCGCCGCAGCGGAACGGGTCAACTATCATCCAGCGGTTCGCGGCCTTCATGCACGCACGTGCCAGGGCCTTCTCGAACTCTTCGGGCGTGATGGTGGTGGTCATGCTGTCTTCTCGAACAGGCTGGTCTGGCGGGACGCCTCGTCGTGCTCGCGCTGCGCATCGGCGATCCGGGCGAGGGCGATAGCCGCGTAGTCACGGTCCATTTCCATGCCGATGAATCGCATGCCTTCGAGCACGGCGCCGCGGCCGGTACTTCCCGAGCCCAAGAACGGGTCAAGCACGACGCCGCCTGCCGGCGTGACCAGGCGACATAGGTAGCGCATCAGGTCGGTGGGCTTTACGGTCGGATGGTGGTTAGCGCGCTTGGGCGGCTCGTACCCCTCGTCGCGGCGCGTGATGTGCTGGCCAGAGGTATTCGAGACCATGCCTGCGGCGCGCTTCT
Source organism: Luteibacter jiangsuensis (assembly GCF_011742555.1). Lineage (GTDB taxonomy): Bacteria > Pseudomonadota > Gammaproteobacteria > Xanthomonadales > Rhodanobacteraceae > Luteibacter > Luteibacter jiangsuensis. The sequence goes on from NZ_JAAQQR010000010.1 coordinate 32,783, forward strand.
CGAAGTCAGCCAGGCCGGCCTCGCGGTCTTTCGCCGTAGCCTTGGCGCAATAGAAGAAACGGGCGGCACTGCCACTATCGTTCCGCGCTGGCGCGTCTGGCGCGGCGGGCATATCGCCGTAGATGCCGCGCGACACGCGCTTACGGGATTGCCCGCGCAGATCGCCCTGCTGGCCCGGGGCGTCCGGGAAGTAAGCCACAACCGTATCGCTTCCGTCGTGGATGACGTTCGCTGGCCAGCGTCCCGCGATATCACCACCGCGCGGGCCGGGCGCCGCAGCGAAGTTGGTGGCGCCGTTCTCCGCGTACCGTGCGTTCGCGCTGGGCTGGCCTGCGCGGCCGCGGGGCGTGTGCTCATCGTGACGGCACGGGATCAACCCCGCGCCGGCGCGCAGGGTCTCATCGGTCGGGATGCGGCAGCCGTCGATGTCGAGGCCACCAGTGCCCCACTTGGCGAAGTTCTGCGCGACGGTGCCTTCAAGGGGCTTGCGGGCCATGACGACCGGCTCGTGCGCAGGCTTGCAGGCGGTGCCGCCCCATTCGCCGTTGTGCGACTTCGGAAAGCCGCTGCCGAAGATCCACATGATCTGATCGCGCACTTCAAAGCCTGCATCCTCGATGCCGCATGCCATGCGGTGGTATGTGCGCGGGCTGGCGAATGAGAGAAGCAGGCCGCCGGGCTTGAGCACGCGGAAGGCTTCTGCCGCCCAGGCTTCGCTGAACCGCTGGAATGCCTTCATTGCTTCCGGCGCAAGGTCGTACATTCCCGCTGCCGCTGCCTTGCCATTGCGCGTGCGTCCTGCCTCCGAACTGTCGGCGCTGGCATGCCTGCGTTCAATGTCCGCGCCATCCCACGCCTTGCCCATGAACCGGATGCCATAGGGCGGGTCGGTGACCACCGAATCGACGCTGTTGTCGGGCAGCGTGCGCATCAGTTCCAGGCAGTCGCCGGTGAGGATGGTGACGCTCATTCCGGCCTCGGCAGCTTGAAGATCTCGGCGAGCCGATCGAGCAGGCGCCGGTGTTCGAGAGCCATCAGGGCGAAGGTTGCATCCCGCTCCGCCTCGCCGCTCTCGGGCTCCGTCTTCTCGTCGAGCACCACGTCGGTGAACCGGACTTTGCGGATCACCAGGTCTTCGCCGAGCACGAAACTGATGCGGTCGTCGAAAGTCAGGCCGATGCGGAAGACCTGCTTTCCGGTGCGAATGTGCTCGCGCACCTCGTCGGTGTCCAGATCCTGCCGGCGGCAGCGGGCGACGGCGCCGTAGGCGGTAGCCGGGTAGCGCAGTTCGATCTCGTCACCCAGGGCGAAGCCCGCCGGCAGTTCGCCAGTGGCGACCCAGTGGGTCATGAGGATGCGGGGCGATTCCTCCGGCGCGAGCGGCACGGCGGGGAAGCTGCCGAGGGCTTCGCGCAGCTGGGACAGCAGGCCTTCTGCGGTCTTGCGGCTGGCGGTGTTCACCACGACCCAGCCGCCAGTGAGGTTGGTGTAGGCAGCCGTCAAGGTCTGACGGACGAAGGCTCGCGGCAGCAACTCGTTGAGCACGTCGTCCTTGATCTTCCTCCGCTCGCGCCCGCTGACCTTGCGGCCCTCGTTCTCGGCGATCTTCTGCACGCGGCTGGCCAGTTCGTCATTCACGACCGAAGGCGGGAGCATGCGGGACTCGCTGCCCACCATGACCATCGTGTCGTGGCCCACCATGTGCGTGAGGCGGTCGCCGCCACGTCCGAAGGGCGAGACAAACCCGCGCGTCGACATCTCCATCGGGCCCACGGCGCGCAGCTGGTGCTCGGGTAGCACATAGTCAAGGCGTGACAGGTCGTCAGCGACGGCCGGCGAGAAGCGGAACAGGGTGAGGTTGCGAAAGAACATGCTCAGTCCTCCTCGCCGTCGTTTTCGCGCTGGAGGCAACGCAGCACGAAGTCGTCAGGGACATCGATCTCAAGGACTGGGTTGTAGAAGAAGCGGGCATCCGTAGCCGGGACGAAACGTGCCGGCCAGTTCGGAATCGGCCGGTCCGTGAAATCGGGGTCGAAGTTCGCGATGCCGATCAGCCAGGAGCCGCTGTGCTCGGGGCAATGCTGGCCGGTCACGATCAGTCCAGCATCCGGCTCGCTGGGCGCGGTGATCAGATACTCGATGGGTTCGCCGCTGGCGCAGTTGTCGAAGTCATCCTTCGTCACCGCGTACTCGCCGAACGTGTCGTCGCTGTAGCCTTCGAAGCGGAGCGTTTTCACAGGAATCCTTTGCCAGCCGAAGCTGGCGCAGCGTTGAAGATGGACAAGGAAGCCGCCTCACGGGCGAGGCCTGACGGGGGAGGGAGGAGAACCAGTTCCCGCGCCGAAAGGCGGCTTGCTTGTGCCCCGTTGCCCACGGGGCGAGGGCCTTACGGGTGGGAAGAAGCGGGATCGATGACCCAGCAGGCGGCGCCGAGAAGCCAAACGCCCACGATGAGCGCTACAGCGGTCTTCTCGTCGAAGGGCGCGGACGACCACCAGGTGAAGAAGCGGCGCATCACCAGTTCCCCACGGGAGCGAGCAGGGCGAAGAGCGTGAGGCCAACGATCAGCAGCACCGTGATGCCGCGCGGGCTTTCGACGAGCCGCTGCAGGTTCGGTGTGGACGACTGGGCGTGCTGGTGCGCTTCGGCTGCACGCAAGTCCCGGTCACCTTCGGACTTGAGCGTGGCGTAGCGCAGGGCCTGCCGCTGGCGGACGGTGAGGGCGCTCATGCGGCACCCCCGACGCGGGCGAGGGCGGCGCGGCTTTCGATTTGCGCCAATTCGGAAGCGCGGGCGATATTCATGGCGGCGATCACGGCGTCATTTCCCGCGACCTTCGCGACTGCATCGTCGTATCGATCATTCACCTCGTCCACCTGTTTGCTGTAGTAGCTCGGGCAGACGCGATGCACGCGATAGCGGCGCGTCGGCGCACGTGAACCCTTGAATCCAAAGCTGTCCGACTTCGCCCACCACTTCGATGGCTGGTCGGCCTCGATGGGAAGACGGCAGTGCGGACACACATCCACCCTCTGCGTCTCGTTATCCATGGGACGCCTCCAGGCGGGCAAGTGATTCGCGTAGCTTGCGCGTCCGTGGGTGTGTTGGCGCCAACACTTCGAGAAGATGGAGCGCATCGATTGCACGGATTGCCATCGCGGCGGTCGCATCTCGACGCTCCGTATAGACCGCAACGACAGTCTTCGGGCACAAGCCTTTATTGGCCGCGTGCTGCAAGCAAATCTCGATGGAATCAACCCTCTGCGTCTCGGTGCTCATCGCGCACCCTCCGCATCGGTGTAGCCCTTGGCCCGAAGGCAGGCGGGAACCGCTTCGTGCTGGATGTACGCCTCACGCTCGCGTTGCGAGATGTTGTCCGGCACGACGACGCCGTAGGTGCACTGCTCGATGTCGCGGTCGCGCTGGGTCTTCTGGACGGCGCAGCCGAAGGCGGCGAGGCAGGCTAGGGTGACGAGGCAGGTGCGAAGGAAGGCGTTCATGCGGCGTCTCCCTGCGCAATGACCTGATCCGCTTCATCGAGTTGTTTGATGAGGGCCGACGCGAAAGCGCGCCATTCGTCATTGCTTCCGTGAAATCCGCAGCGGAGGCTGCCCGCGCCCGTATCGAATTCGACGGCACAGCGACCTTCGCCACATGCCCGGCGCATGGTGTGGACGCTGACGCTGACATTGCCAATGGTCAGCGCCTCATGTTCTGCGCGAATGGTGTCGGTGCTCATGCAGCACCCCCAATCGCATCCCAGCACGACTCGACCGCCATCCGGCTGTAATGCCGCACCGCCTGCTCGCGCTGGGCGTCGAGTAGGGCAAGGTGCGCGGCATTCAGGGCGTCGAACGCGTCCTTCGCACGGAAGGCGGCATCGCCCGGGGCGTTGAGGTCGGACTCGATGTCCGCGATCAGTTGGTTGGCGACTCGGGCCAGTTCCCACGCGCGTTCGGCGAGCGTCTGGCAGTTCGGCTTGTTAAGGCTGGTGCCCATGGTCCTCTCCCTCGCCGGTGTTTGGCGGCGTGGAAGTGAGACTATGGCATTCCATAGATCACTGTCAATGGGATTCCATAACTTTTTTCGGCAGGCGAGAAAAAGGCCGCCGAAGCGGCCTCAGATGGAGCGCGGGCGTCAGACCGTTACAGGGTGGTGGGCGTGATCTCGACGCCCGAATTCGGGTTGATCGTGATCCGGAAGCGCTTCTCGTCGCCAGGCTTCAGGATCGTGGACACCTCGCGGCGATCCTTACCCTCCCTGTAGCCGCAGAGGCCGGAGCCGGTATTCCAGGTGCCGACGATGTGCTCGCCCGCGGGGACGTGGAAGGTGGCGCGCTCGCCGGCGGCTACTTTCGCCACGACCTTCCCGTCGATGAAGATGGCGCCGTAGCAGCCGCTGCCGGACATCCCGACGTCACGGGTAACCACGATGGTGGCGTCACCCTCGGTCGGGGACTGGAAGGCGAGTAGCCGTTCAGGGGGTGGCTGGCGCAGCTGGTCGGGTCGGGGCGGCTTCGTGACGCAGCCGGCAATGGCGATCGAGCAGGCGACAAGAATCCAGGCGTGGCGCATTCCCTTTCCCCTGTGGATGGTCGGTCCCGATGATACGAAAAAGCCCGCCGGAGCGGGCTTTTCGAGGCATTCAGCTACCTACGCCGAACCATCTCGCTATGGTAGCTGCTCCGCCATTGGCGAGCCATGCGATGGCCGTGCCCACCAGGCCAACTGCGGCCGATGCGGCACCGAACGCCCCCTTCCATGTGGGCAGATCTTCGACATCCTTCTTCACCAGCTTTATGTCGCTTTCGACAGTATTTATCTGCAACTTCATCGCACCAACGTCTTCCGAAACCTTCTGGAGTCGGGTGTCGATGCTCCGAAGCAGGGCGTCAGACATGGTTATGAATCCTGGAGTCTTGGTACCGAATGAGGCGCCAGCATACCCGGTGGGCGTGGCATTTAAGTTAAGCTGACCGGTATTGCCGAAAGTGCCTAGCGTTTTTGGCGGCGGCGCGGAGCCGGCCCCAGAAGTTACCATTGGGGCGATCCAGGCTGGCGGCGTCGCGCCGCTCGACACAGCATCGACGCTCATGCCTGGTTCTGATTCTCAGTCGCGGCTGCATGGGCTGCCATGGCCTGATCAGCTGCGTCAGCGTGGGTTATAAGGAGGGCTGCCAGCTGTCGAGCAGCCGCCGGCGCCATCTTCATGCGTCCGAGAATCGTGCGGGCGGGCAAAGTCGTGGGGAACTCGAATCGCGGGTTCGCCAAGCCATCTGAGGGTTGCGTCCCGACCATGTCACCTGTGACGCGCATGGTCGGGTAAACAATATGGTCATCGGCGAAGTCGACCTGTAGCGTTCCGTCCGAGATGGGGCCCGTGACAACCACCGCCGGGTTGGTGATGAAGAAATAGTTGGGTGCCAGGGTTACCGGCACTTCGAGATGACCTTCCATATTGTTCCCCTGCTTTGAAGCCAGATTTTCGCATTGAGGACTGCGCCCGTCTGTAGGACTTCGCCTACAACGATCGGCTAGTCCTCCCAGCTCCCGATCCACCGCACCCGGCCATGGATCTCGAACTGCCTCGATTCGTCGACCGCTACAGGCTTACGCCACTTCGGGTCGTCCTTATTGTCGCTGGCGATGAACCAGCGGCCGCCCAGCTCGACCAGCCGCTTGGCCATGAGGTCGCCCTCGTAGCTGATCACGTAGATCTTGTCGTCCCGCGGCTCGATATCTGAAGTGTCGAAGAGGATGGCGTCCCCGTTCTTTATGGTCGGGGACATGGAGTCGCCCCGGCCATAGAGGACTGCGAGGCGGTCGGCGTGGAGCTTCTTCCGGCGCAGGCTCTCGGCCCGAAACTTCAGTTTATGTGTCTCGGCGTATTCGTCGACCACGGCGCCATCGCCCAGGGCGGCCGCCTGGCGAACCCCGACGATGTCGGCCCAGCCTTCCTCGGCCGGCGGCTCGTCGCTCGCTTCCATGGGGCCTTTGCCGGTTTCCAGCCACTCCACGCGCACGCGGAGAGCCTTCGCCAGCACGTGGAGCTTCGTGCTTGACGACTGATCGCTGTTCTCGATACCGGCCAGTGTCGGATATGGCAGGTCCGCAGCCTTTGCCAGAGCAGGCCGAGACATCTTCAGGCGCTGGCGCGCCTCCTTGATTCGTTCACCCACGGTCATGGGCGAATGGTTATGGAAAGACGTTATGGGATGCCGTTGACAGCGAGTTATGGGATGCCATAGGCTTCGCCCCATGAAGCCATGGTCCGAACGAATCGCAGATTTGCAGAACGACGGCTGGTCGCTCACCGCGCTCGCCTCAGCCATTGGCTGCTCGCCTCAAGCCCTGTCGGACATCAAGCAGGGCAGGTCGCAGGAGCCCAGGGGAATGGCAGCTGTGCGCCTGCACCACCTGCACCTTTCCGGCGCGAAGCCTCCGGTCGACCCAGTCCCCGCCGGGAAGGTGGCCTGACGTGCTCACCGACATCCTCTGCCTACTGACGTTTGCCTCTCCGTCCATGTGGATGGTGTTCAAGGCGACGACCCCGAATCGAACTGAGAGGCGCCCATGAGCCTGATCGTTTCCTTGCTGGCGCTGGCCATCGCCGCTGGCAACCTTGTGTGGCTGGCGCGCATGCAGCGTCGATCGACTCGCGTCGGCGAGTTGACCGTAGACGTCAAGGTCGACGGTGCCGAACTCGGCCGGCGGATGGCCGAGGTGGCGCGTAAGACCATCGTAGGTGCATGGCTCGGTATACGAATCAGCGACGTTGCCGGTGAGCGCCGCCAGGACGGGTTCGAAGAGATAGACCCCTTTTCGCCGTCGCCTTTGGCCGCTACCCGCGATTTCATGAGGAGCCAGGTGCTCGCACAGAAGGCGAGCACCTGCAAGGACCCGCTGGTTAGCGCGCGTCTTTTGGCAGAAGCCAGCCTGCTTGCTCTTCGCTCAGCGCGAACTGCAAGTCCTCGTAGCTCATCGCCTTCACGTCCCTCGGGAGCCAGTGATGCTTCTGCATGAGGTAGTAGCGCACCGCGTCGAGACCGTGAAGGTCCGACTTGTACCCCTGTTTCTCCGCGAGAGCGTCGCCGAAAACGTCCAGTGAATAGGTGAGGTCCGCGTCCGCGTGATGCAGGCCCTTCCTCAGTTCGTAGTGCTCTTTCATGGGTTTCCTTTCGTTGATGGGTCGTGGTGTCGCAGCTCGATTCTGCCACGAAGGGAAACCCGCCTTTTCCGTACGCCGTGATGTCCATGGCGTAAGTGTCTCAACCAGTGAGATTCACCACCATGACGAAGCGTTTTCACGAAACTCGGATCGAACTGGTTCGCCGCATTGCCCGCGAGGCACAGGCCGAACGGCAGCTGGTGGTCACGGCGTTCGCCGACACGTTCGTGACCCTGGCCCACACCATGGCGGCCGCGGCGTTTGATGAGTCGAACCTGCGCCTGCCGCACCCGACCGACGGCACGCAGCACGAGAAGGATAGGGCACATAACCGCCAGATCGTTGATCGTTGGCTGCGCGGCAAGGTGGAGGAGTTCCCGGCCGAGTTCGAGGAACCGTGGGTGATGGCATTGCCCGAGCCTGCGCGCGAGCGCGCGCTGTTGGCGCTGTTCGATCGCTACGACCGTCTGCCGGCGAAGAAGCTGGCGCCCGACCAGGGGCTCTCGTCCTTCAGCGACATGCTGGCGCACGCGGCGCGCGTCACCGACGCCATGGCGCCGATCGTGGCCGACGGAAGGATCGATGAAGGCGACCGACCGCACCTGAAGCCCGCGCTCGAGGCCGTGTCGCATCTCATGGCGAGCCTCGCCGGCATGCAGGCCCAGCTCGCCGCGGCGTTGCCGGACGAGGCGAGGAACGTCGTGCTGATGCGGAGCGCCGGCTGATGCGTCACACCTTGACGATCCGCGAACGCCTTGTGTGGCTTCGCACGCTCCGGGCCCTCAAAGCATTCACCCCATGAACCGCCTGTCGTCCCCTGCCTACCTGCGCGCGCTGGCCTCCATGCCTGCCGTGCTGGCCCATGGGGCGACACCTGAGCAGCTTGTGGCTGCCGAAATGCACCTCGCCTCGCTGGCGCCATCGCCGCAGGGCTCGTTGTTCAACCCGCAGCACGCTAACTCGGGAGTAGCTGCCCGAGGACAGCCGGATCCGGCCGGTTGCGTGTCTGCACTTTCCCGGAACCCGGAGTAGGTATGGCCGTTTCAGCCGACGCACGCATTTCCACCGCGCTACCCGCGCACCCGAAGACAAAGAAGCTTGTGAAGCGCCTCGGTGGCGCGGCGGCGTGGCACCTGGTGTGCCTGTTCCTCTGGGCTGCCGCGAATCGCTCCGATGGCGACCTGACCGGCATGAGCGATGAGGACATCGAGCTGGCGGTGGACTGGGCTGGGCCCGACGGCGAGCTGGCGACAACGCTCGCGGATGTCGGCTTCCTCGACGGTGAGCCGGGCGAATATCGCATCCATGACTGGGCCGAGCATAACCCATGGGCAGCTGGCGCCGAAGCGCGCAGCGAGCGTGCCAGCTTCGCCGCGCTGACGAAGCAATACGGCCGGGCCGAGGCTGCTCGACGGATGCCTGAGTACGCCGCGCGCATCCTCGAAGCACGCGCTCAGCACGCTGATGGCGTCCCGCCGCGTGCTAATAGCACGCATGTAGCATTGCGAGAGACTGCTAATAGCAGTCAGTTGGCAGTGCTAGATGGTGCTAGTAGCAGTGCGGTTAGCACGAGTGAGCAGTGCCCCGTCTCCGATACCGTCTCCGTCTCCGTCTCCATTACCGAATCCAAAGATCAACAGCAGGCGGCGCAAGCTTCGCCTGCACCCTCGTCGGAGGCATCGCCGAAGCGCGGGAAACGCCTTCCCGACGACTGGCAACCGTCTCCGGCCCTGATCGCATGGGCTGGTTCTGACCACCCGCAGGTCGACCTTCGCATCGAGGTGCCGAAGTTCTGCGACTACTGGCACGACAAGGCCGGGAAGGATGCGACGAAGCTGGACTGGGACGGCACGTTCCGGAACTGGATTCGCACCGCTGCCGAACGACTTCCGCGGATTGGCGGTGGAAACGGCGGCGGCGTAGCGCGCCCACGGCGTGAGCTGACGCGGGAGATGGCCCGATGAGCAGCTTCCGCAGCGAAGCGGCCACCATGGGTCTGCGCATCCCTCCACACTCGACCGAAGCCGAGCAGGCGGTGCTGGGTGGCCTGATGCTGGCCCCGGGTGCGCTCGACAAGGTGTCCGGCCGCATCACGGCCGACGACTTCTACCGTCGCGACCACCGGCTGATCTTCAAGGCGATGCTTGGCCTGGCGAATCGCGGCGACCCTTGCGACGCGATCACCCTGGGCGAGTGGTTTGAGCGAAACGGCTTCGTCGAGGTGGAGCCGACCTACCTCATGGAACTGGCCAACTCCACCCCGAGCGCAGCGAACATCGGCGCATACGCTGCCATTGTGCGGGACCATTCGACCCGCCGGCGTGTCATCGACACCGCGACGCGTCTGGTCGAGCAGGCCTTCGCCGCGAACGACGACACCGGCGAGCTGATCGACAGCGGCATCACTGAGCTGATGGGCATGCAGCACGTCGAGTCCAGCAGCGAGTTCACGCTGAAGCAGGCCTTGTCCATGGCGTACGAGGCCGCCGAGCAGGTGAAGAAACTCGGCGGGCAGATACCTGGCGTATCCACGGGACTGTCAGACCTTGACGACGTGCTCGGCGGCCTGCACGACTCGGACCTCATCGTCATCGGCGCCCGCCCGGCCATGGGCAAGACGGCCCTGCTGCTGAACCTTGCGCTGGCGGCGTACCGCGGCCCGGTACAGTTCGACGAGAACGGCAACCCGTTCCGAACGCCACTGCCTGGTGGGCTCATCTCGACCGAGCAGCCGGTCGTGCAGATCGGCGCACGACTGCTGTCCCTCGAGGGTGGCGTCAAGGCCTCACGCCTCCGCAACGGCGCGCACGACGAGAGCGACCTGGAGCGACTGTTCTTCGCCGTGCGCCGCCTTCAAGACCGCCAGCTCATGATCAACGACCGTGCCACCGTGACCATCACGGACGTGCAGCGGCAGGCCCGGCGCTGGAAGCAGGAGCACAACATCGGCGTGCTGTGGGTGGACTACATCCAGCGCATCCGTGGCAGCGATCGCCGCGCCCGCAAGCACGAGCAAGTGGCCGAAGTGGCAGCCGGGCTGAAGGACATTGCGCGCGAGTTGGACATTCCCGTGGTGGCACTGGCGCAGGTGAGCCGCGAGGTGGAGAAGCGCGTGAAGGACTTGCGCCCGAACATGGGCGACCTCTCCGACTCCAGCGAGATCGAGAAGGAAGCCGACCAGATCCTGATGCTGTACCGCGACGAGGTCTACCACCCCGACACACCCGACAAGGGGCTGGCCGAGATCCTGATCGAGAAGAACCGCCATGGACCGACGGGCCTCGTTCGGGCCCAGTGGATTCCCGAGACGATGAAGTTCAGCGACTGGCGCCCCGGGAGGGACTGGGATGCCTGACGACCTGCTGGCGCGGATCGATGCCGAGCGGAAGCGCTACGACCAGGAGCGCGAGGCAAATCGTGCGCGGTTCCCGTTCGCGATGTCGATGATGGACCCGATCCGCGCTGCAGGCCTTGAGCCGCGTCTGAAGCACGCCGTGAATGCCGCCGGCGAAGAACTCGGCCGTCCCGTGCCGCTTCCCGGCATCGGTGTCGATGGCGACAAGCTGGCGCACCTCCCCGAATTCGAGGCGAGCTGGCGCCGGTTCTACGCGAAGCAGCCAGACGACCGGAAGACCTACAACGAGCGCATGCAGCGCGCTATCCGGCCCCACATGAGAGGCAACGAGGAATGAGACACACCAACCGCCTGAGCCGCAGCAAGGTGAGCGACCTGCGCGTGCACATCGGCAACTTCAACCACGTGGACGGCGAGTACCTGGTGAAGCGGGTAAAGGCTGCCATCGGGGATCACGGCCGCGTCGCCCTGTTCGCCGGCGAGAACGGGGAGGTGGCCGCGTATTCCTGGCGCCACGTCGACTATGACCGGCACTGCCGCGTGCACGCCCACCATCTCGTCGGGATCTACCAGGCGAAGCGAGAAGGCGAGCGGCTGACCGTGGCCGACCTGCAGGAGATCTAGATGGACCTCGTCTGCCACATCGCGGGGCTGCGCGGGAGGACGGCCGCATGAAGCGCATCGACCTGGAAAGTGCGAAGAAGATGGCCACCGAGGCCGCGAAGACGTCTTCGTCCTGGGCATACCAGCACAACTATGCGAGCGGAATGCGGACAATCTCCGTCCGGGCGCCAACGCCGCACACGCTTCATCTGACCAGTCTCCACTCATGGGATTTCGCGAAGATCGCCGGGTGCAGCGGGGTGGCTGCCTTGTCCAGGCTCCGAAAGCTGGTCGCAGCCGGCTTCCTCACTGAGGAACGCCGCTACAGCACCGCTTGCCGTTTCAGGCTTTCCGATGATGCCGCAACCCAGATCGGCCAAGAGATCATCGCTGAGTTGCAGGCCGAGGGCGTCCCATTCGAGGACGACTGGCGCGCGGGCACAGCCTCGCAGAAGGTCCCTGCATGAAGCGCACCCCTCTCATCCGGAAGACGCCGCTCCGGGCCCGTCGCGGTTTCGCTGCCACTGCGGTCATCCGCGAGGCGAAGAAGCGCGTAACGGTGGCATTCGACGTCACTGGCAAGGCCTTGACGGCATACCCCCGTAAGACCCTAACGGCCAAGCCGAAGCCCAGGCCCACGAAGGCGGAGCGGGAGCGCTGGGTGGCGGCTCGCGTTCGCGGGTGCGTGGCGTGCTACCTCAACGAGACGGAACGATTCTGCTGCCGCGCCAGCTATGGACAGAGCCTCGAGATCCACCACCTGCTCAGCGGCGGTCGCCGGCGTGGCCACCGGTTCACGGTGTGCCTCTGTCATTACCACCACCAAGGCAAGCGGCTCGTATTCGAGCGCCTCGGCTACGAAGACCACGCCGTCGCCTATGGCCCGAGCTTCGGCCACCAGCCCCGCCTCTTCCGCGAGGTGTACCGCGACGACGCCGCGTTGCTGGCGCTCCAGGACTGGATGATCGCGAACCTGCCCGTACGCTTCCCGGAGGCCGCATGCAGCCGCTGATCGTGGAAATCGAGGATATGCGCCTGAAGGGCAGCCAGAACATCCGCGAGCACTGGCGTGCACGGTCCCGTCGCGTCCGGCGAGAACGAGAGGCAGCACACTGGACGTTGCTCGATGCGAAGCGGCCACCTCTGCCGGTGGTCGTCCGGCTGGTGCGTATCGCGCCGCGCACGCTCGACGACGACAACCTGCTGGGCGTCTTCAAGGGCATTCGCGACGGGGTGGCCGACGCTTACGGGATCGACGACCGGGACAAGACAAGGATTCGGTTCGAGTACGACCAGGAGCGCGGCGCTCCCCACCAATACGGCGTACGCATTGAGGTGTCGCCAGCATGATCCAGATCGGCAGGATCCATGCATCGGGTCGCATAGCTGAGCGGTTAGCGCGCCGGTTAGGTACGGCCATGCGCCTCGCCAAATGCCTGTCAGACCCTAACACCGAGGTCGAGGCCATGGCGAAGGCCTGCGATAACGCGGCCCGTGACCTCGTGAGCGCCGCCGCGCTGCTGCGCCGGATCGATAAGCAACAGAAGAAGAGCGGCGCCGCTGGCGCCGTGCACGACACGCGGAAGTAACCAGGGGAAAACCATGCACACCGGAAAGCGACTCGCCATGCTCAATCCAAAGAACTGCCGGTTCGACATCGGCTCGGGTGGCATCCCCGACATCGTGGCCACGGACGTCGCCGCCGCCCTTGGTATGGTGCCCGATGGCATCGGCCGTGAGGTGCTGTGCCGGGTATGGTGGCCGGATGGCGCGAAGCTGACCGCGAGCCAGTTGCGCGACCTCGTCGATGCGAAGATGCGCGAGGAATGGGCGCGCCGCGAGGCGGCCATGCTCGACGGCCTGCTCGCGATCGCCGCGCGCGGAAGCAAGGGGCAGCGGAGCTACGCCGATGCTCATGCCGCGCGCTGGCCCAGGCTGGTGGTGCGTGAGCATGAGGTTCCGCAACTGGCACCCGGATACGCCAAGGTCCGTGACGCCGTGATCGACGAGCTGGCCAGCGCAGGCCTTTGCCAGACGTGCCACGGGCGGTGTCAGGTCGCCAACGACATGGGCGTGTACCGCGCCTGCAAGGAATGCAGCGGGGAAGGGCACATGCGCCTCAGTGAGCGCGGACGCGCCGACCTGTGTGGGTTCTCGTGGAAGACCTACCGCGAGGGCTGGGCCAGCGTCTACGATTGGACCTTCCAGGCGTGCACCGATGACCTTCACAGCGCGGAGCGCCAATTTCACGGGGCTCTGGCATGAAAACATCGGGCGAATGGCTGGATATTCTGGAACACAGCTGGCGTGAGGCTATGGAAACGCACGGTGGTCCGGAGCAGACTCGCGACGAGTTCCTTTCGATGCACGTCTTCGGCTTCACCACCTACGATGGCGACCAGGATGCGACCCTTGCAGCCCGTGCCGTTGACGTTTGCCGCGCCATCAGTGCCAAGGCTACCTACGAATATATCAACCGAAGCCAGGAGGACTACACCTGGTATTTGGTCATGTGCAATATGCCGTTCTTCTCGCAGGCGATAAGCTGGGGTACATCGATCCGGGGCGCGTGGTGGTCGGCACCCTACGACAGCCGCGGCCACCGGCCAATCAAACTGGACAGTTGCGGCATATACGACGGCGATGAACAACTCCTCGGTCTTGAATTCACCACTGCAGAGTGGGAGGTCTTCATTGAGGCCGTGATCGACTTCGCGAGTGCCACCTAATCTTGGGTGGGTGATGCCCACCCAAAAAATCACTACACTCGCGCCTAGTGATACAACCCACTGAAGCCCAGCCAAGCGCTGGGCTTCGTCGTTTTCGTCCCGCCGCGGGGACGATCGGTCGTCTCGTCGCCTCCCCTGGCGAGGCGGCCAACCTATTCGGAGAAGCCATGGAAGCCCAGACGCTGAGCAAGGTGGCGGGTATCTCGCTGCCGCGCGCCAAGCTGTGGGCGGAACCGCTCTCCACGGCCATGCATCTGTACGACATCGAGTTCGACTGGCGCATGGCGATGTTCATTGCGCAGGTCGGTCATGAGTCGGCTGGATTCTCGCTTACCAGGGAAATCTGGGGGCCGACTAAGCAGCAGAAGGGCTACGAGGGTCGCGCGGACTTGGGCAACACCCAGCCGGGTGACGGTGAACGGTTCAAGGGCCGTGGCCTGATCATGATCACCGGCCGCGCCAACTATGCGGCAGCGTCGAAGGAGTTTGGCGTGGACTTCGTCCATAGCCCGCCGCTGCTGGAGCGCGAGGACTACGCCGCGCTGACCGCTGGCTGGTGGTGGAAGAAGCACGGCTGCAACGAGATCGCCGACGAACGCGACTTCGTCGCCCTCACGCGCCGGATTAACGGCGGCCTGACGGGCCTCGAAGACCGCACCCTGCGCTGGGAGCGCGCCAAGTTCGAGCTGGGTGTGAAGTGACGGAACAGGACGACGAAGTTGCCATGGTTCACGAGCGGGTCGAAGCCACCGAAGCGCATGCGACGGAAGTTGCCATGCAGCACATCAGTGCCTATGCCCCGTTCCTTGGCGCCGCCGAGTCGATCGAGGAGCGCGGCATCGGCTCGTTCGAACGCATTGCCTCCACGCGTGCAGTGAGCAAAGCCGAGATGACCGACCTTCTGGGACGCGATATCCGTCGTTTCGTTCGCTCCCTGCGCCCTCGTACAGCGATCTACCCGCAACTGGGTTCGGTCCGACTCGCCGTGCTGGCGCACGTCGCCATGGTCATCGGGACGCACACATTGATGGAGTGCCGCGATCTCTGGGACGCGATCAGTCAGTCGCGCTGGGACGATGCGCAGGACATCCTTCTGATGACGCGCTGGCCCGAGCGGGCCACGGCCAGCGACGAGCGGCGCCGCATGCTTGAACTGGCGCGGATGATGCGCACGGGCCTCGTGCCGTTGGCCTGGACGCACTGAACATGGGCGGCATCGGTCGCGGACGTGTGCGAGAGGCGAAGGCTCTCCAAGGCGGCGTCGCGCTGATCCTGCTCCTGATGCTGTTCATCTGCATATGGGCGCTGATTTATGTGCCGATCCCCGCAGCCAATAAGGACACGTTCAACCTGATCATAGGCGGCTTGCTGAACGCCATCGGCATGCTGACCGCTTACTTCTTCGGCACGAACCAGAGCACAGACTTCCGCCTGTCCAGGCCGAAATCCAGCGAGGCAGACAACGCATGAACGCCTGGGCGAAGGTAGCCAGCTACCTCGTGGCGCTCGCCATGGGCTTCTCGGCTGGCTGGTATGTGCGCAGCGAAGGCGCGAGGGCAGACCTCGCGGAGGCGAATCGCGACCGCGCCGCCGAGCAGACCGGCTGGACGTTGGCCAGCGCACAGGCGGAAGCGGCTCAGCGCGCCAGCGAAGAACACCAGGCTGCCGGTATCCAGTCGGCGGCCGAGAACTACCAGAAGGGCAAGGCCGATGCGGAACGTGCGAGCGACAAGCGTGTGGCTGATCTCGTTGCTGGCAATGTCCGGCTGCGCGACCAGTGGGCTACGTGCCGCGCCGCCACCGGCGTTGCAGTGTCGGCTGCCTCCGGTGGACAGCGCGCTGATGGAGAAGCCGGACTACGTGCAGCAGGTGTCGGACGAGTTCTTCGAATCGTTGGGCAGTGCCAAGCCCAGCGTGATGCCCTCCAGCAAGCCCTGATCGCCGAACGTGCCCAAGCTCCGGACGCTCGGTAGCCGGGTTGCGATGGCGCCGTCCAGGCAGCCAGCAACCCAGCGCGCCGCAGACCGTCGGACGACGGGCAGGGCGCTGCAGGAGCGCCGGCTGCGCATCTGGTCGCGCGATCCGCACTGTGCTGGCTGCGGTCGGCTGGTCGCGATGCATGAGTTCGAGCTCGACCACATCGTGGCTCTGATCAACGGCGGCACCGACACCGACGACAACTGCCAGGTCCTGTGCGTCGTGGAACCCGAGGCGTGTCACCGCCGGAAGACGCAGGCCGACCTCGGTCGGTCGAGGTGAACGCGAACGAGTCGCAACGCGCTTAGCGCCTCTCGCGGGGCGAGGCAGAATGCGAACGAATCTCATCTGCGGGGTGGGGGCACCCGAAAAGTTCGGGCCGAGATGGACCGGAAACCGACCGTCCCCGCACGCAGAGAAAATTTCCCCTGTTTGATTAATCGCAGCAGGGGCAGGAAATCAAACAACCCGCGCCGCGCAAGGCTTTCCGGCCTATCGGGCGCATCGAGGTGAGGCATGCCGCGAGGTGGCCCCCGCCCGGGTGCTGGCCGACCGAAGGGCAGCACTTCGAAGGGCAAAAAGACGTCCGCACCGAAGGCGTGCGCGAAGACGACGAAGAAGAAGGTGGCCGGGCGCGTCGCGGCGCTCCCGCCTGGCCCGCCGCCGACCGATGAGCTGTTCGAGGGTGAGGTACTGCCAGCGGAGCTGACACCGCTGGAGTACATGCTCAAGGTGATGAACAACCCGAGGGCGGAAGCGGATCGACGGGACCGCATGGCGGTCGCCGCCGCGCCATTCGTGCATGGGAAGATGGGCGAGAAGGGCAAGAAGGACGCCAAGCGCGAGGCAGCAGCGAGCGCTGGAGGCGGGCGATTCGCGTCGGCGCCGCCGCCGCCGCGCACCGGACGGGTGAACTAGCCCTATGGAGTGGACAACGGCCTGCCCAGACTGGGCAGATCGACTGCGCGCAGGGGAGTCGATCATCCCTCCGCCCATTTTCCCGGACGAGGCGGAGCGAGGATTGAAGGTATTCCGCCAGCTGCGGCTGGTGGATGTGCCCGGCTCGCCCACGATTGAGGAGTCTTGCGCGCCCTGGGTGTTCGACTTGGCCGCCTCGATCTTCGGCGCATACGACTCGGAGACCGGCCGCCGGCTGATCACCGAGTGGTTCGTGTGCGTGCCGAAGAAGAACTCTAAGTCCAGCATCGCGGCAGCCATCATGATGGCGTCGCTGGTGCTCAACTGGCGCCATTCGGCCGAATTCACGATCTTGGCGCCGACGATCGAGATCGCCGGCAACAGCTTTGCCCCAGCGCGCGACATGGTCCAGTACGACGAGGACCTGGAAGACCTGATGCACGTTCAGGTGCACGTGAAGACGATCACGCACCGCGGTAATGGCGCGACGCTGAAGGTCGTCGCTGCGGACAACAACACAGTCGGCGGAAAGAAGTCCGTCGGCACACTGGTGGACGAGATATGGCTGCTTGGCAAGCAGCCGAACGCTGAGAACATGCTGCGGGAGGCCACCGGCGGCCTGGCCTCGCGGCCCGAGGGCTTCATCATCTACCTGACCACGCAATCGGATGACCCTCCGGCTGGCGTCTTCAGGCAGAAGCTGCAGTACGCACGCGACGTGCGCGACGGGAAGGTGGTGGATCCTCGCTTCGTGCCGGTGATCTACGAGTTCCCTCCCGACATGATCGCGCGCGGAGAGCACCGGAAGCCCGAGAACTTCCACATGGTGAACCCCAACATGGGGTATTCCGTGGATCGAGAGTTTCTGGAGCGCGAGTTCCGGAAGGCAGAGAACGACGGCGAAGAGTCCATGCGTGGCTTCCTTGCCAAGCACCTCAACGTCGAAATCGGCCTAGCGCTTCGCTCCGACCGCTGGGCTGGCGCGGACTTCTGGCAAAGGCGTGCAGCCAAGGTCGGTTTGGCCGACCTGTTGCGCGACTGTGACGTAATCGACGTCGGAATTGACGGCGGCGGCCTGGATGACCTGCTTGGCTTCGCGGCCATCGGGCGCCACCGGGATACGAAGGACTGGATGGTATGGACCCGTGCCTGGGCCCATCCGTCCGTGCTTGAGCGCCGGAAAGAGGTCGCGCCGGCGTTGCGTGACTTCGAAAAGCAGGGTCACCTGGTGATCGTCGAGAAAATCGGCGATGACGTCGATCAAGTGGCGGGATTCGTCGCTCAGATAGAAGAGGCCGGACTTCTGGATATGGTCGGTGTGGATCCGGCCGGACTCGGCGGCATTCTGGACGCCATCGAAGACGCAGGCGTGCCGAAGGACAAGGTTGTAGGCATCAGCCAGGGCTGGAAGCTAGGCGGCGCGATCAAGACGGTAGAACGGAAGCTAGCCGAGGGCACGATGACTCACGGCGGCCAGCCGATGATGAACTGGTGCGTCGGTAACGCCCGCATCGTTCTCACGAGCAACGCCATCAACATCACGAAACAGGCCAGCGGCACGGCGAAGATCGACCCGCTGATGGCCGTGTTCAACGCAGCGTCACTCATGGCGCTCAACCCGGAATCGAGAGGCGGTATGGACGACTGGCTGGGTGGCATCGTCCGGGGCGGTCGCGCATGAAGGTGGCGCCGAAGATGGGTCTTATTGCCCGTGTGCGCGCCGCCGTTGACGGCTGGGTGCGCTCTTTCACGCCTGCGGACCGAGACCTCTACATCGACCGTGCTATGGACACGGAGGCCGGCGTTTCGGTCACCGCAAAGACCGCCATGCAGGTCGACGCGGTCTGGTCATGCGTGCGCCTGATTTCCGAGACGATCGCGACCCTCCCGCTGTCGATGTATGAGCGGACCAGTGCCGGAAAGCGAATCGCGGCGCAGCACCCGCTGCATTTCGTCATCCACGACCAGCCGAACGTCGACTCAACGGCCGCGGTTTTCTGGGAGGCGCTGGTGGCCTCCATGTTGCTGCGTGGGGCAGGTCGCGCCGAAAAGTTGTACGCGGGCACGAAGCTGATCGGCCTCTCGTTTCTCGACCCAGAGAAACTGGTCATCACCTGCGACGTGAATGGGAACAAGGTCTATCGTTACCTCCGGCCCGATGGGAACCAGCGGATCATCCCTCCGTCACGGATATGGACGGTTCCCGGGTTCACCCTTGACGGCATCAACGGTGTTTCGGTGATCGCCTACGGCGCGAAGGTCTTCGGCAACGCCATCGCGGCCGACAAGGCGGCTGCGCAGACGTTCCGTAACGGCCTGCTGCAGACGATCTACTACAAGATCAGCTCGTTCCTCACGCCGAAGCAGCGCACGGAGTTCAAGACCAACCTTGTCGGCTCCATCGAACGCGGCGAGGCGCCCCTGCTGGAGGGAGGGACCGAAGCCGGCACGCTGGGCATCAAGCCGTCCGACGCGCAGTTGCTGGAGTCGCGCTCGTTCTCGGTGGAGTCGATCTGCCGTTGGTTCCGCGTGCCCCCATGGATGGTCGGCCACACGGAGAAATCGACCAGCTGGGGCACCGGCATCGAGCAGCAGATGATCGGGTTCTTGACGTTCACGCTCGCGCCATGGCTCCGCCGCGTGGAGCAGGCAATCTCGAAGGACCTTCTGCTGCCGTCGGAGCGGCTCCGCTACTACCCGAAATTCAACGTGGAGGGGCTGCTGCGCGCTGATAGCGCCGGCCGCTCTGCCTTCTACGGCGTCATGGTGGACAAGGGCATCTTGACCCGCGACGAGGTGCGAGAGCTCGAGGACAGGGAGCCGATGGGCGGCAACGCCGGCGTGCTGACCGTCCAGTCGGCCATGACCACGCTCGACGCGTTGGGATCCGCCCCTGATGCACAGCAGGCACGCGCAGCCCTGCGCGCGTTCCTCGATATCCCCGAAGAGAAGAGGGCGTAAGACGATGACCATCAAGACGCTTCCGGGTGCTCCGGAGGGTCGCCCGTGCGCGGGCATCAGCAGCCAGCTGCAGCCGCGTGCGATGGACCGCTGGAACGCCGGCGTGCGTGCCGCAGCCAACGACGAGGGCGACCGCTCCATCAGCGTCTACGACGTCATCGGCTACGACTATTGGACTGGCGATGGCGTGACCGCTAAGCGCGTCGCTGCGGCCCTCCGCAGCATGGGGGCGGGTCCGGTCACGGTGAACATCAACTCGCCAGGTGGCGACATGTTCGAGGGCCTCGCTATCTACAACCTTCTCCGTGAGCACGATGGCGAGGTCACGGTGAAGGTCCTCGGTCTCGCTGCGTCTGCGGCCTCGATCATTGCCATGGCCGGCGACACCGTCGAGATCTCGCGCGCTGGCTTCCTGATGATCCACAACGCGTGGGTCATGGCCGTCGGCAACCGGAACGACCTGGCCGAAGTTGCAGCCACGCTGAAGCCGTTCGATGACGCGATGGCAAGTATCTATGCCGCACGCACCGGCGCCGACCAGAAGGCGATGTCGAAGCTGATGGACGCGGAGACGTGGATCGGCGGCCAAGCGGCGATCGACGACGGCTTCGCCGACAGCCTCCTGCCCTCCGACCAGGTCGAGAAGGGCAGCGGCAAGGCCTCTGCCTCAGCCGCGCGACGCATCGAAGCCGGCCTGCGCGCCTCCGGCATGCCGAAGTCCGAAGCCATGCGCCTGATCAGTGAATTCAAGTCCAGCTCGGGCGACCCGGCTGGCGGCGGTGAGGGCGATCCCACCGAACACGGCCAGCAGGCCGTTGCTCAACCCAGCGAAGCGGATATCGCCGCCGCGCTGCGCAGCTTCACCCTCTGACCCCCGCAAGGAGTACCACCATGAACAAGCGCATCGTCCTGCTGGCGGCCATGGCCGTCCTGGGCATCCTCCTCGCGATCGACGCATCCGCGGCGACCGCGCTCTACCACCTGGTCACCACCCACCCCTCGCACCTGCTCGCTGCCGCACCCGCGCTGGCGGCACTTCCGGAGGGCATCCAGGCCGAACTGAAGCGCATCGGCGACGAGGTGAAGTCCTACGCCGAGAAGGCCGAGAACGAGGTCAAGGCCAGTGCCAAGCTGTCGGAAGAGACGCGCGCCAAGGTCGACGAACTTCTGCTGGTGCAGGGTGCCCTCCAGGCTGACCTTCAGCATGCCCAGCAGGCATTGGCGAAGATCGAGGCGAATGGCGCCGGCGGCGACGTCCAGCACCAGAGCTTCGGCGAGCAGTTCGTCAACAGCGACCAGTTCAAGTCCTTCACGGCGAACACGACGCCGCGCGGCCGCGTCGACATGACGTTCAAGGCTGCCATCACCTCCGTGACTACGGACACCGATGGGGCCGCTGGCGACCTGATTCAGGTGACCCGCGTCCCGGGGGTGATCGCGCCGCCGGACCGCCGGATGACCGTCCGCGACCTGCTCACCCCCGGCCGCATGGACGGCAACGCGCTCGAATACGTGAAGGAAACCGGCTTCACGAACAACGCCGGCATGGTCGCCGAGGGTGCGAAGAAGCCCGAGTCCACCATGAAGTTCGACCTGGTCAGCACCACGGCTAAGGTCATCGCGCACTTCATGAAGGCTTCTCGCCAGGTGCTCGACGACGCTGCGCAGCTGGCGAGCTACATCGACGGTCGCCTTCGCTATGGACTGGCATTCAAGGAAGAGCAGCAGCTACTCAACGGCGACGGTACGGGCCAGAACCTGCTCGGCATCATCCCGCAGGCAACGGCTTACGTCGCCCCGTTCGATCCGGGTAGCGCTACGGTGATCGACAAGATCCGCCTGGCCATGCTGCAGGCAGAGCTCGCTGAGTTCCCGGCGACTGGCATCGTCCTCAATCCGACCGACTGGGCTCGAATCGAGCTCACGAAGGACACCACCGGCCGGTACATCATCGGCAATCCCCAGGGTGTCATCGGCGCGACGCTGTGGAACCGCCCTGTGGTCGCCACGCAGGCGATCGAGGTCGACAAATTCCTCACTGGCGCCTTTCGTCTCGGTGCGCAGATCTTCGACCGCTGGCAAGCGCGCGTCGAGGTGGCTACCGAGAACGAGGACGACTTCGTGAAGAACCTGGTCACGATCCTCGCCGAGGAGCGGCTCGCGCTCGCCGTGTACCGCCCGCAGGCGTTCATCTACGGCGACCTGGGTAACGTGGCCGACGCCTGATCCATCGGCGGCCCGGATCTCCGGGCCGCCCTCAGGAGAGACGACATGCAGATCAAGTTCATCCCGCCGGACCCGCGCGCCGGCATGATCGCGACCATGGACAGCAGCCTCGGCGAGCTGTTCGTCCGTAAGGGAAACGCGGTGCGAGTCTCCGAGCAGCACGTCGACGCGGCCTCCGTGCCTCCGGCCCCGGCGCCGGCTGAGCCGGCTGGCGAGACGGATCTCGACGAGGAAGAACAGGAGCAGGATACCAAGCCCGCCCGCGATCTTCCCACCCTCGCTGCTGCCTTCGTCGACGGCACGGTCCCTGATGTCACCGCACGGATCGAAGGTGCCGACGAGGAACTGCTCAAGGCCGCGCTGGCGACCGAAACCGCGAGCGAGAAGCCGCGCAAGGGTGTCGTCGATGCCCTGACGTCCGCGCTGACTCCGCAGGCCTAACGTGGACCTGGTCACGATCGATGAGGCCCGCGCGCACTGCCGGGCCGATAGCGACGACGACAACCTGCTCGAGGTATACGGAGCCGCGGCCGAGGAGTCTGCGCAGAACTTCCTCAACCGGCGCGTGTTCAAGGACGCCGATGCGCTCGACGCCGCCGTTCTCGACAACGTTGCCGGCGATGACCCTATGGTCGTGACGCCGGTGGTAAAGGCGGCGGTTCTGCTGATCCTTGGTCACCTGTACCGCAACCGCGAGGAGGTCGTCATGGGCGACAGCGCGTCCGCTGCGCAGCTTCCCGTCGGTGCCACGACGCTGCTCTGGCCTCACCGCATTGGACTCGGGGTTTGACCATGGGGCTTGCGGCTGGATCGCTGAACCGGCGCATCGCCATCCAGAAGCCTGGCACGGTCAAGGACCCCGCGGGCCAGCCCATCAAGGGATGGGTCGACCACGTCATCACCTGGGCGAACGTGAAGAGCCAGACCGGCATGGGGACGATCGTCGGCGAGCAGTACGGCGTAGCCACCTCGGTCACGCGCTACAGCTTCCGGATCCGCTACCGGCAGGGGATCGACGCGAGCATGCGCGTGCTGATGGGCGGCGTTCCTTATGACATCACCTCCGTGCAGATGGATGAGGCAGGCAGGGAGTGGACGGACCTTGTGTGCAACCGTGGAGCGAACAATGGTTGATCCCAACATCCATACCCCGGGAGATGTCCGTGGAGCGCGCCGGGTCTATGTCGACGGGAAGCTCGTCGAGAGAGTCGTATACGCGGATACTCGGCGCGGCATCGTGCGCTATGAGGTGTTTCCCCGTCGCCTCGATAAGTGGGGAGAGCGATTCATCACGCGCACCCGTCGCGGGAAGGTCCGCGTGGAGCCCATCAGTGTCTGACGGGTTCCGGGCCAAGGCCGACACGGGCAGCGCGCTCGCTGGCCTTGACCAGCTCAAAGGGCCGCTAGGGCTGAGCCTTGCTCGCTCCATGGCCGTGGCAAGCGGAACGGTCTATCGCGACGAGGCGAAGCTGCTCGCGCCGGAAGAAACCGGCCTCTTGAAGGGAGCTATCTACCTAGCGTTCAAGGACGACCGGTCGAACAACGACCACGTTACCTATTCGATCACCTGGAACGCGAAAAAGGCGCCGCACGGCCATCTCGTCGAGTTCGGCCACTGGCGCTACAACAAGATCATCAACGGTCATGCGCAGAAGAGCCTTCGCGAGGGTCTGAAGCGTGGCCGCGGCCCCGAAGACCATGTCGGTCCGGGTGCCCTGGACGTGCCCGTCTGGGTGCCTGCGCATCCCTTTCTTCGGCCTGCATTCGACTTGGCCAGCACACGTGCCACGGCGGCAGGTATCGCCCGCGGCAGGGAGCGCCTCCCGGAGCTTTTGAGGGCGGCCTACCAGCCGCGGGACGACGAATTCGTATGAGCCTGGAAGAGATCATCTTTTCGGCGCTTGGCCCGCTTGTCGATGGCCGTTGCTCTCCCGACATCACCGACGATAACCCCCAGTACCCGCTTATCGTGTACCAGGGGGTCGGCGGCGTTGCCATCGACTACGCCGACCAGACCGCCGCGGACAAGGACAACGCCAGGGTACAGGTCTGGGTGTGGGCCGAGACGCGGCTTTCGGCAAGCGATCTTTCTCGCCAGGTGCGCGACGCCATGATGGCCATCGACCTGCCCGTGAAGACTTTGGGCTCTCCGGTTTCGGAGATGAACGACGTGCTCAAGCTGTACGGGGCACGCACCGATTTCAGCATCTGGTACCCGCGGGCATAGTCCTGCGTCCAATGCGCTCCACAGGCCGCCTTCGGGCGGCTTTTTCATGCCCGCCGTTTGGCGGCGACTACTCCACCGTCAAGCACTGAGGACTCACGCATGAGCCTGAAATTCCCCAATGGCGCCGTGTTCGGCATCTCGACTGCACTTTCCGCGGCCATCATCGCCACGGCCGTGTCGAACGCGAATCCGGCCGTCGCCACCGTCCCTACCGGGTCCGTCGTAGAGGGCGATGTACTGGTCATGCTCTCGGCGTGGCCTGACGCAAACAATACGGCAGTGGAGGCCGGCGAGGTCACCGAGGGCGCATCCGACACCGTGCCGCTCTTGGGGTTCGATGCATCGGACCTCGAGGTCTTTCCCGCTGGCCTGGCCGCCGCGCAGTTCATGGTTGCCTCGGATTTCATCGATTTCAGCCAGCAGGGTGATGTCTCGACGAGCGGCGGTGACCAGCAGTTCTGGACCGGCCAGTTTCTCGAGGCCAGCCGTCAGATCAGCGTGCCGACGGTCAAGAACGCGAAGACGTTCACCCTTCCGCTGTATTTCGACCCGAAGCTGCCCTGGTATGCCGCTGCGAAGGCCGCCGACCGTAAACGGAAGCCGATCGTTCTGCGCTGCAAGCTGCCGGACGGCGACACGATCTACCGCTACGGGTACTTCTCGTTCGACGCTGACCCGACCACCGCCGCCAACAACCCCATGGGCAATACGGCGACGTTCACCGCCCTTGGCGACGCCGTGCTGGTGGAGGCTGCATGAGCCTGAAGAAAGGCAACGGCCCCAAGGTGCTGCCGGCGACCCTGACCATCTCAGGCCAAGGTTCCACGGACAAGCTGGAAGTCACCTACCACAACAGGAAGCAGTCGGAAGTTCGGGAACGCTTGGAATCCGGCGCGACGATGGCCGGGCTGATCGCGTTCCTGGTGGACTCGTGGGACACGGACTTCGACCTCACCGAGGAAGGCGTGATGGCCTTCGAGGATGAATACCCGGGGATCGTCGAGATTCTGTTCGCCGGCTTCCACCAGGCGCGCCGGAAGGAACTGGAAAAAAACTGACGGCCGCCACTCGGGCGCTGTACTGGCGGCGCCCGAGTGAAGCGGAACTCGCCGGCACTGGCCTGAAGCTGAAGCACTTCCCCGAGCCACACGTGGACGTGTGGCCGGAGGCTTGGGACGCTATCCAGTTTTTCAGCCGCATCTGGCGGCAGTGGAACGTGGGCCCCGGCGGGGCCTACGGGCTGAACTACACCGTCGTGTTTCACGAACTCGACCGCATGAACCTCACCCCCGACCGCTACGACGAGATGCTCGCGCACCTGCGCGTCATTGAGGACGCGGCCCTCGACGAGATCCACAAAGGCTGACGATGACCGAAGCAGAGAGCATCGGCACTGCCCGAATCGACGTCACGGTTAATACCGCGACGATGGAGACG
Organism: Luteibacter jiangsuensis; assembly: GCF_011742555.1. Classification (GTDB taxonomy): domain Bacteria; phylum Pseudomonadota; class Gammaproteobacteria; order Xanthomonadales; family Rhodanobacteraceae; genus Luteibacter; species Luteibacter jiangsuensis. Next base: position 58,383 of record NZ_JAAQQR010000010.1, read on the forward strand.
GGCGTCGAGGCCGCCAAGCGGAAGGTTTCCGGTCTCGGTGCCGAAGCCGCTGCGCAGTTCGACAAGGCCAACGCGAGCACGAAGCGTTACGCCGATAGCCTGCTTCGTCAGGCCGAGCTGCTGGGGAAGTCGCGCGCCGAGCAGATCGCCTATAACGCTCAGGTCCGCATCGGTGGCGAGCTCGGCGACCAGATCGCGAAAAAGGCGCTGGCGAACGAGAAGGCTCTGACGCAAGCCAGCGAAAGCTACGTCATGAGCGAGCGAGCGCGCGCCGCCGCCATGCGTGGCGTCCCGGCGCAGATCACCGATATCGTCTCGGGGCTAGCCACGGGTCAGCGTCCCCTTACGGTCTTGCTCCAGCAGGGCGGCCAGCTCAAGGACATGTTCGGCGGCGTGGCCGGCGCGGCGAAGGCGCTGGGCGCGTCGCTGCTAGGGCTTGTGAACCCCGCTACGCTGCTCGCCGGCGCGGCCGTGGCGCTCTTCGCCGCCTGGAAGTCGGGCAGCGACGAGCAGGTGGCGTTTCAGAAGGCGCTGATCAACAGCGGCAACTACGCAGGCGTCACCACGCAGCAGCTCCAGGGCCTTGCCGAAGAGCTGTCGCGGACAAGCGGCACACAGCACGACGCTGCCGCCGTCCTGGCCGAGGTGGCTGGCTCGGGCAAGTTCACATCCGACCAGCTGCGGCTCGTCGCGTCTGCGGCGATCGCCGCCGGCGATGGCGCCGAGGACATGGTGGCGCGATTCGCGAAACTGGCGGATGACCCGGTCAAGGCGTCGGCTGAACTCAATTCGTCCTATCACTACCTCACCGCCGCGGTCTACGACCAAATCCAGGCGCTCGAGGATCAGGGCCGGACGCAGGAGGCTGCCCGGCTTGCCATGGAAAGTTACAGCGCTGCCGTGGTCTCGCGCTCGAAGGACGTAAAGGAGAACCTCGGATTCATCGAGCAAGCCTGGAACGGCATCACGGGCGCGACGCGGCGAGCCATCGATGCGGCGCGGGACCTTGGCCGTGCGCAGACCGACCAGCAGAGATTCGACGTCCTCTTCGAAAACCGCGACGCGGCGAAGAAGCTGGTCGACCGCGGGCTGGGTAGCACGACGTTCCTCGGGAAGACCGCCCAGCAGTTCTATGACGACGCCACGAAGGAACTGGGCGCGATGCAGGACGCCCAGGTGGCTGCCCAGAAAAAAGCGTCTCGAGACGCCGCTACGCAGCAGGCCAACGACGCGGCCATCCGCCTCGCCCAGGAGGCCCAGCAATACGAGTCGGACGAGACGAAGCGCGCGCGACAGATCGCCGCCATCCACCAGCAGGCGAACGACGCGATCGCCAAGGCGACCCAGGTCGGGGACAAGGCGCTGGCCGACAAGATCCGGGCGAGCGAGGCGGCGGCGGTCGCCGGCATCATGTCGAAGGGGCCGAAAGAAAAAGACCTACGCATCGACGTGTCGGATGGCTGGAAGGAGATGGTCGCCCAGATCGAAAAGGGCATCTCGGCCGATAAGAAGGAGATAGAGCAGCGCGCCCGCGCGACCGTCGAACTGAACAGCTACCGCGAGGCCATGCAGCAGCGCCTGCAGACCGACCGCATGGCGCTCGACATCCAGGTGCAGAGCCTTGGCATGGGGCAGCACCAGATCGACATCCAGCGGCAGCTGGTGGATATCCAGCGTGATGCGGACCGCGAGCTGGCACGGCTCAACGACCCGGCCAACCGCCGCACGCTGACCGACGACGAGTATCAGGCGCGCCTCTCCGCGATCAAGGATTATGAGGATCAGCGCGTCCAGCTGGTCTACGACGCGGATGCGCGCCTCAACGCCGCGCGCGCCGACTGGACAAACGGTGCCCGACGGGCCCTTGCCGACATCACCTACGATGCCAGCGACACCGCGACCAGCTTCGCCAACCTGGTCCAGAGCACCTACGGTAGCCTGTCTGACTTCATCGTCGATGCCGCGACCACCGGCAAGGCCAGCATCAAAGACCTGGTCTCGTCGATCCTCAAGGAAGTGGCGCGCCTCCAAGCGAACAAGGCCGCAGCGAGCCTCCTGAATTATGGCCTGAGCTACTTCACCGGCGGTTACGGCGGCACGAACGGCCAGGGCGGCGTCGATTACAACTCGCAGGGCTTCGTGTCGAAGGTCTACGCCAAAGGCGGCGTGGTGGATGGCGCCTCCCTGTCGAACTGGTCGAACACGATCGTGGATCGACCAACGATGTTCGCCTTCGCGCGGGGTGCGGGTCTCATGGGAGAGGCGGGACCGGAAGCCATCATGCCCCTCACCCGTACGGCTGACGGGAAGCTTGGCGTGAAGCAGGTTGGCGGCAGCGACAGCGCATCGGTGAATGTGAGCGTTGTCGTCAATGCCGACGGCAGCGGTGGCACCGAGTCTGAGGGGGATTACCAGGCCTGGGGCAAGCAGCTGGGCGAGAACATGCGCGCGATCGCGCAGCAGGAGCTCGCAAACGCCATGCGCCCTGGTGGCGCCCTGTGGCGAGCGAGGGGCTGACCATGGCCGAAACCTTTACCTGGATTCCGGTGGGTACCCCAAGCGGCACGTCAACTTTCCGCTTGCTCAAATCGCAGTTCGGTGATGGGTACTCGCAGGAAGCGGCCGACGGTATCAACAACAAGGTCCAGTCCTGGCCGCTCCAGTTCTTCGGCAGCGGCCAGGAGATCGACGCCATCACGGCATTCCTAGATAGCCACGCCGGCGCCATTGGCTTTCTGTGGACGCCGCCACGCGGGCAGCAAGGGCTCTACAAGGTCACGTCCTATGCGATGAATCCGCTGGGTGGTGGGCGCTACACGCTCTCGGCGACGTTCGAGCAGAAGTTCGCCCCATGACGATCTTTGCCGATATCCAGACCCTGGAGCCTGGGGCTTGGGTCGAGCTGTTCGAGATCGATGCTCGGCCGATCACCAACGGCGGCGCGGGCGACATACTACGCTTTCATGGCTACACGCAGGTGGGCCCGATCATCTGGCAGGGGCTTACCTACGAGCCGTGGCCTATCGCGACGCAGGGCTTCAAGATCGACCCGGATCAGCCGCCCGTGCCCACATTGGCCGTCGGCAACGTCAACGGGCGAATCACGGCGCTCTGCCTGGCCTTCCAGGACTTGGTCGGCGCCCGCCTGACGCGCCACCGCACGCTCGGCAAGTACCTGGACGCGGTGAACTTCCCCGGCGGCAACCCGACGGCGGATCCGGAGCAGGAGGTAGCCCCGGAACTATGGTTCATCGAGCGCCGTTCGGCGGAGGACTCGACGCAGGTCACGTTCGAGCTCTCGAGCCCGATGGACTTCGGTGGCCGACAGCTGCCGCGTCGGCAGATCATCGCGAACGTCTGCAGCTGGCTGGCCATCGGTGGGTACCGTGGGCCGTATTGCGGCTACACAGGCCCAGCGGTGGCAAAGGCGGACGACACGCCCACCGACGACCCCGTCCTCGACATGTGCAGCGGACGCCTTGTCGGGTGTGGTCTTCGGTTCGGCCCGGACGCCGAACTCCCCTATGGCTCGTTCCCCGCCGCGACACTGATCAAGTGATGAAACCCAGAACCCAGACCGCCATTCATGCACACGCGCTGGAGGCCTACCCGCGCGAGGCCTGCGGTGTCATCGTCGTGCGTCGCGGGCGGGAGCGATACGTGCCGTGCGAGAACCTCGCGGCCACGCCGGACGAGCACTTCGTGCTGTCGCCTCGTGACCTTGCCGCGGCGGAGGACCAGGGCGAGGTAACGGCCATCGTGCACTCGCACCCGAACGTGCCTGCCAGGCCTTCGGAGGCCGACAGAGTGGGGTGCGAGCGGTCGGAACTGCCATGGGTGATCGTTTCGGTAATGCCCGGGGAAGGTGGGCCGGTGGTGGCTGACACGCAGATCATCGAACCGAACGGCTACGAGGCCCCGCTGGTCGGGCGCGCCTGGGCGCATGGTGTGCTGGACTGCTGGGCGCTTTGCCGCGACTGGTACGCGCGCGAGCGCGGCATCCTGCTGCCCGACCCGCCCCGTGCCGACGGCTGGTGGGACGACGGCATCAGCGACCTGTACAGCGACAGCGCGATGGAGGCGGCTGGCTTCCGCAAGATCGACCTGAAGGACATCTCCGCCGGCGACCTGATCCTCATGCAGATTCGGTCGAAGAACCTCGTGCCGAACCACGCGGCGGTCTACATCGGCCAGGGGCATATCCTGCACCACCTGCACGGTCGGCTCAGCTCACGCGACGTCTATGGCGGCTACTGGCAGGAGGTGACGCGCTCCGTATGGCGCCTGGTGTACCCTTCGTCTCTCTCGGAACGGTAGGGACATCATGGTGAAGCGTCTGATGCTGATTGTTGCCTCCGTCGCGCTATCCGCGTGCGCGACAAAGCAGATTCCACTCGCCGAGGCGAAGCCGGTACCGAAGGATCGGGTGTTCTTGACATCGGCCGTGCAGGGCGGTGGATCAGTGCAGTTCGTAAGAGACACTGGAATGATGGGCGGCGGTTGCGACCTGGACCTTCGGATCGACCGCGATGTCGTGGCGAAGGTGGCGACGGGGGAGACCATCACAGTTCCCCTGGCCGCTGGCGCCCACGTCGTCGATGCTCGCTTCGGCGGAACGGGCCTATGCAACGGCGGCAAAGCTGACCGCAACGTGAGGGCTTCGCAGGTCGTCGTGTCGCCAGGCGACAAGCTCATCTACCGAATAGCGGTAGATGACCACGGGATCATCACCGTAACACCGAGAATCGACTGAGACAGGCCCGCTTCGGCGGGCCTCATCTTTTATGGAGACGTATGTCGCCAACCACTGTGCTGCTATCAGGGCCTCTGCGAAAGCGGTTCGGTAGAGAATTCAAGCTTCACCTCGACACAAAGACCCCAGCCGAAGCGATCCAGGCTCTTTGCATCATGATCGACGGCTTTCGGGCATACCTCCTAGGTGCAGCCGACCGCGGCGTCGAATTCGCGGTTTGGCGTGGGCGAGGAGAGCATGCGGAGAACATTGGTGTCGAACAGCTTCGTGAGCCCGCTGGTTCGGTTATTCGGATCGCTCCCGTACACGTGGGCGCCAAGAATGGCGGGGTACTTACGACGATCGTTGGTGCGGTTCTGATCATCGTTGGCGTGATCGGCATGTACACCCCGTTCGGCCAAGCGTTCGGCGGTGCAGCGTGGGGTCCGTTCGCAATTAAGCTCGGTGTCGCCATGGTCGCCGGCGGCGTCGTGCAGATGCTCAGCCCGCAGCCGAAGATGGGCAAGGGCAGTGCGGACTCGGCGAACAACCAGGCCAGTTACATCTTCAATGGCCCGGTGAACGTCACCGCTCAAGGCGCGCCGGTCCCGATCCTCTATGGCGGCCCGATGGAGATCGGAAGCGTGGTCGCCTCGGCCGGCATCGAGGCCGTGGACTACAGCTCGCGTCCATCGAACGTCGGATTCGGCACGCCGGGCGGCAATGGCAAGAAGACCCCGTACGACCCCGACTGATTCTTCCATCACGAGATACCACCAGGCCCGCCATGCGCGGGCCTTTTTTATGGGATATCCATGGGCTTCGACCTGATCTACGGCGCCAAGGGCGGCGGCAGCACGCACACGCCCGTCGAAGCACCGGACACGCTGCGTTCCATCTCGTTTTTCCAGATCGAGGACCTTCTCTCAGAGGGCGAGATAGGCGGCCTGGTGAACGGTCTCCAGTCGGTGAAGCTGGATGGCACGCCGGTGGCCAACGCCGACGGCACGCTGAATTTCAGCGGCGTCTCGGTGCAGATCCGCACCGGCACACAGGACCAGAGCTACATCCCGGGCTACGGATCGGTGAAGAACGAGATCGCCGTCTCGACCGAACTGAAATCGAACACGCCCTGGGTCCGCGCACTGACGAACACGGCCCTATCCGCCTTCGCCGTGACGCTGCAAGTGGACGCGCTGCAGAAGAGCAATACAAAGAACGGCGACATCAACGGCTACATGGTCCAGTACGCCATCGACGTCTCTACGGACGGTGGCGCGTACCAGACCGTGCTCACGACGGCCTTCAACGGCAAGGCTAGCGGCCCGTACCAGCGCACCCACCGCGTCGATCTGCCCAAGGCCGACCTGGGCTGGAATGTGCGCGTGCGGCGCCTCACGCCCAATGCCAACAGCGCGACCACGGCTGACACGACCCGCATTGTCTCGATCACGGAGATCATCGACGCGAAGCTGCGCTACCCGAATACCGCCTATGTGGCGATCAGCGGCGACGCGTCACAGTTCAGCAATATCCCTGTCCGCTCCTACGTGTGCTGGGGACGAACGATCCGCGTCCCGACGAACTACGACCCCGCTACCCGAGCCTATGCCGGGGTCTGGGACGGGTCGTTCAAGATCGCATGGACGGACAACCCGGCGTGGATCCTATACGACCTGGTAACGAACGACCGCTACGGCATAGGCGATCTCGTCGACGCCTCCCTGATCAACAAGTGGGAGCTGTACCGGATCGCCCAGTACTGTGACCAGTTGGTTCCGGACGGGAAGGGTGGCCAGGAGCCTCGGTACCGGTGCACGGCTTATCTGCAGTCCCGCGAAGACGCTTTCCGGCTTCTCGGCGACATCGCCTCGGTCTTCAGCGGCGTGAGCTACTGGATGGGCAGCGCGATCACCACGGTCGCAGATATGCCACAGGACCCGGTCTACACCTATACCGCGGCGAACGTGATCGATGGCCGGTTCACGTACCAGTCCAGCGCGAGGAAGACCAGGTTTTCGACGGCACTGGTGACGTGGAACGACCCGGCCAACAGCTACAAGCAGGCCGTCGAATACGTCCCCGACAATGACGCCATCGCACGCTACGGTGTGCAGCCGACCGAGTTCGCGGCCTTCGGATGCACGAGCCAGAGCCAGGCGCACCGCCGCGGCCTCTGGGCGCTGACGACCAGCCAGTATGAAACCGACTCGGTGACCTTCGCCGTGGGCCTGGAAGGGCTGCGCGCGGCTCCCGGGCAGATCGTGCGCGTGCAGGACCCGAAGCGCGCCGGCATGCGGCAGGCCGGCCGCCTGAGCGATGCGACGACAGCCTGGGTGCTCGTGGACCGTGAGCCGGGCCAAGCCGCCGTGGGGGATACGCTGACGATCCACTTGCCGTCGGGCACGGCCGAGACGCGCACGATCAGCCAGGTCGACGGCCGCCGCCTCTACGTGGGACAGCCCTTCAGCCAGCCTCCGGTGCCGCAGTCAGTGTGGACCGTGGAAAGCGCCGAGCTGATGAACCAGACGTTTCGCATCCTCAGCGTGTCCGAGGACTCAGGGCAGGGTGAGATCCGCTTCACGATCACCGCCGTGCAGCACAACGCGAGCAAGTTCGCGCACATCGACAATGGCGCGACGATCCAGATCCCGCCCATCAGCCAGCTGCCTACCGGCGTCCAGAAACCACCGACAAACGTTCGCATTTCCGGCCACGTGGTGGTCGAGCAGGGCATCGCCAACAACGTAATGACCATCGAATGGGATGCGGCCGAGAGCGCCGTCTCCTACAAGGTGGAGTGGCAGAAGGACAACGGCCAGTGGATCCAGGCCGGCACGGTATCGACGACCTCCTACGACGTCGTCGGCATCTACACGGGAACGTATATCGCTCGCGTGACCGCGTTCAACGTGGGGCGCACGCCGTCTATCGCCGCTCTGAGCGCGGCCACCGACATCACAGGTAAGACCGGCGAGCCGCCGCGGCTCACGACACTGACGACCAAGACCCTTATTTTCGGCATCGGTATCGATTGGACGTTCCCGCCCGGCGCCGAGGACAGCCAGCGCACGGAGATATGGGCCAGCACCAACGCCGTTCGCCCTGATGACGAAGACACCATCGCGTACCACCTCGGCGACTATGCCTACCCAGGAAACCACACCGAGCTGCACGGTCTGTCCGCCGGTGCCTCGCTCTTTTTCTGGGGCCGGATTGTCGACAAGGCTGGCAACATCGGCGGCTGGTATCCCGAGACTGGCGCGGTCAATGGTCAGAGCAGCAGCGATGCCGGCCCCATCCTCGAGTACTTGACCGGGCAGATCACGAGGAGCCAGCTTGGGCAGGAGCTCGCGGAAGCCATCGATTCGATCGACGGGCTCCAGGCCTTCATTGAGCCACCCACGGCCTGGGCCGATGACGTCGCCTATTCGACGGGCGCCTTCGTCAGCCATAACGGCCAGCTCTGGCTGGCTCTGGAAGACGTTGCCGCCGGTGGCGCCGAGCCTGGCACGGACCCGGAGATGTGGCGCGACGTCGGAGCAGTGGCGCAGACGGCAGCTGGCCTGGCGCTCCAGATGTCCAATGTGAACCTCACGGTCGAGGAGCTCGACGGACAGGTCCAGGCAACCGCCGAAAAAACCGAATCGGTCTATGCGCAGCTCAATCCCAAGAAAATCGGTGCGGAGACTGGCGGAACCATCGGCGGCGAGAACGATCTGCCGCCGACGGCCGGATACTTCGCCCAGACGTTGGCCCAGGTGGCCGACAACCACGTCCTCGGCAAGCGCGTGGAGACCGTCCAGGCGACCATCGGGGCGGTCAGCGCTGCGGTGACGACTGAGACACAGGCGCGCGTCGATGGCGACCAGGCGCTGGCCTCGCAAGTGACAACCGTCCAGGCGACCGCTGGAGCGGCCCAGGCCTCCGCTCAACTCGCTTTCCAGACGGCCGCCAATGTCGATGGCAAGGTCTCTGCCGCGATCCTTGGCAAGGTCGGAATCACCAGCGACGGCAAGTATTACCAAGCTGGCTTCGCTGTCGGCATCGACAACAGCGGCGGCACGGTGCAGTCGCAGTTCCTGGTCACGGCCGACACTTTCGCAATCCTACCGACGACCGCGGGCGGTACAGCCGTCGCGCCGTTCGTAATCCAGGGCGGGCAGACCTTCATCAGCCAGGCGCTGATTGGCACCGGCTGGATCACCAACGCCATGATCGGCAACACGATCCAGTCGACGGCGGTGGATAGCACGGGCAACCCACTGTGGTCGCTGAACAAGACCACGGGGCTCGTGATGCGCGGCTCAAGCGCCGCCGGCCGGACGGAGATCGATGGAAATGGCGGCCGTACCTATGACTCGGCAGGGACGCTTCGCGTGCGCTGGGGCATCTGGTAATGCCTGCCGGACTTCAGACCTTCGATGCGGCAGGAAATCTCATCGTGGACATCACCACGCGCATAACGCGCGTAGGCGGCACGGCGGTCATCCCGGCGGGAAGCACAGGCTCTGTCGTCGTGCCCAATGCATCTCAGGGAAACATTTGGTACGCCTTTTGCCACCAATCAGGTGAGCGGTACTACCCGGTCATCACATTGAGTGGATCAACCATCTCGTGGGGCCCATCATCGCAGGGAACGCCAAGCGATAAAACCATCATTTTCGGTGTCTACTGATGCCGGCCGGCCTTCAGATCATGAACGCGGATGGCGTCACCGTGCAGGTGGACGACACGTACGCGAACCTTGCCGTTGTCGAAATGGGGGCGATTGCTACCGACACACCGACATCCGCTGGTGGAAACTCGGGTGTGACCTTTTCTCGGTCAGGGCTGAAAAATCCTCTGATCGCCGTTGCGGGGCCCGGATCGCAGGTCGCTGTTGCATGGCTTCAGAACGCGGCTAATGGCACCTGGGGATTCAACATAGCCGCAGGTGGCGTCGTCGGCACCCAGTGTAAGTACATCATCTTCGACAATCCGCCTGATGCTGGCCCTAACTACGGGTTTCAGGTCTTCGACGCCAATGGGAAGAAGACCTTCGACGGCAGCCTTCGGTATCTGCGCGTGGTCGATATGCAGCTAAACGTGCCCACCGGAGACCTGAATTACCCCGCTGGGCGGCAGTACGCGGTCTGTCATCTTCGATTCGGCTTCCGCGTCTGGAACCAGACAGGATTCAACGACGTCGTCACATCCAGCGTGTCAGGCGGAACGATCTCCCTGGGGTACATGCACGTGAACACCGTGCCCGGCAGCCCCACCCAGCTAAACCAGATGTCCTCGTCGATCCTGGTGATCGACATCACCAACTACGGCCTCTGAGGCACCCATGCCACTGACCATCCAGCGCATCAACTTCAACCCGGTGACGGGCGACAACCCCAGCGAAGGGTTCATGAAGACGGACCTCAACATCGTCGAGATAGCCACGGCGATTGACGGCGATGGGACTCCAGAGAATCCAGGCGTGCAGGGGCGGATCGATGCTGTCGAGGGACAGATTGATGACCTCAACGCAGCGCTCGATGGGCTTGGCAATGCGTCGGCGAGGGACGTCGGTACGGCAGCCAACACCGTCGCGGCGGGCGACGACGCTCGGTTCGCGAGCCGAGGCCGCCGCCAGTTGCTGATCAACGGCGACACAGCCATAAACCAGTTGGTGTTCGCCGGGGGTGCCATGGGGGCCAATTCCTACGGCTACGACATGTGGCGCACGTTCGGCGCCGCCGCATCGTTCACCCGATCGGCGGACGGCAGCACGCTTACCTTGAACGGGACCATCGGCCAGGTGCTGGAAGCGCCGGCGTTGCCCAATGCCACCGTGACGGCGTCGGTGCGAAACCCTTCTGGGCCCATCACGGTCAACCTGCGTCCGGATGCCACGACGGCCGGGGCCACTGGCGTCATCCCTGCCGGCTCGGGCATTCAGTCCGTGACACTCGCTGTGCCGGCGAGCCTGACGGGGAACGTCTTCCTGCAGCTCGTGACGACCGCCGCGGTTTCCTTCGACGGTCCCAGCAAGCAGGGAGGCATCCAACTGGAACTGGGATCGTTCGCGAGCAACTTCGAGAAGGTGACGCCGGCTGAGGCCATGGCGCAGTGCCAGCGGTACTACTGGAAGTCCTTCCGAGATTCGGTGGCTCCTGGTAACGGAACGGGTAGCCTGACAGGCGCCATAAGCTACGTCGTGCCGCCGGGCGGTGGCGGCGCAGGCGTCTTTGCCGGCGTGCGAGTCCCGTTCCCGCAGCGCATGCGGGCTATCCCGGCGCTCACCTTCTTTAACCCGCTCGGCTTCAGCGTGAACTGGATCAATGTCAGCCAGAATGCCAATAGCGGCTCTGTATCGATCGGCCCGACGGGAACGTCGGAACTCGCGACTTTCCTCATCAACCAGCAGGTGTCCACCGACCAGACGCCCCACACCATTTGCGTCCACATGGTTGCCGACGCGAGGCTATGACGATGCGCTATATCCACACCGACAACCCGGACATGATCATTTGCGTGGACACCGGCACGGTGATCCCTCGCGGCCACTACCTATGGCCGGAGGACGAATCGCTGATCGAGCCCGCGCCCGCGCCGAACTTCGCCGACTATGTCGCGCGTTTCACGCCCGGACTGCAGGCGTGGATGGAGGCTGTTGCTCGAAGCAATAACTACGATTCGGTGATCTCATGCGTGTCCTACGATGGCGATGAGGTCGCTCAATTCGCCGGTGACGCAGCTGCGATGAAGCGCTGGCGCAGTGCCCTTTGGAAATGGGCTTCGGATTGGCAGGCTGGGTTCAATGGCCAGCTGCCCAATCCCATCCCGACCCTGGAAGAGATCATCGCCCTGGCGCCGCAGCCGGGCGACTTCGGGTGGGTGGTGCATCCACCGGGGACGATCATCGAGTCACAAGTGCCGCCCGTCGCCACGTCCTGATATCCAGCGCCTACGGCGGGTTACCGCCGAAACTTCCCGTCACACCCTAACGCCGTCCACATTCCTGAGATTAGGCCCGCGTATCGTCCCCGCGCATGGCCCGCGCCTACACCGACCTCGTCTTCTGGAAGCACCACGCCCACGGCTACGAGGCGAGGCTGACGCCGTACGGCCGCGCTTTCGCGATCGCGCGCATGGTGAAGGACGTGCCGGGCATCCACTACGAGCTGGCGTGGATCTACGGCCCGCGCGTCTGGCGTCCGTTCCAGGTCTTCAACCTGCTCACGATTCAGCGCATGGTGGATCGCTGGGTCGCGTGCCACCGAGACAGCCTCCTGGCCCGCATGCCGGCCGATCCGAACCTGGTGCCGTTTCCATTCCCGTGGCGCGAGCCTGAGCCGCCCGCCGAACCCGACCCCAACCCAGCACGCACGTGTCCCGGCTGTGGGCGCCTATGGGGTATGTGCGACGTGACCGCTCCACGCGCGGCAAGACAGCGAGGCAACGTCGGATGGCGCTGCTACCGCATGGCGGGTTAGGCCTTCGCTTTCTCTTCCGCCCAGCGACGAATGGTCGCCTCATAGCGCTCAGCCGCGCACTTCTGGCACCCGCCCAAACGCCAGCCGCCCAGGGTGCGCTGCCATGGGTTGTGGCCGCCGTGCGTTGGGCAGATCACCCAGGCGTTCTCGCGCTCGTTCTCTTCGCGCCGCGCCCGCTGACCGCGCCGGTTACCGTAGAAGGCCATCAGCGACACCCCGGGTGGCAGCCAGGGCATCCGTTCGCCACGACTTCTCCGCGGCGGAGGACGTTCAGACGGTACTCGCCATGCACGCGGCATTTGCCACGAAGGGAGAGGGCACGCCGGCGATATGCTGCGGCGTCGAAGGGGAGGGTGGGCCGCTTCGTTTTGCGCTGGCCAGATGCGGTCAGATAGTAGCTCATGTGGCGATTTTCTCGCCACCCATTCTCACCGTTCGCGACGGCAACCGCCTGTAAATAGGCCGTCTTTTTTACACATCAATTTACACATGGGGCAAAAGAAAAGGGCCAGCATCGCTGCTGACCCTTGGTATCTCTGGCGCCCGAAGTTGGACTCGAACCAACGACCCCCTGATTAACAGTCAAGTGCTCTAACCGGCTGAGCTATTCGGGCGGGGAGCCACGTATTTTGTGGAACTGGCGGGGGGCTGTCAAGCGTCGTTAATGCTGCCGCGCGGGGGCCGCGGCGCACGCGGCCGCTTCGTGCGGCCGAACGGGGTGCCGGTGCGCCAGCCCGGCATTGCCGACGACCACGGCAAGGGCCGTGGCGGGGCGCGATGCCACGCAGAGCACGATCCGCTGGTTCGTGCCGTAGGCCGCGCCGCGGCGGGTGAAATGGATCTCATGTCGCCCGGAGGGTCGAATGACGCGCAGATGTCCCGGCATGGGCGGAGCCGATACGAGGATGTTCCCTTCCTTGCCCTCGTTGAACCCGCGAGCGGTCCAGCCCGCGGTCCAGTCCACCGCAGGAGCGCACTCGAACCCCTCGCGGCCGGGGCACACGCGGACATCGACATCCCGCCATAGTGCGACCGATCGGGCGTGACGCAGGGTGTCGAGCAGGCTGTCCGCGGCCGCCCGCAGGCGGTAGCGGGCGAGGGCCTCGGTCATGGCGGGAAGGGCGAGCGTGGCGGCAATCGCCGAGATCGCAAGCACGGCCACCAGTTCCGTGAAGGTGAAGCCGGGCGAACGGCGTGAACGCATGGGCCAAGATGGCAGCGACAGGGCCACCAACCATGTCTGGGACGAATACGATCGGCCAGTCGGTGCCCCACATCACGGCACGTAGGCGCCAGCGCTTTAAACTCGACGTCCGAACCAGCATATCGTCAGCCATGACCGATCGCTTCCAGCTCGTTTCCCCGTACAAGCCCTCCGGCGACCAGCCCGAGGCCATCGCACGCCTTGCCGAGGGCTTCGAGGCCGGCCTGGCCGCGCAGACCCTGCTCGGCGTGACCGGCTCAGGCAAGACCTTCACGATCGCGAACGTGATCGAGAAGGTCCAGAAGCCCACCATCGTCCTGGCGCCGAACAAGACCCTCGCGGCGCAGCTTTATGGCGAGTTCAAGGAGTTCTTCCCGCACAACGCGGTGGAGTACTTCGTCAGCTACTACGACTATTACCAGCCTGAAGCCTATGTGGTCGCCTCGGACACCTTCATCGAGAAGGATTCGAGCATCAACGACCACATCGAGCAGATGCGGCTTGCCGCCACGAAGGCGCTGCTGTCCCGGCGCGACGCGCTGATCGTCGCCACGGTCTCGGCCATCTACGGCCTGGGCGATCCCGAGGACTACATGAGCCTTCGCCTCATCCTCTCGCGAGGCGAGCATATCGAGCAGCGCGCGCTGATTCGCCAGCTCACCGAATTGCAGTACGTGCGCAACGAGATGGAACTGCGGCGCGGTACCTATCGCGTACGCGGCGAAGTGATCGACGTGTTTCCCGCCGAGTCGGAATCCGAGGCGCTTCGCATCGAATTGTTCGACGGCGACGTGGAGAACCTGTCGCTGTTCGATCCGCTCACCGGCGAGGTGCTGCGCAAGGTGCCGCGCTACACCGTGTATCCGAAGACGCATTACGCGAGCACGCGCCAGAGCGTGTTGAACGCGATGGAGACGATCAAGGTCGAGCTGTCCGAGCGTCTGGAGCAGCTGTACCGCGACAACAAGCTGGTGGAGGCGCAGCGTCTGGAACAGCGCACCCGCTTCGATCTGGAAATGATGGCCGAAGTGGGCTTCTGCCAAGGCATCGAGAACTACTCGCGCCACATGACCCGCCGCGGCCCGGGTGAACCGCCGCCGACCTTGTTCGACTACCTGCCACCGGACGCCCTGATGGTGGTGGACGAATCGCACGTGACCGTGCCGCAGCTGGGGGCCATGTACAAGGGCGACCGCTCGCGCAAGGAAACGCTGGTGGAATTCGGGTTCCGTCTGCCCTCGGCGATGGACAACCGGCCCCTGCGCTTCGAGGAGTGGGAACGTCGCGCGCCGCGCGCCATCTACGTGTCCGCCACGCCGGCGAAGTACGAGCTGGAGCGCTCGGACGACAACGTGGTGGAGCTCGTCGTACGCCCCACCGGACTTATCGATCCCGAGGTGGAAGTGCGCCCGGTGCGCACCCAGGTGGACGACCTGCTCGGCGAGATACACAAGCGTGTGGCCATGGGCGACCGCGTGCTGGTCACGACGCTGACGAAGCGCATGGCGGAGAACCTCACCGATTACCTCTCCGAGCACGACGTGAAGGTGCGCTACCTGCACGCCGACATCGACACCGTCGAGCGCACGGAAATCATTCGCGACCTGCGCCTGGGCGAGTTCGACGTGCTGGTGGGCATCAACCTCCTGCGCGAAGGCCTCGACATGCCCGAGGTGTCGCTCGTGGCGGTGCTCGACGCCGACAAGGAAGGTTTCCTGCGTTCCACCCGTTCGCTCATCCAGACGATCGGCCGCGCGGCCCGCAACGTGCGCGGCAAGGCCATCCTCTACGCCGACGAGATCACGGGCTCGATGAAAGAAGCCATGGACGAGACGGCCCGCCGCCGCGAGAAGCAGATGGAGTACAACGCGGCGCACGGCATCACCCCGAAGACGGTGGTTCGCCGCATCGCCGACATCATGGAAGGCGCACGCGCCGACGTGGGTTCGCGCGGCGGCAAGGGCAGGAAGGGCAAGGAGACGAAGAAGGTCGCCGAGGAGGCCACGGACTATGGCGCGCTAAGTCCGGAGCAGGTCGGCTCGACAATCAAGAAACTCGAGGCCCGCATGTACAAGCATGCCCAGAACCTGGAGTTCGAGGAGGCAGGCAAGCTCCGCGACGAAATCCACCGCCTGCGTGAAAGAGCCCTGCGCTGAGGCAGTCGCCCCTGCGAAGGCAGGGGCCCAGTGACTCGGGCTCGCGGCGGGGCGGCCGGCAATCTGTCGCCCCCTTGCACGCCCCGCCGCCGCCCGCTAAACTGCGCAGCTCTTCGGGCGGTTAGCTCAGCGGTAGAGCACTACCTTGACATGGTAGGGGTCACAAGTTCGATCCTTGTACCGCCCACCACTTTCCCTTTGGAAGTGGCACGAAGACCACAAAAAGGAGCCTCGGGCTCCTTTTTTTGTGCCTGTCGCACCGTAGGCTAAACTCGCCGTTTTCCATGACGGAGCGATGCCGGTGGCCTACCTTCTGACCAAGTCCCTGCACATCGTGTTCGTCATCGCCTGGATGGCCACGGTGTTCTACCTGCCGCGCATCCTGGTGAATATCGTCGAAGCGGGCGCCGAGCCGGCGGTGAAGGCGCGCCTCGAACTCATGGGCCGCCGCCTCTACAAGTTCGGCCACAACATGTTCGGCCTCGCTTTCATCTTCGGCCTCGTGCTGTGGCTGTACTTCCACGTGACCGGTGGCTGGCTGCACGCCAAGATCGCGCTGGTGATCCTCATGCTGGCCTATTTCATCTGGACCGGGCGTCTGCTGAAGAAGAGCATCGCCGGCGGCGCGCTGCCGGCTCCGAAGACCCTTCGCATCCTCAACGAGCTGCCGGTGCTGGTGCTGCTCGCCATCGTGTACCTCGTGGTGGCCAAGCCATTCTGAGGTCTCACCCGGGGAGACGCGGATCGGCGATGATGCCCATCGCGAAGTTTCGCCCTGGAGCCGCCCATTGAGCGACGTGGACACCATCGTGCCGGGCCTGATGGTCCTGCACGGCAACCGCCTCGAAGAACTGCGCGACGTGCTGGTCGGCTGGCTGGCGCGCACGCCGCTGCGTCCGCTGGAAGACGAGCGCGTGCTCGTGCAGTCCAACGGCATTGCGCAGTGGTTCCGCATGGCGCTGGCCCGCGGGCGCGACGAGGGTGGGTTGGGCATCGCCGCAGCCGTGGACGTGGAGTTGCCCGGCCGTTTCCTCTGGGAAGCCTATCGCGCGGTGCTGGGGCGCGACGCGGTGCCGCAGGCATCGCCCTTCGACAAGTCGCGGCTGGTGTGGCGCCTGATGCGGCTGCTGCCTGCCGTTTCGCATGAGCCCGGGTTCGAGCCCCTGGCGGCGTTCCTCGGCGACGGGACGGACGCGCGCAAGCGCCACCAGCTGGCCGAGCGCCTTGCCGATCTCTACGACCAGTACCAGGTCTATCGCGCCGACTGGCTCGACGACTGGGCGGCATCGCGCAACGTGACGCGCGACGCGCGCGGCGGCGCGCCGACCCTCTCCGAGGCCGATCTCTGGCAGGCCGAGCTGTGGCGGCGCCTCCTGGCCGACGTGGGCGAACAGGAGGCCCATGGCCACCGGGCCGCGGTGCACGAGCGCTTCCTCGCCGCCGTGTCCGGTGCCACCGAACGCCCCAAGGCGCTTCCCAGGCGCATCGTGGTCTTCGGCATGTCCTCGTTGCCGCGGCAGACGCTGGAAGCCCTTTCCGCACTCGGCCGCTGGGCGCAGGTGCTGCTCGTGGTGATGAACCCGTGCCGGCACTATTGGGCGGACATCGTGGACGATCGCGAACTGCTGCGTGCCGAGCGTCGGCGCCAGCAGGCCAAGCCCGGCATGCCCGCGCTGCCCTCGGAAGAGGACATGCACATGTTTGCCCATCCGCTGCTGGCGGCGTGGGGCAAGCAGGGGCGCGATTACATCCGCCTGCTCGACGAATTCGACAACCCGGAGGCTTACCGCGACCGCTTCACCGCGTGGGATCAGCGTATCGACCTGTTCGCGGAGCCGCGCACCGATACGCTGCTTGGACAGGTGCAAGGGGCCATCCTCGATCTGGAGCCGCTGCCCGTCACGCCATACGCGTTGAAAGAGGGCGACACGTCCATCGCCTTCCACGTCACCCATGGCCCGCAGCGCGAAGTGGAAGTACTGCACGACCAGTTGCTGGCGCGCTTCGAAGAGGCCTCGCGCAAGGGCGATCCCATCCTTCCCCGCGATGTCATCGTGATGGTGCCCGACATCGAAACCTACGGGCCACACATCGATGCCGTGTTCGGCCGTGTGCCGCGCGACGATGCGCGCTTCATTCCGTACAGCATCGCCGACCGCACCGCGCGCGGCACGGCGCCGATGGTCATGGCGCTGGACATGCTGCTGGCGTTGCCCGAGTCGCGTTTCGGTGTGAGCGACATGGCCGACCTGCTCGACGTGCCGGCCGTGCGCGAACGCTTCGGCCTCGGCGAGGACGATCTTCCGCTCCTGCATCGCTGGATCGAAGGTGCCGGCGTGCGCTGGGGACTGGATGCGGCGCAGCGCGCTTCCCTCGGCCTCCCCGCCCTGGAACAGAACACCTGGTTCTTCGGCCTGCGGCGCATGTTGCTCGGGTACGCCGCGGGGCAGGGCGAGGCCTGGGGCGATATCGAGCCTTACGGCGAAGTGGGCGGCCTGGATGCGCGTCTGGTCGGGCCGTTGGCCGACCTCTTGGACGCGCTCGGCATGCACTGGCGTCAACTGGCGGAACCTGCGTCTCCCGGGGCGTGGGGCGAGCGCCTGCGCGCGCTCCTGCGCGACCTGTTCGCGCCGTCGAGCCCCGATGACCGCATGCTCCAGGAGCGTCTGCTGGATGCATTGGAGACCTGGGAAGGCGCCTGTGCCGAGGCCTCGTTCGCCGAGCCGCTGCCGGTGGAGGTCGTGCGCGAGGCCTGGCTGGCGCCGTTCGACGAGGGCGGCCTTTCGAAGCGATTCCTCGCCGGCGCGGTGAGTTTCGGCACGCTGATGCCGATGCGCGCGATCCCGTTTCGTGTCGTTTGCCTGCTCGGCATGAACGACGGCGACTACCCTCGTGCGCGGCCGCCGATGGACTTCGACCTGATGGCGCGATCGGGTGCGTGGCGTCCGGGCGATCGCTCGCGCCGCGAGGACGATCGCTATCTGTTCCTGGAGGCGCTTCTCTCGGCGCGCGACGCCTTGCATGTGGGTTGGGTGGGGCGGAGCGCACGCGACAACGCGGAACTCGCGCCGTCGGTACTGGTGGGCCAGCTGCGCGACTATCTCGCGGCAGGGTGGCGGATGGAAGGCGGCGGCGACGTGCTGTCGGCCCTTACGGTAACCCACCCTCTGCAACCGTTCAGCCGGGCGTATTTCCAGGAAGGCGATCCGCGCCTCTTCACCTATGCGGGCGAATGGCGGGTGGCGCACGACGCGCGCGACGAGCACCGTGACGCCGCCCTCGATCCCCTGTCCGTCGAGGGGGCCATACCCATCGCCACCCTGCGCCGCTTTCTGCGTCATCCCGTGCGCGAGTTCTTCAATGCCCGGCTTGGCGTGCGTTTCGATGCGGCGGAGGCGGCGACCGAAGACAACGAGCCCTTCTCCCTGGGCGGTCTCGACCGCTACGGAATGACCGACACGCTGCTGCGCGCGGCGCTGCGTGAAGAGGGCGACGACCCCGTGCGTGCCATCGAAAGGGCGAGCGCAAGGCTGCAACGTAGCGGCGCGCTTCCCATGGGCGGCTTCGCCGGTATGGCGCGGCGTACGCTGGAAGAGGGTGCGATAGCCGTGCATGCGCGGTACGCGGCCGAACGCGCGCGCTGGCCGGTGGATGCGGGCAAGCGCGAACTGGCCGTCTCGATCGATGGCCTGGTCATCGAGGACTGGCTGGCCGGCTTGCGCATGGATGGCGGCGGGCGCCTGGTGTCCTTACGCGCCTCGCCTACCGCCGTCATCGACAGGGAAGGGCGCCCCGCGGCACATCGGCTGGTCGAGGCGTGGGTCGAGCATCTCGTTGCGCAGGCCGCGGGCGTCGTCGTGGAAACGCGCTATGTCGGCCCGGACAGCACCATCGTGATGCCCCCGCTCGATAGCGACATGGCACACGATTTTCTGCTCCGCGTGGTGCGGATGTGGCGGGAGGGTATGCGCCGTCCGCTGCCCGTCGCCGTACGCACGGCGCTGGCATGGCTTGGAGCGGACGAGGACAAAGCCGAAACGGCCGCACGCGTGGCCTACGGCCCCGCGGCGCCCGGCACGCGCGTTCCCGGCGAGGTCGACCAGGATGCATACCTGCGTCGTGCCTTCCCGCAGTTCGGGGCGTTGCTGGCAAGTGGCTTCGTGGACTGGCTGCCCGCCTATGCGGATTTCCTTGGCGCGCTGCGCGTGGAGGCGGCATGAGCGTCGCACCGCTGCAGCCCGTGTCCATGCCGCTGCATGGCGTGCGCCTCATCGAAGCGAGCGCCGGCACCGGAAAGACCTGGACCATCGCCGCGCTCTACGTGCGCGCCGTGCTTGGTCACGGTTTGCCGCAGCCGTTGCTGCCGCCGCAGCTGCTCGTCGTCACGTTCACCGAAGCCGCCACGCAGGAACTGCGCGAGCGCATCCGCGCGCGCCTCGTCGAGGCCGCCACGGCTTTCCGCGCGTCGGCCTCCGCGGAACCGTTCCTCGCGGAACTGATCGCGGCCTACCCGGCGGAAGCGCATGCAAACTGCGCGCGACGACTCGAACTGGCGGCACAATGGATGGACGAAGCCGCCATCTTCACCATCCATGGCTGGAGCCAGCGCATGCTCACGCAGCACGCCTTCGGCAGCGGCCATGCCTTCGCGCTCACGCTGGAGCCCGACGAAAGCGAACTGCTGGCAGATTGCGTGCGCGATTACTGGCGCCAGGCGTTCTATCCCTTGTCGCCGCGCCAGGCGGAAGCCGTTCTCCAGGAATGGCGTTCGCCCGACGATCTGCTGCGCTCGCTGAAGCCGCTGTTTCATGGCGGCGACGTGACCCTGCGCGTCGACGGGCAGATCCTCGACGCCGTGACCGACCCGCGGGCATTGCTTGCCGCGCGCGAAGCATGGGAGGCGGAGAACGAGCGCCTGCTGGCGGAGGCCGCCTCGGCGTGGCGCGCCGATGTCGACCGCATCGAAGCGCTGCTGACGGATGCTTCCGCATCCAAGGTGCTCAACAACAACCGTTATCGGCCCGACCGCATGCCGGGTTACCTCGCGCCCTTGCGCCGCTGGGCGTTCGGTGGCGAGGCGAGCGAAGAAGAACTCCAGCGCTTCACGGCCACGCGCCTGGGCGATGCCACCGGCAAGGGCAAGGCGCGTCCCGAACATCCGGCCTTTGCCGCCCTGGATGCCTGGCAAGCGGGAACCGAAGGCAGGGTGGAAATTCGCCATGCTCTGCTGGTCGATGCGCTGGCTCGCGTGCGCGAACGCTTCGCCACGCTGAAACGCAAGCGCGCACAGATCGGTTTCGACGACCTGCTGCAACGCCTGGATGCCGCACTGGGCAGCCCCACTGGCGACGTGCTCGCGGAGACCATCCGCAGGCAGTTTCCGCTGGCGCTGATCGACGAGTTCCAGGACACCGACCCTATCCAGTACCGCATCTTCAGCCGCGTGTACGCAGGCGTGCAGGATGTGGGTCTGTTGCTGATCGGCGATCCGAAGCAAGCGATCTACGCCTTCCGCGGTGCCGACATCCACACCTATCTTTCCGCGCGGAGGCAGGCGAGCGCCCCGCATTACAGCCTCCATACCAACTTCCGCTCCACCCAGGCCATGGTGGAGGCGGTGAACGCGGTATTCCTGCATGGGGAGCGACACCCCCAGGGCGCGTTCCATTTTCCGGAGCGCAGCCTGCCGTTCGTGCCCGTCGAGGCGAAGGGCAGGGCCGAACGCTTCGTGGCCGGCGGCGCAGACCAGCCCGCATTGCGCCTCTGGCTGCTCGACGACGAGGCACCCGTCGGCGTGCGGCACTATCGCGAGCAGATGGCGGATGCCTGCGCCAGCGAGATCGTGCGATTGCTGGAAGGCGCCGCGCGCGGGGATACCGGGTTCGCGGAGGGCGGGGACCGCCTCGTTCCCCTGAAGCCTGCCGATATCGCCGTGCTGGTGCGCAGCCGCGCCGAAGCGGCGCAGGTGCGTTCGTCGCTGGCTGCACGGCAGGTTCGCAGCGTTTTCCTCTCCGACCGCGATTCCGTGCTGGAGAGCGTCGAGGCCGGTGACGTGCTGGCATGGCTCCGTGCTGTGGCGTCGCCCGCATCCGATGTCGCGATGCGCGCCGCGCTTGCCACGCGCACGCTCGATCTCGGGTATGCGGAGCTGGAGCGGCTGAATACCGACGAAACCCATTGGGAGCGGCGTGGCGAGCTGTTCGTTGGCCTGCATCAGGTGTGGCAACAGGCCGGCGTGCTCGCGATGCTGCACTCCCTGCTGCATCGCTTCGACCTGCCTGCGCGCCTGCTGAGCCGCACCGGCGGCGAGCGGGCGCTCACCAATGTGCTCCACCTTGCCGAACTGTTGCAGCACGCCGCATCCACCCTCGACGGCGAGCAGGCGCTCATCCGCCATCTCGCCGAACGCATCGCGGACACCGCCGGCCATCACGGCGACGACCAGCTCGTGCGGCTGGAAAGCGACGACGACGTCGTGAAGGTCGTGACCATCCACAAGTCCAAGGGCCTCGAATATCCGCTGGTGTTCCTGCCCTTCGTGTGCGCCAGCGGCGGCACGCATCCCGGGCAGGCCGCCTATCGCTACCACGACGGCACGGGCAGCCAGCTGGAGCTGGTGAGCAAGTCGAAAGGTGGCGAGGCGTCCGAGCGCGCCAAGGAAGCGGCCGACCTGGCCGAGCTCCAGGAAGACCTGCGCCTGCTCTACGTGGCCATGACTCGCGCCCGTCATGCCTGCTATGTCGGCGTGGCGCCGGTGTGCCACAACAACTCGCGCACCCCGCAGGTGCACCGCAGCGCGTTCGGCCACCTGCTGGGCGGTGGCAAGGAGATCGGCAACGGTGCGATCGCGGGCCTGCTTCGCGAACTCGCGAACGATGTCCCGTCGATTCGCGTGGAGTACATGCCTGTGCCCGACGAGCATCGTTACGTCCCGGCCGAGCGGGAGGTGGCGCCGCGGGTGGCACGCGAACCGTCCATGGGGCGCGCCGAGCCGTGGCGCATCGCCAGCTATAGCGGTTTGCGCTATGCGAAGGACATCGCGGCGCCCGAGACCGCGGCCGACGATGTCATCGTCGAGTATGCGACCGAGCCCGTTGTCCCGGTGCCGGCGGTCACGGGCATTCACGCCTTCGAGCGTGGCGCCGAAGCCGGCACGTTCCTGCACGATCTGCTCGAATGGATCGCCGACGAAGGCTTCGCCGCCATCGCCTCCGAGCGCGACCGCCTGCGCGACACGGTGGCGCGCCGTTGCGAGCGGCGTGGCTGGTCCCGCTACATCGACCTGTTGACCGACTGGCTGATCGTGCTGCTGCGCACACCGATGCCCTTGCCGGAAGGACGCGCCGTGGCGCTCGCCGACCTCGACGAACCCACGCGCTACCGCGCGGAGCTGGAATTCCTCTTCGAATCCCGCAAGGTGGACACGCTGGCGTTGGATCGCATCGTGCGCCAGCACACGCTGGGCGCCGAGGGAAGGCCGCACCTCGCGGCGGATACGATCAACGGCATGCTCAAGGGCTTCATCGACCTGATCGTCGAGCATGACGGGCGCTGGTATGTCGTCGACTACAAGTCGAACTGGCTCGGCGCGGACGAACGCGCGTACACCGCGGCCGCCATGCGGCAATCGATCCTGGAATCGCGTTACGAGCTTCAGTACGCGCTGTATCTCCTGGCGCTGCACCGGCAATTGCGCAGCCGGCTCGGCGATGCCTACGACTACGACACCCATGTAGGCGGCGCGGTGTACCTCTATCTGCGCGGTGTGGACGGCCGTGGCCACGGCGTACACGTGGAGCGGCCTCCAAGGGCGATGATCGAAGCCATGGACGCCCTGTTCGAAGGAGCGGCCGCATGATCGCGGACAGTGCCGTCTGGCTCGACCAGGCCCTCGCCGAAGGCCGCATCGCGGCCGTCGATCGCGCCTTCGCGCGTTTCCTGCGCGAACTGGACCCGGGGGTCGATCCTCGCGTGCAGATCGCTGCGGCATGGCTGAGCCATGAACTGGGCGAAGGGCATATCTGCATGCCACTGGAGACCTTGCGCGAACGGGAGCCGGACCTCGGGGATCCGATCTCCTTCCTTTCCGCCTCGAAGGTGGTCGCGGACCCGTCGGGAGACCCTGCCGCTCCGCTGGTCATGGAGCACGGCATGCTCTACATGCGCCGCTTCTGGCGCGACGAGGCCCGCGTGGCGCAAGCCATCCAGGAGCGCATGGGCGTTCACGAGGCCGACGCCGGCCTCGGCGCGGAACTCGCCCGCCTTTTCCCGGCCGACGCGTTGCACCCGGATTGGCAGAAGATCGCGTGTGCCCTCGCGGCGCGCTCCGGCTTCGCCGTCATCACGGGCGGGCCCGGTACCGGCAAGACGACCACGGTCGTGCGCCTGCTCGGTCTCTTGCAGACGCTGGCGTTGCGCGACGGCGGAAGTCGCCTGCGTATCCGCCTCGCCGCGCCGACGGGTAAGGCCGCTGCGCGCCTCAACGCATCCATCGCGGCGCAGGTGGCCCAGTTGCAGGTGGATCCGTCGGTGAAGCAGGCCATCCCCGCGGAGGTGACCACGCTCCACCGCCTCCTCGGCACGCGTCCGGATTCGCGTGCCTTCCGGCACAACGCGGAGAATCCGCTCCACCTCGACGTGCTCGTGATCGACGAGGCGTCGATGATCGATCTGGAAATGATGGCCGCGACGCTCGAAGCGCTGCCGCCCGATGCGCGCCTCGTATTGCTGGGCGACAAGGACCAGCTGTCGTCGGTGGAAGCGGGTGCCGTGCTCGGCGATCTCTGCGCACGCGCCGACGCCGGTCACTACGCTCCGTCCACCCGCGACTGGGTGCAGGCGGTTTGCGGCGAGGACGTCACGCCATGGACGAACGGCGACGATGCCGCGGCACTGGACCAGCACGTGGCGATGCTGCGCTTCAGTCGCCGTTTCGGCAGCGACAGCGGCATCGGCGCGCTTGCCGCTGCGATCAACGAGGGCGATGCCACCCGGGCGCGTTCGGCGTTCGACATGTTCGACGACGTGGTGCTCGGCACGCCGACGCCGACGGCGATTGCCAAGCTCGCCATCGAGGGCCGCGACGATGCCCCGGGATATCGGCACTATCTCGACTGGATCGAACGCGAGCGTCCGCCGGTCGGAGCCGACGACGCAGCCGTCGCGGCGTGGGGCCGCGGCGCCCTGCGCGCCTACGCCGGTTTTCAGCTCCTCTGCGCCACGCGCCTCGGCGACCATGGCGTGCTGGCACAGAACGCGCGCATCGCCCAGGGGCTGCTTGATCGGGGTCTTATCGAGGCGACGGGCGGCTGGTACGAAGGCCGCCCTGTCATGCTCACGCGCAACGACTACGCCCTGGGCCTCATGAACGGCGATGTGGGAGTGACGCTATGGGTGCCGGATGGGCAGGGCGGCATGGCACTGCGCGTCGCCTTCGCCGTGATGGACGAGCATGGCGGCGAACGCATCCGCTTCGTCGTGCCGAGCCGGTTGGCCGCCATCGAAACGGTCTATGCGATGACGGTGCACAAGGCGCAGGGTTCCGAGTTCGAACACACCGCCCTGGCGCTGCCGCCCGACGCGTCGCCCGTGTTGACGCGTGAGCTCGTTTATACCGGGGTGACCCGCGCGCGGCGTTGGTTCACGTTGCTGGCCGGCACCGACATCCTGGGTTACGCCGTGCAGCGGAAGACCAAACGCGCCTCTGGCCTGCTGCGCCGGTTGCTGTGACGGCTAGAAGGATTGTGGGAGCCGGCTTCGCCGGCGATCCCGCGGCAGCGGGCAAGCTTGCGGCAAGCAGCCATCGCCGCTGAAGCGGCTCCCACATCGAGCGCAAGCGGTCAGGCGTGGGAATAGAACGCCTTGTACCACGCGGCGAACTTCGCCAACCCCTCGTCGATCGACGTCGAGGGCGCATAGCCGACGTCCCGCCGCAGCGCCGACACATCCGCCCACGTATCCGGCACATCGCCCGGCTGCATGGGCAGCAGGCGTTTCTCTACCGTGCGGCCGAGGTGTTTTTCCAGCGTCGCGATGAAATCGAGCAGCTGCACCGGTTCGTCGTTACCGATGTTGTACACACGGTAGGGCGCGGCGGACGATCCCGGGTTCGGTGCGACCGGATCGTAGGAAGGGTCCGGCGTGGCAGGGTGGTCGAGCGTGCGGATCACGCCTTCGACGATGTCGTCGATATAGGTGAAGTCGCGGCTGTGCTGGCCGTGGTTGTACACGTCGATCGGCTCGCCGCGCATGATCCGGCTCGCGAACAGGATCGGCGACATGTCCGGACGCCCCCATGGGCCGTAGACGGTGAAGAAGCGCAGGCCGGTCGTCGGCAGCCCGAAAAGGTGGCTGTAGGTATGGGCCATCAGCTCGTTCGACTTCTTGGTGGCCGCGTAGAGGCTGACGGGATGGTCCACGGCGTCTTCCACCGCGAAGGGCATCTTGCGATTGGCGCCGTACACGGAGCTGGACGATGCATACACGAGGTGCCCCACCTCGTGCCGGCGACAGGCCTCGAGCACGTTCACGAAACCCACGAGGTTGCTCTGCACGTAGGTATGCGGATGCGTGATCGAGTAGCGCACGCCGGCCTGCGCGGCGAGATTCACCACACGCTCGGGCCGGAAGTCGGCGAACGCGCGATCCACCGCCGCCTGTTCGGCGAGATCGGCGCGGAGGTGCGTGTACGCCGGGTGCGTGGCGAAACGTGCCAGGCGGGCTTCTTTCAGCGCGGGATCGTAGTAATCGTTGTGATTGTCGAAACCGAGCACGGTATCGCCACGGGCGAGCAGGCGCTCGGTCAGGGCCGAACCGACGAAGCCGGCGCTGCCGGTAACCAGGATGCGCATGGGGAAGGCCTGAGGGTGAGGAAGGGGAATCGTCAAAGTGTAACGGACGCCGCATTTGACACCGAGCCGGCCCTGAACTAATTTCCGCCCGATATCCATGCAACGAAGGTGGCCCGCGGCAACGCCGGCCGAGTGTGCGACATGCGGACTACGCGCTTCCCAACCTGAGCCCCCCGCCACGTCTTCGTCACCCGAAGGGCGCCTGGCGCCCTTTTTGTTTGTCCGGAATTCCGCCCATGATCCAGATCACGCTCCCCGACGGCAGCCAGCGCCCGTTCGACCACCCCGTTACCGTGCAGGATGTCGCCGCCTCGATCGGCGCCGGCCTCGCCAAGGCCACCCTGGCCGGTAAGGTGGACGGCAAGCTGGTGGACGCCAGCTACACCATCGACCGCGACGCCGCGCTGGAGATCGTCACCGAGAAGAGCCCCGAGGCGCTCGACATCCTGCGCCACTCCACGGCGCACCTGCTGGGCCAGGCCGTGCAGCGCCTCTTCCCCGGCGCGCAGGTCACCATCGGTCCCGTCGTGGAAAACGGCTTCTATTACGACTTCGCCTACGAGCGCCCGTTCACCCCGGACGACCTTGCGGCCATCCAGGCCGAGATGGAGAAGATCGTGAAGGAGCAGATCCCCGTCACGCGCTCGGTGAAGAGCCGCGACGAGGCCATCCGCTTCTTCCGCGACATGGGCGAGGAATACAAGGCGCAGATCATCGAGTCCATTCCGGCCAACGAGGAACTGTCGCTCTACACGCAGGGCGAGTTCACCGACCTCTGCCGCGGCCCGCACGTGTCCAACACGGGCAAGCTGCGCGCGTTCAAGCTGATGAAGGTGGCCGGGGCCTATTGGCGCGGCGATTCCAACAACGAGATGCTCACGCGCATCTACGGCACCGCCTGGCTCAACGACAAGGACCTGAAGGCATACCTGCTCCAACTGGAGGAGGCAGAGAAGCGCGACCATCGCCGCATCGGCAAGCAGCTCGACCTCTTCCATCAGCAGGAAGAAGCCCCGGGCATGGTGTTCTGGCATCCGAAGGGCTGGGCCATCTGGCAGGCCGTGGAACAGTACGTGCGCGGTGTGTACCGCAGGAGCGGCTATCAGGAAGTGCGCGGCCCGCAGATCATGGACGTGAGCCTGTGGAAGAAGTCCGGCCATTGGGACAACTACCAGGAAAACATGTTCTTCACCGAGTCGGAGAAGCGCACCTATGCGCTGAAGCCGATGAACTGCCCGGGCCACGTGCAGATTTTCAACACCAGCCTGCACAGTTACCGCGACCTGCCCATCCGCTACGGCGAGTTCGGCGGCTGCCACCGGAACGAGCCTTCGGGTGCCCTGCACGGCATCATGCGCGTGCGCGCCTTCACCCAGGACGACGGCCACATCTTCTGCACCCCGGCCCAGATCGAAGGGGAAGTCGCGGCCTTCCACGCGCAGGCCATGAAGGTGTACGAGGACTTCGGGTTCAACGACATCGCCATGAAGATCGCCCTGCGCCCGGAGAAGCGCATCGGTTCGGACGAGGTCTGGGACAAGGCCGAGCACGCCCTGCGGGCCGCCCTGTCGGCCGCCGGGGTGGTCTGGGAGGAACTGCCGGGCGAGGGCGCCTTCTACGGTCCGAAGATCGAATACCACATGAAGGATTCCATCGGCCGCGCCTGGCAGGTGGGCACCATGCAGGTGGACTTCATGATGCCCGAGCGCCTGGGCGCCGAGTACGTGGACGAACACAGCCAGCGCCAGCATCCGGTGATGCTGCACCGGGCCATCGTGGGCTCGATGGAGCGCTTCATCGGCATCCTGATCGAGCACCATGCGGGCTTGCTTCCCACCTGGCTTGCCCCCATTCAGGCCGTGGCGTTCAGCATCACCGACGCCCAGGCCGATTATGTGCGCGAAATCGTGCAAACCCTTGTCGGACAAGGCTTCAGGGTGGAAGCCGATTTGCGCAACGAAAAGGTCGGATATAAAATCCGCGAGCATACGTTGCAGAAGGTCCCCTATCTCATCGTGGTCGGCGACCGCGAGCGGGAGACCGGTACCATTTCCGTACGTACCCGCGGTGGCGAAGACCTCGGCAGCATGCCGGTGGCCGACTTCGTCCAACGTTTGGAAGCCGAGACCCGCCGCTAGGCCGCGGGTCCGGTATTGGGATCATTCTTCTGGAGGATAGCGGTATCGCTACGACCGATAACAAGGGCAATCGCAAGAACAACGAGATCCGCGTCCCGCGGGTCCGCGTGCTGGGCGCCGAAGGCGAGCAGCTTGGCATCATGGACACCCGTGATGCCATTCGTGCCGCCGAGGATCTCGGCATGGACCTCGTCGAGATCCAGCCGAACGGCGATCCGCCGGTCTGCAAGATCATGGATTACGGCAAGTTCAAGTTCGAAGCCCAGAAGAAGGCCTCCGCTGCCAAGAAGAAGCAGAAGCAGGTCGAGATCAAGGAAGTGAAGTTCCGCCCCGTCACCGACGAGGGCGACTACCAGATCAAGCTGCGCAAGATGCGCGAGTTCCTCGAAGAGGGCGACAAGGTCAAGGTCACGATCCGCTTCCGCGGTCGCGAAATGTCCCACCAGGACCTCGGCCAGAACCTGGCCCGCCGCGTTCAGACGGACATCGGCGAAGACGGCGTGGTCGAGTCGTTTCCGCGCCTCGAAGGCCGCCAGATGGTCATGATGATCGGGCCTAAGAAAAAGGCGTGAGCGCGCCCATGGCGCTTGTAAGTCGGCCGCTGCGCGGCCTGTAAACCGTAAGCTGCCACACGAAGGCTCTTACTTACGGTTCGCAGGCCGCGCAGCGGCCGACTTACAAGCAGGCGCTCCGCGCCGCTGACTCACGCACCCCGGCGCACCCTCTGGCGCGCCCCTCACGCTTCCGTTACAATCGCTGGCTCGGTCCGTATGGATGGGCCGAATCACCGTACCCGGCAGGATGGAAAGTGCAGGCCCTTCAAGGCCTTGCCGCCGGATCAGTCAGCAACCGAATACGGAGCATTCCGATGCCCAAGATCAAGACCAACCGGGCGGCGGCGAAGCGTTTTCGCAAGACCGCTTCCGGCAAGTTCAAGGCCGGTCACGCCTTCAAGTCGCACATCCTGACCAAGAAGTCGACCAAGCGTAAGCGCGGCCTGCGCGCTCCCAACCACGTCAAGGCGTGCGACACCAAGGGTGTGGCTCGCATGTTGCCGTATCTCTAAGGGAGGCTTGAACCATGGCTCGTGTTAAGCGTGGCGTTACCGCACGTCGTCGTCACAAGAAGATCATCGGCCGTGCCAAGGGCTACTACAACGCCCGCCGCAAGGTATTCCGCGTAGCCAACCAGGCCGTCATCAAGGCCGGTCAGTACGCCTACATCGGTCGCAAGCAGCGCAAGCGCCAGTTCCGCGCGCTGTGGATCGTCCGTATCAACGCCGCCGCCCGTCAGTTCGGTCTGTCCTACAGCCGTCTGATCAACGGTCTGGCCAAGGCCAACATCTCGGTCGACCGCAAGGTCCTCGCCGACCTGGCCGTGCATGACATCAAGGCGTTTGGCGCGATCGCAGAGAAGGCCAAGGCCAGTCTGGCTGCGTAATCCGCTTTACCACGCGCGGTAGTCTTATCGCGCGATGATGGATGACGTGGGGAGAAGGCCTTGCCTTCTCCCCATTTTATTTTCCACGTCAGGAAAACCGATGGAATCGATCGAGCATATCGACGCGTCCCTGCGGGACATCGAAGCCGCCCCGTCGCTCGAGGCGCTGGATGCCGTGCGCGTGGCCCTGCTGGGCAAGAACGGCGCCGTCACCGCGGCGCTCAAGGCGTTGGGCCAGCTTTCCGGCGACGAGCGCAAGGCGCGCGGCGCCGAGGTGAACCGGGCCAAGGAGCGCCTCACCGACGCCATCGCGCTGCGCAAGCAGGCGTTGGAGCAGGCCGAACTGGACCGCCGCCTGGCCTCGGAACGTATCGACGTCACCCTGCCGGGGCGTGACGGCGAATACGGCGGCATCCACCCGATCACCCGTGCCCTCGAGCGCATCGCCGACATCTTTGGCCGCCTGGGTTACCAGCGCGCCGACGGTCCGGAGATCGAAGACGACTGGCACAACTTCGAGGCGCTGAACTTCCCGCCGCACCATCCCGCGCGCGCCATGCACGACACCTTCTACTTCGGTGATGGCCGGCTGCTGCGCACGCACACCTCGCCGGTGCAGATCCGCTCGATGCAGGGGCGGCAGCCGCCGATCCGCATCATCGCGCCGGGCAAGGTCTATCGCAGCGACTCCGATCAGACCCACTCGCCGATGTTTCACCAGATCGAGGGCCTGCTGGTCGACGAGACATCGAGCTTCGCCGACCTGAAGGGCACGCTGGCCGAGTTCGTGCGTGCGTTCTTCGAGCGCGATTTCGAAATGCGCTTCCGCCCCAGCTACTTCCCCTTTACCGAGCCCTCGGCCGAAGTGGACATCCGCTGGGACGCCGAGGACGGCAGCACGCGCTGGCTGGAAGTCCTGGGCTGCGGCATGGTGCATCCGACGGTGCTGGCGAACTGCGGCATCGATCCGGAGCGCTATACCGGCTTCGCCTTCGGCCTGGGCGTGGAGCGCTTTGCCATGCTCCGCTACGGCGTGGGCGACCTGCGCGCCTTCTTCGAGAACGACCTGCGCTTCCTGCGTCAGTTCGCCTGATCGATCCCAAGTTCAACGAGTCGCTCCCATGAAATTCTCCGAAAACTGGCTGCGCGAACTGGTGGCCATCGATGCCGACCGGGCCGCGCTGGTGCACGCACTGACGATGTCGGGCCTGGAAGTCGAAGAGGTCACGCCGCTGGGCGAGGGGCTCGACGGTGTCGTCGTGGCCGAAATCGTCGAGGCGGCGAAGCATCCCGAGGCCGACCGCCTGCAGGTCTGCACCGTGGACGCGGGGCAGGGCGAGCGCCTGCAGATCGTCTGCGGCGCGCCGAACGCGCGCGTGGGCATTCGCGTGCCGCTGGCGAAAGTCGGGGCAACGCTCCCCGGCGGTATCCAGATCAAGGCGGCGAAGCTGCGCGGTGTCGAGTCGTTCGGCATGCTCTGCTCGGCGAAGGAGCTCGGCATCGACGCCGACGCTTCCGGCCTGCTCGAGCTGCCTGCGGATGCGCCGGTGGGCACGCCGCTTGCCGATTACCTCGGGCTGCCCGACGCCACCATCGAACTGAAGATCACGCCGAACCGTCCCGACGTGCTCGGCCTGAACGGTCTCGCCCATGACGTGGCCGCCCTGTTCGCCAGCCGCGTGAAACCCGTCGGCGGCACCGAGGCGGCGATCGGTTCCAGCCTGTCGCGTCCGGTGCGGCTCGAAGCCGGTGCCGACGCACCGCGTTACCTCGGCCGCGTGATCGAAGGTGTGGACGCGACGGCGCGTTCGCCTCTCTGGCTGGCGGAGCGCCTGCGCCGCTCGGGTATTCGCCCGATCAGCGCCATCGTCGACATCACCCAGTACGTGATGCTCGAACTCGGGCATCCGCTGCATGCCTTCGACAACGACACGCTTTCCGGTGCCATCCGCGTGCGCCATGCCGGCGAGGGCGAGACCCTGAAGCTTCTCGACGGCAACGACGCCAGACTCGATCCGTCCTTCGTGGTGATCGCCGACGAAGCGCGGCCGCTTGCCGTGGCCGGCATCATGGGTGGCTTCGACTCGCGCGTGACCGACGGCACCCGCAACGTGTTCCTCGAAGCGGCGCATTTCGCACCGTCCGCCATCATGGGCCGTGCCCGCAAGCTGGGCCTGCACACCGATGCCTCGCACCGTTACGAGCGCGGCGTGGATCCTGCCCTGCCGAAACGCGCCATGGAGCGCGCCACGGAATTGCTGCTGCAGATCGCCGGCGGCAAGGCAGGCCCGGTCACGGTCGCCGAACGGCCGGAAGATCTGCGTGAGCATGCGCCGGTATTCCTCCGCCATGCGCGCCTGCGTCGCGTGCTGGGCATCGAGGTGGCGGCTGGGGAAGTGACCCGTATCTTCACCGCCCTCGGCATGGCCGTGGAAGAAGTGGCGGACGGCTGGCGGATCACCCCGCCCAGCAGCCGCTTCGACATCGAGCGCGAGGAAGACCTCATCGAGGAAGTCGCCCGCATCCACGGCTACGAGCGCATTCCCACCCACGTGCCGGCGGGCGAGATCGCCCTGCGCGCCGAGCCCGAGGCCCGGCTGAGCGAGATGGCATTGCGCGACCAGCTCGCCGCCCGAGGCTACTTCGAAGCGGTGACGCTCTCGTTCGTCAGCGCCGAACTGCTCGCTACCTGGCAGCTCGACGGCGACGCCGTGCCGCTGGCGAATCCGCTGTCCGCCGATCTGGCGGTCATGCGCACCTCGCTGCTGCCCGGCCTCGTCGAGGCCCTGCGCCATAACCGCGCCCGTCAGCAGGACCGCGTGCGCCTGTTCGAAGTGGCTCGCAGCTTCCACGCTACCGGTGGCGCGCCGGACGAGGTGGGCCGCGTCGCGGTCGTCGCTTCCGGCGGCGCACGCGCCGAGCAGTGGGGCGAGGCCAGCCGCACCGTCGATTTCTACGACCTCAAGGGTGACCTCGACGCCCTGATCGCCCATACCGGCGAGCCGCAGCGCTGGTCGGTGGACGCCGAGAGCCTGCCTTCCTGGCTGCATCCGGGACGCGGTGCGCGCGTCCTGCGCGACGGGCAGCCGGTGGGTTTCCTGGGCGCATTGCATCCGGCACTCGCGAAGGCGCTCGATCTGGGCGCGGACGTCCACGTGATGGAATTGGCCCTCGAACCCATCCTGGCCCGCAGGCTGCCGAGCGCGGCACGCGTGCCGCGCTTCCCGGCCGTGCGTCGCGACATCGCGGTGGAACTGCCCGAGGACGTGTCCTGGGCCGCGGTGGAGGCGGCCGTGCGCGGCGCGCTTGGCGACGTCCTGAAGGAGGTTCGCCTGTTCGATCGCTATGCCGGCAAGGGGATCGATGAAGGGCGAAAGAGTCTCGCTATGGGCTTGATTTTACAGGACGCTTCACGCACCCTTACCGACGACGATGCCGACGCTCGCGTGGCAGACGCGGTGGGGGCATTGGAGAAATCATGCAAGGCGAGACTGCGAGGATAAGATGGCGCTGACCAAGGCGGAAATGGCCGAGCGGCTTTTCCTCGACGTGGGCCTCAACAAGCGTGAGGCCAAGGAGTTCGTTGACGCGTACTTCGAAGTCGTGCGCGAGGCACTGGAGCGGGGCGAACAGGTGAAACTGTCGGGTTTCGGCAATTTCGACCTGAGGCAGAAGAATCAGCGGCCCGGTCGCAATCCGAAGACCGGCGAGGAAATTCCCATCTCTGCCCGGCGGGTGGTCACCTTCCGCCCCGGCCAGAAACTCAAGGTAAGAGTCGAGGGCTATGCTGGATCCAGGGAATAACACCGAACTTCCCGCCATTCCGGCGAAGCGCTACTTCACCATCGGTGAGGTCAGCGAGCTTTGCGGCGTCAAGCCGCATGTCCTTCGCTATTGGGAGCAGGAGTTTCCGGCCCTGAAGCCCGTCAAGCGCCGCGGCAACCGCCGCTATTACCAGCGCCACGACGTGCTCATGATCCGCCAGATCCGCTCCCTGCTGTACGACGAGGGCTTCACCATCACGGGCGCCCGCGCCCGGCTGGAAGGCTCGCAGGCGCGCATGGAGGCCAGCATGTCGCACCAGATCGTCCGCCAGGTACGCCTGGAGCTCGAAGAAGTCCTGACCCTCCTTCGTCGCTGATCCGCTTCCGCAGATCGCGGCGATGCTGTTACAATCGTTAGCTCGTCGGGGTGTAGCGCAGCCTGGTAGCGCACTACGCTGGGGGTGTAGTGGTCGCGAGTTCGAATCTCGCCACCCCGACCATTATTCAAAAAAGCGTCCTTCGGGGCGCTTTTTTTTGCTCGGAAGCAAGGCGAGCATGGCAAGGCCCAGCAAGATCGCCACGTCGATCCAGGCAAACCAGTTGCCCCAGCGCGCATAGGGCGTCCGCGTCTCGCGTATCGCAAGGTCTCCGACCAGTTCTGCGTCGTCGTGTTCGCTGGATGCTTCCGCCATCACGCGGCCGCGGTCGTCGCTGAGGGTAAGCCGGCCGGAGCGGGCGGCACGAGCGATGGCGAAACCGCCTTCGACCCCTCGCATGATGGCCATGCGGCTGTGCAGCCAGCCGTCCTCCACGAAATCCCAGGCAGGCACGAGCAGGAGTTGCGCGTTCCGTTGGCCGTAGGCTGCCGCGAAATCCTGAAAGTCCATGTCCTTGCAGATCGCGAGGCCGACACGCGGGTTGCCCGGGAGCATCCGGAACGAGGTGCCGGGCGTGAATCTGTCTTCGAAGCCGGGAATCAGGTGATGCTTGTGGTACGTGGCGGGTGACATCGCCCCCGGTTGGAAGACCATTGCCGTGTTCCGTTCCGCACGGTTCTCCACCTGGAAATCGACGCCGACATCGACGACAACGCCGCGCTCCTTCGCGAAGCTGGCGAAGGCAGGGATAGGGGCTGAGGCGGCGAAGCTGCCTTCCGGGATAACGATCACCTGGGCTCCCTTGCCGGCGGCGCGATCCATGGCCGCGAGGTAGCGATCCTGGCGCGACTTGCCTTCCGGCGAATCCGCGGCCACAAGTTTGCCGCTCTGGTCGAGCGAGATGAGTCCCACGCGAATCTGGGATGTGGCCGGGGTGGCGAGGCGCCAGAAGCCGTAGGTGAGGGCAGCCGCCAGGACCAGCACCGCGCTTCCGGCTATCGCGATCCGGACCCTGGTCGCGACATGCGTCGCACCCAGCATGGCCACCGCAGTCGCGACGAGGAGCAGCAGCGCACCGATGCCCCAGATGCCCGTCAGCGCGGCCAACTGGATGACCGGCAGCGCGTCCATCTGGGTATAGGCGATGTCGAAGAAGGTGCCGTGGGGAGAGAGCAGGTTATTGAAGAATGCCAATGCCACCCAGGTGACCGGCAGGGCGAGTGTCGCCGCGACGGGCCGGCCGCGCATCAGCAGGCGTTTATGAAGCAGGACGCAAAGCGCGGCCATCGCACCGGGTAAGGCCATGGCGTAGATGACGACAGCCAGCGGCAGGCGGATGTGGCTGTACATGTAGGACCAGAGGTTGCCCGAGCCGACTGCCATCGCCAGGAAGGCGGCGGCGACGGCCCACGATGTCCGTACCCTCGATGCCAGCCACAGCACGGGAAGAGGCGCCAGCCAGATGGCCCACCACACCGGGTGGGTGCCGCTCCCGTACCACCAGCCGATGGCCGTCAGGGCGGTCGCCAAAAGCCATGCCGGCATGGCCGAGCGCTCAGGTTGCGAAGGCATCGATCAGTCTTCCAAGGGACGCGAGGTAGAAGACCCGGAATTGCGTTTCGTCATAGCTGAAGCGGCCCGCCCGATACAAAACGATGAGCCCATGGGCGTGCGCCCACAGATCCATCGCCAGATCCCATTCGTCGAGTTGTCGCAGTGCGCCTTGCGCGATGCCTTCCACGATGGCGTCGGCGATGAGGTTCAGCGTGGGCGAACGACGCGCGTGGAAGTCCTCGGGGAAGCGCCTGGCATCGTCCCGCGGCAGCCCGAAGGCGTGGTCGAACAGGTGCGGATGCGCCACGGCGTAGTCGAGGTAGGACGCCAGCATGGCCAGGAGTCGCCGGCGCGGATCGCGCTGCCGCGCGTGGCTTGCCCATGTCCGCGCTGCCTCCTCGAAGCTGTCGTTGGACAGGCGCTCCAGCAGCGCTTCCCGATTGGGAAAATGGCGGTAGATCGCCATGGCCGACAAGCCAAGCTCGCCCGCCACGCGGCGCATGGTCACGGCCTCGGCGCCATGAGCGTCGAACAGGGCATGAGCGGCGGCGAGGATTCGGTCGGCGGTCTTGGCGGTCGGCATGTTTACACTGTAAACGATGGCGTCCGGGTGACGCAACGCCCCCCATGGTTCAAGCTTCGCGAAGCCCGACCGATAACGGGAGGTGCGACTATTCGCGGCTGCGGCCGCCACGGGGAAAAAAGGCCATGAGCGTTGACGACTCGCTTCTTCGCGAGGACCCAGGGGTTTACAAGACCTTGCTGGAGTCGACCCGCGCCATTCCCTGGAAAATAGACTGGGCCACGCTGCGCTTCGCCTATATCGGCCCGCAGATCGAGGAGCTGCTCGGGTGGACGCCCGATTCCTGGGTCACGGTGCAGGACTGGGCTGACCGCATGCATCCCGAAGACCGCGAGCGGGTCTTCAATTTCTGCGTGGCGCAATCGCAGGCAGGTGTGGACCACGAGGCCGATTACCGTGCCCTGCGCAAGGACGGGGAATTCGTCTGGATCCGCGACGTCGTGCACGTGGTGCGCAATCCCGACGGCACGCCGCATGCGCTGATCGGTTTCATGTTCGACATCAGCGAGCGCAAGCGCACCGAAGAGCGGCTGCTCGACATGCAGCGCGAACTGGAGGAACTGTCGTACAAGGACGGCCTGACAGGCCTGGCCAACCGTCGTCGCTTCGACATGATGATGGACGCGGAGTGGCGCCATGCGCAGAGCCTGCGCCAGCCGGTGTCGGTCGTCGTGCTCGATATCGATTACTTCAAGCAGTACAACGACCACTACGGCCACCTCGAAGGCGACGAGTGCTTAAAGCGCGTGGCGAGGACGCTGGAAGGTGTTCTGCGTGGGCCGCGCGACATGCTCTGTCGCTTCGGTGGGGAAGAGTTCGTGCTGCTGCTGCCGGATACCGACGAGGGCGCGGCCATGGCCATGGCATGGCGCTGCCTGGATCTCGTGGACAAGGCTCTCATCGCTCACGCCGGGCATGGTTCCGGCAGGCGGCTCACGTTGAGCGCGGGTGTGAACACCGTGGTACCTAAAGAGCACGACGAGGTCACCCCGTTCCTCGCCACGGCCGACCGGCGGCTCTATCTGGCGAAGGAACGTGGCCGTGCGCGGGTGGTGTGCGACGACGGCGTGCTTTAGCGCCGCTCCACGGTCGACGTACTTCCCCGGGCGCTGGCGCTAGTACAGCGCGCGCGCCTTCAGCGTGCCTTCGATGGCTGCCAGCTCGTTGCGTAGCGCGGCCGCATGTTCCTCGGATGTGGTCACGTCGATGACCACGTAGCCCACTTGTGCCGAGGTTTGCAGGTACTGGCCGTCGATGTTCACCGCGGCACGGGAGAAGACCTCGTTCACCCGTGACAGCACGCCGGGAATGTTCCGGTGGATGTGCAGCAGGCGCCGGCTGGTGGGATGCCCCGGCAAGGAGACCTCGGGGAAATTCACCGCCGAGAGCGTGCTGCCGTTGTCGCTGTAGCGAACCAGCTTCGAGGCCACCTCGATGCCGATGTTCTCCTGCGCCTCGGCGGTGCTGCCACCCACGTGCGGCGTGAGGATGACGTTGTCCATGCCCACCAGCGGCGAAACGAAGGGATCGTCGTTGCCCTTGGGCTCCACCGGGAAAACGTCGATGGCCGCGCCCGCGAGATGCTTCGAATGCAATGCGGCGGCCAGGGCGTCGATGTCGACGACGGTGCCGCGGGACGCGTTCACCAGCATGGCGCCGGGGCGCATGCGGGCGATCTCCGAGGCACCGATCAGGTTCTTCGTCTGTGGCGTTTCGGGCACGTGCAGGGTGACCACGTCCGCCCTTTCGAGCAGGTCGTCGAGGCTGGCGGCGGCACGGGCATTGCCGAGCGAGAGCTTCGGCTCGATGTCATGGAAGATCACGCGCATGCCCAGAGCCTCGGCCAGCACGCCCACCTGCGTGCCGATATGGCCGTAACCGACGATGCCCAGCACCTTGTCGCGAACCTCGTAGCTTCCTGCGGCGGATTTCGACCAGCCGCCCCGGTGACACAGCGCGTTCTTCTCGGGGATACGGCGCACGAGCAGGATGGTTTCGGCGATAACCAGTTCCGCCACGCTGCGGGTGTTCGAATAGGGCGCATTGAACACGGGCACGCCGAGGCGCTCGGCCTCGCCGGTATCGACCTGATTCGTGCCGATGCAGAAGCAACCCACCGCGATCAGGCGGCGGGCTTCCGCCAGGACCGGGGCCGTGAGCTGGGTGCGGGAGCGGATGCCCACGATATGGGCATCGGCGATGCGCTCCATCAGCTCGTCCTCGGGGAGGGACTTCTCATGGAACTCGATTTGCGAATAGCCGGCCTGGCGGAAGGTGTCCAGCGCGCTTCGGCTCACGCCTTCCAGCAGCAGGACCTTGATGTCTTCCTTTGGATACGAGGTGCGCGTCATGGCCGGTACGTTCTGTTCCACGGGAGGAAGGACCACTATGCCAGATCGCGGCACGCATGTTGCGGCGCACCCAAAGGGCTGGCACGCTCGACACGACACCCGAGCGAGCTTTCCATGACCGACCCCCGCCTGGCCGAGCTGATCCGCCTGATCCCCGCCCTCAAGCTGTCCGTGGAGGCAGGCGATCTGGAACACCACGGCCGCGACTGGACGCGGCGCTGGACCCCCGCGCCGCTGGCGGTCGCGTGGCCGGCGTCCATCGACGAGGTGCAAGGCGTCGTCCGCTGGGCGAGCGCGCACGGCGTCGGCATCGTGCCCTCGGGAGGACGCACCGGCCTTTCCGGGGGCGCCGTGGCCGCGCAGGGCGAACTGGTGCTCAGCCTCGATCGCATGAACCGCGTGCTCGGCTTCGACCCCATCGACCGCACGCTCACGGTCGAACCCGGCATCGCTTTGGAGGCGGTGCAGAATGCCGCACGCGAGCATGCGCTGCTTTATCCGGTGAACTTCGCCGCGCGCGGCTCCTGCCAGATCGGCGGAAACATCGCGACCAACGCCGGGGGTATACGGGTCATTCGTTACGGCAACACGCGGCAGTGGGTGGCAGGCCTGAAGGTGGTCACCGGTACGGGCGAACTGCTCGACCTCAACCGCGGGCTGGTGAAGAACGCTTCCGGCTACGACCTGCGCCACCTGGTCATCGGTTCCGAAGGCACCCTGGGCATCGTGGTGGAAGCGACGCTTACGCTCACCTCACCGCCGCCGCCGTCCCAGGTCATGCTGCTGGCGGTTCCGGCCATGGACGCGCTGATGAAGGTGTTCGCGGAAGCGCGCCACCGCCTCGCGCTCGAAGCGTTCGAGTTCTTTACGGAAAGGGCGTTGCATCACGTGCTTGCGCACGGCGCGCAAAGGCCCTTCGCCGAGGATCACCCGTTCTATGTCGTGACCGAGTTCGATGCGGGCGACGAGAAGGCGGAGGCGGAGGCGCTGGATTTCTTCGAATTCTGCCTCGGCGAAGGCTGGGTGACCGATGGCGTGATCGCCTCCAGCGAAGCACAGGCGGCGTCGCTGTGGCGCTTGCGCGAAGGCATCACCGAGAGCCTCGCCCCGCACAAGCCGTACAAGAACGACGTCTCCGTGCGCATTTCCGCCGTGCCGGCCTTCATGGAAGAGATGCACGCCCTCCTTTCCGCCGAGTACCCGGCATTCGACGTGGTGTGGTTCGGACACATCGGCGACGGCAACCTGCACATCAACGTGCTGAAGCCCGCGGAACTCGACAACGGCGTGTTCGTCGAGCAATGCGAGCATGTCACCTCGTTGCTCGTGGAGACGCTGGCCCGCCACGGCGGCAGCATCTCGGCCGAGCACGGCATCGGCCTCGTCAAGAAGCCCTGGCTGGGCAGTGTGCGCAGCGAGGCCGAGATCGCCCTGATGCGCGGTATCAAGGCGGTGTGGGATCCGAACGGCATCATGAATCCCGGGAAGCTTCTGTAGGAACGCGCCCTGTGGGAGCCGCTTCAGCGGCGATCCCGCGGCAGCGGGCAACCTGCCGCGAGCACCCATCGCCGCTGAAGCGGCTCCCACACAAAGCCCGGTGGTCGCAAGACAAGCAGGTGCTGGTGTCGCAAGGCTCCGCTCGTTAGCCTTGGGGTTTCCACGCCCCACAGGACCCCGCCATGCCCCAGGATTCCCCCGACCTCTACCCGCCGATCGAGCCCTACAACAGCGGCATGCTGAAGGTCTCGCCGCTGCACACTCTCTACTTCGAGGAGAGCGGCAACCCGAAGGGCAAGCCCGTGGTCTTCCTGCACGGCGGTCCCGGCGCCGGCACCAGCCCGCGCGGCCGCTGCTTTTTCGATCCGGCCAAGTACCGCATCGTGCTTTTCGACCAGCGCGGTTGCGGCAAGTCCACGCCGCACGCGGAGTTGACCGACAACACCACCTGGGACCTCGTGGCCGATATCGAGCGCCTGCGCGAGCATCTCGGCATCGATCGCTGGCAGGTATTCGGGGGTTCTTGGGGTTCCACGCTGGCCCTTTCCTACGCTGAGACCCATCCGGAACGCGTGACCGAACTGGTGCTGCGCGGCATCTTCATGCTTCGCCGCTCCGAGTTGGAATGGTTCTACCAGTCAGGCTGCGATGCGCTCTTTCCCGACGCGTGGGAGCATTACCTCGCGGCCATTCCGTCCGCGGAGCACGGCGACCTCATCAGCGCGTATCACCGCCGGCTCACCAGCGACGACCCGGCCGTGCGCCTCGCCGCCGCGCGTGCCTGGTCGGTATGGGAGGCGGCCACCAGCCACCTCTACCAGGACGAAAGCCACATGGCCTCGAACGGCGAGGACGAGTTCGCGCTCGCCTTTGCGCGCATCGAGTGCCACTACTTCGTCAACGCGGGTTTCTTCGAGGTCGACGGCCAGCTGCTGCGCGATGTGCACAAGATTCGGCACATTCCCACGGTGATCGTGCAGGGCCGTTATGACGTCGTGTGTCCCGCGCGCAGCGCCTGGGACCTGCATCGCGCGTTCCCGGAAGCGGACCTGCGCATCGTGCCGGACGCCGGGCATTCGGCGTTCGAACCGGGCATCGCGAAGGAACTGGTGAAGGCCACCGACCGCTTCGCCATGTAGGAGCGAGCCCTGTGGGAGCCGCTTCAGCGGCGATCCCGCGGCAGCGGGCAACTTGCCGCGAGCACCCATCGCCGCTGAAGCGGCTCCCACAGTAACGACGGGGTGCCCCCGGGAGGGCACCCCGTTTCCATCAGAACAACCCCAGCGGCAGCGCCAGCATGTCGACCACGAAACCGTCATGGTCCGACGAGCCGATGGCCTTCTGCACGCCTGTGGCGGACGCCGAATCGTCGATCGTCTGCACGGGTGCGTCGAGGTTGCCGCGGCCGTACTGCATCTGCAGGAAGAGGCCACGTGCCACGGTGTTCAGTAACGCATGGTCCAGCACCTGGTGGGTGGGCACCTTGCGGGGGCCTTCGCCCTGGATGTTGCCGAAGTTCTCGGTGAACAGGAACGAGTAGCGGTCCTGCGCCGGCACCGAGTCCACGGCATTCCAGAGCGACGGCCTCACCAGGTTTCCGCCCAGCTTCAGCAGGTTCTGGCTGTCGTCGTACTTGCCCGAGATGAGGCCCACCACGTCGGTGAAGCCGTCGCTGAACTGGTAGGCGTTGAAGTCGCCCACCACCAGCAGCGGTGCGAGCAGGTTCTTCCTGTCCGTCTGGATCGCCTGCACCTGCGTAGCCAGCGATTTCGCCTGGAGGAACCGCTTCTCGCGGTCGCGCTCGGCGGTCGGGCCGGTCTTGTCCACGTTCTGCCGTGCCTTCGGATGCACCGAGATCACGTTGATCCGCATGCGTCCTACGATCGACGGCACGTCGGCGGTGAGCAGCAGGGGCGGGTGATCGTGCACGAACGCGGTCTGGTCGCCGTCCTGCCAGGTTTCGTCGGCACCGAGCTGGCGCACGGAGAGCACACGAACGCGATCGGTGCGAACGAGGAAGCCCACGTTGATGCCGCTCGGATCGTGGCCCGGCTGGAGGAATGCCTCGTACTGTGCCGGATAGTCGTCACCCAGCTGCTTCGCGAGGCCTTGCAGCACCTGCAGGCTCTTCACCTCTTCCACGGAGAGGATGTCCGGCAGCTTCAGCACGCTACCGATATAGGCCGACAGCCGCTGGGTCTTGAGCTTCACCTCGTCGGCGGTCGGCTCCGTGTCGCCACCGCTGCAGGTATAGGTGGTGTTGAACTCCGTGTCGCAGAAGCGCTCGGTGTTGAACGCGCCGATGCGCACCGCGTAGAACGGCCGCGAATCCACCGCGCGGGGCAGCTTGGCCGCCTTCTTGATATCGATCGATGTCGGAATGAAGGTGTATGCGCCGAACGCATAAGACATCACGCCTTCGGCGCGGAAGGTGGTGCCGGCGTTGAACGGTGTGTTCGGAGCGACGGCGCCGAAGTCCGCGGTGTTCATCTTGAACACCTGCGGATTACCCGACCAGTTCGGCAGGTTCACGCCCTCCGGCACCGGCACGGTGTAGCGCACGCCCGGTTCGCGCAGCGACCGCTTGCCATTGGCGGTGATGTACACCTCGGCGAAGGGTTCGTTGCTGAAGCGCAGGTTGCCGGTGGTGATCATGCCG
Organism: Luteibacter jiangsuensis; assembly: GCF_011742555.1. Taxonomy (GTDB): domain Bacteria; phylum Pseudomonadota; class Gammaproteobacteria; order Xanthomonadales; family Rhodanobacteraceae; genus Luteibacter; species Luteibacter jiangsuensis. The sequence goes on from NZ_JAAQQR010000010.1 coordinate 101,157, forward strand.
TTGTCGATCGAGACGCGCATGCCCACGTAGCACTGGAAGTTGGTCTCGCCGCAGGACAGCGCATTCGGGTCCGACGAAGGCACCTTGTCGCCGAAGACCACGGCCTTGGGCAGACGCACACCGCGCTGCGTGGTGGTGATCTGGGCGTTCTTCAGTTCCGGCAGGTTGAAGTAGTTGTCGACGGTGGCTTCCACATCGACCATGTCGCCGGCCTTCACCGTCGGCGTCGTGCTCGTGAACACGTAGATGCCGTTGGAGGTCAGGCGATCGTCGTCGGCGCGGTTGTCCGGCGTCTGCATCGTGAAGCCCGCGGGGCCCACGGCGGTGACGATGTTGCCATGCGTGGAAACGCGCTTGCCGAGTAGCGGCGACACCTGGCCGCGCCCCGTGACCTGCCAGATCTCGGCGGCGACGGGAATCTCGTTGAGGATGGCCCCGATGGCCGAGCCCTTGGCGATGGTGACATCGCCGCCGGTGGCGTCGCTCAGGTTGACGCGGAAGGCCTTGTCGGGGCCAGCGGCTTTCGCACCGTGCACGTTGACGTTGAACGTCGTGCTCGTGCTTCCGGCCGGAATGGTGACCGTCGTGTCGACGGCGTCGTAATCGCCGGCGGCGACGGTCGCGGTGTCGTCGGCGGTCGCGGCATGCACGGCGATGTCGGTCGAAGCCGCTTCGCTCAGCGACACCGTAAACGGCATGGGCTGGTCGTCGCCATTGCGCACGCTGACCGTGGCGTCGGCGATCGAAAGGCTCAGGCCCTGGACGGTGCAGGGCGATGTGCTGGCGCGCGGCGAGGTGGGTGCCACCTTTACCCAGTCGGCCGAGTTGTCGCCGCTGTTCTGCGGCAGGCCCGCGCCGTTGACCTTGCGTCCGTAGCCCTGGTCCGCATTCGCACTGCCCAGGCTGGCGAGCGGCGTGCCTTGCTTGTACGCCGAGCCTGCGCTCAAACCTACCTGGTCGACGATCGTCCCGGAGGCGTTCAGCAGGGCGAGGCCGCCGTCGTCGGTGATGCCGGTGGAATACTTCAGATCGGGCGTCACGGCGCCCGAGTAGCCGGACGAACCGCCGTTCGCCAACAGCAGGAAACATCCCGGGGCCACTGACGTGCCGGCGGGGAAGGTGAAGCGCGTGCCGGTGGTGCCGCTGGCGTTGGAAGCGTTTAACTTATAGCCGGAAACGTCCAGTGCGGCCGTGCCGGTGTTCTGCACTTCCACGAATTCGTCGTTGCCGCCGCTGGGGCCGCGAACGCGGAATTGCGTGATGGAAAGATCCGCCGCCTGCAGCGGCAGAACGGTAAGAAGGCCTGCCAGCGCCGCCCATGAGGCACGCCGTGAAGTCGTGGAACGCATTCGATGTCCCCTCGAGTCGTTGGTTGCGTGCGACCCGAAAGCACCCCGCATCCCCTGCGCGGCGTTCCCCCTGTCGAGCCCACCCGCCGAGTGTGCCCCGAATTTGTGACAGCGGGATGTGACGGAGCCGTCGCCTTAGGAATCGACCAGCCGGCGATCCCGCGAACCCGGCAGGCTCGCGACGAGCACCCATCGCCGCTGAAGCGGCTCCCACAAAAAGCCAAGCTGCTCCGTGTGGGAGCCGGCTACGCCGGCGATTCCCGCGGCAGCGGGCCGTCTGGCCGCGAGCACCCATCGCCGCTGAAGCGGCTCCCACAGAAGGTGACTTTAGCCAGCCTTCTGTTTCGTGCCGAAGATCTTGTCGCCCGCGTCGCCCAGGCCGGGGAGGATGTAGCCCAGTTCATTGAGGCGGTCGTCGATGGAGGCCACGTAGATCTCGATGTCCGGATGAGCGGCCTCGATGCGCTTCAGGCCCTCCGGTGCGGCTACGAGGAACAGGCCCTTGATCTTCTTCGCACCCGCCGCCTTAAGCATGTCCACCGTGGCGACGAGCGTGCCGGCAGTGGCCAGCATCGGGTCGACAATCAGCGCCGTGCGTTCGGCCATGCCGCCGCTCAGTTTTTCGTAATACGCGACCGGTTCCAGAGTCTCCTCGTCACGCTGGATACCCACGACGCTGACCTTGGCCGAGGGGATCAGCTCCAGCACGCCCGAGAGCATGCCCAGGCCGGCACGGAGGATCGGTACGATGGTGACCTTCTTGCCCTTGATGTGGGTGACTTCGACGGGGCCGGCCCAGCCGTCGATAGTCTTGCACTCGGTCTCCATGTCGGCCGTGGCTTCGTAAGTGAGCAACGCGGCGACTTCGGACGCCAGTTCGCGAAATTCCTTCGTGCTTATGCCGGCCCGGCGCATCAGGCCGAGCTTGTGCTGGATGAGGGGGTGGCGAACTTCGACGATCTTCATGGCACGGGCTTCGCATGGCGGTGACCCGCGCATTGTCGCACCTGCCTTGGGACGGGGGACACATGTGGGAGCCGCTTCAGCGGCGATCCCGCGGCAGCGGCAGGCTGGCCGCAAACACCCATCGCCGCTGAAGCGGCTCCCACACAAAGCTGGCTGTGTACAGGCGAGGTATGCCTCTTGCTGCATTCGCGCCTTCGGCGCCCGACGAATCAGTGCTTCAGACAACTGCTCATGAAGCTCTTCCGCGCGTCGCCCTTCAGACCCTTCGCGGACGCGTCGGCGTTGCACGACTTCATCCTTTCCTGCGGCGACGACTTCGCCGGCTGCTCGCCCTTGAGGCAGCTGCTCATGAAGGCTTTTCGTTCATCGCCCACCTTCCCGGAGGCCTGCGAGTTGCAGGTGCTCATCCGCTGTTGCTGCGGGGTCAGGTCTTTCTTTGCGGGCATCTGCTGCGCGGCAACGGTGCCGGCGGCGAAAAGGGACAGGGACACGACGGCAAGGACACGGAGCTGCGTACGCATGGCAAACCCTCGACGTGAAGCCGGGCGAATCCGGCCGGTGGAGCTTACCGCGGTCACGGGATCGGTGCTGCCCCTCCCGCAGACGGGGGCTTTGTGTGGGAGCCGCTTCAGCGGCGATGGGTGCTCGCGGCAGAGTTGCCCGCTGCCGCGGGATCGCCGGCAAAGCCGGCTCCCACAAGGGTTCCTGGCCCCAGGATACCGGCGGTCACGCCGCCTTGGTCGACGCCCGGCGCGGGCCTTCCTTCAGCGCGTGGCGGACCTCTTCCACGATCAGGTCCACTTCCGCGCTGGTGACGCGGAAGTGCGGCGTGAAGCGCAGCGAGTTGGCGCCGCCGTGAATCACGCCGATGCCACGCTCACGCATGTATTCCTCGGTGGAACCTTCGCCATAGCACTTGAACTCGGGCGCCAGTTCGCAGGAGAACAGCAGGCCGGTGCCCTGCACCTTGGTGATGAGCCCGCCGAGTTCGTTCTTGAGGGCCTCGAACTTCCTCAGGAATTCCTGGCCCTTCTCGCGAATGTTCGTGCGCACGTCGTCGGTCAGTTCGTCCAGCGTGGCCACGGCGACGTCGAGCGCGCGCGGATTCGCGGTCATCGTGTTGCCGTAGATACCCTTGCGGTAAAGACCCGCCACGCGTTCGGTCACGGCCAGCACCGACAGCGGATACTGCCCGGCGTTGAGCGCCTTCGAGAAGGTTTCCATGTCCGGGGCTTCCATCGATTCGAAGCCCGGGTAGTCCACGATGGACAGCACGCCGTGCGCGCGCAGGCCGGCCTGGATCGAATCGACCAGCAGCAGCGTGCCGTGCTCGCGGGTGAGTTCGCGCGCCGCCGCGTAGAACTCCGGCGTCACGGCACGACCCGGGTCGCCTTCGCCCATCACCGGCTCGAGGAACATCGCCTCGATGAACCAGCCCTGGCGATCGGCCTCGGCGAACGCGGCCTTCAGCTGGGCCACGTTATACGGCTCCACCGTGATCAGCGTGTCCTCGTTGCGGAAGCTGGCGAGGTGCTGCTGGTAGTTGCGGCGCGAGGAATCCGAATAGAGCGCGGGGCGCTCCGTGCGGCCGTGGAACGCGCCCTTGACGGCCAGGCGCTTGATGGTGCGGCCGGCATGCCGTGCGCCAGGGTCGGTCATGAGACGTGCGTTGACGTCGGCGATGCGTCCCGCCAGCGTGACCGACTCGGAGCCCGAATTCAGGCACAGGAAGTGTGTGTACGGGCTGCCGCCACGGTTGCGACCGAGTTCCTTGCGCAACGCATTCGAGAGGCGGATCTGCGCGACGTTGGCCGTCATGACGTTGGCCATGACCTGCGGGCGAGACATCGCTTCGAGCACGTGTTTCGGATTGTGGCCAAAACCGAGCATGCCGTAGCCGCCGTCGTCGTGCAGCACGGCACCCTTGAGCGTGACGATCCAAGGACCGCGCGCGGCGGCCGGCATGTACGGGTTCACGCAGTCGTCGGGGTAGAAATTGACCAGCCCCGACTGCGCGCGATGGATCTGTTCCGCTTCGTCGAGGCGGAGGAAATCGGCCATGTCGTTGCGCAGGGCGCGGTGATAGGCGACTGCTTCCTCGATGGCTTCCACGAGGGACGCGTCGGTTGCCGCGAAGCGGGCGATGGTGTCGTCCGGCAGGCCGCGCGTACGCGGCGCACCGCCGAAGTCGCGCAACTCACGCAAAAGACCGATGACGTCCATAAACCACTCCTCGCACTGGTGACGCGGCACTGATGGCAACGATCCCTTAAGAGGCCGCTAAGTATCTATATGTAAAGGGATTATCAACCCAGCATAGCACGCGCATTTTGGCGGCGTAACCCCCGGGTGACGCTTGTCACATGCGCACAATGACGCAAGCGACTGCCGCCAATGGCTTGCGAGGGAATATGTTGCGCTGCAAGGAGGGGACCATGAACGACACTCGCATCGCACGCCTCGTCAAAGCCCGCAAGAGCTACGGCGCCATTACCGCACTCGACGGCATCGACCTCGACGTCCACCGCGGGGAAATCCTGGCCTTGCTCGGCCCCAACGGCGCGGGCAAGAGCACCAGTATCGCGTTGCTTCTGGGCCTCCACCGCCCGGACGGCGGGTCCGCGACGCTCTTTGACAAGGATCCTCAGGACATCGACGCCCGCCGCCGTATCGGCGTGTTGCTGCAGGCGGCGAACCTGCCGGCCACGCTGAAGGTGGACGAGTTGCTCCGGCTTACGGCGAGCTACTACCCCGAGCCGCGACCTGTGGCGGAGTGTGCAGCGCTGGCGGGTATCACGGACCTGCTGTCACGCCGGTACGGCGCACTGTCGGGCGGTCAGCAGCGCCGGGTGCAGTTTGCCCTGGCGATGGCGGGCCGGCCCGACATCCTCTTTCTCGACGAACCGACCGTCGGCATGGACATCGATGCACGGCAGTCGCTGTGGGTGTCCATTCGTCAGCTGGTTGCGGAAGGCTGCGCGGTGGTGCTCACCACCCATTACCTCGAAGAAGCGGAGGCCTTGGCCGATCGCGTCTGCGTCATCGCCAAGGGGCGCGTGGTGTCCGAGGGAAGCGTGGACGCCATGCGCGCGCACGTTTCGCTGCGCCGGATTCGCTGCGTCACCTCTCTGGGGATCGACACGTTGCAGGCATGGCCGGAGGTCGTTTCGGTGGACACGAAGCAGGGCCGGACGGTCATCGCCACCGCGCAAGCGGAAGCCGTGGTGCGGCGGCTCCTCGATGGCGATCCCGGCCTTTCCGAACTGGAGGTGCAGCGCGCGGGACTTGCCGAGGCCTTTCAGGAAATCACGCGCGACACCGAGAATCTGCAGGAGGCCGCATGAGCACGATCGACAGCACCGCCACGCCCGCCATGACCACCGCACGCGTGGTTGCAGCCTACGTGGAGGAGGCGAGGGCGGAATGTCTCCGTTACCTGCGCAATCCCGGCTTCCTGTTGCCGACGCTTCTGTTCCCGTCGGTGTTCTATGTGATGTTCGGTATCTTCCTGGCCCACGCGAACAGTGCGGACGCGCCGCGCTACCTGCTGGCGTCCTATGGCACGTTCGGCGTCATGGCGCCCGGCCTGTTCGGCTTCGGCGTGTCTCTGGCGCTGGAGCGCGACACGGGCCTGCTCACGCTGAAGCGCGCGCTCCCGATGCCGCCCGGGGCCTATCTGCTCGGCAAGATGTGCATGGCCTTGCTGGTCGCTGCGATCGTGTCGGCCATCCTGTTGTGCCTTGCGATCTTCGTCGCGGGTGTGCAGTTGCCGGCGTGGCGCATCGGCGGATTCTTCCTGCTCGAAGTGCTCGGCGTGCTTCCGTTCGCCGCCCTCGGGCTGCTGGTGGGAACACTGGTGAAGGGGCAGGGCGCCCCGGGCGTGATCAACCTCATCTACCTGCCCATGGCATTCCTCTCCGGTCTCTGGTTTCCGCTGCCGGTGATGCCTGCGTTGCTGCAAGCGATCGCGCCCCTCTGGCCGGCTTACCACCTCAACCAGCTGGCGCTCTCGGCAATGGGCCTCGGTCAGGGCGGCGAGGCGCTCCACGTTGCCGTGCTCGCCGGTTTCACGGTGGCCTTCGTGGCCATTGCTACGCGTCGCCTGCGCCGCCACGGTTGAAGTAGCATGACCGCACGCCTTTCCACGGATACACGCATGTCGCCCTCGTGGTTCAAGCCGACCCCGGACTCGCTCTGGAACCGCTTCCGCGAGCGGCCCAGGCTGCGCGTCGCCAGCCTGGTGAACCTCGTATGGGCCGTGTACGTGTTCGGCGACGTCATCTTCGCCAACGAGCTCGGCCCCTGGTGGGGGCTGGCCACGGGGCTTTCGTTTCCTATCTTCCTGCTGTTGTATGCGGCGGCCTATACGCGGCCCTTGCGGCACGTGTCCTGGTACGCCGGCGGCGTGGCGCTGCTTGCGTACGCCACCCTGCATTTCAACCATAGCGCCGGCGGCACCTATGTGATCTACGCCTGCGCCATGCTCGGCTTCGAAGGTGCGCCGAAGAAATGCATCGCCGGCATGGTCGCGGTCATCGGCGGCTTCGTGGGTGTAGCGTATTTTCTGATGGGCTGGCCCATTCCCGTCATTGCCACCCTCTCGTTCATCGCCTTGTCGGTGGGCACGATCAACGTGGTCTACCGGTTCAACGCGCAGCGCGATGTGGAGTTGAAGCTCTCGCACGACGAAGTAAGGCGACTGGCGGCCACCGCGGAACGCGAGCGTATCGGGCGCGACTTGCACGACCTCCTGGGGCACACGCTCTCGTTGATCACGTTGAAGCTGGAGCTTTCCCGGCGCCTGTTCGACCGCGACGCCGATGCCGCCCGCCGCGAGATCGAAGAAGCCGAGCAGGTCGCGCGGCATGCGCTGGCCGAAGTGCGCTCTGCCGTGACGGGCATCCGTGCCTCCGGTGTCGTGGCCGAACTCGCCTCCGCGCGTCTCCTCCTGAACACCTCGATGATCGACTTCGTCTACCGCGCCGACGTGCCCGAACTGCCGCCACGCGTGGACAACGAACTTGCCCTGGTGTTGCGCGAGGCCGTGACGAACATCCACCGCCATGCGGGGGCCTCGTTCGCGGAGGTGACCGTGAGCATGGACGACCGCGCCTGCACGATGACCATCGTGGACAACGGGCGGGGGTTCGCAGGCAGCGAGGGGAACGGTATCTGCGGCATGCGCGAGCGGGTACGCGCCCTTGGCGGCACGCTTGCCTTCGCCTCGGACGCGGCGAAGGGAACCGTGGTGAACATTCAGGTGCCGCTGCTGCCTGCCGATCGGCGTCCGGCGCTGTCGGACATCCGGGCAGACAAGGGCCTGCCCGTCAGCGGCGACAACAGACTCGCCTCGTGATGCGCATCCCGCCGCCGCACAAGGACTCGCTTCTCGGCGTACTGCGCTCGCCCGTGTATCTGCGCTGGCAGGCCGGCCTGCAGGTGTTCTGGCTGATCGCGCTCATCCAGGCGCCGCTCGCCGTTAAGGGATTCGACTGGGAGTGGATGGCGCCGACGCTCGCGTCCATTCCGGTGTACCTCGTCTGCTATACGGCGGTTTACACGGCGCCGGTGGCACGCCTGCCTTTCCATGCCGGCGCCATCTCCGCCCTGGGTTTCGTGCTGTGGCCCGTGAATCCGCTGGCCCTGGGCTATGTGGTGATCGGCGAGGTGCTGCTGGCCTACTCGAATCGTCTGCGCGTCTGGCTGGGCGGTGTTGCCATCGCGACACTCGTGACGCTTGCCTGGGTTCCTGCGTTTCACGTGCCGCCGGTGCATGTGCTGGTTGTGTTCGGGGTGGGCCTCGCCGCCGGATTCAGCAACTACCTGTATGTACGCGGTGGCCGCCGCGACGCGGAGCTTCGCCTTTCGCAATCGGAAGTGCGGCGGCTGGCCACGCTGGCGGAACGCGAGCGCATCGGCCGTGACCTGCACGACCTGCTCGGCCACACGTTGTCGCTCATCACGTTGAAGTCCGAGCTCGCCAAACGGCTTGCCCTGGCCGATCCGCCGCGAGCGCAGCAGGAGATGGAAGAAGTGGAGCGCGTCGCCCGGCATACGCTGGCGGAAGTACGCAGCGCCGTCACCGGCCTTCGTGCGGGCGATCTTTCCAGCGAGCTGGTATCGGCCCGTTTGATGCTGGAATCGTCCGGCATCGCATTTGTTCACGAAGTTCCGGCGGACTTCAGCCTTCCGGAAAAGATCGAGGCGATGCTTTGCCTCGTGCTCCGCGAAGCCGTCACCAATATCCACCGTCATTCGCGCGCCACCGAGGCGCGCGTGGTCATCGCCCGGAACGGGCAGGAGTTTTCGATGCGAATCACGGACAACGGCTGCGGCGGACTCGCGGCGCACGGCAATGGCGTCTCGGGCATGCGCGAACGCGTGCGTCAGATCGGCGGGCGCCTCGCCATCGAGTCGCCCCTCCGGCACGGCACGGCGCTGGAGATCGGCGTACCCATCGGAGAACCTCGCATGGAGCGCCTCGCATGATCCGCGTGTTGCTGGCCGAAGACCAGGCGATGGTGCGCGGTGCACTGTCGGCACTGCTGAACCTGGAGCCGGACATCGAGGTACTGGGTTCGGCGGCCGACGGCGAAAGCGCCTGGCGCGAGCTTCAGCGCCTGAAGCCGGATGTGCTGGTGACCGACATCGAGATGCCGGGCCTCACGGGCCTGGAGATTGCCCAGCGGGTGCGCCGGCACGAGCTGCCGGTGAAGGTGGTCATCGTCACCACCTTCGCTCGCCCGGGCTTCCTGCGCCGCGCGCTCGACGCGGGCGTTGGCGGATACCTGTTGAAAGACGCCCCCGCCGAAAATCTGGCCGACGCACTGCGGACCGTGCATCGCGGCGGCAGGGCCATCGACCCGCAGCTGGCCCTCGAGGCGTGGTCGGACGCGGACCCGCTGAACGACCGCGAACGGCAGGTGCTTCGGCTAGCGGGGGAGGGGCATTCGGCGAGCGACATCGGCACCCAGCTGAACCTTTCGCACGGCACCGTGCGCAATTATTTATCGGAGGCCATCGGCAAGCTCGGTGCAGCCAATCGCATCGAAGCGTACCGTCTGGCACGGCAGAAGGGCTGGCTCTGAGCGCGAAACGGAGGAAGGTTTCAGGCTCGACGGTCAAGGATGGGCGATAATCCCCCCAATCGCTCCATCTCCGGCCGTACCCGTGAAGAAATCCGACTTCGACTTCGACCTTCCCAACGAGCTGATCGCGCAGGCTCCGCTCGCCCGCCGCTCGGGCAGCCGCCTGCTCGTCGTCGACGTGGCGGCGCACACCAAGAAGGACCGCAAGTTCCACGAGCTACCGGAGATGCTCCTTCCGGGCGACCTGCTCGTGTTCAACGACACCCGTGTGCTGCCCGCGCGCCTGTACGGACGCAAGGAGTCCGGCGGGGCGGTGGAGATCCTGATCGAGCGCGTCACCGGCGCCCATGAGGCCCGAGCGCAGCTGGGCGTCAGCAAGAAGCCGAAGGAAGGGGGCCGCATCGAGCTGGCCGACGGCAGCATGATCACCGTGCTGGGGCGCGACGGCGAGTTCTTCATGCTCCGCTTCGACACGGACGAGCCGCTGGAGCGGCTGCTGTCCCGTCTGGGCGAGATGCCGCTGCCGCCTTACATCGAGCGCAACGCGGACAGCACGGACGCCGAGCGTTACCAGACCGTGTTCGCCCGCGAACCCGGCGCGGTCGCCGCGCCTACCGCGGGACTGCACTTCGACGAGGAACTGCTCGATCGCCTGCGGGAACGGGGCGTGGAGATGGGTTACGTCACTCTGCACGTGGGGGCCGGCACCTTCCAGCCGATGCGCGCCGACGACGTGCGCGATCACGTGATGCACCGCGAATGGCTGAATGTCGGCGCCGGGCTCGTGGAAAAGATCCGCGCCACGCGCGCAGCCGGCGGTCGCGTCATCGCCGTGGGCACCACCGTGGTCCGTGCCCTGGAAAGCGCCACCGTCGAGGGCGTCCTGCGCCCCTTCGCCGGCGAAACACAGATCTTCATCTTCCCCGGCTACAAGATCACCAGCATCGACGCCCTCATCACCAACTTCCACCTGCCGCAATCGACGCTGCTGATGCTGGTGTCGGCCCTGGCAGGCAAGGAAGCGATCCTGGATGCGTACCGCTATGCCGTGCTGCAGCGGTATCGCTTCTTCTCGTATGGCGATGCGATGTTGATCATTCCGCCGAAGTCGTAACGCTTGAAGATGTCATCCCATCAGTGCCTTGGCGGAGTTGACCCGACATCGTCGACTGCAGCGATGTCAGGATTCACTCCTTTGACATTCCGGCACGTCGGCGACTGGAGCAAAGGATTCTTGCAGGGAGGCGCCAGCGGCCTGAATCCTGTCAGCTTTCTCAGCCAGACCGTGGACGCTGTGGCCCATCCGGCTGAATGGTTCAGGGGGCAACAGGCGTGCACCCAGTACGTCCTTCAGGAGGCGTGGACTGTCAACTTGCGACCGGCCGGCCAGTTGGAGGGTGCTCTGCTGGGCGGGTTCGTGCTGTTCGTCGCCGCGCTCAAACTGGTTGTGGTTCTCTACCGCACGTGGTCGAAGGCGTTGCGCGGCTAGGGGATCGCCCCCTTGCGTGGCAGCTCTTCTCAATCTCGGGCGGAATGTCGCCTTCTGACCCCTGCGCTCGGCGACCGGACTGCTAGACCATCGCCGTGCCGGGCACGCCGTGCGAGAGCTCGCGCGACACATCCGCCGCGGCCGCGACCAGCGCGCGCGACGTGCCCTTCATATCGAGCTTCGCACCGCGCCGCTCGATGAACGGCACGGTGAGGGCGCATACCGCGTGATTGCTCTCAATGATCGGTGCCGACAGATCGGTGACGCCATCGACGACCTCGCTGGGAATCGTGGCCAGTCCGGCCGCACGGATGGTCTTGATCGCGGCTTCGACCCGCGCGCGCTTCAGCGTCGGCTCGTGCTCCAGCATCGTACGAAACCAGCGCTCGCGCGTTTCGTCGGTTTGCCAGGCCAGGAGCACATAGCCAGAGGCCGAATGCGAGATCGGCCGGCGATGGCCCACGCGCACCACCAAGCCGGTTTCGCCAGGCGGGTCGACGCGTGCGATCACCACGATCTGCTCTTGCGACGGCACCACGAGGTGGCAGGACTGGTCGATTTCATCGGCCAGCCGATGCATCACGGGCATCGCCGTTTCGACGATATTGCGCACCGGCGGTTGCTCCATGCCGAGACGGAACAGGCGCGGCGTGATCGAGTAAGCGCCGTCGCCGTCGGCACGCGCTATGTAGTCGCGCTCCTCGAGTACCTGGAGCATCCGAAAGATCTCCCCGCGCGAACGGCCGACACCATCGGAGATCTCCGCGATCGACAAAGGCTGGGTCGCCTTGGCGAGCAGTTCCAGGATGTCCAGGCCCTTGTCCAGGGCAGGAGCTCGATACTTTGGAGAGTCTGAAGGCATGGCATTCCGTGGCGTTGGGTGTGCGTCGCTGCGGGAGTCTAGCGGGCCAAAGGGCGCCCGCATGTTGCACCGCAGCTTGTTATGTAGGTGAATATCGAGTTCATATTTGTACACGACGGGGCCTGCCGTGTCACGGTTGAGGAGGGCGAGCATGCAGCAACACACGCCGATCGCGGCGTCCCCTACGGGCTCTCTTGCGCGTACGCCCCTGCTTCCCCTTGTGCTGATCGTAAGCCTCTTTTTCCTTTGGGGGGTGGCGAACAACCTCAACGACGTGCTGGTGGCGCAGTTCAAGAAAGCCTTCACCCTTTCCGATTTCCAGGCGGGGCTGGTACAGAGCGCGTTCTATCTCGGCTATTTCCTGCTCGCGATTCCCGCCGGCATGTTCATGCGCCGCTTCGGCTACAAGGCGGCAGTGGTGTTCGGCCTGGCGCTCTACGGCGCCGGCGCCTTGCTTTTCTGGCCGGCGGCGGCGACGGCGACGTATGACATCTTCCTCGCAGGCCTTTTCGTCATAGCGGCAGGCCTGGCTTTCCTCGAAACATCCGCTAACCCGTGGGTGACCTTGTTGGGCCCGCGCGAATCGGCGGCCTCGCGCTTGAACCTCGCGCAGGCTTTCAATCCCCTCGGTTCCATCACGGGGGTGTTGATCGGCCAGCACTTCATCTTCACCGGCGTGGAACGCACGCCGGCCGAACTCGCGGCGATGGATGTGGCGGCGCGCACCGCTTACATGAAGAGCGAAGCGGCCGCCGTGCAGATGCCCTACCTCCTCATCGGCCTGGGGGTGATCGCGTGGGCCGTCCTCATCGTGCTTACGCGTTTCCCGCGAACGGCTGCCGAAGGTGACGGCAGCGACGTGGCGGAGCGGGGCGTACTCGGCCGTCTGTTTCGCGATGCCCGCTTCATGTCGGCCGTGCTGGCGCAGTTCTTCTATGTCGGTGCGCAGGTGTCGGTGTTCAGCTACATGATCCGTTATGCGCAGGCGACCATGCCCGGTACCGCCGAGAAGACGGCGGCGAACTTCATCACCGCGGGCCTGCTCTGTTTCATGGCGGGACGGTTCGCGGGCGCCGCGATCATGAAATATCTCCGGCCGGCCCACGTGCTGCGTACGTTCGCACTGGTCAACATCGCGCTGGCAGCGGCGGCGGCGTTCGTGCCGGGGCGGGTGGGCATCTATGCACTCGTGGCATCGAGCTTCTTCATGTCGATCATGTACCCGACGATTTTCGCCCTCGGCGTGGAAGGACGAAGCGATGCGGAGCGCAAACTCGGTGCCTCGCTGCTGGTGATGTCGATTGTCGGCGGCGCGGTGCTCACGGCGGCGATGGGCGCGGCGTCCGATCGGTTCGGTATCGCGCATGCCATGCTCGTTCCCATGCTGTGCTTCGTGGCGATCTTCCTGTTCGCCTGGCGCCGCACGAAGGGCAGGGAAGCCGTCGCATGAGCTGGCAATGTTTCGCACTGGATCTGCACGACGATCCCGCTGTGATCGCGGAATACGAGCGTTGGCACCGTAGCGAGTTCGTGTGGCCAGAGGTCCTGCGCTCTATCCGCGAGGCGGGCATCCTCGACATGCAGATATTCCGGACCGGCAACCGGCTGGTAATGCTGATGCGGGTGGGCCCGGGTTTCGATGCGAAAGCCAAGGCGGCCGCCGATGCGGCGAACGAACGCGTGCAGGCATGGGAGACGCTGATGTCCACGTTCCAGCGGCCGCTTCCGTGGGCGCAGGCCGGGCAGAAGTGGGTGCCGATGCAACGGATCTTCGACCTGGCGAGTTGTCCGGACGTGCGCGAAGACGCACCGTAGGTGCGGGTTCGATCCAAAGTGTGGGAAGCGCGCCGGCGGGTGGAGGGATAACGGCGGGGGGCCATTCACGCGCCGGCGCGCTTCTCACAACAAACAGTCATCCATTCCAGAGAATGTCGCGTGGCACGCGCGTGGCGTCCAGCGCGCCCGTGAGGGCCATGGTGACGCTCAGCTCGCGGCGGATGATGTCGATCGCCTGGGTGACGCCGGCTTCGCCGCCCGCCCCGAGGCCGTAGAGGAAGGCCTTGCCGATGAGGCCGGCGCGAGCGCCGAGGGCCAGTGCCTTGAGCAGGTCCTGGCCGCTCAGGATGCCGCTGTCGAACAGCACCTCGGTGCCGCCGGTCACGGCATCCACGATGGAAGGAAGGACGTCGATGCTCGCCGGTGCGCCATCCAGCTGTCGCCCTCCGTGGTTGGATACCACGATGGCGTCCACGCCGTGCGCGGCGGCCAGCTTCGCGTCCTCGGCATCCAGGATGCCCTTCACGATGAGCTTCCCCGGCCATAGCTCGCGAATCCAGGCCAGGTCGTCCCACGTGATCGTGGGATCGAACTGGGCCGCGATCCACTGCGCGAGCGTGGTAAGGCTGTCGGCGCCCTTGATATGGCCGTCGAGGTTGCCGAACGAGCGACTGGGCGCGCGCAGGACGTTCCAGGCCCAACGCGGCTTGCTGGCGATGTCGAACAGATTGTGCAGCGTGACCTTGGGCGGCACCGACAGGCCATTCTTGATCTCGCGATGGCGCTGCCCCTGCACGGTGAGATCGGCCGTGACCATCAGGGCCGAGCAGTCGGCGGCGCGTGCGCGCCGGATCAGCTCGCGGGTGAAACCGCGATCCCGCATCACGTACACCTGGAACCAGAAGGGCACGTCGGTCGCCGCGCGCACCTGCTCGATCGAGCAGATCGATACCGTGCTGAGGCAGAAGGGAATGCCGGCTTTCGCAGCCGCGCGCGCGCCGTGAATCTCGCCGCTTCCGTGCTGCAGTCCCGCCATGCCGGTGGGAGCGATGGCGAGCGGCATGCTCACGGGCTGGCCCACGATGGTGGTGGCGAGCGAGCGATGGTCCACATTGCGCATCACTCGCTGGCGAAAGCGCAGGCGTTCGAATGCGCGGCGGTTCTCGCGCAAGGTGGTCTCGTCATAGGAGCCACGGTCCGCGTACTCGAAGAACGCCCGCGGCACGCGGCGACGCGCGAGTTCGCGCAGGTCGGCGATGTTTGTGACCGGCGCGGCCATGTCGTCAGCCGTCGCTGGCCATGGGGATGCCCTGCCAGACAATGCCGCCTGGATACAGATGGTCGCGCACCGATACAGGGTGCATCTGCGCGGAGAATCCCGGCGCCGTGGGCGCCATGTAACGCCCGTTGACGATGCGTACCGGATCGACGAAGTGTTCGTGCAGGTGGTCCACGAACTCGATGGCACGATCCTCTTTCTTGCCCGTGATCGCCACGAAATCGGCCATGGCCAGATGCTGCACCAGTTCGCACAGGCCCACGCCGCCGGCATGCGGGAAGACGCGGACGCCGAACTCCGCGGCGAGGAGCAGGATGGCGAGGTTTTCGTTTACGCCGCCCACGCGCGCGGCGTCGATCTGCACGAGGTCCACCGCGCCGGCCTGGAACAGCTGCTTGAACAGCACGCGGTTCTGGCCATGCTCGCCAGTGGAAATGGGCGTCGGCGCCACGCCCTGGCGAATGGCCGCGTGGCCCAGCACGTCGTCCGGGCTCGTCGGTTCCTCCACCCAGGCCAGGCCCACGCTTTCCAGCGGCTTCAGCCATTCGATAGCGCTGCCCACGTCCCAGCGCTGGTTGGCGTCGACGGCGATGGCGATATCGGGTCCTACCGTGGCCCGGGCGAGCCGGCAGCGACGAATATCGTCTTCCAGCCGCAGGCCCACTTTCAGCTTGATGGTGCGGAATCCATCCGCAACCGCCTGGCGTGCCAGCCGCTGCATTTTCTCGTCGGAGTAGCCGAGCCAGCCGGGCGAGGTCGTGTAGGCCGGATAACCTTCGGCTTCCAGTTGCGCGATACGCGCGTGCTTGTGCGGTTCCGCCGCCCGCAGGATCTCGAGTGCGCGCTCGGGTGTGAGGGCATCCGTGAGGTAGCGGAAGTCGACCTGATCGACGATCTGTTCCGGCGTCATGTCGGCGATGAAGCGCCACAGCGGCTTGCCCGCACGGCGCGCCGCCAGATCCCACGCGGCATTGATCACCGCGCCGATGGCCATGTGCATCACGCCTTTCTCGGGGCCCAGCCAGCGCAGCTGCGAGTCGCCGACGAGTTCCCGTGCGAAGTCGCCCAGGCGCTGTACCACGTCGTCGACATCCCGGCCGAGCACCATCGGTTCGAGGGCTGCCAGTGCGGCGGTCTGCACGTCGTTGCCGCGCCCGATGGTAAAGACGAGCCCGTAGCCGGCGAGGCCGTCCGGGCTGTCGGTGCGCATCACCACGTAGGCCGCGGAATAGTCAGGGTCCGGATTCATGGCATCCGAGCCGTCATGGTCGATCGACGTGGGGAAGCGCACGTCGAACGTGTCCAGCGCCGTGATCGTCACCATGCGCGCCTGTCTCCATGTGCCACCACGTCCTGGCGCTGCCTGCCCAGGCCTTCGATACCCAGCTCGATCACGTCGCCCGGCTTGAGGTACGTGGGCGGCTTCAATCCCAGGCCGACCCCCGCGGGAGTGCCGGTGCTGATGACGTCGCCGGGCATGAGGGTCATGTAGCGGCTGATGTAGCTCACCAGTTGCGCCACGCCGAACACCATGGTTCGCGTGTTGCCGTTCTGGTAGCGATGTCCGTTCACCTCGAGCCAGAGGGAGAGATTCTGCGGATCGGGTACTTCGTCGCGCGTGACCAGCCACGGGCCGATCGGGCCGAATGTGTCGCAGCTCTTGCCCTTCACCCACTGGCCACCGTGCTCGAGCTGGAACGCGCGCTCCGAGAGATCGTTGATGACGGCGTAGCCGGCAACGTGCTCCATGGCCTTCTCGACGGGGACGTCGCGGGCCACTTCGCCCACGATCACGCCCAGTTCCACTTCCCAGTCCGTTTTCACGGAATCGCGGGGAATCACCACGGTGTCGTTGGGCCCGCCGATGGCGGTGGTGGCCTTCATGAAGAGCACGGGCTGCTCGGGCACAGGTGCGCCGGTCTCGGCGGCGTGATCGGCGTAATTCATGCCCACGCAGAGCATCTTGCCGATGCCCGCCACCGGTGCGCCGAACCGCGGGTTCCCCGGTACCAGGGGCAAGCTCGCCGGATCGAGTTCGGCGAGGCGGCGCAGGCCGGCGTTGCCGATGGCTGCGCCGGCAAGGTCGTCGATGATGGCAGACAGATCGCGGAGCCGGCCTTCGCCGTCGACGAGGCCGGGCTTTTCCTGGCCGGGTGCACCGTAGCGGGCGAGTTTCATCGCATGTCCTCAGTTCGACCAGCCGCCGTCCACGACATGGACAGTGCCGGTGGTAAACGACGATTCGTCGGAGGCCAGATAGACGGCCAGTGCGGCGATTTCGCGCGGATCGCCCAGGCGTCCCATGGGCTGGCGGGCAGTGAAACCGCGCCACGCGGCCTCTTCGTCGCCGCCCATGGCACGGACGCGATCGGCGAGGGAAGGCGTCTTCACCGTGCCCGGACAGATCGCATTGCAGCGGACACCGCGGGCCACGAAGTCGGCGGCGATGGATCGCGTGAGGCCGATGACGGCGGCCTTCGTGGCGCCGTAGGCAAAGCGGTTCGGGACGCCCTTGATGCTGGATGCCACGGAAGACATGTTCACGATGCTGCCGGCGCCGCGTTCGAGCATGCCCGGGAGCACGGCGCGGCACGTGTGGAACATGCTGTCGACGTTGATGGCGAACGAGCGTCGCCAGCTCGCCTCGTCCGTGTCGAGGATGGTGCCGGCGTGCACGTAACCCGCGCAGTTGAACAGGATGTCGATGGCGCCTGCGTCGGCGACGAGGGCGGCGATCGCCGCCGGGTCGGTGACGTCGAGAATCCGCGTGCTTGCCGATGCGCATTCCTCGCCCAGCGATGTGAGGCTGGCCGCATCGATGTCCGTCGCGACCACCGTCGCGCCTTCGGCGGCGAAGGCGAGTGCCGTCGCGCGGCCTATGCCCGCGCCTGCCGCTGTGATCAGGGCGCGCTTGCCTGTCAGCCGGCCGCTCATGGGTGTGGCCCGCAGGGAAGGGAAACCATGGGCGCGAACATGTGCGTCATCGCAAGATCCTCGAAGCGGCATGTGCCGGCGCGTGGCCGGCAAGGGAATAGACGGCGACGGCGTTGCCGCCAAAGACGGCGGCCTCCGCGAGCGGCGCATGGCGCTGCACGAAGGCGCGCGCACAGGATTGCCATGCGTCGTAAGTGGCGTGCGTGGTGAGCACCGGCCAGTCGCTGCCCCAGATGAGGCGATGGGGGCCGAACGCGTCGAACAGGTGTGCCACATAGGGTTCCAGCGCATCCGGTTCGGGTGCGGCGCCCGCTAATGTGAGCAGGCCGGAGAGCTTGCAGTACACATCGGGCATCTGCGCGAGCCGCGCCATCGACGTTGCCCACTCGGCAAAGCCACGGCCGGCGATATCCGGCTTTGCCGCATGGTCGATCACCGTGCGCAGGCCCGGATGTCGCGTCAGGCGTTCGGAGAGCGCCCGCAGGTGGCGGCTATCGACCAGCGCGTCGAATACGAGCTCGCGTTCCCGCACGTGCTCGAACGCGGCGTCGAGCGCCGGCAAGGCCAGCCATTGCGTATCCGGAATGTCCTGCACCATCGGCCGGATGCCGCACAGCAGGCCGCCGCCGTCCGCCACAAGCCAGTCCAGACGCGAGGCGACATCGAGCGCCTCCATGTCCACCCATCCCACGACCCCGAGCACACCGGGATCGTTGCGGGCGATGTCGAACAGGAAACGGGTCTCCCGCTCGTCGGGCGCAGCTTGCACGAGGATGCAGGGGTCGGGGTCGCCCGGAAAGTCGCCAGGCAGGAACGCGCGGCGAAGCGTCTCGGGGGCACTGCGCAGCCAGTCGTAGCGCAGCCGGGAAGGATCCCAATAGTGGCGATGCGCGTCGACGATCACGGCGTGGGCACCGTGGGATCGATCAGGCCTTCCTTGCGAAGCGCCGCCCAGGTCGCCGGCGGCACCGGCGCGCGCTGGCGGTGCAGCGCCGCGTCCACTTCGGCAACGGAGCGCAGGCCGCATACGACGGCGGATACGGCGGGGTGGGCGAGGGGAAACTGCAAGGCCGCCGCGCCAACTTCCGCGCCCGTGCGATGACAGATGTCGTAATAGCGCTGCGCGCGGGCGATCACCTCGGGGGAGGCCGGCGCATAGTTGTAGGTGGCACCGGGCCCCTCTTCGGCGCCGAGCAGGCCGGAGTTGTACGGCCCGGCAACAAGCACCGATACGCCCGTCGCGGCCGCGCGCTCCATCACGGCCTTGCTCGCGTCCTGCTCGAACAGCGTGTAGCGCCCGGCCAGCATGATGACGTCCAGCGGAAACCGCGGCATCACCTCGAGGCACACGGCTTCCTCGTTCACACCAATGCCAATGGCGCCGACGAGTCCTTCCTCGCGCATGCGCGCCATTTCCGGAAGCGCCTCGTCCAGGGCCTGGGCCAGCACCTGCGGATGCCGGTCGCCATGCGTGAGCGCGCCGATGTCATGGAGGAAAAGCATGTCGACATGCTCGAGCCGCAGCCGGCGAAGACTTGCTTCCAGACTGCGCCGCACGCCCGCGCGGCTGTAGTCGAAGCGCGCGATGCGACCGTCGACGGCGAATCCGTCGTCCTGGCCGCGGCGACCCGCGGCATCTTCGATGATTCTTCCGACCTTGCTCGAGAGTGTGTAGCTCGCGCGCGGCAGCCCGGCAAGCACGTGTCCAAGTCGCGATTCGCTCAGCCCGAAACCGTAATAGGGCGCCGTATCGAAGTGGCGGATGCCGCCTTCCCAGGCATGACCGATCGCCCGCGCAGCTTCGGCCTCGTCCACCTCGCCATAGAGATTGCCCACCGGCGCTCCGCCGAACGCCAACGGCGACAGGGGCGTGCCGCGCGGTGGGGCTGATAGGCCGGCTTTCGACAACGACATCGAGGCTCCCTGGGATTGGCCGCTCGTCTCTGGCGACACTGACCAGATATGGATATTACGTTTATATGTGAACTTGTCCAGCGGCAAGCGTCTCTCCCTCACGAAAATGCCCGGAGACTTGTTTTTTTTTCGCGCCGCGTCGCAACTTGAATCGCCCGGAACATATCTGAATACTTCGTTCGCCAGTGAACATTGGCCGATTGGGCGGGGCAAATCACACACATACCAGCATGCGTCGACCGGCCGCGGTCGGGCGCGTGCTTCCGGGGCAGAGGTTGGGGAGACCATCGATGAAGATCAGCAAGACCGTGCTTTGCGCGAGCATCCTGTATGCCCTCGCCGCAGTGACCCATGCGCAGGATGCAGCGCCCGCCGGGGCGGACAAGCCGAAGACGGCGCAGGAAAAAGCCGCCGAAAAACAGGCGCAGCAGCTCCAGGAGATCACCGTCACCGGCTACCGGGGAAGCCTGGAGAAGGCCATCGACGTGAAGCGCAACGCGAACGCCGTGGTCGATGCCATCAGTGCGACCGACATCGGCAAGTTCCCCGACACCAATGCCGCGGAGTCGCTGTCGCACCTCCCCGGCATCACTGTGGACCGCCAGTTCGGCGAGGGCGAGAAGATCAGCGTCAACGGCACCGATGCCGCCCTGAACCGTGTGCTCCTGAACGGCCAGACCATCGCGTCCGGCGACTGGGGCGGCAACCCCACCGACACCAGCGGCCGCACGTTCAATTACTCCCTGTTGTCGCCCGAGATCATCGGGTTGATGGAAGTGTACAAATCGCCTGAGGCCCGCATCGACGAGGGCAGCATCGGCGGTACCGTGATCATCCACACGCGCAAGCCGCTGGATCTGCCGGCCAACACCCTGCGCGGCTCGCTTGGCTACAACTACAACGACCGCTCGAAAGACGGCAATCCGCGGGGATCGGCCTTGTGGAGCTGGAAGAACGCCGATAGCACGTTCGGCTTCCTGACCAGCGTCACGCACGACAAGGAAGACCTCTCCCGTGCGGGCATCGAGTTCTTCGGTTACACCACGGGTGCCAACATCACGGGTAATCCCCGCGTGACCGGCGACCCGGACTATGCCAACGCGAAGATCCCTGTGGGCATCAACAGCGCGTACTTCCAGCAGGAGCGCGAGCGCAACGGCATCCAGTCCGCGTTGCAATGGCGTCCCGACGAAAAGAACGAGTTCAACCTGACGGGGCTCTACGTCAAGGGCAAGTACAACAACTTCAGCGAGTCGCGCTATGTCTGTCCGGGCTGCGGCGACCTCAACAAGCTGACGGACATCAACGTCAACAACGGCTACATCACGTCCGGTACCGTTTCGTCCACTACCGGTAACGGCCAGCCCTACGCCGAGCTGGACGCGAACTATCGCAAGACCGAGGTCTCCACCAAGAGCATCAACCTGCGCCACGACTTCAACGGCGACGCATGGGTGTTCACCAGCCAGGTGGGCTACACCTCCGCCAGCGGCGGCAAGGATCCGGAATACCTGATGAAGTACCTGCTGCAGAATGGCGGTTACGACTTCTCGTACGACGGCCGCAATACGGGCGTGAACTATCAGAATGGTTCGGCGGCCAACTGGGGCCTGCCGGGTTCGCCCGCCAACTCGCCGCCGGGCGACACATCCTTGCCGGGCCAGAACCAGGCGGGCGGCATTTATTACGAAACCACGAAAGACCGCGAGCGCTACGCGCAGTTCGATGCCACCCGCGATCTGGAATGGGGCCCCATCAACCAGATCCAGATGGGCGTGAAGTACACCAACCATTTCAACGGCACCAACTCGCGCGGCAACCGCATCAACACCACCGATCCGGTATCGCTGCTCGACTTCGACCCGGGCAGCACGCCGGGTGGCCTGTTCGACGGCCTGCATGCGAGCGGCGACCTCACCGACTGGCCTACGGCCAGCAAGGGCGCCGTGGTGTCGTACCTCAATGGTCAGCCGCAGGGGCCGTACAACATCAACTACCCCGCGACGTTCGGCGTGGCCGAAGTGACCAAGGACGCCTACCTCCAGGTGAACTACCAGGGCGGCCCGTGGCGCGGCAACGTGGGCGTTCGCTATGTCGACACGAAAGACACGTCCACCTATTACGTGAACAGCGACGGCGGCACTTACAACCGCGTCTCGGGCACCACGCATTATTACAAGCCGCTGCCGTCCTTCAACCTGGCCTACGATATCGACGACGACAAGGTCGCGCGCCTGTCGGTGGCCAAGGTCATCGCCCGGCCGCGCTACGGCGACCTCGCCGGCGCCACATCCCTCAGCGGCGCCAGCACCGGCAACTTCACCGCCAGTGCCGGCAATCCCAACCTGAAGCCTTACCAGTCGACCAACTTCGACGTTTCGGCGGAGTGGTACTTCGCGCCGGCCAGCCTGCTTTCCGTGGAAGGCTTCGTGCGCAAGATCGACAGCTATATCGTCACGACCACGTCGGAACGCACGATCACCGATCCGACGACAGGACAGACCAACCTGTACTCGGTGACGTCGCCGGTGAATGCGTCCAATGCCAAGGTGTCCGGCCTCTCGCTGATCTACCAGCAGGACCTCGGCTACGGCTTCGGCATCCAGACCAACTACACGTATAGCAAAGCCACCACCCATGCCGATGCCGCCGGCGACAAGCTCAACCTGCCGTACCTGTCGAAGAACACCATCAACATCATTCCGTACTACGAGCACGGCCCGTGGTCGGCCCGCATCAACTACAGCCGCCGCTCGCCGTACTTCACCCAGGTGGGCCGCCTGAACTCCAACGTGTTCGCCGATGCGTACAAGGAACTGGATCTCAGCGCCTCGTACCAGATCAACGCGTGGGCCGGCATCACGCTCAGTGCCACCAACCTTCTGGATTCCACGTACTACCAGTACGCCGACATCAAGTACGCTCCGATCGGCGAGTACAAGAGCGGCCGTACCTATTCGGTCTCGATGAACTTCAAGCTTTAAGCCGAGGGGAGTGTTACCCATGCTGCGACGACTGGCCTGCTTCGTGACTGCGGCACTCATCGGAGGCGTCGCGAACGCCGGCCAGGCGACCGCCCCCACCGCGGGCAGCATGTCGCCCGAGGCGCAGGACATGGCATGGCAGAAAGCCGCCGCGAGGTTCGCGCCGGAACGCAGGGCCATTCTGGATCACGTGCACAAGGACGTGGCGGACGGCCCGTTCCGGCCCGACTGGGCTTCGCTGAAGGCTTACCGCTCGCCTGCGTGGTACGACGACGCGAAGTTCGGCATCTTCATCCACTGGGGTGTCTACTCGGTGCCGGCCTTCGGCAGCGAGTGGTACTCGCGCAACATGTACAAGCAGGGCAGCAAGGAGTTCGCCCATCACGTCGCCACCTATGGGCCGCAGTCCCGATTCGGCTACAAGGACTTTGTGCCGATGTTCAAGGCCGAGCACTTCGACGCGGATGCCTGGGCGGCGCTGTTTCGCGAAGCCGGTGCGCGCTATGTGGTGCCGGTGGCCGAACACCATGACGGCTTCGCCATGTACGACTCGAAGCTGTCGGACTGGACTGCGGTGAAGAAGGGCCCCAAGCGCGACGTCATCGGCCTGCTGGCGAAGGCGGTCCGGGGGCAGGGTATGCACTTCGGTGTTTCGTCGCACCGCGCGGAACACGACTGGTTCTTCGACGGCGGGCGGCACTTCGATTCCGACGTGAACGACCCGTCCAATGCCGAGCTCTACGGGCCAGCGGTGGACCACCTCAGCGTGCGCGACGAGAACCTCGCGGACGACTGGACCTATGTCTCGCAGGCGTGGCTGGACGACTGGCTGGCGCGCACGACGGAATTGATCGACGACTACCACCCGGACCTGATCTATTTCGACTGGTGGATCGGGCACCCGACCTTCCGCAACACCTTGCCGACCCTGCTCTCGTACTACTACAACGAGGGCAGCAGGCGCGACGGCGTGGTGGTGAACTACAAGCTGGGAGACCTCCCCGAGGGCGCGGGCACGCTGGATATCGAGCGCGGCCAGCTCACCGGCATCCACCCCACCCACTGGCAGACCGACACCTCGATCAGCAACGAATCCTGGGGCTACATCGAGCACGATACCTACAAGTCGCCCACCTTCATCATTCACCTGCTGGCCGACGTGGTGAGCAAGAACGGCAACCTCATGCTCAACATCGGGCCGCGCGCGGATGGCACGATCCCGCAAGGTGCGCAGGATACGTTGCGCAGCATCGGCCGCTGGCTGACCACGAACGGCGAGGCCATCTACGGCAGCAAGCCGTGGCGCGTGTACGGCGAAGGTCCCACCGAGGTGGTCGGCGGTACGTTCCAGGACACCAAGACCAAGCCCTATACGGCGAAGGATTTCCGTTTCACCACCGGCAACGGAAAACTCTATGCGATCGAGTTGGGCTGGCCCGCGAAGGGTGCCGCCACGATCACCTCGATCAAGCCCGCCGACAAGGTGACACGCGTGGAACTGCTCGCGGACGGCAGTAACCTGCCGTTTACCCAGGATGCCGGCGGCCTGCACCTGCGTCTTCCCTCCCAGCCCGTCGGCAGCGATGCCTATGTGTTCCGCATCACCCTGGCGACGGCGAACCCCACCAAGGTCCCCCGATGAAACGACGGATTCTCCTGCTTGCCTGCCTGCTCTGGCTGCCCCTGGCCGCCTTCGCCAAGGCGCCGGTCGCGTTGTTCTACATGATGAACACGCAGAAATCGATCGCCTCGCTCGAAGCCCACGCCGATAAGATCGATCTGCTCGTACCCACCTGGTACGGCGTGGACGAGCACGGGCTGGTTTCCGGCGGCCCCAACGATTACGTGCTGGATCTGGCGAAGAAGCACCGCCTTCCCGTGATGCCGATCATCTCGGCGGGCGGCGACCGGGCGAAGTTCCATGCGCTGCTCGGCGACGAGACGGCGAAGAAACACATGATCGACTCGATGATCGACGAAGCGAAGGAGCACGGCTATACCGGCTTCCAGTTCGACTTCGAGAACATCGCATGGACGGATCGCGATGCGCTCACGCTCTTGACGAGGCAGACCTACGAAGCACTGCATAAGCATGGTCTGCAACTCACCATGGCCGTGGTGCCCAATGCGCCGGGACACGCAGGGGAGGGCGCCTTCGGCAAGTGGATGTGGGAGTACTGGCGTGGCGCGTACGATCTGAAGGAACTGGCCAAGGTGCTCGACCTGGTCTGCCTCATGACCTACGACCAGCACACCCGCTGGACCACGCCGGGCCCGGTGGCGGGCATGCCCTGGGTGATGGAGCACCTTCAATACGCACTGAAGGTGGTGCCCAAGGAAAAACTGTCGTTGGGCATCGGCCTCTATGGCTACCACTGGTTCGCGGGCAACCCCGTGGGAGCGGACGGCAAGGAGAATTCGAACATCTCGGCCAAGTACATCGATGCCGACGAATCCTTCCCGCTGGCCAAGCAGTTCAACGTCACCATGCAGTGGGACCCGGTGGAGCACGAGTCGTGGTTCTATTTCTACCGCGACCAGATGCGCGAGTGGGTGTTCCTTCCGGATGCTCGCGCTTTCCGCGACCGGTATGACGTGGTGAAGCAGTATGGCCTGGAGGGATTCTGCGCCTGGGTACTGGGTGCGGAGGATCCGAAGATCTGGGACGAGCTGCCTGACGCGGTGCGTTGAGCGTCTGACGCGAGCCCATCGCCGGCATAGCCGGCTCCCGCACAAAGCCGCCGTGACAAAGGCTTTGTGTGGGAGCCGCTTCAGCGGCGATGCAACCTGCCGAAGGGGTCAATGCCCGACGTCAAACAGCTTGAACTCGCGAATACGCGCTGTCCCCACCGACGACAGGATGTTCAGGCGCACCCTCCGCGCCGTCACCGCCGGGAAGCGATCGATCTTCATATGTCCGATCGCTTCCGCCTGCGCCACCGTCTTCCACGCCCGGCCATCCCATACCTGCACCGCGTAGCCGCGCACGTTCTGCCCATCGTCCAGCCGCTCCATGCTCATCGCGTGGTCGAAGGTCACTTCGCGGCCCAGGTCGACTTCCAGCGTGGCGTTGGCCGAGCCGGCAGGCGCCGACCAGAAGGTGGCGGGATCGTTATCCAGCGCCGCGGCGACGTTCTCGTCCGTCGTTGCGTGCTTCGCGGCAAGGTTCGCCTGGTTGCCGTAGCGCGCCTTCAGCGCCGCGCCGAATTCGGCAAGGCGCTTCACGTCGGCGTCCGGCAACAGGCCGTGCGTGTCGGGGGCGATGCCCAGCATGAACTGGCCACCCTTGCCCACGCTGTTTTCCCAGTTGTCCATCAGCTCGCTCACGCTTTTCAGCGACGCGGCGAAGTCCGGCTTAGAGCTGTAGAACCAGTGCAGCTTGTGCAGCGGCGTATCCACTTCGAGCGGGCGCCAGCGCAGCTGGCCGTGGCGATCGATGACGTTCCAGTTCTCGCCCTGGACCACGCCCTTCTCGTTGCCCACCCAGCGGATGTCGCCGTAATCGAACAGGGCGACGTCGGCGAACACCATCGTGTTCGGCTGGTAGGTGCGCAGCGTCTCGATGTATTTGGCGAAGTCGTAGACGTGCCCCGCGCTGCCGGCGCCATCCAGCCACCACTCGGTCAGTGGGCCGTAGTTCTGCACCAGTTCTTCCATTTCGGAGAGATAGTATTTGTCGTACGCCGCGCTGTCCTTGTAGCGCGGGTCGTGCCGGTCCCACGGCGAGAGGTACACGCCGAAACCCAGGCCGTTCTTCTTCGCCGCCTCGGACGTCATCTTCACGAGGTCGCCCTTGCCGCCCATCCACGGGCTGGCCTTCACCGAGTAGTCGGTTTGCCCGGTCGGCCATAGCGCGAAGCCGTCGTGGTGTTTCGCGACCAGCACCATATAGCGCACGCCGGCCGCCTTGACCGCACGGGCCCACTGGTCCGGCTCTACCCTGTCGGGATGGAACACGGACGGCGCGGCCGTGCCGTCGCCCCACTCGCGGTCGAGGAAGGTGTTGGTGCCGAAGTGCACGATCACCCCGAACTCGAGGTCCTGCCACGCCACCTGCTGCGGCGAAGGCTTCACGTCGGCGAACGATTCGGCCCGTGTGACGGTGGGCAACGCGGCCAGGAGGGCGGCGGCGAGGGCGGTCTTCAGGCGGTGCAGGGCGGGTTGCGGCATCGAAGGAGATCCTGGGAAGGGGGAATCAGGGTGTCGAAGAGGGATCGGACCAGAGGCGCTGGGCGACACCGCGCATCGTCGGCGCGTCGCGTGTCTCGAGGTCGAACACCACCACGGTGTTGTCTCCGCGATGGAACCACGGTGCGGGCGCATAGAGATCGTGCTGCGGCCCGATCGACCAGATCCGCCCGAGGTTCGCGCCATTGAGCCAGACGGCGCCTTTGCCGAAGGCGCGGGTATCGAGGAAGGTATCGGCGGGTGTGTCGACGGCGACGCGTCCGCGATGAAAGGCGGGGCCGTCGACATGGCCGGTCGTCCAGCCGCGCAGCGAGCCCGGTGAGGTCATCGGCAAGGGGAACACCTGCCAGCCGTGCAGCACGGTGTCGCCCAGGATCACGGGATCGACGAGGCCTGCGCGCCCGTCTGCCATGTGCGGGCCGTAGTTCACCCGGCCGGTGTTTTCCACGAGTACGTCGAGCGTGTGCTCTCCGGATCCGAATTCCACCTGGGTGGAGACCTGCTTGAGCCGGCGATCCACGGTGCCGCTGGCCCGGCGGTCGACGTATACGGCGGCGTAGTCGCGTACGTCGCCCAGGTAGAGCGTGCCGCGGAAGGGGCCGCGCACCCTGGTGCGGTAGAGGATGTATCCGTACGCCTGGCCATAGGCCTCCATGGGCAGCGGCTGGTCCGCGTTCCGTGCTGTGGGCAGGTTGTCCCACAGCGACGCCGATTCCTTGAGAGTGAAGGCGGGCAAGGTGCCCACGGGTGCCGAAGCCGGGACGGGAGGCGGCGTCTGCCCGGTGGCTTTCGCGATGGCGTCGCGGAACAGCGTGTACTTGGCCGTGGGCCGGCCGGCTTCGTCCAATGCCGCGTCGTAGTCGTAGCTGGTGGTCTGCGGCGCGTAGTGGTCGGAGGGATTGCCCTGGTAGTTCGCGCCGTTCATGAAACCGAAGCTCGTGCCGCCGTGCACGAGGTACACGTTCACCGAATAGCCCTGCTCGAGCATCCACGCGATCTCGTCGGCTTCGCGTTTCGCATCGGTCTTCGCGTGCTTGCCGCCCCACTGGTCGAACCAGCCGGCCCAGTACTCGCCGGCCATGCGCGGTGCTCCGGGGCGGAAACGTTCGAGCAGGTCGAAGCTCTTCTTCGCCTCGCCCGGCGCGAAGTCGATCACGGCCGTCACGCCGGGGAGGGTGCCGTTGGCGAGGAGGTCCGGACCGTCGTAGGTCAGCAGAAGGTCGTCGGTCAGGCCCGCATGTTGCAGCTGCTCGCGAACGGCTTCGAGGTAATCCTTGTCGTTGTCGTACGAGCCGTATTCGTTCTCGAGTTCGGTGGCGATGATGGGGCCGCCATGGCTTGCCATGAGGGGCGCCAGCTCCTTGCCCAGGCGTTGCAGGTAGCGATCCGTTGCCGCGAGGAAGCGCGGGTCGCGCGAACGCACGCGCATGCCCGGCACGGCGAACAGCCAGGCCGGATAGCCGCCCGCATCCCATTCGCCACAGATGTAAGGGCCTGGACGGAGGATCACGTTCAGGCCCTCGGCCTGCGCCGCCTTCACGAACGCGGCCACGTCGTTGTTGCCGCTGAAGTCGAATTGCCCCGGCTTCGGCTCGATGAGGTTCCAGAACACATACGTGGTGACGGTGTTCAGCCCCATCGCCCGTGCCTTGCGCAGGCGGTCCGTCCAGTACGCCCGGGGCACGCGTTGGAAGTGCATGTCGCCGGAAACGATCTGATACGGCTTGCCCTCGCGCATGAAGTGCGGACCGGACACGGTGACGGGGGCATTGGCGAAGGCCGTGGGCGCCAGGCAGAACGCCGTGAAGGCCAGGGCGAGAGAGGTGAGGGCGGAACGTTTCATGCGGTTTCCTGGCCGATGCCCTGGGCGAGCGTCATCGCGGCAACGCCTGTTGCCCGCGGATCGCGAAGTCGACCCGTTGTCCCGGCGCATCGCCCGGCTGGCCGCCACCGATGAAGAGACCGTAATCGCCGGCGACCACCGCACGCTTGCCTGCGGCATCCACGGAACTCAGCCGCCGCGGATCGAGGGCGAAACTCACCGTGCGCGATTCGCCGGGGGCGAGATGGATGCGCTGGAGCCCGACGAGGCTACGCTCGGGCGCCAGTTTGTCGGCAGCCGGATAGCTCAGGTATGCCTGTACCACTTCATCGCCTGCGCGGTCGCCGCGGTTGCGAACCGTCACACTCGCCGTGAGCGTCTGTCCTGCGTCCAGCGTCGCGGTGGATACGCTCGCGTCGCCATAAGCGAAACTCGTATAGCTCAGTCCATGGCCGAACGGATAAAGCGGCGTGCCCGTGAAGTAGCGATAGGTGCGCCCCTTCATCTGGTAACTGGTGAAGGGCGGCAGGTCGCGCACCGAGCGGTAGAACGTCACGGGCAGACGGCCGCCCGGGTTGTAATCGCCCGACAGTATCTGCGCAACGGCGGTGCCGCCGTCCTCGCCCGGATACCAGGCGGCGACGATGGCGGAAGCATGCGCCTTCGCCCAGTTCAGCGCCACGGCACTGCCGGACATCAGCACCACCACCAGCGGCTTGCCGCTGGCAGCCGCGCGCTCGAGCAAGGCCTGTTGTGCCGCGGGCAGGCCGATATCGGTACGGTCGCCGCCGTCGAAACCGGGCACGTCGACATGCAGTTCCTCGCCCTCCACGTCCGGAGAGAGGCCGACGAAGGCCACCGTCACATCGGCCGACGCGACGGCGCGTGCAGCCTCGGCAAGCTGGGCCTCGGCCGGTGGCAGCCACTGGAGGCGGATGCCCTGGTCTTCGCCGCTGTGCACATACTCGAGACGCACATCGTGCGGGCGCGCATCGTCGAAGTGCACGGTGGCCTGGGCGTGCTTGTCGTCACCCTTGTCGTCGATCACCGGCTTGCCGTCGACGAAGAGACGCACAGGGTCGTGACCCGCGCAGTCGAAGCAGCGTTCCACATGCACGGCGAGCGTGTAGTCGCCGGGGCCGGGCGGAAGCAGGGTGCCGGTCCAGCGCACGGCATAGCGTCCCTTCGGCAATCCGGCAGGCGTGACGTGGTCCCAGTCGAAATCGACGGTGCGGTCCACGCGAGTGGCCAGGGCTTTTCCGTCGAAGCTGCCGCCGGCGAAGTAGCTTCCGGTGAGACCGACGGCCGCATCGGAGCCGCTCCCCGCGCGCAAGGCCGTCTCCGGCACCGGTACCGGCACGCCCGCCGCGACCGGTGAACCCTGCGCATAACTCACGCGGTCCGCGCCGAAGCGCGCGCGCAGACCCAGCAGAGGGGTGACAGGCGCACGCGGCGTGGCGTGGTAGTTGGCCTCGAGCGTTTCCACCGTATCGGCGTTGGGCCCGATCACCGCGATGCGCGGCTTGCCCTGCAATGGCAGGGTGTGGCTGTCGTTCTTCAGCAGCACCATCGATTCGAGCGCGGCGCGCAGCGACAGCGCCGAGTGCGCCTTCGTGTCGACGGGCTTCGGCTTCGTGGCCGGGGCACCCAGCTCGCCAAGCCGGTAGCGCGCGGCGAAGAGGCGGACGAGCGAGCTATCCAGAACGGACTCGGCCACATCGCCGCGCTGCACGGCCTGTACCAGATCCGCATACGCGTAGCCGCAATCGAGGTCGGTGCCCGCACGGATCGCGGCAGCCGACGAGCCGGCGTTGTCCGGCCGGTAGTAATGGAACTTCGTCATGTCGTCGACCGCGTCGCAATCGGAGACGACGTATCCGGTGAAACCCCAGCTCTTGCGCAGGATGTCGCCGAGCAGGCCTGTGTCCGCGCAGACGGGCGTACCGTGCAGTGCGTTGTACGCGCACATCACCGAGCCCGCATGGCCTTCGGTGACGGCGGCGCGGAAGGCGGGAAGGAACGTCGCTTCGAGATCGTGCGGCGACACGTCGATGTCGAAGCCGTGGCGGCCCGCTTCCGGACCGCTGTGCACGGCGAAGTGCTTGGGCGTGGCGACGGCACGCGGATGTGAGGGGTCGGGACCCTGGATACCCTCCACGAAGCCGACGGCAAGGCGTCCCGTGAGATACGGATCCTCGCCATAGGTTTCCTGGCCACGACCCCAGCGCGGATCGCGAAAGATGTTCACGTTGGGCGACCAGATGGTCAGCCCTTCGTAGCGGCCATGATCGCGGCCGGCGCCGATGGCGTCGAAGCGGGCACGCGCTTCCTTCGACACCACGTCGCCGACCTGGCGCAGCAGCTCCGGATTCCATGTAGCGGCCAGACCGATGGCCTGGGGAAAGACGGTGGCATAGCCGGCACGAGCCGCGCCATGCAATCCCTCGTTCCACCACTCGTAGGCGGGAATGCCCAACCGGGGAAGCGCCGGGGCGGCGCTCTGCAACTGGGCCACCTTCTCCTCGAGGCTCATGTGCGCCACGAGGTCCGCCGCCTTCTGTTCCGGGGTGGACGGCGCTGCGGCGTTAGCACCGCCCGCGAACGCCATGGCGAGGGGAAGGAGGAGGTACCGATACGTCATCGTGTCTTCTTCGAGGCTTTATCCAGGAGCTGCACTTTACCGAGGCCGTAGAGGGGGCCGTCGATCGGTGCCGTCACCCGCAGGCAGAGATCGTGTTCGCCGACGGAATGGGGGACGGTGCCATCCAGCGAGAAGCGCTCGCCGAGCGCCTTGCCCGGTGGCAGCGGCAGGCTGGCGAGCAGAGGGCCGGCACAGGTGTCCTGATGAACCTCCAGCTCGCCGTTCGCCGTTTTCGCCGGATAGGAAACGACCTTGGACTGGTCGTGGGCCAGGCCGTAGTTGCGGGCGAGCCGTGCCATGTCGACATGGATGCCCGAGACCCCGTCCAGCGGCGCCTTGGGATAGAGCCAGCAGGCATGGAACAGGTCCACGTCGTAGACCGGCGTGTCCATGGCACCGAGATCGGGCAGCAAGGGCATGCGCAGGCCAAGGCTGCCATCCGGGCACTTGGTGAACTCGCCATTGCGGCGGGTGAGCAGGCTGGCGCGGTCGATCGTGCGCGACCGCACGGCGGCCATCGGCGTGCCATCCGGCGCGAAGGCGACCGCGCGCACCGTCGTGGGCAGGGTTACTTTGAACGCGCCGGTATACGGCGTGGCGTTCGCGCCGGGTGTGCTGCCGTCGGTCGTGTAGCGCAGCGTGCCGAAGTTCGTCTGATTGTCGAGCCGCACCGTCGCCTTGCCCGAGCGCAGGATGGCCGGGACAGCCCCGTCCACATGGATGGCCGGTGCGAAGGCGGTATCCGAAGCCGCGATGCCCAGTGCCGCATAACGACGCCACTGTGCCGGCAGGCGCGCAAGAAAACCGTTCCAGTCACGCGCTTCCTTCGGCGACCAGGCGATCTCGGACATGGCATCCACACGTGGATACAGGGCGTGCTGTACATGGCCGGACGAGGGAATGAATTCGGCCCATAGCGCCGCCTCAGTGCCCAGCACGTGACCGACCTGTTCGGGCGTAAGCGAGGCGTCCACCGGCTCGAAGCCGTAGACACGCTCCAGCGCCAACACGGAGAGCCTGCCGTTAGGCTCATCGGCGCGGTCGCTTTGCAGGTTGTCGAAATACATCCATCCGGCGGGCGCGAGCACCACGTCGTGGTCTTGCTTCGCGGCGTCGATGGCGCCCTGCACGCCGCGCCACGACATCACGGAGGCGGTGCGGGGGAGGCCGCCTTCCAGGATCTCGTCCCAGCCGATGAGGCGGTGGCCGTGCTTGCCGAGGTAGTCGCCCAGGCGGTCGGTGAACCAGCTCTGCAGGGCGTTCTCGTCGGCGATGCCGAGCGACTTCATCTTCGCCTGCACGGCGGGGGAGTTCTTCCATTGGTCCTTCACCGCCTCGTCGCCGCCGAGGTGGATGTACGTGGACGGGAACAGGGCCATCACTTCGTCGAGCACGTTCTCGATGAAGGTGAAGCTCTTGTCGTCCACGTTGTAGAGGTAGGGATTCACGCCCCAATCCACGGAGACCTTCGGACGCTCGCCGGTCACACCGACCAGTTCGGGGTAGGCGGCCACCGCCGCCTGCGCATGGCCCGGCATATCGAGTTCGGGCACCACGGTGATGTGGCGCGCGGCGGCATAGGCCACCACATCGCGTATCTGCGCCTGCGTATAGAAGCCGCCGTAGCGTTCCGGTTCGCCATGCGTGCCCGCGCCGGGCGGCGTGCGCCAGGCGCCCACGCTGGTGAGCTTCGGATATCGCTTGATCTCGATGCGCCAGCCCTGGTCGTCGGTGAGGTGCCAATGGAATACATTGAGCTTGTGCTCCGCCATCGTGTCGAGCACCTGCTTCACCGTCGCCACGTCGTGGAAATGCCGGACGACGTCGAGCATGAGGCCGCGCCAGGCGAAGCGCGGCCAGTCGCGGATCGTCACGGCAGGAATGACCGTGCTGCCCTGCTTGCCGTCTGCCGTTGCCAGTTGCCACAGGGTGACGGCGCCATAGAACAGGCCCGCGCTGCTGCGTGCGGAAATGCGCGCGCCGCTGGTGTCGACGTCGAGCGTATAGCCTTCGGGCTTATCCACGGATGCTTTCAGGTCCGTCTTCAGGACGATCGCGCCTTCGGTGGCGTCGTTCGAGGCGGTGACGGTGAGGGACAGCCCCCGGCTTCGCCGCAGTTCGGTTGCAAGGTATTCCGCGGCCGCTTTGGCAGCCGTGTCGCCGGGCGGATACCGCACCATGGTATAGGCATCGAGGGCCAGGGAGCCTGGCGCCGGTCTGGCCTCCGCGGGCATGGGAATCAGGGGTAGCGTGGTTTCCGCCTGAGCTGTCACGAGGCACGCCATGCCTTGTATGAGCAGCGCCGCCAGCAGGAAACGTTTCATCGAAACGCGATCGCGGACAGGCCACCGGCCAGGAGCGCACGACGCACGCCGCGGCATCGGCCTACACGACGGAACGGTCCCGAACACTGGAACTGGTTGAAACTTTTCATTGAAATTGCTCCCCGCAGCGGCCAGCAGGCCAATACCCCGTGCGTGGATTGGATGCGCGGGGACACACACGTTTCGTCGAGCGGTCGCGAAAGGTCGAGTCTTTCCCGCTCGTGACCGTGTGTCAATATGAATATGGCGTTTACTGGTGAATTGGAGAAAATTCACCTTGTCGGAAAGGGATTTCGTAATCGTCGGGCGACCCTAAAGTTCCCGCGTTACCTGCCGAAAACGAGCCAAGAAGAGCCGGGCAGCGGCGCTCGAGAGAGTCCCCGCATGCCCTTGAACCAGGACGGTTTGGAGCAGCAAAACTAATGAGGGTTACAGGGGAAAGCCGTTGGCGCACAACGGCACACGGGCTGTTTTCCCTGCTTGCCGTCGGGGCCGTGGGTACGGCCGTGGCGCAGCAGACCACGCTGGACAAGCAAGAGCAGTTGCGTCGCGCACAACAGCTCGAACAGAGGGAGACGGAGCGCAAAGAAGCGCTGTTCCAGCCAACGCCGCCGACGCAGGTCGAGCGGGCGGATGCGCCGTTGCCCAAGGAAGCCATCTGCTTCCCGCTGCAAAGCCTGACACTCGAAGGCGACCGCCTGGCGGAGTTCGCCTGGGCGCAGCGCTATCTCGATCGCTTCGTGGGCCAGTGCGTGGGCCGCGACGGGCTGGAGGCGCTGCAGCGCCGCCTCTCCAATCTGGTTATCGCGCGCGGCTTCGTCACCACCCGCGTGGGCGTGCCGGCGCAGGATATTTCGAAGGGGCATCTGCGCATGCTGCTCGTGCCGGGCACGCTGCGACAGATCCGCTTCGCGCCGGGTTCGCCCGAGTTGAACTGGCGCACGGCGTTCCCGATTCGCGAGGGCGATCTGCTCAACCTGCACGCGATCGAGCAGGGTCTGGAGCAACTCAAGCGCGTGCCGTCGCAGGACGTGACCATGGATATTGCCCCGGGCGAGAAGGTGGGCGAATCCGATGTGGTGCTGACGGTGCACACCAGCCGTCGCTGGCACGTGGTGGTCGACGCCAGCGATTCGGGCCTCAAGGGCACGGGCAAGAACCAGGGCAACCTCAATGTCTCGTACGACAACCCGCTGGGCCTGAACGACCTGTTCTCGATCGGCGCGGGCCATGCATTGTTCACCCACGCCGACGGCGGCAGCACCTTCAGCGAGAACGCCACCTACAGCATTCCCTGGGGCTGGTGGACCTTCAGCGGTTCGATCTCCACCTACCGTTACCGGCAGTGGATCGAGGGTTTCGAAACCCGTTTCCGTTCGACGGGCATCTCCACGTCGAGCGACATCACCGCGCAACGCATGCTCACGCGCGGCACGTCGAGCAAGACGTCATTGGAGATGCGCCTGGCCGCACGCAGCGCGCACAGCTATATCCAGGGCGTGGAGGTCGGCATCCAGCGGCAGCGCGTCGCGAGTGCCGAGCTTGCCCTGGTGCACCGCCATTACCTCGGTCAGGCGCAGCTCGACGCGCGCCTGGGTTACCAGCGCGGCACCCCCTGGTTCGGCAGCCAGTGGATCGGGTACGACCCCGAGGTGGGCTTCCCCACCAATCGGTACGGCCTCACCACGCTCGATCTCTCGCTGAGCAAGCCGCTGAACCTTGGCAGCCGCCAGGCGATCTGGGACAGCAGCCTGCGCCTGCAACGGTCCACCGATCACCTGCCGGCGGCCGAACTCATCACCATCGGCGGCCGCTATTCGGTCCGCGGTTTCGATGGCGAGCAGACGCTGGCAGGGGAGCGCGGCGCGTATCTACGTAACACGTTCACCCTGCCGATGGGCGCGCTGGCGCCTTACCTGGGTGTGGACATCGGCCGCGTCGCGGGGCCGTCCACGGTCGAGGGGCACCGGCAGCTGACCGGCGCGGTCGTCGGCCTGCGCGGCAGCTATGCGGGCTTGAGTTGGGATCTCTTCGCGGGGCGCCGCATTCATGCGCCACGCGGCTTCGACACCGAACGGCCGACCACGGGCTTTCAGCTGATCTACCAGTACTGAACACGGGCAGGGATGCCGGGGCCGGCATCCGACAAGGGGCAAAGTCATGACGACGAACAAGGCAGTGATGGGGCGCCCGCAGGGCGATGTGGCGATCTCGGCAGTGCGCTCACTCGCGCTCGCCGTCGCGTTGGCGACGCTGGGTATTCCGGTGGTGTCGTGGGCGCAGCAAGTGCCCGACGCCGCGGCGGGCGCTCATCGCCCGAAGATGGATTCGGCGGCGAACGGCGTACCGGTGGTGGATATAGTCGCGCCCAACGCGCGTGGCGTGTCGCACAACAAATACCAGCGCTTCGACGTCGACCAGCGCGGCGTGATCCTCAACAACAGCGCCGACATCGTGCAGACCCAGCTCGGCGGTTACATCGCCGGCAACGACAACCTCAACGGCGGCCCCGCCTCGCTGATCCTCAATGAGGTGACATCCGGCCTGCCGAGCAGCCTGCGCGGCTACATCGAAGTGGGCGGCAAGGCCGCGCCCGTCGTCATCGCCAACCCCTACGGCATCACGTGCGACGGCTGCGGTGTGATCAACAGCCAGCGCTTCACGCTGACCACGGGTACGCCGGTGTTCGGCGGCAGCGGCAGCCTCGACGCCTTCCGCGTGACCGGCGGCGGCATTGCCGTCGGCAGCGGCGGCCTCGACGGTTCCACCGCCGACCGCACCGATCTCATCGCCCGCGCGGTGCAGGTGAACGGCCAGCTCTGGGCGAAGGACCTCAACGTCGTTGCCGGTCGTAACGACGTGAACTACGAGGATGCGGGCGTCCGTGCCATGGCCGCCGATGCGAACCGTCCCACGGTGGCGATCGACGTCGCGGCACTCGGCGGCATGTACGCGGAAAAGATCCGCCTCGTCGGTACTGAGGCGGGCGTGGGTGTGGTGAGCAGCGGCGCCATCGCGGCGCAGGCAGGCGACCTCACGCTCAGCAGCGCGGGCGAGGTGCGCCTTGGCGGAACCACCGTGGCGCTTGGGAACGCGGTGCTCGATGCGAGCGGTCCGGTCACCGTCGACGGCACCTTCGGTACGCAGAACGGCAACGTATCGCTCGCGACCAGAGGAGCCTTGGGCGTCTCCGGCCGCGTGATCGCCGGCGGCTCGCTGGCGGTGGATGCCGCCGACGACATCGCCGTGGCCGGCCGCCTCAGCGCGGGCGGAAACCTCGCCGTGCATTCGGCGCAGGCACTGCGCAACACCGGCCTGATCTACTCCGATGATGCATTCGACGTGCGGGCGGACAGCCTGCGCAACGAGGGCACGATTTACGGCCTCGGCGGCGGCAACGTCTTTGCGAGCGGCGCACTGGTCGGCATTGCCGCGAGCACGTTACACGCGGGCGGCGCGCTCGCGCTCGATGCGGCTTCGGTGGACAGCAGCGGCATCGTCGATGCCGGCGGCGCGCTCTCCTTGTCCAGCCGTGGCAACGCCACCCTGGCGGGTGCCGTGCAGGGTGGCGGCGATGTCGCCGTGCGCGCGGTCGGCCAGCTCGACAACGCGGCAACCATCGTGTCGGGTGGCCGCATCGACGTGCAGTCGGCGCGTCTGACCAATGCCTCCTCGGCCATCGTGTCGTCGGGCGGCGACCTGGCCGTGAATACCGCGGGGGCAGCGATCAACCAGGGAACGCTCTACGCGGCCGGTGGCGTCACCGTCAACGCGGCGTCGCTGGCGCAGGGGGTTGCCGGCCAGATCTACGGTGTGCACAGCGCGAGCGCGAATATCGGCGGCTCCCTGGACAACGACGGTAGCCTCGTCGGCGGCGGTGCTCTCGCTGTCCATGCCGACGACATCGTCAGCCACGGTGAACTCGGCACGCAGAGTGGCGATGCGTCCATCGTCGCAGGCGACGTCACGCTGGCAGGTACCACGGTGGTCGGTGGCACGCTGGACCTCCGCACGGCGGGATCACTCCGGCAGCAAGGCCAGTTGACGGCAGGGAACCTCGCCGTGGATGCCGGTTCTGTCGACAACGCCGGCGAGACGTATGCGCGCGGAAACGCGCAGGTCCACGCCGCGAAGGGTCTCACGAACGCTGGCAAGCTGTACGCAGACGGCCAGCTCGTCGTGAGCACGGGTGGCGACATGAGCAATGCCGGCATCCTGCATGCCGGCACCGACCTCTCGCTGCGCGGCGCTTCGGTGGACAGCACGGCCTCGATCGATGCCGGTCGCGATGTATCGGTGGACGCGCAAGCGCTCCATCTCGCGGGAACTGTACAGAGCGGCCGCGACGTGGCACTGACGTCCGCGAGCACGCTCGACAACGCCGCGACCGTGGTCGCGGGGCGCGACGCGATCGTGCGTGCCGCAAGTCTCACGAATGCGGGTGCGCTGTCTTCGAACCACGACCTGACACTCGACGTCGATGGCGACGTCGATGGCGCGGGGCAGCTCTATGCCGGCCATGCCTTGAACGTCGACGCCGGCTCGCTCTCGATCGGCACAGGCGGGTCGGTCAGCGCAGCGGACACGGCGACGCTGCGCCTGCGCGGTGCGCTGAACAATGCGGGAAGCGTCGTAGGTGCCCAGGCACTGAGCGTCGACGCGGGCAGCATCGAGAGCACGGGTTCGCTGGGCAGCACGCTCGGTGCGGCCACGTTGGCCTCGCGTGGCGACACGCATCTTGGCGGCGTGGCTTCCGCGGCGACGGGGTTCACCGCACATGCCGGCGGCAACCTCCTGATCGACGGCACGCTTTCGGGCGTGCGCCTCGGCCTGGCCGCGGACAGTTCCATGACGCTCGCCGGCTCGGTGCATGCGACGGGCGATGCGATCCTCGAGGCGGCGCAGGCCTTGGCACTCGGCGGCGACACGTTTGCCGATGGCGCGCTTTCGGCGCAGGCGGCCAGCATCGACCAGTCGGGTACGACGCATGCGGGCGGGGACCTTGCCCTGAATGCGTCGAGCCTGACCACACACGGCACGCTGGATGCGGGCAACGACCTGGTCGTTGCAGCAGGCACGGCGTCGCTGGGCGGCCAGCTTCAGGCGGCGCGCGACGTGCGCGCAGACGTTGTCGGCACGCTGTCGCAGTCCGCGACCGTTATCGCGGCACGCGACGCCATCGTCGGTGCTGCGAACCTTGACGGCGCGAAGGGCTCCATCATCAGCGCAGGCCGTGACCTCGCATTGACGGTGTCCGAGGGCGTGACGAGCGCAGGCCTGCTCCACGCTGCCAACGTGCTGAAGCTGGACGCCGGAAGCTTCGCGCAAACGGCCGACGGTCAGGTTGACGCGGGCAAGCATCTTGCTCTCGACGTATCCGGCGCTCTCGACAGTGCCGGCACCATCGTCGGCGGCGACGGACTCGCGATAAACGCCGGTAGCCTGCAGAGCGCCGGCCAGATCGGTAGCACGGCAGGCGACGTTTCCCTGGTGACCACGCAAGGGGGCCTCTCGCTTGCGGGCACGACGGTGTCGGCAGGCCGCCTGGATGCTACGTCGGCCGGTGCGCTCGCGCAGACCGGGTCGCTGAGCGCGAATGGAGCGGCGCTGGCGTCCGCAGGCGACATGACCTTGGGTGGCGATACGTCGGTGAACGGCGCGCTTGGCCTCGACGCCGGGCGCGATCTGAGCAATGCCGGCAGCGTGTACGCCACCGGCACGCTCGACGTGCGTGCCTCGGGCAACCTGAGCAACCGCGGCAGCATCGCTGCCGAGAACGATCTGTCGGTCGACGCCGCCGCCTTGACGCAGGACGCGAACGGCAAGCTGCAGACCAACGGCAGCCTCAAGGTCACGGCGGGAAGCATCGACAGCAAGGGCACCTTGGCCGGCGCCAGGGACGTGTCGCTTTCGGCGCAAGGCGCCCTGAGCCTGAGCGGCCTCACGCAGGCCGGAGGCACGCTTGCCATCGACACGGCGGGAGCTTTCGACAACGCCGGTCAACTCGTCGCGTCTAGCGCGCTGTCGGTGACGGCAGCGCGCATCGGCAACACCGGCGCCATCTCGACGGACGGCACGCTCGATCTACATGCCGTCGGGTTGCTCGATCATCGCGGCACGGCTTACGCGGGAGGAAAGGCGACGCTCGTTGCCGGCACCTACAATCAAGCCGCATCCGCCGAGCTGTCCGGTGCAGACGACCTGGACATCGACGTTGCCGGCGCGGTCGGCAATGCAGGAAAGATCGTTGCCGCGAAATCGCTGACGCTGAAAGGCGGCAGCGTTTCCAGCACCGGCACGCTCGGTACACAGCAGGGCGATCTCCACCTCCAGGCCCGCACGGGCGACCTCGTGCTGGGAGGCACGGTGGCTTCGGCCGCCGGACTGGATGCGACCTCCGCGCAGGCGATCCGCCAGAGCGGCGAGCTTGTCGCTACCCATCTCAACCTTCACGCCGACGGCGATCTCGAAACCCAAGGCGACATCACGGCACAGGATGCCGCGATGACGAGCGCGGCCACCCTCACGCAGGGCGGCACGCTTTCGGCGCACGCGATCTCGCTCGACGGTGCCGTCGTGAAGAACGACGGCCGTACGTTGTCGTCGGGCGATCTCGTCGTGCATGGCGGCAGTGTGGATGCGTCCGGTGTGCTGGCGGCGGGTGTCAAGGACGACGGTTCCCTCGATACGACGGGCGACCTGCACGTATCGGCCGATACGACACTCGTCGCCCATGGCAGCCTCCTGGCCGGCCATGCGCTGGACGCGCAGGCGAACACCATCGACCTGTCCTACGGCACCCAACGTGCGGGTGGCGACGCCACCCTCGTCGCACGCGCCGGAAATATCGATCACACGGCCGGCGATCTTGCCGTCGGCGGTGCACTTTCCATGCAGGCCACCGGCGCGCTGGTGAATCGCGGCGTCGACGGCCACGACGCCCGCCTGCAGGCGAATTCTCTGCTGCTCCGTGCCACGTCCATCGACAACACGCGCGGCAAGCTGCTGCAGACAGGCAACGCGGCGCTGGCGCTGACCACCGCGGGTACGCTCGACAACACCGGCGGCACCATCGCGACCAACGGCAACGACCTCACCGTGCACGGCAGTCGCGTGGTCAACCGGGGCGGCAACATCCAACTGGCCGGCACCGGCTTGCTGGACGTGACGTCCGACCAGGACATCGACAACGGACAGGGCACGCTGGCAGGTAACGGCGCCACCCGCGTCACGGCCACCACGGCGCTCGCCAACGACGGCGGCCTGATCAATGCGCACGGCGGCAGCACGATCTCGGCGGCTTCGCTGAGCAATACTGCCTACGGTGCCATCTCGGGTGCCACGCTTGGTGTGACGGTTGCCAATGGCCTCAACAACGCCGGTGGCCTCATGCAGGCGACGGCGGGGGATCTTTCCCTCACGGCGGCCAACCTTTCCAACGCAGGCGGCACGATCCAGTCGGCACCCGGCGCGGTGACCTTGGGTGTGGCCGGTACGCTCGACAACGGCAACGGAACGATCGCTGCCGGCACGCTCACCAGGCTGACCACGGCACGGCTGACCAACGCGGGCACGATCGCTGGCGGACAGCTCAATGTGCAGGCCACCGACACCGTGAACAACACGGGAGGCCACCTGCAGAGCCGTGGCGCGCTCGACCTGCGCGCCACGAACGGCCTGAACAACAATGGGGGAAGCATCGAGGCGAACGGCGCCACCACGCTGGCTTCCGCTTCGATCTCGAACATCGGCGGACGCATTGCCAACGCCAGTGGCGCATTGACCCAAGTCACGTCCGGCAGCGGTATCGACAATCGCGGCGGCACGCTGGGCGGGCAGGGCGATGTGAACCTTTCTGGCACGTCGATCTCGAACGCCCAGGGTGGCACGCTGGTGGCCGCAGGCAGCATGACGCTCGGCACCGGACAGCTGGATAACAGCAACGGCAGCGTCTACGCGGGCAATACGTTCAACTTCGTCAACGCCGGTGCCTCCGCCACCAATGTGGGCGGCAAGATCACCGCCGGACGCCAGCTCAACCTCACCCTGGCCAGCCTGAACAACAGCGGTGGCACGGTGCAGGCGGGCATCGACGGCGTAGGCGGTGTCGGCAATGTGATGCTCGACATCCGCAACCTCGTCGGGCAGGGCAGCATCGTCGCCAACAACACGCTCGGCATGCACCTGGTGGGCGACTACATCCAGGCCGCCGGTTCCAGCATCAAGGCCAACGGCGGCTTCAGCCTCGCCGTGGACGGCCAGTTCGTCAACAACGGCAGCATCCAGGCCGTGAACGGCCTGACGATCAGCGCCGCGAACATCACGAACAATGCGGGCGCCCTGCTCAACTCCGCCAACACACAGCTCAACACCGGCGGCACGATCACCAACGCCGGCAGCATCCAGGGCAACACGGTAGGCATGAACGCCGGTGTGGTGAACAACACCGGCAGCATCATGGGCGGCAATGTCACCATCCAGGCCGGCACGGTGATCAACGGTGCCGACTTCGGTCAGGCGACCGGTAACGCGGCGTACCAGAGCGGCACCATCGCCGCGACGGGCAGTGTGGACATCTACACGAACTACCTGCTCAATCGCGACGCGCAGATCTTCAGCCTCGGCAACATCAACGTGGCGGGCGCGGGGCGCAACGGCCAGGGCCTGTTCGCCACCCGCGCCGGACAGATCGACAACATCTCCGGATCGATCCAGGCGCAGGGCAGCATCTTGCTGGCGGCGAACCAGATCAACAACGTGCGCCGCGTGTTGAACACGACCGATCGCGTGCTGTCGGCGGAAGAATCGGCTGCCTCGCAGCCGCTGCCGCGGTCGGATTACAAGTACACGATGAACAAGGTGCAGGAGTACGAGACCTACACCGAGTACCACACCATCCAGGAGACCGTGGTCAACGCCGCCAGCGCGCAGTCGCAGATCCTCGCGGGCGGCAACATCGCGCTTTACGGCTCGGTGAAGAACAACACGTCGACGATTGCCGCCAACGGTGCGCTCTGGGTGAACATCCAGGGTGCGGGCGGCGGCACCGGCATGGTCTTCGGCAACGAGAACGTCGCGAACGAGTCGCTGGCCGCCGGCCGCACCATCCAGCAGGTGGCGGTGAACCATC
This sequence comes from Luteibacter jiangsuensis, assembly GCF_011742555.1. Classification (GTDB taxonomy): domain Bacteria; phylum Pseudomonadota; class Gammaproteobacteria; order Xanthomonadales; family Rhodanobacteraceae; genus Luteibacter; species Luteibacter jiangsuensis. The sequence goes on from NZ_JAAQQR010000010.1 coordinate 143,903, forward strand.
ACATGGGCTGCGGTTGGCAGCAGAGCCTGTGCGATATTGAAAACGAAAAGGAGTCCTACTCCTATCGTCCCAACACCGACCCCTCGACGTACCTGCACGACAATTACACCGCACTCGGCGCGGTGATGACCGGCGCGGGTGGCGTGAGCATCAGCGGGCAGAATGTGTCGAACGGCGGCGTCACGCCTGACGGCCATTCGGTCGGCAATACGCGCCTCGATCCGAACGCCCAGGCCATCGGCCTCGCCTCGGTGAACAAGGGCAACGCACAGGGTGCGGCGGGCCTTCCGGTGGGCGCACAGGTCGACCCGGCGACAGGCCACGCGCCGCAGGTGCTCGGCGGCGCGGGACAGCCGTTGGCGGGCGTGATCCTCCCCACGGGTGGCATCTACAGCGTTCGCGGTAGCGGCGGTGGCGAGAGCGTGTCCGTGGGCGGCCCAGGGGCAGGCGGCGAACTCACTGCCGCCTCGGGTGCCGAGCGCAGCGCGGTGGACGGTGCCGGCGCAGATTCGCTTTCGGCGCTGGCGAAGGGGGCTTCAGCCCGTGGCGTCGGCCTGATGGGCAACGCGTACCTCACGGCCTTGCTTGGTCATCCGCCGAGCGGCAACTACCTGATCGAGACCAACTCCCGCTTCGTCGACTACAGCCAGTTCATCAGCAGCGACTACCTGCTCGACCAGCTCGGCCTCGACCCCGCGCGCACGATGATGCGTCTGGGCGACGGCTTCTACGAGCAGCAGCTGGTGACCCAGCAGGTGACGCAGCTGACCGGGCGCACCTATCTCGCCGATTACTCCAGCGGCCTGGAGGAATACCAGGCGCTGATGAGCAACGCCACGCATGTGGCCCAGGCCATGAACCTGAGCGTGGGTGTGGCCCTCACGGCGGAGCAGGTCAGCGCACTCACCCAGGATATCGTCTGGATGGTGCAGCAGAACGTGGACGGCCACGAGGTGCTCGTGCCGGTGGTGTACCTGGCCAGCGGCAACCTCGGCCTCACGTCGCAGGGTGCGGTGATCGCAGGCTCGAGCGTGAGCATCGATGCCTCGGGCAAGCTGTCGAACGACGGCCTGATCCGCGGCGAGAACAGCACCCTGCTGACGGCGCAGGACCTGCTCAACAGCGGACGCATCTCCAGCGGCGGCCTCACCGCCATCAGCGCGACCGGCAATATCACCAACATCAACGGCCGCATCGACGGCGCGGGTGTCAGCTTGATTGCCGGTGGCAACATCCGCTCCGAAAACGTCGGCGGCCTCATCGGTCGTGGCATGGAGGGGGCGAGCATCACCGCCACCCAGGGCTTGCAGATCAGCGCCGGCAACAACCTGTCGCTCGACCACACCAAGGTCGCGGCAGGCGGCGATGCGCTGCTCACGGCAGGCCACGACCTGACCCTGAGCGGGCAGGGCGTGTCGGCGGGCGGCAGCCTGGCCCTAGCGGCCGGGAACAACCTGTCCATCACGTCCAGCGTCACCACGACGCACCCGTACGCCTGGAGTAAGACGCTCACGGGCACGCAGGTCGACGGTCTCACGCTCAGTGCGGGCAAGGACCTTTCCCTGGTCGCCGGCAACGACATGAGCCTGTCGGCCACCACGCTGAAGGCCGGCGGAAACGCGGCGCTCCAGGCGGGTCATGACCTCACCCTCGGGGCGGTGCAGAGCGGCACACGCTGGACGACGCAAACCACGGCCAGCGGCATCGACGCCGGCGGCTCGCTCTCGCTGCAGGCGGGTCACGACCTCGGCGTACAGGCCGGCACGCTCAAGGCTGGCGGCGACATGGCGCTGCTTGCGGGCCACGACCTGTCGCTGACCGCGACCATCAACGGCACGTCGAACAAGGTCACGCATGACGTGACGAACCTCGACGCCGGCGGCAATCTCGCCGTGGCCGCGGGGAACAATGCGCTGCTGGAAGGAACCCAGATCAAGGCGGGCGGCACGGCCGCGCTGCAGGCGGGGAACGATCTCGACCTGACGACGGTGACGGATAGCACCACCAGCACGAAGAGCTGGAAGGAAGGGAAGAAGCGGATTACGGAGACGACGACGGATGAAACCGTCCGAGGGGTGACGGTGGACGCCGGCACCGGCGTGCAGATCGCTGCCGGCCACGACGCCACGCTGGACGCGACCACGGTCGCGACCAAGACCGGCGACATCACCTTGGCGGCGGGGCACAACCTGACGTTGGCGGCCGAAGACGAGACGCATACGGTCGTCACGGATACGAAGAAAAAGAAGAGCGGCCTCTTCAGCAGCAAGACGACCACCACGCACGACACCAGCGAACAGACGCTGGCCGTGGGTACCTCGCTCAGCGGTGACAACATCCACATGGTGGCCGGAAACGACCTGACCGCCATGGGAGCGACCGTCCAGGCCACGGGCGGTATCGCCGTGGCGGCAGGCCACGACGTGAACCTGCTGGCCACAACCGACACCTATAACGAGACCCACGACAAGACCGTCAAGAAGTCCGGCTTCACGCTCAATCGGGGCGGCGGCATCGTCCAGGCGGGCAAGAAGACGGTGACGAATGACGACACCGCGCAGCACGTCGCCAATGGCACGCTGCTCAGTGGCGATTCGATCTCCGTCGCTGCCGGCCACGACGTGCTCGGCGAAGGCGCGAAGATCGCCGGTACACACGATGTCGTGGTCGCGGCAGGTAACAATCTCACCCTGACCACGGCAGTCGACATCTACGACGACAGCCACAGCAAGACGGTCACGAAGACGGGGTATTCGAAGAGCGGCATGAATGAGCTTTACGGGCAGGCTAAGGACAGCCGCTCCGAGAGTTCGCACCAGGTGACTCACACGGGTAGCGTCGTCGGCTCCACCGATGGACAGGTGACGTTGACGGCGGGTGGCGACCTGCACCTGACGGGCACGGACGTCATCAGCAAGACGGGTACCACGATCGTCGGCAAGAACGTCACGATCGATGCCGGCCTGGATACGCTGGATACGACGCAGTCGCAGAAACACAGCGAAGGTGGCATTACCGGTGGTCTGGGCGGGGCCGCCTATGAGTTTGCCATGGGCGCTCGAGACTCGGTAAAGCAGGCCAGCAGCAGCGACGATGATCGGTTGAAGGCGCTCTATGCCGCGAAGGCCGCCTATCAGGTGCACGATGCCGTTGCTGCAACGGGCGACTTCAGCAGTGTGACCGACGCCCAGAGTGCAGCGGGAGCCGCGGGCATCAACATCCAGGTCGGGATTGGAGGAAGTAGCGCGAGCAGCAAGACCACGACGCATGACAGCACGTCGTATGGCGGCCACATCACCAGCGGTGGCAACGTCACCATCGGCGCGACCGGTGGCGACCTGACCATCATCGGCGGCGAGGTCACGGGCAAGAATGTCGCCCTGGCCGCGACGCATGACATCAACCTGCTCAGCCAGTCGGAGGAACACAGCCTCAAGAACGACTCGAAGAATTCCGCCGGCAGCATCGGTGTCAGCTTCGGTTCCGATGGCTTCGGCATCTACGCGTCGGCCAGCGTCGGCAGCGGCAAGGCGCATGGCAACGGCAGCACCCATGCCGAAACCACCATCAACGCCGGCGACAAGCTGACCATCGTCAGCGGTAACGACACGACCATCGAAGGTGCCCAGCTGAAGGGCAACCAGGTTGTCGCCGATATCGGCAACAACCTGACCATTCGCAGCGAGCAGGACACCGACGACTACGCCAGCAAGACCATGCAGGCCGGTGGCAAGCTGATGGTCGGTATCACCCAAAGCGGCATGGTGAGCGGTAGTGCCTACTACGCGGCCAGCAAGGTCGATAGTCACTACACCAGCGTCAACGAGGTCAGCGGCATCAAGGCCGGCGACGGCGGCTTCCAGATCGACGTTGGGGGCACGACCCATCTGGTCGGTGGGCAGATTGCCAGCACGGCAGACGCGTCGAAGAGCGTGCTCAGCACGGGCGATCTGGTCTGGGAGGATCTGCACAATGAGTCGAAGTACAACGCCAGCCAGGTGAGCATTAGTGGGGGTAGCACTGTCTCGAGCAACGTCGTGGGCGCGATCGGTGCGGCGATTTCCATGGCAATGCCACAGCGGGGAAATAGCAGTAGTGAAACCAATTCGGGGGTGGCTAATGGGACGATCACAATACGCAACGATCCAGCCAAGGATCTGACTGGACTCGACCGAAATCCAACTCTTGACAACGCCTCACTGAAGAATTCCTTCGACCCCGAGAAGATAGCCGACCGGCAAGAGCTTTCCGAGGTCGCGGCGCAGGTAGGCTTTCGTGCCGCTGGTGACATCGCCAACAAGATGAAATGGGCCGAAGGAAGCCCGGAACGCGCTGCACTGCACGGCGCGGTGGCGGCTGCTGTTGCATCTCTGGGGGGCGGGGATGTTGGCAAGGCAGTCACGGGCGCGGTAGCAAATCAGGTCGTCATGACCACGATGTCTGACTACCTTCTGAGTCACGGTTACGAGGCCAAGGATCCCGAATATAGCGCCCTTATGCAGGCAGGTAGCGCTGCGGTTGGTGCAGTCGTTGGTGGGGGTTCTGGCGCGGTGGCAGCGCTGGATGCAACCAAGTACAACCATCTCACACATAAGCAGATTGATGATCTAAATCATGCGCTGGAGGGTTGCACGACAGAACAATGTCGCTCGGATGCGATCAATGCAGCTAAGCAGCAATCTCAGTTGAATGACGTGGCCTTGGCCATTGTTTGCAATGCCGGAGCATCAACTGCTTGCTACCAAGGTCTCGGCGCACTGGAGTCGTATTACGAAAGCCCAGTGGTGCCGCGCGACATGCGGGGTGATCAGATACGTGATCGCCAGTTGGAACAATCGCACTACTTTGGGGACATTGGATTCTTCGGAGGAGTTGCCGTCTCGTACTACGCCAACACCCCTCAGGAAGGCGGGACGGGTAGTTTCCTTTCCGGCGCTGGGGCTGCCTTTGGGAATAGACTCCTTCCGTTTGTCGGTAACGCTGAAGGAGCAAATCCAAATAATCCATTCATTCCGACGCAGCTTGGTGGCGCGGCACCGCAGTTTACGGATGGAATGTCCGCAAGCGCAGCGCAAGGAGTATGGCTTGGCGAAGCAGCCGGCGACGCGGCCTGGGTGCTCGCAGGGAATGAAGGTAAGGCAGCCCCAAGCAAGGGCGTTCTACAGGAAGGCAGCCTTGGAGGGCCTCAGTCAGGCTACCCCTCGAGCCTACTTTCGTTCGAACGTCAGAAGGCTGCGAATGCAGCGGATGAGATCAGAAACGCTGAACCGGTGGGAAGCGCGCTCAAAGATGATCCGCTTCACCGGGCCCCGAGCTTTGTGGTAGATGAGATTCCGGAAAAAGGCATGGTATTCACCATCCAGGGTGGTGACAAGCAGACGTACAAGCTGACTCAAATGGAGGGCATTGTGAACGGTCGGCCGGGAATATTCGAATGGATTTTGAACACGAACGGAGAGCTGACACACCAACGCTTCATTCCCGGCGGCCAGATCACAGGTACGCCGAACCAAGTACCCTCACGGCTACCCACAAAAAAATGGTGAGCAATGGAAGTGTTATTAACAGGTGATTTTTGTTTCGCGGAGGCTCCTGGGATGAGCTGGGCCGAACTCGCTTATGGGCTGGATAGACACTTTATTAGTTCGAGAGGTGTCGTCGATTATGCTATCGACAGTCTTTCAATAGATTCGCCGGAGGCGCACTACGAGTTAGCTGGTCTTGATGGAGCCGATCCGAACGACGTCAAGGATCTGCTTGCGCGCTTGAGCAGATCGGAGCGGTCAGAGGGGCGAATGAGGTGTATATGGATCTACCTCACGCTTCTTTGGGTGTACAGGAATCAGGATTCCTATAGCGACGTTTTTCAAGTGGCGGAACTGCTATACGCAGACTTCGACTATCCTGAATGCATGGCGTCGATCATCCGCTACATGCCACCGAAACAACCAGGAAGGGGGGGTAAGACCGAATTGCTGGAGAACTGGCGTGTGTTGCTGGAGGACTGCCGCACTCGGCTTTTGCCGAACCCCGGACGCTAAACAACGAATGTTCCTGGAAGGGTGGAGGCTTTTAAACAGATGCTTTTAGCAGCAAGCGCAAAAGTGCTTCAGGAGCGAAACTAAGGATCCTGCACGAGAACGCCCGTCGTCTGAATGACCTGCCCCGTGAGCCGTACCAGTAATCATTTTGAAAGTCTTGGGTCGAAGGGCACTGCGTTGTTGTCCTGTTTTGCGCGGCGCTGGGCAGCGAATTGCGAGGGCGGGATACGACCACAGCTGCTGTGGGGCGCGACCGGTGAATTCGGCCGCGTTGTCGGTGCGCATGGCGCGCGGATAGCCACCGAAGTAGGCGGCCTGATCGAGAAGCCGTACGACGCAGGCGCAGCTGATGCCGTGATCTACCGCGATGTCCACGCTCTCGCGAGTGAACCGACGACGTCCCCCCCAGTTTTGAGTAGCACGGCGATTTGGAGTCCAATCCCCCAACTGACGGAGATTGGACGTGAAGAAGCGCTTTTCCGAAGAGCAGATCATCGGCTTCCTGCGTGAGGCCGAAGCCGG
>NZ_JAAQQR010000011.1 GCF_011742555.1 Luteibacter jiangsuensis
GGCGTGCAGCTGCGCCTGATCGAACCGGGCAAGCCGAACCAGAATGCCTACATCGAATCGTTCAACGGTCGCTTGCGCGACGAGTGCCTCAATGAACACTGGTTCCCGAGTCTGCTTCACGGACGCACCGAGATCGAAAACTGGCGCAGGGAATACAACGAGGAGCGGCCGAAGAAGGCGTTGGGCGGACTGACTCCCGCCGCCTACGCCGAGCAGCTAAAGTAACCCCCCCGGACTCTAATTCGCTCCGCTACTGAAAGCGGGGGGACGTCGCGCTGACAAGAAAGACAAGATTACTATTAGGTGATCTCAAAATGAGTATGTTCGTTTTTACAGATCCCAAAACTTCATGGTTCGGCCAAACGCCTACCGTGAGCTGCATCATAGAGTGCACGCGTGCGCACATAGAGCAGTTCGGCTATGAAAGATTTCATGGGTGCGTCCTTGATATCTATAGACCTCTTGACGTGGAGGGGCAGGTGTTCATTGAATTGAGCAACGCCGACAAGGATTGTTTTAACTATTTCTATGAGATGTGTCGTCAGGCAATGGCGAATTTTCCGGGCACTCCGAGGGGTAGGGGTGTCGATCCTCAGTCATGCGTTGAAGTGATCGTTAATACCTGGAATGGGCTGCTTGGATTTCTTCGGCAGGATCCACGATTTGATCCGAATTACGTCCACGGGTAACGGTGTTTGTGATAGCGCATGTCGTGGGCAATAGTTCGATGTGTTTCACGTTGATTTTGGTAAGACCGCTAAGCCGATGGGGCAATACCTGTTGACCTGCTCCGTGTATCTCTCGACCTAAGATGTAGCACATGAACCACTCCATTCTTTACGGATGTCACAACGAATCTCTTCTTGAAGCCAGGAGTGATGTTGAGCGGTGTCTGGGCATAACCCTCGAGGAGAGGGACAGCGACTACCACGGCGGACTGTATTACTCGCATAAGTATGAATCCGGCGGGAGCTTGATGCTAAAGATGAACGTCGATCCATACGACGACGAGCCGGCGGAACAAGCGTTTCCTGACTTTGCGGTTCTCCTATACCTGAATTCCATGGAAGATCTGAGTCCAATTGCTCAGCTTTTGCCACCGCACTTTCAGCTTCTTCGGCGGAATCATCAGCAGTGAGGCGCAGAGATCGGTCGCGAGTTTTGTCTGCCTTTGCCTGGTGATCGGGGTACGACCGATAATGGTTGGCGCGATGTCGAGCGCTTCGTAAGTTTGCTCGCCGAACATTTCAATCAGCGACTCGTTCATTATCCTTGACGCACCGGTGCTTCGCTCCAATGGCGTTTCGGTCTTCAGTGTGATTGGAAAGGGACGGCGGAAGGCCAGATGTACGACTACTACTTCTACGACGAACGCAGACTACCCAGAGCGTTCTCAATGCCGCTCGAATTTGTTGACTTCGCGCGGGCGCAGGACAGGCCGGACCTGAGTCCTTGGTGGCTTTTGTGCGACTTCCCGTCCTCTGCTGACTTCTGGTTCGACCAGCTTCGAGAGCAGTATCCCGAGAGCGCGCTAGTCCCATTTGCAAAATTCGGAGACACCGACGATCTAGCATGCTTTGACGGCAAAGACCTTTCGCCCTCCCCGAAAGTGCTCTACATCCATGCGTTTGCTTCGCCTGGGTGGGAGATGAGGGGCGAACTTGCGAATTTTTCAGCGTGGTTGGCGTTGGCCGCCGAAGATCACGCTGAATTCGTGAAGGATTCTGCTGGTTAGTTCAGGCCGTCTCGGTAGCAGAGCGGCCGCACTTTTCCACGTGTCTGCTCACTCGAGAAATTGAGGAGGCACAGAGGCTGTCAGCCAAATACCGTTGTCGGACCGGAAGAACTTGAATCCTGCGGCGTGCATCCGGTCCGCCTGTACCAAGAGAACCCCGGGCTTGCCATGTCTGGCCCCTACTCGGAGCGCGGTCGCCTCATCGCCTGACAGGTGCACGTGATGCCTCTTACCGGCTCTAAGCCCTTCCCGCCGAATCGAGTCAAGGTTTCGTGCCGCCGTTCCGTGGTAGAGCACAACAGGGGGAACTGCCTCGATATGGTCGATGTTTACCGAGGTCGTCGAATGCCCCTGAGCGGCACGGATACGCAGGCCGTCTTAGGATAGGGTAAATCGCTTCTTGTCGCTGGTCCGCACGACCTCCTCGACCAACGCTTCATCTAGATATTGACCGGAAATAGCGGCCCGTTGAATCAGTTCGTCGACGCTTGCCCAGCCTTGCTCATCGAGCTTCAGGCCGATGGCCTCCGGCTGATGCCGTAGCACGTAGCTCAGGAACTTGCTTGTTTCGATCAGCTTCGGATTAGCCATCGTGAGATCCACCATCTGACGGACGTATCATAAGCAGAACCTTCTGGCATTGTTACCAGGTCAGGAGTGCCATGCGCATATAAAAGTTCACGGAGGAGCATATCGTCTCGACTCCAAGAGCCGTGCAACATAGGTAGCCCGTGACGCGCGCCTCCCTCGAACTAAGGATTACATGATGACAGCAATACCTGCATCCGCTGAATTTGGAATAATTCTCAGGCGCGCCGCTCTGGCTGAGCGGGGTTTAGAACTAGAGCAAGTGTATCAGTGCATGGGGACCCCAGTGCCGCGCGGTATCAGCGACGATATGGTCACGTTTGGCCCATCCTTTGGAAGCGATGCACAGCGAGAATTCGTTCATCGCCTTGAGGAACTCGGGCTCAATTATTTTGAGGACTTTTTTGACGTCAACATCGATCGACCTGCCTGGTGCGGATTTATGGTCACGTTGGATCCCGCGAGATGAGTGGCCGAGAGACTCGCAAACTACGGACAGCGCACTTTCCGAAGGTTTTAGTCGCCTCAGTGAATGTCCTTACCACCTAGGCCGGCGCCGCTATGGCTGGGAGGAATCGAAAGATCCTACACATCGAGGTCGTTATGAGCAGCATTCCATTCGTTAATGTGTTCACTCAAGACGCCCATGCTTACTTAGGACAGGTGATTTCAACTCGAGGAGTGCTGGTCATTCGCGAAGGGCGAGCTGTCGTCGTTCCGGGCTTTGGCTCGGCTGACGTCGGTTCCGGTGTTGAGATATTCTTTCCGGGACTCGAAAAGCTCCTTGATTCCCGTGTCGGGGGGTGGGTCGGCGGGCAGACATCATATTTTGATGCGGTCGAGATCAGTGGGCTGTTGAGCGAAGCCACTACACGAGCCCAGCAGCTAGCACTCTCCCGTATCCGCAGGTTGATACTTGAGCGCGATGCGGAGGTGCATATCGTCGTCTAGGGTTGGTGGCTCGGATCAGGCCGGCCTTGAACGGAGCCAAGTGTGACGGAGAGTTGCATGTGGATTCACAATGTTGCAGCAGAATGCTTTTGCGGCGAAGCAACTGGCGGATATGATTGCGCAGGCTGTGACTGTGGGGGCATGGGTCTGGCAGTGTCCCGATTAGGCCTTCGGAATCGATTGGACTCGATCTACCAGGGAAGCGGAAAAAATGTCCCACCAAGCAGAAATTGAGCGAATCGATAGTGATGGCGATGTTGGGCCTTTGCCGCCTGCAGTGTGGGAGTTTGACCTTGACCTTGGAAGAGATTCCGATGGAGTGATGAACCGTATTCGCGGTGTGGTTAGGGAAATCGCGAAGCACCAAGAAACATCCTGGCCTGACGATGACTATTGGAAGAAAGTGCTTCCAGGTTGGTTGACTTCGTCAATGCCTGATCTATCCCAGGAAGAGTGCGCGCGACTTATGGCAGAGACTCCAAGGGAAAAGTGGAGCACTCTGCCTTGGCAGTTTGGATCCTGGATCGATGCCGTGCGTGAGCGAGGATGGAAATGGTGGGGAGCTGAAGTTTCTGGGAGCCGGGCAACCGTACTCTTAGAGATAACGAATGTTCCTGGAAGGGTTGAGGCTTTTAAACAGATACTTTTAGCAGCAAACGCAAAAGTGCTTCAGGAGCGATACTGAAGCCCCTGCCGAATTCGCCCGTGAATGCGGGGCCCAAGTGAAGTCGCAGGCGCCAAAACGGGTCGGAATCTCTACCGGCTGATGGCCCGGGAATTGGGGGGCAGGGATAAGCGACGATATGGTCACGTTTGGCCCGTCCTTTGGGATCGACGCACAGCGAGAATTCATTCGTCGCCTTGAGGAACTCGGGCACAATTATCTTGAGGACTTTTTTGACGTAAACATCGATCGACCCGCTTGGTGCGGATTCATGGTCACGTTGGTGTCCCAGATATGAGTCTCTGGGAGACTCGTGCACCACTGGGAGGAACATTACTGCGTGTCCTGATTGTTGCCGGAGAGATTCGGACCCTGGTCGCGAGGTAACCTGACAAACTATGATTGATAGCGTCTTCGAGAACCTGATGCTGCGACGACTTGCCGATTGGGAAGTAGTTCGCCTGGGTTTGACGAACGTTCCAGGTCAATCTGTTGTCCTTTCGGCCAGTTGCGTCGCAAGCTTCGCCATGGCTAGGTTGGAGACTCTGAGTCTGAAAAGTTCGTTTCTCACCCAGATTGTGGCGATGGCTACTGAACCGGAGCTCCCCACCGTCGAGCTCCTGGCGATGGTGGAGCGAATCTGTGAGCGGACTGGGACCGATCAAGCACTAGGACTTCGTTGCTGGCGGTGGGGACTGCTGAATGAAATGCTGCAGGGTCCTGAAGAGGCTCCGATGTACGGTTTGATTCGGCTAGACGAATTCGTGTTGACATGGAACTCGATGGATCTTGTTCCGCCCCTTCCGGGTTTTCCAGACGCCCCCACGTCGCAGTACATGGGCCCTTTCGGATATCTTCGGCGCTTGGACGAGCTTCGCGATTGGTCGAAGATCGAAGGGGACGCGCTTGGCGAGGCCCGTGGGTGCATGTGGTCGTCGGACATCGCATAGTCAAATGGTTTGTCAAGGCGGCGGCTCGGAAATACCGGGAAGTCCGGGCGTAGCGTTCCATTTATGGGCACTTGGAGGCGGAGTAGGCGCGGGGGCGCAGCGGCAGGTGAGCTAGGCGCGCTGGCGGCTACCGCGGGCGGCGATTCAGCGCTGAGCTGGCAGAGCCACGTAGGCTTACTTTGATTCTTCGGATCACTAGGGCGGAAAAATGTTTGATGGGTTCTGGGCTGGGATTTTTGGGGCGCTGACATCAGTCAGGAAGTTCGAGCATCCGACACCCCTTATTTACCTCGTGGCCTTCCTGGGCGGCGCGGTGTTTGCCGAGCTGGCGCTGTTTTTGTCGGTAGGGTCTTCCGTCGGTTTCGGAAGAGCCTTCTCATTGATGGTCGAAAAGTTTTTCACCCCGTTGGGATGGGGTCCTCCGCTGCTAGGTGGGATTATGGGAACGTCGCCCTTCTGGTTTTTGGGAAGCCGACGGTGACCGCGTGCGTTTGGTTCGTGCTCGGACTTAGCTCAAGTCCCGCAGGCCAGGCTGGGTGCATGGCCTTGACTTGGTCTCCGCTGGTCGAAGGATTGGATTACAAATAGCCGTGCGACTCAGGATTGGCGTCGTCTTAAAGGAGATTGACAATGAATGAGTCGTTGGTGCGCGCGTTAGTCGATGTGTGCGTATTTCTGGAGTTCTCAACTGACGACGTGATTGATCCTGATGCTGCGATGAAGGTATTTGAGGATTTATCGGCTACGCTTCAGTCCGCTGACCCATCAGTTCAAAGGTCGCTGCGCGCGGAGATGTCAAGGCTGGCGGCTTCATACGATGCCAAAAAGTCGTCGTTCGTTAAGGTGTTGGCGGACAATATCGGACTGTGTGAGAACGAATGACGTAATCTGGTTGCCGACGCTCCGAAGGGCCTGCTTGTGTTACGGGGTGGAAGTATCAGGGGTTGGCGCCCCTTGTACGGGTTGGCTGCCGTTAGTTCTTGGATTTACGTAAAGATCGAGCGGATTCCGGAGTGTCGTTGCTGATGTCTCTTGATTTTTCTCTAGAGATAGAGGAGGGGATTGCGATCCCCTCGTTGTTCGGATTGGCCGAGTCCATGGGTGGCCAGGTTTATGACAGGTACGTATGGTTTGAGCGGTCGGAACTTAATCTGTTTATTGGTGACAATTACGGGGACCCCGACGTTGGAGCCGAAGATCCGGCGCTAACATGGCAGGTCGGAGCACGTTGTATCGCTGTCATGCGTCCGAGAAGCTACGATGCTTGCTGGTATGAGCTTGAGCGATTCATAAGGGCGCTTGCCGAGCATTTCAGTCAGCGATTCGTCCTTTCGTTCGGATATGACTCAATCTATGCAGTAAGGGATGCAAACGGTCTGCGTTTTCTGAAGTCTGGGGTTGCAACCTAGTATTGGATTGCCGGGGAATGCTGCACGAACGCTTGTTGCCAACTGGGCAAAGGTCGTCGCTGAACGCATAGAAAAACGGGTATCGGCCGGAAGCGCACGAACCTTGGTAGCAGCGCTTGTCCCCGGTGGCCGGCGTCAGGAAGCAGCGGAGGGGTAGCCGCCCCGGCTAAAGCTTTCCCCAAGAACGCCGATAAGACCATCGAACGACCCCCCGGGCGATGTGCGCCAAGGGTCCCAACGGTACGGACGATGGCGAAGAAATCCTCCAAAGACGCCCCCCGCGCCCCGCTGGCGCTGGAAGCGGACCTGCGTATCGGCGCGGCCCCCGCGCTCCGCGATACGCTGCTGGGTGTCCTGGCAGCCGGCAAGCCCGTCGAATTCGACGGCGCGGCGGTGGCCCAGGTCGACACGGCGGCCTTGCAGGTGCTCGCGGCATTTTCGCGCGACGCCCGCGCAGCGGGCCTCCCCGTCGCCTGGACCGGTGTCAGCGACTCCCTCCGGCGCGGCGTGTCCGTGCTGGGCCTTGAAGCTTTGATCGAACTGCCGGCCCACGCCGGCGTGAACTGAAGGTGCTCCGATGGCAAAGATTCTCGCGGTAGACGACTCGGCCTCCATGCGCAGCATGGTGGCCTTCACCCTGCGTGGCGCGGGCCACGACGTGGACGAGGCCGACAACGGCCAGGCGGCGCTGGATACGGCGCGCGGCACGAAGTTCGACCTGGTGCTGGCCGACGTGAACATGCCGGTGATGGACGGCATCTCCATGGTTCGCGAGATGCGCACGATGGCCGGTTACAGCGGCGTGCCCATCCTCATGCTCACCACTGAGTCCAACCCGGAAAAGAAGATGGAAGGCAAGGCCGCCGGTGCCACCGGCTGGCTGGTGAAGCCGTTCGACCCCGACCAGCTGCTGGCCACCGTGGCCCGCGTGCTCGGTTAATCCGTACCAAGACGTTCCGGTAATTCAGGATCCACCATGTCCAAAGTCGATCTGGCGCAATTCCACAAGGCGTTCCACGAAGAGAGCCTCGACGGCCTCGACGCCATGGAGCAGGCGCTCCTCGCCCTGGACGAAGGGGCTGAAGATCCGGAACTCATCAACGTGGTGTTTCGTGCCGCCCACTCGATCAAGGGCGGCGCGGCCACGTTCGGTTTCACCGACGTGGCTGCCTTCACGCACGTGGCCGAGAACCTGATGGACGAGGTCCGCAGCGGCCGCCGTCCGATGGAAAAGGCCGTGGTGGAACTGCTGTTGCGCTCGGGCGATACCGTGCGCGACATGCTGGCCCTGTCGATGGCCGGCCAGCCGGCGGCCACGGCGGAAAGCCAGGCACTGCTGGCCGAGCTTTCGGCCATGGTGTCCGGCGGCACGGCCGCTGTGCCCGCTGCCGCGAAGGCGGCCGCGCCCGCCGAAACGATCGAAGGCTGGGACATCGCGTTCCGCCCCTTCGATTACCTGCTGAAGACCGGCAACGATCCGGCACGCATGTTCCGCGAACTCGGCGCCCTGGGTCCGCTTCGCGTCGAGTGCGATGCCGGCAAGCTTCCCGCGCTCGCCGACATGGACGCCTCGTCGTCCTATCTCGGCTGGACGCTTCACCTCGATGCGGGCGCCAAGCGCGCCGCCGTCGAGGGCGTATTCGACTGGGTGGACGGCGATTGCGACCTCACCCTCACGCCGCGCGTTGCCGCACCGGCACCGGCCGCGCCCGCTGCTGCACCCGCGGCGCCGTCCGCCCCGCGTGCGGTGCGCGACGTGGCCACGAACAGCGAAGCCAGCTCCGTCCGTGTCGGCATCGAGAAAATCGATACGCTGATCAACCTCGTCGGCGAACTGGTCATCACCCAGTCGATGCTCAGCCAGTTCCACGACGGTGTGGATGCCTCGCAGCTGGAAATGCTTCGCCATGGCCTGGCCCAGCTGGCGCGCCATACGCGCGAGTTGCAGGAAAGCGTCATGAGCATCCGCATGCTGCCCATCAGCACGGTGTTCAACCGCTTCCCGCGCCTGGTCCGCGACCTGGCGCAGAAGCTCGACAAGAAGGTGGTGCTCGACCTGCGCGGCGAGACCACCGAGCTGGACAAGACCGTGCTCGAGAAGATCGGCGATCCGCTGGTCCACCTCGTGCGCAACGCCATCGACCACGGCCTGGAAGTTCCCGCGAAGCGTCTTGCCGCCGGCAAGGGCGACACGGGCACGCTGCGCATGGAAGCCTTCCATCGTGGCGGTTCCATCGTCGTGGAAGTGGCCGACGACGGCGCGGGCCTCAACCGCGACGCCATCGTGGCCAAGGCCGTGCAGCGCGGCATCATCGCCTCGGGCGACGGCATGTCCGACGACGCCGTGGCCGAACTGATCTTCGAGGCCGGCTTCTCCACGGCCGCCGCCACCACCGACCTGTCGGGCCGCGGCGTCGGCATGGACGTGGTCCGCCGCAACGTCATGGATCTGGGCGGCACCGTCGGCATCCGCAGCACGCAGGGCAGCGGCACAACGTTCACCATCACGCTGCCCCTCACGCTCGCCATCATCGACGGCCTCACGGCCGCGGTGGGCGAGGAAACCTATATCGTGCCGCTGGTTTCCATCGTGGAATCGGTGCAGGTGAAGCCAGACGCCGTGCGCAGCGTGGTCGGTGGCGGCGAGTTGTTCCGCTTCCGCGACCAGTGGCTGCCGATTGTGCGGTTGTTCGACGTCTTCGGCTGCGAGGGCCGTCGCCGCTCCGTCGACGAGGGCATCGTCATCGTGGTGGAAGGCGAGGGCACCCGCATCGGCCTGTTCGTGGACGAACTGATCGGCCAGCAGCAGGCGGTGGTGAAATCGCTGGAGGCCAACTACCGCCGTGTGGCGGGCATTTCCGGCGCCACGATCCTGGCCGACGGTTCGGTGGCCCTGATCGCCGATGTCACCGGCCTGGTGCGCATGCAGGGGCGTCGCAAGGCGGCCTGATAAGGCTCGCGGCAAGGTTGCCCGCTGCCGCGGGATCGCCGGCATAGCCGGCTCCCACAGTAGCCCTCACCAGGCACAGAGGTTTCCCCAAAAGCGTGCGAGCTTTGTGTGGGAGCCGCTTCAGCGGCGATGGATGCTCGCGGTAAACGGGCCCGCTGCCGCGGGATCGCCGGCATAGCCGGCTCCCGCAAGGGCCCGTCAGCCGCGTCGAATTCCCCCTCAAGTCCCCGTGGCCGCGGCCGATACCCCTTGAGAAGGGGTCCCGAACCGCCGATCCGATCCGCCGTGGGAACGACATGAACGAGCAAGCCAGCACCGCCAGCGCCGCGTCCGACGAGGCCGCGCAGTACCTCACCGTCAACCTCGGGAACGAGGAATACGGCGTCGATATCCTCGCCGTCCGTGAAATTCGCGGCTGGACGCCGGTCACCCGTATCCCGCAGGCCCCGTCCTACGTCCTGGGCGTGCTGAACCTCCGCGGCGCCATCGTCCCTGTGCTGGACCTGCGCCTGCGCTTCGGGCTCGCCCGCGAGGAATACACCGCCACCACCGTATGCGTGATCGTCATGGTCGCGGGCCGCCAGTTCGGCGTGGTGGTCGATGCCGTCTCCGACGTGGTCGATGTCTCGCCGGGCGGCATCCGTCCCGTGCCCGACATGGGCACCACCGTCGATACCGAATACCTGAAGGGCCTTACCTCCGTCGGCGAGCGCATGGTGCTGCTTCTCGACGTGGACCGCCTGCTCCAGCCGCAGGATGCCCAGATGCTGGAGGCCGCGCTGGCCTCCTCGGATGTGAAAGCCGTCGCGTGAGCCGTCCACGCCCGGGGGAGGGCATCGGCCCTTCCGGGCGCGACCGGTTCGCCCTTGCCGCACCTTTGCCGATTGGAATCGTGATGAAGAAGTTCAAGTTCAAGATGCCCGCCCTGACCGTCCGAGGCCGCCTCTACGGCGTGCTTGGCCTGCTCACGCTCATGCTCTTCGGCGGTGCCGCCGTCGGTCTCGGCGCCATGCATTTCCAGAACGAAGGCTTGCGCCAGGTGTACGAGGAAGAACTCGTGCCGTCGGAAATGCTCACACGCATCAACTCGCAGTCGCTCATGTCGTTCGTCGTCCTCGGCGAGGCCGCGGCGAAGGTGGGAAGCCCCGACCAGGTGAAGCAGAAGGTCGCGGAGTTCCAGAAGTATCAGGACGAGATGGGCGCGACGAAGGCGGCGTTCCTGAAGGTGCCGATGTCCGCCGACGTCAAGAAGCTCTACGACAAGTGGCAGGCCACCAACGAGGATTACAACCAGGCGAAGACCGACATCGTCGATGCCCTCAACCAGGGCGACCAGGGCGCTTCCGATATCCTGGAGCTGCAAGTGCGGCCGCTGCTGATGGATCGCCAGACCCAGCTCGGCAAGCTCATCGAAGCCAAGCGCGCGGAAGCCGAAACGATCTTCAACAAGGAAACCGCGCAGTACAAGACGATCCGCGCGCTGTGCATCGCTGCCCTCGCGATCGGCCTCATCATCAGCCTGTTCATCGCCGTGCTCGTGGTGCGCTCCATCCTGCGCACGCTGGCGCAGACGGTTGCCGTCGCCCACCTCATCGCCGAGGGCAAGCTCGGTCATGACGTGCAGGTGACCCGCAACGACGAACTCGGCCAGCTGCAGGCAGCCTTCCGCGCCATGGACGAGCGCCTGAGCAGCATCGTTTCGGAAGTGCGCCACGGCGCCGGCTCGGTCAGCACGGCCGCGCAGGAGATCTCGCGCGGCAACGACGACCTCTCGCAGCGTACGCAGGAGCAGGCCTCCAGCCTGGAGGAGACCGCCTCGTCGATGGAGGAAATGACCTCCACGGTGAAGCAGAACGCCGAGAACGCCAGCCACGCGAACCAGCTGGCCCGCGGTGCACGCGAGCAGGCCGAGAAGGGCGGCGAAGTGGTTGCCCAGACGGTCGTGGCGATGCGCGAGATCAATTCGTCCAGCAAGAAGATTTCCGACATCGTCAGCCTCATCGACGAAATCGCTTTCCAGACCAACCTGCTGGCGCTCAACGCGGCGGTGGAAGCGGCACGTGCCGGCGAGCAGGGTCGCGGCTTCGCGGTGGTGGCCACCGAGGTGCGCAACCTCGCCGGTCGCTCCGCCAATGCGGCCAAGGAGATCAAGGGCCTCATCAACGACAGCGCCGACAAGGTGCGCACGGGCTCCGAACTCGTCGACCAGTCCGGCAAGGCGCTGGCCGAGATCGTGGAGAGCGTGAAGAAGGTCACCGACATCGTCGCCGAGATCGCTGCCGCCAGCTCGGAGCAGTCGGCCGGCATCGACCAGGTGAACCACGCCGTGCTGCAGATGGACGAGATGACCCAGCAGAACGCAGCGCTGGTCGAGGAATCGGCCGCTGCAGCGCGTGCCATGCACGAGCAGGCCACCGAACTGAGCCGTCAGGTCGCGTTCTTCCAGATCACGGGCAACGCGTCCGCCACGCCGGCCTCGAAGGCCAAGCGCAAGGACGCCGCGCAGGAAGAGATGGAAACCGTGTTCGCGGCCGTGCGCAGCGCGCCGGCCCCGCGTGCCCAGCGTTCGGCGGAACCCGCCGACGCCGGTGTGTGGAAGGAGTTCTGAGCCATGAACGCGCTCGTCGACAGCGGTGATGCCGTCGGCCCGGCGGGCGCGGCGGGCCCAACCCTCGGGGAGGCCGAATTCGCCTTCCTGCGAGATTTCGTGCTGCAGCATTGCGGCATATCGCTGGGCGAGCACAAGCGGCAGCTGGTGCAGGGACGGCTCCTGCGCCGGTTGAGGGCGCTCGCGCTTCCGGGCTTCGCGGCCTACTGCGACTTGCTGAAGCGCGATCCCGAATCCGAACTGGGCGAACTGGCCAGCTGCATCAGCACGAACGTCACCTCGTTCTTCCGCGAGATGCACCACTACGACATGCTCGTGGACGAGTTGCTGCCGCGCTGGCTGGAAGAGAAACGCGGCGGCGGCCGCCTGCGCATCTGGTCGGCCGGCTGCTCCACCGGTGAGGAGCCTTACGCCATTGCCATGGTGCTGGCCGAGGCTTTGGAACGTACGCGTGCCGACGTGGACGCGAAAATCCTCGCCACCGACCTTTCGCCGCAGGCCCTGGCCGCGGCGCGCAAGGGCGTCTACCCCGTCGACCGCCTGGGCGGGGTGAGCGACGAACGGCGCAAGCGCTGGTTCCTGCGCGGCGAGGGCAGCTACGACGGCTATGCCCAGATCCACCCGCGCCTGCGCGAGCTGGTCACGATCCAGCCGCTCAACCTGCTGCACGAATGGCCCATGCAGGGCCGGTTCGACGCGATCTTCTGCCGCAACGTGGTCATCTATTTCGACAAACCCACGAAGCAGCGCCTCTTTGCCCGTTACGCCGGCATGCTGGAAAGCCGCGGCTATCTGTTCCTCGGTCATTCGGAATCCATGTACGGACTGTCCGAAGACTTCGACCTGATCGGCCGCACGGTCTACCGGAAGCGCACATGAGCGATGCGTACGTCCTGCAACCACGGACCTTCGCCGGTTTTGATCCTAAGAGCGTGCTGCCCGGCTTCGAGCACGTGCGTCGCTTCTGGGACCCGGCGCAGGAAGTGGTCACGGTGAAGATCCTGCCCGGCGAGTTCTACGTCAGCGTGCAGGAAGAAATGATCTCCACGGTGCTGGGTTCGTGCGTGTCGGCGTGCGTGCGCGACGCCCGCCGCCGAATCGGCGGCATGAACCACTTCATGTTGCCCGAGCCCACCGGCGAGCGCGACGGGTGGAGTTCCACCGTGGGCCGCGCGGCGCGTTACGGCAACGACGCCATGGAACAGCTGATCAACGCCATCCTCAAGGCCGGCGGCAAGCGCGACGACCTCGAGGTGAAGATCTTCGGTGGCGGCCGCGTGCTGGCTACCATGACCGATATCGGTCAGCGCAACATCGCTTTTGTACAGCGTTACATCGCCACCGAAAAGCTGAAGCTCTGCGCGGCCGACGTGGGCGATATCTATCCGCGCCAGGTGCAGTTCTTCCCGGTAAGCGGCAAGGTGCGCGTGCGCCAGATGCGCTCCATGCACGACCACAGCCTGGCCGATCGCGAGAAGCGGTACCTCAAGCGATTGGCAGATGATCCGATAAAGGGAGAGGTGGAACTTTTCTGACGCCCTCGTCGGGAGTTCACCTCGTTACCGTATCCGGTCGGTTCGCCGACAGGGACGTCAAGTCACCCGAGTTGCCAGAACCCATGCAGAAAGTACGCGTTCTTATCGTCGACGATTCGGCCCTGGTGCGTAAGGTGCTGACCGCCATGCTCGAGTCCGATCCGGGCATCGAGGTGGTGGGCACCGCCGCGGACCCGCTGATCGCGCGCGACAAGATCAAGCAGCTCAATCCGGATGTCCTCACGCTCGACGTGGAGATGCCGCGGATGGATGGCCTGACCTTCCTCGACAATCTCATGCGCCTGCGCCCCATGCCGGTGGTGATGGTATCCACGCTGACCGAAAAGGGCGCCGACGTCACGCTTCGTGCGCTGGAACTGGGTGCGGTGGATTTCTTCACCAAGCCGTCCGCGGATCTCGCCAACACCTTCATGGAGCACGCGCCGGAAATCTGCGCCAAGGTTCGCCTTGCCGCCGGCGCGAAGCCGCGCGAGCGCGCCAACGTCACCAGGCTCGATGTGGCGCCGCGTCTTTCCGCCGATGCCGTGCTGCCGCGCGCGCAGACCGCCGGCAGCCGCGGTGGCACGCGGATCATCGCCATCGGTGCCTCCACGGGCGGCACCGAAGCCATTCGCGTGGTGCTGGAGGCCATGCCGCCCACCGCGCCGCCGATCGTCATCACCCAACATATTCCCGCCGCCTTCAGCGGTCCGTTCGCCGCCCGCATGGATTCGTGCTCGGCCATGCGCGTGTGCGAAGCACGTGACGGCCAGCCGATCCAGCCTGGCCACGCTTATATCGCGCCCGGCAGCCAGCATCTTCTGGTGATGTGGGACGGTGCGCGCCACGTCTGCCGACTCCACGACGGCCCGCCCGTGAACCGGCACAAGCCGTCCGTGGACGTGCTGTTCCGTTCCATGGCCGCCAGCGTCGGCGCTGCCACCATCGGTTGCCTGCTCACGGGCATGGGCGACGACGGCGCGCGCGGCCTCGGCGAACTGAAAGAAGCCGGTGCTCCCACGCTCGTCCAGGACGAGGCCAGCTCCGTCGTATGGGGCATGCCCGGCGCTGCCTGGAAGGCGGGTGCCGCCGGTGAAATGCTTCCGCTGGATGCCATCGCGGCGCGTCTGCTTGCGCTAGCCAACACCCCCGTGCCCG
This sequence comes from Luteibacter jiangsuensis, assembly GCF_011742555.1. Taxonomy (GTDB): domain Bacteria; phylum Pseudomonadota; class Gammaproteobacteria; order Xanthomonadales; family Rhodanobacteraceae; genus Luteibacter; species Luteibacter jiangsuensis. The sequence continues at coordinate 14,549 of NZ_JAAQQR010000011.1, forward strand.
CCGCTGCCCGCGTCGGCACCTGATTATCGAGACGTCATCATGCTGATCCCCAAAAACGAACGCATCGTCGGCTTCGCTGCCAGCGCCATCGCGCTGGTGCTGGTGCTGGTGTTCCACTCGGCCTGGGTCGCCCCGGTCGTCGTGGCCCTGCTGACGGCGACCTGGATCGCGATCAGCTTGCGTCCCGCGCCGTTGCCCGAGGTGGAAGTGGTCGTCAACTCCACGACCAGCGACGAAGCATCGGTGCGCGAGGCGATGGAAGACGTTCGCAGCGCCATCGTCGACGAGCTGGGACATGCCAGCCGCGAGCTCAACCAGGCGCTGGATCTGCTGCGCGATGCCGTCGCCGAACTCGGTGGCGGCTTCAACGGCCTGTCGCACAAGACCGGCAAGCAGCAGAAACTGCTGAGCGAGATCATCGAGGCCGGTGGCAAGGGCATTTCGGTTCAGGACTTCGCGGACCGCACGGCCAGCCTGCTGGAGCACTTCGTCGGCCTGATCGTGCAGCTCTCGCGCGAAAGCCTGCGCATCGTGTACCGCATCGACGGCATGGCGAAGGAAATGGATGCCGTGTTCGCGCTGCTGAAGAACGTGAACACCATCGCCGAGGAAACCAACCTCCTGGCCCTCAACGCGGCGATCGAAGCGGCGCGCGCCGGCGAATCCGGCCGAGGCTTCGCGGTAGTGGCGGGCGAGATCCGCAACCTGGCCCAGCACAGCAACCAGTTCAACGAGAAGATCGGCACGCACGTGGAGCGCTCGCGCACCGCCATGGAACAGCTACGCGAACTCGTTGGCCACATGGCCTCGCAGGACATGAACGTGGCGCTCTCCACCAAGGGCGGCATCGACGAGATGATGGCGACGATCACCGAATCGAACGCGCGCACCAGCGCGGCGGCCGATGAGGCGGCATCCATCAATCGCGGCCTGGGCAATGACGTGTCCACCACGATCCGGTCGCTGCAGTTCGAGGACATCCTGAGCCAGTTGCTGCATCAGACCCGCTCGCGCCTCGTCGAGCTTCAGGAAATCACCGCCGACTGCACGCGCGACATCGAAGAGCTGGCCTGCGTGCCCGCTGATGCGGCCGAACTGGGTGCCCGCGCCCAGCGCGTGCGCTCCCGTCTGGCCGAGCAGCGCGAGCGGGCCCGCCTGCGCTCGCGTGGTCCCGCCCTGCAGCAGTCGATGGCTGCCGGCGACATCGACCTGTTCTGAGGAAAACGTCCATGCCTATCAACGTCCACCACGATTCGGAACAGGGTTGCCTCACACTGCACCTGGGCGACCGCTTCGATTTCTCCATCCATCGCGCCTTCCACGATGCCTGCCTCGGTGACATTCCGCCGGCGCGCAGCTACGTGCTCGACCTCGAGCAGGTCGTGGGCATGGACAGTTCCGCCCTCGGCATGCTGATGCTGCTGCGCGAACATGCCGGCGGCGACCGCGCGGAAATACGCATCGTCAACGCCAGCGCCGATCTGCGCAACACGCTGCGCATCGCCGGTTTCGACAAGCTCTTCACCGTGCACTGATACGGCACTTCGACCGATACGGTTTCACGGAACGCCTCGGATTACCGGGGCGTTTTTTTTTTGCGCGGCATCGTCAGCCTTATGCGAGGTCGGCGCACTTTTGACATGCCTTTGACATCCTGCCGAAACTGCGTGTCGTCAGGAATCCAATTTGCCGGTTCTGCGTAACGCAAACTGCGGTCTCCGCGTCTCATGAAACCGTGGATGTGACGTGGGTCACGTCCAAGGATTCGCTCCCACTGGCAGGGGGCTTTGCCCAGAGGGCATCGTCGGAGGAGTGTTCATCATGAGCGAACAGCAGTTCGGAAGAATCCTTACGCGCACGTTGCTTGCTACATGCATCGCAGCTGCCGCGGTATCGGTCACGGCATGCAGTGGTCACGGATCCACCCGCTCGGGCGGCGGTTCGGGCGGCACGGTCCAGCCGGGTGGAGCCGGCGATACCGGCGGCGGGGGCGGCGCGGGCGACGGCGGTACGGGGGGAGGCACCGGCGGCACGGGCGGAGGCTCGGGTGGAACAGGTGGCACCGGCGGTACGGGGGGCGGTAGCGGAGGCGGCGGCGCGGGTGGCGGCGACAACGGCGGGGGCGACAACGGCGGCGGAGGCACCGGCGGCGGTACGCCCGCGCCCAGCAACGCCGTCGGAGCCGTGACCACCGGTGCCGGCAACATCATCTCCGCCGTCGGCGGCGCGGTGTCCGGCGTGGGCGCGCAACTGCCGGCCACGACGGTACTCGGCGGCACGAGCGGTCTCGCCGAAGGCGCGGGCAGTGCCGTCGACGGTCTGGGCAACGCCATCACGACGCTTGGCGATGGTCTCAGCGACGGGCTTGGTCAGACGGGCAACATCGCCAACCCTGTGGGCACGACCACGGACAGCCTGGGCAACGTGGTGACGCAGGTGGGCGGGGCGGTGAACGATCTGGGTGGCGGCGTCAGCACCGTCGGTGCGGGAACGCCCATCACACCCATCACGGCTGCCGTGGGAACGACCGTGTCGCTCGTAGGCAGCGGTGTGGAGCAGATCGGCGCGCGGCTCGACGGTGCCTTGGAATCCTCCACCGCCGACAGCTTGACCCAGGCCGTAAGCGACGTCGTCTCGCCTTTGGCAGGCGCGCTCGGTGACAGCACCTCGCCCATCGCGTCCGGCAACCTGGTGGCTGCTGCGGGCAATGCGGCAGGCAGCCTCGCGGGTGGCGGCAGCGCGGCGGTTGCCGGTCTCGGCGCCAACATTGCCGGTGCCTCGGTGCCGGGTGGGGCGGGCAATCTCACGGCGTCGCTTGGTACGACGGTGCAGAACGCGGGCAACGCGCTTGCGCCGCTGAGCACGGGCCTGCACAGCGGCCTCGGTAGTGCCGGGCCGGGTGCGGGAGATACCGTCGGTGCCACCCTCGCCGGCGCGACGACGACCGTGGCAGCGCTCGGCAGCACCGTGACGGCGGTGGGATCCGGGCCTCTGGCACCGCTTTCGCCGTTGACGTCCGCCGTGGGCAATACCGTGAGCGGCATCGGCAACGGCGCGACGGCGGCCGTCGGTTCGGGTGGGGCACTGTCGGGCGTGACGGGCGCCGCCAGCACCGTGGTCAACGGTGTGGCCGGTGCCACCGGAACCGGTGGTACCGCTGGCTCCGGTAGTCCGGGCATCGCCGGCGTCGTCGGCGGCGTGACCAACACCGTGGGTGGAGTCGTCGGCGGGCTCGTCGGCGGCATCACGGGCGGCACGACCGAAGCGGACAACCGGCCACTCAAGGGCCTGTTTGGTTCGCGCCGCTAAGGCGGCCAAGGCGAAGGCGGCGCACGCGCGCCGCCTTCGCGATATCCGCGCCACCCCCAAGGAGAGTTCATGAATCGATGGCTCGGGTGCCTTCTGGGCATGACCGTCGTGTGTTCCACCCCGGCGCAGGTTCGTGCGCCAGCCAACCCGCTACAGACCCTTCCGCGCGCCGAGACACCTCGGCAGGCGCCGTCGGTGACCGTGAACGTGAAGGCGCCGAACCCCGCACTCGAAGCCTTGCTGGCTACCCGTGTGACGCCCTCGCGTTTCGATGTGGTAGGGGTGAAGTCCATTCCCTTCGCCGACGTCGCGGCCATCTTCGCGCCCATGCGTGGAATGGAATCGACGGTTCGCGATCTGGTCGCCGCGGCCGATCGCGTCACCGCCATGTACAAGGCCCGCGGTTACGCGCTGTCCTTCGCATTCGTTCCCAATCAGACGCTCGCCGGCGGCATCGTGAAGATCCAGGTGGTGGAAGGATACGTCGCGAACGTGGCGATACGCGGCGACGCCGGCAACCTCGAACCGCGCATCAAGGCAATGGCGGCCCACATCGTCGGCGAACGGCCGTTGCGTCAGGCCACCTTCGAGCGCTACACCCAATTACTCGGACTCCTGCCCGGTCTGAAGGTGGCGGCGAACGTGCCACCGCCCACAACGACGGACGGTGCCACCCGGTTGGATCTCGACGTGTCGCGACAGCGCTACGACATGAGTTACGGGCTCGATTTCAATCATCCGGGAACGCAGGGCGTGTTTTCCCTCATCGAGAATGGTCTCTCGCCCTTGGGCGAACAGCTGAGCGTGTCGACGCTGTTCCCCAACGGCGGAGGGCAGCGCTTCTATTCCGCGGCCTATGTGCAGCCCATCGGCTCCCGCGGGTGGCAGGCCAAGGTGGACGCGAGCCGCTACTGGGGGCAGCCCGATACCGACGAGCAATTGTCGTCGTACCTCGACCACAGGCTCGAGCAGGACCGGCTGGCGCTGACGGCGCTGTATCCGCTGGTGCTCGCCAACACGCGGAGGGTGAACCTGGCGATGGGCGCCTATGCCTCCCGCCAGGACGACAGATACCGGAACGTGGATACGGGCGCGTCTATTGCCCTGCGTTCCAGTGTGCGTGTACTCAACGCGGAGCTGTCTTCGCTGAGCGTGGAGGCCGGGCACACACTCCAGTTCGCTTTTGCGCTGGCACATGGCTTCGGCGGACTGGGCGCGTACTCGCGCGTCGTGAGCAACGTTGGTGCGGTGGGCCTGGCGATGCCCGACCTGGCATTCACCCGTTACACGGCGAACGCGAGCTGGTCGCGGCAGTGGGCGCACAAGCTCGGAACGGTACTGCGAGCCACGGGCCAGTACAGCCACGACGCCTTGCCGTCGACGGAGCAGATCAACTTTGGCGGACAGAATTTCGCGCTCGCCTACGATCCTGGCGACGCGGCGGGGGACAGTGGCTGGGCCGCCTCGGGGGAACTGAACCGTGCCTTCGCACCGGGTGCGGGGTGGATCGACTCTGTGACGCCGTATGTGGCCTATCAAGCGGCACGCGTGTATCTGAACGGCGCGCGGCCCTTCGTCGATCGACTGGACTCGGCGGTGGTCGGTGTGCGCGCTTCTGACAAGAAGCACTATGCGATCGACTTCGCGCTGGCCTGGCCGACGGCCGACAAACCACCCGAAAGCAAGGATCGCGACATGCGCTGGAACCTTACGTTCAGCTACAAACTCATGTGACCCGTCCTTCACGGACTCGGCGGCAACATCTTGCGACCGCAAGCACCGAGCCCTGTCATGCCCCTGTCCCTGGTCCCCCCGCCGATCCGCTTCGACGAGTCCCTGGAACATGTGGAGCCCGACGAGGCCGAGACGGCGGAGCAGCTGATCGAGACACTCACGCGGATCAACCAGACCACCCTGGAGCACGAAAAGCATGCCCACCGCTCGGTGCATGCGAAGAGCCACGCGCTGTTGACCGGCGAGTTGATCGTGCCCGACGACCTGCCTCGGGAGTTGGCGCAAGGATTGTTCGCGCGTCCTGGGACTTATCCCCTGGTGATGCGCATGTCCACCGTTCCGGGCGACCTGCTGGACGACAGCGTGTCGACCCCGCGCGGCATGGCCCTGAAAATCATCGGCGTGGAGGGCGAACGGCTCCCCGGCAGCGACGGCGACCTCACGCAGGATTTCGTGCTGGTGAACGGGCCGGTGTTCTCCACGCCTAACGCGAAGCGCTTTTCGGCATCACTGAAACTGGTGGCCGCGACGACCGATCGTGCGGAAGGCGCGAAGAAAGCGCTGTCGGCCGTGCTTCGTGGCACGGAACGCGTTATCGAAGCATTCGGAGGCAAGAGCGCGACGCTTCTCAGCCTTGGCGGCCAGCCCGAAACGCATCCGCTCGGCGACACCTATTACAGCCAGGCACCCATCCGTTTCGGCGAGTACGTGGTGAAGGTATCCGTGGCGCCGCGGTCGCCGAACCTCACGGCGCTCACCGATGCCGAACTCAACGTCAACGGCAAGCCGAATGGCTTGCGCGAAGCGATGGTGAACCATTTCGCCGAGCAGGGCGGTGAGTGGGATCTGCGCGTGCAGTTCTGCACGGACCTGGACACGATGCCGATCGAGGACGCCTCGGTGCGTTGGCCGGAGGAGAAGAGTCCTTACATCGACGTTGCCCGTATCGTCGTGCCGCCGCAGCCTGCGTGGAACGCCGCGCGCCGCGCTGCCATCGACGACGGCATGGCCTTCAGTCCCTGGCACGGGCTGGCCGCGCATCGGCCGCTCGGCTCCGTGATGCGCGCGCGTCGCGTGGCCTACAAGGTGATGGCGAAGTTTCGCGCGCACCACAACAACGTCGTTATCAGCGAGCCGCGTTCCATAACGGAGCTGGATCTGACTTAGGAGCGCCCTTTGTGGGAGCCGCTTCAGCGGCGATGGCTGCTCGCGGCAGACTTGCCCGTTGCCGCGGGATCGCCGGCATAGCCGGCTCCCACAGTGCGCTCCTACCACCCCATGTAGTGGCCGCCGTTGATCGCGAGGTTGGAGCCGGTGATCCAGCTGGAATCCTCCGAGGTGAGGAACGCGACGGCATGCGCGATCTCTTCGGGTCTGCCGAGGCGGCCGACCGGGATCTGCGCGATGATCTTTGCGCGGATGTCCTCGGGGACGGCCATGACCAGATCGGTGCCGACGTAACCGGGCGAGACGGTGTTCACCGTGATGCCGAAGCGCGCGTTCTCCTGCGCCAGCGAGATGGTGAAGCCGTGCACGCCGGCTTTCGCCGCGGCGTAGTTGGCCTGGCCATACTGGCCCTTCTGACCGTTGATCGAACTGATCTGGACGATGCGCCCCCACTGTCGGGAGCGCATGCCCTCGATCACCGGGCGGGTGACGTTGAAGCAGGCGTTGAGGTTGGTGTTCACCACCTCGGTCCACTGCTGGTAGTCCATCTTGTGGAAGGTGGTGTCGCGGGTGATGCCGGCGTTGTTCACCAGGATCTCGACGGGCCCGGCCAGGTCTTCCACCGCGCGCACCATTGTCTCCGCCGAGACGGGATCGGAGACGTCGCCCGGCACCATCACGACGTCGATGCCGTCGCGGATCATGTCTTCGCGCCACGCGGCCGCCCGGGCTTCGTCGCGGAAATTGGTGGCGACCCGGTGGCCCTGGCGGGCAAGGTAGCGCACGATCGCCGTTCCGATGCCGCCCGTGCCGCCGGTCACCAGTGCCGTTCGCTGCGTCATGCCTTGCTTCATCCTCGCGCAATCCCGTGGTGGCCCGTCGCCGGGCAAACGATTCTTATAGCGTCGCCGCGGCGCCAAGACTACTGCGGCGAAGCGACGCAGGCTTGAACGCGAGCAGCGCGTCACGAAGAAGCCCGTCGGGCGTGGTCGCGGCGGACTGCGCCGTCACCCCCAGCCGGTCGAGCGCCGCGCGCAATGCGGGCAGGGGATCGTGGGCGTCGACGGGCAGGGCGGCCGTGGATTTGGAGAGCTTCCGCCCCTCGGCGTCGAGCACCAGCGGAAGGTGGAGGTATCCCGGGGTGGGCAGTCCGAGCAGGTGCTGCAGGTGGATCTGCCTGGCGGTGGAATCGAGCAGGTCGGCCCCCCTCACGACGTGGGTAACGCCCTGGTCGGCGTCGTCGACCACGCAGGCCAGCTGATAGGACCAGAGCCCCTCCACACGCCGGATCACGAAGTCTCCCGCGGCCTCGCGGAGGTTCTCGGCCTGTGGGCCTTGCAGGTCGTCGGTCCAGCGGAGGGTGAGGTCCGGCGTGAGCAGGCGCCATGCGGGCGGTCGGGACGGATCGGGCGGCGCTACGCAGAGGCCGTCGCGATGGAAGCCCCCCGCGGCGGCCAGGTCGGTGCGGCTGCACCAGCACGGAAAGAGCCGGCCCTCGTTCCGCAGGCGCTCGAAGGCCGCGGCGTAAAGGGGTTGCCGCTGCGACTGGTAGACCGGCGGCGCGTCCGCCGACAAGCCAAAGGCATACAGGGTAGCCAGGATGGACGCCGCCGACCCGGGAACCTCCCGGGGCGGGTCGATGTCTTCGATGCGCACGAGCCATTCGCCTCCGGCATGCCGCGCCACCAGCCAGCTTCCCACCGCGGCCACGAGGGAGCCGAAGTGGAGGGCGCCGGTGGGCGAGGGCGCGAAGCGTCCGCGGTAGCGTGGCCTGGTCGTCATGGGAAGGATTGAGACGTTTCTCATGCTTGCTGAAGCCGGAGGCGGACAAGTGTAGGCGAAGCCTTCGGCGCAGAACCGCACGGAACCTGCGCCCCGCGCCCGGTAACGGCTTCCGGCATTGAATCGTTAACCCTTCGCCCCGAAAACTTGCACCAGGCGGCGCCATCGCCAGCCGCCATGAGAGAGACAGATCATGTTCAAACGCATCGCCCTGTTCGTCGCCACCAACCTGGCCGTCATATTCCTGCTTACCTGCGTCGTGCACGTTCTCGGCATCGACCAGTGGGCCGCGCAGCGCGGCATGGGCATCGGGGGCCTCATCGTTTTCGCCTCGGTCTTCGGCATGGGCGGCGCCTTCATCTCGCTGGCCATCTCGAAGTGGACCGCGAAGATGTCCACCGGCGCCAAGGTAATCACCGAGCCGCGCAACGAGTCCGAGCGCTGGCTGCTCGAGACCGTGCGCCGCCATGCCGAGAAGGCGGGCATCGGCATGCCGGAGGTGGCCGTCTACGACGCGCCCGAGATGAACGCCTTCGCCACCGGCATGACGCGCAACAACGCCCTGGTGGCGGTCAGCACGGGTCTGCTCCAGCAGATGGACCGGGAACAGGTGTCCGCCGTGCTGGGCCACGAGATCGGCCACGTCGCCAACGGCGACATGGTCACGCTGACCCTGATCCAGGGCGTGCTCAACACCCTGGTGATCGTGCTGGCCCGCATCGTGGGCCGGGTGGTGGACAGCTGGCTGAGCGGCGGTCGCGAGCGCGACGGCGAGGGCGGCATCGGCTATTTCGTCGTGGTGATGGTGCTGCAGATCGTGTTCGGCCTGTTCGCCTCCATGATCGTCATGTGGTTCTCGCGCTGGCGCGAGTTCCGCGCCGACGCCGCGGGCGCCCAGCTGGCCGGCCGGGGCTCGATGATCTCGGCCCTGCAGCGCCTGTCCGGCAACCACGGCGACACGTCGCTGCCGCAGTCGATCCAGGCGTTCGGCATCTCCGGTCACCTGGCCACGGGTCTGAAGCGCCTCTTCATGAGCCACCCGCCCATCGAGGAGCGCATCGCCGCCCTTCAGGCCGCACGCTGAGGGCGACCCTGCGAAACGCAGGGTCCCTCACCTTCCTAAGGGCCCCGGCCACCCGCCGGGGCCTTTTTTCGTCTTGAGCCAATCCCCATACTCCGGGGCCTGTCCCACCCTGAAGGAACGGCACCGTGAGCCAGGAAACCCGTAAGTTCGAAGCCGAGGTCGCCCAGGTACTCCACCTGGTGACCCATTCCCTCTACTCGCACAAGGAAATCTTCCTGCGCGAGCTGATCTCCAACGCCTCCGACGCCTGCGACAAGCTGCGTTTCGAAGCGCTGGCCGATCCCTCCCTGACCGACGGCGATGCGGATCTGCGCATCCAGGTCACGTGGGATCCGGACGCGCGGACCATCAGCGTGCGCGACAACGGCATCGGCATGAGCCGGGAGGAAGTGGTCGCCAACATCGGCACCATCGCCAGCTCGGGGACGCGCCGCTACCTCGAGGCGCTCTCCGGCGAACAGAAGGCCGACGCCCGCCTCATCGGCCAGTTCGGCGTGGGCTTCTACTCGGCCTTCGTCGTCGCCGACAAGGTCACCGTGATCACCCGCCGTGCCGGCCAGCCCGCCGTGGCCGGCGTGCGCTGGGAAAGCGACGGCAAGGGCGAATACACGCTGGAGGACACCAACGTCAGCGAGCGCGGCACCACGGTGGTGCTGCACCTGAAGGCCGACGAGGACGAATTCCTCAAGCCGTGGACGCTGCGCGGCGCCATCACGAAGTACTCCGACCACGTCGCATTCCCGATCCGCATGCCCGCCGAAAAGGACGGCAAGCCGGATCCGACGGAGTGGACCACGGTCAACTCCGCATCGGCACTGTGGTCGCGCGCCAAGAGCGAGATCACCGACGAGGAATACCAGAACTTCTACAAGGCGCTGGGCCACGATTTCAACGACGCGCTGGCCTGGACGCACAATCGGGTCGAGGGCAACCAGAGCTTCACGACGCTGCTCTACGTGCCCGAGCAGCCGCCCTTCGACCTGATGATGGGCGGCCGTGACGAGCGCAAGGGCCTGAAGCTCTACATCAAGCGCGTCTTCATCATGGACGCCGCCGAAGAGCTGCTGCCGAACTACCTGCGCTTCGTGCGTGGCGTGGTGGATGCCGACGATCTGCCGCTGAACGTCAGCCGCGAAATCCTCCAGCACAACCGCCAACTGGAGCAGATCAAGGCGCGCTGCGTGAAGGGCGTGCTCGACCTGCTCGAGCGCATTGCACGCGACGAGCCGGAAAAGTTCGCGACCTTCCTCACCGGTTTCGGCAACACGCTGAAGGAAGGCATCGTCGAGGACACGGCCAATCGCGAGCGCATCGCCAAGCTTCTGCGCTTCGCCTCCACGAAGGGCGACGGCCCGGCGAAAACGGTCTCGCTCGATGACTACATCGGGCGCATGGCGGTCGGGCAGGACACCATCTGGTACGTCACGGCCGACAGCTACGCCGCGGCCGCCGGCAGCCCGCAACTGGAAGCGTTGAAGGCCAAGGACATCGAAGTGCTGCTGATGTCCGACCGGGTGGACGAGTGGATGCTCGGTTACCTCACCGAATACGGCGGCAAGCGGTTGCGCAATGTCGCCAAGGGCGAATTCCCGCTGGACGAGGCCGACAAGGCGAAGCAGGAAGCGGCGGCCGAGGCGGCGAAGCCGCTGCTCGAACGCACGAAGACGTTGCTCGGCGATCGCGTCAAGGAGGTTCGCGTTTCGGCCCGCCTCACCGATTCGCCGTCGTGCCTGGCGCTGGCCGACTTCGATCTGGCGCCACACCTCGCTCGCCTGTTGCGCGAAGCGGGGCAGGACGTGCCGGACGCGAAGCCGGTGCTCGAACTCAACCCGGACCACCCGTTGGTGAAGCGTCTGGCGAGCGAGACCGACGACGCGAAGGCGGCTGACCTGGCCGGCCTGCTGTTCGAACAGGCGGAAATCACCGCGGGTGCGCAACTGGCCGATCCGGCCGGGTTCGTGCAGCGCATGAACCGGGTGCTGCTGGGCTGACGCACAAGGCGCTGGGTTCCCGCCTTCGCGGGAACGACGGCATGCGGCACCCGATGGACCCGCCGTCGCCCCTGCGAAAGCAGGGGCCCAGTGCCTAATGCCCGCATGGGCGCGTGACGCTTCATTACGCACGCTGCTATCGTCCGCGCAATGTCCGCGCTGCTCATCCTCTTCCTCTGCCTCGCCCTCGGCATTCTCTGCCGCCGTTACGCGCCCCTTCCGGAAGGCATCGTTCCGGGCATCAACTGGTGGGTGCTGAACATCGCCTTGCCCGCGCTGGTGCTGGCGCTGGTGCCACACGTCACGATCGACACCCGCCTGTGGTTTCCGGTCGTGGGCATGTACGTGACCTTCCTTGGCGCGTGGGCGCTGTTCGCCGCCATGGGGAAGGCCCTCGGATGGTCGCCACGGCGCATCGGCTGTCTCACGCTGGTCTGCGGCCTGGGCAACACGTCCTTCATGGGGTACCCGCTGGTCGAGGCACTTCACGGAAAGGCCGGCCTTTCCGTGGCCGTGATCGCCGATCAATTGGGATGCTTCCCGATGCTCGCGGCCGGAGGCATCGTGGTGGCCTCGCTTTATTCGGGGCGGGGCGCCAGCGCATCTACCATCGTGCGGCGGCTCCTCACGTTTCCGGCTTTCATCGCCTTGCTGGTGGGTATCGTCATCGGCATGGCGGGCGGTCTGCCGGCGGCGCTCGAAACGCCGCTGCTGCAGATCGGCCAGACGCTCACGCCGCTGGCGCTTTTCTCGGTGGGACTGCAGTTTCGCTTGCACTTGCGCCGCGAGCAGATGGGCGCGCTGGTGGCCGGGCTGGGCTGGAAGCTGCTCCTGGCGCCACTGCTTGTGCTGGGCCTGGGGGTAGCGGCAGGCGTGTCAGGCCTGACGCTCACGGTGGGCGTGCTGCAGGCGGCCATGGCGCCCATGATCTCGGCGGCCATCCTCGCGGATCAATACGAACTCGAGCCGCAACTTGCCAATACCGTGCTCGGTGCCGGCATCCTCCTGTCGCTCGTGACGATTCCCCTGGGTAATCTGTTCCTGCCCGCCGGCTAGGGATGCTCAGAACACGTCATGGCGTTTGCGATTGCGTGTTCAGGGCTTCCCCATCCTTGGAATCCCCTCTGCCGACCTTATCCTTCACACCATGACCGATTCATCGACTAATGCCGGCGTCCGTGCCGACGTATGGCTTTGGGCCGCCCGCTTCTTCAAGACCCGCAGCCTCGCGAAGCAGGCGATCGACGGCGGCAAGGTGGAGTTGAACGACGCCGCCTGCAAACCGGCCAAGCCGGTGCACGTGGGCGATACCTTCCGCATCACCCGCGGTGAAGAGCGGATCGCCTGCGTGGTCGTGGCGCTGTCGGAAAAACGCGGGCCGGCGCCGGAAGCACGGAAGCTCTACAGCGAAACCGAAGAAAGCGTGGCTGAGCGCGAGCGTCGCCGCGAAGATCGCCGCCTGACCGGCGGAGCGCTGCTGCGTCCCGATGCACGGCCGGACAAGCGCGACCGCCGCCTGATCCAGGACTTGAAGAAGACGTTGTAGGCTCCGAGCGCTTTCTGTGGGAGCCGGCTATGCCGGCGATCCCGCGGCAGCGGGCACGCTTGCCGCGAGCACCCATCGCCGCTGAAGCGGCTCCCACACAAAGCTTGCTTGTGGGAAGTCGTCGCCAGCACCCATCGCCGCTATAGCGGCTCCTACGGGATTGCGGTCAGCGAAGCATCTTCCGCAGCTTGTACAACTGCTCCAGCGCCTCGCGCGGTGCCAGATCGTCGGGGTCCAGGGCACGCAACGCTTCCTCCACCGGCGACGGCAGCGGGGGTGCGAACAGTCCCATCTGCGGCGCGGCCGCTGGCGGTGCCGCCACCGCGGCCGTCACTTCGTGCCCCTGCTCCAGCGCGGACAGGTAACGACGCGCATCGGCGATGACGCTCTTCGGCAAGCCGGCCAGGGCGGCCACCTGCAGGCCGAAACTGCGATTCGCCGGGCCGTCCTTCACCGTGTGCATGAAGACCAGCTGCTCGCCATATTCCACGGCGTCGAGGTGCACGTTCGCAATGGTGCGGAACTCGCCCGCCAGCTCGGTCAGTTCGAAGTAGTGCGTGGCGAAAAGCGTGAACGCGCAACTCGTGGCGGCAAGGTGCACCGCGGCGGCGCGCGCCAGCGACAAGCCGTCGTAGGTGCTCGTGCCGCGGCCCACTTCGTCCATGAGCACCAGGCTGCAATCCGTGGCGTTGTGCAGGATGTTGGCCGTTTCACTCATCTCGACCATGAAGGTCGACTGGCCCCGCGAGAGGTCGTCCCCCGCACCGATGCGGGTGAAGATGCGATCGATCGGCCCGATGGTGGCTGAGGACGCCGGCACGTAGCTGCCGATATGCGCCAGCAGCACGATCAATGCGTTCTGCCGCATGTAGGTGGACTTACCGCCCATGTTCGGGCCGGTGATCACCAGCATCCGTCGGCCTTTATCCAGCACGAGGTCGTTCGGTTCGAAGGGTTCGTCGCGAACCTTCTCGACGACCGGATGGCGCCCGCGTTCGATATGAATGCCCGGTACGTCGGTGAGCTGCGGCGCTGTCCAGTCCAGCGCTTCCGCGCGGTCGGCGAGGTTCGCCAGGACGTCGAGCTCCGCCATGGCAGCCGCGGCGACCTTGAGTTCCGGCAAGCGCTCGATCAGTTTATCCAGCAGCAGTTCGTACAGTGCGCGTTCGCGCATCAGCGAACGCTCCTTGGCGGAAAGCACCTTGTCTTCGAACTGCTTCAATTCTTCCGTGATGTATCGCTCGGCATTCTTCGTCGTCTGCCGGCGCGTGTAGTGCTGCGGTGCCTTGTCGGCCTGGGCCTTGGTGATCTCGATGTAATAACCGTGTACGCGGTTGTAGCCGACCTTCAGCGTGGGAATGCCGCTCGCGGCTTTCTCGCGTTCCTCCATGTCCACGAGGAACTGGTCCGCGTTCGTGGACAGGCGGCGCAGTTCGTCCAGTTCGTCGTCGTAGCCCTCGGCGAGCACGCCGCCATCGCGCAGCAGCACGGGCGGCTGCGGGACGATGGCGGCGGCAAGCAGCGCCGCGGTTTCCGCGTGATCGCCGATGCGCTCCACGAGCGCATGGATCAGCGGGCTGTCGAGGCCATCGATGTCCTCGCGCAGGCCGGGTGCGGCGGCCAGGCCGTCGCGCAGCGTGGAAAGGTCGCGCGGACGTGCCGAACGCAAGGCCACGCGTGCAAGGATGCGCTCTAGGTCGCCCACACCGCGCAGTCGCTCGCGCAGGCTCACATGGCGGCGCGCATCGATCAGGCTGCCGATCGCCTGGTGGCGCCCGCGCAACACCTGGCGATCGCGCAACGGCCGGTTCAGCCAGCGGCGCAGCAGGCGCGCACCCATCGGCGTTACCGTTTCGTCGAGCACGCCAAGCAAGGTGTTCTCGACGTTGCCGCTCTGGTGCGTGTCGATCTCCAGATTGCGTCGCGTCGAAGCGTCCATGGCGATCGTCTCGCCCGCGTTCTCCACGGCGAGGCCGGTGAGATGGGGCAGAGCGCTTTTCTGGGTCTCTTCCACGTACCCGAGCAGACAGCCCGCCGCGGCGATGGCCAGGGGCATGCCGTCCACGCCGAACCCGAGGAGGTCGCGCGTCTTGAAGAAGCGGCACAGCTCGCGCGTGGCGGCGTCGCCGTCGAAATGCCACGGCTGGCGCTTCCGCAGGCCGGGCAGCGACGAAACGAGCTTGGGCCAGGCCACGTCCTCCCCGACCAGGGTTTCCGCCGGCTGCAATCGCGCCAGTTCGGCGGCCAGCCCTTCGGCTGTACCCACTTCGGTAAGGAGGAAGCGGCCGGTGGAGAGATCGACCCAGGCCAGACCATAGCCCTTCGGGCCGGCCGCGATGGAAAGCAGCAGGTTGTCGCGGCGCTCTTCCATCAGTGCCGCGTCAGTCACCGTGCCGGGGGTGACGATGCGCACCACCTCTCGCTTCACGGGGCCTTTCGACGTGGCGGGATCGCCGATCTGCTCGCACAGTGCCACCGATTCGCCCAGCTTCACCAGGCGGCCCAGGTAGTTCTCCACCGCGTGGTACGGCACGCCCGCCATCGGGATCGGTGCCCCGGCGGACTGGCCGCGCTGGGTCAGGGTGATGTCGAGCAGGCGGGCGGCCTTGCGCGCGTCGTCATAGAACAACTCGTAGAAGTCGCCCATGCGGAAGAACAGAAGGATGTCCGGGTGCTCCGCCTTTGCCGCCAGGTACTGGCGCATGAAGGGCGTATGCCCCGCGGCGGCCGAGATGTCTTCTGCCAAAGCCATGATTTTCCGTGGGTTCCATGCCGAAGGCGTGCCACCCGCGGCACGCCGGTCGGACATGATAACGGATGGGTCGGGTATCGCGCCGGTTGCCTCCCATGCCCGAGGCGCGACCCCTGCACGTTTTTTTCTCATGCGGGGCTGCTACCGTCCCGCGAGAGGGTATCCGTACAGTTCAGAACCAGGAGTTCCAATGCTCGGCAGGCGAATGGATAGGGCGCGGGCGAGCGCCCGGGTGCGATGGCTGGCCGCCATGGCCGTGGGCTTGGCATGCGCGACGGGCGTCGCGGCGCAGGAGGCCGGCTCGCACGACTACGACGCCCAGGACGCGCGGCTGAACGCCGTCTACAAGAAGCTCTCGGCATCGCTGGACGACGCAGGCCGGAAGGCCCTTCGCGAGGAAGAGCGCCAGTGGATTGCCGGTCGCGACAAGGCGTGTGGCGTCAAGCCCGGCACGGTCGTCAAGAACGCTTGCACCACGACCCAGACGAGCTTCCGGGCTGACGAACTGGAGAAGCGTGCGCGAGGGGCAGGGGTTAAGGAAGCGGGCGCATCGGCCGTCGCGGGCGACTGGGGATATCGAACCGATTGCAACCTCGGACATGCGGTAGAGCTGCACATTCCGGAAGGTGCAGCGCCTGAAGGCACATGGGCGGACGGCACCCGGTCCATGGGGAGCTCGGGCCGCTTCAAGGGCGAATGGCGCGACGGCAAGCTCTACATGCGGTTTTGCGCCGAGGAAGCCGAGCGCGGCGGTTATCCCGTGTGCCCCGCTTTCGGCGACGTGAACGGATACGTGACGCCGGAAGGCAAACGGCTGGCCTGGTATCGGGCCGACGAGAAATACGTCTCGCTGGAACGCGTGGCGAAAGGCGGCAAGGCGCCGCTGGACACGACGTGCAAGGACGACATGTAACAGCGCCCATCAACCAGGAGTTACAGCATGCCAGGATTGACTGATAACGAAGCACGTGCACTTTCCTATTTCGCCATCGGCGTGAGCTCCGAAGGTGGCGACGTGGCCTACCGGCTGAGTTTCGCGGGCAACATTCGCAATGACGCCCAGGGCCATCCCCGGATGGATCCCATCGGCAACAGCGGGTTCTCCATCGGCACGCTCCAGACCGATCTGGGGCAACATCCCGAAGTCGCGACGGAGCTGACCGACGCTTACCAGAACTGGGCACGCACGGCGCATCCGGACTGGGCGCTCACCCCTGCGCAGCGCACCCAGACCATTGCCGACCTCGGGCGCACCGGTCACCAGATCGAAGCGCAGCATGGCCGGCCGCTCGATGCCACGGTGAAGTCGCACCTCGACGCCTTCATGGCGAGCGAGGCGGGCGTGGATTTCGTGCACCGGCACGACACCGCGCAGGTGAACAAGCTGATGACGAACGCCATTGCGCCGTTGCAGCAGACCGATCTGTACCGACATGCGTCGGAAGCGGATCAGGCCCGCCTCATTACCATGACGGCCAAGCTCTATAACCAGAGCGAAACCTACGGAAATCGCTTGATCGGCGAGCTCCAGCATGGACAGCACCACAGCGTGGACGATGTGCGGCACTCCATCGACCGCTATCCGAATTACGTGACCGACGGGCGCGATCACGCGTTGGCCGGTGCGGCCTTGTTCAACGATATGCGCGCCACCGGTCCCGATCATCCGCTGCGGCCAGCATGGGACAACGTGGTAAGCAATCCGCTGGTGAATCCGACCCAGCTTGGCAACGATCCCACGCATCCCAACCTGCCACACGAGTACGCCGCCATTCGCGATGCATTCACGGACCCGGCGCACTCACGGGCCATGGTGCAGGCGCTGGGGCAGGGCGGCTCCTATGCGCAGACGGCCAACCATCGAGGTTTCTACGCCGAAGGGCGCGACCTCGTTACCTGGGACCGTTCCGGGCACGGCGCGGCCCTCGTCAATGGCCAATGGCAGGCGGTGAACAGCCGCGACGTGTCCACGCACGTGAACGCCGATCGCACGCTGGACGTGAACGTGCGCCGCAACGGTGTCGAGGAGCGTCTGCTGCACGTGACCCATCCGGGGCACGTACGGGCGCAGGCGCCGAATCACGCCACCGGCGACCATGTGCAACGGCCGGGCACGCTGCGGGAACACGATCACGCGCCCGCGGTGGGAGACTTGCAACGCCAGCTGGCGCAGCTTGGCTACAACGGTGCCGATGGCCGGCCGCTGCGTCCCGACAACGACTTCGGTGCAAATACAACCGCGGCATTGAAAGCCTTCCAGCGCGATCACGGCCTCGGCGACGACGGCATTGCGGGAGCCAAGACCATGGCGGCATTGAATCAGGCCTCGCAACGGCCGGCCACGGAACTCGACAGTCCCTCCCATCCTGGCAATGCCATGTATCGCCAGGCACTGGACGGCGTACACGCCGTGGATGCGCAGCAGGGACGGACTCCGGACCAGATGAGCAGCAACCTGGCCGCGTCCCTGGCGGTGGCAGCGCATGCGCAAGGGCTATCGCGCGTGGACCACGTGGTGCTCAGCGACGATGCGCGCCGTGCCTATGCCGTCCAGGGCGAACTGAACTCCCCGTTCAAGCAGATCGCGGAAGTGGATGTGGGCCAGTCGGTGGGCAAGACCGTGGCCCAGAGCAGTGCGGAGTGGCAGCAGGCCCCGGCCCAGACCCAGCAACCGGTGCCCTCGCATACGCAACAGCAGCAGCAACAACAGCCTGAGATGCATCGCTGATTCGTCGAAGGAGCGCACCTCGGTGCGCTCCTTCGACTTCGCAGTCGGTCAGCGCGAAGGAATGCCGTTCTTCTCGATCACGGGGTCGCTCTTCCATTTGAGCGTCGCGTCTATCAGTGTGTCTTCATCCGTGTCTGTCACCTTGCCGGCCTGACAGGTGCTTTGCTTCACGGGCTTTGCCTGGCCGTCCTTCAAGACCACCAGTCCGCCGTCCTGCAGGTTGTTGGCACCGGAGACGGAATAGACGACGTACTTGAAGCCTGCATTCGTGAATGCATAGGCATAGCCGCCGGTATTGCCTGCGAAGGTGAGGTGCGTGCGGGTGAAATCACCCTCGCTTCCCGCCGCCGGATAGGTCAACTCAGGTTTTTCCGGGCGGCCATACGCGTAGTAAAAGCGACGTCCACCGTTGGCGTCGTCACCAGCAGCGCACATGGAAACGGTCTTAGCGCTCTCTGCCAAGGGGCAGGAAAACACGACATGGTCCGACTTGCCGCACATGCTCGGCGACGCGGTGGCCGCCAGGGAGGCTATCGGCAGGGCGGTGGTCGTCACCATCAGTAGGAATGATCTTGCGGCAGTGTTCATGGAGTGCTTCTCTTCAGCGGAAGGAAAACAGTAGGTGCCCTTGGAGCATCGTCAGATGGAAAGCGGCGCGATCGTCACCTTCTCCATCAATCGTGACGTGAAGTACTTGTCCTGGTAGTAGCGGATTTTTTCGCACATCACAGGGTGAGGGATTCCCTCGTAGAGGAAAACTTCCTTTTCCGTACCCATGGCCTTCAGTTCCTGGGGGAGCATGAGCGCACGCTTCTCTTCGGTGTGGCTCTTCGACACGTCACCCTTCTTGCTCTTGGTGATGTTCTCGCGACGTACCGTCGTGTAGCCGAGCATGTCGGAATAGTCGTTGGCGTCCTGCTGCTCGCGTGGCGCGTACACGATCTGCAAGGCGTGGTTGGTGATGACGGTGCGCGAGACATCCTTGCCGTAGGTGGCATCGAGCTGGGCCATGCTCTGGATGATCGGCAGAAGACGAATGTTGTAACCCGCCATGTACGACACCGCCGAGGCAATGATCTCCACCTTGCCGATCGAGGTGAACTCGTCCATGAGCAGCAGGCACTGGTGCTTCAGGCTCGGATCGTTCTGCGGCAACACCTTGGTGTTGAGGTTGATGAGCTGGCTGAAGAAGAGGTTCACGATCAGCTTGCTCTCGGCCAGCTTGTTCGGCTGGATGCCGATATAGATGGTCATCTTCTTCTTGCGCACGTCTGTGAGCAGGAAGTCGTCGTCGCTCGTGGCCGCATCCAGCACAGGATTGATCCAGGCGTTCAAGGGTTCCTTGAACGTGCCGAGGATGGACGCGAAGGTCTCGTTGGCCTGCGAGAGCAGGTTGGCAAAGGCCGACTGAGCGTTGGCGCTGAGGAACGGCTCCTTCGAGAGTCGCGTATACAGCTCGCGCAGATCGGTGCCATCGCCCGACGACAGGCGATAGATCATGCCGAGCGTGGGCTTGCTGCGAATGATTTCCGGCCGGCCTTTCTTCTCGTCGTCCTCCCACTTCTCGCAGAGATACAGCGAAAACGCCATGAATGCGTTACGAGCCTGGCTCACCCAAAACTTCTGGTCGTCGGATATGTCCGGGTAGAGCATCGAGGCGATGCTCATAAGGTCCGAAACACGGAATGCCGGGTCCTTGGACACGTAGCTAAGTGGGTTCCATCGATGCGTGCGGCGGTCTTCGGCGAAGGGGTTGAACAGATAAATTTCCTGCCCCTGCGACTTGCGCCAACCACTCGTCAGGTCGAAGTTTTCCTGCTTGATGTCCAGGACTACCACCGATTCCTGGTAGTCGAGCAGGTTGGGGATCACCACGCCCACACCTTTGCCCGAGCGCGTCGGCGCGGCGAGGATCACGAACTGCTGGCCGGGAAGGCGCACGAGGTTGCCTTTGAACTTGCCTACCAGGATGCCGTTGGGCGCCGGCGAGAGCATGTTCTGCTTGCGCAGGTCCGATGCGGTGGCGAAGCGGGCGTCGCCGTGCATGGATTGCTTTGTGCGCCTGAACAGGAAAATGAGCGCGACAAGCCAAAGCAGCAACGGAAAGCCAAAGCCAATGCCGCCTGCCAGCTTGATCTTCCAGGCGTATGGCAGGTACTGCTTCAGGCCGAGTCCAAGCGCCCGCATGTAATCGAAGTATGTTCCGACTCTGAGCGGAACGTCCCTCAACCCAAGGAACGCGAGGGTCAAGTATCCCGCCAAGACGTAGCCCACGATTAGAGCCGCAACGAAGAGGCCGCCTGCCCAATATCCCCTGATCCTTGTCATGCCTTACTTTCTTCCTTTGGTTGTGAACTCGCACACATGGTGAAATTTATGTCCATATGGAGCGCAGTGCGGCCGGCCTTCTCGAAGGCCATGTCATTTATGATGCTCATGGGCCTGCGCCGGGTATCGAGTGGCCGGGCTGCTGTTGTTGCGTGTTCTGCTGACGGTCGGTGACCAACTGAGCTCGCTGCGTTGCTTCCTGCCAGGCGCGACTGCTTTCCTCGATAGAAGTGCTGACGGCCCGCTGCGTATCCACTTCCGCAACCTGCTTGAATGGCGAGTGGACGTCGCCTTGCACGGCGTAGGTGCGACTGGCATCCGCGCTGAGGCCGACATCGTCGATGCGCTGCATACCACCTTGCCGGACCGCGACAGTCAGCGACGCAGCGAGGCGATCGCTGCGCTCGTCGGGTGTGCGCTCTTGGCGAGCGTCGAGGCGATGCACTCCTTCGCGAGCTTGCTGGAAGAGCGCATGATCCGGGTGGGACTTGTCGTCCAGGCGCGGCGCCGGCTTATCACCATCGAACCATGAACCAGGATGGCTAAGGGTATCCCAGGCGTCGGACACTCTGTCGCCAATGGCGTGGGCAGCGTCGCCGACATCCTTGGCCATCTCGCGGCCGGCACGCTTCGCGGCGTCGGCTACCTCATGGGCAGCATGCCCAATCGCTTGTCCAGCCTCTGCCATATCCTGCGCAACCTCGCGACCCAGCGCGTGCGCTCGTTCGCCGATCTCTTTGGGCACCTCCCAGGTCGCCGACAGCCCCTTGCGGATGTCCATCACGTCGCTTCGGTAGCGATCGATCATGCCTTCGTGTGCACGGTACCGGGCCTGGCTCTCAGGGCTGATGATCGATTGCCCGAGCAGCTTGCTGTCCGGCACGAAGTTATCGATCGCATGGGCGTCGAAGTCCGTTGCCTTGATCGGGTTGCGCGGAGACAGGATGCCGCTGTCGTCGCGATAACCGGCTTTCGACAGCGTGTCGATGTCCCGCTGCGCCGCGTAAATGCGAACCTCGCCAAAGTGGGGACTGGCGGCACTGACAAGGTCGCCAGCTCGGACGTGGTCGATAACCTGGCTTCCTCCGCTGGGTACTCCAAAGAGGCTACCCCCGCCGTACGCGTTGAAGGTTTCGCCGCGCAACCCAAACTTTGCCGCGTTGATCTCGGCAAGCGTGCCGCCAAGCGAATGTCCGGTGACCGTGACATCGATGGGGCTCCCGGAGCGCTCCGATTCGTTGGCAGCCAATTTAAGCACGCGCTTGGTGAAAGCGGCCGCCTCTGCCTCCTGCGCGTTGATGCCGTTGAACACCATGCCGGCATCCACGACGCCATCATGCAATGGCTCGCGGTCGAATTCAGTACCCCTGTACGCAATAATGATTTCTTGCGTGTCCGTTCGTTGATACGCAGTGGCCTGGAAGCCGGTGCGTGGATCGTTGAATGTATCGATCGCCTTATATGTTACCCCATCCCGATCGAACTCCTTTTGCAGGACCGGGTCGTGATAGCTCTCTTTCGCCAGCAAGGCATAGTCAGTCGATCGCATGCTCACGGGAATTTCTCCGCGGATTCCAGAGTAACCGTGAAGGTGTCTTCGGGTCGCTTATATTTTCTGGGGTCGTCAACTCCAATATCGATTCGCTCCATGCTTTCGTCCGCGTAGGACGCATTAGCAAAATGCCGCTTGATGGCGGAACCTGCAAGAATTTCCTTCTTTGAGATCCCCGGAGAGAAAGTGACCGGCCCGTGGCGCAGCCCCGCCCCGACGGAAACGATTGACCAGCGGCATATGCCCTGTCCGAAATAGTCTTCATCCATGAACCGATCAAGGTACACCTCGGCCTTGTAGACATTGTCGCTTACACGCCTGAACTCGATAAGCTCGTGCCTCTGGGGCTCAAGAGTGGCGCCGGAGAAGGGTGTCAGCGGAACGCTAGCGGGGTTAATCACCTCATAGTCCGCGTATCCGTCTATATGGTCGAATTCTCCCGGCGCGCCTTCCACGCGCATCGTAATTTCATAGCGCATGCGCGGATTCGGATTAAGCTTGACGTCGGGCTTTTTCATGGTGGCATCGCATGCGTAGGTGGAAAGGAGCATCATGAGGATGAAAGACGTGCGTTTGAGTGAACTTCTCACCTGGGCTTCTCCATTGACTTCAGCGTGATGGAGAACACCCTGCCCGCGTCGGTGAAATCGGACTTGCTGGGTGAACCTATATCGATTCGGGAACGGGACGCCCTTTCATACGACCGCTCGGAGAAATAACGGACTACGCTCCTCTGGCCGATAATGTCGTCATGGTAGATCGCCGGGCTGAAATTCACCTTGCCATGGTGAAAGTCGGCGGACGCGCCGACCACCGACCAGTGGCAGACACCAATGCCAAAGTAGTCTTGGTCCTGAATTCGATCGACGTAGATCTCACCTTTGAAGGTATTCTCGCCGGCTCGTTCGAAGACCACGGGCAGCTGTGTCTGCGGTTCCACTGTGGCGCCGGATATAGGCGTGAGGGGCACGCAGGATCCGTTGACCACCTTGTAATCGATGTGTCCCTCGATCCGTTCGAAGGCGCCTGGTGCGCCTTCGACTGTGGCGATGATCTCATAGCGCATGCTCGGACTCTGGTTGAGTCTGATCTCGGGCTGTTTCCTGGTGGCACCGTATGCGTGTGTGCACAGGAGCAGCAGGAAGGCGGAAGACACGCTCTTAGCTAACTTCATGGGCCTTCTCCAAGTGCAGTCCTGGCGAACTGTCGTTGGGCCTGATGCTGTCGCCGTTCGGCCGGTGCCCGATCCTGGGAGGAATGCTCGGCGAGTGACGTATAGTCGGTGGAGAAAAGAGTCATTGACGCTTCTCCTCGGAACGGACAGTGATCGAGAACGTGGCGTTCGCTTCATCCTGATACTTCGCCCGATCGTCCTCGCCGACATCGACGCGATCGAGGTGCGTTGTGGCGTAAGAACGGTGCGAGTAATAGCGCGTGGTGGACTTGCCTTTCAGCAGGTCGTCATGAAAAAGCGGCGCGCTGAAGTCCACGCTCTTTACGAACAGGTTTGCGCTGGTGGCAACCACAGACCAATGACAGACGCCCTTACCGAAGTAATTTTCGTCCTGAAGAAGGTCGGCGAAGACTTCGCCCTTATAGGTGCCATTGCCGATAGCAGTCAGCGAGATGGGCACGCGCTTCTCCGGCGGCACCGTTGCGCCGGTCACGGGCGTCAACGGCACACAAGCTTCGTTGGCAACGCGATAATCGACCACACCCTCGACGCGGTCGAATGGGCCGGGCGCCCCTTTCACTTCGACAGTGATCTCATAGCGCATCCGCGGATTCGGGTTGATCTTGATGTCGGGTTGTTTCGTGGCGGCACCGTAGGCGTGTGTTGACAGGAGCAGGAGGAGGGCAGAGGACGCGCTTTTAGCTGCCATCACGGGTGCACTCCAGATGCAGCCTCCTCGTTATTGAGGCCGGAACCGCCGTGCGGACCCTTGCTCCTGCGCTTGCCATCGTGGCCTGTGATATGTGCCGGGCGATGGCCTTTCCCGGGCGGGATCATGTTCATGATGTCTTGGTATGGCATGTGTGCGTCCTCCCTCAGAGCGAATCGTCTTTGACGCGATAGAGGTGCCAGCAGTCGTCCTTCCGGAAGAAGAACGTCATCTGGTAGTCGGTGTCCGGCTTGACGAGTTTCACGGAGAT
The DNA here is from genome assembly GCF_011742555.1 of Luteibacter jiangsuensis. Lineage (GTDB taxonomy): Bacteria > Pseudomonadota > Gammaproteobacteria > Xanthomonadales > Rhodanobacteraceae > Luteibacter > Luteibacter jiangsuensis. The sequence goes on from NZ_JAAQQR010000011.1 coordinate 38,676, forward strand.
CTCAGTCGGACCGCCCGCGGTCTGGGTCGCGACCAATCCGTCTTTCGTCTGCTGCGCCTGACTGGGCATCACGGGGAATGCCACTTCGGCCCTGGGTATGGACTTGGAGACGGGCTTCGGCTCGGGATCGGCGTTGGGGTCCACCGAGTCGCTTTGCAGGGGATCGGTGACATACGCCTTCTGAACGGCGACGTCGTTTTCGAACAGCGGAAGGAAGCGGTCGAAAGCTTCGGCGGGGCAGTTGGGCACACTCGTTGCCGCTGTCGGCGAGGAAGCGGCGGCGGCCGGTGTTGCCGTCGGCGCGGCTGACTTGTCGCAGCCTGTCAGGACGAGCATGGCGAGCAAGAGGGGCAGGGCCGTCATGCGTCCCAGGCGCTCCGATTGAACAAGGTTTGCGGTTGCGTTTGCGTCGTAGGGTTTGTAGCGATTCATGACATTCTCCGCCGTGGCATCCTGGAACACGCCACGCACCGGTGGTGAGTTCGCGCCCGCAAATGGGGGCGCATGGAGCGGGGCCGGGGGTGACGGCCTCGCGCGCGAACTACAGATTCATGACGGGAGGGGGCGCTTCGGGCGACGAGGCCGCCTGGCGTTGCACATGGTGCGACGAAGGCTCCTGCGGCAGGGGCTTGGCCAGTGCCGATGCGCTCTGCTCCACAGGTGTATTCACCGCCTGCGTGGTCGCTACATCTGCCACACGCTTGTGAGGCGAGTTGGCGTCGCCTGCCACGGCATAGGCGCGACTTGCGTCGTCGCTCAGCACCACGTGGTCGATCGAGGTCATGCCCTCGCGACGTGCCGCAACAGTCAATGCGGCGGCCAGATTGTCGCTCTGCTGATCGGGTGTGCGCTGATGTTGTGCATCGAGACGGTGAACCGCCGCGCGCGCTTGTTCGTAGAGCGCATGGTCGGGATGCGACGGATCATCGAGACGCAGCACGTTTGTGCGTGACGGGTGGACGGCCGCAATGGCCGCCATGGTGCTTGGCCCCGCGATGCCGTCGGTCTTCAGGTGGTGGTCGCGCTGGAACGCTTCGAGCGCCGAGCGGGTACCGGGGCCGAAGTCGCCGTCAGGCCGCAGGGGCCGGTGGTGCGAATCGGTGTACCCGAGCTGTGCGAGGGTCTTCTGGAGTTCGCGCACGTCTTCGCCATGGGCGCCCTCCTTGAGATTGCGCTGATGCACATCCGTGTGTCGCACGGCCGTCGGAGACACGGGCAAGCCAACCGACCCGTCGCCAAGGCGTTGCATCACGTCGGGCGTGAGCCGGCGTTGCCAGTCCGCGAAGCGGTTTTCGCGATCTTCAAACCCGTTCAGCTTGCCGTTGACGGCGATGGTCGCAGCCCGAACATCTTCGCGCGCCGCCTCCGGCACGCGGTTCTCCCAATACCACACGGCAATTCGCGATGCGTTCTCTGGCTTGGCGGCCAAGTCGGGGTGGCCGACGAGATCGAGGCCAAGCGCGTCGCCAGCGGCACGATAATTGTCCTTGCCTGTGAGTTGGATATATCCGCGTCCGCGATAGGTCCAGCCATCGCCGGGCTGGTCGTTGCCGTTGCGTCCGCCGTACATCAGTTCCGCAAGTTTCTCAGGGTGGCCTTTGAGCGCTTCGAGGCGAGCAGCTTCGAGTGCCTCGGCGCCTTCGCGCCAGGCGGACTTGACGGGAATTTGGGAAATGTTCCTCGTATATCGGAAGCTTTCCTCAAGCCGGTTCAGGCCGTTGGATTCGTGGGTGACCTGGGCCATGAAGTTGGCCAGTTCCCGCGGGCTTCTGATGCCTGCTGCATACGCATCGGTCAGGACTTGTGTTTCGCGATCGGTCGCCATGTGTAGCTCCTGTTTGACTAGTCTGTCGCGGTGTCCTTACCAGTTGCGCCTCGCCTCCGTGGCGAAGGATTGAAACTCATGGAAGGGTCACTTCCGGAATACTCGATGGATCGAAGTCTTGGAAGGATGTTTCGCCAAGGTCCTTGGCCGTGAGGTCTATCTGTTTTTCCTTACCCGTCTCGCTGTCGGTGACCTGGCGAACCACTCGGGTTACCAGCCAGCCCCTTCGGGATGCGGACCATGTAAAGGTGTATTCGTCCGACCAGCGTTCGCGGCTCCCGCCGCCGGTGGCGATGAGGAACTGCCCGGGAGCGATGATCCGCGTATAGCCGAAGGGGTCGCCAGACACGCCGCCGCAGGTGGAGCAGGGCACGATGCGCCCATTGGACGCCACCTTGCGGAGCTGACCGGAGCCGTCGCGCATCAGCAGGAGCACGTTGCGGCTTGGGCCTTCCCCCAGCTTTTCATGCCCGGTCCTGGGCGGGTCGAGCACCAGGATGACGCCCTGGCTTCCCTCGCCAGCGAGGGCCCCTGATTTGTACTCGAGAACCCGCGCCCCATCCGTCGCAAACGATTTGAGGTCATCCATCTTCATTCCTTTACCCTGCATGGCGGACGTGCTGGACGGTGTTGGACGTGCATAGGGGTTTGCCGTCTGCGCGTGCACCCACCCGGATACAAGTAGGGCGGTGGCACACGCGAGGCCGAACTTAAGTCGCAGTTGCATCAGTTGGCTCCTGATCCGCTTGTTTGGTCCTGGGGTTGCGATGGTGCTATTCGGGTGCTGGTTAGAGGCATGCCGAATAATAGACACGGTGATTGGCATCCCACTCGTCGGTGCATCCCTTTACGGTCACGATAGCTGATGCGTGGTTGCTCCATGGGATACGCACTAATTGGTACACCGGTTTTACGCATTTGGAATAAATGACCGGACAAGCCGGGTCTTTCCCGCGCTTGCAATTTTCGACGGCGCTGGCGTTGGCAGTTCCCTGGGTGGGCCCCGACGCGGTCGCGAATATGTCGGAGCTCACAGCCATCGCAACGCAACCGTTCTTTGCGGACACCACGACACGACAGTTGACCCCGCCCTTAGCTGCACAATCAGCCATTGCGGTGTGGTCGGCGTCTGCTCTAGTTCTGGCGTCCGCAGATTCTCCCAGTACACCCTTATCAGGATCAGCGCTGAGAGATATCCAGCTGGCGACGGCCTGCGGTCCAACGAAAGTGTCGGATGGACCTTGCGTTGCGCTCGAGTTGTTGTTTGGAACGCAAGCGCGCCATCCGTTTCCCTGCTGCGGGACTTGCCCAGGCGGGCAGCCCCCTTCAGCGAATAAAGGGCTAGAGATCAAGAGAAGCACGAATGCTGCGGCTGTCTTCATATTCACTTTGCGAGCAGCAATGCCTGCGCCGGGAATCTCATCATTGACCACCGATCTCTGATGGAAGGACTTGGAAGGAGGACACTCAATTCGCCAACGTAGGCTGCGCACAGGCTGAGTAATACGTGGTGCAATCGGACGGGCCGTTTTTCTGGCATTTTCCGATTGCGAGTCTCTCGGCGGTCATTTGCGTCGGTCCTTCCGATGTTGCGAGCTGCTTCGATCCGACCGCCATAGCGATGCATTGATTCTTCACTATGCCGATGATTTGGCAGTCGGTGCCCCCGTGCGCTGAGCAATCGTTCTTGGCTGCTTGTGTTGCTTCCAGTTCGGAAGCGCCATTGATGCCCTTGCCTAAGATTCCTTTCGGGGTGTCTGACGCTAGAGCGATCCAGCGCGCAACCCACACTGGGCCGCGGAACGTGTCCGCAGACCCGTCCGTGCGGGATGGATTATTAATTGGCACGCACGCACGCCACCCATTCCCTTGCTGAGGATACTGACCTTGGGGGCAGCCACCTTCAGCCACTGCATTCAACGAGAAGAAGCAAAGGAGGAGCAGAGTGATGAGTCTGGCACGATACATGTTTAAACCCGTTCTCTGGCCGGCGCAGTTTTTACTTCGTCAGGCTGCGGTGATGGGAGTGTGGCAGGCATCGACCGTGTTCTGTAACCACCGGCACCCTGGGTTGTCATGGCGGCGGTTGAGGCCTGAGTATCGCCACCGGAGAGCCTGTGCGCCGACCACGACCCCGGAGGCTGCCCACTCGGCCCAATGCTGCTGCCGGCGCCACCGAAGGCGGAATAGGTGAGGAAGTTGCCCAGTGTGCCCTGGAAGAACATGGCCGCCATGGGCGGTACGGAGACGATGAGGGCCGTAAGCAGCAGGCCGATACCGCCTTGCTGCATGGCGATGCTGTTCAGGCCTTCGGTAATGCACCCTGGATTGCCCGCGGAAGGAATTCTAAGTGCGCACCGCGCTATTGCGAATGAGGTGTGGCAGATCATCAGCGGTGCGATGACCACCGATGCTGCTGCCGGCACCGCCAAATGCAGAATGAGTGAAGAAGTTGTTGAGCGTGCCCTGGAAAAACGTGGCCGCCATCGATGAGAAGGAATACTCATCAAAGTTCCACAAGCTTCGCCATGTCGCACGATGAGTAGTACATGCGACAATCTTTGCTCACTTCGCTGCACTCCCCGAGTGCTGCCGACTCCGCGGCGCCTTTTGTCGTTCCTGATCGGTACGATACTCGTTCGGATCCCACCGCCATGGCGATGCATCCATTCGCCGCAGAGATCTTGAAGGTGCAGTTCTTCCCGCCGTTTGCTTTGCAGTCGCTTATCGCTGCGGAGATCGCATCATCTTCAACGAGCTTTCCAGTGGATGTGCCGAGAATCCCGAGCTCGCTATCGCCGGCAATAGCCTGCCACTGCGATACCCAACGTGCTTTCGGACGAGTTGCCTGCTGCTGTTGGTAACCGGGCGGAAGTGGGCCGCAGGACCGTACGTCGGTCCCGGAATAAGGGATCATGCCAGGCGGGCAGCCATTTTCAGCGTGCGCACCAGTCACACCGAGGGCCAGACACACTGCAATCAGTATAAGCATCAGCGATTTCATGAGCTACCTGCTGTTGGGCGCCGTTGTCTCAACTTCGTCACGCTGCTCTGCACGTGGGCCCATCCCGTTACAAAGAGGTCTGTGGCGCAGGCGAGGCCGAACTTAAATCGCAGCTGCATCAGTTGGCTTCTGGTCCACTTGTCTGGTCTTGAGGTTGTGACTGCAATATCCCGAGTGTGGTTCTGAAAGCGCCCACGTCTAGTTCCCGTATGCGATGTCAGTACAAGTCGAATAATACGGCTTGCATCCAGTCGAGTCGCTCTTATTACATTCAGTGACCGCTTGGTTCTCTGCAGTCATCTGCGTAGGTCCCTCTGCCGTTGCGAGTCGCGTGGTTCCGACGGCCACAGCTATGCACTGGTTCTTTACTGCTCCTATGATCTTGCAGTCAGTCCCGCCTTGAGTGGCGCAGTCAGACATGGCTCCCAAAATCGCCTCATCTTCGGAGGCTTTGTTGAGTCCTCCCCCAAGAATGCCCTTCGATTTGCCGAATGCGAGAGCGGTCCAGCGGGCCACTCTCGACGGGCCGCGAAAGGTATCGCCTGGGCCTGTTGGTTGCGGCGAACTTCCCATCGGTACACAGGCTTTCCAACCATGTCCAGACTGGGGCACCTGCCCAGGGGGACAGCCATCCTCGGCGAACACGGGGCAGGAAAGCCACATAAGTGTTAGAGCCACGATTAATTTGATGAGCGGCATGACTACATCCGATCCCTTGCAGGCACTGACTTAACGACATCTTGCTGCGGTAGCACTGGCACGGAAGGCATTGTTCGCACGCCCAGCGCGCCAATGTCCTCCGAGTCTCTTCCGCGAGTAGCTGCCGCACTATCTCCGCCGGAAAGCCTATGCGCCGACCAAGACCCCGGAGGCTGCCCACTCGGCCCAATGCTGCTGCCGGCGCCACCGAAGGCGGAATAGGTGAGGAAGTTGCCGAGGGTGCCCTGGAAGAACATGGCCGCCATGGGCGGTACGGAGACGATGAGGGCAGTAAGCAACAGGCCGATGCCGCCTTGCTGCATGGCGATGCTGTTCAGGCCCTCGGTGCTGCTGCCCAGAAGTTTGTTCACGATCTTGGCGCCCCACATGGCTTCGTTGATCTTGATCGTGAGGCGAAGAACGATGCTGCATACGACGCTCAGCAGCGCCATGGAGAAGATGGTGCCGATGCCGTACATGATCCAGCGCCGGAACAGTTCCTTGGTCTGGTCGAAGATCAGGCAAAGGATGAACAGCGGGCCGAGGCCAATGAACAGGGCCATGGCGAACTGGTAGAGAAGAAGCATGACACCTGCAGCCATGGGAGGGCTGGCGGTGCCGAATGCGGCTATCCAGGACGCGCGCTGCTTGTTGGCAAGCATTTCGGCATCGCTCGGGACTACCTGCACTGAGTTGATCGTACTCAGTGCGAGCTGTGTCCAGGCGAGGTTCCCGTCGATGGAGTCCGCCGTCGTTTCCTTGTCGCTGCCGGTGAAGATGCCGTGCACCGCCTTGTCAAGATCCACCGTGAGGAAGTTGTGCAAGTCCGTGCCCGCCACTGCCATGGTCGTCGCCGCGCCCACGATGACCGCGATGCGACCCATGTTGAGTACGGTGGCCATCAGCGGTTCACGTGACTGACCGCTAAGGATTCGGTAACCCTGAAGGAGTATCCACAAGGTCACGAGCACGAGTGCCAGGGCGCTCGCCCACGACATCATGCGGCCCATAAGCTCCATGCCGAACTTGCTGATCTGCTCGTTGAGATAGTCGTAGACCAGTCGGAAGTATATGTAATCCGTAATATTTGGCATGTCGCCTTATTCCTGAATGTGTGTTACCAATCCGCATGATCCTTGCGGTTCGGGTATCAATTGAAAGCGGCTTTCAGCGCCACGGTGTTCACCACTGTTCCCAGGACGCTCGGCGACCCAGCCATGGCTCGCCGCGAGAGGTTGGCCTGCATCGTGAGGAGCATGTCGATTTGGGCGTCAGCTTGCTTTTGATTGGATTCCCACTGGGCGCGGGCCGTATCCAATGTCTGACCGAACTCGGTCAACTGGGCAGTAAAGTTCGCCGTATTGCCGTTGGATTCGCCAATCTTGCTGATGAGCGTGCTCTGAGCGGTCGCCATCTCAGTGCCCTTTTGGGCCACATAGTTGAGATAGCGAACAGTGTCGTTGTACTTGAGGTTCTTGGCCTGGACGATCATCGCGCAGATATTTTGCTGCTGCTGCAGTACATCGCCATTCATGTCAGGAATCAACTTGTCGAGCGCCGTATCGAGGACGCCGGCGAGCCCTCCGTTTGCTACTCGTCCTGGGCACTCGACATCCACGCCGAAATCCTCAGCCACTTCCGTGAACTGATGCTTGAGTGTGAACAAGGTGAAGTTGAGGTGCTGAAGTTTGTTGAGCTGTGTCTGCCAGAAGGTGGCTTGGTCGGCGTAATGCTGGATGACGCTTTGGTAATGCTGCGCCGTTTCAATCCAGCGACCGTACTGGTCATAGTAATTCTGCAGCGAGTTGGCGATCGCCGTGTAGTCGATGACCGGCCAACCCGCGCGAGCAGGTTCGCTATGCATGCCGCAGGTCACGGTCAAGGCCGCGCCGAGCACGATCTTGAGAAGTGGGCTGCGAACGGACTTGAATTGAGTAGTTGTGCTCATGATGGTCTCCTATCCTGAGTCGACGATGGTTGTCAGTTACGCGACACGTTGGGACGAGGTGGGTGTAGGACGAGGGGATGGCCGGCCCTTGCCGCTGCCCTTGCGGTTCTCGTAGAACGCGTCTAGCCACTGCTCCGGGCGAAGATCGTCCGGCGATACGCCTTCGGTTTCGGCGCGTGCAGCAAGAATTTCGTGCATGATTTCGATGTTGTCCGTCGATGCAGAGATGACGGCCAGAGCGTCGTCCAGTCCGCGCAGATTCAACTGGCAGACAGCGGACGCGTGGCCTTGCTTCACGAGGAAGCAGCGAGAGCGCTCGTCGAGGCTCACCACGACCTGGTACTCCGCCTCCGTCAGTTTCAGGCCGTCGACATAGTCTTCGCGACTGGCATTGGGATTCGGGAGCAGGATCATGGTGGCCGTCTGCTCGATGAGCGCGGCCGAGATATCGCTGGCCAGCGCATCTTCCGGACTCTGGGTCGCGAAGATGCCAAGTCCGTTCTGCTTTCGAATGGTCTTCTGCTTGTTCTTGGCGAATTCCTTGAGGCCACCCTTGCCGTCGAGAATCTTCCAGAACTCGTCCATCACATAGATGAGACGCCGGCCGTCGATGAGCGCCTCGAGCCGGTGCAGAAGATAGTTGATGACGGGTGCCCGGACTTCGGGGTTGTCGATGATGTCCGTGTAATCGAAGCCGATGATGTTGGCCTTCGTCAGGTCGACGGTGTCACGGGGGTTGTCGAAAACCCAACCCAGCGAATTGCCGGCCGTCCATTTGCGCATGCGAATGAAGAGGCCGTCGTCTCCGAGGTTCGGCAAACTCTTCTGGAAGTTCGTCATGGTGCGCAGATGCATGGGCGTGTCGAGCATGCTCTCCACGGCCCGGAAGATGTCTTCCTCTTCCCGCGAGCTGTAGACGCTCTTGCCGGCCAGCACCTTGATCAGGTCGGCGAGGAACTGCACGTTCGCCTCGTTTCGCTCGCATTGGAACGGGTTGAAGCCGGTCGGCTTACCGTTTTCCAGGGCGAGATAGTTGCCACCACAGGCACGCACGAAGATCTCGGCGCCGCGATCCTTGTCGAAGAAGAAGATCGTGGGGGAGGGGGAAAGCTTCTGAACCTGGCTCAGCAGGAAGTTGATGAGCGCGGTCTTACCGGTACCGGACTTTCCGATCACCATGGTGTTGGCGATGGCTTTCTCGCCTAGCGAGTTCTCAGCCGGGTGCGTGGCGTGGAAATTGAAGTAGTAGGGCTGCCCATTCGTCGTCTGCAGCGTGGTAACGCAGTTGCCCCACGGATTGTTTTCCTTCTTGCCGGTGGCGAAATTGTGCAGCGGCGAGAGGCCGAGGAAATTGAGCGAACTGACATTGGCCAGGCGGGTTCGGTATTTCCAGTTGCCCGGAAACTGAGCGTAGAACGCCGCGGTGACGGCCAGGTCTTCCTTGACAGTGACAAATCCTGCATTGGACAGCTCGGCCCGCGTGGCAGCAATCTGCTGTGAGAGCAGATCCTGGCTAGGCGCGTATATCGCAATGGTGAAGTGGTACTCACCAAGCACGAAGTTGCCGGACGCGAGCTGGTCCATGGCATGGTCCAGTTCCACGATCTGGCTCACGGCCTTGTCGCCCGACGAGATCATCATGCCCTTGGTCCGCTCTAGCGCCGACAGCGCATTCTGCCGTCCCATGGGCGAGAACGAATGGGTGATGACGTACTCGAAGTCGAGGTACTTCAAGCCATTGAGGATGCCGGGGTAAGTCGCCTCGACATACTCCTTGAGGTTGAGTATCGCGCCGAAGTGATTCTTTCCATCCGGTGTCGTGAGCACGTAATCGCCGGTCTTCGCCGAGAAGCGTTGCCGGCTCACCGGGAGGTAATCATAAATTGGCGCCTGTAGCGACGGCACGGGTTCGTCGATACGGTTGAGAATGTATCCGTAGAGCTCGAGAACCTCCGAGAAGACCACGCCATTAGGTGCCTCATAGAGGCCAAGACGGTAGGGCGCGTAGTCCTTGAGCACAGCCTCGACGTTGCCGGCGAGTTCGAGCACGGTGGCGATGGCCTGTGCCTGCTCTTGTTGGAGCCGTTCGATGTTGGCGCTCTTTTCCACCCAGCGCTTACCCTCGACCACCGGGCGATAGATCATGGTCAGGTACAGCTCATTCTGCATGAGCTTTTGCCCTGACAGTGAGCTGTAGTAGGCGTCGGAGAGTGCCTGGTTGAAAGGCTGTTCGAACTTTGAACTGTCCTTGATCGGCCTGCGCCGACGGATGTCGTGAACCCAGAAGGCCACGTTCGGGTAGTCCGGCGCACGCAGCGTCTGCAGCATGCGGTTGAAGGTATTGTGCCGGTGCTCGATCTCCCATTCCTCCCTGCCGACGAAGGGCAGGCCGTCCAGGCGCCACACCAATAGGTAGTCCCCGCCGGTGGTCTTGACGACCGTCGGCGAGACATGGCTCGAAAGCGTGATATGTGTGGCTATGGGTGCGTCGGGCGTAAACATGGCGGTTTCACCGTATGGAGCACGAAAGGCCCTGGCAATGGATGCCAGGGCGGGAGACCTACTTCTTGCGCTTGTTCTTGGGGTCGCGGTAGTTGTTGGGGGTGAACACCCACATACCACCGTGTTCCTGCACGTTCCTCATCCGCGTCTTGAACTGCAGCCGCAGTCCAAGAAGACGGAAGATCATCTCGTCGCGCTTCGCCATCATTCGCATGATGAAGATCACGACCGGCATAAGGAGCAGGTACCAGTAGTTGAAGTACATGGCCAGCAGCAAGCACGAGCCCGCACCCATGAAAAAAGGGACGTAAGGCACGCCCATGAACATGGGGGGGCGCGTGCAACCCCGGAACAGTACGTTCTTATGCATGGAAATGCAGGAAATGCATGGCCGTCTGCATTGCGTCGATGAGCATACCCACGTTGCCTGCTTCCGTGCACTGGCCGCTGGCGCCGGCATCGTCGCCCTGGACAACTGTCTTGGCGATCTGGGCGGCGGCACCGATGAGCACGCCGCCAATGAGGGCCGGGGTCACATCAGAGATGCGCTTGTGGGCGAAGGCAATCTGGTAGCCGGAGAAGATCACTGCGACCGTCACCACGACGATCGAAGCGGCGTTGAGGATGCCCTTGATGTTCGAGAAGAATCCGCAGACCTTATCTTGGGTGGTCTGCGCGAAGGCGAGTTCGGGCATGACAAGCAAGGCGAGCACTGCGAAGAGGGCAATCGTGTTGAGCAGCGGATGCCTGGATTTGGCGATGGCGGTGCTGATGGCGGACAGGGACATCATTCAGTTCCTTCATTTCGGTTGGATCGGGAAAGGACGGCATGCTTGGCCGTCCGATTTGTGAGAGCTGCTTTCCGCGCAGCCAGCGGTGCGGTGGCATCGCCCGGAATCCGTCCGGCACGCGCCTGCAAATCAGAAAACGAAGGCATCGTCGGTACCTCCGTTGCGGACATCCGCGTTGTCTACCGCCGGCCGGGCGGGTGCCGCCGCGGGCGGCAGCGTCGCGCCCTGGACGGGATCGTTGGGCCCTCGCACCTGAGGCACGAAGACATCGTTGCCGGCCGGCGACGATGCTGATACGCCGATCTGGGACATCACCGCGGAAGTGGCGGGATCGGTGCGAATCATCCCCGGCTGCATCGGAGCGCTCGGTGGAAGCTGCGCGCCGATTTGCCTCATGACCGCGGCAGTGGCCGGATCGGTGGGGATTGGCCCAGGAGGCGGGGCGGGCGTGTTGTTTAGCGCGGGGTTGGTGATGGGAACCGCTCCCGGCATGCCGTTATTCGCGCGCTGAAGTGCCTGCAAGGCTTGCAGCGTCTGCGGGTCCATGCCGGCAGGATGCGCGGCATTGGAATCGGGGTAGCCGGCCGATTGTGGGGCCCCGCCGGTGCCGCTGGCTCCGGTGGCGCCGGCGATGGCAGGCCCCACAACGGCAGCGACCGCCGAGTCGACGACGCTCCGCATGGCCACCCTATAGGCGGGGCTATCCGGCTTGAGTCCTTCCGGCGACTTTCCGGTGACTCGCGCAACCCTCACGGGCGTCTTCGTCACGAGGGGAATCGGTTGCGTGCCCGTGAAGGTGGCATCGCGGGACATCGAGTCGAACACGCGCTGGACATAGCCATGTTCGTAGCCGGTAGTGAAATTGCCGGAGTAGTAGCAGCTGAACGCTTTGCCCCAGTCCTTGCCCGCGCTGGCGTAGCACTGCGCGAGAATGCGCGAGCCGGCCACGAGGTTGGGGCAGTACTCGAAGGCTTTCTCGTAGGTGTCCAGGCCGTATTTGCCCAGATTGGAGCGGTTGACCTGCGCGATACCGAGCGAATAGTTGTAGCCACGCGACTCGAGCATGCGAGCGGTGGCGACGGCCTCCGGGAGGTTCTGCGGCTGGCGCACAAGCTGCCCGCCCACGACGCCGATGGCGAAGGGGTTCTTGCTCGATTCGACGTTGACGACGTGCTTCATCACCTCGGCCGGCACGGCAAGGTTCTGGCAGCTCATCATTTCCAATCCTGGTATCACCTTTACAACTCCTGTCTAATGACCTGTTGTCGTGAAGAGAGTTACCCCCCGCCCGCGCCGCTCAGTGCGCGAGCCGGGTTGAAATCGATGCCGGTGATGTACCGACGGCCAGCGTGTGCCTTGATGTGAACCACGATGTCGATCGTCAGCATCAAGAGGCGTTTGATCGTGGAGAACTCCAGGCCGGCTCCTTCCGTCGAGGCCTTTACCATCAGTCCCAACTGGTCCCAGGTCTGCTCCACGCTGCCCGCGTGGCAGCTTGTGATGGAACCGGGGTGGCCGGACGCGCAGTTGCGAATGAAGTAGAACGATTCGTCACCGCGCAATTCGGCGAGGATGATCCGGTCGGGCTTCATTCGCAGGCATGCTTCCATGCAGCTCTTGGCCGTGACGTTGCTCGTGCTCTGGCCGCCCTTGGAGTAGAGCAGGTGCACGACGTTGGGCTGATCGATGAACAGTTCCCGCGCATCCTCGATCGTCACCAGCCGCTCGTCCGGCGGTATGTGGTTGACCAGCGACTTCATGAAGGTGGTCTTGCCGCTGCCGGTGGCACCAGCGACCACGATGTTCTTCTTGTTGAGCACCGCATGACGGAAGAAATCCGCGTAGCGTCGCTCCGAGCGCAGTTCGAGCAGTTCGCGGTCGGCCTGGCTGATCGTGTGCTCGCCTTCCAGGATCTCGGAAAAGAACCCGTCCTGATCGTACTGGGCGAGGGTCCGGGTCTGTTTGGATGGCAGGCGAATGGTGATCGATATACGGCCGGCCTCGCAGGCCGGGGGAATCACGAACTGCGCGCGCTGCCCGGTCGGAAAGGTGAGCGACACCACGGGGTCGGTATCCGTGATGCGCTGGCCCGTGTTGCTTTCATTGACCACGGCGGTGCAGAACTGACGGGCACGCTCGAAGGTGAGCGAGGGCACCTCCACGCGCTGCCAACCGTCCCGGCGTTCGAGATACAGCTCGCCGGGACGATTGATGCAGATTTCCGTGACGTCCGGCTCGGCAAGGAAGCCCTTCACCCCCAGCACCTCGTACTGGTAGTCAAGGAAGTCGTTGCTGACGCTGGCCAGTGCGCTCTCGCTCATGTCCGCCTCAGTACCTCGCCACCACGCCGGCGAAGTCCACGTCCTTTGCGACATAGATGGCCAGCACGGTGCCCTGGTTGATCGTCACCGTGGCAGGCCGGTTGGCCGCGCGCTGCACGGCCTGGTTCGCAAGCTGCTGAATGGTGGCCGCCGTGTTGCTTTCGAACGGCGTTTGCGTGACCACGCCGTTGCTGATGGTGGTCTGCCTCGGTCCGTGCTCGGCGGCTTCATACTTGAACGCATCGCTGAGCATGCTGATCAGAAGGGCCGCGCCGATGCGGCTGCCCCAGTGGGCGTTGTAATGGCCGGGATGCCCGGCGCCGCCGAGCGTGTCGATGCCGGGGCTGGCCATGTTCACGTCGATACCCGTCGGCGTGACGATCCGGTCCCAGATGACCGCGACACGCGGACCATCCGGCTCCATCTCGTATTTGCCGAGCACCTTCGAGCCCTTCGGCAACAGCAGACGCTTGCCGGTGAAGGAATAGACGGGCTCGGTGACCACGCACGACGTGAAGCCGGGTATGTCGGTGATGATGCGGGTCTCGAGAACGCAGCGAATGAACGTCCCACGCAGCATCAGCGTGTCCGGATGCGTGAGCGGAGCGGCGCTCGAAACATCCGGGAGGCTGGCCGCCGAGTAGGCCAGGTTGTTGTTGTTGCTCATCCGCGGCGCCTGGGCCGGAACGCCTCCATTGGGATCGGGGAGGATGTACCCCTGCATCGGATTACCTCCGGCACCCATTCCCGATACGCCGTTCGCGACACCGGTCGTGCCTTGGCTGGCCGCTGCAATACGGCGTTCGAGCAGGGTTGGGCCGCGCGGACGCTCAGGCCCCTCGGACGGCGGCGGTGCCTCGCGCGGCAGCGGGGCCGCGGCGAGTCGGATCGGCTCTGCCGGCGCGGGCGTCGGCGTCGGCAACGGCGCCGGCGGCGGTGTCGCGGCAATGGGAGCGTCGGGTACGGTGACCTTTTCCTCGCGCTGCACCGGCTTCGGTTTCTCTGCTCCCAGGCCTCCGAACGCCCATACGGCGATGACGACCAGAAGCAGGGCGATGCTGGCGAGCAGACCCAGCGCGCGACGGTTCATGCGCCGCATGTCGTTCGACGTCAATTGCGGTGCATTGCTGTCGAGGTCTGGCTGGGCCTGCTGTCGCGCTTGCGACGCGTACGGATTCCCTGCCAGCGGGTCACGCTGGTTCTCGTGGTTTTCCCGCGGTGCCTCTTTGCCGGCACCGGCTTCATCTTCCGGGTGATGTGGCGTGTTGGGGCTCACTTCTTGGTGTTCCTTCGCAGACCCACGACGTTGTTGTCGTGACGAATAACCAGGTAGGGATACGTACCGTGGACAACGATCGTGTTGCCTTCCACGGTCGTGTTCACGACGGAGTCCTCGCCGTGTTCCTTTTCGCGCATGTAGACCGTCGGGAAATTACCCGTCGGGAATTGCTTGAGGTCGGGCATCTTGATGTACGTGAACCGACCGTCGTCGTACACGTTGATGGGTACCAGCCATGGGGCAGTACGACGCTTCTTCGCGTAGTCGTAGTCGAAGTTGTAGTCACGTCCCTTCACCAGCTCGGTATCGAGCATGGGTGCTTCCTCGACCTTCTTCGTCTCGGCCATGAAGCTCGTGTCAGCGGGGTAGCTGAAGACGATCTTGTACTGAACGCCAGCCCTGCGTGCCTGCTCCAAGGTCTTCCAGTCGGTGGCGACCACTTTCAGTTCGAAGATGTAGGAGTGCGTCGCCGTACGAATCATCATGTTCGTGTCGACGTCGACGTTTTTCGGCTTCACATAGAAAACGTTGTCGCGGCGGGTGAGGTCCCACCCACTGCTGAAGCCGGTGCTGTAGTCGAGAATCTTCTCGCTGGGGCTCAACTCGATCTGGGTGGTAATGCCCAGGCCGGTACGGACCTGATAGATGCGATCCGCCGAGTACTCGTACGTGGTCAGGGTGGAGACCGACGCCGAAGGCGGCATCGACGTCTGTGCGGTCTCTGCGAACGTGGCGTGGGCGACGGTCAGGACTGTCGCCCCGAGTAGCCATCGCAGCTTGGGCTTGCGGAATCGATTCATCAACGGCGCCCTCCATTGGCGGCGCTTCGGGCAGTTGAACGGACCGCTGGTGCGGCTGGGTTAGGTGCTGCAACTGGCGTACCCGCGTTCGCGTCTGGATAAGCGGGTGGAATAGGGGAGGGCGGAACCGCGCCGTTTTGCAGGGAGCCCTGTGCGCCTTGTACCGGAGCGGCTGCCGGTGCAAGCCCCGTCGGTCCCGTCGCCGGCATGTCGTCCGGGTCCATGCTCTGGGCGGCGGGCGCCGTCGCCGGACCCGTCGCTGCCGGCACCTGGGTGCCGGTACTGGCTGCGTTGCCGCTGGCAGGGGCCTGCGGCACCTCTACGGGCACGGCATCGCCATAGTCGTTGTCCACGCGGTAGCTCGTTACCTGAAAGCCCAGCGGGTTTTCGATTCGGCTCTGGTCGTCCATTTGCAGATTCGTCTTGTAGACGAACTCCATCGTTGCGATCTTGCTGTCGAGCGGGGTGGTTCCGCCGTTGGCCTTGTCGAACACGCTGCGCTGGAAGCGCACGGTCGCGCCCTTCGGGGTGCTGTTCACACCCCCGCCGACCAGCACGATGCTCAGGATCTTGACGCGGATGGCCTTGTTCGCTCCGTACATCTTGTACGGGCTGTACTGGTTCGCGGGCGAGTGCAATGCTCGGTAGGGTCCGGAGACGTTTGGCGCGGCCATGGTCATGACCGTCGGCCAGTCACGCATATTGGTGAGGGCCAGATCGTACGATTCCCGGGCGAGCACGAAATGCGCAATGTTGCTGCGATTGACCGCCTCGCTCGACGTGATCCGGCGATTCACGAGGTCGTCGGTCAGACGCGCGATGGAACTCACGCCGGAATACGGATCGGCGAGCACGACGTACGGCACTTTCTCTTTCAGCGGCAGCATGTAGAAATAGCCGCCGAGAAGGATCAGCGCACTGACGGTCGCGCAGCCCGCCACTATCCAGGCGCGCTTTTCGCTGCGCCTTGCCATGTCGGCGATCGTGACTTCGAAATCGACACCTCTTGAAACGGTTTCGTCGATCTTGGGCGAATTCTTTTTCTTCAGCATGGGGACGGTTGCCTGTTCGTCAGTGCGTTCGCGGTCTGTTATTGGGCGACCGCGGTCGCGGCGACGGGCTGGGTAGGCGCAGCCGGAGCCGTTGTGACAGGCGCTTGGGAAGCGGCCGGCGCGGCCGCGGGCGGCGCCGTGATGGCACTCACTTCTTCTACTACCAGATCCGGTCCGGAGATCAGCACAGCCACGCCCTGCGGTCCGTAGATCGAGCTCAACTGCGACGCGGCGTCACGCAATTCGGAAGTGTGGATCGCCGAAGCGGCCTTCGTCAGGGTGAAGTCCGAGCGCAGCTTGTACTTGAGCTTCATGCCGTTGTCCGAGGTCCACCGCGACAGCATGGTTTTCAATGTGCCGTCCATCGGCGCGGCGTAGTAGGTGTAGGGGACCGCCAGCGGAATTTCGGTGGTCTTGTCCTCGAAGCGGTTTACAGGCTTCCACGAGCCGCCAAAGTCCTTGGGGGCAGGAGTGCCACAAGCGGAAAGCAAGGCGGCAAATGAGACCAGGACACAGATTGAGAGCTTCGAAGGCATGTGTGATTTCACGTAAGGCTGGGAAGTGGTCACAACGATCAAGCACGGACGACGGCAGGCGCAGGGATCCGCGCCAGGCGTTCTGTCGTCCAGCGTTTTAAACGCAGCGTTTGAAATTTGAGTCTTGGAGTCGAGGCTGGGACGCCCCGATGGCAGAGCCGCTGCGGCATGGTCGCCCGCGGATGTCCTAATTGCGGCTGGAGCCCCGTACCAACGAAGGTGCGCGCCACATGCAAATCATCCATACAACATCCTGTAAGAGGCGCCACGGCGCCCCTGCATTGCGTGCCAGCAAAAAATGGTCGTGCGTGGAGCGAGGCGATGAAAGATCGCCTACTCAGAGTTGCGTGAACTCAAGCCCTGGATTTCCCCACCCCTTAGCGGACCCCTGTCCGCGACGTAAAGATAACGCAACAACGGTTTTCTGACTACTGCGCGATGTGACTGTTTTTGCGATCAATATCACACATTGTGGGCATGTAATATGCGTGCAACTCGTGAAGGCCTTGACGCACGTCGCAGCACGAGTGCGAACTGCGGCTGAGATTTGCCGCAGATGTGTATGACTCGTGAAGGTTGCGATTGTAAGCATCGTTTTCTTTCCTTGTTCGGCGAACTTCTCACGCGACGATGTCAGCCGCGCGACGCCAACCTTTCGGGCATTGCGAGCGACATTCCGTAAATGCTGACCGATCGTGGTGAGAGCGCGCAGGGGCATGGAGCCACCGTTTACGTGCGTCCTTCTCGCCGGGCAGCACACGGGGCCGCCCACTTGTCCATTACAGGTGCGACGGCGTTCCGAATGCGGTGCGCGCCGATGGTGTGGAGGCTGCCGCCACCGTGCAGACTTGATTCATCCTTTTATTCCTTGAAGGCGCCGCCTATGTCGTCGCGACAAAGTGGCACCCGTAACGAGCCCATGCGGGCAACCGAGGGGTGGCATGGTATAGACGATTCGTTGCGTGTGCAATGATTTATGCCAAAGCCATCGACATACCCCGACACCGGGAGTAGAACTTCCCCTTTTATCCAAGGAGCTTCCATGGCCGCCGCCCCCACGCCAACCGACGCGGATCTGGACGAGCTTGCCCGGCAGGTTGCCGAGGTCGCACAAGAGAAGCGGGTCATGGTGGCCACGGCCGAATCCTGTACCGGCGGCTGGATCGCCAAGACGCTCACCGATCTGCCCGGCAGCTCGGCCTGGTTCGAGGCGGGCGTGGTTTCCTATAGCTATAGCGCCAAGGAGGCGCTGCTCGGCGTGAACCCCCGCACGCTCGAGCGCACGGGCGCCGTCAGCGAGGAGACCGTACTGGAAATGGTGTCGGGTGCCCTGGCGAGGTACGGCGCGGGCGTGGCCGTCGCCGTCACGGGCATCGCGGGCCCCTCCGGCGGCACGCCCGAGAAGCCCGTCGGTACCGTTTGGATTGGCTGGAAGCGGCGCGGGGGCTACGCCCACGCGCAGCTCTATCATTTCGACGGGGATCGCGAGGCGGTGAGGCGGCAGACGGTCGCCGCCGCGCTTGCTGGAATGACCGCCGAACTGAAGGGCTGAACCCGGCGGGCTATGGCAAACTTGGGGATTGCGGATCGCAGTCCCTGAGACCACGGTCGGGCAAGATACTCACCTACACACGAGACCGGAATTCACGATGGACGACAATAAGCGCAAGGCGCTGGCGAGCGCGCTCGGCCAGATCGAAAAGCAGTTCGGCAAGGGTGCCGTGATGCGTCTTGGCGACCGTGTCGACGACCAGATCGACACCGTGTCGACCGGCTCGCTCGGCCTCGACATCGCCCTCGGCATCGGCGGCCTTCCGCGCGGCCGTATCGTCGAAATCTACGGTCCGGAATCGTCGGGCAAGACCACGCTGACATTGCAGGCCATCGCGTCCTGTCAGCGCGCCGGCGGCACGGCCGCCTTCGTCGACGCCGAGCACGCGCTCGACCCCACCTACGCCGAAAAGCTCGGCGTCAATGTTGCCGACCTCCTGGTCAGCCAGCCGGACACCGGCGAGCAGGCCCTGGAAATCGCCGACATGCTGGTGCGCTCGGGCGCGGTGGACATGGTGGTGGTCGACTCCGTGGCGGCGCTCACCCCGAAGGCCGAAATCGAAGGCGAAATGGGCGACTCCCACGTCGGCCTGCACGCTCGCCTCATGAGCCAGGCGCTGCGCAAGCTCACGGCCAACATCAAGAAGTCGAACTGCCTGGTCATCTTCATCAACCAGATCCGCATGAAGATCGGCGTGATGTTCGGCAGCCCGGAAACCACCACCGGCGGTAACGCACTGAAGTTCTACGCCTCGGTTCGCCTCGACATCCGCCGCATTGGCGCGGTGAAGAAGGGTGAGGAAGTCATCGGTTCGGAAACCCGCGTGAAGGTGGTGAAGAACAAGGTGGCGCCGCCGTTCCGCCAGACCGAGTTCGAGATCCTCTACGGCGAGGGCACCTCGCGCGAGGGCGAGATCATCGAGCTCGGCGTGCGCGAGAACCTGATCGACAAGTCGGGTGCCTGGTACAGCTACAAGGGCGACCGCATCGGCCAGGGCAAGGAGAACGTCCGTCAGTTCCTCCGCGACAACCCGGCCATTGCCAACGAAATCGACACGGAACTCCGCGCCCGCCTTCTCGTGAAGCCGGGCAAGGGCGACACCGCGGGCAACGACACCGAGCAGGATGCGCTCGAGGAAGTCTGATCCGGGCACGCGGAAGGGTGACGGTAAAGCCGATCGCCCTTCCCGCAGCGCTTACGACAAGGCGCTCGGGCTGTTGGCCCGGCGTGAACATTCCCGCCGCGAACTCGCGCAAAAGCTCGAGCGCGGCGGTTTCGCGCGTGACGAATCCGCCGCTGCGGTCGAGCGGCTGGGCGACCAGGGCTACCAGGACGACACCCGTTTCGCCGAGGCGCTGGTTCGAAGCCGCGTGGGGCAGGGCTATGGCCCGGCCCGGATCAGGGCCGAACTGCGTAGCCAGGGCGTGGGCGACGCCACCATTCGCCAATTGATCGAGGCGGCGGCCGTCGATTGGGAGGATCTCGGTGCCCGCCAGCTCCGTCGGCGGTACGGCGCACCGACTGCCGATCCCGCGGAAAGGGCGCGCAGGGCGCAATTCCTCTTGCGTCGTGGCTTCGTCGCCGCCACAGTACGTGTTCTTACCCACGCCGATGCGGAAGACGCCGACGACGACTGAAGGCAGCCAGCCTTGATTCTGGACGGAGCGTCCCCGCGACTCGCCTCGCAGCTCCGAAGCCACGATCGCTCATGAAAACTGCCGACATCCGTTCGACCTTCCTCGATTTCTTCCGCTCCAAGGACCACACCATCGTGCCCTCGGCATCGCTGGTGCCGTCGAACGACCCCACGCTGCTGTTCACCAATTCGGGCATGGTGCCCTTCAAGAACGTGTTCCTGGGCAGCGAGAAGCCGGGTTATGTGCGTGCGGCCGACGTGCAGCGTTGCCTGCGCGCCGGCGGCAAGCATAACGATCTCGACGCCGTGGGCTATACGGCCCGCCACCATACGTTCTTCGAGATGCTGGGCAACTGGTCGTTCGGCGACTACTTCAAGCGCGACGCCATCCGCTATGCCTGGGAACTTCTCACGGCGGTCTACAAGCTGCCGGCCGAGCGCCTGTGGGTCACGGTGTACCACACCGACGACGAGGCCTATGGCATCTGGCGGAACGAGGTAGGCATGCCCGCGGAGCGCATCGTGCGCATCGGCGACAACAAGGGCGCTCCCTTTGCATCGGACAACTTCTGGCAGATGGCCGATACCGGCCCCTGCGGCCCGTGTACCGAGATCTTCTACGACCATGGCCCCGAAGTGGCGGGTGGTCCGCCCGGTTCGCCGGATGAGGACGGCGACCGCTACATCGAGATCTGGAACCTCGTGTTCATGCAGTTCGACCGTGCTCCGGACGGCACGCTTTCCCCGCTGCCGGCACCGTGTGTCGATACCGGCATGGGCCTGGAGCGGCTCGCGGCGGTGCTGCAGCATGTGCACTCGAACTACGAGATCGACCTGTTCGCGCACCTGATCGCGGAGGCGTCGCGCCTCACGAGCACCGCCGATCTCGCGAACAAATCGCTCCGCGTCATCGCGGACCATATCCGCGCCTGCTCCTTCCTTATCGTCGACGGCGTGCTGCCGTCCAACGAGGGACGTGGCTACGTGCTTCGCCGCATCATCCGTCGTGCGCTTCGCCACGGCTGGATGCTCGGCGTGCGCGGCGACTTCTTCTGGAAGATGGTGGCGCCGCTGGTCGCCGAGATGGGCGATGCCTATCCGGAACTCGCCGCGAAGAAAGCTTTCGTTGAGCAGGCCCTCAAGACCGAGGAAGAGCGCTTCGGCGAAACGCTGGAAACCGGCATGCGGCTTTTCGACGACATCGCCGCAAAGTCGGGCCAGATCATTCCCGGCGCGGATGCCTTCCGCCTTTACGATACCTATGGCTTCCCGGTCGACCTCACCGCAGACATCGCTCGCGAGCGCGACATGACGGTGGACATGGAAGGCTTCGAACGCGCCATGGGCGAACAGCGGGCGCGCGCCCGCGCCGCCAGCAACTTCTCCAGCAAGGCGCAGCTTCCTGCCGAGGTCGCCAGCGCGCTGGCACCTACCGTCTTCACCGGTTACGACGATCTGGAGCTGGCCGACGCCAAGGTGCTGGCCATCGTCCGTGACGGCAAGGCGGTCGACCGCCTTGCCGATGGCGAAGACGCCTTCGTCCTGCTGGATCGCACGCCTTTCTACGCCGAGTCCGGCGGTCAGGTCGGGGACACCGGCACGCTGCGCAATCCTTCGGGCGCCTTTGCGGTGACCGATACACAGAAGGTGGGTGGCGCCTTCTTCGCGCACTTCGGCACCTGGCAAGGCTCCGCGCCGCTGGAAAAGGGCGCTGCGGTGTCGGCTTCGGTCGATGCGGCACAGCGCCAGGCCACGGTCCTCAACCACTCCGCAACGCACCTGCTTCACGCCGCGCTTCGCCAGGTTCTGGGCGACCACGTGGCGCAGAAGGGCTCGCTGGTGGCGCCGGAGCGCCTGCGTTTCGACTTCTCGCACCTGAAGGCGGTGACTCCCGAGGAGCTTGCCCAGGTCGAGCGCATGGTCAATGAGGAGATCCGGCGCAACGCGGAAGCGGAAGTGCACCACATGGGCTACGACGAGGCGATCGATTTCGGAGCCATCGCCCTGTTTGGCGAGAAGTACGGCGCCGAGGTGCGCGTGCTGAAGATGGGCGGCTTCTCCACGGAGCTCTGCGGCGGCACGCATGTGAGCCGCACGGGCGACATAGGCCTGTTCAAGATCGTTTCGGAATCGGGCGTGGCCGCGGGCGTGCGTCGTATCGAAGCCGTGACAGGTGCGGGGGCCATGGCCCGTGTGGCCGAGGAAGAACGCATCCTGGGCGAGGTCTCCGGCCTTCTGGCCGCCACCGGCGACGACGTGGTCGAGAAGCTGCGCCAGCTCTTCGACCGCCAGAAGAAGCTCGAGCGTGAGATCGAATCGTTCAAGGCCAAGGCCGCCACGTCCGCCTCCGCCGACCTCGCGTCGAGCGCCGTCGACGTCGCCGGCATCAAGGTCGTCGCCGCCCGCCTCGAAGGTCTGGACGCGAAGTCGCTGCGCGACAGCATGGACGTTCTGAAACAGCGACTTGGCGACTGCGCCATCGTCCTGGCCGGTGCAGTGGATGGCCGCGTCTCGCTCGTCGCGGGCGTGGGTGGCGCCGCACTGGGCAAGGTGAAGGCCGGCGATCTGGTGGCCGAAGTGGCGTCCCACATCGAAGGCAAGGGCGGCGGTCGCCCCGACATGGCCCAGGGCGGCGGCCTGGATACCCCGGCGCTGCCAGGCATCCTTGCCGGTATCCCCGCCTGGGTGGAGGCGCGCCTGCGCTGAACGGGAGGTAGCCGAAGCGGTCGCCAGGTGTCGCAACCGCGCCCTGGCGCACGTATTCACGGCTTCGTGCGTTGCGCACCCCTGTTTGGCTCGGCTAGTATCATCCGAATGTCGAGAAGCATCCTTCGGCATCGGTCCCTTCGGATCGCGATGGCAGGACAGCTGGTCAGCGACACACACAACTAGAGCCGGGGAAGGCAATCGGCCTTCGATGGTCGAAACGTCGATCCATTGACGGCAAGCACTCGGGGTGAGGTTGTCGTTGGTGGGGAAGCCAATACCTGATTTTATGGAGTATCAATCATGCTGATTCTGACCCGCCGGGTCGGTGAAACCCTGATGATCGGCGACGAGGTGACCGTCACCGTTCTGGGTGTGAAGGGTAACCAGGTGCGCATCGGCATCAATGCGCCGAAGAACGTCGCGGTTCATCGCGAAGAAATTTACCAGCGCATCAAGAACGAGAACGATCCCACCGGCCACTCCGGGGACGACCAGTAAAGACTTTACGGCCGATGCAAGGGCAAGTATCCTTGCTGGCTCGTTACACGGAGAGTTGCCCGAGAGGCCGAAGGGGCTCCCCTGCTAAGGGAGTATAGGGTCAAAAGCCTTATCGAGGGTTCGAATCCCTCACTCTCCGCCAGTTACGCAAAGCGCCCCGTCAGGGGCGTTTTGCGTTTGTAAGACCCTCGTCAGGAAGCGAGCTTCGGGAACGACGTGATCCGCAGCTTGGCTCCGGCATAGGGCACGAGCCTAAGCGTCGTGTAAGGCTCGTCCTCCGGCGCCGGTTTCGCGGGCACTGGATCGGCCGCTCCTTCTTCCGCCTTCCATGCAACGAGGCGCCCTCGCACGGAGAGCGTCATCGCAGGGGTTGCACCGGCGAACGGGCGCGGCCCGACGGCATGTTGCTCGACCTTGCCCGGCTCGCCTGCCGCATAGTTCCACTGCGACGTCGGATACACCTGCCAATCGTTGGTGAGGCCGCGCTTGCGCCATTTGACCCATGCTTCGCCGACAGGCAGGGAAAACACGAGTGCGCCGCGGGTGAAGCTGACCGAATCGTTGAATCCGGTCTCGGTCACCACATCGGCGGGGAAGGAGAGTTCGATTCGGTCCCCGGCCGACCATTGCCGTTCCACGGTGACGAAGCCGGCCCCGGCGGAGGCTTGCACGGTTTCGCCGTTGACCTTCACCGACGGCGCACGACACCAGCCTGGCAGGCGCAGGCGCACCGGGAAGGCAACGGGTGACGCCGGCCGCAGCGTGATGGCGATGTTGTCGCGGAACGGATAGTCGGTTTCCTGTTCGATCTCGATCGGTACGCCGCGCGCCATTGTGCGGACATGGCAGGGCGCATAGACGGCCGCGGCAAGACCGCCGTCCGCGCAGGCCATCCACAGGCTTGCCGTCAGCTTCGGCCAGCCCTGGTGGAAGTTGGCCGTGCAGCATCCGAAGTGAGGATCGAGGCCGAAGAGATTCGCTTCCGGCCCGTTCGTGGTCCAGGGCCGGCGATGCAGGCTGCATTCCACCTGGTTGGGCTGCTGATCGTACTGATGAGCCCACATGTCGTCGGTGAAGGCGGCCGGCAACGCGTTGAAGGCGATGCGTTCGATGCGGTCGCCGAGCACGGCGTCGCCGGTGATCGCCAGCGCCGTTTCCAGCGAATACATGGCTTCCACCACCGCGCACAGTTCGATGCCCTGCGAGGGGCTACGGCCGGCAAGGTGTTCGTCGCCGGAGAACATGCCGTTCGGAAGGCCGTGATAACGATCCAGCTGCTCGAGCTGGTGATGAATGGCGGCGCGGTCGTCCGCACTGCGCGAGATCAGCGACCATACCGGCGATGCCTTCAGTGCCTGCGCGACGTTGACGCCATGCACCTGCAATCCGTCGTCTTCCATGAAGGCATTCTTGTTCTTGGCTTCGACCATCTTGGCATCGGTCTTTTCCTTGAACGGGTAGTTCACGTACATGGCCTGCCAGTCGTAGCCCTGCTTCTTCAGCAGCGCGGCCAGTTCGAGGAGCTTCGGGTCCTGCGTGCGTGAATACAGCCAGAGGATCGAGGCCACTTCGTCCTGCCAGCGCATGCGGCCCCAGTCGCGCAACGGGCGCCCTGGCAGGGCACCGAGCTGGTAATGGAAATACCGCGTCATGAAGGGAACGACACGCGCGTCTCCGGTCAGCTCCTGGTACTGCGTCAGCACCTTGAGCATGACCATGCGTGGCCACCAGTCGTCGTTGCTCTTCGGACCGAACATGCCGTTGGGCCAGGGATTTTCGAGCGTCCACTCGATGAAGCGATGCGCTTTCGCTTTCAATGCCGGTGAATCGAGCTGCCACGCCAGGGGCAGCAGTCCGTCCACGAAATAAGGCCCGCGCTCCCACGATTCGCCCTTGCCGCCGAGCCATCCGCTGTTCGGACCGAGGTCCGGCCATGTCTCGTCCACCCGGCCGCCGAGCCCTTCCGCTTGCACTTCCAGCTGGCGCTTCAGCCAGCCGGCGGGGCGGATGGAGCCGGCCGGAAGCAACTGGAACGGTTGCGGTGCGAGAGTGGCGGGAGGGAATACGGCCGTAGAGGCCGGCCTCGTCGTTGCACCGCTTTCCACGGGAATCCAGGATGCCAGCGCGCCGAGAGCGGACGCCTGAAGAAAACCCCGGCGCCCCGGACGGATCGGATCGTGCATTCGTCATTCCCCTCTCGCTGCCTGCCTCAGCCTGAATATGTACTACTTTTCGCTTCGGGGAAAGTGAGAATCGGGATGCCTTGCGTTGCACTCGTCGGCTTCGTCTCGATCGTTACGCACGAGGATGGCACGCAGCGAGCGCTTGCACGCTGTCGAACACGGGCAAACGCACGCGTACGGTCAAACCGCCTTCCGCTCGGTTTTCCAGGACGATATCGCCGCCGTGGCCGCGTACCGCGGAACGGGCGGCGGCCAGGCCAAGACCGACTCCGCCGGTCTGACGGTTGCGCGACGCCTCGATCCTGTAGAACGGACGAAAGACGGCCTCATGAAGCTTTTCGGGAATGCCAGCGCCATCGTCGTCGATGGTCACCTCGATACCATCTTCTGTCTCCTGCATGGTCACGGCGGCCCGCGTGCCGTACTTGACGGCATTCTCCACGAGGTTGGAAAAGGTGCGCCTGAGACTCAAGGGGCGGCCCGTGTACGCGACGCTCCCGGCGTGATGGAATGCCACATCGCTCCCGGCGTCGCGGAAGTTGTCCACGACGGTGTTCACCAGTTCGGAGAGGTTGAAACGCGTGGCTTCCTCCTGCTCGCTGTCGTCGCGAAAGAAGGCGAGCGCCGAATCCACCATGGCCCGCATGTCGTCCACGTCGCGGAAGAGCCTGCGCTGCTGCTCCTCGTCTTCGACGAACTCGCCCCTGAGGCGCATGCGGGTCAACGGGGCCCTCAGGTCGTGCGAGATGGCCGCCAGCATGTATGTGCGATCGGCGACGTAACGTTTTACTCGCGCCTGCATGTCGTTGAAGGCGTGGGCAGCCATACGGAATTCCAGCGGCCCGGCCGACTCCATGGGCGGCGCATTGACGTCGGCACCGAAGCGTTGTGCCTGGCGCGCGAATTTCTCCATCGGGCGTGCGAGGCGGCGGCTGGCAAGCGCACCCACGGCGACGCTCCCGGCCAGTGCGAAGATGCCGGTGAGCACGTTACGCGCCCATGGATTGAGGCCCCAACTGCGCTCGGGTGCGACGAACAGCAACCACGAACCATCGGAAAGGTCGATGGCCAATGCATATTTGGTGGTAGGTGTTCCGTCGACGCCCGGGTCGCCCGGTTCGGAGCCGAGCACGCGGACGTTCTGCCGGCCGATCAGGTCGCGGAGCCTGGCCGTGACGCCGACGTAGGTATCGTCGCGGCGCATCGGCAAGGCATCGTCGTTCGGAAACCATTCCACGGAATAGACATCCCCTCGCGCGGCGCGCGCCAACCGTGGGCGCATGTCGCGCGGGGCGCTGTCGATCAAGCGCACCACAGCCGCCGCCTGTTCCACGATGCCGATGTCCTTGATGCCGGGTTTCGCCCAGACGCCGGCGAACTGCACGAAGGCGGCGTTCATCGCCGCGGCGACGAGCAACGCCATCATGATGTTCATGGCAAACCAGCGGCTGAGGGTGTCCGCCGCCCAGCGTCGGCGGAGCATCACTGACGCTCCACGGCGGACGCGAAGATGTAACCTACATTGCGCACGGTGCGGATGATCTCCGGATCGCCAGGGTCTTCCTCGATCTTCCGTCGCAAGCGACTCACCTGTACGTCGATGCTGCGATCGAACGCGTCGTGCGCAGGCCCGCGGGACAGGTCGATCAGCTGCTCACGCGTAAGGATGCGTTGCGGGTGTTGGGCGAACGCCACCAGCAGGTCGAACTCGCCACTGGACAGCGGTGTGAGCGTCATGTCCGACGATCGCAATTCGCGCCGCAGGATATCCAGCCGCCATCCACTGAAGCGGAACACCGGTGTGGCGTGTGCGTCGGATGCCTGGGGTGCTTCGCTGCGACGGAGCACGGCGCGCACGCGTGCCAGGAGTTCGCGTGCGTCGAAGGGCTTCGTCACGTAGTCGTCGGCACCGAGTTCGAGGCCCACGATCCTGTCGGTGGGGTCAGTGACGCCGGTCACCATGATGACCGGCAGCTTCCCGCCACCACGCAGCCGCTTGCACAGGCTGAATCCATCTTCGCCGGGAAGCATGACGTCGAGGATCACCAGGTCATAGGTGGTCCGCGCAAGCCGTGCGTCCATGGCGGCCCCGGAGCCGGCGGTGTCGGCTTCGAAGCCATGCTTCTGGAAGAACAGCTGCAGGAGGGAACGAATTTCCTCGTCGTCGTCCACGATGAGAATTCGCTGCATGGAAGGGGCCATCCCGGTGCGGAAAGCACCTATATAGGGCTCCCCAGGGCGTTTTGTCATTTATTTCTGCGCGGAAACAATATGTCGGCCCAGACGCAAACAGGAGAAACGGCGTACGCAATCGAGGGGCAGGCTTGGACAAACCTTCGCCGGAGTCCTCCATGTCTCGCCAGTCCACCCCACCGTTTCCCTCGCTCACGAACAGCCGCGCGCGGAGGCCCCTACGCCGCCGCTCCGGCGCCCGCCGGATGGCCGTTGCGGCGGCGATGTCCGCGACCATCCTGACCGGCTGCTCGCATCGCGTCAGACTCAACGATCCGGCATCGGAGCCCTCGGCCTCCACAAGGAAGGAAGAACCGATCAATCGTGCCGTGTTCGCCTTCAACAAGGGTCTGGATCACGCGATCATCCGCCCGGTGGCACGCGGGTATTCGCACCTGCCGGCACCGGTGAAGGGTGGCGTGCACAATTTCTCCCAGAACCTGCGCGAGCCACTGGTGTTCGCCAACGACCTGCTACAGGCGAATTTCCTTCGCTCCCTCAATACCGCGGGCAGGTTCCTGATCAACAGCACGATCGGTGTCGTCGGCATCTTCGACGTGGCCGGCCACTGGAACATGCCGCATCACAGCGCCGACCTGGGACAGACCTTCGGCGTATGGGGCATGGGTCCGGGGCACACCGTGGAACTGCCGGTGTTCGGATCGTCGAACGTTCGCGATGCGGTGGGACGCATCCTGTCCATGAGCCTGTACAACCTCGGCGACAACTCGGACACGGTCTCGACAGTGAATACCGTCGGCACCGTGGGAGGCATCGTGGACGGGCGTGCGCGCGCACTTCCGCTCACCGACAAGCTGGAACGCTCCGACGACTACTACGCCGCGCTGCGCGACGTTTCAGCGGAGCGTCGCGCACGTTTCGTGGAAGAAGGGCGCGAAGGCGCCGTACACCAGCCGGAGCAGCGTGGCGATGGCCGCGCGGCGACCGGGTTGCCGATGAATCCTTGAGGACATGGCCATGATCTGGAAGCTCGCAACTCCCTGGCACGTCCCTGCGGCACAATCGCCCGCACGGCTGCTTCGCGACACATGGCTCGTGCTGACCGCTGCGAGTCGCATAGAGCCGAACCGCGCACGTCGGTTGGCCTGGTACCGGGAAGATCCCATTGTTGCACTGGGATCGCGCACTGCCGAGGAACTCGTCGGCGAAGGCGAAGCAGCGCGGCTTATCGCGCTGATCCGCGCTATCGACAGGATGGAGCGTGCAGGGCATTGAGCAAAGCGAATCCGATGCCGAGGACAGTCTTACAGCCCGGCAGGGTTCTGGCTCGGCGCAACGAAAAAGGCCCACCTTTCGAGGCGGGCCTTTCATCGTCAAGCCGGACAGCACTTGAAATATTGGTCGGGGAGACAGGATTCGAACCTGCGACTTCTACGTCCCGAACGTAGCGCTCTACCAGGCTGAGCTACACCCCGACGGGAGCCGCGTATATTAGCCGTGGGGCGGTGCCTTGGCAACAGGTCCTCGCACTTTTTTTACATGGCCGCCGGGGGCCGGGCATGGCCCATCTGCTAATCTATGCGGCTGCCGCATGGCGGCGTCCGTACAGCCTGTCCGAAGAGGAATTGCATGGCACTCACCCCGGCCCGCACCATGCCCGGTGTTCTCGAGCTTCTGCCGCTCGACCAGATCGCGTTCCAGCGCATGCTGGACACGATTCGCCGCAATTACGAGCGCTTCGGCTTCCTGCCGATCGAAACCCCGGTCATCGAATACAGCGACGTGCTGCTGACGAAGACGGGTGGCGAGACCGAGCGCCAGGTCTACTTCGTCCAGTCCACCGGGGCCCTTGGGGCGGCGGCGGAGAAGGGCGGGGTGCCGGAGCTGGCCCTGCGCTTCGACCTGACCGTGCCCCTGGCCCGGTACGTGGCCGAGCACGAGCACGATCTCAGCTTTCCGTTCCGCCGCTACCAGATGCAGCGCGTCTATCGCGGCGAGCGCGCGCAGCGCGGGCGCTTCCGCGAGTTCTACCAGTGCGACATCGACGTCATCGGCAAGGACTCCTTGTCGGTACGGTATGACGCCGAGATTCCGGCGGTGATCTACAGCGTCTTTCGCGACCTGAACATCGGCCCGTTCACCATCCAGCTGAACAACCGCAAGCTGATGCGCGGTTACTTCGAGAACCTGGGCATCGCCGACGCCGAGCAGCAGATGCTCGTGCTGCGCGAGGTGGACAAGCTCGACAAGCGCGGCCCGGACTACGTGCGCGACACCCTCACGGGCGAGGCATTCGGGCTGTCGTCGGAGGTGGCGACCAGGATCCTCGACTTCGTCCAGGTGCGCTCCACCTCGGTGGCGGATGCATTCGCGAAGCTCGACGCCCTGGGCACGGGTTCGGACACGTTCGAGCAGGGCAGGGCGGAGCTCAAGGAAGTGCTTGCCATGATCCGTGACTTCGGCGTGCCGGAGACGCATTTCGCGCTCAACCTGTCGATCGCGCGCGGCCTGGACTACTACACGGGTACCGTTTACGAGACGACGCTCAACGACCATCCGGGCATCGGTTCCATCTGTTCGGGCGGGCGCTACGAGAACCTTGCCGGCCAGTACACCAAGTCGCACCTGCCGGGCGTGGGCATCTCCATCGGCCTCACCCGCCTGTACTGGCAGCTGCGCGACGCCGGGCTCGTGTCCACCGCGCAGAGCACGGTCGATGTGCTTGTCACACAGATGGACGCGGCCCAGTTGCCCACCTACCTCGCGGTGGCCGGCGAGCTGCGCAACGCGGGCATCGCCACCGAGGTGGTGCTGGAAGGCGGCAAGCTGGGCAAGCAGTTCAAGTATGCCGATCGTGCCGGCATCCGCTTCGTGGTCGTCATCGGTGAGGACGAAATCGCCAAGGGCGTGGTCACCGTGAAGGATCTGCGCCGCGAAGACCAGTTCGAGGTGTCGCGCGCCGATCTGGTGAAGACGCTGCGCGTCGAATTGGCCCAGGCCGAAATCGGCCGCTGACCCTCCCTCTCATCGACGTCCCACGGCCCAACCCATGACCAGCAGCATCCTCCTCGACGGCCGCAGCCTCACGCGCGCGCAGGTCGCCGCCATCGCGCGCCACGGCGCCACCATTCGCCTGGACGAGGCGCAGCTCACGAAGGTGAAGCGGGCCGCCGACTTCCTGGCCGAGAAGGTGGGTGGCGGCGAGCCGATCTATGGGGTCACCACAGGCTTCGGCAGCAACGCCGACAAGCTGCTGGGCGCGCATCGCGTGCGCGACGAGTTGCCGGGCGGGAACCCGGAGCCGCGCGAAGGCACCTTGCTGGAAGAGTTGCAGCACAACCTCATCATCACCCACGCCGTTTGCGTCGGTAAGCCGTTCTCGGTGGAAGTCGTGCGCGCCATGCTCGCCATCCGCGTGAACACCCTGATGAAGGGCCATTCCGGCATTCGCGTGGAAACGCTGCGCGCACTGGCCGAGCTGCTGAATCGGGACGTGATTCCGGTGGTGCCGGAGAAAGGTTCGGTCGGCGCCAGTGGCGACCTCGCGCCGCTCTCGCACCTGGCCATCGTGCTGCTCGGCGGTGGCGAAGCGTTCTACAAGGGCGAGCGGATGCCCGGCGCGAAGGCGCTGGCCGCGGCCGGCCTCGAGCCGGTGCGCCTCTCGTTCAAGGAAGGTCTGGCGCTGAACAACGGCACGACGCAGATGCTCGCCACGGGCGTGCTGGCGCTCGATACGCTGGACATGCTGATCCGCACCGCCGATCTCGCCGCGGCCATGACCCTGGACGCCTTCGCGGGCCGTACCGGTGCCTATGCCGAAGAGGTTCACGCGCTTCGTCCGCATCCGGGCCAGGTCGAGGCGGCGCGCAACATCCGGAACCTGCTCGAAGGTTCCACGCTCGCCGATATTCCTTACCACCTCGTGCCGCGATTCCGCCCGTGGCTGTCCGATTCCTGGTCGGAACCGGCGGAGCAGGCCTACCGTTTCGACATCGGTTGGGACTGGGTGCCGGCGACGCAGCGCCACGGCAAGGAAGCGTTCTATTCGCGGTTCCTGCCGTTCAAGGGTGGCAAGAAACACCAGCCGCAGGACGCCTATTGCCTTCGTTGCGCACCGCAGGTGCACGGTGCGGTGCGCGATGCCTGGGAGCAGGCCTGCCGGGTGTTCGACGTCGAACTCAATGCCGTCACCGACAACCCGCTGGTTTTCCCGGACGCGGAGAACGCGGAAGTCATCGAGGATCAGGTGATCTCCGCCGGGCACTTCCACGGCATGCCGCTTGCGCTTGCCATGAGCTACGTGAAGGCCGCCATCCCCGTGCTCGCATCGATTTCGGAGCGGCGCACGGCCAAGCTCGTGGACCCGGCCAACAACGACGGCCTGCCCGCGTTCCTCATCGGCAACGAGGACGCCACGGACTCCGGCTTCATGATCGTGCAGTACACCGCGGCGGCGCTGGTGAACGATCTGGCCACGCGCGCGCATCCGGCTTCGGTGTACTCGGTGCCGACCAGCGCCAATGCGGAAGATCACGTTTCCATGGGGGCGAACGAAGCGCGACACGTGCTGGAAATGACCGAAGACCTCGGCCACGTGCTGGCGATGGAGCTGTACACCGCGGCCCAGGCGCTCGAATACCGTCAGGACATGCTCAACGCGGCCCGCTCCCTCGCGCATCGCGGCGATCTGGCGGCGTTCGCCTCGAAGATCTCCGGCGCGCCGCGCGCGGATTCGCCGCATTACCCGCGCTTCGAGGTCGAGGTGCGCGCGCTGATGAAGGCACTGGCATCCGCCGACGACTTCCACGGCGGTAAGGCCGTGCGCGGGGCCTTGGCCGCGTTGCGCGAGCACGTGGCGTTCATGCAGCG
Source organism: Luteibacter jiangsuensis (assembly GCF_011742555.1). Taxonomy (GTDB): domain Bacteria; phylum Pseudomonadota; class Gammaproteobacteria; order Xanthomonadales; family Rhodanobacteraceae; genus Luteibacter; species Luteibacter jiangsuensis. The sequence goes on from NZ_JAAQQR010000011.1 coordinate 71,073, forward strand.
CGATCGGGCGATGGACGGCGACGTGCGCGCCGTGTGCGAACTGGTGGCGTCCGGACGCTTGGTGGCCTAAGGAGCCTTGCCCTCCGGCGGGTGCGGCGATGCCGCGCCTGGCTTTTTGCCGGGCACCCAATCGTCGAGCATGCCGGCGCGCACGCCGGCAAGATACTGATAGAGCTGGGCGTCGTTCGCGAGGCCCAGTTTTGCCATGGCCGAACGCTTTTGCCGGCTGATCGTCTTGAAGCTGCGGCCCATGAGCGCCGCGATGTCGGAAAGGCCGTGGCCTTCCGCGTAGGCGCGGAGCACGTCCACCTCGCGCGGCGACAGGCGCGTGGAGAGGTCTTCATGCCCGGCCGCGCAGTCGGCCTCGTGGAACAGGCGCTGGATGGCCGGACTCAGATAGGAGCGCCCGACATCGGCCGCGTGTACGGCCGACGGGATGTCGCGAAGGTTGGTGCGCTTGTCGAAGAGGGCCGCCACGCCCATGTCGAGCAGGCTGCGCAGCAGGGACGGGTTCGAAAGCATGGTGAGCACGACGATCCCGATATCCGGACGCATGGCGCGGATGCGGCGCATCATCGGCAGGCCGTCGGGCTGGTTGCCCTCGGGTAGGGAATAGTCGGTGACCACGACGTCGCAGGGGTGGTCGGCAAGGGCTTCGAACAGGGTGTCGGTATCGTGCGCGCGGGCGATGACCTCGTATCGGTGCGCCTTGAGAATGGTTTCGACCCCCGCAACGACGACCGGGTGATCGTCGGCGATGATCACGGTGCTCGGCATGGTCGGGCTCGTGGCATGGCAGGGCGCCATGGTGGCGAGCGACCGCCGCGAAATATATGGAAGAAAAGCGCAATTGCATCCGGAGGCGCTTGCCACGGGCCGGTTGCACAGTTAGTATGGGTTATCGTATTAACGCGTTAGTACATTATGAAGCGTCGCTTCCTCGATCCGGAAACCCCGGCCGACTCCGCCGAAACCAGCCTTTGCGAGGCCCTGGCCGCGCTCACCACGGTGGAGGAGATGCGTGCCTTCCTGCACGACCTCTGCACGCCGGCGGAAATCGAAGTCATGGTCGACCGCTGGCGCGTGGTGCCGCACCTGCTCGAAGGGCGCTCGTATCGGGAAATCCACGAGCGCACCGCGGTGAGCATCACCACCATCGGCCGGGTCGCGCGCTATCTCAACCAGGGCAATGGTGGCTACATGGCCGCTGCCGCCCGTCGCAACCTCGGGGGTGCTTCGTGAAGCCGCGCGACCGACTGCGCATCGCCATGCAGAAATCCGGCCGGCTCACCGAGCCGGCGCAGGAACTCCTGGCGCGCTGCGGCCTCAAGTTCCGGCAGAGCCGCGACAAGCTCTTCTGTTTCGGCGAAGGCGAACCGGTGGACCTGCTGCTGGTCCGCGACGACGACATTCCCGGCCTCATTGCGGAAGGCGTGTGCGACCTGGGCATCGTGGGCAGGAACGTACTGCGCGAGTTCCAGCTGTCGAACGAGGAAGCCGGCTCGGGTCTGGACGAACTGCGTTCGCTCGGCTTCGGTCACTGCCGGCTCTCCATCGCGGTGCCCCAGGAAGATGCCTATGAGGGGCCCTCGCAGCTGGCAGGGCAGCGTATCGCCACGTCGTATCCCGGCCTTCTTGGCGAATGGCTGCGTGCCAGCGGGGTAGACGCGAAGGTGGTGATGCTGGCCGGTTCGGTGGAGATCGCACCGCGCCTGGGCACCGCGGATGCGATATGCGATCTGGTTTCCAGTGGCGCCACGCTCGTCGCGAACCAACTGCGCGAGGCGGCGGTCGTGGTCGAAAGCGAAGCGGTGCTCGCCGGGCGACGCGAGCTGCCCGCCGACGAGCGCGGCGAGATCGCCGAACTGCTGTTGCGCCGGCTCGACGGCGTGATCCAGGTGCGCGATTCGCGCCTCATCCTGATGCAGGCGCCGCGCGACGCGCTGGCCGCCATCACACGCCTGCTGCCGGGCGCCCCCGTGCCGACGCTCACGCCGATCGACGGCGCTCCCGACCACGTGGTGCTGCAGGCCCTTTGCGCCGGCTCGGTGAGCTGGCGCCAACTGGAAGACATGAAGCGCGCCGGTGCGCGCGACATGCTGGTGCTGCCCGTGGAGAAGATGCTGGCATGAACCGGATCGATTGGAAGACCCTCGATGACGACGCCGCTCGCGACGCGGCGCTGGCGCGGCCCGCTCAGGCACGCGCCCCCGGCCTGCGCCAGGGTGTGGAAGGGATCATCGCCGAGGTGCGCGCCCGCGGCGACGCCGCGCTGTTCGAGCTCACCGCCCGCTACGACGGGGTGGCGATGGAAGAGCTCGCGGTATCGGAGCAGGAGTTCGCCGATGCCGAATCGCGCCTGCCGGAGACACTGAAGGCGGCCATCCTCGAAGCAGCGGGCCGCATCGAAACCTTCCATCGTGCTGCTGCCCCGGTACCGGTCGCGATCGACACGGCGCCCGGAGTGCGTGTGGAGCGTGTGCTGCGTCCCGTTCGCCGCGTGGGATTGTACGTGCCCGCAGGCGGTGCGCCTCTTCCGTCCACCGCGATCATGCTCGGCGTGCCGGCGGCCATCGCGGGATGCCCGGAGGTACTGCTGTGCACGCCTGTGCAGGCGAACGGGCGATGCGACGATGCGGTGCTGTTTGCGGCGCGCGCCGTCGGCGTGCACCGCGTGTACAAGCTGGGCGGCGCGCAGGCCATTGCCGCCATGGCATACGGCACGGCCTCCGTGCCCCGTTGCGACAAGCTGTTCGGTCCCGGCAACGCGTGGGTCACCGAGGCGAAGCTGCAGGTGGCCGCCGATCCCGCGGGTGCCGCCATCGATATGCCCGCCGGCCCATCCGAAGTGTTGGTGATCGCCGATGACACGGCCGATCCGCGCTTCGTCGCCGCCGACCTGCTGTCGCAGGCGGAACATGGCCCCGATTCCCAGGTGCTGCTCGTCAGCCCGTCGCGCGAACTGCTCGACGCGGTGGAGACCGAAGTGGAGCGGCAGCGCGCACAATTGCCGCGCGCCGAGATCGCGGCGACCGCGCTGAGCGAAAGCCGGCTGGTGCTGGTGGGCGATCTTGCCGAGGCGGTTGCGGTCAGCAATCGCTACGCGCCGGAGCACCTGATCGTGCAGACGGCCGAACCGCGCGCACTGCTCGACGACATCGAATCCGCCGGGTCCGTCTTCCTGGGCGAATGGACGCCGGAGTCCATCGGCGACTATTGCAGCGGCAGCAACCACGTGCTGCCGACGTATGGCTACGCGCGCAGCTTCAGCGGCGTGTCCGTCGCCAGCTTTCAGAAGCAGGTCACGGTACAGCAGTTGTCCGCCGACGGCCTGCGCGGCATCGGACCGTGCGCGGAAATACTCGCCGAGGCCGAACAGCTGGAAGCCCATCGGCGCGCGGTGTCGCTCCGCCTGGCCGCCCTGAGGGCCACCGCATGAGCGTGCTCGATCTTGCCCGCCCGGACATTCGCGCCCTGGCGCCTTACTCCAGTGCCCGCATGGAGGCGCAGGGAGGCACGGTACTTCTCAACGCAAACGAATCGTCGCGGCCGCCGAACATTCCCGGCGGCGACGGGTTGAACCGTTATCCGGACCCGCAACCTCGCGCGCTCATCGAAACGCTGGCGGAGCTGTACGGATGCGACAGCGACCGCGTGCTCGTCACGCGCGGCAGCGACGAAGCCATCGACCTGCTGGTCAGGGCGTTTTGCCGCGCGGGACACGACGCCGTGATCGTCTTGCCACCCACGTTCGGCATGTACGCCGTCTGCGCCAGGATTCAGGATGCCGCGGTGATCGAGTCGCCGCTGGACGCGTCGGGCGCACTGCTGCCGGACGCGCTGCTCGCCGCGGTAACGCCCGCGGTCAAGCTGGTTTTCGTGTGCACGCCGAACAACCCCACAGGCAACATCGTGCCGTTGGACGTGCTGGCGCGGCTCGCCGGGGAACTTGCCGGCCGCGCCGTGCTGGTGGTGGACGAGGCCTATGCCGAGTTCAGCGGCCTGCCCAGTGCCGCGACCCTCATCGATACCTACGACAATGTGGCCGTGCTGCGCACGTTGTCCAAGGCCTGGTCGCTTGCGGGTGCGCGCGTCGGTGCGCTGATCGCGCGCCCGGATGTCGTCGGCCTCCTGCGTCGCATCATCCCGCCGTACCCGCTGCCGTCTCCCTGCGTGGATGCCGCGCTGGGTGCGCTTTCCTACGAGGGCCGGCGCGTGCAGCGGCACCACGTAAACGAGATACTGACCGAGCGCGCCCGGATGCTGGCGGAGCTGCCCGGTGTGCTAGGCGTGCGCGAGGTGCTGCCTTCCCACGCCAATTTTCTCGCGGTGCGTTTCGACGATGCCGCCGGCACGTACCACCGCCTTCTGGCCGCGGGAGTGGTAGTGCGAGACATCACGAAGTATCCCGGCCTGGGCGATGCGCTACGCATCACCATTGGCACGGGTAATGAGAACGACCGCGTGCTGGCCGTGCTTCGTGCGGGTGAGGTCGCATGAACCGGAAGATCCTCTTCGTCGATCGCGACGGTTGCCTGATCGAGGAGCCGGCGGACGAGCAGATCGACAGCTACGAGAAGCTGGCGCTGATGCCTGGCGTGATCGCCGCGTTGCAGCGCTGCATCGGCGCGGGTTACGAACTGGTGATGGTCACCAACCAGGATGGCCTGGGCACGCCGTCGTTCCCGCAGGAGGCGTTCGACGGTCCGCATGAATTGCTGCTGCGCATCTTCGCATCGCAGGGCATCGTGTTCCGCGAGCAGCTCATCGACCGCAGTTTTCCGCACGAGAACCTGGACACGCGCAAACCGGGCACCGGTCTGGCCCGGCACTGGCTTGCCGACGACAGCTGGAGCCGCGCGCGGTCGGCCATGGTGGGCGATCGCGACACCGACCTGGCCTTCGCGGCCAACATGGGCGTGCGCGGTTTCCGGGTGGGCCAGGGCGGCATGGCCTGGAACGACTTCGCACACCTGCTGCTCGATGCGCCGCGCACGGCGGAGGTGCGCCGCGGCACCCGCGAAACGTCCATCCAAGTCGCCGTGGATCTCGACCGCGTGGCCGAGCCCGTGGTGCATACCGGTTTGGGGTTTTTCGACCACATGCTGGAGCAGATCGGCAAGCATGGCGGTTTCGCGCTCGAGTTGCGCTGCGACGGCGACACCCACGTCGACGAGCACCACACGATCGAAGACGCCGCGCTCGCGCTGGGGCAGGCCCTGCGTCAGGCGCTAGGGGACAAGCGCGGCATTACCCGTTACGGCTTCGCGTTGCCCATGGACGAAAGCGCCGCGCGCGCGGAACTCGACCTCTCGGGCCGTCCTTACTTCGTTTTCGAGGGTTCGTTCCCACGCGAGCGCGTGGGCGACGTGCCGACGGAACTCGTGCCGCACTTCTTCCGGTCGCTGTGCGAGACGCTGGGCGCCAACCTGCACCTGACCGTGCACGGCGACAATGCGCACCACATGGTGGAAGGCTGTTTCAAGGTCGTCGCGCGCACCCTTCGCCAGGCCATGCGCCGGGAAGGCGCGGATCTTCCCAGCACGAAGGGGAGCCTCTGATGCGCGCGGTACTGGTCGATGCCGGCGGCACCAACATCGGCTCCGTTCGTTACGCGCTGCAACGTCTGGGGGCCGATGCCGAACTCACTTCGGACGCGGCGCGCATTCGCGCGGCGAGCCACGTGATCCTTCCCGGTGTCGGCGCGGCTGGTCCGGGCATGCGCATGCTGCGGGAGGCAGGCCTCGTCGACGTCATACGCGGGCTCACCCAGCCGGTGCTCGGCGTGTGTCTCGGCATGCAGCTCCTTTGCGAGCGTTCGGAGGAGGGCGACACCGAGTGCCTCGGCGTCGTTCCGGCGACGGTGCGGCGGTTCGCCGACATTCCGGGATTCCGTGTGCCGCACATGGGGTGGAACGGGTTGCGGCTGACCCGCTGCCATCCGTTGGTCGCCGGTGTGCGCGAAGGCGACGCGGCCTATTTCGTCCATAGCTATGCCGTGCCCGACGGCGACTATGCGCTCGCGGCCAGCGAGCACGGAACGTCCTTCGCTGCCGTGATCGCCGCCGGCAATTTCATGGGCATGCAGTTCCACCCCGAACGATCGGGGGCATTGGGTGCCCAGCTTCTCCGGAATTTTCTTTCGCTATGACGCTTCCCATACCCGCCATCGATCTGCGCGACGGCAAGGTCGTGCGCCTCTACAAGGGCGACTACGCCCGGCAGACCACGTTCGCCTTCGAGCCGGAAGCTCTCGCGGCCCGCTATGCGGACGAGGGGGCCGAGTGGCTGCATGTCGTGGATCTCGACGGTGCGCGCTCGGGACGCTTCGAAAACCTGGCCACCGTCGCGGGCATCGCGTCGAGCGGACGGCTGCGCGTGCAGGCCGGCGGTGGCGTTCGCAACGAGGACGGCGTGCTCCGGTTGCTGGAAGCCGGTGTCCACCGTGTCGTGGTAGGTAGTGTGGCCATGCGCGATCCCAAGACCGTCGCCTCCTGGATCGCCCGCTACGGCGCGGAGCGGATCGTGCTCGCGCTGGACACGCGCTTCCTCGACGGCGAATGGCGGCTCCCCAGTGCCGGCTGGACGGCCTACGAGGCGCGCACGCTGGACGAGCTGCTTCCCCTGTACGAGGCGGCAGGGGCGCGGCACCTCCTGTGCACGGACATCGACCGCGATGGGACCATGAGCGGTCCGAACGTCGCACTCTATCGGCACCTGGGCAGCCTTGCGCCGTCGATGGCGGTGCAGGCCTCCGGGGGCGTCCGCTCCCTCGACGATATCGCCGCCCTCGCGTTGCAGGGCACTGCAGGCGTGATCCTCGGTCGCGCCCTGCTGGAAGGCGCCTTTTCCCTTTCCGATGCCTTCGCCGTGGCGGAGAAGGCGAACGCGTCATGCTGAGCCGGCGCATCGTGCCATGCCTGGACGTGAGGGACGGGCAGGTGGTCAAGGGCGTCCGTTTCCGCGACCACGTGGTCGTGGGCGAGATCGTGGAACTGGCTCTGCGTTACCGCGACGAAGGTGCCGACGAACTCGTGTTCTACGACATCACGGCAAGCCCGGAAGGACGCCGTGTCGATCGCGAGTGGATTGAGCGCGTGGCCCGCGAGATCGACATCCCGTTCTGCGTGGCGGGCGGCATCCGCAGCGTGGACGATGCGCGCGACGTGCTGCACGCCGGCGCCGACAAAGTGTCGATCAACTCGCCCGCGCTGGAGCGGCCGGCACTGGTGGGCGAACTGGCCGACGCCTTTGGGGTGCAGTGCGTGGTGGTGGGCGTGGACAGCCTGCGCGACGACGACGGCGAGTGGCGCGTGCGGCAATACACTGGCGATCCTTCGCGCACGCGCGCCTTGCGCAAACCCACGCTCGAATGGATCGACGAAGTGCAGCAGCTCGGAGCGGGCGAGATCGTGCTCAATTGCATGGGCACCGATGGCGTTCGCCGCGGTTACGACATCGAACAGCTGAAAGCGGCCCGCGCGGTGAGCCGCGTGCCGCTGGTGGCATCGGGCGGCGCGGGTACGCCGGTCCATTTCGTCGACGTGTTCCGCGAAGCGGACGTCGATGCGGCGCTCGCGGCCAGCGTGTTCCATTCCGGCGACATAGGCATCCCCGCGTTGAAGAAAGAACTGCGGGCGCAAGGCATCAAGGTGAGGCTATGAGCGGCGCGAACGCGGATTTCGTGAAGGGCGACGGATTGCTGCCGGCGATCGTGCAGCATGCACGAACCGGCGAGGTGCTGATGCTGGGATACATGGACGAGGCGGCCCTGCAGGCAACGCAGGACCAGCGCTTCGTCACGTTCTTCAGCCGCAGCAAGCAACGGCTGTGGACCAAGGGCGAAACGTCCGGCCATACGCTGGCGGTGGTGGACGTCCGGCTCGATTGCGACGCCGACACCATCCTTGTGCGTGCGCTTCCCGCCGGACCTACCTGCCACAACGGCACGTCGAGTTGCTTCGGCGACGACGTGGCGCCCCCGCTGGCGTTCCTCGCCGAACTCGATGCGTTGGTGGCGTCGCGGCATGACGAGCGTCCGGCCGGCAGCTACACGACGAAACTGTTCGAAGAAGGCCTTCGCCGCATGGCGCAGAAAGTGGGCGAGGAGGGCGTCGAAACGGCCCTGGCGGTCGTCGCCCAGGACGACGACGCGCTGGTCGGCGAAGCGGCCGACCTCGTGTTCCATCTCATGGTGGCGCTGCGCGCACGCGGTATCGGTTTCGGTGCCGTGGCCGCGAAGCTGGCCTCACGGCACCGCAAGTAGGATCGGGCGGCCGGTGGCCGCCTTAGCGGTTCCCGCCGCGGTTGCCGCCGCCACCACCGCGATTGCCGCCACCGGGGCGCCCGCCGCGATTGCCACCCGGACGCGGGCCGCCTGCGCGGTTGCCGCCGGCACCCGGACCACCGGTGCGATTGCCGCCGCCCGGGCGGCCACCGCGATTGCCGCCGCCTTCGAAGCGGCTACCGGAGGCGCGATTTCCTTCATTGCGTGCCGGACCCTGGCCCGCCGCGCGGTTTCCGCCGGCATTGCTCGGACGTCCGCCGGGACGCGGCCCACGGTTGCCGGCGGTGTTGCCGGCCGTATTGCCGCCACCTGTGCGAGTGTCGCCGGCGAACCAGGTCCGGATGGACGGCAGTTCCTGGCCGGGAGCGACGCGGCGCGACTTGCGCTGGCCACCGCCGCCGGCGCGTTCCGGACGTGCGACGTTGCCGTTCACCTCGCGGCGCTGACCGCCGCCGGCGCCCTGGCTACGGCCGCCGCGGCCGCCACGCCCGCCACGCGGGTTGTCGTCGCGAATGCGGTCGAAGGCGGTGAGTTCGCGCGCCTCGTCATGCCGTGCCGAACTCCACGCACCGGTGGTGCGGGTATCGGGACGATATTCGGTGACGTGGCGGGGGGCGCGGCGCTGGTGTACCACGGCGCTCAGGGTGAGCACGGGGGCTGGCGCGCCCAGTCCGGCGCGCTCGCGCAGTTCCTTGATCGCGGTTTCGTCGAGCGATTCGCAGTCGCCGCGGCGCAGCGCACGCGGCAATTCCACCGAGCCGTAACGGATACGCTTCAGGCGGCTCACGAGGAAGCCCTGCGAATCCCACAGGCGGCGAACCTCGCGGTTGCGTCCCTCGCGAATGGTCACGCGGAACCAGCTATGGCTGCCGCCGCGGCTGATCACGCCGATCTCGTCGAAGCGTGCCGGGCCGTCTTCCAGCTCCACGCCCGCCTTGAGACGTTCGATGATCTCGTCGGGCACTTCGCCGTGCACGCGGCAGAGATACTCGCGTTCGAGCCCGCTCTTCGGATGCATCAGCGCGTTGGCGAGTTCGCCGTCGGTCGTCAGCAGCAGCAGGCCGGTGGTGTTGATGTCGAGACGGCCCACGGCGACCCAGCGCGCGCCGCGAAGGCGCGGAAGCTGCTCGAACACGGTGGGGCGGCCTTCGGTGTCCTCGCGGGTGGTCACCACGCCTTCCGGCTTGTGGTAGACCAGCACTTCCGCGTCGGTGCGGTTGTCCGTGGCGACCACGAACTGTTTGCCGTCGAGAACCACGCGGTCGCCGGCGTGAACGCTGGCGCCGATGGTGGCGACGGTGCCGTTGACCTCGACCTCGCCAGCCTGGATGCGCTGTTCGAGCATCCGGCGCGAGCCGAGTCCGGCGTTGGCGAGAACCTTGTGCAGGCGCTCCTCGAGTTGCTGTGTGGTATCGGCGGCGTCGTTGCCGCCGCGCTTCAAGGTGAGCAGGGAACGCTGTGGCGCATTCATGCGCGTGACTCCTCGGTATCTTTCTCGGCGTCGTCGTCTTCGACGTCGCCCGCTGGGTTCTCTGCCTCGTCGGCAGTGGGGGAAGCCGCGGCGACATCGTCGCCGGCAGGCAGCTGGTTCGCCGCGTCGATCGCATTGCCTTCGTCGGGCGTGGTCTCGGCAGCACTTTCGGCGGCCGGGGCGTCTGCCACGGCATCGTCGGTGTTCGGGGTGTTCTCGGTGGTAAGGGTGTCTTCGCCTTCAGCGGCAGTTTCACCCTCGGCATCTTCCGGCAACGCGGCGCGAGCCGCCGCGGGTTCCGCATCGCCTTCGAGCCGCATCTGCGGATTGAGTTCCTCGAGGTCGCGGATTTCCGACAGCGGCGGAAGGGCGTCCAGCGACTTGAGGTTGAAATAGTCGAGGAAGGCGCGGGTGGTGCCGAAAAGCGCCGGCTTGCCGGGCACGTCGCGGTGGCCCACCACGCGGATCCATTCGCGTTCTTCGAGCGTCTTGATGATGTTCGACGACACCACCACACCGCGAATCTGTTCGATCTCCGGCCGGGTGATCGGCTGGCGGTAGGCGATGAGGGCCAGGGTTTCCAGCAGGGCGCGCGAGTACCGGCTGGGCTTTTCCGCCCACATGCGCGAGACCCAGCCGTGCACTTCCCGTCGCACCTGGTAGCGCCAGCCGGAGGCCACTTCCACCAGTTCCACGCCGCGGCCCTCGCAGTCGGCGCCGAGCGCCGCCAGGACCTGCGTGAGTTCGTCGGTGCCGATCTCCTCGTCCTCGCCGAAGATCGCCTTGAGCTGTGCGATGGTCATCGGCTGGGTCGACGCCAGCAACGCCGCTTCCACGATGGGTTTGAGCTGTTCGGGATGCATAGGCCCTTGGGTGATGGTTGCTGGCCCCCGGGTGGGAGCCGTCAGGCGAGCGCTTCTTCCGGCTCGGCCTCGGTGTGTGCCTTCGTCTTCAGGTAGATCGGCCCGAGGGCCTCTTCCTGCACGATCTCGATGAGCATTTCCTTGGCCAGTTCGAGCATGGCCAGGAAGGTGACCACCACGCCGAGGCGGCCTTCGCTCACGTCGAACAATGTTTCGAAGCGGTGGAAACCGCCGCCCTCGCTGAGCGTGCCGAGGAGGTCGCCCATGCGCTGGCGCACGCTGAGCGGTTCGCGCTGGATCGCATGGTGCGTGAACAGATCGGCGCGGTTGAGCACGTCCTTGAGCGCGAGCAGGAGCTCCCTGAGGTCGAGCGGCGGTGGTACGCGCACCACGTTGTGCTCGCCCACGAAGGCATGAACCACCGTGGTGTCGCGTTCCAGGCGCGGCAGTTCGTCGATATCCGCCGCGGCCTTCTTGAAGCGTTCGTACTCCTGGAGCCGCCGGACCAGCTCGGCGCGGGGATCCTCCTCCACGCCTTCCTCGGCCGGCGGCCGGGGAAGCAGCAACCTGGACTTGATCTCCGCCAGGATGGCGGCCATCAGCAGGTATTCCGCCGCCAGCTCCAGGCGCATCACCTCGCGCATCATCTCGATGTAGTCCATGTACTGCCGGGTGATTTCGGCCACGGGGATATCGAGAATGTCGAGGTTCTGCCGGCGGATCAGGTAAAGCAACAGGTCCAGCGGACCTTCGAACGATTCGAGGATGACTTCGAGCGCGTCCGGCGGGATGTACAGGTCCTGCGGCATCTGCAGCACCGGCTGCCCGCGCACCAGCGCCAGGGGCATTTCCTGCTGCAGCGGTATGCCCGCGAAGGCATCCTGGGCTTTTTCGACCACCTGGACTTCGGTTGTCTCGTTAGTCATCGGCACACGTCAGAAGGGTCGCTTGGGCGACCGGTAGCGCAACAATCGATGCCGTCCGGCGGCCGTACCGCCACCTCGCCCGGCATGCCACGCATCGTCGCCGACGAGCGATAGGCATGGCCGCTGGACACCCCAGGAGGGTCACCGTCTGTGAAGGAACGTCGGGAGCAGAGCGCGGCCGGTCCCAGCAACGGACCGATGAAGGCGCGACGCCCGAATAAGTTCACCCGATTGCCGTACAGGGTATCGCCTGTGCCCATGCAAGTCCAGCGGCGGGCGCCAGCGCGGCCGGGGCTTGCGGCACAATAGGTCCATGCAGCCTGCCCAGCGCGCCATCATCCATGTCGACATGGACGCCTTCTACGCGTCCGTGGAGGAGCTGGACGACCCGTCGCTGGTGGGAAAACCGGTGATCGTGGCCGGCCTGGGGCGCCGGGGCGTGGTTTCCACGGCGAATTACGAGGCGCGCAAGTACGGGGTGCGTTCCGCCATGGCCACCTCGGAGGCGCGCCGGCGCTGTCCAGGCGGCGTCTATATCTTCCCGCGCCATGCTCGCTACCAGGAGATCTCGAACGTGGTCTTTGGCGTCTTCGCCGAGGTCACGCCGATGATCGAGGGGCTTTCGCTGGACGAGGCCTTCCTGGATGTCACCGCCAGCCTGAGATTGTTCTCATCGATCGAGGCCATCGGGCGCCGCGTGAAGGAGGATATCCGGGCGAGGACCGGCCTCAACGCCTCCGTCGGCATGGCCCATAACAAGCTCCTGGCCAAGCTGGCCAGCGAGCTGTCGAAGCCGAACGGCTTCCTGCGCATCGCGCCCGAGGAGGTCCGGGGCTACCTCGATCCCCTGCCGGTGGGCCGCATGTGGACGGTGGGGAAGGTGGCCGAGGAGGCCCTGCATCGGGTCGGTATCCGCACCATCGGCGATATCGTTCGGGCGGATGCCTGGCGATTGAACAAGGCCGTGGGCGAACGCCATGCGGCGGTCCTGCGGGAGCTTTGCAGGGGCGAGGACCGCCGGCCGGTGGTCACCGATGCGCCCGAGGTCTCGATCGGCGCGGAATGGACCTTCGAATACGACCTGGAGGAGTTGCCCATCGCCGAGGCCTGGCTGCTTCGGCAGTGCGAAAAGGTGGGTGCCCGGGCCCGGTCCCGGGGTGTGAACGCCCGAACGGTATCGGTGAAGTTGCGCGAGCCGCCGTTCACCACCCATAGCCGGCAGGCGCAGCTGCCCGTTCCCGGCAATGCCACGCCCGATATCTATGCCGTGGCACGACGCTTGCTTCAGATTTGGTGGAACCAGCATCCCCGGCCCAGGCTGCGTTTGCTGGGTGTGACGCTGTCGGGTTTCGATGCCAGGCATGGCGACGAGCAGCAGGACATGTTCGCCGCGCCGGTCTCGGACAAGCTGTCCGACGGCGTTCAGGACCTGATCAACAGCCGCTTCGGGGCTGGGGCGCTGGTTCGGGCCGGTGTACTGAAAACGCGCGGAAACGAGTGACAGCAGTCCTGTGCATGCGTCATCCAGGCTGCGCTAATGTGTCCGTTTGTGACACGGTAGGTAAGTGGCGAGGTGCGTCATGCCGATCACGACGGGCAAGGACGAAGTATCGGGATGGGTGGAGAAGCTGATGTCGAACGATAGGGACGATCCCAATACCCGTTATCGCCATGCGCGGATGCGGGTGCAGACCGCGGTTCTGATGAGCCGCGGCGGCGAGGCGCACCCGACCGATCTGGTGGACATCTCGGCCACCGGGGCGCTGCTGCGTCGCCCCCTGGGCTGGCGGGGCGAACCGGGCCAGACCTGGATCCTCGACATGATCTTCGGGCACGACCTGCACATTCACCTCGAGGCTTCGGTGGCCCGGGTGTCCGCACGGCAGATCGGCATGGAATACACGCTCATCCCGGAAGACAAGCAGGCCTCGCTATGGGAGCTGCTCGGCGGGTACGCGGATACGCTGGAAACCTGGAAGGACGATTGAGTCTGTAGGAGCCGGCCGCGAGAGGTTGCTGACATCTGTGGGAGCCGGCTACGCCGGCGATCCCGCGGCAGCGGGCAACCTTGGCGCGAGCACCCATCGCCGCTGAAGCGGCTCCCACAGGAAGCCGCGCCAACGGACAGCCCCGTCAGGCCGCCTGCTTCTTCTTCCGCTCTTCGTCGCGCAGTTCGCGGCGCAGGATCTTGCCCACGTTTGTCTTCGGCAGGGCGTCGCGGAACTCGATGTGCTTCGGCCGCTTGTAGCCGGTGAGGTTTTCGCGGCAATACTCCTTCAGTGCCTCGACCGTCAGCGACGGGTCCCTCCGGACCACGAAGAGCTTCACCACCTCGCCCGAGTGTTCGTCGTCGACGCCCACGGCCGCGACCTCGGCCACGCCGGGGTGGTGCATGACGATGTCTTCGATCTCATTGGGGTACACGTTGAAACCGGAGACTAGGATCATGTCCTTCTTGCGGTCGACGATGTAGACATAGCCGTTGGCATCCATCTTCGCGATGTCGCCGGTGCGCAGCCACCCTTCGGCGTCGAGCACTTTCGCGGTTTCTTCCGGCTGGCCCCAGTAGCCCTTCATCACCTGCGGGCCCTTGATGCAGAGTTCACCGGCTTCGCCAATCGGCAGCACGGTGCCGTCTTCGGCCCTGATCTGCACGTAAGTCGACGAAATCGGCAGGCCGATCGAGCCGTTGTATTCCTTGAGGTCGAGCGGATTGATGCACGCGGCGGGCGAGGTCTCGGTGAGGCCGTAGGCCTCGGCGAGCGTGACACCGGTGGTCTTCTTCCAGCGCTCGGCGACGCTCCGCTGCACCGCCATGCCGCCGCCCAGTGACAGGTGCAGGCGCGAGAAGTCGAGGTCGGCGAAGCCGGGTGTGTTGAGCAGGCCGTTGAAGAGCGTGTTGACGCCCGTGATGGCCGTGAACTTCTCTTTCGAAAGCTCCTTCACGAAGCCCTTCATGTCGCGCGGATTGGTGATCAGCAGGTTCATCGCGCCCAGGCGCGTGAAGACGAGGCCGTTCGCCGTCAACGAGAAGATGTGGTACAGCGGCAGCGCCGTGACGATGATCTCTTCGCCCGCCGTCGCGGAACCGCTGATCCAGGCGTCCGCCTGGAGCATGTTCGCGATCATGTTGCGATGGGTGAGCATGGCGCCCTTGGCCACGCCCGTGGTGCCGCCGGTGTATTGCAGGAAGGCGATGTCGTCGTGCCCGATGTCCACAGCCGGCATGGGATGCGCCTTGCCACGCTCCAGCGCGGTGCGGAAGCGCACGGCGCCGGGCAGGTTGAAGGCCGGCACTTCCTTGCGAATGTTCTTCACCACGAAGTTGATGATGTTTCCCTTCGGGAAACCCACCATGTCGCCGACGGCGGTGGTGATCACGTGCTGCACCTTGGTGCCGTCCAGTGCGTGCTGGGCGGTGGCCGCGAAATTGTCCAGCACCAGGAGGGCCTTCGCGCCCGAATCTTCCAGTTGGTGATGCAGTTCGCGGGTGGTGTAAAGCGGATTCGTGTTCACTACGGTCAGGCCAAGCCGCAGGGCGCCGAACAGCGCGATGGGATACTGCAGCAGGTTCGGCAGCATGATCGCCAGGCGGTCGCCCTTCTTCAGGCCGAGTTCGCCGGACAGAAAGCCTGCGAAAGCTTGGGAAAGCTCGTCGATCTGCCCGTAGGTGAGAACCTTGCCGAAGTTCTTGAACGCGGGGCGATTACGAAATTTCTGAAAGGATTCTTCGAGAACGGCCGCAATGGAGCGGAATGCGTTGACGTCGATGTCGGCGGGAACGCCGGCCGGGTAGTGGTCAAGCCACGGACGCTCGATGCTCATGAATCGGACGGACTCCAGAAAAGGGCGCTGGCACGGTCATTCGTGCGGTCGCGAGGCATTGGAGCATACGCGTGCGTATAGCGGCAAGCCGCGCCGCAGCGCATGCAGCAGCGAGGAAAAGGCTTATGGGAAAGCTGGGAACGACGATGCTTTGCCTGCTCTTGGCGCTGCTGACAGGCTGCCGTCACGCGCCGGACGAGGAACGGGTGCGCGACGCCATTGCGGCGACCGCCGAAGCCGCCGAGGCAGGGAAGGCCGGCGACACCGTGGCGGCGCTCAGCGACGATTTCGACGGGAACGCCGGCGCGCTCGACCGTCGGGCACTCGCCAACCTCGTACGCGCGTACGCGCTCCGCGGGCAGAAAGTGCACGTGCTGATGGGGCCGACCGAGGTATCCCGGCGGGGAGACCGGATAACGGCCACCTTCACCGTCACGCTCACGGCAGGGGCGGGCGTGCTTCCGGACAACGCGGGCGCCTATATGGTGGAGACGGGCTGGCGCAAAGAGGGTGGCGAGTGGCGCTGCTACACCGCCACGTGGAAGCATGCGCTGTAGGAGCGCGCCCTGCGCGCGACAGGTTATCGGACCAGTTCCGAATCTTGCGCGCCAGCTCCGGAGCCCGGCCTCAAAACATGTCGCGCGCAGGGCGCGCTCCTACGAGGCGGGGTATCGCCCCTGTAGACACAAAAAAACGCCCCGGTTTCCCGGGGCGTTCTTCGGTGGCTTATCAGGCCGCCTTCGCCAGCTGGCGAAGCACGTACTGCAGGATGCCGCCGTGGCGGAAGAACTCGCGCTCCTTCGGCGTCAGCAGCAGCACCTTCACGGTGAAGGTCTTGACCGAGCCGTCGGGACGCTTGGCCGTGACCGTGGCGCGCTTCGACTCGCCGCCCTCCAGGCCGGTGATGTCGAACACTTCGTCGCCCTTGAGGCCGAGCGTCTGTGCATTTTCGCCATCCATGAACTGGCAGGGCAGCACGCCCATGCCGACCAGGTTGGAACGATGGATGCGTTCGAAGCTCTCGGCGATCACGGCCTTCACGCCCAGGAGCAGCGTGCCCTTGGCCGCCCAGTCGCGCGACGAGCCCGTGCCGTATTCCTTGCCGGCCAGAACCACCAGCGGCGTGCCGTCGGCCTTGTACTTCATGGCGGCATCGTAGATGGCCATCTGCTCGCCGGTGGGGATGTACTTGGTGTAGCCGCCCTCGACACCGTCCAGCATCAGGTTCTTGATGCGGATGTTGGCGAAGGTGCCGCGCACCATCACGTCGTCGTTGCCGCGACGCGAGCCGTAGGAGTTGAAGTCCTTCGGCTCGACGCCCTTGGAGATCAGGAAGCGGCCAGCCGGGCTGTCCTTCTTGATCGAGCCGGCCGGCGAGATGTGGTCGGTGGTGATCGAGTCGCCGAAGATGCCCATGGCGCGCGCACCGTGGATGTCCTCGATGGTGCCGGCCTCGGCGGTCATGCCGTCGAAGTAGGGCGGGTTCTTGATATAGGTGGAATCGTCCCACGCGTAGGTCTTGCCGTCCGGCGAGGCGATGGCGTTCCAGCGGCTGTCGCCCTTGAAGACGTCGGCGTAGCTGTCCTTGAACATCTGCGGGCTGATGGCGCCGGCGATGGCATCGGACACTTCCTGGTTGGTCGGCCAGATGTCCTTCAGGTACACGGGCTTGCCGTCGCTGCCGTTGGCGATGGGATCCTTCGTCAGGTCGATGTCGAGCGTGCCGGCCAGCGCGTAGGCGACCACCAGCGGCGGCGACGCCAGGTAGTTCATCTTCACTTCGGGATGCACGCGGCCTTCGAAGTTGCGGTTGCCCGAGAGCACGGATGCCACGGCGAGGTCGCCATCGGCGATGCCCTTGCTGATCTCGGCCGGCAGCGGACCGGAGTTGCCGATACAGGTGGTGCAGCCGTAGCCGACCACGTAGAAGTTCACCTTCTCGAGTTCCTCGAGCAGGCCCGTCTTCTTCAGGTATTCGGTGACCACGAGCGAGCCCGGGCCGAGCGAGGGCTTCACCCACGGCTTGGAGGTGAGGCCGCGCGCCGCGGCCTTCTTGGCCACGAGGCCGGCGGCCAGCATCACGGCCGGGTTGGAGGTATTGGTGCACGAGGTGATGGCAGCGATGACCACCGAGCCATCATTGAGGCGGAAGGACTTGCCGTCTTTCTCCACCAGTACGCCGTCGTCGTCGAGCTTGTTGCCTTCGTTGCCCACGGCCGTGCCGCCGCCTTCGTTGTTGAAGCGCGACACGTCGCCGTTCTTCGGCTTGCGGTTGGCGGTGAGCGGGCCCACGGCGTCGTGGAAGCTCTGCTGCACGCCTTCCAGCAGGACGCGGTCCTGCGGGCGCTTCGGGCCGGCGAGCGAAGGACGCACGTCGGCGAGGTCCAGTTCGAGCACAGTAGTGAATTCCGGCTCCGGCGTGTTGGCGTCGTGCCACAGGCCCTGGGCCTTGGCATAGGTTTCGACCAGGGCGATGTGAGTCTCTTCGCGGCCGGAAAGGCGCATGTAGTTCAGCGCTTCCTGGTCGATCGGGAAGATGCCGCAGGTGGCGCCGTATTCCGGAGCCATGTTGGCGATGGTGGCGCGGTCGGCCAGCGGCAGGTTCTGCAGGCCGCTGCCGAAGAATTCGACGAACTTGCCCACGACACCGAGCTTGCGCAGCATCTGCGTGACGGTGAGCACGAGATCGGTGGCGGTCACGCCTTCCGACAGCTTGCCGGTGAGACGGAAGCCTACGACCTGCGGGATCAACATGGACGAGGGCTGGCCAAGCATGGCCGCCTCGGCCTCGATGCCACCCACGCCCCAGCCCAGCACGCCGATGCCGTTGATCATCGTGGTGTGCGAGTCGGTGCCGAACACGGTGTCCGGATAGGCGAAGGATTCGCCGTCCACTTCGTTGGTGAAGACGACGCGGGCGAGGTTTTCCAGGTTCACCTGATGCACGATGCCCGTGCGCGGCGGCACGACCTTGAAGTTGTTGAAGGCCTTCTGGCCCCAGCGCAGGAACGAATAGCGCTCCTGGTTGCGTTCGAACTCGATGGCGACGTTCTGCTCGAGCGAGCTTTCCGAACCGAAGGCGTCCACCTGCACCGAGTGGTCGATGACCAGTTCGGCCGGCGCCAGCGGGTTGATCTTGTTCGGGTCGCCGCCGAGGCGGGCCACGGCGTCGCGCATGGCGGCCAGGTCGACCACACAGGGAACGCCGGTGAAGTCCTGCAGGACCACGCGGGCGGGCATGAAGGATATTTCGGTGTCGGGCTCGGCCTTGGCGTCCCACTTGGCGACCGCCTCGATTTCCTTCGCCGTGACGTTCACGCCGTCTTCCTGGCGGAGAAGGTTCTCCAGCAGGATCTTCATGGAGTAGGGCAGGCGCTTGATGTCGAAAGTGTTGCCGAACTTGGCCAGGCTGGCGATGGTGTGGCGCTTGCCGTTGACTTCGATACTGTCTCGGACTGAGAACGAGTCTTTCATGCTGTACTCCTGGCGTGGTTCTTGAGCTGGGGAGGCCGGGCCGGCCTTTGCGGGCCGCCAAAGGCGTCGATTATCGCGCAGTCTGCCGTTCGTGTGCGACCGCCATGAGACCGGCTGTGGCTAGAATGGCCGGTCCGCGGCGAATGTCGCGGGAATTCTGGGCGCGAAAAGGATGAGGGCGGCGGATCGTGGGCGCAAACGCATTTGATGGCACGCAGCGTTCGATGATTTCGATGGCCCTGTCGTCCGTCTCGCTTCGCGACCTCGCGCTGGTGCAGGCCGTGGCCCGGGAGGGCAGCTTCAACAGTGCGGCCCGGGCCATGTACATCAGCCCCTCGGGGCTGTCGCACCAGGTGCAGAAGGTGGAGCAGGCCCTGGGTACGCCGCTCTTCGAGCGGGGTGGCCGGCGTGTCGTGCCCACCGCCAGCGGGCAGCGGCTGCTCGGCTACATCGAAGACGTGCTGGCGTCCGCGGAGCATCTCGAACATGCCGCGCGGGCGGGCGAGGTCGCCTTCGGTGGAGAGTTGCGGCTGGGCGTTCCCTCCACCTTGGGTCCCTACCTCCTTCCCCACTTCATCGAACCGTTCCCGCAGCGGTTTCCCGGGGCGCGGCTGACCATTTCCGAAGGCAAGCCCCGGGGGCTCCTGCGGCGGCTGCACGAGGGCGAACTCGATGCCGTGCTGGCGCCGCCGGCGGCGACGGTCACGGGCCTGGAGGCCTCCGCGCTGTTCTTCGAGCCCTACGAGCTGATGCTCCACGCGGCTCATCCCCTGGCGGGTCGGGCATCGATCGCACTCGGCGAGTTGGATGCGGCGGAGGCCACGCTCATGGCCGAAAGCCACGGCAGCGGCGTGTCCGACCTGGGCATGAAGGGCCCGGCGCGACCGGAGCGCATCCAGGATCTCAGCATCGAAAGCCTTGCCACGCTGGTGGCCCTGCGCGGCGGCTACACGCTGGTGCCGATCCTCGCGCACGAGCGGCTGGGGTCCATTCCGAACGTAGTGCTCGCCGCAGTGGAGGGCGCCCGTCCCGGGCGACACATCTCGCTGTACTGGCGCAGCGCCACGCCCTGGCGCGACGACCTCGAGGGCTTCGGCGAACTGCTGCGCACCCTGGCGGAAAAGATCCCGGGCCTGGACGCCGCGCGTATTTGATGGCGCTTTATGTGGGAGCCGCTTCAGCGGCGATGGGTGCTCGCGACACGATTGCCCGCTCCCGCGGGATCGCCGGCATAGCCGGCTCCCACAAAAGGCCCCGCATCAGCCGCCGTCGTCCAGGGTAGAGCCCGTCAGCAGCCCACGCGCCAGCATCGCGCATTGCTTGCGGTGAATGAGCAGTTGCCACTGACGGCCACCCAGCTGATGCCAAAGCACCGCGGAGCGCACCGACGCAAGCAGCGCGGCGCGCACCCGGTCCACGTTGGCCTTCTGCTGCAGGTAGGCAGGCGTACCGGTCACCATGACGCGCGGCTTCAGCGTCGAAAGCGTGGACGCGTACAGCTCGGCGAGCCGGGCCGTCACGTTCGGATGCGCCAGCCCGAAATGCTCCACCTGCCGCTGCGCGGACACGATGCCTTCGCGCAGGCGGTCGAGCAGGGGCCGGTTACGCGACAGCGATCGCTCGAGGCGCAGGACCGTGACCGCCATGCGCATCACGGCGACATCGCGCGTCTGGTCTTCGAATTGCGCCACCAGCGTTCGCAACCCGCGACGCACGCCGGACACCCCGCCATACACGGAAGCCACCGAGTCCGCGTCGATGCGGAACACGCTGGCCAGGCTGCTTTCGAACGCCGCCTCGTCGCAGCGGCCATCGGTGGCCAGTTGCTGGGCCAGCGCGGCACCCTGGAAAACGCCTGCCAGGGCGAGGACACGTTCTTCGTTCATGCGTAGGGCTCGGGGGAGAACAGGGGAATGGGGAGGAGCGATGTCATGACGCGAGGCCGCCGTAGGGCGCATCGGTGGCCGCGATGACCGCGCCGCCAAGGCAGGCCTCGCCGTCGTACAGCACCACCGACTGGCCCGGTGTCACGGCGCGCTGCGGTTCGTCGAACACGACGTGCAGGCGGTCGCCCCGGACCTCGACCGTGCACACCTGGTCGGACTGCCGGTAACGCGTCTTGGCGGTGCAACGAAAGGCCGGGGCGGGCGGTTCGCCTGCGACCCAGGTGACGTCCGTGGCTTCCAGGCGGGTGGATTGCAGCCAGCGGTTCTCGCCGCCCTGCGCCACGATCAGCGTGTTCGTGGGGACGTCCTTACCCACCACGTACCACGGTTCGTTCGGCGCGTCGGCGCGGCCGCCGATCCCGAGCCCGTTGCGCTGGCCCAGCGTGTAATACATCACGCCCTGGTGTTCGCCGATCGTGCGCCCTTCCGGGTCGACCATGAGCCCCGCCTTCGCAGGCAGGTACTGCGCGAGGAACGCTCGGAAATCGCGCTCGCCGATGAAGCAGATGCCCGTGGAATCCTTCTTCGCGTGCGTGGGCAGGGCGGCCTCGCGTGCCATCTCCCGCACGCGGGGCTTTTCGATCTCCCCCACGGGAAACAAGGTGGCCGCGAGCTGGCGCTGGCCCAGTGCGTGAAGGAAGTAGCTCTGGTCCTTGGCGGTATCGACGGCACGCAGCAGGCGGTAACGTCCGTCGCGAAAATCCACGCGCGCGTAATGGCCGGTGGCGATCTTCTCCGCGCCGAGGGCCTGCGCGTGCTCCAGGAACGTCTTGAACTTGATCTCCCGGTTGCACAGCACGTCGGGGTTCGGCGTGCGCCCTGCCGCGTATTCGGCCAGGAAATAGGCGAACACGCCGTCCCAGTACTCCCCCGCAAAATTTCGCGCATGGAAGGGGATGCCCAGACGGCCGCACACGGCGACGGCGTCCTTGCGATCCTGGTCGGTGGTGCAGGGGCCGGAACGGTCGTCTTCTTCCCAGTTCTGCATGAACATGCCTTCGACCTCGTGTCCGGCCTGCTGGAGCAGGAGGGCCGCGACCGAGGAATCGACGCCGCCGGAGACGCCGAGAACCACTTTCACGAGCGTGCCTCCGGAAGCAGGCTGGACACGGTATCCAGGGGCAGGCGGCGCCCGTCCAGCCAGGCATCGATGGCGTGCAGCACGAGCGGCGTGCGCAGGCGATCGCCCAGCGCCTCGATCTCGTCGCGGCGCAGCCACAGCGCGCGGTGAATGCCCTCGTCGAGGGGCAGGGACGGATCGTGCGAAAGCACGTGTCCGGCAAAGGCAAAGCGAAGTACCTGTTCGCCGTGCTCCGAACTGGTCCACTGCCAGACGCCGATGAACGCGTCCAGGGCCACGCGGTGCCCCGTTTCCTCCCATGTTTCGCGCACGGCGGCGGCCTGCAGCGTCTCGCCCGGGTCGAGGTGTCCGGCGGGCTGGTTGTACGCGAGGCGGCCCAGCGCTTCTTCCTCCACGATGAGGAACCGGTCGCCCTGGGCTATGACGGAGGCCACCGTGACCCGGGGGCACCACACGGTTCCGTTGGGAGTTGTCTGCGGCATCGGCTTAAGGGAATAGCGCTCTGGAAAAAGGCATATTGTGCCATCACTTGTGGTTGCGACCCGAAAGTGCGCCGGAATCCGGTGTATAAACGAATCGCGTATCGAAGGCTCCGAATTAATGTCCCAAGAACACGAACACGATCAGGAAAGCGACCGCGGCCATGGCCTTGCCATCGAAACCTCCCGTCCGGAGACGGCAAGGCCGCCCTTGTTCCAGGTCGTCCTGCTGAACGACGACTTCACGCCGATGGATTTCGTGATCGAGGTGCTGCGCAGTTTCTTCGGCATGGATCAGGAGCGGGCGGTGCAGGTGATGCTCCATGTCCATACGAGGGGAAAGGGCGTCTGCGGTGTGTTCACCCGGGAGGTGGCAGAAACGAAGGTGACCCAGGTCAACGAGTACTCACGGTCTCATCAGCACCCGCTGTTGTGCACTATGGAAAAGATGTAGCCGATCCCCCATCTGGAGTTCATGCGGCATTGACAAGGGGCTGGTCCCCGCCGCCCACAGCTATCGGAGACGGTCCGTATGTTCAGCAAGGATCTAGAAGTCACCATCGGGCACTGCTACAAGCAGGCCCGTGAGCAGCGCCACGAATTCATGACCGTGGAGCACCTGCTGCTCGCCCTCACGGAAAACACGTCCGCCCTGGCCGCCTTGCGTGCCTGCGGGGTGGATCTCCCGCGCCTGGCCGCGGACCTGCAGCGGATCATCGCCGAAACCGTGCCGGTGCTGCCGGCGGGCGACGAGCGCGACACCCAGCCCACGCTGGGCTTCCAGCGCGTGCTCCAACGCGCCGTGTACCACGTGCAGTCGTCGGGCCGTAAGGAAGTCACCGGCGCGAACGTGCTCGTGGCCATCTTCGGCGAGAAGGACTCCCACGCCGTGTATTTCCTGCACCAGCAGGAGATCACCCGCCTCGACGTCGTCAACTACATCTCGCACGGCATCGCCAAGATCGGCGACGAATCCGCCGCGGCGGCGCCGAATGCCGAGCGCGACGGGGAAGAAGGCGGCGAAGGCAAGGGCAACCCTCTCAGCGAATACGCCTCGAACCTGAACGAACTGGCCATCCAGGGCAAGATCGACCCGCTCATCGGGCGCCAGGACGAGGTGGAGCGCACCATCCAGGTGCTCTGCCGCCGCCGCAAGAACAACCCGCTTTACGTGGGCGAGGCCGGCGTGGGCAAGACGGCCCTGGCCGAGGGCCTGGCCAAGCGCATCGTGGAAGGCCAGGTGCCGGAGGTGCTGGAAGACTGCACAATCTGGTCGCTGGACCTCGGCGCGCTGGTGGCGGGCACCAAGTACCGCGGCGACTTCGAGAAGCGCCTCAAGGCCGTGATCGGCCAGCTCAAGAAGCAGCCGAACGCCATCCTCTTCATCGATGAGATCCACACCATCATCGGTGCGGGCTCGGCGTCGGGCGGCACCATGGACGCCTCGAACCTGATCAAGCCCATGCTGGCATCGGGTGAGTTGCGCTGCATCGGCTCCACCACGTTCCAGGAATTCCGCGGCGTGTTCGAGAAGGACCGCGCGCTGGCTCGTCGCTTCCAGAAAATCGACGTCGTCGAGCCCACGGTGGCCGATTCCATCGAGATCCTGCGCGGTCTGAAGAGCCGGTTCGAGGAACACCACTCGGTGGAATACACCGGCGAGGCCCTGCGTGCGGCCGTGGATCTCTCGGTGAAGCACATTCCCGACCGCCTGCTGCCGGACAAGGCCATCGACGTCATCGACGAGGCCGGCGCCCGCCAGCGCCTGCTTCCCGAGGAAGAGCGCACCGGCAAGGTGGACGTCCCCGAGATCGAATACATCGTGGCCAAGATGGCGCGCATTCCGGCCAAGCAGGTTTCGGCGTCGGATCGCGACGTGCTGCGCAACCTGGAGCGCAACCTGAAAATGGTGGTGTTCGGTCAGGACGCGGCCATCGAGGCCCTGGCCTCGTCGATCAAGATGGCGCGCTCGGGCCTGGGCGATCCGTCCAAGCCGATCGGCAGCTTCCTGCTCGCCGGCCCCACGGGCGTCGGCAAGACGGAAGTGACCCGCCAGCTCGCCATGCAGCTGGGCATCGAGATGGTTCGCTTCGACATGTCCGAGTACATGGAAGCCCATTCGGTGTCGCGTCTGGTCGGTGCGCCTCCGGGGTATGTCGGCTTCGACCAGGGTGGGCTGCTCACCGAGCAGATCACCAAGCATCCGCATTGCGTGCTGCTGCTGGACGAGATCGAGAAGGCCCATCCGGACGTCTACAACATCCTGCTCCAGGTCATGGATCGGGGCGTGCTCACGGATACGAACGGGCGCGAGGCGAACTTCAAGAACGTGATCATCGTGATGACCACGAACGCCGGCGCGCAGCTGGCCTCGCGTCGCGGCATCGGGTTCGTGAAGCAGAACCACTCGCTGGACGCGATGGAGACCATTCGCCGCATGTTCACGCCGGAGTTCCGCAACCGCCTCGACGCGATCATCCAGTTCAACGCCCTGGACTTCGACCACATCCTGCGCGTGGTGGACAAGTTCCTCATCGAGCTCGAGGCCCAGCTGGCCGAGAAGAAGGTGAGCGTGGACGTGACACCGGATGCCCGCCGCTGGTTGGCCGAGCATGGTTTCGACCCGCAGATGGGCGCCCGCCCGATGGCCCGCGTGATCCAGGACAAGGTGAAGCGCGCGCTGGCCGACGAACTGCTGTTCGGCAAGCTGGCGGAGGGCGGCAAGGTCACCCTTTCGGTGGCCGACGACGAGCTGCATGTGGAAACGGAGTCGGCGGAGCCGGCGACGGCCGAGGCGTAAGAACTGTGGGAGCCGGCTATGCCGGCGATCCCGCGGCAGCGGGCAAGGGTGCCGCAAGCACCCGTCGCCGCTGAAGCGGCTCCCACACAAAGCAAAAAAAGCCGCGGCGCGAGCCGCGGCTTTTTTCATTGCCCATGAAGCGGCGCCAGGCGCCTTACTTCATGCGATACGTGATGCGCCCCTTGGTCAGGTCGTAAGGGGTCATTTCGACCTTCACCTTGTCGCCTGTGAGGATGCGGATGTAGTGCTTGCGCATACGGCCGGAGATATGGGCGGTAATGACGTGCCCGTTCTCGAGCTGCACGCGGAACATGGTGTTGGGCAGGGTCTCCTGGACCGTGCCTTCCATTTCGATGACGTCGTCTTTTGCCATGTGTCCCGGGTCGGCATGACGGCCGGAATGGCCGCATAAGTCCCTTAGTATGCCACAGAGGAGCGGCCCCGGCCAGCAAGCCGCGCCGGAGACGTACCCTGGTCAGCCAAAGTGCTCGTCCAGTTTCTTCCGGATTTCGTCCTCGATGGTGCCTCGCAGCGGCGAGAGGAGCATGCCCAGTTCGGCGGTCACGTGCACATCGGTGGGGGAGACGGCGATGGCTCCCTTCACCCCGGAGCGCGCAAAGGTAAGCGTATCGCCCTGCCAGGTGCCCTCGGTGCCGAATTTCTCGCGCATGCGGCCGGCCACCTTCTCGACCACGGCCCGGGCGTTCTCCATCGTGGTGCCGTGGGGACGGCGTATATCGATCTTCGCCATGAGCGGCTCCTTGTTCCAAAGCAGGGCAGTCTAGCAGCGCCCGGTCGCAACCCGGCGCGGCAGCTCACGGTTTACGCTTCACTCTTCACAGCTCCTTTCCGTTCAAATAGATACCGCACTCTGCTAAAGTCGCGTCGTCAACGTCCCGGTTCCTCCATGCGCATCGAATTCGTCAGCTCGGCTCGCGGTGATTTCCACTGGTCACGACCCGTGCTCACAATCGGTCGCGCGGAGGACAACGATCTCGTCGTGTCCGAAGCCCAGGTGGCCAGTCGTCACGTCACCATCCACCGGGACCGCCGCGGTCTGGTGCTGGAGGTGGCGCCCGAGGCGGGCCGCGTGTATGTCAACGCACGCCCGGTCCGGGAACGCGCCTTGCTGCGCGCCGGCGACAGCCTTTCCCTGGGCGATTGCCGCATGTTGGTTCGGGACGATGCCGACCTGGACGCGCGGGAACTCGTTCCGCCGACCGAATCGCGCTGCACGGTGGCCTTGCGTCCCGTGGCGGGGCCCTTGTCGGGCCGCGTGATCGCCATCGGCGAACGCCTGGAGCTCGGCTCCACGCACGGCGCATTGCCGCTGGAATTGCCCGGCAACGATGCAGCCCTGCTCACGCTCACATGGACCGACGGCGAGTTGATGCTCGATGCGTCCCGCGTGCCTGCGCGTCACGCGGTTCGCGTCAACGGGGTGAAGACGGTTCGCGCCCCCCTGCAGCCCGGCGACCAGATCGGCATTGCGACGCACCGCTTTGTCGTGGAAGGGCCGGGCTGGGCAGCCGAGCCCGTGCTGGCCCCTCCCGAGCCGGAGGCGGAGCCGGTGCCGCAGGTGGCGGAGGCACCGCGCGGCGACGTCTGGTGGCTGATCCTCACTGCCGCGCTGCTGGCGCTCGGCATCGCCGCCGTCCTCTTCGTTCAGTTCTGACGCCAGTGTGGGAGTTGGCGATCCCGCGATAGCGGGCAAGCTTGCCGCACGCACCCCACGGAGCGTCTTGCCCGTGTTGGCTGCGGGCATAATGCGCCTACCTCCATCGAGCGAGAGAACGAAGTGAGCAGAGCGTGGAATTTCAGCGCCGGTCCCGCGGCGCTGCCGGAAGCCGTGTTGAAGCGGGCGCAGGCGGAGATGCTCGACTGGAACGGAACCGGGGCGTCGGTGATGGAGCTTTCCCATCGTGGCAAGCCCTTCATGCAGCTGGCCGCGGCGGCGGAACAGCGCCTGCGCCAGCTGCTTGCCATCCCGTCGAACTACAAGGTGCTGTTCCTCCAGGGCGGCGCGACGCAGCACTTCGCACAGATCCCGATGAACCTGGCGCCGGAAGGCGGCTCGGCCGATTACATCGTCACTGGCGTGTTCAGCAAGAAGGCCGTGAGCGAAGCGGCGTTTCATGTCGACGCGCGCGTGGCAGCCACGTCCGAAGCCACCGACTTTCTCACGCTCCCCCCGCGCGCCGGTTGGCAGCTGAATCCGGAGGCATCGTACGTACACTACACGCCGAACGAGACGATCCGGGGCCTCGAATTCCACGAGATACCGGACGTGGGTGAGGTGCCGCTCGTGGCGGACATGTCGTCGAACATCCTCGGTGCGCCGCTGGACGTGTCGCGCTTTGGCCTCATCTACGCGGGTGCGCAGAAAAACATCGGCCCGTCGGGCCTCGTGCTCATGATCGTTCGCGACGACCTGCTGGCGCGTCCGCCGCGGTCGATCGCGCGGATCCTGCGTTATGCCGAGCAGGCGGCGAACGACTCGATGCTCAACACGCCGAATACCTGGGGCTGGTACGTCGCCGGCCTGACCTTCGAATGGATCGAGGGGCAGGGTGGCCTCGCCGCGATGGGCGAGCGTAACGCGCGCAAGTCGGCCATGGTGTACGACGCCATCGACGGCTCGGATGGTTTCTATCGCAACGATGTGGAACGCGCCGCGCGTTCGCGCATGAACGTGTCGTTCGTCTTGCACGATAGCGCGCTCGACAGCGTCTTCCTGGCGGAATCCGAGGCGGCGGGTTTCATCGGCCTCAAGGGGCACAAGGCCGTCGGCGGCATGCGTGCTTCCTTGTACAACGCGGTGTCGCAGCCCGCGGTGGAGGCACTGGTGCAATTCATGCGGGACTTTGCGGCGCGGCACGGTTAAAGTCGGAGGTCGCCGCGCTGCAACATGCCTCGCGCGCGAAAGAAACGTTTCAACTGCAACCACTTAGCCGCCTGGAAGTCCATGAGCAAGACCCCCGCCGACAAACAAGCCACGCTCGCCGAGGCGCGTACGCGCATCGACAGCATCGACCAGCAACTGCAATCGCTCATCAGCGAGCGCGCCCGTTGGGCGCAGCAGGTCGGGCGGGCCAAGGGCCCGCTGAAGGCGGCGGTGGAGTATTACCGACCCGAGCGCGAGGCGCAGGTGTTGCGTGGCGTCATCGACCGTAACGACGGTCCGCTGCCCAATGCGGAACTGGTGCGGTTGTTCCGCGAGATCATGTCGTCGTGCCTGTCGCAGCAGCAGCCGCTGAAGATCGGCTTCCTCGGTCCCGAGGGCACCTTCAGCGAGCAGGCGGTGCGCAAGCATTTCGGCCATGCCGCGTATGGACTGCCGCTGGGCAGCATCGAAGAGGTGTTCCAGGAGGTGGCCGCCGGCAACGCCGACTTCGGTGTGGTGCCGGTGGAGAACTCCGGGCAGGGCATGATCCAGATGACGCTGGACATGTTCCTCGTGTCGAAGGCCACCATCTGTGGCGAAGTCGAACTGCGCGTGCACCAGAACCTGCTTTCGTTGAGCGGCGAGCTGAAAGACGTGAAGCGTGTGTACTCCCACCCGCAGTCGTTGCAGCAATGCCAGGGCTGGTTGCGCGTGAACCTGCCGCACGTGGAGCGCGTGCCGGTTTCGAGCAATGCCGAGGCCGCGCGCACGGCACGGCTCTCGCCGGAATCCGCGGCCATCGCCGGCGAGACCGCCGGGCGTGTCTATGGCCTGAAAACCGTGGCCGGCCCCATCGAAGACCGTTCCGACAACACCACCCGCTTCCTCGTCATCGGCCGCTCGATCTTCCCGCCCTCGGGCAACGATCGCACCTCGCTGCTGGTGTCGGTGCGCGACAAGCCGGGCGCGTTGTACGACGTGCTGAGCCCGCTGGCGAAACACGACATCAGCATGAACCGTATCGAGTCCCGCCCGGCACACACGGGAAAGTGGCAGTACGCATTCTTCATCGACGTGTCCGGCCATGTGGACGATCCGGCCTTGCAGGCCGCCCTCGAAGAAATGAAACCCGCCGCCGCCGAAGTGCGCGTGCTCGGCTCTTACCCCGTAGCCCTTCCATGACCTTCTCATTCGATGCAGCCGCGCTCGCCAACAGGGCGACGTCGGCGCTCCGTGCCTACGACCCCGGCCACGACCTTCCCGCGCTGCGCCGACGCTTCGGCGCCGTCATCGCCGAACTCGGTTCCAATGAAAACCCGTTGGGTCCGAGCCCGCGCGCCAGGGCCGCGGCAGCCAGCGCGCTGGACGAGGTGTGGCGTTATCCCGACCCGCTGGGCGCGTCGCTGAAGCGTGCGCTGTCGGCCGCGGAAGGCGTGCCCGTGTCGGGCATCACGCTCGGCAACGGTTCGCATGAGCTCCTCATGCTGCTCGCGCAGTGCTTTGCGGATGCCGAGCATCCCGTGGTCCATTCGCAGTTCGGCTTCGCGGTATTCCCGATCGCCGCGGCGGCAGCCGGCGCGCCGTCCCTGGCCGTGCCCGCTCTTCCGGCGGATCATCCCGAAGCCCCCTACGGCCACGATCTCGACGCGCTCGCTTCGGCGGTCACCGCGAACACCCGGCTGGTGTACCTCGCCAACCCGAACAATCCCACCGGCACATGGTTCGGCGATGCCGCACTGGAGACCTTCCTGGGCAAGATGCCGGCGGACACGATCGTGGTTGTGGACGAGGCTTACCACGAGTACGTCGACGCGAGCGGTTTGAGCACGGCCGTGCGTTTCCTCGATCGCTTCCCGAACCTCGTGGTGACGCGTACGTTTTCGAAGGCCTATGCGCTCGCCGGCCTTCGCATCGGTTACATGCTGAGCCACCCCTCCGTGGCAGCCGTCTGCGAGCGCCTGCGCGAATCGTTCAACGTGAACGGCGTGGCACTCGCTGCAGCGGAAGCGGCCCTCGGCGATCGCGACTACCTGGCGCGCGTGCGCGAGACGAACCGCGTCGACCGCGCATGGCTCGCCGATGCGCTGAGTGCCCGGGGTTTTCGTGTGCTGCCTTCGCAGACCAACTTTCTGCTGCTGGACCTGGGCCGCGATGCGGCCGCCTTCGAGGCGCATCTTTTCGAGCGCGGCGTGATCGTGCGCCCGATGGTCGGCTACCGCCTGCCGCACACGGTGCGCGTGAGTGTCGGCAGCCGTGCCGAACTGGATCGTCTGCTGGAGCACCTGCCGTGAACCGTGTCGATTGGATGAGCCACAAGAGCGGACCGTTGCACGGCGAAGTGACCGTGCCGGGCGACAAGTCGGTGTCGCATCGCGCCCTGATGTTCGGTGCCATCGCCGAAGGCGTGACGCATATCCGCGGATTCCTGGAAGGCGAAGACACTCTTGCTACTGCCTCGATCCTTGGCAAGCTCGGCGTGCGCTTCGAAACGCCATCGCCGGGCGAGCGCATCGTTCACGGCGTCGGCTTGCACGGCCTGCGCGGCAGCCCGGATGCGCTCGATTGCGGAAACGCCGGCACGGGCATGCGTCTCCTGGCTGGCCTGCTGGCGGGCCAGGCGTTCGATTCGACACTCGTCGGCGATGAATCGCTGTCGCGCCGGCCGATGCGGCGCGTGACCGATCCTCTGGCGCAGATGGGCGCTTCGATCGACACGAACGACGGAAAGCCGCCGTTGCGCATCCATGGCGGTGCGCGATTGCATGGCGTGACTTACCGCCCGCCGGTGGCGAGCGCCCAGATCAAGTCGGCACTGCTGCTCGCGGGCCTGTACGCCGAGGGATTCACGGAGGTGGTGGAGCCGCACCCCACTCGCGACTACACCGAGAGCATGCTGAAGGCCTTCGGGTGGCCCATCGACTATTCCCCCGGTCGCGCACGTCTGGAGGGCGGGCACGTGCTGCACGCCGCCAACGTGGATGTGCCGGCGGACTTTTCATCCGCCGCCTTTTTCATCGTGGCGGCCTGTATCGTGCCGGGCTCCTCGCTGCGCCTCAACGGCGTGGGCCTCAATCCCCGTCGCACGGGCCTGCTGAGCGCGCTTCGGCTGATGGGGGCCGACATCGCCGTGGAAAACACACGCACGAGCGGCGGCGAAACCATCGCGGACCTGGTCGTGACGCATGCGCCCCTGCACGGGGTGTCGCTGCCCGAGGAGATCGTGCCGGACATGATCGACGAGTTCCCGGCGCTGTTCGTGGCCGCCGCCGTCGCCGACGGCACCACCACCATCCGTGGCGCGGCCGAACTGCGCGTCAAGGAATCGGACCGCATCGCGAGCATGGCGAACGGCCTCAAGGCATGCGGCGCGTCGGTGGATGAATTGCCCGACGGCGCCGTCATCCGCGGCGGCGGGCTTCGTTCCGGCAGCATCGACAGCCATGGCGACCACCGCATCGCCATGAGTTTTGCCGTTGCGGGACTCGTGGCCGAAGGCCCCATCGCCATCGGCGACTGCGCCAACGTGGCCACGTCGTTCCCGGGGTTCATGGAACTGGCCAACGGCGTGGGCTTTCGACTCGAACCGGCGAACTGATTCCATCGCGCGTCACGGCAAGGCGGGTTCCGCCATGACGTACGTGCCGGGAAGGCGTTACGCTTCACGTCCCCTGAGCCAGACACAAGCCAATGGTCGTGAAGCTTCCCCCATTCGTCGTTGTCGTGCCCGCGCGCTTCGGTTCCACGCGGCTGCCGGGCAAGCCACTGCTCAAGATCGGCGGGGAATCCATGATCCGCCGCGTGGCGGCGAGGGCGGGGGAGGCGGGTGCCGCCCAGGTGGTGGTCGCCACCGACGACGAGCGGGTGGTGCGCGAACTTCGCGGATGCGGCGACATCCTGGTCTGCATGACCCGGCCGGACCACGCCTCCGGCAGCGACCGCATCGCCGAGACCGCGAGTCACTTCGGCTGGCCCGACGACACGGTGGTGGTGAACCTCCAGGGCGACGAACCCTTCGCTCCCGCGGCCGGCATACGGGCGGTGGTGGCAACGCTGGCGGGCGACGAGGCGCCCATGGCGACCCTGGCCGCCCCCATCGAGCACGCGGATGAGCTCTTCGACCCGAACGTGGTGAAGGTCGTTCGGGGTGGAAACGGCCGCGCCCTCTACTTCACGCGAGCCCCAGCGCCGTGGGCCCGTGACGCGTTCGCGCAGGATCGCGAATCGCTTCCGGCGGGCGTGCCTTTCCTGCGTCACATCGGCATCTATGCGTACCGCGCGGGGTTCCTGCGCCGCCTGGCGGCCCTTCCTCGGACGCCCCTGGAGCAGGCGGAGTCCCTGGAGCAGTTGCGGGCCCTGGAGCACGGTTATGCGATCTCGGTGAGTCCCACCCCGGAGCCCTTTCCCCCCGGTATCGACACCGCGGACGATCTGGCCCGGGCCGAGCGCTGGCTCGCTGGAACGCTCGGGGAGCGGTCGTAAGGGTTCCCCTGCAAGGGCCTGCGGGAGAACCCCACAGGCCGCGCAGGCAGCGGCCGGGCGCGCGAGCGCGGGCCGCGACGTAATCTAACTCCGTCGCCAAACTTCACTCCTCTGCAGGACGGCGACACTCCCAAGGAAGGTCCCCGCCGGCATGGCCCATCCCATGCCGGCGTCTTCGCGTCTGCGATCCGCCGACGCGGTAAAATGCCGGAATGGAGCACACCGAGTCGCATCCGTTCGACGGCAAGGCCTTCGTCCGCCATCTCACCACCTCGCCCGGCGTCTATCGCTATTTCGATGCGGAAGACGAGCTTCTGTACGTCGGCAAGGCGGCTAACCTCAAGAAGCGGGTAGGCAACTATTTCCTGAAGCCGCCCATGGATCCGCGCATCGCGTCCATGGTGTCGCAGATCGCCCGCGCGGAGGTGACCCTCACGCGCACGGCGGGCGAGGCCCTGCTGCTGGAATCCCAGCTGATCAAGTCGTTGAAGCCGCGATACAACATCGTGCTTCGCGACGACAAGAGTTATCCGTATATCTACCTGTCCGGCGGCGAGGACTATCCGCGGCTGGCGTTCCATCGTGGCGCCAAGACGGGGCCGGGCCGCTACTTCGGCCCGTATCCGAGCACCTTCGCGGTGCGCGAAAGCCTCGGCCTGATGCAGAAGCTGTTCAAGGTGCGCCAGTGCGAGGACAGCTACTTCCGGAACCGCTCGCGTCCTTGCCTCCAGCATCAGATCGGTCGTTGCAGTGCGCCGTGCGTTCGCCTCATCGACGTGGACGACTACAAGAGCGACGTGCGCCACGCCGAGATGTTCCTGGAAGGGCGCAGCAGTGCCGTCATCGACGAGCTGGCGTCGTCGATGGAGCAGGCATCGCGCGACCTGAATTTCGAGCGCGCGGCGAACCTGCGCGATCAGGTGGCGGCGCTGCGCAAGTTGCAGGCCCAGCACTTCGTCCAGGGTGCCAGCGCGGACATGGACGTGATCGCGTGCTGCATGGAGGGCGGCATGGCCTGCGTGAGCGTGCTCTTCTTCCGAAACGGCGTGAGCCTGGGGTCGCGCGATTTCTTCCCCCGGCTGCCGACGGACGCCTCCGTCTCCGACGTGCTGTCGCAGTTCATCGCCCAGTACTACCTGGAGCGGCAGGTGCCGCGCGAGCTGGTGCTCAGCGATCCCGTGGAGGACATGGACGTGCTTGCGTCCGTGCTGTCGGACCATGCGGGATACGTCGTGTCGCTCAAGCCGAGCGTTCGCGGCGAGCGTGCGCGCTTCCTGGAGATGGCCCAGCGCAACGCCAGTGCGGCACTCACGTCGCGGCTGGCCAGCCGGCACACCTTGCTGGCGCGCTTCGACGACCTGCAGAAGGTTCTTGAACTGGAAACCACGCCGCGGCGTATCGAGTGTTTCGACATCAGCCACACGCGTGGCGAACTGACCGTGGCCTCGTGCGTGGTGTTCGGGCCTGAGGGGCCCGAGAAGTCGCACTACCGGCGCTTCAACATCACGGGCATCACCCCCGGCGACGACTATGCCGCCATGCACCAGGCGCTGACCCGTCGCTTCAAGAAGGTGGTGGAGGGCGGCGCCAGGCCCGACATCCTGCTGATCGACGGCGGCATGGGGCAGGTGGCCCAGGCGGTGGACGTCCTGCGCGAGCTGGGTGTGG
This sequence comes from Luteibacter jiangsuensis, assembly GCF_011742555.1. GTDB lineage: Bacteria > Pseudomonadota > Gammaproteobacteria > Xanthomonadales > Rhodanobacteraceae > Luteibacter > Luteibacter jiangsuensis. The sequence continues at coordinate 105,256 of NZ_JAAQQR010000011.1, forward strand.
AAGAGGGCATCCGCGTGGTCGGCGTGGCCAAGGGGCCCGGCCGGCGAGCCGGCGAAGAAACACTCGTCCTCGCCGACAGCGGCAAGACGCTGCACCCGGGAACGTCGTCGCCGGCGCTGCACCTCGTGGCGGCGGTTCGTGACGAAGCGCACCGTTTCGCCATCAGTGGCCATCGCCGCCGTCGCGAAGCGGCACGCGAGCGGAGTACGCTCGAGGACGTGCCAGGCGTTGGCGCGCGCCGCCGCGCGGCCCTGCTCAAGGCCTTCGGCGGCCTGACCGGCGTGGAAGCCGCGGGCGTCGAGGAACTGATGAGCGTGAAGGGCATTGATCGCGGGCTGGCCGAACGCATCTATGCCATGCTGCATCCCTGATCGAGAGGAGGCGAGGCCGACACGCTTCGCATCCCGCACCGGCTGACTTATGCGAATCAATCTTCCTACTTGGCTCACCCTGTTCCGAGTGCTCCTGCTCCCGGTCATGGTGATCGTCTTCTACCTGCCGTTTCGTGGCGCGAACCTCACGGCGGCGGTGGTTTTCGTCCTAGCCGGGGTCACCGACTGGCTCGATGGTTACCTGGCCCGCCGGTTGAACCTCACGTCGGCCTTCGGTGCCTTCCTGGATCCGGTGGCCGACAAGCTCATGATCGCCGTGACCCTGTTCCTGCTGGTGGAATCCCACCGGGGTGGATGGCCGGGCATCCTCATGGCGGTGACCGCGTCCATCATCGTGGGACGCGAGATCAGCGTGTCGGCCTTGCGCGAGTGGATGGCCCAGATCGGGGCGCGCTCCAAGGTTAAGGTCGCCTTCCTCGGCAAACTGAAGACAGCTATGCAGATGGTGGCCCTGGTGGTGCTGCTGCTCCAGCACGACGCCGAAACCCTGCGGCTCTACCACATCGGCGAAGCCCTCCTGGTGGTGGCCGGCATCCTCACGATCTGGTCCGGTCTCGACTACCTGCGGGCCGCATGGCCGAGCCTGCGCGGAGATTCAGACGAAGTGAAGGAAAGTGAAAAAAATTCGGTGCAAAGTGGTTGACACATTCGCCATCTGATCTAAAATAGCCGGACAACGACGCGGGAATAGCTCAGTTGGTAGAGCACGACCTTGCCAAGGTCGGGGTCGCGAGTTCGAGTCTCGTTTCCCGCTCCAAGTAATTCCACAAAGCCTCGGTCACCCGAGGTTTTGTTTTTTAAGCGCTTCGCGGATACTCTTCGCGCTGCGCAAGCGATGGCCGGGTGGCAGAGTGGTCATGCAGCGGACTGCAAATCCGCGTACGCCGGTTCGATTCCGACCTCGGCCTCCATCGCATTCCAAGGCGCACCCGCCGACGGCGGAGGCGCCTTTTTTCTTTCCGCCCGGATGGCGAAACCGGTAGACGCAAGGGACTTAAAATCCCTCATCCGAAAGGGTATGTGGGTTCGAGTCCCACTCCGGGCACCATCTAGCATCGATAGGGCATAACATGCCCAACCCTCCCGGCCCCGAAACTCCGTAATCTGCCTTAGTTCAAGGCACGGAGCGCTGGCTGGTGCCTACTCACATCAACATGGCATCACCACTTGCATGTGAGTAACTTTGTGAGTATAACTGCACCTACTCACATCGAGGCGGTAGTTACTCACCATGCTCACCGACGCCAAATTGAGGGGCCTAAAGCACCGAGAGACGCTTTACCGAGTTACGGACTCGGCGGGTCTTGCGGTCGAAGTGCCCGTAACTGGCGCTCCCCGCTGGCGCTTCCGCTACCGCTTCGACGGCAAAGCGAAGATGCTCAGCCTCGGTACATATCCCAGCGTATCTCTTGCGCAGGCCCGCCTGCGGCGTGACGCGGCTAGGGCGCAGTTAGCGAATGGCATTGATCCGAGTGCGAATCGCCAAGAGGAAAAACGCTCCCGTTCCCTGGCTCTCGCACCTGTTCCTACCTTCCGTTCCGTTGCCGAAATTTGGATGTCCCGGCAGGACGTTTCCGAAGCCACGGCTAACAAGTCCCGCTGGATATTCACCAAGTTCCTGTATCCGGATCTCGGTGAACTACCTCTGCGCGAAATCACCTCCCGCGTCGTGTTGGACTGCCTCCGGAAGATCGAGGGGGCGGACATGCTGGAAACGGCTCGTCGCGCGAAAATCAGGGTGGGGCAGGTATTCCGCTTTGCGGTGATTGAGGGCCTTACGGACGTCGATCCTACGCAGCCCCTCCGGGGGGCGCTCAAGGCCCCGAAGGTGAAACACCACGCGGCCATCGTGGACCCGGTGAAGATTGGCGGTTTGCTGCGGGCCATCGACGGGTTCTCAGGACAGTTCGTTACGCTGTCCGCCCTCCAATTGGCTCCCCTCGTATTCGTGCGTCCCGGCGAACTTCGGGCGGCTGAGTGGGCAGAGTTCGACCTTGATGGGCATGTGTGGCGAATTCCCGGCGAGCGCATGAAGATGAAAGCGGCTCACGTAGTGCCGCTGTCGAAACAGGCAGTTTCGATCCTCCGGAAGCTTCACGAGTTCACCGGCCACGGTCGCTATGTCTTCCCGAGCCTCCGGTCAGCGCACCGCCCTATGAGCGAGAACACCGTCAACGCTGCGTTGCGTCGCTTGGGCTACTCCGGCGAAGAAATGACAGGCCACGGGTTCCGGAGCCTGGCAGCGACCCGCCTCAACGAAATGGGCTGGAATGCGGACGCCATAGAGCGCCAGCTAGCCCACGCAGAATCGAACAAGGTCCGTGATGCCTACACGCACGCCGCTCAGTACCTCAAGGAGCGCACGAAGATGATGCAAGCATGGGCGGATTATTTGGACAGTCTCAAGGCTGGTGGCAAGGTCGTTGCATTCAAACCGCAGGCGGGGTCTGCGGCGTAAGAATTCCGGCGCTATGTCGGAAGCGGCGGGACAGGGTGTAGCAGCACCCCGCCCGCCTAACCACAACCACGACGATGGGAGTCGAGATCATGGGTAACGAAATTGTAGCTGCACGTTCGTCCATTGCGGCGAGCCTTCCTGGGGACTCATTCGTGCCTTTCGCTGAAACGGCCCAGGAGCGCGAATTACTAGACTTGTACCGCCGCCTGTCCCCGGGAGATAGGGCGGCTATCCTTGCTGCCTTGGCACCCCTTGCCGCAACAGCGCTCCTTAGTACCTCAAGCGTGACGCACTGAGGGTCGCCGCCATGGGTAACGAACACATTGCATTGAATGCGGCCGGAAAACTTACTGACCTTGCGAGCCTGGAAGTCGTGGATCTCCGCGACCGTATCGGCGAATACGTCAGCAAGGCACGGGCGCTCTCCATGATGACCTGGGCGGATCAGGGGGAGTCTTTCCGGAACCTCTCTCACGATGTCCGCGACGAGTTCATGTGGGCACTGAGCGGTATGCTCGATGAGGTCAAGGCGGCTTGGGACGAGCTAGGGGAGCGGAAGGCATTCAAGTAACCCCTGGCGACTAAACAATGCGGGAGGTCAAACCCCTCCCGCTCACCATGTGCAGGCGGAGCCATGGACAAAGACAAAGTTGAGAAATACAAGGCGGAACTCGCCCGAGAGGCTGCCGCATTCGCCGGAAAAGTTCGAGCGTTTTCAGAAGCTCACAACCTCACGGAACCCCAAGCCCGCCAAGCCCTTCTTGCCGGGGCTGGATTGGATCAGATCCTCCGTAAGGTAAAAGACCTTCGGGAAACCAACGAAATTCCCGAAGACATCGAACAGCTCGATATCGACGGCCCCTTCAACGGAATGTCGCTTGGAGAGGCGTTCCTCGCAAAGAGCGAGCGGAGTTTGAACCTCGCATTAGAGGCCGCGAACCAAGGCGATTTCTTTTCTGCATTCATCCGCTCGGTTGACGTCATCAGCGAGGTTGAGCTTGCTTTGGACTTAGTCGCAGAGGAACGGCGCAAGAACCAAGCGTCACGCGCTGCGAATGCGAGGCACATTGGCAATGTACAGAAGAAGGAGGAAGCTCACGCTTTGTTCCTCTCGCGTCAATGGCGTTTCAAGGCGGATGCGGCACGGGCAATCGAGAAGGAGTTTCATGTCAGCTATAAGACCGCCGAGAGGTGGGTTATAGAGTGGACCCGAGGAGGTTCCCTCCACGCTTAGCAGAGAGGGGATTCTCCGTAGGAGAACGGGGCTTCTGCTGCGCTGAGAGGAGCGCGAAAAGTCCCGCTCGCGTATAGCTTAAGCATCACCCAACACGAGGTGATGTCATGTCTACGCAAGAACCTATTACCTTTCTCCGACTCAAGGATGTATGCCAGCGGACCGGCCTTAGCGGAACCCATATCTACCGCATGGAGGCCAAGGGCCGATTTCCGAAGCGGGTCCACCTCTCGGAAGCCACCACGGTATGGGTAGAGACCGAGGTGCAGCAGTGGTGCGCTGAACGGATTGCGGCTTCGCGGGTGGCTGCATGAGCACCGCCCCTCGTTGTCCTCGCTTCGGCTCCTGCAACGCCCCCATATGCCCCCTGGACCCGCTGTGGCCCCGTGCACAGCACCTTAAGAGTGAAAGGGTTTGCGGCCTACTCTCGGAGCTAGTCAAGATCGGCGGTAGCCGCCGTCTGGAGGGGGTACTGTCGAGCGGCCAGCTCGCTACCCTAGTCAGGGAGTGGCCGAAGGTCGAGGCTCGATGGAGTGATGTCCGTTCACGGCTGCGTGCATCGGCTAAGACGGGTTCACGTATCGACCGCGCTAGGGCCAATTTCCATGACTCACTGTCGAGCACGGAGGGCCCGCCCCTGGCTTCGGTATCCCCCAACTCCCACTCGTCTCATGCAGTGCCAGCCAGCACCGCATCTGGGGGCGCGTCATGAAGCCGAGATACGACAAGCGAGCCAGGCAAACAGGGAAGGGAGCGGCCGGCGAGGGGCATCGTCTCGTTGTGCCAGCAGCGGTATTGAACTCACCCAGCTATCGCGGCCTTAGTCACAAGGCAAAGGCCCTCATTCTCGACATGGGGGCCCGGTACAACGGCTTTAACAACGGCAACCTTGCCCTTCCTTGGTCGTGGATGAAGCTCCAGGGATGGAAATCTAAGGACACGTTGCAACGCGCGATCCGAGAGCTATTGAGCGCGGGCATCATCGAACTTACTCGCCAAGGCGGGATGCATGCTCCAAGTCTCTACGCATACACGTGGGTCGAGATCCACGAAACCAAGGTGGCGCTGGACGTGCCATTCACCAGGGTGGCTTCCGGGAAATGGCGAACTCAGATCGCCACACCAAAAACAGAAGCGCCACCCCGACTATCGGGGCAATCTACCCCGGACATCGGGTCAATTACGAAGAAAGTCGCATGACCGCCGCCGTAATCGCCCCGACTATCGGGCCAGTTTCACCCGTCTTGGTGCTCCTGGTGCCCCGACTATCGGGCTCCTTTAATATTTACCAAGGGCTCTACGGTTTATGAGCATCCACTATCTCCCCGGAAACCGCCCGACGACCTCAGAGAACCCGTCGAATCGGGCGAGTGTAGGAAGTGACGTAACGCGTAACGCTGTTAGTAACGCCCTCGCCGTTACTCAGCGCTCGCCAGGCTGGAACAACCGCAAGCCAGACATCCACCGAGTGCAGCTGGGTGCTTGCACACTGCTAGCGGTCCCATACCGCCGTTGGGCGTGGCGTCGCTACGAGCAGCGGGTCGCGGCACAGCGACGAAAGGAAGCCTAATGACAATCGGCAGGCGGGCCGATTATGACGACGCGGTCATCGAGCGGGCGGCACGGAGACTTGCCCAGGCCCTAGGTATGGGGCATAGCTGGTTCGCCGATACCACCGTCGAGAACATTCGCGATTGTTCGCGAGAGGACGGGGTGATGGCGTCTGCTCTGACCGTGGCTCGCAGGGGCAGGGTGGCTGAGCAAGCAGCCTGGTCAATCAATGGGTCTAGCAAGGTCAAACGCCAGCATCGATGGTCTTCGTCTAGGGCGGTGGTAGCAGTTCCGGCATTCCGCCGCGACGATGAGGCAATAGCCTGCCTCAGCTTTGCGAAACTCGACGGGCCGCTAGAGGCCATCCTTCTTCTGTACGCCACTGGCGACACGAAACGGTTCTGGCCGGTTGTGGAACGGTTCGGTCTGGCATGCCTTCGCAATGCGTTTGCACCAGAAGCGCTCAACGACGCCATGGCACGAATCATGTACCGGAGGGCAGCAGTCGCCCAGGATGACAGGGCGAAGCAGCTTGGAATTAGGGCCAGCTCATACCGAGGCGCGACAAGGGAGGCTGAGGCGATGCTCAGGCGGTGGCTACTACGGGCCGCTAAGGACTTCTTGAACGCAATGGAAGTCGGCCACAAAACGGCGGAGGCGGCTTAAATGCAGGATGGCCCGATTTGGACTGCCGGCGACGCAATTTGCATCGTCAGGAACCGCAATGGTTTTACCGTCGAGCGTGTCCCCGCTGACCCGGAGAGCGAATCTATCGTGTTCGGTACGTGGGGCGAGTTGTCGGCTTACCTAGCGGAGCAGTTCGCCAAGCCGTTGGTTCAAGCGGTAGCCCAACTTTAGGCGACACCGCCGTCACGCGCCAGCGGTATGCTGCGGCCATGTGCGGTCGCTACGCCACGTTCGGACCAGTAACCGTCTCCCGCCAGGCGCGTGAAGCCCTGGAAGAGATGGAGTTGGACATCATCAGCGAGATAAACCAGCGGGAGCCGCAGTACAACATTGCGCCGACCCAGAAGGCGCCCGTGGTCGTGCACGGGGAGGGCGGCTACCACGTCCGGGCGTACCGCTGGGGGCTTGTCCCGCACTGGTCGAAGGATCTGAAGTTCGGAGCGAAAACCATCAACGCCCGTGCCGACACGGTGGCCACCAAGCCCTCTTTCCGCGAGGCATTCAAGAAACGCCGCTGCCTCGTGCCGGCGTCCGGCTACTTCGAGTGGAAGGGCGAGACCCCGAACAAGCAGCCCTACTTCATCCACGACCCCGCCGGCGACCTGCTCATGTTCGCCGGGCTATGGGAGGGCTGGCGCGAGTCCCCGGACGCTGAGTGGGTCCACACCTATGCGGTCATCACCGGCGAGCCCGGAAGGGTCTCTGGGGACATCCACGACCGGCAGCCGGTCATCCTGCCGCCCGACCTGTGGGCCATCTGGTGCGAAGCACCGCCGGCGGACGCCGAGGGCGTGCTCGCGGCAGTTCCCGAGGCAGATCTCGTGTACCACCCCGTGCCGAAGGCCGTAGGCTCTCCGAAGAACGATGGCCCCAAACTGGTCGAGTCCATCGAACTGTAGACAGGCTGCCGGGTTACTAGGGAAACCTCGCGAGGCACGCGCGCTTCGTCCACATTTCTGAGATTCCGGCCGCGTACCCTAGCCGGCATGTCACGCCGCGATACCGCTCTGGTCTACTGGAAGCACTACGCCTACGGGTACGAGGCGAGGCTCACTCCATACGGCAAGGCGTTCGCACGAGCGCGCATGGTGAAGGGCGTCCAAGGCGCCCATTACGAGTTGATCTGGATCTACGGCCCGAAGATCTGGCGCCCGCAACGCGTCCAAAACTTGATGACGATCGAGCGCATGGTTGATCGTTGGGTTGCTGCCAATAGGGAAGCGCTACTGCGGAAGATGCCGCCTGACCTATCGCGGCCCCAGCCGGTGCCGGGGCCCACTATTGAGCCGCGAGCCGCCCCTGATCCCCACGCGGTGCGCACCTGTCCGGGCTGCGGGAGGCGATGGGGCATGTGCGACCAGACGGTGCCGAAAGCCGCACGGAAGCGCGGTAACCTCGGCTGGTCCTGCTACCGCATGACTGCTTAGAGCGGGTCGAAACCAACGGCGTCCAGCCTATCAGCGAGCGACAAGATAGCCGCCCCATAACCACTTTTGGGCTTGTCTCCGGTAGTGCCAAGCTTATCGAGCGCAAGAGCCGCAGCCAACACGACGTCATTCAGCCCTGCCGCATCAGCTAAGGCGATTATCAACGTAGCCCTGAATCTCGCCTCGTCGAAGTCGCCTGCTAATGCAGCATCACCCATGTCTGCCGCTTCGCGTACGATCTCGGCGACGGTTAACGTGAATTCTTCCGCAGCGTTCATTCCGCGATTGTATCGACGATGCGTCTCCCGGGTTGCGCAGTGACGGCACGGCTTGCTTAGCTTGATGTGTAGCGTTTTCGTAACAGCCCTGGCATTGCCGCGCGGCTTGCAACAGCGTAGCGTGAGGCCTTGGCCGCTCTGGCCCAGGTAACTGCCATGTCCGCTGTCCGAGCCCCTGGCAGGGCGATCCGGGCCACTCCGGTGGCTGAGTACGTCCGCATGTCTACGGATATGCAGCAGTACTCGATAGATAACCAGCGAGCGGAGATCAAGCGCTATGCCGACGAACACGGAATGATCGTAGTCCGGCGTTATGCGGACGAAGGCCGTAGCGGGCTAGACTTGGAAGGACGCGCGGGCCTTCAGCAACTTCTCGCAGATGTCGCAGCCTTCCCCCCCTTTTCGGCAGTCCTGGTCCTCGACGTGAGCCGCTGGGGCCGCTTTCAGAATGCCGACCAAGCTGCATTCTACGAGTATATGTGCGTGATGCATGGGGTGCGGGTGGTCTATGTAGCGGAGCCTTTCGAGAACGACAGGTCGCCGCTTACGGCTGTACTCAAGAGTTTGAAGCGCCATCTTGCCGCCGAATACAGCCGGGAGCTTTCGGCCAAGGTCAAGGCTGGGCAAGCTCGACTAGCCAAGCTAGGTTTCCACATGGGAGCGTCGCCAGGTTATGGGTATCGACGAATGCTCACTGACGCGGCGGGCAATCCCAGGAGGATGCTCCGTCCAGGCGAATACAAGGCGGTCATAACAGATCGTGTTGTCCTCGTCCCAGGTCCCGCGGATGAGGTGGATCTCGTGCGGGATGTCTTCCGACTAGCAGCGGAAGGGATCTCGACCTACCGCATCGCCCAGCAGCTAAACGAGGCGGGGAGGTTAACGGCACGGGGCCGCCCGTGGCGGGAACAGCGCATCCGCTCGATGATCGAAAACCCAAAGTATGCAGGATTCTGCATCTATGGCCGCACCACGAAATCCATCGGGGCCAAACCGGGACGCTGCCCTCACTGGGTCGAAAGCCGAGGCACGCACCAGCCACTCGTTTCTGTCGAGTTGTTCCGAGAGGCTAACGCCATCCGCAAGGGCAGGGGAGAGAGCCGTAGCGACGAGAGGGCTTTGGCCGACCTGAAGGAGGTTCTTGAGCGCGAGGGCCGATTGACCCTCAGGATTATTGACGATGCGCCGGGAGTGCTGAGTGCCCAGGCTTACGTCCGCCGATTCGGCAGCCTGCGCGCGGTTTATGAGCGCCTTGGGTATAGGACGTCGCGAGACTTCACCTACGCCGACGTACGGCAGCGCATCCGCCCCTGGCGGGAGTCAATGCTCCGCTTTGTCGCCGAACGCTTGATGGATGGCGGCTCCGATGTCGAACGGCGGGGCTGGGTGCTTCGGATTGATGACGCATGGACGGTCGCTTTCGATACGCTGAAGTCGGTCAGAGCGTCCAATTCTCGGTGGTGGAGGATCACCCAGGTGCATCCTGCCGCAGACATCACCGTCTTTGCCCGAATGGCGGTAGACGGGTCCGCCCCGCTCGACTTCCTTGTTATCCCTCGGTGCGCGTTCATCGAGCCCCTCACCGTGGGGCGGAGGCCTGTCACGACAGAGCCCTTTACCTATCTGTCCCTCGGAGTGTTGTTCGATCTCGCCAAGTCAACGCGGAGGCAGAGGCTATGTGGATAAGCCAGAAGACGCTAGATGCAATGCAGGCCGCCGTAATTGCAAGAGATGAAGAACTCGCAGCTACAGCACGTGAGCAATGTGCCCATCTTCGGGAAATCCTCGCCTTGCTTTTGGAAGACGCTCGTTTTCAGGCACTTCCAGCCCGCCATCCGTTCAGACCGGGCGCCCACCTAGGATCGTCCCTTGCGGACTATGGGCAGTTGAGCAGCCCAGTGCTTGAATGGCTGGCCCTATCAGGCGCGACGTCTTCCTTGCTTCGACATGAAATCGTTCTTCGATGGATGCGAGTCCATCGGCCGCGTGAGTTGGCGTGTTTGTGCAAGTTACTTGAACATCGGGACGGACTTACACCTTGAAAACGGCCTAAATGCATAGGCCCCTTGCCGCCTCAAGGTGCCTCCCCGACGCCGTGCCGGGCAACGCACGGCTCTTTTTTTCTCAGTTGGGCGGAACTGATCAATTTGCCATGAGGTGAAAGTATGGGCGGTGGCGGCGGACAACCGAAAAACACCACGACGACGACTAAGACGGAACTCCCTCCGTTTCTCTAGAACGCCTATCAGGGCTTCTTCAACCAGACCAATCAGGTCAATAGCAAGCCGTATATGTCCTACGAGGGGTAGCTAAATGCCGCCCCGTCCGATCAGCAGCAGCTTGCAGCCGTCAACGCCTATTGGGGCGCGAAGGGTAACGACGCCCAAGTCGCAGCCCTCAACAATCTGGTGAACGGCGGTCAAAACATCAGCTATCAGGCCAACCCCTACGCGGGTAGTGGCAATCTAAACCAGCTGATCGCGTAGACCAATCAGGACACCACGGACGCTTATAACAAGTCGGCCGTCCCTCAGCTTGCGGCATAGTTCTCGCAGGGAGGCGCGTTCGGCGGTTCAGCCATGCAACAGGCGGCACAGTCGTCACAGCAGACGCTTGCCGACCGCCTTGCAGCCAACACGACCGGGCTACGTTATCAGGACTTGCAGAACCAGCAGCAGCTTTGGCAGCAGGGCTACCAGAACCAGCTGGCCGCCTCTCAGAACAACGCGCAGAACATCCTTGGGGCATCCAACGCCCTTAACGGTGCGAGCGCCTTGCAGGCTCAGTACAACAGCCAGCTGGCAGGTCTCGGTCAGGTCTATCAGGACTACACGCAGGGAGGCATCGATCAGGCTTACAACGACTGGTACCAGAAGAATTACGGCTACGACCAGCAGCGGCTTGCGAACCTTGGCAATGCGTTGAACTCCGTCGCTGGCCAGTTCCAGAGTTCTGCCACAAGCGGTCTCAATCCCGCTTACAAGCCGCGAACCGTTGGCGGGGCAGTTGCATCCGGTGTCGGCGGAGCCGCTGCGGGCGGTGCCATCGGATCAGCAATCGCTGGCGGCTCGGCAGGCTCCGTCGCCCCTGGCTGGGGCACGGCCATCGGTGCTGTAGCTGGCCTCGCGTCCTACTATCTCTGAGGTGATCGCAATGGAATATGTTGTCGTTCTCGATGCCGCTGCGCCTTCCGCTCGGCTTAATTCGGGTTTGGGCGTTCTCGGTGGTGTTCTTGTTGAAGGTGGACCGCCGACAGTCCTTGCCATCACGTGCTCTGAGGTCGATACCTCACATACGCACCTGCTGCGGGTGAAGGTGAAGTCAGGCGAAGCCCCGGTCTTTTGGGTCCCCTACAGCCACCTTGTCGGAATCTTGGAGGGGCCGTCAGCAACGCCGGTAAGTATGGGCTTCACCGCACACTGAGTCGGTCCGCGGGAGCGGGAGGAGGCAGTTCCTCTCGCCTCTCTGTTGTTTACGGAGAAATCGGGCAGCGCCAAGGTGCCGAGACTCGCCCGCTAGACCGTCCTGGAATGCGTCTCTAAGGGGTACTGTATCGAGGGCGCGGGATGACCCCGGTAGGGTGGTAGCCCTACCGCCTCGATATTGGCTGGGAGTACCAAAATTGCTTTGGCAGAGGGAGGTCTGGTGTCGGCGGAGCCGTACAGAGCGAGTCTGCGGATGTGCCCGTCCTAGGGCATAGGGCAATTTCGGCAAGAACATGGGAACCGGGGAGGGTGGCTCGGGCCTGGGTGGAATCGAGGGCGGCCTCTTAGGCTCTAGCCTGGGCCTGGGCGTCAGTGATGCCATTGGTGCGGCCAATTCCCGCGTAGCGGCCCGCACCGGACAGACGGCAGCCGATGCCAGGGCCGCGGCAACCGCTATCTAGCGTTGGCTCCAACAGCAGTCTCCGGCGCCCACGGCTGGGCTGCTCGACTACTACTTCTATGGCCTGCCAGCCACGGCAAGCAACAAGCCCTAACGGCGGGCTTCAGGCTTGGCCCAGGCGTTTTCTCGGTAGTCTCACATATTTGAACGGTGCTAGAGTGACCCCATTTTCGACTAACTGCACGACTTTCGACTACAAGGGACGGATGATGCCAGACGTCAAGGGAACTTGGTCTAGTACCGGCTTAAGGGCTACCGCATTTTTTGCGCCCGGAACGCCCAAGCTTAATGAGCTATCACTGCTGGGAATCTTCGGCATCGAGCCCGAGCAAGTGACGGCGATGCCGGCGCAGAAAAGCCGATTCGAGATGGCCACGATGGGGCTTGGGCACCTCAATCTACAGGTGCAGTCCAACAGAGCGGATCTTATATGGTCCGCGACGCCATCTGCCCCGGGGCAGATTGGTGATCTAGGGGAGTTGGATGAGGTTGTCGAATCCCTTGTTACTCCTTTTGAGCAAACCCTGGGGGAAACCGGGTCGCCGGTTCATCGCCTTGCAATTGGCGGTATTCGTACCTTCGTTGCCGACGATCAGGATCAAATTGTCCCGATGCTTCGTGGCATATTCCCGAGGTTGGAATTGGATGACGACATCTCTGACTTTTTCTTCTCGATCAATCGCCCTGTTATGGGAGAAGTTGATGGTTTCAAGATGAAGATAAATCGGATAATGAAATGGAGCCAAATGCAATCATCCGGGCTGCAGTTCGAGGTCACGCCAAATGGCCTGGTGCAACAAGCTGCACCTCCAGTCTTCGGTGTGGCATTAGAATTTGATGTGAACACACATCCGGGAAATAACCTATTTTTCACCGAGGGAAGCATTAGCGCGGTTTTCGATTCGCTAAGAGGTGAGCTCGGCTTCGTGACGGCAGTGCCTGCCAATGTCTGAGGTTAGCTTGGCGTCAGCCTCGACGGCCCCAACGTCCGAAACCCCGATGACACAAGGTGAGAGGACTTCGTGGGCGAAAGCAATAACCTCGTCCAGCGGGACTGGCACGACGACGTGGTCGGTTTTAGGTGCCGCTCTACCTGCAGCCTTCATTCGTGGAGCGGCTTTGTCTTCTGAACCTGCTCGCGGTGCACTGTCACAGGCAACGGCACTGCCAGCTGCAGTCACATCGAGCGTGGATGCTCAGGCGGACGCCGAACGCAAGGCAACCTTACGTTTGTTTGGCGATATGCAACGCGCATCGGCTTGGGATCTCGTTCCCGGTGATCGCATGTTATATATGGACGAATTGTTCGGTCAGTACATGGGGCAAGCAGACATTTGCCTGTCTGCACTGGATCGAATCCTACACGTCGATGCTCGGTACGTTAGCAGCGACGCAAAGGCTGCAGCCCTCCGCTACCTAGGAATGCACGAAACGAAGTTCGACTTGAGTCGACTCAAGAGATTGTTCTTGACCAGCACTCTTTCTCAGGACTTCGTGACTGCTCTTGCCGCTGCAAGATCGTTAGATGACATAGCCGATGAGGCAACTGCGGGCGCTTTGAAACCTTCGATCGATAGATCGCCGTTTCCCGAAGTGCGGGCCACCTTGCATAAAACGCTGCGACGTCTCAAAGGAATGGACGATGACGAAACTCGTTCGAATACTCCGTAATGATGTTCCTCTGAAGCCGCCGCTTGCTCCGGAAGGTCAGGGCGTTCGCGAAGCTACCGGGTCCACGCTGTCCGGTAGTGTGCTACGGCATTTTGATGTTTCGGTTAATGGTCGACTTTCTTTCTATCGTCTTGAAGATCCCCTAAAGTTAGATGATATTGCGCTAGCCATAGTTGCAGGGTCGAAAGCTATTGACGATGTGTCGTATATCGAATTAGACGAGGAAGTGCTTTCGGGACTCGGCCTGCAGCAGGAGGCGACTCGTGGGGCGACTGTTTTTGAGCAGGTTAACGCTGCCCACATAGACCTCGTGCAGCTCTCTGTTGATGCAACTGCTGCCCTAGCTATTGCATGTGCAAATGCGGCTACCCAAGGTTTTGAGTCTGGCAAGCAACTTGGACTTCGTCTTGCCGCGGCAGTTGCCAAAGGCGAATGCCAGGAGGATCGACTGAAGGATGGCGTGCGAAAAAGGCTCGCCGAAATTCGGGGTAGCCGCGATTACAAACGTATGATCAGGCAGGGACTCGTTCCTCCCTAATTAGCAGGCCGCAGCGTTTTACGAAGGGCTCGCTCTTGTTCGCTGTGGCGGGCCGTTCGGAGGGAAATTTTCTCAAAATGGGCTACCTAGAGCCAGCTACTTTAGCGAAGGATTGCAACGCAACGGGTTTTCCGACGCCGTAAAATGGGCAGTTCAAGCGAAGTTACAAACTTTAGCCTCGGGCGCTAACTTCCTACAGTCGGCTTGCGCTTTCGTGGCTTGAAGGGGCGAAGCGGTACAGGGGCTAGGTTCGGCGTAACGCTCAAGCCCAATCGCTTGGCTTCTTTCTGTGCCAGTCTAGCGGCTGCCTCCACTTCCTTCCGCCCCTGCACGATGGCATCAATGAAAGACTGTCGGTCCTCGGCAGACTGCGTGTGCCGATGCCACGGGTCCGATCGTTCGATCACCGCTGACAACTCGTCCCGTGCAAATAGCTTCCGTCCCATGAACCTCCGAGGCTGAATCCCGAGTTCGCCGTAGTGAGTCTGGAACTGCCGCAGGGAGACGCCGCAGTAGAAGGCGGCCTCTTCCTCGGTGAACCAGTCTTTGCCTGCGATGTTGAGCGACTTCTCGGTCACTTCCGGATCCTCATACGTCGTCGCATCTCTGCGCGCGCATCCTCTCGTGGAGTAGGGCAAGAAGCCCCTACGAAGGGGGCTGTATCGAAGGGGAAGGGTTGCCCACTGTGGTGGTAGCACCAATGGTGCAACTCCTTATACAGACCACCATCTAGGCGGCCTCGCCACATTTCTAAAGTAGAGGTCATTACATCGGGGGCGGCTTGAAGTTGGGATTCTTCCGAAAGCTGCCGGCAACGATTTCACCTGTGCCATCGACCTTCCACGCACCCACGATTGCGTGCGGTGGCACGGCATCCGAGGGAGCGAAGTTCCCAGAAATCACATAGACCCAGCCACCCGGGTTTTGCCTAGCCTCTTCGCGCATAGCGTCACTAATCTGCGTCGCGGGATCGAATTCTGTCATCTGAGCTTCCTTGGTGACTTTGATTTATATCAATAAATCAAACGACCGCCGTGTGCTCTCCGATCGCATGCCGGAGTGGCCCGAAATCGCCCTCTAGGGGGTGCTCCATCGAGGACGCGCGGGTGACCCGGTAGGGTGGTAGCGGGTAGGGCGGTAGGTACGATGGAGTGGTTACTCAGTAGGCAAGAGCCAGGATTACTAAAGTAGCGATGAGTAGTAACTAGGGTCTTTGCGGGATATCGCACAGTGAGACGAAGTGCCATGGTGGGTGCTGTCTCCTGGGTGATGACCCACGCATAGCCGTCCACAGAGCTAATTTAGCCCGTTGATTAACAATCAAAGAAATCAGCAGCACTGTAAAGAACAACAAAATGCTGTTGAGAACAATGGGCATCAACAGACCGTCACTTGATGCGCGTTGCCTCTACGGTCTCGTTGTCGTCTACGTTGATGAGCTTGTCGTCGCAGACCACGACTTCCGTCATGGGTAGCCAAAGCGCACTATCGATCTTGTCGATGGAGGACACTTCCCAGATGGTCCCGTCGTTGAGGACGATGATTCCCCCGTCGTCCGCCACTGACTGAACCCAATATCCGCTGTCGCATGCCGATGCTCTGTTCGGTAAGACGACGAGAGCGAGGAAGGTGAGAGACGCGAACAGCTTAGCGAGTGACTGCATACGCCTTCATCCTATATTTGTTCCGGATACTCGATTGGATGAACGCCACGTCGAAAGCCTGCACGCCCTCGGGCTGGCCTTTGAAGCAGCGGACCATGAGCTTGCTGTTCGGCTTGACCATGGGGAAGACACCGCCCGTAGATACGGACGTATTCTCCCCATAGGCTGCCGTGTTGACCGTGACTGCTCCGGTCGTGGCCGTTTCCGCCCCGTTGAGGATGGCGAAGTGGTCGCAGCCCAGGGCCTCGGACTTGTCGGCCGCACGCAGGATGGCGAAATCCGAGGCCTGCTCGGGCGACGTGTAGGCGTTGGCAGCGAAATTGACCATGAAGGTATCTGGCGAAAGCTGGGTTTCGCTGAATCCGCCTGACCATGCTTTCGGCTGGTAGCTGGTAGCACACGCCGAGAGCAGGGCGGTTGCTAGGAGGGGTAGAGCTACTTTGATCACCGCTGGCCTCCTTTGCACGCGATAAGCATCGAGCGGGTGTTGCTGACCCCGGCTCCAAAAAAACCGCCGCCCCCGGCTGCCGTGGCATTACCGCCGTCGCCGTCCTTGCTCAAAATGTCGTACCCGTGAGGGCATTGTTCCCCGGCCTTCTCATAGCACTGGTTCCAGGCCATGGCCGAGCCCGAACAATTTATCGAGAACCCCTGGCGGCCATCTGGCGTAACAGTCTTGTGGGCGACGGCACACCCGCCTAGGCCCGCCACGAGTACGGCAAGTAGTAGCTTCCCCATATCCTTCCCCTAGTGACTCACCCCTGGGCCTATTCTAGGCCGATCTAGGCCAAAGCGAAGATGAGTAACTTTGGGAGTAAGTGGTCGCCAGATAGCCCCTGAGCCGCAGTATTACTAGGTGTTCGGCGCCCACTCCGGCACCAGTCCATTCAACGGGTTACGCGATATCTGCGGATTTTACGCTCAGTCGCGATGCTTGTGTCCGCGATGTGTCCGCACACTACTGTGGATTAATGACGATGCGGTATCCGCTACTCGCGCACTACACGTCATTGCCCGTGCTTGAAGCGATTGCCGATCATGGTGACTTAGATGTCTCACCCCGCACCTCATGAACGATGCGCAAGAGCAGACTAGCGGGCTCGATGCGGCCCGAGCGATCTTCCTGAGAAGCGTTCCGCTCCAGAAGGCTCCAGGCAACAGAGTGGCGGAGTTTGTTCGCTGGTACGAGATCTTTGAAACGCATGGACGTGAGCGAGACCGCTTGAGTTAGTCGCGCGACCTTCACTGGTAAAGGGCCAGCGTGGTCCGACCGATAGCGCAGGCTTCTGCGTGAGAAGGACGAATGGTTGACCTGACGATTCTCATTGCTCGACCTTCGGCAAAGCGTGGCCTGTGGCGAGTGCGGACCAGTACTCAGACCGAGCGCGAGTTCTCCACCGAGGTTGAGGCGTTTGAAGCAGCCGAGGTTCTTGCCAAGTTCCTGATCACGGCCGGGGCCGAGGTAGAGATCCAAGTGGAGCGTCCGGATGGCCTCTGGGCCCTCTACGATCCTTAGCATAGCCCCGTACGCCGTCACAGGCGTGTAACCCTGCATGGAGGATACCGGTTTCTCATCCGGGAGAAAGCTGATGACTGATACGCCTTTTGTCGCTGCTCCAGCCGACCTGACAAAGGTCAACGTATGCCTGCGCTCCGATATGCGATATTGGACGCGAGTATTAGGAGTGAGCGAGCTGTCGCTGCGCAAGGCCGTCCTTACTGTGGGCGACTCGTCCTGGGACGTGCGTGCCGAGCTACGCCGGAAGCGCCGGAAGTGATTTCCAAAGGACCGCGCTGCCGGATTTTCATCTTCTATCCGGCGATGAACGAGAGAATTTGGCGGGTCCTTGCGCATGGGATAACCGAACGATTCTCCTCCGAGGGGCGCGCGGTCGAGTTTGCTCTTGGATGTGCTGCTCGTGCAGGTGGACCGCAGCTCGTCGATGTTTTCAAGGAGACGGCATCAGGCGGGTGGGCTCCAGTTCCTGTCCCATGATCATCACCGGTTATAGCGCGCAAGAAATGACGCACGCTTGACTGCGCCGATCTTGCTGCGGATCGCTTCCTCGGTGTAACCGGATTCGGCAGCGAATTTCTTGATGGTGACGTAGCGGAGCATAAGTCACACCGCCTGCTCTGACTCGGCGCGCGGCCTTGTCCCTCGCCCGCGCACCTCCCTCTCTCATTCTTTGATGCAGTCGACTTACCCCAAGTTGCGGCTTCACGCCTATAGGAACAATTCGCAAAGCGGCGCGGCTCGTGACGCATCTTGGCTCAGCGGCGAGCCAGTTAGCCCGATATGGATTGGAAGATCGCCGAGCGTTACGATCTCGGCAAAATTGAGGGCTGCTAGATGGACCACTTGCAGTTATTCGGCACCGTTGAGAGGGACAACGTGTTGGCATCGGTCATGTTTACGCGTGACCGTCGGCACAATGGAGAGGCAATCGTCCATACATGGGTCTATGACCCCGCACCCGAGGGATTTGCGGTCGTCGTCGACATCCAGGAAGGGCCTGATCGTTCGTTGTATGTGACGCCCAAGCGAACATATCGTGCGACTTCAGATGGCGCACTCGTGCCCGTTCCTCCAGCCGAAGAGCGAGCCGACCTGTCCCAGTTCTCGGCGAAGCTGAAATGGTCAGGGACCGAGCTACATGGAGACTGGCAGGGTCCGGGTGGAGGAGGCGCCGTTCGGTTAAAAGTGCCTGACCAGCAGACTGTAACCGTGCAACCTCTTCCGTCGTGGAAGGCATTCAAAGACTGGGCCGGTACAGTTCGGGAGATGCACAACGTGTCCGTGTTTCGCGGCCACGGAAATAGCGAGTGGCGCCTGCAAACAAGCTGCACGCGTGCAGGGCTTACTAGATTTGACAGATATATCGACGAACTCCTGCCGAAATTTCGGGTTAGAGCAGAAATAGCTCTCAATCGGCAGTTCAATCCATCGAACAGGCAGGATTTTTCGATCCTCCTTGGATTAGCGCAACACCATGGGCTACCTACGACGTCCCCCCAGTTTTGAGTAGCACGGCGATTTGGAGTCCAATCCCCCAACTGACGGAGATTGGACGTGAAGAAGCGCTTTTCCGAAGAGCAGATCATCGGCTTCCTGCGTGAGGCCG
>NZ_JAAQQR010000012.1 GCF_011742555.1 Luteibacter jiangsuensis
AATACAACGAGGAGCGGCCGAAGAAGGCGTTGGGCGGACTGACTCCCGCCGCCTACGCCGAGCAGCTAAAGTAACCCCCCGGACTCTAATTCGCTCCGCTACTGAAAGCGGGGGGACGTCGGCGACAATCGCCGCGTTGATATCCAGAAACTTGCCGATCGAGTGCTGGATTTGTGGGATGGATTTTTCGATCAGCACGGGCTTTAGGCCACGTAACAATTAGTTCAAGGCGGGCGATTTGCCGCCGCCTAAATCTAGCGCTAGGCCAGAGAACCAATCACATGGAACTTCCGACTCTCATCTCCACATGCATTGCACTCGCAGCACTGCTGGCAGTCGCCGCGACGATGTATACAGCAAGAAAGCAACGCGCCGCTGAGCTGCAAATTGCCTCTCGCCAAATCGAATCGTCGTTCCGGATTCTCTCGGAGCAGCTAAACAGTCAGAGCGCGCTGGCGTTTTCTCAAATATCTGCCGCCAGAGCTCAGGCACTCGATGAGATAAAGGCGCAAGTATTAACCAAGAATCGTCAGGAATGGATCAACGATTTAAGAAATACCTTGGCGCAATTCATTGTCGGCATACATAAGTGCCGAAACAATCTGACTATTTCGCCAGAGAGAAGGGATCCGAATAGGATCCACTCCAACGTCGGCGACGCTTGGTTACATCTGACACGCCTTAGACTTCTCATCAATCCGAATGAGGATGATCATAAGGATCTTCTCGCAACCGCAAATCTGATGTTTGAACTGATTAAATCAAGCGAAGAAGGTCTACGGTTAAAGGATGTTGAGAAATCTCTGCTAATTATGGGCCAAGCAATCCTTAAGCGTGAATGGGAGCGAGTAAAGTCACTGGCTTGACAACTTCATTCTCGAAAAGATGCGAGAGCATCGAGAGATACTCTCGCCTTAGGTGGCGCCATGCCGTTGTAATCATGCTGTCACATGACGCTCGCCGTCGCCTACGCTCTATTACGAGCGATTCAGCGTGATACCGATCAGGCGAGGCCTTGCGCCTTCGCACACGGTATTGCTCACCACGAGAAGAACGGGCGTGTCGTTTGCCATGGCCGTGAGTGCCGCGGCGTAGAAGGTCTTGTAGCCAGGATTATTGATGGTCGTCCCGGCAAGATCCGTAGCCCCGCATCCTGCCGGATTGGGCATGGCGGTACCGGCGTTGACGGAGAACGCCTCGGAGTTCCAGCCCGTGACGACCTGTTGAAGGTGGACGGGACCGACGGTCGTCTGTGCGAACGATGCCGAGCTAGCGAGCACCAGTGCTGTGCCAATGATGATGTTCTTCATGTGTGTTCCTTTTCCATATGGGTCCGACGCGTCTCACTCGGTAGTCGGTGAGAAGCGATCGAGGTGGCATTAGTCGAGGACGGCGTCGATGATTCCCGCCATCGCACCCGGGTGCACCGGGGTGAGCGTTTGCGGTGCGGCATCCGAGCTGTGCGAGTCGGAGTCACCGGTATATCGGGCACCGATCGTATACGTGGCGACACCCTTGGGAAGGGTGACCGGGAACGTGACGTCGGTCTGGGTAGCCGTGTACTTGTAGGTGATGCAATACGTGAAGCTGGGATCGGGAATGCATTGTGCCGATCCGATTCCAGTGGAGTTGTGCGCGTCGGCTTCAACGCTCAGAACGATCTCCCCATTGAGAGTGATCTGCACATTTCCCCCACGTACCGCAGTGGGTGGCACAAATACCAGGTGTTTGCCGGTTACCACCACGTGGACGTTTACCTGGCGTCCGGGAACAGGCTTGCCGGTGACCGAAAATGAAGTTCCGGTGGTGCTGTCCGCACTGGCGGTAGTGGCTACGACCAGGAGGAGGGCGCACAGCCCTGTGCGAAGTGAGGTGGCATGGTTCATGCCGACCTCACCTTGTTTGCTGTTGCATTGGTTTTCCCCTTTAGGCATGCCCTTCGTCAGGGCGGGGTTATGTTCGGTCGGGGCCGGGAAATCGTCTGTCAGATATCACCGACGTCGCGTGTAAGGAAAACCTCACAGATGCAGCGGCTATCCGGTAGCTTTTTCACGACTCTTCACCGGGGCCGAGGATGTTTCGATGGTGATCACTTCCTGCAAGCCGAAGCTCCTTCGGAGGGTGAATACTTTTCGCCAAAACCTGTCCGGAGACTGCCGTGAACCGTCGCGAGTTTTCGTCCCACTTGCTCCTCGGCCTGTCCGCTGTCGCTTTTTCGGCAAGAATCGCCGCTCGATCCGGACCTGGCGGGGTGGAGCAGGGTAACCGGCTCCCTCTGACCAAAGCCCGGAATGTGGTGATGGTTCACGGCCTCTTTGCCGACGGATCGTCGTGGTCGGAAGTGATTCCGAGACTCCAGGCCAAGGGTCTGAATGTCACATCGGTGCAGAACCCGCTGACGACATTACCCGAGGCAGTGGACGCCTGTCGCCGCGTATTGGATCGGCAGGATGGTCCGACCGTCCTCGTAGGCCATTCCTTCTCCGGGATGATCGTTACCGAGGCCGGCGTGCATCCCAAGGTGTCTGCCCTGGTGTATGTTGCGGCGCGCGCGCCCGACGCCGGTGAGGACTACACCGCGCTGGCCAAGAAGTATCCGACGCCGCCCGCGTCCAAAGGCATCGTGTTCGATGGAGATGAAGGCCGGCTTACGGAAGAGGCCTTCCTTCGGGATTTCGCCGGCGACTTGCCGAGGGAGCGCGCGCTGGCTCTCTACGCGGTCCAGGAGCCCTTCAAGAAGGCGCTGTTGACCGGTAAGACGACGAACGCCGCGTGGCGGCAAAAGCCCAGCTTCTACGCGGTATCGACTCAGGACCGCACGATCGATCCGGATCTGGAACGCTTCATGGCGAAGCGCATGAACGCGCAGACCATCGAGCTTGCCTCGAGCCATGTTTCCACGATTTCCCACTCGCAGGAGATCGCAGAGCTCATCCTGCGTGCCGCCGGTTGACGTCTCGGTAAGGAGTCGCTTGCTCTGCGGAATGGAGGAGCTCCGGGACCTCAATCGCTACGAACGAGCCATGCGTTCGGCAGGTGCAGGCTCTCGCACCCATGTTGGCAGACCAGCGCGCTGCGCGGACCGGAAAACTCCAGATGGGTGCCGTCGGCCAACGCGAGGGTGAGCTGCGCGGGCTTGCTGGCGCCCGACGCCTTGGACAAGGTGCTCTTTACCACGGTGACTTCGACCGTGAAGCTGTCCGGGCCCCACGACCAGGTAGCCTCGCCCTCGTCGCCGTCGATGCGGATCTCGGCGGCGTCGCCCTTCTCGCCGCTGACCAGGTGCCAGGATTCCTGCGAGCAGGCGGCGGTCAGGCAGGCGAGGCAGGACAGGGCCACGATGTATATTCGATTCATCTGTCCGCTCCAGCTCGAGTTGCCACGTTATCGGCCGGTCGGAGCGGTTCTTTAGCCGCACCCGGCGGGTGCCGGCAGGCATTCCATTGACGCCCGGCGACACCGCTGTGTAGCGTTGCCGCCCGAGATTGCACATCGCACTCACCGAAGGAGCGACACCATCGTGAAGCCTGTGGCGGCACGTAATCTGCACAGCCAGGTGGTCCGGGAACTGGGTCAACTCATCGTCAGCGGCAAGCTGGCGCCCGGTGAGGGCCTGCCGCGCGAGGAAACGCTCGCGGAGCAGATGCAGGTGAGCCGCACCGCATTGCGCGAAGCCATGAAGGTGCTCGTCGCCAAGGGGTTGATCGAGTCCCGGCAGCGCACCGGCGCCCGCGTGCGCGACGTCGTGCATTGGAAGCAACTCGACCCCGATGTGCTCGCATGGCGCTGCGCCCTCATGCCGACCGAAAGCTTCGTCGAGAAGCTGGTGGAGATGCGCGAGGTGATCGAGCCTGCGGCCGCGGCAGCGGCGGCAAGGCGACGAACGCCGGAGCAGCTGGCCGACTTGAAGCGAGCCTATGGGGCCATGGCAGCCGCAGTGGACCTCGATGCCTGGGCCGAGGCCGACCTGGCATTCCACGAGACCCTCTTGCGCGCGACGAACAATGAACTGATCGCCTCGCTCTTTTCCGTGATCGAAACCGCGCTCGGCACTTATTTCCTGCTATCTGCACGGAAAGCGGCGAACTTCAAGGCCGCGCTCCCGCACCATGAAAAGGTGTACGAGGCGGTGCGCAAGCGTCAGCCCGAGAATGCGCGGCAGGCCATGCTGAGCATGGTTGCACTGTCGC
This sequence comes from Luteibacter jiangsuensis, assembly GCF_011742555.1. Classification (GTDB taxonomy): domain Bacteria; phylum Pseudomonadota; class Gammaproteobacteria; order Xanthomonadales; family Rhodanobacteraceae; genus Luteibacter; species Luteibacter jiangsuensis. The sequence continues at coordinate 4,191 of NZ_JAAQQR010000012.1, forward strand.
GCAACAACATGCGCACTGGCCTGCGGCGGACCAAGGCTGTCTGAAGGGATCTGCTCGCCTTGCGGCGGGAATGCTGCATCGCAGCTTGTGGTCCTATATTCATTAAATACTACAATTCGACCTCGGTGCCCCGGGGAGGGTCAGCGTTGCACTTCGCAAGGAATCGTTCCACGGGGGAGTCGAAATGCCTTTGAACTGTCGCGGATCCTTCTGACCGCATGACCGAATCCTCTCCGCTCGAGATCGGTAACGATGACCTCAGGCTTCGCGTGTTGCCGCGCCTGGGTGGCGGCATCGCCGCTTTCGACTGGATCGGGCATGGCGACAGTGTGCCGCTCATGAGGCCGTGGATAGAGGGCGGAGCGGCAGACCCGAACCGCCTGGCGTGTTACCCCCTGCTGCCGTGGAGCAACCGAGTTGCCCACGGCGGTTTTTTTTACGGGGAAAGGCGCGTCGCACTCGAGCGAAACCGCACCGACGAGCCCTGGCCGATCCATGGTCATGGCTGGCAGCGCGAATGGACCGTTGCGAACCACGAGGACCAGGTCCTGGTGCTGACGATGGAAGAAGCGTCGCATGAGGGCTACAGCTATCGGGCCCTGCTCGGCTATCGGCTCGACGGGGACGCGCTGCGCGTGCGCCTCCGGGTGACGAACACGGGCGCGGTGTCGCTGCCGTTCGGGCTCGGACTGCACCCGTTCTTTCCACTGCACGGTGGGGCAAGGCTGCATGCGCCGGCTACCTCGGTGTGGTTGAACGACGGGGACAGCCCACTGCCCGTGGAACGCGTGGTGCCACCTGAAACCTGGGACTTCAGCCGGCCGCGCGCGTTGCCCGCCGGCGGTCTCAATCACGCGTTCCAGGGTTGGACGGGCGACGCCACGATCGAGTGGCCGGGCGTGGGGCTGCGTCTGGGCATCCACGCCGACCTCGACACCTACGTGCTTTATGTTCCGTCCGGCGAAGCGTTCTTCTGTTTCGAGCCCGTCGATCATCCGATCAACGCCTTCCACCTTCCCGGTGGGCCGGTCGCGAACGGCATGACGAACCTCGCACCGGGCACGAGTCTCGAGCGATCGTTTGCTTTCCGGGTGGAAAACCTCCATGGCTGCATGTCGTAGCGACGAAGAGGAAGAGTTAGCAGTGAATCGTCCGTCTCCCATTGTCCGTTTGCTCATCGCTTTCGCTTCGTGCGTGCTCGCTGCCACCGCCGTGGCGCGCACCGAGAATGCGACACCCCGCTACGATGCCGCGCATCGCGTCTTCCGTATCGATGCGGGCGACGTCACTTACGCCATGGGCGTCAACGCCGACGGCTTTCTGCAAACGCTGTACTGGGGCGCGCGGCTCGCACCGGACGATCCGCTCGGGCCGGCCGTTCCCGCGGCGGAGCGTTCGTCGTTCGACCCGGCCGGCAGCCTTACGCCGCAGGAATACGCTGGATGGGGCGGCGCGATGACGGCCACGCCCGCCTTGAAGCTGCGCCTGGACGATGGCAACCGCGATGTCGTGCTGCGCTACGACAGCTATCGCATCGACAAGGGCACGCTTTCGATCCGTCTGCGGGATGCGCAGGCCGGCGTGGCGGTGGACCTGCGCTACACGGCGGATGCTGCCACCGGCGTCGTGGGACGTTCGGCTCGGATCGAGAACACGGGGGCCCAGGCGCTCACCATAGATGCCGCCGCGGCTGCCACCTGGAACCTGCCGCGCGGCGATTACTCCCTTCGCTATCTCACGGGAACGTGGGCCGGCGAGTGGCATCTGCAGACGCGTGCCGTCACGCCGGGCGCCACCGTGCTGGAAAGTCGCCGTGGCAGCACGGGCGACGAGAACAATCCGTGGTTCGCGATCGGCAGGGGCGACGCCTGGAACGAAGAGCACGGCGACGTGTGGTTCGGCGCCCTCGCCTGGAGCGGAAGCTGGCGTATCCAGGTCGATGAGGACATCCTCGGCCAGGTTCGCGTGACGGGCGGATATAACCCCTTCGATTTCGCCTATCGGTTACCGCCCGGGCAGGCGCTGGAGACGCCGGTGTTCTATGCCGGCTATACGGGGCAGGGTATCGGCGCGGCGTCTCGCCTGCTGCATCGCTTCGAGCGGGAACGTGTGCTGCCCGGCGGCACCGCCGCCAAGCTTCGGCCCGTCTTGTACAACTCATGGGAGGCCACCGAATTCAAGGTGGACGAGGCGGGGCAGGAACGGTTGGCCGAGAAGGCGGCCGCGCTCGGTGTCGAACGTTTCGTCGTCGACGACGGCTGGTTCGGCGCCCGCGACAACGATCACGCCGGCCTGGGCGACTGGGTGGTGAACCGGCGCAAGTTCCCCAACGGTCTGAAGCCACTGATCGACAAGGTGCACGGCCTTGGCATGAGTTTCGGTCTATGGGTCGAGCCCGAGATGGTGAATCCGGATAGCGATCTCTATCGCGCCCATCCGGATTGGGTTCTGCATTTTCCAGGACGCCAGCGTAGCGAGGGGCGCCACCAGCTCGTGCTGAACCTTGCGCGCGAGGACGTGAAAGCCCACGTGCTGGCCGTGCTCGACGGACTGCTCAAGGACAACGACATCCAGTTCCTCAAATGGGATTACAACCGCAACTGGTCGGAGCCGGGCTGGCCGCAGATGTCACCGGACGAGCAGCAGAAGGTGTACGTCGCTTACGTGCGCAATCTCTACGACATCCTGCGCGAACTGCGTGCAAGGCATCCGGGTGTGGAGATCGAATCCTGTTCCGGCGGCGGTGCGCGCGTCGATCTCGGCATCATGGCGCTCACCGACGAAGTGTGGCCATCAGACAACACGGACCCTTCGGACCGCCTGTCGATCCAGGACGGCTTTTCCTACGCGTATGCACCCGCCACGATGATGGCCTGGGTCACGGGCTCGCCGAACTGGGTGAATGCGCGCAGCAGCTCGCTGGACTTCCGCTTCCTTTCCGCCATGCAGGGCGGCCTCGGCATCGGTGCGAACCTGCTGGAATGGTCGCCCGCGGAAGAGGCAACGGCGCGCAACTACGTTGCCGCGTATAAGACGATACGCGCCACGGTGCAGCGCGGTGCGCTCTACCGGCTTCTGTCGCCGCAGGACCGCGCACCCTGGTCCGCCACCGAATCGGTCGCCGGCGACGGCAAGCAGGCCGTGCTTTTCGCTTTCCAACGGCAAGGCGAGGAAGCGCGGCCGTTCCCGACGTTGCGCCTGCGCGGCCTGGATGAGAAGGCGCGCTATCGCTATCGCGTCATCCACGGACAGGTAGCGGCCGGAACGCCCGACGTGGCCAGCGGCGCCTATTGGATGCAGCGTGGCCTCGACCTCGTGATGAAGGGCGACCTGCAAGCCGCCGGAGTGATCTTCGAGCGCACCGACGCTCGCTGACGAATCGTGCCCTCTTGGGGCACGCGCATGTCTTCGTTTCCATGGGTCCATCGATCGGCGCCCGGCATCGGACGCCTCTACCTTCGGAGTCGCGCCATGAACGTTCGCCATGACTTGTCCGTTGTTTCCGCTCCCTCACCCGCAAAGCGCGCGCCGCTTCCAGCGCGCTCACGTCTGGCCCTGGCTTGCGGGTTGATGCTTCTTGCCTCGACCGGCATGGCGCAGGTGAATGGCGCCGGCCATGCGCCGTATCTGGGCTGGAGCAGTTTCAGTCAGCAGACGATCGATCCTGGTTTTCTCACCCAGGAAAACATGCGCAGGCAGTCCGATGCATTGGCGGCGTCAGGCCTTCAGGAGCATGGGTATACCTACATCAATCTCGATTCCGGCTGGCAGGGTGGCTTCGATGCCAATGGACGCCCGACACCGGACCCCGCCACGTTTCCCGACATCAAGGCGCTGATCGATCACATCCATGACAACGGGCAAAAGGCGGGCATTTACTGGATACCCGGCGTGGAAGAGCCTGCGGTGCAAGCCAATTCGCCCATTCTCGGCACGGCATTGCATATCCAGGACATCCTGGCGGTGCCGCATCGCGCGGGCAATGCGTTCGGCGGACCCGGCGAGTCGCCTTACCACTACAAGATCGACTTCAGTAAACCCGGCGCGCAGGAATACATCGATTCCGTCGTGGCATTGTTCGCATCGTGGGGCGTGGATTTCATCAAGCTCGACGGAGTGACGCCGGGCTCCTATAGCGACGACTTGCGCATCGACAATCGCGACGACGTGGCCGCCTGGTCCAAAGCCATCGCGCGTACCGGCAAACCCATCTGGTTGACGGTGTCGTGGGCCGTGGACAAGGACTACCTGAACGTATGGCAGGCATATTCGAACGCGCGTCGCATCGACGACGACGTCGAATGCGAGAGCCGCTGCGCCACTCTTACGAACTGGCCTCGCATCGAAAAGCGCTTTCGCGATCTGCCGGCCTGGCAAGACGCGGCGGGTCCGACGAAAGGATGGAACGACCTCGATTCGCTGGACATCGGCGACGGGGAGGGCGACGGCTTGAGCGTGGACGAAAAGCGTTCGGCGGTCACCCTGTGGGCGATGGCGAACGCGCCGCTCTACCTCGGGGGCGACCTCACGCGCCTTGACGACACAGGCAAGCAATTAGCCGGGAACGATGAAGTGATCGCGGTCGATCAGTCCGGCAGGCCTGCGACGCAGGTCGTGGGTGGCGATTTGCCCGTATGGGTAAGCGATCTCGGCGGCGGTCGCTTCTACGTCGCGATGTTCAACATGAACGCGACCCCGGCAGTCGTCGAGTTGCCCTGGCGTGTGCTGCGCGTCAACGGTGCCCGCCGCCTCCGCGATCTTTGGCGTCATCGCGAGTTGGGGCCCTCGCTTGGCGCGTATCGGGCGGAGCTTCCTGGCCATGGCACGCAGCTGCTCCTGGTCGAAGCACTGCCAGGTTCCGTGCCGACGTCGCCCAGCAGCGCGTACGAGGCGGAGCAGGCCTCCCTGTCCGGAACGGCGGGGGTGGCGTCGTGTGTCGGCTGCTCGGATGGCCTCAAGGTAGGCGGCCTTGGGCTGGGTGCCGACAATGCGGTGGCTTTCGATCGGGTATTCGCACCGCGGGACGGCGTCTACTTCATGCAGGTCGATTCGCTTACGTTGGGCCTGCGCTCCTATGTGTACCAGATCAACGATGGACCGCTGCGCACGTTCAACAGTGGCGGCGGTAGTTTCCAACTGCCATCCAGCAGCAACCTTCCTGTATGCCTGCGCCGGGGGTTCAATCGCATCCGCTTCGGCAATGCGGTGAGCTATCCACCGGATCTCGATCGCATCGTGGTGCACGGTCGGGGTGATGCGGCACTTCCGGCCGCGGTCACCTACGAGGCGGAGACGGCGACGCTCGGTGGTGCCGTCACCTCCGGTTTCAGCAATTACTACTCCGGCCTCGCGAAGGCAGGCAACGTCGGCGGCGGCGCCGCCAACAGCGTGACGTTCTCGTCGGTACGCGTACCTGTTACGGGTAGGTATCAACTGGAGATCGACTACGCCACCAGCGGCCCACGCTCGCTCTTCCTCACCATCAACGGCGGAACGCCGCGCAGGCTCGATCTGGACGGAAGCAGTTTCGACGATCCGGTGGCGAAGGTGCTCGAGGTTTCGCTCAAGGCGGGCATGAACACCATCGCACTGGGCAATCCGGATTCGCCTGCCCCGGACCTGGACCGCATCGTCGTCGCGCCGTTGGTGAAGTACGCGTGGCTCGGTGCGTCGGTGGACGAGTGCCCGCGCTAGCGAATGCCTCTGTGGAGACGATCTAGCTGAGGGCTTCACGTCGCCCCGATGCGGACGGGGCGACGCTGCCGGCATCGGAGGCGATCACGCGGGGAGTACGCTCATGGCCACGGTTGCATCAGGTTCGCATACCAGCACCATCGGTGCGCTCGCGGCGGGCAAGTTGCTTGCCAAGGCGACAGGTGGACGGTGGGGGCCGGCCATTCTCATTCTCACCGGCATCATCCTGCTCCGGAAACGCGCCGCCGCACGGGCGGCGCGCCGGGTTCGCTCCGATGTCGGGGACGTCGACGAACTCGACGCACCGCGGTAGCGATTACTTCTTCTGGTTATCCTCGCCCGTATCGTCCAGCGGGTCGCCGCTGGCGTCCGTTGGCGGCTGCTCCGTAGGACCACGCCGGTCTTTGGGCGGCATATCCTGGCCTGGCTGCTGCGGTGGGCGATTTTTCTCATTGGCCATGTCGGGCTCTCCGTCTCGTGGAGGGGCCACCATGACCTGCCGCGACTCACGATGACGTGCGTGGCCCGTGATTGATTTGTCGCGTCAGTGCGCTGTGTCTTTACGTAAGGGAGCGACTACAGACCTCACCGGAAGGCCGACGCGAACTGGCGCTTCGGCATCGCTCGCCTGTTCGGTCAGGAGGGGCGTGACGACCGTCATCCATCCCTCGGCGAACGAGCGGACGTCGTTCGGCCACTCGTCCGGCGTATAACTGGACATGGCCTGCGACAAGGCGGCAACGAGCGCGGCGGGCTCGGGATGGGTGGAAATGGCGGCTTCGAGCGCCGATTCGAGTGCCGCCAGCTTCCCGAGAAGGTAGGTGTGGTCGTCCATGGATGGATCTCCTTGCATGATCCTGGGAGCGGCGGTGGCCCTTGGCGACCGCGGTTCCCTTGTGCGTCGTTGTCCGTGGGCTGCGCGCGCAGTCCGGCAGCAGGCCTTGGCGAATGCCTACATGCTACTGCGTCGAACGATGACACGATCATCAGGTCGTGTCACGTCGCGCGGCGTTGTGATACCGCTACATAAAGCGGCGCCAGGTCACGATCATACCGTCACGCTGGTTGTCTCGCCTGCACATCTGGCATTGTATGCATTCGCAGGCGGCGTCCGGACCGGGTCCGGCGTCTAGAACAGTCGGCCCAGGGAGGGCTCTAAATGATTAACGTTGTTTTGGTCGACGACCACGAACTGGTCAGGACCGGCTTTCGCATGATCCTGCAACAGCAGGCGGATATTCGGATCAGGGGGGAGGCCAGTTCGGCGGAGGAGGGCCTGCGGCTCATCCGATCGCATTCACCGGACATCGCGCTGGTCGATGTCCACATGCCCGGCATGAGCGGTGTGGAACTCACGGAGCGCATCATCCGTGCCAAGTTGCGCACGAATGTCGTCATTCTTACCGTGGTGGACGATGCACGGTTTCCGAAGCGGCTTCTCGACGCCGGCGCGCTCGGCTACCTCACCAAGGGCTGTTCGTCGGACGAGTTGCTCAGCGCCGTGCGCCAGGTCGCCTCGGGGCGTCGCTACCTGGCGCCCACCGTGGCGCAACAGCTGGCGCTGGCCACGTTGGACGGCTCGGATTCCCCGTTCGACACGCTGTCCACCCGCGAAATGGAGGTGTCCATGATGCTTGTACGTGGCATGCCTCTCACGTCGATCGGCGAGCGTCTGAACCTGAGTCCGAAAACCGTTTCGACGTACAAGCAGCGCCTGATGGAAAAGTTGCACGTCGAACATGTAGTGGGCCTGGCCCACCTGATGACGGTGCACGGGCTGCTCGACACACACAACCACCAGGTCGGAAGCTGATTCCTTCCGTCATGCATAAAAAAACGCCGGGCTTGCCCGGCGTTTTTTGTTTCACATCATGGCTCGCCGTGTGGTTCCTGCCGCGGACGGGTAAGCAGGTCGCCTTGCGCCGGCGGTGTCCAGCCGGGGGTTGGGGCCGGTGCCGGGTGCGAGACCGCCGACACGTTCGAGGCCTCGGGCGCCTTCGGAGTGGCCGGGGCGGCCGACGCGGTTGACGCTGCGCTGTCTTCCTCGTCGTCTGCTGGCGGCGTCGTGTCGCTCGCCGTCTCCGCGGCGTCAGCGGAACTGGCCGGGCTCGGGGCTTCGGAGCGCGCGGGCGTGGCCGGTGCAGCCGCCGGAGCCGGAGCCGGAGCCGGAGCCGCGCGCGGCTCGTCGGTCGAGGCCGCAGCGGTGGACACCTTGGCAGAGGCACCGTTCTCGTCGCCTGCCGGCGCCTTCGTCTCGTCGTCCGGCAGCAGCCCGCGCGCGGGAGCGTCCAGGCCCACGCCCGTCGCGGAAGGGGCGGCAGCGACGATGTCTTCCACAGCCGGTGGCTCGTGCTTCATCGGCGCGGCGGCCGGCACAGGTGCGGAGCCGGTCACGGGAGCAGTCTTCAGGGGCGCGTCCGATTCGGTCTGCCGACGCTCGGTGGTGCGCGTCTGGGCCGAGTCCGCAGGCGTGGCGGCGTCGGTCACGTGCGCCGCCGGCTCGCCCGCCGCGGCGCTGCCCGGAATGGGCGGCAGCTTAGGCAAGGTGGGCAGGGTCAGCGCGGACGGAACGGTCTCGTCGTCGGACGACTGGGCAACGGCGTTGCCGATGGCTTCCACCGCGAAGGCGTTCTTCGCGGCGGCAGCCGTATCGAGTACCGGCGGTACGCTCGAGCTGGAACGGGCCGTCTCAGTCTGTGCCTCGTCGTCGCCGTCCTCGTCGTCGAGGTCGTCGGCGGCGTTCGCGCCTTCGATTGCGCCGGCCTGAGCACCATCTTCCTGGCGACGGCGGCGACGGCCACCGCGACGGCCGCGGCGGCGGCGCTGCCCGCCCTCGGTTTCCTTGCCGCCCTCGGCAGCCGCCGGCGCAGCGGTATCGGCCGCGATCGTGGCCTCGACATCGCTGGTCGGAACGTCGGCGAGTGCCTGAGTGGACTTCTCGTCAGCCTTGGTCGCCGGTGTGGCTGCCTTCTCGGCGGCCGGCGGGCGCTGGGCCGGTGTCTGTGCTGTTGCCGGCGTCGGAACGGTCGCGGCAGTGGTCACTGCCTTTTCGGCCTTCTCCGCCTGCGGCTGGCGCTCGCCGCGCGGCTGGCGACGGCCCTCGCCGGTCGCGGCCTGATCCTGGCGACCCTGCCGGCCCTGCTGCTGTCCGTCCTTCTGGCGGCCCTGCTTTTCTTCGCCCTGGCGCTGCTGTGCCTGATCGCCGCGGCCGGGCTTGTTGCCCTTGGCCTGCTGTTGACCGCGCCCCTGTTGCTGGGCGTTGTCCTTGCGCTGGCCTTGCTGACCGCGCTGTTCGCCGCCCTTGCCGCGACCCTCGTTACCACGGCGCTCGTCGCGACGGTTGTTGCGATCGTTGCGACCGCCCTGGCGGGAATCCTCGCGCCGCGCCGGTGTGGCCGGCTGCGCCGCGGGTGCCGCGGGCGCGCCGCCGCCGAAGAGGCTGCCGAACAGGCGGGAGAAGAAGCCGCCGGCGGGGGCGGTGGGAGCGGCCGGCTTCGCGGCGGGAGCCGGAGCGCTGGCCACGATTTCTTCGTCGCGAAGCGGGGCGGGCGTGGAGGGCACGACACCGGTGACCAACGGCTGCTCGCCGCTGCCCAGCGCCTGGCCCATCTTCGGCAGGGCCGTGGCCACGGTGGGCGTGGTGCGCTCGTAGCTAGGCTTGCTGTGCTCGCCCATGTCCGCCTCGCGGATACGGGTGATCTCGAGGTGCGGGGTTTCCAGCTTCTCGTCGGCAACGACCACCACGTGCACGCTGTGGCGGAGCTCGATCTCGACGATGCTGGCACGCTTCTCGTTGAGCATGAAGTTGGCGACCGACGGCGGCGCCTGCACCAGGACCTGCCCGGTGTTTTCCTTCATGGCATGTTCTTCGATCAGGCGCAGGGTGGACAGCGCCAGGGACTCCACGCTACGGATGTGGCCGTGGCCCTCGCAGCGCGGGCAGACGATCTGCGTGGCCTCGCCGAGGCTGGGGCGCAGGCGCTGGCGTGACATTTCCAGAAGGCCGAAGCGCGAGATGCGGCCGATCTGCACGCGGGCGCGGTCGGCCTTCAGGGCGTCCTTCAGGCGTTCTTCCACCTCGCGCTGGTGGCGCGGGCTGTCCATGTCGATGAAGTCGATGACGATGAGACCGCCGGCGTCGCGAATGCGGAGCTGGCGGGCGATCTCGGTGGCGGCTTCGAGGTTGGTGTTGAACGCCGTTTCCTCGATGTCGCTGCCCTTCGTGGCCTTCGACGAGTTGATGTCGATGGCGGTGAGGGCTTCCGTCTGGTCGATGACGATCGACCCGCCCGACGGCAGGCGCACGTTACGCTCGAAGATGCTCTCGATCTGCGTTTCGATCTGGTAGCGCGAGAACAGCGGGGTGGGGTCCTGGTAGAGCTTCAGCTTGCGCAGGTTGTTCGGCATCACCTGCTGCACGAAATCGCGGGCATCGTTGAACAGCGATTCCTCGTCGATCAGGATCTCGCCGATGTCGTTGCGCAGGTAGTCGCGCAGGGCGCGGATGAACAGCTTGGATTCCTGGTAGATCAGGAACGGGGCCTTCTGCGAGTTGGCGGCGGCCGAGATCGACTTCCACAGCTGCAGGAGGTAGTCGAGGTCCCACTGGAGTTCCTCGGCGTCGCGCCCCATGCCGGCCGTGCGCACGATGAGGCCCATTTCGTCGGGCACCGAGAGGTGCTCCATGGCTTCCTTCAGCGCCTGCCGGTCTTCGCCCTCGATGCGGCGCGATACGCCGCCCGCGCGGGGATTGTTCGGCATCAGCACCATGTAGCGGCCGGCCAGGCTGATGAACGTGGTAAGCGCGGCGCCCTTGTTGCCGCGCTCCTCCTTTTCGACCTGGACGATGATTTCCTGGCCTTCCTTGAGGAGTTCGCGGATGTTCGACTTACCTTCCGCGTTCGGATTGAAGTATTCGCGGGCGACTTCCTTCAGCGGAAGGAAACCGTGGCGCTCGGCGCCGTAGTCGACGAAACAGGCTTCGAGGGAGGGTTCGACGCGGGTGATGCGGCCCTTGTAGATATTGGCCTTTTTCTGTTCCCGGGACGGGATTTCGATGTCGAGATCGTAAAGGTTCTGGCCATCGACGATGGCCACACGCAACTCTTCGCGCTGAGTCGCGTTGATCAACATACGCTTCATTGTAGGTTCCTCGGCCTTGCCGCGCGGCCGCGCGCCGCGGTGGCGCCTAGTGGCGGCCTGCCGGGGATCGCGCCGCAGCGGTGAGGCTTCAAGCGGCATGGGATCCGGGACCGATACCTGGACCCGGCGTGATTCGTGAATAAGCGCCTTGCAACCGGTCCGCGTCCCTACGGATTAGCCGGACAACCGCAACCCGAACCGCTACGATGTGGGGTGTTCTCGCCTTCCGACCCCTCGGCCGGAACGGCGTCACACTCGCCTTACGCGGCGGCACCGGCACCCCGCGAGAGATGAGTCTTCAGCGGAGCCTGGCGCTCGCCGAGTATCCTATCAATTTCGAGTTTTATCAATGCAGACGGCAACTTCCCTCGACGGCGGCCAAGGTGTGCGCCAGGTCGAAATCGGTCCCGAACGGGACGGTCAGCGGGTGGACAATGCCCTGATGACCCTCCTCAAGGGGGTGCCGCGCAGCCTGGTCTACCGCCTGCTGAGAACGGGCCAGGTCCGGATCAACGGCAAGCGCGCGAAGCCGGAGACCCGGCTGGCGCTAGGCGACATGCTTCGCATCCCGCCCGTGCGGGTGGCCGAACGCGAGGAAGGCGTCGCGCCGTCGGGCATGATGAAGGCCGTGGCCGACGCGGTCATCTTCGAGGACAAGCACTTCCTCGTCATCGACAAGCCGGTGGGCATCGCCGCCCACGGGGGAAGCGGCGTGAGCCACGGCGCGATTGAGCTGCTGCGCGCCGCCCGGCCGAACGAGCACCTGGAGCTGGTGCACCGCCTCGACCGCGACACCAGCGGCGTCCTGGTCCTGGCGCGATCCCGCCCCGGGCTGACCGGCCTCCAGGCCCTGATCCGCGACAATGCCGTGACGAAGCAGTACCTCTGCCTCATGACGGGGACCCCGCGGAAGGCGAAGTTCGACGTCAATGCGCCCCTCCTGAAGTCCGTTCTGCATGGCGGCGAGCGCATGGTTCGGGTCGACGATGCCGGCAAGCCGTCGCTCACCTTCTTCCAGGAACTGGAGCAGTACCCCGGCTCCCGCCTTATGCAGGCCACCCTGGGCACCGGCCGCACCCACCAGATCCGCGTGCATGCCCAGTACATCGGGCATCCCCTGGCCGGCGACCCGAAGTACGGCGACGAGGAGGCGAACAAGCGCTTCCGGGCCAAGGGGCTGAAGCGCATGTTTCTGCATGCGTCGAGGATGAGTTTCGACCTCGGCGGCAAGAACTACGATTTTTCGGCCCCGTTGCCCGACGATTTGAAGACGTTCCTGGACAATCTGCGCGGTTGAACTCTTCGATCACTGCAGGAACCGCGCGCTGACCTCCAGGGAGCGCAACATGCCGCCCGCCAGCCCGGCTTGCAGCACCACCGCGCTTGCCGCGTGCGCGATCGCCACCGGCAACAGCGCGCGGCGGCGGAAATACCACCACGCCCAGCCCAGCTCGGCCACGAAGCACAGTTGCATCAACAGCCCATTCGGCGTGTGCAGCAGGGCGAATGCCAGCGCCGTCAGCAGCACTGCCGCGGGGCGCGGCAGGGCTCGCGCCAGCAGGGCGCCGGCCACGGCCAGCACCAGCCATTGCTGGAAGATCGCCCAGCCGAGATAGATCGCTATCCGCCCGGCCGGCGGCCATTGCAGCGTATGGCCGAAGACGTGAACGAGGGCGAGCGCCGTCGGGATGGCGAGGAGCGGCCAGCCGGCGTGGCGCCAGTCGCCGAGCCCTCGCCAGCCGGGCAGGTTTCGCCCGAGCGCGAGGAGAAGCGCGTAGACGACCCCCGTCGCGAACATGGTCACCCCGGATGAGGACGGGCTCGTCCCAAGGCCCATGCCCGCGATGAACCACAGCGGGCCGACCAGCACGAGCCCCGCGTCCAGCAGATCGGACATCGGAGTGGCCCGCCAGCCGCCCCGTCTCCGTTTCCTGGCAGCGGATGCGCCGAGCATGAGCATGTAGATGGCAGGGGCAAGCCAGGCCCCCCAGGGGGGCGCTCGCTCGGGGGCGGACGCGGTGCCGAACGTCAGCAGGGGATCCTTGTCGCGTTGACGGTCGCGCCACGCGAGCAGTTCCTCGGCCGAGAGGCCGGCTGGCAGTCCGGCGGTGCGCGGCGCGAGGACGCCATGACCTGGAAGGAGCGCGGCGCTGTCGAGCACGAGGGTCGCCCCAGGAGGCAGGGTCGCTTGCAGGCGCAACATGGCCGCCCGCGCCGGCGGCCCAACACGGCGTCCGCCGGTATCGGTCCAGGCCAACGCGCGCAGATCGATGGCGCGGGGCAGCCCTGCAGGCGGCAGCGTCCCCAGGCTGGCCTGAAGGAGCGGCCCGTCGAGGCTCTCGCGAGCGGCAACGCCGTATTGACCCGGTGCCGACGCGGAGGCATGCCATTCCAGGGTACCGAGTCGGGTCAGGTCCACGGGGCGGGGTAACGGCAGGCCGACTTCAGCGGTACCGGCCCGGTCCGCCCGCAAGGTCAGGCCGCCCGGGCTTGTCTCCAAGGTGCCGCTGCCGAAGGCCCGCCCTGCCACCACGTCGTCGGGTCGGCGGAAGTGCCAGGACCATGGGGAGCCGCCGGTCGCGTAGCTTGCCCGCTCGGCGGCGCTCTGCGACTCGATGGCCGCGCGGACCACGGCGGCCGCGACATACGGCAGGGCCGACAGGAGCGCCGTGGCGACGAGACCCGCCGTCAGCCAGCGAAGGCCCGGATGGCGCACGTCAGCGATCCAGGAGGGCCTCGACGCGTGCTGCGCAGATGAAATCGTTCAACGAGAGGCCACCGACGTCGTGCGTCGACCAGAGCACCTGGCAATGGCCATAGCCGGCTTCGAGGTCCGGATGGTGGTCTTCCTGGTTCGCCATGAAGCCCACGGCATTGATGAAGCCCAGCGTATGGTGGAAGTCGGGGAAGCGGAAGTCCTTCACGATCGCCTTGCCATCCGCGCTCAAGGTCCATCCCGGCAGGCCGGCGAGGTAGTTGTCGACGGCTGCCCGATCCAGCGCGTGCGCCGCGCCCTTGCGCGGCTGGCAGTGCTGGGCGGCAAGAGGGGAGAGGGTCATGAGAGTGCGTCCGTTACGGGAAAGCGCGAAGGTTGGCGCGGGGCCGGTTGAATTGTCAAAAGGCGGCGTCCACCTCAAAAGCGTACTAAAATGGTGCTGTTTTCCGGCGTTCCTGGCCGGGCCCTCCCTTCGGAGCCGTCATGATCGATATCTCGGAACGCGCGCAAGCGCATTTCCTGCGCCTTCTCGCGCAACAGGGCGAAGATGGCCTTGGCATCCGCCTGCGCGTGGTTGCGGCCGGCACGCCATCAGCCCAGTGCGAACTGGAATTCTGCACCCCGTCGGAATTGCAGGGCGACGAATGGACCGTGGAGTGCGCGGGCTTCAATCTTTACGTCGACACGGAAAGCATGCGCTGGCTCGACCCGGCCCAGATCGACTACGAGACCACGCCCACCGGTAGCCAGCTCAACATTCGCGCACCGCGCATCAAGGGCGACGCCCCGGGCGAAGGCGCGGGGCTCGTCGAGCGCGTGCAGTTCGTGCTGGAGACCGAAATCGCGCCGCAGATTGCCTCGCACGGCGGGCGCATCTCCCTGGTGGAGGTCACGGCCGAAGGCGTCGTGGTGCTGCGTTTCGGCGGCGGTTGCCACGGCTGCGGCATGGTCGACGTCACGTTGAAGAACGGCGTGGAGAAGACCTTGCGCGAGCGGATTCCCGAGGTCACCGAAGTCCGCGACGCCACCGACCACGATACGGGCGAGAAACCCTATTTCGCAAAGGCCGTTTGAGCGATCTGGCGGCTTGATGTGGGAGCCGCTTCAGCGGCGATGGGTGCTCGCGGCAAGCGTGCCCGCTGTCGCGGGATCGCCGGCGGAGCCGGCTCCCACAGTTAATCGCCCTGGATATGGTTCTCGAGGCCCTGCAGCTTCGACGGCAGCGTCGAGAAGTACGCCGAGACATCCTGGATGTCCTGGTCCGACAGGGTGGCGGCGAAGCCCTTCATGATCGCGTTGTTGCGCTGGCCGTCCTTGTACTCGTGCAGCGCCTGCGCGAGATAGTCGGCGTACTGGCCGGCCAGACGCGGATACTGCGGATCGACCGAGTTGCCGTCCTGCCCGTGGCAGGCCACGCAGGTGGCGATCTTGGTCTTGCCGCGGGCCGGATCACCGGCGGCGAAAGTCTGGGTGGCGGTCAGCGCGAGGAGCGCGCCGATGGCAATCAGGGAAAACCCACGGGTCATCGTTCGTCCTCGGCGACTTACTTGGCGATGCTGGAAAGATAGGCGGCGATATCCGAGATGTCCTGGTCGGACAGGCTCTGCGCCTGGGCGCCCATCGTCGGATGCTTGCGTTCCCCGCTCTTGTACGCCTTCAGCGCGTTGACGATGTACTGCTCGTTCTGCCCCGCGATATGCGGCACGTGGTAGTCCGGGTACGCGTTCGCATAGCCCGGCACGCCATGGCAGCCGTTGCAGGTGTAGACGAGTTCCCGCCCCTTGGCTTTGTCCCCTTCGGCATGCGCGGCGGATGCGGCGCACAGAGCTACAGCAATCAGACCAACCAGTTGCAGACGCTTCATTAAGAGTTCCCTGGGTGCCGGGCGGGGCCGGGGTTGAATAGCCCCGGAAGTATAGAGGCCAGCCGCAACGGGGGACAACTCGGGCTCAGAAGAGGCTGCGGATGATGTGAATGCCGGCGATGTACTCGCCCGCAATCGTGCCGATGCTTACCAGGAAGAAATTGAGCAGGGTGCGTGCGACGCGATTCTTCCACCATCCGGTCCAGTGGGTGATGTCGTCGCGCAGCTGCTCGAAGTCGAGCACACGGGGTTTGCGCACCCATGCCTCGGCCATGGCACTGACGGCGCCCGAGGGAATGCCCGGGCGGAACGGCTTCAAGGGCGCCGCGACGAAGGCAGCCACGATGGACAGCGGATGCGCACCCGCGATAAGCGCCCCCAATGCCGACAATCCGCCCGTGAGCAGGATCCAGTTCTTCAGGGCATCGGCGCCGAGGCTTGGATTGCGATAGAAGGCAAAGCCGATGGCCGCGAAGATCGCCAGCACCACGCCGACCGCAAGATATTTCGGCCACGTCGCCGGCGGCGGGGTGACGGCCAGTTCGTCGGCCACGGCGCGCGCGTCGCCATGTTGTTCCGCGAGCTGAGCGCTCATGCCCTTCAGATGGCCCGCGCCGATCACGACGAGCACCTTGCGGCTCGGTGCTTCGACGTCCATTGCCGCGGCGTTCTCCCGCAGTTTCGCGGCCATGAATTCGTCGCGTTCCGCGATCAGCGCCCGGTACAACTGCGCGGACCCGGCGGCGAAGTCGCTGAAGGCGCTTTCAAGGAGGTCGGACTGCTTCAGTTTCTCGATGTCTTCCTCGGCGATGTCCTCGCGTTCGAACACGCTGCCGAGCATACCGGCCATCAGGCCGAAGCGCTGGAAGAAGCCCACGCTGCGCCACGCGCGCTTGAGGGTGGTGCCGACTTCGCGGTCGACCAGCCACACGGGGATGCCGCGAGCGTCGGCACCGTCCATGGCCGCCTTCATCTCTGCTCCGGGCTCGATGCCGTACTGCGCGGCCAGGCGCTTCTGGAACGAACCGAGCACCAGGCTCGCCGCGACCATGCCGGCCTTGCCCTGACGGATCACCTGGAACAGATCCATCTGCTTGAACGCTTCCGGGTCGCGGATGCCGTGCGCGCGGCTGGGGCAGAGCTCCACTGCCACGGCATCGAAAGGCTCCGTTTCCAGCAGGGCTTCGACGGCCTGTACGCTCGCCCGCGACACGTGGGCCGTGCCGAGGATGACGTACTCGACGCCGTCGCGCGTCATGCGCTCGATGGGTTGCCCTTCCAGGGCGGCGGGTGGCGCGAGGTTCTCGGCGGGAATCATGCGGTGGCTCGTCCGGGCGGGTTCAGTCGCGGAAGCGTTTGGTGAGGTCGCCGTACGCGTCGATGCGGCGGTCGCGCAGGAAGGGCCAGATCCGCCGCACGTGCTCGCTGCGCTCCATGTCCACGTCGCAGATCAGCAGTTCGCGGCCGTCGGTGCCCGCCTGGGCAAGGAACTCGCCTTGAGGCCCGGCAACGAAGCTGGAACCCCAGAACTGGATGCCGCTTCCCACGTTCGACGGATCGGCCTCGAAGCCGGTGCGGTTGCACGCAAGCAGGGGCAGACCGTTGGCGACCGCGTGACCACGCTGCACGGTGATCCACGCCTCGCGCTGACGTGCTTTCTCATCGTCGGAATCGTTCGGGTCCCAGCCGATGGCGGTGGGATAGAACAGCAGATCCGCCCCGGCCAGCGCCATCATGCGAGCGCCTTCCGGATACCACTGGTCCCAGCACACGAGCACGCCCAGCTTGCCGACCGAGGTGCTGATCGGCTCGAAGCCGAGATCGCCCGGCGTGAAGTAGAACTTCTCGTAAAACGCCGGGTCGTCAGGGATGTGCATCTTGCGGTATTTGCCCGCGATCTCGCGCGAACGATCGAACACCACCGCCGTGTTGTGATACAGGCCCGTAGCGCGCTTTTCGAAGATCGACGCGATCACGACGAGCTTCAGTTCCTCGGCCAGCTTGCCGATGCGGTCGGTGCCCGGACCGGGAATGGTTTCGGCCAGGTCGAACACTTCGACACTCTCGCGCTGGCAGAAATACGGGCCGTTGTGCAGTTCCTGCAACAACACGAGCTCGACGCCGGCCTTCGCGGCTTCGCGCAGGCCCGCCTCGATCGCATCGAGGTTGGCGTCGCGGCTTCCGCGGTCGGTTTCCTGGAGCAGGGCGACCTTGAGGGTCTTGCGGGTCATGGGCGGACAGTCCTCGCGCGGCACGCGCCGCGCTTGCAATGGTGAATCAGGCGGCGATCGCCGCCGGCAGCTGCATGGTGATGCAATGCAGGCTGCCGTTCTGCCAGATCAACGGACGGCACGGCACCTGGACCACTTCGCGGCCCGGGTGGGCCAGTCCGATGATCCGCGCCGCCGCGGCGTCCACCCGGTCGCCGTAGGCCGGTACGAGCACCGCGCCGTTGACGATCAGGTAGTTCGCATACGACGCCGCGAGCCGCCGTCCCTCGTCGAGGATCGGCTGGGCCCAGGGCAGCGGATGGAGCACATACGGTTTGTCTTCCGGCGAACGCAGTTCGGCAAGTTCCGATGCCATGCGGCCCAGTTCTTCGAAGTGCGGGTCGCTGGCGTCGTCGCACGCCTGGTAGACGATGCCGCCATCTTCGGAGAAACGCGCCAGCGTATCGATATGGGCGTCGGTGTCGTCGCCTTCAAGGTAACCATGTTCCAGCCACAGTACGCGGTCGGCGTGCAGCGTTTCGACCAGCGTATCGGTCATCGTCTCGCGGGAGAGGTCGGGATGGCGTTGGTTGAGGCATTTCCAGGTGGTGAGGATCGTGCCGCGGCCATCGCTCTCGATGCCGCCGCCTTCCAGTGCCCAGTCGATGCGGCGGTGGGGCAGTCCGGAGAGCACGCCACGCTGGAGCAATCCCGCGATGAGGGCGTCGTCCCGGTCGGCGCCGAACTTGCCGCCCCAACCGGTGAAGCGGTAGTCGTTGAGCAGCACGCCGTCCCGGCCGGTGAGCGTGATGGGGCCGGAGTCGCGCAACCAGGTGTCGTCGTAGGGAAGCTCAATGAAATGAACGCGGGACATCTCCGCGCCGGCAGCCGCGATGGCGGCGCGCGCGTGCTCGCGAAGGGCGGCATCGGCTACCACCACGTGCAGGGGTTCGAAGCGAGTCACTGCCGCCGCGAGCGCCACGTAGGTGGTCTCCACCTCCGCCAGACGCTCCGCCCAGTCGGTTCCGGCATGCGGCCATGCGATGAGTACGCCGGCCTGCGGCTCCCATTCGGCGGGCAGGCGGTAGGAGTTGCGGTCGGTCATGGCGGGCGAGGGGCGGCTAGGGGGAAGCCGCCTATTGTAAGGCTTCCTGCTTACCGATGCCGATGCCCCAGGGCGCGCTCCTACTTCGGAACGGCGGGGTTGGTGTTGTTCCCCGCCGGCGTGTTGAGCACGGTGTGAATGACGTGGCTGCGCTCGAAATAGACGATGTAGCCCGGGTACATCCAGCGGTTGATCACGGGCTGCTTGCGGCTGCCGCCGCCGCGGGCGTCGAGCTTCGAGGTCGGGGCGCCGAATTGGCGTTCCACCTCCGCCATGCTCATGCCTTTCTTCGGCAGGTTCATGGCCTGCTCCTGCTTCACGCGTTGCATGAGCAGGGTATCGCCGGCGTAAGCGGGCGCAGCCGCGGCGGCGGACGCCAGAACCAGCGCGATGGCGGTGGACACAGCTTTGAAGGTGTTCATGATGACTCCGTCGCGCTCCCCATGCGGCGCAGGACGCCGTTGTAACAGATCGCCCCGGGGCACGCCATGGGCGGCGCGCGGCGGTTCGCGCGCCTGTGTGCTGTGTCGCGTTTCGGGGACGTGGGCGCCCGGGGCCGCTATCATGCGCAGTCGCCCGTTTCCCTCGTGTTCGCCATGATCTCGTTTCGCAATCTCGCCCTGCGCCGGGGCAGCCGCACCCTGCTGTCGCGGATGGATCTCACCATCCAGACCGGCTGGAGCCTGGGCGTCATCGGCCGCAACGGTTGCGGCAAGTCCACCCTGTTCGCCGCCCTGAAGGGCGAACTCGAGCCGGAGGTGGGCGACCTGGACATGCCCTCGAAGGTACGTCAGGCCTCCGTCGCCCAGGAAACGCCGGCCTTGCCCGACCCGGCGATCGACTACGTGCTGGGGGGCGACATCGAAGTGGCTGCCGCCCTCAAGGCCGAGTCGGATGCGCTGGACGCCGGCGACCTCGAAGCCGTGGCCGCCGCGCACCTGCGCATCGAAGAGGTGAACGGCTACGACGCCCGCGCGAGGGCAGGGCGTCTGATGCACGGCCTGGGTTTCGCCCCGGAAACGCACGAACAACCGGTGGCGTCGTTCTCCGGCGGCTGGCGCGTCCGGCTCAACCTCGCCCGCGCGCTCATGGCGCCGTCGGACCTGCTGCTGCTCGACGAGCCCACCAACCATCTCGACCTCGACGCCGTGTTGTGGCTCGAAGAATGGCTGCGTCGTTACCAGGGCACGTTGCTCATCATTTCGCACGACCGCGAGTTTCTCGACGGCGTGATCTCGCACACGTTGCACCTGCACGATGGCACGGCGAAGCTTTACACCGGCAATTACACCGCGTTCGAGCGACAGCGCGCAGAGCACCTGCGCCAGCAGCAGATCGCGCATGAGCGCGAGCAGGCCGAACGCGCCCACCTGCAATCGTTCATCGACCGCTTCAAGGCGAAGGCGAGCAAGGCCAAGCAAGCGCAGTCGCGCATGAAGCGACTGGAAAAGATGGCCGGCACCGAGGCCGTGCGCGCGGAGCGTTCCTTCAGCTTCTCGTTTCCCGCGCCGGAGCGTCTGCCGACGTCGATGCTGCAACTGGACCACGTCGATGCGGGTTACGGCGAGCATGTCGTGTTGCGCGACATAGCGTTCGGCCTCGAAGCCGGCGATCGCATCGGCCTGCTGGGCCCGAACGGCGCGGGCAAGTCCACCATGGTGAAGTCGCTCGTCGGCGAACTTGCGCCGCTGCGTGGCGAGCGCGGTATCCACAAGGACACGCGCATCGGCTACTTCGCGCAGCACACCGTGGAGAGCCTGCGCGAGGGCGCGAGTCCGTTCGACCACCTGCAGGAAAAGGCACCGAACGCGGGCGCGCAGGTGTTGCGCGACTACCTCGGTACATGGAACTTCCCGGCCGACCGGGCCTTCGAACCCGTCGACGCTTTCTCCGGTGGCGAACGCGCGCGCCTCGCGCTGGCACTGATCGCCTGGGACAAGCCCAACCTGTTGCTGCTCGACGAACCCACCAACCATCTCGACCTCGACATGCGCGAAGCGCTGGCCGACGCGCTCGCCGCATTCGACGGGGCACTGGTGCTCGTCTCGCACGACCGCCACCTCTTGGGCATGGTCTGCGACGAGTTCTGGCGCGTGGCCGACGGTAAGGTGGAACCCTTCGACGGCGATCTGGACGATTACGCGAAGTGGCTGCGCAGCCGGGCCACCACGCGCAAGACGGCGGCCGTGGCGTCCGCGCCAGCCGATGCGCCGGTACAGGGCTCGGCGAAGGAACGGCGCAAACAGAGCGCCGAAGAACGCGAGAAGGAAAAGCCTCTGCGCGCGCGCGTGAAGAAAATCGAATCCCTCATCGAATCCATGGACAAGGAACTCGTGGCCATCGAGGTCAAGCTTGCCGATCCGGCGGTCTATGAAGGCTCGACCGCCGAACTGATGAAGCTGGGCCAGCGCCAGGCGGCACTGCGCGAAGAGAAGGAATCCCTCGAACTTGAATGGCTCGGGATCCTCGAGCAGATCGAGGCCTGAGCATGGGCAGCGTTCTCCATGTGCTGTTGCCCGGGCGCGCGAAGCTTGCCGGCACGGCCGGGTTCGCGGACTGGCTGGCTCGCGGCAGCCGCTTGCCCGCGGGGATGCCGGGTTACCTCGCGGCGCTTGCGGAGCACTTTCGCTGGCCGCGGGGACCACTGCCGGCTGCGGCGTTGATCCGCCAGTCGGTGGCCGGCGACGCAGGTACATCGCTTTGGCTTTCAGCCGACCCGGCCTGGGTGCAACCCGAGCTCAACGGCGCACGTCTCCTGGCGTGCGGCAACCTCGGCTTGAGCATGGCGGATGCGGATAGCCTCGTGGCCGCATTGGCGGAAACCTTCGAAGCAGAAGGCATGCAACTCGTCGTCGGCGATGCGCAGCATTGGCAGCTCCGCGTCCCTGCGTATGTGGACGTGCCCTCGTTTCCCGAGCCCGAGGATGCCCTGGGCGCCGATCTGTTCGAGCACTTGCCGAAGGGCGAGGAAGGGCGGCGCTGGCGTGCGTTGATCAACGAAGCGCAGATCGTGCTGCACAACCACCCGGTGAATCGGACACGTGTTGCACAAGGGCTGCCGCCGGTGAACAGTGTGTGGCTGTGGGGGCCGGGCGCGCTGCCGGACTGGGTGGAAACCGGCTTGACCAGGATCTACAGCGACGACCTGCTCGAGTGGGCCCTCGCGCATCGCGCCGGCGTCGACATCCAGCCTCGCGGCCCCCTTGTAGGAGCCGCCATGGCGGCAAGCAAACCTCGCGATATCGCCTTCGAAGCGGCTGCCGCCGTTGGTTTACTGGATCTGCAAGACGTCCAGCCGTCCGATTTCGCCAGTGATTGGTGGCCCTTCATCGAAGCCCGCCTGCTCGCAGGCACCGAAATTCGCCTCGCTTTCGCCGACGGCACGCGCACGGTGTTGCACAAGCGGCACCGTCTGCGTTTCTGGC
The DNA here is from genome assembly GCF_011742555.1 of Luteibacter jiangsuensis. Classification (GTDB taxonomy): domain Bacteria; phylum Pseudomonadota; class Gammaproteobacteria; order Xanthomonadales; family Rhodanobacteraceae; genus Luteibacter; species Luteibacter jiangsuensis. Next base: position 26,347 of record NZ_JAAQQR010000012.1, read on the forward strand.
GCAAGGCATGAGAACCAAGGTCTGGCGCCAGCGCGTCGTTCCAGTCGCGCCGAGCGGCTGGCCTGCCCATGTACACCCGGTCATCCAGCGCGTGTACGCGGCGCGCGGCGTCTGCACCCCCGACGGCGTCGAGCATCGGCTTGCACGCATGCTGCCGCCCGCCATGCTGGGCGGCATGGATCGCGCGGTCGGCCTGCTGATGCGCGCGATCCTCGACGGTCGCCGCATCGTCATCGCCGGCGACTACGATTGCGACGGAGCCACCGGCACGGCGGTGGCCGAGCGCGGCCTTCGCCTGCTCGGTGCACGCCACGTGGGGCATGTGGTGCCCAACCGCTTCGTGCATGGCTACGGTTTGAGCGAGGCGCTGGTCGCATCGCTCGACCCCGCTCCCGATCTCATCGTGACGGTGGACAACGGCGTCGCCAGCGTGGCCGGTGTCGCTGCCGCGCGCGCCCGGGGTATCCAGGTGTTGATCACCGACCACCATCTTCCGGGCGACGTGCTTCCCGAGGCCGATGCCATCGTGAATCCGAACCTCGCAGGCGACGGTTTTCCCAGCAAGTCGCTGGCCGGTGTGGGCGTGATGTTCTACCTGCTGCTCGGCTTGCGCGCCGCCATGCGCGAAGCCGGGCACTTTGCTGCCGGCGAACCGGATCTGGCATCGCTGCTGGATCTTGTCGCCCTGGGTACGGTCGCCGATCTCGTTCCGCTCGATTTCAACAATCGTGTCCTGGTGGAGGCCGGCCTGAAGCGCATGCGTGCCGGGAAGGCCTGCGCCGGCATTGCCGCACTGGTGGAAGCGAGCGGGCGCTCGCTCGCCACCGTGGGGGCCACCGATCTTGCCTTTGCGGTCGGGCCCCGCCTGAACGCCGCCGGGCGACTCGAAGACATGTCTCTGGGTGTGGCCTGTCTGCTCACCGACGACGACGGCATGGCGCGCCGCTATGCCGAGCAGCTTTCCGCGATCAACCAGGAACGGCGCGACATGCAGGCGGGCATGGTGGAGGAGGCCGAGACGATGGCCGCGCAAGCGGCGCACATCGACGCGGTGGGTGTCGCCCTGTTCGACGCGGGGTGGCATCCCGGCGTCGTCGGACTGGTCGCTTCCAAACTCAAGGAAAAGCTCCATCGCCCGGTGGTTGCATTCGCCCCAGCCGGCGACGACAGCGACGAGCTTCGCGGGTCCGCGCGCTCGATTCCCGGGTTCCATATCCGCGACGCGCTGGCCGCGGTGGACGCGAAGCATCCGGGGATGATCCTGCGCTTCGGCGGTCACGCCATGGCGGCGGGGCTCAGCCTTCGTGCGGGCGATTTCGATCGCTTCGCTACCGCCTTCGATGCGACGGCCAGGGCGCTCATCGACGACGAGCGGTTGCAGGCACTTGTGCAGACCGACGGCGAACTGGATTACGGCGACCACACACTCGACCTGGCGCGGCAGCTTCGTCACGCGGGCCCGTGGGGACAAGGCTTTCCGCCGCCGGTCTTCGAGGGACGTTTCGAGTGCGTCTCGTGGAAACCGATGGGCAGCCGACACCTGCGTCTGCAGTTGCGCCACGGGCAGGCCGGTGCGCCGCTCGACGCCGTGATGTTCAACGCCTTCGACGGGTCGCCACCTCCCTCGCGGCTGCGCGCCGCGTACGAGCTTTCGGTCAACGACTGGCAGGGCAGGGAGACCCTGCGGCTGCTGCTCGTGCACATGGAGCCTGTGGCGTAGCGGAGCGGGCTGCCGCCTTGATGCTTTCGCGACACATACGCAGTAGGCTGGACGGCAGTTCGTGGAGGAGTTGCCATGAAGACCGTCGCCCTTGCCTTGATGCTCGGCGTTTCCCCTGTCCCCCAGGTGCCGCCGGTGGAGGGCGTCCATCGCGCCGATGCGCCCGTGCCAGAGCCCATGAAGCGGTTCGCCTGGCGCGACGAGGCAGCCGGATATACCTTCGTCGCCCCTCCACGGTGGGCAGGCAAGGTGCGCGTGGTCCCGCTGACCTCGGAAGAGCTTTCCCGGTGCGGGGCCGTCAGCGGCGTTCGCTTCGTCGAAGGGGCGAAGACCCTGCTTGTCCTGCTCTCGTCGGAGGAGACGCGTCTTCACAGCTTGACGAGCGCCGGAGCCACGGAGATCTCGCGCCATGGTGGGCACATCGTGGCGGTGAAGGTCGGTACGGCAGATGACGAACTAGCCTTGACTGATGAAGAGCTGGGCTCGGCCATACAGTGGGACGGTGAAGCGAAGGGCGCCGCCTCGCGTTGATTCCCGGCAGAGATCGAGCATGATCTGATATTCCCCATCGACAGCAGCGCACAGGGACATGCGCCGCGCACCCGCCATCTTTCGTCGCGTGGCGACAGAGTGGTTGCAGGGGTGCGAACTATCGTGACGGCTTCATGCCCACGAACACAGGGAAGACATCATGCAGCATCTCTCCTTCATGGTACGTCGCGGACTCGCGGCGGGACTGCTGGCGGCCGCGCTCGCGCAGCCCGTCCACGCGACGACGATGCAGACGACAGGCGCGCAAGGCGACGGGAACACTCAGGGCAACAGCGTGAGTACCACCGCCGCACCCATCGGCGGCCCGACTCAGGACGGTACGGTATCTCCGTTCAGCCCAGGCTCGACGATGACCGCACCCGCCTTTGCGCCGCTGTTCGTTACGGCGCAGGACGCCCGCGCATACTGGGGCATGCTCGTCCGGAGCCGGGGGTGGTCCGCACTCGATCCGAGGGCGGTAGCCCGGTCGTTCATCAAGGAGCGGTTGGGTATCGACGGCGACATGTACGTGGTCGCGCATTTTGCGACGGCGCAGAAACTCATGGAGGGAAGCGCGGACAATGTCGTGGCGCTGACCGATGCGCTGATGAACGCGTTTCCGGATCATTCCCGGCACAGTTTCTTCGGGGTGCTGTCCGATAGTGTGTCTGGACTGACGGGCGGCGGGCAAAGTCCAACAGTGCTTGATTTTCTGCGGGGCGTGATCACCTGCAGAAACGGAGGGCAATGCTTCTCAATGGTCGGAAGGTTCCTCTGGAGCCGCACGGGGCCCGGGTACATCTACAACACCTTCATTGGCACGGGGAATGTCATCGACACGGTCAGCGAGGACGCCCGCGCCCTGGATCTCTCGTTTGGGATCTTTCCGCGCTCCTCCACGTTCCTGCCGGAAAACCGGAGTTCTCTCAAGCTGTCGCAGGTCATCGACACATTCAAGGAAGAGGGGCTTTTTTCCGAACTGCCGTACATCAAACGGCTCAAGGAAGAATTCGACGAGTACTGGGCACACGGAAAGGACGAGTGGCCGCTCCTGGCCCGGTATCACTTCGTCCATGAAGCGCGCCGGGCGCTTGCACGCCGCACACTGACAAGACAGCAGTACGAACTGGTCATGAAGGGCGGTGCGCCACAGGTACCGTTGCATGGCCCGATCGCGCTGTGGCAGTTGGAGAACACCCCGGCGGATGCTTCCGTCGCAGTCAGGCGATTCGACATCAACGGCTACGCGGCCAGCGACATCCTGCGTTTCGTCGCCAGCGATGGCAGTGAGGTCATGTATATCCCGGGCGCGTCGTCGCCCTTTGTCACCTTCAGCAACGAAGGCGAACTTCGCGACTGGGTGGTTCGGCAGGCAGAAAATCGTGCGTCGCTCGATGAGATCCTGTCGCACTTCTCGATCTACAACGGCCAGGACGGTGCGTTCCGGACGGGCGTAAGCCAGGGGCTGGTTCATCTCGCCTCCGGACTTTGGACCGCGGACGGCCGCGCGATCGATGTCCAGAATGCGTCGATTGCCGGCGATGTCTTCGAGGACATGCGCGTCCAGGTAGAAGCGCGGCTGCGTGACGATGCACGGATGAGAACCAGTACGGCGTGGGACGCATGGCGTACCACGCTCAACCGGACAGTCGCGGTGCTGGGGCCGGTGGGCTATGTGCCGGCGCTGGCCCTCCCTGTTCAGGCGGGCACTGCGCTCATGGCGCTTGGCATGGGGATCGACGAAGGCATCAACGGAAGGACCACCGCCAATAGGAACAGCGCCCTCGAAGGTGCGGTGATGACGGCCGTCACCAACTTGAGCACGAGCGCCGCCTTGCATGGGTTCGCATCGACAGGGCGCCCTGCTGCGCCGTCCACCACCTCGGTCGAGCTCGAGCTACAGGCACTACCTGCTTTGCCCTCCGTGAGCACGGGCGGCGTCGTGTCGGAACCGGGTGGGCGGCCCGCGGTGGGCGCGGAGGCAGTGGACCCGAGGATTGCCTATTCCATGGGCCCGGTGTCGTCCGAACCCCCGTTGGACATGAGTGCCCTCCAGAGCGAACCCGGTACGCTGGGCTACCTTGTCCAGCGGATATCGAACGATGCCGAGGATTGGACTCGCAGGATCATCGATCTGAAGAAGGTCGGCATCGAAATGCAGCGACGTCGGCTGGACGACTCCAGAACGCAACCATTGGCCGTTAATCGGGCCGGGTACCGGCAGTCCTTCGGCCGTTCGCTCGTCTTCCGGGTCGATTCGAGGCGCCCGGCGGAGCTCTTGCGCAACGGCGGCTTCGGGCCGTCTTCGGACTTCCACGATCTTGAGCCTATGCTCAGGCAGCCGACCACGATCGGTAGCGGTTCGCTCCGGGCGAACAATCGGGTGCTTGAGGACTGGCAGCTGGGTTTTTCGTGTATGGCCTGTCGGCCGAGCTTCCATCAATACGCCATCCGGACGGAGCGCCGTCCCGTCGCCGCCGCATCCGACAATCACGACCCGCGCACTTACGACCTTCCACTCGACGAAGTCCACTTCCCGGCGGATGTCTCGCCGGAGAACATCTTCATCATCGATTCGACTGACCGGGCGATTGCACGAAAGCTGGCCGACATCTACCGGTCGTCCTATGTGTCGACGCCCTACGGCGTTCCTCTGAACGCCTTTCAGGAATACGTCAGCGGTCAACTGGATATCAACGCGCCGAACAAATACACCGAACGGCGCTCGGCCGGTGTCCGGGATCCAGCGTCCGTGGTCGACCGGCGGCGACTTGGCTTCCGATAACTTCAGAACGCTCCTTTTCTCAAACGTGCCCGAACGGAAACGGATATAACTCCCATCGCCCGGCGGCGGACATCCGACCGGGTCTTCATCGAAAGGAGTTTGATGTGCGGCGATGGATCGTTCTGGGCACGTTGTGCCTGTGCATGCTCATGGTTGCCATGGATGCCAACATATTGCACACGGTGATGCCGACGCTGATCCGCGAGCTACGCCCGACGCCCATCGAGCAGCTTTGGATCGTGAACGCTTATGCGCTCATGCTCGCCGGCCTGTTGATCACGATGGGCGCACTCAGCGACCGTTACGGCCGCCGCCGGATGCTCCTTTGCGGCCTCGCCGTCTTCGGCCTGGCCTCGCTCCTGGCGGAGTGGGTGCGGCAACCATGGCAGGCCATCGCATGCAGGGCCATCCTGGGCGTCGGTGGCGCGATGATCATGCCCACGCTCCTTTCGCTGATTCGCGAAACATTCGACGATGCGAAGGAGCGCACCATTGCCCTCTCGGCATGCGGCATGGCCGGATGCGCGGGAGCCGCCGTGGGGCCCGTGCTTGGCGGTGCCCTGGTACATGCGTTCGACTGGCAAGCCGCCTTCCTCGTCAATGTGGCGATCGTGCTGGTCGCCGTGCCGCTTGTGGCAGTCACGGTGCGCGAGTCTGTCACGCGGCGTGCCGGCATGTGGGACTGGACGAGTGTGGCTCTTTCGTTCCTGGGCATGACGGCATTGGTGCAAGGGATCAAGCTGCTCGGCAAGCCTGACGCGGTGACCACCGAGTCGGTGGCGATGGTCGCTGTCGGCATCGCGACCATGGCGTGGTTCGTGCGCCGTCAGTGGCGGTCGGACGATCCCTTACTCGACATCCGCCTCTTTGGCGTACGCAGCTTTACCGCAGGCGTCGCCGTCTATGCGGTGGTCATGTTCTCCCTGAGTTCCACGATCTTTCTTGCGTCGCAGTGGCTTCAGTTCGTGCACCGCCAGAGTCCCCTTGAGGCAGGGCTTTGGCTTTTGCCGGCAACGCTTTCCGCGTTGCTCGCCGTCCTGGCAGTTCCTTATTCCCTGGCCCGTTGGCACGTGCGCGACGTGATGCTGGCCGGCATGGCATCGATCTCGGTGGCCTTGTTCATCCCGGCGCTCAACGCCGGTGGCTCGCTGATCCCGTTTGCCGTATCCCTGGCGTGCCTTGGCGCGGGAGTGAGTCTTGCCCTGTCGAGCGCCACCACCGTGGTGGTGATGGCTGCCCCGGCGGAACGGGCCGGCAGCGCGGCAGCGTTGCAATCCACGGCCTACGAGGTGGGCAACGTTCTCGGCATCGCCGTGGTGGGCAGCTTCGCGGCAGGCTTGTATACCCACACCGTCCAAGTGCCAGACGCGCTGGCTGCCTCCGTGGCACGGGCCGTGCGCCTGTCCGTGGGCGAGGCAGAGGTGGCAGCGGCAGCCTTGCCCCAGGCGGTGGCTGTCCCGTTGCAACAGGCCGCGCGCATCGCTTTCGATAAGGCGTTCTCGGTGTCCTGTCTTTTGGTTGGTTGCGCGATGCTGGTGTCCACGATATCGATCTTCGCGCTCATGCGAAGAAGCCGCTCTCGCGCTCCTGAGGATGCTTGCCGATCAGGAGCCGCCGCGCCCAGCGCTCTCGACTAACGTGCCATCAATCCGGGCGCACGCGGATCAGGCCTTCCTGCGCCGTCGAAGCGATGAGAACGCCGTCGCGCGTGTAGATGGAGCCACGTGCGAGGCCGCGAGCGCCTTGCGAGGTCGGACTGTCGAACGAGTACAGCAACCACTCGTCGATGCGAAACGGACGATGGAACCACAGCGCATGGTCCAGGCTGGCCATTTGCATGTTCCGCGTGAGGTAGGAAATGCCGTGCGGCAGCGTGGCGGTACCGATCAGGTGGAAGTCGGACGCATACGCAAGCAGCGCCTGGTGCATCGACGGCGTGTCGTCGATGGGTGCCGTGAGACGGAACCAAATGTGCTGGTAAGGGGGCCGCTTTGCCGGGCGGAGTTCGTCCCTGGGCCATACGTGACGGAACTCGAAGGGGCCGTCGACGCCGAGCCAGCGCTGGGTCTTTTCAGGCAGCCGGCCGAGTTGCTCGGCGGAAACCGCGGGCATCGGCTCCACGTCTTCCGGTGCCGGCACTTCGGGCATGGAAATCTGGTGCTCGTAGCCCGTTTCCGGTACCTGGAACGAAACGGAACTGTTGAGGATGGGCTGGCCGTGCTGGATGGCGACCACGCGTCGGGACGAGAACGAGCCGCCGTCGCGGGTGCGCTCCACGCTGTAGACGATGGGCGCGTTGATGTCGCCGGCGCGCAGGAAATACGCATGCAGCGAATGGGCCTCGCGATGCGGGTCCACGGTACGCTGCGCGGCCGATAGCGCCTGGCCAAGCACCTGGCCGCCGAAGACGAAGCGCGTGCCGATGTCGCGGCTCTGGCCCCGGAACAGGTTGTCCTCCAGTCGTTCGAGTTCGAGCAGTTCGACGAGTTCGCCGACGTGGTTGTCCGACATGAGGTCCCCTGGATATGGCGGTGATGCTGGGAGCGGAAGTATACCGGGGCTAGGCCGTGAGCCGGCCCAGCCGGGCGGTGTCGTAAGCGCGAGCCCAGGGGAACTGCGGACCGGGATCGCGTTTGCGTGGCACTTCGTTCTCCGGGTCGTCGCTCGCGGGCACCATGGCCGTGTCCAGGTCCTCGTGCCCCGCGATGTGGCGCAGCGAGGGGAAGCGCTCCACGAGGTGTTCGAGCAGGGCGCGCAAGGCCGCAATCTGGCGCTCCGGGTAAGGCTCGGTCATGGTCTGCCGCGCCGAATGGAACCAGTCTGGATAACGGCCCGTGTTCACCAGTTCGATGCCGATCGAGCGCGGGTTGTAGCCGCGGGTGTGATGGGCCACACGCAGCGGGTCGACATAGCAGAGCACCGAGCCGTCGCGGTCGATGTAGTAGTGGCCGCTGTTGCCGGCGCCCGAATCGTAGAGCACGCGCTCCCCGTATTCGCGGGCCATGGCCAGATCGGGCAGTTCGGTGCAATGGATGACGACAAGGTCGATCTCGTCCGGACGACGCTCGGGCAGGCGGGATTCGTAGGGCAGGGGGGCATGGAGAATGTCGATCATGCCGCTTTGATAACATAGCCGGTCATTCCGCGTACGGAGACCGCCATGCGCGGCCATATCATCCTTTCCCACGGTTCCGATTCCGGCCCCGACGCCACCAAGGTGAGTGCCCTTGCCGCCGTCGCCGAATCGCTCGGCTGGAGCACGGCGCGGCCGGATTACCGCGAGGACGATGCCCGGGGCCACGCGGGGTCCATCGATCCGCGCCTGACGCGCCTGGCCGCCGCGATCTCGGCATCGCCGACACCCCCCGTCCTGGTCGGGTCGAGCATGGGCGCCTTCGTGTCAGGCCTTGCCTCGCTGGAAGCGCCGGTGGCCGGCCTTTTCCTGCTCGCCCTGCCCACGCGCATCCCGGGGTATCCGCGCCCCTTCGCCGTGCGGCCCGGCGTGCCGTCCTTCCTTGTGCACGGTTACGCCGACGACGTATGCCCGCTCGACGAGGCGGTGGCGTTTGCCCGCGGCCACGCCATGCCCGCTTTGCTGGTGCAGGATGACCACCGCCTTGGCGCGAGCCTTCCCGACATCGAGGCGGCCTTCCGCCGCTTCCTGGACATGCTGGCATGACGGCTTTCTTCGCCACCTGCCCGAAAGGCCTGGAATACCTTCTCAAGGACGAGCTGGTCGCGCTCGGCGCCGGCGACGTACGTGAGGCGTTGGCGGGCGTGTCCTTCACGGGGACCATCGAAACGGCCTACCGGGCCTGCCTCTGGTCGCGCATGGCCAGCCGCGTGCTGTTGCCCCTGGCCGAGTTCGATGCCGCCGACCCCGACGCTCTATATGCCGGCGTGCAGGCCATCGACTGGGCGGAACACCTCGCCGCGCACGGCACGCTGGCTGTGGACGCCAACACGGCCCAGAGCAAGCTCACCCATAGCCAGTTCATCGCACTGAAGACCAAGGACGCCATCGTCGACCAGTTCCGCGCCGCCAGCGGCGCCCGGCCTGACGTCGACCCGGAAGAACCGGACCTGCGGATCAACGTGCGCCTCCGTCGTGACCGCGCCACCGTCTCGATCGATCTCTCCGGCTCGCCGCTGCATCGCCGTGGCTGGCGCGAGCAACAGGGCGAAGCCCCGCTGAAGGAAAACCTCGCCGCCGCAATGCTCGTCCGCGCGCAGTGGCCGCGCATCTATGCGGAGGGCGGCGCGCTTGTCGACCCGATGTGCGGCTCCGGCACCCTGCTGATCGAAGGGGCGCTCATGGCTGCCGGCGTGGCGCCCGGCCTGCGCCGGGACTATTACGGGTTCCTGGGCTGGCTGAAACACGATTACGCGCTCTGGCGTACGATCTACGACGAAGCGAAGGCGCTCGCCGACGAGGGGATGCGCGGCTTGCGGCCAGTGTTCTTCGGCAGCGATTCGGACCCGCACATGGTTCAGACGGCGAAGCACAACGCGCAGAGCGCGGGCGTGGCCGGTTTCGTCCATCTGGACCGTCGCGATGCGGTTCACGTAGAGCCGCCGCCGGAAACCCCGCTGGGTCTGGTCATCACCAATCCGCCCTACGGCGAGCGCCTGGGCGATCGGGCCGAACTGCCGGTGCTGTATCGCGAACTGGGACAGGCGCTGAAGGACCGCTTCGCCGGTTGGCGCGCGGCGGTGCTGGCGGGTGATGAAGAACTCGGCCGCGCGCTTCGCCTCAGTCCGGACAAGCGCTACGCGCTGTACAACGGCGCCCTGGAAACCCCGCTCCTCACCTTCTCGCTCCGTGCTCGCAACGAGGCTCCGCGCGAAGCGAAGCCGCTCTCCGCCGGCGCGCAGATGCTGAAGAACCGGCTGGAAAAAAACGTCCGTCACCTGCGCAAGCGGCTGGCTCGCGAAGGCATCACCTGCTGGCGGGCCTACGACCAGGATCTGCCGGAATACGCCGCCGCGATCGACGTGTACGAGGGCTGGCTGCACATCCAGGAGTACAAGGCGCCGCAGGACGTGCCGGCCGACGTTGCCCGCATCCGTCTGCGCGAGATCGTGCGCGTGGCTGGCGAGGTGTTCGGCACGCCGCGCGAGCGGATCGCGGTGAAGACGCGCGAACGCGGCAAGGGCGGTTCCAAGTACGGCCAGTTCGACCAGAAAGGCGAGTTCGTCGAGGTGCACGAGGGCGGGCTCACCTTCCTCATCAACCCCACCGATTACCTGGACACAGGACTTTTCCTGGATCACCGGCTCGTTCGGGCGCGCATCCGGGAACTGGCCGCGGGCAAGCATTTCCTGAACCTCTTCGCGTACACGGGCACAGCCAGTGTCTACGCGGCGGCGGGCGATGCGCGGGACACCACCACGGTCGACCTTTCGGGCACCTACCTCGACTGGGCGTCGCGCAACCTCGCGCTGAACGGCTTCACGGGGAACCGTCACCGCCTGGTGCAGGAAGACGCGTTCACGTTCCTGCGCAATCGCTCGATGCAGTACGGGCTGATCTATGTGGACCCGCCCACCTTTTCGAACTCCAAGAAGGCGGACGATTTCGACGTCCAGCGCGACCACGCGGAACTTCTGTTGCTGTGCGCGGAGCGCCTGTTGCCCGACGGCGTGATCGTATTCTCGAACAATTTCCGCCGTTTCCAGCTTGATCGCGCCGCGCTGGAGCCCCATCTTTCCGTTGAGGACTGGAGCGCCGCGAGCATTCCGTTCGACTTCGCCAGACGCCACGACATCCACGGTTGCTGGCTCCTTCGCAAGCCGTTCGTTAACCCGTGGAAAACGTGAAGGGAAGGTCGAGAAAACTTCAGTCCGGATTCAGCGCCGGAGCGCGAATCTGCGCTCGACACCCGGAGGTAACTGTCATGAAAGGTAAGTTCGTCAAGTCGAGTCTGGCCCTCGCCGCTGCCGGTCTAATGGCTTTTGCGCCCGGCGCATTCGCCCGCGGGCACGGCTACTACGGCGGCGGCTACCATGGCGGCTACGGCTACCACGGTGGGTACTATCGCGGCGGCTATGGCTACCACGGCCACGGCCACTACGACAGCGCGGGCCGCTGGATCGCCGGTGCGATCGTCGCCGGCGCCGTGGTCGGCCTGGTCGCCAATGCGACCGCGCCTCGCACGGTCGTCTACGACCGGCCCGTTTACTACAGCCGTCCGGCCACCGTGGTCTATGAAGACGCACCGGTGGTCACCCGCCGCGTGACAACGACGACGACCTATGTCGACGACGGCTACGGCACGCGCTACGTCCGCGACGACGGTTATTGATAGATCTCTCGGAAGAACGACAAGCCCGGCTTCATGCCGGGCTTTTTTTTGGTTCATCGCAGAAGTCCGGGGACGCATGCCGCATGCCGCATGCATCGGTTCATTCGCCAAGGCGAATGCATGTGGCCAGCGGCTGGCGCCGCCGCTGCTCGGACGGTAGGGCCAGAGCCTTCGGTGCCCACCCTCGCTGCTCAGACAGGTCCTCCGCGTTCGTAAAGGTGGGGCCGCTGGCGCGGCCCGTTTACCTATCTGGCCTTCGGCCGCTCACTTGTGCGGAACTCGCCTCGAGGGTGGACACCGAAGACTCTTCCGACACATGAGGCGGCGTGTCGGGAGAGCAGCACCGCACAAGCCCGCAGCCGCTGCTCGTGACAGCATCGCATCGCCTCGGTCCGGTACGCCGGTCACCCAGCGCCTTGGTCAGCGACGATGCGAGAGCACACCATCGGCTCTTGCCCTGGCTCTCCCCACAACAACCCGCACCGTCGGCTGGCTCCCAGACACCGGCACAGGCGCCGATGCGAGGACGAACAGGCGAGCCCACGCTACGAAGCGAACCCCATACCGACTCCATATACGCAGTCCCGCCACGAAAATACGAGATGAACTTTTTTTCGTTCATAGCGCGAGAGCGTTTATCTCGACGTGAGGGACGCGGCGAGCCTGCGAATCCCTTCGCGGATGTCGGGAAGAGTCATCTGGGCATAACCGAGCAGCAGGCCCGGGCGGGCGTGGCGAAGGAAATAGCCTGAAACGGGGTATACGCCTACGTCATGGCTCGCAGCGGTGTCGATGGCTCGACGCTCGTCGGAACCGGTTGGCAGCCACAGCACGACGTGCGCGCCTGCACCCTCGCCAGTAGTGCGCAACGTGCTTCCCCACGCCGTGGCCATGGCGTCGAGCAGTGCGTCGCGGCGTGTCGCCAGGCTGCGGCGAACGCGGCGGAGATGGAGTTCGTAGCTTCCCGAGTCGATGAACTCCGCGAGCACACGTTGTTCGAGCCCCGCCGTATGGCGGTCGGCAAGCCACTTCGCGGCTTCGAATACACCGACGAGGGCCTTGGGCACGATCAGGTAACCGATGCGCAGCGCCGCGAACACCGTTCGCGAGAACGTGCCGACGTAGATGACCCTGCCGCCCCCGTCGAGGCCTTGTAGCGATTCAAGCGGCTGTCCGTCATAGCGGAATTCGCCGTCGTAGTCGTCTTCCACCACCACGGCACCGCACCGGTTTGCCCAGTCGAGAATCGCGAGCCGGCGTGCCATCGTGAGCACGCCGCCGGTGGGGAACTGGTGGGAAGGGGTAAGGAACAAGGCGCGAGCCGACGGCGGCAGATTGCTTGGGTCGAGCCCTGCCTCGTCGACGTCCACCGGACAAAGCCGGGCGCCGGACGCCGCGAGGATCGCCCGGGTGCCCTGGTAGTGAGGGTTCTCGATGGCGACCGCGTCCCCGGGATCGACCAGCACGCGGGCGACAAGGTCGATGGCTTGCTGCGAACCGTTCACCACGATGACTTGCGACGGCTCGCAGGACACGCCCCGGGAGCGTCTGACATGGGTGCAGATCGCCTCCCGCAGGCTCGGATGGCCGGCGGCCGGGCCATAGTCGAGTTCGCGCGCCGAGGCCTGTCTTGCGTGCTTCGTCAGAAGCCGCCGCCAGCGCGCGAACGGGAAGTCGGCGACGTCGCCGCGACCATAGGCGAAATCGTAGCGCCGCCCAGGGCGGGTTGCCGGAAAAACGAAGCCTGCGGAAGGCGCGCCCGACAGGTGCCGGCCGTACCTCGAGAGGTCGATGGCGGCAGCGGGACGCTCGGGCTTCTTTACCGCGACCTCGGGCGAAACGAAACATCCCGAACCGCGACGGGTGGCGATGTAGCCCTCGGCCTGGAGTTGTTCGAAAGCGGTGACCACGACAGAGCGCGAGACACCCCACTGCTCGGCGAGGTCCCTCGTGGAGGGAAGCCGGTCACCCGCGCGCAGGCGACCCGAGCGTATGGCATGGCGAACGCCCTCGAAGATCTGGCGGCCAAGGGGGCTCCCCGGCTGGAGTGGTATGGAGAATTCCATGAAAAGTGGCTATTCAAAGAGACCACTATAGCGGCCATCATCACCGTGTCCACAATGAGACTGGGGGTGGGTCTTGAAGCACACGTCGCGCTCGACGTTGAGGCAGCTCGCTGCCCGCGGTACGCACGATTGGGCGGCCATCGCCGCGATCCTTGATGCGGGCTTCATGGCCAGCATCGCCTTCGCAAGCGAGGGACAGCCCTTCGTCCTGCCCATGTTGTACGGTCGCGACGGCCGCACGTTGTTCCTTCACGGCGCGGCCAGTGCGCGCATCATGAGGGAGCTCGGCGGCGCCGTGCCCGTCTGTGTCTCGGTCACCCTGGTGGATGGCCTGGTGCTTGCGCGCTCCGCGTTCAATCACTCGCTGAACTACCGCTCCGTGGTGGCGTTCGGTGGCGCCCGGCCTGTCGAAGAACCCCGCGCGAAGCTCCGCGCACTACGCATCCTTTCCGATCACCTGCTGGCGGGTCGTTGGGAAGATGTGCGCGGTCCGACACGGGCCGAACTCGCGCAGACAACCGTCCTGCAGCTCGATATCGAAGAGGCGTCCGCGAAGGTGCGTACGGGGCCGCCGGTCGACGACGACGCGGACCTCGGTCGCGCGGTCTGGGCCGGCGTGCTGCCGCTCTCCATGTCGGCGGCGGCTCCGGTTGCCGATCCGTTGCTGGACCCAGCCATCGGCGCACCGGCCTATCTTGGCCGCACCGGCGAGTTCGCAGCGGTGCGCGCATCGGCAGGGGAGGCTGCCTCGTGACGCCCCGGGGTCTTGTCGCGGCGCTGTGCCTCGTGTTGGCGGGCTCCGCGGTCGCCGCGGTGGATCAGGGTTTGCCGACGCCTGAGCCGGACGGGCAGAGCGATTTCGATTGGGAATGGGGGCAGTGGCTGACGAAAGTGCGCGTGCGGCAAAACCCGCTTTCGGGCGAATCCGCCAGATGGGCCGAATTTTCAGGCACGAGCATCGTCAAGCCACTGCTCGACGGCACCATGAACTTCGTCGAGCTCAAGGTGAAGGGCACCGGCGGAGCGATCGAAGGCGGCTCGCTACGTCTCTACAGCCCGCGTTCCCGACAGTGGAGCCTCAATTTCGCGAATGCTCGCGACGGCCTGCTCACGGCCGCGGTCTATGGCCGATTCGACAAGAAAGGCGTCGGCACCTTCGTCGGCACGGACACGGTCGACGGCAGGGCCATCCTGGTGCGTTTCGTCGTCACGCGCCTGTCCGCCGATGTGGCCCGGTTCGAGCAGGCCTATTCGGCGGACGGCGGAGCAACATGGGAACTCAACTGGATCGCGACAGACACCCGTGTACGGTAGGAGAGATCAGCGCACCATGCCGTTCGGCTCCGCGCCCGACCCCTTGCGCTGGGCGTTCTTTTCCAGGCGCTTGTAGGTTTCCTTGTCGATCTTCTCGACGGTGCCGATCTGGCACGGCGGATCGTCGCGGCGCACGATCTGTTCGTTGATGCTGCCGCAGATGCGCATGGGGGCGACGGCCTTGATGTTCTCGGCGGCGCGGAAACGAATGCCACCGCCGAGGTCCATGCGGGGGCAGTCGGCGGTGGTCGTGATCTTGAAGAAATTGGGGCCGTTCGCGACGACCACCGTGCGGTTGTCCACCATGGCCCAGTTGCTGATGCGGTCCGTGCGCATGCAGTCGGCCACCGGAAGTTCCTTGCGTGCCTGGGGGCGGGCGTCCTGTGCCTGCACGGCGCAGGAGACGAGCAGCGAAGCAGCGAGAAGGTAACGGACGTTCATGGCGCATCCTCCGGGGCGAGTGGCTCACGTTAAGCCCGAATGGGCCGTGAGGCGAGAGTGCACGCGGTCTGAGTGCACCGGTCGTTAAGCTGGCGGCAGGCTGCGCTCACGTTAGTTGAACGTTTCCTAGGGCATCGTCTCGGGGCATCGCCGTCCCCACCGGCCGTCTCGGAACCGTCGCATGTCCGTCCGCCCGCTAGGCATTTCCTCGACCTCGCCTGCCCGCGTGGACCTCGCCCGACGCTTTCTCAGCATCCGCCATCGCTCCGAGGCACTGGCCGCCCCGCTGCGGCCTGAAGACACGGTCATCCAGTCGATGCCGGATGCCAGCCCGACGAAGTGGCACCTGGCCCACACCACCTGGTTCTTCGAACAGTTCGTGCTCGGCCGGGATCCGGATTACGTGCCGGCGAATCCCGAATGGCATTTTCTCTTCAACTCCTACTACCAGTCCGTAGGCCCGATGCACGCACGTCCCCGACGCGGCATGCTGACGCGCCCCGCGCTGGACGAAGTGCTCGCGTATCGCATGCGCGTCAACGATGCCGTGGCCGAGCGCATCGAGCGCGGCGATGACGATGAATTGCCGGCGCTTGTCGAATTGGGGCTGCAGCATGAGCAGCAGCACCAGGAGCTGCTGCTCACCGACATCAAACACGCGTTCGCGCAGAATCCCTTGCAGCCCGTCTATCGCTCCGATGCGACGCCGGCTGTTTCGGTCGCACCGCGCCCGCTCGAATACGTGACGTTCGACGAAGGCGTGGTGACGATCGGACACGACGGCATCGGTTTTGCTTTCGACAACGAGGGGCCGCGTCACCGCACCTACAGGCAGGCGGGCGCCATCGCCAACCGTCCGGTCACGAATGCGGAATTCATGGCGTTCGTGAATGACGGCGGATACCGGGAACCGACGCTGTGGCTCTCCGACGGATGGGCCACGGTGCAGAGCGAAGGATGGGAAAGGCCGTTGTACTGGGACGACGCACTGGAAACGGAATTCACCCTGCAAGGTCGCCGCGCCATCGATCCGCACGCGCCCGTGTGCCACGTCAGCTATTTCGAGGCCGATGCGTTCGCTCGCTGGGCCGGCGCGCGCCTGCCCACCGAAGTGGAATGGGAGACGATGGCGGATGGCGTTCCCGTGCAAGGGAACCTTCAGGACAGCGGCATGTTCCAACCCGTGGCTTCGACATCCGAGGGCGGTCTTGCGCAGATGTTCGGCGATGTTTGGGAATGGACGATGAGCCCCTATATCAGTTATCCGGGCTTCCGGCCGTTGGCCGGCGCGCTGGGTGAGTACAACGGCAAGTTCATGAACGGGCAGTGGGTCCTGCGCGGCGGCTCCTGCGCCACACCCGCCGACCATGTTCGTGCCACCTACCGAAATTTCTTTCCTCCCCATGCCCGCTGGCAGTTTTCGGGGATACGACTGGGAACCGATCGATGAGCGCTCAACCCAAGGACATCCGCGTAGACGACCGTCATCCGGATGTAGAGGACACCCTGGAGGTCGTGCGGCGCGGACTCTCCGCCAAACAGAAAAAACTCCCCTCACGGCTCTTCTACGACGAGCGCGGTTCCGCGCTCTTCGAGCGGATCTGCGAGCAGCCGGAGTATTACCTCACACGCACCGAGATCGCGATCATGCGCGATCATGCCGCGGATATCGCGCAGGTACTGGGCCCCGATGTGCGCCTGGTCGAATACGGCAGCGGCAGCGGCATCAAGACGCGCATGTTGCTGGAACACCTGCACACGCCGGCCGCCTACGTGCCGGTGGAAATCTCGCGCAGTGCGCTGATGGAGAGCGTGGCCGGGCTGGCCTCCCGCTTCCCCGACGTGCCCATGCAGCCGGTGTGCGCCGACTTCACCCAACCGCTGCGTCTGCCTGTGGCCATCCGGCCGCCGCGCCGCACGGTCATCTATTTCCCCGGCTCCACGATCGGCAACTTCGAAGCGAAGGACGCCGTCCGCATCCTTCGGCAGATGCGCGCGGAGATGAGCATGGGTGGTGGGGTGCTGGTCGGTGTCGACCTCAAGAAGGATCCGGCGCAGATCGAAGCGGCCTATAACGATGCGGCCGGCGTCACGCGCGAATTCACCTTGAACATGCTCGTGCGCCTGAACAACGAGGTGGGCACCGACTTCGACGTCTCCGCTTTCCGTCACCGCGCGCGTTACAACGCGCTGGCAGGGCGCATCGAAACCGATCTCGTGAGCATGAAGCGCCAGGAGGTGCATGTGGGTGGCGACACCTTCGCGTTTCGCGAAGACGAAGCCATGCACGTGGAATACAGCTGCAAGTATTCGCTCGACGACTTCGCCCAGATGGCGGCGAAGGCGGGTCTTTCGGTGGCACAGGTCTGGATGGACGACGAGCGGCGTTTCAGCGTGCAGTATCTGGTCCGGGCAGACCCCGCCGGCTAGAACCGTTGGCTTCGCCGACAGGGTCGGCTCCTACCGGGGGAAGGAACCAAGCCGTGGGTTTCCTTCGTTAACCTGGTGGGAGCCGACCCTGTCGGCGATCCATCGTCAGCCCGGACGCGGCGCGCCCAGCACAACCAGGAGATCCTGCGCAGCGCGGATGCGCTCGGTCGAACCGGGCAATTCCATAAGCACGCGCAGCTTGTCCTGCCCGTCCATCTTGTAGATCCGCGGTTGCTGCTGGATCAGCTTGATCAAGGCCATCGGATCGATATCGGGCTTCTCGCGGAAGGTGACACGCCCCCCGTTCGGACCGAAGTCGAGCTTGCGCACTCCCAGCGGCGTGGCCATCAGTTTCAATTGCGCCACGGCGAAAAGACATTTCGTTTGGTCAGGCAACAACCCGAAACGGTCGATCATCTCCACTTGCAGTTCGCGAAGGCCGTCCTCGTTGCGCGCGCTGGCGATGCGCTTGTACAGCGTCAGGCGCGTATGCACGTCGGGCAGGTAGTCTTCCGGAATAAGCGCCGGCAGATGCAGTTCCACTTCCGTTTCGTGTTCGGAGGTGAGGTCGAAATCGGGCACCTTGCCCGACTTCAACGCGCGAACCGCGCGGTCGAGCAATTCCGTGTACAGCCCGAAGCCGATTTCCTGGATCTGGCCCGACTGTTCCTCGCCCAGCATCTCGCCGGCACCGCGGATTTCGAGATCGTGCGTGGCCAGGGTGAAGCCGGCGCCCAGTTCTTCCAGTGACGCAAGGGCCTCCAGGCGCTTCTCCGCGTCCGCGGTCATGGCCTTCCTGTCCGGCACGATCAGGTAGGCGTATGCGCGGTGGTGCGAACGGCCCACGCGCCCGCGCAACTGGTGCAGCTGGGCCAGCCCGAAGCGGTCCGCCCGGTTGACGACGATCGTGTTGGCGGTGGGAATGTCGATGCCGGATTCGATGATCGTGGTGGAAACGAGCACGTTGAAGCGCTGGCGATGGAAATCGGCCATCACTTCCTCGAGTTCGCGCTCGGGCATCTGCCCATGCGCCACGCGAATGCGCGCCTCCGGCACCAGTTCGCCCAGTTCGCGTGCGGTGCGCTCGATCGATTGCACTTCGTTGTGGAGGAAATAGACCTGGCCGCCGCGCGCCAGTTCGCGCTGGATCGCCTCGCGGATCAACGCGGGCTGGTAGGTCGAGATCAGCGTGCGCACGGCCGTACGATGCGCGGGTGGGGTAGCGATGATGGACAGGTCGCGCAGGCCGCTCATGGCCATGTTCAGCGTGCGCGGGATCGGTGTGGCGGTGAGTGTCAGCAGGTCCACTTCCGCCCGCAGCTTTTTCAGCTGTTCCTTCTGACGTACACCGAAACGCTGTTCTTCGTCGACGATGACGAGCCCGAGGTTCTTGAAGCGGATGTCCGCCTGCAGCAGCTTGTGCGTGCCCACCATCACGTCGATCTGGCCCTCGGCCAGGCGTTCCAGGGCCGCGTCCACTTCCTTCTTCGACTTGAAGCGCGATAGGACTTCGACCCGCACCGGCCAGTCGGCGAAACGATCGGCGAAATTGCGATAGTGCTGCTGCGCGAGCAGGGTGGTGGGCACGAGCACGGCCACCTGTTTTCCGGCCGTTGCGGCTGCGAACGCCGCGCGTAACGCCACTTCCGTCTTGCCGAAGCCGACGTCGCCGCAAACCACGCGATCCATGGCACGCGGCGCGGCGAGATCGACGATCACCGCGTCGATCGCCGCCTGCTGGTCGGGTGTTTCCTCGAACGGGAACGTGGCCGCGAATTCCTCGATCATCTGGCGGTCGACCGGCAAGGCTTCGCCCTGGCGGGCTTCACGCTGCGCGTAAATCGCCAGCAGTTCCGCCGCCACGTCGCGCACTTTCTCCGCGGCCTTCTTGCGCGCGCGCTCCCAGGCGTCGCCGCCGAGCGAATGCAGGGGCGCCAGCTCGGGCGCGGTGCCCGTGTAACGGCTGACAAGACCGAGCTGGGCCACAGGCACGTAGAGCTTGTCGCCCTTCGCGTATTCGATGGTGAGGAACTCGCCGGGCATGTCGCCGACGTCGAGCGAGACGAGACCCTGGTAACGGCCCACGCCGTGATCGATGTGCACGATGGGCGAGCCGATCGACAGCTCCGTGAGGTCCTTGATGATGCTTTCCGGATCGCGCGCGGCGCCGGCGCGGCGCTTGCGATCCGTGCGCACGCGTTCGCCGAACAGTTCGCGTTCGGTGAGCACGGTGAGCGCAGGCTCCTTCAGCGCAAAGCCCTGTTCCAGCGACGCGGCCGTGATCGCCAGCGGTTCGCCGCGGGCGAGGAAGTCCTTCCAGCCATCCACGTTCACCGGTTTGAGACCGGCGCCGGCAAGCTGTTCGATCAATGCTTCGCGACGGCCAGCGGAATCGGCGGCGACCAGCACACGGCCCGGATAGTTCTTCAGGAAGTGCCGCAGCGCGGTGCCCGGCTCCTCGCCCTTGCGGTTCAGGGGCACCTCCGGCGCGGGCAGGGTGCCGAGGTCCACGGCGTGTTCGTGGCCTTTTCCGACGACATCGACACGGACCTGGCGGTTGAGACGCTCGCGCAGCTGTTCCGGCGGCAGGTAGATGTCCGCCGGCGGGAGCACCGGGCGTTCGATGTCGTGCGCGCGCTGTTCGTAGCGTTCGCCGACCTGGGCCCAGAACTGCTCGGAGGATTCCAGCACGCCCTCGCCGAGAACGAACAGCGCGTCGCCGGCGATGTAATCGAACAGGGTTTCCGTGGTCTTGAAGAACAGCGGCAGGTAGTACTCGATACCGCCGGGCGTGACGCCTTCCTTCATGTCCTGGTAGAGCGGACAGCGCCGGATGTCGATGGGGAAGCGTTCGCGCAGGTTTGTCCGGAAATCCTTGGCGGCTTCCTCGGTGACCGGGAATTCGCGGGCGGGAAGGAGATCCACGCCTTCGACCTGGTGCTGGGAACGCTGTGTCTCGGTGTCGAACGTGCGGATCGACTCGATCTCGTCGTCGAACAGCTCCACCCGGTAGGGCTCGCTGGCGCCCATGGCGTAGATGTCGATCAGCGCGCCACGCACGGCGAAGTCGCCGGGCTCGCTGACCTGGGGCACGTTGCGGTAACCGGCGGCTTCGAGGCGACGCTGCTCCGAGGCGAGGTCGAGCTTCTGACCCTTGCGCAGCACCAGGCCGGAGCCCGTGATGTGGGTGCGCGGCGCGATCCGCTGCATGAGCGTGGCCACGGGCACGACCAGCACGCCGCGCCGGGTCGATGGAAGGCGGTACAGGGTGGCGATACGCTGCGAAACCACCTCTGGGTGCGGACTGAAGACGTCGTACGGCAGGGTTTCCCAATCCGGAAAATGCAGCACGGCGAGATCGCCGGCGAACACTGCCAGTTCGCTTTCCAGGTTGTCCGCACTGCGAGTGTCGCGCACCACTACCACGAGCAGGCCCGCGTGAGCGCGCGCGGCCTCGGCTACCTCCAGCGCCCAGGACGAACCGTGCGGAGCGGTCCAGTAACGGCGGGTCTTGGCGTTGACGGGAAGCGGCGGGCTGGGAAGCGTGGCGGGCATGGAATCGGGCTTGGACCTTGCGGACAAGCGTTCGATTGTACTACCGCCCCGGGGTCGCCACGGCGTGAATCAGTCGGTGTGGTCGGGCTCGAAGAAGCTCCAGCGCACGTCCTTGAACTCGGCCTTGAAGTCGGCCTCGACGATGTTGATGGCTTCCACCATGGCCCGGGCGGTGGGCGTCTGGGCCATTCGCGCCTTGATGGCCACCATCACGTCCGTACCCATCTGGAGGGTGAGCAGGTTGTAGACATGGTCGATCTCCGGGCGTGCTTCCAGGAACGCGACCATGGCGGCACGTTGCTTCGGTTCCACGCCCTGGCCGATCAGCAGGGCCTTCACCTCGCGGGCCACGGCCACGGCGACCACGATCAGCAGCACACCGATGGCGATGGTGCCGATGGCGTCGAAGATCAGGTTGCCGGTGAGCATCGTGAGCAGCACGGCGATCAACGCGAAGGAGAGGCCCAGAAGCGCAGCCAGGTCTTCGCCGAAGATCACCAGCAGCTCGCTGGCGCGGGTCTCCCGGAACCACTGCCACAACGGCCGTCCCTCGCGGGCCTTGTTCACTTCCTGCATGCAGCCATGCATGGAAACGCCTTCGGTGACTATGGAGAAGGCCAGCACGCCCACGGCGAGCCACGGCCAGCGCAACGGCTCCGGGTCGGTCAGCTTGTGGACGCCTTCGTACACGGAGAACATGCCGCCGACGCTGAACAGGAGAATCGCCACGAGGAACGACCAGAAGTACAGCGCGCGTCCCCAGCCCAGCGGATACTCCGATGACGGAGGCCGCTTGGCCTGGCGCATGCCGAGGAGCAGGAGGCCCTGGTTGCCGCAATCGGCGAGCGAATGCACGGCTTCCGCCAGCATCGCACCCGAACCAGTGAAGATGGCCGCCACGAGCTTGGCGATGAAAATGGCGAAATTGGCTCCGAGCGCGAGGAAGATCGCGCGCTTCGAATCGGCGTGTCCCGACATGTAGTCCCCGTTCCTTGCTTATCGCAAGATCTTACCAAAGCGGCGCCACAAGGGCGCCGCGCGGGGAGGAATCAGCGGATGACGCCGACGCCCACACCGAAGCTCACATTCGGATGGCCGCCGGACATTTCCTTGGCCGTCCACACATGGGATTGGTTCACCGATACGAGCGGGAAGGTGTATTGCGCCTGGCCGACATTGCCGGTGCGCGTGCCATTGAGGCGCCCGGCAATAGTCACCAGCCCCCCCGAGGGATAGTCGAGGCTTTCGACGTATCCGGGCATGGCGGCGATGAAGCGGCCATTGCCCGTGTCGTTGGCCTGAGGCCGCTGCGAGCCGTCCAGGGGATAGGCCAGTACTTCGATCTCGCTGTGGTCGGCGAAGTTGCGAACGTTGACGATGCGCCCGCCCCAGATCACGTCGGCGCTGCCGTAGCGTTCGGGTTCGCGCGCCACCTGGCTCGGCGGTACGGCGACGTTGTTCGCGGTGGGCTTGTAGATCGGGGCCGGCGCGCAGGCCGAGAGGGCCAGCACGAGCAGGGAAACGGGCAGGGCGAGTCGGACGGTGGGACGCATGGGTCGGCTCCTTCGCAGGTGGCCCAACTTTAGCGCCGCCGGGGTGAACGTTGGGCGGAAGGCGCGGCCGGCGATGGCGCCTCGTTGGCCTCGTCGTTCACCAACCAGCTAAGGCGGTACTCCGATTCGCCCGCGGTTCCCAGAAGGCGAGGCAACAGGCGCAGCGAATCGCGCAGGGTTTCATCGAGCTTCCACGGCGCGTTGACGATCACCATGCCGCTGCCGTTGAGGCGCAGCGGGGAATCGTCCGGCCGCAGGAGCACCTCGGCCACCAGCACACGCTTCGCCCCGCACCGGGTCAGCCAGCGATGAAACGGCTGCACATGGCTGCGCAGCTTGATCGGATACCACACGGCGTACATGCCGGTCGGCCACTTCTCCATGGCGGCCTTGAGGGCCTTCTCGATCACCCGGAACTCCGCTTCCTGCGCCTCGAACGGCGGGTCGATCAACACGAGGCCGCGTTTTTCCTTCGGCGGCAGCAGGCCCTTCATCGCTTCGTACCCGTCGCGCTCGTGCACGTGCACGCGGCGGTCGTGGTGGAATACCTGGCGCAGCGCGGCGGCTTCTTCCGGATGCAGTTCGCAGAGCTGGGCGCTGTCGCCCTCGCGCATGAGGTGGGCGGCGAACCAGGGCGAGCCCGGGTAGTAGCGCATGTCGTCCCCGTCGTTGCAGGCGCGGACGGTTTCGAGCCACTTCCACAGCAGCGGCGGCAGGCCGGTGGCGGTGCGCAGCACGCCGAAGCCTTCGTCGGCCTCGGCGGTCTTGCGGGCTTCGACGCTGCGAAGGTCGTAGCGACCGCGGCCGGCATGCGTGTCGACGTAGCAGAAGGGCGTGGCCTTCTGCTTGAGCGCGTCGAGCAGGGCCACGAGCACCATGTGTTTGAGGACGTCGGCAAAGTTGCCGGCGTGGTAGGCGTGGCGATAGTTCATCGCGGGATTATAGGCGGTCCCCCCGCGGGCAGGGGCACGAATGACGCGGGCCGGCGATCAATACCCGAAGGTGACACGCTTCCTCGGTGCGTCACCTTTTTCGACGCGATCCAGTACGCCGATGGCGAAATCGGCCGTCGAGATGAAGCTCTCGCCGTTCGCGTCCTGCAGTACCTGGTCGCCGCCGACGCGGAACACGCCCTTGCGCTCGCCGGGAGCGATCAACTTCGAGGGGCTGGCGTAGGTCCAGTCGACGTTCGCCTTGCTGGCGCGAAACGCCTCGTAGGCTGCGATCTGCGCCTGGGCGATGCCTTTCCATGCCTCGGGGAAGGCGGGATCGTCGATGACCCGCACGCCCGGCGCGGTTTCCAGGCCACCCGCACCGCCGACCCAGACGAAGCGGCGCACGCCGGCCGAGTCGAGGGCGGACAGCAGGGACTGCGCCTGCGAGCGCGTATCGCCGCTGAGGCTGGCGATGGCGGCCTCGGCACCGGCCAGCGCCGAGGCCAGCGACGCAGGATCGTTCACATCGCCCTTCACCACGCGCAAGCCGCCACGGGCGGCGATCCGGGAAGGGTCGCGGGCCACCGCGGTCACCTCGTGACCACGGGAAAGAGCCTCGTCGAGGATGACCTGGCCGATGTTGCCGGTGGCGCCGAAGAGCACGATCTTCATGTCGTATGTCCTTGGATGGGAAGCGATCGGCGACAGCATGGACCCCTCGTCGTTGCGGAAAAATGTGCTTTTGGGCGATTCATCGTAAAGTAGTGCTTTACAATCGGATGCCTTCCATGGCCCTGGCGAACATCAACCTCAACCGCTTCGCCGTGTTCGTCGCCCTGGTGAGGGCCGGCTCGTTCACCGCCGCGTCCGAGCAACTGGGCATGACCAAGGCCATGGTCAGCCAGCACATCGCGAAGCTGGAGGAGGAGCTGGGCGTGACCCTGCTCGTGCGCAGCACGCGACGGATGTCTCTCACAGAGGCTGGCGAGCGGTTCCACGAAGATTGCGTGCGGGTCATGGCCGACGCCGAGGCGGCGGTCAGCCGGCTCGACGAACGCCGCGATACCCCCATGGGTGTATTGCGCGTGGCCGCCGCCGGCGACCATGGCCCGGCCATCGTTGCGCCCGCGCTCGCCGCCTTCGCCTCGCTGCATCCGCAGGTGAGCGTGGAACTGGTGGTGAGCGACGAGATCGCCGACCTCATCGCCGAGCGTTTCGACCTGTCCATCCGCATCGGCTGGCTGCGCGACTCGAGCCTGCGCGCCGCGCGGCTGTCCACGTTCCGCCAGTGCCTGGTCGCTTCCCCCGCTTATGTCGCGCGGCGAGGCGCGCCCTCGGTTCCCGACGAGCTCGCCGCGCATGACTGGGTTTCGCTCAGCGTGCTGTCGTCGCCCACGCGATGGACGTTCACCGATGGCGCGGGCGTGGAGCACACGGTGCGCACGCGTCCGGTCGCCAGCGCCAACAGCACGCTGGCTGCACATGCGTTCGTCGTGGCGGGCCTTGGCATCTCCGTACTGCCGGACTACGTCGTGGATGCGGATCTCGCGACGGGGCGGCTTGTGCCGCTGCTGGACGGCTACCGTTTGCCCGACGGCGGAGTGCATGCCGTGTATCCCGGCAAGCAGACGTCGGTGAAGGTGCGAGCGTTCATCGATCTGTTGCGGGAGCGAATGTCGCGCGGGCGGAAGGCGATCAGGACACCTGACTGCCCAGGCGCAGGTTGATGCCCAGTTCCGTCGCGACGACGCGCATCGCCTCGTCGTCGCGCGACTGCGTGATCCACCCGGCGTAGACGTCGTCCTCGTCCGCCTCGCGGGCCCATAGCGTGTATCCGTGCTGGTTCAACTGGTCGAACGCGCGGGAGAAGATTTCAGGGCCGTCGACCTCTTCGTGGAACTCGTCGTCGTCCGGGTCGCCGTCCCAGTCGATGGAAAGGTTCCAGCGGCTCGCCAGTTCGTTGATCGCCTCGACCAGCGTGCGCGTGTCGTCGGCGTCCACTTCGAATCCGGAGCGCCAGTCGGTGACCTGGGCCACGATCCGTACCGGATCGTCGTCGCCTTCTTCTTCCACGGTGTCGCGGTAGGCGGAGAACTGCTGCATCGCGCTGTCCTCGTCGCCTGGATTGATCAGCATCAGAAGGCGCCAGACCTGCGATTCGGTCGACTCGTTGTCGTCCTCGTCCTCATAGCCGTCGTCCTGGTCGAAATCGTCGTCGTAGGAAGCCATGGGTGGGTTCTCGATGGGGGAGTGCAGTATCGCCCATCCCCGGCCGTCGGTCTAAGTGGTTGATCCGAATCCGCCCGCTGCGGATATGCCGAAATTTCTTATTGACCCGAATCGGCAAACGCGTTGTGCTTCGTTTAGCCGTCCAATCGGCTCGGCCGTGACGGCCGGCATCAAAGGGGGAATACCTATGAACGCCATTGTTTTCGTTCGGGCGGCGGGGGCCGCCGCCATGCTCTTGCTTGCCGCCGGCTCCGCTGCCGCCCGATCGGACGAGCCGCCGCCGGACACGATCTGCACGGTGCTGGGAACCGCGGCGCGCTATGTGGGAACCACGGTCACGGTGCGCGGCGTCGCCACCACCGAGGGAAAGGTCACCACGCTGACGGATGCGCAGTGCAAGGGCGTCGTGAACCTCACCATGGACGATGCCGCCGGACGCAAGCGTGACGTCGTGTCGTTCCGCCGTACGGTCTCCGAGAAGGGCGTGCGCGCCGACGCCACGATCTTCGGCCGTTTCGAGGCGACCGGCGACGCGCGCGTGCCCTACGCGATCGACGTGTACAGCGTGCGCGACGTGAACGAACTGCCCGCCGCCGAGGGTGGCTGAGCCCGAATGGCGACTTGCCGGTCGTGACTTTCGGCCTATATCGGGCCCGCTCACGGAGACGCAATCTCGTGCGCTTCCAGGGGAGGGTGGATCGATGCGCCGCGAGGCAGCCAGAATCGTTCGTTGGACCGTTGCAGGCGCGCTCCTGTTTGCCGGTGGCGTATCGGCCCAGGTGCCCCCAGGGCAGCTACCGGCCGCGGCTTCCACCACGGCGGCTCCTGTCAGCGTAGCGCCCCCGGCGGAGATTCCCTTCGCCTCGGCCCATGCGGCCTTCGTTCGCACGCCGAGCGCACCGCAAGCGTGGGGCGGACCCCGTTCGGGGAACGAAGCCACCCTTTCCGATCGTGTGGTGTCCTACCGCATCCAGGCCCGGCTGGACCCGGACAAGCACACCGTCGATGGCAGGCAGCAGCTGACCTGGCGCAACCGCAGCGACCGGCCGGTTTCGGCGGTATTCCTGCATCTGTACCTCAATGCCTTCGAGGGCGAAGGCAGCACCTTCTTCACCGAGCGCCGCCTGTTGGCCGCGCATGGTGGATCGCGCGGCATCGCGCCGGTCAAGAAGGGCGAATGGGGTTACATCGACCTCGGCCATGTCGAGCAAGATGGTGCCACGCTGGCATGGCGCTACGTGCATCCGGACGGTGGACCGGAAACGGACCATACCGTCGTGCGCGTGGACCTCGCTCAGCCGGTGCCGGCGGGCGGCAGCGTCACGCTGGACATGAGCTTCCACAGCCAGTTGCCACGCGTGATCCTGCGCACGGGCTACGTCGGCAAGTTCCACCTGGTGGGCCAGTGGTTCCCGAAGATCGGCGTATTGGAACTGGCAGGTGAGCGTGGGGCCACCGAGCCACGCTGGAACGTTCACGAGTTCCACTTCAACAGCGAGTTCTACGCCGACTTCGGCGAGTACGACGTGCGGCTGAGTGCACCGAAGGATTACGTCGTGGCCGCCGTCGGCGAACAGCAGGGCGCTCCCGTGCAGGAAGGCCAGGATCTGACCTGGCATTTCATCCAGGGCGACGTGCACGACTTCGCCTGGATGGCCGCGCCGGGATACCGGACGCTGGACGGCGAATACACGGGGCCGGGGAGCCCCAAGGTCAAGGTGCGGGTGGTCTATCCGCCCGAATACGAAGCCAGCGCGAAGCCGGTGCTCAAGGCGTCGCTCGACTCGCTGGCATACTTCTCCCAGACCCTCGGCCCGTATCCGTACAAGACACTCACGGCCGTCGTGCCCCCGTTCAACGCGGCGGAGGCGGGCGGCATGGAATACCCCACGTTCTTCACGGCCGACAGCTTTCGCGAGATAAAGCCGAAAACGCTGGACGAGTACCTGCTGGATTTCGTCACCATCCACGAGTTCGGGCACGGCTACTTCTACGGCCTGCTCGCGTCCAACGAGTTCGAGGAGCCCATGCTCGACGAGGGCCTGAACGAGTACTGGGACGACCGCATGCTGCGCGAACGCGGGCAGAAGGTGTACCTCACCAGGCCGCTCTGGCAGTTTTTCGGCGTGGAGCCGCCACTCGATGCGTTCGAGCTGGAGCGCATGGTCGCGCGATTGCGCCATCCGTCCGATCCGCTGGGCGAGAACGCCTGGGACCGCCTGTCGAGCGCCGACTACGGCACCGTCTACTCGCGCACGGCCACGGCCATGCACGATCTGGAAGAGCGCCTCGGGAAAGGCGTGACCGAAAAGGCCTTCCGCCAGTACTACGCGAACTGGCACTTCCGTCATCCGGGGACGGGCGATCTGCAGGCCACGCTCGCCGATGTCTCCGGCAAGCCGGAGGTGGTGGCGCAGGTGTTCGATCGATATGTCTACGGCACCGAACGCATCGACGACAGCGTCGGCGACATCGTGAGCGAAGAGGTGTTGCCGCTCGCCGGCACGCGCATCAAGGACGGCCGTCGCGAGGAAGTCACCACCGACGCCAACGACGAGGCGATCCGGAAGCAACGCGACGCCTGGGACAAGGCGCATCCGCATGCCGGGCCCGGCACAGGCCCGTTTCCATGGAAGACGATCGTCACGGTGCGTCGGGACGCCTCGCCGGTACCCCAGACCCTCAAGGTCACCTTTGCCGACGGCTCCTCGGAATCCGTGCGTTGGAACGACGACCGCCGCTGGGCGCGCTTCGTGTTCGTGAAACCGGTGAAAGGTGCGTCGGCCGAACTCGATCCAGAGCGAAAGATCTACCTCGATTCCGACAAGCTCAACGACAGCCGAACGGTAGACGCCAATCACGCGGCATCGAAACGTTGGGGAGCCGACATCGCCGCACTTCTGCAGGGCCTCTATTCGCTCCTGGGGACGCTATGAACACCCGTCAACGACGCTCCTCCATCGCGGCCATCGGTGGCGCCAGCGTCGCGGGATTGCAGTGGCGCCTTATGCTCCTGTGGATCTTCGTGACCCTTCTTCCGACGATGGTGGTGGCACTGCCGGTGTGGCGTGTGCTCGACGACCTTCTGGGGCATTCCGTGCATGCCGACGCGTGGGCCCGGCATTTCGACGGCCTCATGTTCGGCGACGTCATAGCGGCCTTCCGGAACGATCATGGCTGGACCGGCATGGCGTTCGTCGCAGGCATGCTGCTGACATGGCTCACCGCGCCGTTCCTCGCCGGCATGATCGTGGCGGGTGGACGCGCTCATCGCGCCCTGGACTTCGGTGCGCTGCTGCAAGGCGGGGCGGCCCAATACGGGCGCATGCTGCGCCTGTCGTTCCTGGCTCTGATTCCGTACGGCCTCTCGGTCGCCGCGGCTCTGGGCGCATCGTCGTTTGCGGACGACAGGATTGACGCCGCCGTTCTGGCTTCCAGTGCCGACTGGTACCGGCATGGTGCGTCGGCCGTGGCGCTACTGTCCTTCGTCATCGCGCAGGCCATCGTGGAATCGGCGCGAGCGCAGTTCATTGCCGACTTCGGGCTTCGCTCCGCGTTCCTGGCGCTGGGACGCGGCTTCATGCAATTCGTTCGCCGCCCGCTCGCGACATTGTTCGTCTATCTGGCGATCACGCTGGTCGGCGGCGTCCTGCTGGTGGCGATCGCGTTCTGGCGCGGCCATACGACCGCCACCGGTAGCGGGCTGCCACTCGGCATGCTCATCGTGCAACTGGGTGTGATCGTGGTCGCCTGGATGCGTACCGCACGGCTGCTGGCACTGGCCGGCCTTGCGACGGCGAATCCCCGTCGCCGCCGCAGCGACTTCGCTCCGGCGCTTTAGGGCTTAGCCGACGCGGCGCACGGCGCGGTGCGGCGGGTAGTACGCGAACAGGTGCGTCGCGCCGCCGAGGAAGTCGATGTTGTCGATGTGTTCGCCGCCAAGGCGCTCAGCGACGTGGTCGGAGGCCTCGTTGCCGATGCGGACCAGGCTGATCACACGCTGTGCGTGCATCTGATTCCAGGCAAAGTCGAGAATGGCCTCGCCGGCTTCCGTGGCGTAACCGTGATGGCGGTGCTCGGGCTTCAGCATCCAGCCCAGTTCGAGGTCGGGCCAGCCTTCGGGTTTCATGAGGCCGGCGCGGCCGATGAATTCGCCCGTTTCCTTCAGCTCGATGGCCCACATGCCGCAGCCGCGCAGCGCCCAGTGGCCCAGCAACATGGCCATGGACCGCCATGCGTTCATGCGGTCGAGCGGTTGGCCGTCGCCGATCCAGCGCGTGCTATCGGCGTCCGCGAGCATGGCCGCGTAATCGTCGAAGTGGCGTTCGGTGAGGGCGGTGAGCCGCAGGCGCGGTGTTTCCAGAACGGGGATGTCTGCTATTGCCATCGAAGTGACCAGGTGTCAGCCGAGCAGGAGGGCCAGCGCGCGGGTGCTTTGCGCGAGGCTTTCCTGCCAGGACAAGCCGGTTATTTTCTCACCAGTGGCCGCGTCATGGAAGCTCTCATCCTGGCCCGGTGCGAGAAGGTGGCGGTAATCCACCGTGATTTCAGTACCTTGTGGCAGGTCTTTGGCGGCGAAGATGAAGCCAAGGTGCCAGAGCCCCGTCGGATCGAAGCTGTGGTTCACATAGCACTCGTCGGGCCATTCCGGCGACACGGTATAGCGGTCTTCGAACCAGCGCGCCGCGGCGTGCAGGTCGGCGGCGAGCGCGGGAGAGCCCGTGATCTCGGCCCAGCCGTAGGTGCGATCGATCTGGTCGGGCGCCGTGACGATGCGTCCGGCCGCCACGAATTCGTCGACGAAAAGGCCCTTGCCGGCGCCGGGGATGGCGGAGTCGGCGATACGGTAACGCGGCAGGATCATCGCTTCATCAAGCCCCTGTTCCATGCGGCGGCACACGTGGCGGCCCCGCACTGGGCGCGAGTGTAGCGCTTTCGCCGCGGGTGGGAAGGCCCGCCCGCGGCGGACACTCGATCAGTCTTCCTCGCTGCCCTTGGGCTTGCGCTGGCTTTTCGCCTTCTTGGCCGGCTTGGCGCCGTCCACCTGGATGGCGTCGCGGTTACGGTCGACGAGGGCGGCGCCGATGCCCTTGACCTCGGCGAGTTGGTCGGCGGACTCGAAGGCGCCGTTGGCTTCGCGCCAGGCCACGATGGCCTGGGCCTTGGCCATGCCGACGCCGTCGAGCGACTGCGCCAGGGTGGCGGCGTCGGCGGTATTGATGTTCACGGGCGTCGATGCGAGGGCCAGCGGCGACAGCAGAAGGCCCGCGAGGGCGATAACAAGACGTTTCAAGATGGTGCTCCTCATGGTGGCGCCGGATGGCGCTGGGGCACTCTGCGGTGCGCCGGAGGGCGCGCGAACCGGCGCGAGCCCGAACGGCGCGTGCGTCGTTCCCACCACACCGTGGCCATGGTTTCCGACATGATCCAGGGCGCCACCGTCGTCGCTGTTACAATCGGCCTTTGTCGAACGAGCCTGGCCCCTCATGGATACTTCTCGCGTTTCCTCCTTCGTCAGCGGTCTCTGGGATGCCGAGATCGTCCCGCAGCTGGTCGAGTACATCCGTATTCCGAACAAGTCGCCGATGTTCGACAGCCAGTGGCGCGAGCACGGATACATGGACCAGGCGGTGGCGCTGATGGAGTCCTGGGCACGTTCGAAGCTGCCCGCGCTTCCCGGCGCCACCCTCGAAGTGGTGCGCCTGGAAGGACGGACGCCGCTTATCTACATCGACGTGCCCGCGCAAGGCGTGCAGGGCGCGGGCACGGATCAGGCCGTGCTGCTCTACGGGCACCTCGACAAGCAGCCGGAGATGACAGGCTGGGCCGAGGGCCTCGGTCCGTGGACGCCCGTGATCAAGGGCGACAAGCTCTACGGTCGCGGCGGTGCCGACGACGGCTACGCCATCTTCGGTTCGCTGGCGGCCCTCCTCGCGCTGCGCGACCAGGGCGTGCCGCATGCGCGCTGCGTGATCCTGATCGAGGCCTGCGAGGAATCGGGCAGCTACGATCTGCCGTTCTATGTGGACCACCTGGCCGACCGCATCGGCAATCCGTCGCTCGTCGTCTGCCTCGACTCCGGCTGCGGCAACTACGACCAGTTGTGGCTGACTACCTCGCTGCGCGGCATGACCGGGGGCAATCTCACCGTGCAGGTGCTGGAAGAAGGGGTCCACTCGGGCGATGCGTCGGGCGTGGTGCCGTCGAGCTTCCGCATCCTGCGCGACATACTCAGCCGTCTGGAGGACCCGGCCACCGGCCGGATCGTGCCGAAGGAGCTCTATGTCGACATCCCGGCGCAGCGCATCGAGCAGGCGCGCCGGTCGGCGGAGGTGCTGGGCACCGCGATCTACGACAAGTTCCCCTTCGTGGAAGGCATGAAGCCCGTTACCGAGGATCTGGCGGAGCTCGTGCTCAATCGCACGTGGCGTCCGCAACTGGCGGTCACGGGCGCCGGCGGCATGCCCTCCCTCGACAGCGCGGGCAACGTGCTGCGCCCCAAGACATCCGTAAAGCTGAGTCTCCGCGTGCCGCCGACGTTATCGGGTGCCGAGGCCGGCAAATTCCTGAAGCAACTGCTCGAGAAAGACCCGCCGTACGGTGCGAAGGTCACCTTCGATCTCGAGAAGGACGGCAGCGGCTGGAATGCGCCGGCTCTCTCGCCCTGGCTCGAAGAGGCGGTGGCCACGGCCTCGGCGCATTATTTCGGCGCGCCCGCGGCCTACATGGGCGAGGGTGGCAGCATCCCGTTCATGGGCATGCTCGGTGAAAAATTCCCGCAGGCGCAGTTCCTCATCACGGGCGTGCTCGGACCGCATTCGAATGCGCACGGCCCCAATGAATTCCTGCATATCCCGACCGGCAAGCGGGTGAGCATGGTGGTGGCCGACGTCGTGGCCCGGCATTTCCAGGAAGCCTCCAAGGCATGAACCCCGAAGCGGGGACGCTCGCGGAACGGCTGGCCGCCGTTCGGGCCTCCATCGCCGACGCCTGCCGGCGTGCCGGTCGCGATCCCGCCGACGTGGCGCTGCTTCCGGTCAGCAAGACGTTCGGTGCCGACGTCGTGCGCGAGGCACTTGGCCTGGGCCTGCATCGCTTTGGCGAGAACAAGGCCCAGGAAGTGCAGGCGAAGGCCGCGGCCCTCGCCGGCGAGCCCGTGGAATGGGTGCTGATCGGCCATCTGCAGACCAACAAGGCCAAGATGGTGGCCGCCCACGCCAGCGAGGTGCAGTCGCTCGACCGCCCGGAACTGGCGGTCGCCCTGGACAAGGCGCTGCAGGCCCGGGGGCGCGCGATCGACGTGCTGGTGCAGGTGAAGACCTCGCCGGAGGAAACAAAGTCCGGCATCGCCCCGGACCGCCTGCTGCCGTTCCTCGATGAACTCAAGGCCTTTTCCTCCCTGCGGCCGCGCGGCCTGATGACGCTTGCCGAGGCAAGCGACGACGAGGAACGGGTGAGAGCCTGTTTCCGGATGCTGTATCGCCTGCGAGACAGGGCCCGCGACGCGGGCCATGCCGTGGATCGCCTGTCGATGGGCATGAGCGGGGACTACGCGCTGGCGATCGCGGAGGGAAGCACCGAGGTGCGTATCGGCTCCGCCATTTTCGGGGCACGAACCTACAAGGCCTGAGCCGATTCTCGGCGTTAGAGGTCGCGTACCCGCCGTTTTCCTCGTCACGTATGTGAAGGCAAGTGCCTAAACCTGTTCAGGTTTTCGCCGTTCCCGCCGTAATTTCATACGAGTGGTCTGAATCTTTCCTAGGAATGGCATTTTTTAACTTTATGCCAACAACAAGGCGTAGGGGGTTTGGTAACTTCACCGCTCGTTCACGGTCGTCTCACCTTCACGGCGGCTTAACTCCACGATGAATAGGCCTTTTCGCTCATGCATTTAAAGCGACTGACCGCTCTCGCGTTAGCCACCTGCTGTATCGCTTCCGTAACACCCGCCATCGCCGATACCGTCTCCGCTCCACAGGCCCTTGACCAGTCGGCAACGCTGCTCCTCACCGATCTGCCCGTGTTCGCGCCCGCTACGGCGCTGGCTCAGTCCGCCATTCCGGACCTCGCCTCCCTCTCCTCTCCCAAGGTCGACGAATCCGCCACGGCAGGGGACAACGTCGCCCTGTCCGATGATGGCGACGACGACGGTGACAGCCTCGTTGCCGCGGCTACGGCTCGCCTCGCAGGCCACGTCGACGGCCACGCCCGCGAGGCGCTCCTCGCCTTCGCCATGAAGCTCCGCGACATCCGTTATCACCGCGGCGGCCGCAAGCCCTCCACCGGTTTCGACTGCAGCGGCTTCGTTCGCTACGTGTTCCTGCACAGCATCGGCCTCGACCTCCCGACCAATTCGGCCAGTCAGTTCCTTGCCGGCCTGAAGGTCAAGCGCAGCGAAATGAAGACGGGCGACCTCGTTTTCTTCCGCACCCGTGGCAAGGCCATTTCCCACGTGGGCATCTATATCGACAACGGCCAGTTCATCCATTCGCCGTCGGCCGGCAAGACCGTCCGCGTCGACAGCCTCAACGAAGCTTACTGGTCCAAGCACTTCGCCGGCGCCAAGCGCCCCGAAGGCATCGCCAAGATCTGACGGAACCCTTCAACGTATATTTCCGAAACGGCGTGCTACGGCATGCCGTTTTTTTTTGTTGCTTTCCCAGCCTCGGCGTCGCCATCGCGCATGTCTCCATGCGAAAGACTCATTGCGGTCTGTCGGCGGAGACTACCGGCGAAACAAGGAACTGTCCGTCACGCTTCACCCAGTAATAGATCCGATCCGGTGCGCCGAGCCACGAAGGCGGAATACCTGCATTGAACGCAGCCGTTTTTTTCGGATACGGCGTGTCGTGGGTGCCGGTGCCTTCATAGGCCACCCATATCTGGTCGCTGCTCAGCATGCCGGGATAACCGATCCTGGCGTAGCTGCGGTCGGCGGCGAGTTCGGGCGGGGGCAAGTCTCCTGCGGCAGCTTCGACGTCGAGAGGCAGGGCCGGTGAAGTGTGGTTACCGGGTGGGAGCGTGTCGTCGATGACCACGAACGACACATGGACGGGCTGCCCCAACGCGGCGAGGACGTTGCCACGAGGGACATGGAACGCCGTGGGGCTATCCGCGACGAGCGGCTGGGCCGGGGTTTCGTAGAGGGACTGCTCGCTCTTCCAGCGGATGCGAGCCGCCACAGGGGGGAGGGGCACCGCCTGGTCTTCGGGCAGGTAATCGAACCGGGCATCCTCCGCTTCGGTTGTCGGCATCGTCATGCGGATGATCGGCACCCAGCGACCGGCACTCTGGTAGAAATCGCGCTGGTCCACCTTCGCGTTGGCTGGTCCGTTCGCCGTGCCGGCCTGATAGAAAAATGCCTCGATCGGTATGGTGGTATGGATGTCTTGCGGCCAGGTGCGAACCAGTAGTTCGTCGGTGTAGCTGCCGGGCTTGTTCGTCTGGAACCTCTCAGGAAGCAGTGCCATCGCCGCGCCCATCTGTCGGAAAGTCGTAGCGGAATGGGAGGTTCCAATGCGCACGTCGAAGCTGCAGATGTAGCCTCCGCTTCGATAGCGTGCGACCCATGCTTCGCCGGTGGTGATGCCCTGTTCGGCGCAAGGACGCGTATAGGTGGGATGGGACGCTGGATGGGGACCGCATCCAAGATCGCTGCGGGCATCGGTAGTCGCATCGAGCGGATAGACGCATACGATTTCCATCGGGTGGTAGCCGTGCTGCTCGGCATCGGCAGAGGGAAGAAAGATGAAACCGCTGGAATACCTGGGCGTATAGATGGTGCGAAACTTGGCGTCCTGCCGCAGCCACGAAAACGATACGGTGCCCTTGCTGCTCGACGGGTTCGGATTCCACGTGTGGTAGGGCCCCGGTACCGTCGCCCTGAAAAGAACGCCGGAACAGAGAAACGCGGGACGATCCTCCGCGCCGCAGTCATCCCGTGTGTCGGCATAGCGTTCCGTGAGGTGTCGGGCCACCGCAAGGCCGTCCACTCGATCGGACAGCGGCGGTACAACCACCTCGACGTCGGGACGGGCGAGGATGTCCCGGAGATACAGCGTGCCCGAGGACGCCACCGGCACCGAGGGCGCCTGATCGATAGAGCCCGCATTCGCGCTCAGGTCGACGACGAACAAGGTAGCGGCAAGGAATAACGGCTTGAGTGCACGTGACTTCATGTCGTTTCGCTCCGTGTTTGCCCGCGTTCTGCTTGCCCGTCATTTCCCAAAGGCCATGTGATTGACCGGGAAGCGCAAGGCACGCGTTTCGTCGGCGAGTTTCTCGAAGCCGACCTTCAGCTCGACCGTGAGTGGCGATCGGTCTGCCAGGGCATCGAGCTGAGCGAGCGGCACGGGCCGGATCAGGCCATTGGTGAGGTCGGCGGCGACGGTGGCTTCATTGCTGGCCAGGCCGATGACCGCTTCGCTGCCGTCGGGCTTGCGGCCGTGCACGCGAAGCCAGACGCGTTGGCCGAGGGCCATGCCGGGCCACGGCGCGACGCGAACCTGCGCTGTGCCGGTAAAGGCGGAGCGTGAGAGCAACCCGTCGACAGGAAGGGCGGCGCCGTCGGCCTGCGCGTCGACAACCTGCGGTAGCGGCTTGGTCACGATCGGCCCGGGTGCGTTGCGCAAGGTCAGCCGGGTCACCGGGAAGGCACGGGCCTGGGCGAGATCGCTGCCGGCGAGCGCGCGCAGGAAGACGGCACTGCCGTCGGGCAGGCGACGCAGCCAGTCGCGGGACACGGTGGCGTGTAGGCCTTGCTCGACCATCGCATCGTCGACGATGGCGCCGTCGATCAGGCGTGCACGTTGCTCGGTGCCGTCGGGGAAGTAAGCCAAGGCATCCAGCCATACCGACTGCCCCGTGGCGATGCCGTCCCAGGGCGCCACGGTGACCGCCGGATCGCTGGTGAGCGCGGCAAAGTCGAGCCAGCCGTTCGCGGCGTCGCGCACGATCGGCCAGGGTGCATGGGTAGGCGACAGCACGGGCGAGACGAGGAGCTGGGTGCCGCGTTTGACCCAGTAGTAAACCTGGTCGGGTGCACCCAGCCAGGAGGGAAGAAGCCCGGCGTTGAAGGCGGCGGTCTTCCTGGGGTACGGCGTGTCGTTGACACTCCTGCCTTCGTAGCTCACCCAGATCTGGTCGGTACTGAGCATGCCGGGATAGTCGATCCTGGCGTAGCTGCGGTCGGCGGCGAGTTCGGCCGGCGGCAAGGTGCCATCGGCGGCACCGACCGCGATGGTGAGTACGCGCGAGGTGCGCTCCTCCGCCAGGGTCTTGTCGGTCGCGACGAAGGACACGTCGACGGATTGGCCAAGGGTGGCGAGCACGCTGCCGCGGGGAATCGAGAATACGGTCGGCGTATCGGCGGCGAGGGGTCTTGCCGGGGTTTCGTAGTAAGCCCGCGTTCCCACCCAGCGCACGCGACCGGTCGATCCGGCGGGAAGGCCGGACTGAGCGGGCACGCTTACCTCGATGTCCTTGCGGGTAAGGATGTCCTGCGCACTCAGTGTCCCCGTCGGTGCCTGCACCACAGAAGGCGATTGATCGAGACTCGCCGGAAGGGTGGGCAAGGCGATGGCCTGGTCGGCGGGGGTGTAGGCAAAGGACGATTTGCCGCCGAGGGTGGTGGGCAGAGTGATCTTGATAACGGGTACGGCGACGCCGCTCGTATTGAGTAGATCGCGCTGGTTGCGCTGCGCGCCGGCGAGACCCGACTGGCCGGAGATCACGACATAGAAAAAGGCCTCGATGGGAAGGCTCGCGCCGACGTTCTGCGGCCATGTCGCCAAAAGTACTTCGTTCCATATGTTGAACTCGGCAACGGGTAACAACGCGCGGGCCTGCAGCACGGCGAGGAAGGCGGAGGCCGGGTCGGCGCTGCCATCGATGGTGAATCCGCATTGTTTTGCGTAGATCGGTGCGCCGGCTTGTGTCACGTGCTGCATCCATTGCGCCACCGTTTGAATGCCTTGCTCCTGGCACGGACGGCCGGTTGGGTAGGCACCATTCGCATAGGCACCGCATCCTTTCTGCGAACGGTTCCAGGTGTTGGCTTCGAGCGGGAACGCACAGAGCATGATGGGGTGGATGGTGGCGGCGTCGAGCGCTTTCGCCGGCGAAAAAATCAGTCCGTCCCTGTCGTTCCATGGCGTGCCCCCGAAATTGACATCGGCACGCAGATAAGCAAAAGACACGACTCCCATGGACACGGACGTAGGGCTGGGATTCCACACGTGGTATCCGACGCCGTCGCCTGTGAAGCGGAAGAGCACCGTGGAGCAGAGAAAGGCGGGTTCGTCGGGACCGCCGCAATCATCGGGCACGGCGTCATAGCGAGCTTGAATCGCCGCGAGTTGGGTCGTACCGAAGTCGGAGCGGGCAGGTATCCTGTCGGCGGCGACGCTGACGTTGAACCCGAAGAAGAGCAGGGTACAAGCCAGCACAGTGTGCATCATGGTTCGTGACGTCATGTCGTTGCGCTCCCTTGACCGTCGGCGAGGTCGGCGTGCGGGTCATCTCTGCAATTCGAAGCAATCCAGGCGAATGCCGTCCTTCGCTTCGAGTACGACGGAATCGATGTCTTCCATCTCGCACTTGGCCTCGTGACCCGCCGTGGGGCTTCCGCCGGGAATCGTCTGCTGGACCGTCTGTCCCGAGGCGCTGTGCCAGGTGAGGAGGAGGGGCGCGTCGACCGACGTCACACCGAAACGCACTTTCGCCCAGCGCCGCTTGAAATCGATGCGTACGACATTGTCCGTCGCCGTGCCCGTGGGGCCGCCGATGTAGAACACCATGCCGGAGTAATAACCTGGAGAACTGTAGGGAAAGTGTTCCACCGCGACCTGATTGCTTGCGGGCGAGACCTTGGCGGCGACGAAGACGACGTCCAGCAGCGGGAACGACAGGGTCTCTCCCACGTGGATGGGCGTAATCTCTTCGAACTGCAGATCCTCGAGATCCCAATAGACCCTGGCGGCTTGTGCGATGGTGTACGTCTTTTCCGGAAAATCGACGGTATCGAATGGATCGTCCGTACCGCTGAGATTGATGGCGATCTGCACCCTCAGGGTCGATCCGATGGGAAGGAGGTCGAGTAACTCCCGAGGGATCGGAATCCGCAGGCCGCTGTCGGCCTCGGCCTGGGTGACTTGGCCATCGAGCTTGACGGGATAGAAGACGGGCTCGCCGTCGCCTTCCGATGCGACATAAGCCCAGTAGATGCAACCCGCCTTGACGACTTCGCTGGGGTTCGTCGCGATATGGGCATCTCCGGTGAACGAGTCGACCTCGAGCACGTCGCCAATGGCTTCCTCGATGAGAGGCTCTTCCAGCCTGAGTGGCGTACCGATTCGGAAGGTCGTCGAGTCGGAAGACAAGGTTGTCGTTCCATCGGGCAATACGATCTCGTAAGAGGCATCGACCTCCTGGTCGTCGTGTCTCGCCGGATAGCCGCGAAGGACAAAAGGCAGCGGCGTCAGGGCAACGGCGATCCGCTTGGTTTCCTGCGTGATGTCCCTGGTCGCCCCGGGTGGCGATACGGCGAGGACCTGCGACAGCGCCTTGAGAAAAGGCGGCGTGTCGGTGCGCAAGGCAAGGATGACCTTGGCACCGGCCAGACTGGCTTCCGATGCCGGCACGGTGACGAGCAGCCGGGGAAGTGTGGAATCCACGATGCCGCTGACGAGGTCGCCGACCTCGGGCGGGGGAAGCGGTTCCGGCGCGACGAGTTCGCCGACGGTCACTTCCAGGCTTGCGGAATGAGCCGGCACGTCGCTGCCGTCGGGCGAAGCGATCGTATAGCTGAACGTCGCGCTGCCGTTTCGCAGCGATTCGACGAGATCCTTTGTGCAGTAGAACCACAGACTGTCGCCTGCGTTCTCTTCAGAAAGCTGGTCCGCGGACTCCCACTCGACCTCCGCACCCTGCAACGTCCTCCCTTCGACGCGCAGGATGCACCTGGCAAAGGGGACAAGGGCCGCGCTGGCGGGTACCTCGATCTCGAGGTAAGGGCCGACCAGGTCCGGGTCGAGGCTGCCGGCGTTTGCCAGTGGGACGATGGGCGCGGGCAAAAGTGTCTGGGCATGTGTCATCGGAGGTTCCTTCCTCGGACGTGTATGGATACGGCATCGCATGCTGACGAAACCGCAGTCCATGATCCGATGGTCTGCTAGCGAACGCGATAGGCCTCACGGTGTAGGTGTTCCCTATGCGACACCGGCAAGCGTTCGGCAAAGTCGCTATCCTGCGCGACATGTCTCGCCATGCCACCCGCGGTCCGGCCCGGCCCCCGCACCGTCCGCTCGCTCCCGTCCACGGCCTCGCACGCACGCTCTCGAAGCGCGGCATCTGCTCGCGCAGCCAGGGAGAACGGATGGTGAGGGAAGGGCGCGTGCGTGTGGACGGACGTGTCGTGCGCGACCCGGAGTGGCCCATCACCGGACACGAACGGATCGACGTGGACGGGGCATCGGCCGCGACCGCGGCGTCCGTTTATCTGGCTCTGAACAAGCCGCGCGGCATCGTTGTCTCCGCGGCGGACGAGCGCGGTCGCGATACTGTCTATTCCCTGCTGGAAGGCGCCGGGCTGCCGTGGCTGGGGCCGGTAGGACGGCTCGACAAGGCGAGCGAAGGTCTGCTGCTGATGAGCAACGACACAGTGTGGGCGGCGGGCATCACCGATCCCGCGACACATGTGCCGAAGACCTACCACGTGCAGGTCGCCGGCAAGCCCGACGAGGCGACCATCGCCGCCATGCTCGAAGGTGTCGTCGATGCCGGCGAGTCGTTGCGCGCGGGTGACGCATCGCTATTGCGTCAGGGCGAGCGCAACGCCTGGCTGGAAGTCACGCTGGACGAGGGCCGCAACCGGCATATCCGGCGCCTGCTGGCGGCACTGGGTTTCGATGTGCTGCGGCTAGTCAGGGTCGCGATAGGCGATCTGGCCCTCGGGGAACTGCCCAAGGGCCAGTGGCGACACTTGAGTGCCGACGAGGTGTCGGCACTGCGCCGTCGTTAGGGCCTGTAAACAGGGCCTAAGCCTTCAGGACGCCGAGCTTCCTGCCCACCTTGGTGAACGCGGCGATGGCGCGGTCGAGATGCTCCCGCGTGTGCGCCGCGCTCATCTGCGTACGGATACGCGCCTTGCCCTGCGGCACCACCGGGAAGAAGAAGCCGGTGACGTAGATGCCTTCCTCGAGGAGTTCCGATGCCATGGCCTGGGCCTGCTTGGCGTCGTAGATCATCACCGGCACGATCGGGTGCTGGCCGGGACGGATGTCGAAGCCGGCCTCGGTCATCTTCTCGCGGAAGTAGCGGGTGTTTTCCTTCACCTTCTCGCGGAGGTCGCCTGCCGCCGCCAGCATGTCGAACACCTTGATGCCCGCGGCCACCACGTGGGGCGGGAGCGAATTGGAGAACAGGTACGGGCGCGAGCGCTGGCGCAGCATCTCGATGACTTCGCGACGGCCCGTGGTGAAGCCGCCGAGGGCGCCGCCCAGGGCCTTGCCCAGGGTGCCGGTGAAGATGTCGATCTTGTCCATCACGCCGTGCAATTCAGCGGAGCCGCGGCCGGTCTCGCCGAGGAAGCCGGTGCAGTGGCATTCGTCGATGTGCACCAGCGCGCCGTATCTGCGGGCCAGGGCGGTGATCTGGTCGAGCGGGGCGACGAAACCGTCCATCGAGAACGCGCCGTCGGTGGTGATGAGCTTGGTGCGCGCGCCCGCTGCATCGGCCGCCTGGAGTTGGGCCTCGAGGTCAGCCATGTCGCAGTTGGCATAACGGAAGCGCTTGGCCTTGCACAAGCGGATGCCGTCGATGATCGAGGCGTGGTTCAGCGCGTCGGAGATCACGGCATCTTCCTCGCCCAGCAGTGGCTCGAACAGGCCGCCGTTGGCGTCGAAGCAGGCGGCATAGAGGATCGTGTCCTCGGTGCCGAAGAAGTCGGCGATCTGCCGCTCCAGTGCCTTGTGCAGATCCTGCGTGCCGCAAATGAAGCGCACGCTGGCCATACCGAAGCCGTGTGTGTCCAGGGCGTCCTTGGCTGCCTGGATCACGTCGGGATGGTCGGCCAGGCCGAGATAGTTGTTGGCGCAGAAATTGAGGACCTTGCGGCCTCCTTCCAGTTCGATCTCCGCCGACTGCGGCGAGACGATGACCCGTTCGTTCTTGAACAGGCCCTGCTCGCGGATGGATTCGAGCTCGCTGGCGAAACGGGTCTGGCCGGGATAAGACATGGTCGGGAGTTCCGGAACGTAGGAGAACTCCGATTGTGAGGCCTTTGGCCCGATGAGAAAACCTCGAGCCCCCGTCTCAGTGCAGGCCGAAATCCACGCGCGTCGTCTTACCACCGTCGTCGATGCCCTTGGCGTCCGTCTTCGGGGCGACCACGAACACGCGGTTCCCATCCACTTTTCCCTTGAGCCATTGCTGCACCGCGCCGGCCCGCCGCTCGGCCAGGTGGCGCAGGGCATCGGCATCCACCGGCACGTTGCTTTCCAACAGCGAGCGCATGTCGTCCGGCGGAAGCGACTTGTTCAGCCCGAGCAGGTTCTTCGGCTTGGGAAACGAGGCATGGCGGTAGGCACGCGCGAGATATTTCTCACGCTTTTCGTCGGTGAGGGGTGTGCCATCGTCGTCCCCCGCATTCGCCCGTTCCTCGCTGATGAGGTCGTCCACCGTCACCCTCCGCAACCCGCTCTCGTCCTGGGCCGGGTCGACGCGGCCCACGATGTCGAGGCTGATGGAGGGCTTGTCGGTCAGCACTTTCACGATCTCCGCCAGCTTGGCTTGTCCGGCCTCGTCGAGCACGGCGGAACCGGGTGCGAACTCGATATAGCCCAGGTCTTCGCGCCCGCCGTGGCCTCCGATGGAGGCCAGGAGGCGGAACGGCGAGGTAGCCGCCTTCACGATAAGGTTGCCGATGGCGCGCCACACGAGGCCGGCCACGCTGAATTGCGGATCGTCCAGCGAACCCGAGACCGGCACGTGTACGTCGATACGTCCCTGGCTGTCTTTCAGCAAGGCGACGGCGAGCTTCACGGGAAGATGGCTGATGCCGGGTCCTTCGATGCGATCGCCGAAGGTGAGTTGATCGATGAAAATGTGGTTGTCGGCGGTCAGCTTGCGCTGGTCGAGCAGGTAGTGCACGTCGACGTTCAGGCGTCCCTTCGTGATCGGATAGCCGGCGTACTTGCCGGAGTAGGGCGAGAGGTTGGCGAGCTGGATGCCCTGGGCTTTGGCCGTCACATCGAGGAATGCGACAGGGGTCAGGGGGTTGATCGAGCCACGAATGTCGACGGGCGCGTCGTTGTCCAGCTGGCCTTCGAGCGTCAGTTCCGCCGGCGCGGTGCCGCCAACGCTTCCGAACGCGCCGATCTTGCCCGTGAGCTGGGTCACGTCCGCGGTGTAGTTGGGCTTGATGAAATTGTCGGTGTAATTGAGACGGCCCCTGCTCAGCGTGATCTGGCCGATCCGGATATCCGCCGGGGGCCCAGCCGGCGCCGCGTCGACGGCGGCCGGCGCGGGCGTGGGCGCGGTGCGTACCTCCGTCACCGACACGGCAGCCGGCGCCTCGGGGCCGGCGACCACGTCCTGCAGGTTCAGCCGTCCATTCGCATTGACGATGACGCGAGCATAGAAGTCGTCCATCGCCAGCCCGCGGATATCGACATGCGGCGCTTCCTCGCCGAGGCGAATCGTCATGCCGGTGGCGCTGAGCGAACTCCAGCGCAGGAAGTCGGCGTCGGTGACCTTGTCGAGAACGCGCACGCGGCCCAGGGTGGCGTCGCCGCGGTAGGCGATCCGTGCGGGGGCCATGCCGCGGTCCGTGTAACGGACCTGGCCATTCATGCTCAGCAATCCGCTGGCGATGCGAACGTTCAACGGCACGGTGATCAGCGATTGCAGCGGTGCCACGTTCCATTGGCGGGCGGCTACGACCAGCTGCGCGTCGAGGGGCTGTGGCCTCAGGGTGCCCGTGACGGAAAACGCGCCCTTGCCCAAAGCGCCTTTCAGATCGAGCTTCACGGGCTTCTTCATGTCGTCGGACAGGCCGTCGACCGCGAAAGCCGTGGCCTGCAGTTCGATGCCGTCGCGTCTGGCCCCGGACCTGGCGTCGCGCAGGGTCACTCTGCCATCGCCCAGTCCGACATGGCCGATGCTCCATCGCCATGCGGGCGACGTCGTCTCTGTGCTGGAGGCAGGTGACGACGGCACGATGCGCGACAGGTCGAGGTTGCCGTCCGCGAGGCGGCGCAGGTCGAGCGAGAGCCCGTCGAGAACGAGGCTGTCGAGGCGCGCTTCGCTGCTCGCGAGATCGACCAGCGTCACGGCGGCCTTCATCGAC
Source organism: Luteibacter jiangsuensis (assembly GCF_011742555.1). GTDB lineage: Bacteria > Pseudomonadota > Gammaproteobacteria > Xanthomonadales > Rhodanobacteraceae > Luteibacter > Luteibacter jiangsuensis. The sequence goes on from NZ_JAAQQR010000012.1 coordinate 70,557, forward strand.
GACCAGGTGACGGGCGCCGCCTTGTCGTGTCGGGGGACGAGGCGGAAACCGTCGACTTGTGCCTTGGCGTTGGTGACGCGCACGGTCGCCGCTTCGTGCCAGTCGAGCGTCAACTCGCCGTTCGCCCCCAGGTTACCTGCCGCGATGTCGGCGTCGATCGGGGGCGGTGCCAGCGGTACGAGTGCCGGAAGCGAGACATCCGCCAGCGACAGCGTGCCCGCATAGCGGCTTCGGGGAAGATCGAGCTTCCCCTTGGTGGCGACATGGCCGCCGGCCATGCGCGCCCCGAGGACAAGGTTCGCCACCGGCGCTGTTACCGTGCCGAGGCCATGGATCTCGCCATGCACGTCTTCGAGCAGCAGGTGCGCCGGTGCAGGGGCCGCAAGGTCCGCGTAGTCGACGCGCGAGTCGTTCAGAACCAGTGTGTCGATGCGAACGTCCGCGGGTTTCGAGTCGGCCGACTCGGGTGCCGACGGCCCGCCCGTGAGCGCATCCACGTTGCTGCGGCCGCCGGCGAGTCGCGCATAGCGGACACTGAGGCGGTCGAGGGCGACCTTGCCCAGGCGATAGCGGGATGTCAGCGGTTCGAGCGCGGTGAGTTCGGCGTCGCCGTGTCCGAGTTCGAGCAACGGGCCACCGCTCTTGTCGGTCACCTTGAGGTCGTCTACGGCAAGGCGCCCGCTCAGAATCACGCGGGGATGTGAATCGGCCATGGCGAAGCGCAGGTCGAGCAGCCCCGATAGCTTGCCGCCTGGCATGGCCACCGGCATGGGCGCGGGTACGAATCCGATATAGCGGGGAAGATCGAGGTGGTCGAGCCGGAATGTCAGCAGCGATTCCCGGCTGTCGGCGAACGGCTTGCTCTGGCCTTCCACCCGCAGGGGGCTGCCGTCCACGTTCATGGCGAGCAGCGGGCGCACGTAGATATCCGTGGCGCTCGGCAGGTTGGCGATGAAGGGCAGGCCCAGCTCGATGTGGTCCACGCGATGCGTGGCATCCAGTACCCGATCATCGAAGTCGACCTGTCCGCCGTGGATGGCGATGTTGGCTATCGCGAAACGTGCCGGGCCCTCGCCGGGTTCGGCCGGCCCCGACCCGAGGCGCTCGACGATGTCGGAGACATTGAATCGCTGTGGCGCGGTCCGCCGCAGCCGGATCGTGGGCTTGTCGAGCTCGAGCGCATCCAGGATCGGCGCGACCCGGAAGAGCGAAGCCCAGGACGCATCGGCGACGAGCCTGTCGACATCGACGAACGGTGCCTTGCCGTCCGCCTCGCGGACATGCAGGCCCTCGATGGTGAGCTTCAGCGTGAACGGATTGAAGGAAAGCCCGTCGACCGTCACGGACCGCCCGAGTGCCGCGCTGGCGCGCGTTTCCATCTGGTGGCGAATGAGGGGCGGGGCGGCCAGGAAACCCAGCAGGCCGAAAACGATCAGGGCGATCGCGGTCGCCGCGGCGACCCGGCGGGCCCGGCGCGATCGATAAAGGACGAGGGCGCGCTCACGTCCCTTGTCCAGGTACACCTTCCCCTTGATCCTGCGTGTTTCCATACTTCCGACTCCCCGGGCAACCCGGCTTCCCCGGCGCAGTGTACTCGCCGGGGAAACCCTTCGGAGGTCGGATCAGGCGACGTGGATCACGTCCAGGAGCAGACGACCTTTCCGCAATGGCCGGCGTCCATCAGGTCGAACCCCTTCTGGAAGTCGTCGATGGCGATCTGGTGCGTGAGCACCTTCTGCAACGGGAAGCCCGTGAGCACCATCTGGGTCATCTTGTACCAGGTTTCGTACATGCGCCGGCCGTAGATGCCCTGCAGGGTGAGGCCCTTGAAGATCACCTTGTCCCAGTCGATGCCGGCGCCGCGCGGCATGATGCCGAGCATGGCAATCTTGCCGCCGTGGTACATGCACTCCAGCATGTCGCTGAAGGCGCGCGGGTTGCCGCTCATCTCCAGGCCGACGTCGAAGCCTTCGATGTGCAGGTCCTTCACCACGTCCTTGAGCGACTGGTTGGCGACGTTGACGACACGCGTGGCGCCCATGTCGGCCGCCAGCTTGAGGCGGTAGTCGTTGACGTCGGTGACCACGACATTGCGCGCGCCCACGTGCTTGGCGATGCCGGCGGCAATGATGCCGATGGGGCCGGCGCCGGTTATGAGCACGTCTTCGCCGATCAGGTCGAATTCGAGCGCGCAATGCGCGGCATTGCCGTAGGGATCGAAGAACGCCGCCAGCTCGGACGGAATCTGGTCCGGGATCGGCCACAGGTTCGAGGCCGGCATGGTCATGTATTCGGCGAAGGCGCCGTTGCGGTTCACGCCGATGCCGATCGTGTTCGGACAAAGGTGCTGGCGCCCCGCGCGGCAGTTGCGGCAGTGGCCGCACACGATGTGGCCCTCGGCGGATACGCGGTCGCCCACCTTGTAGCCGGTGACGCCGGGGCCGATCTCGGCGATGCGGCCGACGAATTCGTGGCCGATGGTCAGGCCGGGCTTGATGGTGCGCTGGGACCATTCGTCCCACTTGTAGATGTGCAGATCGGTGCCGCAGATGGCGGTCTTCTCGATCTTGATCAGGACTTCGTTCGGGCCGACCTGCGGCACCGGCACTTCTTCCATCCAGATGCCTTGCTCGGGATTGCGCTTCACCAGCGCCTTCATCGTCTGCTGCATGGGGTTCCTGGGTTCCGTGCGGGGAAGGTCCGCGGCGCGGACCGAATTGCACATTATAAGTGGGAAGCGACCTTGGGCGCGAAAGGCGGCCTCCCTGGCACGCTCCCCCGGGGGGGCGGGTGCCCGGCGAATGCCATTGCCAGCCGTGGCGGCGGGCCCTATGGTCGGGGGCGGTTTTCTTTCTGCCGGATGGCGACAGGGGCAACGAACATGCGAATCCGCTCGATGATGCTGGGGGCCGCCATGGCACTGGCGCTGGACGCGAATGCCGACGAAGGCATGTGGCTGCCGTCGCAGCTCCCTGGGATTGCGAAGAATCTCAAGAATGCAGGCTTCCGTGGCGACCCCAAAGACCTCGCCGACCTCACCCGGGCGCCCCTGAACGCTGTGGTGCGCATCGGCGGGGGCACCGGCTCCTTCGTCTCGGACGAAGGCCTCGTCGTCACCAATCACCACGTGGCGTTCGGTGTCATTCAGTACAACTCGAAGCCCGGCCGCGACCTGATAGCGAACGGCTACGTGGCGGCGGACCGCGCCGGCGAACTGCCGGCCAACCCGGACTACCGTCTTCGCGTCACGGTCGGCTTCGACAAGGTGACCGACCGGATCCTGTCCGCCGCCAGAGGCAAGACGGGTCGGGCCTATTTCGACGCCGTGGATGCCGCCAGCAAGGCGCTGGTCGCGGCATGCGAAGGCGAGAAGGGATACAAGTGCAGCGTCGCCACGATGTTCTACGGGCGCGACTTCTATCTCGTGAAGCAGCTCGAACTGCGCGACATCCGCCTCGTGTACGCACCGCCCCGGGCCATCGGAAACTACGGCGACGAGATCGACAATTTCATGTGGCCCCGCCACGCGGGGGATTTCACCATCCTGCGGGCCTACGTGGGTCCGAACGGCGAACCGGCCGACTATTCACCCGACAACAAGCCATACCGCCCGCCGTCGCACCTCAAGCTCGCCACCGAGGGCGTGGCCGAGGGCGACTTCGTGATGCTGGCCGGTTATCCGGGCATTACCTACCGCCACCGCACGGCGGCCGAGTTCGCGGATCAGGTGGAGTGGCGTCTGCCCACGTCGGTCGCGGTCCTCAAGGCCTTGCAGGACGTGATCGAGGCCAAGGGCAAGGGCGACAAGGAGGCGGGCATCCGGTACGCCGCCCAATTGCAGTCGTTGAAGAACGGCATCAAGCGCTTCAGCGGCGAACTGGAAGGTCTCCAGCGCAGCGATGCCGTCGCCGTGCGGCGCGACGACGAGGCGGCCATGCTCGCCTGGCTGGCGACTCAGCCTGAGGGCAAGGCGTTGCAGCCGGACATCGACGCCGTCATGGCGCTCATCGCCCGCGGCAAGGACGTGCGCGAGCGCGATCTTCTCGTGGGTCTGCTGTCGACGCAGACGCAGTTGCTGAAGGGCGCGCTTGCCGTGGACCGCTTGTCGGTCGAACGGCCCAAGCCCGACGAGCAGCGCGAGACGGGCTACCAGAAGCGCGACGAGGAACTCATCCGCAGTCAGCTGAAGCAGATCCAGCGGCGCTACGATCCCGCGGTCGAAAAGGCGCTTGTCACATCGATGATGCTGCGCTACCAGCAGTTGCCCGATGCGGCGCGACTGCCCGAAGTCGACGCCGTGTTCGGCCGTACACCGGCCGACCTGGCCGCGGCGCTCGACCGCATCTACGCGGGCACGGGGTTCGGCGCCGACGCCGAACGTACGCGCCTCTTCGCGGCGTCGCCGGCTGATGTCGCAGCCAACAGGGATCCATTGCTGGTGGCGGCGCGTGCGCTGCGTCCGGCGATGCTGCGCATCGAAGACGAACGCAAATCGCGCGAGGGCGATCTGTTGCGCCTGCGCCCCGCCTACATGCAGGCGCTCATCGCCTATCGCGAGAAGCAGGGCAAGGCGGTGTATCCCGATGCGAACTCCACCCTGCGCGTGAGCTACGGCAAGGTCACCCCGCTGGCGGCGCGCGACGCGGTCACCTATGCGTCGCTCACCACGGTGGCCGGCATCGTCGAGAAGAACACCGGCAAGGAGCCGTTCGACGCGCCGAAGCCGTTGCTGGACGCCATCCGCAAAGGCGACTTCGCCGGCTACGCCGATCCGAAGACGGGCGCCATGCCGGTGGACTTCCTCAGCAACCTGGACACCACCGGCGGCAATTCCGGCTCGCCGGTGCTGAACGCGAAGGGCGAACTGGTGGGGCTGAACTTCGACAGCAATTGGGAAGCGGTGAGCGCCAGCTGGATGTACGACCCGCGTTACAAGCGCGCCATCCACGTGGACATGCGCTACATGCGCTGGCTCATCGACAAGGTGTACCCGTCGCCGGCGTTGCTCCGCGAACTCGGCGTGCCGCGTCACTGAGACATCGTGCGGATATCCACAGCCTGTGTGGATACCCGCTGCATAAGCGTGTGGACAACTCCGTTTCGCCGTTACGCGGCGAGCACTTGCGTTATGTCGATCAATAAATCGCCAGTGCCTTCGCGATATCCACAGCCCGTGTGGATACGCGCTGCATAAGCATGTGGACAACTTCGTTTCGGCCTTGCACGACGCGTACTTGCGTCGTGTTGTCTACGAAATGACCAAGGCGGTCGGGTGCGCCATGCATGGACGATATCCACAGGCTGTGTGGATACGCGCTGCATAAGCATGTGGACAACTTCATTCCGGTCTTGCGCGACATACACTTGCGTTGCGCTGGTCAAGGCGTGTTCACCGCCGTAACCTTGCGGCCGCATGCGCATCGACAACCGTCCCCTCGCCATCTTCCTCATGGGCCCCACTGCGTCGGGCAAGACGGCGCTTGCCTGTGCGCTGGCCGACCGCTTTCCGGTCGACCTGGTGAGCGTCGATTCGGCGCTTGTCTATCGTGGGCTCGACATCGGTTCGGCCAAACCGGACCCGGCGATGCTGGCGCGTTATCCGCACGCGCTCGTCGACATCCGCGATCCTGCCGATGCGTATTCCGCCGCCGAGTTCAGGGACGACGCGATGGCCGCGATGGAGCACATCACGGCGAAGGGCAGGGTGCCGCTGCTCGTCGGCGGCACCGGCCTGTACTTCCGCGCCCTGCAATACGGTCTGTCCGATCTGCCGGAAGCGGACGCCGCCGTGCGCGCGAAACTCTCCTCGGAGGCTTCCGTCATCGGCTGGGAGGCCATGCACGCACGCATGGCGGCGCTCGATCCGGCGGCCGGTGCGCGAATTCGGCCCGGCGATGCGCAACGCATCCAGCGGGCGCTCGAGGTGATGGAACTGACCGGGCGGACGCTCAGTGAACTCCAGCAGGGGGGGACCACGGTGCGCTTCCCCTGGCGGCTGTTGAAGCTCGCCTTGTTGCCGGCGGACCGGGGCGCCCTCCACGAGCGCATCGCGCGGCGCTTCGACGCCATGCTGGATGCGGGTTTTCTTGGCGAGGTCCGGGCTCTGCGCGCTCGCGGTGACCTCCATCCCGACCTGCCCGCGATCCGCGCGGTGGGGTACCGGCAGGCATGGGAGCACCTCGCCGGCGATTACGATGCCACGGAGTTCCGCAACCGTGGTATCTATGCCACTCGTCAGCTCGCGAAGCGCCAGATCACCTGGCTGCGGAGCGAACTGGACGCCCGAACGTTCGACCCGGAGCGGGGGGATCCGTTGCCCGAGGCCGTACGTGCGGTGGAGCAGTTCGTTGGAATGCCGAGGCCGTCACGGTAGCGGCTTCCAGCGGGCATTTAAAAGCAGTTAAGATTCCGGGCACTTGGGCCGGGGCGCCGCATGGCGTTTTTTTACCCGGACCCGCATGAGTAGCGTAGGGGAGAAGAAGAATGTCCAAAGGGCAATCGTTGCAGGATCCATTTCTGAACGCACTGCGCCGCGAGCGCGTTCCCGTCGCCATTTACCTGGTGAACGGCATCAAGCTGCAAGGCACCATCGAGTCGTTCGACCAGTTCGTGGTTCTGCTGCGCAACCAGGTGAGCCAGATGGTCTACAAGCACGCGATCTCGACGGTGGTGCCGAGTCGGAACGTAAGGGTCGGCGGTCATGAAAATCACGGAGATGCCGCGTCCGGCGACGGCGAGGGTTGAGGGGCCTTCGGCGGAATCCCATATCGAGTGAACAGTAAACCGTGAACCGTAAGTGCGGGAGGGCCTCGGTACGCCGCTCTTACGGTTCACTGTTCACGCTTTACTGTTCACCCCCCATCAAAGGTTTTCCGTCTAAGTGTTCGACAGACAAAAGAAAGGCGATCGCGCCGTGCTGGTATTGCCGCATTCCCGCGGCGAAGGCGACGCGGTGCGTCGTGGCGAAGAGTTCGCCGAACTGGTGTCCTCGGCCGGGGCCGAGATCCTGGCCAGCATCCCGGCGCGGGTGGACGCGCCGAATCCCCGTTTCTACATCGGCAGCGGCAAGGCCGACGAAGTGGCCGAGGCGGTCCGTGCGCTCGAGGCCGACCTGGTGCTGGTGGACCACGTATTGAGTCCGGTGCAGGAGCGCAACCTCGAAAAGCACCTGAAGGCACGCGTCGTCGACCGTGCCGGCCTGATCCTCGACATCTTCGCCCAGCGCGCCCGTTCCCACGAAGGCAAGCTCGAGGTGGAACTGGCGCAGCTGAAGCATCTGGCCACGCGGCTCGTGCGGGGCTGGACCCACCTGGACGCCCAGCGCGGCGGTGCCATCGGCAACCGAGGCCCGGGCGAAACCCAGCTGGAAACCGACCGCCGCCTGCTGGCCGAACGGGTGAAGATGCTGACCAAGCGGCTGGAAAAGGTCGGCGTGCAGCGCGACCAGCAACGCCGGGCGCGTCTACGCAATACCGTGCCCCGCGTGGCCCTGGTCGGATACACCAACGCGGGCAAGTCGACGCTGTTCAATGTGCTGACCACCGGCGGCGTCTACGCGGCGGACCAGTTGTTCGCCACGCTGGACCCGACGGTGCGCAAGATCGACGGGCTCGCCTGCGGGCCGGCGGTCGTGGCCGATACCGTCGGATTCATCCGTGAACTTCCCCACGATCTCGTGGCGGCCTTTCGGGCAACGCTGGCCGAGGCGCGCGACGCCGACCTCCTGATCCACGTGAGCGATGCCGCGGACGAGGAGCGCGAGCTCCTGGGCCGTGTGGTGAACTCGGTGCTCGAGGAAATCGGCGCTGGCGACGTGCCCCAATTGTCGGTCATGAACAAGATCGACCTCGTGGACACGCCACCTCGCGTGGATCGCGGCGACGACGGCAAGCCGCGCCAGGTGTGGCTCTCTGCCGCGACCGGCGCGGGGCTGGACGGGCTTCGCGAGGCGCTCGGCGAACTCCTGGGCGGTGACCGAGTCCGTGCCGCCCTTGAGCTTCCTCTCACTGCCGGGCGTCTGCATGCGCGGCTCAAGGCCGTCGGCGCCATTGCCGGCGAAGCCGTGGACGAACACGGCTGGCACCTCGATATCGATGCGCCGCGCTCGGTGCTGGCCCCCTTGTTGAGTGACGGCGACCACGCCAGGCCGCTGCGCGACCTGATCGATCCCGCGTAGGGGCGCGTACAGCGCAACCATCTGGTAGAATTCGCAGCGTTTGCGTGCCCCATCGGCGCGGCGACGGGTGTTCGCGCGCCTGACGTCTCTTCCGCCGTCGCGGGTCTGCCCCAGGCTCTGAAGCCACCCACCCTCCGGTCCCCGAAGGAGACTGCCGCCCATGGCTTGGAACGAACCCGGCAACGGCCAGAAGGACCCATGGAATCGCAACCGGCCGAACGGGCGAAAGCCCGACATCGACGGTGTGCTCAAGAGCCTGAAGGCCCGTTTCGGCCGTTTCGGCGCAGGTAGCGGCGGCATCCTGGCCGTGGCGCTGGTATTCGTGGTGGCCTGGCTCCTGGTGTCCAGCTACACGGTGATCGACGCCCGGCAGGTGGGTGTTGTGCTCCGCTTCGGCCAGTTCTCGCGCATCCTTCCTCCGGGCTTCCACCTCAAGGCGCCGAGCCCGGTGGAGACGGTCACCAAGGTGGAGACCACCCAGGTCCGTTCCGTCTCGGACAGTGTGTCCATGCTCACGCGCGACGAGAACATCATCGAGATCAACTTCAACGTGCAGTACCAGGTCTCCGACGCGCGCAAGTTCCTTTACTCGAACGCCGACCGTGAAGAGGACACCGTTCACAACGCCGCCGAGGCCGCGGTGCGCTCCGTGGTCGGCGCGAACGTCATGGACAACATCCTGACCACGCCGGGCGACGACACGCCGGCCCCGACGCAGGCGCCTGTGGCCGGCGTGGCGCCGGCGGCCAAGGAAACCCTGCAGCAGCAGTCCCGCGACATCCTTCAGGAAACGCTCGACAAGTACGACGCGGGCATCCTCGTCACCGGCATCAGTTTCCAGAACGTGGCGCCGCCGAAAGAGGTGAAGGACGCCTTCGACGACGTGAACGCGGCGCGCGAAGACAAGCAGAGCGAAGAAAACAAGGCCCGGGCTTACGAGAGCCAGGTGGTTCCCGTGGCCCGAGGCGATGCGGCGCGCATCGCGGCCGAGGCCGACGCCGAGCGGGTGGAGCGCATCGCCCGGGCGAACGGCGACGTGGAACGCTTCAATCTTCTGCTGAAGGAATACCGTGCCGCTCCGGAAGTCACGCGCCGCCGCCTGTGGCTGGAGACGGTGGAAGAGGTGATGGCGGGCAATCCGAAGGTGGTCGACGGCAGCAACGGCAAGAACATCATCCAGCTGCCAGTCGAGCCCAACAACGCCGCCGTACGCAACGTTCCGGGCGTCGGCACGGTGATCCAGTCCGCCACGACGGACGCCAACCCGAATGCCTCGCAGGGGAGCGCCCAGTGAAATTCGTTACAGGCATCATCGTCGCGGTCGTCGTCCTGCTCGGGTTCAACAGCGTCTTCGTGGTGAAGGAAGGCGAGAACGCGCTGCTTCTGCAGTTCGGCCGCATCGTGCGGGCCGACTACAAGCCGGGCCTGCACTTCAAGGTTCCCGTCGTGCAGCAGGTCATGCGCTTCGACAACCGCATCCTCGGTCTCGACGCCGAGCCCGAGCGCTACTTCACGCTGGAAAAGAAAAGCGTCAACGTCGACTTCTACGTGAAATGGCGCATCGCCGACAACGCGGCCTATTACCGTGCCACGTCCGGCGACCAGGTGCAGGCCAAGCAACGCCTCAGCCCCATCGTGAAGGACGCGCTGCGCTACGAATTCAATGCGCGTCCTCTCGAAGAGCTCATCGCCGGTGGCCGGAAGGACATTACCGAGCGCGTGCGCCAGCAGACCGACGGCATTGCCCGCAAGAACCTCGGCATCTCGGTCGTCGACGTGCGGATCAAGCGGATCGACCTGCCCGACGAAGTCAGTGGCTCCGTCTACAAGCGCATGCGCGCGGAACGTCTGCAGCTTGCGAACGAGCTGCGCTACACGGGGCAGGAGCTCGCCGAGAAGATCCGCGCCGATGCCGATCGCCAGAAGCTGGTACTGCTGGCCGATGCCAATCGCGAGGCAACGAAGGTAAAGGGCGACGGCGACGCGCAGGCGGCCGCCATCTACGCCCAGGCCTACAGCCAGGACCCCGAGTTCTTCGCGTTCTACCGCAGCCTCGCGGCTTACCGGAAGGCCTTCGCCGACGGCAAGGGCACGTTCGTGCTGAAGCCCGATTCCGAATTCCTGCGCTATCTCAACGACGGCCCCGGCCGCCAGCGCTAACACCACATCCTCATCGATAGAGATACAACCATGGGTAAGTCAGTCGTCATTCTCGGCGCGCAATGGGGCGACGAGGGCAAGGGCAAGATCGTCGACCTCCTCACCGAGCGCGTGGGGGCGGTCGCCCGCTTCCAGGGCGGCCACAACGCCGGTCACACGCTGGTGATCAAGGGCAAGAAGACGGTTCTCCACCTCATTCCCTCGGGCATCCTGCGCGACGACGCGCTGTGCCTCATCGGCAATGGCGTGGTGCTGTCGCCCGCGGCGCTGATGAGCGAGATCGCGGAACTGGAAGGGCAGGGTGTCGACGTGCGTCCGCGCCTGAAGATCTCGCCGGCCACGCCGCTGATCATGCCGTACCACATCGCCGTGGATAAGGCGCGCGAGGTCGCATCCGGCGCGAAGGCCATCGGTACCACGGGTCGCGGTATCGGCCCGGCGTACGAGGACAAGGTGGCGCGTCGTTCCATTCGCGTGGCCGACCTCATGTACCCGCACGAGCTGCCCGAGAAAGTGAAGGCCGCCGTGGACTACCACAACTTCGTGCTCACGCAGTGGCTGAAGGCGGAGCCGGTGGATTACAAGACCGTGCTCGACGAAGCCCTGACCTGGGGCGAATACCTGCGACCGATGGTCGACGACGTCGCCACCATCCTGCACGATGTGCGCCGAGACGGCGGCAACATTCTTTATGAAGGCGCGCAGGGCGCGCTGCTCGACATCGATCACGGCACCTATCCGTACGTCACCTCGTCGAACACCACGGTGGGCGGCGCGCTGGCCGGCACGGGCGTGGGCGCGCGCGACATCGACTACGTGCTGGGCATCTGCAAGGCCTACGCCACGCGCGTCGGCGGCGGTCCGTTCCCCACCGAGCTCAACGACGACATGGGTGAACTGTTGCGCAAGAAGGGCAACGAGTTCGGCGCCAGCACCGGCCGCCCGCGCCGCTGCGGCTGGATCGACCTCGTCGCGCTGAAGCGCGCGGTGCAGATCAACGGCATCGACGGCCTCGCCATCACCAAACTCGACGTGCTCGACGGCCTGGAAAGCATCAAGGTCTGCATCGCGTACGAATACCGCGGCAAGCGCCGCGAACTCGCGCCGCTCGATGCGGACGGCTGGGCGGAGTGCAAGCCGGTCTACCTCGAGTTCCCGGGTTGGGAAGAGTCCACCGCGGGCATCCGCGATTGGAACAAGCTCCCGCCTGCCGCCCGTGCGTATCTGCGCGCGGTCGAGGAACTGTCCGGTTGCAAGCTCGCGCTCGTGGCCACGGGTGCGGACCGCGACGACACGATCGTGCTCGACGACCCGTTCGGCGACGACGGCAACTGCTGATCCGATGAGCCGCACGCTCGGCGAGTGGCTCGCGTACCAGGAACGCACGCACCCGCGCGACATCGAGCTGGGGCTCGAGCGGGTGCGCGCGGTGTGGCAGGCCATGGGGGCACCGCGCCCCGCGCCCATCGTCATCACGGTGGGCGGTACCAATGGCAAAGGCTCCACCGTGGCGCTCCTCGAAGGGATGCTGCGCGCCGCGGGGTACCGCACGGGCTGCTACACCTCGCCCCACCTGCTTCGCTATAACGAGCGGATCAGGATCGACGGCGTCGATGTCGCCGACGACGCGCTCGTGGCGTCGTTCGAGCGCATCGAGGCTGCCCGCGGGGACATTCCGCAAACGTACTTCGAGTTCGGCACCCTCGCGGCGCTGGACCTCATGGCGCGCGCGTCGCTCGACGTCGCCATCCTCGAGGTGGGGCTGGGCGGGCGTCTCGACGCGGTCAACATCGTCGACGCCGACGTGGCGGTCGTGACCACCGTCGACCTCGACCACCAGGATTGGCTCGGTAGCGACCGCGACAGCATTGGCCGCGAAAAGGCGGGCATCGCACGGGCAGGCCGGCCGGTCGTCGTCGGCGAACTCGCGCCACCGCAGGGGTTGCTGGATGCGCTCCGCGGCATCGGCGCCGACATCGTGCGTTCCGGTGAAACATTCTGGAGCCGCCACGATTCTGTGGGAGCCGCTTCAGCGGCGATCCCGCGGCAGCGGGCCAGTTCGCCGCGAGCACCCATCGCCGCTGAAGCGGCTCCCACACTCTGGCGGTGGGAGCATCGCGATGGCACGGTGCTGGAGCTCCCTCTGCCCGCGCTGGCGGCACCGGTTCAGCTGGCAAACGCCGCGACGGCCATCGCCGCCATCCACGCGCTCGGCACCCGACTCGACGTGCCGCCGGACGCCATGCGTTCGGCCCTGTCGGCCGTTCACGTTCCCGGTCGCCTGCAGCGGATTGCCGAGCGTCCGCTTACGCTCGTCGATGTGGGCCACAACCCGCAGGCAGCCCGCGCCCTTGCGGCGTGGTTGGCTGAGCAGCCGGCCCACGGTCGCGTGTTCGCCGTTTACGGCGCCCTCGCGGACAAGGACGTGGCCGGTGTCGTCAAGGCGATGGCGTCGGGCATCGACCGCTGGTTCCTTGCCGGCCTCGAGCGCGACACACCACGCGGGCTGCCCGCGGCAACGCTGGCGTTCACGCTAGCCGAGGTTCTGCCCGATGCGGCAGCCTCGGCATACCCCAGCGTCGCCGAGGCCTGGGCCGCCGCGCGCGCCGCGGCGGCCGACGACGACACCGTGCTGCTGTTCGGTTCCTTTTTCGTTGCGAGCGCGGCCCTCACCCATTGCCGGGTATAATCGCCGCGATTCGCATAGCGCCGGTCGTATGGAGCCTTCCTTGAAAACACGCCTGCTGGGTGCCGCTGTCCTGATCGCTCTGTTGGTGCTGATCGTGCCGATGTTTTTCTCCAGCACACCGCCGAAGACCGACACGGACCAGACCGTCAGCCTCGCCATCCCGCCGGCGCCCGACCGCGAACTGCAGAGCCGCACGCTCGACGTCGGCCCGGCCGGCGCGCCCTCGACCGGCGCCACTCCCGCGGCGACTCCGGCCGTGCAGCAGCCCGCGGCACCTGCGTCCGCACCGGCCGCCACCGTGACCCCGGGGAACGGCAACAAGCTGGCTTCGGTAGATATCGCATCGCGCAAGCCCGCCGACGCCTTGCCCGAGGACTTCGCCGGCACGGCTCCCGCTGCAGCGCGCCCCGCCGCCACCAAACCGGCTGCCACCCCGGCACCGGCGCAGGCAACGCCCGTGGCGACGACGCCCGCACCGGCCCTGCCTCCCGGCACGGCCGCCCGTGGCAGCTACAGCATCAATCTCAGCGCCTATGCCGACCGCGCCAAGGCCGATGCCCTCGTGCAGAAGGTGAAGGCCCTGGGTTATCCCGTGAGCACCGCCGCCACGAACCAGGCCGGCAAGGCGCTGACGCGGGTCACCGCGGGCCCCTTCGAAACCCGCGCCGCCGCGGAAGCCGCCCGGTTGAAGATCGTGGCTGCCGCGCCGGGAGCTCCCGCCACCCTGACCTCCAGGCCCGAGACCCAGACCGCCGACGTACCGGCGCCGGCGCGTCCCGCCGCGACCAAGGCACCCGCCACAACGGTTGCACCGACGGCCCCGGCGCCGGCAGCGGCGCCACGCGCGGGCGGCTTCGCGGTCCAGGTGGCGGCGGTCAGCAGCGAGGCGGACGCCATGCGCCTGCGCGACAGACTGCGCGGCGCGGGCATCCCCGGTTACGTCGACAGCGTCGCCTCGGCCAGCGGCGCGAAGCTGTGGCGCGTGCGCGCCGGTCCGCAGACGCAACGGGACGACGCGGTGCGGCTGAAGGATCAGATCAAGGCCAAGGTGGGCCTGGACGGCGTCGTGGTCACGGCGCCCTGACGGGCCGGCCGCCGTCGTAACACCGAGGAGCACCGCGTGAACTGGGCCGACTACGTCATCCTTGCGGTGCTGTTCATCTCCGTCTTGATCGGTCTGGCACGCGGCCTCATCTCGGAAGTGCTTTCGCTCGTGATCTGGGTGGCCGCGTTCTGGCTGGCCTGGCTGTTCGGCCCCGCGGTGGCGCGCTATTTCGAGGGCAGTGTGTCGCTGCCCTCGGCGCGTTACGCGATCGGCTACGGGCTTTGTTTCATCACGGTGCTGCTGGTGGGCGCCGTGCTGCGGTTCCTGATCTCGCGGCTGGTTTCAAGCACGGGGCTGGGCGGCGTAGATCGCCTGTTCGGCATGCTGTTCGGTCTTGCGCGTGGAGTGCTCATCGTCAGTGCGGTGGTGTTCCTGCTCGGCTTCACGGGCCTTCCGAACGAGCCCCTGTGGCGCGAATCCACGATGCTGCCGCAGTTCGCCGCGCCGGCCGCGTGGCTCGGCCAGCAGGTACCGGCGAACGTGCGTGAGTACATGCATCCGCCGGCGGCGCTGAAGGACATGAAGCTGCCGGATGTGAAGTTGCCCAGTCGGGAAGAATTGATGAAACTGCGCGGCCTTACGACGCCGACGCAGCCCACGCAAGAACAGAACGTTCACCCTGCCGCCGCGACCACGGCGGCCTCTTCGTAGAAGGCAAGACCATGTGCGGAATCATCGGCATCGTCGGTACCACGGAAGTGGCATCGGCCCTGTATGACGGCCTGACCGTCCTGCAACATCGCGGGCAGGATGCCGCCGGCATAGCCACCGTGGAGGGCGCGCGCCTGCGCCTGCACAAGGGCAACGGGCTGGTCCGTGACGTCTTCAATTCGGCCGGCGTGAGCAAGCTGCGCGGCCGCATCGGCATCGGCCATTGCCGCTACCCGACGGCGGGCTCGGAAGGCACCGAGGAGGCCCAGCCGTTCTATGTGAACTCCCCCTACGGCATCGCCTTCGCGCATAACGGCAACCTCGTGAACACCGAGGTGCTGCGCAAGGAGATGTTCGAGGACGACCGTCGCCACATCGACACCGATTCCGACTCCGAGGTACTGCTCAACGTGCTGGCGCACGAACTGCAGGTGGAGGATCGCGGCAACCTCACCCACGAACACGTCTTCAAGGCCGTGTCGCGCGTGCATGCGCGCGCCCGTGGCGGCTATGCGTGCATCGCGCTGGTGCTGGGTTACGGACTCATCGCCTTCCGCGATCCGAACGGCATCCGCCCGCTGGTGCTCGGCGAGCGCGTGACCGCGGAGGGCCGCGAGTATGCGGTCGCCTCCGAATCCGTGGCGCTCGACGTGCTGGGCTTTAAGCGCCTGCGCGACGTTGCCCCGGGCGAGGCGGTCGTGATCACCGAGGGTGGCGAGTTGTTCGCGCAGCATTGCGCCGAGGGCGCGGTGCATGCGCCGTGCATCTTTGAATACGTGTATCTCGCCCGGCCCGATTCGATGATCGAGGACGTCTCGGTGTACAAGGCGCGCCTGCGCATGGGCGAGAAACTGGCCGAGAAGATCCTGCGCGAGCGCGGCCCCGACCACGGCATCGATGCGGTCATTCCCATTCCGGACACGTCCCGCACGGCGGCCAGTTCGCTGGCGCAGGCGCTGGGCGTGCCGATGCGCGAGGGCCTGGTGAAGAACCGGTACATCGGCCGCACCTTCATCATGCCGGGGCAGGGCGAGCGCGTGAAATCCGTGCGCCGCAAGCTCAACGCCATCGATCTCGAGTTCCGCAAGAAGAACGTGCTGCTCGTGGACGATTCGATCGTGCGTGGCACCACCTCCAAGCAGATCATCCAGATGGCCCGCGATGCCGGTGCCAAGAACGTCTACTTCGCCTCGGCAGCGCCGCCGGTGCGGTATCCGAACATCTACGGCATCGACATGCCAGCGGCCTCGGAACTGATCGCCGCCGGGCGCACGGTGGAGGAAGTTGAGAAGGCCCTCGGCGCCGACTGGCTCATCTACCAGGATCTCGACGATCTCATCTGGGCGGTGACCGACGGCAACGAAGACCTTCGCCAGTTCGATACGTCCTGCTTCTCGGGCGAATACGTGACGGGTGTCGATGCCCGTTTCCTCGAGCAACAGGAAGCCCTGCGTTCCGACGCGGCGAAGAACGAACGCCGTAGCGCGTGAGAGTTGAGGGCGGCGCTTCCTGTGGGAGCCGCTTCAGCGGCGATGGGTGCTCGCGGCAGGGTTGCCCGCTGCCGCGGGATCGCCGGCATAGCCGGCTCCCACAGCGCTCCTATCCGGTTGCATGGCGCTTGATGCGATGAACGACCTGCACGCCGCGGCTCGTCGCTGCCTCGACGCGGCCGATCCGGTTGAGAAGGTGCGGCTCACGTTCGAGACTTGGGCTGCGCTGGAAGCCAGAGATCTCGCGCCCGATTCGTCTTCGCCCCCGGCCCTGCCCATCGGCCTCCCCGGTCGACCGAGCCGCCCAAGGCTCGTTCCGGCGCGCGAACTCGCGCAGCGTGGCCTCGGCACCGAAGTGGGCAGGGCGGCGCTCGTACACGCCATCGCGCACATCGAGTTCAATGCCATCGATCTGGCCTGGGATGCTGTCTATCGCTTCCGCGGCAAGCCCGATGCCTACTACCGCGACTGGGCTTCCTGCGCCAACGATGAAGCGCGTCATTTCACGATGCTGTCCGGGCGCCTCGCCGAACTCGGCCATGCCTACGGCGATTTCGACGCGCACAACGGTCTGTGGGAAATGGCGGAGAAGACCGCGCACAGCGACACGGCGCGGATGGCCCTCGTGCCGCGCGTGCTGGAAGCGCGTGGCCTCGACGTCACGCCCGGCATGATGGAGCGCCTGCGCCGGCAGGGCGACGAACGCACGGTGGCCATCCTGGAGGTGATCCTTCGCGAAGAGGTGTCGCACGTGGCGGCGGGCACGCGCTGGTTCCACTGGTGCTGCGAACGCGACGGTCTGGATCCGGAGAACACCTTCGCGCAGTTGCTCGCCGACTATATGAACAACTCGCTGCGTGGGCCGTTCAATCTGGACGCACGCCGGGAGGCGGGGTTTTCCGAGTCGGAATTGACTTGGCTGGGCACATTGGGCTGACCACGCTTCTGTAGAAGCATCAGCTTTTGTGGGAGCCGGCTATCTCTTTGGGAGCCGGCTATCTCTGTGGGAGCCGGCTATGCCGGCGACCCCGCGGCAGCGGGCAAGGTTGTCGCGAGCACCCATCGCCGCTGAAAGCGGCTCCCACACAAAGCATGCCTACTCTTCCTTGGGAAGGTCTCCGAGCGTCAGCCCGCGCAGTTCGACCGAAGGCCCGTCGATGCGCAACACCGAACCATGGTCGAACCAGTCGCCCAGCACGATGCGCTGTGCGTTCGCGCCGTCCAGCGCGAAATCGTGGATCGCCGGGCGGTGCGTGTGCCCATGCACCAGCCGCTGCACGCCGGCCTGTCGCATGGCGTTCTCGACGGCGCCCTGGTTCACGTCCATGATCGTCTCGTCTGTGCGGCCGGTGCGTGACTTGCTGTCGCTGCGCGCCTTCGCGGCGAAGGCCCGGCGGGCCTCCAGCGGCATGGCGAGTATCTGCGCCTTCCAGGCCTCGGTGCGCACTTGCGCCCGCACGGCCTGGTATTCGATATCGTCGGTGCAGAGCACGTCGCCGTGCATCAGCAGCGTGGGCTTGCCTTCGATGTCGTGCACTGTGCCGTCGTCGAGCAAGGTCATGCCCGCGCGCGCCGCGAACGCCGGCCCGAGCAGGAAGTCGCGGTTGCCCACCATGAAATACACGGGCACACCGGCGTCGTGCAGGCCACGTGTGGCGGCCGCGATCCGGGTGGGGAGCTCCGCATCGTCGTCGTCGCCAATCCACGCTTCGACCAGGTCGCCGAGGATGTAGAAGGCGCGGGCCGTGCGGGCTTCGTCCGATGCGAGGAACCGCTCGAACAGCGCGGTGATGTCCGGCCGCGCCTCGTCGAGGTGCAGATCCGCGATGAAGAGCGTGCTCATGCGGCCTTCGGCGGCGTGGAAGCTTTCTTCTGGCCCTTGCCGGGCGCCGCCGGCTGCGCGGTCGGGGCCGCCGTGGATGAGCGGGCCGGTGCGGCTTTCTCTTCGCCGACCACGTTGGCCGACTCGATGACGACCAGCGGATTCGGTACATCGCCGACGAACGGGCCCTGGGCACGCGTCGGCAGGGCCGCGATCTTGTCGATGGTGTCCATGCCGGACACGACCTTGCCGAACACCGCGAAGCCCCAGGTCAGGCTGCTCTGGTTGCCGACGTAATCGAGCCGGCGGTTGTCGACGAGATTGACGAAGAACTGCGACGTGCCGGAGTTGGGGTCGGTGCCGCGGGCGACGGCCACCGTGCCGCGCAGGTTCGACAGACCGTTGTCGGCTTCGCTCGGAATGGCGGCACGGGTACGGCGCTGCGTGAGGTCGCGACTGTAAAGGCCGCCCTGCACCATGTAGCCATTCACCACGCGATGGAACACGGTGCCGTCGTAGAAACCGTCACGCACGTACTGGAGGAAGTTGGCGACGCTCTTGGGCGCTTTTTCCGGGTACAGCTCGAGGGTGAATTCCCCCTGGCTCGTGTGCATCACCACTTTCGGATGCTCGACCGCGGCAGGGGCCGGGGCTGCCGGCTTGGCGGCCTGCTGCGCCATGAGGGCAGCGGGCAGGGCGAGAAGGGCGCTGGCGAGTACGGCTCTTAACATGGGCAACCGGTCGTTACGTCGAAACATCCACGTGATGATACGCCCCTTTGCCGGACGTATCCCGCTCATTCGGTGACGATCTCGAGTTCCAGCCCTAGTTCCGCCAGCGGTTCGCGCTCCTGCTCCAGGTCGGCCTCCGTGAGCGGATGCTGGTCGAGCCAGTCGGCGGGCAGCGACAGCCGCAGGCGCTGCCGGGTGGCCACGACACGGATACGCGGCAGCGCTTCGGCCCGGCGCGCCCGCCGGAACAGCACGGCAAGGCGGAGGATGGCCGTGATGTGCCGGGCCAGCATGCGATAGCGCGCCGGCAGCGCCGAGATGACCGACTTCTCCGGCTTGCGCCGGTGCAACTCGACGATGGCCGCGAGCAGCTGCTGTTCCTGGCGAGAGAAACCCGCGAGGTCGGCGTTGCGCAGGATGTACGCGCCATGGCGGTGGTGCTGGCTGTGCGCGATGGCGAGGCCGAGTTCGTGCACCCGCGCGGCCCACGACAACCACTCGCGCGCATCGTCGTCGAGCTTCCATACCTTGGCCAGCTGGTCGAACAGGGCCAGGGCGGTGGTTTCCACACGTCGCGCCTGTGCGCGATCCACGCCATAGCGGGCTGCGAGCGAGTCGATGCTGGCCATGCGCGGGTCGGTACCCGCGGAACGGCCGATGAGATCCCAGAGCAGTCCTTCCCGCATGGAGCTTTCCGAGACACGCAGCCTGTCGATGCCCAAGGCGTCGAAGGCGGCTTCGAAGATCGCCACGCCGCCGGCGAACACCGCGGCCCGATCCTCGGCCAGCCCGGGCAATTTGAGGACGTCGGACGAGCCTTGCTCGATCAGGGCCTCGCGCACCGCCGCCAGCGATTCCGGCGTGATGCCGTCGTCGGAGAGCTTCATGGCGCGCACGACCGCGCCAATGGCCTTTGCGGTACCGGAGGAGCCGTAGGCGTCCGCCCAGCCGGCTTCGCGATAGTCCTCGGAGAACTGCTGGAGCAGCACGCCGATCTCGCGGCGCGCGCGCAACCAGCGCTTGCGCGTGATCTTGCCACCGGGAAAGAAACGCATGGTGCTGGCGATGCAGCCGACCTGCACGCTCTCGGTGAGGATGGGCGAGGTACCGCGCCCGACGATGAATTCGGTGCTGCCACCGCCGATGTCGATCACCAGCCGGTGGTCGCGCGACGCGGGCAGGTCGTGCGCCGCGCCGAGGAAGATCAGGCGGCCTTCCTCGCGGCCGGACACGATTTCCACCGGATGCCCCAGGGCGGCCTCGGCGGCGGAGAGGAAGGCGTGCGGGGCGGCCAGGCGGCGCACCGTGTTGGTGGCCACGGCGCGCACGTGCAGGGCGGGAATGCCCGCGATGCGCTGGCCGAAGCGCGCGAGACTGGCAAGCGCAGCGGCCCTGTGGCTGGCGTCCAGCGTGCCGTCCGGTCGCAGGCCGACGGCCATGCGCACGGAATCGCGCAGTCGGTCGATGACACGGGGTTCGCCGTGTTCGTAACGCGCCACCACCATGTGGAAGCTGTTGGAACCTAGATCCACCGCGGCGAGGAGCTCGCCTTCGTTGATCTGCGATTTACCTGTCGATGCCATCGGCGAATTCTGTCATGGCTGACCTAGAGTGTGTAGGAGCGCGCCCTGCGCGCGACATGTTTTGAGGCCGTGCCCCGGCGCTGGCGCGCAAGCTTGGGTACTGGCCCGAAAACATGTCGCGCGCAGGGCGCGCTCCTACAAGGGCGATCAGGAGGAACCCTTCACAGGGCGGGACTTCGGCATCGCCGAAAGCACGAACAGCAGGATGCAGAGGAAGCCGAAGACCCAGTAATCCGTTGGCGCGGGCCCCCACCAGTGGCGGTGCCACGGCACGTCCACGGGATTGAAGCGTGCCAGTCCGAAGGCCGGATTGAGCACGAACCAGAGTCCGTCCTCGGCCACCCAGAACAGCATCACGCAGGCGATCGCCCGCACTTGCGCGCGCCAGCTCCAGAACCCGCGAAACACCATGGGGAAATGGAAAAAGAGCGCGATGAACGGAAATACCCAGGCGTGGTAGCCCGTCATCGCCCGTCCGCCCCAGAACAGATCCAGCAGCCAGTGGTTCTCCACGCGCCAGGTAGGCAGGCTGGTGGCCCAGCCGTGCGGACCCTCGATCTCGATCTCCACGTGGGCGAAGAAGAAGGCGAGGACAAGCGTGAAGAGAGCGGTCGCCAAGGCGGCGACGATGCGGCGACGCGGGGAATGGCTCATGCGTGGCCCATGTGACCCAGGACTGTGGCGATCACGTCGCGCGCCGCGTGAGGCCGGCCGATGGCGCGTGCGTTCGCCGCCATCGCCGCCAGGCGCTCCGGCTCCGCGTGCAGCCGGCCGATGCGCCAGGCCAGCGACACGCTGTCGATGGCCTTCCATGCCGCGCCCTGTTCCATGAGGTAGTCGGCATTCCGTTCTTCCTGGCCTGGGATGGGCGCGTTGACGATCATGGGCAGACCCATCGCGAGGCATTCCGACGTGGTAAGGCCCCCGGGCTTGGTGATGGCCAGGTCGCAGCAGGCCATCAGGCGGTCGACGTGCTGTGTATAACCCTGGGGGAAAAGGCGCCCCCGATAGCGGGACGCGGCCAGGGCACGCAGGCGCTCGAGCATCGCCGCATTGCGGCCGGCAAGAACCACCAGCTGGAAGTCGCCGCCGGACGAGAGCAGCGATTCCGCGAGCCGATCCAGCGCACCGACGCCGGCACCGCCGCCCATCATGAGATACGCGGGCCGAGCCGGATCGATGCCGAATTCCGTCGCCAATGCGTGGCGGTCGTGCGGGCCTGCGAAGGCGGGCATCACCGGTATCCCGGTGGTATGTACGCGGGTCTCCGGAAGGCCCACGGCCCGCATGCGTTGGGCGATTTCCTCGCTGGCGGCGAAGTAGCCCGTCATGCCGGGAATGACCCACATGCGATGCAGATCGAAATCGGTGACCTGCAACCACACGGGCACGTCGACGCGGCCCTTGCGAATCTGCCGGGCGAGCAGTTCGGCGGGAAGGAAATGCGTGCAGACGATCGCATGCGGCGCGAAATGGGCAATGGCGGCGCGCAGGCGGCGCGTGTGCAGCCGTTCGATCGTACGGCGCATGCGCTGGGTGAGCGCATCGGGATGCGTGTCGTCGGTGATGCGGTAGAGCATTCCCCACAACTGCGGATGCCTGGTGATGAGGCGCAGGTAGAAGTCCGCGTAGATGCGACGGAAGCTGGCCGGCACGTAATCCATGACGTCGAGGTGGCGGGCCTCGACATCGTGTCCCTCGGCTGCCAGCGACGACACGGCTGCTTCCAGCGCTTGCGCGGCGCGGACATGTCCCGCGCCTGCCGACACCGACAGCAGAAGGACGCGGCGCTTCACGCGCTATAGGCCGCTAGCAGGGCCTGCTGTGCCGAATGCGGCACCTCGCCCTTGGCCGGATGGCTGCGGGTATAGCGTCCATCGCTGCCCAGTAACCACGCCTGCGTGTTGTCGCGCAGGTAGTTTTCCAGCGTTTCCTCATAGACGCGGCGCGCGAGTTCGGGCTCCAGAATGGGCACGCCGACCTCGATGCGCCGCATGAGGTTGCGTTCCATCCAGTCGGCGCTGGCGCAGTACAGCTCCGGCGAGCCGTCGTTGCCGAACCAGTACACGCGGCTGTGCTCCAGGAAGCGCCCCACGATGGAGCGCACCCTGATGTTCTCCGACACGCCCGGGATGCCGGGCCGCAACGTGCACGCGCCGCGAATGATGAGGTCGATCTGCACGCCAGCCATCGACGCGCGGTACAGCGCCTCGACCACGTGCGCCTCGTTGAGCGCATTCAACTTCGCGACGATGCGGCCCGGGCGCCCGTTGCGCGCGTGTTCGGTTTCCCGCTCGATCTTGCCCATGACGCTGGAGTAGAGCGTGAAGGGCGAATGCAGCAGGCGCTTCAACTGGATCATCGGTCCCAGGCCGGAAAGCTGCTGGAACACCTTGTGGATGTCCTCGCCGATTTCCGGGTTCGCCGTCATCAGGCCGATGTCGGTATAGCCGCGGCTGTTGCCTTGGTGGTAGTTGCCGGTGGACAGGTGGACATAGCGGCGAAGGGTGCCGCCTTCACGGCGCACGATCAGCAGCATCTTCGCGTGTGTCTTATAGCCCACCACGCCGTACACCACCTGCACGCCCGCTTCCTGCAGGCGGTTGGCCAGGCCGATGTTGGCTTCCTCGTCGAAGCGGGCCCGCAGTTCGACCACCACGGTGACGTCTTTTCCGTTGCGGGCGGCTTCCACCAGCAGGTCGACCAGGGGCGAATCCTTTCCCGCGCGGTACAGTGTCTGCTTGATCGCGAGCACACCCGGATCGTCCACCGCGCGTCGAAGCAGTTCGACCACCGAAGCGAAAGACTCGTAGGGATGGTGCAGCAGCACGTCGCGCGTGCCAAGCACGTCGAACTCGTTCAGGCCTTTTTCGAATGCGGGCGAAAGCCGCGGCGTGAAACGCGGGAACTTCAGTTCCGGCCGGTCGACCTGATCGTAGATCACGCCGGCGCGAATGATGTTGACGGGGCCCTCGCAGCGATAGACGTCGGTTTCCTCGAGCTCGAAGTTCGCGATGAGCATCTCGGTGATGGCGCGCGGGCAGTCGGCCCCGACCTCCAGGCGCACGGGACGCGCGTAGCCGCGTCCCGCCAGTTCTTCCTTGAGCGCGCGCGCCAGGTTCTCGACCTCGGCTTCTTCCACCACCAGTTCGCTGTTGCGGGTGACCCGGAACTGATAGGTGGCGCACACCTGGAACCCAGGAAAAATCTCATCGGCGAACGCCTGCAGCACTTCGGCAAGGAAGACGAAGTCGCCGTCGCCGCCGGAGACCTCGGCGGGCAGGCGGATGATGCGGGGGAGAGATCGCGGCGCCCGTACCAGCGCCATATGGCCCTCCCGGCCGAAGGCGTCGCGGCCCTTGAGCACCACCGCGAGGTTCAGTGTCTTGTTGAGAATGCGGGGAAACGGATGCGCCGGATCGAGGCCCAGGGGCGACAGCACCGGCATCACCTCGTTCTGGAAATAGCCTTGCAGCCAGCGCCGCTGTTTGTCGCTCCAGCCCTCTTGGGTAAGGAAGCGGATGCCCTCGGCTTCCATGGCGGGAAGAAGTTGCTCGCGCCAGGTGTCGAAGATCTCGGCGACCAGGGCCAGCGCCCGTTCGCGGATCCGCGCCAGGATTTCGCCGGATGTGAGGCCGTCGGCACCGGGCACGGCCGCTCCCAGCGTGTGCTTGTGCTTCAGCACCGCCACACGCACCTCGAAGTATTCGTCGAGGTTGTTGCTGACGATGGTGAGATAGCGCAGCCGTTCGAGCACCGGCACGTCCGGATCGCGGGCCTGGGCGAGCACGCGGAAGTTGAATTCCAGTGCTGCCAGTTCGCGGTTGATGTACAGCTCGGGGGCGCCGAGGTCCACGGTCTTGCTCATGCGTTCCACTGATTCGCTCATGGGTGCCGATGGTGGCTCATCGGCGATCGTGCGGGAAAGTGGCGACGCAGCAAGCCATCAGGGGTGGAGGCCGGCAACGTCCTGCAGCCGCGTGCCGTCCAGCAGCCGCTCGCTACCGAAAACGCAGGCGAAGGTGGAGCCCTTGCCCGGCTCGCTCTCGATCGACAGGCGCGCCTGGTGCAGGTTGAGCACGTGCTTCACGATCGACAGGCCGAGGCCTGTGCCGCCCGAGTCGCGGGAGCGGCTGGAGGAGACCCGATAGAAGCGCTCGGTGAGCCGGGCGATGTGCGCGGCGGGAATGCCGAACCCGGAATCGTGCACGGAGAACCGTGCGCCGCCCTCGACCTCCGCCCAGCGAATGGCGATGCGGCCACCCGTGGGGGTGTAACGCACGGCGTTGCTCACCAGGTTCGAGAACGCACTGTGCAGGTCCTTCGGCGAACCGAGCAGGTCGTAAGAAGTCGCGATGTCCAGGGTGACGGTGTGCCGCCCCTGGCTCAGCGCCTCCGCCTCCTTGCGCAGGCTGGCCAGCAGCGGCGGCATCTGCACGTGTTCCTCGGCCACGTGGTCCTGCGTCTCCAGACGCGACAAGGTGAGCAGGTCTTCCACGATCTGTCCCATGCGCTTGGATTGCGCACGCATCTCGTCGAGCACGGGGGCCAGTTCGGGGACGTCTTCCGGGTCGAGCAGTTCGAGGTAACCGTGTATCACGGTAAGCGGCGTGCGCAGCTCGTGCGACACGTTGGCGACAAAGTCGCGGCGGATCTGTTCCAGCCGGGTGAGATGGCTGGTGTCGCGGGCGAGCAACAGGCGCTGCCGGCTTCCGAAGGGCAGCAGCGTGGCGGTGACGTGCCGGTTGGGGTGACCCGGCGCGGTGACGTCGTTCAACGGCTCGCGCGCGCCGTCGGCCAGCCATTCGGACAGTTCGGAGTTGCGCAGCAGTTCCGCGATCGAGCGGCCGCGGTCGCGGGGCGCTTTCAGGCCGAGCAGGTCTTCCGCGGCGTGATTGAACCAGCGGATGTGCAGCCCATGGTCGAGGAGCACCACGGCGTCGGGGAGGGTGCCGGCCGCACTGCGCAGGTCGCGCAGGCGGGAGGCGATTCGGCGGGTGCGAGTCATCAGACGGTCATGCTCAGGATGGGGCGTGGCGGACGAATGCAACATTGGCCGCGCCTTGTGACGGAACAGCGACAGCAACACGACGGTTTGCGCCACGGCGACCACGGCGATGCCGGAAGAAGCCGAACCCGCGAGTGCGCCTACGGTGCCGCCCAGCACGAGCAGTGCGGCGCAGGCGGCGGGCAATCGCCAGGTGGTGGTGGAGCGCTCGGTCATGCGGTATGCCGGTGACGGTCTGGTGTCACCCACCATAGCGCGGCTGGCCCGCGAAAGCCCAGGTGCGCGCCTAGGTGTTCGACGAGAACCGGTACCCGGCGCCGCGAACGGTCTGCACCATGTCGTCCAGCTTCCAGGGTTCCAGCGTCTTGCGGAGGCGGCGAATGTGCACGTCCACCGTGCGTTCCTCCACGTAAACGCTGCCGCCCCACACGTGGTCCAGGAGCTGGGCGCGCGAGTACACGCGCTCCGGGTGGGTCATGAAGAAGAAGAGCAGGCGGTATTCCGTGGGCCCGATGGGTACGGCGTCCTCGCCCGCGAATACGCGGTGCGCGGGGCCGTCGATGCGCAGCCCGCCCAGTTCGACCACGCCGGAACCGTCGTCGCCCTGGCTGCGGCGCAGCACCGCCTTGATGCGGGCGATGAGTTCCCGGGTGGAGAACGGCTTGATCACGTAGTCGTCGACGCCGGCCTCCAGGCCGTTCACCCGGTCCATCTCTTCGCCGCGGGCGGTGAGCATGATGATGGGGATTTCCCGGGAAAGCTCTTCCCGGCGGAGGCGTCGGGCCAGTTCCAGCCCGCTCGTGCCGGGCAGCATCCAGTCGAGCAGGATGAGGTCCGGGACCCGCTCCGAGATGGCCATCTGTGCGGCGCGGGCGTCGGCGGCGTGCGCCGCGTCCATGCCCGCCTTGCGAAGCGCGAAGGCGACCATGTCGCGAATCGATGCTTCGTCTTCCACGATGAGGATGCGCTTATGCACGCTGTGACCATTCGTTGGCTGTGACGGTCATATTGCAGCCGTGCTGTGTTACACGGCAATGACAATCGTCACATTGGCGGGAATGGGGATGACCCGCCCTGCGGGCGGGCGCCGGTGGCTACTGGCTCCGGCCGTCCGGGTTGTCGTCGGTCGCCACCCGCTTCTTCCGGAGCTCCAGGAGGAGGGGAGTGAGATCGCTGATGCGGGCCTGGATGCGCGACCGCTGGTAATAATCGAGGTCGTCGCGCTTGAGCAGCCGACGCAGCTGCTCCATGGCGTCGAAGGGGCGGCCGGAGAGGTAGGCACTGTCGGCGTAGGCTTCGGCGGCCCGCACGGTGTCTCCCGAGCGTTCGCTGGCCCGGGCGAACGTGCGGAATATCTCGGGATCGTCGCTGTCGTCGAGCAGCGGGCGGAGCAGGGATGTGGCGGTGCGGGCATCGTCGATCCGGCCACTGTTCGCGAGCGCCCGCGCGTAGCCCAGTGCCACCGCCCGGTTCCGGGGCGAGTTGTCGTGCAGCGCCTTGTAGATGGCCATGGCGTCGCCGTGCCGGCCGGCGTCCTCGTAGGCGTCGGCCATCGCCAGGCGGATCACCACGTTGCCCGGCTGGCTGGCCAGCAGCGGCTGGAGTTGCTGGACCGCCAGGGCCCCCTGGCTGCTGCGGATCAGGGCGAGCGCGTAGCCGTAGCGGTTCGCGGCGGTGTCGAAATCTTTCCGCTTGAGGTTCGTGGCGTAGTAGCCGGCGAGCTTTCGTGCGTCGCCGGACAGCACGCGCACCCGTTCGCGCATCAGGGCATACGTGTCGCCCACGCTTTCCTTGGGGGCGTTCGAGGCGGGGCTCACGAGGGTGGTCGGGTCTTTAACGAAGAGCACCGGCGCGGTGCTCTTTTCCCAGGTGGCCTTGTCGATCGTGGGCAGGCGGGGTTTGTTGGCCTGGCGCTCCTCCAGCACACGGGCCCGCGCCTTGGCATCGCTGATACGGGCCAGGGTGACGGGGTGCGTCTGGAGCAGGGCGGGCAGGGCCTCCTCGCCTTCGCCGACGCGGAGCGTGTCCTGCATGCGGCCGAAGAACCCCGCCATGGCGTTCGGGTCGAAACCGGCGTTGGCGAGGGTCTGGATGCCGACGCGATCGGCCTCGACCTCGTCCTTGCGGGTGAAGTTGATCTGCCGCTGCAGCAGCAGGCCCTGGCCACCCATGAGCACGGCCGGGGCTGCGTCACCGGCACCGCCGCCTGCGCCGGCGGCGATGGCGCCAAGCAGCACCAGCGCCATGAGCGGGGCGTTCTTCTTGGAGTCCTCGAACGCCCGGTAGAGATGGTTCTGGGTGATGTGGCCGATTTCGTGCGCGATGACGCCGGCCAGCTCGCTTTCGCTGCTGGTGATGTCGATCAGCCCGGAGTTCACGCCGATGTACCCGCCGGGGGCGGCAAAGGCGTTGATCTGGTCGTCGCGCACGATGAAGAACGAGAAGTGGTCTTTCGGACGGTCGCTGGCGGCCACCAGGCGGTAGCCCAGGTCGTTGATGTACTGGTCGAGCAGCGCGTCGTCGACGGTCATGTCCAGCGCGTGCATCTGGCGCAGCATCATCGCCCCGTACTGGTCGGCCTCGCGAGGGCTGATCAGGGCGTTGGCGGAACTGCCCAGGTCGGGCAGGCGGACGGCATCCTGGGCTCCCGCGACGAAGGTCGCGAGGGCAATGGCGGCGGCGAGGGCAAGGCGGGGAAAGGAGGGGCGCATAGGTCGAACGACGATACCATCACCAAACGATGAGATGCCTTCCACGGGCGGCACGGTGGGATGGCTTTGACCACGGTGCCGCCCGCGGGTTCGCCCGCCTTGCAAAATCGGGCCCCGATCGCCATCTTGCGCCCATTCCGACTGGAGAAATCCTTCCCATGTCCGCCCCCGACATCACCATCTATTCCACCGCCGTTTGCCCGTACTGCGTGGCCGCCAAGAACCTGCTGAAGGCCAAGGGCCTGGCCTGGAACGAGGTTCGGATCGACTCCGACCCCTCGCAACGCGACGTCATGCTCGAAAAGAGCGGCGGCCGGCGCACGGTGCCCCAGATCTTCATCAACGGCACGCACGTGGGCGGGTTCGACGACCTGGCCGCCGCCGACCGCAGCGGCCGCCTGGCCCAGATCCTCGAGGCGACGCACTGATGGCCGGCGATCGCGTGGAGGAATTCACCGCGTTCCGCAAGCGGATGAACGAGCGGATCCTCGCCGAGGACAATCAGGTGGTGCGGCGCTTTTTCGCGCTCGACACCCAGACCTACCGCGAGGGCGCGCTGGATGTGAAGACCAAGGAAATGCTGGGTCTCGTGGCTTCCATGGTGCTCCGCTGCGACGATTGCATCAGCTACCACGTGGCCCAGTGCAAGGAAGCCGGAGTGAATCGCGACGAGTTCTTCGAGGTATTCAGCGTCGGTCTGGTGGTGGGCGGCTCCATCGTGATTCCGCACCTGCGCCGCGCCGTGGATTTCCTCGACACCCTGGATGGCGAGGCCTCGCCTGACGCAGCCGCCTGCGCCGACCATACGGCCGCCTGAAGCGCCCGATCCTTGAAGGAAGCGGGGCGGATCGCCGATAATTGGGCGATTTTCCTCCCCGCCCGCGTCCCATTCGCGCGCTTCGCTTCCCTTCAGGAGTATCCCCCATGAGCAAGACCATTGCCGTGATTCCCGGCGACGGTATCGGCCCAGAGATCATGGACGCGACCATCCGCGTCCTCGACGCGCTCGACTGCGGCCTCACCTACGACTACGTGGACGCCGGCGTGGTGGCGCTCGAAAAGCATGGCGATCTCCTTCCCCAGGCCACGATCGATGCCATCGCGAAGCACAAGGTCGCCTTGAAGGGCCCGCTGACCACCCCGATCGGCGGTGGCTTCACTTCGATCAACGTTACCCTGCGCCGCAAGTTCGACCTCTACGCCAACGTGCGTCCGGCCATCAGCTTCCCCGGCACGAAGGCGCGCTACGAGAACATCGACATCATCACGGTGCGCGAGAACACCATGGGCGCGTACATGGCCGAAGGCCAGACGCGCGAGGGCGAGGGCGAGAACGAGGTGGCCGTGTCGGTCATCCGCAATACCCGCCCAGGTATGGAACGCATCTGCCGCTACGGCTTCGAGATGGCGCGCAAGAAGGGCCGCAAGAAGGTCACGGCCGTGCACAAGGCGAACATCATGAAGACCTCGTCGGGCCTGTTCCTCGACGTGGCGCGTGAAGTGGCGAAGGATTACCCCGATCTCGAATTCAGCGAGATGATCGTGGACAACGCCTGCATGCAGCTGGTGATGAACCCGTACCAGTTCGACGTGATCGTCACCACCAACCTGTTCGGCGACATCCTCTCCGACCTTTGCGCCGGTCTCGTCGGCGGCCTCGGTCTCGCGCCCGGCGCGAACATCGGCAAGGACGCGGCCATCTTCGAAGCCGTGCACGGCTCGGCGCCGGACATTGCGGGCCAGAAGAAGGCCAATCCCTGCGCGCTGCTGCTCGCCGCCGCCGACATGCTGGACCACCTCGACATGGTCGCCAAGGCCACCCGCCTGCGCAGCGCCATCCGCGACGTAATGGATGCCCGCGACCGCACCACGCCCGACGTGGGCGGCACCGGCACCACCGACACCTTCGGCGACGCCATCGTGGAGCGGATTCGCGCCACGGCGTAAGCCCTCGTAACGGCTTCAACGAAAAGCCCCGCCGAAGAGCGGGGCTTTTTTTTAGGCGGCTTTGTGCGGGAGCCGCTTCAGCGGCGATGGTGCTCGCGACGGGATTGCCCGCTGCCGCGGGATCGCCGGCACAGCCGGCTCCCACAAGGAGCCGTTTATTTCATATCCGACGTGCGCCCCGACCGGCACACGTCCGCCTGCATGGGATAGCGCTGCACACACCACGCCACCCACTTGCGTGTGTTCTTCTCGCGCTGGGACTTCAGCAGATGGCCGTTCTGTGGGCCCATGGTGACGCCGGTGAGTTCGTTCAGCACCGCTTCGAGGCCGTCATGCACGTACCAGGGCTGGTATTGGCGATCCTCGTGTCCATGACGCCTGACCCAGATGGATTGTTCGGGGAGGCGCCGGCCGTCGCCCAGCCGGGCCACGATGTAAGGCACGGCGGCGCTGCCGAGATGCATGAGCCGGTCGAAGGCGCGCGCCTCGCTGGCGGAATCCTTCGTCGTGTCGTCGACCAGTCGGTCAACCAGCGTTCGCATGTCGTCGTGCGGCGGCGAAGCTGAGGCAGTGAACGTCGCGGCGAGCATTCCCAGGCAGAACACCATGTGCTTCATGGACGACTCCTTGGTGGAAAGACTCTTTCCGGTTCGCTATGGCTCAACGAAAGAACGGGTAAGGCGCGAGGAAGATAAGCCAGATCAGCAGCACGATGCCGATGTACTTCAGCACGCGAAACAGCTTCGGGTTCGCCTTCTTGAACCGCCGCGTACGCTCGCGGCCGCGCTGGTTGAGCGCGAACATGCGATTGACGAAGCCGACCTGTTCCTTGCCGTCGTCGCTGTTCGGCGACGCCGTGATCGAACCCATGAACGCGCCCACGCGCTTGTTGATCGCGGTCATCAGGCCGCTCTTCAGCGGGCGCTCGACGTCGGCAAAAAGGATCACGCGAGTCTGGTCGGTGCGGTTCTCGGCCCAGTGCACATACGTCTCGTCGAACACCACGTCCTTGCCGTCGCGCCACGCGTGCATCTCGCCGTCGACGAAGATGCGGCAGTCGTCGGAGTTCGGCGTGATGAGGCCGAGGTGGTAACGCAGCGAGCCCGCGAATGGGTCGCGGTGGGGATTGAGCTTGCTGCCTGGCGGAAGGAGCGCGAACATCGCGGCCTTCACGCTGGGGATGGCGTTGAGCAGCTTCACTGTTTCGGGACACAGGGCTTCGGCGGAGGCGAGCGGCTCGCCGTACCACTTGAGGTAGAAGCGCTTCCAGCCTTGCTTGAAGAACGAATTGAACGAGGCGTCGTTGTGTTTCTCCGCGGAGCGGATGAAGCCTTCGTCGAACAGGTGCAGGGCTTCCTCGCGAATTTTCTGCCAGTTCGTCTGCAGCAGGTCGAGTTGGGGGAACCCGCTGCGGTCGAGGATGGGTCGCGCAGGCACGGCCGAGAAGGCGTACATCAAGAGGTTGTACGGCGCGAAGATGGCCGAATGGTCGACGAGCTGGCGGTCGAAGCGCAGGCGCGAGCGGCCGCGCAGATGCACCAGCAACACGCAGAGCGTGAACAGGATCAGCACGTACAGAACGATGAAACGTGGCCCGAGGAAATTCATGGGATGGACTCGAGGGGAACGGGCGATACATTCGGCCGCAGGCGGCCGGTATCAACACGCATAGGATACTCCGCGCTCAATGCCCGAGCACGTGGACGGTGCCGGCTCCGGGCCGCCAGGCGCGCTGGAACGCCCTGTCGACCCAGGCCAGTGCTGCCCGGGCCGCGGCGCGCGGCGACTTGCCCCGGGCCAGTTCGGCGGCGAGGGCGGAGGCGAGCGTGCAGCCGCTGCCGTGGCCTTCGAACGGCAGGCGGGGATGGCGGATTTCCAGCACACCGTCGGCGTCGTAGTAGCGATCCACGATGTCCCGTCCCCGTGCATGCCCTCCCTTGAGAAGCACGGCCCGGGCGCCGAGGGCGAGCAGGTCCGCACCCGCGGCGTCGATGTCGCGGCCCACAGGGCGGCCCAGCAGGGCTTCGGCCTCCGGCAGGTTGGGTGTGACCACGTCGGCCAGGGGAATCAAGCGGTTCACGAGTGCGTCCATCGCATCCTCGTCCAACAGGCGCGCACCGCTGGTGGCGACCATGACGGGATCCACCACCAGCCACGGCGGCTTGCGCCTCTGCATTTCCCGCGCCACGAGACGGGTGACGGCCGCGCTGCCGAGCATGCCGGTCTTCACGGCGGCAATGGGGAAGTCGTCGAAGACAGCCTCGATCTGGCTGCGAATGTGGGCCAGCGGCAGGGTGTGCACCGCTCGGACACCGCGCGTGTTCTGCGAGGTGACCGCGGTGATGGCGGTGAGCCCGTGCGTGCCGCGTGCTTGGAAGGTCTTCAGATCGGCCTGGATGCCGGCACCGCCACCGGAGTCGGAGCCTGCGATGGTGAGGGTGTTGGGTTTGGTCATGTCGAAGCGCCAAGAGGGGTATGGCGAAAACCGATCATTACGGCGCTGGGTTCCTGCTTTTGCAGGAACGACGGTCATGGGGGCCGCCGCAGTCCTGAGCTCGTCGTTCCTGCGCACGCAGGAACCCAGGGCGACAGTATCCGGCCGAAGCTAAAGCAACGAAGGATACAGATCTTCCCAGAAAGGATTCTCGCCTTCGATGAGCTCCAGTTTCCACGCCCTTTTCCATTTCTTCAGCGCCTTCTCCCGAAGAATCGCCGATTCCATCGTCACATGCGTCTCGAACCACACCAGCCGATCGACCGCGTGCTCTGCGCTGAACCCAGAAACGAACTTCCCCTTGTGCTGCCAGATGCGCTTGGCGAGATCGCTCGTAACGCCGATGTAGAGCGTGCCGTTCCGGCCGGATGCCAGCATGTAGACGCAGGGATTCCTTTCCACCCGGGTTTCTCCATGAAAGAGCGCGGGCTCCATGCCCGCGCTCGCTTGTCGTTACAGCGCTTCCGACGCGAAATCCGCCAGCCTGGACCGCTCGCCGCGCTTGAGCGTGATGTGCCCCGAGTGGGCCCACATCTTGAAGCGGTCCACGGCATAGGTGAGGCCGGAGGTGGTTTCCGTGAGGTAGGGCGTGTCGATCTGCTCCACGTTGCCCAGGCAGACGATCTTCGTGCCGGGGCCGGCGCGTGTGATCAGGGTTTTCATCTGCTTCGGCGTGAGGTTCTGCGCCTCGTCGATAATGAGATAGCGGCTCAGGAACGTGCGGCCACGCATGAAGTTCAGCGAGCGGATCTTCACGCGGGAAGCCAGCAGGTCGTTCGTGGCCTGGCGGCCCCACGAGCCGCCTTCCTCCGGATTGGCGAGCACTTCGAGGTTGTCGGTGAGGGCGCCCATCCAGGGGGTCATCTTCTCTTCCTCCGTGCCGGGCAGGAAGCCGATGTCCTCACCCACCGAGACGGTGGCGCGGGTCATGATGATTTCGCGGTAGCGCTGCTGGTCCATCACCTGCGCAAGGCCCGCGGCGAGGGCGAGCAGCGTCTTGCCGGTACCTGCCGTGCCGAGGAGCGTGACGAAGTCCACGTCCGGATCCATCAGGAGGTTGAGCGCGAAGTTCTGTTCGCGGTTGCGCGCCGCGATGCCCCAGACCCCATGCGCGGCGTGGGTGTGGTCGTCGAGCAGGACGAGCTTCGCCTTGCGTGCGTCTTCGTCGCCGGCGATCTCGAGCACGCGCAGTTCCACGTCGTTCTCGCCCGGCATGTACAGGCACTGGTTGGGGTACCAGAGCTCGTCGTCACGAACGTTCACTTCGTAGAACGTGCGGCCGCGCTCGTTCCAGGAGCGCAACTCCGGATGGAGGCTCCAGAAGTCCTCGGGCAAGGCGTCGGAACCCGTGAACAGCAGGGCGAAGTCGTCCAGGGCACGGTCGTTCTCGTAGTCTTCCGCGGTGATGCCGTAGATGGACGCCTTGATCCGGAGATTGATGTCCTTGGTGACGAGGATCACCGGGCGGTCGGGGAACTGATCGCGCAGGTCGATCACCGACGCCAGGATCTGGTTGTCGGCCTTGCCGTTGCCGTGCCCCGCGCGCTGCTGGAAGAACAGCCGTCCCACCGCGCCGCGTTTCAGGTTCACGCCCTGCGGGTTGGTGAGCTCGAGGCCGTCGCGGATACCGTGGCCGTTGCCGCGCTCGATCAGTTCGTTGAGGAACCGGCTTACCTGACGTCCGTTCCGTGAAACTTCCGATCCGCCTTTCTTCTTCTCGTCCAGTTCCTCCAGCACCGTCATGGGTATGAAGACGTCGTGTTCCTCGAAGCGGAACAGGGCGGTGGGGTCGTGCAGAAGCACGTTGGTGTCGAGGGCGTAGATGCGCTTGCTTCCGGTCATGCGGAAGTGACCTCATGCGGAGGTTGCGATTGCCGGCCGCACGGCGACGGCCGGAGGGGAAAGCCGCCTGACGCGGTATCCGTCACGCGGTTGGAACACTCAACAGTGTGTCTAGAACGGCCTGCACGTGGCCGGGGATCTTGATGCCGCGCCATTCCGCGGCCAGGCGGCCGCTGGGATCGATGAGAAAGGTGCTGCGGACCACGCCGAGATAGCGCTTGCCGTAGAGAACCTTTTCGTGGATGACGTCGAACGCCTTGCACCAGGCTTCGTCGGCGTCGGAAACGAGTGGGAAGGGAAGGTCGTGCTTGGCGGCGAAGTTCGCGTGCGAGCGCACCGAGTCGCGGGACACCCCGATCACTTCGGCGTTGCGGGCCTGGAACGCCGCGTAAAGGTCGCGGAAGTCCTTGGCCTCGTTCGTACAGCCGGGGGTGTTGTCCTTGGGGTAGAAGAAGACGACGACCCATCGGCCCTGGAGTGAAGACAGGGACAGCGTGCTGCCGTCGCCGAGGTTGCCTTCGAGTTTGGGAAGCTTCTTGCCCTTGCCGGTCATGCGTACGTCTGCCGCTCCTTGAGAATCAGAATTTCACGGGATCCATGATGGCGTCGAGATTGAGGCCATCGCAAAGCTCGAGGAAATCGTCGCGCAGCGCGGCGATGTGCGTTTCCGCGGGAATGCCGATGGTGATCTGCGCCTGGAACATCTCGGCACCGGTCTGCATGGCCTGGTACCGCATGGACGAAAGCTGTTCCACGCTGATGTCGCGGCGGGAGAAGAATTCGATGATCTTCACCAGAATGCCGGGCCGATCGGCGGCGATGACTTCCACCAGGTAGGGAAGAAGGTGTGCGGTGGGTTCGCGCGGCGTGGTGCGGTAGTGCACGATCTGCAGTTCTTCGTCGCGCCCGAGCTTGCCCAGCGAGGTTTCGAGCTTGGCTACGGCGTCCCAGGCGCCCACCGCCAGCAGCATGACGGACGTGTCGTTGCCGATGGTGGACACACGGGCGTCGGCGAGGTTGCAACCGGAGTCCGCGATGCGCTTGGCAAGCGCCAGGATCGGCGCGCGATGCGCCGGCGACAGCGTCGAAATCAGGAGCTGGTTGTCGGTGGCGGCGTTGCGTGCTGCAGAACGATTCAAGGCGGGTTTACCCATGGCGCGTCCCGCGGGGCGCGGAACCAACGCTTTGGGGGCAGCTTACTTGCCCGCGTCGCACGCTAGCAAGACACGCCTGGCTTCCCGGCCGCCGCAGCGCCGAATGGACGCGCCGGAACGGCCCCGGTAACATGCGAAGGGCTGATGACACAACGGGTTTGGCCTTGGATATCTCAGGAAGCATCACCGCGCTGGCGACACCTTTCGCCGCCGACGGATCCCTCGATCTGACCGCCTTCGCGCGCCTGCTCGACCAGCAGCTGGCCGGCGGTACGCAGGCCGTGGTCGTGGCGGGCTCCACGGGTGAATCGCACTTCCTGGAGCACGACGAATACGAGCGCCTGCTCAGCTTCGCCGTGAAGCATGTGAACGGCCGCATTCCGGTCATCGCCGGCACCGGCGAAGCGGGCACGGCGAAAACCATCGCAACCACCCGCCGGGCCCGGGCCCTCGGGGCCGACGCGGCACTCGTTGTCGCACCGTTCTACGTACGCCCGACACAGGAAGGCTTGCGCCGCCACTTCCTCGCCGTGGCCGACGAGGGCGGCCTCCCCGTCATCCTCTACAACGTGCCGCCGCGCACTGGCTGCGACATCGCGCCGGAGACGGTGGCCGTGTTGCGCGACCATCCTGGCATCGTCGGCATCAAGGAAGCCAGAGGCGATGCGGAGCGCATCCATGCCATCGCGGAACTTATCCGTGCCGATTTCGTCTACCTCAGCGGCGACGACGGTACGGCTCCCGAAGCCATGCTGGCCGGCGCCGCGGGGACCATCTCCGTCGTGTCCAATCTCGTGCCGGAAGCCTTCCGGGCTCTCTGCGACGCCGCCCGTGCCGGCGACGCGGGGCGCACCAGGGACGCCGCGACGCGACTTGCCCCACTGGTGGATGCTCTCAATTGCGCGCCCAACCCCATCCCCGTCAAGGCCGGTCTGGCCGCGCTGGGGCTGGGCCTGGCGGCTCCGCGGCTACCCCTGGTGGCGTTGGAGCCGGGTCCGGCGCTGACACGGCTACGCGAAACCCTTGCGGCTCTGGCACCATTGGCGTCTGCCGCCTGAAGCTCAACAACGGAACTCACATGAAGAAAACCTCGTACGCGCTGGTCGTCCCGGCACTGCTCCTCTCCGTCCTGGTCGTTTCCGGTTGCGGCGCGTTCCGCTCCAAGAAGGATTGGGAAAGGGCCCAGCAGGAAGCTCCGTTGGAGATCCCGCCGGGTCTCGACACCCCGTCGACCAGCGCCGCCCTCGTCATTCCGGACGTGGGGTCGGGCGCCCAGGCTGCCGCGGCCAACCAGGCAGCCCCGGTTTCGGACGGCTTCATCCTTGCCGACGACGCCGACGCCGCTTATCGCCGCATCGGCGAGCTCCTGAGCGTGGGCGATCTCGGCAAGGTCACGTCGCACGACGATGCCACGCACACCTACCAGATCGCCGTGAACCGCGGTAAGCCGGAGGGTCGTCCGGGCTTCTTCCGTCGCATGTTCGGTGGCGGTAAGAACGCCGACCAGGATGCCAAGGACGCGCCGGCTTCGGCGGCCGGTGCCGCACACACGGTGCAGCTGGCCGTCACCTCCAGCGGTACCGGCAGCGAAGTCCGCGCCCAGGGCGATGCCGACGGCGTCAGGCGTGTCATCGACGCGCTGAAGTCGCGGATGGGCAGCAAGTAAAACCAGCGCCTTCGTCGAGTCCCAGAACGCCGCCCCCTGGGCGGCGTTCTTTT
Source organism: Luteibacter jiangsuensis (assembly GCF_011742555.1). Taxonomy (GTDB): domain Bacteria; phylum Pseudomonadota; class Gammaproteobacteria; order Xanthomonadales; family Rhodanobacteraceae; genus Luteibacter; species Luteibacter jiangsuensis. The sequence continues at coordinate 107,839 of NZ_JAAQQR010000012.1, forward strand.
TGCTTCCTTGGCGGCGCAGTCGGGCGAAGCATGCCGAATCGACTCGTTGGCGCCTACGACTTAATGTCGATGGATGTTTGCCATGCGCCCTGCAAGACTGGGAAACAAGTGACGCGCTCGATCAGGAACGGATCGTTTCGCGAACAACGCGGGTAGCAGGACGAGGGCGGGCAACTGACACACGGAGAGTGTCGACATGAAGTATCTGAGCGGCAGCCGAATGCAACGGATTGCTCTGGGCGCGATGTTCGCTCTGGTGGTCGCATGTGCGGGCCAGACCCCGCGTCAGGGCGGCGGCTTGGAGGCGGATGGCGTCGTCGGGTTGGCGCAGGTACCCCGGGCGGACACGCCCGGGCCCACGGTGGCTCAGCATCTCACGGACCGCTACCAGTCCACCGCACCGAACTGCAAGAAAACCAGCACCGATCCCAACCCGCTGCCAGCAGTGCTCTGTTCCGGCATCCTGCTTCGCGCGACGAAACGTGGCGCAGGGTACTACGTGTGGAACCCGAATCCGGGATCGAGCACGCCCAATGGCGTGCCGTTCTCGTGGCTCCGGCGGGATTCTGGCTTCTCCAGCCTCGTTTTCAATTACACAAATGGCTTCATCATCCTCCCGGTCTTTTTCGCGGACGATCCGGCGGACGGGTACACCCAGTTGATCGTTCGTTGTGTCTTCCCTTTCGATGGCGCAACCAACAACAGGACAGGCGGGGATCGTGACGGCTGCGGTCAGTATGGAACGCAGGCGGGGACCGGACCGTGCCAGCCCCAAGGAATCACCACGGCCGCGCAGTGGCTCGCCAAATTCCAGAATGGCGGCCTCTACGGGAACCAATGCGGTTTCCGGTTGCTGCCGGGAACAGCGAATGCCTGGCAGGCGTTCCAGGCGCAAACGGAGATCCGGACGGCGATGTCCTCCCGATTCGCCCTGCACAATGAAGTCATAGTGGGAACGTGGGCGCAGGACGATAGGAAGCTGCCGCTCGAGGCGTTCTTCTATATAGCCGGCGGCTTGGCCGAAGCGAAGGCCAACCAGGTCGATTTCAAAACCCGGACGGGGCGCTGGGTACCCGTGATCAACATCAAGCTGCCGACGACGCCGGGCGGTGCGGCGACTTTCACCTTCAATATGGCCGACCAGGGAATCCAGCAGTGAGAGAGGGGAAGCACCGCCGGAATCGACGGTGCCTGCAACGACGCCTCAGCGTTCGAGCAGGTCCAGCTTGCCGGGCTTGCCTTCCCATTCCTTGGCATCGGGAAGGCCGTCTTTCCGCTCCGTGATGACCGGCCATGCCTTCGAGAGCTCTGCGTTGAGCTCGACGAACGTTTCCTGTCCGGCGGGGACGTCGTCCTCGGGATAGATGGCGTTGATCGGGCATTCCGGCTCGCAGAGCGTGCAGTCGATGCACTCGTCCGGATTGATCACGAGGAAGTTCGGGCCCTCGTGGAAAGCATCCACGGGACAGACCTCGACGCAGTCCGTGTACTTGCACTTGATGCAGTTGTCGGTAACGACAAAGGTCATGCGAACGGTTCGGCGCCGGAAGGAAAGTGGCGCTCCCTACGAGGTTCGAACTCGTGTTCCCGCCTTGAGAGGGCGGTGTCCTGGACCACTAGACGAAGGGAGCGGGTCGTACCGGAAGTACGAAGCGCGCTAGTATAGCCGAATTCGTACGGCCGGCAACGGGTTTGCCTGCCGCTCGTCGAACCGGGTCGAATTCGTTACATTTGGCCCATTCATCCCGACCGGCAGCCGGTGGGGGCAGCCACTTGAAGGGCGCCGGGGCGCCCGCCAGGACTTCGACCGCTTGAATTCCGATACCAGGAGTGACGTTTCGCCGGTACTGCGCATCATCCCGCGCGACCAGCACTCCATTTCCCGCAAGAACATCAGCAAGGCCGCGTTGCGCGTGCTGTACCGCCTGCACGACGCGGGCTTTGCGGCGTACCTCGTCGGCGGCGCCGTGCGCGACCTGCTGCTGGGTGGGCATCCGAAGGATTTCGACGTCGCGACCGACGCCACGCCGGATGAAGTGAAGAGCCTCTTCCGCAACTGCCGGCTCATCGGCCGCCGGTTCCGGCTGGCGCACGTGGTGTTCGGCCCTGAAATCATCGAGGTGGCCACCTTCCGCGGCACCGGCGAAGAGGGCGGCGAAGGCGACCGCCATATCGTCGACGGACGGATCGTTCGCGACAACATATGGGGCACCATCGAGGAAGACGCCGTGCGTCGCGACTTCCGGGTGAACGCCCTGTATTACGACATCTCCGACTTCAGCGTGCGCGACTACGTGGGCGGCATGCGCGACCTCGAAGACCGCACCATGCGCCTCATCGGCGATCCCGAGCAGCGTTATCGCGAAGATCCCGTGCGCATGCTCCGTGCCGCGCGCCTCGCGGCGAAGCTAAATTTCACCATCGATCCGGCCGCCGCCGCACCGTTCGCGTCGCTCGGGCACCTCCTTGGCGAGGCCGCGCCGGCTCGCCTCTTCGACGAGTCGCTGAAGCTTTTCCTGGCCGGCCATGGCCTGAAAAGCTTCAAGATGCTCGAGGCCTGTGGCCTCCTGAAATTCCTTTTCCCGGCCACCGCTCGTGCACTGGAGCGCGGGGACAACGCGCTGCGTGCGCTCGTCGAGCAGGGGCTCGCCAACACCGACGCCCGCATCGCCGAAGGCAAGTCGGTGACACCCGCGTTCCTGTACGCCGTGCTTCTCTGGGGCGAGGTACGCGACCAGGCGCAGGGCTGGATCGCACAGGGCTATGACGACAACGAGGCATGGCAGCGCGCCGCCGTGCACGTGGTGGGCGAACAATGCCAGCGCGTAGCCATCCCTCGCCGGTTCACCTTCACCATGGAAGAAATCTGGGCATTGCAGCCGCGCTTCGAGCAGATCCATCGCAAGCGCGTGTTCCGTCTGATGTCGCATCCGCGTTTCCGCGCCGCCTTCGACTTCCTGCTGCTTCGCGCCCACGAGTCGCCGCGCATGCGCGAGTTGGGCGAGTGGTGGGCGCATGCCCAACAGCTTCCGCCGGAGATGCTGGCCGCGGCGCTGGGCGGTGGCGGTGTGCCCCCGCACGAGCCGTCCGCGGCTTCGGGTGCGCCGGCGAGAAAGCGCCGCCGCCGGCGCAAGCCGGTCGGACGCGGCAAGGGCGATTCGGGCGGCACGTGATCGCCCGCGCCTTCATCGGCCTGGGCGGCAATCTCGGCGACGCGCGGCAGACCCTGGAAGCGGCCATGACCCGGCTGGCGAACCATCCGGACCTGGTGCTGACGGGGCGCTCTGCCTTCTACCGGACAGCCCCCTGGGGCGTGCTGGACCAGCCGGACTTCGTGAACGCGGCCGTTTCGGTCGATACGGCGCTGCCACCGCACGCGTTGCTCGACGTGCTGCTGGAGACCGAGCGTGCCTTTGGCCGGGTGCGCGACGGTGAGCGGTGGGGGCCGCGCACGCTGGATCTCGATCTTCTCCTCCATGGGGCGACGGTTGTCCATGACGAGCGTCTGGAACTCCCGCATCCACGCATGGCCGAGCGCGCCTTCGTGCTCCTGCCACTGGCCGACATCGATCCCTCGCTCGAGATTCCCGGGCAAGGCCGCGTCGCGAATTTGCTGGAAACGCTTGATACACAGGGCTGCGAACGCCTTTCCTAGCCGCGACGCGACGGCGTAGCATGGGTATGCGCCAGGATGGCGCCCGACGGAATCCCTCATGGACGAGCAGGGGAATACGATCTTCGTGCAGATTCCCGCCTATCGGGATCCGGAACTGTTGCCCACGCTGGTGGACCTCGTCGACAAGGCGAGGTATCCGTCCCGGTTGCGCGTTTCGGTCTGCTGGCAGCATGACGGCAGCGAGAGCCCAGCCGACTTCGAGGCCGGGCGATTCACCCTGAGCAGCCGTATCGTGGGCGGGCGCCTGCGTCACCGCCTTTCGCGTCGCGGTGCCGTCGTACAGCTTTTCGACCACGCCATGCACGAGTCGCTTGGCTGCGGGTGGGCGAGGGCCGTTGCGCAACAGGGGTTCGCGAGCGAGCGCTACACGCTGCAGCTGGATTCGCATCATCGCTTCGCGCGCGACTGGGATGCCAGCCTGGTGCAGATGCTGGAGGACGTTCGCTCCAAGGCTTTCCCGCGCCCCGTGCTCGTTGCCCATCCGCCTGCCTATGCGCCGGGCGATCCGGTGCCTCCTTACTGCGATCGCGGCTACCAGATCGATTTCGTGGAATTCGGAGGCCCCGGGGTGGTGCGCACCCGCTCCACGACCATCGATTCCCCCGCCGGGCGGAAGGCGCCCGTGCGTGCGCGCTTCTTCAGCGGCGGTTTCGCCTTTGCCGACGGGAGCTTCGTGTGCGACGTGCCCGCCGATCCCGATCACTACTTCAATACCGAGGAGATCACGCTGGCCGTGAGGGCTTACACGCACGGCTATGACCTTTTCCATCCGCACCGGCACGTGCTCTGGCACTACTACGGACGGCAGGGCATGCCGAGGGTGTGGGACGACCAGGCGAAGGCGCTCGCGCGCGGCGACACGACCCTCGACGGCGCGCAGCTCGGCATGCGGGCCATGGCGGCGGCGGAAGCCGCCTTCGGCATGCACGGCGATCCGGAGCCGGTACCCTGGCTGGGCCGGCAGCGGAGCCTGGAGGACTACGAGCGTTACGCAGGCATCTGTTTCGCCCTGCGCTCGGCAACGCCCGAGGTGTTCGCACGCATCGCGCCGTCGGACGCGGACCTCGCCCTTCCGCGCGCGCAATGGGAAGCGAAACTGAAACCGGCGGCGGGGCTTCCTTGAGATACCGCGACTTTGGGCGGACAATTCCGGTTTCCACCCATGAGGCGACAGAGCGTGTACGTCGAAAATACGAGTGCGCCGGCGCGTAAGCCGGTGACCGTGCCGGGCCTGAAGGCGATGAAAGCCGAAGGCCGGAAGATCGTGATGCTCACCGCCTACGACGCGAGTTTTGCCTCGCAACTGGAAACCGCAGGGGTCGATGTGGCCCTGGTCGGCGATTCCCTTGGCATGGTGGTGCAGGGCCGGTCCAGTACGTTGCCGGTCACGATCGATGACATGGTCTACCACACGGCGGCCGTGGCGAGGGGGCTTTCCTCCACGCTCCTGGTGGCCGACCTTCCGTTCATGAGCGACCGCGACGTGCCCGCGGCGATGGACGCCGCGGCGCGCCTCGTCGCCGAGGGCGGCGCGGCCATGGTGAAGATCGAGGGGGCTGGGCGCGTCTGCGATGTCATCGCCGCGCTCGCCGAGCGGAATATCCCTGTGTGCGCGCACCTCGGTCTCACCCCGCAGTCGGTGAACCGGCTGGGCGGCTACAAGGTGCAGGGAAAGACCGAGGAAGCCGCCATGCGGCTCCTGGAAGATGCCAGGGCTGTGGAAGCCGCCGGTGCCGATCTCCTGGTACTCGAATGCGTTCCCGCCGCCCTCGCGGCGCGCATCACGTCGGAATTGTCCATTCCCACGATCGGCATCGGTGCCGGGGTGGACTGCGACGGCCAGGTGCTGGTGGTGTACGACCTGCTAGGGCTGACCCCGGGAAAGCGGCCTCGATTCTCCAAGGATTTCCTCGCCGGCCGTGATTCCATCCAGGCCGCCATCGCCGCTTTTGCCGGGGACGTGCGCGAGAAACGCTTCCCTGGCCCCGAACACAGCTTCACCTGAGGACACCAGCATGCAGACCGTTACCGATGCCGCCGCACTTCGCGCCGCGATTCGGGGCTGGCGCACCGCGGGCCAGACGGTCGGCTTCGTGCCGACCATGGGCAACCTGCACGCGGGCCACCATTCGCTGCTGAAACTGGCGCGTGCCCGTGCCGATCGCGTCGTGGCCAGCGTTTTCGTGAATCCGACGCAGTTCGGCCCCGGCGAGGACTTCGAGCGGTATCCCCGTACCCTGGCGCAGGATCAGGCGGGATTGGCGGAGGCGGGTTGCGACATCCTGTTCGCTCCCGACGTGGCCACGATGTATCCGTTCGGCCCGGCTGCCAGCGTGAGCATCCATGTGCCGGTCATCACGGATACGCTCGAAGGCGCGCATCGCCCTGGCCATTTCGACGGCGTGGCCACCGTGGTGGCGAAACTCTTCAGTCTCGTCCAGCCCGACCTGGCCGTGTTCGGGCAAAAGGACTTCCAGCAGCTCAAGGTGATCGAGCGCATGGTCCGCGACCTCTCGCTGCCGGTGAAGGTGATGTCCGCACCGACCCTGCGGGAAGCCGACGGGCTCGCCATGAGTTCGCGCAATCAATACCTGTCGGCGCAGGAGCGGTCCCGGGCACCCTTGATCCACGCCACCCTCCTGCAGATGCGCGAGCTCTTCCAGCAGGGGCACGCGCGCCAGCCGCTGGAAGCGGCGGCCAGGTCGCGCCTGGAGCGTGGCGGCTTCGTCCCCGACTATGTGGCCATCCGCCGGGTGGAAGACCTGGCCGAGCCAGGCGCGGACGAGCGGGAGGGCCTGGTGGCCCTGGTGGCGGCCCGCTTGGGCAGCACCCGCCTCATCGACAACCTCGCGTTCGACTGAATCCCTTCACGAACGGGGACTTGCGTTTCGGACGCGAGTCCCCCATAAAGCGCACCGACAGAGGAAGCCCACGCGACGGATCGGGCAACCCTCCGTTAGAATGGGCGTTTTGCAGTAACCCCATCCCAGAGACCGCCATGCACCTCAACATGCTCAAGTGCAAGATCCACCGGGCCACGGTGACTCACGCCGAGCTGAACTACGAAGGTTCGATCGCCATCGACGGCAACCTTCTCGACGCCGCGGGCATCCGCGAGTACGAGCAGATCCATGCCTGGAACATCAGCAACGGCGAGCGTTTCGTGACCTACGCGCTGCGCGCGGAAGAGGGCTCGGGCATCATCTCGGTGAACGGCAGCGCGGCGCGCCGCGTGTCCGTCGGTGACCTCGTGATCATCGCCGCGTTCGTGGGTCTTTCCGAAGCGGAACTGGCGAAGTACCAGCCGGACCTCGTGTACGTGGACGCGAACAACGTCATCACCCACACGAACCACTCCATCCCCAAGCAGGCTGCGTAAGTCGGGCTGAGTAAGTCGGCGGGCTTTGCCCTGCCTGTGAGTCGGCCGCTGTGCGGCCTGTGAACCGTAAGTAAGAGCGCTCGTGCGCGATGTGGTTCACGGTTCACGGTTCACAGCGCGCAGCGCGACTTACAGGCGGCCACAGGCCGCCGACTCACGCGAAGCCGCAACGCGGCTTCCATACAATCCACTTACGCTGCACTGCGGTAAGATTCGCGCTTCCCTCCGTTGCAGCCAAGTGGAAGCCATGGAATCAAAGCACGCCCCGTTGCCCTCGTTCGAGGAGCACGCCTCCCGCCTCGCCGGCACCCATCTTCGTGATCTCGTGCAGGACGACGCCCGCGGCGAACGCCTGCGCAAGCGCATGGGTCCCGTCCTTCTCGACATATCGCGACAGAAGCTGGACATCGCCGCGCTCGACGCGGTGGGTGCCTACATCGAAAGCACGGGGTGGAAGGCCGCGCGCGATGCGATGTTCGAAGGCAAGCACATCAATACGTCCGAAGACCGTGCCGTTCTCCACACCGCCCTGCGCGGCGGTGCCTCGCGTCATCCCGCGGCGCCGGCGGAAGTTCGCCGGGAAGTGGCCGACGCGCTGGACAAGATGGAAGCGCTGGTCAACGCCGTGCACAAGGGCGAAGGCGAGTCGGTCGGCCTGATCGGCGGCGTCACCGACGTGGTGAACATCGGCATCGGCGGCTCGGACCTCGGCCCGCGCCTTGCCGTCCATGCGCTGGAACAGTTCCACGTGAAGGGCATCACCAGCCACTTCCTCACGAACGTCGACGGGCAGGCCGCGACGGACCTGATGAACAAGCTCGACCCGGCCCGCACCCTGGTCATCCTGGTGTCCAAGAGCTTCAACACGCAGGAAACCCTGCTCAACGGCGGGGTTTTCCGTAACTGGATACTGAAAGCCAACGACGGTGACGAGAAGAAGACGGCGCGGCACTTCATCGGCGTGAGCTCGAACGTCGAGGCCGTGCAGAAATGGGGAGCATCCCAGATCCTTCCCATGTGGGACTACGTCGGCGGGCGCTTCTCGCTGTGGTCCGCCGTTGGGGCGTCCATTGCCTTTTCCATCGGCATGCAGGGCTTCCGCGACCTCCTCGCCGGTGCTGCCGAAGCGGACGATCATTTCCGCAGCGCCGAATGGCAGGACAACCTCCCCGTGTTGCTCGCCATCGCGGAAGTCTGGAATCGCAACATCCTCGGTCGCACCAGCCGCGCCGTGGTGCCGTACGTCGACTCGCTGGCTGATCTTCCGTCGTACCTGCAGCAGCTGGAGATGGAAAGCCTGGGCAAGCACGTGCACCCGGACGACGGCAGCGAGGTGACCCAGCCGACGGTTCCCGTCGTATGGGGAAGCATCGGCACCAATGCGCAGCACGCGTATTTCCAGGCGTTGCACCAGGGCACGGACACGGTGCCGCTCGAATTCATCGGCCTGGTGAAGCCAGCGCACCCCCTGCGCGAAAACCACGACGTGCTGCTGTCCAACCTTCTGGCGCAGGCCGCCGCGCTCTCGCTCGGCAAGACCTTCGACGAGGCACTGGCCGAGGCGAAATCCGGCAGCGAAGCAGAGCGCCGCGCCCTCGCGGCGCAGCGCACGTTCAAGGGCGACCGTCCGAGCACCGTCTTCATGCTGGATTCGCTCACGCCGCACTCGCTGGGTGCGCTGATCGCCCTGTACGAACACAAGGTGTTCATGCTCGGCCACCTGTGGGGCATCAATGCGTTCGACCAGTGGGGCGTGGAACTGGGCAAGGTGATCGCCAAGCAGATCTATCCCTCGCTGGCCAACGACAAGGATGCCGGCGACCTCGGGCAGTTCGACGGCGCCACGCGCGCGTTGATAGGGGCCATTCGCTCCCGGCGCTGACCTTTCCAGAGTCGCGTCGTCATTGAAGATAAGCCCGGCTTCGAGCCGGGCTTTTTCTTTGAGCGTGCCGAAAAGACACCGGCTTCGCCTACAGCGTTCGGGGTATCGCGTCGCGACATCGGGCGGCGCAGTGTAGTACCGCCGAAGCAGGCTTCTCTCTCCACGGATGGAGATGTGTCATGCATGCCCAGAAATGGCTGTTTGCGGTTTCGCTGGCTGTCTTGTCGCTGTGCGACGCCAGGTCGATGCCGTCCCCGGATCCCCAGACCATGGACGATCCGGGTTGGAAGGTACAGGAACATCTGCAGAAGCGCTTCGACGACAAGCGCTACGACTGCGGAAGGAGCGAGGAGGGATACCAGCATCCTGCGTTCCTGTGCTCCGGCATCTTGATGCGATCGACGAATTTCTCGACGAGCTATCACTCGTGGCTGCCCAATCCGGCCAACGCGGCGTGGGGCGTGTCTTTTTCCTGGCTTCGCCAGGACTCGAACTTCCCCGAGAATTACCCTTCGGCCAATGGATTCATCGTTTACCCCTGGTTCTATACGCCGAAGGGTTACGAGCACCTCATGCTGCGCTGTGCTTATCCGCAAGACGCATGGACCGGGGGTCCTGATCGGTGCAAGACGGCGGGCCAGCCCATCTGTCAGGACCAGGGCGTGTTTTCCGACGGGCGGTGGATCCTCAAGGGTTTCGGCGAGGACGAGAACCAGTGCGCCTTTGGCGTGGAGGATTCACGCCAGACCAATACGGCCAGCGCATGGATGCAGATGGTCGAAGTTCGTCAGGAAAAGCAGTTCTTCGTTCGTAACGAGATCGTCGTCGCGGCGTGGCCGCAGGATGTCGGAGCACGCATGCCGGTCGAAGCATTCTTCTACCGGGACAATTGCTTCTACACGGACAACGATTGTGGGACGGGTGCCGATCCCAAGACGAAGCTCTCCCGCGCGGATAGCATCGTCGCCCGACGTGACGCCGCCAGGAACGACCAGAAGGATTTCCTCAAGGTGACCGGCCGATGGGTGCCCGTCGTCCGCTGGACGCCGGCCACGTCCATGGCCGGCCGGGCGATCTTCGATTATCGGAAGGAGGACCAGGCCGTGCCGGAGCCCGCGGCGAAGAATTGACTTCCCCGGTCAGACTTCCAGCGTGGCCAGGTCGCCCTTTTCCTCCAGCCACTGTTTGCGGTCGCTGGCGCGCTTCTTCGCCAGGAGCATGTCCATCAGCTTCTGCGTGCCGTCGTCGGTGTCGACCGTGAGCTGGACGAGGCGGCGCGTGTCCGGATGGATGGTGGACTCGCGCAGCTGCGCCGGGTTCATCTCGCCCAGGCCCTTGAAACGCGTGACGCTGACCGCGCCCTTCATCTTCTCGCGTTCCACCTTCTCGAGCATGAGGCGCTTCTCTTCCTCGTCGAGGCAGTAGAACACCTGCTTGCCCACGTCGACGCGGAACAGCGGCGGCATGGCGACGAACACGTGCCCCTCGCGTACCAGGGAGGGAAAGTGGCGAAGGAACAGGGCCGAGAGCAGGGTGGCGATGTGCAGGCCGTCGGAGTCGGCGTCGGCCAGGATCACCACCTTGCCGTAGCGCAGGCCGGAGAGGTCGTCCTTGCCGGGATCGCAGCCGATGGCGACGGCGAGGTCGTGCACTTCCTGCGACGCCAGTACCGCACCGGACTCGACTTCCCAGGTGTTGAGGATCTTGCCGCGCAGCGGAAGGATGGCCTGGAAGTCCTTGTCGCGCGCCTGCTTCGCGGAGCCGCCCGCCGAATCGCCCTCGACGAGGAAGAGTTCGGTACGGGTCAGGTCGGTCGCGGCGCAGTCGGCGAGCTTGCCGGGCAGGGCGGGGCCCTGGGTGATCTTCTTGCGCACCACCTGCTTCGCTGCCTTGAGGCGCGCGCTGGCGCGCTCGATGGCGAGCTGGGCGATCTTCTCGCCGAGGTCCACGTGCTGGTTCAGCCAGAGGCTGAAGGCATCGTGCACCACGCCTTCGACGACGCCGGCGGCGTTGCGCGAGGACAGGCGTTCCTTGGTCTGGCCCGCGAACTGCGCGTCCTGGAGCTTGATGCTCAGCACGAAGGCGAGGCGCTCCCAGACATCCTCGGGTGCCAGCTTCACGCCGCGTGGCAGCAGGTTGCGCAGGTCGCAGAATTCGCGGATGGCGTTGGTGAGGCCGGAACGCAGGCCGTTGACGTGCGTGCCGCCCTGCGCGGTGGGAATCAGGTTGACGTAGCTTTCCTGTACCAGTTCGCCTTCGGGCAGCCAGGCCAGGGCGACGTCGAGCGCGTCGGTGTCGCGGGCGAAGTGCTTCACGAACAGTTCCGCCGGCAAGGCTTCGGCGCCCTGGAGTTCGCCGCGGAGGTAATCGGACAGGCCGTCCTCGTAGTACCACTCGCTGGTTTCGCCGCCTTCCTCGACGAGGCGCACGGTGAGGCCCGCGCAAAGCACGGCTTTTGCCCGAAGCAGGTGCTTGAGCTTCGACACGAGGATCTTCGGCGTGTCGAAATACTTGGGGTCGGGCCAGAAGCGGAGCGTGGTGCCGGTCTTCTTCTTCGGAACGGTGCCGATCACTTCCAGGTCGCTGGCACGGTCGCCGTTGGCGAAGGCCATGCGGTATTCCTGGCCGTCGCGGCGGATGGTGACGTCCACGCGCGTGGAGAGCGCGTTCACCACCGACACTCCCACGCCGTGCAGGCCGCCGGAAAACGCGTAGTTCTTGTTGGAGAACTTGCCGCCCGCATGGAGGCGGGTGAGGATCAGCTCGACGCCCGGCACCTTTTCCTCGGGGTGGATATCCACTGGCATGCCGCGGCCGTCGTCGGTGACTTCCACCGAGCCGTCGTTGAAGACCGTGACTTCGATGGTTTTCGCATGGCCTGCCAGGGCCTCGTCGACGGAGTTGTCGATGACCTCCTGGGCCAGGTGGTTCGGGCGGGATGTGTCGGTGTACATGCCCGGACGGCGCTTGACCGGGTCCAGGCCGCTGAGGACTTCGATGTCGGAAGCGTTGTAGCGAGTGTTCATCGGGTGCGTTGCTCGTTCGTAGCCGGGCAGGATGGGGCGAGGGTGCCGGGGCGGTCAAGCCTGGAGGACAGCTGTATCACCACCCGAGACTTGTGGGAGCCGCTTCAGCGGCGATCCCGCGGCAGCGGGCAGGCTTGCCGCGAGCACCCATCGCCGCTGAAGCGGCTTGTGTCTTTGCGTCGGGGTAGGCTTGAGGTGAGAGCGGAGTGCGGCAAGCCGTTTTAGCGGCGGTGCTGCGAGCACG
>NZ_JAAQQR010000013.1 GCF_011742555.1 Luteibacter jiangsuensis
GAAGTGAAACGCGCATGCGCCGATGGTAGTGTGGCTCAAGCCATGCAAGAGTAGGTCACCGCCAGGGGCTTTATCCTAAAAACCCGGTCTCGAATGAGGCCGGGTTTTTTCTTTGCCTGTGGGAGCCGGCTTTGCCGGCGATCCCGGGGCAGCGGGCATCCCTTGCCGCCAGCACCCATCGCCGCTGAGGCGGCTCCCACACAAAGCGCGCTACACATAGCGCGACTGCGGCATGACACTCCTGCGGCAACAGGTCATCATGTCCGTGTGCGGCGAAACGGGAAACCCATGGATCCACGACTCAACCGACGGCAGGAAGAACTGATTGCCATCGTTCAGCGCGAAGGCTTTGCCGGCGTGGACGAGCTGGCCAGCCACTTCGACGTGGCGCCGCAGACGATCCGCCGCGATCTGAACCTGCTGGCCGACGCCGGACTGATCCGGCGTTATCACGGCGGCGTCAGCGCGCAGTCCAGCGTGGAAAATGTCGCCTATGCCGCAAGGCAGTCCCTGCAGGCCGCGGAGAAGAATCGCATCGCGGCGTCGATCGCCAGGGAGATTCCCGATGGCTCCTCGCTCTTCATCAACCTTGGCACCACCAACGAAGGTGTCGGTCGCGCGCTGCTCGACCATCGCGACCTCAGGGTCATCACCAACAACCTCAATATCGCCATCCTGCTGAGTGACAACCCCACCTTCGAGGTGATCGTCGCCGGCGGCGTCGTGCGTGGCCGGGATCACGGGGTGACAGGGGAGGCCACGATCGAGCTGATCCGTCAGTTCAAGGTGGACTTCGGCATCATCGGCATCTCGGGCATCGAGCTCGACGGCACCCTGCTCGATTTCGACTTCCACGAGGTACGCGTCGCGCAGGCGATCATCGAGCACTCGCGGCAGGTGTTCCTCGGTGCGGACCACAGCAAGATCGGCAGGAATGCGATGGTCCGGCTCGGCGATTTCTCCCACGTCGACGCCTGGTTCACCGATCGGCCGCCTCCCGACGCGCTTCTTCCCATCCTCGAGGCGGCGGGCACGCAGGTGCACGTGGCCGGAGGCTGACCGCGACAGAGCGCCCCGGCCGATAGCCGGGGCGTTTTACGCTGCACTGCGGCGTGCGATGTTCGGTAATGTTCGAATATGCTCGCTTTGGCTCGATAGCGGCTTATCGATGTCGTAAGAATGTTCGTTTTCGCTGCGAACGTGTTCTTAACGACTGGAAACGAACATGGCGGGCGCGTGCGCCACTGAGCGAACGCGCCTCGTCCCCTGCAGAACGGAGCACCCGATGGTCGAGCAGGTCGATGTACTGGTGGTCGGCGGTGGCGTGAACGGCGTCGGTATCGCTCGCGATGCCGTGGGCCGCGGGCTGAGCGTCTGGCTCTGCGAGCGCGACGACCTCGCTTCCCATACGTCCAGTGCCGCCACCAAGCTGATCCACGGCGGCCTGCGTTACCTGGAGCAGTTCGAATTCGCGCTGGTCGGCAAGGCGCTCGCAGAGCGCGAGGTACTGCTGCGCGCGGCGCCGCACATCATCTGGCCGCTACGCTTCGTGCTGCCGCACCAGCCTCACTTGCGCCCGGCGTGGATGATCCGCATCGGCCTGTTCCTGTACGACCACCTCGGCCGAGGCCGTCGTACGCTTCCCGGTTCGCGCAGGGTCCGTTTCGGTAAGCATGTAACCGGGGCGCCACTGCGCGACGAGTTCGCCGTCGGTTTCGTGTACTCGGACGCCTGGGTGCAGGATGCGCGCCTGGTGGTCCTGAATGCGATGGATGCCGCGCGCCGCGGTGCGCGCATCGAAACCCATACCACCTGCGTCAGCGCCCGTCGCGACGGTGACGGCTGGACGGCGGAACTGGCGGCACGTGACGGAACGCGGCACTTCGTGCGGGCCCGCGCGCTGGTCAACGCGGCGGGTCCTTGGGCCGCGAGCTTCCTGGACGAGGTGGTGCATCTCAAGCACAAGCACACCCTGCGCCTCATCAAGGGTAGCCACATCGTGGTCCCGAAGATCTTCGAACACCGCTACGCGTACATCTTTCAGCAGCCCGACCGCCGCATCGTCTTCGCGATTCCCTACGAGCGCGACTTCACGCTGATCGGCACCACGGACATCGAGTATCACGACGACCCTTCGCATCCGCGCATCGACGCAGACGAAAGCAGCTATCTGTGCGACGCCGTCAATCGCTACTTCAAGAAGCAGCTGACTCCGTCCGATGTCGTCTGGAGCTACAGCGGTGTGCGTCCGCTGTTGCAGGACGAAGCCGGCAGCGCGTCGGAAGTTACGCGCGACTACCTGCTCGACATCGACGAGGACGGTGCGCCGCTGCTCAACGTCTTCGGCGGCAAGCTCACCACCTATCGCAAGCTCTCGGAAGAAGCGCTCGACCGGCTTGCCCCCCTGCTTGGCAACAACAAGCCGGCCTGGACAGCGGACGCGCCGCCGCTGCCCGGGGGTGGCGAACGTGACACGGACGAATTGCTGGCCGACATACGGTCGACCCGTCCGTGGCTGCCCGAAAAACTCGCCTGGCGTCTCGTGCACAGCTACGGCACCCGCGCGCGCGACCTGCTTGGCGAGGCTCGCGGGCTCGACGCCCTGGGCGAGAACTTCGGCTCCGATCTCTACCAGGCCGAGGTCGACTACCTCGTGCGTCACGAATGGGCCACCGAGGCCGAGGACATCCTCTGGCGCCGCACCAAGGTCGGCTTGCGCGTCACGCCGCCCGATGTGGAACGCCTGTCCGCTTATCTCGCGGGAAAGCGCTGACGCGCGAGCCTGCTAGTCCACCCTGCGCGGTCGCACTGATGACCTGCCGCGCGACGAAGGAGTATTGGCATGTCGGTGTACCTGAGTGAATTCCTCGGAACGATGGTGATGATCCTCCTGGGCGACGGCGTAGTCGCCGGCGTCCTGCTGAAGGATTCCAAGGCGGAGAATGCGGGCTGGGGCGTGATCACGTGGGCGTGGGGCCTCGCCGTGCTCATGGGTATCTTCGTCGCTGCGAAGAGCGGCGCGCATATGAATCCCGCGATCACGCTGGCCATGGCTGCCATCGGCAAGCTTTCCTGGTCGCTCGTTCCCGGTTACATCGCAGCGCAGATGGCCGGTGCGTTCACCGGCGCCGTGCTGGTGTACCTGGCGTATCTCGCGCATTGGCGCGGGACCGACGATCCGGCGAAGAAGCTCGGCATCTTCTGCACGATCCCGGCGATCCGCTCGTTCCCCGCCAACATTCTCACCGAGGTGATCGGCACCTTCGTTCTGGTGTATTGCGTACTCGCCATCGGCAGCAACGATCTTTCCAAGGGCATCGCGCCCATCGCCGTCGCGCTGCTCGTGGTGGTGATCGGCATGTGCCTCGGTGGCCCGACCGGTTACGCCATCAACCCGGCGCGCGACTTCGGGCCGCGTGTCGCGCACGCGCTGCTTCCCATTCCCGGCAAGGGCGGTTCCGACTTCGCCTATGCACCGGTTCCCATCGTCGGTTCGATCATCGGCGCCTTGCTCGCCGCCTTCGCCTACACCGCTCTCGCGGCCTGATTCGAGAGGACCTATCGTGACCAAGAAGACCTACATTCTCGCCATCGACCAGGGTACGACCAGTTCGCGCACGATCCTGTTCGACCACGACGGCAACATCGCCGGCACCGCGCAGCGCGAGTTTCCGCAGATCTTTCCGCAACCGGGCTGGGTGGAGCACAACCCGCGGGAGATCATGACCAGCGTGCTGTCGACCATGACGGAGGTGATCAGCAGTTCGCAGATCGATCCGGCCGCGATCGAAGGCATCGGCATCACCAACCAGCGCGAGACCGCCGTGGTCTGGGACCGGCACACGGGTCAGCCGATCTACAACGCGATCGTGTGGCAGTCGCGCCAGACGGCGGAAATATGCGAACGGCTGAAGGCCGAAGGCCATGAAGCCATGGTCCGCGAGAAGACGGGACTGCTCATCGACGCCTATTTCGCAGGCACGAAAGTGCGCTGGATCCTCGACCATGTCGACGGCGCGCAAGCCCGGGCCGAAGCGGGCGACCTGCTGTTCGGCACCATCGACACGTGGCTGATCTGGAACCTCACCGGCGGCAAGGTCCACGTCACCGACTACACGAATGCCTCGCGCACGTTGATGTACGACATCCACAAGCGCGAGTGGGACGACGAGTTGCTGAAGATGCTGAACGTACCGCGTGCCATGCTGCCCGAGGTGAAGTCCTCGAGCGAGGTGTACGGCAACACGTTGGCGAAACATTTCTTCGGACGGGAAGTGCCCATTGCGGGCATCGCGGGCGATCAGCAGGCCGCGTTGTTCGGCCAGGCGTGTTTCGAGGAAGGGCTGGCCAAGAACACGTACGGCACCGGTTGCTTCATGCTGATGAACACGGGCGAAAAAGCCGTGCGTTCGAAGAACGGGCTGCTGACCACCATCGCCTGGGGCGTCGACGGCAAGGTGGAATATGCCCTGGAAGGCAGCATCTTCGTGGCGGGCTCGGTGATCCAGTGGTTGCGCGACGGCCTGCGCATGCTTGGCAAGGCATCCGATTCGCAGGAGTACGCGGAGCGGGCGAAGGACAACGACGGTGTGTACTTCGTGCCTGCCTTCGTCGGTCTCGGTGCGCCGTACTGGCAAAGCGACGTGCGTGGTGCCGTGTTCGGCCTGTCGCGTGGCACCTCGAAAGAGCAGTTCATCCGAGCGGCACTGGAATCGATGGCCTACCAGACACGCGACGTCCTTGAAGCGATGCAGGCCGATTCGGGGATCCAGCTGAAGGAGTTGCGCGCGGACGGCGGCGCCATCGCCAATGACTTCATGGCGCAGTTCCAGGCCGATATCCTCGACGTGACGCTGCTGCGGCCAAAGGTGCAGGAAACCACGGCGCAGGGTGCGGCGTATCTCGCCGGCCTCGCGGTCGGGTTCTGGAAGGACAAGCAGGACATCGCAAGCCGCTGGGCCGTCGATCGCGAGTTCAAGCCGGCGATGACGAAAGAGCGCCGCGACGAACTCTACGACGGCTGGAAGCGCGCGGTGAACGCCACGATGGCTTTCAAGCCCGGCAAGGCGGGCTGACGACTGTGGGAGCCGCTTCAGCGGCGATCCCGCGGTAGCGTGAGCGGGCAAGCTCGCCGCGCGCACCCGTCGCCGCTGAAGCGGCTCCCACACAAAGCGCACAACAAGAAGGGGCGGCGCATCGCTGCGCCGCCCCTTCGTTCGAGCACAGCGGCGAGCGCTCAGCCCAGCGCGTAACCGAACTGATCCTGGAACTCCGCAGCGAACTGGTCGTACGTGAAGTACTGGTTCTGCGTGCCCGGATGCTCGACCTTCAACGCGCCCATCAGCGAGGCCATGCGACCGATGGTGGGCCAATCGTAACCCTTCATGATGCCGAAGATGAGGCCGGCGCGGTATGCGTCGCCGCAACCGGTGGGGTCCACCACCTGGCGTTCGCGAGCCGGCGGAATCTCCGTCGTCTGGCCGTCCACATGGATGAGCGAACCGCGCGGGCCCTGCGTGACGATATAGGCGGTGACCTTCGACGCGATCTCCGCGGCACTCCATCCCGTGCGCTGCTGCAACAGCTGCGACTCGTAGTCGTTGACGATGACGTAGTTGGCCTTCGTGATCATCGAGCGGAATTCCTCGCCGTTGAACAACGGCATGGCCTGGCCCGGATCGAAGATGAAGGGCACGCCGCGCGCGGCGAATTCGTCCACGTGCTGCAACATGGCCTCGCGGCCGTCCGGCGCCACGATGCCGAACGTGCAATGCGCGATGTCGCGCACGTGGTTTTCCTGCGCGCTGGACATCGCGCCGGGATGGAAAGCGGTGATCTGGTTGTTGTCCAGGTCGGTGGTGATGAAGCACTGCGGGGTGAACTGGTCGTCGAACTGGCGGACGCCGTCGAGACGGATGCCGTGTTTCTCCAGGTGCGCGCGGTACGGCGCGAAATCCTGGCCCACCGTGGCCACCGGCATGGGTTCGCCACCCAGCAACTTGAGGTTGTACGCAATATTGCCTGCGCAGCCGCCGAACTCGCGGCGCATGGCCGGCACCAGGAACGACACGTTCAGGATATGCACCTGGTCCGGAATGATGTGGTTCTTGAACTGGTCCTGGAACACCATGATGGTGTCATAGGCGAGCGATCCGCAGATTACGGCAGTCATGCGTTGGGTGGCCCTGGATATGGATTGGCACGACCGGCGAGGTCGCGAGAAGCGCCGCCCGCATGGGGTCCGGCAAACCTGACGATCCTACCGAAAAACCTTCCCCGAGGCGACCGGCCCGGCACCCCCGACCCCACCCCGAAAGGGCAGATTCCGCTCGCATCATCCGGACTTACAAGGCTTTCTTAACGACTCCGCCCTTGCGTGGGGAAGGGCGCCAATCTAGACTCGCACGCTTACTTTTTCCCGCTATGGGCGCCCGCCGCATCATGTTTAAGAAGTTCCGCGGACTCTTTTCGAACGACATCTCCATCGATCTCGGCACGGCGAATACGCTTATTTATGTGCGCGGGCAGGGCATCGTCCTGAACGAACCCTCGGTGGTGGCGATCCGCCAGGACCGCGGCCCGGGCGGCCCCCGCGCCGTGGCGGCGGTGGGCGGCGATGCCAAGCGCATGCTCGGCCGCACCCCGGGCAACATCGCCACGGTGCGCCCCATGAAGGACGGCGTCATTGCCGACTTCACCATGACCGAAGCGATGCTGCAGCACTTCATCAAGCAGGTGCACCGGTCGCGCATGCTGCGCCCGAGCCCGCGAGTGCTCGTTTGCGTGCCGTGCGGGTCCACCCAGGTGGAGCGCCGCGCCATCAAGGAATCGGCCGAAGGCGCCGGTGCCCGCGACGTCTTCCTCATCGAAGAGCCCATGGCCGCCGCGATCGGCGCCGGTATCCCGGTGCACGAGGCCCGCGGCTCCATGGTGCTGGACATCGGTGGCGGCACCTCCGAAGTGGCAGTCATCTCGCTCAACGGCATCGTCTACTCGCAGTCCGTGCGCGTGGGCGGCGACCGCTTCGACGAGGCCATCATCAACTACGTGCGCCGCAACCACGGCACGCTGATCGGCGAGTCCACCGCCGAGCGGATCAAGCTCGAAATCGGCTGCGCCTTCCCGCAGAGCGAGGTGCGCGAAATCGAGATTTCCGGCCGCAACCTCGCCGAGGGCGTGCCGCGCATGTTCACCATCAACTCCAACGAGGTGCTGGAAGCCCTGCACGAGCCGCTCTCCGGCATCGTGGCGGCGGTGAAGGCCGCGCTGGAGCAGACGCCTCCGGAGCTCTGCTCCGACGTGGCCGAGCGCGGCATCGTGCTCACCGGTGGCGGTGCGCTGCTGCGCGACCTGGATCGCCTCATTTCCGAGGAAACCGGCCTGCACGTGCAGGTAGCCGACGACCCGCTCACCTGCGTGGCGCGCGGCGGCGGCAAGGCCCTGGAGATGATCGACCAGCACGGCAGCGACTTCTTCGCGTTCGAATGATGAGGGCGCGCACGGGCTGGATGTCCGAGCGCACGGGGACCTCCTGACCCATGGCCCTCAATCGCGACGACCAGTCGCCCCTGTTCGCGGCCGGCGTGGTGGGCACGCTCCGGCTCATCGTCTACCTCGCACTCGCCTGCGTGCTGATGGTCCTCGACCATCGCGGCGGCTGGCTGCCCAGCGTGCGCTATGGCTTGTCCCTCGTGGTCGAGCCGGTCTACCGCATTGCGGGGCTTCCGTCGCAGGGCTTCCATGCGGCGACGGTGGCCTTCGCCGATCGCCAGCGCCTCACCGACCAGAACCAGCGGCTGCGTGAAGACCTGCTGCTGGCGAACGCCAAGCTCAACCGCATGGCCTCGGTCGCGGAGCAGAACCAGCGCCTGAAGGAACTGCTCGACACCCAGCACAGCCTGTCGCTCAACGTGCAGCTTGCGCGCCTCATCGGTGTGGACCTCGGCAGCTTCCGCCACCGCATCGTCCTGAACGTGGGCGCGCGCGACAAGGTGCGCCCCGGGCAGGTGGTGATCGATGCGCGGGGCGTCATGGGCCAGATCGTGGAGGTACTGCCGACCACGTCGGTGGCCATGCTCATCACCGACCCGAACCATGCCATCCCCGTGACGATCGAACGAACCGGCCTGCGCACCATCGCCTACGGCTCGCGCGCGGGCGACATGCTCATGCTGCCCAATATCCCCGTCTCGGCCGATGTGCAGGTGGGCGACAAGCTGGTCACATCCGGTCTGGGCGGACGCTTCCCACCTGGTTTCCCCGTGGGCGAGATACGCGACGTGGCACAGACGCCCTCCGGCACCTTCCTGTCGGCACAGGCGCGGCCCGCGGCGGACCTCGATCGCAGCGAGGATGTGCTCCTGCTGCACGACCTGGCCGAAAATGCCGGCCCGCCGGAGCCGGCGCAGGAAGCGGGTCCGCCCGCCAGCCTGGCGCCGGACCCCAATGCGCCGCCTGCGGCCACGCCGGCGCCGGCACCGACGGGCGCGTCCACCGCTGCCGCACCAGCGGGAGGGGCGCCATGAACAAGACGCGCGTTCGTCAGCTGTGGTTTGCCGCCACGCTGCTCATCTCGCTGTTCCTCATGCTCATTCCGCTGCCGGGGCCGCTCATGCCGCTGAAGCCGTACTGGCCCGCGCTGGTGCTGCTCTACTGGTGCCTGCAGTCGGGCGATCGGGTCACGCTGGGGCTGGCCTTCTGCCTTGGTGTGGCCGCGGATCTATTCGACGGGGTGCTACTCGGCGAACAGGCGCTGCGCCTCACCGCCATGGTGTTCATCGCGCTGCGGTTCCGGTCGCGCCTGCGCTTCTTCCCCATGTGGCAGCAGTCGCTGGCGGTGCTGGGCCTGCTCGTGAACGACCGCATCCTGCTGATGCTGGTGCGCGTGTTCAGCGGCGATCCCCTGCCGCCGCCCGAATATTGGATCTCGCCGCTGGTCGGCGCGGCGCTCTGGCCGTTCCTGTTCCTCATCCTCGACGACCTGCGCGCGCGCCTGCGCATCCACGAGGCATGAGCCGGCGGCGCGCCTCGATCAAGGAGGTCCGCGGCGAGGTGGCGCTGTTCCGCCGCCGCGCCCTGACGGGCTTCGCGCTGATCCTGCTGGGGCTGGCAGGCGTCTGCGTGCGCTATGTGTATCTCCAGGTGCTGCACCACGACGAATTCGTGGTGCGCTCGGACCAGAACCGCGTGAAGCCGCGTGCGATCCCGCCAGCACGCGGGCTCATCTACGACCGCAACGGCGTGCTGCTCGCCGACAACGTGCCGGCGTTCCGGCTCGAAGTGACGCCCGAGCAGGTGACCGACATGGACCGCATGCTGGCGGACCTCGGCCAGGTGGTGCCTCTCTCGGACGAGGACATCGCCAGCTTCAAGAAACAGGTGAAGCAGAGCCGCCGCTTCGAGGGCGTGCCGCTGAAGCTGAAACTCAACGAGGACGAGATCGGCCGCTTCGCGGTGAACCGCTGGCGCTTCCCCGGCGTGGACGTCGTGCCTTACCTCACACGGCGCTATCCGATGGGCGCGCAGATGGCCCACGTCATCGGTTACGTCAGCCGTATCGACGCCGAAGACCTCGAGGCCATGGACGAAGAGGAAGAGGCGAGCTACAAGGGCACCACGCACATCGGCCGCATCGGCATCGAGCGCTACTACGAGAAATTGCTGCATGGCGAGCCCGGTTACGAACTGGTCGAGGTGAATGCCGACGGCCGCACGCAGGCCGTGCTGGACACTACGCCGCCCACGCCGGGCAAGAACATCTACCTCAGCATCGACGTGCGCCTGCAGAAGGCGGCGGAGGAAGCAATGAATGGCCGCGCCGGCGCCGCCATCGCCATCGATCCGCGCAATGGCCAGGTGCTGGCCTTTGCCAGCGAGCCGAGCTTCGATCCGAACCTCTTCGTGAACGGTATCAGTTCGGCCGATTACAAGGCGCTGACCACGGCGCCGGACAAGCCGCTGTACAACCGCGCACTGCGCGGTGTCTACCCGCCGGGTTCCACGGTGAAACCGTTCCTTGCCCTCGGCGGCCTTGCGCTGGGTATTCGTCGGCCCAGCGACACCGTGCTTTCCACGGGCGAATTCTGCATTCCGGGGCAATCTCGCTGCTACCGCGACGACAAGCGCGGTGGCGACGGCACGGTGAACCTCCAGCGCGCCATCGAGAAATCCACCAATACGTATTTCTACCGCCTCGCGCTCGACATGGGCATCGACCGCCTTTCCGCCTGGATGTCCCGTTTCGGCTTCGGCCAGAAGACCGGCATCGACCTGGTGGGCGAAGTGGAAGGCATCCTGCCGTCGCGGGAATGGAAGGCGACCCGCAGCAAGAACGGCTGGTACCCAGGAGAAACGATCATCGCCGGCATCGGGCAGGGCTATTGGGCCGTGACCCCGCTGCAGCTCGCGCATGCCACCGCGACCTTCGCGGGCCATGGCATCCCTTACAAGCCGCATTTCCTGCTGGACACGCAGGACGGCGTGGACAGCCCGCGCGTGCGGCAGTCGTTTCCCCCTACCGGCCCCTCGCTCGTCAAGAAAGCAGCGGACTGGGATGCGGTGGACGAAGGCATGATCGCGGTGATCAACGGCGAGGGCACCGGCAAGGGTCTCGGCAAGGGATTCCCTTATGTCATCGCGGGCAAGAGCGGCACCGCGGAACGTTTCTCCCGCACCACCAATGCGTATAACGAGAACAAGAACACCGCCTATCTCGCCTCCCGTCACCGCGCGCTCTTCATCGCCTACACGCCCGCCGAAGACCCGCGCATCGCCGTGGCGGTGGTGCTCGAAGCCGGCGCATGGGGTGCGAAGGATTCCGGCCCCATCGCCCGCAAGATCCTCGACCAGTGGGTGGTGGACGAAGGCGGCGCGAGGCCGGAAGACCCGTCGCCCACCGATATCGTGACCTCGGACGCACTGCCGGAGGCGGCACCCTCGGGCGAAAACCCGGCGCAGGGCGACGACAGCGGCGAGGAGCCGGCGCAATGATCCGAAACCTCACCGTGCGCATGCGCCGCTTCGGCATGCGGCTTCTCAGCCGCCCGCGGCTCGACCTGCCGCTGCTGCTGGCGCTGGTTGTCCTCGCCTGCGCGGGCCTGGCCACGCTCTACAGCGCAGGCGGCGGCAATTACTCGCTGGTGGGCGGGCAGGCCGCGCGCTTCGCGCTCGGCGGCGTGCTGTTGCTGATCATCTCTCGCATCCCGCCGCCGGTACTGCGGTCGTGGACGCCTTGGCTCTACATGGGCAGTACGGCGTTGCTGGTGGTAGTGGCGGTGCTGGGCGAGGGGAGGGGTGCCTACCGCTGGCTCGATCTCGGCGTCATGCGTTTCCAGCCGTCCGAACTGCTGAAGCTGACCATGCCGATGATGGTGGCCTGGTACCTGCACCCCCGCCAGTTACCGCCCAGCTGGAAAGACATCGTGGTGGTGGGGCTGCTCATCGCGGTGCCGGCGGGGCTTATCGCCGAACAGCCAGACCTCGGCACGGCCCTGCTCGTGGCCGGTGCCGGCGCCTTCGCGTTGTTCCTGTCGGGCATGGCGTGGTGGCGCATCGGGCTGCTGGTGGGCGGTGTGGCGGCCGCGGTTCCCGTGGCCTGGCAATTCCTCCACGAGTACCAGCGCAATCGCGTGCGCACCATGTTCGATCCCGAATCCGACCCGCTGGGCAACGGCTGGCACATCATCCAGTCGAAGATCGCGGTGGGCTCGGGCGGCGTGTTCGGCAAGGGCTGGCAGCACGGCACGCAGTCGCGCCTCGACTTCCTGCCCGAGCACACCACCGACTTCATTTTCGCGGTGTTCTCGGAAGAATTCGGCCTGGTGGGCGTCGTCGCCATCATGCTGCTCTACGCCTTCATCATCGGCCGCTGCCTGTGGATTGCGATGAACGCACGCGACACCTATTCGCGCCTGCTGGCCGGCGCCATCGGCATGAGCTTCTTCGTCTACGTGGCCGTGAATGGCGGCATGGTGGCCGGCATCCTGCCCGTGGTGGGCGTGCCCATGCCGCTGGTGAGCTACGGTGGCACCTCCGCCGTATCGCTGCTCACGGGCTTCGGCGTGCTGATGTCGATCCACGCGAACCGCAAACTGCACGATTAGCGCCGCCCCGGCGACATGTAGGAGCGCGCCCTGCGCGCGACAGGTTTTCGCACCTGTCTCCAACCTTGCGCGCCAGCTCCGGGTCACGGCCTCAAAACCTGTCGCGCGCAGGGCGCGCTCCTACAGCCTGAACGCGCGCCCAGCCTCGCCCGGGACACGCCAGAAACGCGTGTTACGCTTCGGTCCATGGATGAAGTTCTCTCCGCGCGCCGCGCACGACCCGCACGCCGTTTTCCGCGCCTCGCCGGCGCGTTGATCGCTCTCCCCCTCCTGTTTACCTCCACCGCCCATGCCGCCACCCATCCGGGGCAGGAGCAACTGGTGCGCGAAGTGGCGAAGGACACGGGCAAGAGCAAGGCCTCGCTGAATGCGCTGCTCGACGGCGCGAAGAAGCAGCAGGCCATCCTCGATGCGATCAGTCGGCCCGCCGAGGGCAAGCCGTGGCGCGATTACCGGCCCATCTTCCTCACCGAAAAGCGCATCGAGGCGGGCGCCGACTTCTATCGCGAGCATCGCGCGCTGCTCGAGGCCATCGGCCGCAAGTACGGCGTGCCACCCGAGTACATCGTGGCCATCGTGGGCGTGGAAACCTTCTACGGCCGCAACACCGGCAAATGGAAGGTGCTGGACGCGCTGACCACGCTGGCTTTCTACTACCCGAAGCGCGCGCCGTTCTTCCGCGAGCAGCTGAAGGTGCTGCTTGAGCTTCCCTCGAACCACCTCGGCGGCCCGCTCGATACGCTCACGGGTTCGTACGCGGGCGCACAGGGCTGGGGCCAGTTCATGCCCTCGTCCATCCGCGACTGGGGCGTGGATTACGACCACGACGGCCGCATCGACATGAAGGGCTCGATGGGCGACATCTTCGCAAGCGTGGCGAATTATTTTGCGCAGCACGGTTGGGAAGCCGGCGGCCCTGTCGCCGCACGTGCCCAGCCCGACGCGCGCGCCGTGGCACCGGGCGTGCCCAAGGACTGGCGCCCTGCGGCGCCCGTGGAATCCTTCGTGGCCGAGGGCTTCGCCCCTTTGCAGCACCTGAACCCGGGGCGCGACGCGCAGCTGGTGCGGCTCGACGGCCCCGCCGGCGACGAATACTGGTTCGTGTTCCAGAACTTCTACGTCATCACCACCTATAACCGCAGCCCGATGTACGCCATGGCCGTGGACCAGCTCGCGCAGGAAATCCGCGCACGTGTGAAGGGGCCGGGCGCGCGATGAAGCAGGGCGCCGTGGGGGCGGTGACGACGACGAGTGCCCTGTGGGAGCCGGCTATGCCGGCGATCCCGCGGCAGCGGGCAATTCTGTCGCAAGCACCCATCGCCGCTAAAGCGGCTCCCACACAGAGCCCACCTGTCTTGGTAGCTCCCACGAGGGGGCGCGTCGCGCAAGTCCTCCTCATGGTTCTGATCGCCATGGCCCTCACCGCCTGCGGCGGCTCGAAGAATTCCCGCCCGTCGTCCCGGGGCGGCGGCTCGGTGTCTTCGCCGCGCGGGGGTTACGACGACATCCGCAAAGGGCAGTCCAGCCGCTACCGCAGCCGCAGCGACAGCGTTCCCACCGACATCCCCGACGTCAGCAAGCTGCCGGAGCCGGTGCCGAAAGTGGAGCCGCGTTCGCTCTACGGCAACAAGTCGCCGTATTCGGTGCTCGGGCAGACCTACCGGGTGCTGCCCAGCCCGCATGGCTATGTCGAGCGCGGCATCGCGTCGTTCTACGGCAACAAGTTCCACGGCTACAAGACCTCCAGCCTGGAGGAATACGACATGTACCAGTTCTCCGCGGCGCACAAGACCTTGCCGCTGCCGAGCTACGCACGGGTCACGAACCTGGAGAACGGCAAGAGCGTCATCGTCCGCATCAACGACCGCGGGCCGTTCCACGAAAACCGCATCATCGACCTCTCCTTCGCCGCAGCCGTGAAGATCGGCGTCTGGCCCAAGGGCACGGGCCTCGTGGAAGTGCGCGCCATCGATCCCGGCGATCCCGGCAGCGAACGCAGCGCGCCCTACGTGAACACGGCGCCGAAGCCCGCTCCCGTCACGGCGCCCCGACCGCCCGTGGCTTCGACGGTGGGAGCCGCTTCAGCGGCGATGGGTGCTCGCGACAAGACTGCCCGCTGCCGCGGGATCGCCGCTGAAGCGGCTCCCACAGGAAGCGGCTGCGGCACATCGTCCTCCAGCGCTTCCGTGGCGCCCCGCACGGTCGCGACGCCCGCGGCTGCCGTGGGCGCCATGGGCGCGGCAGCCGCCCCATCAGGGGATGCTGCCGACGACTACGGCGATGGCAGCGTGGCCGGCATGACCGATGCCACCCCGGCCGAGGCCCTGCCACCCGCGCCAGGAAGCACGGCGCGGGCCGCGGGCGCGACCACGCGCATGGCCGCCGCGACGCCGCCGGGCACCGGTGCGGCAACCGCGGCTGCGGCGGTGCCGACGACGGGCAGCATCACGCCCCCCGTGCCCGGCAAACCCAGTATCTACCTCCAGGTGGGCGCCTTCTCCGACGTGGCGAATGCCCAGCGGGTGGCCGACCAATTGAACCGCGCGGGCCTCGGGCCTGTCAGTGTCGTCGAGACCCAGATCGGCGGCCGCAACGTGCGCCGCGTGCGCGTGGGGCCCCTCTCCGACGTGGACACCGCCGACCGCGTTACCGACCAGATCGCAGGCATGGGCCTGCCCAGGCCGCAGGTCGCGGTAGACTGACCTTCTTTTTTTTCTTGCTTTGACTGGACCGCTGACACGATGAAGCTCTTGCCCCGCTCCCTGTTCGCTTTCGCCGCCGCCGCGCTCGTCGCCGGTGTGACCGTGGCGCAGCAGACGCCGCCCCGTCCCTCCGTGCCGCGCCCCGTGGTCCCCGAGGCGCCGGTGCCGCCGCCGCCGGACGTGGAGGGCAAGAGCTGGGTCCTGATGGACTACAACACCGGGCAGATCATCGCCTCGAAAGACCCGGACATGCAGGTGGAGCCGGCCTCCATCACGAAAGTGATGACCGACTACGTCGTGTCCGCCGAGATCGGCAACGGCAAGATCCACATGACCGATCCGGTCACCATCAGCGAGAACGCGTGGCGTGGCGGCGGTGCGGGCACCGACGGTTCCACCAGCTTCCTGAAGCTCAACAGCCAGGTGCCGCTGAAGGATCTGCTGTACGGCATGATCATCCAGTCGGGTAACGACGCCGCCATCGCACTGGCCGAGCACACCGCCGGTTCCGAGCCCGCGTTCGCCAACCTGATGAACGCGTACGCGAAGCAGCTGGGCATGACCCACTCGAACTTCCAGAACGCGTCCGGCTACCCCATCGCCAACCACTACACCACGGCTCGCGACATCGCGATCCTCTCGCGTGCGCTCATCCACGACTTCCCCGAGGACTACGCCATCTCCGCGGTGAAGGAGTTCGAGTGGAACGGCATCAAGCAGCACAACCGCAATCTGCTGCTGTGGCGCGACAACACGGTGGACGGCATCAAGACCGGCCACACCGCCGCCGCCGGCTACTGCCTGGCTGCTTCGGCGAAGCAGGGCGACGCACGCATGATCGCCATCGTGATGGGTGCGAACAGCGAGAAGGGCCGCGCCGATGCCGCGCTGGCGCTGCTCAACTACGGCTTCCGTTTCTACGAGTCGCACAAGCTGTATGAGGCCAACAAGCCGCTGGCCACGCCGAAGCTCTGGAAGGGCGCCGAGAACACCATTCCGCTGGGCCTTACCGAAGACGCCATGGTGTCGGTCAAGCGCGGCGACTACGACAAGCTCAAGGCCAACCTCGACATTCCCGCCACCCTGATCGCCCCCTTCAAGAAGGGCCAGCAGGTGGGCACGCTGCGCGTCACGCTCGACGGACAGCCGGTGCTGACAAAGCCGCTGGTAGCACTGGCCGATGCACCCGAGGGCGGGTTCTTCTCGCGCCTGTGGGACACCATCATGCTGTGGTTCCACAGCGACGACGGCGACAAGAAGTAAGAGGGCATTCGTTATGCGCGAGATCGATTTCAGCCAGGCGCAGAAGGAAGGGAAGGGATTCCAGTTCCCCGGCGAGTTCGAGATCACCGCGATCGGCAACGCCAACGCGGGGCTGGACAAGCAGGTGCCGGCGCTGCTCCTGGGCATCGGCGTGGAGGTTCTCCACGAAACGCTGTCGACCAAGCTCACGCCCGCCGGCAATTACCAGTCCGTGACCGTCACCTTCGTGGCGGTCACCCGCGAGAAGTACCTCGAGGCGCACAGCACGCTGCGGGCGGACGAGAATATTCGTTTCACGATGTGAGTGAGTCGGCCGCTGCGCGGCCTGTAAGTCGGCCGCGAAGCGGCCTGTGAACCGTAAGAAGAGTGCTCTTACGCACTGGCCGCGCAGCGGCCGCTGACGGTTCACAGGCCGCTAGCGGCCGACTCGCAGGCGCGATGCGCCGACTCACACAACCCAACCCTTGCATCCCCGGGCCGCCACCCGCAAATTGCCAGAACCCGCCCGCTCAGGCCTCACCGCTCATCCCCATGACCCTCCCCCTCAACGTCCGCCGGCTGGGGCGCGTCCCCTACGAATCCACCTGGAAGGCCATGAGCGCCTTCACCGACAACCGCACCGACGACACCGTCGACGAGTTGTGGCTGCTGGAGCACGATCCGGTGTTCACGCTGGGCCAGGCGGGCCTGGAGGAACACGTGCTGTTCGCCGGGGACATCCCGGTGGTGCGCGTGGATCGCGGTGGCCAGGTGACCTATCACGGCCCCGGCCAGATCGTGGCCTACCCGATGATCGACCTGCGCCGCACCGGCGTGGGCGTGCGTGAACTGGTCCACCGGATCGAGCAGGCCATCATCGACACCCTGGGCGAATGGAACATCGGGGCCGACCGCCGCGAGGGCGCCCCGGGCGTCTACGTGGCGGAGGCCAAGGTCGCCGCGCTGGGCCTGCGCATCCGCCGTGGCTGCAGCTTCCACGGCCTGGCCTTCAACGTCGACATGGACCTCGAACCCTACCACCGCATCAATCCCTGCGGGTACAAGGGTTTGGAAGTCACCCAGGTGGTAGACTTAGGTGGTCCGTCGCGGTTGGCGGACGTGGAAGACGTCCTGGTTCAGGAATTCTGCAAGCAGTTCGGCTTCCACGCCGTGCCGGCCGATCCCATCCTCCCCGAACTCCCCGCGCGCCTTGCGGTCTGAGGCTGTAGCCCCATGAGTCAGACTTCCGCTTCCCCCTCCCGCAGCATCCCCATTGCCGTGGTCGACAAGCCCGGTGAGAAGATGCTCGGCAACGACAAGATCGGCCTCAATCGCGCCGGTTTCGACGCGTCGCAGCCCGCGCTGCGCAAGCCCGGCTGGATCCGCGTACGCCTGCCGCAGGGCAACGCCGTGCAGCAGCTGAAGGCGCGCCTGCGCGAGAACTCGCTGGTCACGGTGTGCGAGGAAGCCTCCTGCCCGAACATCCACGAGTGCTTCTCCAAGGGCACGGCCACCTTCATGATCCTCGGCGAGGTCTGCACCCGCCGCTGCTCCTTCTGCGACGTGGCCCATGGCCGCCCGCTGCCTCCCGATCCGCTTGAGCCAGCGCGCCTGGCCGAGACCATCCGCGACATGCGCCTGCGCTACGTGGTGATCACCTCGGTCGACCGCGACGACCTCCGCGACGGCGGTGCCGAGCATTTCGCCTCGTGCATCCGCGCGGTGCGCCACGCCAGCCCCGACATCCGCATCGAGATCCTCACACCGGATTTCCGCGGCAAGGGCCGCATGGAGCGCGCGCTGGACGTCCTGAAGGACTTCCCGCCCGACGTCTTCAACCACAACCTGGAAACGGTGCCGCACCTCTACCGCGAGGTCCGCCCCGGTGCCGACTACCAGTGGTCGCTCGACCTCCTGAAAAACTTCAAGGCCCAGCACCCCACCGTGCCCACCAAGTCCGGCATCATGCTGGGCCTGGGGGAAACGATGGAACAGGTCCTGGAAACCATGCGCGATCTACGCGCCCATGACGTCGACATGATCACCATCGGCCAGTACCTGCAGCCGACGGCGCACCACCATCCGGTGGTCCGTTACTGGACGCCGGACGAGTTCGAAGCCCTGCGTGTCGCCGGCGAAGCCATGGGTTTCTCCCATGTCGCCTCCGGTCCGCTGGTGCGATCCTCCTACCATGCCGACCTGATGGCTCACGCCGCCGGTGTCGTCGAATAACCGCCAAGCACACCGAGGCTCCGACTACATGACTCTCCGCCCCGCGATCGCCCTCCTGCTGGCCTTGTCGGCCGCGGGCGTCCAGGCACAGGCCGCCGCCCCGCAGCAGCGGCCCGACACGACCGCGCCGGCGACGAAGTCCGCCCCGCAGCCGAAGGATGCTTCCGAGGCCGCCACCTCGCCTCAGCCGCAGCGGAAAGAGTCCACCCTTCCGTTGAAGCCCACGTCGGCCGAGACGCAGGCGGCGCAGTTGTCGGCGCGCTTCCTCACGCGGTTCCACTACCAGGCCCAACCGCTCGACGACGCCATGTCGGGCAAGATCTACAAGGCCTACATCGAGTCGCTCGACGGCGAGAAAGTCTTCTTCACCCAAGAAGACCTCGCGAAGTTCGAGCCCCTGAAGACGCAATTCGACGACGCCATCTGGAACCAGGACCTCTCCGGTCCGTTCTCGGTGTTCAACCTGTACATCACGCGTGCGGTCGAACGCATGGAATACGCGCGCAGCCTGCTGAAGAAGGGCTTCGACTTCAGCGGCAACGAGAGCTTCAACTTCGACCGCAAGAAGGCCGCGGCGCCGAAGAATCAGGCCGAGCTCGACGACGTGTGGCGCAAGCGCACGATGAACGACTGGCTGCGCCTCAAGCTGGCCGGCAAGAACGACGACGACATTCGCAAGACCCTCGACAAGCGCTACGCCACCTACATCACGCGCGTGCGCCAGCTCGACGACGAGGACGCCACGCAGGCCTTCATGACCGCGTACGCGAACTCCACCGATCCGCACACCGACTACCTCGGTCCCCGCGCGGCCGATGCGTTCGACATCGCCATGCGCCTGTCGCTGGAAGGCATCGGCGCGGTGCTCCAGGCGCGCGACGACTACACCACCATCCGCGAGCTCGTTCCCGGCGGGCCGGCCATCAAGTCCGGCAAGATGAAGCCGGGTGACCGCATTGTGGCCATCGGCCAGGGCGAAACCGGCCCCATGGTCGACGTGGTCGGCTGGCGCCAGGACGACGTGGTCAAGCTGATCCGCGGCAAGAAGGACACCACCGTTCGCATCGAGATCCTCCCGGCCGACGCCGGCGTGGACGGCAAGCATGAAATCGTCACCCTTGTCCGCAAGAAGGTCACGATGGAAGAGCAGGCGGCGAAGTCGAAGGTCATCGACGTGAAGGACGGCGACGTCACGCGCAAGATCGGCGTGATCGAACTGCCCACCTTCTACCAGGACTTCGGCGCGCGCCGTAACGGCGACGCCAACTTCAAGAGCGCCACTCGCGACGTCTCCAAGCTGCTCACCGAGCTGAAGGCGCAGAAGGTGGAAGGCGTGATCATGGATCTGCGCAACAACGGCGGCGGTTCGCTCAACGAAGCCACCGAACTCACCGGCCTGTTCATCGACACCGGCCCCGTGGTGCAGGTGCGCGACGCGCGCGGCCAGGTCGAGGCCCAGGGCGACGACGCGCCGGGCATGGCCTGGGACGGCCCGATGGCCGTGCTGGTGAACCGCGGTTCTGCGTCCGCGTCGGAGATCTTCGCGGCCGCCATCCAGGACTACGGCCGCGGCATCATCATCGGCGAGCCCACCTTCGGGAAGGGCACCGTGCAGAACCTGGTGGACCTCGACCGCTTCGGCAAGGCCACCACCGGCGAAGACGCCAAGTACGGCGAGCTCAAGATGACCATCGCCGAGTTCATCCGCATCAACGGCGACAGCACGCAGTTGCGTGGCGTCACGCCCGACGTGCAGTTCCCGCAGAACGGCGACGCCAAGGAATTCGGCGAATCCACGTACGACAACGCGCTGCCGTGGCGGCATATCGATCCGGCCGATTACAAGCCGGTGGCCGACCTCAAGCCGATCGTCGGGCCGCTGAACCAGAAGCACCAGGCGCGCGTGGCGAATTCGCCAGCGTGGAAACTGATGCTCGACGAACTGGCCCAGTACCAGAAGCTGCGCGACAAGACCGACATCTCGCTCAACTTCGCCACCCGTCAGGCCGAGCGCAAGCAGTACGAGGCCACGCAGGCCGACTTCCGCGCCCGCCGCAAGGCGATCTTCGGCGGCGACGGCAGTCCCGCGGAACTGGGCGACACCGGCGATACCGCCGACGACGGCCTGAACCCGAACGAGCGCAGCATCAAGTCGGAGATCAAGCAGGAAGCCGAGGCGAAGAAGGCCAAGGACACTCCGCTGGACGAAGCCGCACACATCGTTGGCGACGAGGTCGCGATGATCAAGGCGGATCCGAAGCTCGCTGCGGAAGTGCTGCCCTACGGCGGCCGCAAGATCGACGCGCCGCAGACGGCGCAGGTGCCCGCGAAGCCGACAGGCGACAGCACGCCGTAAGAACGAAGGCGCCGCAAGGCGCCTTTTTTCTGCTGCCGTATCGTCTATCAAGGACACTGTGGGAGCCGGCTGCGCCGGCGATCCCGCGGCAGCGGGCCGGCTTGTCGCAAACGCCCATCGCCGCTGAAGCGGCTCCCACACAAAGCCGGGGCAACTGCACTTTCAACGGCGCCCTGCTAGCCTCGTTGCGGATTTCAAACGCAACAAAGGCAGGGACACATGATCGACTTCCTCGACCGCCTCGGTATCGACCAGGCCATGCGTGCGCTGGCCCTCACTTACGCCATCCGCATCGGTCTGGCGATCCTCCTGCTGGTGGTCGGCTTCTGGATCGCCGCCCGGCTCGCCAACTTCGGTCGCCGTGCCCTGGAGCGCGCCCGCGTCGACGTCACCCTCGCGCTGTTCCTGCGCAACCTCATCTACGGCGTTCTGCTCGCGCTGCTCTTCATCCAGGTGCTGGGCACCATGGGCGTGCCGACAGCCTCATTCATCGCCGCCATCGGTGCCGCCGGGCTGGCCATCGGCCTTGCGCTGAACAGCTCGCTGTCCAACCTTGCGTGGGGCGTGCTGCTGATCCTGTTCCGTCCGTTCCGCGTGGGCGACTTCGTGACGGTGGGCGGTATCGACGGCACGGTGGAGAGCGTGAATCTCATGCACACGTACCTCGTCACGCCCGACAACCGCCAGGCCGTGGTGCCGAATGCCAAGGTGGGCGGCGATGCCATCATCAATTACAACGTGCGCGGTACGCGCCGTTTCGAACTGAAGGTGGGCATCGGCTACGGCGACGATATCGGCAAGGCGATGCAGGTGGTGCAGGAACTATTCGCCGAAGACGCCCGCATCCTCAAGAACCCCGCGCCGGGCGTATGGACCGAAGGCCTCGGCGATTCCAGCGTGAACCTGGTGATCCGCGGCTGGACCACGGTGCCGGACCTCTGGGAGGCGCAGACCACGCTGCTCCGCCGGATCAAGGAACGCTTCGCCGAGGAAGAGATCACCATCCCGTACCCGCAGAGCGAGATTCGCCTGGTGGGGCCGGCGTCCGGTCAGGAAGGGAAGACCCCGTCGCCGCAGGCATCGTCGAACGACGGTTAGATCGGGCGCCTCCCCCAAAAGCATGGCCTTTTCGCAAGCAGGCTCTGTGTGGGAGCAACTGTCTTTTTCGGAAGCCCCCCCAAGCACAGAGGTTTCCCACAGGAATGCGAGCTTTGTGTGGGAGCCGCTTCAGCGGCGATGGGGGCTCGCGACAAAGCTGCCCGCTGCCGCGGGATCGCCGGCATAGCCGGCTCCCACAGGCTCATGACCTCCACGCGGACGGGAATCCGCCCCAAACGACCGTTTTAATCGTGGAAAACGGGTCCGGGCGCGCTCCTGAGGGATTACAATCGTCCGGTTGCGCCGCAGCACGGGCGCCCATCTTCCCCCGCCAGCGGGTTCGTCCGCCCGCAAGCGCCTGTTTCTAGGAGGTTCCATGGCCGACGTCAAAGAAGCCCGCATTCCCGATATCGGCGGCAAGCCGGTGCCGATCATCGAAATCATGGTCAAGGCAGGAGACCGCGTCGAGAAGGACCAGAGCCTCCTCACGCTCGAATCCGACAAGGCCACGATGGAAGTGCCGGCGCCTTTCGCTGGCGTCATCAAGGAATTGAAGGTGAAGGTCGGCGACGAAGTCGACGAGGGCGCGATCATCGCGCTGATCGAGGCCGAGGGCGATGCCCCCGCCGCTGCGCCGAAGGCTGAAGCCGCCGCCGCCCCGGCACCCGCTCCGGCTCCGGCTCCCGCCCCGGCCCCCGCGGCCGCCAAGGCGCCGTCCGCGTCGAAGTCGTCGGGTCCGGTGGACGTGAAGGTGCCGGACATCGGCGGCAAGCCGGTGCCGATCATCGAGATCATGGTGAAGGCCGGCGACCGCGTCGAGAAGGACCAGAGCCTGATGACGCTCGAGTCCGACAAGGCCACGATGGACATTCCCGCGCCCGCCGCGGGCACGATCAAGGAACTCAAGGTCAAGGTCGGCGACGAGGTCAACGACGGCCACGTCATCGCCATCCTGGACAGCGAGGGCGGCGAGTCCGCCGCGGCTGCCGCAGCCGATACGCAGCCCGCGCCGTCCACGGATAAACCCGGCATCGCCGAGGCACCCGCGCCGGCGCCGCAGCGCGAAACCGCAGCGGCTCCCGCATCCGACACTCCGGCCGGTGGCGCGCCGCGCACGCCGCCGGTGTCCTTCGACGCCAGCGTCATCATGCCGGCCAACGCGCCGTACGCCAGCCCGGCCGTGCGCGCCTTCGCGCGCGAGCTCGGCGTCGACGTGGCGCAGGTGAAGGGCAGCGGCCGCGGCGGCCGCATCCAGCGCGAAGACGTCAGCAACTACGTGAAGCAGGTGATGACCTCCGGCGCGGCACCGTCCGCCGGTGGCGCGGTGGCCGCAGGCGGCGGGCTCAGCCTGCTGCCATGGCCGAAGGTGGACTTCTCCAAGTTCGGCGAAGTGGAAGAGAAACCGCTCGGCCGCATCCCGAAGATTTCGGCAGCGAACCTCGCGCGCAACTGGGCGATGATTCCGCACGTCACGCAGTTCGAGGACGCCGACATCACCGAACTGGAAGCCTTCCGCAAGAAGCTCGGCGAAGAGAACAAGGACCTCAAAATCACCCCGCTCGTCTTCCAGATCAAGGCGGTGGTCGCGGCGCTGAAGAAGTTCCCCACTTTCAACGCGTCGCTCGACGCGTCGGGCGAGAACCTCACGCTGAAGAAGTACTTCAACATCGGCATCGCCGTGGACACGCCGGACGGCCTCGTCGTGCCGGTCATTCGCGACGCCGACAAGAAGGGTCTGCTCGAACTCGCCGCTGAACTGGCGGAGATCTCGAAGAAGGCGCGCGACAAGAAGCTCACCGCCAACGACATGCAGGGCGGCTGCTTCTCCATCTCCTCGCTCGGCGGCATCGGCGGTACGGCGTTCACGCCGATCATCAACGCACCCGAAGTGGCCATCCTCGGCGTGTCGAAGGCGCAGATGAAGCCCGTCTGGAACGGCAAGGAATTCGCGCCGCGCCTCATGCTGCCGCTGTCCCTGTCGTACGACCACCGCGTGATCGACGGTGCCCTGGCCGCGCGCTTCGCCGTGTACCTCGCCACCCAGCTCGGCGACATCCGTCGCCTCTTGCTCTGACGGAGGCCGGCACGCATGGCTAACACGATCGAACTCAAGGTTCCCGATCTCGGCGGCTCGCACGACGTACCCGTCATCGAGATCCTGGTGAAGGTCGGCGACACCGTCGCCAAGGACCAGAGCCTCATCACGCTGGAATCCGACAAGGCCACGATGGACGTGCCCGCCTCCCAGGGCGGCAAGATCGTCGAACTGAAGGTCAAGGTCGGCGACGAGGTCAACGATGGCACCGTCATCGCCCTCGTCGAGGCCGAGGGTGGAGCGCAAGCGCCGGCTGCGGAGAAAGTGGTCGGGCAGTCCGTGACGAAGGACGCGCCCCCGCCGGCACCGCCGTCGCCCGCGCCCGCACCGCCGAAGCAGGCGGCCGCCGCTTCGGCTCCCACGCCCACGGCGGCCGGCGACTCCGGCCGCAAGGCCGACATCGAATGCGAACTGGTCGTTCTCGGCTCCGGCCCGGGCGGCTATACGGCGGCGTTCCGCGGCGCGGACATCGGGCTGGACACCGTGCTGGTCGAGCGTTTCGAATCGCTCGGCGGCGTGTGCCTCAACGTGGGCTGCATTCCGTCGAAGGCACTGCTGCACGCGGCCGCCGTCATCGACGAAGCGGCCGCCATGGAAGCCCACGGCATCGCGTTCGGCAAGCCGAAGATCGACCTCGACAAGCTCCGCACCTTTAAGGAGAAGGTGGTCGGCAAGCTCACCGGTGGCCTCGCGCAGATGGCGAAGGCACGCAAGGTGCGTACCGTCACCGGCGTCGGCAGCTTCATTTCGCCGAACGAAATGGAAGTCCAGACGGCCGAGGGCACCAAGCTCATCCGCTTCCGCAACGCGATCATCGCGGCAGGCTCGCAGCCGGTGAAGCTGCCTTCGGTCCCGTGGGACGACGAGCGCATCATCACGTCCACCGGCGCGCTCGAACTGCGCGACGTGCCGAAGAAGCTGCTCGTCGTGGGCGGCGGCATCATCGGCCTGGAAATGGCCACGGTGTATGCCGGTCTGGGCTCCGAGGTCACGGTGGTCGAACTCGCCGATCAGCTCATCCCGGGCGCCGATGCCGATCTCATCAAGCCGCTGCAGGCGCGCATCGCCAAGCGCTACAAGGGCATCCACCTGAAGACGAAGGTGGTGGAAGCCAAGGCCACGAAGAAGGGCATCGAAGTCACCTTCGACGGCGAGAGCATTCCCGAAACCACCGTGTACGACCGTGTGCTGGTTTCCGTCGGCCGCGTGCCGAACGGCGGCAAGGTCGGCGCAGAGAAGGCGGGCGTCGAAGTCAGCGATCGCGGGTTCATTCCCGTCGACCGCCAGATGCGCACGAACGTGAAGCACATCTTCGCCATCGGCGATCTGGTGGGCCAGCCGATGCTGGCCCACAAGGCCACGCACGAAGCCAAGGTGGCGGCGGAAGCCGCGGCAGGGCAGAAGAGCTTCTTCGACGCGCGCGTGATTCCGTCGGTGGCGTACACCGACCCGGAAATCGCCTGGGTGGGCGTGACCGAGCGCGAGGCGAAGGAAAAGGGCCTGAAGATCGGCGTGGGCAAGTTCCCTTGGGCGGCCTCCGGCCGCGCCATCGGTATCGATCGCACCGAAGGCTTCACCAAGCTCCTGTTCGACGAGGAAACCCACCGCATCGTGGGCGCCGGCATCGTCGGCCCGCACGCGGGCGACCTCATTTCCGAACTGGCCCTGGCCATCGAGATGGGCGCGGAAGCCGGCGACATCGGCCGCACCGTCCACCCCCACCCGACGCTGGGCGAATCCGTGGGCATGGCCGCCGAGGTGTACGAAGGCACCATCACGGATCTTTACATTCCGAAGAAGAAATAACGCGCCTACGCCCGCGGTGCTCACCGGCATCGCGGGCGTTCTGTGTGCGGCATGGTTGGGGTATGCAGCAGCCCCATTCCAAAGACCTTCGTCGAGGCCGAATATCAGAGCCTGGGCAGATCTATCTGATCACTGCGGTGACGTGGAATCGCGCACCGATCTTTCGTGACATCTCCCATGCGCGTCGTGCTTCGCGGATCTGCCATTCGCCATCCGCCTGGAAAGGTGCGAATTGCCTGGCATGGGTACTTATGCCCGATCACTGGCATGGACTGGTGGAGTTGCGCGAAGGAGACATCTCCCGCGTTGTCGCCCGCTATAAGGCCCTCGTCTCCAGTGCCGTCAAGCGCTCGAGCGGGCGTAAATCTCCTGTTTGGCAGAAGTCGTTTCAGGACCGGGCGCTACGTAAGGACGACGACATAGTGGCCGCCGCACGCTACCTCGTGGCGAATCCCCTTCGGGCGGGGCTGGTGGACCGGATCGGTAACTACCCCTATTGGAACGCAGTCTGGCTCTAACGGCGCTGCCCAGGCGATCGTCTTTGCAGGAGTCGCCAGGGCGGGCGAGCTCTGTGTGGGAGCCGCTTCAGCGGCGATGGGTGCTTGCGGCAAGCTGGTCCGCTGCCGCGGGATCGCCGGCGTAGCCGGCTCCCACAGAAGACACTCGACACCTCACAAGGCAAGCAGGCTTTGTGTAGGAACCGCCAAAGTGGGCGCGCTTTGTGTGGGAGCCGCTTCAGCGGCGATGGGTGCTTGCGGCAAGCTGGCCCGCTGCCGCGGGAACGCCGGCGTAGCCGGCTCCCACAGAAGACACTCGACACCTCACAAGGCAAGCAGGCTTTGTGTAGGAACCGCCAAAGTGGGCGCGCTTTGTGTGGGAGCCGCTTCAGCGGCGATGGGTGCTTGCGAGATTGCCCGCTGCCGCGGGATCGCCGGCGTAGCCGGCTCCCACAGAAGACACTCGACACCTCACAAGGCAAGCAGGATTTGTGTAGGAACCGCCAAAGTGGGCGAGCTCTGTGTGGGAGCCGCTTCAGCGGCGATGGGTGCTTGCGGCAAGCTGGCCCGCTGCCGCGGGATCGCCGGCGTAGCCGGCTCCCACACGAACAGCGGGGCCCCGCATAGACCCCGGTTTCCCGCTCGAACCCTATCGCTCCTGCGCGCGCTTATGGCATCGTCGCCGGATGCCAGCCCCTCAGCCAGCCCACTACTTCCGTCGCCTTGGCATCTGGGATGCCGCGATGATCGTCATCGGCGGTGTCATCGGCGCGGGTATCTTCCGCACGCCGGCCACCGTTGCGCAGCTCACCAGTTCCGGCACCGAGGTCATCGTGCTCTGGACGCTCGGCGGCCTGCTCACCCTCGCCGGGGTGCTCTGTTACGCCGAACTCGGCGCGCGGAGACCGCAGGCAGGGGGCACCTATGTCTACCTGCGGGAGGCCTTCGGGCAACTGCCGGCGTTCCTCTTCGGCTGGACCATGGCGCTCATCAACTACCCCGGCAGCGTCGCCGCGGTCGCCACCACGTTCGCCGACTATGCGTGTCGTGCCATCGGCCTGCCGACCGAATGGGTGAAGCCCGTGGCGGTCGGGGCGATCAGCTTCATCGTCGCCGTGAACCTCTTCGGCATCCGCGCCGGTGCCTTGGTGCAGAACACCTTCACCGTCCTGAAGCTCGGTGCCGTCGCGCTCCTGATCGTGGTGGGCCTGTTCCTGGCGCGCGGTCATCTCGGCCTCGCGTTCGCCGCCGACCCGACGCACGATGTGCCGGTGGGCACGATCGTCGGGGCGCTGCTTCCCGCGCTGTTCGCCTACGGCGGATTCCACTACCTCAACGATCTGGCCGGCGAAGTGCGCGAACCGCAGCGCACGCTGCCCCGCGCGCTGGGCCTCGGCATGCTCAGCGTCGTGGTCTGCTACGTGCTGGTGAACGTCGCCTACATGGCGGGCCTCGGTCATGCCGGCCTGGCGGCCAGCACCGCGCCCGCCGCCGACCTCATGCGGCGCGTCTTCGGGGAATCCGGCGCCACGATCATCGCCGTGGGCATCGCGTGTTCCACCTTCGGCTATTGCAGCATCGCCATTGCAGGCGGCGCGCGCGTGCTGCAGGTGATGAGCGCGGACGGCATGTTCTTCCGGCCCATCGCGCGCATCGAACCCCGCACGGGCGCACCGCAGTTCGCGCTGGCGGCGCTGGGCGGGTGGGCGATCGTGCTGATCCTGTCGGGCAGCTTCAATGCGCTGCTGAACTACACGACGGTGGGCGAATGGTTGTCGCATGCCTTCGGCATCGCCACGATCTTCTGGTATCGCAAGAAGCTGAAGTCGGAGCCCTCGCCATACCTCGTGCCCGGTTACCCGTGGTTGCCGCTGATCTTCACCACGACGGTGCTGTGCGTGATCGCGGCGACGGCGATCGATACGCCTGGCGATGCAGGCATGAGCCTGGTCATCATCGCGCTCGGTGTCCCGGTTTATTATCTGTGGCGACGGCGTTCCGCCGTTGCGAGTCGCTGAAGATATCGGCTGGCGCGG
This sequence comes from Luteibacter jiangsuensis, assembly GCF_011742555.1. Taxonomy (GTDB): domain Bacteria; phylum Pseudomonadota; class Gammaproteobacteria; order Xanthomonadales; family Rhodanobacteraceae; genus Luteibacter; species Luteibacter jiangsuensis. The sequence continues at coordinate 28,166 of NZ_JAAQQR010000013.1, forward strand.
CCTCGTGTGGGAGCCGCTTCAGCGGCGATAGGGAGCGTGCGGCAAGCGTGCCCGCTGCCGCGGGATCGCCGGCAAAGCCGGCTCCCACAACTCGCTGCACAGGAAGGTCGCACAACCCATTCATCTCCACCGTGGCAGAGTGATGCCATGCGTGTCTTGATTGCCATCGCCCTTGGCGGCCTCGCCGTCACCGCTCACGGCGCCACGCTGTCGCCGGTAACGCTGTCGCCGGTACATCCCGGGGACGCGCTACGCATCGCCGGCACCGACGCGACACTCGATCCCACCGTGCGCAAGGCCGCCGGTGGTGAGGAACTGGTAGCGGTGACCTTCGAGCCGGCACCGAGGCCGTCGCTCCTGCTGGCGCCGAAGCAAGGGGCTTGGAGCTGGCCAGTCAACGGCACGATGCGCTGGCGCTTACAAAACGGCATGCCCTGGCCCGTGACGCTGATCGTCGACGTGGCCTCCGGAGCGAAGCACCTCACTGCCACGGTCGGCCTTCCTCCCGGTCCGCCGATGACGCTTTCGCTGCCGTTGCACGCGACATCCCCCCGTGCATTCGGGATGCAGGTGGGGCCGCCGATGCCGTTTGCCGGGACTGCTGGTGGCAAAGCGGGGGGCGGTGCTGCGCTCGCCGTTATAGCGGCCCCTACAGGGGTGGCGGGGCTTCGGCTCGTGGCGACCACCGTGGATGGTGCCATCGATGCGGGAGCCGTCACGGCCGTGACGTTGTCGATGCCGAGTCCCGGCGCGCCGCAGACGATCCTGCTCGGCCAACTCGATACCGCGCCCGGCGACGGGGATCTGCGTGCCGCCTATGCCGGCATTGTCGACCGCTTTGGCCAGTACACGCGAGCCACCTGGCCTGAAAAAGTCGCCGACCATGCGTCGCTGAAGGCCCGGGCCAATGCAGCACCGGCCGCGCCGAAGTCGACGAATCTCGACCGCTTCGGCGGCCGTACCGATCTACCCGCCATGCGGGCCACCGGCTGGTTCCACACGCAGAAGCAGGGCGACCGCTGGTGGCTGGTGTCGCCGGAGGGCCACGCGTTCTTCTCGCTCGGCGTGAACGCGGTGAACCTCACCGACGGTCGCACCTATGTGCAGGGGCGGGAATTCATGTTTGCCGACCCGGCTGCCGCGAACGGGAGGTTCGGCGGCGTGGGCGACAGCCGCAGCGACCAGGGATCGCAGCGCGACAATGGGATGAATCACGGGCGCTGGTGGGACGTCTATGCGAACAACGTCGCGCGCTCGTTCGGCGACGGCGACGTGCGCGCCGCATGGCGCAAGCGCACGATCGATCGCTTGAAGGCCTGGCGCTTCAACACCCTCGGCAACTGGAGCGATCCCGCTTTCTCTGTGGGAGCTTCCGACGAATCCCGCATCGCCTATACCGTCCCGATCCTGATCAAGGGCGACTTCAACTCGGTGAGCACCGGTTTCGACTATTGGGGCCGCATGCCCGATCCGTTCGATCCACGCTTCGCCGCCGCCACGCAGGCAGCGGTCGCGAAGGCGACCACGGGCGTGCGCGACGACCCGTGGCTCCTCGGCTACTTCGCCGACAACGAACTTGCCTGGGCGGGGCAGGGACCGCAGGGGCGTTGGGCGCTCGCTATCGGCACGCTCGCGCAAGGGCCTGCCAGCCCCGCCAAGCAAGCCTTCCTGGCATACCTCGAGAAAACCCATGGCGACATCGCGACGTTCGCCAAGGCGTGGGGCGTGCCGGTCACGCGTTGGGACGCGGTGGCGACAGAAGGCTTCAGGGCGCCTCCACCCGACGAAGCCCATCCCGCGATCGCCGTCGACTACATCGCTTTCCTCAAGCTATACGCGGCGCAGTACTTCCGCACGGTGGCCGAGACGCTCAAGAAGGCCGATCCGCACCACCTGTTCCTCGGCGGCCGTCTGGCCGTCCGAACGCCCGAGGTGGAGGAAGCGAGTGCGGCCTATGCGGACGTCACCAGCATCAACACGTATACCGACGTGCCCGAGCATGGCTTCGACGTCGCCGCTTTCCGCAAGCTCGACAAACCCGTGCTGATCACGGAGTTCCACTTCGGTTCGCCGGACAGGGGGCCATTCGGCAGCGGCCTCGCGGCCGTCGCCAACGAGGAGGAGCGCGGCAAGGCTTACGCCCGTTTCGTGGACGCTGCAGCGTCGTCAGGTGTGGTCGTGGGCACGCACTGGTTCCAGTACGTGGACCAGCCGGTCACGGGGCGCATCCTCGATGGCGAGAACGCGCACATCGGGCTGGTCGGCATCACCGACATCCCGTTCGAGGGCTTCACGCGCGCGGTGACCGAAACCAACGCACGCATCGGCGGTGGATCAGGCGGGCGTTAGCGGAATACCGCGATGCCCGCCGCGCGTGAGATCGCGGCCAAAGGCGAAGGCGATGGGCTCCGCGATGCCGAAGAACGTACTGAGTGCCACGTTCTGGTTCACCGCATAGCTCATGGAAAACGCGATGCTGAAGTGCGTGGCCGCGAATTTGATCTGTCGAGCCATGGCTGCTGACTACCGATAAGAATGAATCTCATTATGGGGACGGGCGGGCCCAAGTCCAACTGATGCTGCGAATGGCGCCGATAGGGCACCCCTATCGCCGAATGGCGGTTCCCACCACCATCGCCACCACCATCACGAGCGCCACCGCCATGCAGGCGCTGGTCGGCTTCACCCGGCGGGCATCCACGCGCGGCACCATCCACCACACCAGCCAGGCGCCCAGCACCATGTCCGCCACCAGCGACGCGCGCATCCAGGGCAGGGTGAAGATGGATGCCCCCGGCGCGCGGCCATGCTGCGCGGCAATGACCAGGCCGCCCGTGAGCACGGCGGCCAGTGCCCAGAGCAGGCTGGCGAGGTAGGCCCGGTTGAACACCACCGGGGTCTTTTCCAGCCAGCGCAGCGACAGCCATACGATCAGGGCGGGAACGACCGCGATGGCGCTGGAGTAGATCACCCACCAGATGCCGGCGGAGAACAGGGTCAGGAGGGACTGGGTCACGGTGGGTCCGTCAGTACGACACGCCGAAGCGGCCGAGCGCCTTGCTCATCAGCCACGCCGGGCCGATCAGCAGGTACTGGAGATCGGTGAAGAAGGAGGGACGCCGGCCTTCGATCCTGTGGCCCACGAACTGGCCGATCCAGGCCAGCACGAACACGCCGATCGCCAGCTTCGTGAGGCCGGTGATGCCGATCTCGCGGTAGAGCATGTCGGTGAACAGCGCCAGCGCGACGAAGGCGCCGGCCATGGCCAGTCCGATGACGCGGGAAAGCCGGAAGTAGTAGAAGCAGAAGGCCAGGAACATGGCGAACACGGCCCAGAAGCCGGGTTTGCCGAGCCATTGCGGTACGGGGATCAGCCAGACGAAGGCCACCACCGTCCAGGTGATGGCCGGCACGCAGATCCAGTGGATCAGCTGGTTGGTCGGGTTCTGGTGGTCGCGGCTGTAGTTGCCGAACCACGTTGCTGCGTCACGCATGGGGACCCCCGTGAACCGTGAACCGTGAACCGTGAACCGAAAGCGGCGACTCAATCTAGGCGGATGCCGGCGAGCTTGTCGAGGGCTTCGGCGTATTTCGCGGCGGTACCGTCGATGACTTCTTTCGGGACCTTCGGTGCCGGCGGCGTCTTGTTCCAGCCGACGCGTTCAAGGTAGTCGCGCACGAACTGCTTGTCGTAGCTGGGCGGGCTGATGCCCACGGCGTATTCGTCGGCCGGCCAGAAGCGCGAGGAATCGGGGGTGAGCATCTCGTCCATGATGTGCAGCACGCCGTGCTCGTCGGTGCCGAACTCGAACTTGGTGTCCGCCACGATGATGCCCCGTTCGGCGGCATAGGCCGCGGCGAAGGTGTAGATATCCAGCGTGGCCTTCCGCACGGCGTTGGCCAGCGTTTCGCCCACCGCCGCCACCACGTCATCGAAGCTCACGTTCTCGTCGTGGTCGCCCACGGCCGCCTTCGTCGACGGCGTGAAGATGGGTTCGGGCAGTTTCTCCGCCTGGCGCAGGCCCGGCGGCAGCGTGATGCCGCAGAGCGCTCCCGTGGCCTGGTAATCCTTCCAGCCAGACCCGATGAGGTAGCCGCGCGCGATGGCCTCCACCGGCACGGGCTTCAGGCGCTTCGTCACCACGGCACGCTTCGCGTACAGCGCGGGATCCACGCCCTTCGGGAGCACCGAGGCCACGTCGTCACCGGTGAGGTGGTTGGGGATGATGTGCGCCGTTTTCGCGAACCAGAAGTTCGAGATCTGGGTGAGCATCTCGCCCTTGCCCGGAATCGGGTCGGGCAACACCACGTCGAACGCCGAGAGCCGATCGGTCGCCACCATCAGCAGGCGGTTGCCGGGCAGGGCGTAGACGTCGCGCACCTTGCCGCGGTGGATGAGTTCCAGGCCGGGGAGGTCGGATTGCGAAAGGGTGGTGGGCACGGTGGGCTCCAGATAGGGCGGCTAGCCTTCCATTGTAGCGCTCGCCACCGGCGTTTCCCCGCGTAGGAGCGCGCCCTGCGCGCGACGTCTTTTGAGGCCGTGACCGGGGGCTTGCGCGCCAGCCTCGAGCCTGACGCGAAAAGACGTCGCGCGCAGGGCGCGCTCCTACGCGAATGGCGTCGCATGCTGCGGGAGGAGGCCCCTGCCACCGGGCCTGCTAGAATCCCGGGTTACCGCCCCCATAGCCTTGCCATGCGAATCCTTTCGACCGCGGCGCTAGCCCTGGCCCTGTCCGCCCCTGTCCTCGCCGCGCCGCCCGAGAAGCCGGCGCGCCTCGGCCTGTGCGCCGCCTGTCACGGTGAAGACGGTGTCGGCAGGATCCCCGGCGCCCCCAACCTGGCGGGGCAGAAGCTCGACTACCTGCGCGAGGCACTGCGCCAGTACCGCGACGGCCGCCGCGACATTCCCGTGATGCGCGCCGCGACCGGCCCTCTCACCGATGCGGAACTCGACCGGCTCGCCGAGTGGTATTCCGCCCTTCCGCCTCCCAAGGCCGCTCAATGAATTTCACCGGCACGCTCATCGGCGCCGTCCTCGGCATGTGGATCACCCACAACCTCCTCGGCGCCATCGTCGGCGGCGCGCTCGGCTTCATGTTCGACGCCAGTCGTCAGCAGCAACGGCGGCGCACCCCGGCCCAGGGCGGCTATATCGCCCCGCTGTTTGCCCTGATCGGCGCGGTCGCGAAGGCCGACGGCCGCGTCTCCGAGGCCGAGATCGCCATCGCCGAGCGGCTCATGGCGCGCATGGGGCTCGACCAGGACGACCGCCGCACCGCCATCGACGCCTTCAACGAGGGCAAGCAGCCCGAATTCAATGCCACCGCGGTGATCGACGAGTTGCGCCATTGGGTCGGCCACCGCCGCGACCACGCGTTCCCTGTGATCGACGTGGTGATCGAAACGGTGCTGGCGGAAGGCAATCCCTCGCCGGAGAAGATGGCCCTGCTTCGCCAGCTGGCCTTCGCCCTGCGTGTCAGCGACATGGAACTCATGGCGCTCATGGCGATGAAGGGCTACGCATGGAACGCCGGCGCCGGCGGCCGCGCCTACGGTGGCCGGGCCAGCGGCGGCGGCTATGTGCCCCCGCAACGGAACACCCAGGGGCCCGACCCCTACGCCATCCTCGGCATCCAGCGCGACGCCGACGACCGCGCCATCAAGCGTGCCTACCGCAAGCTCATTTCCGAACACCACCCCGACCGCCTGGGCGACCTGCCGGAAGACATGCGCCGACGCGCCGAAGCCCGCGCCAGCGAGATCAACGCGGCTTACGAACGCATCAAGGCGGAGCGGGGGTTCAAGTAATCCCATGGCAGCCGCGTATGATTCGTCCGGCGTGCGTCTGTGGGAGCCGGCTATGCCGGCGATCCCGCGGCAGCGGGCCAGCGTTTCCGCGAGCAGCCATCGCCGCTGAAGCGGCTCCCACATAAACGAACCGGTGTCCGCCATGGCCAAGCAATCCCCCGTCATCGCCCCGTCCATCCTTTCCGCTGATTTCGCCCGTCTGGGCGAAGACACGCGCAAGGTGCTCGATGCCGGCGCGCAATGGGTGCATTTCGATGTGATGGACAACCACTACGTGCCCAACCTCACCATCGGGCCCATGGTGCTGAAGGCGCTGCGCAACTACGGCATTACCGAGCACATCGACGTGCACCTGATGGTGAAGCCGGTGGATCGCATCGTGCCGGATTTCGCCAAGGCCGGCGCGCGCAGCATCAGCTTCCACCCGGAAGCCACCGAGCACGTGGACCGCACCATCCAGCTCATCAAGGACGAAGGCTGCGAGGCCGGCCTGGTGTTCAATCCCGCCACGCCGCTCTCGTGGCTGGACTACGTGATGGACAAGATCGACATGGTGCTGATCATGTCGGTGAACCCGGGCTTCGGCGGGCAGAAGTTCATTCCCACGGCGCTGGACAAGATCCGCCACGTGCGCGAGCGCATCGACGCGAGCGGCCGCGCCATCCGCCTGGAAGTGGACGGCGGCGTCACGCCCGACAACATCGGCCAGATCGCCGCCGCGGGCGCGGATACCTTCGTGGCCGGTTCGGCCATCTTCAACGCGCCGGACTATGCCGATGTCATCCGCCGCATGCATGCGGCCATTGGCGGTTGATCGCCTGGCGGGCGACGGTTTTCACATGTCGATAGCAATTCCACTGCTAAGGTGAAGCGGCCCACCGGGAAGTGATGTCCCCGCCGGGTTGGGACGCCGCTCCGGACCGTGACGGCGTTTCAGGGGAGGACTCCACAGCGCGGTCCGAAGCTGCTCCGTGTACCGGGGGTACCGTGAGACAACCGTCGGAGTCGATCATGAAATGCATCGCATCGTTCGTTCTCTCCTTCGCGGCACTTTCCGCCGCGCCTCTCGCCGTTGCGGGCGAGAAACCCCAGCCGCTGCCCGATCAGAAGGACGCCGTTTCGCGTTCCCTCATGCCTTGTCCGGGTGGCCTGGAGCGCTTCCTCCCGGGCGATTACTACTTCTGCTCCGCGGCCCGCAGCTACTGGAGCGGGCATGACGGTCTTGCCCGGCAGAGCCTGCTCAACGCCGCCGCGTGGGGCAGCAAGCCTGCGCAGTACGCGCTCGGCGTGATGTACTTCAATGGCGATCATGCGGAGAAGAATCGCCCGCTTGGCCTCGCGTGGCTGGCGTTGGCCTCGGAACGGCACGACCCCGCTTACGAGCCGACCTTCGTCTCGGCTTACCAGCAGGTGACGCCGGATGAGCTTTCCCAGGCGAATGCCTATTGGAAAGACATGAAGGGCACCTACGCCGATGCCGTGGCGGCACCACGCGCGGAACGCCGCTTCGACCGCGAATACCGGCAGATCGCCTGGGCGGTGAATTTCGGCGGCAGCATCTTCATCGACGGCGTGACGCTGCCTTACGGATACGCCGGTATTCCCGGCGGTGAGCCGCTGCAAAGCGGCTTCTCGCTCGGCCGCATACTGCAGACCCAGAAGGCCATGTACTTCTACGGGTACAACAGTCACGTGTTCGTGGGCGATGCCGAACTGGTGCCGATCAGCCAGGTGACCACGGCGGCCCGACACGACTAGCCGGATCGGAGTAACCTCCGGAAAGCCGTCCGTCGCTCGACGGACGGCCCGCGGGGGCGGGGGCTCAAAAATCCAACGAACATGGAGGCAGTGATCATGCCAGCCGTAAGGATCTTCGCGTTCGTACTGTTCTGCGTTTCGACCGCCGCCGTTGCCGGCGAAGCGGTGCCCGACAACCCCAGGGAGGCCATCAAGGCGTCCGTCAGGTCCTGCGCCACCGGACTCGAACGGCTGCTTCCCGGGGAGTACTACTTTTGCGCCGGCGTGCGCGATTACGGCCAGGGCCACGACAGCCGTGCGGAGGAGCGCTTCCGCGACGCAGCCTATTGGGCGAGCAAGCCGGCTCAGTACGTGCTGGGACTCATGTATTTCAACGGCGACAGGGGCAAGGTGAACCGCCCCCTGGGCGTGGCATGGCTGGCGCTGGCGGCCGAGCGCCACGATCCGCTGTATGAAAAGGCCTTCACGCGTGCCTACCTCGGAAGCTCGCCGGAGGAACGCGCGCAGGCCGATACCTACTGGCGCGACTTGCGCGATCGGTACGCCGATCCCGTGGCGGGCAAGCGCGCGCACCGGCGTTATCTTGCCGAGATGCGGATGATCGAAGCCGCGACCGCCGTCGGCGGTTCCATCTTCATCAACGGGCTGTCGCCGCCGAATGGCGAATCCCTCGGGCAGTTCGGCGCCGACGGCGATCCGAACCGCGTCGGAGGAGGCTCCAGTTTCAGCATGAACAAGTTGCTGTCGCACGCGGGCGAGGATTATTTCCGCGGCATGGCCGGCACCGTCACGGTGGGTGAAGTACAGCAGACGGAGCTGCTGCCGATCGGACAGGTGGCCTCGCGCGTTCGCGCGCCCCAATAACGGCTCGCAAAAAGCTCCCCCGTCCATGTGGATGGGGGAGTGAAGGAGGCTCCGGGGGGAGGAGCTCAGGGGAAAGGGTTAAACGGGCTGCCAGTTGGGGTCGGGTTCCGCCGGCCCGGCGACCGGCGCGCTTCCGTGCGCGCCGGCCGCGCCAAGGCCTTCCATGGCCGGTTCCACGAAGTCGTCGAAAAGATCCATGGTCATGCCTCCGTCAATGCACGCCGAAAAGCAGGCCCAGCAGCAGCGCGCCCAGGGCAAGGGCGACGCGCAGGGGTTCGAAGTCGCGTTCGAGTTCGGTGTTGTCGGCGTCGGGCTTGGTTTTCATGGGTTCTCCTCCGGCGCCGGATGTCACGCCGTCATGCACAGTTGAAAGCCGCACGCGGCGGGCGGGGCGTCCTGTCCAGGGCAATCCGCGGATCGTTTATGGCAAAAGGGGGGCAAAGACTTCGTTCACGGCCGGAGGGGCCGGAATCGTGCTTGCGGGCGGCGTTCAGGGAGGCGAAACGCGGGCAATGCGGGTGCGGGTCTTGCAGCGCGGGCGGGCACATAGCACGCTGCGCACGCCGAACCCATCCACGGAATGCCCCATGGCCCGCAGTATCGCCATCGTCGAAGACGAACCCCTCATCCGCGCCAATTACGTGGAGGCCCTGAATCGCTTCGGTTACGAAACGCGCGGTTACGGCTCGCGGGGCGAGGCATCGAACGCCTTCGCCATGCGCCTGCCCGAACTCGTGATCATCGACATCGGCCTGGGCGACGAGCCCGAAGGCGGCTTCGACCTCTGCCGCGAACTCCGTGCGAAGTCGGCCACGCTCCCGATCATCTTCCTCACGGCGCGGGATTCGGACTTCGACGTGATCTCGGGCCTTCGCCTCGGCGCGGACGACTACCTTTCCAAAGACACCAGCCTGCACCAGTTGGCCGCCCGCATCGCCGCGCTGTTCCGCCGCATCGAGTCGCTGAAGACGCCCACGGCCAGCGAGACCGTGATCGAGCACGGCCCGCTGAAGCTGGAATCGGAGCGCATGCGCGTGCTGTGGAACGGCATCGAGATTCCGCTGACCGTGACCGAATTCTGGATGGTGCACACGCTGGTGCGTTTCCCCGGCCACGTAAAGAATCGTGACCAGCTCATGCGCGAAGCGGAACTGGTGGTGGACGATGCCACCATCACCTCGCACATCAAGCGCATCCGCAAGAAGTTCGTAGCCCTGGCGCCGGACTTCGATGCCATCGAGACGGTGCACGGGGTGGGCTATCGCTGGACGCCGTGATGTAGGAGCGCGCCCTGCGCGCGACATGTTTTGGGGCCTTGCCCCGGAGCTGGCGCGCAGGCTTGTGGACTGGCGCGAAAAGAAGTCGCGCGCAGGGCGCGCTCCTACAATGCCCTGCATACCATGACCCTCCGCCAAAAACTCCTCCTGGTCGCACTGTGCACGCTGGCGCTTCCCGTCGCCGGATGGCTTTACGTGCGGCAGATGGAAACGCTGCTGCGCGAAGGGCAGGCCCAGGCCCTGCTGGCGTCGGCGCGCGCGATGGCGCGCAGCCTCGTGGTGGTGGATGCGCCGCTGCCGCCCGCCGGCCCCGCGTGGTATCTGCAACGCACGCCGGTGCCGATCACGATCGACGGTTACGGCGACGACTGGGCGTCCCTCAGCCCTTGGGCACAGACCTTCGGCAGCAACGCGAAGGTGATGCTCGCCGAAGACGATCACTGGCTGTATTTCAGCGTGGAAGTGCGTGCGCCGCAGCGGCGGCGTGCGGACGCCGGCGACCGCCTGGCGCTCAGCGCGGACCATCTCATCGTCTCCATCGCCAGCGGCGAGGACGCGCAGCGCTACCTGCTGGCCAGCGCGGCGCCGGGCCCCACGACTGCCATCGCGCTCGATGCCGAGGCGGGCGTGCTGCCCGACCGCATCAGCGCGCAATGGCAGGAAGACGGCAGCGGTTTCCGTGTGGAGTTCAAGCTGCCGCGCGGCCTTCGCCTCGATCGTTTCGGCCTCGGCGTGCACGTGGCCGCCGCCGGCGACAATGAACCGCTGAGCGCCGAGAGCCGCCCGCTCGTCGACTTCTCCCCGGCGCTGTCGCAGGAACTGGCGCGCCTGGCACCGGACGGTGTGCGGGTGCGCCTGCTGTCCCCCGATGCGTGGCTGGTGGCGCAGAGTGGCAGGCTGGACCTGCCGGATCTTCCCGCGTCCGAGCGCCCCGGCTGGTTCGCGTCGCTGGTGTACCGCTCGTTGCTGGCCACCCGCTTCGACGCGGAGAGCGCCTGGGCGGAAGATGCGCCGCGCATCGATCTTCCGGAGGTGCGCGAAGCTATCGCAGGAAAACCCGCCACCGCATGGCGTGCCGGCGAGGCGCGAAGCAGCGTCGTGCTGGCCGTGGCAATGCCCGTGCAGGCGCGCGGGAAACTGCACGGCGTGGTGCTTCTGGAGCAGCCTAGCCGCGCCGTGCCGCTGCTGGCAAACCGGGCCTTGTTCGGCCTCCTGCTTACCAGCTTCGCGGTGCTGCTCGTGGCGGGCGGCGTGCTGCTGCTGTTCGCCACGCGGCTGACGATTCGCCTTCGCCGGCTGCGCAACGCGGCCGAGCGCGCGCAGGCGAACGACGGGCGGTTCGACGGGCCTTTCCCGCTGACCGACGCCGGCGACGAACTGGGCGACCTCGCGCGCAGCTTCGAGCGCCTGTTCGACGTGGTGGGTGGCTATACCGATTACCTGCGCACGCTGGCCTCGAAGCTCTCGCACGAGTTGAACACGCCGTTGGCGATCGTGAAATCCTCGCTGGACAACCTCGATCACGCCGGCTTGCCCGCCGAGGCGGAGCCTTATCTGGCGCGCGCCCGTGACGGCGTGGCGCGCCTGGGGGCGCTGGTGCGCGCCATGAGCGAAGCCAGCCGCATGGAACGGGCCATTGCCGCCGCGGAAGCCGAGGACGTCGACCTGGCCGACATCGTCCGCGGCTGCGCCGAAGGCTACCGGGTGCTCGCGGGCGAGCGCCGGCTGGAGGTGGAACTGCCCGGAACGCCGGTCTTCATGCACGTGTCGCCGGAACTCGTGGCCCAGGCGCTGGACAAGCTGTTCGACAACGCGCTGTCCTTCACGCCGGCCGATGGATGGATGCGCATCGCGCTGCGTGCGGCGCCCGACGGCGCGGACATCGAACTCGCCAACCAGGGCCCGCCGCTGCCGGCGGCGATGCAGGGGCGGCTGTTCGACTCGCTGGTGAGCCTGCGCGACAAGGCCACGCCGGGCGATGCCCCGCATCTCGGGCTGGGTCTGTACGTGGTGCGCCTGGTGGCCGAACGGCACCAGGGCAGCGCCAGCGCCCGCAACGTCGAGGGCGGCGTGGCCTTCACCCTTCACCTGAAAGGCCTGCCTCGCCAGCGTCTGGCCTGAAATGACGAGAAGGCCCCGGTAGGAGCGCGCCCTGCGCGCGACAGCCTTTCGCCCAGGTCCGCAAACACACTTGCAGAGGCTCGCGAAAAGCTGTCGCGCGCAGGGCGCGCTCCTACCGGGGGGATCGCCTACAATCGGGGATTCATCCCCACAGTCCCGCCTTCGATGATCTCCCGCGAACAATTCGACGCCTACGCCGCGCAGGGCCACACGCGCATTCCGCTGGTGCGCGAGGTGTTTTCCGACCTCGACACGCCGCTGTCGGTGTACCTGAAGCTGGCCGACGGCCCGTACACCTTCCTGTTCGAATCGGTGGAGGGCGGCGCTACCTGGGGACGCCATTCCATCATCGGCCTGCCGGCGCGCCGGGTGTACCGCCTGCGCGGGCACGAACTGGAAGTGGAGGAAAGCGGCGAGGTCGTCGAACGTCGCCACCTCGACGATCCGCTCGGCGAGATCGAAATCTTGCGCAAGCAGTACGACGTGCCGAAGCTCCCGGGCTTGCCCGACTTCACCGGCGGCCTCGTCGGCTACTTCGGTTTCGAGACCATCGGCTACATCGAAAAGCGCCTGGCGCAGTGGGACAAGAAGGACGAGCTCGGCACGCCCGACGTGCTGCTGATGCTTGCCGACGAAGTGGCGGTGTTCGACAACCTCAAGGGGCGCCTCTACCTCATCGTCCATGCCGATCCGTCGCGTCCGCAGGCGTACGCGGAAGCCTCGCGTCGGCTCGACGCGCTCGCCTTCCGCCTGCGCCAGGGCGGTGTGTCGTATCCGCAGCTGCTGCAGCCCGAAGCGCTCGACGAGTCCGACTTCAAATCCTCGTTCACCCGCGAGGAATACGAGACGATGGTGCGCACCGCGCAGGAATACATCCGCGCCGGCGACATCTTTCAGGTGGTGCCTTCGCAGCGCCTCAGCATCGGTTTCAACGCGCGCCCGGTGGATGTGTACCGTGCGCTGCGCGCGATGAACCCGTCGCCGTACATGTTCTTCATCGACATCGGCCCCACGCAGATCGTGGGCTCGTCGCCGGAGATCCTGGTGCGCCTGAAGAACGGCCGCGTGGTACTGCGCCCCATCGCCGGCACGCGCCGCCGCGGAAAGGACGAAGCGGAAGACGTCGCCCTGGAAACGGAACTGCTCGCCGATCCGAAGGAACGCGCCGAGCACCTCATGCTCATCGACCTCGGCCGCAACGACGTGGGCCGGGTGAGCAAGACGGGCACGGTGGAGCTTGCCGAATCCTTCGTAGTGGAGCGCTATTCGCACGTGATGCACATCGTGTCGCAGGTGGAAGGCGAGATTGGCGACAACCTGTCGTACATGGACGTGATCAAGGCCACGTTCCCTGCGGGCACCGTGAGCGGCGCGCCGAAGATCCGCGCGCTGGAAATCATCCAGGAGCTGGAGCCGTTCAAGCGCAACATCTACGCCGGCGCCATCGGTTGGCTCGGCTGGTGGGGCGATGCGGATACGGCCATCGCCATTCGCACGGCCGTGATCCAGGACGGTCGCCTGCACGTGCAGGCCGGCGGCGGCGTCGTTTTCGACTCCGACCCTGCGGCTGAGTGGGAAGAAACCATGAACAAGGGCCGCGCGCTGTTCCGCGCGGTGGCACAAGCGGCGAAAGGGCTGTGATCTCTGAGAGCCGACTTATGTGCAAGTCGGCTCCCATGTACAAGCCGGCTTTATGTGGGAGCCGGCTTTATGTGGGAGCCGGCTTTGCCGGCGATCCCGCGGCAGCGGGCCATCTTGCCGCGAGCACCCATCGCCGCTGAAGCGGCTCCCACAAAGTGCAACGAAGCGCCGCGGCCACCGGACCATACGAACACCGTGAAGGATTACCCATGAACAGCCGTACCATTCTTGCCGCCACCTCCATCGCCGTCCTGGCCGCCACCGCGCAGGCGCGCGAGCCGTGGAGCGACGACGTGGCGTCGCGCACGCAGGCGCTGGCGCTGCTGCAGACGCTCAACGCCGACCTGCTCAGCCATCCCAGTGCCACGCTCACGCTGGAACGCTGGTGCGGCGGCCACGGCCTGGCGCCGGAAGCGAAGATCCTGGCCCGCCGCGTGAAAGGGCAGGACAAACCGTTGCCCGACGCCGAGCGCGCCACCCTCGGCATCGGCGCGGATGAGCCGGTGCGGTATCGCCGCGTGCAGCTGGCATGCGGCGAGCACGTGCTGTCCGAAGCCGACAACTGGTACGTGCCCTCGCGCCTCACACCGGAGATGAACCGCATCCTCGACACCACCGACCAGCCCTTCGGCAAGGTGGTGCAGGCGCTGCACTTCCGCCGCCAGACGCTCAGCGCCGATCTGCTGTGGTCCCCGCTTCCCGCCGGCTGGGAGATGGACGCGCCGTTGCCCCCGCCGCACAAGGGGCCGCTGGCCATCCCCTACGAGGTGCTGCGCCACCGTGCGGTCCTCTACACCGAGGCCAACCAGCCCTTCAGCCTGGTGGTCGAGACCTACACGTCCGAGGTCCTGGCCTTCGGGCGGCGCTAGTCGCCCCGCGAAGCGCGCTGTCTGTGGGAGCCGGCTCCGCCGGCGATCCCGCGGCAGCGGGCATTCCGGCCCCAGCCAACCCGCTTATCCCATCCGGCCGACTTGGCAGCGGGCAGCGGGCACCGGAAGCTGGGCCTGTCCCCATGACGGAGGAGGGACCATGTCCACGGTGCCCGCACCCGCACGAAAGCCTGCCCCGACCGGCGTTCCCGGAACGAACGCGCTCGGTTCGCTGTTGAGCATCAGCAATGCGCCGCGGCTCGGTCCGCAGCCGAATTCGCTGGACAACGCCGTGAGTTGCGCCACCCACTGGGTACGCATGTCCGACGGCCGCCGTGCCGACGCCATGTGGCTGGAGGCCGGCGCGATGATGCAGAAGATGGTGCCCCGCGCGGAATGGGTGCGCTACCTGCGCAAGATCCGTCTCGACCGCGGCCAGCTTGTCGGTCGCGAATGGTTCGAAGTGACGCGCGTGCGCGATCCGGTGGGGCTTCCCGCCGGCGATTACCTCAACGTGATCTTCGTATCGCACTACACACGCGCCGTGCTGTTCGAAACCGTGTCGCTCGCGCCCGGCGGCCCGGGCGGCGGCAACTGGTTGCCGGTGGGCTACGTGATTCGCCCGGTGCAGCGCGAGATCGCATTCGTGTCATAGGCGCGGCCTGAGACACTCCGCGTGTGGCGGACTCACCTGCAGGCAGGCGCCTGCAGGGATGGTGCGCCGACCCCGGGCAGGAAAACGCTGAACAGATCCAGGCCGTGCGCCGATTTCCCTCGCAGGTGTCGTTGTCATACTTGCCGGCACGCGCAAGCAGGGAGTACACCATGAGCCACTTCGACGCACCCGCCCGCGGCTACACCCGCCCGCCGATGACACGCGGTGTGGACCCTCAACGCATGAACTGGCTATGGCAGCTGATTCTCGAAGCCACGGGGCTCGATTCCGCCGACGTACGCGACGCGTTGAACGCATGCGGCGTGCCCGTGACAGACAAGCGGCTGGCCAGTTGGCGGGTAACCGACAAAGACGACGACTATTTCCCGCTCACCATCGCGGAACTGGAGCGCAACCTGCGTTCCGTCGTGGCGTGGAAGGCTAAGCGCGCCACCTCATAGGAGCGCGCCCTGCGCGCGACATGTTTTGAGGCCGTGCCTGGGAGCTGCCGCGCCAGCTTGCGGACCGGCGCGAACACATGTCGCGCGCAGGGCGCGCTCCTACCGGGCGACGGCACCGGCACCGGCAACGAGCCTGTCAGGAATACCGCTCGGACAGAAAACGGAAGAACGCGCGCAGGCCCTGGGCCTCGCCGCCGCGCGGGTGCGCCGGGCGGTCGCCGTCGTTCCAGGCGTAGGTGTCCAGGTGCATCCAGTTCTGGTTGTCGGGGACGAAACGTTCCAGGTACAGCGCGGCGGTGATCGCGCCGGCATGGCGCGAGGGGCCCGCGTTGGCGAAGTCGGCCACGTACGACTCCAGCATGCGCCGGTACGGGCGCCACAGCGGCAAGCGCCACAGCGGGTCGTTCGTCAATTCGGCGGCACCGATCACCTGGTCGGCCAACTGGTCGCGGTTCGTGAACAGGGCAGGCAACTCCGGCCCCAGCGCGACACGCGCCGCACCGGTGAGCGTGGCGAAATCCACGATCAGATCCGGCGCCTGCTCCACCGCGTAGGCCAGTGCGTCGCACAGCACCAGGCGGCCTTCGGCGTCGGTGTTGTCCACTTCGACGGTATGCCCCGCGCGCGTGCGGATCACCTCGCCCGGACGCATCGCGTTGCCGGCAATGGCGTTTTCCACAGCGGGCACCAGCAGCGTGAGCCGCACGGGCAGCTTTGCCTTCATCACCAGACCGGCGAGGGCGATGGCGTGTGCCGCGCCGCCCATGTCCTTCTTCATCCAGCGCATGCCGTCGGCAGGCTTGATGTCGAGGCCGCCGGTGTCGAAGCACACGCCCTTGCCCACGATGGCGAGCTTCGGGTTCGAGGCCTTGCCCCAGGTGAGTTCGATGAGGCGCGGCGCGCGGTGGCTGGCACGGCCCACCGCATGGATGGTGGGGAAGTTGTCCTTCAGCAGTTCGTCGCCGACCCACTCTCGCACGGTGGCCTTGTGCTGCTCCGCGTGCGCGTGGATCGCCTGTGACAGGTGCTCGGGGCCCATGTCCTCGGTGGGCGTGTTCACCATGTCGCGCACTTCGAAGGTGGCGTCGATCAAGGGCTGCAGCGCGCGGATCGTGGCCGGCGTGACCAGAAGCTGCGCGGGCTTGCGCTCGTACGAGCGATAGCGGTCGAAGCGGTACGAGCCCAGCGCCCATCCCAGCACGACGAGTTCGCGATCCTCGAACACGCCATCGGCGGACAACTCGTAGAGACCTTCCGGAAGGCGGAAGGGAAGGCCGCCCAGCGCGGCAAGGGGATTGTGCCGATCCACACCGACCAGCACCCGCGCTATCTCACCCGCGCCGCCCGGCAGCACCGCGAGGGCGCCCGGCTTGGGCCGGAAGCCGGTGGATGCGAGCCACTGGCGCTGTGCCGCATCCAGGCGCGCTTCGGCGGCCTGCATGTTGGCGGCATCGACGGTTTCGATAGGGACGGCGCGTTTGCCGGACTTGCGATCGATCAGCGGTGACATCAGGCCTCCCGTGCCTCGCGGTCGCGCACGGCCGCGTCAAAGGGTTCGTGCTATCAGTGAACCACCATTCTAGCGGTCCGTCGCCGCCGACGCGTCAATCCAGTCCGCAAGATGGGTCATGTCCGGAAATTCGTAGTCGGGGGCCGGGCCGTGCGACCAGCGCTCGCCGGTGCGGTTGAGCCACACCGTGGTCATGCCGGCGTCGCGCGCGCCCACCACATCGAGCAGCGGATCGTCACCGACATGCACGATGTCGGCAGGGGCGATATCGAGGGCTTCCGCCGCCGCAAGAAAGATCTGCGGGTGCGGCTTCGCCACGCCCACGCCGCTGGCGTTCAGGCGTGTGTGGAAGAGATGGTGCAACCCGATCACTTCCAGATCGGCGTTGCCGTTGGAGATGCTCACCAGGGGCACCCGGGCGGCGATACGCTCCAGGGCGGGCAACGTGTCGGGGTAGAGTTCCACGGCGTTGCGGGCGGCGAAGTAGATGCGCCACACCTCGTCCACCGGTGCATCGTCGATGCCGCAGGCGGCGAAGGCGTGGCGAATGGTGAGGCGCCGCTGCTCGCTGAAGTCGTGCGAGAGGTGGGTGTTCTCCTGCGCGATCTTCTCGCGCAGTTCGCGCATGGCCTCGATGGGCCATGCGCTTGCCACATCCGGGTGGTGTTCCATGAGCCAGCGGTTCACGCAGTGCTCGGCCTCGATCAGGGCCGGGAGCACCGGCCACAGGGTGTCGTCGAGGTCGAGCGAGACGGCGCGAACCGGCACGGCTCAGCGTGCGCCGACTTTCAGCACCTGGCCGAGGCGGACGTTGTTGTCCTTCAGGCCATTCATGGCGCGGAGCTTGTTCACGTCGATCGCGTTCTTCTTCGCGATGGAGTACAGCGTGTCACCCGCCGCCACCTTGTAGGTGCGCGAAGCCGACGACTTCTCGGCGGCCGCCTTCGGCGCGGCCTTCGCCGGCTTGGCTTCCGCCACCTTTGGGGTGGCGACGGCGGTGGATTTCTCCGAGGCGTCCGGCTTGGCGGCGGCGATGGCCTTCGCCGAGGGCTTGCCGCGCACGGTGACGGCATCGCCGTGCACCTTGGCGAAGCGGCCGCCGACCTTGGCGTTGTCGGACATCGTGAACGCTTCCGAGCGCACGCCCGCGAAGCCCATGCGCGCCGTGGTGCTGACGCTGGCGACCACGCGAGCGAACTTCGACGGCTCGGCGGTGGTGGCGGCGACGGAACCCTTGGTTTCCTTCGCGGCCTTGGCACCCTTGCTTGCCACCTGCGCCTTGGCGAGCGCGGTTTCCTTCGCAACGCTGGCGGCGCTCGGGGCGGCGGCGACGGCGGTCGGCGTGGTCATCGCCTGGCCGGCGTTGGCGCGCGTGCCCACGGCCGAAGCGATGGCGGCGCGGCGTGCGGCGTCCTTCGAGGCCAGGGCCATACCGTCGGCATACGGCACGAGGCTGTGCGAGCGAAGCAGGGAGCTACCCTGGCTGGAGGTGACGAAGGAAATGAACTCCTTCACCTCGGCCGACTTCGGGTCGTTCTGGTTCGTGACCAGGTACAGCTCGGTGTAGAGCGGATAGGTGCCGCTGCTGACGGTGGACACGGAGGGCGCCACGCCGTCGATAGAGAGGATCTTCACCTTCTTGTTCGACGACGCGCCCGCGAGCGTGCTGGCACCGAGGCCCTGCTTGTCGAGGGTGACGCCCTCTTCGAGCTTCGCCACGTTCACGTACAGACGCGGTGCGGCTACAGGTTGGTTGCCGCGGCCGAAGAGCAGGCGGCGCAGGCTGTATTCCACGCCGTCGCCCGGGCTGGCCACCGCGTAGAGGTTGATGGGGGCATCGTTGCCGCCCAGTTCCTTCCAGTTGGTGATGTGCCCCATGTAAATCTCGTGGAGCTGCTTCAGCGTGATGTTGCTGACCGGGTTGGACGGGTAGGTGACCATCACCAGGGCGTCCCAGGCCACCGGCGTGAAGGTGAGCGACTGCTCGGCGGCACCCACGGCGGGGCGGGCCGAGCCCGCGAGGTCGGCGGAACCCTTCACGACAGCGTCGATGCCGGAGGCCGTATTGAACGGCTGGAGTTCGATCTTGCCCTTGCCGGATTTCTCCCAGGCCTTGGCAACGTCGGTAACCACGCCGCGCGCGGTGGTGACGTCGCCGCGCCAGACAAGTTGCGGGCCGGCGGCAAGGACGGTGGCAGAGGCGCTAAGGCCGATCAGCGTGGCGGTGAACAGTCGCGCGAAACGAAGAGACATGGACGGCTGGGACCTCGGGACGGACGGGACTAGTAGGCAAGCAAGCCGCCATTGTGGGGCATCCCGCCGCCACGCGCAGCATTGACTTCATTCAGCATCCTGCCGTCGGGAAACGGAACGTAGGCTGTAGGGGTTTCCTTTCACATTTGACTCGGGCCTTATGCCGTTGTGAAAGCCTGACCTTGTGAAAGCCTGACCTTGTGAAAGCCGGACCTTGTGGGAGCCGGCTACGCCGGCGATCCCGCGGCAGCGGGCATGCTTGCCGCCAGCACCCATCGCCGCTGAAGCGGCTCCCACACAAAGCTTGCCTGCCTCGGGGCTCCCAAACAAAGCCCGCCTGCCTTGGGGCTCCCACACAAAGCGAGCGCTTCAGAGCACCGCGTAATACACCGCATCGTCTCGCACCACCGTGAGTAGCAGCTGTCGCCCGCCCAGGGAGCCCGTGGTGGGCAGGCCCTTCACGCCGGTGATGCGGCGCTGGCCGATCGCCACCACGATGTCGCCGTCCTGCAACCCGGCCTCGGCGGCCGCGGAGCCACGGCGGATGCCGCTCAGCGCCACGCCGTACAACCCTTGCGACTTCTGGTCGGGCGTCAGGTCGCTCAACGTGACCCCGGACAGGCGCTTGTCCACCGTGGCGCCGTCCAGCGTGGCGATCTTCTCCGCGGCGACGGTGGCTTCCACGTTGCGCGTGGTGCCCTCGCGCTGCACGGTGAGCTGTGCCTTCGCGCCCAGCGGCAACAGGCCTTCCGCGTTGCGCAGATCCTGCGCCGCCCGCACCGGCTTGCCGTTCACCGCGGTGAGCACGTCGCCCGGCTGCAACCCGGCGTTCTCTGCCGGCGAGCCCTCGTTGATGCGCGTGACCACCGCACCGACGGTGTCCTTCAGCCCGAGCGCCTTCGCAATGCGCGGCGTGATGTCCTGCACCTCCACGCCCAGGTTGCCGCGCCGCACCTTGCCGTACGCCAGCAGTTGCTTCATCACGCCCGTGGCCAGATCGGTGGGGATGGCGAAACCGATGCCCACGTTGCCGCCGGATGGCGTGAAGATCATGGAGTTGATGCCCACCAGTTCCCCGCGCAGGTTCACCAGCGCGCCGCCGGAGTTGCCCGGATTGATGGAAGCATCCGTCTGGATGAAGTTCTGGATGCCCTTGCCCAGCCCCGAGCGCCCCAGCGCGGACACCATGCCCGAAGTGGCCGTCTGCCCCAGGCCGAACGGGTCGCCCACGGCCACCACGAAATCGCCCACGCGCAGCTGCGAGGAATCGGCGATGGGCAGGGCCTGCAGGCGCTCGGCCGGAATCTGCAGCACCGCCACGTCGGTGTCCGGGTCGCTGCCCAAGAGCTTCGCCTTCAGGTTGCGGCCGTCCTGCAACGTGACCGTGATGTCGTCCGCGCCGCCCACCACGTGGTTGTTCGTCAGCACATAGCCCTTCGCCGCATCGACCACCACGCCCGACCCCAGGCTCTGTTCCACCCGCTCGCGCGGCATACCGCTGCCGCCAAAGAGCTGGCGGAACAGCGGATCGTCGAAATACGGATCGCGCACGCGCACGTGGGTTTTCGTGGAGATGTTCACCACCGCCGGCGTGACCTTCGCGAGCATCGGCGCCAGGGAAGGCATCGGCTGGCCGTCGACGGCCGGGGGCAGGGAGGCGAAGGCAGGCGATGTCAGGCCAAAAGCGAGGGCAAGACCGAGGGCGAGAAAGGTGGTTCGCCGGTAACGCGAGGCGGGCATGGGAAATCTCCTTGACTGGTGTGCTCCGGGCACGAGGAACGGCGCCTTCGACAACAACCCGCGCCGCGGGTTTCAGACCTTGAGACGGACGTCGCGGATACTTTACATCGCCCCCTTGCCGGTTTAAGGTTCACTCCGGCCGCAACCACAACATCTTGTGTTCCGTCGTTCGCCACTTACCAAGTGCTGGTGCTGCGGATAGTCAGGTACAAGCTTCAAACCATCGTCGGCAAAGGCTTTTTTGAAAGGCTGGCGAAGGGTAGACAGGGATGGTCGACAGGTATCTCCGGGGGGAGGGACCGTCGACGGTAATGCGCCGACGCATGCCAATAAGAAGGCCTTCAAAAGGCCAAGCACATCGAGGACGACACATTCATGAGCACTGCACGTGCGCAAGCCATGGGGCTTGAGACCGCGGCCATTCCGCTTCAGCCCGCCTCGTATGACATCTGGGACAAGAAGTACCGCCTGAAGTCGAAGACCGGCGAGCCCGTCGACGGCTCGGTGGACGAGACCTACAAGCGCGTGGCGCGTGCGCTCTCCGACGTGGAAGCCACCGACGAACTGCGCGCCCACTGGTACGAGCGTTTCCTCTGGGCCCTGCGCCGCGGTGCCATCCCCGCCGGCCGCATCACGTCCAACGCCGGCGCGCTGGAGCACAAGCCCGCCACCTCCACGATCAACTGCACCGTGTCGGGCACCATCCACGACTCGATGGACGACATCCTCGAGAAGGTGCACGAGGCGGGCCTTACGCTGAAGGCCGGCTGCGGCATCGGCTACGAGTTCTCCACGCTGCGCCCGCGCGGCGCCTACGTGTCCGGCGCCGGCGCCCACACCTCGGGCCCGCTGTCGTTCATGGATATCTACGACAAGATGTGCTTCACCGTCTCGTCCGCCGGCGGCCGCCGCGGCGCGCAGATGGGCACGTTCGACGTGAGCCACCCGGACGCCAAGGAATTCATCCGGGCCAAGCGCGAGGACGGCCGCCTGCGCCAGTTCAACCTGTCGCTGCTGATCACCGACGGCTTCATGGACGCCGTGGAGAACGACCAGGACTGGCCCACCGTGTTCCCGGTGCACGTGAAGGAACAGGGCGAGATCGACCTCGACGACCCCAGCAAGGTCGTGTGGCGCGAATGGCCCACCAGGGAAAACTACGTCACCCGCGAAGACGGCCTGGTGGCCTGCAAGATCTACGGCCACATCCGTGCCCGCCATCTGTGGGACATGATCATGGTCTCGACGTATGACTACGCCGAGCCGGGCTTCATCCTCATCGACCGCGTCAACGAGATGAACAACAACTGGTGGTGCGAGCACATCCGCGCCACCAACCCCTGCGGCGAGCAGCCCCTGCCGCCGTACGGCTCGTGCCTGCTGGGCTCGGTGAACCTCACCACCTTCGTGCGCGACCCGTTCGGCCCGAAGGCCCGCTTCGACTGGGACGAATACCGCGAAGTGGTGCGCGTGTTCACCCGCATGCTCGACAACGTGGTGGAGATCAACGGCCTGCCGCTGCCGCAGCAGCGCGACGAGATCCTCTCCAAGCGCCGCCATGGCATGGGCTTCCTGGGCCTGGGTTCCACCCTCACCATGCTGAAGATGCGCTATGGCGCCGCCGAGGCCGTGGCCTTCACCGAGGACGTGTCCCGCGAGATGGCGGTGGCCGGCTGGGAAGTGGCCCTGAACCTCGCCAAGGAAAAGGGCCCAGCCCCGGTGCTGGCGCGCGACTACGAAGTGACCGGCGACATGCTGCGCAAGCGCCCGGAGATGGTGAAGGACGGCTGGAAGGTCGGCCAGACCATCAAGGGCAGCGTGCTGCACGCGAAGTACTCGCGCTACATGCAGCGCGTGGCCGAGGTGGCTCCGGACCTGGTCGAGGCCCTGGCCGAAACCGGTGCGCGCTTCACCCACCATTCGTCCATCGCGCCCACCGGCACGATTTCCCTCAGCCTGGCCAACAATGCCTCCAACGGCATCGAGCCCAGCTTCGCGCACCACTATTCCCGCAACGTCATCCGCGAAGGCAAGAAGTCGAAGGAGAAGGTCGAGGTCTACAGCTACGAGCTGCTGGCCTATCGCGCCCTCATCAACGGCGATGCCCTGCCGTTCTCCGACGACCCGAAAACCCGCCTGCCGGAGTACTTCGTTTCGGCCGACGACATCAGCCCGAAGGAACACGTGGACATCCAGGCGGCCTCACAGAAGTGGATCGACTCGTCCATTTCCAAGACGGCCAACGTGCCCACCGACTACCCGTACGAAGACTTCAAGGACATCTACTTCTACGCGTACAAGCAGGGTCTGAAGGGATGCACCACCTTCCGTTTCAACCCGGCCGCGTTCCAGGGTGTGCTGGTGAAGGAAACCGATCTCGAGAACACCCTCTATCGCTTCGAATTGGAAGACGGTAGCGTTGTCGAACTGAAGGGTAACGATGAAGTGGAATACGACGGTGAAATGCACACCGCGGCCAACCTCTTCGATGCCCTGAAGGAAGGTTATTACGGCAAGTTCTGACCCCGCGGAGAGGGAAAAAAGTATGTCGATCGAAAACCAGACCGTCGAGGACGAAACGTCCTCGGTCGATACCAGCGATGCCGGCACCACCCCGGACACCGAGGCCGGCACGGCCGACGTGACCCCGGCACCGGTGGTTGCAAAGAAGGTCGTCAAGCGCAAGCCCGTCGCCCGCAAGGTGATCGAGCCCACGCCGGCCCCGGGCGAAAACGCGCCGGTGGAAGACGAAACCAGCAAGCCCGCCGTGCGCACCACGCGCGCGGCGAAGGCGCCGAAGAAGTCCGCCGCGCAGAGCAGCGGTTCCGCCGAATCCACCGAGACCACGGCCGTGCCGGCGGCCCCGGCGGCAAAGAAGGCTGCCAAGCGTGCGCCGGCCAAGAAGGCCGCTGCCGCGAAGAAGGGCACCGCCAAAAAGGCTGCGGCAAAGAAAGCCGCTCCCAAGAAGGCTGCCGCGAAGAAGGCGGCGGTGAAGAAGTCGGCTGCCAAGAAGGCCGCGGTGAAGAAGGCCCCGGCCAAGAAGGCGGCCGCCAAGAAGTCCGTCGTGAAGAAGGCTGCTGCAAAGAAGGTCGCCGGCAAGAAGGCGGCTGCCAAGAAGGCACCGGCGAAGAAGTCGGCTGCGAAGAAGGTTGCCCGCAAGGCCACGGTGAAGAAGTCGGCCGGCCGCAAGGCTGCCGCGAAGAAGGTCGCCCGCAAGGGCGCGACGAAGCGCACGGGTGCCCGCAAGGCCGCCGGTCGCGTCGCGAAGAAGTCCACGCGTACGGCCGCTCGCAAGGGCACCGGCCGCAGCGCCACGAAGAAGACGGTCCGCAAGGCCGCCGGCAAGACGACCGCCCGCAAGGCTGTCGGCAAGAAAACCGCCTCCAAGGCGGCAAAGAGGTCCACTGCCAGCAAGACCGGCCGTACGTCGGCGCGCAAGTCCGCCGCCCGTGGCCGCCGCAAGTAAGTAGTACCCATCCGGCCCGGCGCATGCGCCGGGCCGGATACCTATAAGAGAAGAGTCATGGCGATCAAGATCGAAAAGAAGATCAAGGGCTACAACGTCGTTAAGCCCGAGGACAAGGCCGCAGCGGCCCCCGCCCCCGCGCCGGTGAAAGACACCGCGCCCGTGGCCGAGGTCATCCAGATGCACGAAAGCCTGGAGCGCCCAGAAACCCTCGTCGGCAACACGTACAAGATCAAGTCGCCGCTCTTCGAGCACGCGCTGTACGTGACCATCAACGACATCGTCCTGAACGCCGGCACCCAGTACGAACAGCGCCGCCCCTTCGAGCTCTTCATCAACTCGAAGAACATGGACCACTTCCAGTGGATCGTGGCGCTCACCCGAATTCTCTCCGCCGTCTTCCGCAAGGGTGGCGACGTGACCTTCATCGTCGAAGAGCTAAAAGCTGTCTTCGACCCCCGCGGCGGCTACTTCAAGGCCGGCGGCGTGTACATGCCCAGCATCGTCGCCGAGATCGGCGCCGTGATCGAACAGCACATGAAGTCGATCGGCCTGATCCACGACCCCGACATGAGCGACGCCACCCGCCAGCTCATCGCGGAAAAGCGCGCGGCTTACGAAAAGGCCAACGCGAAGCCGGCGACAGCCGCCGCGACGTCGGCTGCTGCCCCTGTGGGAGCCGGCTCCGCCGGCGATAACCAGGCTGCCTCGGACACCACGAATGCCTCCGGCTTCCCCCCCGGCGCCACCCTCTGCGCGAAGTGCAACACGCAGGCACTGGTGCTGATGGATGGGTGCCAGACTTGTTTGAATTGTGGGTATTCGAAGTGCGGGTGAGGTAGGACTGGGCGAGGATGTGGGGATACCCGTTGTGGGCATGCCCATAAAGTGCCATTTGAGGCCCCATAAAGTGCTAGTACCGCCCCCATGAAGTGCTATCGCGCATTACCTCATCTAGCGGGGTTTGCACGGGACACGCAGGAGGAGGCGTTTGCCCGTAGGTATCTCTCTGGCTGGGGATCGTTAAGCGCGTTCATTGCACCAGCTGCATCCCGCAGGCGCTTGATCTTTAGTCGAGCCGAGCCGCGTACCCTTGGCGGTCTAGCTATAACGGGCTGTGACGGACGATCCACGCCCACGATGATGGCGTCGCCTCGGCCTAAGGGCAGCAAGAAGGCCACGGCGCCCGCGTCGAGATTCCTGCGGGGCATTTCCACCAAAGCCCGGTCGGACTGACTAATACGGGCCGATTGGATCGACGAGCCGGGCATGATCACCTCGCAGATTCTTTAATGTCTAAGCGGTTGAAGCTGGCTATCGCTGACTTGTCTTATCCCAATCCCAACGTGTTTTACCAGGCCGCGCTTTAGCACACCCTTCGGCTTCCTGTGGCGCAGAACATTCGCAAAAGCGCGCCCATGTGCTTTCCCAGGACGCGGCTCAAATCCAAAGCAAAATTCACCAGCCACTGCACACGCTGGCGATCTAGTCTTGCCGGCTGCTCATCCGCAGCGCCCGTTTAGATGTCTTTCTATGGGGCTTGTCCAGCGGGCCGCATTAGTCGAGACGGCCGCAAAGGAAACCGGTGCTGACGTATTAGCCGCCGGGTATGAGACCCCGGCAATGACCGTGTCCGAAAATGCGCATGATTTCATGCGTCGTTGCCTCCCTCGCCGACGTCCCCCCGCTTTCAGTAGCGGAGCGAATTAGAGTCCGGGGGGTTACTTTAGCTGCTCGGCGTAGGCGGCGGGAGTCAGTCCGCCCAACGCCTTCTTCGGCCGCTCCTCGTTG
>NZ_JAAQQR010000014.1 GCF_011742555.1 Luteibacter jiangsuensis
GTCAGCCTGCTTGATAAACCCGATGATCTGCTCGGTGGTGAAACGACTCTTCTTCATATCCGTCCTCGTGATTGACGGACTTTACAGCTTCATGTGGTACGGCTCAGTGGGGGCAGGTCAGAATCGCGACAGCAATCCAGACCAAATCACCGCCATGTATGACGACATAGACTATTTCCGAGCCAGGTACACCGGGCATCTGAGCCAGGACAAGATCGCCGGAACAATGACATTCCCGGAATACGTATATGCGTGCCACTACAGAGGCCCGTACAAGCCTCAGAAATTTGATGGAGACCCTGAGGTCAAACAAGTAGTGAGTGACTTCCGAGACAAGTGGCTCGTTCTCTCGTTACATGTTCAATAGCTTCGAAACATGAGCCTACTTCAGCATTTGGGGTTCATTGCCTTTGCTACAGGCGCCGGCGGGGCGACTCTCAGCTGCCCCGTCGAAAAAGCCCACTACCGCTACACCGTTTCCAAGAGCAACGGAACCGCCGACTTCATCGCAGTCTCCCACCCCATGGAAGGAATGGGAGATAGGGTCGCGCTCCACATCCACTTTCCCAAGATCAACGGTTACAAAGCCCCCGATTTCCACGACTGGTTCCTGTTCAACCAAGGCAACGGGCCAACTATCGATCTCATCGAAAGCCCTCGTTCGGATGCCCCAGACTGGAGATCGTCGAAGGACCCTAACAAACCCGGAGTACTTAGCGACCTCGAGTACTTTGCGTGGAACGAAGACCACAAGGTCATCTACGAAGCGCCATCACCGGGAAGCAAGGCTCCGAAGTACATTTTTCTCCCGGGTCTGGCCACATCCCTACTCCAGGAGAAGCACATGTCGATCGGGTGGGGGATGTTCAAGCTAGACAAGTGCGACCCTTAAAGGGAGGCCTGCGTCGGTGGTCGGGATGTCCTGGTCCGCGACGAGTTCAGTCTCGACCGCCCGTGAGAGCATCCTACCAACCTAGATTGCTACGCGCTCGGGAAGTCCAAAAGGAATCGGGCAACTCCGTCGATCATGGCCTGAACGTCAGACGCATTGAATTGATCACGCTTACCGTGTGCCGCACAGTTGCCGACGCCCGACATAAAGGTCACATTCTTCTGGACGACAACCGAGTATGCCTGCGCCTTAACTAGCGCCGAGTTCATAAAATCGAGTTTGCCGGGCTGGACCCCGTGCTGATCACACAGACTTCTCAGGGCCGTCTCCAAAACCGTGCGGGCGATAATCGCAGCCGGTAAGTCATACCCCTGACTGAGCAGCTCCTTCGCTTGATCCAGCTCAGTGTCGAAGACTTCAGATCTGGCAAGTGCCCGGGCTGAAACGAGGTAACCACCGTCGTGATCCTCCCTGACAGCAGCCACGACAGCTCGCTGCCGTTCCGCGTGACTCTTGTTGGTCACGAAATTCGCTTTGCCAGCGTCCTTGAAGCTTGTCGCTTGAGGGGACTTAGCCCCAGCGGCCTTTTCAATTGCATTGGCAGCCTTCACCTGCCACCCCAAAAGTCGATGGGAGTCGACGTACTCCGAGGGCCGTCCGCCTAGCGGGTCGGCCTTCCACTGCGCGCCCTGCAGAATGTCGTCGATCTCTCGGAGCAACTCGTCGAAACGTTGGGTCAGGCGGTTCATCAGGCAACTCTCAATCGTCAGCAGGCAAGACTGTACAAGGACCCGCTTGTTGCGACGCCACGGGGCTCGTGACGAACTCCCGCCAACATCCGAGTGTAGAGGGCAACTTTGGCAGGCACTGGAGACACCAATAACTCGCTCTTGCACATTGATGGGACCGCTATCGGCATGGTCGGGAATGCACAGAGTCAAAACGCGAAGCTACGTACATCCTGCTGTGATCTGACTCACTCGAACAATAGGAAGATAAGTTACATCTTAGCCTTCGACTTTTCCTTGGCCGGGTTGGCCCGACTTGCACCATATAAGGCCAACAACTTCCTCGCGAGAGCGGCCGAAGTTTCATGCCGCAAGTTATGAGGTTCAAGAGGAATACTCTCAATCACTTGCACAGCCATTCCGACGGCATTGATACGTTCCAACACTGAAACAAACTCGGTCGATTGACGAAGAGTAGAACGATAGATCAGCAAAAATGAGCCTCCGAGGAAGCTAACGAGGACTCCAGATGCAGCCGAAACAACTGCAATCGGCAATCGATCCGGCTGAGCCATTGCGCGCATAAGACCAAATACGATCAAACAGAAACCAACAAGCATTACGAGAATAGTCAACCAGAAGATTGCTCGAACTTGGCTCAAATTCCTATCAAGATAGCTTTCCAGCCGCAGACGTCCGGCATCCCAAGCAAGTAGAGGTTTATCCGGATGCGCCTGGGTCTGTGCTTCTGCGCGCTCGAGCTCCTTAGCTCTCTCACTTAGTTCAGTGGCTCCTTCAA
Organism: Luteibacter jiangsuensis; assembly: GCF_011742555.1. GTDB lineage: Bacteria > Pseudomonadota > Gammaproteobacteria > Xanthomonadales > Rhodanobacteraceae > Luteibacter > Luteibacter jiangsuensis. The sequence goes on from NZ_JAAQQR010000014.1 coordinate 2,420, forward strand.
GAGCTGCGATCAGAGATATAACTAGAGCGGCGCCTGCCGCAGATGCAGCCGCGACATCCGAACGCTGCGAATCTTCATGAAAAAAGACAATCGTTCCTGCCACTAGAGCCCCGGTGGCGATGGAACAAAGCAACAACAAGCGCAACTTCGTTGATGCCTTCTTAAAATACCTAAAGAACAGCCACACGAAATTGTCGAGCATCCGCTGCCTCCCCTCCTGAGAACAAGTTGGTGCGAAAGAAGGGACTCGAACCCTTACGCCTTACGGCGCCAGAACCTAAATCTGGTGCGTCTACCAATTCCGCCACTCTCGCGCCCGGTCATTCTAGGGGGCCGGCGGTCGCCGGTCCACAAAAGGTAAAGCGCAAAGGCTTTCCCACCACGAGACCGCGCCGTCCGAAGCCAGCAGCCGTCCCCCTCGCCGCGATGTCTGGAGTCGAGGGCGTTCGGGCGGATAAGACCCGTAAGGGGGCCGGCCTGGATGGCCGGCCGTCTTCGTCGAGGCAGGATGCCGAGTCGAAGACTCCCGCCCGAACGCCCGGGTCCGCAGCGGCGTCAGCCATAAGACACCGAGCCGCGTAGCGGCTCCTCCTTTCGCAAGGAACGACGTAGGTCTTCGCGGCGAGGGGACGGCTACTGGCCGCTCCGTAGCGGCACCGGCGCCGCGTGCGAGGCCGACAGGCGAGCCCAACCTACGAAGCGAACAACGCAACACGAATGCGGCGGCGAAGCCGCTTAAGCCACGAACTCACGTCAGTGGGTTATCCGATCACGTAAGCGGCGCTATCGAGCACAGGCCAACCGAGGCGCTGGGCTCCTGCTTTCGCAGGAGCGACATGAGGGAGGCAGGGGCACTGAGGCTGTGGGTCCCGGCTTTCGCCGGGATGACGAGTCGAACTCAGGCTCGGCAGCCGGACAGCAGGTCGAGGGCTGGGTTGTAGACCGTCGTGCGAGTGCCGAAGAAGCCTAGCAGCGTGTGGAACAGGTTGTCCTGGCTGGCGGGCTGGGTGCGGCGCTTGTCCAGGCACGCCAGCTGCACACCGCTGTCGCGGACCCAGCCGGGCGAGAGCCACATCAGCATCGGGATGTGCTTCTGCTGGCTGGGTGCCGTGTCCCAATCCGCGCCGTGCAGGTAGATGTCCTTCTCGCCCAGCGACTCGCCGTGGTCGGAGAGGTACATCATCGCGCTGTCGGTTTCGGGAGCCGCTTTCAAGGCGTCCACGACCTTGCCGAGGATATGGTCGGTGTAGAGGATCGTGTTGTCGTAACTCGCGACGGTCTGCGCGTAGGTACACGTTTGCACCTCGGCCGTGTCGCAACCCGGCCCGAACACGGCGAACGCTTTCGGGTAGCGCTGGAAATACGCAGGACCATGGCTGCCCTTCAGATGCAGCACCAGCAACGCGGGTGAGCGCATGCGCGCGAGGCGTTCCGGAAGGTCGGTCAGCAGCACGTCGTCGAAGCAACCGTCGGCATCGCACAAGCCAGCCACTTTCGCGTCCGTGAGATCGTCGTTCGGGACGCGGAGGCAGACGCCCTTGCAACCTTCGTCATTGTCGCGCCAATACACGTCGACGCCGGCATGCTGAAGCACGTCGAGGGCGTTCCAATGGGTTTTTGCCACCGGCTTGTCGAACTTCTCGCGGGTCATGTTCGAGAACATGCAAGGCACCGACACCGTCGTGGCCGTGCCGCACGACCAGGCATCGCTGAAGTAGATCGCGCCGGCCCGTTTCATTTCCGGGTTGGTTTCACGCCGATAGCCCTGCAACGACTGGTTCTCCGCGCGCGCGGTCTCGCCCACCACAAGAACCACCACGCGTTTCCGACCGGAGGCGGCGGGGACCGGATCGAGCGTGGCGTCCATGCCGATGGGCGTCATCGTCGCCTTGGAGCGGAAGACCTCGCGTTGCAGGTAGTGGAAGGTACCGCTCAATGCCGCATACGGATTGAAGACGTCGTACATGCCGCGGTGGTTGCGTTCGAAGTAGACATAGCTGCGCCCGGCGACCATCGGCGGAAGAATCATCAGAGCCAGCGCCGCCAGCACGATGACCATGCGCCACCCCAGAAGCCGCCACTTCGGCAGGAAGCGCAGCGGTACCAGCAGCACAATCGACGCCGGCAGCACGCCGAACAGAAGGATCCAGCGCACGGCATCGCCGGTGATCATCGCTGCCGCCTCTGCGCGCTGCGTCTCGAAGATGCTCTGGACGATTTCTTCGTTCAGACGTACGCCGAAGGTCTGCGCGTAGTACGCACTCGCCGCGGATACGAGGATGAGCGCCGCCAGCAATGGCTTGCCCACGCGGGGCCACGTGACGAGCGCGAGGATGAGGACCAGGTTGCCGACCAACCGGCAACAGACGGTCACGCTGAGCGTCCAGAATCCTTCCATGTTCCGCGACGCGGACAGTGCCTCGTGCAGTTCGGACCAAAGACTGCGATTGAGCGCAGCAAGGATGTACACGGCGACGGCGGCGCCCAGCGCAAGCGCAGGCAGCGCGCGCTTGCCGTGGCCGTCGGCCGCGTGGTTTCGAATGATCATGTCGAGCCCTGATGGCCCGGCGAGATCGCGAGCACGTGAGAGAGCGGGAGGTTACAGAGGTAACATCTTCGTCACAATCGGCTTTCGTCCCGCTGTCGCCTGCGAAAAGCTCACGCAGCTTGTAGGAGCGCGCCCTACGGGGTGGGAACACGCGTGGCGTGCAAAAAGCAAAAAAAAGACCCGGATTTCTCCGGGTCTTTCGTATTGGTGGGCCGTGTAAGATTCGAACTTACGACCAATTGATTAAGAGTCAACTGCTCTACCAACTGAGCTAACGGCCCGTTTGAAACTTGCGTTGTAAGTGGGGTGGACGATGGGACTCGAACCCACGACATCCGGAATCACAATCCGGTACTCTAACCAGCTGAGCTACGCCCACCATAAAACTTCAATTGGCGCGCCCGACAGGAATCGAACCTGCAACCGTCGGCTTAGAAGGCCGATGCTCTATCCGATTGAGCTACAGGCGCAGGCACTGTACGTAGAACGCCAACTGGTCGGGGCAGAGGGATTCGAACCCCCGACATCCAGCTCCCAAAGCTGGCGCTCTACCAGACTGAGCTATACCCCGAAACTTCAAGCACCATCCCGATATACCGGGGTGAAGCCTTCAAATGTTACGGGTCAAAGCCAAGCCCGTCAATCCGTATGAACACACCACACTTTCAACTACCGCGACCACCGCGCGAACGCGAAGGTCTTGCTTAAAGATGGTGCGCCCGGAGAGATTCGAACTCCCGACCACCAAGTTCGTAGCCTGGTACTCTATCCAACTGAGCTACGGGCGCACACTTTAAACCGTTGACCCGATCACTTTCGCCGTGAGGCGTTAGCGCCGTGTCGAGAAGCGGAATTATTCAGATATCCGACGTGTGCGTCAACACTTTTTGCATCTTTTTTTTCGCAAATCGGTAACAGCGGTGCAAATCTTGCTGCAGGCCGAGGCGAAAGGTCGAACGCGCAGGCCTCGTCCATCGCAAGAAGGGCGGCTCGTGGCCGCCCTTCCCTCTTAAAGCTGCGTAGCCGGCTTACCGACCTTGTCGGGCGCCGAGCCCGCATCGCCTCTCGGCGGCGGCGGCGGCGTGGAGCCCGGCTTCTGCCAGTCGGCCGGCGGACCCGGCTCGCGACCGTTCATGATGTCGTCGATCTGGCGCGCGTCGATGGTTTCGTACTGCAACAGCGCCTCGGCCATCACGTGCAGCTTGTCGATGTTGGTGGTCAACAGCTCCTTGCTGCGCGCGTACGCGCGATCGAGGATGGTGCGCACCACTTCGTCGATCTTGCGCGCCGTCTCGTTGGACACGCTCTTGTGCTGCGTGACCGAGCGACCGATGAAGACCTCGTCTTCCTCTTCGCCATAGGTGACCGGGCCCAGTTCGTCGGACAGGCCCCACTTGGTGGCCATGTTGCGTGCCATCTTCGTCGCGCGCTCGATGTCGTTCGAGGCACCCGTGGTGACCTTGTCGTGACCGAAGATGAGTTCCTCCGCCACGCGACCGCCGTACAACGAGCACAGCTGCGATTCGATCGCCACCTTGTTCATGCTGTAGCGGTCGCCTTCGGGCAGGTACATCGTGACGCCCAGCGCCCGTCCGCGCGGAATGATGGTGACCTTGTAAACCGGGTCGTGCTCGGGCACGAGGCGGCCGATGATGGCGTGGCCCGCCTCGTGGTAGGCGGTGAGACGCTTCTCTTCGTCGTTCATCGCCATCGAGCGGCGCTCGGAACCCATGAGGATCTTGTCGCGGGCACGGTCGAGGTGACTCATCCGCACTTCGCGGGCGTTCTCGCGAGCGGCGAACAGAGCAGCCTCGTTCACCAGGTTGGCGAGGTCCGCACCCGAGAAACCGGGCGTGCCGCGCGCGATGGTCATCGCGTCCACGTCGGACGCGGTCGGCACCTTGCGCATGTGCACCTTGAGGATCTGCTCGCGACCCTTCACGTCCGGCAGGCCGACCACCACCTGGCGGTCGAAACGGCCGGGACGCAACAGCGCGGGGTCGAGCACGTCGGGGCGGTTGGTGGCCGCGATGACGATGATGCCCTCGGTGCCCTCGAAGCCATCCATTTCCACGAGCAGCTGGTTCAGCGTCTGCTCGCGCTCGTCGTGACCGCCACCCATGCCGGCGCCGCGATGGCGGCCGACGGCGTCGATCTCGTCGATGAAGATGATGCAGGGGGCGTGCTTCTTCGCCTGCTCGAACATGTCGCGCACGCGGCTGGCGCCGACGCCCACGAACATCTCGACGAAGTCGGAACCGGAGATGGAGAAGAACGGCACCTTGGCCTCGCCGGCGATGGCCTTGGCGAGCAGCGTCTTACCCGTACCGGGCGGGCCGACCATGAGCACGCCGCGGGGAATCTTGCCGCCCAGCTTCTGGAACTTGCCGGGGTCGCGGAGGAATTCGACGAGTTCGCCGACCTCTTCCTTGGCCTCGTCGCAGCCGGCCACGTCGTTGAAGTTGACCTTGACCTGGTCTTCGCCCTGCAGCTTGGCGCGCGAGCGGCCGAAGCTCATGGCGCCACGGCCACCCGAGCCCGCCTGCATCTGGCGCATGAACCAGATGAGCACGGCCACGAAGATGATGATGGGCAGCCAGTTGAACAGGAGGCCGATGAGCGAGAAGCCGTTGTCCGCGGGCTCCTGGCGAAGTTCGACGCCCTTGTCGCGCATCGTCTTCACGAGGTCGCTGGTGGAAAGGCCCACCACCGGCACCACGGTGCGATAGGACCCGCCGTCCTTCAGCTTGCCGGTGATGGTCGGCGGCGCGGTGGAGGTGATCGTGCCGCTGGCGACGTTGCCGTTGTCGACCTGCTGGGCGAAGGTCGTATAGGACATGTCCTGCGACGCGCCGCTGTGCGGGTTGAACGTCTGGAAGACGGTCAGCAGGACCACCGCGATGATCAGCCAGAGCAACAGGTTTTTTGCCATCTCGTTCATGCGCGGTTCTCGCCTGGTTGCCGGGACGCGGACTTGAGCCCGGTCGCCAGCGCATAGACTTCCCGCGAACGCGCGCGGGAAGCCTTCGGTTTACGCATCGTCACGCGACTGAAGTCCGCGCGCAAGTTCTTAAGGTATTCGTCGAACCCCGCCCCCTGAAACAGCTTCACGAGAAATGAACCACCGGGCTTCAGCCAGTCGAGGCTGAACTGGCGGGCCAGGTCGCAAAGGTCCATGGCGCGGATCTGGTCGGCGAGTGCCACACCCGACATATTGGGGGCCATGTCCGACAGGACAAGATCGACCTTCTTCCCTTCCAGCTTGCTTTCCAGCTCGCGCAGGACCGATTCCTCACGGAAATCGCCCTGCATGAAGTCCACGCCCGCCAGACCCACCATGGGCAGGATGTCGAGGGCAATGACCTTGCCGCTGTCGCCCAGCCGCTGCCGGGCCAATTGCGACCACCCGCCGGGGGCGGCGCCGAGATCGACCACGGTCATGCCCGGCTTGATCAGGCGGTCGCGGTCGATCAGTTCTTCGAGTTTGAATACGGCGCGCGAACGCAACCCTTCGGCCTGGGCGCGCTTTACGTAAACGTCGTCGAAATGCTCCCGAAGCCAGCGGGAACTGCTCTTGCTGCGTGACATCGGGGTGGACCCGCGGAAGAAGTGGGCAAGCCTTGCATGATACCCTTTGCCGCCTACCCGCCGCGAACCGAACCTGAACGCATGCTCTCCCCTACCCAGCGCCGCTACCTGCGCAGCCTCGCCCACGACCTCCGCCCCGTGATCCTCCTGGGCAACAAGGGGGCCACCGAGGCCGTCGCCAAGGAACTCGGCCAGGCCCTCGACATCCACGAGCTGGTGAAGGTGAAGCTCTCCGGGGGCGACAAGGACGAGCGCCAGGAACAGATCGCCTTCCTCACCGGCCAGACCGGTGCCGAAACCGTCCAGGAAATCGGCCACGTGGTCGTCCTGTTCCGTCGTAACGAGCAGGATCCGAAGCTCGCCCTGCCCCGGTAACCCCCATGGATCTGTCCTTCGAACATCCCGGCGACTACCTTTTCGTGCGCCGCGTGGGCGCCGGCACGGTTACCGTGGTCGATCGGGACTTCCACAAGAGCATCCTGCTCACCCCTCAGCAGGTGGTCGAGGACTGGGAAGCTACCGATGCCGCCCGCCTCACCCTGGCCGACGTCGAGAAGATTGCCGGTCTCCAGCCGGAACTCGTGCTCCTGGGCACCGGCGAGCGCCAGGTCTTCCCCCCGGCCGAGGTCATGGCCGGCTTCCTCCGCCGCGGCATCGGCATCGAGGCGATGACCAACGGTTCGGCGGCGCGTACCTATAGCCTCCTGGCCGGCGAGGGTCGCAAGGTCGTGGCGGCTTTCATCCTTCCCTGAAGGGAGCACACATGCGCATCCTCGTCCTGGGCGCCGGCGGCACCGGCGGATACTTCGGCGGGCGGCTCGCACAGGCCGGTCTGGACGTCACGTTCCTGGTTCGACCGGAACGCGCCCGCGTGCTGGATGCGAAGGGTCTGGTGATCGTCAGCCCCTTCGGCAACGCCACGGTGTGGGTGAAACACGTGCTGGCCGACACCGTGGCCAGCCAGGCGCCGTTCGATCTGGTGCTGCTGTCGAGCAAGGCCTACGACCTGCATTCGGCCATCGAGGCCATCGACCCCGCCGTGGGCGAACAATCGACGGTGCTGCCGATCCTCAACGGCCTGGCCCATTACCCCGTGCTCGACAATCGCTTCGGTCCCGACCGGGTGCTGGGCGGCTTGTGCGTGATCAGCGCAGCGAAGGGGCCCGATGGCGAGATCATCCATTTCGGGAACGGCGCCTCGATTACCTTCGGCGAACGCGACGGCCAGGAACACGCCGGACGCTGCGCCGCGATCGCCAACGCCTTCGCCGCCGCGAAGGTCGACCATACGCACTCCAGCGACATCCTTCGCGACCTCTGGGCGAAGTTCGCTTTCCTCGCCACGCTGGCGGGCAGCACCTGCCTCTTCCGTGCCAGCGTGGGCGATATCGTCGCCACGAACGACGGACGCCACCTCGTCGAGCGCATGTACGAGGAATGCCTGGCCGTTGCGCGCGCGTCCGGCCATGCTGTGCCCGACAACGCGCGCTCCTTTGCCTGGAAGACGCTGACCCAGGAAGGCTCGCCGCTCACGGCATCGATGCTGCGCGACCTGGAATCGGGGCAGCGTATCGAAGCCGATCACATCGTGGGCGACATGCTGCGTCGTGCGCGCGACGCGGGCGTGGCGGCACCGTTGCTCGAGGTGGCTTATGCGCATCTGCAGGCGTACGAAATTCGCCAGAAACGTGAAGGCTGATGGTGGAAGCCGGCTCTGCCGGCGTGTGGGAGCCGGCTCTGCCGGCGATCCCGCGGCAGCGGGCCAGTTGGCCGCGAGCACCCATCGCCGCTGAAGCGGCTCCCACAAGAAGCCACTTTCGCTCTCGCGCCTGGAACCCTACCTCGGCGGCAGGTACTGCAGCGGGTCGACCGGATTACCGTCGCGGCGGATCTGGAACTGGAGTTCGTCCCTGGCGGCGCCGGTGGAACCCATTTCGGCCACGACCTGTCCCGCCTTCACCTTCTCGCCTTCCTTCACCAGGCGCTTGCGATTGTGGCCGTAAGCCGAGAGGAAACTGTCGCTGTGCTTGATGATCACGAGCTCGCCATAGCCCACCAGGCCATTGCCGCTGTAGACGACCACGCCGTCGGCGGCCGCGCGCACCGGATCGCCGGCCTTGCCGGCCACTTCGATACCGGGGATCGCGTCCCCGGATGAGAACTTCTTGAGGAGGGCGCCGTCGGCGGGCCAGCGCCAGACGATGCCGCCGACACTGCGCGTGGCGCCCTTGGCCACGATGGGTGTGGACGCCGGCGGATTCTCCACTGGCGCCGGGGTCTGGCCGACGGAGGAAGCGGGCGCCGGTGGCGGCACGACCGATTCGGCCGGCTTGCCCGCGACGACCACGGGGGTATTCGTGGTGGTTGCCGGCGCGGGCACGGCCGACGCAGCGGCCGCCCCCTCTGTGACGGGCGCAAAGCCCGGCTGGGTCGCGGGTGCGGGCTGGGCCGGACGCGCGGGCGACGGAGCGGGTACTGGCACGGCGGCAACGGCAGGGGCAGTGTGCGTCACCGAGGCCGGGGATTTCGCTGCCTCGCGGCCCGGCGGCGAGAGCCGAAGATCCTGGCCGGGCCAGATCGTGTATGGCGACCCGATACCGTTCCAGGCCGCAAGGTCGCGGAAATCCACCTTGTTCCGGAAAGCGATGCTGTAAAGCGTGTCGCCCTTCACCACCCGATAGCTGCCACCCGGCGGCGGCGTCGGCGCGGAGGGCCGCGCGGTCGTGTAGCTGCCGGAACTGCGCGTGACCACCACCGAGCTGCGTGGCGCGAGATCGCAGCCGGCGAGCAGGAGACTTGCCGCCAGCATGGCCAGCAAGGCAGGCGGACGGGTCACGAGCATCGCGGATCTCCCTTCACGGTCACTCATCGCAACAGGAACCACCAGGCAGCCAACAGGATGAGGGCTACGATAACAGCCCAACCTATCCACTCGATGTGTTTGCGCAGCATCTGCTCGGCACGTTCGCCGAAGATGCGGACGAGAAGGGCCAGCAGCCACACGCGCTTGCCGCGCCCGACGAGCATGCAGACGAGGAACGGCAGGACCGGCACCCCCACGATGCCCGAGGCCCAGGTGACGAACTTCATGGGCACCACGGGCTGCAGCGCTGCCATGGCAAGCACGATGTACAGACCCAGCGAGTGCGCCTGCATGTCCCGTTGCAGGTTTTCCACGCCCTTCTGTATCGGTGCCAGCAGATGCATCGATTCCAGCAGCGGCTTGAGTGCCTCGTACGCGAAATGGCCGAGGCTATATCCAACGAGCGAACCGAGCAGCGAGAACAGCAGGCTCCAGTTCGCGAAGCGGAAGGCCTTGCGCGGCTGCGCCAGCATCATCGGTGCCAGCATGACCTCGGGCATCACCGGGAAGATGAATGCCTCGACGAAGGAGAGTCCCGCAAGATAGCGGACCGCATGGCGATGGCGTGCCCAGACGATGGCGCGCTCGTACAGCGAAGCGAACATCCGCATTCAGCGGGATTCCTTTTGGTGGATGAGTATCACCCGATGCCGCCAAGCAACGGGACGAAGCTCACGGCGCCGAGGTCTTCGCGATGGATGGTTCCGTCGTCGTCCTTGCGCATGCGCACGAGCACCTGCTGGCTGGGGCTGCCCACCGGAGCGACGAGCACACCGCCCGGCTTCAGCTGGTCGAACAAGGGCGCGGGCACGCGGTCGCCGGCGGCGGTAAGGATAATGGCGTCGAACGGTGCCTCCGAAGGCCAACCGAGCTTGCCGTCGTCGTGTCGCGACCGCAGGTTGTCGAGGCCGAGTTGCCGGAAGCGACGCCGCGCCTGGCGCAGGAGTTCCTCGATCCGCTCGACGGTGTAGACGGTCGGCACGATGCCGGACAGAACCGCCGCCTGGTAACCCGAGCCCGTGCCGATCTCGAGGACACGCTCCGGAACGCCGTGCTCGATCAGGGCTTCCGTCATCCGGGCCACGATCCACGGCTGGGAGATGGTCTGGCCATGTCCGATGGGCAGCGCGTTGTTTTCGTAAGCGCGCGAGTGCAGCGCCTGATCGATGAAATGGTGGCGGGGCAACTGGCGGATCACCTCAAGCACCCGCTCGTCGCGAATGCCTTCTTCCGCGAGCTTGGCCACCAGGCGGTCGCGCGCGCGTTGCGAGGTCATGCCTTCGCCGCGGAGCGCGGACGGCGGGAGCGCGTGCATGTTCACCATGTCAGGCCGCCTCCTCGTCGCCCATGGCGGACGAAAGCGGCAGCATCCAGCTGCTGACCTTTTCCAGGGCCTGGAAGCGCGTGAGGTCGGTATGGATGGGCGTGACGGAAACGTAGCCGCGGCGAACGGCGTCGAAATCGGTGCCAGGGCCATCGTCGTCGATCTCGCCGGGCGGCCCGATCCACCACATGGTGCGGCCGCGCGGGTCGGCGCTGCGGATGGCCGGCGCCGAGCGATGGCGCTTGCCCAGACGCGTGACCTCGAAGCCACGCACCTGCTCCCAGGGCAGGTCCGGCACGTTCACATTGAGGATGGTGTCGGCCGGCAGCGGATCGACGATGAGCCGCCGCATCAGCATCAGCACCGCGCTGGCTGCCGTGTCGAAATGGCGGCCGGAACCCTCGCGCGTGACCAGCGACACGGCGATGGCGGGAAGACCGAGGAAGCGCCCTTCCATCGCGGCGGACACGGTGCCCGAATAGATGACGTCGTCGCCGAGGTTGGCCACATTGTTGATGCCCGACACGACGATATCCGTTTCGTGATCGAGCAACCCGGAGAGCGCGAGGTGCACGCAATCGGTGGGCGTGCCGGCAACGCGGTATGCGCCGCTCTCGAGGCGCTGCACGCGGATGGGCGAATCGAGGGTGAGCGAATTGCTCGCGCCGGAGCGGTCGCGATCGGGAGCCACGACCGTCACCGTGCCGAACTCGGCCAGACGCTCGGCCAGCACCTGGATGCCAGGGGCCTCCACGCCGTCGTCGTTGCTAACCAGAACTTGCATGCTGATCCAGATCGAAAAACAGGCGGGGCGGCCCCATCTCGGAGAGGCCGCCCGACCGTCCAAGTCTACCGGAGCGGGCAGCCGGATTCACGGAACGGGCACGGAAGCCGATGCGACCGCCGTCACGGCGCCGTCGCGACTTCCCACGATGCTTCGCTTAGGATGGAGGCATGACGCGACGCCCGCCCAAGGTGCACGACGACGATAGCCGCCTCTTCCGCGAGGCCATCGGCGACGTTCGGCTCATGCGCCCGGCGGACATCCTGCCCGCGAAGCCCAGGCCCGCGCCGCATCCCCACATGCGCGACGCCGACGAAGCCGCGGTTCCCGCCGACTCGCTGCTGTTCGACTACGATCCGGCCGATCTCGAGGTGGGCGAGGAGCTGTCCTACCTGCGCGACGGCTACCCGCCCAGACTCCTGAAGCAGCTCAAGCGTGGACAGTTCAGCATCCAGGCCGACGTGGACCTGCACCAGATGAACGCGGCGGCGGCGCAATTGACCATCTCCGAATTCCTTGCCGAATGCCGCCACGACGGCATCCGCTGCGTGCGGATCATTCACGGCAAGGGCCTGCGTTCGAAGGCCGGCGGCCCGGTCCTGAAGGGGTTGACCGATCGCCTGCTGCGCCGTCGCGACGACGTGGTTGCGTTCGCTTCGGCGCGGCCGATGCAAGGCGGTACCGGGGCGGTGGTGGTGCTGCTGAAAGGTCCGTAGGAGCGCGCCCTGCGCGCGACATGTTTTGGGGCCGTGACCCCGAGCTGGCGCGCGAGCTTGGGAACTGGCCCGAAAGCTGTCGCGCGCAGGGCGCGCTCCTACAGCAGGTGTCGCCGGTTCATCAGGTGAGGGCCAGTTCGCGGATCACCGTCGTGGCATACGCGCCCGCCGGAAGGCCGAACGACACTTCCAGCGCGCCATCGTCCAACCAGCGCCATGCGAGATCGCGCGGCTGCAGGCGCAACGCGCGGCGCTCCTGATCCATGCGCGCACCGGCAAGGCCGGCGGCCAGGTCCTCGTCGCGCGCGGCCACCGCGCGTTCCAGTTCGGCGACGGCACCGGCGGCCGGCGTGTCGCCGCGCCCCCACAGTGGCCCCGAGGGATGGATGTCGAAACGCGCGAGCCGCTCCGCGAGCGTGTCGTTGAATGCTTCCGGACCGAACCACGAGCGCGAGCCTTCCAGCGCCCAGATCTCGCCGTCCATCGGCGCGTCCCATGTGCCGCCCGCGACCCGCTCCGCGAGCACGCCATTGAAGATGTGCGAGCGCGCCGCCGAGAGCAGGAGCGAGCGCTTGTCGCGATCGACCCGTCGCCCGCCGAACATCGCCCGCGCCTGCGCGACGTTACCGCCTCCCAGGCCGAAACGCTGTTCGCCGAAATAATTGGGCACGCCGCGGGCCGCGATGGCGGCAAGCCGCGCTTCCGCACCGGCGCGGTCGCCTTCGATCTCGCGCAGCACCAGCAGGAAGCGGTTGCCCCGCAGCGCGCCGCGCTTCAACTTGCGCGAATGCCTGCCCAGCGAACGGATCGATACCTCGGCATGCGGAAACGCCGACCAGTCCGGATCCGCCTTCCCGGGCAGTTGCACGGTGAACGCCTGCCGCGTCACCGCATGGCGGTCTTTCAGGCCCGCATAACCGACGTTCATCGGCGAAGTGCCCGCGAACCTCGCCAGCTCGCGCGCCACCCAATCGGTATTCGCGCCGCGTTTCTCCACCACGAGGAAGGCATGCTCGCCGGCGCCGTCGGGCTCGTAGCCGAGGATTTCCTCCACCACGAAGTCTTCGGGTGCGGTGCGCAGGCGCGCACGCAGCGGAGGTGCGCCGAAGGCGAAAGGAAGCTCTGTGTCGTTCATGGAACTCCGAATAGTCCTTTTACCTGTGGGAGCCGCTTCAGCGGCGAAGGGTGGTCGCGACACGCTTGCCCGTTGCCGCGGGATCGCCGGCCTGGCCGGCTCCCACAACGCGTTCCTACAACAGGAACAACGTGGCGAGCCCGAGGAAGATGAAGAATCCTCCGCTGTCGGTCATCGCCGTGATAAGCACGCTGGAACCGAGGGCCGGGTCTCGACCGAGCTTGGTCATCAGCATGGGAATGCCCACGCCCATGAAGGCCGCGAGAAGAAGGTTCAGCGTCATCGCGGCCGTCATCACCGCGCCCAGCGACACGCTGCCGTAGAGCGCCCATGCCACCAGACCGATGGCGCCGCCCCATACGATGCCGTTCACGAGCGCGACGGCCAGTTCCTTCCGCCACAGGCGTCGCGCCTGCGATACGCCGATCTGCTCGAGCGCCATGGCCCGTACGATCATGGTGATGGTCTGGTTGCCCGAATTGCCGCCGATGCCGGCCACGATCGGCATGAGCGTCGCCAGGGCCACGAGCTTCTCGATGGAGTGCTCGAACAGACCGATGACGCGGGAGGCGATGAACGCCGTGACCAGGTTGATCGCCAGCCAGGCCCAGCGATTGCGCACCGACTTCCAGACGGAAGCGAAGATGTCCTCTTCCTCGCGCAGGCCGCCGCGCGACAACGCTTCCGTCTCGCTTTCCTCGCGAATGAAGTCGAGCATGGCGTCGACCGCGATACGACCGATGAGCCGCTGCTGGTTGTCGATCACGGGAGCGGTCACGAGGTCGTAGCGCTCGAAGGCCTGGGCCACGTCGTACGCGTCGTCTTCCGGACGGAAGGTGTTGACGTCCGGCGCCATGATCTCGTGGACCATCTTTTCCGGCGGGTTCACAAGCAACCAATGCAGCGGCAGCACGCCAGTGAGCACATTGTCCGCGTTGACGACGAACAGCTTGTCGGTCTGCGCAGGCAGTTCGTCGAACCGGCGCAGGTACCGCAGCACCACCTCGAGGCTGATGTCCTCGCGGATGGTGACCATGTCGAAGTCCATCAGCGCGCCGACCTGATCGTCCTCGTAGGACATGGCGGCCTGCACGCGCTCGCGTTCCTGCGCGTCGAGGCTGGCCATCAGTTCGGGCAGAACCTCGGTGGGCAGGTCGTCGACCAGGTCGGCCAGCTCGTCGGCGTCCAGCGGTTCGACGGCGGCGAGGATCTCCCGGTCGTCCATGTCCGCGATCAGCGATTCGCGGACGGAGTCGGAAACCTCGAGCAGGATGTCGCCGTCCCGGTCAGAGCGTACGCGCTGCCAGACCGCCAGGCGGTCTTCCAGCGGCAACGATTCGAGGACGTCGGCAAGATCGGCCGGATGGAGTTCGTCGAGGCGGGCCTGCAGCTCCGCGTCGGTCGCTTCAAGGGCGGCTTCGTCACCGTCCGGTGCGGCACCCGCGAACGCGAGCAGGTCCTCCCGCCTGCGCAGAAGGGCCGTGATCGCCTCCAGCCTGTCGTGCAGGCGAGGCGTGGATGCGCGCGGCTCGACCTCGCTCATGTGTGCAGCACCAGAACCGTGGCGAGCGCCGCGATGCCTTCCCGCCGCCCCGTGAAGCCGAGGGTTTCCGTGGTGGTGGCCTTGATGCTGATGCGGTCGATGTCCACGCCGAGATCCTCCGCGATGGTCTCGCGCATGGCCTGCGCATGCGGGCCAACCTTCGGTGCCTCACAGACCACTGTGATGTCGGCGTTGCCGAGTTCGTAGCCGCGCTCGGCGAGCATGGCGGCCACCGCACGCAGGAAGCGGCGGCTGTCCGCTCCGCGCCACGCAGGGTCGGATGGCGGAAAGTGTTTTCCGATGTCACCCAGCGCGAGCGCGCCGAGCATCGCATCGCAAAGCGCGTGCAGCACCACGTCGCCATCGGAGTGCGCGAGCACGCCCTGCGAATGCGGCACGCGCACGCCACCCAGCATCACGTGGTCGCCTTCGCCGAACGCGTGGACGTCGAATCCCTGGCCGATGCGCATTACCCGATTCTCCCTAGAAGGAACTCCGCCAGCGCGAAGTCGGCCGGCGTGGTCACCTTGATGTTGTCTTCCGATCCTTCCACCAGCAGTGGCGCCACGCCGAACCTTTCCATCGCCATGGCTTCGTCACTCACCACGATACCGTCTTCACCGGCAAGGCGGAGTGCACGAACCAGCGCCCCGCGGCGGAACATCTGCGGCGTGAACGCCCGCCAGCGACCCTCGCGCGGTTCGGTGTCGATGCTGTGACAGCCGGTGTCCGCGCGCTTGAGGGTGTCGCGCAATGGCGCCCCCAGGAGACCGCCCTCCCCCCGTCCGGCCAATTCGACCAGACGGGCGATGTCGGCCGCACGCACGCAGGGCCGGGCCGCGTCGTGCACCAGCACGAAATCACGCTCGCCCACGGAAGCCGGCAACGCCAGCAGCCCCGCCAGGACGGAATCGCTGCGCTCGCCGCCGCCCACCGTCACACGCAGCGGCTTGCCGCCGATCGTGTCCCTCGCCTCGAAATGCCGGTCGTCGGCCGCGATCGCCACCACGAGGCCGGCGATCAGCGGATGGGCCGCGAGACGTTCGAGCGTGTGCTCGATCATCGGCCGTCCAGCGATGGGCTGGTATTGCTTCGGCCGGTCGCCACCTGCGCGGACGCCTTTTCCGGCGGCCGGCAGGACACACCATAGCGCGTCCATCACTGGCCGCCGGGGGCGACGGGCGGGGGTGGCGGGGGCGCACTGCTGGTCGCGCCCGGTTCGACCACCTGGTAGAAGGTTTCGCCCGGCTTGATCAGGCCCAGTTCCTGCCGCGCACGCGCCTCGGTGGCCTGCTCGCCGTGCTTCAGGTCTTCCACGTCCGCCGCCAGGGCCTGGTTACGCTTCTGCAGCCCAGCGTTTTCCTCGGTCTGTTTCCTGACCGATTCGCGCAGGGAATCGACCTCGGCCATGCCCCCACCGCCGACCCACAGTTTCAGCTGCAGCGCGATGAGGACAATGACGAGGATCAGGCCGACCCAGCGCAGGATGGCGGCGTTGCTCAAGGCAGGACTCAGCCAGGGAGCTTCGACAGGTTCGGGAACGCCTGGCGACCGGCATACTTCGCCTTCGAACCCAGGGCTTCCTCGATGCGCAGGAGCTGGTTGTACTTGGCCACGCGATCGGTGCGGCAGAGCGAACCGGTCTTGATCTGCGTTGCCGTGGTGGCCACGGCGATGTCGGAGATCGTGGTGTCTTCGGTCTCGCCCGAGCGATGCGACACGATGGCCGCGTACTTCGCGCGATCGGCCATGGCGATGGCTTCCAGCGTTTCGGTCAGGGTGCCGATCTGGTTCACCTTGATCAGGATGGCGTTCGCGATCTTCTTGTCGATACCTTCCTGGAAGATCTTCGGGTTGGTGACGAAGAGATCGTCGCCCACGAGCTGGATGCCTTCGCCGATGGCTTTCGTGAGGTGGGCCCAGCCGGCCCAGTCGCCCTCGGCCATGCCGTCCTCGATCGTGACGATCGGGTACTGCTTCGCCCAGGACGCCAGCGTGTCCACCCACTGTTCCGGGGTGAAGACCTTGCCCTCGCCCTCGAGGTCGTACTTGCCGTCCTTGAAGAACTCGGAGCTGGCCACGTCGAGGCCCAGCAGGATGTCGCTGCCCACCTTGTAACCGGCCTTGTTCACGGCTTCCAGGATGGTGTCGAGCGCCTCGACGTTGGACTTCAGGTTCGGGGCGAAGCCGCCCTCGTCGCCCACGGCCGTGTTGAGGCCGCGGCCCTTCAGCACGGACTTCAGGGCGTGGAAGATCTCGGCACCGTAACGCAGCGCTTCGGCGAAATTTGGCGCGCCGACCGGCAGCACCATGAATTCCTGCACGTCGACATTGTTGTCGGCATGCGCGCCGCCGTTGATGATGTTCATCATCGGCACGGGCAGCGAGCCGCCGCCGTCCACCATGAGGTACTGCCACAGCGCCTGCTTGCGCGACGCGGCCACGGCGTGCGCGGCGGCCATGGACACGCCGAGCAACGCGTTCGCGCCCAGCTTGCCCTTGTTGTCGGTACCGTCGAGCGCGATGAGCTTCGCGTCGAGGCCCTTCTGGTCGGCCGCATCGAAGCCGCAGAGCGCCTTCGCGATCGTGGTGTTCACGTTCGCCACCGCGTTCTTCACGCCCTTGCCGCCGTAGCGGCTCTTGTCGCCGTCGCGCAGTTCCACGGCCTCGCGCGTACCGGTGGACGCGCCGCTCGGTACCGCCGCGCGTCCGAACGAACCGTCGGCGAGGGTGACTTCGGCCTCGAGGGTCGGATTGCCGCGGGAGTCGAGGATTTCGCGGGCGTGGATGGTGCTGATGGAGGTGGTCATGCGCTTCCCGTTACGAGTTGGAATGACTGAAGAAGGTGCCGACGAGCACGAGGCCCGTGGTACCGACGAGGATGAGTGCGTTGAGGCCCAGGCCGATCGCACCGAACGTGCGGCGTCGGTCCTGGCGG
Organism: Luteibacter jiangsuensis; assembly: GCF_011742555.1. Lineage (GTDB taxonomy): Bacteria > Pseudomonadota > Gammaproteobacteria > Xanthomonadales > Rhodanobacteraceae > Luteibacter > Luteibacter jiangsuensis. Next base: position 19,859 of record NZ_JAAQQR010000014.1, read on the forward strand.
CGCAGGGCCATGAAACCGAGCACGAGCCCCACCAGCGAGAGCGCCAGGAAGGCGCACATGACGATGCCGACGAGGCCGAAGACCGGCATGTGCTGCTCGGCATTGCCGGACGCGACGAGCAGCGCGGAAAACGTGATGGAAGCCAGGACGACGAGGCCGGACACAAGGGCGATGACGAAGGAAGCGATGCCGTGACCCGATTGCGGCATGCGGGCCGCGCGCTGGCGAGGTGTGCCGGCGTCGTGGGTCGCGTTGTCGTCAGTCATCGAAGCCAGTCTCCCCGGGGCCATGCCGGCCCCCTGTCGGCGTACCGGCGCGAAAGCGCCGGATCCCGTCAATCATACCGTCCCGGGAGACGGCTCAGGCGTGTTTCGCAAAACCTCTGCGCTTCACCGCCTGGTCGAGTTCCATCAGGGTCTCGAGCAGTTCTTCCATCTGGTCGAGCGGCCATGCGTTGGGGCCGTCGCTCAAGGCCTTGGCGGGATCGGGATGCGTCTCGGCGAAGAGGCCCGCCACGCCAACGGCCACCGCCGCGCGCGCCAGCACGGGCACGAACTCGCGCTGACCGCCGGAACTGGTGCCCTGGCCGCCCGGCAGCTGCACCGAATGCGTGGCGTCGAACACCACGGGGCAACCGGTTTCGCGCATCACCGCCAGCGAACGCATGTCGGACACGAGGTTGTTGTAGCCGAAGCTCGCGCCGCGCTCGCAGACCATGATGTCGTGGTTGCCCACGTCGAACGCCTTCTGCACCACGTTCTTCATGTCCCACGGCGCCAGGAACTGGCCCTTCTTGATGTTCACCGGCTTGCCGGCGCGGGCCACGTTCTGGATGAAGTCGGTCTGCCGGGCCAGGAAGGCCGGCGTCTGCAGGACGTCGACCACCGCGGCCACCTCGTTCATCGGGGTGTATTCGTGCACGTCGGTGAGGACGGGCACGCCGATCTGCTTCTTCACTGCGTCCAGCACCTTCAGGCCTTCTTCCAGGCCAGGGCCGCGGAAGCTGGAACCGGAGGAACGGTTGGCCTTGTCGAAGCTGGACTTGAAGATGAAGTTGATGCCCAGGCGGCCGGTGATTTCCTTGAGCTTGCCGGCGACGTCGAGCTGCAACTGCATGGACTCGATGACGCACGGGCCGGCGATCACGAACAGGGGCTGGTCGAGACCGGCTTCGAAACCACAGAGCTTCATGCGGCGGACTCCTCGGAGCGGACGGCCAGGCGCTCGCCTTCGCGAACGGCCTTGTACTCGCGCGCGGCGCGCACGAAGCCGATGAACAACGGATGGCCTTCGCGGGGCGTGGAGGTGAATTCCGGATGCGCCTGGCAACCCAGGAACCACGGGTGCACCTGCCGCGGCAGTTCGACGATTTCCACAAGCAGGTCGTCCATCGACTTGCCCGAGATGACGAGTCCGAGATCTTCGAACGACTGACGGTAGCGGTTGTTGAATTCGTAGCGGTGGCGATGGCGCTCGCGAACGACGTCTTCGCCATAGAGTTCGCGAGCCAGGGTACCGGCCTTCAGGCGGCACTCCTGCGCGCCCAGGCGCATCGTGCCGCCGAGGTCGGAACGCTCGCTGCGCACTTCGGTCTCGCCCGTGGCCGTGGTCCATTCGGTGATGAGGGCAATGACCGGATCCGGCGTATTGCGGTCGTTCTCGCTGGAGTCGGCCTGCGGCAGGCCGGCGATGTTCCGCGCGAACTCCACCACCGCGGCGTGCATGCCATAGCAGATGCCGAAGTACGGCACGCCGGTTTCGCGCGCGAACTGGGCGGCGAGGATCTTGCCCTCGAAGCCACGCTTGCCGAAGCCGCCCGGCACCAGGATGGCATCCGCGTCGCCCAGCACCGCACGCGGACCGCGGGCTTCGACGTCTTCGGAATCCACCCAGCGCAGGTTCACGCGCGTGGACTGCTTGATGCCGCCGTGGCGCAGCGCCTCGCCCAGGGACTTGTAGGCGTCCTTGTGCTCCACGTATTTGCCGACGATGGCCACGGTGATTTCGTCACGCGGATGTTCCACGGCTTCGACCGTGCGCACCCAGCTGGAGAGATCGGCCGGACCCGCATCGAGACCGAGGCGGCGGATGACCAGATCGTCCAGACCCTGCTCATGCAACCACATGGGCAGCTTGTAGATGACGTCGACGTCGATCGTGCTGATGACGGCGTTCTTCGGAACGTTCGTGAACAGGGCGATCTTGTGGCGCTCGCCGTCCGGCAGGGGTTCTTCGCAGCGGCACAGCAGCACGTCGGGCTGGATACCGATGGAGCGCAGTTCCTTCACCGAGTGCTGGGTGGGCTTGGTCTTGATCTCGCCCGCGGCCTTGATGAACGGCACGAGGGTGAGGTGCACGAACATGCACTTCTCCGGGCCGTGCTCGATGCGCAGCTGACGGATGGCCTCGAGGAAGGGCAGCGACTCGATGTCGCCGACGGTGCCGCCGATTTCCACCAGCGCCACGTCGAAACCGCGGGTGGCCTCGTGGATGGAGTGCTTGATCTCGTCGGTGATGTGCGGAATCACCTGCACCGTGGCGCCGAGGTAGTCGCCACGGCGCTCCTTGCGGATCACGGATTCGTAAATCTTGCCGGCGGTGATCGAATTCTTGCCGGTGAGGCGCGTGCGCACGAAGCGCTCGTAGTGGCCCAGGTCCAGGTCGGTCTCGGCGCCGTCGTCGGTGACGTACACCTCGCCGTGCTGGAAGGGGCTCATGGTGCCCGGATCCACATTGATGTACGGATCGAGCTTCATCATGGTCACGGACAGACCACGCGCCTCGAGGATGGAGGCAAGCGACGCCGCTGCGATGCCTTTCCCAAGGGAAGACACCACACCGCCGGTGACGAAAATCAGGGGAGTCATGCGAGCAGCCAGTGCTGGAAATTTGTATTTTACCCGAGTGCGTGGCCGCTCGCGAGAGGCAGGGACCGACAGACTTCGGCCGCCTGTGGGCGCCGGCTATGCCGGCGATCCCGCGGCAGCGGGCAAGCTTGCCGCGAGCACTCATCGCCGCTGAAGCGGCCCCCACATAAGTCTTGGGAGACAAGTACCATCGGCGGAATGAACGCCAACCCTTTCCCCACCCGCCTCCAGACCCTCCGTGCCGCCATGGCCCGGGAGGGCATCGCCGCCGTGATCGTGCCCTCGGCCGACCCACACCTTTCCGAGTACCTCCCCGCGCGCTGGCAAGCCCGGGAATGGTTCTCCGGGTTCACCGGCTCGGCCGGAACGCTCGTGGTCACGGCCAAGGGGGGCGGCCTGTGGACCGACTCTCGCTATTTCGCCCAGGCGGAGAGCGAACTGACCGGTAGCGGCCTGCCCCTGATGAAACTGAACGTGGCACACACTCCCGAGCACGTCGCCTGGCTGGCCGGGCAACTGGGGGAAGGCGACGTGGTCGCCGTCGCGGCGGACAGCATCGCGGTGGCGGCGGCGGAAAACCTCGCCCGGCGGCTGCAAGAGGCAGGCGCCACGCTGCGCACCGACCTCGACCTGCCCGGCGCCGCGTGGAACGATCGCCCTGCCCGTCCCGCCAACCCTGTCTTCGCCCATGCGACACCCTTCGCGACCGTTCCACGCGCCGACAAGCTGCGCCATGTCCGCACTGCCATGCGCAAGGCCGGCGCCACCCATCACCTGGTGTCGAGCCTCGACGACATCGCCTGGTTGACGAACCTGCGTGGGGCAGACGTCGAGTACAACCCGGTGTTCCTGGCCCACCTGCTTGTCGGCGAAGCCACCGCCACGCTTTTCGTCGACGCCGCCAAGGTGCCGGGCGAGGTGAAGGCGGCGCTGGCCGCCGACGGCATCGCGCTTGCCGACTATGCCACCGCCGGGTCGGCCATCGCCGCCCTGCCCGACGACGCCGTGCTGATGTACGACGCCGGCCGCGTGGTCGTGGCCCTGCTCGAAGGCCTGCCGGCCACGGTGAAGCAGGTGCGCGCGCCGAATCCATCCACCGGGCAGAAGGCCCGCAAGACACCGGAGGAACTGGATCACATCCGCGACGTGATGCGCCGCGACGGTGCGGCGCTCGCGCGCGCCTTCCGGCGCATCGAGACCGGCCTGGCCGCTGGCGAACCGCTCACCGAGCTGGACGTGGACACCATCGTCCGCGAGGCCCGGGCGCTCCAGGCCGGTTTCGTCGGCGAGAGCTTTTCCACCATCGCCGGCTACGAGGCCAACGGCGCCCTGCCGCATTACCGGGCCACCGAATCGGGCTTCAGCCCGCTTGCCGCGAAGGGGCTGCTGCTGGTCGATTCCGGGGGGCAATACCTCGGCGGCACGACGGACATCACGCGGATGCTCGCGCTCGGGCCGGTCACGGACGAGCAGCGTCGCGACTCCACGCTGGTGCTCAAGGGGATGATCGCCCTGTCGCGCGCCCGCTTCTCCAAGGGGGCGAGCGGCCCGCAACTGGACGCCCTGGCGCGCGCGCCGCTCTGGGCGGCCGGCATGGATTTCGGCCATGGCACCGGCCACGGCGTCGGATACTTCCTCAACGTACACGAAGGTCCGCACGGCATTCGACCGCCGGTGGCCGGCGGCGCCCTGGTGCCGCTCGAAACCGGCATGATCACCTCGATCGAGCCGGGCCTCTACAAGCCGGGCCGCTACGGTATCCGTCACGAGAACCTGGCCGTGGTCACCCAGGCGGACAGCACCGAATTCGGCGAATTCTTCGCGTTCGAGACGCTGACGCTGTGCCCCTTCGACCGGCGCGGCCTGGAACCGCGGCTCCTGGAACCGTCCGAGCGGGCCTGGCTGGACGACTACCACGCGCACGTGCGCGCGGCACTGTCTCCGCTGCTGGAGGGCGCGGACCGCGAATGGCTCGAATGGCACTGCGCGCCACTTTGATCGGCGCTTGTGTGGGAGCAACTGTCTTTTTCAGTGGATTGCTCACACGGCCGCAGATCGCCATCCAACCTGATCTCGGACCATGGCATTGATGGCCGTGATCAGGCTTCTCATGCAGGCAACGATAGCGA
>NZ_JAAQQR010000015.1 GCF_011742555.1 Luteibacter jiangsuensis
GCCGCATCCCGCCGTCGCAATTCGCTGCTCACCACCGCGCACAACAGGACAACAACGCAGTAATCTTCAACCCCGGACTTTCACAGTGATCATTGGTACGGCTGGTGGGGGCAGGTCACAACGGGAAGGATCTCAAGCAGGTGACCCACTTCAACGCGAAGCAGATCAAGGGCGCACAGACCGGCGACTTCGAATTCTTCACCTTCAAGGGCTGGAACAACGAGACCGTGCAGGGCTACGTGGTGAAGCCGGTGGGCTTCAAGCGCGGCAAGTCCTACCCGGTCGCCTTCATCATTCATGGCGGCCCGCAGGGCGCGATGACCAACAGCTGGAGCTACCGCTGGAACGCGCAGACCTATGCGGGCCAGGGTTTCGCGGTGGTGACGATCAACTTCCACGGCTCCACCGGCTACGGCCAGGCCTTCACCGAATCCATCTCAGGTGACTGGGGCGGCAAGCCGCTCGAAGACCTGAAGGCCGGCTGGAACGCGGCATTGTCGAAATACAAGTTCCTCGACGGCGATCGTGCCTGCGCGCTCGGCGCCAGCTACGGCGGCTACATGGTCTACTGGATGGCCGGCAACTGGAACCAGCCATGGAAGTGCTTCGTCGACCACGATGGCGTGTTCGATGCACGCGCCATGTACTACGACACCGAAGAGCTTTGGTTCGAGGAAAAGGAGAACGGCGGCACGCAGTTCGACCACCCGGAGAACTACGAGCGCTTCAACCCGGTCAACCACGTGAAGGACTGGCGCGTGCCGATGCTCATCGTGCACAGCGGCAAGGACTTCCGCATTCCGGATACGCAAGGCCTTGGCGCCTTCACGGCGCTACAGCGTCGCGGCATCCCCAGTAAGCTGCTGCACTTTCCGGACGAGAACCATTGGGTGCTCAAGCCGCAGAACAGTGTGCAGTGGCATGAGACGGTGAATGCTTGGTTGAAGGAGTGGACGGAGCCGCAGGCAAAGTAGGTCATGGGTTGCGGCGGCCGTTCAGCCGCCGCTTCTTTAACTACGGCTGAGTGTCTCCCGTGACGAAGGCGCTGGGTTCCTGCCTTCGCAGGAGCCCAGCGAGGGGTCGGTCAGAACCAGCGGTTGCGCTTCAGCGCTATGAAGATGCCACCTACGATGCACGCCACCAGACACGTAATCGCCGGATAAGCCCAAGGCTTATCCAACTCCGGCATATGTGCGAAGTTCATCCCATACCAGCTCGTAATCAACGTAGGTGCCGCCAGCATGGCGGCCCATCCCGCAAGCTTCTTCATCACCTCGTTCTGGCCGAAGGTGACGAGCGCCAGGTTCACGCTGATCGCTGCTCCGAGCATTTCGCGCATCGCCGAGATGGATTCGTTTACCCGGAACACATGGTCGTAGATGTCGCGGAAGTAGGCGCGCAGTTCCTCGTGGATGAGGTGGGGGTGAAGGCGCACCAGTTGCGCCACGACATCCTGTAGCGGCACCACGGCCAGGCGCAGCGTCATCAACTCGCGCTGCATGTCGTACAGGCGCTTGATGGTCTGCCGGTTGTACGTTTCCGCGAAGATGTCGTTTTCCAGTTCGTGCACTTCCTGCCGGAAGTCGCGGACGATTGGCAGGAAGTTGTCGACGATGAAATCCAGCACCGCATACAGCGCGTAGCTCGGCCCCATGGCCAGCAGTTCGGGTGTCTGCTCGCAGCTTCGCCGCGCAGGGGCATAGGACAGCGAAGCCCCGTGGCGCACCGTCATGAAGTAGCGCTGGCCGAGGAATATCTGCGTTTCGCCGAAGGCGATGTTGCCGCCGACCAGTTGCGCCGTTTGCGCCACGATGAAGAGGGAGTCGCCGTAGGCCTCGATCTTGGTGCGCTGGTGTGCGTGCTGGGCGTCCTCGATGGCCAGGTCGTGCAGGTTGAATTCTTCCTGCAGCTTCAGGAGCAGCGCCTCGTCGGGCTCGTGCAGTCCTACCCAGACGAAGGTATCCGGTTCTTTCAGCACATCGCTAATGGCCTCGATCGTGATGTCGCCGATACGCGAGCCGTTGGTCCGGTAGGCCACGCAGTTGATGACCATGCCGTTGCCCTGGGCCGGTGAGGGCGAATTCGGATCGGGGACGAGAGGAAGCGAGGCCATGGGCTGGTTCTTGATCGGGTAGTTGCCTGCAAGTGTAGGCGCAAGGCGGATGCCACGTCCGCTTCCTGCCCGATGCAGCCGGCGAAGGCGTCGTCTTAATGTGAAGTCGCGGGGAACATGTGGTTGGCGAGGAAGCCGGTCGCGTGTTCTTGCGCCAAGGAAGCCGCCTCAAGGAGAGAACACCGTGATGTCCGCAAATTCCATTCCGCCCCTTCCGTTCGACTACAAGACCTGGAAGGCTGGTACCTCCATCACCTTGCCATCCCCTTTCGTGATCGCGAAGCTCATCGCCGCGAAGTAAGTTCCCACGCCGTCGGCGCGTCAGTCGTGCCGGCGGCAGAAACTCCAGGTCAAGGCGGCCCAGCACGGAAGGGCGAACAGGAGCCAGGGAAGGTTCCGCTGGGGGAAGTCGGGCCAGAGGTGCAGCAGCAGCGCAATGATGCATGCCGCGAGCGAGAGGGCCGTTACCCGCGATGCCAGCCTGCTCACAGGGCGTCCGGCGTGGCGAAGCCGCCAGATGCCCGGCACGATCAGCAGGGCGAACGGCGAAAAGGCCAGCAGATTGAAGTTGCCCCACGCGGAACGGTGCAGGGTCAGGGTCCACAGGCCGAGCATGAAGAGGCCGGCGATGCCAGCGAACACGGCGAACACTGTGCCGGTGGCGACGAAAACTGCACGTGCGCCGGCTCGCCGGGTGAGGGCCGGTAGCGCAAGCGGAAGCGCGAGTACGATGCCGGCGCCCAGCAATGGCCAGCGGAGGTCTGGCGCGCGATCGGGGGGCGGCGTCAGCTTCGCGGGCACCAGCAGCGTGTCTTCGGTGACGAGCGGGTGGCCGTCGATCCGAACATGGCGAACGCCCTCTTCGAGTGTCATCGGCAGAAAGGCCTCTTTCCACGCCGTCATGGGCTGGTCGGCGAAAGGACCGAGCCCGAGGTCCATCCCGAGCATCAGCCAGGGCTGGTTGCTCATCAGGCGGGCGGTCTGCTCGCGGAAGGTCATGCCGCCCGGCTTGCCCATCCATTGGGCGCTGAGCGCGCCGCCCAGGGCATCGTCCAGCACGTCGCGCACGCGTGTGGTGCAGTTGTCGATGTAGTAGTCGTAGCGGTAGCCGGCGTTCTCGGGACGGATGTTCCAGAGGAGAAAGCGCCGCAGGTGTTCCTTCTGGGCGTCGTCGAGCGCCAGACGCTGTCGGCGAACGTAACGGCCTTCCCCGGCATAGAAGTCGATATCGGACTGGGTGGTTTCCGCATCCATGCGGTAGGCCATGATCCCTCGCGCGAAGTTGAGCAGGAAACCCTTCTGGTCGAAGTCGAACACGCCGTAGTTGAAGGCGATGGATTCGCCGCTGACGGTGTCGCGAACTTCCAGCGCATCGTGCCCGAAGCGCTCCCAATAGATGTCGCCGGGACCGTAGGTCATCAGCGATATCTCCAGGTTGGCGGCCGGTGCGTCCACGATGCCCGCGCGGGCGAGGGGGGCGACGCACAGGGCAAGAAGGAGGATCAGGGTGTATCGCATCGGTTCAAGCAAAGTCCGTCGTTGGGCGCCATGTCCGGCGCATGTCTGTGGGAGCCGCTTCAGCGGCGATCCCGCGGCAGCGGGCCTTCTTGTCGCAAGCACCCATCGCCGCTGAAGCGGCTCCCACATAAGGAATCGCCGGCGGAGCCGGCTCCCAGGATCGCGATGACGATCAGGCCGCGTTGCCTGCGTGCGCCACGTGGAACTGCTGCACGCGGCGGTCGTCGGCCTCGGTGACGCGGAAGACGAACTGCCCGACGGTGATCTCTTCGCCCGCGGCGGGCAGGTGGCCGAACTCGGAGGTGATCATGCCGCCCACCGTGTCGAACTCCTCGTCCGAGAAATGCGCGCCGGCCACTTCGTTGAAGTCGGCGATGGGCGTGAGCGCGCTGACGGCGAATCCGCCTTCTTCCAGCGGCCGCACCAGCACGGGATCTTCCTCGTCGTCGTGCTCGTCGTCGATCTCGCCAACGATCTGCTCGAGCACGTCCTCGATGGTGATGAGGCCGGCCACGCCGCCGTATTCGTCCACGACCAGCGCCATATGGTTGCGCGTGAGGCGGAACTCGGCCAGCAGCACATTGAGGCGCATGGACTCGGGAATCAGCACGGCCGGGCGGAGCAGGGCGCGCACGTCGCAGCCCTCGCTCTGGCCGAAATACTTCAGCAGGTCTTTCGCCAGCAGGATGCCCAGAACCTCGTCCTTGTCTTCCCCATGCACGGGGAAGCGGGAATGGCCGGATTCGACCACGGCGGCGAGAATTTCGGGAAGCGGCGCATCGACGGGCAGGCTGACGATCTGGGCCCGGGGCACCATGACGTCGTCGACGCTGAGTTCGGTCACCTTGATCGCACCCTCGACCATGGTCAGGGTGTCGTTCGAAAGCAGGCCGTTGGCCTGGGCGGTGCGCAGTTCCTCGATCAGTTCGTCGCGGTTGCGCGGCTCGCCGGAAAACAGATGGCCCAGTCGGTCCCACCAGGAGCGGTGGGCGGGGCCATGGGTACTACTAGGGTCCTCGTTCATTACTCTTTGTGGTTCTGCCCAATCGGGGCGGAAAGGTCAGTCTACTGGAATTCGTGTGACGGTTCAGAAGCGGCCGGGAGCGGGCCTATGTGGGAGCCGGCTTCGCCGGCGATGGCCTCGAGGCGAGATTGCCATCGCCGCTGAAGCGGCTCCCACAGGGGCTCAGGCCAGATAGGGGTCGGGGATGCCCAGGCCCGCCAGGATACGGGTTTCGAGGGCTTCCATGGCCTCCGCGTCGGCGTCCTCGATGTGGTCGTATCCCAGGAGATGCAGGGTGCCGTGCACGGTCATGTGGGCCCAGTGGTCGGCAGGCTTCTTGCCCTGGTCCGCGGCCTCCCGGGCCACCACGGGCGCGCAGATCACCAGGTCGCCGATCAGCGGCAGTTCCACGCCCGGCGGGAAGTCGGCCGGGAAGGAAAGCACATTGGTGGCGTAGTCCCGGCCGCGGTACTGCCGGTTCAGGGCCTGGCCCTCGTCGGCGTCCACGATGCGGATGGCCACCTCGGTGGCCTTGCGCCGCCGTGCACCCTTGAGCGCGGCCTCCACCCAGCGGCGAAACGTGGCAGGGGCCGGCACGCCCTTGCGAGAGGTGGCGTACCCCACCGCGACATCCGTCCGCGAACCGCTCAACGCTCTTCGTCCTGCTTCTGCTCGAACGCCTCGTAGGCGCGCACGATCTTCGCCACCAGCGGATGACGCACGACGTCGCGCGAGGTGAAGAAGGTGAAACTGATGCCGTCCACGCCGCGCAATACCTCGATGGCATGGCGCAGTCCGGAGCGGATGTTGCGCGGCAGGTCCACCTGGGACACGTCGCCCGTGATCACCGCCACCGAACCGAAGCCGATACGCGTCAGGAACATCTTCATCTGTTCGACGGTGGTGTTCTGTGCCTCGTCGAGGATCACGTAAGCGTCGTTGAGCGTGCGTCCGCGCATGTAGGCCAGCGGGGCGATCTCGATGACGTTGCGCTCGATCAGCTTGGAGACCTTTTCGAAACCCACCATCTCGTACAGCGCGTCGTACAGCGGGCGCAGGTACGGGTCGATCTTCTGGCTCAGGTCGCCCGGAAGGAAGCCCAGCTTCTCGCCGGCCTCCACCGCGGGGCGAACCAGCAGTACGCGTTGCACGCGGTTGGCTTCCAGCGCTTCGACGGCGCTGGCCACGGCGAGGTAGGTCTTGCCGGTGCCGGCCGGGCCCACGCCGAAGTTGATGTCGTGCGTGGTGATGGCGTGCAGGTAGCGGGCCTGGTTGGGGCCCCGGCCCTTGATGACGCCGCGCTTCACCTTGATCACCACGTCCTGCGCGGATTCGGCGGCCTGTTCGTTCAGCGCGTCGATGCCCGATTCGGCCAGACGTACGTTGATCGTCTGGCCGTTGAGGGTTTCATTCTCGGTGGCGTCGTAGAGGGCGCGCAGCACCTGCTCGCCGGCCTTCGCCGAAGCCTCTTCACCGATCACGCGGAACAGGCTGCCGCGGTGGTCGATCTCGATGCCCAGGCGGAGTTCGATCTGGCGGATGTGCTCGTCGAGCGGGCCGCAGAGATTGGCGAGGCGGGCGTTGTCTTCCGGGTCGAGGGCGAAGTCGCGCTGGGAGAGTTGGGTCATGGCGTTGATGGGAGTGCCCCTAGGCGAGCGCGACTGCTTGGTCGAGGTGGACACGGCCGCGCAGCGAGTTGGACATCGCCTCGGTGATGGTCACGTCGACGAACTGTCCGATCATCCGGGGATGGCCGGGAAAGTTCACGTAACGCATGTTTTCCGTGCGTCCGGTCATTTCGTTCGGATTCTTCCGGCTGGGCTTTTCGACCAGCACGCGCTGCACGGTGCCCACCATGGCCTCGTTGATCTTGCGCGCGTTCTCGTTCAGCACGGCCTGCAGGCGAGCCAGGCGGGCATGCTTCACCTCGGCCGGCGTGTCGTCGGAAAGGTTCGCGGCGGGCGTGCCCGGGCGGGAAGAGAAGATGAAGGAGAAGCTCTGGTCGAAGCCGACGTCGTCGATCAGCTTCATGGTCTTTTCGAAATCGTCTTCGGTTTCGCCGGGGAAGCCGACGATGAAGTCGGAGGAGATGCAGATGTCCGGACGCACGGCGCGCAGCTTGCGAATGCGCTGCTTGAATTCCAGCGCCGTGTAACCGCGCTTCATGGCCGCGAGGATGCGATCGGAGCCGGCCTGCACGGGCAGGTGCAGGAAGTTCGCCAGTTGCGGCACGTTGGCGTAAGCCTCGATCAGCGAGTCGGAAAACTCCAGCGGATGCGAGGTGGTGAAGCGTATGCGGCCGATGCCCTCGATCTGTGCGATGGCGTGGATCAGCACCGCCAGGTCCGCCGTGCCGCCATCGTGCATGGGGCCGCGGTAGGCGTTCACGTTCTGACCAAGCAGGTTGACCTCGCGCACGCCTTGCTCGGCGAGCTGGGCCACCTCGACGATCACATCGTCGAACGGGCGGCTGATCTCCTCGCCGCGGGTGTAGGGCACCACGCAGTAGGAGCAGTACTTGGAGCAGCCTTCCATGATGGAGACGAAAGCGGTGGGGCCTTCGGCGCGCGGCTCGGGAAGACGGTCGAACTTCTCGATCTCCGGGAAGCTGATGTCCACCTGCGCCTTGCCGCTGGCACGCTGTGCCTCGATCATCTCCGGCAGGCGATGCAGGGTTTGCGGGCCGAACACCAGGTCGACGAACGGCGCGCGCTTGATGATGGCGTCGCCTTCCTGCGAGGCCACGCAGCCGCCCACGCCGATGAGCACCGGCTTGCCGTTCTGCTTGTGCGCCTTCCAGCGGCCAAGCTGGCTGAAGACCTTTTCCTGGGCCTTTTCGCGGATCGAGCAGGTGTTGACCAGGATGACGTCGGCTTCCGCCTCGTCCTGGGTCAATTCCAGCCCGTGCGACGCGCGCAGCACGTCGGCCATCTTGGCCGAGTCGTACTCGTTCATCTGGCAGCCGTGGGTCTTGATGAAAAGCTTGCCGCTCATGGGCATGGGTACCGTGGTTTCGTGGGGTTCGACCGAACCGTGCAGTTTACGCCGCCCCCCGCAGGGTTGCCACAGGGGCGTCGTGGATCAATGACTTGCGTGAAGAAGGTCACGTAACCGGCCCTTGGCACGGGGGAGGGGCTGGGGCACACTCGCGCCATGGTGAACGACGCGACGCCAGGGGAAAGCGCCGGCCATCGCGCCTGCCGTTTCCTTTCTTATCGAACGGCCCTTCGCAGGGTCGCGATCGGCTGCGCGTTGCTCCTCGGGTTGGGTGCCGCGCCGGTGTTCGCCGGCTCGCTGTACCGTTGCGTCGGTGCCACCGGCGAGACCGTGTTTTCCGGCAGCACCGCCGGCTACAAAGACTGCAAGCGTATCGGCAGCACACCCAGCGCCAGGCCGGCGAAACCGGCAAAGGCTGTGGCTGAGCGCGGTGTCGCGGGCATTCCGGCTTCGGCCCCCAGCGATGGTCGCGGCAATGGAGCGGGCAGGGGTCGCGGCGGCGTTGGCGGCGACGGTGGATTTGGCTCAGGTGTCCTTCCGGGGGCTGGCGGCCAGGCAGGAGCCCCGGCCGCTGACCTCGGGACCGCATTGCAGGACGGCGCGGGGACGTCGCCGCGCTCTTTCGCCGGCGTGGTGGGCTCCGTGCTCTCCGCGCCATCGGCGACCGCGTTCGCGGGGGTGAGCGGCGATGTCGTCGGCGGGCCCGCAGAGCGCGACACCTTGCCGCCGGTCACCGCGCCAAAGGGCAGCTGGGATTACCGGGAGTCGTCCTCGCAGGACCTGACCGCCGCCGTGGCACCCGCCGCGCCGAAGGGCTCGCGAGTGCTGCGCGGCGCCGTCTATCGCATCACGCGCCCGGACGGCGGCGTCGAATACACGAATATCCCGCCCGGTGGCGCTGCCAAGGGGCAGAGCATCAAGATGCTCTTTACGTATATCGCCACCTGCGCTGCCTGCGATGTCCACTCCAGGATCGACTGGAACAACGTGGCGCTCAACCTCACCTCGTTCGGCGACGCGATCCGCTCGGCGAGTGGCGAGTTCGGGGTGGACGAAGCACTGCTGCGCGCGGTCATCCACGCCGAGAGCGCCTTCAATCCGCGGGCGCTGTCGGTCGCGGGGGCGCAGGGCCTGATGCAGTTGATCCCGGGCACCGCGCGCGACATGGGCGTGCTCGACGCCTTCGACGTGAACCAGAACATCCGCGGCGGCGCACGATACCTGGCCCTGTTGCTGCGGAACTTCAACGGCAACGAGCGCCTGGCCGCGGCGGCGTACAACGCCGGCCCCGGCGCCGTGCAGAAATACAACGGCGTGCCGCCTTACGACGAAACGAAGGTGTACGTGGAACGCGTGGGCGTGCTGCGCAAGCGGTATGCGGAAACGTTGAAGCGGCACGCGGCTGCCGGTGTGCCGCTGGCCGATCGCGGTACGTGACGCGGAATAGCCTGTCGCGACCTGCTCGCTGTGAGGCTTTGTGTGGGAGCCGCTTCAGCGGCGATGGGTGCTCGCCACAGACTGGCCCGCTGCCGCGGGATCGCCGCTAAAGCGGCTCCCACAGGTCCTCATCGGGTTCGAGCGTCAGCCCTCGCGATCTCACGGCTGCCGTAGCGCCTGCATCGGTGCGCTTGGCGGGCGCTGCACAGGGGTCACCGTGGCGCTGAACGGCGCTCCGGCGCGCAGGCCGGAGATCTGCACCGGCACCCCGGGCTTCAACGAGGCCTCGTGCCGGCGCAGGTCGGACGGGTCGAGGATGTCCTCGTCGCCCAGGCGCAGCAGCACGTCGCGCTGCTGGATGCCCGCGAGGGCGGCAGGACCGCCGGGCGACACATCGTTGACGACCACGCCGCGTGCCGCCGACGGCAGGCCGCTGTCGGCCGACACGGGCACTGCGCCATAGTCGGCGCCGATCCAGCCTCGCACCACGTGTCCCGTCTGCACGATCTGGTCGAGCACGTTGCGCGCGCTCTGCACTGGAATGGCGAAGCCGATGCCTTCGGCGCCCACGGCCTGTCCGATCAGGGAGGTGTTGATGCCCACCAGTTCGCCATGCGCGTTGACCAGCGCGCCGCCGGAGTTGCCGAAGTTGATGGCCGCATCCGTCTGGATGAAGTTCTCCAGGCTGGACAGGTTCAACTGGCGCCCGATGGCGCTCACGATGCCCATCGTCACCGTCTGTCCGATGCCGAAGGGATTGCCGATGGCCAGCACCACATCGCCCACCCGGGGACGGCTGTCGGCGTCGGTCATCTGGATGGCGGGCAGGTTGCCTGCGTCCACCTTCAGCACAGCAAGGTCGGTCTCGTCATCGGAACCCACCACCCGGGCGCTCGCCACGCGTCCGTCGTAGAGGAGCAACTGGATGTCGTCGGCGTTCGCGATGACATGGTTGTTGGTCAATACGTAACCATCGTCGCTGACGATCACCCCGGAGCCGAGGTTCTGCTGGCGCCGCGTGCGCGCGGGCCCGGTGGGCACGCTGAAGATGCGCTGCAGCACCGGGTCCGAATAGAGCTCCCGCGGTTGCTCGGTCACGAGCTTGTTGGCGTAGATATTTACGACCGATGGCGCGGCCTTGGCGACGGCATCGGCATAGGAGGCGGGCCCGGAGCCTCCGCCCGAGGCGGATGCCGTGGCTTCCCGGGGCGTGGGCGTGCCGACGAAGCGCTGGCGAAGGAAGGCGCCGCTGCCCGGCCAGAACAGGCCGACGACGAAGGCCACGGCCAGGCCGAGCACGACGAAGCGGGCGACGAAGGCGAGCGTGCGAGCGGCGTCTTTCATGGAAAGGGCTAGGGATCCTGCGAACCAATACCGCATCCGGGCGGTTCCGTGGCAGCCCTGTCCCTCATCAGGTACAAGGTGGCGTTCAGTTGATTGTACGTGGCTGGTGCTGACGTTACACTGACGCGATTTGCGGAAGCCGATTTCCGAAAAGAGCCGGCGTTGGGGTCCGCATTCTCAATGGCATAAGTTCCGGAGAGCCTGATGGCGAACGAAGTCGTCGATCACGGGCGCCGTCGCTTCCTAACCGTAACGACAGCAGTTGTCGGCGGAGCGGGAGTGGTCGCGGCGGTCGTGCCCTTCATCAAGTCGTGGGAACCGAGCGCAAGGGCAAAGGCAGCGGGGGCGCCTGTCACGGTCGACATCAGTGCCATCGAGGCGGGCCAGAAGGTAACCTTCGCGTGGCGCAGCCTGCCGGTGTTCGTCGTCAATCGCACGAAGGACCAGCTGGCTCAGCTGAAGGGCCTGGAGCCCCGCCTGCTCGACCCGATGTCCTCGGATTCGGCGCAGCAGCCCAAGTACGCCACCAACGAAACCCGCTCCATCAAGCCGGAATGGCTCGTCGTCATCGGTCTCTGCACCCACCTGGGCTGCGTGCCGGACTTCGTGCCCGACATCAAGCCCGAGCCGTTCGATGCGAACTGGAAGGGCGGCTTCTACTGCCCCTGCCATAAGTCGCGGTACGACCTGTCCGGCCGTGTCTTCAGCGGCGTGCCCGCCCCGAAGAACCTGCCCGTGCCGCCGTACCACTTCATCGACGACACGCACATCCAGATCGGCGTCGATCCGAAGGAGGCAGGCTGATGGCTAACGTCTTTTCCCGCATCGGCGACTGGGTGAACGAACGGGCGCCGAACCTCGCGCCCACGTACCGCAAGCACATGACGGAGTACTTCGCGCCGAAGAACTTCAACCTCTGGTACTACTTCGGCTCGCTGGCGCTCCTGGTCCTGGTCAACCAGATCGTGACCGGCATCTTCCTCACCATGAACTACAAGACGAGTGCGCTTGAAGCGTTCAACTCGGTCGAGTACATCATGCGCGACGTGGAGTGGGGCTGGCTGATCCGCTACATGCACTCCACGGGTGCCTCGCTGTTCTTCGTGGTGGTGTTCCTGCACATGTTCCGCGGCATCATGTACGGCTCGTTCAAGCGTCCGCGCGAGCTGGTCTGGATCCTCGGCATGCTGATCTTCCTCGTGCTGATGGCCGAGGCGTTCATGGGCTACGTGCTGCCGTGGGGCAACATGTCGTTCTGGGGCGCGAAGGTCATCATCTCGCTGTTCGGCACCATCCCCTACATCGGCGGTTCGCTGGTGGAGTGGATCATGGGCGACTTCCTGCCGGCCGATGCCACGCTCAACCGCTTCTTCGCGCTGCACGTCATCGCGTTGCCCCTGGTGTTGCTGCTCCTGGTGGTGCTGCACCTTGCCGCGCTGCATGAGGTGGGCTCCAACAACCCCGACGGCGTGGACGTGAAGCACGGGCCGAAGGGCAACAAGTGGAACCCAGAGAAGCCCATCGATGCCATCCCGTTCCATCCGTACTACACGGTGAAGGACCTGGTGGGCGTCGGCTTCTTCCTCACCATCGCCGCGTTCATCATCTTCTTCGCGCCCACGTTCGGCGGCTGGTTCCTCGAGCACGACAACTTCACCCCGGCGAACAACCTCGTCACGCCGAGCCACATCAAGCCGTCGTGGTACTTCACGCCGTTCTACGCCATCCTGCGCATGATCCCGTCCTTCTTCGGCACGGCGATCTGGGGCGTCATCGGCATGTTCGGCGCCATCCTGCTGCTGGCGCTGCTGCCGTGGATCGACAAGGGCGAGGTCCGCTCGGTGCGCTACCGCGGGCTCGGTTTCCGCATCGCCCTGGGCGTGCTGGTCTTCAGCTTCCTGGCTCTGGGCCTGGTTGGCGCCGGCGTCACCGCCGAGGTCATTCCGGAGTGGTTCCCGGGCGCCGACGTCACCACCTGGGAGAACGCCTTCGGCCGCCTCATGGTGCTGGGCTATTTCGGTTTCTTCGTATTCGTGTGGGTCTACACACGCTTCGGCTTCGAGAAGACCAAGCCGGTTCCGGAACGGGTGACGATGCATGATTAAGCGCACTATCTCCTCCATCGCCCTGGCGCTGGGCCTTGCCGTCGCCACTATCCCGGCCCTTGCGTCCGAAGGCGAAGGCCTGGCCCCCGCGGGTACCAACATCCGCGACCAGGCCTCGCTGCAGCGCGGCGCCAAGTTGTTCTTCAACTACTGCGTCGGCTGCCACTCGCTGAAGTACGTGCGCTATTCGCGCCTCGCCTCCGACCTCGGTCTGTCCGAGGAAGAGGTGATGACGAACCTCAACTTCACGGGTGCGAAGTTCGGCGAGCCGGTCATCTCGCACATGCCGGCGGACGACGCGAAAACCTGGTTCGGCAAGGATCCGCCGGACCTGTCGCTGGAAGCCCGCGCCAAGGGCGTGGACTTCATCTTCAACTACCTGAACTCGTTCTACCTCGATCCCACCCGTCCGGTGGGCTGGAACAACACGGTCTTCCCGAACGCCTCGATGCCCAACCCGCTGTGGGAGCTCCAGGGCCTGCAGACGGCGGTTCACGGCGAAGCCGCGCCGGGACAGGAAGCCGTGGTAGAGAAGCTGCAGATCTCCACGCCGGGCCGCATGAGCCCCGAGGAGTTCCGGGGCGCCACCCGCGACATCACAGCCTTCCTCGAGTACGCGGCGGAGCCCGCCGCGCTGGAACGCCAGTCGATCGGCGTCTGGGTCATCCTGTTTCTGGCCGGCCTGACCTTCCTCCTGTACCTTCTGAAGCATGAGTACTGGAAAGACGTCCACGATAGTCACTGACTGACGTCCCCGCGGGGCGGCCGCTGGCCGCCCCGTCATCGTTTGATGCAGCAGGGAGGGAGATCGAAAGCATGGTCCAGAACGCACGTTCGCGCTCGGCACTGACGCTTTACACCAGCGCCGACGACATCCACTGCCACCGCACGCGTCTCGTGTTGGCCGCCAAGGGCGTCGCCTACGACCGGATCATCCTCAAAGCCGATCAGCCCACGCCGGACCTGCTGGAACTGAACCCGTACGGCACGCTGCCCACCCTGGTCGACCGCGACCTCACGCTTTACGACCCCGCGGTGGTCGTCGAGTATCTCGACGAACGCTACCCCCATCCGCCCCTCATGCCCATCGATCCGCTGTCCCGCGCGCGTCTGCGCCTGGCCACGTGGCGGATCGAGAACGACTGGCTGCCCGAAATCGAGGCCATCGGGGAGGGTGGCAAGGCGGCCGACGCGGCCCGGAAACGGCTCCGCGAGCACCTGCTGATGACCGTGCCGTTGTTCCGTGCGTCGCGGTTTTTCCTGAACCCGGAAATGAGCCTCATCGACTGCCTGGTGGCCCCGGTGGTGTGGCGTCTGCCCCACCTGGGCGTGGATCTCGGCAAGGACGGCAAGCCCATCGTGGATTACGGCGAGCGTCTGTTCCACAGCCAGGGCTTTGCGCGCAGCCTCACGCAGGAAGAGCGTGACATGCGGCCCGACTACAATTTCGCGCCGGGTTAACCCCCAGCCGGCCCTATCCCGTAAACTCTTCCCTGGCCTTGCCCTGCCGGGCATCTGGTGATTCCCGACCCATACCGGCGGGTACGACGAGGACGGTTCCATGGATACGAACGAAAGCGCGGGCATGACTTCCAATCGCCCCTACCTGCTGCGGGCCATCTACGACTGGATCAGCGACAACGGCCTTACCCCGTATGTGCTCGTCGACGCGGGCCAGCCCGGCGTCCGTGTGCCGGCGCACGTGGTGAAGAACGGCCAGGTGGTCCTGAACCTGGCCATGCGCGCGGTGGCCAACCTCGACCTCGGCAACGACAGGATCTCCTTCCAGGCGCGGTTCTCCGGCGTCAGCCAGTCCATCGTGATTCCCGTGCAGGCCGTGCTGGCGCTGTACGCGCAGGAAAACGGTCAAGGCATGATGTTCCCGGCCGACGAAAACGATTCCCCTGCGGCGAACGCGGCGGAGCCGTTGGACGAAGCCGGTGAAGCCCCCGAGTCCACGGGCGGCGACGACGACCGTCCGAAACGCGGCGCGCCGCACCTTCGCGTGGTGAAGTAAGGCAGCGCCTGCCGAACTCCCGGCGCCATCCCTCGGTAGCTTCGGTTCCATGTGGGAGCTCTATGTGGAAGTCGCTTCAGCGGAAGCTCCATGTGGGAGCAACTGTCTTTTTCAGTGGATTGCTCACACGGCCGCAGATCGCCATCCAACCTGATCTCGGACCATGGCATTGATGGCCGTGATCAGGCTTCTCATGCAGGCAACGATAGCGA
>NZ_JAAQQR010000016.1 GCF_011742555.1 Luteibacter jiangsuensis
GTGGCCGCATCCCGCCGTCGCAATTCGCTGCTCACCACCGCGCACAACAGGACAACAACGCAGTAATCTTCAACCCCGGACTTTCACAGTGATCATTGGTACGGCTGGTGGGGGCAGGTCATCGGCATAATTTGCATACCAAAGGCCGGACTTCACTCGGTGTAGAAAGAACTGGTCTTTCAGAAGGCTCGATTTGCTCCCGGGCGCTCGGAGCGCAACCTTGAGCAGGACAGCTTTGTACACGAATCATTGCCGAAGATGAAAAGCCCTTCCCGTCTCGATATCTCAGGTGGTTAACTGAGCATCGAGAATCGATCGGGCCCAGGCGTGGGCCTCATCGATATCGAGGTAGAGGCTGGCATAGCTTTTTTGGAGCAGGGAAACCGGCAATGCCCAATCCCACTTCTCACGCTGGAGGTTTGAGGCGCGCGCCAGGAGCTCCTCCACATGAGGGACAGGGCGGTTCGCGACGTTCCTGATTCGATCCATCACTTCGTCCATGCCGCCGGGAACCTTCCTCACCTCTACGCCGAGTTCGACAGCGCTGGCCTCAGCCCCGCTTGCGTTCAGGAGGCACGCAAGGGCTTCATTGCCTGCATCGCCTAACCAGGTCAATACAAGGACATGACTGCCCTGATCGAGAACGATCCGGTCGTCGAGTTCGAGGCGGTGGTAGCTATTCCGTCCCTGCTCGACGAAGCCCCTTGCGCGGGCATCCGCGAAGTTGACCTCATGCTTACCCTGATAAAGGGATCGCATCCGCTCACGGACACGCGTATGGACGCGGCCACCACCCCCGGAAAACAGAGGCGGAGAGCCCCCCTTGGTCGCCGATACGGCGATGACCTTCTGTACATCGTCGACCTCGTCGACCAGCCAGGTTCGACCTCCAAACAGTATGCGCTGGCCGCTCGCCAACATCTGACTGACCGGGAGGCTGCCGAGAGTCTTCCCAGAGGTGACGATGCGATACTCCTCGTCGCTGGTGAACGCAGCATAGAAAGTGTAGTGGTTGACGATCCTCTCGCCCACGCGTCCATGAAGGAGTAGCCCCGACGAATCCTGCATGATGAGATCAAGTGACGCCATGTGCCGCAGAAGTGCGGCGAAGTTGGCTTTGGACAAGCCTTCGAACGGGGCTCCTGGTGAACAAAGAAGGCCATAGGCAGCCGATGCCTGAATTCCCCCGTGTTGCGCAATCAGCGACATGAACTGCTGGACGAGCGTCGACAGGTGCATGCCGCTAGTCATGGGCGGTTCGAACCAGCGCTCCGTCATTAACAAAATGGTTGCCAAAGTACGAAAGGTGTTCAGCCGGAGCTGCGTGGCGAGATCCGACCGGTCGTCAAGCGCGGCCTCGATCTGGTAGGACCTCAGAATCGTCGGTTCGCCGGGGCGCCTACCGGAACGGCCTGTGCGCTGCCTAAGGCTGGCCACCGATGGCGGCGGACCGATTTGGGCTACGCTCCTGACAGCGCCGATGTCTATTCCGAGTTCCAGCGTGCTGGTGCATATGGCGGTAGCGGTCGCATCCTTTTGCTTCAGCGCCTGCTCCGTTTCGGCTCGGATTTCTTTAGATAGATTGCCGTGATGTGGCCAGAACTGGTTGACGATATTGGCCTCTTCACACATCTCGCGGAGCATGTGCGCGTAGCGCTCGACTTCCCGCCGACTGTTGGGAAAGACAAGATTGTTAGTTCCACGCATGGACGTGAACAGATGTTCGGCGATTTCCTTGGGTGCAATTTCAGGGGGATCTTCGTCGCCATTCTTGGACGCGAGCTTTTCTTCATACCCTTTTATGAGGAGCATGAGGTTGAGTGTTTTTGCGTCTGACTCGACAATCACGGGATCGCCTTTGGGGCGAAGAAAAGCTCCAGCTAGGCTCATGTCCCCCAGAGTCGCCGATAGGCCGACGCGCGGAATAGTTCGTCCGATGACGCGTTCCAGCCGGTGAAGGAGCGACTGAAGCTGCTTTCCTCGCTCCGTCCCAATGAAAGCATGCAGTTCGTCGACGATGACGAACTTGGTTGTCGAAAAGAAGGACAGTACAGTCGTTCCCCGATTGCAAAACAGGGCTTCAAGGGATTCGGGCGTGGTCAAAAGCACGCCGTTGGGGCGCTGTGAAAAGCGTCGCTTGCTGGTTTGCGTGATGTCACCGTGCCATGGATACACGGGGATATCCAGATTTTCGCAAAGTCGCTCGAGTCGGCCGAATTGATCGTTGATCAGGGCCTTCAACGGGCTGATGTAGATGATGAGACCTTTTCCGTCCCCCTGAAGCAGATGCGTGAGCGCCGGGAGAAACGCCGCCTCGGTCTTTCCTTCGGCCGTGGCGGCGCCAATGACCACGTCGCGATCTCCCGGTACGATCACGGGAATGGCTCGCTCCTGCACGTCGCGGAGACTTTCCCACTGCTCGCCCCAGAGATACTGCCGGATGGGCTCGGCAAGTAATTCGAAGGCCGGTGGCGTCGTCACGTCAGGGTCTCAAGTTCTGAAATTGACGAGTTCATCGTCGGGATCGACGACGGCATCGGCTGTGCCCCCGGTATCCTTTTTCAGGTCGATCTGTCCCAGGAACTGGGTCCAGTCGACCTGCGGATTTTGTTCGAGAATAGCCAGTAGATTGACGAAGGCGGTGATGGTGGTGCGCGGAGTTCGGAAAAAGTCGTTGCCGATACGCCCAGCGCAGTGCTCCATGAATCGCGAGAGCGCGCCGTCGGGAAGCAGGTGCCTGGACTCGTCTCCACCTGCGTAGACGTGGCGTATCTTGGCCAGAAGTACGTAGAAGTCTTCCGGAGTGAGCGCCGACAGTCTGATGACTGGCCCGGTTAAGTCCACAAGGCCATCTGCTGCGAACGTGTTCTGGGCCAGACGGCTCTGCAAGGCGGAGTAGCTGTATAGGCCGCGCCGAGGGTCTAGAAGGAACTCCGGCGTCCCGCCCAGCACGAAGCCAAGACCTACCGCGGTGCTCTGTAATGAGTCATTGAGCATGCGCAGAAGCTGCTCATAGTTGGAGGAGCGTGCCTGGGTATTGGCCAGCTTGTAGAGGTTGACCATTTCATCCAGGGCCACGAGCATCCCGCTGTACCCGGCAAGGCGGACGAAGCGTGCCATGAGTTTGAGCTGGTCGTAAACGTCCGAGTCATCGACGATGGCACGTACGCCGAGAGCCGCTCGGGCGTCCGTGCGGGTGCTGTACTCACCGCGCAGCCATCGGATCGCGTCGGCTTTCAGTTGATCGTTGCCGGTCTCGAAGCCGCGCCAATAGGCGGAAATGACGTCGGCGAAGTCGTAGCCATTGACCAGCTCGGTAAGCTGCTCGAGTTTTGCCCGTAGGCAGCGTTCGACAGGCTCTCCGGACGCCTTCGCCTCCGCTTGTGTGGTCGATATGAAGCGCTCCACCACTGCGGCCAAGGCCCCGCCTTCGGGCTTGGTGCGGGTTGCCATGTTACGCATCAGCTCGGCATAGAGGGACCGCGCCTGACCACCGGAAGCATGGAGCCGCCTATCGGGATTGAGATCCGCCGATACGACGACGAGTTTGCGCTCCATGGCGACGGCACGAATCAGATTCAGGAAGAATGTCTTCCCTGCGCCGTATTCGCCGATCACGAGCCGGAACGACGAGCCGCCGTCCGCGATGCGATCGATGTCGCCCACGAGGCTCTCGATTTCGCGATGGCGGCCTACTTGAATGAGATGCTGGCCCGATCTGGGGACGACGCCGGCGCGGAGCGATTGAATGACGGCGTCGCGGTCCCGGGGTCGAATGGCGGGTTTCATGCTTCGATGATCTCCATGATTTCTACGGACACTTCCAGCGGATCGTCGCCTTCGACGAGGGGTATGTCGTGGACGTCGAGACAGGCTTCATTGATGCGTTCGAGGGCCCCGTCGAGCATCAGGCCGAGATCGGACGCGGCGTCTTCCAGCTCGCTACGAGCCCACTGGGGGCGGGTCAGGAGAAGACGAGCGAGCGACGAGTGATCTTCATCGAGGTCCCACAGGCCTTCGGTTGCTTGCGTCGGGTCTTCATCTTCTTCCGCCGGGAGCATAGGAAGGACGGGATCGGCATCGGAATCCTCCTTGAAAATATCCGCGAGTAGCGCGGAAACGCGATCCGTATCGCGTTGCAGTGCTGCCACGCGCTCGTGATCGAGCGCAAAGCCGGGTTTGGAGGCAGTCGGGCGTGCTGGCGTGCCGGGTGCGCTGGTGTGGACATCGGTGAATACGCGCTTAGCGTCGACTCCCAAAGCTTTGTAAACCTTTTCCAGGAATATCAGTTCGTCGGGCGAAACGTTCCCGTCCGCCTGCGTCAGGGTGGCCATAGAGGCTGCCAGGGCCTCCCGGGTACTCGTCGGCAGGGGTTCCAGCTTTGCTTTCAGGCTGGTGAGGGTCACCGGAACACGTCTCAGCCACTCGAGATGGGCATGCAGTCGCGCGATGTCGTGCGGCGAGAGATGCGCCCAGGCAGCGATTTCCCGGTTGAGGTGAGCGGCCTCGTCGTCACTGAAGACACCGTCCGCCCGGGCGACGGCCGAAGCCAGTTGCAGGGTTAGCTGACTTACGTGATATCGCCCCGGGTCTTCCTGATGTCTGATATCTGGGGGTACGCGGAAGACGACAACAGGTGACTTGGCGGATGGGACGCGTGCACCGGCCGTCACGTCGGGTTCGAGGCCCAGACCATGCTCGCCGAGCAGCTCGGCGACGTTGGATAGCTTTTCCCGAGTGATGTTCTGGGTTGTTCCCCCTAGCGCGTCAAGAAAGTCCTCCAGCGTCATCGTGTTGCCGTACCCGTCGATGCGTGAAGCCAACTCCTGGACTCGTTGACGGGCCGCCTCTGGCCAGAGCACCCGGGGCAGATGGATCAAGCCATCCAAGGTGTTGCTGGCTTCCGGGTTCCTGCCGATGACGCGGCTGTAACCGGAAAGTTCGTCGGTGCATTGATCTACCAATTCCTGCAGTTTTCGGTTTGGACCGGTCAACACGGTGACGTCGGGAACGTCACCGAATGATAGGGTGAGGTTCGCCGTTTGCACGCCGTAGTTTGCCGGTCGGTAGACGAATTTTAGCTTCGTCTTATTGCGTGGCAGAGAAAGTCCGGCACCGAATACCTCGTGATAGCGAAGTGTGAATAGCGATTCGAATTCGACGGGACAGCGCGTTGCCGGAGTCCTCAGGCGGATCGTCGGACTATGTCTTACCCATGCCAGCGCGAGTTCCGCGGGGACGGGCACGCGATCCACGGCAGCTTGCCCGAGCGCGAGGCGAAGGTAGATGGGTACTTCATAAGCCGGGGGGAAATGGGGAGGAGAGATCGCGTAGAGTTTTTTCGATGCATTCGATAGCTCGATCCATTCCAGAAGATTGCTTGCGCATCGGCGAAACGAGGGTGAGCAGTCGCCATAGATCGACAGAAGGCGCCTGATCTCCTCCGCGATATCCGGCCACTCTGCACGCGCTCCGGGCATTTTCTCCCCGTCGACGATGACCCTGCGTTCCAGGCCATAAAAATAGAGAAACACAAAGCCGATGGAGCATTCGGGTTGGCTACGACCGCTACTTAGCCACGTGAAGTAACCACGCCTCTGGTGAGGCGTTAGCTGCGCGTAGTTTGGCCAGTATTCTTCCGGTCCTTGGGTAATGTCTCCCTTGGTGGCCACGGGTTGCCGCGTGTCGATGACGCAGGCATCGACACCGATACTTGATGTCGTAGATCGTCCAAAGTAGAAACCGCCACCCGTGAGCGTGATATCGGCTAAGGAGACAACCTCGTGGAACCCAATCCATCGGGGACGCTGGGCGCTAACGGGTGCTGGCGGAAGTTTGCTGGGCAGGATCTCGACGTGCTCGGGCGCTTCGACGACATGTCTGACCAGCTCGTCATCGACCGATCGCGTGACCGCAGGCGGCGGTAAGGGGACAGGCGGGTCGGGGGGGAGAGGTGGCACGCCCGCTGGAGGTGCCACGCGGGAGGTGGACATTGCTTCGGGTGCTTGCGCTTTGGCGACGGGTAATGGTGGGACGGCCACCACGGGAATATCGCGAGCCGTGGGTTCGATGTGTGCCCCGCCACGGAATGTCGCTGACTGAAGAGATCTGCCCGTCAGCGATGGTAGGGAGCGGAGAGGCGGCCTTTGCTGTGTCGGCTGTTCCACCTGCGAAACCACAGGAGGCGGCACAGTCTGCTTATTCGAGGTTGGGGCCGGCGTCGAAGATCGGTTCGGGCGCGGCTTTGGGGGGGCCTTCGGCACCAGCTCTTCGAGAGTTGGGCCAAAGGCCTCGGCGGCCCTCTTGGCGCGAGAGCGCTTGGCGGCGAGGTAGATCACGCTCGCCGCGATAAAAAAGGCCAACAACGGGCCCCAGACTGCGGACGGTACGAATGCGATGACGCCGATGATGATCAGCACCCCGATCCACGCGTCGCCTTTAGACGTTTCCCTGCCCATCTATTGGGCCTCCCCTGGTCCTCGACCCGGCGACATCATAGTGCACCTGCGGGCGGCCTACGCTGAGCTACCCACCAGATGCGGCCGTACGAATCATGGCCGTTCGGGCTGACCGTCGATAGCTTTATCAAATATGCAATATCGGCAATTAGGGGGCGCCATCAGAACACTTTGTCCACGCACCACGGTGTGGGCCAGGCAGCATGGCCGGCGACACGGATGTGCAGATCGGCCCGCCTAGCGAATCACAGACCATCTTTTCACGGGCGCTTTGCACTTTGTTCGCCCGACGTACGCCGGTAACTCAGGTGTACTTTTTCGACCTCCGCCGGTCGACATCAGCGCCATGCTGCCGGAGGCGTACCCCGAATGGCGCAGCTCGGCATCGTCAGCTACATCCCGAGAGCACCGCGCCATCGGGCCTTCGTGAGCGCCTCACCCCCGCAGACGGATATCCGAGAATTTTGGCCGTATTGGCGGAGTCGAGAAGACCCTCGTATTGCTGGAACAGGCCGTGTTCAACGTGGGACGCGCTCTCAGGCATTCCGGCCACCCCAGTCATGACTACCACGGACAGTACTGGACGGCGAAAGAACGGTTACGCCCATGTTTCTATGGACTTTAATCGCGCTTTAGCTGCCCTTCTCACTTTGGCGAAAATCATAGTTGACCGTGTCGGCGGTTGCTACTGGCATTCAGCGCGGCCGCGGGTGCGACCCTCGCCATTTCCACCAATATGGCCGTCTAGGTGATTGACTCGCTCGGGCGGCTTTTCTCTTGGGCGGCCTGGATTGATCCCATCAGGGCTTGATTTGGTCAACATTTGGTCGCACTTCGCAACTCAGGCTAGGTGCCCACCGGACAAGCTCTATGACGATCATCTTGGCTATCGGAAACGCCCGGCAGGTTGTCCAGTTTTCCGATCGGCGATTATCGGCAGCTGGAAAGATCGTTAACGAACACGCAAATAAGGCAACAGTTTTTACATGTAGTAACGCACGGCTGGCCGTGGGCTTCACTGGACTCGCCACCTCAGGCGATTTCAACATGCAGCGGTGGTTGGTTGAGGCTCTGGATCGCCTCGCCCCTCCAGAATTTACGATCTACGAGGTGTGTTGCCGGTTGGCAAACGAACTCACGCATCTATTCAAGACGAGTCGTTGGATCAGGGGATTGTTGGCGCGCGATCGGCGACTATCGGTGTTCTTAAGTGGCTATTTGCACAATCGCGTACCGCCGGAATTGTGCAACATCATCGTGACCAACTATCAAAACTATGAGACCGGTGAAGATAGTCCCGATGCACTCCCGGACTTTTGGAACATCTTCTCGCTGCAATCGGGGGAGAGCCTATGTCCGACGTATGTGCAGCGCACCGGTGCCTGGGGATCAATGACCAGCCGCGATGAGTCGATCTTGCGAAGCCTGCTTCTGGCAGATGCGTCAGTCGAAACTCTGATCAGCGCGGGCGTTGGGTTGATTCGCGAAATGGCGAAAAGACCTGCCGCTCACGGAACTATCGGTCAGGAAGTACAGTTGACGGTCATCCCAAGCGATCCGGCCGAAGTGGTGACCGCGCGCGTTCGCTCCTCGGACGCGACAGACACGCTCGTTCTGACAGATCAGGTAATCGCAATCCCGGGTGAGTCATTTGCCGTGCAAGGCATACAAATTCACGTTCACGATGCGACAGATGGTTTTCGCCCTAAGCTTGGGCGAAACGACAGATGCTGGTGTGCAAGCGGTCTGAAGTTCAAACGTTGCCACGGAGCAAGGCGATAGCCTAGCGTCGCGGCTACGATATGTGTAGATCTCCCTCTTTCACCCGCCACTCGAAGTAGCCGGATGCCGGCACCAGGCAGCGCCGCTTCTTGAAGGCGTTGCGGAAGGCGGTTCTGCTGGCCCCTGTCTCGGCGCCGGCGTTGATCGTCTTCGCGCCGGTCTTCGGATCCTTCG
Source organism: Luteibacter jiangsuensis (assembly GCF_011742555.1). Lineage (GTDB taxonomy): Bacteria > Pseudomonadota > Gammaproteobacteria > Xanthomonadales > Rhodanobacteraceae > Luteibacter > Luteibacter jiangsuensis. Next base: position 8,415 of record NZ_JAAQQR010000016.1, read on the forward strand.
CCCAAGCGGGGATCAGGCCCCACCGAAGGGCCTTGGCCTCGTAGCCGTGCTCGCCGTGGGCGACGACCAGCGCGCACTAGGTGGGAGCGATGTTGAACTGTTCTTCGCGCTGGTTGATCTCGCTGACGATGTCCAGCTCCAACTGGCCAAGCAAATCCTTGGCCTCGCGGCCTAGGGAGACGGGTCCAGGGTGGCGTAGCGTCCGCACATGGGATGAAGGGTCGCCTGCCAATGCCATCACAGCGCGCGATCTCTTATCCACGCTTGGTCTTTTTTCGCCGAGCTTCCAACTCGCTGCGCCAGTCGTCCAGGACCTTGATGTCGGCGGCAATTTCCTCTGGCGTCGGTATCTCTACATCCGCTCTGCGCGCCACATTGTGGGCGTAGTTCGAGCAGCGGGTCATGTTCTCAACGACCTTTTCTACATCGGGATTGGTGATTTCAACGGCCTTCAGCCGGTTGGTCTCTACCGACTTGCGGAATCGCTCCACGGTGCCGTTGAGCAACATCTCTTCCACACATCCTTCCCAAGCTTCCCTGAGCTTGGTGTAGAGGTCACGAACGCGCTTATCGTAGGCCGCCCGCTCGCCCAAGCGATTCAGTTTGTCGCACGCGACCTGCTCGTTCTTTAACCACCCGACGCGGGCCTTCGTAGTGGACCCATCGAAGGGGAGCTCATTGGTGGTAACACCGAAGCCGTCTTGTGTCTGGGACACGGTGCGCGGCGCAACCTCGACCTCCAGGTTCTCAGCCTCGTCCATCAGCGCAAACAGAAAGAACATGTCATGGGTGAACACGATAACTTGGCGTCTCGCTGCTTCCTTTGCAAGGCGTCGCGCAACACGCTGCCGATGGCGGTGATCCATGGAGCAAACGGGATCGTCGAAGATCACCCCGCTGCCGTCACCGGAGAGCCGGCGCTCGGTGAGGAAGGACGCGATCGCGACAGCGCGCTGCTCTCCTTCGCTAAGCACATCACTGGCCGACATTTTCCCTGGCCGCTCGAGCACCAACTTGAACGATGCCCTGCCCCGCTCACCCTCCGCTTTCATCGCCACACGCAGATTTGCGATATTAAGTTGGGAAAGCTCCTCGTTTAACGCATCCATCAGGAGCTGAGTGGCCATGTCGTTGGTCAGCTCCGTTGACTTCCGCGTGATGTTGGTGGTGGCCACATCCGGGAGGCACGAACGGAGCTTTTCGCGATAGGCATGTTGTCCGATGGCCGTGATCGCCACGGCTTTCAGGTCGCCCAAAAGGCGCCGCGCCTCCAGTTCGTCACGCTCGGCGATCAGTTTCTTCTTCAGCGTTTCATCGGCAGCCGCCTCCATGGCGGCCGCGCGGCTATTGAGGTCACCTGCGATCCTGTTGAGGTTGTCACCTGGATCTGACATCACTTCTGGAATCGCGTCCCAAGTGCCTTTCCCCGCTGCTTTAAGAATGGCAGCGAGCCGGTCTTTCAGTGACTGCTGGAACGTTTCGCATTGGCCGACAAGCTCTTCGGAAAAGCCTTTGAGTTCCGCGAGAGCAGCCGGGGAAAGCCCGAGGTCCACATTCGCCTCGCGCACCTGTTTGAAGGCAACGGTGGCGGTTTCCCTGGCCGCATCGGCCGCCCTTTGAATTTCGCCCGTGACAAAGGTCTCGAACTCGACCAGGCGGGTCACAGCGGGCTCATCCAACGCTTGCTGGCAAAGCGGGCAGGCATCGCCGACGTGTAGATGGGGAAACGCCTTCACCGGCTCCGATGTAACGGCGAATGTCCGAGCCGCTTCGAACATCGCGCGCCAGGGCTCGCTTCCGGTCTGGGGAAGTCGACCTGGTGCCTCATGGAACGCCTTGGCGGCGAGCTCGGCGGCTGCTTTGGCCTGGTTCGAAGCGGCGATCAAACCCTTCAGATGATTCACCCTTTCGCCGCTGACCCTCTCAAGAGCGGCCGTGATCGCGGCACTGATCGCACCGATGCGAAGGGCCTGATGACGAAAGGCCGCTGCCTGCGCAGCAGGCTCAGGCGCGGCGATGGCACGGATCACCGTTTCCAGTCGTACTGCCTGCTCTTTACTGAGGCCTGCCGCTGCGATGACTTGCGCTTCGGACACCCCGGTCGGCACGGCAGCAGCAACCTTTCCGGCAACGGTCGATGTTCGACTCGCCAGATCTTTCAGCGGAAGAACATTGGGCGCGGCGTCGTCGATGTCCTTCTGAAGTCGGGCACGCATCCGCCCACAGGCGGCACCGAGATCGGCCAGAATATCCAGGCCTGCGGGCGCGTAGGCAAAGCTTCCTTCGTTGTCCAAAAATGCCCGGGCACACGTGTGATCGAACACCGCAACCCGATCCAAGATCGTCGCCGATGGTTCGTTATTGACCCAAGTCACCGGTGTGCTTACACCGCCGATTGAACCCAGTAAGTCTGCGCTTGGGATTCCCACTTGGTCGGCCGGTAGATTGGTGTTGGGCAACACCTTTTCCCGCTTATCCCTGGCGAAACAAACCTGCTTTAGAACCCGGGCATATCCCGATTTACCGGAACCATTTGCTCCATAGATGACGGTGAGTCCGGTGGGCGAAAAGGTCAGAGCACCCTTAGTGGCTAGCGCATTAACATGGCGCACTTCCGTCACCGCCAGAAGGGTAACCGGCTCTCCGTGATTCACGCGAATGTTCGCCAATTCCGCCGCCAGAGGCCGAGGCTCACGCGCCTGCGGGTCTTCGATGCCGCGGGCCGCTTTCAGGATGGCATACAGGTCCTGGTCGTCGGCTTCCTCTAGGAAAACCTTCTCATCTAGCCTGGCCGCTGCCTCGCGCTGCCAGTCAGGCAGGCCCCTCGCCCATCGTCGAACTTCATCCAATATCGTCATCAAGGTTCCCCTGTTGGCATCCTGCCGCCGAGACCAGTGCCCCGGCCGCCCCATTTAGAGCATACGCCGCGAGCCTAGAGGCGACGACGTCCCCCCAGTTTTGAGTAGCACGGCGATTTGGAGTCCAATCCCCCAACTGACGGAGATTGGACGTGAAGAAGCGCTTTTCCGAAGAGCAGATCATCGGCTTCCTGCGTGAGGCC
>NZ_JAAQQR010000017.1 GCF_011742555.1 Luteibacter jiangsuensis
GATGCGAACTGGATGTTGGTCTCAACTCGGAGATCAGTGTCGAAGCTAACGCGTTAAGTTCGCCGCCTGGGGAGTACGGTCGCAAGACTGAAACTCAAAGGAATTGACGGGGGCCCGCACAAGCGGTGGAGTATGTGGTTTAATTCGATGCAACGCGAAGAACCTTACCTGGCCTTGACATGTCCGGAATCCTGCAGAGATGCGGGAGTGCCTTCGGGAATCGGAACACAGGTGCTGCATGGCTGTCGTCAGCTCGTGTCGTGAGATGTTGGGTTAAGTCCCGCAACGAGCGCAACCCTTGTCCTTAGTTGCCAGCGAGTAAAGTCGGGAACTCTAAGGAGACTGCCGGTGACAAACCGGAGGAAGGTGGGGATGACGTCAAGTCATCATGGCCCTTACGGCCAGGGCTACACACGTACTACAATGGTCGGTACAGAGGGTTGCAAGACCGCGAGGTGGAGCTAATCCCAGAAAGCCGATCCCAGTCCGGATTGGAGTCTGCAACTCGACTCCATGAAGTAGGAATCGCTAGTAATCGCAGATCAGCTATGCTGCGGTGAATACGTTCCCGGGCCTTGTACACACCGCCCGTCACACCATGGGAGTGAGCTGCTCCAGAAGCCGTTAGTCTAACCGCAAGGGGGACGACGACCACGGAGTGGTTCATGACTGGGGTGAAGTCGTAACAAGGTAGCCGTATCGGAAGGTGCGGCTGGATCACCTCCTTTCGAGAAACGACACGTCGTTTCATCGCAAGGCTTCCACACAAGTCACCTGCACATCCACGCACGCCTCGGGCGTGCATGCCGTAAGCGAGCACCTTATGGGTCTGTAGCTCAGGTGGTTAGAGCGCACCCCTGATAAGGGTGAGGTCGGTGGTTCGAGTCCACCCAGACCCACCACTCGAGCACACTTATGGGGCCTTAGCTCAGCTGGGAGAGCATCTGCTTTGCAAGCAGAGGGTCGTCGGTTCGATCCCGACAGGCTCCACCAGTATCGGTAGGAAGGATGTGACAGCGCACACAAAGATTGTTTTGAAGCCTACCGGCGCTGAGGCCGGTCAGGTGTTCTTTGAAAATCTGTAAACGAGTGACAAGCGTCTTGGTTCGTAACCGAACCCAAGACAAGTGTTAAGGCGAAACGAAGTGGCTTGTGCGAATAGGCCCCGAGGCGACTTGGGGTTATATGGTCAAGCGACTAAGCGTATACGGTGGATGCCTTGGCAGTCAGAGGCGATGAAGGACGTGGCAGCCTGCGAAAAGTGTCGGGGAGCTGGCAACAAGCTTTGATCCGGCAATGTCCGAATGGGGAAACCCACCGCGCAAGCGGTATCCGTACATGAATACATAGTGTGCGGAAGCGAACCCGGGGAACTGAAATATCTAAGTACCCGGAGGAAAAGAAATCAACCGAGATTCCGTCAGTAGCGACGAGCGAACGCGGACTAGCCCAAAAGTGTCGCACATTCTAGTCGAACCGCTTGGAAACGCGGGCCGTAGACGGTGATAGCCCGGTAGACGAAAGGGTGCGTGGCATGAAATTGAGTAAGGCGGGGCACGTGAAACCCTGTCTGAACATGGGGGGACCATCCTCCAAGGCTAAATACTCCTGACTGACCGATAGCGAACTAGTACCGTGAGGGAAAGGCGAAAAGAACCCCGGAGAGGGGAGTGAAATAGACCCTGAAACCGTATACGTACAAGCAGTGGAAGCCCGCAAGGGTGACTGCGTACCTTTTGTATAATGGGTCAGCGACTTACTGTCAGTGGCAAGCTTAACCGTATAGGGGAGGCGAAGGGAAACCGAGTCTGAATAGGGCGAATAGTCTCTGGCAGTAGACCCGAAACCGAGTGATCTATCCTTGACCAGGTTGAAGGTGCGGTAACACGCACTGGAGGACCGAACCCACATCTGTTGCAATAGATGGGGATGAGTTGAGGATCGGAGTGAAAGGCTAAACAAACTCGGAGATAGCTGGTTCTCCTCGAAAGCTATTTAGGTAGCGCCTCGTGCGAACACTGTTGGGGGTAGAGCACTGTTATGGCTAGGGGGTCATTGAGACTTACCAAACCATGGCAAACTCCGAATACCAACACGTGCTACACGGGAGACACACGGCGGGTGCTAACGTCCGTCGTGAAAAGGGAAACAACCCAGACCCGCAGCTAAGGTCCCAAAGTCATAGCTAAGTGGAAAACGATGTGGAAAGGCATAGACAGCCAGGAGGTTGGCTTAGAAGCAGCCACCCTTTAAAGAAAGCGTAATAGCTCACTGGTCGAGTCGGTCTGCGCGGAAGATTTAACGGGGCTAAGCTATGCACCGAAGCTCGGGGTGTACAGGTTTTGACCTGTACGCGGTAGAGGAGCGTTCCGTAGGCCTGTGAAGGTGAGTCGTAAGGCTTGCTGGAGGTATCGGAAGTGCGAATGCTGACATGAGTAACGATAAGGGGGGTGAAAAGCCCCCCCGCCGAAAGCCCAAGGTTTCCTCGCGCAACGTTCATCGGCGCAGGGTGAGTCGGCCCCTAAGGCGAGGCAGAAATGCGTAGTCGATGGGAAGCAGGTTAATATTCCTGCACTTTTCTACAGTGCGATGTGGGGACGGAGAAGGTTAGGTCTACCAGGCGTTGGTTGTCCTGGGGAAAGGCGGTAGGCGGTGATCTTAGGCAAATCCGGGATCACATACGCCGAGCACCGAGACCAGTCCTTAAGAGGACGAAGTGACTGACACCACGCTTCCAGGAAAAGCCACTAAGCTTCAGCTGTAGAAAAACCGTACCGTAAACCGACACTGGTAGGCAGGGTGAGAATCCCAAGGCGCTTGAGAGAACTCGGGTGAAGGAACTAGGCAAAATGGCACCGTAACTTCGGGAGAAGGTGCGCCCCTTGGTGTGGTCACGTGCGTGACTGAGCATCGAGGGGTCGCAGTAACCTGGCCGCTGCGACTGTTTATCAAAAACACAGCACTCTGCAAACACGAAAGTGGACGTATAGGGTGTGACGCCTGCCCGGTGCTGGAAGGTTAATTGATGGGGTCAGCCGCAAGGCGAAGCTCTTGATCGAAGCCCCAGTAAACGGCGGCCGTAACTATAACGGTCCTAAGGTAGCGAAATTCCTTGTCGGGTAAGTTCCGACCTGCACGAATGGCGTAACGACAGCGGCGCTGTCTCCACCCGAGACTCAGTGAAATTGAAATCGCTGTGAAGATGCAGCGTTCCCGCGGCAAGACGGAAAGACCCCGTGAACCTTTACTATAGCTTTACACTGAACGTTGAGTTCTTCTGTGTAGGATAGGTGGGAGGCTATGAAACCGAGACGCTAGTTTCGGTGGAGCCATCCTTGAAATACCACCCTGAAGTGCTTGACGTTCTAACCTAGGTCCGTAATCCGGATCGGGGACCGTGTATGGTGGGTAGTTTGACTGGGGCGGTCTCCTCCCAAAGAGTAACGGAGGAGCACGAAGGTACGCTCAGCGCGGTCGGACATCGCGCACTGTGTGCAAAGGCATAAGCGTGCTTGACTGCGAGATCGACGGATCAAGCAGGTACGAAAGTAGGTCTTAGTGATCCGGTGGTTCTGTATGGAAGGGCCATCGCTCAACGGATAAAAGGTACTCCGGGGATAACAGGCTGATACCGCCCAAGAGTTCATATCGACGGCGGTGTTTGGCACCTCGATGTCGGCTCATCACATCCTGGGGCTGTAGCCGGTCCCAAGGGTATGGCTGTTCGCCATTTAAAGTGGTACGCGAGCTGGGTTCAGAACGTCGTGAGACAGTTCGGTCCCTATCTGTCGTGGGCGTTGGAGATTTGAGGGGGGCTGCTCCTAGTACGAGAGGACCGGAGTGGACGTTCCGCTGGTGTTCGGGTTGTCATGCCCATGGCATTGCCCGGTAGCTACGAACGGAAGTGATAACCGCTGAAAGCATCTAAGCGGGAAGCACGCCCCAAGATGAGATCTCCCGAGAGCTCGACTCTCCTTAAGGCACCATCAAGACTAGGTGGTTGATAGGCGCGGTGTGGAAGTGCAGCAATGCATTGAGCTTACGCGTACTAATGAGCCGTGAGGCTTGACCATATAACCCCAAGACGCTTCACCGTCTTAAC
>NZ_JAAQQR010000018.1 GCF_011742555.1 Luteibacter jiangsuensis
GTGCGGCGGCCCTAGCTCCCACACGTGCTCGCAGCACCGCCGCTAAAACGGCTTGCCGCACTCCGCTCTCACCTCAAGCCTACCCCGACGCAAAGACACAAGCCGCTTCAGCGGCGATGGGGTGCTCGCGAGGTGCTTGCCCGCTGCCGCGGGATCGCCGCTAAAGCGGCTCCCACAGTGGTCTTGGCAAGACCTTGTCAATGCAGCCGCCGCCGATCAGCCAGCGACACCACATTCCCCGTATGCACGAACGCGTCGGTTGCAACGACGGTTTCCAGCTCCGGCGCGCCGGACATCGGCAGCGAGAAGCTGACGACATCGTTTCCAGCCATCCATAGCCGCGCCGCCTGCCTCGATTGGCCGTCTTCGCTTACCTCGAACGCATAACAGCGTTCCAGCCGGCGCACACCGTCCACACCCTGCCAGCGCACGGCGCGAAGGCCTACGCTCTGATCCAGCAGTTGCAGCCCATGCCGCTTGCACAGGGCCATGGCGGCGCGCACCGCGATTTCACGCGCCCGGGTGAGGCGATACCAGGCGGCGACGCCGGCGGCGAGCAGGAGCAACCAGAAAAGATCGGTGAAGGATGACATGGGAGCAGTGTGTGGCCGCGTGCGCCTCGCCACAAGTCCCTTGCCGGTCTTCCTGCAAGCGGCAGCTGCCTTGTGTGGGAGCCGGCTATGCCGGCGATCCCGCGGCAGCGGGCAAGCTTGCCGCAAGCGACCATCGCCGCTATAGCGGCTCCTACAAATCGAGGCGGAGCGAGAGGTCGATGGCCTTCACATTCTTGGTGAGCGCGCCGCTGGAGATGAAGTCCACACCGGTCTCGGCGATGGCGCGGATCGTGTCGATCTCGACGTTGCCTGACACTTCGAGCGGGATCCGGCCGGCGGTGTAGGCCACGGCTTCGGTCAGCATGGCCGGCGTGAAGTTGTCGAGCAGGGCGCGATCGGCACCGGCGGAAATGGCTTCCGCCAGTTCGTCCAGCGTCTCCACCTCGACGATGAGCGGCAGGTTCGGATGGATGCTGCGCGCGGCACGTACCGCCGCCGGAATGCCGCCCGCTGCGATGATGTGGTTTTCCTTGAGCATCATCGCGTCGAACAGGCCGATGCGGTGATTGGTGCCGCCACCGCAACGGACGGCGTACTTCTGCGCGCGGCGCAGGCCCGGGAGGGTCTTGCGCGTGTCGAGCACGCGGGTACCCGTGCCTGCGATGGCGTCGACATAGCGCGCGGTCACGGTGGCCGTGGCCGACAGCAGCTGCAGGAAATTCAATGCCGAGCGCTCTGCCGTGACGAGTGCGCGGGCCTTGCCGGCGAGGCGGCAAATTGCCGTGCCCGGCGCGACGCGGTCGCCATCGTGCACGAGCCATTCGATGCGCACATCGGGATCCAGCTTGCGGAAGCACGCATCGAACCAGGCCGAACCACAAAGCACGGCATCCTCACGACAGGTCAGCACGGCCGTGGCGCTGGCCTTCGGATCCAGCAGGTCCGCGGTGGCGTCGCCGGGACCGATATCCTCGGCAAAAGCGCGTTCCACATCGGCAAGAATGTCGCCGGCTGGCGGAAGCGCCTCTGCCAGGTGACGCGGATCGGAAAGACTCATCGTGCGGGTGCCCAGGGAAGAGGGCGCTACCTTACCAAGTCCGAGGCTCGCACTGTAGAAGAGGCCATGGTGGGATTTGTGTGGGAGCAACTGTCTTTTTCAGTGGATTGCTCACACGGCCGCAGATCGCCATCCAACCTGATCTCGGACCATGGCATTGATGGCCGTGATCAGGCTTCTCATGCAGGCAACGATAG
>NZ_JAAQQR010000019.1 GCF_011742555.1 Luteibacter jiangsuensis
TGACCTGCCCCCACCAGCCGTACCAATGATCACTGTGAAAGTCCGGGGTTGAAGATTACTGCGTTGTTGTCCTGTTGTGCGCGGTGGTGAGCAGCGAATTGCGACGGCGGGATGCGGCCACAGCTGCTATGGGGCCGGACCTCGTTGTAATCTCGACGCCATTCCCCGATCACGCCGCGCGCTTGCGTCAGTGACGTGAACCAGTGCTCGTTGAGGCATTCGTCTCGGAACTTGCCGTTGAAGCTTTCGATGTAGCCGTTCTGTGTTGGGCATCCCGGTTCGATGAGGATGTGCTCGACGCCATGCTGCTGCGTCCAGGCGATGAAAGCGCGACTGGTGAACTCGGGCCCGTTGTCGGTGCGTACGGCGCTCGGGTAGCCACGGAAGCAGGCGGCCTGATCGAGAAGCCGTACGACGTAGGCGCCGCTGATGCCGTGATCTACCGCGATGTCCACGCTCTCGCGAGTGAAGTCATCGACGACGGTCAGGCTCTTGATCCGGCGCCCGTTGGCCAGGGCGTCGAAGACGAAGTCCATGCTCCAGGTGTCGTTCGGCCGACAGGACGCCCGCAGCTTCTGGCGCTCGCCGACCGGACGCTTCGCCTTGCGGCGACGACGCACGGACAGCTTGGCTTCCTGATACAGGCGATACACTTTCTTGTGGTTCACCATCGGGAATTCCCGCTTCAACAGGTCATGCAGGCGGCGGTAACCGAAGCGACGGCGGACCTGCGCCAACTCGACCAGCCGCAGCGACAACGCCTGCGTGGCAGGCGTGGGCTCAGGTTCATGGCGGAAAGCATCGCGGGATAGCCCCGCAAGGCGACAAGCCCGGCGCTCGCTGATCGGCGTCAGCTCGCACATGCGCCGGATTGCCTCGCGCTTGCGTTGCGGGGCTAGCGTTTTACCCCGAACCCGACCTTCAGCGCCTCAATGTCCAGATGCGCCTCCGCGAGCAGTCGCTTAAGCCGGCTGTTCTCGGACTCTAGATCCTTCAGCCGCTTGGCATCCTCGGCCTCCATGCCGCCGTACTTGGCCCGCCAAGCGTAGAAGCTGGCGGGACTGAAGCCATGCTGCCGGGCCAGCTCCGAAACCGCCATGCCTGCGTCAGCCTGCTTGATAAACCCGATGATCTGCTCGGTGGTGAAACGACTCTTCTTCATATCCGTCCTCGTGATTGACGGACTTTACAGCTTCATGTGGTACGGCTCAGTGGGGGCAGGTCA
>NZ_JAAQQR010000001.1 GCF_011742555.1 Luteibacter jiangsuensis
CGTCAGCCTGCTTGATAAACCCGATGATCTGCTCGGTGGTGAAACGACTCTTCTTCATATCCGTCCTCGTGATTGACGGACTTTACAGCTTCATGTGGTACGGCTCAGTGGGGGCAGGTCACCAGCACCGGTTTTTCCGGCGTCGACGTGGCGGTCACGCCCGCTTGTTGCGTCTTGCTGTGCTCGAGGCGATAGATATACGCCTGCGGACCAATCCGGCGCAGATCACGCAGATCGGCGGCGGCGACCTCGCTGCGGGCGGCGCCCACCACTGGCAAAGCCGAAGCAGAGCAGGGCGCGGTCGCGCAGGCCTTCCAGGCTGTCATCGCAGGTCGCCAGCATGGCCTCGAGTTCGGCCAGGGTGATCGCGGTCTTCTTGCGCGGGCGTTCGCCGCGCTTGACCGCGGCCCGCGCGGTCCGGCTCAGCACCGTACGGATGGCCGGCTGCTCGCACGGATTGGTCACGTGCTTGAGCCGGTGCGCCATGGACAGTACCGCGATCCGATGGCGCACGGTCGCCAGGGGCCACGGGCCTAACTTTGCCTTGAGGCCCGCGGCGACCAAACGCCGCACCACGTGATCGACCACGAATTGCAGCACGGTGGCTTCCGGCACCGGCAGCATCTGCTCGACGCCGTAGGGCGCGCATGCCAACCCGCCCAATAACGCAGGGCGCTGGCGTAGCTGCGCGTAGTGTTGGCTGCAGCCGCTTAAATCGTCGCAGTCCGGTTTTTCCGTGGAACTCGAGAGCAAGCCTGCGAACGCGGCCCCACATGACTTTACATAATATACATTATGCGCGCATATGCGTATGCAGGTGGGAGGCCCATACTGTTGTCGTCACCCGCTTGACCATGTCCATCGACCGCCTAACCATGTCCACCCGCTTAACCGTGTCATCCCTTCTTCGGATTTATGGCTTTGGATGACCTAAGTCGCGTCCAAACAGGCAACTAAGCGAGATCTGTGAACAATGCCGGCCTCTACACGGGCATCGCTGCGACTACTTAACTGTGTCCACCGCTTAACCATGTCATCTGCCCACTGCAGCTAGTCGAGGCTTCAATCGTCCGCACGAGTGTCCGTTGGCGTTTCCCGGGTGAAGCTTGGCCAGCACCTTGGCGTGGCGGAGCACCTCGGCAGCTTCCAGCGGACCGCCGTGGCCCATGTGGAAGCGCTTGGCACCGCTGTTGACGAGCCGCTCCAGCTCACGGGCTACGGTCTGCGGGTCGTCCTCGAATGGCGGGCGGATGGCGTGGCCGTTGAAGGCGATCCCACCGATCAGGATGCCCGAGGCAATCAAGTCGCCGACCATCGCATCCTGCGAGGCCAGTTCGATACCGATCGAGCCTGGGGTATGCCCAGCCGTGTGACGCACGATGCCGTCGACGCCGAACTCCTTGAGCGAGATGGTCTCGGCATCTTTCATCAGCAGGTCGGGCGCGAAGCCCACGTAGGGCTCGTGCGGTACCGGCGTCTTGACGAAGAGCCGGCCGACCCAGCTGGTGGTGCAGTAGGTCATCGGCACCTTGCGGCTGTAGTAATCGGTGTCGTCCTGGTGCGCCAGGATCGGCGCGCCCGACAGTTCGCGGATGCGCGCGGCGCTGCCGGCGTGATCCGTATGTGCGTGGGTCACCACGATCAGCTTGATGTCCTTGAAGGTCAGCCCATGCTTGTGCAACACGCGTTCGACCTTGCGTTCCGAGCCGGGGATGCCGGTGTCGACGAGGATGCTGCCTTCGTCGGTCTTGATCAGGTGGGCGTTGACCATGTTGAACGGCAGGATGGGGATCTGGATGATCTCTTGGTTGTTCATGGAAGTGTCCTGTTGAAATGATGAGGTATCGAGGCGAGTCGCTTGGGCGGCGGATGCTTCCCCACCGCGTATGCGTCGTTTGCGGTGGGCTGCATCAGCGTCTTCTTGCCGACGTCGGTGCGGTTACGGATGACGCGATGCGTCTCCTGCGCTTGCGGTCAGGCGGGCCACGCCGCAGTCACCGCAGCGGGTCAGCGCAACCTCGCGCTGGGAATCGGTCAGCGCGAAGAAGCCGCCTTTGGGTTGCGCCAGCACGAACGCCTTGATGATGCTGGTGAGATCCGCCGGCGCTTCCAGTGGCAACAGGTGTCCCCTGCCCTGGAGTACCACCAGCCTGGCCTGGGGAATGCGCGAAAGCAGTTCGCGACGCAGCACCTCGGGCGGGTCGACCCGATCGTGCTCACCGGAAATCACGATGACCGGCACATCGATCTTCGGCACGACCGCGGTGATGTCTTCCTGGCTGGTCGCCAGTGGCCAGGCTGCCTTGGCCGGGCTGGCACCGGCCAGACTGTCCGCGATGACCGTGTCGAGATCGCCGTCGGACAAGCCGCCCGGTGCGAGCACCTGCTGCACGGTCGCGACGATGCTCTCGCGCGAGTCGTAGGCATGCACCATGCCCTGGCGAGCGTCGAGCGGAAGCGCCAACGGCGTCGGCGGCGCCGGAGCCACCAGGACCAGTCCCGCCAGGCCGCGCGGACGCCGCGATGCCGCCAGCTGTGCGGCCTTGCCGCCCATCGAGTGGCCGATCAGGATGTAGCTCTCCAGCCCCAGCGCGTCGACCACGGCGAGCACGTCGTCGGCCAGGTCGCTCAACGCATAGCCTGCTTCCGGTGCAGCGGACTTGGCCCAGCCGCGCTGGTCGATGGCGACGGTGCGGTAGTCGGGAGACAGCGCGTCGACCACGTGTTGCCAGGTACGCAACGAGCCGCCCCAGTAGTGCAGGAACACCAGCGTCGGTCCGCCCGCGCCCCGTTGCTCGACATGCAGCTCGAGACCATTCGCTTTGATCATCATGGGATAGCACTCCTGCGTGTCATCAGGGCGTGGCGCCGATCCAGGATCGGTGCCACGCCATACGGCCATTGCGGCCAGGCGTGGCGGGTCAAGCCGCCGCCGTGAGGATGAAGTCGGCCACGGCCTGCGGCTGGGACAGCATCGGAACGTGGCTGCTGTCGACGCGCGCCACGGTGGCGTTCATGCGCGCAGCCATGCGCTCCTGCTCTACGCGGGGAATCGCGTGATCCTGGTTGCCGATGAAGTAGAACGTGGGCCGGCTGCGCCATGCCGCTTCGGTCAGCGTGCCGCCCAGTGCGGAGGCGTGCAGCGGTCCCTGCGTGGCATGGATGACGGCCTTCTCGGAGTCGTCCAGGTCCTGCGCGAACAGGGTGAAGATGCCTTCACGGGTGAGCTTCAGGAAACCCTGCGCATCCGGGCGTATCTCGGCGTTGAGCGGTGCCGCCTCGAACGTCTCGAACAAGGTGCCGGCCGACTCGCCCGCATCCGGCGCGAACGCGTCGATGTAGACCATGCGGGCCACCTTCGGGTCGTTGCCCGCTTCGCCGATCACCGCGCCGGCATAGCTGTGCCCGACCAGGACAACCTCACCCTCGGCCAGCGCGATGGCGCGCTGCACGGCAGCGACGTCGGCGTCGAAGCCGGTCAGCGGCAGCTGGACGGCGGTTGCGGAGAGCCCCTGCCTGGCCAGCAGCGGGATTACCTTCGACCAGCTCGAGCCATCTGCCCAGGCGCCGTGGACCAGAATCACATTGGGGATGGAAGCGCTCATGCGTTTTCTCCGTAGCGGTGTCGGCGGGTGCCGTGGGTTGTTTGACGGAGAAACTGTAGGCGACACAGCGATGGCAGAAAGGACATAATTCCCACTCATTCTGCCAATGGAGAGAACCGGACATGCCGCGCGCCAAAACAGCCAGGACACTGTGGTTTGTCGTGTTCCCGGGGTTCGAGTTGCTCGACCTTGGCGGCCCGCTCTGCGCATTCACGCTGGCGCGGGACTTTCATCAGGGCGGTTACGACATCCGCGTCATCTCCGCCAAGGGCGGCCTGGTTCGCGGAAGCTCCGGCATCGCGATCGACACCACGGCGCCATCGCCGCGCGGGCATGTCGACACTTTGATGGTGGTGGGCGCGCCGACGCCGGACGCATCCGATGCACAAGCCGAGACGGTGGACCTCGTGCGCGCCATCGCCCCGCGTGCCCGACGCACGGCGAGTGTCTGCACCGGGGCTTTCCTGCTCGCGGCCGCCGGTCTGCTGGACGGCCGCCGGGCCACCACGCACTGGCGCTGTGCCGCCGAGCTGCAACGCCGCTACTCCACGATCAAGGTCGAGTCGGACCGGATCTTCATCCGCGAAGACGACATCTGGACCTCCGCCGGCATCACCGCCGGGATCGACCTCGCGCTGGCGATGATCGAGGAAGACTGCGGCGCCGAAACGTCCAAGGCCATCGCGCGCGACCTGGTGGTCTACCACCGCCGCAGCGGAGGACAGTCGCAGTTTTCGACCCTGCTCGATCTGGAGCCGACCCCGGGTCGTATCCGCGACGCGCTGGCCTACGCCCGCCAGCACCTCAGGGAACATCTTTCCGTCGAGCGGCTGGCCGAGGTGGCCAACATCAGTCCACGCCAGTTCGCACGCCAGTTCACCGCCGAAACCGGCGAGACCCCTGCCCGCGCCATCGAGCGCCTGCGCTGCGAGGCCGCCTTGCCACGGATCGAAGAAGCCAGCGAGCCGTTGGAGCAGATCGCAAGGCAGGTCGGTTTCGACATGGAGCGCCTGCGGCGCGCCTGCCTGCGCATCTATGGGCTCTCACCCCAGGCCCTGCGCCGCCGCAGCCGCGGCTTGCAGGGCTAGCGCAGAGCATGGGTAGCGCGTGGTCTCGCCTGGCTCGGGGTGGCAGCCGGAAGCGTCGGGCCTCGAACCGGATCGTCAATTGGTTACGTGCCGGCATCACCATGGACGGGAGGCGCAACGCCGAGCAGGAGATGAAGGATCGTGGCGCACGTTACGAACCGCCCCTGATGCCCATTGCGTCGAATGTCGTGGTCAATGGACGACTGGTGACGGGGCAAAATACCGCGATCCGTCAGGGCGATGGCGAAGCAAGTGGCGGCGATCAAAGCGGCGAAGCGATTCGTGCCGAAGGCCATCCGCCTCACCCCCGATAGCCAGCCCTAATCGCCGTCCCGTGCCTGGGCGACGCGGACATCAACACGACGTCGCCACCACACGCATGACGGCGATAGCTACGCAGTACGTCTCGAAAACCGGTCACCCGACCAAAGGTCTATGTAGGTGAATGCACCAAGCACCTGCGCCACCACGTCCCCGCCAACGGCGTCGACATGCTTTGTGGGTATCGATACCCCGACGCGTCCATCCTTCAGGGTAAATACCTCGGCACCCAGGCCTGCGCCGTCCAGCGTCCGTGCCACTAACGCGGCGTCAGCATCTTCGATAATGATTTGCTGTCCCATCAGCTTTTGAACTCCACCGCAGCCAGGTCGCCCAGGGCCGCTTTGATGCGATCGAGCTGCGCGCTCGAAACTCGCTGCCCTCGGATGTCGTAGACAAGGCGACAGATGGATAAATGATCTGGCAAGTGGTTCCTGGCGTGAAGGATGCGGGCCCGGTTGTATTCGGTGCTTTGAAGTATCTTCGCATCGCTCGAAAGGTCGTGATTTGCCACGAATACGAATACTCCGCGTTCCTCGAGTACATATTCTGGCGTAATCACGTGGGTAGGCCTTTGCCAAAAGGAAATGGGTTCAATCTTAACGAAATCGCCCTCCCCGCACGGCCTCATGGAATTGCCCGCTCTGGGTCGCGAGCGGATCTTTGAACTCAAGCAACAAGGCGATCGCGCCATGCGGCGAGCAGAGATGCCTGTCACGTCGCATCACTGCACCGTGTCGACAAACCGCTCCGTCAGCAGATCCAACAGGCTGCGCAATCGATTCAGCCGCTTCAGGTCCTTGTGGTAGCCCAGCCACGTATCGCGTGACGGCGGCGGTTCGCCCAGGTCGATGCGGCGCAACGTCGGAAAGGCGTCACCCAGCGCCACCGGCAGCACGGCCAGGCCGATCCCTTCGGCGCACATGCGCGCCTGCGCCTCGCGGTTGTTGCTGGTGAACGCCACTGTGGCGTGCGGCAGGTGCTTCTTCAGCCAGCCCACGTCTGGCATGCCGCCGAACGCGGCGTTCATGGTGACCAGGCGTGCGCCGCGGCCATCCTTGCGCAGACGGGCACCGTCGCCACGTGCATACAACGCATACGGCATGCGCAGCAGGCGGCGCGAGATCACGTCCGGCTCGTCGAATGCCTTGATGCGGAATGCCAGGTCCGCCTCGCGCCGCGCCAGACTGTACAGACGCGCGTCGGTAAGTAACTCCACCGTCACCGCGGGATGCCGCCGGGCGAACTCGGCCAGAACCGGCGCGAGCACGTAGCTGCCGAACCAGTCCGACGCCGCCAGTCGAAGCTGCCCGCTCAGCGTGCTTTCGCGGCCAGCCAGGCCACGCTCGAAGGCGAGTGCTTCCTCCTCCATGCGCTCGGCGCTGGCTACCACCGCCGCGCCCTCATCGGTGAGCACGAAGCCCTCGGCCGTGCGCTGGAACAGCGTCTGCCCTACCGCGGCCTCCAGCGCACGCAGGCGACGGCCCATGGTGGGCTGGGTCTGCCCCGCCACACGCGCTGCGGCGCCCAGCGAACCCTCGCGTGCGATGGCGAGAAAGATGCGTACGTCGTCCCAATTCATCGCTGGCTCCGGCAGTGGGAGTTCATGCATTTTTGCATGAATGGAAAACGAAAGCGTTGATTCCCATGCGCCCGGATCGGATCCATCATGGCACCACCTTCCGTTGGACACCTCGCCATGAACTCGCTTCCCACCACCATGCAAGCCGCCGTCGCCGAACAGATCGACACCCCGCTGCGCCTCGTGGAGCTTGCCGTGCCGGCACCCGGCCCGGGCCAGGTGCTGGTGCGCGTGGCCGCCGCCGGGCTCAATCCGCTGGACACCAAGATCCGCGCAGGCAAGGCAGCCCACGCGAGACATCCGCTGCCGGCGGTGCTGGGTATCGACCTGGCTGGCACCGTGGTGGCGCTGGGTACCGACGTTCATCAGTGGCAGATAGGCGACGCCGTCTACGGCATGACTGGCGGCGTCGGCGGCGTGCAGGGTTCCCTTGCCGAATACGCGGCGGTGGATGCCGCATTGTTGGCGCCGAAGCCCGCGAATCTGTCCATGCGCGAAGCCGCAGCGATACCGCTGGGTTTCATCACCGCGTACGAGGGGCTGGTGGACCGAGCCGGTGTGCGTGAGGGCCAGCGCGTGCTGGTGCACGGCGGCGCCGGCGGGGTTGGGCATCTCGCCGCGCAGCTCGCCCGTGCCCGCGGCGCGGAGGTGTTCGCCACCGGCAGCGCCGCGCAGAAACCCATGATCGAGGGCTACGGCGCCACCGCCATCGATTACACCACCACGCCGGTTGCCGACTACGTGCAGGCGTACACCGATGGCGAAGGTTTCGACGTCATCTATGACACGGTCGGCGGCGCCACGCTGGACGCCTCGTTCGAGGCAGTGCGCGCGTATCATGGCCACGTGGTCAGCGCGCTCGGCTGGGGCACGCACGCGCTGGCACCGCTGTCGTTCCGCGCCGGTACGTATTCCGGCGTGTTCACCCTGCGCCCGCTGCTCACCGGTCAGGGCCGCGCCCACCACGGCGAGATCCTTCGCGAGGCCACCGCGCTGGCCGAGCGGGGCCAGCTGCGTACGCACCTCGACCCGCATCGCTTCTCGCTGGCTGAGGCGGAGCAGGCTTATCAGCTGATCGAGAGTGGCAGGGCCGCCGGCAAAGTGGTGGTGGATGTGGCGGGTTAAGACGCGAACTGACGTTCGGTCATCATTCCTGTTGCGATCTTGCTAAGAACGTACAAGCGTTAAGGAGACGCCGTGTCGTAGCGTCTCGCTAAGCATGGCGATCGCGAGCTGGCGGTCGTCCTCAAAAACTCCCGGTGCCTACCCCATGTTTCACGGCTTATGGCTTCGCTGGAGGATCGACATGGGACCCCGACGGGCGCTTGGCGCTGTTCCGCTGACCCTGCCCTGGCTCGACCGCAGGCGTTCACGCATGGAACCGTGTTTGAGGATGCTATTGCAGACCGTGATAGCGAGCACTGCCCTATTCTGCGGCCAGGCCTCATCCGATGAGATCGACGATCAAAAGGCGCGCCTCACCCGAGAAGGTGTGACTCCTGCATTGATATATGACGGAAGCGCTGTCGCAAATACTTCCGGCGGTATACGAACAGGCACGGCCTATGTCGGCAATCTACGCTTGCAGCTTGCCCTGGATGGAAACCAACAGCTTCGTGCACCAGGCTGGACAGCCTTTTTCCAGGTGCTTTCGATACACGGCGGCCAGCCGAGCAACTTCATCGGAGATGCTCAAGGCGTCAATAGCTATGCGGCAAAGCCGGCGCTGCGATTCTACGAAGCATGGGGGCAGTACAGCTCGCAGAGCGGACGTTGGTCGCTACTTGCCGGCCGATATGATCTCAACTCAGAATTCTATCGCCTCGCGTCTAGCGGTCTTTTCTTGAACAGTTCGTTCGGCATGGGGCCTGAGTTCTCCCAAAGCGGCATCGGTGGACCATCCATCTTTCCCGACACCTCATTCGGAGCCAGGTTTACCTTCAAACCCAACGCTAGTGTTCTGATTCGTACAGCGGTCATGGATGGAGCACCGGCCAATCGGGCCGATGGGCAGAGTCGATTTCCTGGTCAAAAAGAAGGTTTACTGCTTGTCTCGGAGATCGCCTTCCTGACTCGCCCGGGGTCAGACGGTTCGCAGGGCATTGCCAAGTACCGCGTGGGTCGCGGTGCAAACTTCCCTGCCTACGACGACAAACTTGCTATCGGAGCATGGCACTACACCGGCACGTTTCGCGACCTGAGCCTCGTTGACAACAAGGGACGTCCTTTGCAACACGAAGGCAGCAGCGGTGCTTACGTACTGATAGACCGAACGCTATTGAGGTCGGCCGACAATCCCAAGGCACGGCTATCGGGCTTCCTGCAATACGGCGTCGGGGACGGGAGAATCACTCAGTTCGACTCGTTCGTCGCCGCAGGTCTTACGGCCTCCGGATTCATGACAAGCAGGCCGGACGATACATTTGGCGTCGCCCTCACCTCTGCACGGAACGGATCGCACTACATCGACTCGCTCGAGAGGCAGGCGATTCCAACGACAGGCCGCGAGACTTCCATTGAGGCCACCTATCTTCTTCAGGTGAATCCCAGGTTGGCCATTCAACCGGATATTCAGTACGTGATCCATCCTGGCACGAACACCACGAGAGCAAATGCAACCGTTGTCCAGGTGCATTTTCAATGGATGCTCTAGGGGACATGGGCACGGCCGGAGTCACGATTCACACCATCCTTCGCAACGTATTGTCGTGACGAATAAAGTGGTGCCACAGCGATGCGGCCAGGTGGGCGCCAATGACCCAGTAGAAGATCTCCCCGAGTGTCTCGTGAAGTTCACCGACCCACTCATGGGCGGCATGGTCGGGCGCGACCAGCGCGGGAAGCGACCAACCGCCCCACGGCAGGCTGACGAGTTCGCCGCCATAGTTGACCTGAAGTATGCCAAGCACAGGCTGCACCAACAGGAACGCAAACAAGGCGAAATGCGACACGCGGGCGATAAGGGCAACCATCCTTCCGGGCGCAGGAACGATGGGCGGTGGTCGGGTGGTGAGCCGGGAAAGAATGCGGGGTATCAACAGTGCCAGCACGGCAAGTCCTGCAAGATAATGCCATCGCATGATGGCCGGGGCCTCGTCGTCACCGAGGTTGACGAACACATACGCCGCCACGACCGCCAGGACCGTGAGCCAGTGTGTCCAGCGCACGAGTGCGGAGTAGCGGTTTGAAGGTTGCTTCATCGGTGTCACCCTTGTTTGGGCGGCGATGCAGGGCATCGGCATGCCGCGATTGAGCTCGGATGCCGATAGGTTAGGGGTCAGGATCGAGCAGGCTGTTGACGCAGATCAATGGCCGATAGCGGTGCACTTGCTAAGGCCGCGCTAAGGTCACGCCCGTTCAGCCATCCCCAATCGCTTGATCTTGTACCAAAGCGCCCGCTCGCTGATCTGGAGCAGCCGCGCGGCAGCGGCCTTGCTTCCGCCGGCCCGCTTCAACGCCTCGTCGATCAGATGCCGCTCCAGCTCATCCACGTGCAAGCGCAGGGAGAGTGAGTCGCTTTTGTTCGGCGCAGCCTTCGCGTCGACATCGGCGGCGCCGGTCGTAGGCACGGCCGGCGCCGGGCCGAGGCCCGCGGGCAGGTGCGCCACCGTGATCAGGTCGCCGCGGCACAGCACCATGGCCCGTTCGATGAGGTTTTCGAGTTCACGCACGTTGCCCGGCCACGCGTAGCTTTCCAGGATCGCCAGCGCGTCGGCCGACATCCGGGGCGGCGTCCGGCTGAGTTCGATCGAATACTTGTGAATGAAGTAGTCGACGAGCAACGGGATATCGCCGTGCCGGTCACGCAGGAGCGGCACATCCACCCGGACCACGTTGAGCCTGAAATAGAGGTCTCGCCGGAGCAAGCCCGCATCCACGGATTGTTGCGGATCCCGGTTGGTGGCCGCCACGACTCGCAGGTCGACCGGCGTGGCCGTGTTGCCGCCTACTTTCTCGATCACGCCTTCCTGCAGGACGCGAAGCAGCTTCGCCTGGAGACCGACGGGCATTTCGGTGATCTCGTCCAGGAACAGCGTTCCGCCACTGGCGAGCTCGCACTTGCCGATACGATCGCGCAAGGCACCGGTGAACGCGCCCTTGACGTG
Organism: Luteibacter jiangsuensis; assembly: GCF_011742555.1. Lineage (GTDB taxonomy): Bacteria > Pseudomonadota > Gammaproteobacteria > Xanthomonadales > Rhodanobacteraceae > Luteibacter > Luteibacter jiangsuensis. Next base: position 10,703 of record NZ_JAAQQR010000001.1, read on the forward strand.
TCCGAACAATTCGCTCTCGAGCAACTCGGCGGGAATCGCAGCGCAGTTGATCGGCACGAAAAGCCCGCTGCGCCCGGAAGCCACGTGGATCGCCCGTGCCACCAGCTCCTTGCCCGTGCCCGTTTCGCCGACGATGAAGATGCTGCTGCGCGTCGGAGCCACCTGTTTCAGGAGATCGTAGAGATCCTGCATGGGCTTGCTCGTGCCCACGAAGTCGCCCCAGCCACGGGACACCTCCTCCTTCAGGAAGCGGTTCTCACGCTGCACCACCTGCATCGTCAGCGCGCGCGTGACCGCCATCTCGATGGTTTCCATCTCGAAGGGACGGATGACATAGTCGGCCGCGCCCACCTTCATCGCCGCCACGGCGGTTTCGATGGTCCCGTAGGCTGTCATCACGATGACCGGAATATCGTTGTCGGCCTCACGCAGCGCGCGCAGCAGGCCGATGCCATCCAACCTGGGCATGCGAAGGTCGGTAAGTACAAGATCGAACGATCCCGTCTCGAGGATCGCCAGCGCTTCCTGGCCATCGCTCGCCTGCTCCACGTCGTGCCCCATGGACTTCAGGGAAAGCTCCAGGATGCGACGCATCTTCGCTTCGTCGTCTACCACCAGGATGCGTTTTGCGGTCATGTCTCGGGTTCTTGGTCATTGAAGCGCAGGTTGAACGAAGCGCCGCCCCAGGCGCTTTCGCCTACGGACACCGTGCCGCCGTGCGCCTGCACGATCTGTTGCACGATGGTGAGGCCGAGGCCGATCCCCCCTTCCCTGCGGCTGAAGAAGGGATCGAAGATCCGTTGCCGCAATTCGATGGGCACGCCCGGGCCATCGTCGGCGACGCTGACCCATAGCGCATCCTCGTCACGGTGGGTGCTGACCCGGATTCGGCCGCCCTCCCCCACGAACGACAACGCGTTGAGGATGAGGTTCAGGAAGACCTGCATCATCTGTTCCCTGTCGCAGCGGAGCATCACCTCTCCCCCGTCGGATTGCCTGGACAGGGTGACGTTGGCGCGCTCCACACGCGACTCGAGGAGGGCGATGACATTGTCGACGATCTCCAGCAGATCGTGCGACATGAAGTGCGGCGGATTCGGCCTTGCGCATTCGAGCAGCAGGGTGACCAGGCGATTCAGCCGTTCGGTTTCACTGAAGATGAAGCCGATCAACTCGCGCTGCCTCTCGTCGAGGTCGGCCTGCCTTTGCAGCAACTGGGCCGAACTTCGCAGGATGCCCATCGGGGTGCGCACTTCGTGCGCCATGATCGCGGCCATTTCGCCGACCACGGCCAATTTGCCTGCGCGAACGATCTGCTCGCGCGACTGCTCCAACGCCTGGATCATGTCGGTATAGGCGCGATGCAGTTCCTCCACTTCCGAGGTGGCGCCGGACGGCATGGTGGGGAGCAGTGTCTGACCCTGACGGAAGCTCCGTGTGAAGGCCGTCAAGGCCACGATGGGCGACGCGATGCGGTCGGCCAGCCGCGATGAGATCCACAGCCCGATGAGCAAGGTGACGAGCAGGACACCGAGCATGGCCCATAGAAGCGCCCAGATAGGGCCGAACGATACCGACGTCGGCTCGATCATCAGGATGTGCCAGCCCATGCCCTCGAACGGCGGGTATCCTTCGGACGTGGCCGCCCCGACGAGCAGGTCGCCGTATCCCAGCCCTGCCCCGTCGTGCACATAGGAAGTGGCCCCGGATCGCGGAAGCAGCCAGTCGTCCAGGCGGAGACGCGAAAGGCCCGGCGCAGTGCGCAGGCCGGCCGACGCACCGAGTGCGCGGCCCTCGCTATCGATCAGGAGCAGATTGCGCGCACCGTGGTTCACCGCACCATCGAGTAACCGCTGCACGGCCCCCCAGTCGAGGAATACATAGAGATAACCGATCGTGCCTTCGCCGAAGGCATTGGCTATGGGACTGCGCAGTACGATGGCGCGTGTACCGGCGCCCGGCGACACCAGCGCCATCGAAATAGCATCGAGACCCTGCCCCGGAACGCCGCGCCATCCAGACAGCCGCGGCGCATCGCCGCCGATGTAGGACGGATCGCTCGCGGCGACGACGCGCCCCTGGGGGTCCGTACACAGCAGTACGTCATAGACCGTGTCCTGCCCGGCCCGCAGGTTCGCAAGGAAGTTCGACAGGCGCTTGTCGACATCCTTCACCCGGATGTCCTGCATGACCTCCAGGCCTCGCCATACGCGCATGTTCTCGACATGGGCGAAGAGGAAGGTGTCGATGCGCTGCATCATGGCCGTCGCGCCGAAGCGGAGGTTCCCCGCGATTTCGGATCGCAGGGCGCTACGGAACTGGAAAAACGACAACACGCCGACCACGGCCATGGTGCCGAGCATGGTCCATAACAGGAGCCGAAAGAGTACCGATCGTGTGGTCAAGTCAGGTCAGCTTTGCGAATGCCGGCACCAGTGTCGCAGAATCGTCCACGTTTCATCCCCCTGAAGGTATCTCCATGCGCCGGTACCCCCGTCGTCCCCCGAGCCTGGGCGTGATCGCTCTCGTGGCGGCCCTTTGCTCCGCCTCGCCGGTCCACGCCGGTGACACCGCGGATGGGAGCCCGTGGCAGCCGGCACCCTATACCCTGGGCCAGGGACTGTACTTTCCGGCCCTGGGCCTTCGTATCGGTGGCTACGCCGACGTTCACTTTTTCGACCTCGACGGTTCGCGCAGCACGTCGAGCCTCCGTGACGCCAGCATGTTCGTCACGAAGGACCTGGGCAGCCGATGGCAGCTCTTCACCGAACTGGCAACCTCCCGCACCACCAACGTGACCGGCGCCCGGAACGAGGGAGGGGATGCCGAGGTGGACGTGGAGCGACTTTACGCCGATTTCCACGCCACCCCCTCGGTCACGTTCCGGTTCGGCAAGTTCCTCACCCCGGTGGGCGAGTGGAATCTGGTCCACGCCGATCCGCTGACGTGGACGGTCTCGCGTCCGTTATCCACATCGGCGGCGTTCGCCCGGCACGCCTCGGGTGCCATGGCATTCGGTACGGTCGGCATCAAGGGGCGGGATCTGGACTATTGGGTGTTCGCCGACAACAGCCAGACGCTGGGCGTGGGTCAGGATGCGGACGACGCATTCACGGATTACACCGGCGACCGCAGCCCGCGGAACAACTTTCGCCACGCGGTGGGCGGTCGTGTCCTGTACCACCTTGCCGGCGACAGCCTCAGCGTGGGTGCTTCGTACGTGAACTATCAGCTGGATATGCCGCGGCACGATTACCAGCTCATCGGTGTCGACTTCACATGGACGCTGCGGTACCTGGAACTGACGGGCGAAGCGATCTACCGGGCCGGGCCATCGCAGCTGTCCGACGAGCGCGGCGGCTTCATCGAAGCGGGGGTACCCATCGCCACCCGGCTCTATCTCATCGGCCGGGTGGAGCGCTATCACACGACGACGCCGGAAACCACGACCACGGTGCGCACCGAAGCGATCAACTACCGGCCCGTGCCGGGGGTGGTCCTCAAGCTGGAACACCGGAACGGGCGTGGTGGGGACATCGTTCCGGCCGGCTGGCTGGCCTCCGTGTCGGTGTTGTTCTGACGCATGCGAACCAGCAGACGCATTGCGCGTTACCTCTTCGGTGCGCTGGTTGCCGCCGGCCAGCCGGCATGGGCGGGTCAGCTGCAGATCGCCGTGATCACCGCGCCCGCCGAACCGCGCCTGACGTTCGACCGGGACACGCTGCGCAATGTCTATCTCAAGCGCATCTTCGTCGACGGTGACGGCCTGAAGCTCACACCGGTGAACCTTCCCACGGACGCGCCGTTGCGCGACGCCTTCTCCCGCACGATCGTGCGCATGCCCGCCGCGCGCTTGCAGGATTATTGGGACAAGCAGTACTTCCAGGGCGTCAGTCCTCCCTACGTGCTCGGTTCGGACGAGGCCGTCGTCAGGTTCGTCGCGGCCACTCCGGGCGCGATCGGTTACGTGGCGTCGTGTCATGTCGACACGAGCGTCCATGTGGTCGCCCTGCTGCCGTGGCCGGCGGGCATGACCAACATGCCGGCACTTTGTCCGGACCGTGCCGGCCCCTGATTCATCCGACATTTCTTGCAGACAATTCATGCGCACTGCAACGAATGAAGGCCGTCGCGTCGCGTAAAATCCGCGTTATTCCCTTATCCATCAACGTGATAGGTGGATGGCACGGTTCTCGCAAAAGAGGGGCACCTCCCCTCGTCGCGAGCGATGCCCATGTCCCCTGCCCCATCGCCTTCCTCGTCCGATCCCTGCGTGCTCGACGCAGTGGAGCCCCTGCTCGCCGAATTGCGCACTCCGGTAAGCGTGAATGTCCTCCACTCGCAGCACCCTGAGCGCGCCGACGCCGAGGCATTCGTGCGTCGGGTCTTCGAGCGGCGCTACGGCGCGGATGTCCAGACTTTTCATCCGACCCTGCTGAGCTTCCGCGACCCAGCCCGGCACAGGGCGGTGGTCGGCTTTCGTGGCGGTCACGACGGCGCGCTGTTCTCGGAACAATATCTGTCCTCGCCGGCGCCAGGCATGATCGCCGATCGGCTGGGTATCCAGATCGATCGCGGCGAACTCGTCGAGGTCGGCCACCTCGCACTCGATAAACCCGGCGATACCCGGTGGGTCATCGCCGCCGCCACGCAACACCTGCACGCGCGGGGTTACCGCTGGGTGCTCTTCACGGCGACGCGTGCGCTGGTCAATGCGTTCCAGCGCCTGGGCCTGCATCCGATCGAACTGGCCACCGCACAGGCATCCCGCCTGGCGGACGGCGGCTCGCACTGGGGCGACTACTACCGCACCAAGCCGGTCGTATGCGTGGGCAACATCGATTCGGGCCATAGGAAACTGCATCGGCACATCGGCCCGTCGCAGCCATGGCTGCGGGCGCTGCTGCGCGAAAGCCGCGAGAGCGCCGATCCGGACGCGCCCCCGTGCGCCTTGACGTGCGGAGGTGCGTGATGCGCCACGTCCTGAAGCAGATGGCACGACATGCGCTCACGCAACCGGACACGATCGCACTGGACGACGGCCGTTCGACGTTGACGTACCGCGATCTAAACCGTGCGATCGCAGCCGTCGGCGCCCGCATAGCCGCTGAGCGCATCGCGGTGATGATGGACAATGGCGTCGCATGGGCCGTCGTCGACCTCGCCATTGCTGCGTGTGGCGCCGTGTCCATACCCGTGCCCGCCTTTTTCAGTGACGGGCAGATCGAGCACCTCCTGGCCGATGCGGCGCCCGATCTGCTGATCACGGATCGCCCTGATGGCGGTGTGGCCTCGCCACGCATGCTCTACCACGAGGCGATCATGGTCGCCGGCACCGAGCTTCACCTCTTCAGCCTCGCGGTCAAGGATCGGCGTACGCTGCCGTCCGACACGCGCAAGATCACGTACACATCGGGAACCACAGGGCGGCCGAAAGGCGTGTGCGTCACTGGTGACTCCATAGACCAGGTCACGGATTCCCTGGCGAGCGCGGTGTCCGCCGAACCGGGCGATCGAAGTCTCACCGTGCTGCCATTGTCCACGCTGCTTGCGAACATGGGCGGCATCTACGTGCCCCTGAGCCGTGGCGCCACCGCCGTGCTGCCTCCGCTGACGCAGTGTGGTTTCACAGGTTCCAGCGCCGTGGAGCCGCGTGCCTTCCTTGCTGCCTTTCATCGCTTCGCACCCACCGCCACGATCCTCGTTCCGCAGTTGCTGAAGCTTCTGGTCGAATGCGCGCAAGGTGGGGCAACCCTTCCTTCCACGCTGCGCTTCGTGGCCGTCGGCGGCGCGCCGTGTTCCGAGCCGTTGATCGAACGCGCCAAGGCGCTGGGCATTCCGGTGTACGAAGGATATGGCTTGTCGGAAGCTACGTCGGTTGTCTGCATGAACAGGCCCGGCAACGAGCGTCCGGGCAGCGTCGGCATGCCCCTGCCGCATGCGCGCCTGCGCATCGCCGATGACGGCGAGATCATTGTCTCCGGCGCGCTTTTCGGCGGCTATCTCGGGCTGAACGAGGCACCGCCGGAGCGATGGCACACCGGTGACACCGGGTGGCTCGACTCCGATGGATTCCTCTACGTCAACGGCAGGAAGAAAACGGCCTTCGCCACCGCATACGGACGCAACGTGTCGCCCGAATGGGTGGAGAGCGAGCTCGTCGCTACCCGGCCCATCTTGCAGGCCGCCGTCTTCGGCGAAGGGCGCGACTTCAACGTGGCGGTGATCGTGCCCACGCCAGGCGCATCGCCGGGCCACGTCGACAGCGCTGTCGACGCAGCCAACGCGCGGCTCCCCGACTACGCGCGCATTCACGCGTGGCATGCCGCCGAACGCCCCTTCAGTGCCCATGACGGAACCGCCCGCCCAACCGGCGGGCTGGACAGGCAGGCCATCGCCGCCCGCTACGCCTCCAACATCGATGCCCTTTATGAAAGAGAAGCTCCGCATGTCCACCCATGATCGTCTCGTGCGCGACACAGAAGCGAACCGGCAGGCGTTCCTGTCCATCCCCATCATCCAGCGCGCCCTTCGTGGCCAGGTCACGCGCCGCGAATACATCGCGTTCCTGGGCCAGGCGTACCAGCACGTGCGGCAGACGGTCCCGCTCATGATGGGCATGGGCTACCACCTGCCCGAACGGCTCCGCTGGATGCTGCCGGCTGTCGCCGAATACATCGAGGAAGAGATCGGCCACGACCAGTGGATCCTCGACGATCTGCTCGCCTGTGGGGCAGACCCCGACGCCATCCGCCTTGCGCCGCCGATGCACTCCACGGAAATGATGATCGCCTATGCCCATGACGGCATTGCTCGCGGCAACCCCGTGTCATTCCTGGGGATGGTGTTCGTGCTGGAAGGCATCAGCGTGGCGCTCGCCAGCCGTGCGGCGGGAGCGCTCCAGACCGCCCTCGGCTTACCGAAATCCGCGTTCCGTTATCTCGCCTCGCACGGCGCGCTCGACGTAGACCACGTGGGCTTCTACGAGCGTCTGGTCGACCGTCTGGACACGGAGGCCGATCGCGAGGTCCTGATCCACGCAGCCAACCGGTTCTACGTGCTCTACGGCGACATCTTCCGCGAAATCGATGCCACCACATCTGAAGGAGACACCCCATGATCGCTTTCCGTTCATCGATCGCCATGCTTGTCTGCGCATGCCTCGCGGTCGTTCCCTCGCTATCGCGTGCCGATGACCTGGACGCCGCCATCAAGGGCCTGAGCCAGGACTGGTCGCACGTGACCTACGAGTTGCCCAAGGCACAGCAGGACGACGCATACACCGCGCTCGAAAGTCGCGGTTCGGCACTCATAGCCCAATACCCGCAACGGGCCGAACCCCGTGTATGGCAGGCCATCATCCTGTCCACGCATGCGGGCGAGCACGGTGGCCTGGGCGCGCTTGGCATGGCGAAGCACGCACGCGATCTGCTCCAGGAAGCGCAGAAGATCCAGCCCGACGTCCTGCACGGATCCATCTATACGACACTCGGCAGCCTCTACTACCAGGTGCCCGGATGGCCGCTGGGTTTCGGCGACAAGGACAAGGCACGAACGCTCCTGCAAAAGGCGTTGCAGATCGATCCCGACGGCATCGATCCGAATTATTTCTACGCCGATTTCCTCTACAAGACTGGCGACAAGAACGGCGCCGTGGAACACCTGAAGAAGGCGCTCGCGGCCCCACCGCGGCCAGGCCGGGAGCTGGCGGACAAGGGCCGCCGGGCGCAGGTGCAGAAGCTGCTCGATACGGTCGCCGCGGACAAGTGACCATGAGCCTGGACCTTCGCTCGCAACGTATCCTCCTCACCGGCGCCGCAGGTGGCATCGGCCGGGAGCTGGCCTTGGCGCTCGCCGCAAGAGGCGCGCGCCTGGGCCTGCTCGGGCGCACCGATGCGTCCGTTGCCAGCCTCGATCACCTCGTCGCCACGCAGCGGCTCGATGCCGTCGTGATCCAGGGCGACCTGACCGATGCATCGGCACGTCACGCCGCGGTGTGGCGCATGATCCAGGCCTTTGGCGGCCTCGACGTGCTTATCAACCTCGCAGGAGTCCTGGACTTCCGCTTCTTCGACGAAGCGGACGCCGGCGCCATCACCCGTGCCCTGCAGGTCAATGTCGAGGCACCCATGCAAATGGTGCGCGAGGTGCTGCCCGCCATGCTGGGCCGGGGCTCCGGGCGCATCGTCAATGTGGGCTCCACCTTCGGGAGCATCGGCTATCCCGGCTTCGCCGCCTACTCGGCGAGCAAGTTCGCGCTGCGCGGTTTCTCGCAAGCCCTGCGTCGCGAATTGCATGGTACGGGCGTCGGGGTTACCTACGTTGCCCCTCGTGCCGTCCGCACGGCCTTCAATCCTCCGGCGGTGCACCTCATGGCCGAGCGCAAGCTCATGCGCATGGATGAGCCTTCGTGGGTGGCGGCGCGCATCGTGCAGGCTATCGAGCAGGAACGGAACGAGGCTTACCTCGGCTTCCCCGAAAGCCTGTTCGCACGCATCAATGGCGTGTTCCCCTCGCTGGTCGACGGCGCGCTGAAGAAGGTTCTGCCGGATCTGTCCCACCACGCACGGAGCGTCCCGTGATCGCGCCCGATCCCATCGTCGGTCACGGGATATACCGCATCCTCGTGTGCCGTCCCAACCATCGGCTGGGCAACACGCTGCTGCTGACTCCGCTTATCACCGAACTCCAGGCGCGGTACAAGGGCGCCGAGATCGATATCGTCAGCGAGGGAGATATCGCTCGCGATGTGTTCAAGGGCTTTTTCAGCGTAAGACAGGTCTTTTGCCTGCCGCGGCGCGGCTTCAAGCATCCGATCGCGTTCCTGCGGATGATCCTGCGCATCCGGCGCACGCACTATGACCTGATCGTGGACCCGAGCGTGCACTCGGGCTTCGCCAGGGCGCTGACAAGGATCTTTCGGGGGCGATACAAACTGGGTTTCAGCGACGCGCCCACCAAGGCGCTCACGCATGCCGCGCCCAGGACGGTGGCGGGACGGCACATGGGGAAGCGCCCCGTGAACCTGGTCCGCTGGGCGTCCGGCGACGACGTTTCCGCCTTCCGGAACCATCCGCCCCTGGTGATCCACCTGAGCGAGGATGAACGTGCAGAAGGCCTGGAAGCCCTCGCGGCACTGACCACTCCTGGCCACGGGGCGCCATCGACGTTCCGTATCGGCATCTTCGCCAATGCGACCGGTGCCAAACGCTACAGCACGGAATGGTGGGCCGACTTCATGGCGACGCTGAGCGCGGCCCACCCCGCGGCGTCAATCCTGGAGATCATCCCCGCACACGGACATTCCATGCTGCGCGAGGCATGGCCGGGCTATTACTCGTCGGACATCCGCAGGATGGCGGCGGTGCTGGGCGGGCTGGACCTGTTCATCACCGCCGATTGCGGCGTCATGCACCTTGGCGTCGCGGCGGGTGCTCCGACCATCGGCCTGTTTCATGTCACTGCGACCGACGTCTATACCCCCTACGGCGGGCACAATGCCGGCCTGGATACGGGTACATGCAGCGGCCGCGATACGGCACGGCATGTTCTCGGCATGATGGAGATCAGCCTCAGCAATCGCCGTGCAACCAGCGATCCGGTGATTACCGACGTGCGCGCCCCGACAGCCAGGCGTAGTACAGGATCGGAATGACCAGCAGGGTCAATACGGTGGACACCAGGATGCCGAAAATCAGGGAAACGGCGAGCCCCTGGAATATGGGGTCGTCGATGATGAAGAAACCTCCCACCATCGCCGCCAGCCCGGTCAGCACGATGGGTTTTGCACGCACCGACGCCGCCTCCACCACGGCCTCGGCCAGCGGCTTCCCGTCCGCGATGGCGTGATTGATGAAGTCGATGAGCAGGATCGAGTTTCGTACGATGATGCCGGCAAGGGCGATCATGCCTATCATCGACGTGGCCGTGTACTGCGCACCGACCAGCGCATGGCCGGGCATCACGCCGATGACCGTCAAGGGGATCGGCGCCATGATGATCAAGGGCACCACATAACTCTTGAACTGGCCGACGACCAGGAGATAGATGAGCATGAGGCCGACGGAATAGGCCAGGCCCATGTCACGGAACGTTTCATACGTGATCTGCCATTCGCCGTCCCACTTCACGGTGATTCCGGATGTGTCTTTCGGCTGTGAGATGAATTGCTGGTCGATGGTCTCACCCGCCACCCGATGCTGCTTGAGGGCTTTCACCAGGGAGAACATGCCGTACAACGGACTGTCCATCGCACCCGCGTCGTCGCCCACCACGTATGCATAAGGCAGCAAATCCTTGTGGTAGCGCGCGTTTTCCCACGGGGCCTCGATAACGTCGACCACTTCCGAAAGCGGTATCAGCGCGCCACCCTGGGCACGCACGCGCAGCGCGAGCAATTGCTGCATGGCGGCCTGGTCGCCTGGCGGCAAACGCAAGCGTACCGGGACGGCATACTTGGCGTGGCCGTCCATGAGGAATGTGGCATCGTCGCCGGACAGCGCCGTACGAACAGCCTGTGCAACGACGGCCTGTGTCACGCCGAGTTTGGCGGCACGGTCGCGATCGACCACGATGACCTCCCTCGGTGCGTCGGCCTCCACGCTGGAATCGATATCCACGATGTCACGGTTGGCATGGAACAGTTCCTCCATGCCCCTGGCTGCGCGGCTCACGACCTCCTCATCGGGGCCATATACCTCGGCGACGATCGGGGCCAGCACCGGAGGGCCCGGCGGCACCTCCACGACCTTCACCGACGCCCCGTAGCGCGCGCCGATCTTCGCCAGTTCCGGCCGAATGGCCAGAACGATGGCGTGGCTCTGGCGATGGCGGTCCGCCTTGTCCACGAGGTTCACCTGCAAGTCGCCGACGGTCGCCCCCTGGCGCAAGTAATACTGACGGACCAGGCCGTTGAACGTGATGGGGGCGGACATCCCCGCGTACCCTTGCCAGTTCCTTACCTCGGGAACCTTTGCTATCGCCTGCGCCAGTTCGCCCAGCAGGCGGTCGGTCCGTTCGACGGTGCTTCCCTCCGGCATGTCGACCACCACCTGGAATTCCGACTTGTTGTCGAAAGGCAACATCTTCAGGACCACGGCGTTAACGACGACGAATCCCACCGCAACCAGCACGAGCAGCACCATGGAGCCAAACAGCCATGTCCGGTGGCGACGCGAAGCGCGGCCCTGGATGAAGGGAGACATCAGCCAGCTGAAGAGGCGATGCAGCTTCCCCGACGCAGGCGCCTCGTGGCCCATCGCCCCCGGGTTATCGGCGCCATGGCGAAGCAAGCGCAGCGACAACCATGGGGTGAAGACGAGCGCCACCATCAGCGAAAGAAGCATGCCGGCCGAGGCGTTGATCGGGATCGGACGCATGTATGGCCCCATGAGTCCCGATACGAAAGCCATCGGCAGGAGCGCGGCGATCACGGTGAACGTGGCGAGGATGGTCGGCCCGCCCACCTCGCCGACCGCCGCCGGGATCGCCTCCCGCAAGGTCTGCCCGCCCAGGGCCATGTGGCGATGGATGTTCTCCACGACCACGATGGCGTCGTCCACCAGGATGCCGATGCAGAAGATCAATGCGAAGAGCGAAACGCGATTGATGGTGAAACCCATCGCCCACGACGCGAACAGCGTGAGCATCAAGGTGATGATGACCGCCGTGCCCACCACGATGGCCTCGCGCCACCCGAGGGCCAGCCACACCAGCACGACCACGGAGAACGTGGCGAAGATCAACTTGTGGATCAGCTTGTCGGCCTTGTCGGTGGCGGTCTGCCCGTAGTCGCGGGTAACGGTCACATGGACGTCGCCAGGAATCAGCACGTTTCGCAAGCGTTCGATACGCGTCGCCACCTCCGAGGTGATGTCGGCGGCGTTGGCACCGGGCTTCTTCGCGATGGCTAGGGTTACGGCCGGTGCCGAGCCGGTCGCCGGTCCGGGTTTTCCCGCGGGCGCGCCGAACCAGGCATAAGTCGCCGGCACATCGCTGCCTTGGTGGATGCGCGCCACATCGGACAGAAAGACAGGTTGGCCGTCCTTGGAGCCGATGACCAGCCGTGAGACCTCTCTCGCATCGAGCAGGAAGGTGCCGGCGGTGACGGGGATATCCCGATCGTGCGCGATCCGCTCGCCGGCTTGCATGACGACGGTGGACGCCTTCAATGCACCCGACAAGTCACCCAGCGCCATGCCATAAGAGGCAAGCTTTGCCGCGTCCAGTTCCACCATGACGGCCCGATCGGGGGCACCGATGGTGTAGACATCGCGCGTCCCCGGCACGCGCTTCAGCTCGGTTTCCAGGGTGTGCGCCACTTCCGCGAGGCGGGTGGGATCCTCGCCTGCCCGATCGCTCCATAGCGTGAGCGCCATCACCGGAACGTCGTCGATGCCCATCGGCCGGATCAACGGTGGACCCACCCCCAGGTTTGCCGGCACGAAATCCTGGTTCTGGAAAACCTGGTTGTACAGGCGAACGATGGCCGTCTGGCGCGGCACGCCTACCTGGAACTCCACGGTGATGACGGCCATGCCTGGCCGGCTCACCGAATACACGTGTTTGATGCCCTCGATCTCCGAGAGTTTCTGTTCCAGCGGAAACGCGACGAGGTTTTCGACATCGCGAACGCCCGCGCCGGGAAAAGGCACCATGACGTTGGCCATGGTCACGTCGATCTGGGGTTCTTCTTCCCGGGGTGTGACGAGCATCGCCGCCAGGCCAAGCAGGAGCGCCGCCAGTGCCAGGACAGGCGTCAACGGCGACATCTGGAAGGCCCGGGCGATCCGGCCGGAGAGACCCAGCTTCCGATCGTTCATTTGCCGCTGCCCTGGCGATGATCGATCAACCAGCGCGTCGCCGCCGACGGGTCCAGGGCAATCCGTTCCCCGCTATCCACCCCGGAAAGCAGCTCGACCCTGTCGCCATAGCGTTCGCCCACCCTCACCTGGCGCAAGGACACGTTGCCGCCGCCGATCACGTACACCGCCTGGAGTTCGCCGTGACGAACGAGCACGCTGGCCGGGACCATCAGGCGATGGGTCTGGCCAGTGGCAAAGGCCACCTTTACCGTCATGCCCGGATAAAGCCCGGTGTTTTCCCCAGGCAGCTCGGCGCGAACCGTGAACGAATGCGTGCCCGGGTCCGCATAGGGAAGGACGATGACCCTGCTCGCCGCCACGCGTCGCGCCGGTTCGCCATCCAGAAGGATTTCGGCGGCGTGGTACGTGCGGATCGCGTCGACTGAACTCTGCGGCACCTGCACGGTGACGCGCAGCTCCTTGAGCGATGCGAGTGCGATGAGTTGTTGTGGCGCCGGAGGGCCCGCCTGCACCGACTCACCGACCTGTACGAAGCGCTGCGTGATCACACCTGCATAGGGCGCCCGCACGACGGTGTAGTCCTCTTGCATGCCGACCTGGCGGAACGTCGCCTCCGCGGCCACTAGCGCCGCTTGCGCACTGTCGCGCTGGGCAAGCGCCTGGTCCCGTTCCGCACGGGCAACAACGCCTTTCTCCGCGAGAGTGGCGATGCGGTCGTAATTCACCTTCGCATTCACATAGGCCGCGCGGGTCGATGCGATCTGTGCCTTCGCCGCTCGCGACGCGGACGCCTGTTCGACATGGCTGAAGCGTACGAGCACGTCTCCCTCGGCAACGACATCGTTCACGTCATAGGGCAGCTCGACGACACGGGCGGTTGTCTGCGCGGAGAGAATCGCCGAATTCACGGCTTCGACCGTTCCATCCCAAACCTGTTGCTGCGGGTACGTCTCCGCACTCACCACCATGGATGTCAGTCGCGGTGGCTCCTGCTCACGGGGCGGTGCAGCCGGCTGCCCACATGCCGTGAGGACCATGACCAGCAACAGCGGCAACGCCTGCGTGCTCTTGAAGCGATCCATCGTCAACATCCGCGACAGTCGGTCATGCACTTCTACCGGGGAAGGCGCTGCCGGGACGCACGCCCAGTCGCGCCAATATCCTGGCCAGCGGGCAGAAGCCCGAGAACGACGCCTGCAGCAGATTCGCCCCGACGAACAAGGCGAGCAACAGCCACCATGGCGATACCAGATACGCCAGGGCGACGGAAAGCAATACCATCGCGCCGGCGAAAGCCAGGACGATGCGGTCGATGTTCATGGCAAGCACCTCATGTCGGTGGAGAGAATCACTTTGCCGCCCGCTCACCCTTGAGCGGGTGGATGCCCAGCAGTTTCAGAACGTAGGTCTCGATGACGGGATGCGTGTTGCCTGTCCGGACCTTGTTGAGGAAGTACTTTTCGAAGGCGGCCTTGGCGAGGCGAACCCATTTGCCTTCCTTGATCCAAACGACGTTTCTCGGCGGTATTTGCGGCAGGGCCACGAACGCCGCACCCGTGTCTCCCATGTCGGCCAGGCAGACGGCATTCCACGTCGCCTCGGCTTCCGGAGGCCGGCCATCCAACGCCGATTTGATGTTCGCGACGATGGCACCGACCATCGACTCGATCATGAATCCGGTCTTGGGAGCGCCCGTGGGTACGGGCGTCGCTTCCACGGGGGGAATCGCGACGCAGACGCCCGCGGCAAATACTTCGGGAAACGTCGGGTTGCGCTGATGCTTGTCGATGACGACAAAGCCTCGCGGATTGGTCAGGCCTTCCACGCCACGCAGCGCCGGCACGCCGGTGAAGGCGGGAATGAACATGGCGTAGGCTTGCGGCAATTCGTGGCTGCGGTGGACGTGACCTTGATCGTCCATCTCATCGACCTTGACCATGTGGGCGTCGATGGAGGTGACTTTCGCGTTGGTTATCCAGCGGATGTCCCGCTGGCGCAGCGCCGCCTCCAGCATGCCCTTGGAATCGCCGATCCCTCCGAGTCCCATGTGCCCTATGTAGGGTTCGGCGGTCACGAAGGTCATGGGAACGAGGTCGCGCAGCTTGCGCCGACGCAGGTCCGCATCGACGATCATGGCGAATTCATAGGCCGGGCCATAACAACTGGCCCCCTGCACGGCGCCAACGACCACGGGGCCGGGGTGGTTCAGGAAGGCCTGATACGCCTCCCAGGCATGTTCCGCATGGGGGCCGGTGCAGACGGACTGGGTAAACCCGCCATCGGGCCCCAGGCCAGCCACCTCATCGAATGCCAGTCGTGGCCCCGAGGTGATCACCAGATAGTCGTAATCGATGACCTGGCCGTCGACCAGGACCAGGCGTTTGTCGCCTGGCTGCACGGATTGCGCGGGGACCGGTTTGAAGGCGATGTCGTGCTTACCGAGCGGCCCCTCCAGGGCAACCCGTATCTGCTCCGGCTTTCGCCATCCCACCGCGATCCACGGATTGGAAGGCGTGAAGTTGAAAAACGGGCCGTCGCCGACCACGGTGATCCGGTGGTCCGTGCCCAAGGCCGCCCGGAGATCGTACGCCGCCGCGATCCCGCCAAGACCTGCACCAAGAACGACGATGTGTGCCATGCGTGCATCCTCCTTACGGCCATGACTGAAGCGTGGAACCTCCATGCCGGCAGCCTGGTGACGGTGATCAAGCGATATGTAAATTAGTATATTCTAATGTAGATTTACCTTAATTAGATGTTCGTGGTATTGTCAAGACCGTCGATGACGTTGACGGAGCGCTTCATGCCGCAGGCGAGCCATCTGGTGGATATGCGAGAACGCGCCGAGGACGCTTCTCAATTGCTCAAGGCCCTGGGTAATGCCCAGCGCCTGCGCATGCTCTGCCTGCTGGTGGAGGGCGAGATGTCGGTGGGCGAACTCAACGAACAGCTGAGCGACCTGAGTCAGTCGGCGCTTTCCCAGCACCTGGCCAAGCTGCGCAAGGAGGGCCTCGTCACCACCCGCCGGGAGTCGCAGACCGTCAAGTACCGGTTGGCTCCCGGCCCGGCAGAACGCCTCATCGAAACGCTCCACGGCATCTACTGCGCAAAACCGGACTAATCCCGCTAGCGACGTCGGTTGCCGGGAGATTCCTGCCACACAGCCGGAGACGACCATGACCTACTACTTCGCGAGGAAGCTCGATCTCGATTTCGACGAGGCCATCCAGCATGTCACCGAGGCGCTCAAGGCAGAGGGTTTCGGCATCATCTCGACCATCGATGTCCAGGACACGCTGAAGAAAAAGATCGATGTCGATTTTCGTCCCTACCGCATCCTGGGCGCGTGCAACCCTCATCTTGCGTACGAAGCGCTTTCCATCGAAGACAAGGTGGGCACCATGCTCCCCTGCAATGTCGTGGTGCAGGCCATGGACGATGGAACGACCGAAGTCGCCGCGATCGATCCGGTGGCATCGATGCAAGCCATCGCCAATCCTCGGCTCGAGGCCAAGGCAGCGGGCGTTCGCGACAAGCTGAAGAAGGTCGTCGATTCGCTTTGACCTTCGCCGGTTACCGCCCCCTGCCCTTTTGAAATGCCCCGGCAGAACGCAGGCCACCCTCACTCACTGCGTCGCCCGTGATCCTCACACAAAAATCCAGGAACGCGCGTACCTTCGCCGCGGGATGCCGGCGGGATGGATAGATCGCGTATAGCGGAAACATCTCGTCCGGCCAGTCCGGAAACAATTCAACGAGCGTCCCGGAATCCAGCAGCGGCTGGATGCCCAGGGACATCAACTGGGCGACACCGGCGCCGGCGACGCACGAGGCGATCATCGTACTCACGTCGGTCAGGAGCAGCGGTCCTCGCGTAACCACCGGCTGGATAGTCCGGCCTCGATGGAATTCCCAGCCGAAGGGATGACCCGTCTGTGGGTCACGAAACTGCAGGCAATCATGCATTGCGAGCTCTGCGGGTTTGGCCGGTGTGCCCCGTCGCTTCAGGTAAGACGGGGCAGCCACAGTGAGTATCCTTGTTTCAAGGAGGCGCCGTGCCACAAGCGAAGAGTCGGGCTGGGGTCCGAAACGCACCGCCACGTCCATGCCGTCGGAGACCAGGTCGCCGATCGCTTCGCGGGTGAACACCTCGATCTGGAGGTCGGGATGATCCTGACAGAAGGCCGGCAGATGCGGGGCCATGACCAATGCGGAGAAGAATGGGTCGACGTTGACGCGTAGACGCCCTTCCACTCGATGAGCCGCCTTCGACGCGCGACCGGCAGCTATCTCGATCCCCTCCAGGTGAGGCATGACCTCGTCATAAAAATGCCTCCCTTCCGCGGTCAGCCGGAGCGACCGCGTGTTGCGGTCGAGCAGGCGGATGCCCACCCTCGCTTCGAGACGAGCCATCGAACGGCTCACCCCCGAAGGCGACATGCCCATGCGTTCGGCTGCCTTGGCAAAACTCCCGGCCTCGACAACCGCCGCCAACAGGCTCACTCCACCCAGCAACCGACCATCGAACGACATCACTCTCTCTCCAGACGAGGCACTCGCGGAACAGCGCCCTGCCATCGACTCTAACGCGCTGGCGGACTGTACAAGTCGTGCGTTGAAGTCACGAGTCTAATGCCATGAATTCGCTTCAGTCACGAATTCAATAGATGCACAGTGCGCCTTGGACATCTGGAGAGATCATCAATGAATCACAAGAACAGCATCCTCATCGTGGGCGCCTCACGCGGTCTGGGTCTGGCCCTGGCGGAAGAATTCTGCACCCGCGGCTGGCACGTCATCGCGACCGTACGTAGCCCCTCCCCTGCGCTGGCCGATCTGAAGAAACGCTTTCCGGCGACACTGCAAGAAGAGCAGGTTGATATCGCCAACGAGGCCAGTGTCCGTGCTTTGCGCGACCGTCTCGATGGCCATCGCCTGGATATGCTTTTTGTCAACGCGGGGATCGCGAAGTCGATCACCTCGTCCGCAAGCACGGCACCCGAACGGGACTTCGTAGACATGATGCTTGTCAATGCATTCAGTCCGATGCGTTTCATCGAGTTGTTCGAAAGCCTTGTTGCGCCCCATGGAACGATCGGGGCCATGTCTTCGGAACTGGGCAGCATTACCAACAACGGGGGTTTCTGGGACCTGTACGCCTCGACGAAGGCCGCGCTCAATATGCTGATGAAGTGCTTTGCTTCTCGCCGACCCGATGACCGCCGCGCCATCCTCGTGGTCGCCCCGGGCTGGATCAAGACCGACATGGGCGGAGACGAAGCCACCTACACCATCGAGGAAACCATTCCGCTCTTGGTCGACATGCTGGAAAAGAACCATGGTCGCCCCGGTCTTCGTTATGTCGACCGCTTCGACAACACGTTGCCTTGGTAATCTGCCAGACGTCAGTCGCTTTCCAGCATCACATTCCGAACGAACTCCACGAATTGGCGTGCTTTTGCCGTGGCCATTCGGCCAGTGGGGAAAACGGCCCACAACTCGATATCCGGCAGTGTCCAGTCTTCCAGCAGGCGCCTTACGCTGCCGTCGGCAAGTTCCGGCGCGAACATCCAGTCGGACGCGATGGCAAGCCCCATGTGCGCGAGGACGGCGGCGCGAATGCCTTCTGCCGCGCTGAAACGGGCCCGCCCGCGTATGAGTACCGAAGCCTCCACCCCGTCGCGGCTGAAGCTCCAGGTGTTGTTGGTCTGGCTGTACAAGACCGTTTCATGGTCGACGAGGTCGGCGGGCACGCACGGTGTTCCGGCACGGGCGAGGTATTCGGTCGTCGCCAGTACGGAGCGCCGTGACGACGCCAGCTTCTGTGCCACCAGGCTCGAATCGGACAAGGTTCCCATCCGCAACGAAACGTCGATCCCTTCGGCAATCAGGTCGATCATCCTGTCGTCGAGCACCACGTCCACATCCAGGTCCGGGTGAGACTGGAGAAATCGGGGTAGATGGGGAATGACATGGAGACGAGCGAACGTGGGGGCCGCCGACACGCGTAGCCGCCCCGACAACCCCGAGCCGGCGCCCCTTGCAGCCAGTTCGGCCTCGTCGGCCTCCTGGATGGCAATGCGCGAACGTTCGTAAAAGCGCAGGCCTGCCTCTGTCGGTGTCAATCCGTGCGTGGAGCGCAGCAGAAGCTTGGCGCCAAGCCTTTGCTCCAGTTGCGCCACCGTTTTCGACACGGCCGGCTGCCCGACTTTCAGCACACGCGCCGCTCCGGAGAACGAACCCGCCTCCACCACGCGCACGAACGTGGTCATCGCAAGCCATCGGTCCACTTTATTCCTTTCGGGAATAGAAGATATCTCCACATGGTATCTGCCATTCCGACCTGGCGCTATTCAGAATCTCTTCCAACAGCCCCGGCGGGTCTCCCCGCCTGCTTCCCACAAGGATCGCGTTCATGCTCGCGCTTTACGCCTACGCCACTCCGAACAGCATCAAGGCGCTGATTGCGCTGGAAGAATTGAAGCTGGACTACACCCTGCACCCGGTCAACGTGAAACAGGGCGAGCAGAAGCGCGAGAGTTTCATCGCGCTCAATCCCAACGCCAAGGTGCCCGTGCTGGTGGATACGGAGAGCGCGTCAGGCGAGTCATTCGTGCTGAGCGAATCGGCCGCCATTCTGGTGTATCTCGCCGAGCGCCACGGGCAACTGCTACCGGGCTCCGGCCAAGAACGCGCGAGAGTATTCGAGCAGCTGTTCTTTCACGCATCGGCCCTCAGCCCGAGCTTCGGCAATGCGGGCTTCTTCACGAAGCTGGCCGCAGAGCCGCAACCGCTAGCCCAGGAGCGTTTCTCCGCCGAAGCCGAGCGCGTTTCCGCGCTGCTCAACGATCTGCTCTCCGAACGCAGGTTTGCCGCCGGCGAAGCCTACAGCATTGCCGACATCGCGCATTTCGGTTGGTTCTGGCGCCGCGCGTTCGCGGGCATATCGCTGGATGCCTACCCGCACCTTTCCCGCTGGTACGCCGGCGTCGAACAGCGACCTGCCGTACAGCGTGCCATCGCACGTATCGACGCGCTCGCCACATCCGCCTGAACCCTCTGTCGCTCCCAACCAAGGAAACAGCCATGTCCCGCTTCGCCGACTATCGCAATGCCTATCCCAACGCCCGTCTTACGCGCTCGCCGGAGGGCGTACTGGAAGTTGCCCTGCACACCAATGGAGGCAAGTTGATCTTCAACGGTCACACGCACGAACAGTTCGTGGATCTCTTCCATGACGTTGGCAGCGATCCGGAGAACCGCGTGGTGATCCTTACCGGCACCGGGGACGCCTTCATGGACGAAATCAGTCCCGAAGGTTTCGACTTCTTCACGCCCCGTGGTTACGACAAGATCTACCGCGAAGGCAAGAAGGTTCTGATGAATCTCCTCGACATCGAGGTGCCGCTGATTGCCGCGCTCAACGGCCCGGTGCTGTTGCACTCGGAGTACGCACTGCTTGCCGACATCGTCCTGGCCACGCCGGAAACGGTCTTTCAGGACAAGCCGCATTTCGACTTCGGCATCGTGCCCGGCGACGGTGTGAACCTGCTGTGGCCGGAGGTCATCGGCAGCGTGCGCGGCCGCTATTTCGTTCTCACGCGGCAGAAGCTGGACGCGGCCACCGCGCAGGCGTGGGGTGCGGTGAACGAAGTCGTGCAGGCCGATCGACTGCTGGCCCGCGCGCATGAAATTGCCGCGGAACTGGCAAAGCTGCCTCCGCTCACCAGCCGTTATACCCGTATCGCACTCACGCAGAAGCTGCGCCGGATCATCGACGAGGGCGCCGGTTATGGCCTGGCCCTTGAAGGTATCAGCGCGGCCGAAGTGGCGCGTTCGATGAGCCCGTCTGCCTGATCCGATCGGCAGGTTCGCCGCACGGGCAACCTGCCGCTCCTTCCCGTTTGGTCTCTTCCAAGGAATTCCCATGTCACTGCAAGACAAACTCGACGCGTTCAAGGCCGATTTCGAGGCCGGCAAGCCACCCTACAACGTGCCCCCTTCGGTCATCGAGACCATGCACCGCGCCACCGCCGAACTGAAAGCCTCCGGCGCTGCGCACAAGGCGCTGAAAGCGGGCGACAAAGCTCCCGCTTTCACGCTCAACGATCCCGACGGGAACCCGGTATCGTCCGACGATCTGTTGCGCAAAGGTCCCCTGGTGGTCACGTTCTACCGCGGGGTGTGGTGCCCCTACTGCAATATGGAATTGCAAGCGCTGCAGGCCACGCTGCCGGATATTCTCCGGGCTGGAGCAAGCCTGGTGGCCATCTCGCCCCAGGTCGCTGCGAACAGCCGCAAGTCGGCGCGCCAGAACGCGGTCACCTTCCCTATTCTGTCCGATGCGCATAACGAGGTCGCTGCCGCGTTCGGGCTGCGCTTCACGATGCAGGATTACCTGGTGGAACTGTACAAGTCGCTGAAGAACGATCTTCCTGCGTTCAATGGCGATCCGAGCTGGACGCTGCCCATGCCGGCACGCTACGTGATCGCGCCGGACGGCACGATCGTTTATGCCGAAGTGAATCCCGATTACACCCGTCGTCCCGATCCATCGGAGATGCTGCCGGCGATTCGCAAGGCCGCCGCTTGATCAACGCGAATGCCGCTCGCCCCATGGTGAGCGGCACAGGAGCCCTCATGTCACGTACCTTTCTCGTCACCGGCGCCAGCAAGGGCATCGGACTTGCACTTTCGACGCGGCTCGCCGCTGCCGGCCATCACGTCATAGGCCTGGCGCGCCGTGCGCCAGATGCTTTCCCGGGAACCTTCGTGCCGGTCGATCTGGGTGACGATGACGCCACCCGCTCGACGCTGCACGACATCGCGCAGCGCATTCCGCTTGACGGTGTGATCAACAACGTCGGTCTCGTCCGCCCTGCGCCACTGGCCGACGTAACGCTGTCTGCCCTGGACGAAGTGTTGCGGGTCAACCTGCACCCTGCCCTCCTCTCCATGCAGGCGGCCTTGCCCGGCATGAAAGCACGTGGCTGGGGCCGCGTCGTCAATGTGTCCAGCCTTACCATCCTCGGCATGCCGGATCGCACCGCATATGCCGCAGCCAAGGCTGCAAAGGTCAGCTTTACGCGTAGTTGGGCGCTCGAATTGGCGGGCACGGGCATCACGGTCAATGCGGTGGCGCCGGGTCCGACCGAGACCGAACTGTTCCGCGCCAACAATCCCCCAGGCAGCGACGGCGAGCGACGCTACCTCTCGGGCGTGCCGATGCAACGATTCGGGAAACCCGAAGAGATCGCTGCGACCATCGCTTTCCTGCTGACAGAGGAAGCGGGATTCATGACAGGGCAGACCCTGCATGTCGACGGTGGTGCCTCACTCGGCCGAGCCGCATTTTGAGGGACGTGCAAACGGCCCTGACGCATCGCCGCGCCGCGCCGCGTTAGCGCGTCCTGATCCCGCCAAGAAACAAGTCGACCAGGTGCGTCACCCGCGACTTCACGGCCCCGCCCTGCTCCACCGCCAGCGAGATCGCCGTGATGACGCAAAGCAGGTCGTCGAAGGAAACGTCTTTCGCGACGGCCTTGGCTTTTTGCGCACGCTGCAGCAGGCGCTGCCCTTCCGCGGTGCCTGCGTGGCATCCCGTGGTGTGGCTCTTGAGCACCGTGCCGAGCTGCACGGCCAGCCCCTGGTAGTGGCTCGCGTGGATCACGAGTTCGATCATGAACGCGCGGAGCGAGGTACCGGGGTCCATCACGTCGTCGCGCGTGCGGCTGTTGGCGGCAAGCGCGAGCAATCGTTCGTCGCAGAGCGCGCCGAGTAGGGCTTCACGCGTGGGGAACCTGCGGTAGAGGGTGCCGATCCCCACCTTCGCCCGTTTTGCCACGTCTTCAAGAGACGCGTCGGCACCGCGTTCGGAGAACACCGCGTCCGCCGCCGTGAGGATGCGCTCGCGATTGCGCGCCGCGTCGGCGCGTAGCGGCGTCTCGTCGATCTGCTGGATGGCTTCGGTCATGGAACGTCCCGGTTGCAAAGCGGATGATGCCTCCATATATTAAATGGAGCAATCCTCCACTTATATAAAGGGCTCCTATGAACAAGCGTTTCGAGGGCAAGATCGTGGCCATCACCGGCGCCAGCGAAGGCATCGGCCTCGCCACGGCGAAGGCGTTCATCGCGGAAGGCGCGCGTGTGTACATCACCGGACGCCGGCAGGACCGGCTGGACGCCGCGGTGGCGGAACTCGGCGATGCCGCTGTGGGCGTTCAGGGCGATGTGGCGAATCCGGCCGATCTGGACCGCCTCTACGCCCGCATCCGCCAGGATCACGGCAAGCTGGACGTGCTCTTCGCGAACGCGGGCACGGCGGACTCCGACGCCCTTCCCCTGACCGACATCACCGAACAGGACTTCGATCGGATCTTCGGCGTGAACGTCCGTGGCCTGCTCTTCTCCGTGCAGAAGGCGCTGCCGTTGCTTGCCTCCGGCAGCACGGTGGTCCTCAACGGCTCGGTGGCCGGAGCCAAGGGGTTTCCGGGGCAGTCGCTCTACAACGCCACCAAGGCGGCGGTGCGTTCCTTCGCCCGCAGCTGGACGTCCGACCTGAGGGATCGCGGCATCCGCGTCAACGTCGTCGCGCCCGGCGGCACGGAGACACAGCTGATGCGCGGCTATCTCGACATCCGGCCGGGTGCGGAGGAGATGTTCAACCAACTCATTCCGCTCGGCCGCATTGGCCAAACGGAAGAAGTGGCAGAAGCGGTGCTCTTTCTCGCATCGAGCCAGAGCAGCTACATCGCGGGCGCCGAGCTCGTGGTGGACGGCGGACTGGTCGCCGTCTGATCCTGGCACGCCACGTCCCGCACGGTGCGGGGGAGGCGATCCATCACGCCTTCCCCGCGCGGAGGTCCGGCGGCGAGCCGACTCAAAACCGATAGCTAAGCATCAACCGGTTGTTCGTCCAGGGCATGTTCCCTGGATTCAGGTTGTTCTTTCCGCCTACGGTGTGCTCCCACCGGTTGCGTAGCTGCAGCCCCTTCAGCAGCTTGTCGAGCTTCCATACGATGTCGACGTAGACATCGTGGCTGGTGCCGCGAAGCACGGTGTCGTAGTGCGCGTACGATGCGATCAGCTGCAGATCGTCGTGCAGCAGACTGTACTGCGCGCGTGCTTTCCAGGCGTGTCCGGGGCCCTGCTCCACCAGGCCGCGCAGCATCGAGGTCGTGTAGAGCGGATCGGTGGCGTAGGTGTTGGTATAGGGCGAGATGATGGCGCCCGCCCCGACAGCATTCCGGTCGCTGTCGAGTTTGTTGTACGAGACATCGAACTTCGCCTTGCCCACCCCCACGCCGGCGTCGACGCCCCGCGCCGAAGCGTCCACGCGCTGGCCGGCCACGCCGGTGATCTTCGTGTGCGTATCGACGATGACGTTGTCGGAACCTGTCGTCTCGCGCACGAACTGCGCACCGATGAAGGGTTTCAGCAGCGTGCCGGTGTCGAAGGTGTACATGCCATCGACGTAGCCCAATCTCCCGAAGTGCTCGAAGTCGTAGTACCACGCCTGCGCCTTCAGGCCGTGGCCGGCATAAGTGCTGCCCAGCGCGGTGGTGCCATCCTGCGACCGCGCCGACGACGGCAGCGAGCCATTGTTGCCGTACATGCTGTCGCCGTGATACGTGGACGGGTAGTACACGTTGTCGTCGTTGTAACCGTCCGACGTGCGGCTCTTCCAGCGCAGCGTGCGGATGGCGTAGATATCCCAGCCCTTCGCCGGTTTGAAGTCCAGCGTGGCGCCCTGGTATGACGCCGGCACCACGCGCGAATCCGACAGTCCCATCCACGGGGTATTGAGGTACTGGTCGCCGGCACGGACCACCACCCAGCGGTTCGCGTATTCCACGTAGGCCTGGCTGAAGCCGTCGATGACATTGTCCGGGCCCATCAGCGAGGCATCGATGCGCCCCTTGTCGTGCGACTGCGTGCCGAACGAATGCGCGGAGAACCCCGTGACCACGGCGCTGAAGCCGTCCACCTTGCCGCTGCGCACCGTGAGCAGGCCCGTCAGCGAATTGGCGAACTGATCCTTGCTCGTGGGGTTGTCGTAGTTGCGGTCGAAGCGATAGAGGCGCACCTCGCCATCGACCTTGGCGTCGCGGAAGAAGTCGTCCGCGTGGGCACAGGCGACGAGACAGGCGAACGTCGCGGCCGCGAGGATCCGGCGGCGCATCAGTGGGCCACCCGTGCGACGGGGCCGTGCTTGGCGACGGGTTGGCCTACGGTCGCATCCTGCCTACCCTTCCCCACCGGGGCGCCGCTGCGGTGGAGCATCCACACGCCGAAGAAGCTGATAACCGCGGAGGCCGCCAGCCACGCGCCCGGCATGGCCTTGTCGCCCGTGCTATGAATCAAGTAAGTGCTCACCGCTGGCGTGAAGCCCCCGAAAATCGCCTGGGCCAGACTATACGCCACGCTGAAGCCACTGGCGCGCACATGCGCCGGCATCATTTCGGTCAGGCTCACCACCATCACGCCCTGGTAGCCGCCGTAGAGGAACGACAACCACAGCAACACGGCGAGCATGCGGCCGAACGATGGCTCGGCCACAAGCCACGCCATGGCCGGGTAAGCCGTGATGGCCACCGCCAGCGAAAACGTGGTCAGCGTGCGCACGCGGCCGAATCGGTCGGATACCGCGCCCATCAGCGGCACGAAGATGAAGTTCGAAATGCCCACGCACACGGTGACCACGAAGGCATTGCGCGCGGTGAGGTTCAGCACTTCCTTGCCGTAAGTCGGGGTATAGGCGGTAATCAGGTAGAACATCACGCTGGTGAGCGTCACCAGCATCACCGCGTTCAGCACGATCTTCCAGTTCCTGAGCAGGCCGGCATAGATATCGCGCAGGCTCGGCGTATGCGTCGCCGCACGTTTCTCGAACGATTCGGTTTCCTGCAGCGTGCGGCGGATATAGAACAGCAGCGGCACGATGAGCGAACCGATCACGAACGGGATGCGCCAGCCCCACGCCATGATCTGTTCCTCGCTCAGCGAGAAGCGTAGCACCACGCCGAGAACGGCGGCGAAGATCACGGCCACCTGCTGGCTGGCGGACTGCCACGCCACGTAGAAGCCGCGCTTGCCGGGCGGTGCGATCTCGGCGAGATACACCGAGACGCCGCCGGATTCCGCGCCGGCCGAGAAGCCCTGCAGCAGGCGGCCCACGACCACCAGCAGCGGAGCCGCGAGACCGATGGTCTTGTAGTCCGGGGTAAAGGCGATGATCAGTACGCCAACCGACATGATGGCGAGGCTGGCGATGAGGCCTTTGCGGCGGCCATGGCGGTCGATATAAGCACCCAGCACGATCGCGCCCACCGGGCGCATCAGGAAGCCGACGCCGAACGTCATCAGCGACATCATGAGGGAAACGTAGCCGCTTGCGTTCGGGAAGATCGCATGGGCGATGGCCGACGCGTAGAACCCGTAGACCATGAAATCGAACATCTCAAGGAAGTTGCCGCTGACTACCTTGAACACGCGGCCGAAGCTGGAGCCGCCTTCTTGCACCTGTGCCATGCCGTTCTCTCCCCGAGACGATTGCAGGATGACACGGCTTAAGCGCGTTCCATATCTTGATACGCCGTGCCGTGATGTAAAACAGTCAAGCACTGCTGCCGAGAACGCGTCAACAGGTTTTTTCGCGCCGTTCCAGTATGTAATACGTTGATTAGGTTGGTTATTTTGATGCGATGCAGCATCGCTTGACTGGGTTTTCCAATCGGGTTTACGGTTATTTGAAACGCCGTTTTGGATATTGGAACGATGGATACCACCCTGTTGAAGGGCCTGAACGTGCTCGAGGCCGTGGCCCGCTCTCGCACCCCCCGGGGGGTCAGCGAACTGGCCCGCGAGCTCGAGCTCACCAAGAGCAACGTGCACCGCACGCTGCAGACGCTCATCGCCGCGGGATACGTGCGGCCCGGCAGCGTCGCCGGCACCTACGAGTGCACGCTGAAGCTGTTCGAGATGGCCAGCGGCGTGGTGGCGCGCATCGACGTCCGTCAACTGGCAGACCCATTCATGCAGCAGCTGGCGCGGCTGACGAAGGAAACCATTCACCTCGCGATCCTCGAGGGCATGGACGTCATCTACCTCAACAAGATCGAATCGCCGCAACCCGTTCGCGCGTATTCGACCATCGGCGGCCGGGCTCCCGCTCATTGCGTCGCCTCCGGCAAGGCATTGCTCGCCTGGCAGGGCGAAGCCCTGCTGCGTGAACTGCCCGCCCGCCTGCCCTCGCCCACGCAGCGCTCCATCGCCTCGCGCGACGCGCTGCTTGAAGAACTCGGCCGCGTCCGCCGCCAGGGCTTTGCCGTGAACCGCGGCGAATGGCGCGAGGGCGTGGGCGGTGTCGCCGCCATTGTCTTCGACATGCATGGCATGCCCGTGGCCGCCATCGGCATGTCCGGCCCGGTCGAACGCCTGCGCCCCGCCAGCGTCCGCAAATACAGCCAACTGGTGATGGAAGCCGCGCTCGGCCTGTCCCGCTCGCTCGGCTATTCGCAACCCGGCTATCCGCCGCTGGCCGCCGCCTGAACTTACCTGAGGAGTACCCCACGTGCAGCCTTTGAAAGGCATTCGAGTCGTCGAGTTCTGCAGCGTCGCCGCAGGCCCCTTCTGCGCCATGTTGCTGGCCGACATGGGTGCCGACGTCGTCAAGGTGGAACACCCGGAGGGCGGCGACAGCATGCGCGCCTGGCCCCCCATGAGCGAAGGTTTCAGCGAGAACTTCGCCTCGGTGAACCGCAACAAGCGCTCGGTCGCGCTCAACCTCAAGGACGCCGACGACAATGCCCGCGCCCGCGAACTCGCCGCCGGTGCCGACGTCGTCATCGAGAACAACCGTCCCGGGGTCATGGCGCGGCTTGGGCTGGATTTCGCCACGCTCTCGGCGATCAATTCGAAGCTGGTCTACTGCTCCATTTCGGCGTTCGGGCAGGATGGCCCGCGCGCGGGCGAAGCCGGCTTCGACCTCACCATCCAGGCCATGGCCGGCGTCATGAGCGTCACCGGCGAGGAAGGTGGCGCACCCGTGAAGTGCGGCGTGCCGCTTTCCGATTTCGCCACCGGCCTGTATGCGGCCTTCGCCGTCGCCAGCGCGCTGCGCGACGTGCGCGAGCACGGCAAGGGCACGCATATCGATGCCTCGATGTTCGGCGCCTCGCTCGCCGTGGGGGCGCTGCAGACCAGCCAGTACTTCGGCAGCGGCATCGATCCGGTGAAGCTGGGCTCGGCGCACCCGCGCAACGCACCCTATCAGGCATTCAAGGTATCCGATGGCTACGTGGCCATGGCCGCGGGCAACAACGCGCTGTTCCGGTCGGCTGCTGCCGCCATCGGCCGGGAAGAACTCGCCGGGCTCGCACGGTTCGGTTCCACCGCCTTGCGGGCGCAGCACCAGGCCGAACTGAAGCAGATTTTCGAATCGGCATTCGAGACGCTTTCGGTGCCGCAGGTGCTGGCCATGTTCCGCCAGGCAGGCGTTCCCTGCGCCCCGATCAACAGCTACAGCGACGCGCTCGCCGACGAGCAGGTCGAGTTCATGGGCTGGGTGCAGCCCCTCGAACTGCCCTCGGGAGTCGTCACCCGTACGTTCGCCTCGCCCCTGCGCTTCGACGGTCGGGGCCAGCCGATCTACCGCCGGCCGCCCGCGCTGGGTGAGCACAACGCGGAGATCTTCGGCGAAGCGCCCGCCACGGTGGAGGCCGGCCATGGATGAGTTGCTGGCACGGCGCGGCGAGGGCGTGCTCGAACTGACGCTCAATCGCCCCGAGAAGATGAACGCGCTTTCCGCCTCGCTGGTGGAGGCATTACACGCGGAACTCGACGCCGCGGATGTCGACGGCACGCGACTCGTCGTGTTCCGTGGCGAGGGCAAGAACCTCTCCGCCGGGTTCGACTTCAGCGGCTACGACGCGCAGAGCGACGGCGACCTGGTGCTGCGCTTTGTCCGCATCGAACAGTTGCTGCAGCGCGTGTTCCACGCCCAATACGACACGCTGGCGTTCGCGCAGGGTCGAAACTTCGGTGCGGGCGTCGATCTGTTCGCCGTATGCAACCGCCGCGTGGCCACGCCCGATGCGTCCTTCCGCATGCCAGGGCTGGGTTTCGGCCTCGTGCTCGGGAGCCGTCGTTTCGCCGGCCTGGTGGGTGAAAGCTGGGCCCGCCAGGTGCTGCAGGAAGGCATCACGTTCGATGGCGCCGAGGCGCATGCGCGTGGCTTTGTCACCGCGCTGGCCGATCCGGACGGTTGGGCCGCCGAACGCGAGCGCGCGGACACCGCCCGCCGCGGCCTTGGCGACGACGCCACCACGCGGCTCTTCCGCGTCACCCATACCGACACCCGCGCGGCCGACATGGCCGAACTCGTCGCTTCCGCCGCACGGCCAGGCCTGCAGGGCCGCCTGCGCGCCTACCGCGAAGCGCTGGGCAAATAAGTTACCGGAGGACACCCGTGAGCACGTCCAAGATCATTCCGCTCGGCGAACTGACATCGCTCGTCGCCAACGGCAGTTCCCTTGCACTCGGTGGCAGTTTCCTGCACCGCGGCCCGTTCGCCTTCGTCCGTGAGCTGATCCGCCAGGGCAAGCGCGATCTCGAAATCATCAAGCAAAGCCCGGGCTACGACATCGATATCCTGTGCCGCGCGGGCTGCGTGCGCCGCACACGCGCCGGGATCGTGGCGATGGAAGGAAATTTCGGCCTCGCGCCCTACTACCGAAAGGCGGTGGAGAAGAAGGAGATCGAACTGGAAGAACACGCCTGCGCCAGCCTCACCGCCGGACTTCGCGCCTCCGCCTTCGGCGTGCCGTTCCAGCCCTGTGGCGGTCTGCACGGTTCCGCCTTGCCCGAACTTAACGGCTGGCAGAAGGTTGCCGATCCCTACGGTACCGGGGAAGCCGTGTACGTCATCCCGAGGATCACGCCGGACTTCGCGGTGATCCACGCCAATGAGGTCAGCCCCGAAGGCGACGTGCGCGTGTTCGGCACCTCGCATTGGGACCGGATCATGTCGCGTTCCGCGAAGCGCGTGCTGGTGATCGCCGAGCGCGTCGCCAGCAGCGAATCCTTCGCAAGCCAGCCCGAGCTGACACTCATCCCGCATTTCCTCGTCGATGCCGTCGCCGTGGTGCCCAGGGGTGCATGGCCGGGCTCGTGCTGGCCGCATTACGAAGTGGACTACCCCGCCGTGGAAGCCTATCTGCCCGACGGCGCCGATGTGCTCGCCGCCCATCTTGCCGCCGCCCCGGAAGCCCAGGAGGCCGCCCATGCATGAGTCGTGGTCGCCGTTCTCGTTCATCGTGACGAACCTCGCCCGCTTCGTGCGCCCGCATGAAGTGACCTTCAGCGGCGTGAATTCCACGCTGCCGATGCTTGCCTGCCTGCTGGCCAAGCGCGCGTACGATTTCGAGTTCACCTACATCAACGTGGCCGGTGGCGTCGATCCGCAGCCGTCGTCCATTCCCATTTCCAGTTCGGATCCCGTGCTGGCGGAAGGCTCGCGTTCGATCTTCTCGAACGAGGATTTCTACGACCTGTGCACGCGTGGCGAAATGGACCTCTGCTTCCTGGGCGCCGCCCAGGTCGACGGCCTGGGCCAGACGAACGTTTCGAGCATCGGCGACTGGCACAACCCCAAGGTGCGCCTGCCCGGCGGTGGCGGCGGCGCGGTGATGCTGCCGACGGCGCGCCGTGCCGTCACCTGGCGCACCGAGCACTCGCGCCGCACGATGGTGGAGAAGCTCGACTTCCTCACCGCGGCAGGTGGTATGGCCGGCGTGGTCACGCCCATCGCCGTTTTCGTGAAACGCGACGGCCGCCTGGCGTTGCAGTCCTGGCACCCCGAGAGCTCGCTCGATGAAGTGCGCGCCCGCACGGCCTTCACCTTCGATGCCGAAGGTGCGGGTCCGGCGGAGCCGCCGACCGAGCGTGAGCGCGACGCGCTGCGCTCCCTCGATCCCACCGGCACCTTCGAACGCGACGCGGGCGTGCGGCTGCGCCCCGAGGCGGCCGCATGACCGGCGGTTCCTTGTCCCTGATCCTTCAGGAAGCGCTGCGCGCGCATGCGGGCCTGGGCCGCCGCGCGTTCATCGTCGGTGATCGCTCCGTGAGTTATGGCGAGTTCGCGGACCGCGTCGAAGCGTATGCCTCCGGCTTCGGCCAGGCCGGGCTGGGTCGTGGCGACTTCGTCGGCATCGCCTCCGCCAAGACCATCGAATGTGTTGCAGCGTTTTTCGGCGCCATGCGCGCGGGCCTCTGCCCCACGGTGATGGAAGCCCGCATCTCCGCGGAAGAACTCGCCTCACGCATGCAGGCGGTGGGCATGCGCCTGCTGGCTTGCGACGACGAAGAGCAGCAGGCGGGCTGTGGCGAAGCGCTTGCCGCGATAGGCGCCCGCGCGGTGCCGTTGGGCAGCCTCGCTTCGTCGGCCCCCTTCACGCCGCCGGAACTGGACGAAAGCGACCGCGCCCTGCTCCTTTTTACGTCAGGCAGCACCGGACGCCCGAAGGGCGTGCTGCTGTCGCATGGCAACCTGCTCGCCAATGCACACGGCGTGGCGCTGCACACGGGCGTGACCCCCTCCGATCGACTGCTGCACATCATGCCGCTGCACCACACCAACGGCATCAACAACCAGCTGGTAGTGCCGCTGCTGGCCGGCGCCGAGATCGCGCTGGTGGAACGCTTCCGCGCAGAGGACATCGTCGACTGCCTGCGCCACTACAAGCCGACGTACGTCACGGGGGTACCCACCATGTACTCGCGCGTGCTGTCGCGGCTGGAGCCGGGCGAGCGCTTCGAATCCCTCCGCTTCCTCCGCTGCGGCTCGGCGCCCATCACGCCGGCGCTGCATGAGGCGATCGAAGACGCCTTCGGGGTACCGCTCGTCGTGTCCTACGGCCTGTCCGAGGCCACCTGCACTACCACGATGAACCCGCCGCACAAGCGGAAGGTCGGCAGCATCGGTACCGTGCTCGACGGCCAGGAACTGGCCCTCTTCCGGCCGGGCAGCAGCGAACGCGTGGCTCCGGGCCAGGACGGCGAGATCCGCATCCGCGGCCCGGTGCTGATGCAGGGATACATCGGCGCCGAGGTGGAATCCCCCATCGTCGACGGCTGGCTGCGCACCGGCGACCTGGGCCGCTTCGACGACGAGGGCTATGTCACCATCACCGGGCGGATCAAGGATGTGATCATCCGCGGCGGCGAGAACCTCTCCCCTGGCCTGATCGAAAACCAGCTGGAAAAGCATCCCGCGGTGAAGGAATGCTGCGTGGTCGGCACCCCCGACGCCGACCTGGGCGAAGTGGCCGTGGCCTTCGTGGTGGCCCAGCCCGGTCACAGCATCGAACCGGGCGCCCTTCGCGAACACGTGCTCCAGGGGCTGTCACGGGTCTACGTTCCCGCTCGCATCCACGTCCTTCCCACCCTCCCCACCGGCAGCCTGGGCAAGGTGGATCGTCATGCCCTCAAGCGCATGGCGGCCCGCGACGATGCTTCGGCGATGCCGCGTCCCACGCCAGCATGACCTGAGAGATACCGGCTTCGACGACACCCAGGCGGACCCGATCTCGCGCGAGCACCGACAGTCCCATCAGGAATGCATCGAAGACGGCGGCCAGCGCTTCGGGCGCGACGCCCGGGTCGAGTTCGCCGCGGTCGATGCCGCGTTGTACACAGGCGATGAATCCCTTGCGGGTACGGGATCGGGAGCGCGTAAGCGCGGCACTGACCGACGCATGCTCCTCCGAACGCGCGCTCATGACGCCTAAGCCGACCATGCAACCCCTGGGATGGCCGCGTTCGTACTGCATCCTGGCGGACTGGCGCAAGGCGGTCTCGATGGCGTCCCTCGGCGCGATGTCGGTGTCCCACAAACACTCGGTCACCTGCGCATACGTTTCCAGGTAACGCTGGACGCATTCCTGGAACAGCGCTTCTTTCGACCCGAAGGCCGCGTAGAAGCTCGGCGCGGAAATCCCACCGCCCATGGCAGCCTTCAGCTGGTTCAGCGATGTCGCTTCGAAGCCATTCTGCCAGAACAGGTGCAGTGCCTCGTCGACCGCCTTGTCGCGATCGAACGTTCGTGGGCGTCCCATGACTGCCATGGCGGCATCCTCCGATCAGGTATCGAGTTAAATACTAATCGATATAGAAGAGATTGACTATGTCGGCATACGCAACTAATGTACCGACCGATACAGAATTACCGATGCGTCGCGCCCGCATCGGTCCCCGACCGCAATGTCCCGGAGTCTCCCATGCCCGACGGCACTCCCCGCGCGTCCGAGCGTTCGACACACGAGACGCATCGCTGGCTGGCCCTGGCGGTGCTCCTGACCGGTACCTTGCTGCCGCCGCTCGACTTCTTCATCGTCAACGTGGCGCTGCCCGCCATCCGTACGGACCTGCGGGCGCCGTCGGATGTCGCCCAGCTGGTGGTTTCCGTCTACGCGACCGCGTATGCCGTGACGCTCATTCTTGGCGGCCGGCTGGGCGATCTATACGGACGCAAGCGCGCTTTTGTGGGTGGCATGCTTGGTTTCGCGGTCGCCTCCGCGTTGTGCGGTTGGGCCCCCTCGCCCGCCGTGCTGATCGTCGGCCGCTTGCTCCAAGGCGTCGCCGCAGCCGTGATGGCTCCGCAGTCCCTCGCCTCCATCCACGCCCTGTTCCCAGCTGCGGAGAAAAATCGCGCGCTGAGCCTGTACGGCGCCACCTTCGGCCTGGCGTCCGTGGGCGGCCAGGTGCTCGGTGGCGTCCTCGTCTCCGCGGATGTCCTTGGCCTGGGATGGCGCAGCGTGTTTCTGATCAATCTGCCCATCATCCTGCTGGCCGTCCCGGCGGCGCTGGTCCTGCTTCGCGAAAGCACCGGCGAACGGACGGCGCGGCTCGACGTGCCGGGCGCGTTGCTGCTGGCGGCCGGACTCCTGGCCCTGGTGGTTCCGCTGATCGAGGGGCGGGAGCAACACTGGCCATGGTGGTGCGTGGTCCTGCTGATCGCCAGCGGACCGCTGCTTGTGTCGTTCTGGCGTTTCGAGCGGCGCCAGGAACGGCTAGGTGGCACACCGCTGGTGTATCCCTCGTTGCTGAAGGCCCGCGGCTTGCAGCGAAGCCTGTCGGCAACGTTCTTCTTCTACTGGCTCGCCCCGTTTTTCCTCGTTTTCGCGGTCTACGAACAGGTCGGTCTGGGGCACAACGCACTGGCCACCGGATTCGCCATCCTGCCTCTGGGCGTGGGCTTCCTCCTGGGTCCGCTATGCAGTCCGCGACTCGCAAGGCGCATGGGTGCGCGCACGGCCGCTCTTGGCATGCTGCTTGAAGTCCTGGGTGCGCTTGCCGCCAGCATGCTGGCACTGGCGCAGGCACCAGCGTGGCTTCCCGCGCCGCTCTTCCTGATCGGGCTGGGGCAAGGCATCGCCTTGCCCGCCCTCGTCCGCCTGAATGTGGATCAGGTGGATCCGCGCTGGGCCGGCCTTGCCGCCGGACTGGTCAGCGCCACGCTTCAGATCAGCGCAGCCGTGGCGACCGCGCTGGTCGGCGGCCTCTTTTTCACCCTCGCACCCGACGGCGGCGGTGCCCGGCTTACCCAGGTCGGCTTCGCCTTCGCAACTTTCACGATCGGCGCCGCGTTGGCCCTGGCTGCCGCGCTCAGCTGGCGTCAGGCACGTATTCACGGCTGATCGGCCATTCCCCCTTTCCCAAGAAGGCACCTATCCTTGAAGACACGTTCTTTCCGGCATCTGCTGGCCGTACTCGCCTGTGCAGGCATACCTTGCGCCATGGCAGGCCGGACCGATCCCGTCGCGCAGGCCGAAGCGGCGTTCGACGCCTGGCGCATGGATGAAGTGAGCGCACTGTTGCCGACGTTGCCCGACACGGCCGACGGCGACTACGTGCGCGGTCTCGTTGCCAATCGGCTGAACGATATCGAAGCGTCGAAACGCGCCCTCCAGCATGCGCTGCCCGAACTGGAGCGACGGCATTCGCCCCGCGCGACCAACGCGCTGCTTACCTTGTCCGACGACTACCAGAAGGCCGCGGCATACGGGGATCAGGCCAACGCGCTGCGCGAAGCCGTGGAGCATCACTCGAAGGACCTGGGTACGGCGGCGCAGGGTGTCAAGGATGTCCTTGCCCTGGCCACCGCTCTCAGCGGCTCGCCGCGTCAGACGATCACATTTTCCGGGCCGTCCCGATTGCCCATCCGGCGCAATCCCCTCGGCACGTTCGACGTCGACGCCGTGGCGAACGGCGTCGACGGCTCCTGGATGTTGGACTCAGGCGCCAATTATTCGGTCGTCAGCGAGAGTTTCGCCAGGCGCCTCGGCCTCTCGATCAAGGGTACGACCGGGGGCGTGGGTTCCACCACCGGGACCTCGGTGCAAAGCGAGGTGGCAGTCGTCGAGGAGATCCACCTGGGTAGTGCGACGCTTCGCCATGTCGCGGTGCTGGTGGTCCGCGACGATTTGCTGCACATGAAGCTGCCCGGCAGGGAACACCAGATCTCGGCTGCGTTCGGCTTCCCCGTGTTCCAGGCGCTCGGCCAGATACATTTCCATGGCGACAAGGCCATCTCGATCGGACCGGCGCCCGGTTCCATGGAGGGTGGCGTGCAAATCTATATGGACGGCCTGGCGCCGGTTGTCATGGTCGCCACCGAAGGAGAGTCGGTTCCCCTCGCCCTGGACACCGGTTCCAGCACCACCAGCCTGTCATCTGCCTACTGGATGAAGGTGAAGGATCGTGCCGACGCCTGGCCACGCTCGCGACATCCTTCGGCGGGCCTGGGTGGCGCGCGCAGTCTCGACACGGTCACGCAGCCTGCATGGAAATTCGCCATCGGCAAGGACGAGATAACGCTCAAGAACGTGCGTATCGAAACGGAAAGCCGGCCTGGGCCGGGCGGCCCGCCCATGTTCGGTACGCTCGGTCAGGATCTGTGGGCGAATGCCGCCGGGTTCACGCTGGATTTCCGATCCATGCGTTTTCGCATCGACCGGAATTGATACCTGCGGCGTTTTAGGCTGATGATCAGGCGCCTGCTGATCGAGGGTGGCCGTGATGAATCGACGTGACTTTCTTCGCCTCAGCGGCGCGACCGGTGCGGCCGGACTTCTCGGCGTGCAGCTATCCAGGGCGCATGCCGCTGCCACCGGGGCCGCCGGTGCACCGGGCGAGGGGCTGGCCAAGCCGGATTATGCGCTGCGCATCGGCCGGAGCCTGGTAGAGCTTGCGCCGGACCATATCGTGTCGACGACGACCTATAACGGGCAGTTCCCGGGGCCGCTGATTCGCCTGAAGGAGGGTCAGCCCGTAGTCATCGATGTACACAACGACACCGACGTACCCGAACAGCTGCATTGGCACGGCCAGTTCCTGCCTGTCGCGGTCGATGGCGCCGCCGAGGAAGGCACGCCGTTCATCCCCGGGCACGGCATGCGCCGGCTGGCGTTCACGCCCGGGCCGGCGGGACTGCGCCTCTACCACACGCACGTGCTGGCCGGCAGCGACCTGACCCGAGGGCAGTACAGCGGACAGGTGGGACCGGTCTATATAGAGCCGCGACACGAGCCGGGCCGGTATGACCGCGAAGTGTTCCTGGTCCTCAAGGAATTCGATCCGTTCTTCAGCAAGGGCGGCGACATGGCGATGGATTTCCTTGCCCCCGGGCAACGCGATCGCTCGCTGGAAGAGGCGGGCGAGTCGGCCATGAAGGCTTCGTTGGCCCGCGGCACCGCGCACGGTTACGAAGTCGGCTACCAGACCTTCGCCATCAACGGCCGCATGCTCGGCCACGGCGATCCGGTGCGCGTGAAGGCGGGCGAGCGGGTGCTGTTCCACATCATCAACGGCAGCGCGACCGAGGTACGCAGCCTCGCCCTGCCCGGCCACACGTTCAAGGTGCTGGCGCTCGACGGCAACCCGGTGCCGAACCCCGCCGAAGTGCCCGTGCTGTGGATCGGCACGGCCGAGCGCATCAGCGCCATCGTGGAGATGAACCGGCCGGGCGTGTGGGTGCTCGGCGATCTGGCCGACGACGACCGCGAGCGCGGCATGGGGATCGTGGTCGAATACGCCGGCCAACGGGGCAAGCCGAAGTGGGTAGCGCCCAAGCCGTTTGCGTGGGACTACCGACGCTTCGCGCTTCCCGGCGCGCAAGCCGCCCAGGTCGACGAGATCATCGAGATGACGTTCGCCAAGGAGAACGCCGCTGAGCAGGGCTTCAACCGCTGGACGATCAATGGTCAGGCTTTCGACATGCAGGCAATGACGCCGAAGTTCCGTCTGCAGTACGGCAAGCGCTACCGCCTGCGCATGCACAACGCCAGTGACGACATCCACCCGATGCATCTGCATCGCCACAGTTTCGAGATCACCCGGATCGCGGGTCAGCCGACGGCGGGTATCCTGAAGGACGTCGCGATGTTGGGCGGCTACCAGTCGATGGATATCGACTTCACCGCCGACCAGCGCGGGCTCTCGCTGTTCCACTGCCACATGCAGTTGCACATGGACTACGGATTCATGGCGCTGTTCGACTGCACATGACGCGCGCGGGATCGTGGTCGACCACGGTGGTGGCCCACCAATTGATTTTCGTATAGCCGTGTCGACTGCACTTCGGCGATGCGTTTCACACTGACGGCGATAGAGACCATAGTTTGAGCTATCGTCCATGCATGCCCTCGAATCCCGCCCCCATCGTTGCCGGCAAGCGCGGCCCAGGTGAACTCAACGCCCGGACCCTGTTCTGGTGGCTCCACAGCGCCGGCTGGGCCGGGGTTTTTCTGGTCGGCTATCTGTCGGCTCTTGCCTATGGAAAGTCCTACGAGTTGTGGAAGCTCCTGCTGCCTGTCGCCGTCACGGGGTTCCTCGGCACCCTCGGTCTACGCTATCTGCTACGCGCGCTGAGTGGCATGCCCCCCGTACGCTTGGCAATGCTCATGATTGGCCCGGTGCTGGCTGTGAGCGCAGCCATGGGGATTACTTACGCGGTCATCCTGTTGAACGGATGGTGCGGCGGCTGCCGGGTACCGAGTTCATGGATGGGTTACGCGGCTTACATGGGAAGCCAGACGTATATGGTGGTGGGCTGGGTCAGCCTGTATCTGGTGATCACCACTTGGCGCAAGCTGCGTGCGCAGACCGAGGCAGCCCTGGTCGCGACCTCGATGGCACACCAGGCACAATTGAAGATGCTTCGGTATCAGTTGAATCCGCATTTCCTCTTCAATGCGCTCAATGCCATATCCACCCTGGTGCTCGATCGCGACCCTGTGAACGCCAATCGTATGGTGCAGCGGCTGAGTGCATTCCTGCGTCATTCGCTGGACGCGGATCCGATGCAGCTGGTGACGTTGAAGCAGGAAATCGATGCCACGCGCCTATACCTGGACATCGAGACGGTCCGGTTTGCAGAGCGACTAACCGTGCGGATCGAGGTCGACGATGCCTGCTGGCCCGCATTGCTGCCGAGCCTGTTGCTGCAACCGCTGGTGGAGAACGCTATCAAGCATGCCGTGGCCCAGCGGGTCCAAGGCACAACGCTCATCGTGCGCGCCGGACGCGAGCATCACAGCCTGGTACTTTCCGTGTTGGACGACGGCCCAGGTGGGTCGCCCCCCGAGACGGATCCCGCGCCGTCGGATAATGCTACGCACGGCAACGGCGTCGGTCTGGCCAACACGCGCAACCGATTGCGCATGCTGTATGGCGCGCGCCAGAGTTTCGAAGCACGTAGCAGGGATGAAGGGGGCTTCATGGTCGTCCTGAAGTTACCATTCGAGGTGGGAGGCTCGGCGGGCGAATGAGTCGACGGCGAACCGACAAGAGAACGATCCGGACGCTCATTGCGGATGACGAGCCATTGGCGCGGCGTGGACTCGAACTGCGCCTGGCCGGCGACCCTCACATCGACATCGTGGCCCAAGTGGGCGACGGCGAAGCAGCGATACGGGCCGTGGTGGAGCACTCTCCCCATCTGCTGTTCCTGGACGTGCAGATGCCTGGGATGGATGGCTTTGCCACGCTCCGAGCCATCCCTGTGCAGAAGATGCCGCTCGTGGTGTTCGTCACCGCCTACGATCATTACGCGATCAAGGCTTTCGAGGTAAACGCCCTCGACTACCTGCTGAAGCCCGTGGACGACGAGCGGCTGCACCAGTCCTTGCTACGCGTTCGCGAGGCCCTGGGGCGCCGTGACGCCAGCGAGCATCGCTCCAGGCTCCTGGGCTTGCTCGGCTCGCTCCGTGGACAGCCCGCGCTTACCCTGGAGGAAGCGCTGGAGGCGCGTCACCTGTGCCCACCCCCTCCCTCCGGCGCACCATTGGCGATCCGCGATGGCACACGGACGCTGCGTCTTCCCCTGGAAACCATCCGCTGGATCGATGCCGCCGGCGATTATGTCTGCATCCACACGGACGGGGAAAACCACGTCGTGCGGACCACCCTGGGGCAGATCGAAAAGCGCCTGGATCCGGCCCGTTTCCCTCGCATCCATCGATCCATCCTGATCAACGCAATGCGAGTTAAGTCACTGCGGCCCTACGTCAACGGCGAATATTTCCTCACGCTGGATTGCGGGCAGGAATTGAAGCTCTCGCGCGGGTACCGCGACCGAATCGCCTTGTTCAAGTAGGCCCTCCCCTGCTCCCGCGCCGAGCCGTGCGAAACACGCGGTGAACGGCATTGCCTGCGTCCGGAACAGAAACCAAGCTGATCGTGAAACGCTGCATAGAAGCGGTCGATGGCCACCTGGGTCCTGGAGGGGAATATGTGCCACCACGAGATGCCGGCCAAAATGGCTGGCGGCCTGAAGAAAACGTTGTTCATGTTGTGCCTGCTGATGGCGCCGGCCAGCGTATTCGCGCAGAACACACAAACGGACGAGGATGCAATTCGCCGCACGCTCAACGACTATATCGAAGGAAGAAACAACAGCGATATGGAAAGGTTGACGCGCGCCTTCGACAAGCAGGCCGATCTTCGCTTCCGCAATCCGGACACCGGACGCCTTTCCATCTGGAGTCTGGCCGATTATGTCGGCAAGTTCACCCCGGGCAAGAAGCTTGCCTGTTCCGGCAGGATCGTTTCCGTAGATGTCGCAGGCGGCGCCGCCCAGGGAAAAGTGGTGCTGAACTGCGGCGAGAAGATCTATGCAGACTACATAAATCTCCTGAAGATCGGTGAAAGCTGGGTTATCGCCAGCAAGGTCTACTCGCTCTACCCCGCCCGAAAGAAGGTGCTGTTCGTCATCACGAGCCACGAAGCGCTTGGAACCACCGGGAAGAAGACGGGCTTCCACTTCGGTGAAGCCGCCAGGGCATACAAGCCGTTTCACGATGCAGGTTACGACGTCGACTTCGCCAGTCCCAAGGGCGGGCAAACCTACTTCCACGGGGCGGACCTGAACGACGAAACCGAGAGGTGGTTTATCCGTCACCCCGATGCCGTCGATGCGATATTCAACGCGAGGAAGTTATCGGAGATCGATCCAGAGAAATATGCAGCTGTATATTTCGTGGGAGGTCACGGCGTGATGTGGGATTTGCCCGGCGACGGCAGCAGCGAGACCATCGCCAGGACGATCTACGAGCACGGCGGTGTGGTCGGTGCCGTATGCCACGGCCCTGCCGCCTTGATCAACGTGAAGCTCACTAATGGCCGATACCTGGTCGCGGGCAAGACGGTCACCTCCTTTACCGATCGGGAGGAACGTGAAATCAAGCTGGATCGCGTGGTCCCCTTCCTGACGCAAAGAGCGCTGGAAAACAAGGGAGCGACGTTCCGGGCCGCCACCAACTGGGAGGCTAATGTGCAGGCGGACGGGCGACTCGTCACAGGCCAGAACCCTGCATCCACAAAGAAGGTGGCCGATGAAATGATCAGGCTGCTGAACGCCGCGAGCCCCGTTCAGTAAGTGTGAGGTCCGCTGGGGAGCCCGACGACGCGGGCAATATGTGTCGTACATCACGGAATGGAACGGGGACCGGACAAAGGGCACCGGATCGGCACGATCACGCGCAACGGTTCAGGAGCGTGAACGCACAAAGGTATTCCGTCACATGTCGGAAAACGGACGGTGCAAATGCCCCTTCTGGGGGTATCGCGCATTGCGGTCCTGGCCTTTAATCGGACGGTGCGCTCCCCCTCCGCACTCACCTGTAGTGTCCAATGAACCTGAAACCCAGCGACCTCCCCCTCCTGGTCTCGCTCGATGTGCTTCTGGAGGAACGCAACGTCACGCGCGCGGCATTGCGGCTCAATGTCACCCAGCCGGCGCTTTCCGGACACCTTGCACGTCTGCGCCGCCTCTTCAACGACCCGCTGCTGGTGCCCTCGCAGACGGGACGCGGCATGGTGCCGACACCGAAGGCCGAGGAAATGGCCGCCACCCTGCGGGATGCTCTCGCACAGATCGGCACCCTTAGCGAGTTCGACCAGACATTCGACCCGTCGCGCGACGCCGCGACGTTCCGCGTCGCCGGCTCGTTCAGCGCCATCGGCACCTTTGCCCGCCCGCTCATCAGGTCGTTCGACGCCTGGCACAACCGCGACCTGCGCATCGCGTTCCGCGTCGGCCGCGAAGATATCAATGTGCTCGCCCAGTTCGAGCACGGCGAGATAGACGTCCTTCTCGTACCCAGTGAGCAGATACCCCCGAGCCTGAAGGCACGGCCCCTGGTGGCAGATCGTTTCGTGATGGTGCAGCGCGCCGGCCATCCGAGGGGGCGCGGCCCGCTGACCATGGCGGAGTATTGCGCCCTGGGTCACATGATCGTCTCGCCGATCGGTCGCCTGGATGGGCTCATGGACCAATACCTTGCCGAACAGGGCTACCGGCGCGATGTGGTCGTTTCCGCACCGGACGGCGATTCGATAGGCCCGGTGCTGCTCACGACCGACCTCGTCTGCACCATTCCGCTGTCGATGGTCGACTCCGTGGGACCGGGCGTCGAGGCATTCTCCATCCCGATGGATATCCCGAACATGTCCGTTGCCATGGCGTGGCCGGAACGGCTCGACAAGCGGCCGGCCCACCGATGGCTGCGCGAACAGATCATGACGGTCGGCCAGCGCCTCGATGCCCTGCGCCGCACCGTCGACAACTACCTCCCTCCGTCACCCAAGCCCCATTCCCGTGGATATAACTGACCGCTTCGCCCTGCCCCTCAGCGACACGCCACCTTGCGGCCCCAACCTCGAATACGACAGCGCGTTCCTCGCGCTGGAGGCCGTTGCCGCGACCACGCCGGAGCGCGCGATCGGCGACGCCGTGCGAGAGGCCGAAGAGCCCGACTGGCGCGACGTGGCACGCCAGGCGGAGGCACTTCTCGACCGGACGCGAGATGTCCGGGTGGGCGCACACCTGGCCACCGCATGGCTGCGCACAGGCGGTCTACCCGCATGGTCGCGTGCCGTAGGACTTGTGCGCGGGTGGCTGGAAGCGTTCTGGGACGAGGTGCACCCGGTCGTTGACGAGGAAGATGCCGTCGAGCGCATCAATGCCGTCGGTGCCCTGGCGGCTGTCGATGACGTCATGCCCTACCTGCGGCGTACGCAGGTGCTGCGTGTGGAACGTATCGGCAGCTTTACCTTGCGCGATCTCCGCATCATGTCGGGAAGCCTCAAGGGGACCGAGGACGCGCCGGTCCGGGCGGATGCGTCGCCCGACGATATCGAGGCGGTGGTGTCGCATGTGGACGAGGCCACGCTCCGCGACACCGTCGCAGCGGTGTCCGACGTACTCGCGCACCTCGACGCCATCGACGGTCTGTTCGCGACACGAACGCCGGGACAGGGTCCCGACTTCGACGGCATGCGTCGCGAGCTGCGGGAACTCGACGCCTTCCTCCGTGCGGCATTTGCGCGGCGCTTTCCGGGAACGTCGGGGGCCGGAGTGGATGGCGCGGCGGACGAAGGCACGGAGGGCACGATCGGAGACGCGTCTGCGGGCCCGCATAGTCGCGGCCCCATCCGCGGCCCCGACGATGTGCGCCGGCTCATCGACGAGATCTGTGCATGGTATGCCGTGCACGAGCCTTCCAGTCCGGTACGGCCCATCCTCCGTCGGGCCCATGGCCTGGTGGGCCTGGGTTTCGCGGAGCTTCTCAAGGCCCTGGCCCCGGGCGGCTACTCCGAGTTTCAGAACATCGCCGGCGAGGACGAGGTCGACTGACCTCGTCACGTCGCGTTCCGGTCAGGCCAGGCGTAGCCACAGAAACATCGCGCCTCCGGCTACCGCAGCCAGCAGCACGCAAAGCATCACCGCCAGCACGGTCCTGGTCTTGCTCGCACCGGCATGGCGCGCGCCCTTCCGCACGGCGCAATCCCGTCGCCGCGCAGGCATGTCGAGACGGCCACCCGACTCGCTCGCATACCGCCGGGCGGCAACGGCCGCCTCTCCCAGGAGCTCGCGTCGACGCCAGCGATATTCGTCGGTGCGGATGCGCGATGCGCTGTGCGCGTCGCTGAGTTCGAGCAAGCTGCGGTTGATCCGCTGCGACCAGTCCATCAGCGAATCTCCCTGACCAGCCGGAACCCGACGTCCCGGTCGGCGGTACCATCGGACGCGCGGGTGGCATCGACGGAACACTGCGCCGGTCCGCTGCGGAAACTTCCGCCGCGCACCGCGAGCGCACTCCCGCGCGTGACCCACTCCCACACACCGCCAGTGACGCCGACCAGGCCCCAGGGATTCGCCTTGCCCGTGGCGGGACCCAGTTCGGGCGAATGGATCAGCCGGCCCAGAGCGGACGACGCTTCGCCGCATGCATCGCCGTCGCCGGCCCAGTTGGCACCACCCCGG
The DNA here is from genome assembly GCF_011742555.1 of Luteibacter jiangsuensis. GTDB lineage: Bacteria > Pseudomonadota > Gammaproteobacteria > Xanthomonadales > Rhodanobacteraceae > Luteibacter > Luteibacter jiangsuensis. The sequence continues at coordinate 54,353 of NZ_JAAQQR010000001.1, forward strand.
GCGGCCGTCAGCCATTCCTGCTCGGTGGGCAGCCGATAGACATGGCCGCTTATCTGGGTCAGCCACGCGGCATAACGGCGAGCGAAGTCCACCGGAATGGAGCGCGCCGGATCGTTGGCATTCTGGCCGCGGTTGATGGCGCAGGTCCGGGTTGCGCGGCAGAACTGGTCGAGGTTCGCGACGGTCGCTTCGGTACGCATCATGGCGAAGGGCTTGCGGCCATTCGGAATCACGACCATCGCCGGCCCATAGGCACCGACAGCGAACGTGTCGAAGCATTCGCGGGTCGTACCCGCAAGGCCTTTCCGTGCACAGGGATCGCGCGGCGTGCCCGCGACCGGGCCGGCCGTCGCCGTGGCACGCAGCTTCTTCAGCACGTTGTCGAGCGTGCCCTCGGGCAGACCCTTCGACGCGACCATGGCCGCTTCCATGTCCTTCATGCCGGCGGCATCGTCCTGCCGCGCCGCTTGCAGGCGCTTGCTCAGGTCGTCCTGCTCGGCGCTGGTGACACTCGGTGCCTTCGCGGCATTCATGACCGCCACGGCGAGGTCATAACGCGTCTTGGCCCGACGCAGGTCTGTCCGCTCGCCCGTCGCGTCGAGCGCCGTCTGAATGCTCGCAGCTGCGTCTTTCCAGCGGCCGGCCGCGCAAGCGTTGCGGGCCGCCGCGAGCGCGGCCTGGGCAAGCAGGCCGGCTGCTTCGTCGTCCGCTGGCGGCGGTGCCGTCGCCCCCGCGTTCAATGCGCGGAAGCTTGCAAGCGCCTTGTCGAGGTCGCCCGCGGCCGATGCATGACGCAGCGACTCCAGGCGCGACGTCCGCTCGGCGATGGCGAGATCCGTGCCGTCCTGGGTGGGCGGCGGCATGGGCACGGCGGCGGATGTCGCCGGCGCCGGCCCCTTGAGCGTTTCGGCGATCGCTGCCAGTCGGTTCGACGCAGGAAACCACGTGCGGGCGATCGCAAGCTGTTTCTCTGCGGCCGCGGTGTCGCCCTGCTTTTGCGAAGCTTCGACGGCCATGCCGAACTTGAGTTCGAGTTCGGGATTGGCGAGCAGACGACTGGTCGGGTCGACCGAACGGATGCGTCCAAGGATCGCGGGAACGTCGTCGGCCGCGTCGCCGAACAGCCGTCCCGCAAGGATGGCTTCGCTCAGCGCCGTGTCGAGCCGGTTGAGCTGATCCTCGCGCTCATGCATCACCTCGTCGCGACGACGATCGAACTTCGGTGCAAAGGTCTTCAGCTCGGCTCGTAGAGCGAACGTGCGCTCTGCACCGGCGTAGTCGAGCCGCCCCTTGGCTGGGTCCCAATGCGCGGCCAGCTGGCGCACGAGAAAACCGTCGATCGTATCGGCGCCGTCGACCACCACGCGCCGCCGCTCGTCGCCGGTCAGGCTGCCGAGGCCCTGACGCACCTGATCCTCGCCGGTGAAGGCGTCCGGTTGTCCGGGATCGAACCGTCGCAGTGTGTCGGCCACGTGCTGCTGTTCCGCACGGTGCGAGGCATACCATACGCCGCCGGTCGCAACCACGCCGGCCACCACCGCCGCGGCGACCCACGGTGTCGCGCGTTCGCGCAGCCGGCGGCGGCGCAACCCGGCCAGCACCGTGGCGATATCCGCCGTACGCCGTTCGGCCGTCACGGCCAGCGCATCCGCCAGCGCCTTCTGCTGTCGCTTGTCGAGGCCCGGCACGACGGGTGGCTTGAGCCCGGCGCTCAATGCTTCCTCCGCCGTCTTCTTGCCGAAGGGGTGGTGGCCGGTAAGCAGCTCGGCAACCACGCATCCGAACGCATAGACGTCGTCGGCTGGCGCCGGCGGTTCGCCACGAAGCATCGCCAGGCTCGCGTAGGCGGGCGTCATGGCGCCGAGGGTGCCTGCGTCGAACACGGTCTCGTCGTCGTGACCGTTGCGCGGCACGTTGCCGTCGCGCGCCACGTGGCCGGCACGGGCGATCCCGAAGTCGAAGACCTTGGCCACGCCCGCCGCGGTGACCATGACGTTGCCGGGCTTGAAATCCGAGTGGACGACGCCGGCCTCGTGCGCGCGCTGGAGTGCCGCGGCCATGCCTTCGATCAGCGGCCACGCTTCGGCGAAAGGGAGCCCGTCACGGCCGCGGCTGCGCATCAACGCGCGCAGGTCCGAGCCCTCGACGTATTCCATCGTCATGAAGACGTTGCTGCCGTCCTTGTCGAAGTCGTACACGCGCACGATGTGGTCGTTGGCGAACTGCTGTGCCCGGCGCGCTTCGCGCTGCAATGCGATGAGCGAATCCGGATGCTTGCGGAACTGGTCGTTGAGCACCTTCACGGCCACGTAGGGATCGCGGTCGCGGGCTTCCACCTTGCGCTCGTCCCGGGCCAGGAACACCACGCCCATCCCGCCGCGGCCAAGCTCGCGCTCGAGGAAGAAGCGTCCCTTGAGCACGGTGCCGACCGTGGGGCTTTCGCCGGGCGCTAGCGTCGCGAGGCGTTCCCATGCTTCGCTCGTGCCGACGGAGCCGGACTGCGTACCCGTGCCCGTCCTGGTCGACGGCGCGTCGCTGACGGGCTTGACGATGGTGCGGTCGTCATCGTGGTCGCGGCGCGCGCCGCCCACGGGGGCCACGCGTGTGGCGTCGTTGTCTTCATGCATCGCTCAATCCTCGAATTCGTCGAGCCAGACGGCCACGGCGGAAATGTTGTCGCGCCCGCCTCGCGAGAGTGCGCAGTCGACCAGGCTGTCGACGAGCGACGAAGGCGTCTTGTGGCGTCGACACTCCGCTTCGATGTCGGTGTCCGCCAGCTCCTTGTTGATGCCGTCCGAACACAGCACGAAGCCCATGCCCGGCTGACGACGAGTGATCACCCAGTCCATGTGCAGTTCTTCGTCCGCGCCGACGGCGCGCGTCAGTGCGCCGGCCATCGTGCTGGCGCCCATGTGGCCGATCCGGGTCACGTCGTCGCCCGCGCCATGCACGTGGTCGCGCGTGAGCTGACGGAGCCGGTCGTCGTCGAAGCAGTAGCCGCGGCTGTCGCCGGCCCAGCCGCAGGCAACCATCTCGCGCGCATGCACAAGCACCACCACGGTGGAGGCGATGACGTCGACGCGCCGCTCCCGTGCCGCATCCCGCAAGAGGTGGTTCACGGTGGTCATCTCGTCTTCGACGGCCTCGATCTGACCGGCCAGATCGCCGCGGAAACGCAGCGTGCCCAATCGACGGGTCACCATCTGGCTGGCGAAGTCGCCGGCGGTGTGTCCGCCGAGGCCATCGGCGACCACCCAAAGGCCCGGACCGTCGGCGAGCAGGATCGCGTCTTCGTTCAAACGGCGCACGCGGCCGGTCTCCGTCCGCCCGGCGGAAAGATACGGGCGCGTCATGCCGGCGCTCCATCGGCGAAGAGCCAGCCTTCCGCGTCGGCCCCAGGCAAGGTCGGCGCGACGTATCCTTTATGGTCGTGCCGCCAGAAGCCGACCCGATCGCGGGGCGAGTGGCCGCGGCGCAACGGGTCGGCCGGTACGCCCGCCGGATCGGGCAAACCGGCGATACACGCATCGAAGGCAACCAGGGGCTTGCCCTTCGCCGCCTCGCACGCCGCCTCCACCGCATCGAACCAGAGCGGCGCGGGCACGCGCGGCCATCCGCCCGGCAAGACATCCGTCGCGGCGGCAACGATCAGGGGATACACGCGACCCACGCTGTCCCGCGACGGCGCGAGGACGCCTACCCATGCCGACTCGCCGCATACGCCCGCGGCAAGCGCGAAGCGCCACGGCGGCGTAGCGAGGAAATCGGCCTCGCGCTGGCCGGCACGCTTCGCCAGACCCTCGGCAAGCCACGCGCTCACGGAAGCGTCCCAGCGATCGGTAAATGCCGAAGGCAATCGGCGCGACACGAAATCGCCCAACGAAGGCAGCTTGCCGAAGAAACCCGCCACGGTCCGCCGACTCATGCCGGACACCGGAAGCGGCGGACGCTGCTGTCGCCGAACGGATTGCGCACGCTGGCCGCGTCGATATCGACAACCGCCCGCGTGTCGCCGAAATCGAAGGTGGCGCCGAAGCGCGTGTCGGTCCGTCGTTGCAGGGCGGCAGCATCAAGGGCATGGAAGAGCCCCCACGGGCCCGGATAGACGAGCACCGGCAAGGCGCGGCCGGTGGCGTCCCATGCACTGATGCGCGTCAGTCCCGGCTTCGGTCCCGGCCAGTGCATCGCCACCGGGGCCACCGCTTCACCCGCCTTGTACTCGAAAACCTGGCCGTCCACTTCCACGGTCAGGCGGGAAAGCGTCTGGGGGTTCGCGGAAACGGTGAAGCCGACGTCCGGCTGTGGTCCATCGCGAAAGTAGACCTGCCGAATGGTGTCCGCGGCCTGCGCATCGGCAAGCATCGGCACACGCTGGCGGCGTCCGGCGTCGCCGCGCAGCGTCCACGTGGCTGCGGACGTATCCACGCTGCTCTCCAGCGACTGGCGGAAAAAGCGGTCGAAGCGGCCGTTCGGTGCGAACAGCGTGGCGAAATCCTGCAGTGGCACGTCGTTCCCGCTCTCCGGCGAGAACGGATAGCGACCGCCGACGATCGCTGCGCAATCGTTGCCCGCCGCCTGCCGGAAGGCCTGCCCGAGCGCGTCGGTGGCACTGGTCTGTGCCAGCGACTGGCTGCTGCCGAGGAGCCCGCCAATCCAGGCATCCAGTGGCGGGGGCAGGCGCGATGCTTCCTGCCTGGCGGCGAGGATGGACGGATCGGTCGCGCTGCCGCTGGCCGGATTCACCGACAGCAGCGCCCTGCTGACCTGCTCCAGGTCGGCCGTGATCCGGTCGAGCGGCGTCCCGCCGGCCGGCCCTTCGGTCAATTGGTCGAGCAAGGCAAAATGCTCCGCGATCGGTGCGTCGAACGGCGGCGAGCCCGCCGGCACCAGATGCGTCGTGTTGTCCCGCACCAGCGCAAGCAGCGCCTTGAGCGGGGACCCCGGGCCCGCGAGGCGCGACGCCACGCCGCTGGCCTGCTGCACGTTCGCCACCGGCTCGATGGACAGGTCGTTGATGAGTTCGTCCCACGCACGGATGTAGTCGTTGACGTAAAGCTCCCGCACACGTGCGATCAGCGCCGGTCGTTGCGGCAGATCGGTCGAGCGCGCTCCCAGTACCCAGTCTTCGGCCACGAAACGGTCGACAGCCGTGCCGATGGTGCCGCCGCCGTTACCGCCGGTGATCCGCGCGAACGCCGCACGGGTATAGAGCGCCGGCAACGGACGCGACAGCGGCGCGCCGCTCTTGCGCCGGAACACGTCGCCAAGCAGGCCAAGCGTGCGGTCGAGGCGGACGGCGCCATCGCCCGTTCCGTTCGCCAGCTTCACGTTGCTGTAGACAAGCGTGGCCAGATCGGCGGCGCGGAGCGAAGCACGCGCGGCATCGACAAGCGACGCATCGAGGGGCAACGCGCGCAGATGATCGCCGCCGTCGAACAGGATGCGCAGATGGTCTTCCATGGCCACGTCGAGGGCATCGTCGGCAGGAAGCACGGTACGCAAACGCTCGCCGATCAGGAGCAGAAGTTCCTCAGGGTTCCGATGGGCGGGCTCGCCGAGCATCAGATACCCCTTCAGAGCGTCGTACAGATGCTGCGGGTCGCCGGCGGCGCTGCGCACGCCGTCGCGGAACTGCATGGCCACGCCGGGAACCGCGCTGGCGTTGATTTCACGGATATAGGCATCGCGGACCTGTTCGCCGAGCGCATCGGCCTGGAAGAGGCCGAAGCGCATCGACAACGGGCGCACGCGTCTCATTTCGGCCACGGCCTTGTCCGCGCGCGCAATGATGTCCAGCCTCGAAAGCGCCTGGCCGTAGTACGCGCGAAGGTCGTCCGGCTGCGGGGCCGTATCGGGAAAACCGCGCACGAGGGCATCGATGCGCGCGAGGAGGTCGGCGTTCCGGCCATAGCTTGTCGCCATGCCCACGGTGAGTGCCGCGCAGGTCGCCGCCACGGCACCGAGCGCTGCCACTTCATACAGGCGCCGGCGTCGCAGTGCGGATGGATCCGCGCCGACGAAGCCGGCCTCGGGGAGGATGGTTTCCTTCAGCAGCCTTTCGACGAAATACGTGCGTGCCGGGCGTCGCTCGGGCGGCGAGGTATCCGACCGCAGACCGAACGAACGGCTCACCACGGCCAGCACGCGATCGATGGGCGTCCCTTCCTGCGTGCCCGACGTCAGGTACACGCCGCGCAGCACGGGCGAGCGTCCGTAGGCATGACGGGAGAAGACCTGCCGGACGAACGGCGACACCACCTCGTTGACGGCACGCAGCTGTTGGGGAAAGGAAAGGATCTGCGCACGGCGGCGCAGATCGCGTTCGTGGTGGATGCGTCCCGCCATCCGGAGGTCGATGCGCTCGATGAGCCCTTCGAAGGCCGTGGAGACGACGCCCGGCGCCGTCCCTTCCACGCTTTCGCGGGCGCGGAACGTCGTACCCCACACCTGTGCGCGGCCCACCGCATCCATGTCGTCGAAGAAGGCCGCGAAGCCGGCCGCCAGATCCATCTTGGTGAGCACGACGTAGACCGGCACGGCCACTCCGAGCCGATCGCCGATCTCATCCAGCCGCTCGCGCAGTCGCCGTGCATGGTGCTCGCGCTCCGCGGTGTGCATGCCCAATAGCTCGGGCACACTCACGGCCAGGAGCACGCCGTTGACCGGCCGCCGCCGCCGGTATCGCCGCAAGAGATCGAGGAAGCCCGCCCACGCCTGGGCATCGGCGCGCGGGTCGGAATCCTGCGTGGTGAAGCGGCCTGCCGTGTCGAGGAATACGGCCTGGTCGGTGAACCACCAGTCGCACAGCCGCGTGCCACCCACCCCGCCGACGGTGCGCTTGCCCCCATCGCCGTGCATGAGCGGAAAGTCGAGGCCCGAGTTTTCGAGCAGCGTGCTCTTGCCCGATCCGGGCGAACCCAGGATGAGATACCACGGCAGATTCTCCAGCGTGCCGCCGTCGGCCCTGCGCTTGCGCAAGGCCGCGAGTGCGTCCGCGAAACGCTTCCTGAGCTGCTCGCGTTCGTGACGGATGCGCGCATCCCGTTCGCCGTCGTGGACATCGTCGCGGGCGAGGTCGTCGCCGAACTGCTGTCCGCGCCTCGTGGCGAGCATGCGACGGGCGAGGAAGACGCAGACGGTGGCCAGGACGACGATGACGATGAGTCCCGCACGGGACGCCCCCGTCGCCAGGGGCTGGCTCGTGCCGATCCCCAGGTAGGGGCCGCCGAACCACACGATCAGCGATGCGAGCACGACGGCCGCCCCCGCCGGAACCCAGGGTTTGCGAAGCATGGCTTTCATCCAGCCTCCGGAATGAAAAGGATGTCGACGCGACGGTTGCGCGCACGGTTGGCCGGAAGGGACGGAGGGGTCGCCACGGGTTGCGAATCGCCTGCGCCACTGGTCTCGATGCGGCGGGGATCGGCGAGCTGCCGGGCGAGGATCGCGCCGACGTTCTTCGCGCGGGCCGTCGACAGTTCGAAGTTGTCCTTGAACCGCGTCGAGCGAATCGGCTGGTCGTCGGTATGACCCACCACCACGATGCGTCCGCGCAGACCGTCGAGCACCTTGCCGATGCGCCCGATCAGCGCCTCATCGTTCGCGGCGACATCGGCACCGCCCGAGGGGAACATGCCGGTCGCTGCCAGATGCAGCATGGAACGGCCGTCCGGGTTGTCTTCGACGGTGACCAGGCCGTTCCGGGCGTCGTCCCCCAACAGGTCGCGCAGTCGCGCCGGTGCAGGCGCCGGGGTGCCCGGCGTGGAAGGCAGCGGCACGCCGTGCAGACCGATGTCTGCAAGCGCGGCATTGGCAGGTGCACCCAGTCCGTTCAGACGGCTGTGCAGGAACACCCACACGCCACCGACGACGACAAGTCCGGCCAGCAGGGCAAGGCCCAGGGGCCACCCTCGACGGGACACCAGCGGCCGGTCGAGTCCCTGCCATTGCGTGGACAGGGTTTCCGGTGGCGTGCCGCGGTAGGTCCTGATGCGCGCGTAGACGTCCTCGCGTAGGTCGGCAAGACGCGCGAGGCCACCGGGCTCGACGAGATAGCGGCCACCGAAGCCCAGCGCCAGGCACAGGTACATCAGTTCGACGAGGTCGATGTGCCGTAGCATGTCTCGCGAGAGATGCTCGAGGATCAGGAAGAACTTCTCGCCACCGTAGGCTTCGCCGTGAAAGGTCACGAGCAACGTCTGCCGTTGCCAGCCCGTCTGCTCGCCCCAGGGCGCATCGAGGATGGATTCGTCGAGCATCGTGCACAGCACGTAGCGCGCGGTCATGGCCGCCTGGCGGTCGACGCCGGCGGCTTCCGCGGCGGCATCGAATCGTTTCACGGCGTCCACGCTGCGCTCGCGCAGCAGGCCGATGTCGGGCATGTCCACCGTGGTCCGCAACTGCGACGCAAGCAGCAGGATCGGATTGGCCGCGCGTACCAGGCGGTTGCCGCCGGCTTCGGGGAGCGGCGCGTCGGCGTCCGGTACCTGTGCCGGCCGCGGCGACCGGGCCGGAGATGTGGGGTACGCCGGTGCGGCCCGGACGACGGTGGCATCGTCGTCGATCGGCCTGCGGGAATCATGGGTCATCGATCAGTTCCTCACGGCCCAGAGCTCGAGCGCCAGGCCGTCAAAGCCGCTGCCGAAATGCAAGGCCACGCCGCCGGATGTCCGCAGCGTCTTCCACATGGGCGAACGGGTGTCGAGTTCGAAGTACTGGTAACCGGCGTGGTAAGGGATCTGGCGCGGCGCCGACCCCATGGTGGTCACCGCGACGCCGGGGAGCTGCAGGTTCACGAGGTCGCGGATCTTCTCGACGGGCCCGATCTTCGACTGCGTGGGCAGCCGCCGGCGCATGTCGTCGGAGGCGATGTCGGCCTTGGCCGCCAGGACGAACGCCGCGCTGTCCAACAGCGTCTTGTCCGGCAGCGTCCCTACCCACACCCCGTACTTCCGCTGCTGCAACGGAATGGATACGGCCGTCTGTTCCAGCACGGCGCTGAGGCTCGTCCGGAGCGAGGCGATCACCGGCTCGAACGACTCGCGCAGCCGCTCGTGCCGGTACGCGGGAAAGGTCTCGGCGCGTTTGCCCGGCAAGGTGAACGTCGCCAGTTCCCCGGCCATGACGAGCAGGAGGCGATAGAGGTCCTCCGGGTGCAGCAACGGGGCGTCCGCATGGTGCGCGAGCAGGGGCTGGTAACGGTTGACCAGTTGCAGCATCAGGAAATCGGAGATTTCCGCGGTGCTCGTGCGATCCATGCCGGCGACTCGATGAGCCAGTGCCTCGCCGCGTTGGTGGAGCATGCCAAGCAGCTCGGTAATGAACAGGGCGAGGCGCCGCGCCGCGCCGCAGGCCACGGCGGACGGGATGAATGCCTCGTCGAGGACCACGCGCCGGTCCGCCCGGCACTCCGTGACGTGTGCCAGCGGCAACTCCACCAGCCCCTCGCGCGACTGCACGCCGGCGACGAGCCGCGTCGCGAGCCCGCCCACCTCGAGCACGACACTGCCTGGCGTGCTTCCCGACGCATCGCTCACTTCCACGTCGCGCACGCGCAATCGTGCAAGCTGACCGGGCGCCATGACGTCCGGCCATGCACTCTCCGGTTGCGTGGGCGAACGCAGCGGCAGCGTCAGATAGACGGTCTGCTCGCGCCAGTCCGGCTGGATCTCCAACGGCGGCGGGCAATCGTCGCGGTCGGGCATGGAGAATGGCGTGCCGTCGGGAAACACGCCCCGGGCACGGCGGATGCCGAGCTTGCCGATGTCGAGCAGTTCGCGATCGAGTTCGAGCTCCTCGAATCCCCACGCATGGGCGCGCAACGTCGCCGCACGCAGCTCGACGTAGCGTTCCATGTAGCGGTCTTGCTGCTGCATGTGCTGGGGACGCAGGAAGAGCCCTTCGCTCCAGACGACCTTGTTGGAGTTACTCACAGGCGTCGCTCCCCCGCCGTGTCGCTTCGTCGGCCCCGCGCGAGTTGATCCTCGTAGGCGCGCGCGAACTCGTCACCGAAAAGGCGACGGAATCGCTCCTCGGGATCCTTGGCAAGGCGCTCGAAGTGCGCGCGGTAGCGCTCCCACGGGCCGTTGCCGCCTTGAAACCCGAAACGCGGCCGCCGCTTCGCATCCCCCGCTTCCTCGAACCGGCCGGGCTCGAACTGGCGCATGAGATCCTCGAAGGCCTCGCGCACGCCGGCCAGGAGGGCGACCTGGTGCACGCGGATGTCGTCCATCGCATCGGCGATGGCCGCACTGCCCGAGAGGAATGCGTCGCTGCCCGGAGCGAGGATGCGTGCCATGGCTTCGCTGGGCGTCGGTGCGAACTTGAGCGGATTGTTCTCCGTGCGCCGGATGAGGGTCGCCGGCATGCGGAAACCGTTCTTCAGTTCGGCCCGCGCGCGCAGCACGTCCATGACGCCTTCCAGCAAGGCAAGGAACAGCGGCTCCATGCCGCTCGGCTGTACCTGCGCCGACGCGGGTCGTTCTTCGCGGCCAGCCTGAGCGATCGACGGTGGTGCAGAGACCGGAGCAACCGGCGTGGAGGCCGTGGCCGGCATCGCGGGCGTCGTGGCGCCGACCGGCTCGATCTCTGCCGCGGTCGATGCCGGCATGGCGAACTGGCTGCGCGTGAGGTCCCAGTTCTCCGGCAGCACGGGTGGCTTTCTCGCCGTGTCGATGGACACCCCGGAAGCCTGGAACTGCGCGTGGACGGCGTGGCCGTGCGAGAACAGCGGCGAGGCCTCGTCGTTGGGCACGACGGCCCCACCACCGGCCGGCGACAGCCACGCCATCGGATCGAGCGAGGCCGCCGACGCCGACACCTTCGACGGCGATGCGAAGTCCGGCAGATCGGAGCGCGGGCCTGCGACGAACGGCAAGGTCGCCGCCGCGGTCCTGCCCGTCGGCTCGCCATCGGCGGCCGCGGCGTCGCGCTGTGCGGTGGCGGTGGTGTCCATGCCCGGCGTGTCGATCGCCACGTCGATGTCGATCGTATCGATGCGCAGGCGGTCGCCATCGACAAGCAGCACGGGTTCCCCGGCGTGCAGCGCGACACCATTCCGCAGCATGCCATTGGTGCTGCGGTCCTCGAGGAAGTACTGCCCGTTGAGGAATCGCACCTGCGCATGGAGGCGGGAGATACCCTTGGCGGCGAGTACCCAGTCGCACTGCTCGCCGCGGCCGATGGAGAGATCGGCGCCCTGTATCAGGCGGCTGCGCTCGGATGCGTGCGCGTCGGGGAGGGCGTCGGCGACGGTCAGGCGCAGCGTGGGTCGGATGTCGGCATCCATCAGGATTCCTCCGTGGGCAAGAGAGTGAGGCCCGTTTCGGCGAACGCGCGGCAGCAGGACGCGAAGACGGGAGACGACGCGGCGGCCAGCAACACCGCGCCCGCGGCCATGCGCGGCATCAGCGGGAGCGGCACGGGCCCGATCGCCTTGCCGGCGGCGTCGGTGAGGTTGCCGGTGCTCCAACCGGCGCCGGCCGCGAGCATCGGTCCGATGCCGACAAATCGCTGCCGCGCGGCGAAAGCGAGTGCCGATGCGCGATCTGTTTCGCGCCGATGGCGCAACCACGATTCGGCCAGCGTGAGGCCTTCGCCATCGACGGCGGAAAGCTGGCCCTCACGCACGCACTGGCATGCCCACGGCACCACGTACCCGCGGGGCAGCCAGCCAGCAAGCAGGCGCAACGCGGTGCCGGGCTGGCCCCCGTCGAGCAGGGCGCGAATGGCCTCGCCCGGGGGCGAACCGGGATGCAGCGTGGTCAATGACGCCGGCAGGATGCCCATGGCCTGGGCCACGTCGGGAAGGCTTGGGCGCGTCATGCGAGCAGCGGGGGTTTGCCGGTGAGCACCGCCGGCCCGAGTGTCGCGGTGAGGGTCAGGGCCGCACCGGCGGTCACCGCCACCGCCGCCGCTGCATTCACGTCGACGGCAGCAGCAGCGGTGACCGATACCGCCGCGCCCGCCGTGAGCGAGATGGCGGCCCCCGACGTGATCGACGTGGCCGCACCGGCGGCGAGGTTGATGGTGCCGGTGGCCGTGCTCCGCAGCATGGACCCCGTGACCTGGATCTGACCCGCGCTGTTCATGGTGATGCGCGCCAGACCGGTGACGAATTCGATTTCCTCGCCCGCTTCGATGCGCAGCCTGCGACCCACGTGCAAGGTATCGTCGCGGCCGACGGTATGCATGCGGTCGCGTTTGATCTCACCCGAGTGGTCGCGCTCGGCCTCCACGCGGAGGTCGCGCTGCGCATGCAGGAAAAGTTCTTCCTCGCCTTTCTTGTCCTCGAAGCGCAACTCGTTGGCGTCGCCGGGGCCGCCCATGAGGCTGCGGCTTACCACACCGCTCTTCGTGCGCTCGTCGGGCAGCGGGTAAGGCGGCATATGCTCCTGGTTGTAGACGCTGCCGATGATGAGCGGGCGATCCGGGTCGCCCTCGAGGAAGCTGACCACCACCTCCTGGCCGACACGGGGAATCTGGATCGCACCCCAGCGTTTGCCGGCCCACTGCGAGGCCACACGGACAGGGCACGACTGGTCGGAGTGCGGACGCGACGGCGTGTTCCAGAAGAACTGCACCTGCACCCGGCCGTACTTGTCGACCGCGATGTCCTCGTCCGCCGGCCCATGCACGAGCGCGGTCTGCAACCCATGGATCACGGGTCGAGGGGTAACCTGGGGCGACCGGTAAGGCTGTCGCCCGCGAATCGCCTGGAACGCGCAGGCAAACGGCGGCTCGCCCTCGTCGGCCTCGTTGCCGCCTGCCTGGTAATCGGGTTCCACGAGGCGGATATGCGTCGCCGTGACGAGGTATTCGTCGTTCGCCGCGGACAGCGGAAAGTCCGCCAGCCGGAACAGGCTGCCCGTCGCCATGCCGACGGCATCGGTGGTACCCGAAGACACCGCCTTGGCGACGTTCTGCGCGTCGATGCGCACCTGCGCATAGCGCCGGCCGTCGTCCATCCGCTGGGAAAAACCGGGACCGCCATACGGGAAATCGAATCCTTCGAGACGGGCGCCGGTGTAGCCTTCGACGCTGTCGCTTGGAGGTTCGTCGTTCAACAACGAAGCCCGCGGGCGCAGGTAGTCGTAGTCGTCCAGCTTTACCCGCGTGGGCCGGATGCCCCGCGCTATCGTCCATTCCGCAATGGACGCCGTCATGCGCGAACCGCGCTCCGAAGGCGGCACATAAGGAAGGGACTCGAAGCCCGGCACGGCCGCATGCGCGCCGAGCGCATCGGCAAGCACCATCGTGTGCACGCCATCGGCGTGCGTGAAGTAGTAATAGATGCCTTCCTGTTCCATCAGGCGGCTGATGAAGGCGAAACCGCTTTCGCGGTACTGCACGCAGTATTCGCGCGGCGGATAGTTCGCCGAGAGCCGCACACTCACGTCGGTGAAACCGAATTCGGAGAGCATCTGCCGAACGATGTCGGGCACGGAGACGTTCTTGAAGATGCGGCAGTCGGTTGCCTGGGTCAGCAGCCAGGCACGCGGAACCACGCGCAGCACATACGTCGCGTAACGCACGGTGTCGATGTTGACGAACGCGCCCTGCTCCGCTTCCGCCACCATGCCGTTGAAGTAGCGCACGAACCCCTGCGGTGTCGTGACCGTGACGGTGGCGGGCGTGCCGAGCAGGCCGCGAAGGTCGACCTGCACGTTCCTGCTCAGGGCCTCGATGCGATAGTCGAACAGGGACCCCAGGGATTCCCTGGCGGCCATGTTCGCGAAGAGCAACGCTGCACCCTCTTGCGTCTGCAGTGTGATGGCATGACTCACGTCAAGACCTCAGTCGGAAAGGCAGGCAGGCAACAGGTGAGGCCGTCGATGCCGGCCTCCGTAAGGCCCATGTCCGCAAGCTTCTTGTACTCGGGCCCCATGTCCATGCCGGAGCCGTTGAGGTGGTGCACCGCCCAATCCTTGCCGTCCTCCGTCGGGGCCAGACTGAATTGGACGCGATCCTTGCGCTCGGCACCTTGCTTCGACGTGCCGACGCGCTGGTACTCATGCAGGGTGTACTCCTGCCGCGTGACGAAGGTCACGCCATCGATGAGCGGTTGCACCGGCGCACCGCGGCGCGTCGTACGGTACCGAGGCTTTGCGGCCAGGAGTCGCACGTACCAATCCGAGAGCCCGCGATAGGTATCGGTGAACTCCTGCTTGCGCGAGCGCACTTCCTCGAAGAAGCGCTGTTCGTCGCCCTGGTCGATGGTCGTGCTTCTCGGGATGGGCGCACGGCCCGGCGCGGCGGGCTGGAATCGGCGGTCGGCGACCTTCGCCGCGCGGCGTTCGCTGTTCTTGTTCTGCGACATATGGTCGGTCTGGAACTTGAGCGTGAAGCCGAACTCGGTGGTGTGAGAGGAGGCGAGGCTATGGAGAACGATGAACGGAAACGGATTCCGCCGGTTCGGCTGCAGGGCCGAGGCCGCCGCGGAGAGCGCGATGAAGCGTGCGCGCACCACACCGTCGTCGAATCCGCCGGCGAGGAGCTGCCGGTCCTTCCGCCACGACGAGGCCCGAACGGTATCGGCCGCCCGCGTCAGCAAGGCATTGGTGTCGGGAAAATTCGCCCTCTCGTCCCATGGGGCCACGGCCAGGCGCTCCACCGGTCCACCGGCCTGCTTCTGTAGTTCCATCAGCAGTCCGTGCACGGCCTCCCATGCGGCATCGCCCACCTCCGCCTTCGACGTGCGGATCCACCCGCCGAAGAGTTCGAGGTCCAGCACGAGGGAAGCCGGTTCGCCCGGCGTCATGACGACGCCGCGTGTCTGGTGCACGAGGTACTCGAGGAATCTCATGGCGTTACTCCGTCGGTAGCGACATCGAAGCGATAGCCGAAGCCGCCATCGGCCACGGACACTTCCACGCGCTCGATCGTTTGGCCCTCAAGCGTGCGGCGCAGGAATTCGCGACTGATGTCGGGCAGCATCGTCTGGGTGAGAATCGCGTCGATCATGCGGCCACCGGATTCGGACTCCGTGCAGCGCGCCACCACGCGATCGACCACGTCGTCGCCATAGACGAACGGCACGCGGTAACGTGACTCCACCCGGCGGGCGACGCGATTCAGCTGCAGGCGAACGATGCGCGACAGCATGCCGGCATCCAGCGGGTAGTACGGCACGACGACAAGCCGGCCGAGCAGTGCCGGCGGAAAGACGTCCAGCAGGGGCCGGCGCAAGGCGGCCGCCATGGTATCGACGTCGGGGCGCACGCCGCTGGCGCAAAGCGTCTCGATGTCTCGCGTCCCCGCGTTCGTGGTCAACAGGATGAGCGTGTTGCGGAAGTCGATCGCCCTGCCCTCGCCGTCTTCCATCACGCCCTTGTCGAACACCTGGAAGAAGATCTCGTGCACATCCGGATGGGCCTTCTCCACCTCGTCGAGCAGCACGACGGAGTACGGTTTGCGACGGACCGCTTCGGTAAGCACACCGCCTTCGCCGTAGCCGACGTAGCCTGGCGGTGCGCCTTTGAGGGTCGATACCGTATGTGCTTCCTGGAATTCGCTCATGTTGATGGTGATGACGTTCTGGTCGCCGCCATACAGCGCTTCGGCCAGCGCGAGCGCCGTCTCCGTCTTGCCCACCCCCGAGGTGCCGGCGAGCATGAACACGCCGATCGGTTTATCCGGGTTGTCCAACCCGGCACGCGAGGTCTGGATGCGTCGGGCGATGGCCTCCATGGCGTGGTCCTGGCCGATGACCCGCTGCCCCATGAGCGCGGCGAGATTCATCACGGTTTCCGTCTCGCTGCGGACCATCCGTCCCACGGGTATGCCGGTCCAGTCGGCCACCACGGCCGCCACGGCCTGCGCATCGACCCACGGATGGATCAACGGGTGTTCGCCCTGCAACTCGGCCAACCGTTCCTGCAATGCGGCCAGTTCCTCGCGAATGGCGCCGACGTCGACCGTTTCGGGCTCCGCTTCGTCGCCGGCCGGGGCGAGAGCGCCCGCATTCGCGTTGCGCAGTGTCGCGCGCAAGGTCAGGATCTCGGTGACGAGGCTCGATTCCTCACCCCACGCGTGCTCGACGCGCGCCAGTTCGTTCCGTGCATCGCCAAGGGCCGCTTCCCTCGATGCGCGGCGTTCCGTCGTGTCCAGCCCTACCGCGGTCTCCCGCTCGATGACGGACATTTCCAGCGTGAGATGCTCGATGCGGCGACGTACCTCGGCCACTTTCGCGGGAACGGCGTGCAGGCTCACGGCCACGCGGGCACACGCCGTGTCGAGGAGGCTCACCGCCTTGTCGGGCAATTGCCGCGCGGGGATGTAACGATGCGAGAGTTGCACCGACGCCTCCACCGCCTCGTCCAGCACCTGCACGCCGTGATGCGATTCCATGACCCCGGCGATGCTGCGCAGCATGAGGATGCCTCGTGCTTCGTCGGGCTCGCCGACCTGCACTCTCTGGAAGCGGCGCGTGAGTGCCGGATCCTTCTCGATATGCTTCTTGTATTCGGCCCACGTCGTGGCGCCGATGGTGCGCAAGCCCCCACGGGCCAGCGCCGGCTTCAGCAGGTTGGCGGCGTCCCCTGTTCCGGCCGCGCCACCCGCACCCACCAGCGTATGCGCCTCGTCGATGAAGAGGACGACAGGGACCGCCGAGGCCAGCACCTCGTCGATGACATGGCGAAGGCGATCCTCGAACTCGCCCTTCATGCTGGCACCGGCCTGCAGCAGGCCGATGTCGAGAACACGCAGTTCCACGTCGCGAAGAGCCGGCGGAACGTCGCCTTCCACGATGCGCAACGCCAGCCCCTCCACGACGGCCGTCTTGCCCACGCCCGCCTCGCCCACGAGCATCGGATTGTTCTGTCGTCGGCGCATCAGCACGTCGACGACCTGGCGGATTTCGTCGTCGCGACCGACCACGGGATCGATCGCCCCGTCGCGCGCCTGCGCCGTCAGGTCCACCGTGTAGAGCTGCAACGCCTGTCGCTCGCCGGGCACGCCCACCGACGGCGCACCGGCGTCGCCGCCTGCCGCACGGAACCCGTCGGTCGGCGTCTGCCGGTCTTCGGGCGAGCCGGCGATGATCCCGGGCAGATCCTCGATGAGGCGCTCCGCGTTGAATCGCTCGAACTCTTTCGACATGGAGGTGAGCACATGGCGAAGACGGCGCGTGCGGAGCATCGCAGCCAGCAGGTAACCGGTACGCACCTGCGACTCGCCGAAGGTGAGCGTCGCGTAAACCCAGGCACGCTCGACTGCTTCTTCGATGTCGGCCGACAGGTCGCTCACCGCCGTGGCCCCGCCAGGCAGGCGTTCGATCGCGTCGGTCACGTCCCGCGCCAGGCGCGAGGGGTCGAGCGAGGCATGCCTTACGAGCCGGTGGAGGTCGGAGTCCGCCAGAGCGAGGATCTGCTGGAGCCAGTGCACCAGCTCCACCTCGCGGTTGCCGCGCAGGCGGCAAGCGACCGTGGCACCCTCGATGGCCGTGTACGCGAGACGGTTGAGCTTGCCGAACAGGGCCGTGCGGCTGATATCACTCACGATGTTTTCCTTTTTCGAAGGGAGAGGTCGGCCGGGGGGAAGAACACGGCGTCGTCGGCATCGGGACCGTCGTAGTGCCCCATCCACGCGGACTGGCCGAGGCGGCTGCCCGAGCCGAGATGGGTGCGTGGCACCTCATCGGCGCGGAGCACGAGTTGCACGTCCCACTCCAGTTCGTCGCTCGTGAACGTGCGCAGCAGCGCGCAAAGCGCCGGCAGCGCGTCGCCCCCGGGAAGCAGGCTGCGAAACGCGGCGTACGACAGGGGGCCGATGCGGAGACGGATGCCATGCTGTGCGCTCCTGACCGCCGCGCCGAGTACGGTGCCGTGCCCCAGCGCGCCGTTGCCATGCCCCAGCCGCAGGCGACTCTCGAACGGCAACGGCAACCAGCCGGGAACGAATTCGACGACGTGCGCGGGCAGGTCGAGCCAGGCGCCCACCATGGCCGAGAGACCCTCGGCACTGCGGGTCTGCACCAGGCGACCGGCCATGAAGCGTCGGAAGGCATCCGGCAGCGCGTCGCCATGCTGCAAGGCGCTGGCGGCGATGCCGGCAAAAGCGCCCATGTAAGTGGCGAACGCATCGTCGTCCGGGCGATCCATCTGCACGGCCGGCTGCGATTCCGCCCACGCGCGGTAGAACAGCGACAGCATGCGGTGATGGAAAATGTCCGCGAACGCCGTGAGGGTCCTGTCCGCCGCATGGTGCTCGCGGTCGAGCGTGTATTCGGTCAGATGCAGCGGCAACGCCCCATGCGGCCCCCACAGTCCCATGTGCAGGCTCGAGACCCCATAGGTCGCGCCATGCCGACGCACGGCACGAACAGTCGAAGGGGCGAAGTCCAGCGAGGGGGCATGCGAGAGGCGCAGCGGCTCCTCGGCCGGCCGCGCCGCGGTGCCGATGCGTGGACTGGCGGGAAACGCGCACTCGCTCCGGCGCAGCGCGTCGTACCAATCCGAGGCGCCCGCATCGCGTTGCAGCGCTTCGAACCACGCTACAGGATCGGACGCGTGCCGGACTGTGCCGTCCACCGGGCCACCTCGTTTCGTTCCAGGGAATGGAGCACGGTCTCGGTGAACGAATTCACCGATACGTGCCGCGCAAAGAAGTGCCGCATGACGCTGGCGAACACATAGGCCCCCACGCCCTCGAAGGCCCGGTCCTCGCAGGTCAGCGAGATCTCCAGCCCGCGGCCGAACGTGGCAGGCCCGGGGATCGGCAGGCGCCGGACGACAGGTGTCGAACGCACGGAACGCACACCCTCGATCTGCCGGCGTGCCGCCGCATCGAACGTATCGCTGTAGAGCGACAGCATCTCGCGCAGCGCGGCAGCGCCCTCTCCCTGATCGAGCAGGGAGAGGTAGTTGAGTTGCAGGTGGCTCACCAGCTGCCACGCACCCTGGGTATCGCTCATGGCCTCGCGCGGACGCGTCGGCCCGGCAAGGCAGCGGACACTGTGCACCGGAGCATCGGTGTCGAGGTGGAAGTCCGTCGCGCCCTTGCCGGTGGGCATGTGCAACGGCAGGTCGCGGTTGCTCGCCCACAGTTCGAGTCCGAGCTGGCGCAGGGAACTGGCATAAGGCGCCTGGCGACCGTCCATGAGCGAGAGGAATACCTCGCCACCGACGTAGCTCGATCGCGCCCCTTCGCGCCGCTGACGGTACGACAGCACCCGCGGCTCGCGGCGCAGCGTAAAGAATGCCGCCGAGGGGTTGTGCCACGTTCGCGCGTTGCCGGCATAGAACGGCAGGAAGGTCTGCTCGGGCTCCTGGCCGTCACCGAATCCCTGCACGCCGAAGACGTCGTGAACCTCGAAGTCCATCGGCCGCGTGCGGTCGGCAACGATATGGTGCTCGGCCTGGCCGTCGCGCAAATGCAGGCGATCGGCGCGACGCCGGAACAG
Source organism: Luteibacter jiangsuensis (assembly GCF_011742555.1). Lineage (GTDB taxonomy): Bacteria > Pseudomonadota > Gammaproteobacteria > Xanthomonadales > Rhodanobacteraceae > Luteibacter > Luteibacter jiangsuensis. Next base: position 73,755 of record NZ_JAAQQR010000001.1, read on the forward strand.
GTTGATGGCCGGCGTGCAGTGGAGCCGGAACAACGACGCATTGACCGAAACCTCGAGCGCGGGCACCGCGCGATCGAGCCATACCACGAGGTCGAAGGCGCGCGCGGACGACCCGGCCAGTGCCTGCGCGAGCCCGGCAAAGGTCACGAAGGAGAAGCGCTGCGGGCAGGCGAAATATTCCTGGAGCAGCCGGTACCCGCTGAAGGAACGCTCGGACGCGGGCAACAGGGCTTCGTCGTCGCTGAAGCCAGCCTCACGAATGGCGGACGCCGCCAGGTGCGTCGCCCGTCCGTCGACCACCACGCTCAGGCCGAGCCGGTTGCCCAGTACCTGCTCGAGAACCTGTCCCGGCAGACTGTCGGCACCGTGAACGAAGACCTCGAGCTGGTCGATCCGGCAACCATCCAGTTGGGCACCGCCGGTAAGCCGCACCCGAAGGCGCAATGCGGCGCGAGGACGGAGGGAAGCAGGCACGGGCAGCCCGGCGGCCGACATGGCGGCGGGGCTCGCGAAATAGCGGCCCTCGTCCATGGCCAGGGGCCGCAGCGTGACGTCGTGCGCCGTGCGGAACTCGCAGGCCGTGCGCTCGCCGAAGCCGGGCTGTGCGCGGAGCGCGCTACCGCGAGGGACGACGTGCCCGGTGGGCGGGAGCGACTCGGCATCGTCCACCGTCATCTCGACCACGGCCATGGCCGGTGTCGGCTTGAGGAATTGTGGATAGAGCATCTGCAGCAGATGCTGCGTGAACACCGGATGTTGCGCATCGAGCTTCATGTGCACGCGCGCGGCCATGAAGGCGAAGCCCTCCAACAGGCGTTCGACATAAGGATCGGCGCATTCCATCCCCTCCATGCCCAGGCGGCCGGCGATCTTCGGATAGGCGCCTGCAAACTCCGCCCCCATGTGCCGGACGTGCTGCAGTTCCTGGCTGTAGTAGCGGAGGAGTTTCGGGTCCATGGCTCGTCAGCCGAGGCTCTCGACGACACTGAAACGTGCCGTCTGCAAGTCCACCTCGGTTTTCAGGTAGAGATTGATCGGAATGGGCTGTGCCCACATGGTCGACTCGATGCGAAACGACATCGTCAGGCTGTCCATGCGCGACGTATCGACATCCACCTCGACCCGCAGCGAATCCGCATCCAGGCGCGGCTCGAAGCGGACAATGGCCGCGCGCAGACCCTGGCGGAACGCGTCGATATCCAGCCCGTGCACCACCACCCCGGCGATATCCGGGATGCCGTAGGCGACAACGGCATCCTCGACATGGCGCGGTACGCCACCTGTGAGCCACGCGGGACGGATGGTGTTGAACAGCCATCCGAGGTCGCGCGTGATGTACTCGCGGAGACGGCTTGCCGTGATGACCCGTTCGTCGCGCGACTCCTGCGCGACGTGCGGTGCATCGTCGCGCAGGCGATCCAGCAGGCTCGGCTGCAGGCGTTCCTGAGTGCTCAGGCCGGCCACGCGAAAGACCTCAGGTGCCCTTGACTTCCTGCATGTTGAACGTGAAGTCCTTCACGCCACCCGACGCCTTGCCCTTGTCGTCCTGCGGCTGGAACGCGTACTTGAACTTGCCGAAGTGCAGCGTGATGTTTTCCGTCAGGCGCTCGTCGCTGCCGGACCCACCCGTCGACACCGAGGTGATCATGACGCCCTCGCTGAGTTCGATGGTGAGGAAATCCGTCTGCTCGCCGGTCGCATTGGTGACGTAGAGCGTCGCCGTTTCCATGCGCGCACCGGTGCAGCAGGCATTGATCAGCGCGTTGGAGCACGAATCGACAAACTTGGTGACGTTGATGTCGTGCACATTGGCCTTGCCGCCGGAGGCGTAGCCGGCACCCGTGTGCAGGTTGCCCGTGTTGCTGGCGCCCCACGACCACGCAATGATCGGCACTTCATTCTTGTGCTTGGCGTGGTTGGAAGCACCCTCGATCTTGACCTGACCGGGGCCGAACTTCAGATGCATGTCGAATGCCATGGAACGATTCCTTCAGAAGGGGGGGGATGGGGCGGATCAGGCGGCCTTGCCCGAAGGCAGGCGGGCGACCAGACGCAGGGAAACGGTCAGGCCTTCCAGCTGGTAGTGCGGCTTGAGGTAGAACTTCGAGGTGTAGTACCCCGGGTTGCCTTCCACCTCTTCGACCACGACCTGCGCGGCGGCAAGAGGCTTGCGCGCCTTGCTTTCTTCACTGGAGTTCTGCGGATCGCCGTCGACGTAGTTGAGGATCCAATTGCTCAGCCAGCTCTCCATCTGCTCGCGCGAGGAGAACGACCCGACCTTGTCGCGCACGATGCACTTGAGGTAATGCGCGAAGCGCGAGCACGCGAACATGTACGGCAGCCGGGCGCTGAGCGCAGCGTTCGCGGTGGCGTCGGGGTCGTCGTATTCTTCCGGACTGGCGAGCGACTGGGCGCCGATGAATGCGGCGATATCCGAGTTCTTGCGGTGGACCAGCGGCATCAGGCCCATCTTGTCGAGTTCGGCCGAACGCCGGTCCGTGATCGCGATCTCTGTCGGACACTTCATGTCCACGCCGCCGTCGTCGGTCGGGAAGGCATGCACCGGCAGGTTCTCGACCGCTCCGCCCGATTCGACGCCGCGGATGCGCGTGCACCAGCCGTACTGCTTGAACGAGCGATTGATGTTCACGCCGAGGGCATAGGCGGCGCTCTGCCAGGTGTACTTGGCCGAATCCGCACCGGAGGTGTCTTCCTCGAAGTCGAACTCCTCCACCGGGTCGGTCTTGGCGCCGTAAGGTAGGCGCGCAAGCGTGCGCGGCATGGCCAGTGCGACGTACTTGGCATCCTCGGTGGCTCGCAGCGATCGCCACGCAGCGTACTCGGGCGTCGAATAGATCTTCGCCAGGTCCCTCGGATTGGCCAGTTCGTTCCAGTCGTCCATGCCCAGCAGCCCTGGCGCGGCGGCCGCCACGAACGGTGCGTGCGAGGCCGAGGCGATCTGCGCCATGCCGCGCAGCAGCTCCACGTCCTGGGGGCTGTGGTCGAAGTAGTAGTCGCCAATGAGGCAGCCGTAGGGCTCGCCGCCGAGCTGGCCGTATTCTTCCTCGTAGATCTTCTTGAAGATCGGGCTCTGGTCCCACGCGGCTCCCTTGTAACGCTTGAGCGTGCGGCCCAGCTCGCCCTTCGAGACATTCATCACGCGAATCTTCAGCTGCGCGTCGGTCTCGGTGTTGCTTACCAGGTGGTGCAAGCCACGCCATGCGCCCTCGACCTGCTGGAACGCGGGATGGTGCATCACCAGGTTGATCTGCTCGGAGAGCTTGCGGTCGATCTCGGCGATGTAGGCCGCGATCGTCTGGCTGAGGTCGTCGGAAACGATCTCGGCGCGTTCGAGCACCTGGCCCGCGAGCGTACGCACGGCGGATTCGACTTCCTCGCGCGCGCGGTCGCTGCGGGGACGAAACTCCTTGGTCAGCAGCGCCGCGAATTCTCCGGCTTCGCGGGTTTCCGTGGTGGCCTGAACGGCATCGGTCAAAGAAGTAGCCATCGGTCAGTCTTCCTTTGCGTCCGGAACGGAGGGATGCGGCGAAGCCACGATGGAAGCGAGCAGCGCCGGATCCTTGATCGCCTGGGCGATCAGCTTCTCGGCACCGGCCTTCCCGTCGAGGTAGGTGCTCAGGTTCGCCAGCTGCATGCGCGCCTCGAGCAACTTGGCGAGCGGCTCGATGCCGCGCGCGACCGCGGCGGGGGAAAAGTCGTCCATCTGGCGGAACGACAGGTCGATCGCGAGCTGGCCTTCGCCGGTGAGGGTGTTGGGGATCTGGAAGGAAACGGCCGGTGCGATGGCGGCCATGCGGGCATCGAAATTTTCTACGTCGAACTCCACGGCCTTGCGTTCGTCGACACCCGGAAGCTCGTCGCGATTCGTGCCGGAAAGGTCGGCCATCACACCCATGGTGAACGGGATGGAGACCTTCTTCTGCGCGCCGTACAACTCGACGTCGTACTCGATCTGGACGCGGGGCGCGCGGTTGCGCGCGATGAACTTCTGACTGCTGTTCGCCATCGGAATTTCCTACTATGTCGATAGACAGGGTCAATCTCATGAGTGATTTCATTTCACCCAATCAATCGAGCGGCTATTCTTCACGGTAGGGCGTCGGGGTAGAAATCCTTTTTTTAAATAGGACGCATCAGCAGGCGTGATGGAATAATCGCGAGTTCGTAAATGCATGCTGTCGTGAGCAATGTGTCGTAACTCATTGCGACTTGTCTCATTTTTTTCGTAACCCCCTTTTCGCCGCCGTGACAGTGGCGTTATGTTCGCGTTACGCCGTCGTGTCCTCAGGGGAATAGACGGCCGGGTTCCCTGCCCTCCCCACCATCCCCCCACTGGCCGGTCGCCTTCCCCGGTGCCGTCCACCCCGTAGTAGCGGTTCGCCGGGAGGCGAAGCGCGGAGGTCCAGCATGAATACGAGTTACTTCCGGGGCGCCCACCAGCGCACTGCCCTTGTCGTTGCGTTGAGCGCTTGCCTGCTCTCGGTCGCCGCCCAGGCGCAGGACGCGCCGCCCGACGCCGCCAAGTCACAGAATCTCGAGACCGTCATGGTCACCGGTTCGCGCATCCGCTCGGTCGACGTCGAGACGTCGCAGCCGATCTACACGATGGACCAGAAGGCCATCCAGGCCACCGGCCTGACCAACGTCAACGACGTGCTTGCACGCCTGCCCTCCACCGGCACCCCCGACATCAGCAACCAGAACCCGCTCGCCAACGGCGACGGCGTCGGCGGCAGCTACGTGAACATCCGCAACCTCGGCTCCAAGCGCACCCTGGTGCTGGTGAACGGCCGCCGCTGGAGCACCAACCTCTCCGGCCTCACCGACATCTCGACGATTCCGGTTTCGATCATCGAGCGCATCGACGTCCTCAAGGACGGTGCCTCGTCGATCTACGGCTCCGACGCCATCGGCGGCGTCGTCAACATCGTCACCAAGCAGAAGTTCGACGGCGCCGAAGCCAACGTCTACTACGGCACCAACGGCGCGCATGACGGCGACCAGAAGAATTACGAGTTCACCTGGGGCCACAGCACCAGGAACAACTCGATCATCCTGGCCGCCACGCAGCAGGAAACCGATCCGATCATGAGCAACACCCGTTCGCTTACGCGTTACCCGCAGGGTCCGCGTCATCCGAACGATCGCCTCGGCCTCACCAACGAAGGCAACATCTTCGCGCCGGACGGCACCAGCTACGTGCTTCGCCCGGGCGGCAACGCCGCCAACCTGGCCGACTACGACCAGCGCGATGCCAACGGCTACAACACGCAGGCCGATTCGACCTTCCGCGCGGGCACCAAGCTGCGCAACCTGTTCCTGACCGATCGTTACAGCCTGACGGACAACATCACCCTGCACGGCACGGCAAGCTACAGCGTGCGCGACTCGTCGACCGTGGTGGCCGGCTACCCGTTCAGCACCTCGTCCACCGGTCTGCAGCTGTCGGGCGAGAACGCCTATAACCCGTTCCCGGGGCAGGACGTCGACTTCGCCCGGCGCATTACCGAAGAGCCGCGCAACTCGTTCAACAAGGACCGCATGGCCCACATCGACGTGGGTGCCGAAGGCTACTTCACCTTCATCAATCACGATTGGAACTGGGACGCGACCTACACCTATTCGCAGTCGAAGGTGAAGCAGGTCTACAACGGCAATGTGTTCCTGCCGAACGCGCAGAAGGCCCTCGGCCCGACCGCGCTGGTCGACGGCCAGGTCGTGTGCGCCAATGCCGCCGACCGCGCGGCCGGCTGCCTGCCGTGGAACATCGCCGGCGGCCCGGCCGCCATGAGTCCGGCGCTCTGGCAGTACCTGGGCTACCTCGCCACCGACCGTGCCACGCAGAAGACCAACGACTTCAGCGCCAACGTGGGCGGCGGCCTGTTCGACCTGCCGGGCGGCACAGTCAGCATTGCGGGCGGCGTCGAGCATCGCAAGGAAGAAGGCAGCTTCACGCCGGATGCCGCCGATGTCCTCGGCCTGACGACCAATCCCGCCAGCCAGCCGACGAACGGCAGCTACATCGTGAACGAGGCCTACCTTGAACTCGACGTACCGCTGCTGCGCGATCTGCCCGGCGCGAAGGAACTCGGCTTGAACGCCGCCAGCCGCTACTCGCACTACAGCAACTTCGGCAGCACCACCAACAACAAGTACAGCTTCCGCTACCGCCCGATCGACGACCTGCTTATCCGCGGCACGTATGCGCAGGGTTTCCGCGCGCCCAGCATCCAGGATCTCTTCCAGGGCACCGCGCAGACCTTCGACAACTACCTCGATCCGTGTGACGCGGTGTACGGCTCGGCCGAGGCGAAGTCCACCTGTGCCGCCCTGGGCGTGCCGGCCAACTTCCGCCAGGTCAACCAGAACGGCCAGCCGATCACCAGCGCCAACGGCGATTCGGGCCAGGTGCCGTTCCTCCAGGGCGGCAGCACGCAGGTGAAGCCGGAGAAGTCGATCACCCGCACGGCGGGTCTGGTGTACAGCCCGCACTACGTGCAGGGGCTGGACTTCACGCTGGACTACTACAAGGTCCAGGTCACCAACGCGATCACCAATCTGACCGCGAACGGCGTCCTGAACTTCTGCTACATCCAGAACATCTCCTCGTTCTGCAACAACGTGACGCGCGACGCCACCGGCACCATCACCAGCCTGCTGGAAACGCCCGCCAACGTCGGCACGATCCAGACCCAGGGCTACGACTTCGGCGTCCATTACCGCCTGCCGGAAACCCCGATCGGTACTTTCTCGGTCGCGTCGGACAGCACCTACCTGAAGCAATACGACGAGACGGCGGGCCCCGGAGCGGCCGTGCGGCACCTGGTGGGTTATCAGGTCAACCAGGCCGTGGCCACCAACGCCTCCGCCGGCGAGTTCCGCGTGCGCTCCAACCTGGCGCTGAACTGGGAGTACAAGTCGTTCGGCGCGAGCTGGACGATGCGCTACTTCTCCGGCCTGAAGGACATCTGCGTTGACAGCTTCGAGTGCTCCAACCCGAACGAGATCAACAACGATACCGGCACGCTGGGTGTGGCAAGGAAGGGCTCCGTCACCTTCAACGATGCGCAATTCCGCTACAGCGCACCGTGGAAGGGCACCTTCACCGTGGGCATCAACAACGTGTTCAAGCGCAAGGGTCCGCTGTACTACGACTCGGCCACCGCGGGCGTACCGCCGTACAACTCGGCGTTCGACGTGGACCGCTTCTTCTACGTCAGCTACGACCAGAAGTTCTGATGCAGGCGGATGCCGCGGCCCTCACGGGCCGCGGCATCTAGATCACGGGCACCGACGGAATCAGAACACCTTGACGAACCTCGCCGACATCACCTTCGACTGGTCGTGCTGCCCTGTCTGATAATCGTAGGAAAAGTCCAGCGATGTGCGCGCGGAGAGATCGGCCTTCAGCCCCATGTTCAGCAGCCCCCGGTAGCGAGAAAGGCCGACACCGATCAACGGCTGCCATTGCTGCAGCCCTACGAAGCTGGCGTCGAAGACGTCGCCGTGCGATGACAGCGTTCGCTGGAATTGGGCTCCCAGCCTGAAATCGAGCGCGCGGCCGCCACCAAAAAGCCAGCGACGGCTCGCACGCAGACCCACGCCCGCCTGCCAGCGATCCAGGATCTGAGTGTTCGCCTGCAATCCGAAGCCTCCCGCTCCCTGCTCCGCGAAGCCTTCGCGACGAATGTTTGCGTACTCCAGGTTCACGAAGGGCGTGACGCGACTGCCGGCCCAGTTCATGTTCAGACCCATCTCACCAAAAGCGATGCCGTATTCGCCGCCGTAGCGGGTACCCACGGGCTGCGCGCTCATGCCAAGCAGCAATTGCCGGTTCACGTCCTGCTCGAATCGCCCCCAGCCCATTCGACCTCGCGCGTACCAGTTTCCGTTGAGTGCGCCCGCGTAGACCATACCCTCAGTATTCCGACTGCGGTTGCGATCGGCGCTTCCATCAAGTCGTTGCTGGCCCTGGCTCTGTCCGAACGCGAAACCAGCCACCCCTGTACTCCCAATGGGCCGGTCGTTGCCGATCATCCAGCCGTTGAGTTGGAAGCCGACACCGTCGAAACCGGCGCGCCCCATGTTACCGCCGCGGCTCAGGTCGTGCGTCCACATCCCGTAGGTCGCCGGGGCGTCAAGCAGGTCGTCGAAGTGATCGGCCAACGCACGGCTGGATGCATCGATCGCCTCGAATGTCATGGCCGCGCTGGCCGCATGCAACTGGCCCGACAGAGTCTGGAGTGAAGTCTGCGCCGCCTCGATCGTGGGCGCCTGCTGGAACTGCCCCGCAGCCGCCACGAAAGTCTCGGATACCTCCGACACGGTGCCACTGGCGATCTTGTTGTCCAGCGTATCGAAGGCACCCTGCACGCGCAGGGCACCACCTAACGTTGCCGCCGTGAACGTGCCTCCCTGCTTGGCGAACGCCGTGGTGATGTTGAGACCGGTGGTATCCAGCCAAACGCTGTTGGCGTCGTACTGAATGGTGGTCGTGGTGAACACCACGCCGGTGTCCTTGACCAATCGGTCGAACGTGCCAGTAACCCCATTGCTGGCCGTCAGAACCTCGGTATGCGTGTTGCTCACATAGCCGCTGTCCGCGCCCGTGACTTCGAGCGCGCCCCCCAGCGTAGCGGCCCCACCCACGACCAGCTTGCTTCCAAGACTCACCGCCAGCGTGCCCGTCGCAGTCTGGCTATAGTTGCCGCCGACAGCCGAATCGCCACCATGCACGGCAGTCCTGCCTGCATTGGCAAGGTTGCCGATGACGCCCGGCACACCATCCAGCGTGCCTTCGGCATGCACGGCAACGTTGCCGGAAAGGGCCTGCGATGCGCGCAGCGAACCGGCTTCGATCGTCGTGTCCACGACACCCTGCAAGGCCGTGTTGTCCAACACCCACGTACCGGAGCCGCTCTTGGCGAGTTTGCCTCCAAACGTCGTCGTGCCGGTCACGGCATTCGAATACAGTTGGGTCGTGCCTGCATCGCCATCGAGCGTCAGCGTGGATTGCGCATTGCTGCCGATCTTCAGCGCGCCCTGGATGGAGCCGCCCGCAACCAACGTGATGTCATTTACGCGGCCTGGATCCATCTGTACGTCACCGACGATATTGCCAGCATTCGAAAGGGTCAGGACACCAATGGAACCATAACTCCCGATGGCCGAATAAACCGGTACGTAAATGGCACACGCAGGCGTGACCGCACAGTCTCCTGCGGACGGGGACGTCGTTTCGATCGTCGATCCGACGCCGTTGTTGATAACACCGCCATAGCCAAGACGGATACCCGTCTGTGTTCCTGTAATTCTTGCGCCATTGCTGTTGTTGACCGTGACGATCGTGCTGCCGCGGCTGAACGCCGTGACGCCGGTGGTGCCGGTGACGATGCTCCCGCCATCGTTGTTCACCGTTCCGCCGTCTTCCAGGTCGACGCCTACCCGCTTGCCAAGGATGGAGCTGCCGCTCAGATTGTTGATCGTCGCATTGGTTCCTGAAGCGAATACGCCGCTGCTCAGGAGGAAGTTGAACGGCGGCGTAAGTCCTGAAGCGATCGTGCCTCCGTGCATATTGTTGACGACAACCATGTCGCCGTTGACGCCATCGTCGGTAAGGCCCGAGATCGTACCGCCGTCGTTGTTGACGACTCCGGCCGACTGCACCGCCATGGCACCGCGAATGATGCTGCCCGGACCATTAGTCAACGTGCTGTTTGCCCCGAGGGACACCGCTGCGCCAACGTATCCGGTCTGGGGCACGGTTTCGATGACACCGCCGTTGTGATTCGACACCGTCGCCGCACCACCGGATACGACCGTGAACGGGGTGTCGTAATGCACCAGGCCGGCGTTGTCGAGCGTGGCACCGTCTTCGAGCGTCATCCTACCGACGGTCGCGCCCTGGTCGACCCGGAGAGTGGCGTGTGCCAGGTTGCCGCCAACGCTGGTGGCATATACGAGCGACGCACCTCGTGCCAACCTGAGCGTCCCGTCGACGACCGTCGTGCCGAACGCCAACCCTGCATCACCGGTTGCGCCGTTCGTCCCGGTAAGTGTCAACGTGTTTCCGCCGAGCTTCACCAGTTTCCCGCTGCCGCTGACATTGCCGCCGAATGTCTGGTCGTCGGTCCGATTGAACGCCAGCGTTCCATAGTCCACCACGTTCCCGAACAGCGACCCCAAGATACCGCCGTCACCCACCTGGAGCGTGCTGCCGCCGTCGATAATCGTACCGCCGGTATTCTGCAAGCTGCCGGTGACGGTCAGTGTGTTGTGTCCGGACGTCTGCAACGCGCCGGTGCCTGTCATCAGGCCACTGAAGGTCACGTCGTCGGCGCGGTAGACAAGCAGTGTTCCATTGTTCGTTATGTTGCCGGCGACCCAACCCGCATTGCTGTTGTTGCCAAGTTGCAAGGTACCCCCTGCGATCAGGGTGCCGCCGGTGTAGGTGTTGTTGCCGGTGAGCATCAACGTGCCGGCCCCGATCTTCCGCAGCGAGCCGGAGCCACTGACGACGCCATCGAACCCGACGTTGCCGCTTCGGTTGAAGGCGAGTATTCCTTCATTGATTACGTCGCCGACGATAGATCCCCTCGTACCGCCGTTGCCGATCTGGAGCACCCCACCATTTATCGTGGTTCCACCCGTATAGGTATTGGCACCTCCGAGTATCAGCGTCCCCGCCCCGACCTTGACCAGGCCCGCGCTACCCGCCAGATCGCTGTCGATGGTGGCCGTGTAACCGGATTCGGACGAACTGCCGTCACCCACGCGGATCACAGAGTGCGCGGAATCGCTGGCTCCTCCAGCCAGACGAATGGTGTCGCCCTGCACGACATAGCCATCACTGGCGAACTGCATGCCCGACACCGTGATATCGCCCTTGCTACCGTCGACGGCGACCGTGCCTGGCGTTCCCTGAAATACCGCGAAAGACCCGCTGCCGAATGCGACGTTCACCGCACCGTTGGCATCGGTCCAGTTGCTCATGGCGCCCGCCCCGTCGGCTTGCCATGTGCCATTCCCGCCGTTCACCACGTGGTCGTTCTGGGGGCCGGCATTCCCGTCCCAGAAGCTGAAGCGCATACCCTGCGTATTGACGAGGTTGACTTGGTGCGCAACACCCGTCTGGACAAGCAAACCATTCGGCGTGTCGAGGCCGTGATCGACCAGGGTGCCACCGTAATTGAGGAGGCGGTAGACCCCAGGCATCGCCAACCCACCCGTGAGGGTGGAGACATCGAGCTTGCCGTCGAGCGTGACGTTGCTTCCGATGTCGATGAAGTCGTTGCGCGCGTTGCCGCTGCCGTCGGGCGCGGAAAAATCGTAAGCGAGCGTTGATCCTGACGAAAGAACGAGACTGCCGTTTATCCTGAGTGTGCCGACCGCGGCATGGCTTCCAGGCGCGAGCCTACCGCCGTCGGCGACAGTGACGTTTCCGCCTACGATACCCTTGCCACCGAGTGTCGCCCCGCCGGCGACGCTCGTCTCGCCCTTGGCGTTGGATTGGTCGCCATCCACGTAGAGGCTCCCCGCCTGCGCCTTGGTGCTTCCGGCGTAGCTGTTGTTGCCGGTAAGCGTCAGGGTTCCTGCACCGCCCTTGATCAGGTCGATCGACCCACTGAGATTGTCGGATACCACCCTGGCCACGCCGGCATCGACGTCGATCTGGCCGGCAGGAGTTACGGTGCCACCAGTGGAAGGCGGCGTTGGCTGCGTCGGTTTGACATTGCCATTGCCTCCCCCTCCGCCTCCTCCACCGCAGGCGGAAAGGCCTAAGGCCATTGCCACGCCCAGCGCCACGGCGCCCAGCCTGAATCCCGCGCGCGACAAGTCGCCGGCGCCTATACCTCCGCTTCGCGATGCTTCCATGTACCCCCCTTAAGTCGGGGCATCTTGCCGCAAGAATTTGCAGGACGCCATATGCGATGCAGCTAGCACCCTTCCGGCTAGCGGCTCAGTGGCATCATCAAGCCAACCGTGGTTCCACCAACCCCCGTCACGATCGACAGCGTGCCGCCGATCTCCTGGGCGCGCTCGCGCATGGTCACCATGCCCCAGTGTCCCGCGCGGCGGCCCTCGGCCGTGACGGGTTCGGGGATGCCCTGCCCGTTGTCCTTTACCTCCGCGACGAGCGTCGACTGGCCATAGCGGAGGGTCAACGCGATATGGCTGGCCCTGGCGTGCTTGAAGGCGTTGTGGATGGCTTCCCGCAAGATGTCCAATGCGGCGAGATGCGTGATGTCGTCGAGGGGCGTTTCCTCGCCTTCGACGACGACGTCGAAGCTGGCCCCCGTCGCGGAGCCGTGGTCGTCGCCGATCATCCGCAGCGCATCGGACAACGGCATGCGGTAGGACGCGACGCTTCGCAATGAAATCACCCGCGCCCTCGCCTCCAGTATCAAACCCGACAGTTGCCCTGCGACGTCCTTGAAGGCGGAGCGCAGTTCGTCCGGCGCGCGCCGGTCGCGCTCCCATGCGACCACCCGCAGCATGACGCCTGCCATGCCCTGGAGCATGGAGTCATGGAGTTCGCGGGCGATGCGGTCGCGCTCGCGGAGCTTTGCCTGCGTGGTCTCCTCGTCGCGACGCCGCACGATGGCCATGCGGTAGCGATGTCCCACGACCGCCGCGACAACCACGAGAAGCGCCATCAGCATTGCAAACCAGGCGGTTTCGTAGAACGCGGGCTGCGAAATCACCGTCGCGGAGAAGAGACTGGGCGACCAGTCGCCGCTCGGACCCCTCGCCTGGATCTCCAACCGAAGCCGCCCGGGCGGCAGGTCCGAATAGCTCACCTTCGCTTCGTCCGCGGCGTACCGCCACGCCGTATCGACGCCGGGCAACCGGTACCGCAGATCCACAAAGCCCGCGTCGGTGAGCGACACGCCCACGATGTCGGCATCCAGCGACCGCTGGCCGGGTTTCAGCTCCCCACCGCCCAGCAGGGACGCGCCGTTGCCGTCGCGCATGGCCAGCAGGGAAGGCGTCGCGGCGATATCGCGACCGAGGTCGTCCGGACGGAAGGTAACGAGACCCGAGACACCGGCGATCCAGAGCTTGCCATCGGCAGCCTGATGCAGCGTCGGCAAGGGACGCACTTGCTGCGCGCCACCCGGCATGCCGTCGGCGGTCGTGACGATGCGAAAAGGAAGACCTTCCCCTTTCCCGTCCTGCGTCCGTTCGATGTCCCGAACCCTGAGTCCTATCAGGCCCTTGGCGGTATTGAGCCAGACGTCGCCGTCGGCGGTGCGGACCATGCCGGTCACGCCCCGGAGCAGACCGTGGCGGCGCAATTCGACCGGCCTGAAGGTGCCGCGATGCACGACGCCAAACCCGACCTCGCCGCCGACCAGGAAGGGTTCCCCGGGACTCATGGCCGTGATCGCCCCAATCGATGGCACCTGGGTGATCGTCGGCGAGGATGTGGCTCCCGGCGCGAGCGCCGCCAGGGAGCCGTCGGAAAAACCGAACCAGGTCACGCCATCCGCATCGATGGTGCCGCTCGTGGGCGACAGGGCCGGAAAACCTTCCGGTGCTCCGACATGACGCCAATCGTTGCCATCGACCAGAAAGAGCCCCTTGTCCCGGAGACTCACCCAGAAGCGACCGGCGCCGGCAGGAAGCACCACCTGGGCAGGATCGGTGGACGCGGTGGGTCCTTCGTCGGGACGCGGCGAGAGCACCTGGAATGCCTTGCCCGATACGCGATAGAGAGCATCGTCGCCCGCGAGGACGGCCGTACCGTCGGGTAGCCGGGTCAGTGCGGAAACCGCCGTGTCGTCGGCCAGGATGTCGACATGGTTTCCATCGACGAGTCCGATCTTGTTGTAGCCGCCACGCGTGTAGGTGGTCACCAGCGTCGTCCCGTCCGCGGCCGGCAAGACACCGAACCAGCCAAGTCCCTTCTCGAACGGGGTGATGGGTTCGGTCACCGTCGGACGGAAACGGACGAGACCCTGCCGGGCACCCACCCACAGATCGCCGGTTGCATCGAGCATCAACGAGAGCGCGCTGATGTTGCCGGCAGGGATGACGGACGTCCGGGTCGGGCGGCGTCCCTCGCGTATGTCCGCCAGAGCAGATTCCCGGCTCGCCGAGCAAAGCCCGTCGCAACCCTGCTGCACCGTCCAGAAGGTTCCCCGCGTGTCGAACGTCGTGATGTGATTGACGTTCACCGCGGCCGGTTGCGTGGACATGCGGATGCCGGGCACCTCCATGTACTTGCGGTACGTCACCCACAGGTGTCCCTCGGGGTCCGCCACGAGCAGTCCGCCCTTGTTCGGTTCAGCGAGTTTCGCCACCTCGACAAAGCGCTGCGCCCCGCGCGGCAACCGGTAGATCGATTCGCCAGCGATCGCCAGCATGTCACCGCCGGCGCTGCTTCGCACGGTGTCGATCGGCGCGGACGGCAGGCCCCATGCCGACGCGTCGCAGCGAACCCAGCGTCCTTCCGTCAGCACATAGAGACCGTCGTCCGCGGTGACGAACGTGCGGCCATCGGCATGGACGAAGGTGCCGCCGATGCCGCTGGTGGGCAATCCCGCAGGAATGGTAACCGTTCGGCCGTCGGCCGCCAGATGAACCTCAACGGCGTCTCCATACAGCACCCAGAGGCCGCCCTTCGGGTCCGGCGTCAGGTCCCTGACCTGACGGGACACATGGAGCGACTCCGGAGCCACGTTGAATTCGCTGAAATGGTGTCCGTCGAAACGGAACAGACCATTGTTGGTTCCCAGCCAGATCATGCCGTCGGCAGTCTGCGCCATGTTCCCGACATCCTGGGGTGCGCCTTCCGAAGCACCCCAGACAGTCACCACGTACCCTGGCGCCTTTATGTCGTCCGCGAAGGCATCGCCCCAGACGAGCAGGCCCAGCACGACGCAGGCAAGCAACGCCCTCACGCCGCGCAGCCGCCGATGGACAGCCTTCATACATCAACCCCCGGAACCGAATGAATGCGAGCCTCAGGCCATACATGCCCGGGCCGTCTCGCCTATGTCAGGAGGTTATACAGGGGCGCACATCACCAGCCAAACAGCACCTGCACACTGCCGTAATTGCCGTCGTTCCCACCGGCATCCCTGATGGTGCGACCCGCCCGGAAGTGATTCCCCTCGATGGAGAACGTGATGCCGGGACGCCACTTCCAGTCGAGACGCACCTGCCCGTACATCCCCGTCCACTTCGAGCCGGTGCCCGCCGTGCCGGCGAGTGCACTGTCGGGCTGCACGTAGATCGCGTCTGCCGTGGTTCGCCGCCACTGCAGTCCCACGGCCCCGAGGAGCGTCAGGCTCGACGAGGGCTTGAGCGTGATGCTCGGTTTGAAATGAACGAGGTTCGTGTAACCGGTGTAACCCGCGAGCGAGAAGTAATAGCCGTTGGGAAAGAGCGGGTTGAAGGTGCCGAGGCGCCCGTCGCCCGCCCGCTTGTCGCCCGAAGCGGTGTCGAACTGCAAGCCGAGCCTTGGCGTCCATGCGGTGTCCATGAAGGTCCACCCCGCGCGCGTGCCCATCGCCCACGCGTGGATCGTGCTCTCCCCCACCCGCCCACGCTGTCGCATGGCCTCGAGATCCCAGTCGAGCGGACCTTGCTTGCCGGCAAAACGCACGTCGTCGACACGGCGACGCTCGTTGCCCCTGGCATCGAGGAAGCTTGCCCGGCCGGTGTCGTACCACGCGTGGTAGTACGACAGTTCATTCGTGCCGAAGACATGGCGCTCCACCCGAATCATGTGAAAACGATCGTCCGATCCCGAGGTGTCGTCGAACGCGTGGTCGTCCCGGTACTGCACGGGGTGGCTCAGGAAGGCAATGATGCGCCACGGCCCTCGCTCGAGATTGGCCCACAGCGCGTCGAACGACTGACGCACGTTCGGGCCGTCACGCAGCGACACGAAGCGCTGCAGGTCGAGCGCGAAGTCCTGCCGTCCCGCGCGCACCCGTACCGTGCCGCCGAATGCGTCGCCCTGCCAGGCCAGGAAGGCGAGACGCACGTCCGCCCGGTTGCGGTCCGTCGGCCCCCAGCTCGATTTCGCAAAGGGTCGGGCATCTTCGAGTTGCACGAAGGCGAGCCAGGGCGTACCCCAGCGCAGTCCCGCATGCACCTGCAGGCGCTGCAGCAGGTACGTATCGTCGTTCCGCCCGATGCCGAAGGCCGGCGCGTTGTTGGTCTCCACCCGTTCGCGCAGGAGGGCGCCCAGGGTGAGGTAGTGATCGCCACCGGGGCCCAGCGGCATGTACTTCAACGCATCGCCCGGCTTCCTCGGCACGGCCGGGTCGGCGAGCACCGACCAGTCCTCCTGCCAGCGGTTGGGCAGGATGACGGGACGATCGGGTGTCCTCACCATCCCCTCGTTGGTTGTGGCCTTCTCGTCGGGCACGTCCTGGGCCGATGCCGCCGTCGCGAGGAAAGCCGCCGCAACCAGCGGCAGGCAGGCGCGTTTCATTTGCCGCTGTGGATTTCAGCGACGTAGCCACCCGGGAACCGGACCATGGCAGCACGACGGCTGCCCTCGGCATGCGCGTCGACGACCACCTTGGCGCCGCTGTCCTGCGCGCGCTTGAGCGTGGCGTCGAGGTCGGTCACCTCGTAACCGGTGAGCTCGGTGCCGTAAGGCCAGTCCAGATGCCCATCGGTGACAAGTACCGTGGCCTTGCCGTACCCGGATTCGATGCGGATGCGGCGATACGTGCCGCCCTTGCGACCAAGCTCGCTCCCCGGCGCATGGCGGTCGTCATCCACCACCTTGCCGTGCGAGAAGTTCACGAAGGCTTTCACAAAGGCGTCGGCGGATTCGGCCGGCAGGTAGATGCGGTTTTCCGGTACGTGTTCGAACGCGGCGTAGTCGGGCTTTTTCGTATGCCAGTACAGCTGCATGTTCACGCCACCCGGCCAGGTGACGACGGCGTCGCGCCCGATCGGATCGTCGAAGGGCGCGACGAGCGTGGCAGCGCCCGCGGCGTTCGCCGCCTTGACGGCCGCGTCGAGGTCGGTCACGAGGTAACCGGTGCGCTCGAGGCCGAAGGGGTACGGAACCGGTGTGCGAAAGCCGAACACCGACACGGTGCCGACCGGGGTCTGCACGAGCTGCGACGACGTGCTCGACGGTGTCGGCGTCACGGTGACCACCACCTGCTTGGTGGACTGCCCGCCGAAGGTGGCCGTGAAACTCCGCACGAACGCGTCGACGTCGGCCGGTGCGACATACACGTGGGTCGTGTCGTATTGCGAACCGACCGCATAGTCCGGTGTCGCCGACATGGCGGTGGATGAAACGAGGAGCGCGAGCGAAGCGATCAGGGTGTACGGGCGCATGGGGATATGTCCGTTGCTCAGGAAGAAGGAAGGCCCTGCGCGAGCGCGCGGGCATTGACACCGATGAGGTGCGTGACCTTGGGCGGCTGGGCGCCCCGGTGGAAGGCGGAGGCTTCGCTCTGGATGTCCGCACCCGCATGACTGAAACGCTCATGCTGGCGGAGGTGTTCGGCCCACGACTCGACCATGAACCACTCCACGACATGCTCGGGATTGCCCGAGTCCTGGGTGACACCCCAGGCATACGCCCCGTCGCGCAGACGCTCCATCGAGAAGCGCTCCAGCACGGCGAGGAACGCGGGAAGCCTTTCGTGTGCCACGTCGTATTCGACAAGGATGAGGACGGGGCCGCGATCGTTGGCGATCGGCTCGGCCGTGAGCGGTTCGGCCCACTGGTGCGCCGAGGTAAGGTCCAGGTCGGCCGATGGCAGCGGCATGGCGCGCATGACGAACGCGGCCACAACCAGCCCTGCGGCACTGGCCAGCAGCGTCGCGCCCACGCCCACCGCTTCTGCCAGCGTGCCCCAACCGATGCTTCCCACCGCCATCGCACCATTGAACACGGTGAGGTATACGGCGAGCGCCCTGCCCCGCACCCAGTTGGGCAGGATGCCTTGGGCGACCCCGTTGAACGTGGTCAGCGACATGATCCACGCGCCACCGAGCACCAGAAGCGCGATAAACGCCACGATCTTGTCGGGGACAAGTGCCAGGACGACCATCACGAGGGCGGATAGCAGCGACGACCCGAGCAGCAACGCGTCGGCGCTGCATCGTGCGCGCATCTTCGGCAGCAACAACGCGCCGACGATGGCACCCGCCCCCACGGCGCCCATCAGCACACCGTAGAACCCCGCGCCACCATGCAAGGTGCCCCGAGCCACAAGGGGAAGGAGTGCCCATACCGCCGAAGCGAACGCGAAGAACACGGCCGCGCGGATGAGGACAACGTGCAACTCGCGGCTCGCCTTGGTGTATCGCAGACCCGCACGAAAGGCACCCAGGAAGTTCTCCGGAAGCGCCCTGTCGCCCGCGGACTTGCGCCGCCACCAGACGAGGGCCGCAATGACGAGGAAATAGCTGCAGACGTCCGTGCCATAGGTGACGGCCGCACCCATGCCGGCCAGGATCAGGCCGCCTGCCGCAGGTCCGATGGCGCGCGAGATGTTGACGCCCAGGGAGTTGAGCGAGACGGCGTCCTTGAGCTCGGCCCGCTCGACGAGTTCCGGCACGATGGACTGCCACGTGGGCCCGATGAGCGCCGCGCCGATGCCGCCGACGAAGGTCAGGGCAACGAGCGCCGCGATGCTCAGGTTTCCGGTGGAGGCGAGCATCATGAGCGTCGCGCTCACGCAGGCGAGAAGCACCTGCACGGCGATGAGGAAACGGCGGCGGTCGAGGATGTCGGACAACACGCCCGCAGGGATGGCGAGGAGGAAGATGGGCAACGAGCCGGCGGCCTGGATGAGCGAAACCGCGGCGGGGCCGCCGCCGAGTTCCGTCACCATCCAGGAGCTGGCGATGTCGCGCATGAAGGTGCCGGTGTTGCCCAGCACGGTCGCCACCCAGAGGATGGCGAAGGTCGCGTGTTTCAGCGGGCGCAGGCTGTCGGAGAGTCCCCCGGTTTCAGCGGCCATGGAGGCGTCCTCGCAGATCGAGCCAGCCCACATGGACGAACGCGCCGGCAAGGCCCAGGTGTTCGAAGAACCCGTTCATCATCATGTCGCGCCCGGGACCCGTCGCCTCGTTCCACCAGGCATTGGCGAGGAAGTTGGCGGTGAAGGTGAACAGTGCCAGCGCGAACGCACCGAGCCACCGCAGGTGGCCGGTGAGCACCGCAAGCGAACACAGTAACTCGAAGACAATGACGCCACAGGCGAAAAGACGCGGCGGTGAGAGACCGAAGTGCTGCATCTCGCCGATGGCCGCATCGAAATCGATGAGCTTGCAGATCGCGCCCTGGAGGTAGGCCGAACACAGCGCGAGGAGCGCGAACCACAGCACGAGGTCCATGCGCACGGAGGCCGGGCGCATCATACGGCCCAGCACGCGCAACCCAGCGCGCCCCAGAAACTCTTGAAGTCGTCGACCGGAAGCGATGTCGCATGCGAGCGTCCATGGTCGTGCCCGTGCACCGAGCACCCATGTGCGCAACCGCAGGTGCTGTATCCGCGGCGCTCGAGGCCATCCACACGTTGCTGCTGCGTTGCCCAGGCGGCATAACCGCCATAGGCATTGACGGGAGACCAGTCGGGCATCGCGGCGGGGATATCGCTTTCGTCGAGCGAAGCGAAAGGCCCGGCGGCGTAGACCACCTTGCCGCCGACCATGGTCAGCAACGACGTCGTCCCGACGATCTCGTCTTCGGCGCAGGCAAAGAAGTCCCGGTCGGGGATGATGAGGTCGGCCAGCTGGCCTTCCGCGATCCGCCCCTTCTTGCCTTCCTCGTTGGAGAACCAGGTGACGTTCTCGGTCCACATGCGCAGGGCCTCCTCGCGGTCGAGGCAGTTGTGCCGGGGATACAGGCGCAGGCCGCCGACGGTGCGACCCGTGGTGAGCCAGGCGAGCGACACCCACGGGTTGTACGATGCCACACGCGTCGCGTCGGTGCCCGCGGAGACGTTGACGCCCCGGTCCAGCATCTTCCTGACCGGAGGTGTCGCCTGTGCCGCGCCGATACCGTAGCGTTCGACGAAGTACTCGCCCTGGTAGGCCATGCGATGCTGCACGGCCACGCCGCCGCCGAGGGCCGCGATCCGCTCGATGGACGCGTCCGAGATCGTCTCGGCGTGGTCGAAGAACCAGTGAATACCGTCCAGGGGAATGTCCTGGGCCACTTTCTCGAATACATCGAGCGCGCGGCTGATGGTTTCGTCATAAGTCGCGTGCAGGCGCCAGGGCCAACGGTTCTGCGCGAGGATCCGCACCACGCCTTCGAGCTCGCCTTCCATCTCGGGCGCCATGTCCGGTCGCGGCTGGCGGAAGTCCTCGAAGTCGGCGGCCGAGAACACCAGCATCTCGCCGGCACCGTTGTGCCGGAAATAATCGTCGCCCTGCTGGTACGTGACCGACTTCGTCCAGGCGAGAAAATCGTCCTTCTCCTGCTTGGGCTTTTGCGTGAACAGGTTATAGGCGATGCGGATGGTCAGCCGATTCTCGTCCGCCAACTGTTGCACGACCGCATAGTCGTCGGGCCAGTTCTGCGATCCGCCACCGGCGTCGATGGCGCCCGTGATGCCGAGTCGGTTGAGCTCGCGCATGAAGTGACGCGTGGAGTTCACCTGGTATTCGAAAGGCAGCTTCGGACCCTTGGCCAGCGTGGCGTAGAGGATCGACGCATTGGGCTTGGCGAGCAGCAGGCCGGTGGGGTTGCCGCTCTTGTCGCGCAGGATCTCGCCACCGGGCGGATCGGGGGTGTCCTTGGTGTAGCCGCACACGCGCAGCGCCGCGGCATTGAGCAGCGCGCGGTCGTACAGGTGCAGGATGAACACCGGGGTATCCGGTGCCACAGCGTTGAGTTCGTCGATCGTGGGAAGGCGCTTCTCGACGAACTGGTGTTCGGTGAAGCCGCCGACGACGCGTACCCACTGCGGTGGGGGCGTGATTTCGACCTGCCGGCGGAGCATCCGCATGGCATCGGCAAGGCTCGGCACACCGTCCCAGCGCAGTTCCATGTTGAAGTTGAGTCCCCCACGAATCAGGTGGAGGTGGTTGTCGATGAGGCCGGGAAGCACCCGGCGCCCACCGACGTCGACCACACGTGTCCCCGGGCCGGCCAGTGCCAGCACCTCGTGGTCGTCTCCCACCTTCAGAAACCGACCATTGTGAATGGCCACGGCGCTTGCCGTCGGCCGACGACGGTCGAGGGTGGTGAACAGGCCTCGGTGCAGGACGAGATCCGGTACGGGGATGGGTGACATGGGGAAGCTCCGGGGATCAGACGTGGTCGTCGTTCGAACGTGGGGCATCGCTCTTGGGGACGGCGAAGCTCTTGCTGTGCCAGAGATTGGCCCAGACATCCGGATGCCCCTTCACGTAGGACACAGCCGCTTCACCTGCGAGCATGCCGAGCAGTCCAAGCAAGGCGATCATCGGCGGTGCCGGGGAACGCACACCGAAGCAGCCGTAAGCGATGCCGACCACCACGCCGAACGCGAGGGAGATGAGATAGGGCGACATGGTTTCAACCCGCCTCCGACGCATGTTCGCCAAGCGCCCACTTCGAGAAGCGCACCTGGATGCCGTACGGCGTGAGGGCACGCAGGATGTCCATCACGCCTTCGTACGTGCCCGATCGCGCCCAGTCCTGCTGCAACTCGAACATGAACTGGAGCGTCGTCATCGGCACCGCGCCGGCCTGGATCATGCGCTGGACGGCACGCTCATGGGCCTCGACGCTCGTATCGCCGCAGGCGTCAGTCACCACGGTGACTTCGTAGCCCTCGCGCAGCATGTCGAGCGTCGGGAAGTTCACACAGGCGCCGGTCCACAAGCCGGCGACGACGAAGCGCTTGCGACCGGTGTTCGCGACGGCCTTGCGGAAATCCGCGTTCAGCCAGGAGTTGATGGAGGTGCGATCGATGACGGGCTGGTCGGGGAAGACGTCGTCGGTCACTTCCGGCATGAAGGGACCGGAGAAGCTGTCTTTGGCAACCGTGGTGAGGATGGTCGGGACCTTGAAGAGCTTCGCGGCGCGCGCGAGGATCTGCACGTTGTCCATGATGGCCTTGCGATCATGGCTCTGCACACCCTGGAACATCGCGGGCTGGAAGTCGATGAGCGCAAGCGCACAATTGGCAGGCGTGATCAGTTCGTTGAATGGCATGGAAGGGGGCCTCGTGAATGGATCGCAGGCGGTTCCTGCGATTGCATTCACGATAGGCAGCGCGCCGGAGAACAAATAGAAGCTTTGGAATCCATCGTCCGCATGTTTGATAAAAACAAGCACGGACCGGCGAGCGATAACCTCATCCAGCGCGCGACTTGCGGTACAGGTGTGGCGTCGTCCCCATCAGCGCCTTGAAGGCACGGGTGAAGTGAGCCTGGTCGTTGAACCCGCAGTCCATCGCGATGCCGGCAAGGGTGTCGGTGGTGTCGACGAGCCGCCTGCAGGCATGCTCGATGCGCTTGCGGTGTCGCCACCGATGCGGGCTCTCGCCGAAGGTCACCTTGAACGCACGGCTGAAGTAGCCACGGGAAAGCTGGCAAGCCGCGGCGAGTTCGGTTATCGAAAGACCGAGATCGAGGCGCGCCAATGCCACCTGCTCTACCGTGCGCACCTGCCATTCCGCCAGTCCCGTCGGAGCACGGGGCGCGCGCTGTGTGGTGGCTTGCTGGTGGATCCGCAAGGCCTCCGCAATATATCGCGCACAGGCGGCGCGGTCGGCCCTGTCGACATCGGCGATCTGGCGCAGCGCCTGGCGCAGCAACTGCTGCACCACACTCACCGGCGAGATGCGGTCGGTGGACGGGACCGACGGCAACGAGGTATCGATTCGCATGGAGCCACCATCGTCACTGCTCGAAGACGAGGCGGATGCTATCGGCCACCGGCTCCGGGCAGACCCCCTGTATGGGGGGTGTTTTTCCTAAGACACGATGGCCCGCTCAGGCAACAATACGGCTCTCACTCGTTCGCATGGAAACACTCATGACACCGCCCGCCATCCGCATCATCGTCGTCGACGACCACCCGCTCTTTCGTGCGGGTGTCGTGGCCATGCTGGCGGGCGAGCCGGGCATCCTTATCGTGGGCCAGGCGGGAACCGGAGCGGAGGGCGTCGAGGTGTTCCGCGACATGCGTCCCGACGTCGCCGTCGTCGACCTGAAACTGCCAGACATGGACGGCGACGAAGTGGTAGGTGCCATGCGGAAGATCGACCCGATGGCCCGCGTGATCGTGCTCACCACTTATGGCGGGGACGCGGCGGCACGAAGGACGCTTGCCGCGGGCGCCCAGGGCTACCTGCTCAAGACATCGCTGGCCAACGACCTCGTCGGGGTCGTCAGGGCGGTTCACGCCGGCCAGCACCGCATCTCGGCGGAAGTGGCGAAACGCCTCCACGACCACCGTGGGGACGAGTCTCTGACCGAGCGCGAGCTGGCCGTGCTCCGTGGCGTAGCGGCGGGGATGGAAAACAAGCAGATCGCCCAGCACCTCGGCATCGCCAGCAACACCGTGAAGGAGCACCTGTCCCATGCGATGGCCAAGCTCCGGGCCACCAACCGTGCGCATGCGCTCTCCATCGCGATCGCTCGCGGCTATCTCGACTGAATCAAGGTGTCGCTGCGTAAGCGAGCTGCCGCGGGCGCGTCATGCCGCACCTCCGGTCCAGCCGTCGAGGAAGTCCAGCAGCAATCCGTTGACGATTTCCGGCTGCTCTTCCTGGGGCAGGTGGCCGCACTCGGCGATGGGCTCTGCGCGAAGGTGGGTCGCCATGCCCTTCCACACCGCGGCCATGTCGAAAGTGCCCCCGACCGCCTCGAAGTCCGCACCCCAGATGGCCATCGTCGGGCATGCAATCGACACGTGGGCGTCCTGCTCGTCCTGCAGCACGTCCTCGGGTGCGGCCCGATAGTCGGCCATCGCGCCGCGTACGGCACCCGGCTCCCGGTACGCCGACACATAGGCATCGAAGTCCGCACCGGCAATGGTGTGCGGGTCGTAGCACCAGTCGGTGAAGAAGTGCCGGAGCCATATGTCCTCCCGCCCTGCGATGAGTGCTTCGGGCAAGTCGAGCACCTGGTGGAACATGAAGAACCAGTACGCCTTCGCCACCTTCGCATTCATCGCATGGGCCACGATGCGGGTGGGCACGTTGTCCATGACGACCAGCCTGTCCAGACGGTGCGGGTGATCCTTGGCGAATCGTGTCGCGACCCGTGCACCGCGATCGTGGCCGACAAGGGCGATGCGATCGATACCGAGGTGATCCAGGAGCGCGATCAGGTCCCGCGCCATGTTCCGCTTGTCGTAGCCGGTGGCCGGCTTGTCGGTCTTTCCGTAGCCACGAAGGTCCGGCGCGATCACACGATATTTACCCGCCAGGACAGGAACCTGGTAACGCCAGGCGTAGTTCGTCTCGGGAAAACCATGCAGCAGGACAACCGGTGCGCCTTCGCCCGCGTCGAGATAATGCTGGCGGATGCCGTTGGCCCTGACGGTGTGGTGTTTCATCGCTCATCCACTGCGGCGGAAAGAGATCGCAGCGTATCGATGCGCGGTCCGCGCAAATAGCATGATTGGTCCGCACCTTGCTGCGTCGTGAGGCGCACGCTTAGAAGGATCGTCCACCCCGTCTTCCTGCAAGCCGCGGGCGTTCGACTGTCCTAGGTTGGCGCGAGGTTCGCCGTCGAACGCGACTTATCCCGCCATCAGAGGAATCGCCATGAGCAGCAACACCAAACCGCAGGCCACCATTGTTCTCATCCATGGTGCATGGGCGGACGGCTCGAGCTGGAACGCCGTCATTCCGGGGCTCCTTTCGCGGGGCCTGAAGGTCGTAGCCGTACAGAATCCCCTCACGTCGCTCGCCGAGGACGTGGCCGCAACGAAGCGCGTTCTTTCGTTCGTCGAAGGGCCCGTTGTTCTCGTCGGCCACAGCTGGGCCGGCTTCGTCGTCACCGAAGCGGGCGACGATCCGAAGGTGAAGTCGCTGGTGTATGTATCGGCCTTTTCCGGCAACGTGGGCCAGACCACGGGAGAACTGGTGGGCAAGTACCCTTCCCCGCCGGCGCTTGGCGGCATTCGCGAGGACGGCAACGGGTTTGTCTATCTCTCGGAGCAGACGTTCATCGACGACGTCGCGCAGGACCTGCCTTCCGATATGGCACGCCTCCTGGCGGCAACGCAGGGCCCGCTCGCCAAGAGCACCTTCGGCGATGCGTTGACGACCACGGCATGGCGCACGCGCCCGTCCTGGTTCATCGTCTCGACCAGCGACCGCGCGGTTTCCCCGGACTTGCAGCGCGACGCCGCCAAGCTCATGGGCTCGACGGTGACCGAAGTGCCTTCCAGCCACATGTCGCTGATCTCCCACGCCGACGAGGTCGTGAAGGCGATCGCGGAAGCTGCCGAGGCAGCCGTTCGCGGCTAAGCGCAGGCGCGAGACGACGGATTCTTCTCGCGTTTCCGGGGACTGTTGCTTCGTTGCCTGGTGATAGTGGTCGCTTCGTAGGGAGGGCTCGCCTTGCGGCCTCGCATCGGCGCCTGTGCCGGTGTCTAGGAGCCAGTACCCGTTCCCCTCGCCGCGAACGGGCACTGGCCGCCAACGGTGTGGGCTCTTGTTGGGAGAGCGAAGCGCGAAGTCGATGGTTTGCTTTCGTCTCTTGCCGACCGGGGCGCTGGGTGCCTGCGTTCGCAGGCACGACGGTAGGTGGGGCACTGCAAGACCGTCGCATCGCACCCTTGTGGGAACCACTTCGCTTTGTGTGGGAGCCGCTTCAGCGGCGATGGGTGCTAGCGACAAGCTTGCCCGCTGCCGCGGGATCGCCGGCGTAGCCGGCTCCCACACAAAGCACCGGGTACTCGTATGTCGTGGGCATCGGTGCCGGGTTTTCTTGCCGCCACATCATCGTGCCTGCGTAGGCAGGCACGCCCGGGTCCGCCGCGGCGTCAGCCATAAGACACCAGCCGCGCAGCGGCTCTCCTTTCGCAAGGAACGACGTAAGTCTTCGCGGCGAGGGCGACGGCTGCCGGCTTCCCGACCACGCACGAGCGCCAAGCGCGAGGCCGAACAGGCGAGCCCAGCCTACGAAGCAAACCCCACCAGGCACTCGCTACGAAGCACCACCAATCGGCACGAAGAACCTATATTGCCAATCACGGCCCAACGGGGACCCACGTATAACCGGAACCCGCCTTTCGCACCGTCCCGATGCCCGGGAACGGGATGTGCGCACCGGCGACGAGTTCGCCGGACTTGCTCGCGGCGCGCAGAGCCTTTTCGCGGGTGACGATCGCGTCGGCAGGTGTGCTGTCGAAGCGGATGGTGACCTTCGGATCGGGGAACTGCGCCACGGCGAGGTGAACGAGGTCGCCCCAGACCATCAGCACCTTGCCGTCGCTCTCGACACGATAGCCCGTGTGGCCCGCCGTGTGTCCCGGCTCGTCCACCGCCGTGATCCCGGGGCCGACGGTGTCGCCCGGATGGAGGACTTTGACGTGGCCCGCGGCCTCGTAGGGCTTGAGCGCGGTGGCCACGGCATCGAAGGTCGCCTGCACCGAGGCATCGACCTTGCCGCTGTTGTCGCGGTTTTCCCAGAATTTCTTTTCTCGCGCGTCGACACGCACGACGGCGTTCGGATACACCATCTTGCCGTGGTCGATGAGCCCGCCCACGTGGTCGGCATGCAGATGGGTGATGAGCACCTCGTCGATGGCATCGGCACGGTAACCCGCAGCCAGCAGGTGCGCATTGACCTCCCCGAGCGTCGCACCCAGGAACGCGCCGGAACCGGTGTCGATGAGGATGCGCTTCTCGCCGGTGTCGATGAGGAACGCGTTGACCGACGTGGGCACACCGTCGCCGAGATGGGCCTTCGCCAGCGCCTGCTGGACCTCGCCCTTGTGGGCTTCGACCATCAGCCCCGATGCGGGAAGCGTGAAGCTGCCGTCGGACAGCGCGACGACCGTGAGCTTGCCCAGCGGCAGCTTGAAGAAGCCGGGTGCTTCATCGGCGGCGTGGGCCGTCGACGTCGCTGCCAGTGCGAAAAACAGAGAGATGGTTGCAGTGAGCCGATAACGACCGGCGGCGTGATAGCCGTAAGACATGGGAGACACCCGTGGAAGGTTGGCCGCAGTGTGCGAAACGTCCACGCGCCGGGATTGCAGAAAGGTGACCTGGGCGGATGTATTGCGACGAAGACCCACCGGGTAGGCGCATCGTCGAGTGCTGACCCAATAGTGCAATCGTTCCGGTGGCGCGCTGGCTAGGCTTTACCGGTCGCCGGAGTTCCGGCCATTGCGTGGCGCGAGCATGGCAGCGGAGATCGTCATCAGGGATGCGCCCGACGAGGGGCGCTTCGTTGCGGAACTCGGCCGGGAGACCGCGAGCGCCTGGTACCGGAATGACGGAAAGACACTGAGCTTTTTCCGGGTCGATATCTCCGACAACCTCGTCGCCAACGGTGTGGGTAACCAGCTCATGCGCGTAGCCATGGCCCAGGCACGCCAGCAGGGCCTGCTCGTGGAGCCTGCCTGCGCCTTCGCGGTCGATTACATGCGGCAGAATCCGGAGACGCAGGACATGCTGAGCAGCGAAGGCTGGCGTCTGCTTGCCACGGAACCCGGCGGTCACCAGGAGACCGAGGCCCTCACCGAGCGCGAGATATCGATACTCCAGGGCGTGGCCGCGGGCCTCGAAAACAAGCAGATCGCTCTCCGCCTCGGCCTGTCGCCGGAGACGATCAAAGAGCATCTGTCCCACGCGATGAGCAAGCTGTGCGCCAACAACCGCTCGCACGCGGTGGTTATCGCGCTCGAGCGCGGTTACCTGAGGTAGAGCACGGCTACATCCGTCCGGGGTGCGGCGAGGCCGCCGCACTAGGGTTTGAAATGGTGGACATACCCCACGCTGAAACCACCCGGCAGCCAGCCCACTATCAGGGGCGAATCGCGCCGCGACGCCCATATCCCGATGCCGGTGCCGATGACGGCGCTGGCCAGCACGTCGCTCTGCCAGTGCCCACGGACCTTCACGCGCGCCACCGCGTCGTAGGCCGGCAACAGCGCCAGCGCGTAAACGGCGGGATGGTCGCCGCCATACCTCGCGATGAACGGCGTGACCGCCGCGGAGAGTGCTGCCACCTCGCCGCTGGGGAAGCTCTGTCCGTGCTTGAAGAACCGATTGGGATCGTTCGTCTGCGAAGGTCGCTCGCGGCCGAACGCGTATTTTAGCCCCTGCGTACCGATGCCACTGATCACCATGGCATCGACGGAGCGCCAGAACGTGTCACCCAGTTCGCTCCCGTCTCCGAGCGCGAGTGCGCCCGCCCCTATTCCGACGATGCTCCCGTAGAGGAGCGCGTTCTGGTTGCTTCGCTTCCAGATGCCGCTGTTGTCGTAGTGCAGGCGATGGTCGATGCCCAGGGGACCGCCACTTGCGAGCGACTGTCCCACCGGAGCAAGAGCGAGCAGGAGGATCAGAAGGGATATACGCATGACCGTATACCTCCGAGCAGGGGTTCACCGGAACGCGTGACTCCATTCCCGGCTTCCTTTCCGAAGCGAAGCGTCGACAAACGATGCCGCCACCGTGGCGAGGCGATGGGTCCCAAGCCCTTCGCCACGGTGGCGTCAGGGCGCGCTTATCCGCCGGAAGCCCCCGCCATCGCACCGGCATAGTCGATCACCAGTGTCACGCGGCGGTTTGGCTCGCCGCCCTCACCGGATTGACCGGGTAGCACCTGCCGATTCCGGGCTTCCCCGTAGCTCACGGCACGCACCTTGTCCGCGGCGAGGCCGCCGGTGGAAACGAGATAATCGCGTACCGCGTCGGCGCGTGCCTGGCCAAGGCGGCGATTGAATGCCGTGCTGCCCGCCGGGTCGGCGAAGCCTTCGACGGTGATGACGGCTTCCGGGAAATTGCCCGATACCACCTTCGCGAAGTCGTCCAGCAAGGGCTTGTCTTCCTCGCGGAGGGTAGAGTCGTTGAATGCGAAATGAGTCACGGCGTCCACGCGGATACGACCCTTCATGGCAGCGATCTTCGCATCGTAGTCGGCGAAGCGCTGGCGCATCTGCTCGGTGAGCCCGTCGATCTCCTGCTGCTGCTTCTGGTCGTTCGCACGGAGTTCGGCGACCGTGGAGTCGAAATCGGCCTTCTTGACGTATCCATGGCAACCGGTGAGGGCGACCGCCAGCAGACACGACGAAATCACTAAAACACGGCGATGACAACGCATGGCTAGTTCTCCTTTGATGGGTGGATGAACGAGGCTTCGTCGGATGCGTGGAACCTGGTGCATCGAGCCACGTGACCGGGAGTTCCCAACCTGCCTTATGGATGCGCCCGGCGAACGGAAGCCGGCTGCCTGTGTCCGCCAGAATCGCGTCGGCGGGACGTCGACGGGATCGATGATCCGCCGGCGTACGGCATGCCGCCTTGATCTGCGTCAACCCTGGGTCTCAGGGGCGTTGATCGACCCGGTCAATCCAGCGGCTCGACGGCGTGGGTCTCGTCGAGGTGGAACACGGCATCGAACTGGCGCGGCATGCGCGAATACAGGTAATGGCTCTGCATTTCCGTGTCGGGGAGATAGAGGACGCCGATCGCGCGCTCCAGGAGCGGCCCGTCCAGCTGCGCAACGGCATCGTGCGCGAACGGAAGGTAGAATGCCTCGAGCCCGCTACGGTAGAACACGTGCTCGTAGCTACCCTCCACGGCCTCGTTCACGCGCCTGCTTTCCGCCTCGCCGCCCCACTCCCGTGCAGCCCTGACCGTGCCCGTATAGGTCGTGAAACCCACGAGGAACACCGGTCCGGACGACGGCACCAGCCTCATCAACTGGCCCAGGTTGTGCTCGCCGCCCAGCGACATTTCGGTGGCGCGGGCGTCTCCCACGTGCGAGTTGTGGGCCCAGACCAGGACTCGCCCTTCCCTCCCCTGTGCGCGAAGGTGCGCCTGCAAGGCCATCAGCGTTTGGGCCATGTGCGCATCGCGCATGTTCCAGCTGAGCGCGCGCGAACCGAACATCGCGCGGTAATACGATTCCGCGTTCGCCACGACGACGGCGTTCCGCTCGGCGAAGAAATAGGCGTCTTCGGGATCGGGTACGTCGGCGGTCTTGTATTCGCCCTGCCGCTGTACCAGTTCCGCCAGGCGCTGCCTGACAGCTTCGCCGCAATCCGGGCGAAGTCCGTGCACGGCTTCATAGCCATAGCGTTGCGGGTCGCGCACATGATCGAGCGCGGCATACTGGCGCCGCGCGATCTCGGCCTGTTCCCTGTCGACGGTACCGAGGTAGTCGATCACCGCGTCCGCCGAGCGGTAAAGACTGTACATATCCAGCCCGTAGAAGCCGGAGCGCTCTGCCTTCGGCAGCGACGCATTGTGGACGGTGAGCCAATCGATGAAGTCCACCACCGCGGTGTTTCTCCACATCCAACGGGGAAATCGCTGGAAATCCGCCAGGCTCCCGAAGGCAGAGGCTTTGTCGTCGCCACCGCCACGGACATGGCGGTCCACGCGACAGCAATCGGGCCAATCACCTTCGACGGCGACGGCATCGAAGTGCCGCTCGGCGATCAGGCGGCGGCTTATTGCCGCTCGCATCCGATAGAACTCGTCCGTACCGTGTGTAGCCTCCCCCAGCATGACAATCCGGCATTGTCCGGCACGTTCGACGAGGTCGTCGTAGTCGGCGTCATCGCCTTCCAGCGCCGTGGCACCGGAACGGATGCTCGCGATCTGCGCGTGTTCGTTCATCGGATGGCCTCATGCGCCCGGAAGAAAGATGCGCCTCCCCCCGCTATGGAGAGGCGCACGAAGGCTCTAGCTGACCTTCAACTTCCGTGCGCTTCCGTTTTCCTTCTTGGGTAGCGTCAGCGTCAGGACGCCATTCTCGTAATGTGCCTCGGCCTTGTCCGACGACACGGCAGCGGGCAAGGTGAATGCGCGGTATGCCTGGCCGAAGGAACGTTCCGTCACGATCTCGCGCTCGCCTTCCTTCTGGCGGGTTTCACGCCGCACCTCGGCGGTGATGGCCACCTGGTTGTCGTTGATCGAGATGTCGATGTCCTTCTTGTCCACACCCGGAATATCCGCCTTCACCTTGTACGCACCGTCGCTTTCGGTCACGTCGATGCGCATGTCGGGCGCGATCTCCGCGTTGCCCCACGAGGCGCGCGGAAAGGCATTGCGGACGAGGTCGTCGAAGTCGGGAAAACGATCGATGCCCGACAGCGATTTGAGTGGATTCCAGCGAATCATGCTCGTCATGGTCGGTAACTCCTCTTCGGTTCTGGGGACGGCATCCGAACCGGCGTGGCGCGCCGGGGCTGCCCTCTCGAAACCTACGCGATCGCGCGCCCGTGCCTATTGACCGCGGTCAACATGCGGCAACCAGCGGGCGAACCAGTCCCCGGCCATTGCCGCGACCTGTTCCAGTGCGCCGTGCTCCTCGAACAAATGCGTGGCGTTTGGCACGAGTCGCAGCTCGCCGACACCCGTCACTGCCGCCAGAGCCTGGCGGTTGAGGGCTATCACCTGTGTGTCGGCACCACCCACGATGAACAGCGTTGGCGCACCCACCTTGGCCAGCGCCAGCGGTCCCGCCAGATCAGGTCTGCCGCCGCGGGAAACCAACGCCCGGATGTCGTCGCGCAGGGCCGCAACCGTGATCGCCGCGGCGGCCCCGGTGCTCGCGCCGAACAGGCCGACAGGCATGTTCGCCACGTGTGGCTCGTCGGCCAGGCGGTTCAGCACACCATCGAGCCGGCGGGCGAGCTTCGCGATGTTGAACCGCTCGGAGAACGTCGCATCTTCGTCGGGACTCAACAGGTCGAACAGCAATGTGGCGAACCCGCGATCTTCGAGCGCACGCGCCACATGCTTGTTCCGCGTACTGTGCCGGCTGCTGCCGCTGCCGTGGACGAATACCACGCAGCCCCTCGCGTCCGCCGGAACGTGCAGGTCGCCCTCCAGCATGACGCCATCGACCGCGAAACGCATGCCACAGACGAAGGGGGCGGTCCTGGGGTGACCCGCGGGTTTCAGCAGCTGGATGACTTCAGCGTCTTCGACCGCGGGAAAGGAAAGATAGTGCTCTCCCACCGACCGGAAGTGCCTGGGCACGGACAGGCAGACTACTTCGTCTGCCAATGACTTGATCGATGGAATCCGGTCTGCCGAAGCCACGGGAACGGCCGCAATCAACCGGGCGGGACCATGCCGCCGCGTGGCGGCCAGGGCGGCGCGCATCGTGGCCCCCGTGGCCAGGCCGTCGTCCACGACGATGACGACCCGGCCCTTCGGGTCGTGCGCAACACGATGCGGGCTATAGAGCCGGCGCCGCTCCTCGATGCGCGCGAATTGCCTCGATGCCTCGCGGCTCAGGTACGCGTCGCCAAGCCCCAGCTGGCCGGCTTCATCGCCGATCTCCAGGTGACCGCTCTCGTCGATCGCGCCGACGGCGAATTCCTCGTTCCCCGGCGCGCCGAGCTTCCGTACGAGCACGACGTCGAGGTCACCGTCGAGGTGGTCTGCGACGACCCTACCGACGACCACCCCGCCCCTCGGGATCCCGAGCACGAGCGGATGCGTGCCGCGCAGTCCCGCCAGGGCGGCGGCGAGTTGTTCACCCGCATCCTTCCGGTCGAGGAAGGCCTCGTATGTGGCAGGAAGCATAGGTCCCTCCGACATCGTGGCAAACGGTACTACCCGATGAAACCTCCACTCCTGCGCCCGTGTGTTGACGCCGGTCAACAGACGGGCGGCAACCGGGAAGATCGCCAACGCCGGTTACGCGCGTACCGTCCGAAAGGTGAGACGCAAGGCGGAGAGGAGGAAATACAGGCCGCCGAAGGCGGCATACGGAGCCAGCCCGACAATGCTCGGCTCGTGGTCGAACGACTTGATGACCATGAAGACGCCGGCAAGCGCGGACTGCGCGCCGCTGAGCATCATGAAAGCCTGACCACCCAGCTTGCGGCGGCCGATGCCTACCCAGAGCTGGAACAGGCCCGCCAGCAGGGCCCAGATACCGAAGACCAGCACACCGCCGGCGGTTCCGTGCGTGATGAGCGCCGCGACGAGTGCGACAGCCGTCGCCGTGCTTGTCGCGGCATTCAGGCGCTGGCCCGGGTTGGCGCGCAGCCCGCCGGAGCGCTGGGCGTCGATGAAGTTCGCGGCGGCGTCCCAGGCGGGATACAGCACCATCAACGTGGCGCTGAAAGCGAAAGGAACGTTGAGCTGAGCGAACAGCACCACCAGCGCGACCCAGGAGAAAGAGACCACGGCGCGGAGGTAGTAATAGTTACGAAGGAAGTTCATGGGGTTGTCCTCGTTAGGGAGGCCAACCCTACTAGTCGGTAGGCTTGGCGTCAACTACTTCGTTCTCAGCAGCACAGAACCTTGCTCAGTCCTTGAAACTAACCCGACCTACTGGTAGGCTGACACCCATGAGTACCCGTGAAAAGCTCCTCGATTCCGCCCGTTACCTCATCCAGACGCGCGGCTACAGCGGCTTCAGCTATGCCGATGTCGCCGCCCAGGTGGAGGTACGCAAGGCGTCCATCCATCACCATTTCCCTGCCAAGGCGGACCTTGCCAAGGCCGTGGTCGAACAGTCGCGTGGCATCATCGGCGAGCAGATACGCATGATGGAAAGCGAGGCCTTCGACCCCTTGCGGCAACTGCGGGGCTATACCGGCTACTGGGAAAAGTGCATCGCCGATGCGTCGGCGCCCTTCTGCGTCGCGGGCATGCTGGCCAGCGAACTCGATTGCCTGCCGGAAGATCTCGCCGAAAGCGTCCGTATGCACTTCCGCGACCTGTCGCGGTGGCTGGAGACGGTGCTTACGGCCGGTGCGCAGCGCGGCGTGTTCACGCTGAAGAGCGCCGCCAGCGTGGAGGCCGAATCGTTCATGTCGACGGTCTACGGCGCGATGATTCTCGCGCGCGCTTACGGCCAGCCCGACAAGTTCACCCAGGTGGTGGAAGGTGCCTTGCGGCGTCTGCTCCATTCGGATGCCGCGGCCGCTGCAACGCACTGACGCCTGGTTCCGGTCATGACCGGCCTTTCGCGGGCGCCGGGGCGAAATACGTCGTAACCATTTGCTTCCTTCCCGACAAACCCAGGCAAGACCTCCGGCGCACCGTGGGCATACCCCATGAACCGTGAGGATTGTCCATGAACCTGCTCCCCGCCATCGCCGCCGCCGCGTTCGCCGCCCTGCCCGTTGCGGCCTTCGCCACCACCATCACCACGACAAACGTGAACCTGCGCGCCGGGCCGAGTACGACCTACCCTCGGGTGACGACCATACCGACGCATGCCGAGATTCTCACGCACGGTTGCCTGCAGGACATGAGCTGGTGCGATGTGAGCTGGGGTAGCCAGCGCGGCTGGGTGTCGTCGAGATACGTGTTGGCCGTAACGGAACGCCGCACCGTCGTCGTCACGGAAGAGACGGCACCGAGCGTCGGCATCGCCGTGGTGAGCTTCAACCATGGCTACTGGGAGCGCTATTACCCGGCACGGCCGTGGTACGGGAGCTGGACGGTGTATGCGCGGCCGTTGCCTTCGCCGCCGCCCCCTGCGGTCGTGCACCGCGGCGTCACTGCGTGTGGACCGCGTGGCTGCGTGCACACCGGCGCGACTTACCGTCGCTGGTGACAAGGAACCGCGGGAGCGCCGCAAGCGCTCTCGCGGTGGCAGGATCAGAAATGCCAGCCGGCGTACAGGCTGACCGTCACTTGCGATTCCTTCTGCACCAAGGGGCTGTCCTTCACGTTGGCCATCAACGTACCGGCACTGATGCCGCCCCCCAGCACCCAATCGCCCTCGGTGGCATAACGCAGGCCGATGTTGAGCGAGTATTCCTGGAAGCCCGCAGGTGCGCGGTAGCCAGGCAGGGTCGTCTGCGGTGTCTTTGCCGTATCCACACCGAAGTAGGTGGTGTTGTGCTGGCGGTTGCCCCATACGACACGCGGGCCCGCCACGATCGCAAAGCGGTCGCTCAACGGAAACACCTGCTGTGCGGCGAGCGTGAGCGTCGTACCCTGCCCGTGCCCGGACAGGTCCGTGTCCGACCGCAGGCTCACGAGGCCACCCGGGCGGAAGCGGTAGCCGAGAAGGAAGCCGCCCAGCACGCTGCGATCGATATCCTGCAGGCCGCGCAGATAGTCATCGTCCGACGTCTTTCGTGGCGCGATGTTCTGGTACGACAGGCTGATGCCACCGACCCACCCACCGGTGTTCAATGGAGTGAAGCCGAACTGCAGCGAATTGCCGCCGTAACGATTGCCGAGATAGGCGTAAGGCGTGGGAAGGTCGACACGCAGCACCGGCACGGCGTTGGCCTGCCGCCTGTCGCTGCCGATGTATTCCGGCCGCGAGACGACACCGATGCCGATGTCGCCGTGAGCCGTGTCCTGGGCGAAGACGGCAGGGACGAAGGCTGCGCAACCGAGCAGCGCAACGGCGGCGTGTCGGGCACGAAGGAAGGAGGGGCGCATGGGGATCCTTTTGCTGAAAAAGGAGCGGCAGCGCGGCACCGTGCGCGGGGGACGGACGGTTGGGGGGAGCGGGCCGCGCTGCCGCAAAGCGAATCAGTTGCCGGGGTATCCGGGCAAGGGTGGCGCGATCAGCGCCCGGCGTTGGCCTTCATGACGGCCACGTCAGCGCAATGGCGGCGACAAACAGCGTTCGCATGGAAGTCTCCTTGTGGCGCCGGCGGAAGTGCCGACCCCATAGAGGCTATACAGCGTCAGCTGGCAGGTGATGTCGAAAACGAACCCAGTTGTTTCAGGAGGCTTCAACGCAAGACCACGGCGCGCAACGGCAAGGCCACGCTGGCACAGAGCCCACCGCCGCTGCGCGCCACGAGCGAGAGCGTGCCGCCATGCAGGCGCACGAGGCGGTCGACGATCGCCAGGCCCAGGCCGGTACCGGGCACACTGGCGCGGCCTGTATCGGCGCGCGTGAACGGCTGCCGCATCCGTGCCACCTGGTCGTACGGTATCCCCGGACCACGGTCCAGGACATCGACATGCACGTGGCCCTCGTCGTAACGCGTGCGCACTTCCAGGCCAGTGCGGGCATAACGCACGGCATTCTCCATCAGGTTGGCCAGCACGCGTTGCATGGAAACCGGCCGGAAACGCAGCGCGGGCAACGGCGCCAGGGAAAGCTGGAACGGCACATCGCGCGCCTCGAACTCGCCGGCGAGCTGCATCACCAGCGTGTTGAGGTCCGCATCCACCATCTGTTCGCCGCCACCCGAACCGGCGCGGCCATAATCGAGGAACTGGCTCACGATGGCGTCGATCCGTTCAATATGCGCCACTTCCGGCGCGTTGCGCTCGCGTGACTCCAGCGCAAGGCGAAGCTTTGTCAGGGGCGTGCGGATATCGTGGGATATGCCCGCCAGCATTTCCGCACGTACCGCTTCCATGCCGCGAAGATTGTCGGACATGGCATTGAAATGCGTCGCCACTTCGGCCAGCTCGGCAACGCTGTATTCGGGAAGCCGTACGTCCGCGCCCTCGCCCACCAGCCGCGCCGCGTCAACCACATCACGCAGGGGGCGGTTGATGCGACGCTGGATCAGCAGCGCTATGGCGGTGGCCAGCGCCATGATCGTGAGTGAGACGAGCAGTACGGACGTGATGAGGCTTTCCCGCGACATCGCGCTGGGCGGCAAGGTGAACCATGCACGGCGGTCGCCGATGTTCATGCGCACCCAGGGGTGCGGCTGCGGCGCGTCCGCCCAGCGGAAGGCCATGTCGGGAGAGAGGTTGTCGCGCATGCTGCCGGCAAACCTGGCGACCAGCGAGATGCTGTTTCCGACGGCCGTGTCGGGTGGCGGCGGGTTCTCCTGCAGGATGAGCCGGCCCGAGCCGGTGAGGTAGTTCAGGTAGGCGCGCTGCTCCGCCGGCGCCATATGCGCGAACGCGCTATCGATGGCGTTGAGTTCGATGGCGACGAGCCGGCCGACCTCCGCCGCGCGAGGCCCCTGCACGTAAAGGAAGGCGGCGACCCAGAGCAACTGCGCGAGGAGGGCGAAAGCGAGAAGCAGGCCGAGGTTGCGCCCGAACAGCGTGCGCGGCAACAGCTTAACCATGGCTGCCATCGGGCACGAACATGTACCCGATGCCCCACACGGTGCGGATGTACTTCGGCGCGGAAGGATCGTCCTCGATCTTGCGGCGCAGGCGCAGCACCTGCACATCGAGGCTTCGATCCAGCGATTCGTGTTCCCTGCCCTTTACCTTGTCCAGGAGGTGGTCGCGCGACATGGGCCGCCGCGGGTTGGCCGCGAACACGCGCATCAACTGGAACTCCAGGCTCGACAGCGCGATGACGTCGTCGCCCCGGCGCAACTCCACGCGCGACACATTGAGGACGAACGGGCCGAATGTCATCACGTCGTCCGTGCCCCATGTCTGCGTGCTGTGCAGCATCTTCTGCCGGCGCAACATCGCCTGCAGACGCGCGGTGAGTTCGCGCGGATCGAACGGCTTGGCGAGGTAATCGTCCGCGCCCATTTCCAGGCCCACGATGCGGTCCACCGCCTCCCCGCGCGCGGTGAGCATGAGGATGGGGATGGTGTGGCCGCCGAAGCGCAGCCGACGGCAGACGGAAAGACCATCCTCGCCGGGCATCATCAGATCGAGCACCAGTGCATCGTAGGGTTCGCGTTCCAGCGCCCGATCCAGCTGCCCGGCGTTGCCCACGGCGTGCACGTCGAAGCCGTGCCCGCTGAGGTAGCGGCGCAGCATGCCGCGCAACTCGTCGTCATCGTCGAGGATCAGGATTCGTGGTGCGCGCGCGTTCAAGGGCGGGACTCGGTAACCGGGCCACCATTCTGGGTGTGCCCCGCCGACGACCGCAAGGCGAAAAACCGGCCTGAAATAGCCTGTAACAATTTCCGTTACAGGCGACATCACTGCCCAACCGGGCCTTTCGACCATTTCGGCCTGCCTGCCCGCCGGCCTTGCGGGCCTGCCCTCTCTCCTCCGGAGTCGTTCGATGAAGACCCGACGCCGCTGGCGCTACGCCGGCCTGGTCATGCTTGTTGCTGCCGTGCTCGCCCTCGTGGCGTGGTACCGGCATCGTGCACCCGCTGCCGCTACCGAACACCCGCGCGTGGTCGCCACGCAACCGGTGCAGCGGCGCGAGGTGGATGTGTACGTGGACGCCATCGGGACCGTGACGCCGACGCATACCGTGACCGTGCGCGCGCAGGTGGAGGGCACGCTCACCGGGCTGAACTTCCGCGAAGGCCAGGCGGTGAAGGCCGGCGACGTGCTGGCCACCATCGATGACCGCGCCCTGCGCGCACAGGTGGCAGCCGCCGAAGGTGCATTGCAGCGTGACGAGGCCGCACTGCGCAACGCCCAGGCCGATCTTGCCCGTTACCGCGAACTGGTGAAGATCGGTTCGGTGACGCAGCAGCAGGTGGACACGCAAGCCGCCGCCGTGGAACAGGCCATGGGCACCGTGCGCAGCGACCGGGGCCAGCGCGACAACCTGGCGGTGCAACTCGGCTACACCCGGGTAGCCGCGCCCATCGGCGGGGTGGCAGGCCTGCGCGCGGTGGATGTCGGCAACCTCGTGGCGCCTTCGGATACCGGCGGCATCGTCACCCTGGCCACCGTTTCACCCATCAGCGTGAAGTTCGCGGTCACGGAAGACCAACTCGGCCAGGTGCTCGCCGCCATGCATCGCGGGGAGGTGCCGGTGGAACTGGCCGATCGCGCCGGCAAACCGCTGGGCCGCGGGGTGCTGGAGGCCGTGGACAACCGCGTGGATACGACGACGGGAACGGTCACCATGCGCGCGATATTCCCGAACGACCCGATGACGCTCTATCCGAACCAGTTCGTCAACGCACGCCTGCGCGTGAATACGCTTCGTGCTGCCAGCGTGGTGCCGGCCCGTGCGATCCAGCATGGCGTGAAGGGCGACTTCGTCTTTGTCGCCATCGGCGGGAAAGCCGTGCAGCGCGCGGTGATCGCGGGGCCCGTCGATGGGACGATGCAGGCGATCACGACTCCCGGCGGGGGCGCGGCCTTGCAGGCCGGCGAACGTGTGGTGATTTCCGGTGGCGATGCGCTCGTCGACGGCGCCGCGGTGAGCGAAGCCTCCAGACCATGAACCTGTCGCGCCCCTTCATCCAGCGGCCCGTTGCCACCGCGCTGCTGATGCTGGCCGTGCTGCTGGCCGGCATCCTCGGTTGGCGCGCGCTGCCGGTTTCCGCACTGCCCGAGGTGGATTACCCCACCATCCAGGTTTATACCAACCTGCCCGGTGCCAGCCCCGATGTCACCGCGTCGAGCGTCACCTCGCCGCTGGAGCGCCAGCTTGGGCAAATGGCCGGGCTGCAGCGCATGGATTCGAGCAGCGCACTGGGCGCCTCGGTCGTCACGCTCACCTTCGAGCTTTCCACATCGCTGGACGAGGCGGAGCAGGAAGTGCAGGCGGCGATCAATGCCGCCAACGCGTACCTGCCGAAGGACCTTCCCTACCCGCCGGTTTACAGCAAGGTGAATCCGGCCGATCCACCGGTGCTTACGCTGGCGATGACCTCGGCGCAATGGCCGCTCACGCGCGTGCAGGAGCTGGCCGAGACGCGTATCGCACAGGCCATCTCGCAGATGTCGGGCGTGGGCCGGGTGACCGTGAGCGGCGGCGAGCGGCCCTCCGTGCGCGTGGCGGTGAACATGCCGGCGCTGAACCAGAAGGGGCTAACCCTCGCCAGCGTCACCGACGCGATCCAGGCCGGCAGCGTCAACGGCGCGAAGGGTTTGATCGATGGCCCGGACCTCTCCTACGCGGTGGGCGCGAACGACCAGTTGACCGATGCGGCTGGGTTTGCCGGCGTTGTGCTTGCCGCAGGCGAGAGTGCGTTGCTCGGTCTGCGCGACATCGCCACGGTGGCCGAAGGCGCGGAAGATACGCGACAGGCCGCGTGGGCCGATCGCGAGCCGGCCATCCTCATCAGCATCCAGCGTCAGCCGGGCGCGAACGTGGTGGCGACGGTGGACCGGATCGCCGCCGAGCTGCCGCGACTCGGCGCCAGCCTGCCCGCCAACGTGAAGCTCGCGGTGCTCAACGACCGCACCGGCAGCATCCGTGCCTCCGTCCACGACGTGGAATGGGAGCTGCTGTTCGCACTGATGCTGGTGATCGCCACCGTATGGGTGTTCCTCGGCGACTGGCGCGCCACCCTCGTGCCGGCCATCGCCGTGCCCGTGTCGCTGGTGGGCACGGTGGCGGCGACCTACGCGCTGGGTTTCAGTCTCAACAACCTCACGCTGATGGCGCTCACCGTGGCCACGGGCTTCGTCGTGGACGATGCCATCGTGATGATCGAAAACGTGGCCCGGCACGTGGACGACGGCACCGAACCCCGCAAGGCCGCGACGGAAGGGGCCGGCGAAGTGGGCTTCACCATCGTATCCCTCTCGCTCGCGCTCATCGCGGTGCTGATCCCGCTGCTGTTCATGGGCGACGTCGTGGGCCGCCTGTTCCGCGAGTTCGCCGTTACCCTTTCCGCAGCCATCGTCGTTTCGGCGCTCATCACGCTGACGCTCACGCCGACGCTGTGCGCGCGCCTGCTGCGCCCCCAGGCACACGATCGACAGCGATGGCTCAAGCGCCTCGAAGGCGCCTACGTGAAGTTGCTGGACCGTGCCCTCGCCGGTCGCCGCTGGATGCTGGCCGCGGTGGCGCTGGCCACGCTCGCAACGGTCGCCACGGTGCTGGTGCTGCCCAAAGGCCTGTTTCCCGTGCAGGACACAGGTCTGCTGCAAGGCGCGGTGAAAGGGCCTGTGGATGCCTCGTTCGCCCGCATGCGCGAATTGCAGGCCACCGCGATCGACACTCTGCTGAAAGACCCCGCGGTGGCCGGCGTGTCGTCCT
The DNA here is from genome assembly GCF_011742555.1 of Luteibacter jiangsuensis. Lineage (GTDB taxonomy): Bacteria > Pseudomonadota > Gammaproteobacteria > Xanthomonadales > Rhodanobacteraceae > Luteibacter > Luteibacter jiangsuensis. The sequence goes on from NZ_JAAQQR010000001.1 coordinate 114,684, forward strand.
CGCTGGGAATCGACCAGACGAATCCGATGCCGGGCACCGCCCCCGTGCAGGTGCGGCTGCGCGCCCCGGGCGACGGCGGCGAACCGGCCGCCGAAGTGGTGGCCCGCCTGGTCCGGGCAGTGGCGGGCAGCAAGGATCCCGCCACCTTGTATCTGCATCCCGTGCAGGACCTGACGCTCGATACGCACGCCGGCTCATCCACGTACACCGTGGGCCTGGCGTCCGCCGATGGCACTGCGCTGGTGGATGCCGGCCGCCGCGTACTGGCCGGCATGCGCACGGACCCCGTGTTCACCGACGTGCACAGCGATGCGCTGGAACGTGGCCGCCGCATCATGCTCGGCATCGACCGCCGACGCGCAGCGCAGTTGGGCGTGACGGTGCAGGCGATCGACGACGCGTTGTATGCAGCTTTCGGCCAGCAACAGGTCACGACGATCTACACCGACCTCTCGCAGTACCACGTGGTGGTGGGCGCGGCGACGGGGGCGGCGACACCGGAGGCCGCCCTGCGCGCACTTTACGTGCCCGGCACGGACGGCAAGCCCGTACCGCTCGCCGCCGTCGCACGCATCGGTGGCGACGACGCGCCAGTGGTGCTGATGCGCGAACGCCAGTTCCCGTATGTGGACCTCTCGTTCGACCTGGCCGGTGGCGTGGCGCTCGATGAGGCAGTTTCGCACCTGGAGAAGCGGGTGGAGGAGGCGAAGCTGCCAGCGTCGGTGCGGCTGGACATGCAGGGCACGCTGGGCAGCTTCGCCGGTTCGCTCGACGGCCAGGCCGCCCTGCTGCTCGCGGCCGTCGTGGTGGTGTACCTCACGCTGGGTTGCCTGTACGAGAGTTTCATCCATCCGCTGACCATCCTCTCGACGCTGCCCTCGGCGGCACTGGGCGCGGTACTGGCGCTCGGCCTCGTCGGCCTGGATTTCGACATCATCGCCCTGATCGGCGTGGTGCTGCTGGTCGGCATCGTGATGAAGAACGCGATCATGATGATCGACTTCGCCATCGCACGCGAACGCGAGGGCAAGCCGCCGCTCGATGCGATTCGCGAGGCATGCGAACTGCGCTTCCGCCCCATCCTCATGACCACCCTGGCCTCGCTGCTGGGCGCCGTGCCGCTGGCCTTCGGCGGGGGCATGGGCTCGGAACTGCGCGAACCGCTGGGCGTGGCGATCATCGGCGGACTCATCGTGAGCCAGTTGCTGACGCTGTTCACCACGCCGGCCATCTACCTCAGCCTGCACCGTGCGGAACACGCGGTGGCGAGCCACATCTGACCATGGCGCTCAATCTTTCCGCGCCGTTCCTGACCCGCCGCGTTGCGAGCACCCTGCTGGCCGTCGCCCTGGCGCTGGCAGGCATCCTGGCGTTCCGCGCCCTGCCCGTGGCTGCCTTGCCTCAGGTGGAATTCCCGACCATCGCGGTGACTGCCACGCTGCCAGGTGCCGCTCCGGGCACCGTGGCGAGCGCAGTGGCGCTGCCGCTGGAACGACAGTTCACCGGCATCGCCGGCATCACCGAGATGACCTCCACGAGCTACGCCGGCTCGGTGCGCATCGTGTTGCAGTTCGATCTGGACCGCGACATCGACGGTGCCTCGCGCGATGTGCAGGCCGCGATCAATGCCGCGCGCAGCCGACTGCCCGCGGATCTCGCCGGCAATCCCACCTATCGCAAGGTGAACCCCGCGGAAGCCCCCGTCCTGGTGCTGGCCCTTACCTCGAAGACGGCCAGCACCGCGCAGATGTACGACGCCGCCTCCACCGTGTTGCAGCAGCGCCTGTTGCAGACCGAAGGCGTGGGCGACGTGATGGTGGGCGGCGGTTCGTTGCCCGCGGTGCGCGTCGAGATCGACCCCGACAAGCTCAACCACCACGGGCTGGCCCTGGAAGACGTGCGCCGGGTACTGGCCAGCGCGAACGCCAACGGGCCCAAGGGCCAGATCGACCATGCCGGGCGCAGCGCCGTGCTCGGAGCCAACGACGCCCTGGGTGATGCGGCCGCGTTCGCGCCACTCGTCGTCCGTACGCATGACGACGCGCAGGTGTCGCTTTCCGACCTGGGCACGGTGACCGACAACCTGGAAAACCTGCGCAACTGGGGTACGGTGGATGGAGAAACGGCCGTTGCCATCATCATCAGCAAGCGCCCCGACTCCAATGTCGTGGCCACTGTGGATCGCCTGCGTGCGATGCTGCCCGAGTTGCAGGCCTCGATCCCCGCCGATATCAGGCTGAGTCCCGTGCTTGATCGCACGCAGACCATCCGCGCCTCCCTGCACGATGTGGAGCTGACGCTGGTGATCTCCGTGCTGCTCGTCATCGCAGTCACCTGGGCGTTCTTCCGCGACTGGCGCACGACGCTCGTTCCGGCGATCGCCGTGCCGCTTTCGCTGCTGGGCACCTTTGCCGTGATGTGGGCACTCGGATACAGCCTGAACATCCTCTCGCTGATGGCGCTGACCATCTCCACCGGCTTTGTCGTGGACGATGCCATCGTGGTGGTGGAGAACATCGTGCGCCACCTGGGCATGGGCAAGTCGCGCGTGCAGGCGGCGCTGGACGGCGCGGGCGAGGTGGGCTTCACCGTGCTGAGCATCAGCGTCTCTCTGGTGGCGGTGTTCATCCCGCTGCTGCTTATGGGCGGTCTTGTCGGCCGCCTGTTCCGCGAGTTCGCCGTCACGCTCTCCGCTGCCATCGTCATATCGATGATCGTGTCGCTGGTACTGACACCGGTGATGAGCGGAATGCTGCTGCGGCGCTCAAACGATCCCCAGGCACAGGGCGCGGGCGAGAACGGCTGGTACGGCCGCAGCCTGAAGGTGGCGCTGCGGCACCCGCGCACGATGGTGGGCATGACGGTGCTCGCGATGTTCGCCACGCTGGGCCTCATGGTCGCCATTCCCAAGGGCTTCTTTCCCCAGCAGGATACGGGCCTGCTGATCGGCCAGGTGCTCGCCCCCCAGAACATCTCTTTCGCCGAGATGCAACGACGCTTCCAGGCAGTGGCGGAAGCCCTTCGCCGCGATCCGGACGTGGAGAACGTGTTCGGCTTCGTCGGCGGCAGCGGCGTGAATGCCAACAACACCGGCGCGGTGTACATCACGCTGAAGGCGCTGGGCAAACCACGCACCGCGAGCGCCGCGGCGGTCATGGACCGTGCGCGGGAGCGGTTCGCGAAGGATGCCGGGGTGACCGTGACCTTGCAGGCGATCCAGGATATCGCCGTCGGCGGACGGCAGACCGCTGCGCAATATCAATACACGCTGTCGGCCGCATCGCAGGCCGATCTCGATCGCGTGGTGCCCCGGGTGGAGACGGCGCTTCGCGCCATGCCGGAGCTGGCCGATGTGGCCAGCGACCGCCAGGACCGCAGCCTGGGCGCCACCTTGCAGATCGACCGCACGGCGGCCGCCCGGCTGCACGTCGACGTGGCCGCGATCGACCAGGCCTTGTATGACGCGTTCGGGCAACGCCAGGTCTCCACGATGTACAAGGCACTGAACCAATACCACGTGGTGATGGCGCTGGCCCCGCGGTACTGGCAATCGCCGGATGCGCTCAGGCGGATCTATGTACCGTCTTCACAGACGCCGGCGGCGCTCGTGCCCCTTTCGGCGGTGGCGGCCTACTCCACCACGCCGGCCGCCATAGCGCTCTCGCACCAGGGCCAGTCGCCTTCGGTGACGCTCTCGTTCAACCTCAAGCCGGATGCGTCGATCGGCGCGGTGCGCACGAAGATCACCCGCACGGTGGAGGCCATGCACCTGCCGCCGGGTGTGCATGCGGGCTTCGGTGGCAGCGCCGGCGCCTTCGCCGATACGATTCGCACGATGCCGGTGCTGCTGATCGCGGCGCTTGCCGCGGTGTACATCGTGCTCGGCATCCTCTACGAAAGCTTCCGCCACCCGCTCACCGTGCTTTCCACGTTACCCTCCGCCGGCGCGGGCGCGTTGCTCGCCCTCCTGCTGTGCGGCTACGAGTTCACGGTGATCGCGTTGATCGCGATCATCCTGCTGATCGGCATCGTGAAGAAGAACGCGATCATGATGATCGACTTCGCGCTGGTGGAGGAACGTGTGCGCGGCCTGGAGCCGGGCGACGCCATCTATCGCGCAAGCCTGGCGCGCCTGCGGCCCATCCTGATGACCACGCTCGCCGCCGTGCTGGGCGCGGTGCCGCTGGTGTTCGTCGGGGGCTATGGCGCCGAATTCCGCCACCCGCTGGGCGTCGCCATCATCGGCGGCCTGCTGCTGAGCCAGCTACTCACCCTGTACTCAACGCCCGCGATTTACCTGTGTATCGAGCGCTGGCATCGCCGGCGCGCCCCAACGGACGCCACACCATGATCCACGCTCCTGTACGTCTCGCAGGTCTTGTCATGCTCGCCTGCCTCGCCGCCTGCACCGTGGGCCCGGCGTATCGCCCCCCTGCGCTGGAGACTCCCGCCTCCTTCAAGGATGCGGGCGTCACATGGAACCGCGTGACCCCTGGCGCGGCCGTCGTCGACGATGGTCCGTGGTGGAAGGCCTACGGCGATCCCGCGCTGAATGCGCTGGTGGCGCGCTCGCTCGCCGCGAACCCCGCGATCGAACAGGCAGAAGCCAACTGGCGGCAGGCACTTGCCGCGGTGGGCGAGGCACGTGCCGCCGCATGGCCCGCGCTCGGCCTGGGCGTGAGCGGAAGCCGCAGCAGCAATGCGCTGCGTCAGGTGGACCCGGCAGGGTTGCCGGGTCTTGAAGGGCTGACCGACGGCGTGACGACGCGCGTGGCCGTGCAGGCCAACGCGAGCTGGGAGCCGGATGTGTGGGGCAGCGTGCGTCAACAGACGATCGCTGCCGGAGCCACGGCAGACGCCAGCGGCGCCACGGCAAGTGCGCAGCGCCTGAGTATCGCCGGCACCGTGATAAGCACCTACCTTTCCATACGCCAGCTCGATATCGATCTCGAACTGCTGGGCCGGCAGGTGGCCCTTTACCGCGCGCTGCGCGATACGAGCGAGGCGGCGCATGCGCTAGGAGGGGCATCGTTCGACGACGTACTGGCCGCGCGCAACCGCCTCGACCAGGCGACCACCGCGCTGACAACGGCGCGCATCTCCCGCGAGCAGGCAGAGCACGCCCTGGCGGTGCTCTGCGGCAGCGCGCCGGCGGCGTTTTCCCTCGAGCCGCAAGCCGGATATCGCTTCGTCACCCCGGCCGTTCCGGCCACCCTGCCCTCGGACGTGTTGCGGGCGCGCCCGGATATCGCTGCAGCGGAGCGGCAAGTGGCCGCGGCGAACGCGCAGGTGGGCGTCGCGCAGGCGGCGTGGTTCCCGACGATCCAGCTAACCGCCAGTGGCGGCTATCAGGGGTCGTCGCTCGCACACCTGTTCAGCGCGCCGCATGAGATCTGGTCGCTCGGTCCGCAACTTGCGGTTACGCTGTTCGACGGCGGCGCGCGACGTTCGCGCGTGGCCCAGGCCAAGGCCGGTTACGACAGTGCCGCGGCCGGCTATCGCCAGGCGGTACTGGCCGCCATGCAGGAAGTGGAGGACGACCTTTCCGCGCTCAATCACCTGGGCGAGCAGCGCCGGATACAGGGCGATGTGCTCGCACGCCAGGCCACCCTGCTCGCGAACCGCCGCGCGCAGCATGCGGCCGGCACGGCCAGCGCCAACGATGTACTCGCGGACGAGCTGAGCGAGGCCGTGGCACGGAAGAATGCCGCCGATGCGCAGGCCCAGGAAGCGATGGCCAGCGTAAAACTGTGGGTGGCTGCCGGTGGCGCTACCGCTGCAACGAAGATCGCGCGGGGTCGGCTGGATACCGATCGATGACCTCGGCCGGCCACTCGGACACGACCCGCCCTGCCTCGAGCTTCAGCACGCGGTCCGCCAGACCGAAATAACGGTCGTCGTGGGTGATCGCCACGACCGTCTTGCCCTGCGCCTTCAGGTCCGGCAGCAGGGTACGGTAGAAGTAATCGCGAAAGTGCACATCCTGATCGGCGGCCCACTCGTCGAAGAAGAAGATATCGCGGTCTTCCGCGTAGCATTGCAGAAGCGCCAGGCGCTTCCGCTGCCCGGTGGAGAGGGTGAGTTTCGACAGTTCCCCCTGCTCGACCCGTACCTGGGAACCCAGCCCAAGGGACGCGAGAAGGTTCCGGATGCGCTCGTCGGAAAGGGTGCGTCCAGCGGCATCGAGCACATGGGGAAAGAGGAAGAAGTCGCCGAACACGCCGGTGAAGCGCCGGCGATGCCGTTGTTTGTCCCGATCCAGCGGCACGCCGTCGATCAGGAGTTCGCCTGTGCGTGGGGTGAGCAGCGAGGCGAGCAGGAGCAACAGCGTGGACTTGCCGCTGCCATTGCCCCCTACGATGAACAGAAGTTCACCGCGCCGGATTTCCATGTCGATCGGCCCCAACGCGATGCGTCCGTCCTCGTCGCCAGGATAGGCATAGGTGACATCCCGAAGCGCCATGTTGCTCCATGTGTCCCGGCCTTCCGACTCGTGTCCAGGCGCGGAGGGTTCGACCTCGCCACCAAGGTCCAATCCCACCCGTTGGAGGTGCCGCAAGCTGGCGGTGCCCACACCTACCTGCCGAGCGGCGCTCACGATGAACGCCACGGGCCCGCTGAGGAAAAGCGCACCGATCACGAAGCGCATGATGGTCGCCTGCGGCAACGCCAGCGTCGCATAGCCGACATAGACGACGACGAACACCGATGCGTAGATCACTGCCGACGACCACGCTTCGTTGAAACCGAGGCCCGTATGCACCTGGATCATCAGGCGCCGCGAACGGCCTATGGCCGGCCGGATGAGCTGATCGGCGACGTGCCGTGCACGCGCCGAATTGAGTGCCAGTTCCTTCTTCCCCTCGCTCAGGTAGCGGAAGTATTCGAACACTTTTTCGTTGGCTTCGCGCAGAGCGTCGAAGCGGCGGCGAAGGAATCGCTCCAGCGCGAGCGAGGCTGCCACCGTGGCGCAGAGAAAGAGCGCGAGTATGCACAGGAGCGGCGACGACACGCTGGCCAGGTAGCCGGCATAGAGCGCGACGAGGAGCAGGTTGTACGCCAACAGGGGCGCGACGAGCACCAGTGGCGCGATGCTTGCCACGTCCTCGATGAGTGAGCCGAAGATCGCATGTTTCTCGTTGGCCAGCTTCTCGTACTCCAGGTCGATGAAGCGGCGCGACAGAACGAGGCGCAGCTGTGCGACCAGATCGCCGCCCAGGCGCGCAAGAATGAACTGCGACATGGCACCGGTTGCGAGCACGGCCAGCAACCAGCCTGCACCCACCCACAGGGCCGCTGTACGGATGGCAGGCAGGCCATTTGCCGCGAGTTCGTTGATATGCGACAGCAAGGCCATGGTGCAGGCCGCGCTTGCGGCGGAAAGAACCACGGCCCCCAGCACAAGGGCGCGGTGCTGAACGATGAAGCGCTTGAGGATCATCGAAGCACCCTTCCCTCCGAGGAAGCGACGTCCTCACATGGTGCCAGAAACGCATAGCCGTCATGCGGTATCGATTGCACGCTAATTCGGCAAGCGCGGCGAATACGCCTTCGGAACTCTTCAGAATGCTTCGGCAGCGTCGTCGTGGACGCGCCCGCCGCGACGCGCTTTCTTCAACGTCCGGGCGCACACCTGAAAAAAAACCTGAGGAGTACTCGTATGCAGACCGACAAGATCCTGGCGGGATGGCTGAGTGGCGCCGATAGCGTGGGTGGGTATGACAACCCGGCCGGCTCGCTCTACACCGAGGGCCATGCCCAGACGGTGATGGCGATGACCAGCACGGACATCGCACTGGTTTCGAATTGCAGTTCGTGTACGGCTTCCCGGCCGGGCGTCTGCTGCTGACAGGCAGTAGCCGCGATAGCCGTGGCCAACCACCACGGCTATCCCTTCGCCATCCCTCAAATCCGCAAGGGTACCGCTTCGGAACACCCATGGATGCATCCGCCTCGCAGAACGCCTTCGCTCCTGTCATCGCCTTCTTCGCGCGCGACGCGCGCCGGCAACTCGCCGAAGATATCGGCCGTCAGCCTGGATTCAACGACGCGGAGCGTCTGCTCATCGCAGCGGGCGCGGAGCGCGCCTTGCTGGATAACGCGGAGCGAAAGCTCAACCGTGTGCTCCTGCTCGAGTTGCATGCAGCCAAGCTCTCCGGCGATCTGCCCGAAGGTAGCGAGGCCATGCGCTTCGCCGCCTTCATCGCGCGAGCCATGACCCCTGAGTTCTCCGCGGCGCTCGATCGCCGATACCCCGTGTTGCACGGCCGCCTTACCCGTGTGCTGGACCACCAGCGCCGGGCGATCACCGCCATGCTTTCGCGGCTGGCAACCGATCGCGAAGCCCTGTCTCGCTTCGTCGGGGCAAAACTTGGCGAACTGCGCGCGCTCGACCTCGGCGAAGGCGACGTGCACGAGGGCGGTCAGTCCGTGGCGCGCCTCACGTTCCACGGCGGAACGGTGATGTACAAGCCAAGGTCGCTGCGCGTCGATGCGGCCCTGGACGATTTCCTGGCAACCGTGCTCCCCGGCGATGCGTCGCGGATACGCGTACCCGCCGTGCTGGACCGCGGCGACTATGGCTGGAGCCGCCACGTCGAGCATATCTACTGTGCCGACGACACCCAGCTGTCCATCTTCTATCGCAACATCGGGCATTGGCTGGCGGTGATGCGCCTCCTCGGCGGTACCGATATCCACTATGAAAACCTCATCGCCTCATCCGTCGTGCCCTATGTGGTCGATGTCGAGAGCCTCTTCGTCACCGAGGTTCCGCCCCCGCCGTCGCAGAAGGGCGAAGCGGTGGACCTTGCGCAGGCGCTCATTCGCTCCTCCGTGCTGCGCACGGGTCTCGTGCCCTTCCGCGCGCCCGTGCTCGGCCTCGACGGCGTCGACATTTCCGCCATCGGCGCGCTCCAGGGCGAGCAACCGAAGATTCGCGTGCCCGAGATTGTCGATCCCGGCACCACCGAAGCGCGTGTGGGTCTGGTGAGCGTCGACATCGGAACCGGCAAGAACCATCCGTGCAGTCACCCCGATATCTCCCGGTTCTGGGAAGACATCGTCACGGGCTTCCGCTCGATGACCGATACCCTCGTCGAGCGGCACCGAAACGGAGAACTCGTCCCCTTGCTCGACGCCTTCGTCGGATGCCGCATACGACGCATCCGGCGGCCCACCCAGGCCTATGTCGAAGTGATGCGCATGCTCTGGCATCCGGCATCGCTGCATGACGAAGCGGCAGCCATCGAGCGGGCTCGCGACCTGCTGGTACGCAACGCGGCAGTCTCGCCCATCGCCCCGGCCGATCCTTCCGTCATCGCCGGCGAGATCGACGACATGCGCTACGGCGACGTTCCCGTCTTCGCAAACGTGCTGGACGAGGCGCAACGCGACGACGTGTTTCGTGCCTGGCTGGACATGCGCATCGAACTGGAGGAACTGACCATTCGGGGCGCCCTCGTCACCGCCCACCTCAACGTCCGCCTCAACGACGACAAGCGCTCGCCTTACGATCTGTCCGCCCGGCGGGCGCATGCCGGTGACCTGGACCGCAGGCGCCGGTCGATGGCCCGGGAGACGCTCGAACAACTCCTGCGCCTCTCGGTGCGTGGCAACGACGGCACCATGACCTGGATCAGTCCGATCCTCGGTCGCGGCGGTTGGACCATGCGGACACTGCAAGCCAATCTCTACGTGGGCCTGGGCGGTATCGCACTGGCACTGGCCGCGTACGCGGAAGAAATGCGGCATGGCCGCGTGGACGAGGTGGCCGGGGTCACCGGGGCACTGCAGGGCGTGCTCCGCATCCTGCACGTCGCGGAAGACACCGACGAAGCCGAAGCCATCGGTGGCTTCATCGGATTGGGCTCGCAGGTGCAGACCTGGCTCACGCTGGAGCACCTGCGCCCCGGCGAAGGCTTCCTTGCCCGCGCCGTCGCGCAAGCGGCCCGCATGGCACAGTGGGACATCGAGAACGAACGCGTGCTCGATATCCTCGAAGGCGTCGGCGGCGCGATCGTTCCCCTCATCAACCTCGCCGACGCCACCGGCGACGCACGATGGCTGGCACTGGCCGCGCGCGCGGGAAGGCATCTCGAGGCCACCGCCATCGTGGACGATCGCGGCGCGCGCTGGCCCGCGTCCATCTTCAGCGAGCCGATCGGCGGCTTCGCGCACGGCGCGACGGGCAGCGGCTGGGCGCTCACACGCCTCGGGCTCAGCGGGGCGGGTGACGGTGGCGAGCGGCGCCGCTGGCTCGAGCTTGCCGAGCGGGCGTTCGATTTCGAGGAATCGCTGTACGACGCGAACGCGGGCAACTGGATGGATGTGCGCAAACCGGACAGCGGCGACTTCGCCAATACCTGGTGTCATGGCAGTGTCGGCATCGGCATGGCGGCATGCGATCTCTACGAGCGCACCGGGCACCCGCGTCATCTGGACACGCTGCGCCGCGCGGTACGCGCCGCGGCCGAGGGGGGCTGGGGACACAGCCATACCCTTTGCCATGGCGACCTCAGCACCTGGGAACTGCTGACCCGGGCGGCTCGCCTCTCCCCTGCCCTGGTGCCCGACACCGGCCTTCCCGCCGCGGTGATCGTGTTGTCCAGCATCGAGGAACACGGCATCGTCGGCGGCCTGGCTCGCGATGCGTTCACGCCGGGCCTGATGAGCGGCGTGTCCGGATCGATCCTGCAGTTGATCCGCATGCACCCCGCATCGCGGGTACCTTCGCCATTGCTGATGGAGTGTGGCGTGGAAGCGTCGCGGCGTGCGGCCGCCGAGGAACACGGCGTGCTCGCAAGCTGAAAGCGGCGCCTCGTTCGACATGGCGCGAGTCGGTCGCCGTCGGGTGCCCGGCGCCGGAGGATGCAACCTTTTTCCGCCCCCGTGCATCCCTCCCACCGACGAGCCGACGTCGGCCATCCGGCCGAGGTCGGCATTGCACGCTCCATCGCCCACAGGAAAGCCACGATGCCGTTTCGCAAGCTCATCCTCTTGCTGATTTGCCTTGCCCCGATACCCGCCGCTGTTGCCGTGGCGCAAAGCGCTCCCGAATCCGAGCAGGCGCGGATGGATCGCGTCTTCCAGCGGCTGGGAACCCAGTTCGTTGCGGACGGCCGCGCCGACGGCGTGTCGATCGCGGTTGTGAAGAACGGCCAGCCGCATTTCTACAACTTCGGTACGACCACGCGCGGCAAGGACAAACCGCCCACCGAAGACTCGGTCTATGAGATCGGCTCGGTCAGCAAGGTGTTCAATGCGCTGATCCTTGCTCACGCCGTGCTGGAGGGGAAGATCAACCTCCAGGACGACATCCGTAAGTATCTCCCCGGCGACTATCCCAACCTCGAATGGGAAGGCACGCCGGTGCGCGTCGTCGACCTGGTCACGACCACTTCGGCGCTGCCCGACAACCTGCCCAATCCCTTTCCCGTGGGCGTCGATCCGGACAAGGCACCCTTCATCGCGACGGACGCGATGAAACGCATCACACCGAACCAGGTGTACGAAGAACTCAAGAGCGCAAAACTCAGTCGCAAACCCGGCACCCAGACGCAACACTCCAACCTCGCGCCGGTGCTCATGGGCCGCATACTCGAAAAGGTCTACGGCGAGTCGTATCAAAGCCTGGTGGCGCGCTACATCGAGAAACCCTTCGGCATGCAGACAGGGTTCGGAAAGAGCCGGGAAAGCCTTGAGGTCGACGGTTACAACAAGCGCCATGTCGCCATGCCGCGCATGTACGAAGATGCATTCCTGATGGCGGGCGGGCTGCGCTACAGCACGCGCGACATGGCGAAATTCCTGACCGCGGAACTGGCGGCGACGGACCCGGCCATACGCCTGACCCAGAAACCGGCCTGGGGCGACCCCGCGGCGTCCGCGATGGGCCTCAACTGGGTGCTCAGCAGAACCGTCGAGAACAAGCCGCGCCTGCGCATGTCCGGCAGCACCTTCGGGTGCGCCAGCTACATCGAAATGTATCCCGCGCTCGGCTACGGGATCTTCCTGGTGGCCAACCGGCCGGGCGAAGCGCAGAACGAACTGCAGGACCTTGCGAACAAGGCCCTGGACGATATCTGGGGAAGGCCGCCGGCACTCGTGGCGCTCGAACGCGCGTTGCAGGACGACCGTTCGGGCAATGCCTCTCGCGTGATAGCGGACGTAAAGCGCAAGCACCCGGAGTTGCATCTCTCCGAGGAATACGTGAACACCTGGGCCTACGGCCTGATGCGCGAGGGTAAGAGTGCGCAAGCGATCGGCCTCTTCCGCTACAACACGGAGCAGTGGCCGGGCAGCTGGAACGCCTTCGACAGCCTGGCGGAAGGCTACGAGACGCTCGGCGACAAACCCAACGCCATCGCCAACTACCGCAAGTCGCTGGCACTCAATCCCTCCAATGCGCACGGCGCCGAGCACCTGAAGAAGCTCCAGGCCGGGCAATAGCGCAATCGCCTCGGGTTGATCCTCGTCAATGTCCTCCCCGGGCGCACCCGTTACAAGGGTGCCATCCCCCGGGGAGGAACACGCCATGTCCGTCACATCACGCTCCGCAACCACGCGCGTAGGCGAGGCATCCATCGGCTGGCACGACATCGGCAGCCTTGCCGCGCAGGTCAGCTGCGACAGTGCCGCGCTCGCTGCGGCGGCGACCATCGCCGCCACTGCGAAAGCCAAGGTGAGCGTCATCCAGCTGCTGCCGATGCCCGTGGACGCCGCCACCGCCTGGGCGCTCTCCATGGACCCAGCCATTTCCGAGCGTCACGAACAGATCCGTGACGAGGCGCGGCGGCAGGCCCAGGACATTCGCCATCGTCTGGCCTCGTATGGCGTTCCAGGTGATGTCACGACCCTCGAGGCCACCTTTCATGACCCCGCCAGTCTCGCTGCACTGGCTGCGCGCAGGACCGATCTCGTCGTGACCGCGCGCCCCTCGGGGTCGATCGCGGACGCCACCTATACCCACTCGCTCTTCGCAGGTCTCCTGCTCAACTCGGGAAGGCCGGTACTGGTCGTCCCGGAAGGCGCCAAGATGGCGCTCCCGATCCAGCATGCCGTAATCGCCTGGACCGATTCCCCGGAAGCGACCCGGGCGATGCACGACGCGTTGCCATTGCTGCTGAATGCCACCTCCGTCGACCTCGTGACCATCGATCCGCCCGCCTCGCCGCTCGAGAGCACGGCCGATGCAGGGCAAGCCGCCGCGCTCCTGCTTCGATCGCACGGCGTCAACGTCGCTGTCCACCGGATTCACAGCGAGGGACGCGTGCCGAGCCGCCTGCTCCTGGACTATTGCCGGAACGTGAAAGCCGGGCTACTCGTTGCGGGTGGTTACGGTCATCCCCGGTGGCGGGAATGGACGGTCGGAGGCACCACGCGCGAGCTCTTTTTCGAAACCACCCTCCCGACGTTCTTCTCCCACTGACACCCAGGGGGCTTTCCATGTCCACGATCTGGATACTCGCTTGCGATGCCGCAAGAGCGCGGCTGTTCGAAGCACCCGACAGGAAAGGTGCATGGACCGAGGTGGCCGCATACGCCAATCCCGAACTGAGGGGACCGCCGATGGCCCTCAACACCGGACGCACGGTACCGCGATCGCAGGAGAGCGTTGGCGGTGCGAGACACGTCATTGAGCCTCGCGAAACCAGAAAGGATCACAGTGCCCGGGCATTCGCGAAGCACATCGTCGGACAACTGGGCGACGCGCATACCCACCGTCGCTATACACGGATCTTTCTCGTCGCGCCGCCGCGTTTCCTCGGCATGCTTTGTGAGGAGATCGGCGACTTCGAGCTTGCCGGCGTCGCCGGCACACTCGGCAAGGATATTGTCGGCTTGCAAGCCGAAACGCTGGAGCGTCATGTGCGCGCCGGTTTTCCCGACGACTTCGCCGCCGAACCGAAGCGGCCTGCCGCCTGAAGACCGCGGGGCGCCATGACCCGCGGCCGCGATCCCGATCGATTGGAGCGCTTCCCTCCTTGCCAGAAGCAAAGTCCCCTCTCAGCGGAGAAACGACCATGAACGATATGCAACTTCGTCAGGAAATCATCGAGGAACTCGACTTCGAGCCGGGCATCGATTCCCGTGGCATCGCCGTGTCGGTTGCGGGGGGCGTGGTTACCCTCAGCGGCCACGTTCCCAGCTATTCGCAGAAGGTGGACGCGGAAAAGGCGGTCTGGCGTATCAAGGGGGTAAAAGCGCTTGCGCAGGAAATCGAGGTTCGGCTTGCCGAAGACGCGAAGGTCAACGACGACGAGATCGCTACACGCGCCGCCAGGATCCTCGCCTGGAGCAGCGCCGTTCCCACCGATTCGATCCGCGTGAAGGTGTCGCATGGATGGATCACCCTGACCGGAACCGTCGACTGGCACTACCAGCGCTTCGCTGCCGAGGCAGCGGTAAGGCGGTTGACGGGCATCCACGGTGTGATCAACAACGTGGACATAAAGCAGACGCTGAAGTCGGAAGACGTACGCGACAAGATCAAGGACGCGTTACGCCGCCACGTGGACGGTGAAGCCGCGAGGATCCGTATCGATGTCGTAAGCCCTGGCGAGGTCACCCTCGAGGGCGATGTAGGCGACTACGAAGAACGCCGGGCCATAGAGCGCGCCGCGTGGGCTATTCCGGGGGTCAGGAAGGTACACGACAACCTGCACATCGAATGGCGTGCCGACTAGCGCCGCCAGCGTCGGCGCTGCGCGAACGAGAGGCGTCTGGCGACGGCTCGGGGCCGGTCTGGTCACGGGTGCCGCGGACGACGACCCCAGTGGCGTGGCCACCTATTCGCAGGTGGGCACGCAGCTAGGCTACGGGATGCTCTGGACCACCGTGGCCACGGTGCCGTTGATGATCGGCATCCAGACGATCTGTGCCCACATAGCCCGGGTAACGGGCATGGGGCTGACCGCGAATCTGGTGCGAATCCTGCCACGTGGCGTGGTGGTTGGCCTCGTGGCGTTGCTCGTCGTCAACAACGTGGTGAACCTCGCCGCGGATATCGGCGCCATGGGCGATGCCCTGGCCATGCTCACCGGCGGGCACCCGCGCTATCTGGCCCTGCTCTGCGCCACCGTGTCGTTGCTGCTGGAAGTGTTCATTCCGTTCCGGCAATACGCGCCGATCCTCAAGCTGCTGACGATGAGTCTTCTCGCCTATGTCCTCACGGCATGCGTCGTGGGAATTCCCTGGCGGGACTTGCTCGCGCATTGGCGTCCGGCACAGTGGAACCATCAGACACTGGTCGCGCTCACGGCCGTGTTCGGCACAACCGTCAGCCCCTACCTCTTCTTCTGGCAGGCAGCGCAGGAAGTGGAGACCGAGCGGGCCGATCCGGACGCCCGGTCGCTGCTGTCCGCACCGGAAGACGCGCCGGAAGAATTCCGGCGCATACGTGTCGACACCGACCTGGGCATGATCTATTCGAACGCCGTCGCGTTCTTCATCATGCTGACCGCCGCCGTGGTGCTGCACGGTGCTGGCGTGACGTCGATCGAAACCTCGGCCGATGCGGCGCGCGCGCTGGATCCCCTCGGCGGCCACCTTGCGTCGACGCTGTTCACGCTGGGAATCGTCGGCACCGGCATGCTAGCTGTTCCCGTGCTGGCGGGTTCGGCCGCCTATGCGCTTTCCGAATGGCTTGGGCAGGAGGGCAGCCTGGAAAGCACCGTGCACCAGGCCCGCACGTTCTACGCGATCCTGGCGGTTGCCACGGCGCTGGGAACGCTGCTGACCTTCCTGCCCGTCGCGCCGTTCCGGCTGCTGTTCTGGTCTGCCGTCATCAATGGCGTTGTCGCGGTGCCCCTCATGGGGGCCATCATGCTCGCCGCCTCCAGCAGCGCGCTTATGGGTCCGTTCGTCCTCAAGGGCTCGCTGCACGTCGTCGGGTGGATCGCCACGGGGGTGATGGCGCTCGTCGCCCTGGGTCTGTTCCTGTGACCTCGGGACGACGGACCTGACGATATACCGTTGTCACGCCCTTCCGGCGAGCAACTCGTCCAGTTGCGCGAACTGCTCCGGCAGCCCTTCCGCCGAACCGGCGATGGCGTCGTCGCGGGCCGCTTCGGTGGGATAGAGCTCGTGCAGGGTGACCAGCGTCTTGCCGGCACGCTCTTCGAACGTCACGGTAGTCACGGCGCCGTCTTCGCTTTCTTCGTTCGTCCACACGATGCGCGTGTTCGCGGTGACTTCCTTGTACGTGCCGAAGAACGCCATCGGCTGGTCGAAAGCCGGGTGGCGAAACACGAGTCGATACGTGCCTCCGGTGCGAATATCCATGTCGCACGAAACCAGCGTCATGCCCGCGGACTTCGGCACCCACCATTGCCTGAACAGGTCGGGCGTGCTCCAGGCCTCGAACACGATGGGCACGGGGGCATCGAATGTCCGCGTGACAACGAGTTCGCGATCGCCTTTGCGTTCCACGGAGGTCGGTTTCATGGCAGCCTGATTACCTTCTCTTTCGTTGGGCATCTGTCTTCTCCTTGCGTTTCAGTTGCTCGACGATCTCGTCCAGTGCGTCGAAGCGTGCGCTCCAGAGTTGGCGGTGCCGCTCGATCCAGGCAGCCTCCTCTTCCAGCCGGCGCGGCCCCAGCTTGCAGGTGCGAACGCGCCCTACCTTTTCCGTCGTCACCAGTCCGGCCTGCTCCAGTACGCCGATGTGCTTCTTCATGCCTGTCAGGGTCATGCGGAACCGTTCGGCGAGATCGGACACCGAGGCTTCCGATTCGCCAAGCCGTTCCAGCACGCCCCGTCGGGTGACATCGGATAGCGCGGCGAAGGTGGCGTCCAGTGAGGCTTGATAGTGAACCATTTGGTTCACTGTAAGCCCGGCATCGGCGGTTTGCAAGTGGCCGCCGAACCTAAACGAACTGTCACGTCCGCAGGACGCGCGGCGACGCTAACATCCCCAAATCACTCGGAGGGAAGCGCGGACATGATGAAAGTGGCAAACGCGGTGTTATTCGCGGCTTTGACGGCAAACGTGGCCCACGCCCAGACCAACGCCGGCGAGCAGAAGCCCGACCCCGATCTGCCCTTCACCATCACCAGGGTGGCCAGTTTGGAGGTGCCATGGCGCATCGCCTTCCTGCCCGACGGCCGCATGCTGGTCACCGAGAAGGTCGGCCGCGTTGCCCTCGTGACGCCGGAAGGCGCCAAGACCGACCTCGGGGGCATACCGGCGAGTTATTACCAAGGTCAGAACGGCATGCTGGGCGTGTTCCTGTCGCCTCACTACGCCACCGACCACAACGTGTACCTCACCTATGTCGAGCCCGGCGATTACGGCGGAGCTGTGGCCCTGGGTCGCGGGCGCCTGGTGCTCGACGACAAGCCGGGGCTCGAGGGCTTCCAGGTGTTGTGGCGCCAGGTGCCCCCGGGCAAGGGTGGACAGCCCGGCGGTCAGATCGCCTTCTCACCGGACGGCAAGTATCTCTTCCTGACAGTGGGCGATCGCCAGCGCATGACGCCCGCGCAAGACCCCAGTCAACCGGTGGGCAAGATCCTCCGGCTGACGCTCGACGGCAAGCCCGCGCCCGGCAACCCCTGGGCCGGCAAGGTCGGCGCGAGCACGATTCCGCTGATCGATCCGCCGGCCGACACCGAGAAGGCCAAGACGGCGCCCGTCGTCAGCACCTATACGTTCAAGGGTCCCAACCGCACCCCGGCGGAAACCTGGAGCATCGGCCACCGCACGCCGTACGGCCTTGCGTTCGCGCCGGACGGCCGCCTGTGGGAACTGGAACATGGCCCGCGCGGCGGCGACGAACTGAACCTGATCGAGCGTGGCAAGAACTACGGCTGGCCGCTGGTCTCCTATGGCATCAACTACAACGGCGTACCGATTCCCAGCCCCGACACGCGCCCCGACCTCGTGAAGCCGGTGATCTATTGGAGCCCGGTGATCGGTCCTGGCAATCTCATGTTCTACAAGGGCAAGCGGTTCCCGGAGTGGAATGGCAGCGCGCTGCTGAGCGGTCTCGCCAGCCTGGACATCGTTCGCGTCGTGTTCGACCACAAGGGCGGAGCCACCGCGGTCCAGCGCTGGACCGTCGGCAAGCGCGTCCGCGATATCGAAGAGGCGCCGGACGGTTCGCTCTGGATGCTGGAAGACGGCTCGCCCGGCGGCCTTTACCACCTTCTGCCGAAGTGACCGTCGTCGACAGTGGTTCAGGCCGAGGCGTGGACAACGCCGGCGGCATGACCCTGGCCGCGCCGGACGTGCTCTTCACACAGCTGCTCGACAAGCGCCCGATGATCCGGCAGATCGTCGAGCGCGCGCAGGGCGGCCTGCTGGATCATGGCGAACTCGTGGCGCGCGGCGTCCACCTGCGGGTAAGCGCTGCGCATGGGTTCGAGATCGGTCTTGAACTCCATGCCGTACAACACGTATTGCCAGCTGGAGGTCATGAACATCTCCAGGTCGCTGACGAAATCCAGCCTGTGCGGCGGGCGGCGCTTCCACTTCGCGAGCTTGTCCTGCAGGGTCGCCGGAATGCTCGCGGGGTCGGTGTTGTCGATCCAGAAACGCGAATCGCGGCGCTGGCTCAGGCAATAGTGCATCTTGATGAAGTCGATGATGCGATCGTAACGGGCCACCATCATCTCGTTGAAGTGACGCGCGGCGCCTTCCATCTCGTCGGTGTCGATGGGTAGAAGGTGCGTGAGCATATAGGTCGCCAGTTCCACCAGGGCAATGCCTGTGGATTCCAGCGGTTCCACGAAGCCGCCTGCGAGGCCTACCGCCACGCAGTTCTTGCGCCAATGCTCCGGACGGTACCCCGTTTCGAACTTGATGTGCATGGCCTTCAGGGCATCGCCCGCGGGGCCCACGTAGCGCCGGAATACTTCCTCGGCGCGCTGGTCGTCGGTGTGCCGCGACGAATACACGTAACCCACGCCACGCCGCTTCTGCAGGCCGATGTCCCAGATCCACCCGGCCTCCTGGGCCGTGGAAATCGTGTACGAGGCGATCGGGGCGTCGGGGGTGTCATAGGGTACCTGCATCGCCACAGCGCGGTCGGCGAACAGCACATCCGCGCGGCTGCGGAACGGCGACTGCATGGCGTTGCCGATGAGGGCGCCGCGCAGGCCGGTGCAGTCCACGTAGAGATCGGCGGTGAGTGCGCCCTCCTCCTTCGTCACCACCCGTGCGATGGCGCCACGCTCGTCCAGTTCCGTCCGCTCCACGGTCGCCTCATGGCGCACCACACCGAGTGCCTGCTGGCCATGCTCCGCCAGCACGCGTGCGAAGCAGGCGGCGTCGAAGTGGAACGCATGGTTCATCGGGCCCTGGTAGTCCGCATCCCTTGCCCGTTTGGGCGCGCGCGAGTGATCGACCAGGGTGGTCTGCATCGACACGGCGTCGGCGAACGGCATGCCCGCGGGAGCGACGCCCAGCAGCCAGTACGGCAGCAGCTCCGGCCCACCAGGCCGCTGGCTGGGAACGTTGAACGGGTGGAAGAAATGATCCGGCCCGGGTGCGCCGGGCGGGCGTACCCAGTGGCGATAGTGGATGCCCTGTTTGTACGTTGCCGTGGCACCGACGAGGAAACGGCGCTCGTCGAGACCGATGGCCGACAGCGTGCCGCGAATGGAGGGGAACGTGGCCTCGCCGACACCCAGCAGACCGATGTCGGGCGATTCCACCAGGTGCACCTGCACGCTCCGCGGATCGACCGCGCTGACCGCCTTGGCGAGATAGCACGCCGCCAGCCATCCGGCGGTGCCGCCGCCCACGATCAATACTTTCTTCAGACGCGCCATGGAGTGTCCCCGCCGCTGCCGAACGATGATCAAAAAGAATTGCCGGGCCGCCCCACGCGAGCCCGGCAAGCGCCATTCACTGGGAGAGATGGCGACGCCCTTCCGGGGCGTCGCCAGAACGGCAAACCTCAGGCGGCCGACGCGTCATGGGGGCCGCCGTGCATCAGGGTCAGAACCAGACGCCGAGCTGGACGCCATACGTACGCGGCGCAAGGTACTGCGACACGTACTGCAGCGACCCGTCGGACATGAGGAAGCGGCCGGCGCTGGTGCGGATCTTCCCGTCGGAGACGTTCTGCACATACGCGTTCACCCACCACTTGTCGCCCGGCTCGCTGTAGCGCAGCGACACGTCGCCGCGGGTGTACGACTTCTGCCGGTCGCCCGAGCCCAGGTTGAAGTAGCTGAGCCACTGGGAGCTCTGGTACTGCGCGCTGATGCGTGGCGTGAGGCGGCCGCCGTTCGCGAGGTGGAACGTATGCTCGTAGATGCCGGTGAGCGACACGTTGGGCGCATGCGGCAGGTCGTTGCCGGTCACGTTCGCGCAGTTGGCGAGGTTGGACTCCGGCGGGCACGCGGGCAGGCCCTGGTAATCGTTCGAACCGGCATACACCAGCCGTCCCAGTTCCTTCTTCGGAATGGCGGAGAAGATCAGGTTGAAGCGATCGTCGGTGGCCTGATAGGCCAGTTCCGATTCGATGCCGAGGACCTTGGTGCTGCCGCCCACATTGGAGAAGCCCAGGCCATGATTGCCATCCGGGTACACGATGGGCGCCGAGAGCTGGAAGTTCTTGAAGTCTTCGTAATAGACGGCCGAGTTCCACGTCATGTGGCCATCGAGGAAGGTGAACTTGCTGCCGACTTCGTAGTTGGTCAGCGTCTCGGGCTTGTACAGCGTGCCCGCGTCCTGCGTGCCGCCCGACTTGTAGCCGGTGGACACGCTGGCGTAGAGCAAGCCGTTCTCGCTCACGTCGGTGTCCAGGCGCAGCAACCAGGTGGGCTTGCTCTTGCTGTAGCGGGCGGTGTTCCGCTGCGAGATGGAGAAGCCGTTCGACGGATTCGGATACACATCCGGGGAAATGGGTACCTGGGGAACGGTCGGGTCATACGCCCAGCCCCAGTTGATGCCGCCCTTGTTTTCCTTGGTGTCGTGCGACCAGCGCGCGCCGCCCGTCAAGCGCCAGTGATCGCTCAAGTGCCACGTGGCCTGACCGAACACCGCATACGACTCCACGGTTTCCTTCGGCTGGATGAAGGAACCCTGCCAGCTCACGGTACCGTAGCGCGTGCCGTTCATGATGGGGATGTCGAAGCGGATATCGTTGTCTTCGTAGCCGTAGTACGCACCGAGGATCCAGTCCACGGTCTGCGGGCCCACGGACTTGAGGTTGATTTCCTGGCTCCAGTTCTTGTAGTTGGAGTCGTTGGTGCGATCGTCCTGGTAGACGCCGTTGGTCGTGAAGCTGGTCGGTACGCTGACGCCCACATCCTGATCGAAGTCGCTCTTGCCGGAATACTTGTTGTAGCCGGCGATGTAGCTGAGCTGCACGCCGTCGTTGATCGTCCAGTCCATGCGGCTGCGCACGGTGTTCGACGTGCGGTGCAGGTAGGGCGCGGTGTCGATCAGCGCCGACCAGAAATCCTGGCCCTGGCGCGGAGTCTGCATCAGGCTGAGGCTGGGCGTGCCGCGATCGACGAAGTACTCGTACGACAGGTTCCACTTGAAGGCGTCGCTCGGCTGCCACAACGTGCTGATGCGCGCGGCGGACTGATCCTGTGCGTTGTACTTGTCGCCGTTCTGCACGTACCAGCTGGGATCGATCGGCCTGAAGTTGGCCGGGTTGCCGCCGGAGGCGAGGTAGGCCTGTTGTTGCTGGGCCACACTGGGCAATTGCCCCGATGGCTTCTGGTAATCGACGTAGCCGTCGTGCTGCTGGTGCACCGCGGCCACGCGCATGGCGAAGGTATCGCTGATGGGCAGGTTGAACGCCGCCCTTGCACCCGACTGGTTGTAGTTGCCGGCTTCCACCTGCGCGTTGCCGTAGAAGCCCGCGCCGATGTCCGGCTTGGCGGTCTGGAAGCTGATGGCGCCGGCGGTGGAATTGCGGCCCCAGAGCGTGCCCTGCGGGCCACGCAGGGTTTCCACGCCTTCCATGTCGAGCAGCAGGCCGGAAGCGGCCTCGGCTCGCGGCGCGTAGACGCCG
Source organism: Luteibacter jiangsuensis (assembly GCF_011742555.1). Taxonomy (GTDB): domain Bacteria; phylum Pseudomonadota; class Gammaproteobacteria; order Xanthomonadales; family Rhodanobacteraceae; genus Luteibacter; species Luteibacter jiangsuensis. The sequence goes on from NZ_JAAQQR010000001.1 coordinate 136,661, forward strand.
TCGACGAAGGTGGCGACTTCCGGATCGGCGTATTCGGTCTTGGCGCTGTCATTGCCGATGCCGCGGAGCGTCAGCGTCACGACGCCATGATCGCCCTGCGAGGTGCCTTGCAGACCGGGAACCAGCTTCGTGAGGTCCTGCACCGTCATCACGCGTTCCCTGTCGAGCGTGTCGACCGTGATCGCGGTAACGGCCACCGGCGTCTTCTGCAGAGGCGTTTCGCGCTTGGTCGCGGTGACCGAGACGGCGTCCAGGTTCTGCACCTTCCGTTCGGCGGTCGCCGGGTTCTTCGACGCGGCATCCTGCCCCGTGGTTTCCTGGTCCGCGGCAAGCAGCGTGCCCGGAGCGATCACGAGCGATATGGCGACGTACAACAAGTTGCGATGCAGACTCATCTGGCTCTCCCCATCCATCGATTGAATATGTGTTGTCCGCCGCGTGCATCGGTCGTGACAAAGATTTCCCCTATTCCCCGAGCGGCACGTCATCGATCCTTGAATGACAGCGCTGTCATCGTTGGATCATAGAACTCCGGGGCGACGAATGCTTGCCGCATGGCAGCACGGCGGCATCGTCCATACACACCCTTCAAACACGGTTTTCCTTGACTACGCCGCGCCTGTCTCCCCGGGCATTTTGCTGCGGAGCAAACCGGCGCGACGCATGGTGCTTCACATCCGTGCGGTTTACGGCTGGCCCGTTTTCGGCGGACACGCCAGCTTGCGGTCAGCGACCGTGCCGAGCGACACGTCCGTAATGGCGATCGCTGCTCCCGCGCGGCTCGACCATTCGAACGGCCGGTCGACCTTGCTCATGTCCGCACCCGCAGCGCGGAAGCACTTCAACGGAATGCCGACACGCAGCCACTGGCCCTTTGGCAACGAGGAAAGCTGCTGCCCGATGGCCACCTGACCTTCGCAGCCTGCCCCGCACCCGATGCCGATGGTCGACGTATCGCCGGCCGATACCGCGTCCACTCTCAGGGTTGTCACGAGCATCACGTCGCCGTTGGTTTCGCGATCCACGTCCAAGGGCGCAGGAGCCACCAGCTCGACGCGTGCGGCTCCCGAATCCTTGCCGCTCCAGCTGAGGCTTCGCGCGTCTTCCTGTGCCTTGTAGTCGAGCGCACCCATCCGCAGGCTGCCGTCCGCCGTAGCGGCAGGCACCGCAGCGACATTCACGCTTTCACCGTTGGCGCCGATCAGGCGCACCGCGACATCGCGCGCGGGCTTGCCGCGGGTGAAGTAAACGCCGGATTGCTGGTTGCTGAGCACAAGCCCCGGATCTTCCGGCAATGCGGGTGTATCCGTGCGGTCCGCATACGTCAGGCCGAATCCGAACGGAAACTGCGGCTTCTCGCCCCGGGCAGCCGCCGCCACCGGAATCTGCGCCGCGCTGCGTGGCCACGCGTAAGCCAGTTTCCCGTGAAAATCATGCGACACCCGGCCTTCCGGAGTGCGCAGGAGCACATCGGCAATGCCTTCGCCCTCGCTTCCCGGCAACCACGCCACGACGAACGCGTCGGACGCATTGATCTCGCGATTGAGCCACAGCGGGCGACCGGTCAGGAATACCGCCACCACAGGAATGCCCTGCCCGCGCAGCTTGCGAAGCAGGTCCAGATCGTGATCGTTCCCCGGACGGTAGGCCAGGTTCGGCAGATCGCCCTGGAACTCCGCGTAAGGGTCTTCGCCGAACACGACGATGGCGACGTCGGGCTTCTGTTTGTAGTCGCCCTCCGGCGACAGCTCCGCGGTGCCTCCGGCTGCCTTTACCTGCGCCTGGATGCCACCCCAGATGGACGTGGCTCCCGGAAAATTCGCGTTGGTGAGGCCCGTGCCCTGCCAGCTCAGCGTCCATCCCCCGTTTTGCTTGGAGATATTGTCGGCTCCGTCGCCGGCAACGAGCAGATGCTTGTGCGGATCGATCGGCAGCACCCCGCGGTTGTTCTTCAGGAGTACCAGCGACTCGCGAACGGCGCGGCGCGCCAACGCGCGATGCGCGGGGCTGCCGACCACTTCGGCGGAACGCACCGCCAGCGCGTTGGACGACGGCAAACCGGCCGCGAACATGCCCAGGCGCATCTTCACCCGCAGGATGCGCGTCACCGCATCGTCGACCCGGCTCATCGGAATCACGCCGGCTTTCACTTCGGCGAGCGTGTTGGTGTACAGCCCCTTCCAGGAATCGGGTGCTTCCAGCATGTCCAGTCCCGCGTTGTAGGCCACGGGGCAATCTTCGTTCGTGCAGCCGGGCACCTGACCGTGCGCGTTCCAGTCGCCAAGAACGATGCCGTCGAAGCCCATGCGCTCCTTCAGCACACCGGTGACGAGAGAACGGTTGCCCGCCATCTTCACCCCGTTCCAGCTGGAGAACGAGACCATCACCACCTGCACCCCTGCCTCGATCGCGGGGACGTAGCCCGCGCCATGGATGTCGCGCAACGCGGCCTCGCCGATACGGGCATCGCCCTGGTCCTTGCCGTTTTCCGTGCCGCCGTCGCCGAGGAAGTGCTTGGCGGTCGCGATCACATGGCTGGCATCCAGGAATTCCGCGGTGCGCGGCTTGCCCTGCAATCCGCTCACCACCGCGGCGGCGTAGCGAGCCACCAAAGACGGATCCTGCGAGTAGCCCTCGTACGCGCGACCCCAACGCCCGTTCTGCGGCACGGTGAGCGTGGGCGCGAACGTCCAGCCGATGCCGCTGGCACGAAGTTCCTGCGCGGTCGCCACGCCGATGTCATGGATCAGCTGCGGATCGCGCGCGGCGCCCAGCGCGGAGTTCTGCGGGAACAGCGTGCCGCCGACCAGATTGTTGTGGCCATGCACGGCGTCGATACCGAACAACACCGGGATCGCCTTGCCGCCGCGTGAGGTGTCCATGGACGCGCGGTAGAACTCGTCCGCCAACGCCTGCCACTGCGAGGCCACCGGGAACGGATGCCCGGGCGGTTTCGAATTGCCTCCCGCGAGAACGGACCCGAGCCGGTACTGCCGCACGTCGTCGGGCGTGACGTATTGGATGTCGGCCTGGATCATCTGGCCAACCTTTTCCTCTACCGACATCGTCGCGAGCAATGCTCGCACCCGGGCTTCGAGCTGGGGGTCGGCCGGCAGCGGCGACTTCGCGGAGGGCCATGTTTCCGGATGCGCGACGGCAGCATCGGCTGCCTGGACGGAAGAGGTCATCGGCAAGGCACCGGCAAGGGTCAGGGCCATGGAAAGGCTTCGCAAGAACACGCTGGATCGCTGCGGCAACGGCACTGAACCCTCCTGGCTGCACGCCGGCGGCGCGCTTCACGGGGCGCATACTGGCAGGAATGACAGCGCTGTCAATTTGCTATGCAGCATGGCGGCGTGCTGCGCCGGACATGTACTTTCAGGGGACTGCCGCCGTAGAGCCGCGGATCTGCAGGGAGAAGGGCACCTGTACCAGGCGGCCGCTGCCGTGGTTGCGCAACTCGCCGAGCAGTTGCTCGGCGGCCATCCTGCCCATCTCGCGGCTCGGCTGTTGCACCGTGGTGAGGGCCGGCCAGAGCTGACGGGACAGCGGCGTGTCGTCGAAGCCGCAGACCGACAGGTCCTGGGGCACCTTCAATCCGTACTCGCCCGCCGCCCACATCACGCCGGTGGCCATATCGTCGTTGGCAGCGAACACCGCCGTCGGGCGGGTGGGCAAGGACAAAAGTTGCCGCGCCGCGGCCACGCCGGAGGCGAAGGTAAAGGCACCCTGCACTACCAACTCGGGCTCCTCGGGAATGCCTGCGGCGGCCATCGCCTCGCGATAACCGGCGAGGCGCCAGCGGCTGGCGCCGTGATTGGCGATGCCGATCACATGCGCGATGCGCCGGTGTCCCAGGGCGAGCAGGTGGTCCACGATGGCGCGGGCGGCCTGCTGCTCGTCCATCGTTACGCCAAGGGTCTTGCCCTTCCGCAGCGGCGACACACTGGCATACGGTACGTTGCGCTCGCGCAACCGCTTCAGCAGCGGTGCGTAATCGGTGAGGGGCGGAGTGAGCACTACGCCGTCCGGATGGTGATCGGAGATCAACGCGTCGAAGCGGCGGATGAAGTCGCCGTCCCGCATGCGGAGCGGACGCACCATCATGCTGTAGCGATGTGCGTCGCAGGCCTCGAGCACGCCGTCCTGGATTTCCGCCAGATAGGTAGACGACGGGTTGTCGTTGTTGTCGTAGAGCATCGCCACCAGGAATGAACGGTTCCCGGCGAGGCTGCGCGCGGAGGGATGCGGGCGGTAGTCCATGGCCTCCATGGCCGCGCGCACGCGCTGGCGCGTGGCCTCCGTTACGTTGGCCTCGTCATTCAGCACGCGCGAGACGGTCTTGGGCGACACGTTCGCTGCGCGCGCCACATCTTCGAGGCGTACCCGCATGGACTCTCCGTTTTTCGATCGCGCTATTGAATCGACTATGCCGCCGGAAGCGTACCGTTTACAAGCGTGATCGCGGCCGTGAATGCTGCGGTCGCAGCATGCGGGACGCGCGGGCCCATGACATAACTGTCGCCGGAGGAGGAAACCATGACCCGCAAGAATCGAGGCGCAGGCTCACTGCGCACATGCCGAGCACGCTGTTCACAGGCGTGCGCGAACGGCATGCCGTCGCCGGCATGAAGGCCCGGCGCCGATGAGGGAGCGATCCCCCCTTTCGTTCTGGCAGATATGGAACATGTGTTTCGGCTTCCTCGGCCTCCAGTTCGGCCTGGCCCTGCAGAACGCCAATGTCAGCCGCATCTTCCAGACCCTGGGTGCGGATGTGAACGACATTCCCGCCCTGTGGATCGCCGCGCCGCTGACCGGACTGATCGTGCAGCCGATCGTCGGCCACTATTCCGACCGCACGTGGAACCGGCTGGGCCGGCGCCGTCCGTATTTTCTGGCCGGCGCGGTGTTCGCCTCGCTGGCACTGCTGTGGATGCCGAACGCGCCGGCGCTGTGGATCGCCGCCGGCCTGCTGTGGATCCTGGACGCGTCGATCAACGTGTCGATGGAGCCGTTCCGCGCCCTGGTGGGCGATCAACTCCCCACGCGGCAGGGTCCTGCCGGCTTCGCCATGCAGAGCTTCTTCATCGGTGCGGGTGCCGTGGTCGCGTCCATCCTGCCCTGGGTGCTGGCGCACTTCGGCGTCGCCAACGTGGCGCCGGAGGGAGGCATTCCGGACACGGTGAAATACGCGTTCTACGCCGGCGGTGCCGTACTGCTGGGAGCGGTGCTCTGGACCATGCTCACCACACGGGAATACCCGCCCACACAGTTGCGATCGTTTACCGACAACGTACCCGAAGGCCCATCGGCGGACGTGTCGCGCGCCGGGCGGCCGGGGTCGCTGCTGCTGTTGGCGGGCATGGGCGTGATCTTCGCCATAAGGCACTTCGCGCTCGAAAAGGAGGTTTATCTTCTGGGCGGCGGTTTGATCGTGTTCGGCCTCCTGCTCACCTGGCTCAGTCGCACCCGCAGCAAGGGCATGCTGCGCGAGGTGATGGGCGATCTGTACGGCATGCCTGTATCCATGCGCCGTCTGGCGGGCGTGCAGCTGTTCTCCTGGTTCGCCCTGTTCGCAATGTGGATCTACACCACGGCCGGCGTGACGCAGACGATGTACGCCGCCGCCGATACCGGGTCGTCGGCCTATAACGAGGGGGCCAACTGGGTGGGCGTGCTGTTCGCCGCGTACAACGGATTCGGTGCCCTGGCCGCGGTGGTCATCCCGCTGATGGTGCGCCATTGGGGACTGAGGTCCAGCCACATGATCAACCTTTGCCTGGGCGGCGCCGGGTTGCTGTCGTTCCTTTATATCCGCGACCCGCGCTGGTTGCTCCTGTCGATGCTGGGTGTGGGATTCGCGTGGGCGTCGATCCTGTCGCTGCCCTACGCGATGCTTTCGGATCGTCTGCCCACGACGAAAATGGGCGTCTACATGGGCATCTTCAACTTCTTCATCGTGATTCCGCAGGTGCTCGCCGCCAGCATTCTCGGCCTGCTGCTGCGCGTGTGCTTCCATGGTCAGCCCATCGCGGCGCTCGGGCTGGGCGGAGCCAGTCTCTTCATCGCCGGCCTGTGCACGCTGTACGTTCCCGATCCCCGCACCCGGCTCCGGAGCAAATTCCACAAAGTTGCATAAAACCCCAAAGTCACCCATCCTTCGGCCGACGCCGCAAAGGCGATCCGTCATCGATCGGAGGTGGGATGATCTCGTTTCGTCGAGCTGGCTTCGTGCTGGCGTTCCTGGGCGCGTCCACCGCTGCAGCGGCTGCCGGCCATACGGTGGCCTACGACCGCTACTCGCTCGTCATCGACGGGAAACCCACGTATCTATGGTCGGGCTCGTTCCATTACTGGCGCCTGCCCTCCCCCGACCTCTGGCTCGACGTCCTGCAGAAGATGAAGGCCGCCGGCTTCAACGGCGTGGAGGTCTATTTCGACTGGGGTTATCACTCGCCGAAGCGCGGGGTCTACGACTTCTCGGGCATCCGCGACGTGGACCGGCTGCTCGACATGGCACGTGACGTCGGCATCTACGTCATCGCGTGCCCCGGCCCGTACATCAATGCGGAAACCGACGCGGGTGGGTTCCCCGGCTGGCTGGTGACGACCGCGGGAAAGCCGCGCTCCGACTCTCCCGAATACACCGCCGCCTACCGGGAATGGATGACGCAGATCAACCGGATCATCGCGCGGCACCAGGTGACCGACGGGCGTGGCACCGTGCTGCTCTACCAGGTGGAGAACGAACTCTACGACGAGTCCGACGACACGCGCCGTTACATGCAGGCCCTGGAAGACAAGGCCCGCGCCGACGGCATCACGGTGCCGCTCACGGGAAACCACAATGGCAATTTCGTGTCGGGTCTGGGCGCCACCGACATCCCGGGCCAGGACTCCTATCCGCTGGACTTCGACTGCTCGCACCCGGAGCGCTGGAATGCCATCTACGACTTCAGCGCCGAACGCCGCGAACTGACACAGGCGCCCCTGTTCTTCCCCGAGTACCAGGGCGGTGCCTTCGACGTCTGGGGCGGCCCCGGCTACGAAGCCTGTCGGAAGCTCACCGGGCCGGCGTTCGAGCGGGTGTTCTACGAGTCGATGATGGCGGCCGGGTCTACTATGCTGAACTTCTACATGACCTACGGCGGCATCAATTGGGGCTGGTTGTCGTCGCCGGGCGTCTACACGTCGTACGACTACGGCGCCGCGATCACGGCCAGTCGCCAGCTCACCGGCAAATACGATCAGCAGAAACTCATCGGCTACATGATCCATGCCGTGCCGCCGCTGGCCCGAACCGATGCGGTCGGGGCATCGGTGCCGGACAACCGCCGTCTTCGCGCCACCGCGCGCATCAACCCCGACGACGGCACGCGCTTCTACTTCCTGCGCCATGCGGAACCCCAGGACACGTCCAACGATGCCACCCACCTGAAGATCGCGCTGGGTGGCGCAAGCGAGACCACGGTGCCGCAGCAGCCCGGCACGGCCATTCATGTGGATGGGCGCGACGCCAAGATATTGCTCGCAAACTTCCGTTTCGGAAAACAGAATCTCGCGTATTCCACCTCGGAACTGATGACCCAGCTGAGCGAGGGAGCGAAGGACCTCGCCCTGTTCTATGGCCGCCATGGCGAAGACGGCGAGACTGTCCTGCGTTATCCGGCGCAGCCATCGGTTCGTGTCCTCGAAGGAACCGTGGCGACGCATTGGGACGCCGCCACGCATTCGCTGCGGCTCAACTATCGTCATGACGGCCTTGCGCGCGTGGTCATCGAACAGGGTGAGGCCTCGCTGCTCCTGCTGATCGGAGACAACGACGCGGCGATCCGCTTCTGGCAGCTGGACACCGCCAAGGGCCCCGTGCTGGTTCGCGGCCCCTATCTGGTACGCGACGCGATGCAGGTCGGCGACACCGTCGCGCTCACGGGCGACACCGAGCAGGCCGGCGAGCTGGAGGTTTTTGCCGCGTCCGATACGCGGGGCGTGACCTGGAACGGCGTGCCGGTCGATGCGGTGGCGACGCCTTCCGCCAGCCTTCTCGCGCATGTGGCTGGTCCCGCGCCCGTGACACTTCCCCGCCTCGACCGTTGGCGGGTGCATATGGGCGCACCGGAGATCGCGCCCACGTTCGACGACAGCCGGTGGCAAGCCACGGACCGTGCGAGCTCGCCCAACCCGCACTGGGACCACCGCCTGCCCATCCTCGACAGCGACGCCTATGGGTTTCACCACGGCAACGTCTGGTATCGCGGGCACTTTCGCGCCACGGGCAAGGAGACCGGCGTCCGCCTGGCCGCCAACATTGGCGTGCATCTGGGCAACCACGGCATTTTCACCGCCTGGCTAAACGGCCATTTCCTGGGCAACAACCCAAGCGGTGCGCAGGAGTTCGCCATCGATCCGGCGTGGCTGAAGAAAGGCGAAGACAACGTGCTGTCGGTACTGGTCGACAACCATGGCCATCTTCAGGAAGAACGCAATGGCGCGTTCCGTGAGCGGCGGGGCCTTCTCTCGGCAACGTTCGCCGGCGCGCCCACCGACATTCGCTGGAAGATCCAGGGCAACTCTGGTGGCGAGGACCTCCCCGATCCCGTACGTGGCCCGTTCAACGCCGGCGGACTGTTCGGCGAGCGCATGGGCTGGCAGCTTCCCGGCTTCGACGACGGACGATGGAAGGCCGCCACCTTGCCGCAGGTTACCGACGCGCCGGGCGTCGACTGGTACCGCACCACGTTCCGCCTCGACCTGCCCGAGGGGCAGGACGTGCCCATCGCCCTGCGCATCCACGATGCCGCTCCCCACCACTATCGGGCGGTTGTGTTCGTCAACGGCTGGCAGATCGGCCGCTACATCAGCGACGTCGGACCGCAGACCGACTTCGAGCTACCGTCGGGCCTGCTGAATCGCCAAGGCGACAACACGATTGCCATCGCCGCATGGAGCACCGCGCAGGACGGTGGCCTGGGCGAGGTGTCGCTGGTGAGGCAAGGCAATTACCGCACGCCGCTGAGGCAACGAACGGTGGAGGCACCCGACTACGACGCGCTGATGCGATCGCGGAAGGCCGCTTCTCGCCCGTGACGGCCCCGCCGGTCCGGGCCCACGATGGCCCGGACGCCGTTACGGGGAGTATGTCGTGAATACGAAATCGTCTGCCGCGGGCAGTTTCGTGTGGCAAGCGAAACACGTCTGCATCAGTGGCCTGCCCGGATTTGCCTTTCCGTTCTCGAACTGTCCATACCCCCAACCGCCCGACGCCGCATAACGCTTCGAGTCCTTGACCGAGATCTGCACGTTCGTCGGGTCACCGGCCACGAAGGACTGTTGCCGGCCGAAGATGGCGTCGTTTCGTGCGGACGCCTCATATTTCCAGGCAATGCGAGCGATGATCGAGCCGTCCGGAAACGGCAGGGTATGGTCCCGAAAGGCCTTCATGGCGACGTCGTTGCCAAGGATGACTCGTAAGTCGTTGAGGCTGCCGGCCTCGTGCGCCACGCTCACCACTTGCCAGTTCCTGTAGTCCGCAGGCAGTACCACGCCATAGATCGGCGATGCGTTCCCGTCCGGGGGCGACGAGGCAGTTTCTCCCGCACGTATACCGAACACCGCGAACATGCCGAGAAACAGGAGAACCAGCGACACTTTCCAGACCATGGGCGACTCCTGCACCTTCGCTCACTTCAAGCCGTCGTAGACGATGCGCGCGAAGAAGTCCGGACCGATCACGAAGTGGCCGTAGACGTCGTCGTACTTGGCGGTGGGCTTCGCCGCCACCACTTCGTCCCGCGTCTTTCCCTGTTTCTTCAGCGCGGCCACGTTGTCCCGGATGTCGGCGAGCATGTCGCGGAACTCCTTAAGCTGTTTCTTCGTGCCGACCGGACCGTGTCCCGGCACGATGACCACGTCGTCTTTGAGCCGGGCAAGGATCGCGTCGTCGGCAGCGATCATGCCGTCGATGCCGCCGCCGTGTTCGTTGTCGATGAACGGATAAACGCCGTTCCAGAAAAGGTCGCCCAGCGATGCGACGTTGGCCTCCTTGAAAATGACGTAGAGGTCGGTGTCGGTATGCGACGGCCGCGCCAGTCTCACCTCGATGGTCTGGCCCGCGAAGTGGTAATTCTTGTCCTTCTTCACGATGTCGGTGGGAACGCCGCCGGCCGGCAAGGGCTGGAACGTGTAGTCCCAGAAGTCGACGCGCGTGACGGTGGACACGCGCTTCGCCGTCCCCGCCGTGCCGATGATCGTTGCACCCAGGTCGTGAAGCCACGGATTGCCGTCGGTGTGGTCCCAGTGGTAGTGGGTGTTGACGACATACTTCACCGGACCGCTCCCGAGGGCCCGTAAGGCTGCTTCGACGCGGGGACGCGAGACGGCGATGCCCGCGTCGACGAGGAACTGTCCTTCCTTGCCATTGAGTACGGTGATGTTTCCGCCGGAGCCCGACAACATCGTCAACGAACCGCGCAACGGTGTGCTCTCGATGGGCGCGGTGGCGGCCGCCTCGTTGATCTTGACGACCGGGCTGACCGGCTTCGCCTCCTGACCGAAGGCAATCGACGAAACCAGCAAACCACCAGTCAGCAGAAGGGACCACCTGCCGGAAAGGGAACGCGTGCAGTTGAGGAATGTCATACCGGTTCCTGATGAATGCCCCTCGGGTCGGGACACGCAGCGTGACGACGCGAGACGATTCGCGTCTTGGTCAGGGCGCTTATTTTTGGTGCTTCACGTATTTCGGCTGCGTGGCGTGATTGTGGGAGCCGCTTCAGCCGCGATGGGTGCTCGCGGCAAGCTTGCCCGCTGCCGCGGGATCGCCGGCGTAGCCGGCTCCCACACAAAAGCACCGAGACCCGAGACGTGCGCGATGCACCTGACCGACAAGAGGTGCCGATCGCTCAGGGCGACGTCCACCATAGTGCGAGTGCGAACACCGCGAGGATGACGACGGTGGCTGGGGCAACCTTCAACGCATAGCGCTTTCCACCTTTCGCATAGGCAAGTCCGCATTTGAAGACGGCGGCTGACGCGTACGCGATGAGCACGCACGCGGACGCGAGTCCCAGTCCGATCTGCCCGTTCGCCGTCGACTGCGCCGCCGACGCGGCGGCCGCGTGCACGTCGGCGATGCCGGAAAACACCATCAGCCACGGAAGGCTGCCGCTTCCCAACCATTCGCGGAGCATCGACGTCAGCAGGAGCACGCCCGCGAGGATGGCGACGAAGCGAAGCACGCTGCTCGGTCTGAACGGGCGGGATCCGGCGAGCCTGCCGGGGGTTGCCGTGGTGCCCGCGCCCCAGGCGGCCGCCACGGCGCAGACGGCCGTGACCAGACCGGCCGCCACCAGGGGGATCGCCAATCGTTCGAGCAAGGCAGGAGCGAGAGAGCCAACCACCACCGACAACTGCACGAGGCTGCCTACGTTTGCGAGGATCGCGGCACTGGCCGCCGTCGCCGCCAGCGCCGGTTCCTCCCTGGCCCGTTCGCCCATCGCGAGCACCGTTGCCGTGCTGGATGCGAATCCGCCGGCCAGACCCGCGACGGCCAGGCCAACCCTGGCGCCGAAGATGCGCAGCACCAGATACCCGACCGAGGCGATGGACATCACGGCCACCACCAGCCACCAGAGCCGGCGCGGGTTGATGCTTTGCCACGGGTCCACCGTGACGTCGGGCAGCAGCGGCAGCACCACGAACGCGGCCACGGCGAGGATGAGCAGGTCGTGCAGTTCCCGCTCCGAGAGCCATTGGCGCGCGAAGCGATGCAGGCGCGCCCGGCTGGCGAGGAGCGTGGCCACCACGACGCCGACGCCGCCCGCCAGGGCGGCGGACGACGCGGCCAGCACGCCGAGCAGAAAGGTCACGAGCATCGCCACTTCCGTGGTGAGGCCCGGCGGCGTTCGGCTGCCTGCGGCGCCCTCCTTTCCGTCCGCGGCACTTCTCACGTAACTCGCCGTCGCGACGAAGGCCAGGAACAGTCCGCCGACACAGATGGCCGCGGTACCGGCGAATGCGGCGATCACGCCGCCCAGCCCGAGCATGCTGAAGGTTCGCACGCCCGCAGGCAGCGCGCGCGGGTGATGGTCCTTCGCGCGCTCCCGCTCGAGCCCGATCAGCAGACCCACGCCCAGCCCCACGCCGAGCGCGACCACCTGCGGCGTAAAGGAGAGGATGCCGATATCGGTGGACATCACCGCTGTGACCACGTGTCCGCGACGGCAGCCCTGAGGCCGCGCCAGCGCGCTGCGGCGAGCAGGCATGTCATTGCCACGCTCCCCAAGGTGGCGAGCAACATGTCTTTCTGGGCGTCCCATTCGTCTCCTTGCGTGCCGAGGTACGTCAGCCCCAGATCGCCTCCGAAGACGAGTGCGGCCCCCCACTCCACCAGTTCGTACACCATGGAGTGCGCCATCACGAAGGTCACCGGGACAATCCACCGCCACAGGCCTTGCAGCGCGGCCCGACTTGCGAAGAGTTCGAAAACCGCAGGCATCACGAAGAATCCGTAAGCGAAGTGCACCACGCGATCGTAGTGATTGCGGGACTCACCCGCACCGGTCCACGCCAGGTCCGGCATCCACTCCAGCCACTGCGGATACGGGACCCTCGAATAGGTGTAATGCGCGCCGACCTCATGGAGGCAGAAGAAGACGAACAGCATCAGGTAACTCAGCGTCGAAAAGCGCAACCGGCGATAGCCGGCGACGAACAGCGGCAAGGCAATCGCCACGAGCGCATTCTCCAGCAGCCAGTCGCCCCGGTCGTTCGGAGACCACCCTGACCAGACAAGAATCGGCACGGTGGCGGCCAGCAGGATGGGCGGAAGCGCCAGCCGCTGCCGAATCCGCGCAAGCGCCGCCGGCACGGCACCCGTGTCCTGGAGGCTTTCCCCTGGTCTGTTCGGCGATGGTGCGGACAATGCGGCATTCCGGTGGCAATCAGGCGCATAAGACTGCCACGTTGGGTGCGCCACGTTGACGCGGATCAAGATGCGGGTCGGAGCGGCATCCAAAAATGGGGGCACGGCGGCCCTCGCGGCCCGCCGGCCACCACGGAGACCGCTCCATGAAGATCCTCATAGCCATCGACGGTAGCGCGGCCTCGATTCGCGCACTGCGCTTCGTCCTGCGCCACCAGGTCGCTACCGAGGGGGCCGAACTGACTCTGATCCACGTCGACGCGCCGCTCAATGGCCACATCGCCACTTACCTGGACGAGGTCTCGATCGCGGCATTCCACGCACAGAACCGCCAGACGGCCATGCGGCGGGCGCGAACGGTTCTCCGCGAGGCCGGCGTGGATTACGAGGAAGCCTTCGGCATCGGCGATGCCGCCGATGAGATTGCCGCGCTGGCCCGCCGCGGCAAGTTCGACATGATCGCGATGGGTTCGCATGGGCGCAATGCGGTCATGACGGCATTCCTTGGATCAGTTGTCCGCAAGGTGCTCGAACGCACCAAAGTACCCGTGGTGGTCGTGCGCTGACGCACCCGACGCCCCCATCGAACGCCGACTTCGGAATCGCCATGTCCCCAACGACCAACGAAACGGTTGCCGAAGGCGGCCTGCGTCATCCTCGCTTCCGCTTCCTCCTGGCACGCTGTCGCGATCGGCCGCGGATACCGATGGGCGTGATCCATCCGTGCAGCGCCGTTTCGCTCGAAGGAGCGCTCGATGCTGCGGCGCGGGGGCTGATCGAGCCCTGGCTGTTCGGCCCCGAGGCACAGATTCGGCAACTGGCCGATACCCTGGGCCGCGGTCTCGAAGGCGTTACCCTCCGCGACGCGAGCGACGCCCATGCGGCCGCGCGGGCCGCGGCACTGGCAGGCCGCCGTGGCGACGTCGCCGCGCTGATGAAAGGCGACATCCACACGGCGGACCTGATGCACGTGCTGCTCGACCGGGACGCCGGCGTGCGCGGCAGCGGACGCATGTCGCATGCGTTCGCGATCGACACGCCGGCCTACTCGCACCCCGTGGTCATCAGCGACGCGGTGATCCATGTGCACCCCGGTCTCGAGGAAAAGCGCGACATCTGCCAGAACGCGATCGGGCTGGCGCAGACCATCGGCATCGAGCACAGGCGCGTCGCCGTGCTGGCTGCCGTGGAGACAGTGCACGAGGCCATGCCGGCGACGCTGCACGCAGCGGCCCTGGCCAAAATGGCCGAACGCGGCCAGATCGTCGGGGCCGACCTCGAAGGCCCCCTTGCCCTGGACAACGCCATCAGCCACGCCGCGGCGGACATGAAGCACATCGAGGCGCGGGTCGCCGGAAGGGCCAACATCCTCATCGCCCCCGACCTCGAGTCCGGCAACCTGCTGGCCAAGGCCATGGTGCTCCTGGCCGATGGCATCGCCGCAGGCATCGTGCTGGGCGCGTCGATTCCGGTCGCCCTCACGAGCCGCGCCGACAGCCCGGCATCGCGCGTGGCATCGGCCGCCATGGCCGTGCTCGAAGCCACGCGTACGGAACACCCCTTGGGCTGACGTCCGGGAACCATCCACGAGCGCATACTTGCCGTGCAGGGCCCCGTCCTCTTTAATGGGCGGCATTCGACCGGCGGGGCCCGGCGTACTCTCAAGGGACAGGGTCCATGGCGGCCGACAAATCGGGCGACACGTTACTGATCGTCGACGACGAAATCGACGTGACGACGCTGCTGTCGCGCTATTTCTCCGCCCAGGGTTTCCAGGTGCTCACCGCCGGCGATGGCAACGAGATGCGCCGCACGATCGCCGACCAGCCGGTCGACCTCGTCCTGCTCGATCTCGGCCTGCCCGGGGAAGACGGGTTCGCCCTCACGCGCTACCTGCGCGAGCAATGGCGTGGCCCCGTGGTGATCGTTACCGGGCGTGGCGAGTCGGTCGACCGCATTGTCGGCCTCGAACTGGGCGCGGACGACTACGTGACCAAGCCCTTCGACCTGCGTGAGCTGCTGGCCCGCGTTCGCAGCGTGCTGCGGCGTACACGCGGCTCTTCGGAGTCCACTCCTCCGTCGCCACCCGCGACACCCGGCGGATTCGCCTTCGACCGTTTCGTTCTGGACCTGCGCACGCATACGCTCGCCGACCGCGAGGGCTGCCGCGTCGAACTGACTACGGGCGAATTCGCCCTGCTGAAGACGCTCGTGGAGCACCCCAACCAGGTGATGACCCGCGACCAGTTGATGAACCATGTGCATGGGCGCGAGGCGGGTCCGTTCGACCGCGCCATCGACGTGCAGGTGGGCCGCCTTCGCCGCAAGATCGAATCCGATCCGGCGCAGCCGCAGTTGATCAAGTCGGTGCGGGGTACCGGCTATCTCTTCACTCCCACGGTTCAACGCACATGACTTTATGGCCGAACCGTTCTGCGGACGCCGCCCTCTTCAGGGCCCTGTTCGAAACGGCCCCGGACGCCATGGTGGTCGTGGACAAGTCGGGCACCATCGTGCTGGCCAACCCGCGGGCCGAATCCCTCTTCGGCTACGCGCCGGGCACGCTGGCCGGGCAGCTCATCGAGATACTGCTCCCTGACCAGGTGCGCGCACTGCACGTGGCACACCGCACGCATTACATGGACAGCCCGCGCGTCCGGCCCATGGGCGCCGGCTATGAACTCACGGGCGTGCGGGCGGACGGCTCGCCGTTTCCCGTGGAAATCGGCCTGAGTCCGATCGCCGGCGGCCCGGAGGCCCTGTTCGCCGCATCCATCCGCGACATCTCGGAAACGCAGCGCGCCCGTCAGGCACTTGCCCGCAGCGCCTACGATGCCGCGTTGGCGGACATCAGCCGACGCATCCTCGTCGCGCCCAGCCACGAGGCGGCCCTCGCCGAGATACCCGTATTGATCGCGTCGGCGCTGAGCGCGCCGGCGGTCGCGATCCTGCTGACCGACCCGCACGGGGACAAGCCTCGCGTCAGCGGCTCCTCGGGGCTCGATCCGGCATTCACGGAAAAGCTGTCGCACGCGCCCTGGTTCCCGATGCTGGATGCGCTGCAGCGCGGGAGGATGGAGGCGGGCGAGGTGGTCGAATTCCCCGCTATCGACGGCGCGCCGTCGCCACGCGCCGTACTGGCCACGTTGCCGGACCGGCGGGCGCCCGCCGGCTATCTGGTCGCATGGCTTCCCCCCGGCAACGGAAACGGCAGCGATCGCGACAGGCACCACTTCGTGGGCGCCGTGGCCAACGTGCTTTCGGGAGCCATCCAGCGTGGACGCGCCGACGAGCAACTGGCCCATGCCCAGCGCCTGGACGCCCTGGGTCAGCTTACCGGCGGCATCGCGCACGACTTCAATAACCTGCTCACGATCATCTCCGGAAACCTGCAGTTGCTGGAGATGGACGGCGCCAAGGACCCCGAAACCGCGGAAGTCGTGGCAAGCGCGTCGCGCGCCGTGGAACGAGGGTCGGCACTTACCCGGAAGCTGCTCGGCTTCTCGCGGCGCCAGCGCCTCACCCCGCGCGCTGTGCGGCCGGAATTGCTCCTGGCCGACTTGAGCGACATGCTCGGCCGCACGCTGGGCGAGCAGATTCGCGTGATGGCGAGTTGCACGGACGCCCTGCCCGCCGTGTTCGCCGATCCGGGCGAACTGGAGGCCGCGTTGATCAATCTCGCCTTGAACGCGCGAGACGCCATGCCGAACGGCGGCAAGTTGATCATCTCGGCCCGGGCGCTGGAGGTCCAGACAGGCGAGGACCTCGCGCCGGGCTCCTACGTAGTGTTTTCGGTGGCGGACACCGGCGTCGGCATGCCGCCGGAAGTCAGTGCCCGTGCCTTCGAACCCTTCTTCACCACGAAGGGTCCCGGCAAGGGGAGCGGACTCGGCCTCAGCATGGTCTATGGGTTCGTGAAGCAATCGGGGGGGCGGCTCACGCTGGAAAGCGAAGTCGGCGCGGGCACGCGAATCGAGATGGTGCTCCCCGTGGCCGGCGCGGAGGTCGTCGGGCCGACGGAAACGTCAGCCGTTGCCTCGAGCGGCGCGAGCATCCTCGTGGTCGAGGACGAACCCGAAGTGCGCCGAATCGCAGCGTCCTTCCTTCGCTCGGCGGGCTACGTACCCCTGGAGGCCGCCGATACCGCGTCGGCTCGCGCCATTTTCGACGCCCACGAGGACATCGAGATGCTGTTCACGGACGTCGTGCTCGGCGCCGGCGAATCCGGTATCGAGCTGGCCCACGAACTCAAGGCGCGGCGCCCGGCGCTCAAGGTACTGCTCACCTCGGGCTACGAATTCGATTCACGAGGCGACGACCCCGCCGAAGAACCGGCCTTCCCTCTCCTGCGCAAGCCGTATCGACGCGAAGAACTGATCGCCGTCTGGCAGCGCGTTCTATCGCAGCCCTGATCAGGCGGCGACGGCCATCTCGCGCAGGCCTTCCGCATCGAGCACGCGCACTTCCCGGCGCTGAACGCTGATGAAGTGGCGATCGGCCAGGTGCGAGAGGGCGCGGCTTACCGTCTCGTGCTTGATCGCCAGGAAGCTGGCGATGTCCAGACGGCTCATGCGCAGGATGAAGTGCTTCGCGCTGTAGCCCATGCGTGCCTGTCTCGCCGCCATATCGATGAGGAACGCAGCGACTCGCGGCTCGGCGGCAAGCGTGGAGAGCAGCAGCATCCAGCTGCGGTCGCAGCGAATCTCCGCGGCAAGCGCAGCATGGATCTGCTCCTGCAAGCCGGTGACATGCGCAGCGGCCTTCATCACGGCCGGATACGGCAACTCCCAGCTTTCGCTGTCTTCGAGGGCAACGGCATCGCACGCGTAGGAGCCGAGACCGATCGAATCCACCCCGATCAGCTCGCCGCGCATCTTGAACGCCGTGACCCTCTCCCGACCGTCGTCGGTCAGGCCGGATGTCTTGAACGATCCCGAATGGATGAGGTGCAGCGCACGAAACGGCTGGCCCGCGTGGAACAGGTGCTGCCCGGCCTTGTGCTTCCGCCGGGTGACCGCGAGGTGCTGCTGCAGCGCCTCCAGATCGAGGCAGGCATCCGACGATGGTGCCGTAGGCCAGACCGTCCATGGAAGGGAGCGGGTGGATGAAGGGTCGATGCTCGTGCTCACGGTGGGTCTCCCTGGTTCGATCTCTATGCCGTGTAGCCACGTTAAACGCCGTCCGTCACGGAACGTGTTCTGTACCGCAACGGTTCGTAACACTTTGTAACGGTTGCGCCGGATTTGTCCTCTTTTGACGGGCGTCAATGTCGGGGCGGCTCCATTGCGTTCCGATGGGGCTGCTTCCATTCCAAGGTGCCGCCAACTTGTTTCCCCACCTGCTCGTCGCGATCGATGGCCGTGCCGGCACGCCGCGCGACGTTGCCCTTGGTTTCCGTATTGCCTCGCGCATCGGCGCCCGGGTCACCGTGCTGTTCATCGTCACGCCGGCGAACGGTGGCACCCAGCCGTCGTGGGGGCCCCGTTCGCAGGATGCCATCGACGCCGGCGAACGCCTGTTCCGCCACGTACGCCAGATGGCCGCGACGGCGGGCGTGCCATGCGTATGCCGCTATGCCTTCGGAAACGACGCCGAGATGATCGTGCGCGAGGCGTCCACCGCGCACCGTTGCGACCTGGTGCTGTTCAATGCGCCAGCAGCAGGGGTACCCGAGACCGGTGCAACAGTGCTCGGGTAACGCCGCCGAAGACATATTCCGCAGCGCGGCTGTGGCCGTAGCAGCCCATCACGATCAGGTCGGCCGAGGTGGTTCGGGTTTCGTCGAGCAGCACGTCTTCCGGAGGCCTGCCCTGGCCATCGAGTACGTCGAATGTGGCCATGATGTCGTGGCTGGCGAGATGGCCGGCCAGTGCGGAGGCGCCGGTCGTACTCTCGTAGACGGCGCGCGCGTGCCCTGCCCCCGCGACGGTGACGATGCGCAAGGCGCATCCCGACGGTAGCCAGCGCAGGGCTTCATGCAGTGCCCGTGCCGACTCCGGCGTGTCGCTCCAGGCAACCAGGACGCGGCGCGGCCGACGGGCCAATGTCGCCCCACGGGGCAGGACGAGCGTGGGCCGGCCGCTTCGGACCAGAAGATGGCTGAACCACCGCGTGGCCACCGGCCGCATGGGCGCGGCTTCGAGAGGAACGCCGGTCACCACACAGCCGGCACCGCGCGCGAGGCGCAGGACCCTGTCGACGAGTTGACCTTCGGGACAATCGGCCCGTTCGCAGGTCGCCTTCGCATGCAGCCGCGCCAGCGATCGGCGAAGCGATTCGAGGTGCGCCTCGGCATCGCCGCGCCGCGCAAGGTGGTCCAGGGCCAACGCCCGCACGGGCGATTCGCCCCAGGGGCACGGCACGTGCTCAGGGAGCGGAACCGGCAACAGGGCGCGCCATTCGTCCCCGTGCGGCGCGAAATGCGCGGTGGCCTCGAGCACCGCCGCGTCGTGCGGCTCCTGCCCCAGGATGGAGACGATGCCGTTGAACGTGTCGGTCGACGCGTCAGCGGATCGCTTCGTCGTGCGATACCGCGACGGTGCGACGTCCGGCGTGGATCTTTGCATGGGAACGGGCTCCGGATCAGTGGGCGAAAAGCACTGGCACGCGTGCCTGGAAGAACAGGTCGCGGGTCGTGCCACCGATGACCCATTCGCGAACCTTGCCGTGTCCGTATCCGCCGGCGACGATCAGCTCCGCTGAAACATGCTGGGCGTGCGCAAGGATCGATTCGCCGATCGACCGGCCGCGCGACTTGCAGGTATCCAGGTGCGCCGCAATGCCATGGCGGCGCAGATAGCCGAGCGCGCCGCTGCCGCGGTCCTCCCGCGCTTCCAGCGCGTTGGCGACCGGATCGACCAGCAGCACGTTCACACGCTCGCACCCCTCGAGAAGAGGAAGTGCCTCCCTCAGGGCCCGTGCGGCTTCGGGCGTGTCCGACCACGCCACGAGCGCGCGTCGCGGCGGGTACGGCTGCAGATCGTTCGGTGGAACCACCACGATGGGGCGTCCCGATTCGTGCAGCAGCGCCGAGAAGTAGGTGTGGGCAATCGCCACGTCAGCCTGTCCATCCTCGGGTCGCGCCAGAACCACGAGGTCGCTCGAACGCGCGGCACCGGCGGCCAGGCTGGCGGGTTCCACGCACAGGGCTTCCAGCGTGCGAACGTCGCCCGGCACGCCCAGCCCCGCCAGCGTCTTGCGGGTGGAATCCGCCGCAGCGCGCGCCGATTCGCGCAAGTCATCGTAGATCTGGGGGAAGCTCGGATCGGGGATCATGGCCCATGCGTCGATCATCGGTGCGGGCATCACCATGAGCTGCAGCACCTGCAGCCTTGCATCGAACTGGCGGGCCACCGCGCCGGCGAATTCGATGGCGAGGGCATCGCTCCGCGTCTGCACCAGTGCCACGGCGATCTCGCGCCAGGGTGAGCTCACCGCATGGGGAACGGTCGTTTGGCTGGCAGGGAGGGACATGTCGGCGCTCCGGTGTAATAGGTAAGTCTCGTTGTACGACGTCGCCGACAATGCACGTTGACGCACGTCAACTGGGTACGGCGGACTCGCCGGGTGCGGCGCTCCGGCACGTGAGCAGCGGCACGCTCGTTCGCGCGGCGACGCGACGCGCAAGGCGGCCACCCCGCGCGCCCATCACGACGAGGTCGCAGCCGGTGTCCGCCACTGCCTGCAGAATGGCCCGGTCCGGATGCGGGTCGTAGGCCAGTCGCGTTTCGCAACGGACTCCCGCGTTCATGGCAAGCGAGCGCTGTCGTTCCAGGTTGCGTTCGGCGAGTGCGGCGCAGTCCGGGTCCACGGCGACCTCGGCGGCCGCGAACAGGCGCGCCAACACGCGCCCTCCCCGCCACGGCGTCGCCGCGTGCAGGAAGACGACGGACGCGACCAGGGCCTTGGCGAGCGAAACCCCGAGCGCTGCCGCGTCGTCGGCAAGGGCCGATCCATCCGTCGCTATGAGTATCCGCGTAAATGGCGGCTTGCACTCGGTGACCATGTCGCCGCGCGGCAAGGTTTTTGCGCACGTTCGGCAGAGCAGGCGCAGTGTGTCGCCCGAAGGCAGCAGTTCGTCGGGAACCTCGCCTTCGGCGATGGGCTGGCGCAGGAGCGATCGGTACGGCGTCGACGGCACTTTGTCCATGGCGGCCTCCCGTTCATGTGTCGCGCGGACTGCCGACACCTTCGCGCGGCGCGCACCCGTCCGTCTTGATCGCGGTCAAGTCCGGCAGCGTCGTCGGGCAGGAGTGCCGTAGTTGACCGGTATCAAGTCGGCCTGGCGCCCAAGTCGTAAAAGGGTGTATCGACCCTCGTCTGGAGCGGACATGAACACGACCAAATCCTCGCAAGACACCGCATCCTGCTCACCGGCCAGCTGTCTGCCGCCCGTGGGCGATGTGCTTGCGATCGTCTCCGGCCCCCGCGAAGGCGCCGCCTACGTTGCCAGCCGCCTGGCTGCGCGCGACGGCGGATCGGTGACGGGCTGCGAAGCGTCGCCCGCGTTCCTGGGCGGCCGCGCCTTCCGCACGGACGCCACCGTTGCAGCGCTGCTGCAGCCCGCGCCGTCTGCCCAGCGCAAGGATGACCTGCGCCTGGGTGGCGATGGCGACGAGTTCATACGCATGGCCGAGACTGCCGGGGCACACGGTCCGCAGTGGGCGGTGCTGGGGAATGATCCCAACCATACGCTTGCGATGTTGAGCGCCTGGCACGACCTGATCGTCGTCCAGCGGCCGGCCGACCCTCACGCCGACCCGCTCGAAGGATTGGGCTCCCTGTTGACCGGCACGGGCCTGCCTTGCCTCGTACTGCCAGACGTCTGTGCGCCGTCCGGCGTTTTCGATCGCGTGCTGCTGGCCTGGGACGGCAGCCGGCCGGCCATCCGTGCGATTCGCGCGGCATTGCCGCTCGTGGCGGCGGCCCAGCACGTGCTCCTGCTCGACGGGTGCGCAGCGCATGGGGCTGCCGGGGACAACGCGCCAACCTTCGATCCCATGGCGTTCCTGGCGCAGCACGGCATCGAGGCGACCCATCAGCGCATGCATGCTTCCCCGGCCGAAGCGGGCGCCGCTATCCTCAAACACGCACGCCAGTACAAGGCCGATCTGCTCGTCATGGGCGCCTATGGACACACGCCGCTGAGGGAAAGGCTGTTCGGCGGCGCCACGCGGCACGTGCTTGCCCATGGCAACCTGCCCGCCTTCCTCTACCACTGAAGCAAGCCGGCGGACTTCCTAAGCGAGCCGGCAGGGAGCGTCCAGCGCCGGACATGCCACGGAGATACCGCGTGCACGCAGCAGCTGTTCCATGACCTGCATGCCACCGTCCGGCTCCCCGTGCACCAGCAGCACCTTACGCCGCGGCGAATTCCCCAGCCACGCCAGCAGTTCCGGCTGCCCCGCATGCGCCGAGAAACCGTTGATCGTCCAGATGTGCGCGCGTACGGCGACGTCGTGGCGACCGATACGAACGCGCTTCTGTCCGTCGATGATCCGCCTCGCCAGCGTCCCCTCGGCGGCGTAACCCACGAACACGACGCCCGCCCGGTCCCGGTCCAGGTTGTGCAGGAGGTGATGCACCACGCGGCCGCCCGTACACATACCCGAGCCGGCAAGAATGATCGCACCGCCTTCGATCGTGTTGATCGCCATCGAGTCGTCCACACCGCGGGTGAAGCGCACGTGCGGCATGTCGAAGGGATCTTCCCGGGCCAGCAACGCGCGAAAGGCGTCGCTCAGGCCTTCCGGATGGCGCCGGAACACCTCCGTGGCGGAGATCGCCATGGGCGAATCCAGGAACACCGGCGTATTCGCGGGAATCGCTCCGCTTCGCATGCCCCGGTGCAGGCAGTAGAGGATTTCCTGTGCGCGTTCCAGGGCGAACGTGGGAACGATCACATTGCCATGCCGTCGCAGTGTGGTGGCCACGGCCTCGAAGAACTCGTTTTCCGTCGCCGCGAAATCGCGGTGCGGCCGGTCTCCATAGGTTGTTTCCATGACCACGACGTCGGCTTCCGGAGCGGGCGCGAGCTCGCGCAACATGCCGCTGCCGTGATGGCCGAGGTCGCCGGAGAAGACCATCCGCCGCCGGTTCGTCCCGTCGTCCAGTTCCAGCAGGATGCTGGCCGAGCCGAGGATGTGCCCCGCATCGAGGAAGGTGGCGCGGATTCCCGGTGCCACCTCGCGTGTTTCCCCATATCCGACGGCCCCGTCGAATGCCTCCATCGCGAGGAACGCGTCCGCGATGGTCGTGAATGGCGCGGCGTTCACGTCGCCGCGCGCGGCAGCCCGGCGCGCTTCCTGTTCCTGGAGCGATGCGGCGTCCAACAACACGATGCGGGCGAGATCCCTTGTGGCGGCGGTGGACAGGACAGGCCCGGTGAAGCCATCGCGGACCAGCTTCGGCAACCTGCCACAATGGTCCAGGTGCGCGTGCGTCAGCAGCACGGCATCGACCGAGCGCGGATCGAACGCGAACCCACGGACGTTCGCGTCGTCGGCATCACGACCGCCCTGGAACATGCCGCAATCGATCAGGACCTGGCTGCTGCCGCATTGCACGAGGTGACAGGAACCGGTGACGCCGCGCGCAGCGCCATGGCAGGTGTAGACGATCACGGTGCCTCCGTGCGCGGGTCAGAGCAGCAGGGTGTGGATGACGAGCGACGGATCGTCGGCGTCCTGTTTACGCGAGAAACCCAGAAACTCCGCCAGCTCCCGCATATCGTCGTTCTCGCCCAGGTCCCTCGAGTAGAGCGCCTTGAACCCTTCATGGCGCGCCACCTCGATAAGATGGCGCATGAGCAGCACCGCCAGGCCGCGGTGCCGCCAGTCGTCCGCCACCGTGACCGCGCATTCGCACCGCTCCATGCCCGGGTCGGCGGCATAGCGGCTGATGCCCACTTCACGTAATTCACCGTTGTCATGGGCGAGTGCGACGAAGGCCATCGCCCGGCGGCCGTCCACGTTCATGAGCTGGTCCAGCAGCCCTGGGGACGCTTCGCGGATCTCTCCCAGGAACCGGTTTCGGCGCGACGTGGAGGACAGCCGCCGGATGAAGGCCGCTTCCCTTGCGCGATCCTCCGGGCGCAGGGGACGGACGAGCACATGGGTGCCGTCCGCCAGCGTTTCGATCCAATGGTCGCCTTCGATGGCGGGGAAATCGGGTTTCGCCGATCCGGGGGTCGTTGCTGACATGGCGGATTCTCCGAATGAGTTCGTGGGACAGGTATAAACCGCGCGTATCCCCGTCGAGTTGACCGACATCAAGCCAGACACATCCCGTGGCCCTAGTGCGCGAAAAGAACGGGAATGGACGATTCATGGAAGAGCTCGCGCGTGGTGCCGCCGATGGCCCATTCGCGCATCCGTCCGTGTCCGTATCCCCCGGCAACGATGAGTTGCGCCTGCTTGCGGTACGCCTGCTCCAGCAGCGCGCGGCTGACGGGCGAACGGCCCGACGAACAGAGCGTGACTTCGGCGCGTACGCCGTGGTGGCGCAGGTGAGTCGCAAGCCCTTCGACCGACTCTTCCACTGCGTCTTTAGAATCCTTAGGCGCGTTCACGACCACGATGTCGACCGCTTCGGCCGTTTCGAGGAGTGGCAGGGCGTCGTGCGCGGCGCGGCTCGCTTCCGGAGTATCGGCCCAGCCGACGACTGCCCTTCTCGGCGGCATGCGAGCCGATGTGCCCTCGGGCACCACCAGCACGGGACGCCCCGATTCCAGCAGCACGCCGGCGAAATAGGCGTGCGCTATTGCCGCGTCGGATGAGGTCGTTGCGGGACGGCCGATGACCGCCAGGTCCGACCTGCGCACCGCCGCAGCGGCCATCGAGGGAGGCGCGGAGCATAATGCTTCAAGGGTGAGCACATCGCCCTGTACGCACATGGCCGACATTCGGTGCTGCATTTCCCGCGCCTGCCGCGCGGCGTCGGCACGAATCTTCGCGAACCGCTCGATCAACGCGGGATCGGGAACCAAGGCCCAGGCATCCGGTGCCTCCACCGGCATCGCGACCATCTGCAGGATATGCAGGTGCCCCCCGGCTCGCCGCGCGAGGCCGCCCGCGCACGTGATCGCCAGGGTGTCACCCGGCAAGTGCGCGACCACGACGGCAATGTCGCGGAACATGGTCACCGGGTCGGCTTCGTGCTTTCGCGCCGGTTCGCCGAGCGCGCGCCAGTCGAGCGCGTCGGCCGGATCCTGCGGAAACATGTTCTCGTTCATTGCCGTCACCTTCCATTCGTGCTGGAGGTGTTGTTGTACGACCGGCGTCTTCTGGGGCGATTGACACAGGTCAATCGCGCCTCGTCTTGATCCCGGTCAATTCGGCTCCCGGGGAACGGCCCATCCTCGGTTCAGCAGACGAGCCGCGGAGAGCACGATGTTCAAGCACATCCTTCTTCCCACAGACGGCACGCCGGCCTCGCTGAGGGCCACGCGCATCGCGGTCGAGCTTGCACGGCGGTGCGGGGCTCAGCTCACTGCACTGCATGTGGTGAAGCAACTGCCCGCTCATAACCCTCCAGGGGGCGTGGCCACGGTCGCGGACATTGACAGCACCGTGGAGGCGCAGCAGAACGCAGCGGCCTGCCTCGCGCACGTCGAGACCATGGCACTGGCCCGAGGGATGCCTTGCCACGCCACCCAGGTCGCCCACGCATCGCCAGGTCGAGCGATCGTCGAGTTCGCAAAGCAGCATGCGTGCGACCTGATCGTCATGGGAACGCACGGCAGGCACGGGCTGGAACGGTTCGTGCTCGGCAGCAAGACGGAAGAGGTGCTCCTCGCCGCCCGCGTGCCTGTGCTGGTCTGCCAGGATGAGCCGTCCCTCACGTTCGAGCGCATCCTCATCCTTGTCGACGGTACCGACGCGTCGGAGCGCGCTGTCCAGCTATGCATGAACACCGCAGCCACCCTGGGCAGTCATGTCTACGCGCTCAGTGTCATCTCCCCGCTTCCGACAGTGAACCTTCTTGCCGACTACATCGAAGGCGGCGGTTGCTTCAAGCGCGTGACGTCCAGCGCCCAGGCCCTTCTCGACCAGGCGAAACACGCAGGGGACATGGTGGGGGTCAAAGTTTCCACCGAGTACACGTTCGACCATCGCCCCGATACCGTCGCGATCGCCCGAGCCACCGCCCACGGGTGCGACATGATCGTGGTGCCGGGCAAGGGCTCCGGACATCGCCGCAGCTTCCTGCACGACGTGGCGCGGAGCATTCTCAGGAACGGCGAGGTGCCGGTGCTGGTGTGCCCCTGAGGCTTGACCTGCTAGTTGAGCTTGTAGTCGAAGGTCAGGAACATCTCGCGGCCGTTGCGTTTAGTCGCGGAAGGAGGGACCGACAAGAAGCGGCAGCGTGTCACGAAGGGGCTGGATAGGTCACCACGCCGTCCGTGATCACGGCACCGTCAGTGAGCCGGGCTTCTTCCACGTGCCCGAGGTCGAACAGATGCAGGACCTGGCGGCCGGCGGCCAGTGCGTAGTCGGTGATGATGCGACGGTGGCACCGCCACCAGAGCACTTCGGAGCACATCATGGTGCAGCGCTGCCCCGCGCTCAGGCTGAGCAGGTGCGCAAGCGACGACTGGAACCGCTCCGACATGGCGTGGTCGGCATAGTTGTGGAAGCTGGACACTCGCCAGAACGCGTTGACGTCCGGAGGAATGTCCTTCGACTTGCGCCGGCGGCCGCCGAGGTCGGGAAGGTATTCGTAGCGCATGCCGGCTTCCGCCAACGCATCAGGCAATTCCTCGATGTTGAACTGCGGGTTCGTGCTTCGCAGGAGCTTAGGTGGATACGCAGAGGCCGACGACCGGACCTAACCGGTCTGAGTGAGCGTGCCGTGCCCCTTGGGGGTCTTGATCGATGTACACGTGCCGCCCGGGACGTTCATCCATGCGTTCTTCTGATAGTCGGCTTTCGCCGTGCCCGCACAGATCGTGCCGGGCCCGGCCGAGCAATCGTTCTGGCCGGCCTTCGCGACACCCCAGCATTTCTCCACCGAGGCCTTCACCTCGGGCTGCTGCGGTTGATCCTCGGCGTGGGCGACGCCGGCCGCGGTGGCCAGTACGAGCGCGAGGGCGGCGATGTGACGGTTATTCATGGATCCCCTGCTGTTTGGCGCCGGCCGGATGCCGGCATGTGCCAGTTCGCTGCGAAGACCGCCCCGGTTACACGCGCTGGCCGCCCTGACTACCGGCACATGTGCGCATGTCCCCGGGGTTCCTATGGTCAGGCGTTTGCTCCTCGACCCAGGACCGTCCCGATCATGCGACCTACCCTTCCGCTGGGCATCTGCCTCGCGCTGAGCGCCGCTGCGTGCTCCCCTTCCGCTCCGCCGGCCCCGCCGCCGCTCACGGATTTCACCATCAACTCCGGCGCACCTCTCACGCCCGAGCAGCAGGCCGTCAGCTTCGAGCACGCGGACCTGCATTTCCGCGTGGACCCGCAAGCCCGGCGCCTCGAAGGCGACGCCACCCTCACCTTCCAGCTGAAGGCACCGTTGAAACGAGTGGTTCTCGACCTCGATCGGAACCTTCCGATCGATGCCGTGGAGGTGGACGGCCAGCGGCTTGCGGCGGCGGCGTATCGCAACGCCGACGGGCACCTCCAAGTGGATCTTCCGCGCCCGCTGGCCGCGGGCGCCACGACGTCGGTACGGGTGATCTACCACGGTCGCCCGCATACTGCGGTCAAGCCGCCGTGGGACGGCGGCATGGTGTGGTCGACGACGCCGGATGGGCAACCGTGGATCGCCACGGCGGTGGAAGGCGAAGGATGCGACCTCTTCTGGCCCTGCATCGACCACCCGACAGGCCGCCCGAAGCTGGTGGACGAGCACGTGACCGTGCCCGCGCCGCTGGTGGCGGTGGGTAACGGCGTCGCCATGGGCATGGACGAGAAGGACGGCATGCGCACATACCATTGGCGCGCGCACGACGTGAGCACCTATGGCATTTCCCTCAATATCGGGCCATACCGCGAGCTATCGGGCACGTACAAGAGCCGCTTCGGCGACACCTACCCCATGCATTACTGGTATGTGGACGACGACGCCAAGGCGCGCGCGCTGTTCGCGGAATTCCCCCGCATGCTCGACTTCCTGGAAGGAACCATCGGGCCCTACCCGTTCCGCTCGGAAAAGATGGGCGTTGTGGAAACCCCGTACAAGGGCATGGAGCACCAGACGGTGAACGCGTACGGCAACGCGTACGCCAAGACGCCGTACGGTTACGACGACCTCCTGCAGCACGAGCTGTCGCACGAGTGGTTCGGCAACCAGGTGACCAATGCCGACTGGGACGACATGTGGATCCACGAAGCCTTCGCCACATACATGCAGCCGCTCTACGCCGGCGCCATCGGCGGCGAGCAGGCCTACTTCTCCACACTCATGCGCCTGCGCACCATCGTCGCGAACCACCACCCGATCGTGTCGGGATCCCCGCGGCGCGAGGAAGACGTATACAACGACGAGCGCGGCGGCCCGGGCCAGGACATCTATAACAAGGGTGCGCTGATGCTGCACACCCTGCGTAACCTGATCGGCGACGACGCCTTCTACCGCTCGGTACGCCTCATGGTCTACGGCACCGAGACCCCGGCGCCGGGTAACTTCGCGCCCAGGTACGGCACGACGAAGGAGTTCATCGACATCGTCGACAAGGTCACGGGCAAGGACATGCACTGGTTCTTCAACGTGTACCTCTACCAGGCCGCGCTGCCGGACCTTCAGGTCAAGCAGGAAGGCCGCACGCTGCACCTTGCCTGGTCGGTGCCCGGCAACGGCCCGTTTCCCCTGCCTGTCGAGGTGAAGGTCGGCGACCGCGTCGTGACCCTGCCCATGACCGACGGCCGCGGCGATGTCGAGCTTCCGGCGGAAACCACCTTGTATGTCGTCGACCCGGCGTCGAAGCTCCTCCGCCAGGACGCGGCCATGGACGCCTACCGCAATTATGTCGAGCAGCAGCGCAAGGCCAGGAAGAAAGGTTCGTAGCGGTGCCTGCGGCGAGGTTGCCCGCTGCCGCGGGATCGCCGGCATAGCCGGCTCCCACAGAGAGCAAATTGGCTCCCACGCAGAGCGGCCCGGCTTTTTGTGGGAGCCGCTTCAGCGGCGATGGGTGCTCGCGTCAAGCTTGTCCGCTGCCGCGGGATCGCCGGCATGGCCGGCTCCCACAAGAGCATTGATCGAGGATCGGGGGACTTAAGCGCGGATCGTCGCCATTGATCTCAACGACCGGCGATACGAAGCCCACACCGCTGAAGCCCACACCGCTGGTTAGCATTAGCATCGTCATGACACGCGTGTCTTAATGCAGACACAATGGCGACGTTTAGTTGACGCGCGTCGCAAAAATGGCGTCCGTCCCTTTGAGCCATCCGGACTGCCATCTATTCTGGGTTCGTGAGCTGGCCCTCGATTCCCCCTGCACCTTGGGGGCCGGCATGGCGAAGGACATCGTGATCGACCACGAACGGCGTCGGCATGGGCGGAAAGTCATCGCCCTCCGAAATGCGTCCGCCTCATGACCCTGTCTTCGCACCATTATGGTGCGATTCAAAGCGCTCGGCCCGCGGGGGCCGGCGCGTTGGCGCCTGCCTGCAATGTTCATGCGAATCAGCAACTTATACAAATCATCTTCCCGACCCATTCAGACTATTGGCGATATAAACGTTTAGACGTCCATTCAGATTCGGGAACGCCCAAGCCGCATGACGACCAAGATTGATCCGGTTCATGACGAAGACACCATCGATCTGAACGCGTTGTTCGGCACGTTGCTCGACCACAAGTGGATCATCGCCGCGATCACCGGCACGTTCTTCGTGGCCGGCGTGCTCTACACGATGCTCGCCACGCCGATCTACCAGGCCACCGCCGTCGTACAGGTCGAACAGAAGACTCCGAGCCTGCCGGGCCTGAGCGACCTCACCCAATCCCTGGGAACCACCGCCTCGCAAGCCACCACGGAAATCGCGCTCATCACCTCGCGCCTGGTCGTGGGTACGGCGGTGAACGATCTGCGCCTCGACGTGCAGGTCCAGCCGCGTCGGCTGCCCCTCTTGGGCGACTACCTGTCGCGGGGCCACAAACCGGGCGACCTCGGGCGCCCGCGCTTCGGACTCAGCCGCTTTGGCTGGGGCGGCGAGGTCGTGGACATTTTCAGGCTCGACCTGCCCGACTCGCTGATGGGCAAGAAGCTCGAACTCAGGGCGGAAGACGGTGGCAGGTACGCTCTGTACGACGACGACGGCAAGCGCATCCTTTCCGGAGCGGTGGGCCAGCTGGTGCGCGGCGGCGGCGCGACGATGCAGCTGAAGCAGCTCACGGCCAACCCGGGCACCCGGTTCGATGTGCTGGTGCAGCCGACGCTTACCACCATAAGCAAGCTCCAGGGCGACATCGTCGCGCTCGAGCAGGGCAACGATTCCGGCATCATCGGGCTCAGCTACAACAATGCCGATCCGGACCTCGCGCGGCGGGTGCTTGCGCACATCACCTCGGCCTATGTCAGGCAGAACGTGGAGCGCAACTCCGCGGAGGCGGCCAGCCAGTTGCAGTTCGTGAAAGACCAGTTGCCCAAGGTGCGCCAGGAACTGGACCGCGCGCAGGCGGCCATGAACGACTTCCAGACGAAGGCGCATTCGATCGACCTGAGCATGCAGACCAAGGGCCTGCTCGACCAGATCGTGGCCGTCGAGAACAACATCCAGCAGCTGCATCTCCAGGAAGCGGACATCGACCGGCGCTTCACGCACGACCACCCCGCCTACAAGGCCCTGCAACAGCAGATGGGCCAGCTGCAGGCACAGAAGGACAAGATGCAGAAGGAAGTCGGCGACCTGCCCGACACCCAGCAGCAGTTGCTCAAACTGAACCGCGATGTCCAGGTGAGCAGCAACACCTACACGAGCCTGTTGAACCAGGCCCAGCAGCTCGACATCGCACGCGCCGGCACCGTCGGAAACGTGCGCATCGTGGATACGTCGGCGGTGGACAAGACTCAGCCGGTACAGCCGCGCAAGGCGCTCGTGGTGGTCGTGGCGACCTTCCTCGGCGGCTTCCTCGCACTGGCATTCGTGTTCCTCCGGCAGGTGCTCAACCGTGGGATCGAAGACCCGGCGGCTATCGAAGACCTCGGCCTACCGGTATACGCGTCGGTGCCGCTGGGCACCGGACCCGGGATCAAGGCGGCGACGCGGGCCCGGCAGGGAAAGCCATCGCGTGGCCCGTTGCTCGCCATCGCCTCACCGAACGACCTCGCGGTGGAAGCGATCCGCAGCCTGCGCACGAGCCTGCATTTCGCACGGCTGGAAGCAAAGAACAATGTGCTCATGATCACAGGCTCCAGCCCCTTTGCCGGCAAGACCTTCGTCTCGGCGAACCTCGCCGCCGTGATCGCGCAGGCGGGGCAGCGCGTGCTGCTGGTGGACGGCGACATGCGCCGGGGCACCTTGCACCAGGTGCTCGGCATCAAGCCCGCGCTGGGCCTGTCCGATCTCCTGGTCGGCGGGGCCGAACTCGCCGAAGTGATACAGCCGGGCCCGCTTCCGAACGTCTCGTTCGTCGCGCGTGGCCGGGTGCCGCCGAATCCGTCCGAGCTGTTGATGCACGAGAACTTCACTCGGTTCATCGCCAGCGTGGTGCCCTCGTACGACCTGGTGGTCATCGATACGCCGCCCATCCTCGCCGTAACCGACGCCGCGGTGATCGGCCACCACGCCGGCACGAGCCTGCTGGTGGCGCGCTTTGGCCTGAACAAGGCACGCGAGCTCGCCCTGGCGAAACAGCGCTTCGAACAGAACGGCGTGGAGCTGAAAGGCGCGATCTTCAACGCCGTCGAGCGCCGTGCCTCCGGTTATTCCACCTACGCCTACTACAAGTACAAGGCCGATCCGGCCTGACCCATGAGCACCCGGCCACGCATGAAGCGAAGACCATGACCCGCATCCTTATCGTCGGCAATCACACCTGCGGGAATCGCGGGGACTGCGCCATCCTGCGCGGCCTGCTGGAATGCCTGGAAGATGCCCTGCCGGGTTGCCGCATCGACGCGACCAGCCGCTTCCCCGTCAGCTCGGAATACCTGCTGGGCCGCCCGTTGCTTCCGGATGTGTTGAACGGATATTACCTGGAGGCCGCGAAGAAGCCGTTCGGTACCCTGCGCGCGAAACTGCTGCGCCGATGGGTGCCCTGGCTGCTGCATGCGCACTTGCGAAAGAAGTGGTGGACCCGCTTGATCCCGCTGCCGGCAACCCACCGGGAGTTCATCGCGTCCCTCACGGGCTACGACGTGGTGATCCAGGTGGGAGGTTCGTTCTTCGTCGATCTCTATGGCGCCACCCAGTACGACCTGGCGAGCTGCGCGCTGCTGGCAGGTCGGCCCGTGTACATGCTGGGTCACAGCGTCGGTCCGTTCCAGCACGCTTTCTTCCGCCGGGTCTCCCGCGACGTGATGGCGCGGGTCGAGGCACTGGCCCTGCGCGAAGAGGTCAGCGCGCGTTACATGCAGGACGCCGCCATTCCACAGGAGAAGCTGCGCTGGACGTCGGACACCGCATGGCTGGTGCATCCGGGCACGCCCGTGGCAGTGGATACGGCAAGGCCCGCGGTCGCGGTGACCTTTCGCGAGCTCGCGCCCTTCGACAAGCGCCTTGGCGTCAGTCAGGAGCAATACGAGACGGCGTTCGCGGAACTCCTCGACGCGGTCATCGAGGCCGGCTTCCACGTGCGCGCGTTTTCCACATGCACGGCCATCGACGGCTATCCGAAGGATGACCGGATGATCGCCCTCAAGGTGCGTGCCCGCCTTCGCCACCCCGAAGCCTGCGAGGTCGAGATGGACGAACTGAACGACGTGCAGCTCGGAAGGCAACTGGGCGCATGTGTGCTCACCATCGGCACCCGTCTGCACAGCGCGATCGTCTCGATGAATTTCGGTACTCCGTCCGTGGCGCTGAATTACGAGCACAAGTCGGAGGGGATCATGAAACGCCTCGGCATCGACGAACTGGCGGTGCCCGTGCACTCCCTGCTGGACGGCACGCTGCGCGACAAGGTGCTGTCCCTGCTCGCCGATACCGGACTGCGGGCGCGCGTCGCCGCCGCCGTGGCCCGCGAGAAGGCGTTTGCGCGCGAATCGCTGCTCGCCACGCTCGGCATGGGGTCCTGAGATGACCGTGCTGTTCGTTCTCGCCGAGTTCCCGAAGTATTCGGAGACCTTCGTCATTGACCAGATCGTCGGCCTGCTCGAACGGGGCTTCGACGTTCGGATCCTTGCCGTCAACCGCGGCGCCGAGCCGACGCCGGGAGACGTCGTCAGCACGCACGGCCTGATCGAGCGCACCACCTTCGTCTTTCCCCGCAAGGCCGGCGCCCGCGCCGGATGGCAGGTGGCCATGCAACGCGCCCGCGACGTGTTGCCCGGCCTGCCGCGGGCTCGCGTTCGCCGCGCACTTTCGGTTCGGCGTTACGGTCATGTCGCGAAGAGCCTCGCGCTGGCCGGCGCGGCGCGCCGGCTGCGCGAGCCAATCAAAGCCGGCGCCATCGTCGCCCACTTCGGCCCCACCGGGGTGCTTGCGGCACACCTGCGCTCGCTGGGCCTGCTCGACGGCCCGCTGTACACCGT
The DNA here is from genome assembly GCF_011742555.1 of Luteibacter jiangsuensis. Lineage (GTDB taxonomy): Bacteria > Pseudomonadota > Gammaproteobacteria > Xanthomonadales > Rhodanobacteraceae > Luteibacter > Luteibacter jiangsuensis. Next base: position 170,221 of record NZ_JAAQQR010000001.1, read on the forward strand.
ATTCCATGGTTACGACCTCTCGCAGCACAAGGTGCTCGAGCGCCACTCGAGCGACTACCAGGGGTTGTTCGCCGCGGGCGAAGAGATGCTGCCCATCAGCGCCTTGTGGAGCCGCAAGCTGATGGCGCTGGGCTGCTCACCCGAAAAGATCCACGTGCACCGCATGGGCGTGGATCTGGACAGCTTCCGCTTCACTCCGCCGCAGAGCCGTGTCCCTGCGCCGACCCGCCCGCTCCGCGTGCTCAGCGTGGCACGCCTGGTGGAGAAGAAAGGCATCGCGTATCTCTGCGACGCCGTGGCCCAGCTTGCCTGGCGAAGGGTGCCGGTCGAGCTCGAAATCATCGGTGACGGGCCCCTGCAGGCCGACCTCGAGCGCTTCGTCGCGTCGAAGTCGCTGGAGGGCTGCATCCACATCCAGGGGCGGCGCGACAAGGCGTACGTGCAGGCCGCCCTCGCGCGTGCCGACGTGTTCGCGCTGCCCAGCGTCACCGCGCAGGACGGGGATCAGGAAGGTATTCCGGTGTCGCTGATGGAAGCGATGGCCAGCGGCGTTCCCTGCCTCTCCACCGTGCACAGCGGCATTCCGGAACTGATCGAAGACGGCCGCTCAGGCTGGCTGGTGCCGGAGCGCGACGTGGATGCGCTGGCCGACCGGCTCGCCGGCATCCAGCGCGGCGACTACGACCTTCCCGCCATCGCGCGCCGTGCGCGTCACACGGTCGAAACGCATTTCAACCAGAGCCGGCTGCACGACCAGCTCGCCGCTCGCCTGGTCTAGGAGACAAGCGCCATGCCTTCCGCCAGACGCGACGCCCTCTGGACTGCCGGTTCCACCATCGTCAGCGCCGCGAGCCAGCTGCTCCAGATCGCCGTGCTCGCCCACCACGTGGATGCGCATCTGCTCGGTGCGCTCGCGATCGTGAACGTGGTGAACGCGATCGCCACGCTGCTGCAGGACATGGGCCTCAGCAGCTATCTCGTGCACCGCCAGGACATTACCCGCCGCGAACGGACCTCGCTTTTCATGATCAGTGCGGGCTTGGGAGCCTCTTCCGCGCTGGTGCTCTTCGCGATCTCCTACCCCATCGCCGCCTTCTACGGTTCGTCGCAGTTGGGCGAACTGCTGCGGCTTTCCACCGTGAACTTCGTGCTTCTCGGGTTGGCGGCGCAGTACCAGGCCAGCCTGATCAAGTCGTTCCGCCTTCCCCGGCTGGCCCGCATCGAGGTCTTCGGTCGCCTCAGCGGGCTCGTCACCCTGCTGGTACTGGTGCTGGTCTTCGGCGCGTCGATCGAAGCGGCCGTCTACGCGATGATCGTGAACAGCCTGGTGCGGCTGGTGTGTTTCGTGCTCGTGGCCGAGCGCGGCTGGCACCCCGGTGGCGGCTTCGATCGCGCCATCGTGCGTCAGGCTTTGCGTTATGGCGCCTTCCAGCTGGGCTCGCAGGTGATCAACCAGCTGCGCAGCCAGGCCGATCAGATCATCCTCGGCAAGTTCCTCGGCCTCGCGGCGTTGGGCGTCTATTCGCTGGCGAAGGAGCTGGTGCTCCAGCCGACCAAGCTGATCATGCCGGTGGTCCAGCGCCTGGCCCTGCCGCGTCTAGCCACGCGGCAGGGCGATCCGCTGGCCTTGCGCGACCTTTACCTCGCCGGCCTGCGCCTGGTGTCCGTGGCCGCCGCCGGCGTATTCATCATGCTGGCGGTGTTCGCGCCCGCCGCCGTGACCATACTCTACGGGCAACGGTATGCCGGTGTTTCGGGCCTCATTCCGCTCATGCTGCTCTTCGGCATGCTGCGCCCGCTGGGTTCGCTGATCGGCGCGCTCAGCCAGAGCCTGGGTCGTTCCGACATTGAGTTCGGTTGGAACCTGAAGATCTGCGGGGTGGCGCTGCTGGTGACGGTCGTCGGCGCGTACTCGGGCTCGCTGCAGGTCATGGCGGTGGCGCTCGCGGTCAGCCAGGTGCTGGCAACGGTTCTTTCCTACTACTTCTTTTCCTCGAAGATCATCGATATCACGGCCCGTGAATTCTTCGGTTCGTGGATGGTCGAGAGCTTCGTGCCCTATGCCTTCCTCATGTTGGCGGTGGCCCTCTATCCCGGCGAGGACTGGAAGGCCAGCGTGGTCCGCTTCCTTCTGGTGACGCCGGCCCTGCTCTGGGTGGTCTGGCGGAACCGGGACACCTGGCTCTCCCGATTCGCGCAGCCAGCAGGTGCCTGATGACCGACACGACCATGCCCCTCGTGAGCGTCTACGTTCCCACGCGCAATCGGTCCGCCCTGCTGCGGCGGGCACTCGATTCGGTGCTGGAGCAGACCTGGCCGAGGATCGAGATCCTGGTGTGCGACGAAGCGTCCACCGACGACACGCCCGAGGTGCTCGCGTCGTATGCGCGTCGTCATCCGGGCAAGGTCACCGTGTTGCGCAACGACACGCCGCAAGGCGCCTGCAGCGCGCGCAACCGCTGCATCGAACAGGCCTCGGGCACCTACGTCACAGGTCTGGACGACGACGACTTCTTCCACCCTCAGCGCATCGAGTGCCTGGTGGAGCTGTACCGCCGTCACAGACCGTCGTTCGCATGCAGCCGATTCCGGTACTTCCAGTCGGTGGCCGACGTGGCGGCGCTGCGCGACCGCATGCACGGCGAGGCCGAACTGGCCAGGGCGGACAGGCTCGATCTGCACGCCCTGCTGTACGCCAATCTCGCCGGCAACCAGGTGCTGACCGAGTTGTCGCGCATGCGGGAACTGGGCGGCTTCGACGAGAGCATGCCCGCCTGGCAGGACTACGACATGTGGATCCGGCTCGCAGAGCGATTCGGCCCCGCGGTGCGCGCCCGCACCCTTCTATCGTTCGTGGACGACGACCGCTCCCGTGCGCGCATCCGCAACTCCAGCAAACGGGCCGAAGGCAGCGGGCGCTTCATCGCGAAGCACGAGCGCCTGATGAATGCGGACCAGCGGCGCAACCACCGGAACATCCAGTACGTGATGAACCGGGAGCGGCCGCCGCTGGCCGACATCGTGCGCAACGTGTCCCTGGGAGGCTACAAGTCGACCGTGAAGCTGCTGCTGCACAAGTTCTTTGGCGTGGCGATAGGATGAAGATCAACAAGACGCGCGCCGCGGCGGTGACCCTGATGGCCATGCTCTTCGTGCAGGTTCCCCTCACGCACAGCACGGCCAGCAAGTCGCACGTGAATGTCTACCATCTCCTCCTCCTGCTGCTGCCGATGCTCTACTTCCCGGCGCTGCGCTATCTCAAGTTGAATCCGGCCACCGCGTTCATCGCCACCCTCGCCGCGACGTCGCTGGGCGCCGCCGCGGTCTACGGCGGCGGGATGCGATCGACGCTGGTGGTGTTCGTCGCCGCGTCGTACTTCCTCGGAAACGTGTTCGGGCGAAAGCTGCCGGACCTCGACCTGCGGCGCATTTTCGTGTGGATCCTTGGCTGCTGCATCGCGTTCATCGTCGTGCGCGACGCGGTGTACGCCGGCCAGCTCGGTGCGGTGTACGCCCGCACCGAGGGCGCCTCCAGCGTTCTTTACATGTCCACCGGCGGCCGCAACATCGAGGCCAGCCTGCTTGCCCTGCTCTCCATACTCCTCCTCGGCACGCGCGCCTATCCGATAGCGGCGGGCATCGCCTTCCTCACCAGTGCGACCATGCTTTCGCGTGCCGGCTTGCTCGGGGCCGCGGTATCCATCGGCATCGCCGCGTACCGTGCAAGGAAAACCCGGTCGTACTATTTCCATACCTTCATCGGGATCGCGGCGGTGGTCCTGGTCGCGGGGCTCGTGCTGTCCTCGGTGGTGGATATTCCGGTGCTCGACCGCTTCAACCTGCAGGCGGAAACCCAGCTCGAACACAAGAACGTGGGGCGCCTGGCCCTTTGGAACAGCGCCACGCTGGCGCTGGAACATAATCTGTTCGGTTACGGCGTGGGCAATGGCGTGCCGCTCATGGAAGAGATATCCGGCCTCACCTTCGTCGAGAACAACGTCCACAACATCTACCTTCAGTTCCTGCTCGAAGGCGGCATCCAGTCGTTGCTGCTCTTCCTGATCATGGTGGGGCATATCCTGCTTCGTCCGGCCGAAGGTCAGCAACGCAACATCAAGGCCTTCCTGCTCCTCTACCTGATGCTGGCATTCATCGAGTTCAGCGGCTACGAGGCGTATTTCTGGTTCTTCGTGGGCATGTTCTACGCGCGGGAGGATGTGCGTCGCGCCCGCCTCCGGCAATCGGCGCGAACCAGGCGCGATGTCCTCCCCTCGGTGGCCCACCATGCTTGACGATTTTCGTGCCGACGTGCGCCGGTACCAATCCATGCCGGGCTACCGCGGGTTGCTCTGGTGGATGCTGGATCAGTCGTTCTGGGTGATCCTGTGCTATCGCCTGATCGCGACGGCGCGCGGAACGCGCCTGCACGCGCCACTGCGCGTCTTCGAAAAGCTGGCCGAGTTCGTGCACAAGTGCTACCTGCCGACCACCGCGACGATCGGCCCCGGACTCGTGATCTATCACGCCTTCGGCATCGTCGTGAACGGCAAGACGACGATCGGCGCGAACTGCACGCTCTATGCCCGCGTGTGCATCGGCAACCGCTGGCCCGGCGACGGCACGCCGGTCATCGGAAACAACGTCACCATCGGTACCGGGGCGTGCATCTTCGGACCGGTGGTCATTCCGGACAACTTCGTGGTGAAGGCCAATGCCGTCATCACCCCCTCCTCCCCCACCACGCCCCCTGCTGGAGCATCGTCATGAGCGAGGCCGCCGTGAGATTGTCCATTGTCATCATTACCTGGAACGAACTGGGCAACCTGGAGCGCTGCCTGCGCTCCCTTCTGGACAAGGTGGATTTTTCGCGCGACGAGGTCATCGTCGTCGACAACGGTTCCACCGACGGCAGTGCGGAGTTCGTGGCTACCCTCCCGCAGATTCGCTATTTCCCTCTGGAGCGCAATTTCGGTGTGGGGCCGGCCCGGAACCGCGGGCTGTTCCTCGCCCGCGGCAAGTACTGCATGACGCTGGACAACGACACCATCTTCCTCACCGACGACCCGGGCAGCATCGTGGACGACTTCTTCCTCTCTCACCCCGACGCGGGCGTAGTGGGCTTCGAACTGCTGAACATCGACCGGAGCCGGCAGGACTCCACGCGACGCTTCCCCCGTTTCTACCAGCCGATCGCGGCGCGCGTGCCGTTGAGCCGCCGCCTCGGCTTCGTGCGACGCGAACTGGAGCGGCACCTCATGCTCGACACCCGCTTCGACGAAGGGAACGACCCGATGGAGGTCGATTACGTGCTGGGTGCGAACCAGACCTTCACCAAGGACGTGGCCGCGCTGCTGATGGGCTATGACGACCGCATCTTCTTCGGACCGGAAGATGCGGAATTCTGCGTGCGCACGAAAAAGCTGGGGCTGCGGAACTACTACAGCCGCAGGATCTCCGTGATCCACGACTACAAGCGTCGCACACGCAAGTTCTCGAAGCTCACCCTGAAGCACCTGGCCGGATTCGCCTACATGCTGAGGAAGCACGGCGGGGTCTACCGCTACTCCCTCAGCGAGCGCCGCTGAACCGGAGGCCGCCATGGATCGCCGCACGTTCCTCCGCCAGACGGCCGGCGCACTGGTGCTGGCATCCTTCCTGCCCCATGACACGTTTGCCGCTGCCTCGCCGGCGGGAAGGCGCTATTACGTCGACAGCGCCATGGGCGACGACGGACGTGACGGAAGCAGCGCCGCGACGGCCTGGCGCAGTCTCGGCAAATTGAACCAGACTACTTTCGGTCCGGGCGACCGGATCTTCTTCAGGCGCGGCGGAAGCTATGCCGGCGTGTTCGCCCCGAAAGGTTCGGGGCGCGCGGATGCACCGATCGTCGTCGACGCCTATGGCGACGGCGACGCCCCCCATCTGCACGCGGACGGCAGCGCGGCATCGACCGTGCTGCTTCGCAACGTCCAGTACTGGACGCTGCGAAGTCTCGCGATATCCAATCGCGGCCCGCAACCCGCGCCGCGAAGGACGGGCGTTCACCTGTTGCACGAAGATGCAGGCGTCGTGCACGGCATCGCCCTGCAGGGGCTGCACATTCACGATGTCAATGGCTCGCCGATGAAGAAGGCCGGCGGGGGCAGTGCCGTTCTCGTGGAAACGAAGGGCAGGAGCCGCCCGACGCGCCACGACGGCCTTGCCATCGAGGACAACACGATCGAACGGTGCCAGCGCGACGGCATCCTGTTCCTGCGCGCCGGCAGCCGCGACGGCGGTCTTGCGACCTGCGTGGTCGTTCGCGGGAACCGCATTCGAGGGGTGCCCGGCGACTGCATCCTCGTGAAGGGCTGCCGTGGAGCTCTCGTGGAGCGGAACACGGTCGGCGAATGCGGCACACTGCCCCGCGGCGAGGCCGCCGCGGGCATCTGGCCGTTCGACTGCGACGACACGCTGGTCCAGTACAACGAAGTGAGCGGCCATCGGGCTCCGGCCGACGGACAGGCTTACGACGCCGATTTCCAGTGCCGGGGCACGATCATCCAGTACAACTACAGCCACGACAACGTCGGCGGCATGGCACTGCTCTGCAACGACGGAAGCGATAAGCAGGGCATCGGTAACAGAGGCACCATCGTGCGCTACAACGTCAGCATCAACGACGCACTGCGCAAGACCGGCAGCGCCTCGCTGCGCATCTCGGGCCCCGTGGACGGCAGCCAGATCTACAACAACATCATCATCATTCCCGACAAGCCCGACGCCGGTTCGCAGCTGACCCTCTTCAAGGCCACGAGCTGGAGGGGCGTACCCAACGACACGGCCATTCACGACAACATCGTGGTCGCCCCGCGAGCGCCCGGCGTCGACATGAACCTGGCCACGCAGACACGGATGGCCGCGAACCAGGTCTACGCGGAGGGCGTGCCGGGAACATCGCCGGGCAACCGGCGGATACTGGAGCGCTTCCGGACCTACCGGCCAACCCTGGCCGAAGCGAACGCACTGGTAAAGGCCTGCTTCGCGAACGGCAAGCCCGTGCCCGACGCCCTGCAACGGATCGCCAGGCTGGCCTGATATCGCGCGTACCGGATCAATAGCGCGGCTGGAGGTGCCAGCGCCATGCGCTGTCGAGAATATCGTCCAGCACACCGATCCGCGGCTGCCAGCCGAGCATGCGGCGCGCCTGGAGGCTCGACGCCACGAGTGTGGGTGGGTCGCCCGGCCGCCGCGGTGCGATCGCGTGCGGCACCTCGCGGCCCGTGACCCGCTGCGCGGCCGCGATGACTTCGCGAACGCTGAAGCCTTCGCCATTGCCCAGGTTGAACGTGAAGGCGCCTTCGTTTTCTTCCAGGAATTCCACCGCCAGCAGGTGCGCGGAAGCGAGATCGTTCACGTGGACGTAGTCGCGAACGCAGGTACCGTCGCGGGTGTCGTAGTCGTCGCCGAACACCTTGAGGCCGGGCCCGTTGCCGAGCACCGCGCGTAACAGGTTCGGGATGAGATGGGTTTCCGGATGGTGCGACTCACCGATGATGCCGGAGGGGTCCGCGCCGGCGGCGTTGAAGTACCGCAGGGCCACGGAGCGCAGACCATACGCACGGTACGCATCCGCCAGCACCCGCTCGATCATCAGCTTGCTCTGCCCGTACGGATTGATCGGATCGGTCGGGTGGGTCTCGTCGATGGTGTCGCTACGCGGATTGCCGAACACGGCGGCGGTGGACGAGAACACCAGCCGCTGGATGCCCGCCTCGCGCATGGCGGCCAGCAGCATGAGCGTGTTGGCCACGTTGTTGCGGTAATACTGGTAGGGGTCCACGACCGATTCGCCGACCAGCGAGCGTGCGCAGAAGTGCATCACCGCATCGAACTTGTGGGTGGCGAACAGCCGCCACAACGTGACCGCATCGCCGATATCGCCGTGCACGAACGCCACATCGTCGGCCACCGCCTCGCGATGGCCTGTCGAGAGGTCGTCGTAAACCACGACATCGTGCTGGTTCTCCACCAGGTAACGCACCATGTGCGAGCCCACGTAGCCCGCACCGCCACAGATAAGGAACTTCAATCGATACCCCGCCGGAGAGTGGATAAAGGTGCCTGGTGCCGCTAGCTCGCTTCTTCGACGCGTACCTCCACGGCAGGCGCGGCCGCCGACGGCGCCTCGCTGTGCACGAAACCCTTGAAGATGGTGAGGAAGATGATGCGCAGGTCGAATGCGAGCGACCAGTGGTTGATGTAATAGAGGTCGTATTCGATGCGCTTGACGAGGTCGGTGTCGCCCCGCCAGCCATTGATCTGCGCCCATCCGGTAATGCCGGCCTTCACCAGGTGCTTGTGCATGTATCCGGAAATCTCGCCCTTGAACTTCTCGACGAACATCGGCCGTTCCGGCCGCGGTCCGACAATGGACATGTCGCCTCGCAGCACATTGATGAACTGCGGCAGCTCGTCGAGGCTGGTCTGCCGGATGAAGCGCCCGAAGCGGGTGGTGGTCTTCGCCTGCGCATTGCCCCACTGCACGGCCTTGTTCTTTTCCATGTCCACAGGCATGGAGCGGAACTTCAGCATCTCGAATTCCTTGCCGTCCAGGCCGACGCGACGCTGCCGATACAACACGGGACCGGGGCTGGACAGTTTCACGCCAATCGCCAACGCCAGCATCAGGGGGCTGATCATGAGCAGAATCATGGCCGCGATCGCGCGGTCCTCGAGCGCCTTCAGCAGCCAGGCATGGCCGAGCAAGGGGCTGTCGCGCAGCGTGACCATCGGTATGCCACCGCAGTCGACCATGCGCTGATTGATCAGCTGCCGACCCAACATGTCGGGCACGAACTTGACGGTGACCACCCGCTCTTCCATGCGGTCGAGCGCGTAACCGATGGCGCGGTGCGCGCTCACCGGCAACGCCACCAGCACCTCGTCCCATTCGCCCCGGTCGAGGATCTCGTCGATATGCCGCAGCGAGCCGGCGCAGCGCACGCCCTCCGGAACACCCTGGTCGTGGCTCGTGGCGACGTAGGCACTGATCGTCATGCCCAGCGCCGGGTTGGCCCTGGCCTGACGAACCATGTGCAGACCCGACTCAGTCGCGCCGACAAGCAGGCAACGGCGCAGACCCACGCCCTGGCGCCTCAGGTACCACAGCGTGGCGGCGGCCAGTTGGCGTACGGCTGCCATCAGTGCCAGACCGAGAAAGAATGTGAGCGTCACCCATCCACGCGAATACAGGTCGCCGACCTTGAGCAGATAGCCCAGCGCGAGCAGCGCCGCGAAGCCGGTCGTCCATGACGCTGCGATGCAGCAATATTGCTCGTACGCGCGCTCCCCAAGGGGACGCTCATACACCCTGAACAGGATCGACGCGGCGAGCGTCGCAAGCATCAGGATGATCAGCGCGACGACGTAGAAGCTGCTCATTCGCCACGTGTCGAAGCGAATGAAGTAGGCGAGGTAAGCCGCGACGACCGCGCAGATGGGGTCGCTCGCGCGAATCTCGAAATCCAGTAAGGCGTTGAATTTAGACAATTGCATGACAAGTACCTTCTGCCGGAGCGGGACGCGCCAAAACGGCGAACCTCCCAAGGTACGTGTCCCCACTGTAGGCCCCGCCTGTCTGTTACTGCACCAGGCGACGGGCCGACACGTTTCGGACCGGACCTCCAGCACAGAAGGCCCGATCTGAGAAATGTCGTACTTATCCAGTCCGACGGCCCATGCTGCATCGCACGCAAAACCTTGCGCAATCCGACAACGTGAAATTTGGGAGTGGTGTCACAAAAACAGTGGTCGGTATCGTGCGTTCAGCTGATTGCCTTGCTTACGGAACACAGTTGGCGGTGAATGCAATGCGCACCGCACGCGAGAGAACACGTTCATGAACGCGGTGCGTCGTGCCCTTTCCCTCTTGGAGACAACGCTCATGAGACGTCTATTTGTTGCGTGCATCCTTCTTGCGGTCGCGGCACCGCTCCTCGCCCAGAGCCAGCGTCCGGCGAACGCCGACGACTCCTCGCAGAACAATTCCCGCAAACCGCGCGTGGCCACGCCTGGCCAGGCGCATCAGGCCGCACGCGGCGCCATCGCACCCGCTCGCATGGGCGCGGGCACGGCCGCAGTGGCGGCGGCATCCGGTGCCACCGCGAACGATGCGAACGGCACCGGCAACGACGGTACCGGCGGCACGGGAGGTACGGGCGGCACCGGTGGCACGGGCGGAACCGGCGGTACGGGGGGAACGCACTGAAAGACGACGCAGGCGTCTGGCCGTATAGACGTCCGTTCATATTCCCGATCGGTTAATGTTTGATCGGTTTAAGTACGTCGATGGCCTCCTCACGAAGGCGCCACGATCGAAGGACCCCGTAAACGATGAAGTTCCTGCCGACTCTCGGTCTGGCCGGGTGCTGCCTGTTGCTGCAAGCATGCATCCTCGCACCCGGCCAGCACATGAAAACCGGCGAGTTGAACGACAAGGAAAGCGCAACTGGCAGCCGTTACCAGCTTGTTCCCATCACGCCCAAGCTGATCGCCATGGACCGCGCCAGCGCGGTCGCGCCTGACATCGATCCCGCGCTCACCGCGTACAAGCCGGACTCATATCGTATCGGCCCCGGCGACTCCCTCTACATCACGGTATGGGAGCATCCGGAACTCACCTCCCCCGCGGGATCGCAACAGCAGACCGCGGCAAACGGTCGCCTCGTGCGGCCCGATGGCACGCTCTTCTATCCCTACGTAGGCCTGCTGCACGCATCGGGCCTCACGGTGGAGGAACTGCGCACCGCCATCACGGAGAAATTGACGAAGTACATCGAGAAGCCGCAGGTCGACATCAGCATCGTCAACTTCGCCAGCCAGAAGGTCACGCTGTCCGGCGCCTTCGTGAAAACCGACCCGCAGGACATCACCATAACGCCCCTGACGTTGAGCCAGGCCATCGGCTCCGCGGGCGTCAACGCACAGCTCGCCGACCTTTCCAATGTGGTGCTCCGGCGCGACAACCACGATTACCACCTCGATCTGGACGCGCTCTCCCGATCGTCGGAGGGCGGTCGCGACATCTATCTGAAAGGCGGAGACAGCATCTACCTCCCCTATAACGACCGCCACGAGGCCTATGTCATCGGCGAGGTGCTCCGCCCCCAGGCCATCGCCTTCAAGACGAGCGATCTCTCGCTCACGCAGGCCCTGGGCCGTGCCGGCGGCCTCAACCAGACGAGCGCCCGTGGCAAGTCGGTATACGTGATTCGCGGCGTGGAAGACTTCGAAAAAGCACCCGCCACCATTTACCAGCTCGACGGCACCTCACCCTCCGCGTTCGCGGTGGCCGCACAGTTCGCCGTCAAGCCTGGCGATGTCGTCTTCGTGGGTCCTGCCGGCATTACCCGCTGGAACCGGTTCATCAGCCAGTTGCTGCCCTTCTCCGGGCTGATCAACAACGCGGCCACGGCGCAATACAACCTGGATCGCGACAGCAAGCTCTGAGCGCTTGCGATCCACCCCACTTCAACACTCTACGGGCGACATAAATGAAGGTCACCATATTCGGCACCGGCTATGTGGGTCTGGTCACGGGTGCCTGCCTCGCGGAAATGGGCAATCACGTGGTCTGCGTCGACGTCGACGAGGCGAAGGTCGAGGCGCTCCGCCGCGGCGTGGTTCCCATCTTCGAACCGGGGCTCGAGCCCATCGTCAAGCGGAACCATGCGTCCGGACGGCTGGACTTCACGACCGATCCCGGTCCGGCCGTCGCACACGGGGAGCTTATCTTCATCGCGGTGGGCACACCGCCCGACGAGGACGGCAGTGCCGACATGAAATACGTCCTCGGCGTGGCACGCACCATCGGCGAGCACCTCGGTGCGTATGCGGTCATCGTCAACAAGTCGACCGTGCCCGTGGGTACGGCGGACCGCGTGCGGCGCGCCGTGAACGATGTGCTGGTGGAACGCGGCGCGGCGGTGGACTTCGACGTCGTATCCAATCCCGAGTTCCTGAAGGAAGGGGACGCGGTGGAAGACTGCCTGCGTCCGGATCGCATCGTGGTCGGCTCGTCGAGCGATCGCGCCATCGCGCGCCTGCGCAAGCTCTATGCCCCGTTCAATCGCAACCACGACCGCATGGTGGTGATGGACGAGCGTTCGGCCGAGCTGACCAAGTACGCGGCGAACGCCATGCTCGCCACCAAGATCAGCTTCATGAACGAGATCGCGAATATCGCCGAGCGCGTCGGCGCCGACGTGGAACTGGTTCGCCAGGGCATCGGTGCGGACCCGCGCATCGGCTACCACTTCATCTATCCCGGCGTGGGTTACGGCGGATCGTGCTTCCCCAAGGACGTGCAGGCGTTGGAACGGATCGCGCGCGGCCACGACTACGATGCGCGACTGCTCGCGATGGTGGAAGCCGTGAACGCCGATCAGAAGACGCGCATCCACGCGCAGATCTCCGAATACTTCGGCGGCGACCTGAAGGGCCGGACGGTGGCCGTATGGGGCCTGGCGTTCAAGCCGAACACGGACGACATGCGCGAAGCACCCAGCCGCAAGCTCATGGAGGCGCTCTGGGCCGCCGGTGCACGCGTGCGCGCCTACGATCCGGAAGCACGTGCGGAGACCCGCCGCATCTACGGCGACCGCGACGACCTGGTGCTTTGCGACGATCCGTACGAGGCACTGGACGGCGCCGACGTCATGGCCCTGGTGACCGAATGGAAGGCCTTTCGGAGCCCCGACTTCGCCCGGATCAAGGCGGCTTTGAAAAGCCCTGCGCTGTTCGACGGCCGCAACCTCTATGATCCGCGCACGGTCGAAGACGCCGGCATCGCTTACTACGGCATTGGCCGCGGCCGATCCCTGCGGCACTGAGAGCGCAGGCGATCGTGCGACGTCGCGCCCTGCCCCTCACGCGTCTGTCGCTGCGTGCCGCCTGCTTCGGCGGTATCGGTCTGCTGCTGACCGCGTTGACGGCATGCTCGTCGGTTTCCCGTGGCAGCCTGGAGTCGTTGCGGCTGGCGGTGCGGCGCGAGACGGTACATCCCACGCCGGCATCCGTCGCGGCTACGCCCTATTTCCAGATGCAGGCCAACGGCCCCGACGGCGAGGCCATTCTCATCCTCGCGCGCGTTGCCGACGGGGAACTGGGCTGGTACGGCGCGGGGCGCGATGCGGTGTTCACCCGCGACGGGCTCGTGGTGAAGACGGTGGGCCTGCCACAGGATCTCGACGGAACGAATTTTCCCGCCGGCAATCCGTTCCACGACGGTTTGCAGCACCTGAGCGCACCTGTCACCTACAGTCGCCGGGTCGACTGGTCGCCGGGCTACCGCTATGGCATCGCCTTGACGGCCACGCTCGAGCCCAAAGCCATCGAAGACGTCGACATCCTCGGCACGGTCCATCGTCTTCGCCGCATCGACGAGCACGTATCCGCGCCGGCGCTGGGCGTGAGCATGACGAACCGCTACTGGATCGATCCGGCCGACGGCTTCGTCTGGAAGAGCCGTCAATACGTCGCCCCGGGCCTGCCTCTCGAACTCATTCAGCTGCAGCCGTACCGCGAGTCCACGGCGTCCGCTGATGCGAGTCCGCCACCGGCGGCATCTCCGGGCAACGGCGAGCGGCTCTCCGTGGCCACGGCCCGGCAGGCGCCACCTGACGCATACACCGTCGCCGCCGCATGGCTGCAACCCGGCCTGCGGCGCGAGCAGCTTCGCCTCCGTGCCGGCCTCGTGTACGAACTGGGGGCCATCCGTAACAAGGCGCTCGGCGAGGGCGACCTCACGCTGTCCGCGGCAGGCAAGTCGTTCCAGTCGTGGTTATCGGCGCTGCCCATCACCGGGAGACGAACAGGGGTCTCGCTGGATCCGGCCCGTCTCGAAGCCGGCCGGGCCAAGGATTGGCCCATGAGCACGGGCGACACCCTGGTCTATCCGGCCCGTCCCGATGACGTGCGCGTGGTCGGCGCCGTCGAGAAGGCCTGCCGCGTGGCCCACGTGGCCATGCAGGATGCACGCCGCTACCTCGCCGCATGTCCCGTATCCGCCGCGGCCGATCCGGATATCGTGTTCGTCGTGCAGCCCGACGGCACCGTGTTCGAGCAAGGCGTGGCCCTGTGGAACCGCTCCGCACCCCGGCCGCTCGCACCGGGTGCCTGGATCTACGTGCCATTCAACAGGCACGCCATCGCCGGCGCAGCGGACGATGCATTCAACCGGGACGTCGCCGACTTCCTTGCCACGCAGGTGCCTGGCGACGGCGGTGGCCCCTGATGCGTCGCCGCACATGGCACGGCTGCTGTCGCACCGCGCTCGCCTTGCTCGCCGGGGGTGCATCGGTGGTGCACGCGCAGGAGGCCTTCACGCAAAGCGACTTCGGTGGCGTGGGACTGCTGCAGACACCGACGGCGCGCATGGCGGAGGAAGGCGAGTTCAGTTTCGTGCTGAGCCGCACGACGCCCTATACGAACTACAACGTCTCCATGCAACCGTTGCCGTGGCTGGAAGGCTCGTTCCGCTATACGAATGTGAGCAATCGCCTTTATGGGCCGCGCTCGCTCAGCGGCAGCCAGACCTACAAGGACAAGTCCATCGACGCCAAGGTACGCCTGTGGCAGGAGAGCCGCTGGCTGCCTGCGGTGGCAGTCGGCGCGCGCGACGTGGGCGGCACGGGCCTGTTCTCGAGCGAATACGTGGTGGCGAGCAAGCGCGCGGGACCGTTCGACTTCAGCCTTGGCCTGGCCTGGGGCTATATGGGCGCACGGGGCGATATCGCCAATCCTCTGGACATCCTGAGCGATCGCTTCAGCACGCGCCCCACAGGCGGAACGGGAACCGGCAAGTTCAGCGTCAACAAATTCCTGCGCGGCCGGCCGGGATTCTTCGGCGGCGTGGAATACCGCTCGCCGTGGGAGTGGTTGATCCTCAAGGCGGAATTGGACGGCAACGACTATAAGCACCAGCCTCAGAACAACAACCAGCCAGAGCGCTGGCCGGTGAACCTCGGCGCGGTCTTCCGTCTCAACCGCAATGTCGACCTCACCGTGGGCTACGAGCGCGGCAACGTGGTCACGGCGGCTATCAACCTGCACAGTAACCTCGCGACGCACGTCGACCCACCGAAGGTTTTCGATCCCGCACCCGAGCCACTGGCCACAGACGCTTCGCCGCCCGACGTACCGCCGCCGCCACGCGCCGCGCCGGAACAGGTCGACTGGCACGCGGTGGCCGAAAGGCTGCACGAGAACGCGGGCATCGACGTGTCGCGCATCGGACGGCGCGGCTCCGAACTCGTCATCCATGGCGAGCAGCAACGCTTCTTCTACACTGCCGAGGGCGTCGGTCGCGCCACGAGAATCGTCGACCGCCGCGTGGACGACAGCATCGGATGGCTCACCGTCGCCAGCGAACGCAACGGGCTACCCATCGTGGAAACCAGCGTGCACCGGCCGCGATTCGTCGAACTGCTGGACGACCGGCTCTCACTCGCCGACTTCCGCCGCAGCGTGGAGCAGGACCCGGTGACCTCGCGCGAGGAACAAGTGCTCTATCGCGCGCCGCTCAAACGCTTCACGGGCGGTACGTCACTCGGCTACCAGCAGAATCTCGGTGGCCCGGACGCGTTCGTCCTTTACCAGGTATACGGCGCCGCCTCGGGTACGTTCAACTTCAGCCGCAATCTGTGGCTCGATGGCGTGCTGGCCGTCAACCTCGCCAACAACTACGACAAGTTCAAATACGACGCCCCGAGCAACCTCCCGCGCGTGCGCACCGACCTGCGGCAGTACCTGACCCGCTCGGACGTGACCCTCCCCAATGTCCAGCTCACCGGAACGCGACGCCTCGGGCAGGATCTTTACGGGCTGGCCTATGCAGGCATGCTGGAAAGCATGTACGGCGGCGTCGGCGGCGAGGTGCTCTACCGGCCGTTCGGCGAACGGTGGGCCGTGGGCGCCGATGTGAACTGGGTGAAGCAGCGCGGCTTCCGGCAGGACTTCTTCCTGCGCCGATACCACGTGATCACCGGGCAGGCCACAGCCTATTTCAACACCGGCTTCCACGACGTCACGGTGGCGGTGAGCGTCGGTCGCTACCTTGCCGGCGACTGGGGCAGCACGGTCGACGTGTCGCGCGAGTTCGCGAACGGGGCCCGGATGGGCGCCTATGCCACGATCACCAATAAGTCAGGCAGCGCAGGATACGGCGAAGGCAGCTTCGACAAGGGCATCTACGTGTCCATTCCCTTCGACATGCTGTTGCCGCATTCCTCGCGCAGCCGCGCCACCCTGCTCTGGCAGCCACTGATACGCGACGGCGGCGCGCGCCTCAACAAGCGCTACACCCTGTACACGCTCACGAACGACCTGGACGGCGACCTGTTCGACAAGAATCTGGAGAAGATCCGCGAATAGAACCTACAGGTAGCGCAGCCAGCTCTGCACGCCCTGCTCGATCATGCCGTACGCCTGCTCGTAAGCCGGCCGCCGCTGGCGGTAGGGATCGGGAATATCGCGACCGCCAATCCATTTGTCGAGCAGGAACACCTTGCCGCTGGCTTCGGGCGCCATGCGCCGGATCGCGTCGACATGGCTCCGTTCCATGGCCAGAACGAGGTCGGTGTCGCGCAGCAGGCGTTCGTCCACCTGTCGAGCGACATGACCTTCGCCATCCACGCCGTGCTCGCGCAGCAGCTCCAGTGCCGTGGCGTCCATGGGGTGGCCTGTCATGGCGCCGAGGCCGGCGCTCGACACGGTGGCGGCGTGGCCGGGACCGAGTCGATGCCGAAGCAGGTATTCCGCAGTGGGACTCCGGCAGATGTTGCCGATGCAGACGATCAATAGGCGCTGAAACATGTGGCCATAATAGACAACCGATGGGAGAGTCGCACGTGACGATATGGATGGCCATCACCGCACTGGGCGATAGCGCGGTGCTGCTTCCGATGATGGGCTGGATGACGATCTGCCTGGGCCTGCCGCCGTCCTGCCGACGCGACAGTTGGCGCTGGGTCGTGGCTGCCGCCGCGTGCGGCGGATGTGTGGCGCTTTCCAAACTGCTGTTCATGGCATGGGGCTTGCGGCCGCCGGGGCTCGATTTCACGGGTTTCAGCGGACACACCGCGCTTGCCATCTTCGTGTGGCCCGCGCTGGCGGCCCTGCTCTCGCGCGGTTGGGGACACGCCGCCCATCGGGTGGCCATCGTTCTCGGCCTCGCAACCGGCCTTGCGGTCGGCATATCGCGGCTGGTCCTGCGTTTCCACAGCCCGTCGGAAGTGTGGCTGGGCGCGGCGCTCGGAGCCGCCGTCGCCTTCTGGTTCCTGCGCGGCGTGTCCTCGCCGCGCACCACACCGGACGTGTCGCAAGGCCCCTGGAAGGCGGTGCTCGGCTGCGGCGCCCTGACCATCCTGGCACTCTGCTACGGACGGGTGTTTCCTTCGCAACACCTGCTGCAAGACATCGCCATCTGGCTGAGCGACCATCCTGCACCATTCACCCGCTGAGCGGCGGAACCGATCCGCCCGGCGGGCTATCCTGCAAACCAGCGGAGAGACGACATGGCAAGCGTGCTTTCGGTCAACGTCGGGTTGCCACGCGAGGTGGCATGGGAAGGCCGGATCGTTCGTACCGGCATCTTCAAGTCTCCGGTGGAAGGCCGGGTCATGGCCCGCACGCTCAACATCGACGGCGACGGCCAGGCGGATACCGCGGGCCATGGTGGCCCCAACCGCGCCGTGATGGTCTATCAGATCGAGTCGTACCGCTATTGGGAGGCCTTCCTCGGGCGTCCGCCGCTGGAGTACGGCCGGTTCGGCGAAAACCTCACCATCGAGGGACTGCCGGACAACGAGGTTCGCATCGGCGATCGCTACCGGATCGGTGGCGCGCTGTTCGAAGTCACCCAGCCACGGGTCACCTGCTATCGGGTGGGCATCCGCATGGAGCATCCGCAGATGGCGTCGCTGCTGGTGGCGCACCGTCGTCCCGGCTTCTATTTCAAGGTGCTGGAAGAAGGCGAGATCGGCGCCGGCGACCCTATCGAGCGCGTGTCGCGGGGGCCGGAGGACCTGACGGTCGCCGACGTGGACGCGCTGCTTTACCTTCCCGGCCATTCCCGCGATACCCTGGAACGCGCCCTGCGCATCCCGGCGCTGAGTCCGGGCTGGAAGCAGTCGTTCGCAAAAATGCTGGAAGACGAGGGCCGCCCCAAGGGCGCGGCAAGGAGCCAACCGGCGTGGAGCGGCTACCGGCCATTCACCGTGCAGAGCGTGCATCGCGAAAACGACGCCGTTCGATCGTTCGTGCTCGTGCCCGAGGATGGTTCGCTGCTGCCCCCGGCCTTGCCGGGGCAGTTCCTGGCGTTGCGTATCGATCGGGGAGACGGGCAATCGCCCGTCCTGCGCAGTTATTCCATCTCCGGCTGCGTACCGGGACAAAACTTTCGCATCAGCGTCAAACGGGGGAACGGCGAAGGTAGCCGCTTCCTCCACGAACACGTGGCGGCCGGTCAACGCGTGGAAGCGAGCGCACCACGCGGCGATTTCACCCTGATGGCGAACGGCTCGCCCGTGGTGCTGATCAGTGCGGGCATCGGTATCACGCCACTCCTCCCCATGCTCGGCGCACTGGCGGCGGAATCCACGCCCCGGACGGTCTGGTGGATTCACTGCACGCGCAGCGTCGCCGACGACGTGTTCCGGGACGAAGTGCGCAGTGCGCTGGCGAAGCTGCCCGCAGCGCGCGAGTGGTCGTTCTACAGCCGGCCCGACGTTGGCGACGTGGAAGGCCGCGACTATATGGTGGGCGGCAGGATCGACGGCTCGCGTCTTGCGGCCATGGGCTTGCCACCCGACGCGCACTACTACCTTTGCGGACCGCAGGCCTTCATGCGGCAGACGATGGCGGACCTGGGCCGGCTCGGCGTGGACGCCTCCCACATCCACAGCGAGACATTCGGCGCGGAAGCCTCTCTGACTCCCGGCACGGCCGGGCCCGGGGACCAACCACCCCATCCGCCTGAGGAAGCAGGCACCGGTCCGACGGTCACGTTCACTCGCAGCGGCCTCAGCGTGGCCTGGGACCCGCGCTACGGCTCGCTGCTTGAGCTTGCGGAGGCATGCGACGTGCCGGTTCGCTGGTCGTGCCGGACCGGCGTCTGTCATACCTGCCAGTGCGGGCTTGTCGAAGGCGCGGTCGCCTACGCGCCCGACCCGCTCCTGCCGCCGCCGGAAGGGGATGTACTCATCTGTTGCACGACGCCGCGAGGGCCGCTGTCGCTCGACTTGTGATTTCACATTCCCGTGACGGCCCGCGACTTGCCGACGGGCAGGCAGGTTGCTAGTTTCGATCCAGGTGAGTCCCTTACCGCCCTCCGCGAGCGCCCATGGCCGAAGCAGCACATTATCGTTCCGCGCGGCTGGTCCGCATGGTCGGTGGTGTGCTCGCACTCGTCCTCGCCGTCGGTCTGGCGCTGGTCCTGGACACGGACTACGAACGGCGCGTCGAGACGGCACGCGTGCAGACCAAGGCATTCGCCGACAGTGGCCAGCACCTGCTCGGTGAACACCTGGGTGTCGTGCAACGGGCCATGGAAGGCGTTGCATCCGACAGCGCCGAATTCGTCGCCACCGTACCCGACCGCGCGCGGGCACTGATATCCGAGAACATGGCGGGGGTCGCCAGGCGGCAGAAGAATGAGATCGCCGATCTCCTGTTCGTGGACGGAAACGGCAAGGCGATCACCCCCGGCGAGGGCGACCCCACGCTGCCTGCCTGGGTACACGACGCAGAGAACCATGAAAACCTCCGCCTGGGCCCGCTGGAATCGAGGCGCGGACAATGGCTGTTGCCGATCGCCGTACCTGCCGGGGACAACCGCTGGGTGCTCGCTCGCCTCCGGCAAACCCAGTTGCAGGTCATCGTGGAACACGTGCACGCGGGCACCGGCGGCGTGGCGGCCATTACCGATCGCTACGGGAAGATTGTCGCGCGCACCGGCCATTCGCCGGGAGCCGTCGGAGAATCCGCCGACGGCCTGTTCGAACCGTTCGGCCCCGCCAACAGCCGCAGGGTGACCCACACCGACGGCGTGAATCGCATGGTGGCGGTCAGCGGTCCGGAGAAATATCCCCTATGGATAACCGTGGGCGTCGCCACCTCCGCCGTCCTCAGTCCATGGTATCGCTTCGCCTTTTTCGGCATCTGTCTCTACCTCGTGTATTGCGTCGGCTTTGCCTACCTGTACCGCCGCGTGGCGGCCAGCGAACGAGCGCAGATCCGCGAATTGAACGAACGGCTGCAGATCCAGTCGCAGCTGGCCGATGCGGAGCGACGTTTCCGTCTGGCCTTCGACAAGAATCCCCTGCCTTACTGGGTGTTCGATACCAAGACCCTGGCGTTCCTCGAGGTGAACGAGGCCGCCGTTCGCAACTATGGATATTCGCGAGACGAATTCCTCTCAATGCGCATCACCGACATCCGGTCTTTGCAGGACGCGCGGATCCTGGAACGGCTTTTTCAGGCGCCCGATCGGAGCGAGGATGTCGAACCGGACACGGTCTGGGTGCACCGTCGCAAGGATGGCACCACCCTCGACGTACGTGTGCACGCCGCGAGCATCGATTTCGACGGACACGCGGCGCGACTCGTGCTGGCCGAGGACATCACCGAGCGGCTGCGTTCGGAACGTGCCCTTACCTATCGCGCCACCCACGACGTCATCACCGGACTTCCCAACACGGAGGCAATGGTCGAATACCTTGACCACGGCATCGGCGAGCAAGCATGGTATGAGCTCGTCTATATCCATCTCCGCGGCATCGACCAGGTAAGCGACACGTTCGGTCTGGAAGTCGGGCGCAACGTGCTGCGGCAGGTTGCCGCGCGATTCGCCGCCATCGGCACTGCGCACGGCATGGTGGCCCATCGTCCCGGCGAGCGATTCCTGGTCGCGATCGTCGATCCGGACCGACGCGACGACGTCGTCGCGAAGCTGCTGGCGGTGGTCAACGAACCAGTGGCCGTCAACGATACCTTCCACACGCTCGACCCGCAGTTGGGTACTGCCTCGCATCCACTGGACGGACGCCGTGCCGGACAGGTGATTGCCAGCGCAGCGCTGGCGGCACATGCCCGCACACACGCACCGGAGCCTATCCAGGTGTTCGAGCCAGCCATGGCCGAACGTGCCATGGGGCGCCTGACGATGGCCTCGCGCATGCGCCAGGCCATCGATTCGGGTGAGTTGACGATGCACTTCCAGCCCATCGTGGACGCCCCCACCGGCGAGATATGCAAGCTGGAAGCACTCGTTCGCTGGTGCCAGCCCGACGGCACCCAGGTCCCGCCGGCAGTGTTCATCCCGCTCTGCGAAAAAGCTGGCCTGGTCCTGCCACTCGGCCGCTGGACACTGGACTCCGTCGCGAAGGCCTGCCTGGAGTTGGCCGGGGCCGGCCACGGGGAACTGCCCGTAGCCCTGAACGTATCGGCGGTGCAGTTCCAGCGTGGTGACGTGGCGGCCCAGGTACGCGCCGTGGTGAACGCATACCACCTGTCCGCGCATGCGTTGCAGGTGGAACTCACCGAGAGCAGCCTGATGGATCAGGAGCGTGCGGTACCCGCGTTACGAGCGCTGCGTGCACAAGGCACGCATGTGTCACTGGACGACTTCGGTACCGGGTTCTCGAGCATGAGCTACCTGCGCGACCTGCCGATCGATTCGCTGAAGATCGACAGATCGTTCGTGGTGGGCGTCGACACCGACGAGCGTGCGGCATCGATCTGCCGCTCGATCATCGTGCTCGCACACACCCTCGGCATGACCGTGGTCGCCGAGGGCGTGGAGAGCGAGAGCCAGTACAGCTGGCTGAGCCGTAACGGATGTGATCAGATCCAGGGATATCACGTGGCGCAACCGATGCCGCTGCCCTCCCTGCTTGCGTATCTCGCCACACGCCCGCCGGCGCGGCCGGCGCATTCGCGCGCCGCCGATACGGGCTGAAGGTTTGCCTTACGCTTTCGTGGCGCCCATCGTCACCGAATCGAGATGCTCGACGCGCACGATGTCGCCCAGCCATACCACCCCGCTCCATCCTGGCTGCTGAGGGTCTTCGAGTTTCACCGTGCCGTTGATGCCTTCGACGTCGTTCGCATCCTTGAAGACCTGGATGGTCGGCGTAACCATCACCACGCCCTCCACCGGCGGATCCCCCGCCACATGTATGCGAACCCGTGCATTGGTCGCCAGTTCTTCCACCCAGCGTTCCAGTCGGGCGACATCCTCGGGATCGGTGAATACCTTACTTGCCATGCGGCCCATGGTCCGGTTCCTCTGCGAGTGCCGTAGCAGAGCCCACGCCGAGGAAATGCCGGGCGCGGACCTCCATAACGGCATCGCATGCTAGGCGTGCATCCGTCATGCACCGAGCTCGATCGTGTGAATACGGTGACGACATCCGGCGTGGCTGCCCATTAAGCAATGTGAAGAGCATTGACGTGGACGTGGGTTAGTTGCACGCTCGAATCGACATGATGACGTGCGAATCGCACTCGCGGGTTGAGTCAGTCGCCGGCGCGCCGCAGCAGCCACGCGGCGGCAAGCGCGGCCCCCGCGATCATGACGGCCGAACGCGCGCGCGGCGACCGCCGCGCATCCGAGGCGAGACTCTCCACGACATCCACGCGATCCGCGAAGAGCAGCATCAGCCAGTGACGAAGGTCGTTCTCACTGTGGCGAAAGGCCCTGCGCCGGATCCAACCGCTGACGCCGCGCGGTGGCACGCTGGTGCCGAACACGGGCGGCCGCCTGAAGTGCTCCGTGGACTGGAGGATCTCCACGTCCGAGATCTGTGGCTCGGGATCGCCCCAATGCACGCCATCGAGGCGCGGGGGTCTGCGCTCCATCGGCACGGCGGGACGGTTGGCCCGGTCGAGGTCCGCGCCCCACCCGGGAATACGGTCTTGTGGTCGATTCATGGCGAATACCTCAGATGGCGGTCGAGGAAGGGCTGTCGGCGCCCGGCGGTATGAGGACGGTCTTGATGCACTGATCCTGCTTGCGCGAGAACATCTCGTAGGCGTCGCTCACCTCTTCGAGCGGCACGCGGTGCGTGATGATGGCGCGCGGATCGAGCCTGCCTTCCTGGATGTGCTCTATCAGCCGCGGCAAGTGTCGCTTCACGCTCGCCTGGTTCATCCGGAGCGTGAGGCCCTTGTTGAGTGCATTGCCGATCGGCACGGCGTTGAAGGTGGGCCCGTAGACACCCACGATGGAGACGTTGCCGCCCTTGCGAACCGAGTTGATGGCCCAATGCAGCACCGTGGCGGCGCCCGCCTGGAGCTTCATCATCACGCCGGTGAGGTGCTGCATCACGCTGCCGGCTGCTTCGCAGCCCACCGCATCGATGCAGACATCGGCGCCGAGGCCGTCGGTCATCCTCTTGATATGAATGGCCATGTCGCCTACGGAGCGGAAGTTCACGGTTTCACACTGCGCATAGCGTCGGACGAAGTCCAGGCGGTACTCCACGTGGTCGACCACGATCACCCGCCCCGCTCCCATGAGCCAGGCACAGCGCGCGGCGATGATGCCGATCGGACCCGCGCCGAAGATGACGACCGTGTCATTTTCCCGAATGTCGCCCATTTCGGCGGCCTGGTAACCTGTAGGAACCACATCCGTCAGCAGAACGGCGTCTTCAATGTGCATGCCGGGCGGGATGACCGTCGGCCCGATGTCGGCAAAGGGGACGCGAACGTACTCCGCCTGGCCACCGTCATAGCCCCCCGTGGTGTGCGAATAGCCATAGATGCCCCCAGCCGCAGTGGCTTCCGGGTTTACGTTGTGGCAATTGCTGTAGAGCTCGCGCTGGCAGAAATAGCATGTGCCGCAGAAGATGTTGAACGGGACGAGCACCCTGTCCCCGACCTTCAGATTGCGGACGTCCGATCCGACATCCACCACTTCGCCCACGAACTCGTGGCCGAAGATAGAGCCCACGCGGGTGTCGGGCACAAGGCCATGATAGAGGTGCAGGTCCGACCCGCAGATGCACGAACGCAGCACTTTGACAACCGCGTCGAGCGGATGTTCGATCACAGGATCGGGAACGTGGCGCGCGCTGACCCGATAGGGCCGGCGATAAGTAGTCGCTAGCATGGCGTTCTCCCGTGACTATGGGTGTCCCTCGTCCTTCGCATGCAGCCGTGCACGAACGAGAGGATGTGCGGTGACGTGGGCGCGCCGGAACGTATGCGATCAGCGCTTGGCTTCGACGTCTGGGGTTGCATCGCGAACCAGGAACTCCTCGGTCAGCTGCGGCAGATGCTCCAGCACCCACTTCGCCATGGCCTGCTCCTGGGGGAGGATCTGCTCGCACACCCGCTTCGTCTCCTCGTCGCCCGCTGTCTCGGCTGCGGCGATGAGAGCGGTATACATGGCGATCTCAAGGTTCTCGAACACGTAGCTCGCCATCGCGCCTTTCACGATCTCATCGGAATTCACCATTCCGCCGGCCGCCTGTCCGAAGGCGGCGACCTTGCCCATCATGTCTTTCATGACCGACGGCTTGCCGCCGTGACGTTCGATGCACTGGCGAAGGAGTTCCTGCTGGCCGAGCGTTTCCTGCAGATGCTCCTCGATACGCTGCTTCACCACGGGGTAATGCTCGATGCGGCTGGCCTGCGCCTTGAGCATCTGCTCCGCCTGTTGCTCCATGGCGTGGGCGTCGCGCAGCCAGTCAAGGAGGTTCTCGCGCATGTCGGCCATCTTTGTGCTCCTTCGGTTGGGGGTCGGGGAGCGCCCATGCTTCAGGAACGGACGTGCAGTGCGTAGCCACGCTGTGTGACGGAAGCATGATGTGACGGGAAGGACTTCACGTGAGTGCAGTGCGTCGTCACTAACGATGCCCACTGCCTGCACCCCGGCTCTGTCCATCATGGCGAACACGCAAGCCACGAGGAGCACAGCCAGCGATGTTCAATCACAACAAGCGACTCCAATACACCGTCCGTGTCAGTGAATCCAATCCCGGTCTGGCCAACCTCATGCTGGAGCAGTTCGGCGGTCCGCAAGGGGAACTGGCTGCGGCCATGCGCTATTTCACGCAGGCGCTTGCCGAGGAGGATCCGGGCCGGAAAGACATGCTTCTGGATATCGCGACCGAGGAGTTGAGCCACCTGGAGGTCATCGGGTCCATCATCGCGATGCTGAACCGCGGAGCGAAAGGCATGCTCGCCGAGACCGTCGACCAGCAGGCCGACATGTACCGGGCCCTGCAAGGCGCGGGTAACGACAGCCACGTGACCCAGGTGCTCTACGGCGGTGGCCCGGCGCTCGTCAATTCCGCCGGCGTTCCCTGGAGCGGTGGATATGTGGACACCATCGGCGAGCCGACGGCCGACCTGCGTTCCAACATCGCCGCCGAGGCGCGCGCCAAGATCGTGTACGAGCGCCTGATCAACGTCACCGAAGATCCGGGTGTCCGGGACGCGCTCAACTTTCTCATGACGCGCGAGATCGCGCACCAGAAGTCGTTCGAGAAAGCGTTGTACTCTATGGACAAGAGCTTCCCGCCGGGCAAGCTCCCAGGCGACCCGCGCTTCACCGACACCTATGTCAACACGTCGCGAGGCGAAGGCGATCGCACCGGACCGTGGTGCGAGGGCAAGGGATTCAGCGAGGTCATCGTGCCCACGGAGGACAGCGTACCTGTGGATGGCGGCGACGGCCACGCCGACGTCAAACTGTCGCGCGGCGAGAAGGCGGCCGTCGACGCGTTCGCCGCCCGAGGCAAGTCCGATCCGAAGCGAGACCCTGTCACGGGCGCGGATCTGGGCACACTGCAACAGGAAGAAACCAGGAAGTAAAAAGATGGGGCCGCGAAAGCGGCCCCATCCACCATGTCCCTCAGTGAATGGGCGGCTATGGGGCCACGCGGCACGAACGATCGTCCGGCCGGCGTGAGGCGATCAAGCCTTCACGCCGTGAAGCCTCGACGGGTCGGCTTCCAGACCGACGGTGGCATGCACGGCAGCCAATGCCTGGTCGCGCGACGCCTGCTTTTGCCGCGTTGGTGGGCTTGCTTCGTCGTCCAATGGGCGAAGCAGGGCAAGCAGGTCGCGGGTTTCCGATGCGCGACGGGGAACCGTGGTCTGCTCCACCAGCCTGGCCATCACGTACCTGGAACGTTCCGTCGTCTGGCTGGCGGAGCGGGTGATGCTCGCTTTCGCAAGCCGGCCCTTGTCATAAGCAATGTCGGTCTGGCTATCGGCGACGTCTTCGACGTGCGTGTAGACATAGTTCTGCGACTTCGGGTCCAGCGTCAGCATCAGGGCGCTGTCCGCACTGAGCGGCGAGTGGTAGCTGGCGCTCAGTTGCGAGTGCACGTTCTGGGAAATACTCCGATCGAGCGCGCCGTTTCCGCCGATGCGTGTTTCCTGGGACACCGAGTAGGCGAAACCGTCCTTCTCGGAGGGCTTCAAGGGATTCGGCGCGCTCGCGGCCTGTACGATCGACGCATGGAAGTCGGGCAGCCCCGTGAGCACCGAGGCTTGCACGGCGGAAAGCGCGCCGGCCATTGGCACGAGGCCCGAAGACGAACCATCCGGCGGTGCCGTCAGTTGACCGAAGGCGCTCTTGAACATTGCCATGAAGGTTCTGTCGCCCTGCCCGCGTACCGCCGCGGCATCGAACTGCCGAAGGTATCCCGCCAACGCCTCGGCACGCTGCGCGCGGTTGCCGAGGATGGCTGTTGCACCGACGTCGACGGTCATGTCGATGGTTCCGCTCTCGCCGCTCAGCGTGAGGCTGCGCGTCGCGGCATCGGCGTGGAATACGAGGTTGGTGGGTGTATGGCCCGCCTGCGCCGAGCGCACGGTGACGTCGACCGAGGACAGCACGGCGGTGTCGAAGCCCGTCAATCCTTCGAGGTCGACGCGGGGCGGTGTCGACACCGCGCCATCGAGCGCCTTCTGGAACGCATCGGCAAGCTTTCCCACGGCTGCACGCTCGGCGTCGTCGAGGGCGGCGCTGCCGTGAATGCCGACCGCAAGGCTGCCATCCTCGGTAGTCATGTCCAGCACCACCGATTTTCCGCCGGCTGTCCGTATGCTCAGCGTGGTGGTGGCCTGCGCACCATTACCGGGCGCCGCGAGGGGCCCGCTCAGGCGCACGCTCTGGGAGAAGTCGCTACCGTCCGTCGCGAACCGGTCCAGCAGCGACTTGCCGAGGCCATCGAAACGACCGCTCAGCGAAGCGGCCGTGTAGCGACTCGCCATGATGGAAGAGATCGCGTCCTGGGACGGCGTCTGCCACACGGGTGTCGATGCCGGCGGAAATGCGTACGTCGGCGAAGGTTCGGGCGCAGCGAGCGCGCTCAGCGTAAGCACCACCGAGGCGGGAGCGGTCGCCGTGTCCGGCGCTGCATGGGCGGAAACGGACGGGGCCCGGGCTACGGACGGCGGCAATACCTCGAGGAACAGGGCGCCCGCCGTGACCATACCTGCTTGTCCGATCATGCCCCGAAGTTCCCGTCGTTCCGTGGGTCGCCCCTATCGCCCCTGTGACGGCCCGAGGCGCGGAAACTTGAGCACCCTCAGTGGCCGCAATCGTCGCGGCTGTTGTCCGCGATACCGGCGATCAGCCAGCGGCCGTCCATCTTCACCAGGTGCACGAGATCGGTGCCGCAGTGCTTCACCTTGCCGTTCACCAGGAATTCGTACGGCGTCCAGACCATGGCCAGGTCGCCGTCGACGCGCACCAGCGAATCGTGGATACGCTCCTCGATGGCGTCCTTGCCCGGCTTGATGCGATCGATGAACTCCCCCAGCGTCATCCGCACCACCTTGCCCTTGCGCAGCAACGCCACACTTCCCTCGGGCTGGACAGTTGCCCGCATCGCACCCTGGTCGTACTTCGCCATGCCGTCGAACATCGCCTGCACCGGGGCCAGCACGGCGGCCTGTTCCGGTGTCGAGGCGAACGCGGGCGCCACGGCGCCGGACAAGGCCGTGGCTACGATGACGGCGAAGGAACGGGCTTTCATGCGGATACCCCTGGGGCGCGGTGGCGTTCCGCCATCCTAGCCGCGGCTCGGCGCCCCACGCCATGGTACTTCCGGCATCCCGGGCGACACCGCAGGCGCCGCCGAATTCGACAAGCCGGGGGCGCGGCCGCCTGCTATACCGATCATTTCCCAGGAGAACCTCATGGCAACCACGTCTCTCGATCACGACTTCCTGTCCCGCCAGAAGCAACGGCTCCTCGATCTGCGCCGGCAACTGGTGGCTGTCGGCGATGCCGCCGGTGCCGACGAGCAGGCGCTCCAGGCGGCTGCCGGCGGAGAACCGCAGGACGCCGGCGACGACGGCGAGCGTTTCGCCCAGCAGGAAAACGACGAAGCCTTGCTCGGCCACAACGAGCGCCGCCTGGCTGCCGTGGACCGCGCACTGGAGAAGATCGACGAGGGCACTTACGGTATCTCGGACGGGAACGGCGAAGCCATTCCGCGCGCACGTCTCGAGGCCGTGCCCGAGAGCTGCTACACGGTGGAGGAAGCCGCCGATCAGGAGCGCATCGATCGCACTCGTTGACGCTACCGGCACCCGCGCTCCGCAATCGTCCAAAAACGAGGGCATGCGCGTCCTATCCGCTCCTGGCGGCAACGCCTAAAAAGGACGAGGGCCACCAAGGAGACACACCCGTGACCGACTCACCCGAACCGGCACTCGACCCGGCGCGCCGCAACTTCGTCATCGGCGCCGGCGTCCTCGCCGCAGGCGCATTGACAGGTATCGGAACCCTCGCCGCCAGCACCGCGGCCACCGCCGCCCCCGCTTCAAACACCACCGGAAAGAAGGAAAACACGATGCCGTTCATCACGACCAAAGACGGAACCCAGATCTTCTACAAGGACTGGGGCAAGGGCCAGCCGATCGTATTCCACCACGGCTGGCCGCTCAGCGCGGACGACTGGGATGCGCAGATGATGTTCTTCCTCAATGCGGGCTTCCGCGTCATCGCGCACGATCGTCGTGGACACGGCCGTTCCACCCAGACCGACACCGGCAACGACATGGACACCTACGCCGCCGACGTTGCCGCGCTGACGGAACATCTCGACCTGAAGAATGCCGTCCATATCGGCCACTCCACGGGCGGCGGCGAAGTGGCGCGCTACGTGGCGCGGCATGGCAAGGGCCGCGTCGCCAAGGCCGTGCTCGTGAGCGCCGTGCCGCCGATCATGGTGAAGAGCGCCGCCAACCCGGGCGGCCTCGACATCTCCGTGTTCGACGGCTTCCGCAAGCAGCTCGCGGCCAACCGCGCGCAGTTCTATCGCGAGGTGCCGATTCCGTTCTACGGCTACAACCGCCCCGGCAAGACGCCCAACGAGGGCACCGTGGGCAACTGGTGGCGCCAGGGCATGATCGGCGGCATCAAGGCGCACTACGACTGCATCAAGGCGTTCTCGGAGACCGACTTCACCGAAGACCTGAAGCAGATCGACGTGCCCACGCTGGTGATGCACGGCGACGACGACCAGATCGTGCCTTTTGCCGATTCTGCGCCGTTGTCGGTGAAGCTGCTGAAGAAGGGCGAGCTCAAGGTGTACAAGGGCTACCCGCACGGCATGCTGACGATTCACGCCGACGAGCTGAACAAGGATCTGCTGGCCTTCATCAAGGCCTGATGCTTCAGCGACAACCGTGGGAAGCGCGCTCGCGCGCTTCCCACATCTTCATGCGTTCATATCCACCCGGCAGCTGAACGGGTGCCTCGCATTCTGTTGCGACGCAGGATGACAGTTGGGTGTCGCTCCCCCATCCTCCCGCCGCAAGGGCGCCGCGGGGGCGCCGCAAGAACTTGCGGGGAAAAATCGAATGATTCGTCGCCACCTGCCGCGCGGCTTTGCCGTGCCTGCTTTCCGTGCGAAACCGCTTTCCATGGCCTGCGCCGCCGCGGTTTCCTTCGCTTGCAGCGCGACATGGGCACAGGAACAGCCCCCGCAGGACACCTCCGGCAACGCACCCGCGACACCTGCGGCCACCGCCCAGAAGCCGAAGCGCAACGCGAACCCCGATGCCGTGAGCAACCTCGATGCCGTGGTCGTCACCGGCATCCAGGGAAGCATCCAGAACGCGATCAAGGCAAAACAGAACTCCGACAACATCATCGAAGCCATCTCCGCGGAAGACATCGGCAAGCTGCCCGACAGCAGCATCGCCGAGAGCCTGGCGCGCCTGTCCGGTCTTGCCACGCAGCGCGTCGATGGCCGCGCCAACCAGATTTCCATTCGCGGCCTGTCGCCCGACTTCGCCGGCACCACGTTGAACGGCCGGGAGCAGGCCACCATCGGCGAGAACCGCGGCGTCGATTTCGACCAGTATCCATCCGAGCTGATCAGCGGAGCGGCGGTGTACAAGACGCCGGACGCCAGCCTCATCGGCCAGGGCCTTTCCGGCACCGTGGACCTGCACACGATCAGGCCACTCGACCTACCCAAGCGAGCGATCGCCGCCAACCTTCGTGGAGAAAACAACTCCCACGGCAGTCTGAACCACGGCACGGGCGTCGGCGACACAGGCCATCGCGCCAGCTTCTCGTACATCGACCAGTTCTTCGACCACACGCTCGGCCTGGCGGTCGGTTTCGCGCAACTCGATTCGCCGGTGCAGGAGAAGCAGTACCAGGCCTGGTGGTGGAACCTCAATAACGGGTCGGAAGGTGCGGAGAACCACTGGGGTGCGCCGCATACGCCGGGCATGCCAGATAACGTGCTGTCGCAGCAGGGCATGCAACTGCGCGCGAAGTCGGAAAACCAGCTGCGAAACGGCCTGATGACCGTGCTGGAATGGGCGCCCGACGATCACTACCACTCCACGCTGGACCTCTACTACTCCACGTTCGACCAGAAGACGTATCTGAACGGTGCGCAGTGGTCGAGCAGTTCGTACGACAACGTGTCGTACTCGAACGTAGGCTACGTCCCGGCTCTGCCCTATCCCATCGTCACCACCGGGCACATCGACGGCCTGCAATCCGTTTTGCAGAACGAATACACCAAGGAAAAGGATCGCCTGTTCTCCGCGGGCTGGAACAACCAGTACGACTTCGGCAACGGTTGGGCAATCAACGCCGATGCCTCGTATTCCAGCGCGAGGAAGCGCCTGCACGACGCCTATCTGTTCGCCGGCCTGCCCGGCCAGGCCACGTCGTCCACAGACTTCGCGACTCCGAAGCACGAAGGTTTTCCCGACTTCACACCGGGCGTGAATTTCGCGGACCCGACGGCGATCTTCTTCACCGATCCGAACGACTACGGCTACAACGGCCGCGAGGAATTCGACAAGCAGAAGGACACGATCAAGGCCTTCCGCCTCGAAGTCACCCATCCCGTGGGCTGGATATTTTCCGATGCCACGCTGGGCGTGAATTACTCCGACCGCCGGAAGACGAAAGAGGCCAACGTGTTCTTCGCCTGGCTGAACGGTAACGGATCCACCATCGACACCTACGTGCCCGGTTTCGCGGCGCCCATCGATCCGTCCTTCCTGCGCGGCACCACCGATCTCAGTTACGGCGGCATTCCGGGCATCGTCAACTACGACGTGCTCGGCGCATTGGCAAACCAGTTCTACCTCACGCAACGTAATGGCCAAGCCGACTGGAGCCGCAACTACACGGTGAGGGAGAAGGTTCCGGTCGCCTATCTGAAGTTCAACATCGACACCACGATGGGCGACATACCGCTGCGAGGCAACGTCGGCGTGCAGGCCGTGCGCACGGACCAGTCGTCGGTGGCGCTGCAGACCAACGGCGATGAGCTGGTCGGCCGCATTTCCGACGGTACAAAGTACACCAAGGTGTTACCGAGCCTGAATCTCGTGGCCGAGATCGCGGACAAGCAATACCTGCGATTCGGTCTCGCCAAGACGATGGCGCGCGGCCGCATCGACGACGAGAAGGTGGCGACCTCGGCGGGCGTTGCGCTGGTGAACGACGGCCCGGCCGCAGGCCAGGTGCTGTGGTCCGGCAGCGGCGGCAACCCGAAGCTGAAGCCCTATATCGCGGTTGGCGCGGATCTGT
This sequence comes from Luteibacter jiangsuensis, assembly GCF_011742555.1. Lineage (GTDB taxonomy): Bacteria > Pseudomonadota > Gammaproteobacteria > Xanthomonadales > Rhodanobacteraceae > Luteibacter > Luteibacter jiangsuensis. Next base: position 202,301 of record NZ_JAAQQR010000001.1, read on the forward strand.
CGTGGGAAAAGTACTTCGGCACGGCCAGCTATGTGGCGGCCGCGGTGTTCAACAAGAACCTGCTGAACTACATCTACAATCAAACCACGCTCGACTACGACTTCTCCAAGTACACGAACGACAATCCCACGTTGACGCCCACCAGCACGCGCGGTTCGTTCACGCGGCCCGAGAACGGCACCGGCGGCAAGATGCAGGGCCTGGAGCTGTCCGGTGCGCTCGAACTCGGCCTGCTCACCCGTGCGCTGGACGGCTTCGGCGTGCAGGCGAACTTCTCGCTCACCAACAGCACGCTACCGGTCAGCGCCGTTTCCACCATTCCCGGCAGCCCGTCCACCCTGCCCGGTCTGTCTCGGAAGGTTGCCAACCTTGCCCTGTATTACGAGAAATACGGCTGGTCGGTGCGCATCGCGGAGCGCTACCGCTCGTCGTTCACCGGCGAGGCTGTCGCGTTGTTCGACCAACTGGGCTACACCAAGGTGCTGGCGGACCGGCAGACGGACTTCCAGCTGGGCTATGCCTTCGAGCACGGCGCATGGAACGGGCTGTCCGTGCTGCTCCAGGTGAACAACCTGACGAACTCGCCCATGAAGACCCAGCAGATCGCGGCCCTGCCGAACAGCGTGAAAGTGGCGCGGCCGCTGGAGTACGACAAGTTCGGCCGCACGGTGATGTTCGGGGTGAATTACAAGCTGTAACCGCCCTCCGGAGGTGAACAAGCCCAGCAGGGCACCTCCACCTGGCAGCAGACTTCCTCGTCCACCTGGACGAGGAAGCCCTTGCCCTGGCATAGGGGACAGACGGCCGTTTCGTCGGCAGCTGGCATCGCGTGGCCCTCGTGACGTGAGACGCCACCGTTATACGCCGCGGCCGCGCCGGAAGCACTACGCCCGGTCGACGCGCGCCGCGTAGCAACCGTAGCCGGCGTAATGCGCGTGCAGGTAGCTCACCTGCTCCATCGCGAACAGCTGCTCGATGGCGTGGGTCAGCTGTTCGCCGTGCACCACCCTTGCGTCGGCAATATGGTGGTTGCGATCGAAGCCGCGCAGGGAGATGGTGCGCACACGCAGCGGTTCCGGCACCTCGTCGATCGCGTCGTAGGCCACGGTGGCCCCTTCGCGCACGAAGATCGCGTGGCTTGAACGAAACGGCGTGTCCGCCGGTTGATGCATGTAGTTGAGCAGCAACAGGCACTCGCCGCGCCGCGCGTTGCGCAATTCGATGCGCTCGGGGAAGCCCGTGTCGTCCGACGCCCGCATGCGAACGATGCGGCGAGCCTGCAACGACGCTTCGTCGAGACCGTAAAGCGGGACAAAGGGCGCGGGATCGAGACCGGTAATGCGAAAGGACATGGCTGGCTCTTCGTTCGGGGATGGGACGTATCCTCCGCTCCGCCGTCCGGCGCGGCCATCCGGTTCTTGCGCACGCATGTGCGTCCTGACCGCGTCTTGTCGATTCATGCACTCGTGCCTTCGCGACGCGGCAACGATCGCAACGGTATGCTGCCCCGACGATATGGGAGATGACGCATGACTATCCCGAAAGATCCCGGCGCGCATACCGTCGCGATCGTCGGCGGCGGAGCCGCCGGCATCGAACTGGCTACGAGGCTCGGCAGGCGGCGAGACCTGGACGTGGTGCTGGTGGACAGAGACGCCAGCCATTTCTGGAAGCCGCGGCTGCACGAGCTCGCTGCCGGCCTGCTGGGCGACGGCGAGGAAGCCGTCTCGTATCTCGCGCATGGACAGGCGCACGGGTATCGATATGAACCCGGCGCTCTCGTGCGCGTCGATGCGGACGCCCATCGCATCGCACTGGACGAGGTGCGGATGCCGCTTACGGACGAGGCCATCCTGCCACCGCGGTCGCTGCACTACGACACGCTGGTGCTCGCCATCGGGAGCCGGGTGAACGACTTCGGCACACCGGGCGTGCTCGACTACTGCGACATGCTCGACAGTCCGGCGCAGGCCATCGCGCTGCGGCGCAAGATCCTTGCGCTGGCCTTGCGCACCGCAGGCGATCCGGCTCGCCGCATTCGCATCGGCATCGTGGGCGCCGGCGCCACGGGCGTGGAACTGGCCGCCGAGCTGCATCACGCATTCAACGACATGCACCGCTATGGGGGTTTGGCGGGCGCGTCGCGGCTCGACATCACGCTCATGGACATGGCCCCTCGCGTCCTCCCGGCCGTGGACCCGCGGACCTCGGCCTCGGCGGAACGCATCCTCGAAGGCATGGGCGTGCACGTGCGGGTGGGCGTCGGCGTCGATGCCGTCACGTCAGAGGCCTTCCATCTGTCCGATGGCGACACCGTGCCTTGCGACATACGCGTTTGGGCCGCAGGCGTCACGGGACATGATGTCGTCGCCGGCCTCGGACCGTTCGAGCTTTCGCGGGATCGCAGGATCGTCGTGGACGAATACCTGAAGGCCCGCGGGGTGCCTGACGTCTATGCCATGGGCGATTGCGCGTTCGCGGCGGCTCCCCATGGCACCAGCGTGCCGCCTACCGCGCAGGCTGCGCACCAGCAGGCGAACTACCTGGCCGACGCCCTGCCGAAGGCGATTCACGGCCACCCGGCAAGACCTTTCGTGTATCGCCCGAAGGGAACGCTCGTATCGCTCGGCGAATACAAGGCCACCGGCGAATTGCCGGTGGCGGAAAAGCGCGCGCCCATTCCGATGCGCGGCTGGCTGGCAAAACTCGTCTACGTCTCGTTGCAGCACATGCATCGCGTGGCGCTGCACGGCTGGGCGAGGGCGAACGCCCTCTGGCTGGCCGACTGGCTCCGCGACACCACGCTGCCGCCGGTAAAGCTGCATTGAGCCCCTGTGGGAGCCGCTTCAGCGGCGATGGGTGATCGCGGCAAGCTAGCCGGCTGCCGCGGGATCGCCGGCGTAGCCGGCTCCCACAAAGAGCTTGGTCTTACTTCTTCACCGCGTGCTCGAGCGCCTCGAAGTCTTCCTGCGACAGTTCCAGCGAAGCACCCTTGATGTTTTCTTCCAGATGATCCGCGCTGCCGGTACCCGGAATGGGCAGCATCACGGGGGAGCGCTTCAGAAGCCACGCCAGGGCAACCTGCCCGTCCGTCGCGCCGAGCTTCTTCGCGATGGACGAAAGCACCGATCCTTCCTTCGCCAGCTCGCCCGCCGCGAGCGGGAACCAGGGGATGAAGCCGATGCCATGCTCCGTGCAGTAGTCCAGCACGGCCTCGCTCTGCCGGTTGCCGAGGTTGTACAGGTTCTGGACCGTGACGACCTTGAAGAATTTCGCCGCGGCCTGGATTTCCTCCACGTTCACCTCGGACAGGCCGACATGGCGGATCAGGCCTTCGTTCTGCATGTCACGGATCACGCCGAACTGCTCGTCGCGCGGTACCTTCGCGTCGATACGGTGGAGCTGCCAGAGATCGATACGGTCGACGCCGAGGCGGCGCAGGCTCATCAGCACGCACTGGCGCAGGTACTCGGGCCGCCCTACCGGCGCCCAGATATCCGGGCCATGGCGGGTCAGTCCGCCCTTGGTCGCGATCACCATGCCCTTATAGGGATGGAGCACCTCGCGAATGAGGTCCTCACTGACGAAGGGGCCGTAACTATCGGCCGTGTCGATCAGGTTCACGCCGAGGGCCGGCAGTTTCTCCAGCGTCTGGCGCGCCGCCCTCGGATCGGCCGGGTCGCCCCAGATTCCCTTCCCGGTGATGCGCATGGCGCCGAACCCAAGGCGATTGACCTCGAGGTCGCCGCCGATCCTGAACGTGCCGCTGGCCGCTGCGTTGATACTGCTCATGGACTTGCTCCCGTGGGATGGATGAAGGGTGTCATGCACACATTGGGATGGACCCGACGGTCTAAACCCCCCAGAGGCAAGCTTCGAAAATAATCGCGACGGCGTCTTGTCAAAGATGCTCGTCGATCCTGCCGAGCAACTCGTCGATGTCCCCGCGGGCGACGGGCCGGGCAAGAAGCAGCGCTTCCACCTGTTCCACGTCCCGCGCCACCGTCGTCGCCCCGAGCATGAGCGCCGCACCCTTCAGGCGATGGGCGACGTGCAGGGCGCGTTCGGGTGCGGCTTCCTGAAGGGCCGCGCGAATGGCCACGAGGTCGAGCCGGGCTTCGTCGCGGAAGGCCCGCTCCGCGATCGAGGTGCCGGGCGCCCCGGCGATGGCATCGCGCAAACCGCCGAGGGTCAGGGGCTTGCCCAGAACGGTATCGATACCGCTCTCCTCGCAACGGCGCACGTGCGCTTCCCCGTGGTTCGCCGAGATGGCGATGAAGCGTGTGCGCACCGTGCCGGCGCCGGCCTCGCGCGCGCGCAATTCCGCAGCAATGTCGTAGCCCTGCATGTCAGGCAGCTCGCAGTCGAGCAGAACCCCGGCAAACATGCCCGGTACGAAGGCGTCGATGGCCGCCTGTCCGTGATCCACGGTGTGTGTGTCGTAACCGAGGAACTTCAGCTGCGCCGCGATGATCTGCCGGTTCGCCGGGTGGTCCTCGACAAGGAGGATCGTGCCCTTCGGCTCGGGGACGGCGTCGTCGGATGCTCCGGCGAAATCCTCGGGCGGCGCGACCGGCACGCGGCTGGTCGGAAGCTCGATGCGCACGGCGGTACCGGCGCCGACGTCGCTGCTGAATTCGAGCCGGCCACCGAGGTGGCGCACGATTTCCGCACAGATGCCGAGCCCGAGACCTGTACCGCCCATGCGCCGCGAATGGGTGCCGTGCGCCTGCGAGAACGGTCGGAAGAGTTCGCGCTGTCGCTCCGGCGGCACCCCGATGCCCGTATCGAACACCTCGAGAACGAGGTGGCGCACTTCGTCGGTACCGTCGTTCGCCGTCTGCCAGAGTGCGATGCCCACATGGCCGCGCTCGGTGAACTTCACGGCGTTCGACAGCAGGTTTTCCATCAGCTGGCGCATCCGTGTCTCGTCGAGCAACAGCCATGGCAAGGCACCCATCGGCAAGTCCAGGCGCACGGCCAGGCCCTTGTGCTCGATCGCGGCACGCTGCCCTTCGATCACTTCGCGCGCGACCTCCACGATATCGCACGCCGCGAGGTCGGGCGTAAAACCCTCGCTTTCCGAGCGGCTGTAATCGAGGGCGCTTTTCAGCAGGTTCTGAAGGCTGCGGCTGCTCGACTGCGCGATGGCGATCAGGTCGCGTTGCGCGCCGTCCAGCGAGGTGCGCGAGAGCAGGTCCACCGACGACGCCACGGCATTCACCGCATTGCGCACCTCATGGCTCATCACGGCGAGCAGCATCGTCTTCTGGCGTTCGCCGCGCCTCGAGGCGAGTTGCGCACGCCGCAACTGCCAAATGGCAAACACCAGCACCACGATAAGGGTGAGCCCCAGGCCGATCTCCACCCGATACGCGGAAGCCACCTGGGACAAAGTCGGTGCGCGCAGGTAGGCCGTTTCCAGCCAGCGCTCGATCACCGCGCGGTTATCGTCGGGCCCGATGCTCCGGAGGCTGTCGTCGATGATGGCGAGCAACTCGGGTGCGTCCTTCCGCACCGCGACGCGCACGCTGATCGGCATGTCCGGGACATCGCCGGCGATGCGCAGGCTCAATGCGTAGTCGCGCCGCACGATCGGATGGTAGGCCACGTCGACGCCCACGCCGGCATCGGCAATGCCGCTCTCCACCGCCGCCAGCACCTGGTGGATGTCGGCAAGGGGAAGACGGGTCACCGACGGATGCTCGCGACGCAGCCACGATTCGTAGACACCGCCACCCTTGAACGCGACCACCCGGCCGTCCAGGGCACGCATGTCCAGCGTGGCGGGGCCGACCGTGCGACTGATGATCAGGGTCCGACCTACGTAGAAGGGCTTCGACACGAGTGCGCGATCACCGACGTCGGCCTCCAGCAGCCGATCGCTGAGCGACGGCAGCATGTCGATGCGGCCTTCGTTGAACGCCCTTACCGATTCCTCCCAGGATTTTGTGCGCACGGTGACGAAGCGCAGCCCGGTGTGCCGGGACACCAGTTCGAGGTATTGGCTGACCAGTGGATTGCCCCAGGTGCCGCCCACCTCCGATCCCTGCTGCGGGTCCACGGCGATGCGCAACACGGGATGCGCGGCGATCCAGGCCTTGCGCGCGGCGGTTGCGGCCTCCGGCGTTTCCGTCGCCCCCGCGGCGAAAGCGAGCAGTCCGAAAAGGACGGCGAAGAATCGCCTCACGCCGATCCACCATCCAGCGCGAGAATGTAATCGCGCAGCAGGTACAACTCGTTGTCTGAGGAAATCCGCAGCTTCCGGAAGGCGGCCGACTTCTGCGTGCTGATCGTCTTCAGGCTGCGCCCGGAACGAGTGGCGATCTGCCCCACGGTCAGGCCTTCCAGCAACTGGCGAATCACTTCCCATTCGCGCGGGGACAACGGCACGAGCGCGGGAGGTTCGTCACTCTCCACACCGCGCTGCGGCAGGAAGCCGCGCCCGGTCATGATGGCGTCGATGGCACGGATGACATCGTCCGGTTCCTGGCTCTTGGCCACGAAACCATCCGCGCCAGCCTGTCGCAGGCTGTGGATCACCAGGCCCTGGTCGTGCGCCGAGACCACGAGGATCTTCATCCGGGGGTAGGCCGCGCGCAACTGCTTGATCAGCGCGATGCCGTCGATGTCATCCAGCGCCAGCGAGTAATCGATGATGGCCACGTCGACCGGCATCGTGGCCAGCATGGCGCGGAACGGACGGCTGCTCGAATGGCTGCCGACGATGGTGATGGAGGGGGCTTTTTCGAGGTGCGCGACCAGCCCTTTCAGGACGAGCGCATGGTCGTCCAGCAAGGCCACGCGCACAGAGCCGAGATAGGATCGCGCGGACATGAGTGGACCAGATAGCCGGATATTGCCTGTCGAATGCCTACTTTCGTGGGCGATGCGGACGCACCATATATCGGTGCGCACCCGCTTGTAAATGTCGTCATTCTAGGACTTTGGCAGCTTCCGACTGCACGCTATCGGCCATTCGACCACCTCCGTAAGCCATACAGGCAATCCCGGTCCGTGTTGCTACGCTCTCATCGCCCCGCCAGACGGGGTTTTTCGATGCCGTAAGGGGTGAAAGCGGGCATGGACACAGAAAGCCGCACAGCAGCAGCCGGCACCGTCGGCGTGGCTGAATCCGTAACGAACGCGCGTCCGTGGGACACGCCCGCCGGCCTCCTGGACCGTCCCCTGGACGGTGTCCGTTTGGGCATTGTCGGACTCGGCTATGTGGGGCTGCCCCTGGCGGTCGAGTTCGGCAAGCGTTACGCCACGCTCGGATTCGACATTCGCACCGGCCGCATCGACGAACTGCGCGCCGGCCACGACGCCACGCTGGAAGTGGACGCCGACGAACTGGCCGCGTCCGCGCGCCTTCGCTTTTCGGCCAGCCTCGACGACCTGGCGGCGTGCGACGTCTATATCGTGACGGTGCCGACGCCCATCGACGAGGCGCGCCGGCCGGACCTGACGCCGCTGCTGCGGGCCAGCGAGACGTTGGCGAAAGTGCTCAAGCGCGGCGACGTGGTGGTGTACGAGTCCACCGTCTATCCGGGCTGTACCGAGGAAGTCTGCGTTCCGGTCCTCGAGCGCGGTTCGGGTCTCGTGTTCAACCGCGACTTCTTCGTGGGTTACAGCCCGGAGCGCATCAATCCGGGCGACAAGACCCATCGCGTGAGCAGCATTCTCAAGGTGACCTCGGGCTCCACGCCCGAAGCCGCGGACTTCGTGGACGCCCTGTACCGCTCGGTGATCGGCGCCGGCACCCATCGCGCCAGTTCGCTCAAGGTGGCCGAAGCAGCGAAGGTCATCGAGAACACCCAGCGAGATCTCAACATCGCCCTGGTGAACGACCTGGCCATCCTGTTCAACAAGCTGGGCATCGACACCCTGGAGGTTCTGGAAGCCGCCGGCACCAAGTGGAACTTCCTGCCCTTCCGGCCCGGCCTGGTGGGCGGCCATTGCATCAGCGTCGATCCCTACTACCTCACGCACAAGGCCCAGCAGGTCGGCCATCATCCCGACGTGATCCTCGCCGGACGCCGCACCAACGACAGCATGGGACCGTACATCGCCGGCGAACTGGTGCGGCTGATGGTGCGCAAGGGCATCAACCCCGTGCACGCGCGCGTGCTGGTGCTCGGCCTCGCGTTCAAGGAGAACTGCCCCGACCTGCGTAACACCCGTGTCGTGGACATCGTCGCGGCCCTCGGGGGGTATGGCGTGGCGGTGGACGTGCACGATCCATGGGTGCAGGCCGGCGAGGCACGGCACGAATACGACATCGACCCCGTCGCCGAACCGGCGCGGGGCACGTACGACGCGATCGTCGTGGCCGTGGGCCATCGTGAGTTCGTCACGATGGGCGCCGAAGGTATACGCGCCTTCGGCAAGCCCCTCTCCGTGGTGTACGACGTGAAATACGTGCTGCCCCGCGACGCGGTGGACGGCCGGCTCTGAGCCAAGGCCACGGTATGACGATCCTGGTCACCGGTACCGCGGGCTTCATCGGTTCACACGTGGCCACTCGTCTGCTCGGGCTCGGCGAAGCGGTTGTCGGCCTGGACAACCTTTCCGACTACTACGATGTCGGGCTGAAGGAAGCGCGTCTGGCCCGCCTCCGGGAACTTCCCGGATATACGCATGTGCATGCGGACCTGTCCGATCGCGGCGCCATGGAACAGGCCTTCGCGATACACCGTCCCAAACGCGTGGTGCACCTCGCCGCCCAGGCGGGTGTCCGCTACGCCGCGGAGAACCCCCACATCTATGTATCCAGCAACGTCACCGGCTTCCTGCACGTGCTGGAGGGGTGCCGGAAGCATGCCGTGGAGCACCTGGTGTTCGCGTCCACCAGTTCCGTGTACGGCGCGAACACCCGCATGCCGTTCTCTGAGCACCAGCCGACGGAGCACCCGCTGACGCTCTACGCCGCCACCAAAAAGGCGAACGAACAGATGGCGCACGCGTATGCGCACCTCTACGGGCTGCCGTGCACGGGGCTTCGGTTCTTTACGGTCTACGGTCCGTGGGGCCGCCCGGACATGGCGCTGTTCCTGTTCACCCGGGCCATCCTGGCCGGCGAACCCGTGCGCGTCTTCAACCATGGCCGCCACAAGCGGAGCTTCACCTATGTGGACGACATCGTGGACGGCGTCGTCGGGATCCTCGGACGTGTTCCCTCACCGGACCCCCATTGGTCGGGCGATCGGCCCGACCCAGGCAGCAGCGGCGTCGCTCCCTATCGAATCTACAACATCGGCAACGAGAAACCGGTGGAGCTCCTGCGTTACATCGAAGTGCTGGAAAAGTGCCTCGGCAAGACCGCCCGCCTCGAGATGCTCCCGTTGCAGCCCGGGGACGTGCCGGACACGGAAGCCAACGTATCCGCCCTCGTGCAGGCCACCGGCCACGCGCCGAAAGTGGATGTGCACGAGGGCGTGCCGCGCTTCGTGGACTGGTATCGCAGGTATTACCGTGCATAAGACACCCACCCCCTGCCCGCCCGGAGATCCGCGGTGATCATCGACTACCTCGACCCACATGCCGCCGGCGATTATCGCGCGGACCTGTGCATCGTCGGCGGCGGCCCGGCCGGTATCGCCATCGCGCTTGCATTCGCCGATTCGCCGTTCACCGTCTGCCTGATCGAGGGTGGCGGCGTCTCGGGCGAAGACCGCAGCCAGTCGCTATACGAGGGCGAATCCGCGGGCGATCTGCCACTCGATGCCGGCATGTCGCGCATGCGCGTCCTCGGCGGCAGTTGTACCTTGTGGGGCGGTGGCTGCATTCCGTTCTCCGACGACGACCTCGCGCCTCGCGACTGGGTGCCCGACAGCGGATGGCCGCTGCGTTACGCCGACCTCGCCCCGTGGTACGACAAGGCGCGCGAGTTCTGCCGCATCAGTGCCTTGCCCCAGCCGGGCCACTTCGACGGATCGCCGCCGCGCGCGCCGCTGGACCTCGACCCGGAAGCCCTGGCGAACTTCGTCTTCGCGCGCAGTCCGATCACCTTCGGCGACGCGTATCGAGAGGCATTGCGCCGTTCCGCCAATGTGACCGCACTGCTGCACGCGAACGTGATGGAACTCGACGCGACGGCCGACGCCGCCACGGTCACGGGCGCACGCATCGGCTCCCTCGACGGACGGCGCGGATACGTTCGCGCGCGACACTACGTGCTTGCCGCCGGCGGCATCGAGAACGCGCGCATCATGCTGCTCTCCGACAGCGTCGCACCGGCAGGCCTCGGCAACGACCGCGATCTGGTCGGCCGCTATTTCATGGACCACCCTTGCGGCGCCATCGGCAGCGTGCGTGCGGACGATCCCGACCGCCTCACACGGCCGTACGAACGCACCATCGGCAAAGTACGCGCGCCGCTGTCCCCGGAAATCGGTCTTTCTTTCGAGGCCCAGCGCACGCATCGCAGCCTCAATGCACGAGTCCATCCCTTCGCGGTCGAGGGCCAGGTGCCCCGCGGCATCCGCGCACTGCGCGATGTGCGCGCGGCGCTGCGCCCGCCCCGCCACACCGAAGCGACCCTGCTGGAAGCGCGGATCTGCGCCGCCATGCAGAATGGGCCAACGGGGCCGGCCGTGGCCATGCACCAGAAGTTCGTGCTGAGCGCGATGCGCGTCGGCCTGCACATGGGCGACGTGATGAAAGCGGCAGCGCAGAAGTTCGCCGACCGGCCCACGGTGCGCAGCGACCGGGCCGAACTGGTCGGATTCTTCGAGCAGGCACCGCAGCGCGACAGCCGGGTGCTGCTCGGCGAATCGCGCGACGCCCTGGGCCTGCGCCGCGTGCGGGTCGAATGGCGACTCAACGATCTCGACAGGCATACGTGGCGCACCACGACGGTGATCGCCGGCCAGCGCCTCGCCGCCGCCTGCAACGGCCGTTTCGAGCCCGCGGCCTGGGCCATGGGCGACGCGCCTCCGGAGGTGCACGGTACCGCTCACCATATGGGCACGACACGCATGTCCGTCGATCCCGCCACGGGCGTGGTCGACCCCGACGGAAAAGTGCACGGCATGGCCAACCTGCACGTGGCCGGCAGTTCGGTCTTTCCGACCGGTGGTTGGGCATTTCCGACGTTCACCATCGTGGCGCTCAGCCTGCGTCTGGCCGAACAACTCCGCGCGCTGTTGAGCGAAAGCGCCGGTCTGTTGTAGTGGATCGCCCGCGAGACGGCCATTCGGACTAGCCATGGGCCGTCCGGAAGTGCAATCGACAGCCCGCGATACCCAACCTAGTCTCTCCGATATCCGCACGCGACACGACGCGTGCTTCAAGGGGACGACCGATGATTCGCCTGTTCAGACAGCCGATCGTGCGCTGGCTCACGCTGATGGGCTGCTGCGAAGTGTTGCTTCTTGCCGCATCGCTCAATGCCGCAACGTGGATTCGCTTCGCCCCGTCACCCGAAGACCTCGCCGCGTCGTCGCATTCCTTGACGGCCCGCGCCGCGATGTTCGCTATCGTGATCTTCCTGAGCATGGCGGCCCTCGGGGAATACCGAGCCACCTTGCGCATGAGCTGGCGAGGGCAGCTTGCACGGCATGCCATCGCATTCGCCTTCGGCGGCCTGATCCTAGTAGTCGGCTACTACGTGGTACCGCAGGCCTATGTGGGTCGCGGCGTCCTGGGCATGGCCCTCGTCATCGCCTTTGTCGTCACGGCGGGGTTCCGCGCGCTGTTCATGCGCCTCGTCGAGCTGGAATCGCTCAAGCGCCGCGTTCTCGTGCTGGGCGCGGGCGAACGCGCCGCGCAGATCCACAATCGCATGCGCCGGCGTTCGGACCGTCGCGGCTTCTGCCTGCTCGGTTACGTAAGGGGCCTGAACGAAACGGTGGCCGTTCCCGAAAACCTGCTGGTGAAGCCCGCCGAATCGCTGGCCGATCTGGCCCGGAGGGAACGGCTGGACGAGATCGTGGTGGGCGTGGACGACCGTCGCGGCAGCCTGCCGATGGACGAGTTGTTGGCCTGCCGCCAACTCGGCGTGCAGATCACCGACCTCACCACCTTCGTCGAGCGCGAGGCGGGACGCGTGCAGTTGACCATGCTCGATCCGTCGTGGCTCGTATTCTCTGGCGGATTCAACGCCACGCCGGTCGCCGTCTTCCTGAAAAGGGCCTTCGACCTCACCGCCTCCGCGCTGATCGCCCTGCTCTGCTGGCCGATCATGCTCGGCGTTGCGCTGGCCATACGCATCGAGTCCGGTCGGGGTCAGCCGATCCTCTATCGCCAGGAGCGCGTGGGCGAGCACGGAACGACCTTCTGGCTCTACAAATTCCGCAGCATGCGTACGGACGCGGAAATGGACGGGATTGCGCGCTGGGCGTCAAGCAACGACGACCGGGTGACCCGGGTGGGACGAATCTGCCGCAAGCTGCGCTTCGACGAGCTGCCGCAACTATGGAACGTGATACGGGGCGACATGAGCATCGTGGGGCCTCGCCCCGAGCGGCCCCAGTTCGTCACCGACCTGGAAAGCAAGATCCGTTTCTACAACCTGCGCCACAGCATCAAGCCGGGGTTGGCCGGCTGGGCGCAGTTGAGCTACCCGTATGGCGCGTCCGAAGAGGATGCGGCGGAAAAGCTCAAGTACGACCTCTTCTACGTGAAGAATCACAACCTCTTCCTCGACATGGTGATCCTCATCGAGACGGTGGAGGTGGTGCTGTTCGGTCGCGGGGCGCGGTGACGGCGCCATCTTGTCAGGGCGGGGGTTCGGGCGTGGTCACGTGCAATGCACGTAACGGCGAACTGTGCCAGTCCACCAGCGCGTCCGCTTCGAACCGCACCCACGAGGGACCGTATTCCCAGCGCCCGTCGCCGCGCCGCGTGGGTTCGCCTTCGATGGCGAGCACCTCGCCCTGTGTCATGCCGAGCGCAAGCACGGGCGCCTGTACCGATGCCTTGGGCGCGATCCGGATGGGTACCTCGCGAACCTCCGTTTCCACCACCTCGTTCGCAGGCCAAAGTGACCAGACCAGAAGCGGTGCCGAGATCGCGAGCGTCACCGCATACCAATGCCTCGCCTGGACACGCTGCGGCGGTGCTGGCGAAGGCGAAGCGGCAGTTTGCGGTTCATGCGTCACCCGCTCTGCTTCGCGCGCGGGCAGCGGAGCACCGGGAAGGCGTCCGTGCCGGCGATGGAAGTCCATCGCCGCCCCGTATTGCGCCGTCAGTCGCTGCAGGCGAGCGGCGGCCAGCTTGTCCGCACGCGTGCCGCGCCGCCTGTCGGGATGCCACAGCGCCACGTTGCGGCGATACGCACGCTTGAATTCGTCGAGCGAGCAGCCGGGCTCCACGCGCAGCTTGCCGTACAGGTCGATGAAGTCGGTTTCGTCGGTCACCAGAATGTCCCCTGCGGCGGCGCACGCGACATACCGTCAGGTCTGGCGCTCGCGCCGGCTAGCGTCGCGCACGGCCTTCACGCTTACAAGTATCACTTTTGGAGAACCGCCATGCCCTTGCTCTCCTTCCTTACCGTGGCCGCCTCGGTCCTGACAGCTTCCGCCGCCCAAGGGCCCGTTCTCGGCGCGCATGATTTCCTGGGTCAGGGCGAAGGACTGGGCGTCAGCCCGGCGGTAACCCGTGCCGTGGACACGCAACCGGCGGGCAGCGTCTTTGTCGTGTTCAACGCAGGCTATGCCAGCAACGATGCCGTACCTGCCGATACGTACCGAAATCGTTGGCGTCCGCTGGGTCGCGCCGTGAGCTATGCCAACTACGGCGGCCGCTTCGCCGTGCAGGGCTACGTCGCCCTCGCCGGCAAGGGCGGCCCGGCGCACACGGTATCGATCGAAAAGCGCGGCGAACCCGCGGGCGAACTTTCGCTTCCCTTCGTCGAGGTGCGCAACGCCACGCACGTGCAGGACATCGCCCAATCCTATGCCGAGCCTTCGCTGGTCGTCTCGAGCGGCGACGTACGCGTGGACGGACCGGCGACCCTGCTCGCTTTCTGGTGGGGCGACGGCGGCGTAAAGCGCATGACGGTCACTCCCGGCGACGGCTTCCAATTGATCGACGCGTTCACGGAGCTTCCCGATGAAAGCGGCGTACAGGGCGCGGTGGCCTGGAAACAGGTGGATCGCGCGGGCACCTATCGAGTGCATTGGACTGCCGCACCCGTGCAGGGCGCCGCACTTTGGTTGATCGCAATCCGCTGAACCGGGGTCGCGTTTCGCATCCGTTCACATCGGAACATCGAGGCGTCGTCCGATTCCGGACAGTGTGTCGAAAATGCAACTCGCAAATAGCCGCACCACGCCGTGACGTGCGTCCGAAGGCGGACGAAAATGCGCATGGGCATGCGGGCGGGGTGTCCGCAAGCGGACATCCAACCCTACAACGATAGGCCTATTTTCCTTTTCATTACATGGAGATAGCCTATCTTCTCGATACCCCGAGCCGCGGCGGAACATGTCAGGGACGCCATGGATGAAGCAGGAGCACACTGCACAGGGACGTGCCGGGAGGGAGGCGCAGGGAGCGCAGCCGCCCGCGGCCGAGGTGTCGAGCCACTAGGGGCTCGTTGTACGTCCATTGCCCCCGGGAGCCGCGATCCATGCGCTCCCGGTCTGGGCAAACTCAAAAGGTGACGCGTACGCCCAGGTTGCCGGCGAAGCCGCGCATCCCGTAGCCGCCGATGGCGTGTCGGTAGTTGGCCTCACCGTAAACCTGCACGCGCTTGCCCAACTGGCTGACGGCACCGGCGGAAACGCGATAACCATTGCCGACGCGGCCCGACCGGAAGCGATCGGCCGCATTCCACTCCTCGCTGGAGACGTCCACCGACGGATCGCCGTTACTGGTGTGCGTGAGGTCGACACTGGCATACGGCATGAACACGGGGTTGGCCGTCCGCGAAAGTCGTCCGCCGAGCGTGGCGCTTGTCTGTTTCGCCGTTCCCAGCCGCACGTCCAGTCCATCGCCATCGCGGAAGTCGCGGAAGTTCAGCGATTGGTGCTTCACCTGGAAGCGCGGCTCCACGGTCCATTCATGACCGAGGGCGAACGGCATACCCGCCTCCACGGAAGTCGTCCAGCCGTTGGCACGGATGCGCCCTACATCGGCGCCGCGCAGATCGGTACCCACGTCGCCGCGATAGCGGATGGCACCCACGACGCCGTCGACCCAGAATCCATTGCCGCTTTGCCACGTGGCCCAGGCGGAGACGCCGTTGGCGCGGTATTTTGCGCGGCTGTTGCCGTCGGCTGCCTTTGGCGTGACACGCGTCGTGCCGTGATCGGCGGCCCAGCCCGCGCGCAACGTTCCATTGTCGTGATCCAGCGCGATCAGGCTTCCGCCCAACTGCAGCGCGTTGATCTGCTGGTCGAAATCGTATCCGTAATTGCGAAACGACCGGTTCGAGCTGTAACGCAACTGGCCGCCGAGGTAACGCATGAACACCTCGCCGCCGACCGGGTCGTGCGACGTGCCCTGGCGAATGTCGCCGAGGCGCTGGTGCAGGCCGTCAGTCATCATGTCGCCGTAGGTCAG
Source organism: Luteibacter jiangsuensis (assembly GCF_011742555.1). Taxonomy (GTDB): domain Bacteria; phylum Pseudomonadota; class Gammaproteobacteria; order Xanthomonadales; family Rhodanobacteraceae; genus Luteibacter; species Luteibacter jiangsuensis. The sequence goes on from NZ_JAAQQR010000001.1 coordinate 217,811, forward strand.
CAGTGCGGCAGGGGCCGACAGGTACGACGGCACCTGCGGCACGACTGCATTGCGGCCGTCTTCCGGAGGCGGCCTGTCCGGATTCGGGTTCTCTCCATCGCCCCCGCCACCGTCTTCGGGGTTTTCCGGCTCGCATTCGTTCTCGCAGACGAAGCGATTGCCGAGACGATAGTCCCAATTGAGATCCCCGGAAGGCAGCAGGTTCTGCGCTGGATCCGTCTGGCCGGGCCCGAAGGCATGCAAGGTGTACTGGTACGGACCGGCGGCAACGTAACCGCCTCGCAAGGCAAACGCGTCGGCGCGCGACGTGCCGCCGACCTGGATAATCGAGATGCCCTCGTGTGCATCCACCTGCCCGTTTTGGTTGTTGTCGGTATTAGCGCCTGCGCCTGTCGCCGTGACTTCGATCAGCGTTGTTCCGGTGGTCGTCACATTGCCTTCGATCAGCAGACGATCGGTCTGTTGGTTCGCCACCGCGCCGCCGGCATTCATGACCGTGTTCAGTGCAAGGTTCCCGCCCGTGCCGGACAGATCGCCGGCGACGGTCAACGTGGAGTGGTCGCCGTCGCTGCGTGGCTGGAAGGCCAGGCTTGCGCCGGATAGCGACAGCGTCCGGACGTCCGAATCGCCGGTGATGTTCCAAACAGATGCCTTGTCGAACGCAACGGCGTTGAGGCCGAGGATGCGCCCTTCGAGGATGGCGCCGTCCGTCGCGTTCAAGTCGAAGCGGCCGCCACGCGAAACCATGTCGCCACGGATGGTGCTGGCGCTCACGTTCACCGTCGCCTCGTCGCCCCTGCCCGTGCTCGTGTTGAACGCGGTCTCGATGGCGATGCCATTACCTCCCGTGACCGTGGCGCCGTTGGCGAGCGTGATCATTGCGATGGATGGCTGCAGGAGGGTCTGCGAATCGACCAGGATGCCCGAACCGTTCTGGCCGATGATGGATGAGTCATCGACGGTCAGCGTGGCACCCATATCGTTGTTACGATTGTCGGTGGTGACGATGACGCCACTCCTGACACCGGTGATCTGGGATTTACCGGCAACGTTCACGGTGCCATAGGAAAACTGCAGGCCGGCGGAATTTGCGGCCGTCCCCGAGACGGAACTGGACTGATCGATGCTAAGGGTGCCGCCGCCCGACATCAGGATGCCGCTGGCGCCGCCGCTCACGTTCGAACCGGTGACGACCGCCGAGGGTGGCGTCTCGGTGCCCGGCGAGTTGGACGCCAACTGGATGATCAGGCCGCGCCCCAGGGTATCGCTGATATTCGAACCGGCGATCGTCCCCTTGGCGCCGTTGCGCAACGTCACCGGGCCCGTGGCCGCGCCATTCAACTGCACGACGCCGTTCGACGTCGCCAGGATGGAAAGGGTGGTCCCGCCATCGACGATCAGCGTCCCCCGATCCCCCACCCCCCACGCTTCGATCGGATCGCCATTGCGCACGATGTGGACCGCACCGGGACCCTCGACGTTACCTGCCAGGACGGCGGCCGGCGCCGCCAGTAAAAGCGAAGCGATGATGGCGGGGAGTGCGGCAGCACGATGCTCCGCGTGATGTTGGGACGTCATGACGCAGTTCCTCTTTCGGCTCAGGAGTCCCTGGCGCGTGAACCAACGTCGGCAGGGGAATTCGCCGCGCATTACAGCAGTTCACTAAAAGACGGAAAATGGCGCGTAGTCCTAAATCGGCCCTTCGGCTTGAGTCCCCTGGCTGAACAACGACCTCGTATCACCGGCAATGTTAACGTCGCGTACAGCGGTATGCCTTGGGTCTTTCCCTTGCCGATTTCGCGCAGATCGCGCTTACAACCAACGGACAGTTTCCCCTGCGGGGGCTGCGCGATATTGTTTCCCGAGGCGACGGCTGCGGCCAAGCCAACCTCGCGGCAGACGATGCCGCATCGACAACTCAAGGATCGAGTCATGGCCAAGAATATTTCCGAGCCCACCGGCAGCAGCCCGGTGATCACCCATGTTTCCTCCAGCACGGGTTTCCGCGGCAAACTCGTCAGCTCGTCCGGCGAATTCCGGACGCACGTCGACACCGCGACCATGCGGCGCAGGCTTCGCGAAAATGCGCGGCGTATCCACATCGCTCAGAATCCGATTCCCACGATGCCGGACATCGAAGACGCACTCGTGGGATCCCGAGGGAAGGATGTCCTGCCCGCCGCTGTGTTCGACGGATCCACGACCGACATCGAAGCCACTTGCGCCAAGTGGGCCAGTGGCCAGCCGGGTGCGGACAATGTCTGGATCAACATCTACGCTGCCGACGCCGGCGGCCACCCGGTGGAGCCTCCCCTCTATGACGGGTTCGCGGCTGGGGACTCCGACCGGATCGAGGATCTGGACGATCCGATGGTAAAGACTTTCCCATTGAGCGTATTGCCCACGGCCGCCGGCGAGGACCAGTTCTTCGTGCTCCGCTTTGTCCAGGGCAGCGGGTTCGGCGACGAATATTTCTCGCAGGACTATGCCTTCGAAGCGGACCGCCGCGCCCCTGGCGGCGATTCGCTGGTACATCCTTTCATCGATCCCAATGTCATCAGGAATGGATTGACCACCAACTACCTCGACGCCAACGGCGGCAAACTGCTGGTCGTGGTGGATCCGTACGACGACCAGCAACCCGGCGATGTGCTGCAGGCGTTCATGCAGGTCGTGGGGGGGACTACTCCCGTCCCGACCTTGGCAAAGACCGTCGTGAATGAAGGCGACATCGTCACGCTCGAGTTCCTGAAGGACGACCTCATCGCCGGCGGCATCAATGGCAAGGTCGAGGTTTGGCTGACCTGCACCGATATTGCCGGGAACACGGCCACATCGCCGAATATACAGTTCGACACCCTCCTGGCCAATGCGCCCAGCGGTTTCGGTCCTATCTTCGTTCCCGAGCACGACAACAACGGGGACCTGCTTACCGACACCGAGGCACGTCTGAATCCTGCATTTTTTGTACCCGGTTATGTCAATGCCGTTCTGAACGACGTCGTGCGCGTCGTCGTGTTAGACGCTGCCGGCAACGAAATCATGTATGAGGATATCCCGGTCACGGATCCGGCAGCAGACCCGATCGTTTCCGGCGCGTTTACGTTGCAGGAGCTCTATGTCATACAAGAGGCGTATGGTGGGAACCCGGTATTTTCCTTCACGATGACGTACCGAATCCTGCGCAACCCGTTCACCGTCGATACGCTGCAAGTGACCACGATCAACTGCGACCTGACCCTGCCCGGCGGGCCCGATCCCGATCCCGAAACGCCGATCAACGAAAACCTGAAGCCGCCGACGATCTCGGGCGACAACGTCATCGACGAAACCGAATTCAGTAGCCCCGCGACCACGCTCATCCCGTTCGAGGCCGTCGACGGGACACCCGCCTTCGAACTCGCCGATGCGGTACAGCTCTTCATCACCGACATGAGCGGCGGCAATCGTGTTCCGGTCGGCGTGCCGGTGTCGGTCACCGATCCCGGGGCCGACCTCACCACGATCCAGGTTCCCGCCGCCATGCTGGTCGTCGGGCGGATGTACTTCCAGTACTCCCTCTCCCGCGTCGTCACGGGTAACAACACCGTCATGGCATGGTCCCCCATCCAGCCCGTGACCGTTAAGTCCTCCGATGGACTTCCCGGCGGCCCCAACTTCCTGCCGCTGGACAGCAGCATCTTCCGCGATGCCGACCAGACCAGAGGCGCGCCCCCGCGGCCGTCATACTCCTACACCCGCGTTGGCGACATCGTGAGTGGGGGGCCGAATCCCTATAGGGACATGCTCGTTCGCATCCACTACTACGAGAACATGGCCGTGGGCGACGCGATCAAGCTGAAGCTGGAAGGTAGCCACAGCTTCCCGAACTATGGCGCGCCCGCCCCCGACGCGACCTTCGAGTACGAGCATACGGTGAACGGCACCGATCTGACGAATCGTCCCACGGCCATCCCCGAGGACGTCCTGCCGGGGACCAATCCGCCGGCGGCCGAGCCCGACCAGTTCGTTGACTTCGTGATTCCCTACGAGGATGTCAGGAAGGTGAACGCAGGCCAGCCGGGCCTTGGGAGCATGAGGGTCAGCTACGAGATCACCAACGTGCAGGGGAGCAATACGTCCGATCCCGCCGTGGTGCTTTTCGCGACAATCGACGTGCGCGCTCCCGCCTGAGACGCACTGCGGACAGGCCCCTCGCATTCCTCCCGCAGGAGGAATGCGAGGAATTCTCCCACCAAGGACGGAAGAGAGAGTTCACATGAGCAAGAGAGAACGGGCCTCGAAGCAGAACCCGATATACCCTCCGCCCCGATGCCCGGCCGCGGAGGTGCAGGGGGGCATCAACCTGAAAGCCATCTTTCCGTTGCCCGGCGATGGAATCCAGCTTCTCGTCGTGACACCGGACGAGGCCGTCGAGGGCGATACGGCACTCGTCTACTGGGGCTCGGAGGACAACCTCGTCGGCGTGCTGCCGCTGCATCCGGATGTGGGACATGCGAATCCCATTACGGTCAACGGTGCGATGGCGCGATTGTTCACTCCGGAAAATACACGGAATCCGGCCGTCGAAGCGTGGTACGTGGTGCAACTGAGCCAGTTCGGCGACGAGTTCCCATCGCAGCACTTGAGCGTGAACGTGGACTTCCAACCACCCGGCGGCCTGGTGCCTCCGGAACACCAGGCATCGGTCAATCCCGACCTGGGACGCATCCCCGAACTCGACCTGCCCATCCCACCGGGCCAGCCCCTGACGCTTCACGTGCCGAACTGGGCTTTCCAGGCGGCGGATGACCGGCTCTATCTGCGCTGGGGCAGCCATGTCATCGGTCCCATCCAGGGCCAGGTCGGCGCTCCCGTGCCCATCACGGTGCCCTGGGACATCATTTCAGGCATCGACGGCGGACGTGCCATCGTCGACTACTACATCGTGGATACAGTGGGCAATGATTCGCGTTATTCCCAGGGGCAGCAGGTCATTGACCTGCCAAAACCAGACATTCCCGAAACCAATGGCACTCCGTTCCTCGACGGTGGGCTTACCTCGGCACGGCTGATCGTACCCAAGAGCGCGAGCTTGCTGACCGGCGACCTCGTGGAAGGCTTTTTCGCAGGCAAGTCGGTGGGGTCCAGGCCGGCGACGCCCCAGCAGGACATGGAGTTTCCCATCCCTGGCGCGGAGATCGCCGCCAGCCAGGGTACTCAGGTCGACGTGCATTACGTGGTGCGGCGCGCTGGTGTCACCTACTCATCGGCGGTCCTGCAGGTTGCCGTGACGCGCCCGACCGCTCCGGAATGGGACCTCATCTACGACTTCGACAGCGACAGGATTCGTTACGTCAATCCCTATCGGACCATCGTCTTCCCGGAAGCGGGTACGGAGGTGATGAACATGCAGTTCGATCCTGCCGTGCCCATCCCAGCGAGTGAACAACTTGGTGTCGAGAAGTATCCATTCCCGGAAACCGAGACGGAGGACTTCATGGGAAACGTCCTGTATATCGGCGATCCGCAATACGTGAGCCACAATAATACGTTCTTCGTGAGCTTCGCCGAGAACTGGAACGTGGTGCGTTTCGCCGTCACCTCCGTGCATCGCCAGATCACCATCTCGTTCAAGGACGCCGCTCTGAACATCATAAGTCCCATCTTCAGCATCCCCGATGGAGACCCCATGCGGCAGACCGAGATTCGCTTCGACGATGGCGGCCGGCGCCGGATCAGGCACGTGGAAATCCGCACGTACGACGTTGTCCGGTTCGACTCCTTCAAATTCAAGCGTTGAGCATCGTTCGCACGACGTCACGCCCGCCGAGTTCCGGCCTGACGGTATAGCGCTCCGAAAGGGGCGCTTTTTTTTGCGCCGCGGCCATGTCGATACCTCGCGGACCGCACCCCGAACCGCTGTGGCCGCTTCCGACGATGGAGTCAGGCTCGGCCATTCGCCCACCCCCGGCTAGCGCGCCAGTTGTATATGCCGCTCCCAACCCCGGGGCTATAAAGATTCCACAGACGCGAAGGGTCAACCGGCCCCGGGGCGTGGCGGGAGATCGCATGAATGCCGAGGGTACGGCGGGGCCGACAGGGGGCACCAGGGGCAGCGAAGCGGACGGTGGGCGCACACGGAGCGCCCTGCCCATCCGCCCCGCCGACACCTCGACCGTTCGGCCTATGCCATCGCGTTCTCCCAATCGGTACGGGGCCAGACCATGAGCGATGCAATGACCGCCGCAGGGCACGACACATCCACCGTCCACGGCCGCTTCCGCGCCGTCGCGAAGGCTTTCGCGGAACACGTCGCCCTGGTGTCGGACACGGCTAGCCTGAGCTATGCCGAACTGGACGCGCGCAGCGATCGCGTCGCCGCGAACCTGACAGCCGCGGGCGTGGAGCCGGGCTGTTATGTGGCGCTGTTGCTGGACCGTTCGGCGGAAGCGGTGATCGCGCTGCTGGGGGTACTCAAGGCGGGCGCGGCATACCTTCCGATCGATACGCGCTGGCCCGACGACCGGGTGGCGTTCGCCCTGCGCGACGCCGACGTCGCCGCCGTCGTGACCGACGATGTGCGTGACATGTACGGGAATGACGATGTACCGGTGTTCACCCTCGCGGAACTGGAGCGCACAACACCGATGTGGGAAACGCCCTCGGGCGCGAACACCTGCGAAGCGGCACGTCACCGGGCTTCCGGAAGCGACCTTGCCTACGCGATGTACACCTCCGGTTCCACCGGTACGCCCAAGGGCGTCGAGATCCGCCACGTGTCGATCCTGCGGCTCGTGTTGCGCTCGGATTACATCGACTTCAACGCGCCCAACGTACTGCATGCCGCCCCCCTGGGCTTCGACGCGTCCACGTTCGAGATCTTCGCGCCGCTTCTCAACGGCGGAACCTGTGTCGTGCACGGCGAACGCGTGCCGACGGGCCCCGGCATCGCCCGCACCGTGGCCAAACACGGCGCCGATGTCGCGTGGCTTACCGCCGCGCTGTTCAATGCCATCGTGGACGACGACCCGCGCCACCTGGCCGGGTTGCGCGTGGTGATGACGGGCGGCGAGGCGCTGTCGGTGCCGCATGTGCGCAAGGCGTACGCGGCGCTTCCCGCCACCGCGCTGATCAACGGCTATGGCCCCACCGAATGCACCACGTTCGCGACGACCTATGCGATCCCGCGCAACCTGCCCGACGACCTGCGGGCCATACCGATCGGGCGCCCCATCGGCGAGACCTCTCTGCATGTGCTCGACAGCGACGGCAACGACGTCGCCGAGGGCGAAACCGGCGAACTTTATATCGGCGGCACGGGCGTGGCCCGCGGCTACCTCAACCGGCCTGAGCTCACCGCCGAGCGCTTCGTCGCGGGTGGCACACGCTATCGCACCGGCGACCTGGTGCATTGGCTGCCCGACGGCGAGCTCGCCTTCGTCGGCCGCGCCGACGGCCAGGTGAAGATCCGTGGCTATCGCGTCGAAACGGGCGAGATCGACATCGCGCTGCGCGCTCTGCCCGGCGTGACAGCGGCCGCTGTGGTCGCCCGCGAAGACACCCCGGGAGACAAGCGCCTCGTCGCCTATTACGTCGGCGAAGACGACACCGTGACGGCGCGGGGGTTACGCGACGCACTGGCTCGTACCCTGCCCGACTACATGCTTCCCGTGGCGTGGGTGCGCATGGAACGCCTGCCCGTGAACGACAACGGCAAACTCGATCGCAAGGCGCTGCCGGCACCCGACGCCGCGCGCCCGGAACTCGCGGCGGCCTTTGCCGCGCCACGCGGCGATCTGGAAACGGCACTGTGCAACCTCTTCGCCGACGTTCTCGGCGTCGCCCGCGTCGGTCGCGACGACAACTTCTTCGACCTCGGCGGCAGCTCGCTGCTTGCGTCGCGCGTGATCGCGCGCGTGCATGACGAGCTGTCGCCCGTCCCGACCCTGGTCGGGTTCTTCGCCGAGCCGACCCCGGCTGCGGTGGGAGCCACGATCGAGGGGCGCGCCGTCCGTCACGCGCCGGCAGGACGCGTGACGGGCGGCGCGCAGGCGGCAGGGGAACCGGTGGCGATCGTCGCCGTGGCCGGGCGCTTCCCCGGCGCACCCGACGCCGAGAGCTTCTGGGAGAACCTTTGCGCGGGCCGCGAATCCATACGCTTCTTCGCGCCGGGTGAACTGGATCCGGCCGTGAGCCAGGTCGAACGCGACGATCCGGGTTATGTGGCGGCGCGCGGCGTGGTCGACGACGTGGACCAGTTCGACGCCGGATTCTTCGGCATGTCGCCCCGCGAGGCGGAACTGACCGATCCGCAGCAGCGCCTGTTCCTCGAGTTGTGCTGGGAGTGCATGGAGCGCGCCGGCTACGTACCCGACGGTCAGTCGGCCCCCGTGGGTGTCTTCGGCGGCATGCACAATGCCACGTATTACCAGAAGCACATCAGCGGCCGCCCGGACCTCATCGAAAAGCTCGGTGCCTTCCAGGTGATGCTGGGTAACGAGAAGGACTATCTCGCCACCCGCGTGGCGCACAAGCTCAACCTCACGGGCCCGGCGATCAGCCTGAATACCGCATGCTCCACGTCGCTGGTCGCGATCGCCCAGGCCTTCGATGCCCTGCGCGCGGGCCGCTGTGAGATGGCGCTCGCAGGCGGCTCGTCCATCGCCTGCCCGCCGAACAGCGGATACATCGCGCAGGAAGGATCGATGTTGTCGCCCGACGGGCATACGCGCACCTTCGACAAGGACGCACAGGGCACGGTGTTCAGCGATGGCGCCGCCGTGGTGCTGCTGAAGCGCCTTTCCGATGCCCTTCGCGATGGCGATCCGGTGTATGCCGTGATCCGCGGTGCCGCCGTGAACAACGACGGCGCCGTCAAGGCCAGCTTCACCGCGCCCAATGCCGCAGGGCAGGCAGCGGTGATCGCCATGGCGCTGGACGACGCCGGCATCTCGCCCCGCGACATCTCCTACGTGGAGGCGCACGGTACCGCGACCCCGCTGGGCGATCCCATCGAGCTGGAAGGGCTCACGCGCGCCTTCCGCCGCGCCACTGCGGACAAGGGTTTCTGCGCGCTGGGCTCGCTGAAGAGCAACGTGGGCCATCTGGTGATGGCAGCCGGCGCGGCCAGCGTGATCAAGACGGCGTTCGCACTCAGCGAACGCCGCCTGCCGCCGTCGTTGCACTTCACGTCGGCGAATCCTCGCCTGGGCCTGGAAGATTCGCCCTTCGTGGTGAACGACGCGCTGCGCCCATGGCAAACGGCGGGTGGCCCGCTTCGCGCCGGCGTGAGCTCGTTCGGCGTGGGCGGTACGAATGCCCATGTGGTGCTGGAGGAAGCCCCGGAGCGTTCGCCCTCCGAGCCCGCCAGCGGACCCCAGTTGCTCTTGCTCTCCGCGCGCACGCCGGCGGCGCTGAGCCACGCGGCCGCGCGGTTGGCCGACCACCTCGCCGCGCATCCGGACGGCAATCTGGCCGACACTGCGTGGACGCTGGCCTGTGGCCGCAAGGCGTTCGCGCAACGCACGCACCTGGTGGCGCTTTCGACGGGCGACGCGGTGACGAAACTGCGCGACATCGCCGCTGCCGCCATGTGCCGCGCCTGTGCCGACCCGGCACCCCGTATCGTTTTCCTCTTCCCGGGCCAGGGTTCGCAGTACGCCGGCATGGGACGCGAACTCCACGCGACGGAGCCCGTATTCCGCGCCGCGCTGGACGAGGTAGCGAACGCTCTGCTCGAGGAACTCGGTTTCGATCTGCGCGACCGCATGTTCGCCGACGATGCGGAGGCCCTGAAGGCCACCTCGCTTACCCAGCCGGCCACCTTCGCGCTCGAATACGCACTTGCGCGGCTATGGATGAGCCTGGGTGTGGAACCCGTCGCGATGATAGGACACAGCGTCGGCGAGTTCGTCGCCGCCGCGCTCGCGGGCGTCATGCCGCTGGCCGACGCCGCCCGCCTGGTGGCACGCCGCGGCCGCATGATGCAGGCGCTTCCGGCGGGTGCGATGCTTTCCGTTCGCCTGGGCGCCGCCGAGCTGCGAGCGCGGCTCCCGGGTGTCCTTTCCCTCGCGGCCGAGAACGCCCCGAACGCGAGCGTCGTGTCGGGACCGGCAGCAGCCGTCGACACCTTCCGCTTGCTGCTGGAGGGGGAAGGCGTGGCATGCCGCCTGCTCCATACCTCGCACGCATTCCACTCCGCCATGATGGACCCGGTACTCGACGGCTTCCGCTCGGAAGTCGGTGCGGTTGCGCTCTCCGCGCCGCGGGTGCCGATCGTTTCCACCCTTACCGGCCTTCCGCTGACCGCGGCCGAGGCCACGTCGCCTGACTACTGGACGAGGCACCTGCGGCAGACCGTGCGTTTCTCGCCGGCGCTGTTGCATGCCCTGGACGACGACACGCACGCGTTCCTCGAGGTCGGGCCGCGTCCGAGCCTTGCCCTGCTCGCACGACAGCATGCGCAGGCACGCGGCCGCACGATCCTGGCTTCGCTGGGCGAAGGCCCCGCCGATGAGCGCGCCGCATGGCTCGCCGCCGCCGGTGCGCTGTGGTCCGCCGGCGCCACGATCGCCACGCATGCCTTCGATCACCGCGAGCAACGCCGTCGCGTACGCCTGCCCACCTACCCCTTCGAGCGTAAACGGCACTGGATCGATGCCCGGTTGCCTGCCTCGATCACCCCTATCGCCGCCGCGGCCGCGCTCGCGCCACCCGCCGCCGCTCCTGCCGTCGTACCGGAGTTCCCCATGCCGATGCCTTCCGCTCCTGCTTCCAGCCACCGTCCGCAGCGCCTCGCCGCCGAACTCGTCACCCTGTTCGAAGACGTGTCGGGTGCCGATCTCGACGGCGTCGACCCGTCCACCCATTTCGTCGAACTGGGGCTGGACTCGCTTTCGCTGACCCAGGTGGCCTTGCAGTTGCAGAAGACCTACGCGCTGAAGATCACCTTCCGCGAGCTGATGGACGGCTGCTCGTCGTTCGAGCGCCTCGCGGCACACATCGATCGCCTGTTGCCGGCTGAAGCCCAGCCGGCGGCGCCCGTGGCCGCGGCAGTTCCCGCGCCGGCCATGGCGGCGGCACCGGCGGCGCAGGCCGTCGGTGGCGGACTGGTCCAGGACGTGATCGCGCAGCAGATGCAGATCATGCGGGAACAGTTGGCGTTGCTTGCGGGAGCCGCCGCTTCCGCGCCTTTGCCGGCAGGGGGAACCCTTCCCGTTGTGGGAGCCGGCTACGCCGGCGATCCCGCGGCAGCGGGCGGTCTCGCGCAAGCCCCCATCGCCGCTGAAGCGGCTCCCACACATAGCGCCGCCAACGACGAAGAAGCCGCCCTCGCCCACACCACCTACGACGTGAAGAAGGCTTTCGGCGCCATTGCGCGCATCCACTCCACGAACACGGAACTCAGCGCGCGGCAGCGCGCGCGGCTGGACGCCTTCATGCGTCGCTACATCGAGCGCAGCAAGGCATCCAAGGCCTATACCGAAGAGCACCGCCCGCACCTCGCCGATCCGCGCGTGGTGAACGGTTTCCGCCCGCTGCTCAAGGAGATCGTGTACCAGATCGTGATCGAGCGCTCCAAGGGCTCGAAAGTGTGGGACCTCGACGGGAACACATACGTGGACGCCCTGAACGGCTTCGGCATGAACCTGTTCGGCTGGCAGCCCGATTTCGTGCTCGACACGGTACGCGCGCAACTGGAAGCAGGTTACGAAATCGGCCCGCAGCATCCGCTCGCCGGCATCGTGGCAAAACAGGTGTGCGACCTCACGGGTTTCGACCGCGCCGCATTGTGCAATACCGGCTCCGAAGCGGTCATGGGTTGCGTGCGCGTGGCGCGCACCGTCACCGGCCGCGACACGCTGGTGATCTTCACCGGGTCTTACCACGGCATCTTCGACGAGGTGATCGTCCGCGGAACGAAGAAACTGAAATCGGTGCCGGCCGCCCCGGGCATCCTGCGCAACACCGCCGAGAACGTGCTGGTGCTCGACTACGGCACCCCGGAATCGCTGGCCATCATTCGCGAGCGCGCCTCGTCCATCGCCGCCGTGCTGGTCGAACCGGTGCAGAGCCGCCGCCCGGACTTCCGGCCGGTGGAGTTCCTGCAGGAGTTGCGCGCGATCACCGAGGAATCCGGCACCCTGCTCATCTTCGACGAGGTGGTCACCGGCTTCCGCTCGCACCCGCGCGGCGCCCAGGCGATGCTCGGCATCGACGCGGACATGGCGTCGTACGGCAAGGTGGTGGGCGGCGGTTTTCCCATCGGCGTGATCGCCGGCAAGCGGCGCTTCATGGACGCGCTCGACGGCGGTCACTGGCGCTTCGGCGACGATTCCACGCCGACCGTGGGCGTCACCTATTTCGCCGGTACTTTCGTGCGCCATCCGCTCGCACTGGCGGCCGCGCATGCCGTGCTCATGCACCTGAAGGAACAGGGACCCGAGTTGCAGGCCGCGCTGAATGCGAAGGTCACCGCGATGGCCGAGGAGCTGAATGCCTTCTGCGCCAGCGTGGGGGCACCGGTGCAAATTGTGCACTTCTCGTCGGTGTGGAAGATCGTCTTCAGCGAAGACCATCCGCTGCAGGACCTGTTGTTCGCCATGATGCGCAGCCGCGGCATCCACATCCTCGACAACTTCCCCTGCTTCTTCACCACGGCGCACAGCGAGGCCGATTTCGCGGCCATCGCCAATGCCTTCCGCGAGTCCATCCTCGAGATGCAGGAAGCCGACTTCCTGCCGCGCCGCCGCGAACACGCCGCCTTCGACGCCGCCCATCCGCCCATGCCCGGCGCGCGCCTGGGCAAGGATCCGGACGGCCAGCCGGCGTGGTTCGTTCCCAACCCGGATGCGCCGGGCAAGTACCTGAGGGTTACCGCATGACGCCCAACGAGCTGGCCGCCGCCACGGCGGTCGACTACGATCCGTTCGCCGGCGCGCCGCTCGCGCGCCTCGTGCCGACGACGGCCGCGCAGCGCGAGGTGTGGCTGGCATCCCGGCTGGAGCCGGAAGCCTCGCTGGCGTACAACGAGGCGGTGTCGCTGAACCTCAAGGGCTTGCTCGACGTGCCGGCCCTCGAATGGGCCCTGCAAGGCATCGTGGATCGCCACGAGGCGCTGCGTGCCACGTTTGCCGGCGACGGCGAGAGTCTCTTCATCGCGGAACACACCACCCTGCCGATCGCCTTCCACGATCTGTCGCTCCTTGCGCCGTTCGAAAGCGACGCGCGCATCCAGGCGGCGTTCTCGCGCATCGTCACCACCCCGTTCGACCTGGAGAACGGGCCGCTGGTACGCGCGGAACTGTTCCGCCTGGCGGCCGACCGCCATCTTCTGACCATCGCCGCGCACCATATCGTGTGCGACGGGTGGTCCTTCGGCGTGATCGTGCGCGATCTCGCCGCCCTTTACGCGCAACGCACAGGCCTGGGCGACGGCCCGGCCCCCGCGGGCGCGTTCTCGAACTTCGCGTTGGCCGAGGCTGCGCACGCCGGCAGCGAGACGGCACGGGAGGATGAAAAGTACTGGCTCGACCGGTTCGCCGGCGCGGTGCCCGTGCTCGACCTTCCCGTGGACCGTTCCCGCCCCCGCCGTCGTTCGTTCGCCTCACGGCGCGAAGACCGCATGCTGGACCCGACGGAAGTCGCCGCGATCAAGCGCCTGGGCGCGGCCCAGGGCGCGAGCTTCTACGCGACGCTGCTTGCCGCCTTTGCCGTCCTGCTCCGCCGTATCGCGGGGCAGGACGACGTGGTGATCGGCATCCCCACCGCGGGCCAGGCGGCCGAAGGTCTCGACACCCTGGTCGGCCATGCCGTGAACGTGTTGCCGCTGCGCGCACGCGTCGACGACACCGCGAGTTTCGCCGAGGTGCTCAGCACCGTGCGCAACGCCCTGCTGGACGCCTTCGAACACCAGCGCTACACCCTTGGCAGCCTGCTGGCACGCCTTTCACTCGTGCGCGATCCGTCGCGCCTGCCGCTGGTGGCCGTGCTGTTCAATCTCGATGCGCAGCTGGACGAAAGCACGGTGACCTTTCCTGGCCTCCGTTTCGACGTGGCGGCGGTGCCGCGCGAATTCGAGAACTTCGAGCTGTTCGTCAACGCCGTGCAGGTCGACGGCGGCTTGCGTCTCGAATGCCAGTACAACGCCGACCTCTTCGAGGGTGAGACGATCCAGGGTTGGCTCGATGCCTATGCCACGCTCCTGCGCCAGGCGGCGCTCGATCCGGGCGAAGCGGCCGTCGCTCTGCCGGTGGTCAGCGACGCCGTGTACCGCGAGCTGGCGGCGCTGCAACCCGCACCCACGCCGTTCCCGGAACTCCGCCTTGCCCACGAGTTCTTCGAACAGCAGGTGGACCGTGCACCGGAGCGCGCCGCAGTACGCCATGCCGATCGCTCGCTCAGCTACGCGGCGCTCGAATCGCGCGCGAACCGCATCGCCAACGCCCTGCGCGAGCGAGGCATCGGCCACGGCGCGCTGGTGGGCCTTTCGCTCACCCGCGGCGTCGACATGGTGGCCGCGGTGCTGGGCGTGCTGAAGTCCGGTGCAGGCTACGTGCCGCTCGACCCGGCCTTTCCCGCCGACCGTCTCGCCTTCATGGCCGAAGACGCGGCGCTTTCCGCGCTCGTGGTGGACGACGACACGCCCCTGGCATTCGACTTCGACGCCGCGCGCGTGCTCGCGCTCAACAGCGACGAGGTGGCGCGGGCCTCGTTCGCCCGGCCCGAGCGCAACCGCCGGGCCGCCACACCGGATTCGGTGGCCTATGTCATCTTCACCTCCGGCTCCACTGGCCGGCCCAAAGGCGTGCGCGTGCCGCACCGCTCGGCCGCCAATTTCCTCACGAGCATGCAACGCGTGCCAGGCATCGCGCCGGACGATCGTCTGGTGGCGGTCACGACGCTATCGTTCGACATCGCTTTCATGGAATTGCTGCTGCCGCTGACCAGCGGCGCGGAAATCGTGATCGCGGGGCGCGACGACGTTCGCGACGGCGGGCAGCTTCGCCGCCTGATCGAGGACAGTGACGCCAGCATGATGCAAGCCACGCCCGCGGGATGGCGGCTGCTCATCGATGCGGGCTGGCAAGGCCGCCCCGCGTTCCGCGCGGTGTCCGGCGGCGAACCGTTGCCGGTCGATCTGGCGGAGGCCCTGCTCGATCGTTGCGGCGAAGTGTGGAACGGCTACGGCCCCACCGAGACCACGGTGTATTCGACCTACTGGCGCGTGTCCGATCCGCGCGAGGGCATCTATATCGGCCGCCCCATCGCCAACACCACGGTGCACATCCTCGACGAGCGGGGCAATCACTGCCCGCTGGGCGTTCCCGGCGAGATTCACATCGGCGGTGCCGGCGTCACGCTGGGTTACCTCGACCGTCCGGAACTCACCGCCGAGAAATTCGTGCCCGATCCGTGGTCGGAAACGCCGGATTCGCGCATGTATCGCACTGGCGATCGTGGGCGCTGGCTGAGCAACGGGCTGCTGGAGCACCTGGGCCGGCTCGACTTCCAGGTGAAGGTGCGCGGTTACCGGATCGAGCCGGGCGAAATCGAGAGCGTGCTGGCGGATGCGCCCGAGGTCGCCCGCACGGTGGTGATCGCGCGCGAGGACCGCCCGGGGGATGTGCGCCTGGTGGCCTACGTGGTGGGACGCGATGATGTCACGCCGGACGAGGACGCCTTGCGGGCGCGCCTGCGCGCCCGCCTTCCCGATTACATGGTGCCGCAACACATCCTCGTGCTCGATGCGATTCCGCTGCTGCCCAACGGGAAGGTGGATCGCAAGGCCTTGCCGCCTCCGGTCGCGCACTCGGTGGCCGCGCCGGGCCAGCGGACGGCGCCACGCACCGAGGACGAACGCCGCGTCGCTGCCGCGATGGAGGCCGTGCTCTGCCTGCCCGACCTCGACATCCGCGATGACTTCTTCGCGCTCGGCGGCCATTCGCTGTTGGCCGCGCAGCTCACCGCGCGGTTGAACCGCGAGTTCGGCGTGACCCTGTCCTTCCGCACGCTGTTCGACGCACCGACGATCGAACAGCTGGCCGCAGCGATCGGATCGCAGGTGGCCAGCGGTGCCGCGCCGGCAGCCGAGCCGATCGTGCATCGTGCGGAAAACCAGCAGGAGCATGCGCCGCTGTCGCTGATGCAGCGCCGCCTCTGGGCCCTCGAACGCATGAACCCGGGACGCGTCACCTACAACGCGCCCTCGGCGCATCGTCTGCGCGGCAAGCTCGACGAGCACGCTTTCGACATGGCGTTCCAGGCCTTGATCCAGCGGCAGCCGATCATGCGTACCGCTTTCCGCGACACCGGCGCGGACATCGCCCAGGTGGTGGAGGCGCGGGTGGACTACCCGCTGTTTCCGGCCGAGGATCTCAGCCACCTGTCGCGCGACGAGCGCGAAATCAGGCTCATGCAACGCCTGCAGGAACTGACCGACACACCGTTCGACCTCGGCAAGGCGCCGCTGTTCAGCGCACGCATGTTCCGCCTGGCCGACGACGAGCACGCCTTCTTCTTCATGCCGCACCACATCATCTGGGACGGCTGGTCGTTCGACATCCTCTACAACGAACTGTCGGCGCTGTATCGCGCCTTCGTCGCCGGACTGCCCTCGCCGCTGGCTCCGCTGCCGGTCACGTACGGCGACTTCTCCGAATGGCACGCACACTGGCTCGAATCCGGCGCGTTCCACAACCAGTTGGAATTCTGGCGCAACCGTCTCGCACAGATGGGGGACGTACGCGCGCTGCCAACGGACCACCCCCGTCGTCCGGGCATGTCCGGGCTCGGCAGGACGGAATGGATCCGCGTGTCGCGGGAAGACACCGATGCCATGCATGACGTGGCCCGCCAGGCGGACGCCACGCTCAACATGACCCTGCTGGCGTTGTACTTCGTGATGCTCTCGGGTTCCGCCGGCCAGCGCGATCTGGTCGTGGGTACGCCCGTGCGCGGACGCAACCAGACCGAGGTCGAATCGGTCATGGGCTACTTCAACAACCTGTTGCCGCTACACGTGAGCGTCGACCCCGCGCTGTCGTTCCTGGAATTCGTGCGCCACGTAAAGCGCGTTGCCATCGAGGCCTTCGGCCATCCCGACGTGCCCCTGGAATACCTGCAACGCGAACTGCGCGTGGGCCAGGGCGCGGGCGCCACGCTTTACCAGGCGCTGTTTTCCTTCCAGGACGCCCGTCAGCGCGTGGTGGACTGGGGTGGCCTGGCGCACGAGCAGATCCTGTTGTTCCAGAGCGGCGCCACGGAGGACCTCGGCCTCTGGTTCCTCGAAGGGCACGCGGGCATGGTGGGCGGCGTCACCTATAACGCGGACCTGTTGCAGGCGGACACCGCCCGCCTCATGCGCGAGCGTTATCTCGACATGATGCGCCGCGTCGCCGACGATCCCGCCGTGGCGGTGGCTTCGCTCACCGCGGCGACGGCGAGCGAACTCGAACGCATGCACGAATGGAACGACACCGGCGCGGACGTTCGCCTCCCGGCGGGTTTGTACGCCATGGTCGCCGCGGCCGCGAAGGCCGCACCCGACGCCGTCGCGATCGCGGATGGCCCGCGCAACGTTACCTATGCGTCCCTGCTGCACCGCGCGACGCGCGTCGCCACGCTGTTGCGCGAACGAGGCGGCATGCCCGGCAGCGTCATCGGCCTCTGCGTCGATTCGGGCACGGACCGCGTGGTGGGTCTGCTGGCGATTGCGCTGGTCGGCGGCACGGCCTTGCTGCTGGACCGCGCCGATCCCGCCGGCCGGTTGAGGGACATCCTTACCGATGCGCGAATGACCGTGCTGGTCGGCGACTCGGCGCTCGAAGGCATGCTCGACTGGCCGGCCGACTGCGCCGTGTGGCTCGACACGGACCACGCGGAACTCGAGAGAGCCACCGCCGTCGACGATGTCGCGTTCGACGCGGTGGATCCCGATACCCCGGCCATGGCGTTCCCCACCTTGGGGGCGGATGGCAAGATGCGAGGTGTGGCCTTGTCGCATCGCGCGGTCGCGGGCATCGTCGGCGGTCTTGGTGAGGCGCTGTCGATCCGTACCGGGGAACGTATCTCCGGCGACGCCCTGCCCGGCGACCCGATGCTGAGCATCGAATCGCTGCTGGCGCTGGCGCACGGTGGGACCTGGGCGGTTCCGCAACGGCCGATCGGCCGCGACAGCTCCTCCATCGAGACGGCATTCCTGGACGGCATCGAAACCTTCATCGCCACGCCCGATACCTGGCAGGCGCTCTTCGACGCCGGTTGGCAGGGCGACCGCCGCCTCCGCGCCATCGTCGCCGGCGGCACGCCGGGTCCGGAGATGGCGGCCCGCATCGCGGGCGGGGCATCGTCGCTCTGGACACTGTTCGGCGACGCGACATCGGCGCCGGCCGCCACCTGCGGACGCGTCGAGCATCTGGCCGACGCGCTGCATGCGGGCAAGCCGCTGCCGCACGCTCAGGTGTGGATCCTGGACGAGAGCGGCGAACCCTGCCCCATCGGCGCGACGGGCGACGTCGCCGTTGCCGGGGACACCCTCGCCATGCCCTTCGGCCAGCGTGCTGCTTTTGAACGCCCCTCCTCCCCCGGTGAAGGCGTGCGGCGCACCGGTTATCGCGGTCGCTGGCTGCCCGGCGGCCAGCTGCAGGTACTGGATCGCTCCGACCGCCGCCTGCGGCACCAGGGCATGGACGTCGAACCGGGTGCCATCGAATCGTTGTTGCTCGCCCAGCCCGGCGTCGTGCGTGCGCTTGCCGTGCAGCGTACCGACCACACGGGTTTGTCACGCGTCGACGCCTACGTGGTGGCGGCACCAGGCGCCACCGTCGACGCCGAAGGATTGCGCGCCGCCCTCGCCGGCTTGCTGCCAGCATGGGCGATGCCCGCACACCTGGTGGTGCTCGACGCGCTGCCCTTGCTGCCCACCGGCGAACCCGACCTGGCAGCGCTCCCGCTTCCGGCGGAGCAGCCGACGGCCGTGTCCGCGGAGACGACCCAACCCCGCAGCGAGAGCGAACGCCTGCTCGCATCGGTCTGGACGGAACTGCTGGGCATGTCGCGCGTGCGGACCAGCGACAACTTCTTCGACGTGGGCGGGCACTCGCTGCTCGCCGTGGACATGGCCCTGCGCGTGCAGAAGCTCACCGGCGTGCAACTCAACCTGCTCGATATCGCGAACGGCACGCTGGGAACACTCGCCGCCGAGCTCGCCAACGCACCGCCCGCGCCTGCCCGGGCGGCGGTAAAACGCGGCCTGCTGGGCCGCCTGCTCGGCCGCGGCTGAGCGAAGGCGCCCGGGGGGAACGCCATGACACACATTGCCTGGTTCATCTGCTGGACGTCGGCTGCCCTGCTCGTGCACGTGTTCGCCGGCTATCCGCTGCTCATGTGGCTGCAGGCACGCATGCGGCCGCGGCCCGTGGCGAAGCGGGACATCCTGCCCACGGTGAGCATCGTGCTCGCCGTGCACGACGGGGAACGGCACATCCGCGCAAAGCTGGCCAACCTCCGCCAGCTGGACTACCCGGCGGCGCTGGTCGACATCGTGCTGGTATGCGACGGTTGCCGCGACGCCACCGTCGCGCTGGCCCGTCGGTCCACCGACCCGCGGCTGACCGTGCTCGACCACCCCAACCGCCGCGGCAAGGCCGCATGCATCAACGACGCCGTGGCGCTCACGCGTGGCGAGGTGATCCTGTTCACCGACGTGCGCCAGCGCCTCTCCCCCGTGGCTCTGAAGGAATTGGTGGCAAACCTCGGCGACCCCGACGTCGGGGCCGTAACCGGCGAACTGCACATGGAAAACGTGCGGACGGGATTCGCGCAGGGCGTGGACTTCTACTGGCGTTACGAGAAAGGCATCCGTCGCTCGGAAAGCCTGTCCGGCTCAACCATCGGCGTGACCGCCGGGATCCACGCGATGCGTCGCGCCCTCTTCGCGCCGTTGCCGCAAGGTACCGTACTCGACGACGTGCTGGTGCCCATGCGCGTGGCCGCACAGGGCAAACGGGTGGTCTTCGAGCCGAAGGCCATGGCGTGGGACCAGCCGTCGCAGATGCCCGAGGACGAGCGCCGTCGCAAGATCCTCACCCTGGCCGGCAACTACCAGCTCATCCAGGTTGCGCCCTGGCTTCTGCTGCCATGGTGCAATCCCCTGTGGTTCCGCTTCGTCAGCCACAAGCTGCTGCGACTGCTGGCCCCATGGCTGATCGTGGCGCTCACGGCGAGCAGCGGCCTGCTGGCAACGCGGCACCCGATGTACGCCGTCGCGTTCGGCAGCCTGGTGGGTGGCCTGTTGCTGGTTGCCATGGCCCGCCTGCAGCCGCTCCTTGGGCGCCTGCCGCCGCTGCGTATCGCGGTCGCCTTCTTCTATCTCAATCTCTTCGCCGCACAGGCGCTCGTCGCTTTCGCACGCAACCGCAGGCTGCACCTATGGTGATCCCAACGACCCAGCGCGGCGCGCCCGGCATTCGAGGCCGGCTCGGCGAACTCTGTTATTCCAGCGGCCTGCTGCATTCCCTGCAGCGTGTGCGCGCCTGGTGGCAGCGCGACTTGCGCATTCTCGCCTATCACCGCGTGATGCCCGTGCCGGATCCGGACGCCTACGAGTTCGACATGGAACTGATCAGCACGCCGCCTGCCGAGTTCCGCGAGCAGATGCTGCGGCTGAAGAGACATTTCCGGCCGATCCGACTTACCGACGTGGTCGCCGCGCTCGATGCGGGCGAGGCGCTTCCGCCGGATTCCGTCGCGGTCACCTTCGACGACGGATACGACGACAACTACCGTATCGCAGCGCCGATCCTGGACGAGGTGGGTGTACCGGCCACCTTCTTCGTTTCCACCGGCCACCTCGATACGGGCCGGCCGTACGCGTACGACTGGCTGGTGCACATGATCCTTCTGACGGATGCGCCGCAGCTCGTGCTGCCGGAGCTGGCGATCGACATCCCTCTTCCGGCCACGCGTGCGCTGCGACGCCGTATCGCAGGTAACGTGCTACTGCGCATGAAATGGATGGACGCCCTCGGCCAGACGGCGATGATCGAACGGCTCGAGGCCGAATGGGGCATGCCTTCGGTCAATGCGCGCCCCGCCGACTGTCGCCCGATGACCTGGGACCAGGCGCGCGAAATGGAAGCCGCCGGCCTGGAGTTCGGTTCGCACGGCGTGCACCACCGGATGCTGGCCCGGCTTCCGCAGGACGACATGGAGCGCGAGATTCGCGAGTCGAAGGCCACGCTGGACCGGGAGCTGCGCCATCCCGCGGTGCTCATGTCGTATCCCATCGGCGGCGATCGGGCCTATAACGACGCGGTGATAGCCGCCACGCGCAACGCTGGCTTCCAGCTGGCGTGCAGCTACATCTGCGGCACCAACGCCGAGCCCAGCGAGAACCGCTATGCCCTGCAGCGCCTGCCGGTGGAAAGCAACATGGGCCCTGGCTGGTTCGCGGCGATGCTCGCGCTGCCACAGCTGATGAGTTACCCCACGCCGCCGCACGCCGCCAACGGGCCGCGGGAGATGTCATGTTCCCCCTGATCCTCCTCTACGTCGTTCTCACCATCATTCGTCCCCAGGACTACGTCGCGGGGCTGGACACCGTGCCCATCCTGCCGGTTGTGCTGCTCATGGCATTCGCGGCATGGGTGGTGTCGAAGGAGAAAACCTTCGAAGCACCGCAGTTCGTGATCCTTCCGGCCTTCCTTCTCATCCTCATGGTGTCGCAGGCGACCAACGGCTGGGCCGGCGGCGCCGTGGACGAGCTGGCCCGCTTTGGCCCTGTCGTGATCGCGTTCTTCATCTTCGGCGCCTCATGCGGCACGCAGAAGCGCGTACGCGTGGCCATGGGCGTCTTCGTCGCTTGCGCGGCGGTACTCGCCGTGCACGGCGTCGAGCAGGCGAAACTCGGCGTGGGCTGGACGGGCGTTCCCCTGGGCGAGGGCGGTCGCATCCAGTACGTGGGCATCTTCAACGACCCCAACGACCTGGGCCTGCTATTCGCTTCCACCTTTCCCATGGCCGTATTCCTCGGCCGCCGTGGCGCGAGCATGCTGCGGCCGGTATGGCTCGGTGCGGCGCTGTTGCTGCTCTACGGCACCTATCTCACCAATTCGCGCGGCGCCATGCTCGCCGTGCTTGTCGTGGCAGGCTGCTATATCTGGTATCGCAAGGGCATGGCCGTGGCAGCCGTGCTCGGCGTGTTGGGACTCGCGGTGCTCAAGATGCTTTCCTCGCGCATGGAGGAACTGGACGCGGGGGAGGAATCCGCCGCCGGCCGCGTCGATGCCTGGTACTCGGGCCTGGAGATGTTCCGCGACAATCCGCTGCTCGGTGTCGGTCCCGGCAACTTCACCGAGTACAACGAACTGACCGCGCACAACTCCTTCATCCTGGTGCTGGCGGAAACCGGCTTCGTCGGCTTCGTACTCTGGCTGGCATTCGTGGCCTACGGCTTCCTCATGATGCTGAAGATCGTGAGGTTCCAGCGCCCGGCGGACGCCGACCCTGCCGTCGAAGCCGCCTGGACGACCGAAAAGCAGATGGCCCTCACGTTGCTGCTCTCGCTCTGCGGACTGTTCGCCGCCGCCTTCTTCCTGAGCCGAAGCTACATGGTCGTGCTGTACCTCATCGCGGCCATGGTCGCCGGGCACTACGTCGGCGCTCGCCGGCGCTGGCCCGAGCTGCCGATGTTTCGCCTTTCCGACGGCGGCTGGCGCTGGGTACCCACCGGCGCGTGCAGCGTGTTCGCGTTGTTCGTCCTCGTCGCATTCCTGTTGCGCACCACATGAAGACCTACGAAACCCTGCTGCGCCGCGTTCTCTGGCCCGTCTACGAAGGCGGCCTTCGCCGGCGCGACACGCCGGCCTACGTGCGCCGCTATGCGCACGAGCAATGGTTGTCGGCCGAGGCGATCCAGGCCTTGCAGTTCGAACGGCTGAAGCGATTGCTGGACTGGTGCTATCGGGAGGTGCCCTACTATCGCCGGCGCTGGGATGCCGAAGGCATCGAACCGCGTGACATCCGCAACCTGGACGACTACGCCAGGCTGCCGGTGTTGACGAAGGCGGACATCCGCGCGAACGCCGAGGATCTCAAGGCGCGCACGCTGAAGGATACGCTGGCCTACAAGGCCACCGGCGGCTCCACAGGCGAGCCCCTGCGCTACGGATACACGCGCGAAAGCAACGATCGCCGCATCGCGGTCATGTGGCGTGGCTACGGCTGGGCGGGCTCGCGCATGGGCCGGCGCACACTGTTTCTCTGGGGCGGGCCCGTGGGCGAGCCGAGCCGCTCGCAGCGGGCCAAGGACCGCTTTTACAACGCCGTGTTCGCCCGCAAGGTGCTCGACAGCTTCCGCATGAGCGAAAGCAACATGGCCGACTACGCGAATGCGATCGACGCGTACCGCCCGAAAGTGATCGTCGGCTACGTCGGCCCGCTCGTCCGCCTCGCGGAATGGCTGCTGGCACACGGGCGGCGAGTGGCTCGCCCGGAATCGATCATCGGCGCCGCCGAGGCCTTGCATCCGTTCCAGCGCGAGATCATCGAGCGCGCCTTCGGTGCGCCCGCCTTCAACACCTATGGCTGCCGCGAGGTGATGCTCATCGCCTCCGAGTGCGAACATCGCGAGGGCCTGCACGTGAACGCCGACCACCTGGTGGTGGAAACGCTGGGCGCCGACAGCAAGCCCACGCGAACGGGCAGCGGCGAAGTAGCCCTCACCGACCTCTTCAACTACGGCATGCCCTTCATCCGCTATGTGAACGGCGACATGGCCACGCACGCAACGTCGCAGTGCGCATGCGGCCGGGGCCTGCCGCTGCTCGCCTCCGTCGACGGACGCAAGCTCGATGCCATCCGCACGCCGGCCGGGAATATCCTTCCGGGCGAGTTCTTCCCGCACATGCTCAAGGACGTTCCCGGCCTGGCCCGGTTCCAGCTCGTGCAGCGCAGCCTCGAACGCCTCGACCTCTCCATTGTGCGAGGTCGCGATTTCGAGGACACCTCGCTCGACTACATTCGCCGCGAAGTCGCCAAGGTGCTGGGCGACAGCACCGAGCTGCACTGTCATTTCGTCGACGACATTCCCCTCACCCGCAGCGGCAAGCTGCGCGTCACCGTTTCGGAGCTGGCGTCGTGAACATCACCCACTTCGTGGAGAACCTCAACCGCGGCGGCCTGGAGCGCATGGTCATCGACCTGGTGAAGGAGCAGCACCGGGAGGGCCACAAGGTGCAGGTGGTATGCCTGTTCGAGCGCGGCTCGCTGGCCCCGGAGCTGGACGCCATCGGGGTGCCCGTCTCGGCATGCCACAAGCGCAAGGGCTTCGACCTGCGCGCGCTGGGGTGCGCCCGCCGCCTGTTGGCCGAACACCGCACGGAGGTCCTGCATACGCATAACGCGGTGGCGCATTACCAGGCGGTGCTCGCCAGCGCGGGCATGGGTATCCGCCAGGTGGTGAACACACGACACGGCATGGGTGCGCAGCGCAAGCCGGGGCGGCGGGAATGGCTGTTCCGCCGCGCACTCGCCGCCACCGACGCCGTGGTCGCCGTGTGCCAGGCCGCGCGCGACGACGCGGTCCGCCGCGGCATCGCACCCGCCGCGAAAACGTGCGTGGTGCCGAACGGCATCGTGCTCGACGGCTTCGACGTGGCCTCGGATGCCATGCACGAACGGCTCACCCGGCTTCTTCGCGTACCGCCCGGCACGCGCATCGTGGGCAGCGTGGGACGGTTGAACTGGACCAAGGACCAGGCCGGCCTCATCCGCGCCTTTCGCATCGTGCGTCATGCCCGTCCGGACACCGCCCTGGTTCTGGTGGGCGACGGCGAACTGCGCGAGACGCTCCGGGCCTGCGCCTTCGACGAAGGCGTAGCCGGCTGCGTGCACTTCCTGGGCGACCGCGACGACGTGCGCGAACTGATGCAGGGTTTCGACCTGTTCGCGCTCTCGTCGGTTACCGAGGGTTATTCAATGGCCCTGCTGGAGGCCTGTGCGGCAGGCCTTCCGATCGTCGCCACCAACGTGGGCGGCAACGCGGAGATCGTGCACGACGATGCCACCGGGCGGCTCGTGCCTCCTTGCGACCCGCCGGCGCTCGCCAACGCGATTCTCGAGCTGCTGCATGCGTCGCACAGGGCATCCACCCTGGGTACGGCAGCGCGGGCGTGGGTGGAAGCCCATGGATCACTACAAGCCATGGCGGCGCGCTACGGCCAGCTCTATTTCGGCGACCTGGATACGGCGTCGTGAAAGTCCTGGTCGTCACCAATCTCTTTCCGACGCCCTGGGATCCCCGGCGCGGCACGTTCAACCGGCAGCAGTTCCAGCGCCTTGCGGAACGCCACGAGGTGCACGTGCTCACGGCGGTCGATTTCCGCGAACGCATGGCCGGCACGTCGGGCGACGCCGGTGTGGCGGGCGTCGTCTCCGACTACTTCACCTTCTTCCACCCGCCCGGCTTCGGCCGCTTCCTCAATGCGTTCTGTTTCTTCGCCTGCCTCATGTGGCAGCGACGCCGCGACCTGCGTAACGCGGGCTACGACGTGATGCTGGCGAGTTGGGGCTATCCGGACGCGGCGGGGGCCGCATGGGTCGCTCGCCTGCTCGGCATTCCGTATGTGGTGAAGGTGCATGGCAGCGACCTGAACGTGCAGGCGGAGTTCCGCCTGCGTCGACCGCAGATCCGCTGGGCGCTGCGGGGGGCCGCCGGCGTGATTGCGGTCAGTCGGGCCCTGGCGCGCAAGGCGGTGGACCTTGGCGCAAGCGCGGACACGGTCGAACCCTTGTACAACGGCGTCGACACGCGCCTCTTCCACCGCGGCGACCGGAGCGCCGCGCGCGCGCGGCTCGATCTGCCCGCCGGCGCGCCAATCGTGCTCTACGCAGGCAACCTGAAGGCCACGAAGGGATGCCTCGACCTCATCGAGGCCTTTCCGGCACTGATGGCCCGCCACCCGGACGCAAGGCTCGTCTATGTGGGCGACGGGCCGTGCCACGGCAACCTCGAGGACAGGGCCGCGGCCTTGTGCGTCGCCCCTGCGGTGCGCCTGGTCGGCGCCGTGGACCACGCCGAACTGGCCGACTGGTTCCGCGCGGCAAACGTACTATGCCTTCCGAGCCATAACGAAGGCGTGCCCAACGTGGTATTGGAAGCCATGGCCTGCGGCATACCTATCGTCGCCACCGCCGTCGGTGGCATTCCCGAGGTCGTTCCCGACCACGCGGGCATCCTCGTGCCCCCGCATCAATCGCACGAACTCGGCACCGCGCTGGTGGAAGCGTTCGAACGCCACTTCGATCCGGCGGCGATCGCGGCGCACGCCGCCACCTTCCGCTGGGAAGAAAACATCGACCGGCTGGAGCGCGTGCTCCTTCGTGCCGTGGCGGGTGCCAACCGGCTACCGCGACGCAGAACCACCCCACCCGATCAGCCTGGCCGCCTGCCGAACACATGACCCTGAAACTCAGAAAACAAGACCTTCTCGGCCTGCTGCCGGAGCATCTCGTCCTCACGCGCACCCGCGACGCCGACCTGCGCTACCTGAGCTTCGACGACGGCCCGGACCCGGAGCACACGCCGAAGCTCCTGGACGTGCTTGCCAGACACGGCGTGAAGGCGAGCTTCTTCCTGGTGGGCGAGAAGATCGAACAGCACCCCGACATCGTGAAGCGCATCGTCGAGGAAGGCCACATGATAGGAAATCATTCGTACAGCCACTGGTCGTTCCGCAACATGAACCTCGCGAAGCAGCTCGACGAGGTGTATCGCACCGACGCCGCGCTTCGCCTGTTCGACAATCGGCCGCACCATCGCATGCGCCCGCCGCACGGCTATGTCGGAGCCTCGTTGCTCGCGCATTTCGCCCGCCGGCGCCGCAGTCTCGTGTACTGGTCTTACGACAGCCTCGACTACCAGGACCGTCCGGTGGGCGCGTTGATCGATCGCCTTCGCAATGACCCTCCCCTTGCGGGCGACATCGTGCTCATGCACGACGACAGCGACAAGGCGGCCGATGCGCTCGACGTACTCTTGCCGGAATGGCTGGCGCAGGGAATGCGCTTCGCCGCGCTGCCCGGGAGCGCCGCATGAGGATCCTCTACCATCACCGCACCCGCGGCCGGCACGTGGAAGGCGTGCATATCCGCGGCATCGTGGGGGCACTGCGCGAGCTGGGCCACGACGTGGACGTGATGTCGTTTCCCGGCGCCGACCCGGAGCGCGAAGTGGAGACGACGACGACCGGGAGCCGTAGCCGTCTCGCCGGCCTTGTCACGAAGCTTCCCGGCGTCGTCTTCGAGATGTTCGAGCTGCTCTACAACGTGGTCACACTGGCGCGTATGAGCCGCGCGTGGCGGGTGGCACAGCCGCAGCTCATCTATGAGCGCTACTCATTGTTCCTGTTCGCCACCATCTGGCTGGCCCGGCGGCGCGGCATTCCGCTGGTGCTGGAAATCAACGATTCGGCACTGGTGGAGCGGGTGCGGCCTCTGAAAATGCGCTTGTTGGCACGGCGCATCGAACGCTGGTGTTTCCGGCATGCCACGGGCCTGGTGTTCATTTCCACCTACTTTCGCGAAACTGCTATAGCCGCCTACGGCGAGATCTCGCCTTGCGTCATTTCACCGAATGCCGTGGACCTGCCCCGTTTCGATCCGTCGCGTTTCGATCGGGAGGTCCTGCGTACGCAACGCGGACTCAGCGGAAGGACAGTGTGCGGCCACGTTGGGGCGTTCGCGCATTGGCACGGCGTGGACGCCTTCGTCGAGGCCATCGCCCAGCGGCTCGACAGCGTGCCGGACCTTGCGCTTGTTTTCGTCGGCGACGGCAAGACGCTGCCGGCCGTGCGCGAGCTGATCGAGGCACGCGGCTTGTCGGACCGCGTACTGCTGCCGGGCCGCGTTCCCCACGACGAGGTGGCGAGCTGGATCGCCTGCATGGACTATGCCGTGTTGCCCAACTCCAATCACTATGGTTCGCCGATGAAGCTCTTCGAGTTCATGGGCATGGGCGTGGCAGTGGTGGCGCCCGACTACGCGCCCGTTGCCGAGGTGATCGCCGATGGTCACACCGGCTGGCTGTTCCCTCGCGGCGACGCCGCGGCCTGCGTCGAACGCGTGCTCGAACTGGCCCAGCAGGCGGAGGAACGCAGGCGCGTCGGGCAGGCTGCCCGCGATTACATCGCGAATGAACGGCAGTGGCG
Organism: Luteibacter jiangsuensis; assembly: GCF_011742555.1. Classification (GTDB taxonomy): domain Bacteria; phylum Pseudomonadota; class Gammaproteobacteria; order Xanthomonadales; family Rhodanobacteraceae; genus Luteibacter; species Luteibacter jiangsuensis. The sequence continues at coordinate 246,001 of NZ_JAAQQR010000001.1, forward strand.
CAACAACGCGGAACAGCTATTGACACTCGTGCCAGCCGAGGCATGCCCATGATCGCAGCCGTCGCCCTCGTCTTCCTCCTCGCCGCTGCGCTGCTGCTGACCATAGCCATCCGCGCGCGCAACATGCAGTACTGGCTGTGGGGCTACCTCACGCGGCGCAAGCCGCCCAGGGCCGAAGGTCCGGTGCATGTGCTGTTCTGCTTCGTGGATCATTTCGAGCCGAACTGGGGTCGCGTGGATATGGACACCCAGCGCCGCCGCGTGGACCGCTGGTGCGCCGAGTATCGCGCGCTGGCATCGCGCCACCGCGACGCGGACGGGCGCATGCCACAGCACACCTTCTTCTACCCGGAAGAAGAGTATGTGGAGGAACACCTCGACAAGATCGCCGGTCTGTGCGCCGACGGCTATGGCGAAATCGAGATCCACCTGCATCACGACAACGACACACCAGAGAACTTCGTCGCCACCATGGACCGGTTCAACCGCCTGCTGCACGACAGGCACGACGCGCTTCCCCGCGATCCGGTGACCGGTCAGCTGCGCTTCGCGTTCATCCACGGCAACTGGTGCCTGGACAATTCGCGCCCCGACGGGCGCTGGTGCGGCATCGACAATGAATTGATCCTGCTGCGGGAGCTCGGCTGCTACGCCGATTTCACCCTACCCTCGGCGCCGAGCGACACACAGACGCGCATGTCGAACGCCATCTACTACGCCACCGACGATCCGCAGCGCTGCAAGTCGCACGACACCGGCGTGCCGATGCGCGTCGGCGGCGAGCCCGTGGGCGACCTGCTGATCATCCAGGGGCCTCTGGGCCTGAACTGGAAGGACCGCCGCTTCGGCATCGTGCCGCGTATCGAGAATTCCGATATCCGCAAGGGCTGCCCGCCGTCACGCCATCGCGTGGACCAGTGGGTTCGCACGGGGATCCACGTGGAAGGCCGCCCGGAATGGGTGTTCGTGAAGGTACACACGCACGGCACGCAAGAGCGTGACATGGACACGCTGCTGGGCAAGCCGATCGAAGACATGCACGATTACCTGGAGACCGCCTACAACGACGGTAGCGATTACGTGCTGCACTACGTGACGGCGCGCGAAATGTACAACGTGGCCAAGGCGGCAGAGGCCGGAATGACCGGCAACCCGGGCCTTTATCGCGACTTCGAACTGGCTCGCCCCGGGAAGATCCCCGAACCCGCCCAGGCAACCGGATGAATCAGACCAGGCGCTTGCGCATGGCCAGCCACGCGTACTGGCACATGTGACGGCTGGACGAAAACCAGTCGAGCTTGGCCACATCCCGGTAGATGCGCCACTGCCATTGCGCCGCGCGCCACTTGTCGGCAGACACCGAACCGTTACGCACCAGATAGTATGCCAGCGCCTCGCTGCCGGGCACGCACGTAGCGACGCCGGCTCGACGCACCATCTCCAGCCAGAACACGTAGTCTTCGTGGCCGACCTTCCGGAAATCGATGTCGCCCAGCCTGCGGTCGTAGATGCCGGTGAGATTCCCGATGTGGTTGCTGCGCAGCATCTGCGCATAGCCCACCCGCGTCGGAGGACGCACATGCGAGAGCAGCCGGCCATCTTCCGAAACACGATCGTAAGGCGCGTAGCAGATGGCGCTTCCGGTGTCGGCCATATGCTGCAGCTGACGTCGAAGCTTGGCCGGGTGCCAGCTGTCGTCGCTGTCCAGAAAAGCGATGTAGCTGCCGCGGGCCGCCGCCATGCCGGCGTTGCGGGCGGCGGCAACACCGGCGTTGCGTTGGGCATGGATCGTGCGGATGCGCGGGTCGGTCGCGGCGAGGTCGTCCATGATCGATGCGGTGCCGTCGCGGGAGCCATCGTTCACGATGATCAGCTCCCAGGCTTCGTGGCTTTGCGAAAGCACCGAGAGCGCGGCACCCCGCAAGGTTGCAGCCGCGTTGTAGGCCGGCATGATCACGCTGACGATGGCGTGACTCATGCGCTCACCGTACCGGGCTTGCGGCCGATGAAGTCGATGGACGTCACGCACAGCCGCTCGGGCGGTATGTGCGCGAACTGTGGATGCACCTGCATGCTCGCCAGTTCGGCCAGTCGTTTCTCGCGTGCGCACTCGGTGTTGAGCACGATGTCGAAACCGGCGGCGGCGGCGCGTTCCACGAATTCGTAGGCGCGCATGCGGTTCTGGTAGAGGAAGGCGTTGTCCCAGCGTCGCCATTCGCGGTCCGAATACTGCAGGTAGTTGAGCTGGTTGATGCTGCCATCGACATAGGCGTAGTGGTCGCCGCAGTTCACCGAATGGAACATGATCCCTCCGGGCGCCAGAATACGCATGGCTTCGCGATAGATGCCGTCGATCGCCTCGGGCAGCACGTGTTCGAGAACGCTGTTGGAGAAAACGCAATCCACCTGCTGCCCGTCGAGCCGGGTGCGTGCCGCATCGGCGGGCGCCTCGTAGACCACCACACCCTCGCTGGCCACCCCCACGTCGTCGCCTCGCTCCAGTCGTGCCAGAAGGCCCTGCTGGCGCTGCCTGACATCGCTTTCGGGTATGCCGCATGCCTCGGCAATGAGCGCCGTGTATCGCGCGAGGTTAGCGGCGCAGTTGCGCACCAGCGCCGGCCTGATGTGCCGGTTGAGATCCACCGTGACGACCTGGCGGGCGCCGCCCAGATAGCAGGCGAATGGAAAGGTGGGATACCAGCCGCTGCCGACCTCGAACAGTCGCGCCCCTGCGATGGGACGACCGACATCGCGCAGGTGTCCGACCATCAGGCGCCAGTCGTCCATCTTGACGTCGAACTCGCGACGGAACCCGCGCAGGCCGCCAAAGCGGCGCTGCAGCAGGTAATGCGCCTGTTCGCCGCCCGGCACGTGACCGAGCACCTTCTGTAACACGCCTTTGGCACGCCAATGCATGATGGCTGCTCCCATTCGAGGTCGGACGCGCCATGCGTGCAGGCGTCCGGTAACATCGACTCTGTCGCGGAGCGACCGCGATAGCCATAGCACCTCGGCAGTGCAGGCATGCAACCGACGGCTAGGACAAACGGCTGATACGGGTATGAAGGCCGCGGAAGCCCCACGTCGATGGGAGCGCCCAGGATCCGACGGATATTCGGTTGGAATTGTCTAACAACGGCACCTCCGACTACGATGTGCGCCATGTCCCGCCGCCCGCCAAGCCTCCTCGTCCGTCTGCGCCGCCATCGCGGCGTGTGGATGCTTGCGCTGGCCGTGCTGCTCTTCAAGATAACCATGTCGACCTTCTGCGCGCTCGACGGGCCCCGTGTCGCCTTCACCGACGGCTCGCCGGCTGCCCCGATCGCCGTTCAGGGCACGAACGCCGATGCCGACGACTACTGCGCGCTCGGCGAAGGCGGCGGGTGTCATTGCACCTGTGTGCATGCGGTGGCCCTGCCCACGCATGCAACCGTCATGGCGATAGCGGAGCGGCCGTCGAGCCTGCGTCTGGCTGTGACTGCGGGCGAATCGCCCGCTTTCGCGCGTTCTCCGCTGCGCCCACCGATCTCCTGAAGCCGCACCGCCCGATGCCGGTCGCGTGAGCGGCCGCGCCGATCCGCGTCCGACTTCAGGAGATCCACCATGTCTTTCCTGCGTACCGCGCCATGGGGCGCCGCGTGCGTGTGGATGGCTGCCAGCGCCATCGCCTCACCTTCCCCGACCAACGTGGCCGGCCCACCCGCCGCGCTCGGCCTGCGAAATGCCGTGCGTGAAGTCTGGGCCGCCAGTCCCGACCTGCAGGCGGCCGATGCGGAACGCCTCGCCGCCCAGGCACGCGCCCGCGCCGCCGCGCAACCGGTGTACAACCCATCGCTTTCCATCGAGGGCGAGAACGCCGACGTCGACAGGCGCACCGCCGGGGCCAGCCTCACGCTCGACGTGTCCGGCAAGCGCAGGGCTCGCATGTCCGAAGGCGACGCCGACGTGCGCGCACGCGAGGCGGCCTATGCACTGGAACGCCGACGCGTCGCGCTCGACTGGCTGAAAGCCTGGGCGGTCGCGGCCTTGTCGCGCGAGCAGGTCGCGCTGGGCCGGCGACGCGTGGAACTGATGCGGCGCTTCGACGAGCTGGCCACGGAACGCCTTCGGGTCGGCGACATCAGCAGTCCGGAGCGCGATCTGGCCGGGCTCGCGCTTGGCGAAGCGCGCATCCAGCAGGCGGCGCTGGAAACACAGGAAGCCGCGGCCGTGGCGGGACTGGCCGCGCTCGGCGGCACGCCACAACCGCTCCCGGAGCTGCCGCGGGACCTTCCGCCCCCAGCCACGGATGTACTTCCTGTGGCGACCCCGGAACGGCTGGAATCCCTCCAGGCGGACGCCGAGCAGCAGCGGGCGAACGCCGCCGTGGCTGTCGCGGATCGCGCCCGCCGGCCCGATCCCACGCTCAGCCTTACCGGAGGCCGCGTGCGCAGCGGCAACCGTACGGACCGCGTGATCGGCATCGGCGTATCGATCCCGTTACCGGTATTGAATTCCGGGCGATACGACGTGGAAGCGGCACGCGCCACCGCCGATGCCGCGTTTGCGGGCCGCCGCTCGGCTGCCCTTCGCTCGGATGCGCAGCTTGCGCAGGCAAGGACGACCTACGAGGCCGTGCGCCATGCCGCCGAAGGTTTTCGCGCCGGCCGGGCCGGTGCCTTCGACGACCGGGCCCGTTTGCTCGACCGGCTTTGGCAGGCCGGCGAGATCGGCACATCCGATTACCTCGTCCAGTTGAAGCAGAGCCTCGACACCGAACTCGCGGGCATCGCGCTCGAAAGCCAGACATGGCAGGCCTGGTTCGACTATCTCGCCGCCGCGGGCCGCCTGACCGGTTGGCTCGGCGATACCAGCAAGGATTCTTCGCCATGACTCCCCATATGCTTCATCCCATCGCCTCGCTCATGTTCGCCCTGTTGCTCGGCGCCCCCCTCGGTTCGGCGGCGCGTCCCGAAGACGCCGCGCGGTCTGCGGAAAAAGACCCGCTGATACTGGATGCCGCGGCGGTCGCTGCGGCCGGCATCGTGGTCGAAACCGCGCAGGTGCGCACGACGGTCGACCAGGTGCGCGCACCCGGCGAGGTGAAGATCGACGCCTATGCCACCGCGCTGGTGTCGCCCCGGGTTGCATCGCAGGTCGTCGCCCGACGGGCGAAGCTCGGAGACCTGGTCAAGGCCGGGCAGCCGCTGGTGGCGCTGTCGAGCGTGGATGTCGCCGAAACGCAAGGGCAGCTCATCGTGGCGAGCCAGGACTGGGCGCGAGTGGCATCGCTGGGGCCACAGGCGGTATCCGCCCGTCGTTACAACGAGGCCCTGGTGCAGCGGGACCAGGCTCGCGCGAAGCTGAAGGCGTACGGCCTTTCCGATGCGCAGATCCGCGACGTGGTGAAGCGGGGCTCGGCAGCGGCCGACGGCAGCTTCGAACTGCTGGCGCCGCAGGCGGGACGCGTGACGACCGACGACTTCATCGTCGGCGAGCGCGTTGAACCCGGCCGCACCCTCTTCACGCTGGCGGCGGAGTCGTCCGTATGGGTGGAAGCGCGCATGCCGCCCGGCCAGGCGGACGAGGTTCGGGACGGTGCCCGGGTCGTCGTCGCCGCAAACGGCCGGGAGCTGGAGGGCCACGTGATCCGTCGCGCTCACCTTACCGACGAAAAAACCCGGACGGTGGGTGTTCGAATCCGGGTGCCGAACGAGGAAGACCTGCTGCATCCCGGCGACCTCGTCGAATGCCGCATCGAGGTCGCTTCCCGGTCCCGCGGCCTCGCCGTGCCGGCCGAGGCGATCGTGCTGCTGCAGAACCAGCCCACCGTCTTCGTGCGCGGCAAGCGCGCCGGACAATTCGAGCCCGTGCCGGTCGAGGTGGGTGAGACGCGTGGCGGCTGGAAAACCATCACGCGTGGCCTCGCGGCCGGTACCCCGTACGTGCGCAAGGGAGCATTCGCGCTGAAGGCGCGGATACTGCGTTCCCAGTTGGGGGAAGAATGATGCTCGGACGCCTTGTCGCCCTTTCCCTCAAGTACAGGCTGCTGGTGGTGATTGCATTCGTCGCGGTTGCCGCGCTGGGTTATCGCGCGGCGCGCAGCCTGCCCATCGATGCATTCCCGGATGTGACCCCCGTACAGGTCAGCGTGTATACGGAGGCACCCGGACTGGCCGCGGAGGACGTGGAGCCCTTGCTCACTACCCCCATCGAGTCGGCACTCGCCGGGTTGCCGGGCGTCCAGGACATCCGTTCCGTCAGCCTGTTCGGGCTGTCCTATGTTTCCGTGTATTTCGACGATGGCATGGATGTCTATTTCGCGCGTCAGCTCGTGAACGAGCGGTTGCAACAAGTCGGCGACCGCCTGCCGGCCGGATACGGCAAGCCGGAGATGGGACCCAACACCTCCGGCCTCGGACAGGTCTTCTGGTACACGGTGGAACGCGACGACAGCACGGCCGGGGGGCATGCGTCAGACATGGACCTGCGCACCCTTCAGGACTGGACGGTGCGACTGATCCTGCGTACCGCGCCCGGCGTGGACGACGTGACCTCGTGGGGTGGGCAGGAGAAGCAGTACCAGGTGCGCGTGGATCCGATGCGCCTGCTCGCGCACGACCTCAGCCTGAAGGAAGTGATACAGGCATTGGAAGCGAACAATGCGCAGGTCGGCGGCAACTTCATCGACGTGGGGCGCGAACAGTACCTGGTGCGCGGACTGGGTCTGGTAAAAGGAGCCGCGGACATCGGCAGCATCGTGCTCAAGAGCGAACACGGTACGCCGGTGTACGTGCACGACGTGGCGACGGTGGTCGAAGCCGGCGCGCCGCGCACCGGCGCCGTGACGCGGGACGGCAAGGAAGTAGTGATGGGCCAGGCACTGGCCCGCATCGGCGAAAACGCGCGGAACGTGGTGGACGCGGTGAAGGCACGGCTCGATACCGTACGCCGGGCGTTGCCCAGCGGCACCGTGGTGAAGCCTGTATACGAACGCACCGACCTCGTCGACGCGGCGGTGGGTACCGCCGTGCGCGCCCTCGTCGAAGGCGCCATCCTGGTCGCGCTGGTGCTGTTCCTGTTCCTCGGCGAACTGCGCAGCGCGCTCGTCGTCGTGGTCACCCTGCCCCTGGCCATGCTGATCGCCTTCATCTGCATGGCTCAGGCGGGCCTCTCCGCCAACCTGATGTCGCTGGCGGGTCTGGCCATCGGCATCGGCATGATGGTGGACGGCGCCGTCGTCATGGTTGAAAACGCGTTCCGGATCATGGCGGAACGAAGGGCACGCGGGGAGCCCGTCGACCGGCCCGCGGCGGTCCTCGCCGCCGCGCGCGAGGTGGCCGCCCCCATCACTTTCGCCATTCTCATCATCATCGTGGTGTTCCTGCCGCTGTTCAGCCTGCAGGGGCTCGAAGGCAAGATGTTCAAGCCAATGGCCTTCAACATCGCCTTTGCCATGGCCGGCTCGCTGCTGCTGTCGTTGACGCTGGTACCCGTGCTCGCCGCCACCGTGCTGAAGCCGGGAACGGAACGCGATACATGGCTTCTCGCACGCCTGAAGCCGATATACGCGCGAGCGTTGGGCTGGGCACTCGGGCATCGCCGGGCCGTGCTCGCCATTGCCGGGGGTTGTCTCGTCGGTGCCCTGGCGCTGTTTCCCTTCCTTGGCAAGGAATTCATGCCCAACCTGCGCGAAGGCGCCATCATGTGGCGCATCACCTCGATTCCATCGGCCTCGCTGGACGAATCGATCGACATCTCGCGTAAGGTGGCGGAGCGCATCAAGGCCCGGTTCCCGGAAGTGGAAACCACACTGGCGATGATCGGCCGCGCGGAAAAAGGCGAAACCGCCGACGTGAACTACATGGAGGTCTATACGCCCTTGAAACCGCGTGCGCAGTGGCGCAAGGGGCAGACACTCGACAGCATCGAGCGCGACATGGCCGATGAACTGGCCGCCCTTTTGCCCACTGCCGTCGTGAGCTATACGCAGCCTATCCAGATGCGCATCGAGGAATTGATCTCCGGTGTGCGCGCCACCCTGGCCCTCAAGCTCTACGGCGAGGACCTCGGCGAGCTCGACCGTCTTGCCGGCCGGATCAAGCACGCCATCGCCGGCGTGCCCGGCGTGGCGGATCTCGCACTCGAAGCAAACCTGGGCAAACCGCAGGTCCGCATCGAGGTGGACCGGGAAGCCCTTTCGCGCCATGGGCTCAATGCCGACGACGTTCTCACCGTCGTCCGCAACGGCATCGGTGGCGAGCCCGTCGGCACCGTGGTCGACGGCGTGAAGCGGTTCGATCTCACCGTGCGCTTCGACGATGCGAGCAAGGCGTCCGTGCGCGACATCGAACGCATTCCGCTGCGAACTCCTTCCGGATCGCTGGTCCAGCTCGGCCAGGTGGCGAAGGTGAGTACGGCGGAAGGCTATTCGTTCGTCAGGCGGGAGCAGTTGCAACGCTACTCCGTCATCCAGATGGACGTGCGCGGCAGGGACATCGATTCGTTCGTGCAGGACGCCAACGCAGCCATCGCCCGCGAGGTGACGTTGCCGACGGGGTATTACACCGAATGGGGCGGTGCCTTCGAGAACCAGCAGCGAGCGCTCAAGCGGCTGGCCATCATCGTCCCCGTGACGATTTTCTTCATCTTCATCCTGCTCTACACCGCCTTCAACGCCATGCGGCATGCGGTGCTGATCCTCGCGAACGTACCGTTCGCGACCGTTGGGGGCATCGTCGGGCTCTTCATATCGGGGCAATACCTTTCCGTTCCCTCGGCCATCGGTTTCATCGCCGTCTTCGGCGTCGCCATGCTCAACGGCATCGTCATGGTCAGCTTCCTGGAAGAGCAACGGCGAGCCGGTTCGAGCGTGCGCGAGGCGGTGCTCCATGGAACCGCCCTGCGCCTGCGACCCGTACTCATGACCGCCACGGTCGCGATCCTTGGACTGGTTCCGATGCTCCTGTCGTCCGGAGTTGGTGCCGAAACGCAACGTCCGCTGGCGACCGTGGTAACCGGCGGGTTGATCACGTCCACATTGCTTACGCTGTTGCTCTTGCCTGTGGTGTACGAATGGATGGAGAACCGGCGCGTGGCCGCAACGGAGAGTGCCGCTCAAGCCGCCAGACGGAACGCGAATCCGAAGTAGCGATCCAGCGACAACTCCGGATGAAACGGAACGATGCAGTACCGCTGCGGATTCTCCCAGCGGTCCTGCAACTCGTATCCCAGCGACGACAGGCCGCCGAGGAATTCGCGCTCGGCGGTGACCCTGTATGGGCAGCAGGCCGTACCGATGTTCTGCACGGTGAAATACGACTCCCGCATGTGCACGGGCACGGAATTGAGCAGCAGGAAGCGTGGTTTCGCCGGCATCGCCGCGAGGGCATCCGCCAGCGAGTAGCGAAGGTACTGCAGCGAGCCGGCGGCGAACAGGACGTCGGTGCCGGACGCCTGTGACACGTCGTCGGCGAAGGCGAGGCGGCGCGGCGTATCGTGCTCCATCGCCCAGGCCTCTCCGGCGGCGTTGACCGCCGGCACGTCCATCACGGTCCAGCGGAGACCCTGCGGATAGGCGAGGTATCTCTGGTACGCGTAGTACGCGATGCCTACATGGCCACCAAGGTCGAATACACTGCGCGCACCTTCGGCAAGCCAGCGACCGAGCCAGTGGATCATCGGATAGTCGTTGATGAACACCCGCCGCGTCCGCTCGCGATACAGGTCCGCCGATTCGCTGTTGTCGTAACCGCTGGCGTGGTCGGCCGGGATGCTCGCCTGCGCTTCGTCGAAGCTGCGGAACACGCCACGGTAGATGTGGTGAGTCAGGGCGCGGTGGGCGAAGAAGGCCTTTCGGTAACGGGTCTCGAGAAGCTGGCGGACCAACGGCAGGCGTGCCGTGGCCTCCTGGTAGGGCCTGGGACCGACTTGAGCGTTCATGCGTGTCCTCCAGCGAAACGGTGCCTGTGACCAGCTTGCGCCTCCGGCGCCCCATTGCCCATAGCACGGGGGTCTAAACCGTTTGTCAGATCAGGCCGTTCCGCCGGGGCGCGCGCTAGACGGCGCCTTTGCGCGCGCGCAGGTCCGCGCGCACCCGATGCAGGCCCCGGTAGATCCAACGCATCGGGGCATACATGCGGAAGCCGGCGGTCGCCCGGGTGGGCCGAACCACGTAAAGCGAACCGCAGGGTTCGGCCCGCGTCGAAAGCAACCGCTTGTACTGGTTGTCGCCGTAGCCGAAGCTGATCCGCTCGCCCGGAAAGCGATCCAGCAGCCCGCGCACCGCCTGGAACACCGCAACCGAACCGATGCCCACCTTCGCCACCTCGTCGTCATAGCCGAGGTCGTCGACGAGATACGTGCCTCCGATGCGGTAGCCGTGCACGTACGCCAGCGGCCTGCCCTCGCGCAGCACGATATGGCCCACGAGATGCCCTGCGTCGGCGAGGCGACGGAAGAGCGTCACCCGCTCCGGCGCTTCCCAGTCGATGGGCACTTCCGCGTGATGCCAGGTGCGTGCGTAGACCTCGTTCATGAGACGGCAGTACCGGGGCATGTCCTCGCCGCTGTCGAACACGTGCAACGCCGCGTCGCCGCCCAGCTTTCGATAGGCCCGTCCCACCCGCTGCACTTGATCCGTCCGCTTTTTCCTGTCCATGGCGGCGAGCCACGCCTCTGCCGACGGCTGCGGATCGATCGACCAGTGCACCTGATCGAGGAGATTGGCCGACACCAGGCGGAATCCACCCCGTCCGCCAAGCGCGGTGGCGAATCGATTGGGCAGGTCCGCTTCCTGGATGCGGATCACGCGAATATCCAGGTCGCCGGCCAGCTGCCTCGTCACCGCAAGCTCGACGCCGTCGCGTTCAGCCTCGCGCGCCACCACGCCACTGCCGAGCAACCGCAGGGCCGCGCCGCGATAAAGCTTCACGCGGCGCCCGGCCACATCGAGACGGGCCGTATGTTCGACGGCAAGCAACGGCAGGTATCCGACCACCTGTCCGTGGCCATCGCGAACGACGACGACATGCGGCACGGTGCCGTCCTGCCGGCTTTCCACCTCGAACAGAAGCCAGTCCGGGTGCTGCACGATGCCACTCGCAGCGCCCGGCAGTTCGGCGACACGGGTCAGGTCGTCACGTACCGCGCGCAAGGCGTCCAGCGTGTGCAAGGTGGAACAGACGTAGTTCATGGGCTCGCCTTGGCTACCGGTGGATGAACGAACTCGACGGCCCGGACGAGTGCCCGCCCCGGCGGCCCGAGCCGGCGCCCGATGCCGGTCATGAGTTGGTAATCCTCCTCGGTCCAGTAGCGAACGAGCGCGCTACCAGGCACATACAGAGCGACGAACGCCGCCGCACCGACCAGGAAACCCAGCCGCGACGGCGTCGCCTCGGTGGCCGCCCACGCCGCCAGCGTGGCCACGAGTCCCACGGCGAACAACCGCGACATGGCGGCCACCGGCAATCCTCCGCTCGTGGCCTTGCGTAGGTAATGAACAGCGAGGGCCATTTCCACGATGCGCGTGCCCGCATAGGTCAGCACCGCGCCGGCAAGCCCGAGCATCGGCACCAGCGATATCCCGAGGATGGCGTTCGCGATCAGGGCGACGACGGCGATGCGAATACGGTCGTCCTGGCGGTCCACCACGGTCTGGAACGCCGCGATGCCGTTACCTATCAGCAGCAGCCCTCCCAGCACCAGCGTCGCTTCGATGGCGGGGATGGCATCGACATAACGGGTGCCGTACATGAGCCGGACGATTTCCGGTGTTGTCACAAGCCCCAGACCCGCGATGGCGATACCCACGGCCCAGTAGAAGCGTGTCGCTTCCGACAGGAAGCGTGCGGCGCGCGCCGTGCCGCTCTCGCCGTAGGTCTTCGCCATGTACGGCAGCAACGTGGACGTGAGACCGACCGAGAACAACTGGACCGCGCCGCGGGTCAGCGTGCCGGCAATGGCGAAATAACCCACCGCCACCGAGCCCGTGAAGGTCGTGAGGAGGAACACCTCGATGGTACCTGCCCGAAACGAGCCCATGAGGACCAGCGCGGCGGTGAGGCGCAGATGCCGGTTCACGCGCGCGGCGACCGCGGACGGAATGGGGCCGCCGGCATAGGGCCGGCAACAGCGGCGGAAGGCGATGCGGTTGATGAGGTTGAGGACCAGGCACGCAACGGCGAACAACGCAACGAACGAGACGAGGTCCGCGTGCAGGAGCATCGCTGCGAGCACCAGCAGCATGCTCACGATGCCACCGATCACCGTGGCCACGGCTTCCGGCTCGAATCGCTCCTGCCCCTTGCCGATGGCCACGAGCATGGCGTAATTGGCTTTCGCCACGACCGCCACGACGACAAGGCCCATGATCGGCAACAGCGAGCCATGCCATTCCGAGGGTTGAAAGAGGTAACCCACGAGGACGAACAGGCCGATCACCACGATCGAACTGGTCGTCTGGATGCGCGAGAAGTACGCCGCCAGGTGCGACGCGAGCGTCGGGTCACCCATCCCGTCGGCCTCCGCAACGAATTTGGTCGACGAGGTTGTCAATGCATGATTCGAACAGACCATCAACCACCCGCACAGCCATACGGTGAACGCATAGCGGCCGAAGTCGGAGGGACCGAGCGAACGCGCGATCCATACGCTCATCAGCAGGCCGAGGGCGTACTCGATATAGGTGGACACCGTGACGATGCCGACACTGCGCAGGACCGCGATCCGCCGGTTCATGGCGACACTCCCCTCGCCATCCGCACCGGAGGCGCCGTCCCGAGGCCCGCCCCCGCCGGCTGCGCCATCATCCACTGCGCCACGCCCGCGCCGCGATTGTTCCAGTTGAAGCGGCGCAGCGTGTCCGAGATGGTGGCACATGCAGGGCTGTAGGACGCGGCGAGCGCCTTGAACCGCTTCTGCAAGGCGGCGGCCCGCGCCGGGTCGCGCTCGAAATACCATGCCGCGGCAACCGGCAAGCCGAGTTCCACGGTGTGTCCGTCGCTGTACCAGCCCTCCGACTCCTGAATCTTCATCAGCGCCGGCAGCGTCGCTTGCGACGACGACCAGTACCAGGCGATCTGTCCGCCAGGGCCGGAGCAGTCGTTGCGCCAGTCATGCGGAGGCACGAGCAGGTCGGCGGAAATCCATCCGGAACGTTCCATGTACTGGCCGAAGTCGGCGATCATGCCCGGGATGCGCGAGTCCGCCGTCACCAGCCACGCGTGCCAAAGCCCGTCCACGATGTTTTCGCTCATCCACGGCGATGTGCCGCGCACGTCGTCCTTTCCGCCCGGATCGTTCTCATGCACGTTCCAGCTGTTGCGCCAGGAGCCGTCGTCGCCGAGTCCGTCGGGGTTGTGGCGCTGGTGTTCGTACAGCCAGCCTACCCTCGCGTCGATACGTTCGCGATAACGTGCCTCGCCGGTCAGTTCGTAGGCTGCCACCGTCTCCACAAGACCCAGCCCCGCAAGCCGTTCGGTGAAGTAGTCCGTGGCGTGCCGATACGGTCCCGGCGACCCGCTCCAGCCTCCTGTATTCCATAGCTCGGCCATCTTTCCGACCAGCCCGGCATCGTGCATGGAATCGTCGCCGGCCAGTGCGACGGCGAGCAGGATCGGCTCGATGTACACGTATTTGACGTCGCAAGGCTTGCCGTTCGGTAGCCAACCGCCTCCACAGGAGGGGCTTACCGGCATGCCGTCGCGCTTGATGCCGGCCATGTACCACCGGTAGCTGGTTTCCGCGGCCTCGAGGTAGTCCGCACGGCCCGTTCGCACGTAAGCCTTGAACAGGGTGGACGGCCGGTCGAAGAGCCACGCGGTCGTGTCGCCGGTGGGCATCGTGCGCGCCCACCGGAACTGCGCATCGACATAGCGGGCATAGGGTTCGCCCGGCGTGACCACGGATTGCGGGCCCGCTATAAGCGAGGACGTCAGCCATTCGGGAGCGAGGGACGCGATCGCCGCCGGCCTGCCGTCGACGAGGCCTTCGTCATAAGGCCAGCCCGCGGCATGCTTTGTCCGCGGCGCGTCGAAGGCGAAATAGTAGGTACCCGGCGGTCCGTGGAATTGCACGCGCACGGCACGGAGGCTGCCATCGCGAAAGTGCCACGTGAGCATCGGTTTCACCGCCGCAGGCACCTCGGCGCCACGCTCGTCCAGAAGGCGCACCTGCGCCGCGTCGTGCAGCAGGCCCGGCGGCAACGGAAGACCGAGAGTGACGGGAAGATCGTCGCCCTTCCCTGCGAGGCGTGCGACCTGGACCTTCCGGGCTGCCCGTGACGACGGCATCGGTGGAAATAGGTCAAGCGGTGGGGCTGTCGCCGCCGAAGCGGCTCCCGCAGGTAGCGCCAGCGCCCGGCTGTCGATCGGAAAAGCGACCATGGCCAGCGCGAGCAGGCAGCCGAGGACAAGCAGAACATGGCGGACGTGCATGGGCAAATCCGGCGCAGTGCATTCGGCGTCGGGCATCCGTCGGCGCTTGCTGCCGTGCATGGGAACGCGCCTCTTCATGCCACCGACGCGGCGAGAAAGCGGCTGCCAGCAAGGTGGTGTTCCCAAGACAGCGCGGTGCGCACGATGACGTCGAGGTCGTCGTAGGACGGCCGCCAGCCGAGCACCTCGCGCAGGCGGTCGCTGCGCGCGATCAATTTGGGAATATCGCCTGGCCGGCGCGGCAGTTCCGCCACGTTGAGGCGGTGCCCCGCCGCCCTGGCCACGGCCTCGACCACTTCGCGCACACTGTAGCCATGCCCGTAGCCGCAATTGAGCGTGAGCGATTCCCCACCCGCGCGCAGATGATCCAGCGCGCGCAAGTGCGCCGCCGCCAGGTCTTCCACGTGGATGAAATCGCGCACGCCCGTGCCGTCGGGTGTGTCGTAATCGGTCCCGTAGATGGCGATGGAGGCGCGTTTGCCCACGGCATGTTCGCAGGCTACCTTGATCAATAGCGTGGCGTTCGGTGTGGAATGGCCGATGCGACCCAGCGGATCGCATCCGGCCACGTTGAAATACCGCAGGATCACGTGCCGCATCGCGCCCGTCGCGCACCAGTCGCGCAGCATCGTCTCGGACATGAGCTTGGACGTACCATAGGGGTTGATCGGACAGGTGGGGGTGTCCTCGTCGGCCACGCCGGCTTCGGTGGTGCCATAGACCGCGGCGGTGGACGAGAAGATGAACTTGTCGATGCCTGCCGCCGCGCAGCAGGCCAGCAGGTTACGTGTGTTGCCGGTGTTGTTCCCGTAGTACTTCAGCGGATCGCTCACCGACTCCGGCACCACCGTATGGGCGGCGAAGTGCAGGACGGCGTCCACCCTGTGGGCCTCCAGAACCCGCGACACGAGATCGATGTCGCCGACATTGCCCTCGACGAACGACGCACCCAGCACAGCTTCGCGAAAACCAGTGGAGAGGTTGTCGATCACCACGACGCGCTCGCCGCGCTCGACCAGTTGCTGCACCGTATGGCTGCCGATGTAGCCGGCGCCTCCCGTGACGAGTACCGATTTCATGCGGGCCTCCCGGCGTGGGCCGGTGGGAAGTTGCGCTGGAGCCAGCCACCGATGCCGTCGAGCAGTCGGGCGCGGTCGCCGGTAAGGATGTAGGTGTGATCGGTTTCGGCGACATAACGCGTGGTCACAGCCGGATGATTCATCACCCGGCCGAAGCACTCGCGGAACTGCCGCGCATGATTGAAGTAGTTGCTGATCCCGCCCGAATAGACGAGATAGAGCTTCATGCCGCGCTCCACCATGCCGGTGAAATCGGCGATCACTTCTTCGCGCGGGGCTGGCGCCACCGCGAACACGGGCTCCGATGCCGGCCGGTCCGTGCTCACGGCGGGCTTTCGCCGCAACAGGCGCGCCCAGCGGCCGGGATCGACCAGGCGCGGAAGGTAGTGCCGAAGCTTGTAGCCAAGGGTGCGGTACGCATAACCGTCGAGGAACACCGCACCGGATACGCGCGGATCCGTCGCCGCCACGATATGGGCGTTCTGTGCGCCGGAGCAAAGACCGACCAGCACGAAGCGCTCGCAGCCCGCACGCGCCTTCAGGAGATTCATGGCGTCGTCCAGGTCGGCGCAGACCTGCTGGGCCCGCGTCAGGCCACCGCCAGTCGCGCCGCTGTCGCCCAGCGTCGACAGATCGAAGCGCAAGGTCGGGTAGCCCGCCTCGTTAAGCTGCCGGGTCAGTTCGACATGGAGGCGGAACGGGCCAATGCGATGGACCAGGCCCGCATTCAGCACGATGATCCCGGTCTCGCCAGAGGTTCCGTCCGGCACGCCGGCAATGCCGACGAGGTGGCGGCCACGGCCGAAACGGTGGGCTTCCTCACGCATCATGCGGTCTCCCTGAGGTGGCCGCTCACCGCCTGGATCAGCGGTTGCGACAGGATCGCGGTTTCCAGCCGACGCAGATCGTTCCATGGGGTCAACGGCACGATGCTCGCCACTTTGCCGGGCGGCGCAATCCATCGATCCCATGCGATGGTTTCCGCTCCACCCAGGGAGTCGAGCACCATCGTCGGCACCGTTGCCGGCCCAACCGCGAGGTCGCGGAGCTGCCGGCGCAGGCGGTCGTCCGTATCGAATCCCAGCCATTGCTCGGCCACATCGGCGTGGCTGCGTGGCTGTGTGAAGCGCCCGGCATCCTCGCGCAGCGCGGCCTGCATCGCGTCGAGAGCGGCCACGTAGTCGCTCCCGTCCAGGACCGGATCCCACACGATCGCTTCGACGAACCCCGCCCGTTCGGCAGCACACATGGCAATGCTCCCACCGAGACGCGCGCCGAACGCAATCACGCGCTCGACGCCGGCACGCGCACGCAGCTCAGCCGCGGCCAGCACCGCGTCCGCGACACATCGCTCCCAGTCCACCGTGGCGGTTTCTCCCGCCGAATCGCCCGTGCCGTGATAGTCGAAGCGCAGCACTGCCAGGCCCTGCCCTGCGAGCGCCTGGGCCAGCTGGCGATAGATCCGGTGGCAGCGGATCAGATCCTGTCCAAGCGGCGCGCACATCAGCACGGCCCGCCGTGCCGGCACGTCGGGCGCGTGGTACATCCCGAAAAGGCCGCCGTCGGGGCCAAAGAAGAAGGGTAGTTCGGCGTCGGGCCGCATGCTCATCTCCGGTACACCACGCCGATGAAGAAACTCGTCGCCTTGTAGTCCTGGCCGATCGCGTTGCTGGTTCGCCTCTCCCGCGCGACCGATACCTGCCCGCTCCAATGCTGGTTCCATTGCCGGCTGAGGTTGAGGCCCAGGCGCACCGTGGTGTCGTTCCTGTCCACCGTCTCGTACTTGAGCTTGTCCAGCGTGGCGAAGCCGCTCAGCGTGACCGTCGGGCGCAAGCGATACCCGATGCCGACGCTGAGGCCGCGATCGTTCTGGTCGAATGTGGGATCGTCGACGTAGCGGAGCTTGCTGTACGCAGGCGATGCCGTGACGGTCAGGCGCTCGCCGCGCCAGTTCCAGGTGGCATCGAGCCGGCGCTCCTTGTACACCTGCGAGCCGATCACCGCGCTTCCCGTGCCTATGCCCGTACCGACGCCAAGTCCGCTGCCCAGTCCGCCCGTACCCGCGAAGGGATCGATCGATTCCGTGCGATCGGCGCTGAGGCCGACACCGAAAGCCCCTGGCGTCGTGATGATGTCCTGCGCCGCATCCGCGTACTGGTATGCGCCGGACACGGTGAGGGAGTTGCGTAGCGTGGGCTGCCAACCGAGGCGCAGTCGCACCAGCGGCGCTGAATGACGTTCGCCGCCGTCGAACTCGAGGCGGCTGCCACCCACGAGCACGTCCGCATCGAAATGAGCCAGGTTGCTGGTGTAGCGGACGAAGGCTTCCTTGCGGTCGTAGTCGGCGCTGCTTTGCTGGTTGGAGAAGTTCACCCGCTGAAACTCGACGTTCGCGGACACCGTGTCGGTGGGGCTCAGGTCGCGGAAGACGCGAAAGGCGGCCAGGCCGCGCGACGAATCGAAGTCGTCCACCTTCGAGGCATAGCTGTTGATGTACCGCAACTCGAACTGCCCCCGCGCGGACTGGCCGAAGCGCATGCGCAACGTCGGGCCCGCCACGAGCACGTTGGTCTGTTGCTGGTTATCCGGCGAATTGCTGGCCAGCTGGTCCACGGGCTGCACGCCCGCATAGTCCTCCACCGAGAAATCGAGGCGATCCGGCATGATCGTCCAGTTGCCCTGGCCGGCCAGCTGGGTCTGCAACTGCGAGTCGAAATGGTTCTGCAGGTACTTGCGATACTCGACCGTGCCGGCCACGTTCGCCTGGAACGTCGAGCCCATCTGCGTGAACTGAAACGTCCCCCCCGGCGTCAGCACGTTCTCGCTTACCGGATTGTCCGAGGACAGGGCGATGTTGTTGCTATGCTCGACCCCGGCATAAAGCGTGTAGTTCAACGTCCCGGCCAGCACCGTCGACGGTGCCGTCGCGAGTCCGACCACGATGGCGCAGGCAAGCCTGGACGACGGCGGCATGATCCCTCCCCTTCGCCCCCGGTCCGACGGGGGCGCGCACTCAAGGCGACTGGTTGAACACCACCCCGGCGAGTTTCGCGGGGTCGAAATTGGCAACGGCCTGGCTGATCGACGAGGGGGTGTCGCGGCCGTAGCCCGCCACCAGCACGACGAAATCCGCGAGATCGGAGAGGATCCGCGCGTCCGGCGACCCCTTGACGGGCGGACCGTCGAGGAACAGGTAGCGGTCGGAGTAGCGGCAACGCAGGGAATCCAGCACGGCGCGCATGCGGAACGACGAGAAATACTCGCTGCTGTTCTCGCGTGGCCGCCCCGATGGAATGAGCCTGAGGCGCGGCACCCCCGTGGGATACATGATCGAGGCGATGCCCCGTGAGGGGTGTTCGAGGAAATCGACCAGGCCTCCGGTCTGCGGCTCCACGCCAAACGCCTTGTGCTGGTTCGGGTAGCGCAGATTGCAATCGATCAGCAGGCTGGTCTTGGATTCGTCGAAGGCGAAAGCGGTGGCAAGGTTCCGTGCCACAAAGCTCCCGCCGGAGCGCGGGCTCACCGCGACCACCAGCGTGACGAAGTTGCTATCGCCCGCCATCTCCAGGAGGCGTGTGCGGATGCTGCGGAACGAATCCGACTGTTGGCGGACCGACTCCTCGCGATGGATCAGGCGCTTCCGCTCGCAGTCGATGGGGGCGAGTGCGCCGCCCTCCTCGCGCATCCTCGCGATGGAATGGCCCGGAGCCACGTGCTCGCCCTGGCGGGAGGCGACCACGTCGCCCAGTTCGATGTTATCAGCAGCCATCTTGTTCATCGTCAACCCTTGATCCTCAGCCAGAACACCAGGAGGTAGATCGCCGCGACACCCGCGACGATCACGGCGAGCATGGTGTTTTGCAGGTGTTCGCGGCGGCGGTCGCGCGGCGTGGGGTAGAACGGAATGCTAGCCAGGATCGGAAAGCCCGTGGCCCGTTCCACCTGCGCCACGGAGCGGACGCGCGGATCGAAGCGCGCCACGGCGAACAGCAGGCCGAAAGGCACGGCGAGTGAGAGGGCGAGCCCCGCCAGTCCGAAGTGCATGAAGCGCAGACCCGTCGGCACGAGGGGCATCACCGCGGGGTTCTGCACCAGGAAGGTCAGGCCGCGCTGCTCCGCATCGAGGTTCATCGAGACGCGAGCGTTCTCGCGGCGCTTCAAAAGGTCCTGGTACACGTCGCGATTCACGGTGTAATCGCGGGTGAGCTCCGCCGTCACGTTCTCCGAGTTGGCGATGCGCTTGCTGCGCTCCAGCTCCGACTGCAGCATGGTTTCGCTTGCGGACACGCGCGCGGCGCTGGCCGCCGCATCGCTGCGTATCGAGGCGAGCTGCAGGCGCATCTGCTGATACACAGGATTCATCGTCACGGCATGGTCGAGCGCCATCGCCCCGCCGACCGCACGCTTCGCATCCGCCGTCTGCGCCTGCTTGCGCAGGTCTTCAATCTGGTGGCGAAGGCGCACTACATCCGGATATTCATCGGTGTACGTCAGCCGAAGCGTGTCGAGTTGGCCTTGCAGATCCGCTAGCTGCGTCTGGTAGATACCGCCGACCGTCTGCACCGCGTTGACTTCGGACTCGCCGCTCAGCTGCGAGGCGAGCGCCGCCGCCTGCGACTGCTTCTGCATGTAGTCCATGCGGTTGTTTTCGATCTGCGTGCGCAGCTGCGCGATGCGCGCATTGGCGTCGGTTTCGCTGCCGGGGCGCGCATCGGCATTCGCGTCGCGGTAGGCCTTCAGCTTGTCTTCCGCATCGGTAAGCTTCGTCCGGTAGGCCTCGACCTGGCTATTGATGAACTCGTATGCCTCTCGGCTTTCCCGCTGCTTGGAGGCAAGGCTTTCGCTGATGAAGAGCTGGCCGAACGCACGCGTGACCTCGAACGCGCGCTTGGGATCGGAGTCGAAATAGCTGATCGTGATGAGGTTGTCACGGCTGTTCACGATCTTCGTTCGCGCCTTGATACCCTCCACGATCCTGTCGCGCTCCACTGCCGAGGGGTTGCCCGCCAGCCAGCCGCCGGTCTTCAGCACCTCGTCGAGCACCTTGCGGCTGAAGATCACGTCGCGCGCGATGCCGGCACGGTTCTTGTTGCCCGTGGCCGCGGCGGCGCCTTCCATCAGCGGGGTGATGATGCTGGCTTCCTGGGCGAGGATCGTGGTGGACGCCTCGTACTTCTTCGGCCACACCGAGCCGACCGCCAGCGCCGCAAGAGCGATGACCGCGAAGATTACGCCCATCGCGATGCGTCGCCTCCGTGCTTCGCCCACCAGTGCAGGCACGATGCCCGAGAAAGGAACGAGTTCGCCGCTCATCGAATTACCCCTTGCGTCCGCCTGCGGCGGAATCGGTCAGAATGCGCGCTGCGGAACGGTGATCACGTCACCGGGCTGCACCGGATAGTTGTTCGCCAGGTCGCCCTGCTGGAGGATCTTCTCCAGCCTTACCGCGTAGGACTGCGTGGTGCCGCCGTCGTTGCGGCGATAGAGTTCGGTGCGATCGGGCGCCGCGAATTCGGTGGTACCCCCGGCCGCGAGCACCGCGTCGAGCACGGTCATGCCCTGGCGGTAGGGAATGGAAATCGGACTGCGCACGGCACCGGTAACGCGGACGCGCGACAGGTACTCGTGGCTGCGCAGTGCGGTAAGAATCACCGCTACCTGCGGATCGCGAATGTATTGCGCCAGCTTCTGCTGGATCTCGGCACCCACCTGCTCGGTGGTGCGGCCACCGGCGGCGACGTCGCCGACGAGCGGCACCGTCACCTTGCCGTCCGGTCGTACCGGCACGCTGACACTGAGGTCGGGGTTATGCCAGACCGTGACCTGGAGCTGGTCGTCCACACCGATCAGATAGGTGTCCACCGCCTGGCTTTCGGCGGCGGCTTTCGGCGGCGGGGACGTGCTTCCGCCTGTGGCGCACGCGCCCAGCAGCAGCACGACGGCGAGCGTGGCAACGCGATTGAAGACCTTCATGATGAACACCCGCCCCTGTGACTTCGTCGAGCGGTATCGTCATTTCAATGGCACCCCGCGTCCATTCCGACAGCCCGCCTATGCCATTCGACCGAAGGTGTTCCGGAGCGCGTTGCGTCATGCTGGAAGCCTGTTACCGACGCACTCGAGATGCCCGTTTGGCCGAGTCGCTCGACATCGTGGAAAGCCTCACGCACCCGGCCGTCCAGTCATTGCTGCTGGGCGCGATCTCGCTCGCGATGGTGTTTCGCCGCCGGCACGCACTGGCGGCATGGACAGGCGCGATAGCCCTTGCCTGGGTGTGGCTCGCATCCACACCCGCGCTCGCCCTGGCGTTAGGAAACAGCCTGGCAACGAGCGGACCGGCACAGCCTCCCCACGCCGATGCCATCGTCGTGCTCGGCGGGGAGACACGTCCCTCGGCCGACTGGTCGAGTGTGAAGACCCGCGCGGGCAAGGGGCTGGCCCTCTGGCGTGCCGGATACGCTCCGCTCCTGGTGGTATCCGGCAGCGATCAGGCACGCGCTATGGCAGAGGGCTACGCCGCGGCTGGCGTACCGGTTCACGCTATCCGGGTGGAATCACGCAGCCGGAACACACACGAAAACGCGCGCGATTCGGCGGCCATACTGACGGCCAGCGGCGCCTCGGAGGTATTGCTGGTTACGTCCGCCACCCATATGCGCCGGGCCTCGGCGGCATTCAGGAAAACGGGTATCAAGGTGTGGCCCGAGCCCACGGACGAGAGACACGCGGCCCTGTACGACGCGCCGCGTTGGTTGCCGCGGCGCGATGCCCTGACGCTGACCGCCCGCTGCCTGTACGAGCGGATAGCCCTTTGGGCCTATCACCTGCACGGATGGATCTAGGGATGCTCTGAGCAAGTTATCGCAAGCGCCATGAACTTGTTCAGAGCATCCCTAGGGATCGTCCGTCTCGATCTGGAGGGAGGTTTTCCCGTCGCGTCGGATCAGGCCGGGGCCGAACTGCACGACCTTGCCGTCCTTCAATACCACGGTGTAATCCTTGTGCGAGAACGAGAAGCGTCCGGGCCGGCGGTCGAGCCAGCTCAGCACTTCGTAACCGACGATCGTGCGGTCCGAGTCGGGACGACCGAGACGGTCGATCACCTCGTCGCGCGGCGTGCCCACGTCGAGTCGGGCGATCTTCGCCGCCATGCCCTGACATCCAGCGAGGCCGGCTACCAGCACGACCATCGCGATCGCTCGTTTCATCCTCACCCCCGGACGGGACTGCGTGGCCGCGATGGTAGCTCACCGGCGTGAAAACGTGCGACGGTCCTCCGTGAGGCGGGCCTCAGCGCGTCGTCGCCGGCGCGGGAGGACTCGGCTTCTGGCCAACCGGCCTGCCGTGCGGATCCAGGAGGTGCCCCTGCGGATCGCGGCTCTGGTCGTTCGCATCCTGTACCCGATTTGTTACGCCGGGCTTGCCCGGGCGCACCGGAGCCAGTCCGCGTTCGGTCGCCCCGGCATCCGATGCCGGATGAACGTGCGCGGCTGCCGGATGGCGAGGAATCGACGACGACGGAGCCGGCAACGGCGGCGGCTCGGTCACCCGCTCCGTGGTGGCCGGGCGGCTTGGTACGACCTGCGCCGCAGCACCGGGCGCGGCGGCGACGGCGAGAACGAGCGCGGTAACGACGATGGACGGACGCATGAGGGCTCCGGATGCGCCACGGAGGCGGCGCTTTCGTCCCGACGCTACCGCCTCGCCCGTGAAGAGCACATCTGTCGGTCAGTTCAGATCGTCCGGATGCGGGCCCATGCGGTTGCCGGCGTCGAGCCCGTCGATGGCCTTCATGTCGTCCGCCGACAGTTCGAAATCGAACACGTCGATGTTCGCGGCGATGCGTTCCGGCGTCACCGACTTCGGAATGACCATGTGTCCAAGCTGCACATGCCAGCGCAGGACGACCTGGGCCGAGGTCTTTCCATGCTTCTCGCCGATGCGGACGAGAACGGGGTGTTTCAGCAATTCGCCACCCTGCCCGAGCGGACTCCATGCCTCCGTCACGATGCCGTGTTTCGTGTTCACCGCCACGAGTTCGCGTTGGGCGAAATCCGGATGCAGCTCGATCTGGTTCACCACCGGCACGACACCCGTTTCCCCGATGATCCGCTCGAGATGCCCGGGCTGGAAATTGGAAACACCGATGGAGCGGACGCGCCCTTCCTCGCGCAGGCGCAGGAATGCCTTCCAGGTATCGACGTAGCGATCCTTCTTCGGCGTCGGCCAATGGATGAGGTACATGTCGAGGTAATCGACGCCCAGACGCTTCATGCTTTCATCGCAAGCGCGAAGCGTTTCGTCGTACCCCTGGTGCGCGTTCCAGAGCTTGGTCGTGAGGAAGATGTCGCTCCGTGCCACGCCGGAGCGTTCCATGCCCTGCCGCACGCCGCGCTCGTTGCCGTAGATCGATGCGGTGTCGATGGAGCGATAGCCCGCCTGCAAGGCGTGGGCAACCGCATCGGCGGTTTCCGCGTCGGGAATCTGGAAAACACCGAAGCCGAGCTGCGGCGCGGTGTGACCGTCGTTGAGGGTGAGGAGCGGAACCTTCGCTGCCATGGGATTCTCCGGAATGGGGACCACCCTCCATGGTCCCCATTCCGGCGCATTCGCGATGTGACGACCTCCGGGGTCGTCAGTCGCCCCGGGCGGCGTAACGGGTTTCCACGTAGTTGTCGAGGATCGCCACGAATTCTTCCGCGATGCGATCGCCGCGCAGGGTCATCGCCTTTTCGCCGTCGATGAATACCGGTGCCGACGGGGCCTCGCCATTGCCAGGCAACGAGATACCGATATTGGCGTGACGGGACTCGCCCGGCCCGTTCACCACGCAGCCCATGACCGCAAGCGTAAGGTTCTCGACGCCGTCGTACTTCACGCGCCAGAGCGGCATCTTCTCGCGAACATGCCCCTGCACCGTCTTCGCCAGCTCCTGGAAGAACTCGCTGGTGGTACGGCCGCAGCCCGGGCAAGCCGTGACCAGCGGCGTGAAGGCGCGCAGGCCCATGGTCTGCAGGAGTTCCTGCGCGACGATCACTTCCGTGGTGCGCGACTGTCCCGGCTCGGGCGTGAGCGAGATGCGGATGGTGTCGCCGATGCCTTCCTGCAGCAGCACGCCAAGCGCGGCGCTCGATGCCGCGATGCCCTTGGAACCCATGCCGGCCTCGGTGAGTCCGAGGTGCAGCGCGTAGTCGCCACGCCGGGCCAGGTCGCGATAGACCGCGATGAGTTCCTGTACGCCGGAGACCTTGCAGGACAGGATGATGCGACTGCGCGGGAGGCCGAGGTCTTCCGCACGGGCGGCGGAATCGAGCGCGGAGCGGATCAATGCCTCACGGGCCACGTGGCTGGCGTCCCATGGATTCGCCCTGCCCGCGTTCTCGTCCATCAGCGCGGCCACCATGGACTGGTCCAGCGAGCCCCAGTTCGCGCCGATGCGCACGGGCTTGTCGTAGCGGATCGCCATCTCGATGATCGAGGCGAACTGGGCGTCCTTCTTCTTGCCGAAGCCCACGTTGCCGGGATTGATGCGGTATTTGGCCAACGCCTCGGCGCAGGCCGGCTCGCCTTCCAGCAGCTGGTGGCCGTTGTAGTGGAAATCGCCGATCAGGGGCACCGAAATGCCCATCATCTCCAGCCGCTCGCGAATACGCGGCACCGCGGCGGCCGCCGCGGGGGTGTTCACGGTGATGCGCACCATCTCGGAGCCGGCACGGGCCAGTTCGGCCACCTGCTTCGCGGTGGAGACGGGATCTTCCGTGTCGGTGTTGGTCATCGACTGCACCACGATGGGCGCGCCGCCGCCCACCTGGACACGGTCGATCAGGACGCCCGTGCTGGGGCGGCGAGCGCCGGCTTCCGCAGGACGCGGGCGGCTGGAGAGGTCTTCGGTCATAGCGGGCCATTTTACCGCATCGGCATGACAGGCGCTCTCCACAAGAAGCGGCGCCAAGTGCGGATACACTTCGCGCATGAACGTCCGCCACAGTGCCACCGGATTCTCCAACCGCCTGTTCGCCGAGCAGGCCCTGAGCCGCAGCGCGGGGGCGCCCCTCATCGGGGGGAACGCGGTCGAACTGCTGATCGATGCCCGCGCGCATTTCGACGCGTGGCTCGCTGCCATCGCTTCCGCGCGGCGCCACGTCTTCCTCGAGAACTACATCGTCCGCAACGACGCCATCGGCCAGGCCTTCCTCGACGCCCTGGTGGAGCGAGCCCGGGCCGGCGTCTTCGTCGCCGTCATCGCGGACTGGGCGGGGTGCCTGGGCCAGTCGCGTTCGTCGTTCTGGAATCCGTTGCGCCAGGCCGGCGGACAGGTGCGCATCTACAATCCGCCGACACTCGGCAGCTCGTTCGGTTGGGTGAGCCGCGACCACCGCAAGGTGCTGGTGGTGGACGGCGACGTGGGTTTCCTGTCCGGCGTCTGCATCAGCGAGAAGTGGCTGGGCGATCCGGCGCGCGACGTGCCGCCGTGGCGCGACACCGGGGTGATGCTGCGCGGGCCCGCCGTCGCCGAAATAGAGCATGCGTTCGCGGACAGCTGGCGCGAAACCGGCGCACCGCTGCCGGACGACGAGCGCCTTTCGCCCCCCGTGTCGCTGCCCGAGGCAGGCCATGTCTCATTGCGCCTCATCGCCACGCAGCCGAGCACGGCGGGCATGTACCGTCTCGACCAGATGGTGGCCGCCATGGCCACACGGACGCTGTGGCTTACCGATGCCTATTTCGTCGGCGTGGCGCCGTATGTACAGGCCTTGTCGGCGGCCGCCCGCGACGGCGTGGACGTGCGCCTGCTGGTGCCCGGCAGCAGCGACATCCCGATGGTGGCCAGCATGTCGCGCTCCGGTTACCGGCCTTTGCTGAAGGCCGGCATCCGCGTGTTCGAGTGGAATGGTTCGATGCTGCACGCGAAAACGGCCGTGGCCGACGGCCGCTGGGCGCGTGTGGGTTCGTCCAACCTCAACATCGCCAGCTGGCTCAGCAACCGCGAGATCGACGTGGCGATCGAGGACGCCGACTTCGCGAACCGGCTTGCCGCGCAGTACGAGACGGACCTGGAGAACAGCACCGAGATTCTCCTGCGCGGCAGGCGCCGACGCACAGGCAACGAGCGCATGCGCAGCCGTTCGCCCAGACCGCCCCGGCCACGGCGCGCGGGCGGCAGTTCCGGCCGGGCCGCGGCAGGCGCGCTGCGCATCGCCAATACCGTGGGCGCCGCAATCACCCAGCATCGCGTGCTCGGCGACACCGAGACGGGGCCCGTGCTCGCGGGTGCGGCAGCGGCGCTGGTGCTCACGCTCGTGGCGATCGTCTGGCCAGCCGCGATCGCATGGCCGCTCGCGCTGATCGGGGCCTGGTTCACGGTGAACCTGACGGTGAACTGGTGGACGATGCGGCAACGCCGCAGGCAGCCCGGACGCGCACCGGACGACGAACCTCCGTCGGACGATCCTAGCCGCGGGATTTGAAATGCAGGGGCTGCGCCTCGGTACGAGGCGTCGCGGGGCCGCAACTGTTACACGAACCGCAGCCGTCACCGCAGCTGCCTGTGGCGCTCGCGGGCTGAAACCGGCGGCCAATGAACCGGGAAGCCGCCGAACGCCCCTCCCTGTTGAGGTTTGCCGAGACTCGCGCCATGAGGCGGGCGGACGTTTTCGGCAGCAGCTTGCGGAAAGCGATGAGCGCGCTGGCCGCGACGACGACGGCGACGATCGCGCCCTGTACGACTTCGAACGTGTTCACGAGAGCGCCCTCGCGATCTGGTAGGTAGCCAATGAAGCAAGGTAAGCCAGGCCGAACAGGTATCCGGCGGCCACGGCCACGTTGCGCCAGGAGTTGGTTTCACGCCGTATGACGGCGAGCGTGGACATGCATTGCGGCGCGAAAACGTACCACGCGAGCAACGACAAGGCCGTGGCGAGCGTCCACTGCTGCGCGATGACGGGCCCCAGCTGCGAGGCGAGCGCATCGTCGCTGCCCGACATGGCGTACACCGTGCCGAGAGCGGCCACGGCCACTTCGCGGGCGGCAAGGCCCGGGACCAGGGCCACGCATATCTGCCAGTTGAAACCGATGGGCGAGAAAACGTACTCAAGCATGCGGCCCAGGCGGCCGGCGATGCTGTAGTCGATGGCAGGCTGCGTGGCACCGGGCGGCGGCCCGGGGAAGCTGGAAAGGAACCAGAGCAGCACGGTGAGTGCGAGGATGATGCCGCCCACGCGCTTCAGGAAGATCAGGGCGCGTTCCCACAGGCCGAGCGCGATGTCGCGCACGTTCGGCAGGCGATACGAAGGCAGCTCCATGATGAGCGCGTGTTCGCTCTTGTCCTTGCGCAGGCGCTTCATGACGAAGGCCACGCCCAGGGCACTGAAGATGCCGGCGAAGTAGAGCGTGAACAGCACGATGCCCTGCAGGTTGAACAGGCCCCACACGCTGCGGTTGGGAATGAACGCGGCGATGAGCAGCGTGTAGACAGGCAACCGCGCGGAGCAGGTCATCAGCGGCGCCACCAGGATCGTGGTGAGACGGTCGCGCGGGTCCTGGATGCTGCGCGTGGCCATGATGCCGGGAATGGCGCAGGCGAAGCTGGAAAGCAGCGGAATGAACGCGCGGCCGGTAAGGCCCACGCGAAACATCATGCGATCGAGCAGGAAGGCGGCGCGCGGCAGGTAGCCGGATTCTTCCAGCACGAGGATGAACAGGAAGAGGATCAGGATCTGCGGCAGGAAGACCAGCACCGCGCCCAGGCCGGCGAAGAGGCCGTCGTTGAGCAGGCTGTGCAAGGCACTGCCTTCCGGCAGGAACCCCGTGACGAACGTGCCGAGTGCCGCGATGCCGGCCTCGATGCCGTCCATGACCGGCTGCGCCCAGGAGAACACCGCCTGGAAGATGAAGAACATGAGCGCGGCGAGGATCGCCAGACCGAACACCGGGTGCAATGCCCAGCGGTCGATCGCGTCGTCGATGGCCACGGTGTCGCGCGGCAGGGTCACGGTATCGGCGAGGATCGCGCGAACCTCCGCGTGCAATTCGTCCACGCCGGCCTGGTCGATCGGTGCCGGCACCACGTTCGGCACGCTGGCATCGATACGCTCGATGAGCGCCTTCGCTCCGCCCCGCTTCACCGCGACGGTCTCGACCACGGGAACACCGAGCCGCTGCGAGAGCCGTGCCACGTCGATGACGATGCCCCGCCGCCTTGCCGCGTCCATCATGTTCAGCGCGAGCACGACGGGCCGCCCGAGGCGGCGCACCTCGAGGACGAAGCGCAGGTGAAGCCGCAGGTTCGTGGCATCCGCCACGCATACGATCAGGTCGGGAGCGGCTTCGCCGGGGTAACGCCCGTGGCACACGTCGCGCGTGATCGCCTCGTCCGGGCTGGTGGCGTCGAAGCTGTATGCACCGGGAAGGTCGAGCACATGCAACGTGCGTCCGGACGGCGCCACGAAACGCCCCTCTTTGCGTTCCACCGTGACGCCCGCGTAATTCGCTACCTTCTGCCGGCCGCCGGTCAGCTGGTTGAACAGCGCCGTCTTGCCGCAGTTGGGGTTGCCCACGAGGGCGATGCGAGTCGCGACGGCGCTCATGCGGCACCGCCCACGGAGATCTCCACGCGCGCCGCTTCCGTCTTGCGGAGCGCGAAACGCGTGCTGCCGATCTGGATCAGCAGCGGGTCGCCCCCGAGAGGCCCCCGCGCCACAAGCCGAACCGGCTCGCCCGCGACAAAACCCAGATCGCGAAGGCGCTGGGCGATCGGGTCGGCGGGATGGGCATCGGTAACGGACTGGACCACGGCTTGGGCACCTTTCGGCGCGTCTGAGAGGCGCACAGGGAATACTCAAATAAGAACTGTTCGCATTATATGCCTTTAACGGGAGGGCTGCATCCAATGCCTGACCGCTTATGATTCCCGGCTTCTCAGCAGGAGGTTGCCCATGTCCGCCGTCGAACTGGTTCGCCAGGGCTCCGTCGCCCACCTCGTCATGAATCGCCCCGAGGTGCACAACGCCTTCGACGATGGCCTGATAGCGGATCTGACAGCCGCCATCGACGGCCTGGAACGCGACGACGACGTGCGTGTCGTGGTGCTCACGGGCGCGGGAAGCAGCTTCTCCGCCGGTGCGGACCTGCGCTGGATGCGCGGCATGGCCGCGGCTTCGGAAGAAGAAAACCGCCTCGATTCGCTTCGCCTCGCCACCCTGATGCGCCGCCTGCAATTTCTTGCGAAGCCCACCATTGCACGGGTGAACGGCGCCGCATTCGGCGGCGGCGTGGGGCTCGTTGCCTGCTGTGACATCGCCATCGCGGCAGACGATGCGAAGTTCGCCCTGTCCGAGGTGAAGCTCGGTCTCGTGCCCGCGGTGATCTCGCCTTACGTCATCGCGGCCGTCGGCCTGCGCGCCGCCCGTCGACTGTTCCTGACCGGCGAGGTGTTCGGGGCGGAGGTCGCGTTGCGCATGAGCCTGGTGCACGAGATCGTGCCTGCCGCCGGGCTCGACGGTGCCGTCGACCGCGTGACGGGCCTGCTGGCCAAGGGTGGGCCGGTGGCGCAGGGAGAAGCGAAGCGACTCGCACTGGGCATGGGCGGCATGACGTTGCAGCACATGGAGCGGATCGACACGGAGAACGCCGCGCTCATCGCGCGCCTTCGCGTTTCGCCGGAAGGACAGGACGGGCTTTCGGCCTTTCTCGACAAGAACCAGCCCTCGTGGATCGCCTGAGGGCGCGCCTCATGCTGTCGCGCTCCGTTGCGGCATGCATGATCCTGCTGGTGTCCGTCGCACACGCCGAAGGTGTCGGAACACGGATCGAGCGCCACCTCGCCGAGCCCCGCTTCGCCGCGGCCTCCTGGGGCATCTCGGTCGTGTCGCTGGATGACGGACGCACCGTCTACGCCCACGATGCCGGCAGGCTCATGCTTCCGGCCTCCACGGCCAAGCTCTATACGGCGGCATTCGCGCTGGACCGCCTTGGTCCGGATTTCCGCACACGCACCGACGTGCTGGCGAACGGTGCCATGAAAAAGGGACGGCTGCGCGGCGATATCGTGCTCCGTGGCGGTGGCGATCCGACCTTGTCGGGCGATGCATGGGCGAACAACCTGGCGGCGGCGCTGCGAGAACGCGGCATTCGCCGCATCGATGGCGCCGTGGTGGGCGACGATACCCTGTTCGCCGGGCCGCCCATCGGTGCGGGCTGGGAAGCGTCCGATCTCCAGGAAACCTACGGAGCCCAGGCGGGCGGTCTCGACATCGACGAAAATACGATGACCGTGGCCCTTGCCGGACCTCGTGTCGACGTACGGCCCCGGGACGCGGCGATCACCGTGGCGATCGACTCGGCAGAGGCACCGCCGAACGACGCACCTGCCAGAACACCCGAGTTCTATCGCGCACCCGGTTCGGACACCCTCCACGTCATTGGCCTGGATAACGCGAGCGCGAAGCCGCACACCGCACGCATCGCCATGCCCGATCCCGCCCTGGTCGCGGCGCGACGGCTCGAATCAGCCTTGCACGCGCAAGGCGTCCGGGTGGATAGCGAAGCGCGCAGCGTGCGCTGGCCAGTCCGGCCACCCGGAGGCGAACTCCTGGCCTCGTGGCCCTCGCCGACATTGCTGGAAATCCTGCAGGCGGGCCTCAAGCGGTCGCAGAACCTCTATTTGCAGACCGTTTTCCTCCTGGCCGGCCGTTCGCAAGGCGCGGATGCGACGCCCGCCGAGGATCGCGCCACCGCGGCGCTATCGGATTGGCTCGCGGCGAGAGGCATCGGTCCGACGTCCGTCGCGATGACGGAAGGCTCGGGACTTTCCCGCCACGACCTCACGACGGCATCCGCTCTGACTCGCCTGCTCGCTACGATGGACACCGCTCCCGGTGCAGCCGCATGGCGCAGCCTGCTTCCGGTGGCCGGCGTCGACGGAACGCTGGCCCGGCGCATGCGCGGCACGGCCGCGGAAGGCAACGTCGTCGCCAAGACCGGCAGCATGACCTACGTGAACGCCCTTGCGGGCTACGTCACCACCGCATCGGGACAGCGCCTGGCGTTCGCGATACTCCTCAACAATTACCGGCCGCCTCCGCACGGCGCTGAGCCACTGCGCAGCGCATCGGCGGAAGTGGATGCGATCGCCGTCATGCTCGCCGAGGCCACCGGGCGCCTTTGAAGACGCCGCCGAACATCAGGTGCCCAGCACCGCCGGCAGATCCTTTTCGATCTTCGCCGGCGTGTCGGTGGGCGCGTAGCGCGCCACCACGTTGCCCTCGCGATCGATCAGGAACTTGGTGAAATTCCACTTGACGCCTTCGGTGCCGAGCAGCCCCTTCTTCTCGGACTTGAGCCATCGATAGAGCGGGTGCGCGTTGTCGCCGTTCACGTCGATCTTCGCGAACATCGGGAACGTCACGCCATAATTGAGCGAACAGAAGTTGCGGATCTCGGCTTCGTCGCCCGGTTCCTGGTGCCCGAACTGGTCGCAGGGAAAGCCGAGCACTTCGAAGCCTTTGGCGTGCCACTCCTTATGGAGCGCTTCCAGGCCCTCGTACTGGGGCGTGAAACCGCACTTGGACGCCACATTCACCACCAGCAGCGCCTTGCCGCGGAACTCGGCAAGCGAGCGTTCCTTGCCGTCGATGTCGCGTGCGGAGAAATCGTAGATGCTGGCCATGTGGCGCGTCCAAGGGGGAGGTGCCCGCCAGTCTACCCCGCTTCGGCTAACATGGACGTCTTTCCGCCCGAGAACAGGCCCGTGATCCGTTTCGCCGCCGCGTCAAAGTCCTACTCCGTGGGCGGCAAGCTCGTCCCCGCGTTGCACCCGGTCGACCTCACCATCGAAGCGGGCGAAGTGTTCGGCATCATAGGCCACTCCGGCGCCGGCAAATCGACCATGCTCCGACTGGTAAACCTGCTCGAACGGCCCACCGCGGGCAAGGTTTTCATCGACGGTCGCGACGTCACCGATGCGCAGGGCGCGGAACTGCGGCGACTGCGTTCCGGCATCGGCATGATCTTCCAGCACTTCAACCTGCTGGCATCGCGCACCGTGGCGGAGAACGTCGCCTTTCCGCTGCGCCTGCATCAGGGTACGGACGGCGCAGGCGTCACGGCACGCGTGAGCGAGTTGCTCGATCTCGTGGGCCTCGCAGAACACGCGCACAAATACCCGGCCCAGCTCTCCGGCGGCCAGAAGCAGCGTGTCGGTATCGCCCGTGCCCTCGCGAACCGCCCGGGTATCCTGCTCTGCGACGAAGCCACGAGCGCACTCGACCCGCAGACCACGGCCTCGGTGCTCGAACTCCTCGCCGACATCAACCGCCGGCTCGGTCTCACCATCGTCCTGATCACGCACGAGATGGACGTGATCCGGCGCGTGTGCGATCGCGTCGCCGTGCTCGACGCGGGACGGGTCGTGGAACTGGGCACCGTGGCCGACGTGTTCCTGCATCCGCAACATGCCACCACCCGGCGCTTCGTTGCCGAAGCCGACCATCGCGAAGGACGCGGGCCCGAGTTCCCCGGCGTGGACGGCCCGCTCTACCGCCTTTCGTTCCGCGGCGATGCCACCTACTCTCCCCTGCTCTCGCGCGTGGTGCGCGACACGGGCGTCGAATACAACCTTCTTTCCGGACGCGTGGACCGGATCAAGGACACCCCTTACGGGCAACTCACGCTCGCCATGCACGGCGAGCGCCTGGACGACGCGCTGGCGCAGATTCGGGCAGCCGGCGTCGACATCGAGGAGGTCGCGCGATGAATCCCATGCACACGCTGTTTCCCAACATCGACTGGCCCGAGATCGCGCAGGCGTGCGTCGACACCTTGCTGATGCTGGGCGGGTCCCTGCTCTTCACGATCGTGCTCGGGCTGCCGCTCGGCATATGGCTGTTCCTCACCGCCCGCGGGCAACTGCACGCGGCGCCGCGACTCTATGCCGTCCTCTCGTTCGTCGTGAACGTGCTGCGCTCCATCCCGTTCATCATCCTCATGATCCTGCTGATTCCCCTCACCCAGGCGATCACCGGCGTGAGCATCGGCATCCGCGGCGCCATCGTTCCCCTCGTGATCGGCGCGGCCCCCTTCTTCGCGCGCCTCGTGGAAACGGCACTGCGCGAGGTCGACCGCGGCGTCATCGAGGCCAGCCAGGCCATGGGCGCCACCACGGCGCAGATCGTGTCGCGGGTACTTCTTCCCGAGGCGCGTGCCGGACTGATCGCCAGTACCACGGTCACTGCCGTGGCGCTGGTCGGCTATACCGCCATGGGCGGCATCGTAGGTGCCGGCGGCCTTGGCGCCCTCGCCTACCAGTACGGTTACAACGGCTACAAGCCGGACTACATGCTGGTCACGGTGGCATTGCTCGTGGTGCTGGTGCAGGTATTGCAGTCGCTCGGCGACCGGTTGGTCAGTCGCTACAGCCGACGCTGAACGGACGTCCGGCCGTCTTTTTGCATCCGGCGGAATGGACGCCTATGCTGTCGCACCGCAACATCATCACGGACGCCCCATGAAGAAGTACCTGCTGCCCCTCGTCTCCGCGCTCGCCATGCTTGCGGCGGCCTGTTCCGGCGGCCAGGACAAAGGCGCGGGCGGCAGTGCCGAAGCCCCGCTGACGGTGGCGGCGACGCCGGTACCGCATGCGGAAATTCTCAAGGAGATCAAGCCGCTGCTGGCGAAGCAGGGCGTGAACCTCGAAATCCGCGTGTTCACCGACTATGTGCAGCCGAACATGCAGGTGGCGCAGAAGCAGCTGGACGTGAACTTCTTCCAGACCGCCCCCTATCTCGACGCCTTCAACAAGGAGCGCGGCACCAACCTCGTGAAGGTCGTGGGTGTGCACATCGAGCCCTTCGGCGCGTATTCGCGCAAGTACACGTCGATCGACCAGCTTCCCGATGGTGCCAACGTGGTCATTCCCAACGACCCGAGCAACAACAGTCGCGCCCTGCTCCTCCTCGCGAAGCATGGCCTCATCACGCTCGCCAATCCTGACGACCGGCTCGCCACGCTGAAGGACGTCACGGGCAATCCGAAACACCTCAAGTTCCGGGAGCTGGAGGCCGCCATGCTGCCGCGCGTGCTCGGCGAAGTGGACCTCGCCCTCATCAACACCAATTACGCACTGGCGGCGAAGCTCAACCCGGTGAAGGACGCGCTCCTGATCGAAGACAAGGAATCGCCCTACGTGAACTTCCTGGTCGCACGGCCGGACAACAAGGACGACCCGCGCGTGCAGAAGCTGGCCGCCGCCCTCACCTCGCCCGAGGTGAAGGCATTCATCGAGAAGACCTACGGCGGCGCAGTGCAGCCGGCGTTCTAGGGCCTGTTCAGCCGGGGCGCACGCGCAGTGCGAGTGCGTCGAAAAACGATTCCGGCACCACCGCCCGCACGGGCACGCGCCACCAGTTGGGCCGCGCGAACGCGCGGCATTTCACCGCGTCCTTGTCGGTCATCAGCACCGGGCAGCCATCCGCGAACGTGAAGTCGTCGCGGGTGAAGGCGTGATGGTCGGCGAAGGGGTGGCCGTGCACGGCAATGCCCTGCGCGGCCAGGCTGGCGAAAAAGCGCGCCGGATTGCCTATGCCGGCCACGGCATGGGCCGGACGCCCGGCGAAGTCCGACAGCGGCGCGTCCAGCGACGGATCGTGCATGTTCACCGCGGTGCCGCCCTCGAGCGTCATCGCGATCTCTCCGGGGCCCGGTGAGCCGCCGTTGACCACGACGAAATCCACTTCTCCCAGACGACTCGCGGACTCGCGCATCGGGCCTGCAGGCAGCAAGTGTCCGTTACCCAGCCGGCGCTCGCCGTCCACCACGCATATTTCGACATCGCGCCCCAGCCGATGGTGCTGCAGGCCATCGTCGGCCAGCACCAGGTCGCAGCCGGCGTCGAGGAGCAGCCGCGCGGCTTCGGGCCGTTCGCGCCCGATGGCGACAGGGATGCCGTATTGCCGTATTAGGCTGGGTTCGTCACCCACCCGCGCGGGATCGTCGCTGCCCGTGAGCAGGTAGGGGCCACGCTCGCTGCCGCCGTAGCCGCGGCTCACCACACCGGGCGAGAAACCGCGTTCGGCCATCGCACGAGCGATGGCCACGATAAGCGGCGTCTTGCCCGTGCCGCCCACCGTGATGTTGCCGACCACCACGACGGGCACGGGCAGGCGCACCACGGCGGAGGGATCGTTCCGGAACCGGCGGGTACGCGCTTCCACCACGCGGCGGTACAGCGCCTCCAACGGTAACGTCCACCAGGGCGGAGGGCCGCCGCCGTACCAACGACGCTGCAACGACGCGCCCACGGCCACGGCGTCAGTCCGCCGCGGCCTGCTCGTGGAACTGCATGCGATGCAGCGCCGCGTACTGGCCGCCCTTGTCGATGAGCTCGCGATGGGTTCCGAGTTCGATGATCCTGCCCTGCTCCATCACCGCGATCTGATCCGCGTGCTCGATGGTGGACAGGCGGTGGGCGATCACCAGCGTGGTGCGGTCGCGCATCAGGCGCGTAAGGGCGTCCTGGATCAGCCGTTCGGATTCGGTGTCCAGCGCGCTGGTGGCTTCGTCCAGAACCAGGATGGGTGCGTTCTTCAGGATCGCCCGCGCTATGGCGAGGCGCTGGCGCTGCCCGCCGGAAAGCGAATTGCCGCCTTGGCCGATACGGGTGTTCAGCCCCTCGGGAAGGCGTTCGATGAATTCCATCGCGTTCGCGGCCTGTGCTGCCGCGACAATCTCCGCTTCCGAGGCGCCCGACATCTCGCCGTAGGCGATGTTGGCGGCGACCGTGTCGTCGAACAGCACCACGTGCTGCCCCACCCAGGCGATCTGCCGGCGCAGCGAGGCCAGGGTGTACTGCGCGTAGTCGCGACCGTCGATCAGGATGCGCCCTGCCGTCGGTTCGTAGAAACGCGGCAGCAGGCTGACCAGGCTGGACTTGCCGCTGCCCGAACGGCCGACGAGCGCGGTGACCGTGCCCGGTGCGCAGACGAGGTCGACGCCGCGAAGGGCCGCATGGTTGTTGCGCTCGTAAACGAGTTCCACGTGCTCGAAGCGGATGTCGCCCTTCGTGCGCCCGAGATCCTCGGTGCCATGGTCCACTTCCGGCGGCTCGTCGATGATCGCGAACAGGTCTTCGGCCGCGCTCACGCCCTTCTGCAGGTTGGACTGGATGCCGGCAAGGCGCTTCAGCGAAGGCAGCATGCCGCCCATGGCGGTGAGCACGGCGGTGAACACGCCGGGGGTAATCGTCTCGATGACGCCGGGGCGGGTGCCCAGGAAGACCAGCACGGCCAGCGCCATGGCGCCAACGGTCTGGATCGTGGCGCTCGACGCCGCGCTGGTGGCGGACACCTTCAGGTTCAGGCGCCGCTGACGGTCGGCGATCTCGTGGAAGCGGTCGCCCTCGCGGCCCTGTCCGCCATAGATGCGCACCTCCCGATTCGCCGCCACGGCCTCTTCGACGGCGCTGGTGACCGTGCCCATGTTGCCCTGGATGCGCTTGCTGATCTTGCGATAACGGCGGCTGATCACCGTGACGATCACGACGACGCAGGGCACCAGCACGAGCAGCGCCATCGCCAGGTAGGCGCTCTGGTAGAGCATGACCGCGAGCAGGCCCACCACGGTGAGGCCCTCCGTGACGGCCACCTTGAGCGAATCGGACGACGCGGCGGCCACCTGCTCGCTCGTATAGGTGATGCGGGAGATCTGCTGGCCGGAGGGTTCCTTCGCAAAGAACGTGGATGGCAGGCGCAGGTAAGCGGCGAACACGTCGATACGAATGGCCTGGACCACGTTACGGCCCACGTACGCGATGCCGTAATCGGTGCAATACGAGGCCACGCCGCGAACGGCGAAGATGCAGATGATCCAGATCGGCATCCAGAAAATGGTGTGCGGATCGCGCGCGATGAACAGGTTGTCGATCAGCGGCTGCAGCAGGTTGGTGAACAGCGACAGGCAGGCCGGGTCGATGATCATGCCAACGATCGCGATGATGCCCGCGGTGCGGAATCGCTTCGTATAGCCAAGCAGGCGCTTGTACGTGTGCCAGGTGCGCACGTCCCAGACGGAAACTTTCTGCGTACTCACTTGCCCGCCGCCGCCTCGGACGGTGTGGTGGCGATCGACAATCGCGTGAAACCCAACTGGCCCAGCGCGTCCATGGCCCGCACCACGTTCTGGTGCGGCGTCATCGCATCCGCGCGGATCACGACGATCCGGCCGCGGTCCGGCCCGGCCACGCGCTCGATGGTGGATTTCAGGGGCTCGATGCCCTCGCCCAGCACCTCGTCGCTGCCCACCGCGTAATGCCCGTCACGATCGACGACGACAGTGAGCGCGTTGTCCGTGGCATCCCTTGCCTCGCTGTCCGCCTTGGGCAGGTTGACCTTGAGCCGCGAATGCTCGATGAAAGTAGTGCTCAGCACGAAGAACATGAGCAGCGTAAGCAGGACGTCGATCAGCGAGATCACGTTGATCTCGAAGTCGTCCTCGCGACGGGAACCGATGCGCATGGGATCAACCGGCCTGCGTGGCTGCCGCTTCCGTCGCGGCGGTGCGGCGGCGCGCCACCGGGCGCGGGGCCGACAGATCGTCGAGCAGCGCCGTGGCTTCCTTTTCCATCTGCACCACGTAGCCCCCGACCTTCGAGCGGAAGTAGCGGTGCAGCACGTAGGCGGGGATGGAAACGATCAGACCGAAGGCCGTGCAGATCAGCGCCTCGCCGATGCCGCCGGCCATCTTCGTCGGGTCGCCGATGCCGCCCGCCATCACGTTCAGGAACATGCGGATCAGACCGATCACCGTGCCGAGCAGGCCAAGCAACGGGCCGATGAGGGCAATGGTGCCGAGCGTGTTCAGGTAACGCTCCATGCGGTGCACCACATGGCGGCCGGTGTCTTCGATGCGTTCCTTGATGAGTTCGCGCGGACGGTCGCGCACGGCCAGCGCGCCCGCGAACAGTTCGCCCAGCGGCGAGCCTTTTTCCAGCGCCTCGAGGTGGGCGGCGTCGAGCTTGGACGAGCGCGCCCATTCGCGGACTTCCGCACCCAGCCCCGGCGGCAGCACGGCCGCGCGGCGCAGGGCCCAGAAGCGTTCCAGCACGATCGCCAGCGCCGCCAGCGAACAGATCAGGATCGGCGCCAATGCCCAGCCGCCAGCCAGAAGAATCTCGAGCACGTGAACCCCGGAGCTACGAAAAAGTCAGACCCGGATGATAGCAGGGCCGGCCGTTGGGACTGCGCAACCAGTCGCAGCCCGGACAGGAGTCTTTCCCGACGGGGAACACCCGGCCGTGTGCAACCGTGGCGCGAGCACCCATCGCCGCTGAAGCGGCTCCCACAGAATGCCGGCCCGCTCTATGCGGGAACCAGCCTGCTCTGTGGCGGCCCGCCAACTCTGCGTGAGCAGGCCTGCTCTGTGTGAGCCAGCCCGCTCTGTGTGAGCCAGCCCGCTCTGTGTGAGCCAGCCTGCTCTGTGTGAACCGGCCTGCTCTGTGTGAGCCAGCCTGCTCTGTGTGAACCGGCCTGCTCTGTGTGAACCGGCCTGCTCTGTGTGAACCGGCCTGCTCTGTGTTAGCCAGCCTGCTCTGTGTGGGAGCCGGCTATGCCGGCGATCCCGCGGCAGCGGGCACTCTCGCGAGCACCCATCGCCGCTGAAGCGGCTCCCACACCAGCCCTTAGCGTGCCAGCAGCTCCAGTTCGGCCACGGCGCCCGGCGCGTCGGATTCGAGCACCAGCCGGTAATGCTTGTACGAAGCCGTCTGCTTGAGCGCGAAAGCCCGCGTCTGACGGTGCCAGGGGAAGTGCTCGTCGCGCCGCTCGTCCAGGGTGGTCCACTGCTTGCCGTCCGCGGAGCCCTGCAGGGTCCAGTGCGAAGGTGCCGGAAGGGCTGCGCCGGACGTGATGGTGTAGACGGCCACGGCAGCAGGCTTGTCCAGGCGGTAGTCGACGGTCGTCTTCCCCTTGGGCAGGGCGAACTCGGTGGACGAGTCGTTGTCCGCCACGGCGGCGAGCTTCGCGTCACGGTGGCCGCCGAGGCTGACGCCTCCCGCCCGGGTCACGTCGCGCAGCGGCGACGGCTTTTGGCCCTCGGCCGTGATCGACGCAGGCAAGGCGTCCGCACCGGTGCCCCACCGAGACGGCTCCGCGCCCATCGTGAAGTCGAGCGTCGCGCCCTTCGCCAGCAGTTCGTGCGGCAGGGTGAGCTTGTTCCAGGGCTGGCCGTTCACCTTCAGCGACTGCACATAGCGGTTGGTGTCGCTCACGCCCGGTGCACGGATGTCGATCTTCTCCCCATTCTCCAGGGCGATCGTCATGCGCGGGAAATGCGGTGCCCCGATCACGTACTCGGGCGTGCCCATGCGCAACGGATAGAAGCCCGCCGCCGCGAACAGCCACCACGCCGACATCTCGCCATTGTCCTCGTCGCCGGGATACCCCTGGCCGATTTCGCTGCCCACGTAAAGGCGCGACACCGCATCGCGCAGCTTGTCCTGCGCCTTCCAGGGCTGGCCGGCCTCGTCGTACATCCAGATAATGTGGTGCGAAGGCTGGTTCGAATGGCCGTATTGGCCCATGCGCACGTCGCGGGCTTCCAGCATTTCGTGGATCACGCCGCCGTAGTCGCCCACGTCGAAGGTGCCGGGCGTGGAGAAGAAGGTGTCGAGTTTCGCGGCAAGCGCGTCGCGCCCGCCGTAGAGCCCGGCGAGGCCGGCACCGTCCTGCGGCGCGTGGAACGCCATGTTCCAGGCGTCTGTTTCGGTGTAGTCGCCGCCCCAGCGCGTCGGATTGAAGTCCTTCGCGTTCCAGCGCCACTTGCCCGCCGGATCGCGGGCGACGAAGAAGCCCACTTCAGGTTCGAACAGGTTGGTGTAACCCAGCGCGCGGGAGCGATACCACACCGCGTCGTCGGCGTAATTGCGGTAACCGTCCCCGTTCGCCGGCGTCTTCGCCAGCGCCGCGGCGAGATTGCCGATAGCGAAATCGTTGATGTAGCCGTCCATCGACCAGGACAGACCCTCATCCACCTTGTCGTCGGTGTAGCCGTTGAACAGCGACCGCTCGATGCCCTTGCGGCCCGCGCCCTTCACGTCGCTGGCGCTGGAGGCGTTGCGGATCGCCGACTGGTAGAACGACGCCACGTCGAAATTGCGGACACCCTTCAGCCAGGCGTCGGAGAAGGCCACGTCCGAGCTGGTGCCCACCATGAGGTCGGCATATCCCGGCGAGCTCCAGCGCGCGATCCAGCCGCCGTCGCGATACTGCTGCACGAAGCCGTCGATCATCTCGCCCGCTTCCTTCGGGGTGAACAGCACGTACGCCGGCCACGCCGTGCGATAGGTGTCCCAGAAGCCATTGTTGACGTAGGGCTTGCCGTCGACGATGCGCGCACCGGTATGCGTGTCCGTGTTCGCGCCAACGGCGGCCGAGAACGGACTGGCGTAGCGCCACACCGGTTTGTCCTTGCTGCCCGTGTTCTCGTAGGCGCGGTTCGGATACAGGAACAGGCGGTAGAGGTTCGAGTAGAGGATGGTGCGTTCGTCGCGCGTGGCACCCTCCACCTTCACGATGCCGAGGCGTTCGTCCCAGGCCTTGCGGGCACGCTCGTGCACGCTGTCGAACGTGTCGCCCGCCGCGATTTCCTGCGCCAGGTTGGCCTTGGCCTGATCGATGCCGATGAGCGAGGTGGCGATCCGCATCGTGACCGTGCGGCCGTCTTTCTTCGACGTGTCGAAGCCGTACCATGCCGAGGCAGCGTCGCGATGCTCGCCGGTCAACCGGCCGCTCTCGGTCACGGGCTTGTCGAACTCGGCATAGAAGAACAGGCGCGTGGCGCCCGTGGACAGCCGGCTCTTCACGTCCGACCGGCCCTGGATGGAACGGCCGGCGGGGTCGAGCGTGACCGAGGCATCGCCGTTGATGTTGTCGAACACCAGTTGCGCACGCGGTCCCGCGAACGTGAAGCGGAACATCGCCGCATGGTCGGTCGGCGTGATTTCGGTGGCGATACCGTTGTCGAAATGCACGCTGTAGTAGTCTGGGTGCGCCACTTCGGCATCGTGGCCGAACGCGAGCGCGCGCGTTTCGCGCTTCAGCGGCGGCGCGCCGGACGGCACCTGGGCGGGCATCACCTGGAAGGTCTGCCGCTCGCCCATCCACGGGCTGGGCTCGTGCGAGAGGGCGAACGCCTCGATGCGGGGACGGTTGTCGTCGCCGTTTCGCTCCTGGTACTGGTAGAGCCAGTTCGAACCGGCGTTGGTCGTGGGCGTCCAGAAATTGAATCCGTGCGGCATCGCCACCGCGGGGAAGTTGTTGCCGCGCGAGAAATTGCCGTTCGCGTTGGAGCCACGACGGGTGTCCACGTAGTCGGTGGGATGCGTGCTGGCGATGTCTTTCACCACGCCGATGCGCACGTCGTCGAGATAGCCTTCGAACGACTTGCCGGCAGGCGGGTTCACGACCAGTTCGATACCGCGCACGCGCCGACCCTTGGCTACCGCGCCGAGATCCACGCTCACGTAGTTCCACTGGTCCGGATAGAGCACACGGCCCTCGCCCTGCCCCTTCGCCGTGGCCGGCACGCGATGCTGGTCGCGCGCGCCGCTAGTGGAGAGGCGCGAACCGTCGTCGAACACCACGTCCACGCTCGCGTAGTTGGCGGGATTGCTCAGGTCGTCCTTGTTCGAGCGCGGGAAGACCAGCCAGGAAAGCGTGGTGCCTTCGGCGACACTCACATCGGTGTCGAACAGCCTGGCCACGGCAGGGCTGCCGTTCGCCGTCCCCGCGTAACGCAAGGAATGGGTACCCGTGAAGCCCACGTTCGCCTTCGCCGTGAGCACGGCTTCGGGCGGCGGGCCGCCCACGACGCGCACGTCGAGGCCGCCGGTGCCCTTCGCGAGCACCTGGGGCCCGCCCTGCTCGAACGAACTGTCGAATCGCGCAGCGGCCGCGAAAGCCGCGCCGGTGAGGAGGATGGAGGACACCGCCAGTGCGATCCCCGACTTTTTCCAAACCTGCATCGATCCCGTCACGCTCGTCCCCTTCGATTACGGAAGCGGCATTTAAATCGTTCTAAATTCGAGATGTCAAATGCACCGCAGCAAATTGCGGGGCGTCATTCGTGCCAGTAGCGCGTGGCCGGGCGCCGCCACTCGCGCACGATGACCGGCGGCCCCGCCACCGGGAAGTCCACCCGAATCGCGCCACTGCGTGCGGTGACGTAAACCTCTGCCCCCATGGCGGCATGCCTGTCGACGATGCTCGGGTGCGGGTGTCCGAAGCGATTGCGCCAGCCGGCCGAGGCGATCGAGATCGCGGGTTTCACCGCCGCGAGCCACGAAACGTCCGACGAGTGTCGACTGCCGTGGTGCGCCATGGTGGTTATCGTCGGCAGCGACGACGCCATGTCCCCCGCGGCCATGCGGCGTTCGGCGCCATGGCCGATGTCGCCCGTGAGCATGAGCCGCCCTCCGATGCCTTCGACCGCCAGCACACAGGAGCGATCGTTCGAGGCGGTCTTTCCCCCGCGCGCCTCGGGCACCTCGATGAAGCGGAAGAACACGCCGTCCCAGGACCACGGGGCCTGCCCGGCGCAAGGCAGCGACCTGAAGCCCAGTCGCCCCGGCTCGCCCGACAGGCGCACCGCTTCCGGATAGCGGGACACAATGGACCCCGCGCCTCCGGCGTGGTCGCTGTCGCCATGACTGACCACGAGCCGGTCGACCGGCCCGATGCCGAGCGCGGCGATCGCAGGGAGCACGACGCCGGCACCCGCGTCGCGCCCACCGGCATAGGCCGGCCCCGTGTCGTACACCAGCGTATGCGAACGGGTGCGCACCAGCACCGCCAGCCCCTGCCCCACATCGAGTACCCACATGCGGAACGCGCCGTGCTGTGGCGGGTCGCGCGGGGGCAGCAACATCGGCAGCAGCAGCAAGGCGCCGCAACCGCGCAGCGGTACACCACGCGGCGCGAACAGCCACGCGGCTCCCGCCGTCGCAAGGATGGTCGTCACCACGATGCCCTCGGCCACGCCGATGGCAGCCATGGGCATTCGCGCCATCGCCTCCAGCAGGCGCCACAGGTGCGACAGCACCCAGCACGCTGGCATAAGGAAAACACTGGCCAGCGCAGGCGCGCCCAACAACGCGCAACCGATCAGGGTCAACGGCACGACCACGAAACTCACGAGCGGCGCCGCCACGAGGTTGGCGGCAAATCCCGCCAGCGACGCGCTGCCGAAGAACCACAGGCACAGGGGCAGCAACGTGACGCTCATGACCGCTTGCGCACGCAGCAGGCCTCCCAGCCATCCGCGCCACCCGTCAGACACCGGCGTCACGCAGAGCATCAGGAAACCCACGCCGGCGAACGAAAGCCAGAAGCCCGCGGAAAGCACCGAAAGCGGGTCGAAGCCGAGGACGACGAGCGATGCCACGGCGAGCAGGGACGCGCCGTTCGTCCGCCGACGGAAGCACGCCGCCAGCACGACGACGGCGATCATGAGCAGGCTGCGCACGGTGGGAAGGCCCAGACCGGCGAGGACCGCGTACACGCCTGCCACGGCAAGGC
The DNA here is from genome assembly GCF_011742555.1 of Luteibacter jiangsuensis. GTDB lineage: Bacteria > Pseudomonadota > Gammaproteobacteria > Xanthomonadales > Rhodanobacteraceae > Luteibacter > Luteibacter jiangsuensis. The sequence continues at coordinate 290,056 of NZ_JAAQQR010000001.1, forward strand.
CGGCCAGTGCCTGCGCGATCTGCCGTGGGAGCCACAGCGCCAGACCGGGAAGCAAGGCATAGAGCAAGCGCCCTAACAGCGCGCCGCCACCGGCGGCAACACCCACATGGAAACCGGATATCGCCAACAGGTGGGAGACGCCGGTCGCGCGGGCGATATCCCAATCGGCGGCATCCAGCCCGCGCGTGTCCCCCACGGCCAGCGCCTTCAGGAGGCGCGCGCGACGTTCGCCGACCGCGGCGTCGAGTGCCTTCGCGATGCGCGCACGCCAGCCGTCCGCGCAGATCGCCGTGGACAACCGGCGATTGTCGGGCGCCGCGCGCACATACCCCGTGGCGGCAACGCGACGTTGCAACGCGTTGCGCTCGCCGTCGGCAGGCCCGGGATTGAGGATGCCGCGCGGGCGGCGCAGCCGCACCGTGAGCCGCCATCGCTCGCACGGTGCCGGCGCGGCGGCACCGCGATACCAGGTGAGGCGTATGCGCCCTCGCGGAGCGTGTGCGTCGCCGCCCGGCGATTCCGAGACCAAGACAAAGGAAACGTCGGCACCGCTTCGCCGCGGAAGACCGATCACGCGTCCGGTGACCGTCACATCCGTGCCGTCCAGCGACGCCGGCCAGCGCGCTTGCATCGCGAGCGCCGCGTGAAACACCGCCCACGCAGCGAAGAGGACCGCCACCGCGCCCAGCCGTACGACATCACGGCGGGCCGACAGAAGCGCAAGCAGGGCCAGGATGCACGCTGCGATCGCCGCCTTCCAGGAAGGCAGCACGGCGAGGCTTTGCACCGCCGTGCAGGCCACAAGCGCAACGATGGCCGCGGAAACGGGCGAAAGACGAATGCGCAAGAGGATGAGGCGGCGATGGCGAAGTCTTCTGCCAGCCTAAGCGCATCCCGCCATGGCCTGGGCCACGCCACCTCGTGGGGCCTCACGGCGCGAACGTACGGCCCGCGCCGTCGCCTCAGTCGGTGCTGCTGCGGAACCGGCTACGATCGCGGCCTGTGCCCGCCGGGCGGGTCGCCGGTACGGATCGGGGAGCCACAGACGGCGGCGGACGGTGATCGCCTCCCGCACTGCCGCGCCAGCTACCCTGCGGACGATCGCCACCGCCCTGCCATTGCCCGCCGGGCGAACGCCCCGGGGGAGGACGACCGCGGTCGGGACGACCGTCGCCCCGCCAGTTACCGCGATCGCGATCGCCGTCGTGGCGATCGTGCCAGTCGCGACGGTCATGCCAGTCGCCGCGCGGCGGTGGATGTCCGTGCCAGTCGCCTTCGCGTCGATAGCGTCGCCCGTCGTAGCCGTCGTACCACACGGTGCCCACGCTGAGGCTCGAGTAGCAACAGGCCGGGCCATAGTCGTAATAGCGGTAACCGGGCGAATACGCCGGCGCGACCACGGTCTCTTCGCCATAGTAGGCATCCGCTCCGGAGCCGTTGCGGACATAGCCGTAATCGGGGTCGTAATAACACCCGGCGAGTGGCAGGCATGCAGCCAATGCCAGGATAAGCGAGTGCGCTCGACGCATGGGCGAACCTCCGGGGAGACGATCCGGACACTGAACCCACCCGATTGAATGCCCGCTAAAAAAGAAAGGGCCGCACGCGGCGGCCCTTTCCTTTCATTCAGCTTTCACGCTCAGCCTTTGCTCTTCTGCTGATCGCCTCGTTCATGCGCCATGTTCGGCTGCGACGCCTCCGGCGCCGGCACCTTCGGTGCCGGATTCGATCCACCCGGCGTGACATCCGGCGTGCCTGCGGCATGCTGCTCACCGGTGGGCCAGTTCGGCGGCTGACGGTCGCGTTCGCGCTTCGCATCGAGCAGCGCCTGGATGTGCGCGACCGCCTCTTCCTGCGTGATGTGCTGGACCGGCGTTTCGGTCGTGCTCTCGGAAGCCGGCGGACGTGCGGGCTTCGGCGCGGCCTTCGGTACCGGACGCGGCTTGGCGACGGCGGGAGCGGCGGACGTGTTGCGTGCGGGTGCCTTGCGCGTCGCCGCCGTGCCGGCGGTCTTGCGTACGGCCGGCGCCGGGGCGGCCTTCTTCACGGCGGGCTTGCCGGAGGCGACCTTGCGCGCGGTGCTCTTCGGCGTCGCGGCCCTGGTCGCGGTGCTGCGCCTGGCGGTTGTCTTCTTGGCGGTGGAACGTTTGGCCGGAGCCTTCCGTGCCGACTTGCGCGTGGCGACCTTCTTCGCTGCGCTCTTCCTGGTCGCAGCCGACTTCGGGGCGGCGCGCTTCGTGGTTGCCTTCTTCGCGGTCGCCCGCTTTGCCGTTACCTTCCTGGCAGTGGCCTTCTTGGCGGTAGCCTTCTTGGCAGTGGCCCGCTTGGCGGTAGCCTTCTTGGCAGTGGCCCGCTTTGCGGTGGTCTTCTTCGCAGCGGACTTCTTCGCTGCCGGACGGGTCGTGGCCTTGCGCGCCACCTTCCGTGCGGTCTTCTTCGCGGGAGCCTTCCTTGCCGACGACTTCGTTGCAGATGTCTTCCTGGCGGTCTTCTTCGCTGCCGTCTTTCGTGCCGCGGACTTCTTCGCGGCGGACTTTCGGGTCGTAGCCATGCGCTCATTCCTCCTGCGGTAATAGCCGACGCGAACCGCCCCCCAGGGGAAACTCGCGTGCATGCCGGACGACATCTAAGGTGGGTTGTTCGATCCGGACGAATGCATGATGTAACAACTCAGGAGCCGAAGTCACATAAATCTGTCGGTAAAATTCAGTTCTCTATCAGAAAAGCCTTGGCTGCGACAGCGACGCTATGAAGTTCAGCAGCACCCCGGGACGCAACGCGATGGTGAACAGCACGCCATAAAGGGCGCCCCACAGGTGCGCGCTGTGGTTCACGTTATCGCCGCCGCGCTTGTCCATGTACACCGAATAGACCACGAAGAGCACGGCATACAGGATCGCCGGCATCGGTATGACGATCAGGTAGATCTTGGCCCAGGGCGCCAACAGGATGAAGGCGAAGAGGATCGCGGACACCGCGCCCGATGCGCCCAGGCTGCGATACCCGGCATTGCGCCTGTTGGCCAGATACGAGGGCAGGATCGAGAACACCAGCGCGCCGATGTAGAACGTGAGGAAGCCCAGCGGCCCCATCGTGGCCGTGAAGAACTCCTCCATGATCCGCCCGGCGAAATAGAGGGAGATCATGTTGAAGAAGAGATGGCCGCCGTCGGCGTGGACCAGCCCGTAGGTCACCAGGCGGTAATACTCGCGGCTGCGGCTCAGTGCCGGGGGCCAGAGGATAAGGTCGTCCATCAGGCGGTGATTGCGGAATGCGACGATCGAGACCACACAGGTCGCGAGGATGATGAGCAGCGTGATCATGCCTTGAGAATGCGTCCTTACGCGTCGAGCCAGGGCGCATCTTCGCGTTATCGCGCAGCGTTGTCGAATGCCGGCGGCCCCATGCGCGGCTATCATGTCGCCTTCCCCGTCCCCCGGTTCCACCGATGCCCCTCATTCGATACAAGCAGCTCGACGTCTTCGCGGCCCGTCACGGCGGGGGCAATCCCCTCGGCGTGGTCATCGACGCCTCGGGCTGGTCCGATGTGCGCATGCAGCGCTTCGCCCACTGGACCAACCTCGTCGAAACCACCTTCCTCATGCCGGCACGCGCCGCAGGTGCCGGCTACCTGGCCCGCATCTTCACTCCGACGAAGGAAATTCCCTTCGCAGGACATCCGACCATCGGCAGCGCCCACGCGGCGCTCGACGCCGGGCTGGTGCAGCCGGATGCCACAGGTATCGTGTGGCAGGAATGCGGGGCGGGCGTGCTGCCCATCCGGGTGGAGGGCGACGGCACGGCGCGCGAGCTGTTCGTGCAGGCCCCGAAGGCACGCATCGTCGGCGACGCGTCCTGCGGAGGCGAGACGTTATCGGCCGTACTCTACGGCGTGAAGCCGGGCACCCTCGCTCCGGCCTGCGTCGAGGGCGGCCGTCGCTGGTGGATCGCCGAATTCGCCGACGAAGCCGAACTGCGCGGATGGCGGCCGGATCACGCCGCCATCCGCGCACTCGCGCTCGCCACCGACACGCTGGGCCTCTGCGTATTCGCCCGCTCGGCCGAAGGCCTGGCCGTTCGCGCCTTTCCTGCGGGCGTCGGCATCGTGGAGGATCCGGCGTCGGGCGCCGCGAACGGCCTCATCGCCGCCTATATCGCGGAACGCGACAGCACGGGCACGCTGGCCCGCGGATACGTCGTGAGCCAGGGGCGCGAGGTGGGCCACGACGCCCGCATCATCATCCGCATCGACGGCGGCGCGGTCTGGGTGGGCGGACGCACGAACACCATTATCGACGGCTCCGTGGACTGGCAGGACCTCTGACATGCAGATCTGGGTCGACGCCGACGCCTGCCCGAACGTCATCAAGGACATCCTGTTCCGCGCGGCCGAGCGCGAGCAGGTCGAGGTGACGCTGGTGGCAAACCAGTGGATCCGCACCCCGGCCTCGCGCTTCGTACGCTCCATCCAGGTACCGGGCGGATTCGACGTGGCGGACGACGAGATCGTGCGCCGCGTGGAAACCGGCGATCTGGTGGTCACGCAGGACATTCCCCTGGCGTCGTTCGCGATCGAAAAAGGCGCGCTGGCGCTGCACCCCCGTGGCGAGATGTTCACGAAGGACACGATCGCCGCGCGGCTCTCGATGCGCAACTTCATGGAGGAACTGCGAGGGGCCGGCGTGGACACAGGCGGCCCCGCGGCCATGCACCCGCGCGATCGCCAGGCGTTTGCGAACGAACTGGACAAGTGGCTGGCGCGGAGGAAGAAAGCGTCGTAGAAGACCTGGGCCTCCGCAAGCGTTGACAGGTCTTGTGTGGGAGCCGCTTCAGCGGCGATGGGTGCTTGCGGCAGGGTTGCCCGCTGCCGCGGGATCGCCGGCGAAGCCGGCTCCCACAGTCCTCGGTTACGCCCCCGCGATCTCGTCCAGCCGCAGGGTCAGGCACTTCGCGGCGCCGCCGGACTTCATGAATTCGTCCAGCGCCACTTCCACCACCATGAAACCCGCGCCTTCCAGCCGCGCGCGCAGCTCGGCGCTGGTGCGATTGAGGATCACGACGCGTCCAAGGTTCACCGCGTTGCAGGCGAAATCCAGCGCGTCGTGCTCGTGCACCGCGATGCGCTGCCCGGGCGGCACGTGTCTCTCGATGAGCGCCAGGGCCAGTGGATCGAACGCCCCGGGAAAGTAGAGCAGGTATCCGTTCGCCAGCGGACAGAAGCACGTGTCCAGATGGTAGAAGCGCGGGTCGGACAGCTTGAGCGGAAGCACCTCGACGTCGAGCAGCCGGGCCAATGCAGGCGCGGCGTCCGCATCGGAACGATGGCCGTGCCCCATCCACAGGCGCCGCGACACCCCGCGGTCGAACAGCGCATCGCCCGCCCCTTCGAAGAACACGGTGTCCGGGAGGTCGACGATGTCGAATCCATGCCGCGCGAACCAGTCACGGTCGTGCGCTTCTTCGCCCTGCCGCTCCGGATAACGGAAGCGGCTCGGAACGAAGGTATTGCCGAAGACCAGGCCGGCGTTGGCGGTGAATGGCATGTCCGGCAGGCCTTCCACCGGCGGCTGCAGGGCCACGTCGGCATGCCGCGATACCGTGTCTCGCAGCGCATCCCATTGCCGGCGGGCACGCTCGCTCGTGGTGTCATGGACGTGGTCGGTCATCCATGGATTGATGACGTAACTGACCTCGAAGAACGTGGGCTCGCACATCAGCAGCCGGGGTACCGTGCGCTCGATCATCGGGGAGGTCGTTTCTGCCATGGGCGACGCGGGCCTGTATGGATGGACGAGGCCCGATCATGGCAGAAATTCGGAACGCTTCGTCAGTGCAGCCCGTCACAGATGGCGTCGACCGACGCGGCCGAAAAATGCAGTTCCGTCAACGCTTCCTTGAGGGACTCGCGCGAATTCACCTCGCTCTCGACCTGCTCGCCCACGCTGCTGGGCGACACGTGGACGAAGGTCTTCCCGTCCTGGTAGGCAATGCCCTCGTCGTGGACATTCTGCCGGGTAAGCACCTTGAACGTGCCGTCGCCCGATTCCCGCACGGTGACCGAGCGGCCCTCGTGCTGTCCTTCGTACACCGTTTTCCAGCTTGCCGTCATGTTTCCACCCTCGTGCAGCACACAGCGTGCGGGGCGATTGTCGCGGATGGGCGGGCCTAGCGATTGTGAAGACGTGCTCGCGTTTCGCGATTACCCGATATGCGCCCTTCGCGCCGCCACCTTGGCCAGGGCCGACCAGTCGAGGTCGGCTTCCCCCGCCGCCAGGGCCTCCAGGAGCGTGTCGTGCAAGACGCTGGCGAAAGGCATGGGCACGCGTTCCGTCTCGGCGGCGGAACGCGCGAGGCCGATGTCCTTGAAGCCCAGGCTCATCTTGAAACCGGCGGGCGAATAGTTCTCCTCTGCGATCAGGCCGCCGTAGGTCTTGAACACGGGTGCCGCGAAGAGCGAGCCCGTCATCACCTCCAGGAAGTCCTTCGCGGGCACGCCGTGCGCCCGGGTGAGCGCCGAGGCCTCGGCCATGCTCTCGATCGCGGCACCGATCATGAAATTGCCGGCGATCTTGACGACGTTCGCGCGGACCGGGTCGTCGCCCATCGGCCAAACCTTCCCGGCCAGCGGCTCGAGCAAGGGCAACACTTTCGCCATGGCGTCCGCCTTGCCTGCGGCGACGATGTTGAGGCCACCCGAAGCGGCCACGTCCGGGCGTCCGAACACCGGCGCAGCCACGTAACCCAGCCCGCGCCGCTCGTGCGCTTCGACCAGTTCGCGCACGAGCGCCACGGAGAGCGTGGCGTGGTTCACGTGCACCGCTGCCTTGGGCAGGGCATCGAGTACACCGCTGTCGAGGATGGCTGCGCGCACTGCGGCGTCGTTCGCGAGCATGCTGTGCAGCACCTGCACGCCCTCGCCTACCGAACGTGCGTCCTTCGCGACGTTGGCGCCCAGCTTCGCCAGTGCCTCCGCCGCCGCCGGCGAACGATTCCAGACAGTGACCGCGTGCCCCGCCTTGAGCAGGTTGCCCGCCATGCCCGCGCCCATGGCGCCCAGACCGATGAAGCCGATACGCATGCTGTTCATCCTTTGCTCCGTGTCAGACGGCCAGGCCGGCGGCGTGGCCGGAGGCCCAGGCCCATTGGAAGTTGTAGCCACCGAGGTGGCCGGTGACGTCGAGCACCTCGCCGACGAAGAAGAGACCGGGCTGGCGCCGCGACATCATGGTGGACGAAGAGACCTCGTCGGTGTCGACGCCGCCAAGCGTGACCTCCGCCGTGCGATAGCCCTCCGTGCCGCTGGCCACCACGGGCCAGTCGGCCAACTGTGCGCCCATGGCATTCAATTCCGCGTCGCGGAACTGGCGCATCGGCTTGTTGGGCAGCCACACCTCGCACAACCGCTCGGCGAGCCGTCGCGGCAGTAGCCCGGACAATACCGTCTTGAGCTCCGCGACAGGACGCTCGGCGCGGCCTTCGCGCAGGGCCTCACCGGCGTCGCGGCCGGGAAGCAGGTCGATGCGCAGGTCGGTGCCTGGTTCCCAGTAAGACGAGATCTGCAGGATCGCAGGGCCACTCAGCCCCCGGTGGGTGAACAGCATGGCATCGCGGAAGGCGGCGCCGTTCGCTCGCGCCTCCACCGGCAAGGCCACCCCGGACAGGCCTTCGAAGCGCTCCTGATGCTTTCCGCTCAACGTCAGCGGCACGAGCCCGGCGCGAACCGGAAGCACGGCGTGACCGAACTGCGTGGCAACCTCGTAGCCGAACCCGGTGGCGCCGAGGCTGGGGATGGACAGCCCGCCCGTGGCCACCACCAGGGAAGCGGCACGAACGTGCCCGAGCGGCGTGTCGCAGGCGAACCCGCCGGCAGCGGCGCGCAGGCGCGAGACCGGACAGCCGGTTTCCACGCGCACACCGACGGCGGCACACTCGTCCAGCAACATGCGCACGATCTGTTTCGACGAGTCGTCGCAGAACAGCTGCCCCGGCGCTTTCTCATGCCACGCGATGCGATGGCGGTCCACCATGGCGATGAAGTCCCACGGCGTGTAACGGGCCAATGCGGACTTGCAGAAATGAGGGTTCGCCGAAAGGAAGTTCGCGGGCGAGGTGGCCGTGTTCGTGAAGTTGCAGCGGCCGCCGCCGGACATCAGGATCTTCTTGCCGGCCCGGTTGGCATGGTCGACCACCAGCACGCGACGCCCGCGGCCGCCCGCGACGATGGCCGTCATCAGGCCCGCCGCACCGGCCCCGATCACCAGGACGTCGTATTCCATGCTCTGCGTTCACCGTGCAAACGCCCATGATACCGCTAGACTTGTCAGCCTGCCCTCGGAAGGAATACGACCATGCCCTCTTTCGACATCGTTTCCGAAGTCGACACCCACGAGCTCACCAACGCGGTGGACCAGGCAAACCGAGAGGTTTCCACGCGCTTCGACCTGCGCGGTACCTCGGCCAAGTACGAACTCGACGACAACGTCATCACGCAGAAGGCCGACAACGAGTTCCAGCTGAAGCAGATGCTCGACATCCTGCGCGGCCGTCTCTCGGCCCGCCAGATCGACGTGCGTGCGATGGACGAAGGCAAGGTGGAAACCAACCTCGCCGAGGCCCGGCAGAAGATCACCATCAAGCAAGGCATCGAGCAGCCGGTGGCGAAGAAGATCGTCGCGAAGATCAAGGAGGCCAAGCTGAAGGTGGAGGCCCAGATCAACGGCGAGAAGGTTCGCGTCACGGGCAAGAAGCGCGACGACCTCCAGGCCGCCATGGCGCTCCTGCGCAAGGCCGACATCGAGGTACCGCTGCAGTTCGAGAACTTCAGGGATTAATCCTGCTGCTGGGTCGGCTGTTGGCCCTGTGGTGTCGGCTGTTCTTGCTGAGTGCCTTGCTCGATCTGCTGTTGGGTCTGCTGTTGCACTTGCTGCTGGCTGCGCTGCATGCCGGCACCAGGCCCCATGCCGGCACCGGAACGTGCGCCGGGACCCATGCCGGCGGCGCGGCCAAGCGGCACTTCGGGTAATTCCACGCCGCGCTCGGTCGCACGTTGCCGCATGAGTTGGTGATGCTGCAGGCGGAAGGCGTCGCGTTCCTGCTGGGTTCCGAGACTCCGCATCTTGTTGCGGTATGCGCTGCGCTCCTCCTCGGTCATCAACTGATAGCCGTATTCCTGGTCCTTGGTGCGATCGCGATCAAGATTCTGGCTTGGATCGCGCAGGCGGTCCTGTTGCCGGATGCCCTGGCCACGCTGCGCCGGAGCGCCTTGCCCGCCGCGTTGCTGTGCGTAAAGCGGGCCCGTGGTAGCCAGGACAAGACAAGCGGCAACGATGAAGACAGGCTTGCTGGTCATACGATACCTCCGCGTGTGGATGCGCCTCGTATCATTCGCCGATCCGGCGGGATTTCCTTGATCCCGATCAATCCGTAGAGGGGATTTTCCCACCGTTCATGCAAGCGACGTTCCGGCGAACGCGCTGGGCGCGTTCCTACAGCCCCGCGATGCGGCTGCGGTTGCGGCCTGCGTTCTTCGCCTCGTACAGCGCGTCGTCCGCGCGGCCGAGGAGCGAATTCAGCGATTCAGGGGCGCGCCACATCGCCACGCCCGCGCTCACCGTGATGCGGATGCGGTAGTCGCCGTGCACGATGACCATCGCGCCCAACGCATGGCGAACGCGCTCGGTGATATCCAGCGCGTGCTCCGCCAGCGCGCCCGGCAGGCAGAGGATGAACTCCTCGCCGCCAAAGCGACCGGCGAGGTCGTCCGCGCGGCACATGGAAGAGATGACCCGCATCGTCTCGCGGATCACGGTGTCGCCCGCCAGGTGTCCGTAGGTGTCGTTCACCACCTTGAAATCGTCGATGTCGATGAGCACCACGCTGAACGGGATGCCGTCGGCCGCGGCCCCCTGGCGCACGCGCTCGGCCTGCTCGAGGAAGCGTCGCCGGTTGAGGGAACCGGTGAGTTCGTCGGTGCCCGCGAGGTGGTCGAGCCTCTCGTTCGCGGCCTTCAGGTCGCGCGTCCGCGCATCGACCTGCGCCTGCAACAGCTCCGCGCGACGGCGCAGGTACAACGTGCGCAGGTAGACCAGCCCGAAGAACAGCGCCACGCCCAGCGCGATGCCCGCAAGGAGGGTCCACGGACTCTCGTACCAGCGCGGCGTGACCACGACGCGAACCGAGGTCTCGACGGTGCGGGCGTCGAGTCCTCGCATGGTGGCGCGCAACCGCAGCGTGTAGGTTCCGCTGGGCAGGTTCGTGTAGATCGCGCTCGGCGGAATGCCCCGCTGCACTTCGTTCCACCCCGCGTCCGTACCGTCCATGCGGTACGCGTAGTGAGTTTCCATCGGTGCGCGAAAATCGAGCAGCGCGAAATCCACCCGGAGGTTCCTGGCCCCCGCGCCGAGGGAAACCTCGCCGCCGTCGCCAGGGATCTCGCGTAGCGGCAGGATCCGCTCGTTCACCGAGACCTGGGTCACGGCGAGCCGCGGCGGAGGCGCCACGGGCGCCACCCAGTAAGGGCGGACCACCGTCAGCCCGCCCAGTCCGCCGAACATCAGTTCGCCACCCGGCGCTTCGGCGGCGGCACGATGGATGTAGCTCGGGATACGCAGCCCGTCGCGAATGCCGAGGTTGGCCACGCGGTGGGTCGCGGTGTCCACCATGGCCACGCCGTTCGCCATGGAGGCCCATACGCGGTCCTCGTGATCGACGAGCAATGCGTTGATCTTCGTGTTCGACAACCCTTCGCGCGCGCCCACCAGCCCGAAACGGAACGGGCCGCGCGGCTTGAACTCGTCGAGGTAGGCGATGCCGCCGAACGTGCCCAGCCAGAGGCGGCCGTGCGAGTCGAAGGCCATGGAGCCCGTGTAATCCTGGGGTAGGCTCGTGGGGTCGGCGGGATCGTGCCGAAGATTCACGAAACCCGGTTGGCCGTCGTAGGCGATGCTGATGCCGCTGATCGTGGCGAACCACCAGGCGCCCGGCATGCGCACGATGTAGCGGACCTGGTCGCCCACGAGGCTGTGCGGGTCGGCTTCGTCGTGGCGCATCTGGGTAAGCGTGCGATGCACCGTGTCGTAACGGAACAGGCCGTCGTACCCACCGATGAGGATGTCGTCGCCATCGCGCTGCATCGACAGGATCAACCGGCCATCGAGGCTCGGAATCACGGAACTCTCGAGCGCGAACGTATCCGGATCGATCCGCGAAATGCCCTGAGCACCGGCCCATATCGAACCGTCGGGAGCGACCACGAAGGCCTGCACGTCGCGCTCCGCCTGTTCGCCGCCGAGCTGGAGGTGCCGCATGCTGCCCTTGGCCAGGTCGAGCACGTCGATCCTGCCCATGCCCAGGCCGAGCCACACGCGGCCGCGTGGATCGACGAAGATGCCATGCACGTTGGCGTTCGAGAGCGTGTGCGACTCCAGCGGCGACGGCAGTACCGAGAACACCTTTCGCCCGTGCGGATCGTAGTGCGCTGCCCCCAGTTCGGTGGCCACCCAGATGTTCCCCGCGGTGTCCTGGAAGATGTCGCGCGTGATGTCGCCGGGAAGCGACGAAGGCATGGCTGCGTCGTGGGCCAGCGACCGCAGCCGTCCGCTGCCGAAGTCGTACGTGACCACGCCTGCGCCGTCGGTGGCCGCCCAGAGCACACCCTGCGGCGTCTCGTGGAAGGCGCGCACGGTGCGTCGGCGGGCCATGCCGTTCTTGCCGGAGAAACCGGGAACGAGGTGCCCCTGTCCCTTCGGCCCGATATAGATCGCGCCCGATTGGCCCGTGCCGATCCAGAGCCGCCCGCGGCTGTCTTCCAGCAGGGCCCACACCTGGTCATGCAGGATCTCGTCCACCTCGGGGTCGCTGGATCGCACCCGCGTGAAGTGACCGCCCGGACGACGGACGAACAGGCCGTTGTCGGCCCCAGCCCAGAGCCTGCCCGCCTTGTCCTCGGCCACGATGAAAGTGCGCGCCATCATGTCCTTCGCGTCGCCTGCAACGGGCGCCACGTGAGTGATCTTCCCGCTGGCGAGGTCGAGGCGATCGACGCCACCCTCAGTCGCGATCCAGTACACGCCGTGCTCACGCGCGGGGGCGATGGCGAAGATCTTGCCATCCGACGTGCCCCCGGGGCCGATCGGGTAGACGTGGAAGCGCATCGTTGAAGGATCGAAGCGCACCAGGCCGCCGGCGTTGGTACCGATGAGCAGCCCGCCATCCTCCAGGGGCGCGAGGGCGCGCACGTAGGAATCGGGCAGCACGGCCCCTGCGTAGGAGTCGGGCTCCTGGCCGAACACCTGCATCCGGTACCCGTCGTACCGTACCAGGCCGCCGAAGGTGCCGATCCAGATCAGGCCACGGGTGTCCTGCACGATCGCCGTGGTGGTCGAATGGGGAAGCCCATCGGCGACGCCGACGGTATCGAACCAGACCGACTCGTACACCGCCCAGGGATCGACCGCCGCCGACGGCGCCGGTTGCGCGCTCGCTGCCAGGGACAACAGCAGGCAGCAAAGCCCGCTTGCAAGGGCGAACAGACGTGCTCGGAAACGCGGGAGACGAGCGGGCCGCGGCTGGCGGTCAGCTCGCATAAGCCATGGTCGGATCGAGGTACCGCACGAAGGCATCGGGGCTCATGGGGCGGGCGAAAAAGTATCCCTGCCCGATGTCGCAGCCAAGGTCCCGCAGCCATTCGGCCTGCGCCTCGGTTTCGACGCCTTCGGCGATCGTGCGCATGTTCAGCTTCTTGGCGAGGCCGACGATGGCCTCGGTGATCTCGCGATCGGCCAGGTTGGAGCTGCTGCCGCGCACGAACGACTGGTCGATCTTGATCGTGCCCACCGGCAGTTCGCGCAGGTGGCTCAAGTTCCAGTACCCGGCACCGAAATCGTCGATCAGCAGGTCGAAACCGTGCGAGCGCAGCTTCACCAGCTGGCGCATGGTTTCTTCGGGCTGGCGCATGGCCGTGGATTCGGTGAGTTCGAAGCGGATGCGGGTGGGATCCACCCCGTACGACCGCACCGCACGGTGCAGCGTGTCGACGAAGGCCGGGCGGCTGAGTTCGTGCATGGACAGGTTGATGGCCACATAGTCCACCACCGTGCCCGCGGCATCCCAGGCCTGCAACTGGTTGAGCACGGCGCGAAGGACATACTCGCCCAGCGCGTGGATGAGACCCGAGCGTTCCGCGATCTCCACGAACACGCCTGGCGGCACGTCGCCCCGGACCGGATGCGGCCAGCGGGCAAGCGCCTCCACCCCGGCCAGCGTGCCGTCGCGCAGGTTGCGCTTGGGCTGATATTCCACGGTGAGCTCGCCCGCCTGCAGGGCCTCGCGCAGTTCCACCGTGAGAGCCAGGCGTTCGCGCGCCCGCTCGAGCATGCCTTCCTCGTAAAAACGGAAGTCCGCCTTGCCGGTTTCCTTCACCGCGTACATCGCGGCATCGGCGTTGCGCAGCAGCGTCTCGGCCACCATGCCGTCCTGCGGCGCCACGGCCACGCCGATGCTCGGGCTGACGGCCACGAACTGGCCCGACACGTTCACGGGCTTGGAAACGAGGTCCAGCACCTTGCGGCAGACACGAACCAGGTTTTCCATGCCGCCGTAAGCCTGCACGATCACCACGAACTCGTCGCCGCCGAAACGCGACACAGTGTCTCTCTCACGCACGCTGCTGCGCAGGGACGAGGCCACGGCACGCAGGAAGGTGTCCCCCGCTTCGTGGCCGAGGGTGTCGTTGATGGACTTGAAGCCGTCCAGATCGATGAACATCACCGCCAGGGCCACATTCGGCGCCCCCAGTGCCTTTTCCAGCTCCCGCATGAGGTAGGCGCGGTTCGGCAGGCCGGTGAGCGTGTCGTGGTAGGCATGGAAGGCCAGGGCCCGGCTGGCCTGTTCGCGTGGGTCTTCCAGCTTCGCGTGGAGGCGCCTGCGCTGGCCGAGCAGCCAGGCAATGACCGTGGCGGCCAGGCCGCAGACCACCACGAGCGCCAGCATCCACCCGAGTCCGGCCCCCACGGTGCTGAACGTGGCGCAGCCGGGTACCTCGCCCGGCCCGAAGACGGACCAGTGCGCGCACTTCGACTCGGCAAGGTGGATGCCGATCTCGACGCTACGATGTGTCAGCACACCAAGCTCCGGCCCGGATTCCGGGACACGTCGCCAGCCGGCATGGACGGCCGCCGGCCCGCGGTTTCAACGAAATGTCCAAGGACGACGCGCATCCCGGGGAAGGATCGGGCGCGATGCCACTTGTCCCTCGGATTATCGGCCACAACCGCCCCCGACTTTAGCCCCTCGCGACGAATCGTCCCGGCGTCTTTCCGCGGAGTGAGACGACCGGCCCTTGGCGCATGATGCTGGCTCGGCGAAAAAACGCAATCCGCCGCTCGGGAAAGCCCGCTGGACGGTCGGTCAATCGCCCTTCCCCGACAGATAACGGTCGAACCAGGAAAGGGCCCGTGCCAGCACGTCGCGGCGGTTGGCCTCGCGCGCGAACCCATGGCCCTCGCCCGGGTAGACCACCAGGGAGGTAGGGACGCCCTGGGCGCGCAGGGCATGCCAGAACTCGAACGACTGCGGCGCGGGGCATTCCGCGTCGCGCTCGCCCACGACGATGAGAGTGGGCGTCTTCACCTGCTTGATGAAGTTGATGGCCGAGCTTTTCGCGTAGACCGCAGGATTGTCGTAGACCGACGCGCCGAAGAACGGCTTCATCCACTGGTCGATGAGGTTCTGGCCGTAGTAGCTCTGCCAGTTGGAGATGCCGGCGCCCGCCACTGCCGCGCGGAAGCGGCCCGTCTGGGTGACGCCGAACATCGTCATGAACCCGCCATAGCTCCAGCCGGTGAGGCCCAGGCGCTTGTCGTCCACCGGGTGGTTTTTTTCGATGACGTCGACGCCCGCAAGCACGTCGCGCATGTCGCCATAGCCGAAATCCTTCCGGTTGGCCTGCACGAAGGCCTCGCCCTGCCCGAAGCTGCCCCGCGGGTTGGGCATGAAGACGAAATACCCCAGCGCCGAAAAGGCCGCGCCGCCATAACCCACCCCCGGCCAGCGCGGCGAAACCATGGCGGCGGGGCCGCCGTGGATCGCGACGATCATGCCGTAGCGCTTCGACGGATCGTAGTTCGCCGGGTACAGCAGCCAGCCCTGGACGTCGTGGCCCTCGTTCGTCCAGGTGATGGACTCGGCCTTGCCCCAGGACGGTTTCAGCCCCGCGTTGAACGAGGTGACCGTCTTGGGCATGGAGCCACCGTCCAGCGTGGCGACCTGCACTTCCGGCGCCTTGTCGAACGAGCTGGCGGCAAAGGCGGCCTTGCCGGCATCGGCGCTCAGCGAGAGCGACAGGGAGAGGCGGCCGTCGCCGATGGTCATCGGAGTCTCGAACAGCATCGCGGCCTTCGAACCGGCTTCCGAGAGGGTGTAGGTGGAGACGCGGCTCATGCCGGCAGCGTGTTCGGCCACCAGGAGGCGGTCGGTGCCCGTCCAGGCAAGCCAGGCCGGCGTGGTGTGGATGCCCGGCGTGACGTCGACGGGCTCGCCGCTCCCGTTGGCGGCAACCGTCCAGATATCGCCGCCGGTCGACCCCTGGTCGCTCATGAGCCCGCCGACGAAGGCGATGCGGGTGCCGTCCGGCGAGAAGCGTGGCACGGCCAGTTGCAGATCTTTCAGCGGGCCGGAAAGCTGCACGGTGTCGACGAGGGCCACCGCCTTCGCGCCGGCGGTGGCCGGCTGCGCGTAGAGCCTAGCCACCCACCAGTTGTTGTCGCCGGGAGGCGGCGCGGCCACGTAAGCGATGCGGTCGCCGTTGGGCGAGAAGGAAAACTCGTAGACGTGCAGTTCGTCCGGGGTCAGGGTGCGCACGGCACCGCCGGCGACATCCACGGTTGCAACCTGCTGCACCTCGTTGCCTTCCACGCCGATCTCGCCCAACTGCGGCTTGGCGGCCGCCGTCGCGCTGGCGCGCCGCGTGGCGTTCGGCACATACAGGAAGCCGATGGCCTTTCCGTCGGGGCGCCATTCCAGGCCCTGCACGTAACCCTTGAGGTGGGTGATGCGCTTCGCTGCGGCCTTGGCCGTCACGTCCACGACGTTGATGTCGTTCTGCTTGCCCTCCTCCACGCCCGGCGCCTTGCCCGCGCAGTCGGAAAGAAAGGCCAGGTGGCGCGAATCCGGAGCCCAGATGGCCTCCGTTTCGCTGCAACCTTTCGTCGCCGTGACCCGGCGCGGGCTGCCGCCGTCGACATCGGCCACCTGCAGCACCTGCTTGCCGTCCGTCTTCACCGTCCAGGCCAGGTGTTTCGCGTCAGGCGAGATGGATACCGAACCGACCGACCGGACCTTGCCCAGGGCTTCGAGGATGTGCGCTATCCGCGGATCTTCGGCTGACTTGGCGGGGGACGTGTCGGCATGGGCGGCGCCCGCGCAGGCGAGCGCGGCGGCCGCGGCGATCCACTTCGTACGCATGGGTGGCCCTGGTCTGTGTGCGAAGCGTGAAACCTAACACGTACGTGAACACCCGTGCACGGCGCCGCTTCGAGGATTACGCGAGCAGGTGTGCGTACTCCGGATTCCGCTTGAACCACGTGGCCGCGTAAGAACATGCGGGGCGGATCTTCCACTTGTTCGCCTCGGCCACCTGCACCGCAAACCGGGTGAGCAGGTTCGCAATGCCACGTCCGCCGACGGGATCCGGCACACCCGTGTGGGTGATGGTCATGACGTCGCCCTGCAAGGTGTAATCCACCTCGCAACGGTAGCCGTCGACCACCGTCGAGAACGCGTGCGCCTTGCTGTCGTGGATGATTTCGAGGGGGGTGGCCTTATCGCTCATGGGGGGGGCTCCGTCGGGACCCCGGAAGCATGCGCGTTTTCCACACAGCACGGAAGCGTAGACTGCCCGCGCACCCACGCCGAGAACGAGCCTCACGTGCTGACCATTCACGAACACGGCCACCAGGGCCAACCCGTCCAGTGGACCAAGGGCATGGGCAAGCCGGCCGCCCCCATCTGGATCGACCTGCTCGATCCCAGCGAAGACGAACGCCGCTGCGCGGCGGAAATTACCGGACTGCGCGTGCCGGAACGTGGCGACATCGTTAGCCTCGCACTGTCCAGCCGCATCCGCACGGACGACGATGCGATGTACCTGTCGATACCCTATTTCGCCGACACCGGCACCAACCACGCGGCCCCCGTGGGGATCGTGGTCACGCACCAGGTGCTCATGACGCTTCGCTTCGAGGCGTCGCCAGCCTTCGAGCTTGCCAGCCAGAGCTGCGAGTCCCATCGGTGGGAATCCAGTGCCGACGCCCTCGCCACGCTGATCGAGGCGATCGTGAACCTCGCCGCCAAGCGCATGGAAGACGTTTCCGCCGACCTGAAGAAACTGTCGGATCGCATCTTCACCCCCGCCCGCCTCGGCACCCCGGCCCTGCGCAACTGCATGCTCGAGGTGGGCCGGCTCGAGGGCGAACAGGCCCGCAACCGCTCGTCCATGCTCGGCGTGCAGCGCATCGTGTCATTCGTTCGCGCGAAGAAACCGGAATGGATGTCCGACGACGTGGAAGTGCGGCTGCGCGTGGTGGATCACGACCTGCGCACGCTCGACGAGTTCGACGACCAGGTCACCAACAAGCTGCAGTTCCTGCTCGATGCCAGCCTCGGCTTCATCAGCACCGACCAGAACCACGTGATGAAGGTGCTGACGGTCACCTCGGTGGCCACCATCCCGCCCGTGATCCTCGCAGGCGTGTGGGGCATGAACTTCAAGCGGATGCCGGAGCTCGACTGGACGTACGGCTACCCCATGGCGATCGCGGCCATCCTGCTCAGCATCCTGTTGCCGGTGCTGTTCTTCAAATGGCGCGGCTGGCTGGAGGGAGACTAGGGGCCTTAGCTCATGTCTTCACTTTTGTGAAGGCCAAGAGTGTGAGCGGATTCACATTTTTTTACATCTTGCCGCTTTAGCCCTAAAGTTACCGGCTTTCCGGCCGACCTACCCTTTGTGGGTCCTCGCCGGATCGCCGGACAGACACACAGGGGCGGCCGCCGTGGCGCGCCCCACTCGGGGGAGGAAGTGGTCGGTGCGATTCAGTAGCCCATATTGCGACGGGTCGGCGGCGTGAAGCCCGCCGCCATGAAAGCTCCGTGGCACGCCCTCCTCGGCACACTGCCGGAGTCCCGGCTGCTCGACTCGGTCGCGGAGTTCACGCACCACCGGGACATCGACGCCCTGGACCACAGCGTGGTGCTCTCGCTCGCCGAACTGGTCCCCGTCACCAGCGTCACGCTGTGCAAGCGGGGCGACACCCCGCAGCACCCGGTCGAATCGATCGTCGTGTGTTCGCGGAACGCCGAAGGCGGCCTCGTCGTCGAAGCGATCGAACCCGACCGCGAAGGCGATCCCATCGACACGATGGTGTGCGCCATGGAAACGCTGGAAGCCATCAGCGACATCACCGAGAACGGCAACAGCCGCCTGGTCATTCCCATCCTGCGCGAGCACGCGGCCATCGGCGCCCTCATGCTGGAAGCCCCGGATTCGCTCTACGAAGTGCGCTCGATGGTGGAGGGCTTCGCCCGCATCTACGGCAATTACAGCGCCCTGCTCAACGAGAGCGAACGCGACAAGCTCACCGGCCTCTACAACCGTCGCAGCTTCGAGCAACGCCTGCAGCGGCTGCTCAAGCTCCAGCGCCAACGGGCACGAGCCGCGTCGCCGGAAGGCGAGGAGCAGCGTCAGTCCCTGGATCACGCCGCCCAGCTGTTCCTGGCGATCCTCGACATCGATCATTTCAAGCGCATCAACGACACCTACGGGCATGTCTACGGCGACGAGGTGATCCTCATGCTCGCCCAGCAGATGCGCGCAAGCTTCCGGCAAGGCGACGTGCTCTTCCGTTTCGGCGGCGAGGAATTCGTGATGCTCATCGAGGCCCGCGACGAGGACGCGGCTCAATCCATTCTCGACCGCTTCCGGCGCTTCGTGGCCGGCCATGCGTATCCCCAGGTGGGGCACGTCACCGTAAGCATCGGCTTCGCGCGTATCACCGAGAACGATTACCCGGAGATCGTGCTCGACCGCGCGGACAAGGCCCTGTATTTCGCCAAACAGAACGGCCGCGACGCCGTTCATGGTTATGAATCGCTGAAGGCCCGCGGCGAACTGGCGTCGTCCGTGGCGCTGGGAAGCATCGACCTCTTCTGATGTTCGGCGCGGGTGCTAGGGCGCCGACCGCTTGCTGATGTAGCGGCGCCCACCCGCCTTGCCACCCGGCCGCACCCGGAAGGCGAGGCTGATGCGTGGACCGACGGCCGAGCGCGTCTTCGGAATGCCGTGGTCGTAGTGGAACTGGGTGGCGTAACTCATCGTGAGCAGGCTGCCCGGCTCCATGTCGATGTCGAACGCGCGTTTCGGCGGCTCCCGTTCGCGCAGGGCCATGCGCCGTGTCGCGCCGAGCGACAAGAGCGCGATGGGCTCGCCTTCCGTCAGCTCCTCGAGATGATCGTTATGCGGTGCCACACTGTCGCGGCCGTCACGATACAGGTTGAGCCCGACCGAGGTGAACCGAACGCCGGTATGCGCGATCACCTCGCGTGCCGCCTCGCCAAGCACCGGCGGCAAGCCGGGCTCGTCCAGCGCGTAGTGCTGCACCAGCCGCGGCACGTCCACTTCGCGACCGTACATCGAGCGCCGCTGCGCCTCCCAGGGAGTGTCGGCCAGCAGGGCGGCGAACCATGCCGCCGCCCTTTCCGGCCCCACCAGGGCCGGCTCGTAGGCGAAGCGCCCGTGCTCGTCGTCGACGATCACGAGCGGCTCCGCACCGAAAAGACCGGCCTGGGACATCGCGTCCTTACTTGACGACGCCGCAGGCGATCCGCGCGCCGCCACCACCCAGTGCTTCGGGCTTGTCGGAATAGTTGTCGCCGCCGGCGTGGATCATGAGGGCGTGGCCCTTGAGGGTGGCGATGGACTTCAGGCGCGGCGCCGTCACCGCCGTGGTATCCGTGCCGTCCGCACCGACCGTGATCTTCGGCAGGTCGCCTTCGTGGCCCGCGGCGGATTCCGGACCTTCATGCTTGCCGGTGTGCGCGGGGTCGTAATGACCGCCCGCAGCCAGCGCGGCGCCCTTCTTGCCGTCCTTCTCGCCAGGATCGCAGCTGGGTTTCTCGTGCAAGTGGAAACCGTGCTCACCCGGAGGCAGCCCCTTGAGGTTCGGGGTGAACACGAGGCCACCCGCGCTTTCGGTCACCGTGATCGTGCCCACGGACGCGCCCGAGCCCGTCGCGCTCACCATGTGCATCGGCACGGTCACGCTCTTGTCGGCGGCCTGCGCGCCGGCGCAGACGAGCAGCCCGGCCATGGCAACGGCAATACGATTCATCGTGCACTCCTTAGGTATTCGAGGAATCCCGATACTGCACCCAGGGTCGTGAAGCGTCCAGCACGAGCCGCCCCGGGCCAGCGGTTACGCGAAAATGCGGGCGGTATCCGCGGCCGTCAACAGTCGCCACTCGCCGCTCGGCAAGCCGTCGAGCGTCAGGCCGCCAAGCGCCACGCGTTCCAGGGTTTCCACGTGGTTGCCCACCGCGGCGAACATCCGGCGAACCTGGTGGTAACGGCCTTCGGTGAGGGTGATACGGACGCGACGCGAATCCAGCACGTCCATGGAGGCCGGTTCCAACGGCGTGGTCTCGCCTTCGAGCATCAGCGTTCCCGCCGCGAACGTGGCGGCCTCGTCGCCGCGCAGATCCGCGGCGAGGGTGGCGTCGTACACCTTGCTGACCGATGCCTTCGGCGAAATGATGCGATGCAAAAGCTGGCCGTCGTCGGTGAACAGGAGAAGGCCGGACGTGTCGCGGTCGAGCCGGCCCACGGTGGAGAGCACTGGGTTACGCAGCGCGAAGCGTGGCGGCAACAGGTCGTAGACGAGGCGGCCGACGTCCTTCCGGGAACAGGTGTAGCCCACCGGTTTGTTGAGC
The DNA here is from genome assembly GCF_011742555.1 of Luteibacter jiangsuensis. Taxonomy (GTDB): domain Bacteria; phylum Pseudomonadota; class Gammaproteobacteria; order Xanthomonadales; family Rhodanobacteraceae; genus Luteibacter; species Luteibacter jiangsuensis. The sequence continues at coordinate 311,035 of NZ_JAAQQR010000001.1, forward strand.
ATCAGCAGCATGCCCTGCGGCGGATCGAGCGGCTCGCCGTCGAAGCGCACGTCGGCGTGGTCGACCTTGTCGTCGGCGTAGAGCACCTCGCCGGCGACGTCGGTCACCAGCCCCTCGCGGAACATCGCGGCGACCTGCTTGCGGCTGCCATAACCGAGGTTCGCCAGGAGGCGTACGAGTTTCATCGGCGGGGTTCCCTGGCTTCGACGACCTTGAAGCCGTCGCGCTCGACGACCGTTCGCACGTTCGCGAAACAGGCGTCGAGGGTGGATTCGTAAGCAAGGTGACGGTTCGCCACCATCCAGAAACTGCCGTGCCCGGCCAGCCCGGCGGCGGCCGCCGCGATGAAGGCACGGCCCAGCGACGGGTCGTCGGCGCGTCCCTGATGGAACGGCGGATTGGCCACGACGACGTCGTAGCCGGTATCGATACCGTGGGTGACGTCATGCCAGCGCACGCTCGCGGCCACCGTGCGGCCGGCGCGCGCCATGGCCGCGTCGAGGTTGGTACGGGCGGGTTCGAGCGCGCGCGCTTCCGCTTCGTAGAGATCCACCGCCGTCACGCCGCCACAGCGCGCGAGAAGTTCGCAGGCGAGGTAGCCGAATCCCGCGCCGAGATCCGCCACGCGCCCCGCGAGCGTCGCGGGCAATGCATCGGCAAGGAGGGCCGAAGCGGTATCCACGCGATCCCATGCAAAAAGGCCGCGCCGCGTCGCAAAGCGGCCATCGAGCGTTCGCGTGGGCGCGTCCAGCGCAAGCCATTCGGCAAGCAAGGCATCGTCGGGCGTGCTCCCTGGCGCGGTCCAGAACACGCGGCACTTGTGTTTCGAGAGGCAGGCCACGCCACCGGCGAGGCGTGCCAGGTCGGCCTCCGCGGTCCTGGCGCCCTCGGCGTTCGGGACGCTCGCGACCACGATGCCGTCGCTGCCGGCAAGCGACAGGGCCTGCGCAAAGAGCGCACGTGACTCCTCGCGCTGGCGCGTCGGCAACACCATCACGACGGGGAATCGGCCTTCCGGAACCTCCGGCCGTACCGTGAACCCGGATCGCGCCAGCGCATCGGCCGCCGGCTTGAACGACTGCTGCAGGATCCAGCCGGGACGACGCCGTTCGCGCAGCGCGAACCCGTCGCGCGCACGGAGGACAAGGAGGTCGCCATCCGCGGGGAGCTTCAGTTCGCCCGCGGCGAACGGCACGAAGAGCGCATCGAGGGCGGCATCGGAAGCGGAACCGGCGGACAACGCGAAAGGCCTGTAAGGAAAAGGGGGCCGACGATTCTAGCGTAGGGGCCGTCCAGCGGTACGGCCGCAGTCCGCGGGCCTTCGATCAGCTGCTGCAGGAGAGCATCGAGCAACCTACGCGTTCCCGCGCCCAATCCGGACGCCTTCCCGCCAGGTGCTCTCGTCCCGGCTGTTCTTCATAGGGCCGCCGAAGCGTGTCGAGCAGTTCGCGGATACCCGAATCGTCGCCCTGCTCCGCCCTGTCGATGGCCTGCTGGGCCAGGTAATTGCGCAGCACGTAACGCGGATTGCTTGCGTGCATCAGCGACAGCCGGGCTTCTTCCGCCGACTCGTCGGCGCGCACGCGCGCGGCATAGCGGCGCAGCCAGGCCGAAAGCGGTTCCTCCACGGCGGCGCGTCCCGCATCCTCGTAGAAAGCCGCCGCCACGCTGTCCACGTGCGGCGAAGCGAGGTCCAACGTGGCGAGGTCGCGATAGAAGAGCGTCATGTCCATGCCGCCGGCCCGCAACAGGCCGCGCAGGTCGGACACCATGTCCTCGTCACCGGGCATCTGCCTCGCGAGGCCCAGCTTCGCCGCCGAGAACGCGGCGTCCGTGGCCTCGAAGGTTTCCACGTAACGATTCAGCCCCGCCTGCAGCGGCGCCACGTCCGCGAACAGCGGAGATAACGCCTGCGCCAGCCGCTGGAGGTTCCAGTAACCCACCTGCGGCTGTTGCCCGAAGCGGTAGCGCCGGTGCGTGCGGTCGGTGGTGTTCGGCGTCCAGTCCGGATCGAAGTCGTCGATCCAGCCATACGGACCGTAGTCGATGGTGAGCCCGAGGATCGACATGTTGTCGGTGTTCATCACGCCGTGCACGAAGCCCACCCGCATCCAGTGCGCCATCAGCACCGCGGTGCGCTCGCAAACCTCGGCGAAGAAGGCGGCATAGCCCGCTTCGGCAGGCAATGCCGCCGCCTCGGGGAAGTGCATGGGGAGGGTGAAATCCACCCACTGCCGCAGCAGCCCCGTGTCGCCGCGCGACGACGGCAGTTCGAACGAACCGAATCGGATGAACGATGGCGCCACGCGGCACACGATGGCGCCCGGCTCGGGCGCGGGATGCCCGTCGTACATCACATCCCGTACGACGGCCTCGCCCGTGGTCACCAGGGACAGCGCGCGCGTAGTGGGAATACCCAGATGGTGCATGGCCTCGCTGCAAAGGAACTCGCGGATCGAAGAGCGCAGCACCGCGCGGCCGTCGGCCCCACGCGAGTAAGGCGTGCGCCCCGCCCCTTTCAGCTGGAGCTCCTGCCGCCCGTGGCGCTCGGTGAGCACTTCGCCGAGACCGATGGCGCGGCCGTCGCCGAGCTGGCCCGCCCAATGCCCGAACTGGTGTCCGCCATAGGCCATGGCGTAGCCGGTCATGCCGGTCCAGCGCGCGTTACCGGAGAACACCTGCGCAAAATCCGGCGCCGAGGCGGAGACGCCCAGCATCGACGCCACATCGTCCGACACCGCGACGACCGCCGGTTCCGGCACGGGCGTGGGGTCCACCCGGGAAAATGCCGCGCCCGTCACCTGTCTGGGAATGTTCGCCGTGTCCGGATCGGCCGGAAGTTCGCGGACGAAGGCGTTGTCGAAGCGCAGTGCGGTCATGGGCGTTCCAGAGGCGATCCCCACGATATCCGGCCGGTGCCCTCCGGTTGCAAGGCGTCCGGCAGGCTCGGGCCGTCCGGCCCAGGCCACGGGCTTTGAACTCGTGCAAACTAGGGATACTCAGAGCATCCATTACTGCCCCACTGGCCTCGAACCCATGCGCCTCCTCCGCTCCCTGGCCCTGCTTGCGATCCCGATGATGTCTGCGGGAGCCGAGCCCGTGAGCGTGCCGCGCAGCGACAAGACCCTGGTCGAGATCATCAACGCGACCATGGGCACGCTGCCCAACGCCATGGATGCGCTGTCGCAGAAGGTGCCGGGAGGGCTGCACCCGACCGCCGACGCTCCGCCACAGATCGTTCGCAGCTTGCCTTTCGTCACGCGCGACGGTTTCAGGGTCAGCGCCCTCGAGGCGCGAGGCATCGAGGAAGGCGGCGACGTACCCATCGTCCGCTTCACCTCCATCCAGCTCGAACAGCAGCCGTGCTTCCAGCGCTCGGGGCTCGACACCACCTTCCACGCCCCATCGTCGGAGACAGCCCTGCCGGCTGCCCCGTCGATGCTGCCCAATCGCTACCTGGTCATGCAGATGCCCTGGGGAAGGCTTTCCTTCGGGACGTCGAAGGAGAGCGGCGGGTGCGTCATCGCGATCGTGGGCGATGCCACCGGCGGCCTGCCCGGACTGCGGATGCCCCTGCCGCTGCCGCAACCCACCACCATGCCGGGCATGCCCGACCTCCGCCGCACCTGGCCGATGCCGGCCGGCGCATACACGGCGGACTAGACGCCGACCGCTGCCGCGAAGCCGCCGAGGACCGACTCGATGCGGTCCTCCGTCACGGCTTCGGAGAAAAGATAGCCCTGTAGCTCGTCGCATCCGGCCTCGCGCAGAAAGACGCGTTGCTGTTCCGTTTCCACGCCTTCCGCCACGACGCGAAGACCCAGCGCCGCACCGAGATTGGACACGGCCCTGACAATCGCTGCCGAGTCGTCCGCCGTGGGCGCCATCTGCACGAAGGACCGGTCGATCTTCACCTTGTCGACGTCCAGGTCTTTCAGCAGCGTCAGGCTCGAATAGCCCGTGCCGAAGTCGTCGAGCGAGATGCGCACCCCTGCACGGCGCAGACGCTTCAACAAGCGCACGGTCGCCGCATCGGCATTGACGATGGCCGTTTCGGTAATCTCCAGTTCCAGCCGCCGCGCGGGCATGCCGCAGGCGGCCAGCGCGTCGAACACCATGTCCGCGAAGCGGTCGTCGCGCAACTGCACCGCGCTCACGTTCACCGCCACGAACACACCTTCGAACGGGGCGAGCCTGGTGCAGGCCTCGCGCAGTATCCATTCGCCGAGCGTACCGATAAGGCCCGTCTCCTCGGCCACCGCGATGAACTGCACCGGCGGCACGGATCCCAACCGGGGATGCGTCCATCGGGCCAGCGCTTCCACACCGACCACCTTGCCGTCGGCCGCCCTCACCAGGGGTTGGTAGTGGCACGCAAGGCCTTCACCCGTGCGCAAGGCTTCGCGCAGGGCGAGTTCCACGCCGCGGCGGTGGGCCAGCGCGGAGTCGAGTTCGTCGGTGTACACGACATAACGGTTGCGTCCCCGTTTCGCCTCGTACAAGGCGCTGTCGGCCTTGCGCGCCAATTCGCCCGATGCCACGGCATGGGCATCTATGGGAACGATGCCCACCGATGTTCCAATGAACGCCTTGTTCGAGGTCACGTCGAACGGCATGGATGCCAGGATGAGCATGCGCTCCGCCAGCGCCGGCACGTCGAGTTCGGCGGCATCCTCCACGAGCACGGCGAACTCGTCGCCGCCGATGCGGGCCACGGTATCGGTCGGCCTCAACAGCCCTCGCAGGCGCGCGCCGAACTCCACCAGCAGTTCATCGCCCGCATGATGCCCGTAGGCATCGTTGACGCGCTTGAAGCCATCCAGATCGAGGTAGAAGAGCACGGCGGTGACACCGCCGCCGGCAGCCCGCCCGATGGCCGCGTCGAGCTTTCCGAACAGGGCGGTGCGATTCGCCAGCCCGGTCAGGGCGTCGTGACAGGCCAGCCAGCGCACCTGCGCCTCGGTCTCACGCAGTTCGGTGATATCGGTGACCGAGGCCAGCACGTGTGGCGATCCGTCCAGGTCGATGCAGGTCTTCCGCGTAAGGAGGGTGCGGACCCGTCCCTGCACGTCGGTGACGGTCTCTTCGGACTCCACCACTTCGTGGCTGCGCAGCACCGCATCGTCGCCGGCGGCGAACCGTGCGGCCTGGTCCGGCGCGAACAGCTCGTCGTCCCGCTTTCCCAACACATCCGCGGCGGATACGCCGAAGCTTTCGCAGCCGATCCGGTTCACGAACACCCAGCGGTGCGCGGCGTCGCGCACGAACATCGCCGTGGGCATCAGTTCCAGCACTTTCGACCAGGTGCCGAGATCGTGGATCACCGGAGCCCCCTCCCCTCGTGAAAGTCACTCCGGGGCAATGTGCGACGCCGTCCGTGATCGCGGCGTGTGCTTGGCTCCTCCAGGCAAGGCTCCTTGAGAATGCGCCGACCGCGCATCGCGGGGCGGCGACCTCAGCTCGCGGGACCATCCCGCCATCGCAGCACGGTGTACAACGTTTCATGCGGGCCGCGCTCCGGGGCGGCGAACGGGAACCGCACCGTGGCCTCTACCGTCGCGCGGCCTCCGTGTCCATCGTCCGCGTCGGCGCGAAACGTGATGGTGTTGCCAGGCAGCGCTCCCCCGAGCGCAATACCGCCCGGCAGGTGGGTCAACGGCGTGCCGGGAGGAACGCTGTCCCGAGCGCGCACTACGTCCTGCGCGGTGCGCAGGTCGAGGCCCCGCACCGCGGCCATGGCGAGCAAGGGTGCGAAGTCGGGCTGCGGCGCGGCCTGTCCCGACCAGATGGTGATGGCAGGTTCCAGCCTGCCGTACAGGTCGGGATCCATCCCGGGCACGCCTTGAAGTTCCTCGATCGCCACGAACGGCGTGTACTTGCCGTCAGGAATGGAAACACCTGCCGCGGATGCCGAAGTCTGCGGGACGCCATCGTCCGCCGGCGCTTCCATCGTGGGGCCGCGCCGTTCCAGCACACGGCGGGTGAGCTCGTCGGCACGACCGACAGGACAACCCGCAGCGACGAACAGTGCTTTCAGCGCGCGCGGCTCCGCGCCGTTGATATCCACCTTTCCCGTCTCGTCCAGCATGCCCACGGAGACATGCACGCGATCGAACTCGAACGCCAGCGACCTGCCGTCGCCCGGCAAGATGTCCGCCTGCGACGGCGTGCCTCCCATGTCGGCCAGCAAGGCCTGCCGCCGGCGCGCCTGGACCACGGCGATGGCCCGCACGATGCCTGCTTCCGCCGCATAGCGTGCGCGCTGCTGGCCGAGCGTGAAGCGCGTCTGCAACGCTTCGACCCGGGCGATGCCGGCGAAGCCGCCCACGAGGATGGCGAGCAAGGTACATGCCCACAAGACGACCAGGAGGGCAATGCCCTGCTGCCGGTTGTTCATCGCACGAAGTCCGGCAAGTGGCGGGCGGCTCCGCGCACGTTCACGGCATCGGGATCCTGCCGTGGCGCGACGACCAGCGGAGGCCATGCATCGGCACCTTCGTCTGGCACCACGGTGATCTCGATGGAACCGGGTAACTCCATCGGATCGTTCCACCGGTCCTGCCATGCGGACGAACCACGGCGCGCGTAACGCAGCGTCAGGGAGCGGACATGGGTCAGCAGGACGTCGTGCGCACCGGCGATGACGCCCGCCTGGCTGCCAGGCAGCGGCGAAAGACGTGCCTCGAGCGAATGCCCGTCCCCGCCATCGTCGCCCAACGCCACCTCGATGACCTGGGGCCCGAGTTTGCCGAGGTAACCAGGCAACGCCGAGACGAAACAAAGACGCGAAGCGTCGCCTTCGAAAACCACGGGCACGTTCCCGTCAAGCACCTTCCAAGGCAACGCGGTGGCGGACGACAGTTGCCTCCGCAGGAACTCGCGCGCACCACGTGCCTCGTCGATACGCGCGATCACCGAAGATCCGTGGCCGACACTGAGCGTCGTGGACCGGACACCGGAGTAAACGCTCAGGAGGAGGATCGCCAGGAGCGCCAGTGCGGCAAGAACTTCCATGAGGCTGAAGCCGCGTGTGGCGTTCACGGGCCGGCTACCGACGTGGAGGATGCAGGCCTGGGCTCGTCCTGCAGCCGCAAGGTCGCGAAGTGGGCGCTGCGCTCGGCGGTCCCGTCACGCCAGAAGATGTCGAGGTCGATACGATAGACACGCAGGTCCGGCGACTGGCCGGGAAATGGAGTCTGTGCGGACACGACGCTGCGCCATCGATGGCGTGTGTCGTAGGTTCCTTCCTGCATTCCTTCCCGGAGCGGTTCGCGTAGCCCGATGGCATCCAGCGTCGCATCGGCCAGCATGGCGATGCGGTTCAACTCCCTTGCGTGCCCCGTCACCTCGGTGGCCGCGCCCGCCACATGCATGACGGCGCCGAACGCCAGCGCGAGAAGGAGCATCGCCGCGATGATCTCCAGCAGGCTGAAACCCGCCTCCCCCTGCCGGCTGGTGTTCCTTGGACGGACCATGACGCGAGGCTTGCACCGCATTGTTTCAGTCGCGAGTCGGGGAATGGACAGCGCATGTGACAAAGCGAAGGGGCGAGCCGATGCTCACCCCTTCGCCCGTCCTTCCTGGACGGAAAGCGAGGCTTAGTTGATGCAGCTGTTGACGCGGGCAGCCGTCAGGTCGCTGCTGGAGAGCCAGGCGTAGCCCGTGCCAGCGCGGCCGATCTTCGTCACCGACGAGCGGATCGACGTGTCGTACGGCGAGCTCAAGAGACCGCGCACGGTGGCGAGGTCGGCCGACGGGTTGCCCTGCTTGTTGCCCAGCAGGCTGGTGACCGCAATGATCGGGTAACCCGAGGCCGGACTGGCGTAGGTCGACGGATCGACCACGGCGATGCAGCCGTTGCTCGACGTCGGCTGGCCGTTGGTCAGCGGCAGGTCGATCAGCACCGGACGGCCATTGGCATCCGGATTGTCGGCGATGACCTTGTCGAAGGTGAGCGTGACGGGCACGGCGGTCGGGCCGAAGCCGGTAACCGGATTGACGGTGACGCCGGCCAGGTTCGTCACCGACGCGTTGCGCACGCCACCGGTCACGCCGTTGGCGACTTCGGCGTAGCCGATGGAGCCGTCCGCCGGCGCACCCGAGGCGGTACCGGCCACCACGGCGATCACGCCGGCGTTGCCGTTTCCGCCGAACGAGCTGGCATACGACGAGAAATACGACGCGGCGCCCGTGGCATAGGCCTGAAGAGTCTTGAAGCTGGTGGCCGGATGGCTGGCGACGCCCGGGCACACGGCCGAGAGATGGTTCAGGAACGAGAACGACGTGCCGCTGCCGTCGGTGCGGTAAGCGATGTTGATGTTACCGGTGGTGCCGGCCGGAATGCCGACGGCGCCGGCGGCGCTGAGGTCCTGCCAGGTCTTGATCTGGCCGGAGAACACGCCGCAGATCTGGTCTTCATTGAGCGTCAGGGCGTTCACGCCCGACTTCTTGAACACGATGCCGACGGCGCCCGCGATGGACGGAAGTTGCGTCGGCTGGGCCGTGGCGCCGTGACCGGTGGTGTAGGCGTTGTACTCGGCCGTCGACAGCGGAGCATCCGAACCGGCGAAATGCGGCTGGGTCAGGCCCGATCCGCCGAAACCCGAGGGGCAGGCGTCGTTGACGGTGTTGCCCGGGACGTTGCCGGCGAGGATCCGCTTGCCGGCGCCGCTGCCGGTCGGGCAGTAGGTGACGGCCGTACCGCTATGGTTGGCGACGTACACGCCGAACAGCGAACCGGCGGTCGGAACGATCGGCGTGCCGGTCGCGGTGCCCGTGTAGCCGATGGCCGGCAGCGTGGCGCCACCGCCGACGATCGTGCCCGCGCTGGCGGCGGAAGCGAGGCACAGCAGGAGCGCGCCCGCGACGAACTTCATGCTGGTGTTTCCCATCGAAAAATCGCAACGCATGGTGTTACCCCTTTGCATAGAAGCCCCCCGAGTGGAGGCCTTGCAAGGGTCACCCTTTGCCGTTACCCCATCATGCCATTGCGGTGTCCGCGATTATGATGATTCGATGATTTCGGCAAACGCGGAACGGACCTGCTTCACACTCGCGACGAGCTTTCATATCCGTTGTCATGAAACATGAAGGGAGGAGCAAGCTCCTCCCTTCATGTCTGAACACCGGACGGGTTACATCCGACGCAACGCCTTCCTCTCCGCATCGGTGAGCTTCCCGTCCTCGTTGCGGCCAAGCACCTGCACGGGTGAGGAACCATCGTAACCAGGTGCTGGCGCGACACTCGAGGTGCTGTCGCCGTCGCGCAGCACGCGCACGGAAATCTCCGACGGCAGCTTGTCGCGCGCATCCGCCTGCTGCTTGCGCGCCACGTCTTCCGCAGCTTGCGACGCCGCGGTGGCCGCAGCGCTGGCGGCGTTCAGTGCGCCGACATTGACGGCCGCCGTCACCGGCACGCCAATCGCTTCGCCCTTGACCTGGATGTTGTCGGCGTTGGCCACGCGCGCCGCAGCGATGACGATGTTGCCGGAAACGCGGATACCCGCGTCGCCTGCATCCACCGTGCCACGGGGAGCGATGAGATAGGCGTCGCCTGCCGGCGCGCCTTCGACGCTCTGCAACGTGGCAATACCGGCACCGCTCACCTGACCACGCGCATCGACGCGGCACCAGGCATCCACGTCACAGAGGAAGATGGGTGGGGGTACTTCGCTGCTGGTCTTCGCACCCTGCCCCGCATTGACGTCGCCGTTGGAGCTCCAGATCGTGATGTCGCCGCCCTGTTCGGTGAACACCCGGCTCTGGGCGAGCAGCAGGCTTCGGTCGGTGAAGACGTTGACGTTGCCTGTTTCGAGAGTAAGCAGACCCATGGTATTGGGCCCGGCGATCACGTGCCCGTTGCTGTCGGTGAAACGCGGCGCGGAAGTACTCCCGATCAGCGCCTGTCCACCCGGCCCGAGCAAGGTCACATCGCCACCCTGCTGCGTCTGGATCGTCGAGCTCCGGATGTCGAGATCGCCAGTGTCCACGGTGGCTGCCGCGCCGTTGAGGCCGCCCTGACCCGTGCCGTTGGCGGTGTAGCCAAACGCGCTCGGGAAAAGACTGTCGAGTGCCGCATAACCGCGGGCGTACTGACCCGCATAGGGGCTCGAGGCGTCGTTGTAGTCAGTACCGACTTCCGCCAGCAGCTTGAACAGAACCTTCTCCGCAAAGATGCGCTGAACGATCTCCGGTTCCTTGGCGAAAAGATCGCGTGCCTGCTCCGGCGTAAGCATGGGCGTGACATCGTCGCTGGCATGCCCGGTAGCCGTGTTCTGACCGGCAAGACGCTCTTGCATGAATTTGACCAGGTCAGGCATCAGGCTGGGCAGTCCATCCACGCCACCGAGATAGCGCGCCAGGAAACCAGCCGTGTCGACACCCGGGCCCACGCCGAAATTGACCAGTACGTCGGCGCTTTCGTGGGGGAGATAGGGGTTGTAGAAGTTACCGACCGCCTGAATGCCGGTCTGCCCGCCTGCGGCGCTGCTTCTTGGCGCCAGGTCGGCCTGGCTCACGAAGGGCCCGATGTCGCGTCCCGCGTCGACAACAAAGGTGCCGGGACCACCGACCATCAGCGCCGGCACAGGGTTGCCCGTGTTGGCATGCGGTGGGAGCCCGGGGTTCGCCGAGAAGGGCGTATCGTAGATGTCGCGTCCGGCAGACACGCGGGTTATGTCTGCATTACGCGTGTGCTGACCGATGAGCCAAAGGTTGACGATGTCGCGGCCGGCACGAATCTCCGCTTGCTTCGAGGGAAGCAACACGAGGGCATCCCAGGTATTGCCGCGAGCGTCCTGAACACCGTTCGTGATGTCGCCGCCGAGCGCGTAGATCCGAACAGGTGCCGTATCGTCGGCATGCAACGCATCCGGTTCGTGAAATGCCGCATTGGATGTTCCCGAGCGATCCTCGGCACCCAGCCAGGTCGTCGGGGTGGTGGACGTAATGGGCTGCAACGGCGACGGCATATCTTCCGGCGACACATCGATCAGACCGAAGAATCGACCAGAAGACAGAACCCCGGAATTCACAAACGCGATGCTGTCCGCTGCGAGCAAGGTCAATTCACCTGTTGGAGACGGGAACAATTCCCCGTTCCTGCGGACATCGATGCTTCCGCTCAGGGCCGTCATGGCCAGGCTCGCGGGCAACACCGCTCCTGCGCCGCCACCGCTGCCGAATACCTGGCTCGGCGCAACCAGGCTGCCGAAGACGATGTCACCGGCCACCGAAGCCACGTCGAAGGACGACGCGGTCGAGTAACCCTGGCTGTCCGGGTGTCCGGCCGGCAGCAAGGCATTCGTCGGACTGGCGTAATTGACGTAATACGAGGGATCGTATACGTAGCCGATATCCGTGCCCTGCCGCGCCTTCACCGTCACCTGCGCATCCTGCATGCCGAATACCGTCGAAACCGGCGTCATGAAATGAGCACTTCCGCCGCCTGCGCCCATTTCGACGCCCGAGTCGATAGTGGCCAGCGAAGGCGATGCAGCAATGAGTCCTTCGGCACGTATGTCCGCCGTTCCCCTGGCGACGAAATAGGTTCCGCTGAGGATATCGCCACCGGCATGCACGGACAGATCCCCGCCACCCACGGTGGTCAGCGACTTCCCATCCGCATTCTTGTACCAGGTGGTCGGCAGCGAGGCCGACAGCTCCTGGACGTCGCCTCCTGCGTCGACGTCGATGTTGCCGCCGACGCTCATCACACCCTGATGGAAATTGGCGAAATCGATCGACGAACTCGAACCGTCGGCGGCGTTGCCAACCTGCATCCATTGCCACCAGTACTGCGCCACGGAAGTGCCGGGTGACGATTTCGTCTGCAAGCCGTCCGCATCGACGACATTCTGGATACCGGCGATGTCACCACCGGCCCGGAGATAGATATCCCCTGCGTGATCCGGATTCACCAGCCCGTTGACCAGCATGTCGGGCTGGCGGCGTTCCGGTAATCCCGCGCCCGACAATTCCGAGGGACGAACGACACGGATATCTGTCCCCGCCGTCGTGCCTTCCGCCGGCGCACCAGCGGTATAGACGGTGGCAGGCGCGGCTGTATCCATCCACCGGATATCGCCGGCGGACACCATGTCGAGGTCGCCGGTACCGGTGCGGATCGTGGTCGGCATGAACAGCGTCTTGCCCGAGAGCGGACCATTCGGTGTCACGACCGTGGGATCGGTGACCGTGTCCTTGACCTCGAAATGTCCGTCCAGGCGGACATTGGCCGTGGATGCCGCGGCTGTGGCGAGCGGATCGGAGCCAGCGACGTCGGAACCTGCGACAAGGCGGTACGACGTGCTCGGGCCACCAAGCAAGGTCGCCGATGCGAGTGATGCAGCATTGCCAAGCGTCGGCATGTTCGACGGCGAGTTATCGGGGGCAGGCTTGCCTACAGGAACCGCGGGCGGTGCCGAATTGTCCGCATTCTCACGCGGAGCGAAGGGGGCGTAGAACAGCTGGGTACCCGAACCGCCAGTGACGAAGAGGCTCACCCAAAAGTAATAGTTGAAGTGTCCGGTGATGTAGGTGTCGTAATCGCTCGACCAGGCCGTGTAATCATTTGCGACCGGCAAGAGGATCGGCGACGGGGTCTCCGCCGACGGTGTGAAGAACGGGAACGTGGCTTCCAGCCAGGTCTCGTAGGCCGTGGCGTAATCGGCGTAATTCGCGAACTGCCCAGGCTGCGGGGCCACCTGCTTCGTCGGGTTGTAGGCCAGGAAACCGGTGGTGTCGTTCGCCGTTACGAAGGACGAAGACCAGCCGAAGTTGCTGGCGTTGTCGCCGAACTCGGTGATGTATTTCTGATAGTTGGCGTAGTACTGATCGGTCTGCTTCGCAGCAGGGGCGATCAACGGCTGGTAATACGGGTCCTTGCTGATGTCCGCCTTGCCGCCACCTGGCGTCTTGCCGTCGGCCGGATCGCCGTCGGCGAGGTTGATCGTGCCATTCCACGCGTCGTTTGCGTCGAGGTAGATCTGCGCCTTCTGATAGGCGGTAAGCGCGGCCGAGTAAAGGGGATTTGCCGGGTTCGATTCCTTCGGAGCGAAGGGGGCGTAGAACAACTGCGTGCCCGACCCTGCACCGACGAAGAGGCTCACCCAGAAGTAATAGTTGAAATGCCCCGTGATGTACGTGCCGTAGTCGCGTGACCAGGCCGCGTAATCGCTGTTGACGGGAAGCAGAATGGGCGACGGCGTCTCGGCCGACGGCGTGAAGAACGGGAAGGTCGCTTCCAGCCACGCCTCATAGGCACTGGCGTAATCCGCATAGCTCGCAAACGCGGAGGGCTGCGGCGCTACCTGCTTTGTGGGGTTATAGGCCAGGAATCCGGTGGTCTGGTTGGTCGTGACGAAGGACGAAGACCATCCGAAGTTCGTAGCGTTGTCGCCGAACTCGGTGATGTACTGCTGGTAGTTCGCGTAGTAGTCGTCGTTCTGCCCCTTTGAAGGCGCGGTCAGCGGCTGGTAATACGGATCCTTGCTGATGTCGGCGACGCCGCCGCCCGGCGTCATGCCGTCCGCCGGATCGCCGTCGGCGAGGTTGATCGTTCCATTCCATGCATTGTTGGCATCGAGATAGGACTGCGCCGCCTGGTACCCGATCAGCGCGGCGTCATACCGCGGATCGTCGGGACCGCTGGTGGGCGGATCGTTGAGTTGGGCGCCGTCGTTCTGCTGGTAGAAGCCGTCGGTGATGCTCGCGTCGAGGTCGAGATTTCCCGCGGCGCGCACGGTCAGGATCGGCGCCTGGCCATGATAGCGATATGCGAGCTGCGGCTTGCCGTCGGTACCGGTCACGCCGGCTCCGAGGTTCCAGTTGGTGACGACCTTGATGTCACCGTCATTCGCACCGTCGGTCGGATTGCGCAGTTCGATCCCCGGACGCACGTGGACATTGGCGATCCCGTCGAAGCGATGGCCGAAGGTAAAGCCCGGCTGCTGCACGAAACCCATCAAGGTACCGGGCCCGTGGGTGGGATCGCCGTCACGGTAGCCATAGAAGCCCGCGTGATCCGTATTGATCGCATCGGGCGTGAAGTAATACTTGTCGAGGTAATCCGCCTGCTGCGCGGCATCCGTCGGCGGCGGCAGTGCATTGCCCTTGCCGTCGACCCAGGTGCCCGACACCATCGTCACGCCGTCGCTCTTGAACCAGCCCGCCGGATCGACGACACCATCGAAGTGCTGTTGGTTGCCGGTGCCGTCCGTCGTGCTCCACACGGCAAGCGGCTCGATGGTGACGTCGCGCGCCCCCTTGATCGACGACGGACTGTCGATCGTTACCGGTACATCGCCGTCCGCGAGCAGCGGCGCGCGAATGCTGAGCCTTCCGCCGGCAAATGCGTTATTCGAACCACCCGAGACATTGATCTGGGCGCCCGCACCCACATGGACGTAACCGGCGTCGGCGCGGTCGACTTCCTCATAGCCATAGGTCGGATCGGTCGAGCCATTACCCGTGCCGGTGGTACCCAGAAGCACGTCGCCGCCGCGCTGCTCAGGCGTGGTCACATGGGCATCCAGCACGCCATCGATATCGACGCCCTGGCGGGCCCACACCTCGATGTGGCTGCCTGCCGGCGAGCTTGCATCAACGGTGCCGTCGATGCGCGCCCTGCCACCGTTGGCGTACAGATAGACCTTCTGCGACTTGAGGGTATTCCCCGCGGATAGAGCCAGGTCGCCCTGCGCGCTGGTGACGTCCACCAGACCCGTCGAACCGCTTGCGGCAACGAGTCCGGCCAGCGCATCGAGGTCGAGAGCACCGCCGGTGCCGACGGTGAAGTAGCCGCCCCGATAGCCGTCTGCCGCGTGGCCGTCGTAAGTGCCGCCAAGCATCAACGCGCCGCCCGCGACGGCCTTGAACGATCCGGCATCGCCGGCTTCCGCGGCACCGCCGTAGCGCACGGAGGCGCCGTCGTCGATGGAGATATCCCCAGCGGCGCTCAGCGCCAGGTTGCCTCCCGGCGCATAGGCCGCCGTGTCGAAGAACTGGCGGGTAACGCCAGCGACGTCGAGCGACGTGCCGGACGCAACGTGGATGCCGCCCTGCGTGGCGTCGAGGGACAGGCCACCCGCCGCCGCCCTGAGGTTCATGCCATCGTCGATGCTGGCAGCGCGCAAGGTGAGCGAGCCACCCAGGCCGTCTCGGGAAAGCGCCTTGCCCTCACGGCCGTGCAACGCCATCGCGCCCGTGGTGATGAGAGTGGTGGCGCCCCCGCCATCGGCGACGAACACCGGTGCCGAAAGGTCCACGGCGGCGGCACCGAAGTCCATGCCATCCCGGGCCGCGGCCACGATGCCGGAAGCCGCGGAGCCGTCGAAGGCTCCAAAGCCGCGCAACGCCGCCGTGCCCGCGCCAAAGTCGATCTCGTTGGCGTCGACGGCCAGCGTTCCGCCACCCGGCTGCGTGTTAACCGCCGTCGCGCCCAACAGGTTCGCGAAGGTGATCGTCCCGGCACGCAAGCTCACGTCGTGGCCGTCGCCGGTGATGGCACCTGCACTCAGCACGAGGCTGTTGTCGACGGCGACATCCTGGGCGCCGAGGAAATCGATGGAGCCCCGGCTGCGCAACGTGACCGAATCGGACTTGGCCCACTGAGCCAGCGTCACCGCGCCGATGGCCAGTCCGTCCGTGGGCGATGCGGCATCCGTGCCGACGAAGGCGATGCGGTTCGCCGTGGCGTCGATGGCCTTGCCGGACAGAAGCGCATGCTCGTCTACGCGCACGCGACCTGTAGCGTCCAGCGACAAGGCGTTGCCGCCTGTCACGGTTGCACCGGCGTCGATCGTCAGCAGGCCGCCGGGCGATCCCGCGCCGAGGCCCAGCCTCGCGATGGGTGCCGCGCCGTGCTGCGACACACGGAGCAGCGCGCCGCTGCCGTCGATTGTCGAAACCGGCTTCCCGCTGGCGTCGGTGCCCGCGTCGCGACCGAACACCAGCGGCTGCCCCCCCACCTGGCTCCCCTCGCCTCGCGCAGTGAGAACGCTGCCGCTCTCCAAAGTGATGCCGTCGCCAGCGGGGCCAGCGACGAGCAGGATCTCCTGTCCCGCGAGCGGATGCGCGGCATCGTTCGACAACAGGATCGAGTCGGCGCTTACGTCGACGTGATCGCCGTCGGTATCGCTGCGCCGCGTGCCGCCAAGGAGCAGGCTACCGGCACCCAGTGTGGTGAGGCCGTCGGCCGAGATGCCGAGGTACCCATCGCGCGCCGCCTCGTCGGCGCCGAGAATCTGAATGGCCTGCCCCGAGATATCCACCTGCGAGGTGCGGCCGCCCTTGTCGGGCGTGGCGTCAAGCGTCGCACCCAGTTCCAGCTGGCGTCCGGCACCGATCTGCAGCCGGCCGGCATCCGCCGCCAACGGCGGCGCCACATTTCCCTTCTTCGTAGCTGCCGCACTGAAGAACGTGTCGGCATCCGTCAGGCGATATTGCGAATACTGCTTCCAGGTGTCCCCCGACTGGACCACGAACGTGGTGGTACGCGCGTCGCGCGCACCGGTAAGGGCATTGGCGTAGTAGCCGGCCACGGCGTACCCGCCATCCGCGAACCCCGCCGCCTGGCCGGGAGCGGCGTCGCGGGACGCGGTCTGGTAGATGCGCATCGCTCCCGGTAGCGTGGCGTACTGCGCGGGCAACAGCGTGTAATAGCCGGCGGGCAGCCCCGGCACGCCGGAGAGATACACCTGGCGACCCACGTCAGGTTGGGTGCCACCGCTGGCCGCCATGGCCAAGTCCGTCGCCGCCACCGCGCCTTGCCGGCCCGGCAGGATCGCGTAGACGGTGGCGCCGTTCGGTGCCGTCGCCAGCACGTCGCGCGACCCTCCCGTACCCGGTACGAATTCCGAGGCTTGCAGGTGACCGCCGCCATCGAGATCGATGGTGGCACCGGAATCGAGCGCCACGGAATCGCCCTGCACCTGCACCTGCTTGGCGGGCGGCGCGGCGATGGTCCGCGGCGTGTCGGTGGGACTTGTCGCATAACGCCAGTCGATGCCGTCCACCGTCGTGCCGTAAGGCACCGTAAGCCCATCGAGCGACACCGAGGTAATGCTTCCCGGGGCGAGATGGACACTCTTCGTGGTTGCCAGTGCAGGCGAACCGGCGGCCAGCCCAAAACCGTTGGCGGCCGACGCAGGGTCCGTCGTGCCAAGGATGAGCGTACCCGACGGCACGCGAATCGTGCCCTGTTGCTCGATATGGTCGGCGCTTACGAGGAGCGCGCCGCCAGCGGACAATGGCGCCGTCGACGGCTTGCCCGGGAGGAATGTGATCGTCGTTTCGCGTACGTTGCCGTCCGCGCCGGGAAGGCCGGACGCATTCGCGTCGATCGCGAAACGGTAGGCGCTCGTCGGATACACCTGGCCCGCCGAGAACACCAGGTCCCCCGTGGAGAACAGCATGCCAGGCGATATCGAACCATCCGGGCCCGAGGCACGGAGCGGAGGGACAGTGAACCGCAGGTCGTCAGCAGCGTTGAAACTGGCCTGTCGCCAGCCTTGCAGGTTGACCATGCCGCCCATGTCGATGGTGCCGGCGTTGATATCCAGGATGCCGTCGCCGGCCACCGCGAGCGGTGCCAGCGATGTGCCGGTCACCTGTACATAAGGCGCGGTGATGCTTACATGGCCCGTGCCCTGGAGATAGCCTGCGGGAATGTCGACACTCCTGGCATCCTCTGGCAATGCCTCGATGCCGGCAGCATTGACGAGGACCTGGCGACCGAGATTCAATTTCACGTCGCCCGCAAAGGCGATCGGAAGAATCTGTTGTACGCCCGCAGGCTGATCGGCCGCCGGGCCGAACTGCAAGCTGGCAATGCCCGAACCGTTGAGAACATCGGCGGCGAACTCAAGCGTACCGTCGGCACCGGCGACGCTACCGTCGGCCGCATCGGCGGCGGCAAACGCCGGCCTGCCGTTGTGAGACTGGCGAACAAGGATGCCCTTTGCCTTGACCTTGGCAGTATCGTCGCCCGCATCGAGCGCAACTATCTGCAGCGAGCCACCCTCCGCGGACGGTGCGCCACCGTGGGCATCCAGCGTCGCGCCGATGTACAAGCCGGCGGACGCGCCGAAGACGATACTGCCGCCGTCGCTCCAGACCGCCACGGGCGCCACGTTCGCCGTCGTTCCGAAAAAGCGGCGGGATGCGCCCGGGAGATCGAAGCTATCCGCCGCTCCCGACACATCGATGCGTGCTCCATCTTCCGCAATGACGAAGGTTTCGTCGCTGCCGTTCAAGGCCACGGAGCCGCCGGCCAGTACCTCACCGACACGCGGCACGATGCGGCCTGCCGCAGTTGTGGCCGGTGCCGCTTGGGTGTCGACGAGGGCTACACCGCTGGCGTCCAGCACGGCCTGGCCGCCAACGCGCACGCGCGAGGTCAGCCCGGTATCGGCCTGGGTAAAAAAGGTACTGAGATTGATGGCGCCACCGTGCGCCGTCAGTCCGCCATCGACCTCGACGTCGTGCCCGGCGGAGATGTCGATCACCCCGCCCGCGTCCACGTCGATGCGGGCGCCCTTCCCTATGACGGCCGAGCCGGAGACGCCTGGAATCTCGCGCGGAGTGTGGCCCGGGGAAAGCGGGTCCACGATCCAGTTGAGGTAGTCGCCTGCACGCAGTGTGATCCCCGGCAGGGCCTCCTGGGACGTGCCCCGTGTCGCCCAGCGCTGCCAGTCGTCGAGGTAACCGACACCGACGACTGCCGGTGAGGCGTAGAGGTCGGCATCGGTCGGCAGACTGCGCAACGCGTCTACGTCGCCGAGGAGGTTGGCCTGCCGCACCACCACGTTCGAGCCATCCGCAACGGTGGTGTCGGTCACGGAATCGAGGTTGTAACGGCTGAAGCCCTGGCCGGCGAAGAATTCGGGGGCCAGCCACAGACCATTCGGAAGCGCCATGTCCGCGGGGTCGCCGCCCACCTGGACCTGCGCGGCCCGGAGCGTCAACGCACCGCCGCCCGAAAAGCCGAAGGCCCGGAGCGAGCCGCCCAGTTCGACGCGTGCATGCTCGAACGATTCAGGGGGCGGGGCGCCACCCCACGCACCGCCGTCGCCGTAGGCGTAGGTCTGCAGCGCCACGTTTCCACCGCGTCCAGCGGGAACCCCGTGGGTCAGGCTCGTCATGCCGTGGATGTCGACGTAGCCGCCGCCGGAGACATCGATCACGCTGCCCTCCGACAGGATGATCGAGCCGGTGTCGTCACCGTCCTCCCGGTCTAAAGCCGAGACGGTGGTCATCGTCACGTTGCCGCCGTCGATCCAGCGATCGCCTTGCGCGTGGTCAGGATCGAGGCCGCTGTCGTTCACCCATCGACCGCGAGCGCTGAGCAGCGCGCCATCGTGAAGGGTAATGTCAGGATCCTGCAACGGCGAGGTCGTCGGTTGGCCGGGTGCCTGCGAAGGCATGGTCGTGCGAATGGATATGTCGCCGGCGGGAGCCTCGACACTGCCGTAAATGTCGACGCGCGAACCGGCAATCGAGACGCCGCCACCCGGCTGCACCACCAGGTGCGCCCCGGATGCCACCTCGAGGGCCGTCGCAGACGCCAGATCGATCGTGCTGAAGCCCGCCCTCCCCAACGTATCGGCGCCGACGACCATCCAGGGTGCGTCGAGACCCGCTGCAACATCCACATCGCTCCATTCGGTGTCGCGATCGAAGCCTGGCGAGAGCGACTCGAGCGTGCGCGACGTCTCCTGCACTCGAAGCCCGCGGTTGCTGAAAACGCCCGCGAACGCGGGAGCCATGTCGAATGCGAAATTGCCGCCCTCCGGCTGGGTGCCGTCGCCTGTCTGCCTCGTGCCCGGTGTCGCCTCTGCGGATATCTCGCCATCGAGCGCGAGTCCCCGATTGGCATGCACGGTCATCGTGCCGGCATCTGCACCCTTGACGAAGCCTTCCTGATAGCGGCGCGAACCGCCCATGACGGGCGAGTTATAGGTCTCGCTGACGCCCCAGCGCGCATGCGCACTGTTGTACTGCCCGGCGAAGCCAACATAAGCCACGTCGGGATCAGCTGAAGCTATGTTGTAGATGCGTCCATCCGCACCCAGCAGATTCGGTGTCGTGACCCAGCCCGACTGGTAGGCCAGATAGCCGCCGTCCAGCGCCATTCGCGATCCGGCACGCGCAATGACATCGTTTCCTTCCAGGGTGATGGACCCGCCCCGCGTGAGCATCTGGTCGATGTCGCGCGGCATGTTCTGCACGTAACCGGCCGCATTGAGGATCGGGCTGCCTATCCAGTCGAGGCCATCGGCACGCGTACCCGACACCGTGCTGTCCAGCATGATGTTCTTCTGCGTATAGAGAAAGCTATTGCGCAGGAGCGGCGAGTCCGCCAGTTCGTTCTGGCCAATACGCGGGATGCTCACCAGGAGCGCCGACATCGGCAATTCCACGTTGGCCAGGCCCGAGACGTCGATGGTCGCACCGCTGTCGATGTACACGCGGCCGTCGGTGGGCCCCGCGTCGGAACCGCCCATGTTGATCGCCCGCAGCGTCACCTTCCCGCCCGGCACCTCGATCAGCGACCCGCCGGCAAGCGTCACCTTCGAACCGGAAACCGAGACGCTGCCGGGCACGAACACCTTGTCGGCATCGGCCGTCGACGTGGTCGTCGCGCCGTCTTTCTCGGGCAGGACGGCCGTGACCGAGCCCGCGCCGAATTCGACTGGGCCATTGCCCGTGGCAGTGGCTCCCTGCAGGGTGATGCTGCCCGGCCGCGCGATGCTCGTTGACGTGACGACCACGCCATCCTGCGCGATGCTCGGGCCGGTCATCGTGACGGAACCGCGTCGCGCCTGCACGAGGCCCGTGTTCTCGACGCCACCGCCAGGCGCCACCTGTCCATTCACGGTCAGGCTGAGTTCGCCCGCCGTGGTCGCGTTGTCCAGTCGGCCCGCCGACGCGAGCAGGACGCTGCCATCGTCCGCGACGATCGCGCCGCGATTCACGACCTTGGGTGCCGCCACAAGGACGAAGCCATCCCGGCCGGCGCTTATCGAGGCTCCCTTCTCCACGACAACGCCGGCACCCTCGGCGGTGCCGTCATCACCCAGGAGCACCGGCTGGTGGAGACGGTTGCTGGCCGGATCAGAAATGCCCGAGGCAAAGAAAATGTTGTTGCTCGTTTTCACGTCCTTGGAGAACAGGGACATCGAACTGGCGAGCAGCGAATGCGTATCCACCTGCGCACCCTGCCCGAAGATCACCCCATTACGGTTCAGCAGGTAAACCGTACCCTCGGCCTTCATCTTGCCGAGGATCTGGCTGGGGCTGGCCGTCGGATCGTTGACCCTGTTCAGCGCGATCCAGTCGTTGCCGCCACCGGTGAGGTTGCCGCCGCTCTGGTTGAAGTACAGGGTGGTGTCGCGGCCGACGTTGAAGCTGTCCCAGGTCAGGATCGCCTTCTTCGCGGTCTGCTTTACTTCCACGGTGTGCCTGCCGCCCGCCACCGTATCCGTCGGCGCGTTGGCGTTCTGCCACAGCGACGGATCCGCGGCTATGGCGGCTGCCGGTTTGAGGCCCCCTTCGACCAGGCCATCCGGCACCTTCGACACCAGTTGTGCCGCCGCGGCCTGCGCGTCCTTCTGCTGCTGCATCTGCGACGCGAGCGCGGCGGCCGCGTTGTTGAGGTTTTGGATGGAACTCTGGACGCGCTGCTGCAGGAGCGCGCTGCCCGGACTGAAGCTGACGTTGTTGCCGTTGCCTGCGCCCGCGGATGGCGCCGAAGGCGGGCGCGCGCCCGGCTGCTTCGTCGCGAACCATGCCTGGCTGAAAGCGGGCGGCGTGGTGCCGGCGTGCGCGATGCCGCTGCCGAACAGCGCCATGGCGATGAACTGGCACATGGCGCGGCGGTGCAGGGTCGGCCGCGGCCTGGCCGGGGTCGGGCGGCGGGTGTCTTTGGGGGTCTTGGTACGCACGATCATGACTGACCTCGGGAAACAGGATGCGGCAACATCGCGCCGCGGTGTCGGTGGGCAACGATCACGGCGCGTTCCCGCCCGCGAAATCGCCAGTCATCGTTGCCACTTCGTCATTCAATTCGGGCAGCGAGGCGAGTTCCCTCAACTCGTCCTCGCTGAGTTCGCGCAGTACCGCGCGGATCGCCAGCCGGCGTCCGTCGTGCAGCCACGCGTTCAACACGCTGGCGATCGCACGGACCGTGGGCAGCGCGGCTTCTTCCAGTTGCGGCTTGCGATGGCGCAGCCTGTCCTCCACCGCATAGAGCACGCGCGAGCCGAGAAATGCCGACGACTCGCGCACGAGCTTTTCCAGCGCCTCCCGCGAGCAGCGGTCCATGAGCGTTTCCGCCGCCCTGCCCTGCCTCGCGGCGTAGAGCTGGCGAAGCATCTCGGCCAGCGCGTGCATGCAGGTCATCCCGCAGATCCGCGCGTCGGCCGCGGCGCGAGCGCGCGACGTGCGCGGACGCGCCGCGTGGTACGCGGGTGGCGATTCGAAGTCATGGGTTGGCGTCATGGCCGTTCCGTCTCATGGCGAGGCCGAAGCCTGGCCGGCCCGCGGATCGAAGCGTTGTTCGTAGAGCCTGTCGCCGAACGACTGCGCCGCATTCTCCAGCTTCGCCCTAGCCTTCGCGGCGAAGGGCTGGCGCGAAGCGACCACATCGGCCATGTCGATGTTCTCGTACGCGGAGATCACTTCCTGGCCCACGCGGTACATCTGCACGTTGCGGGCGGTGCAGGCGTCCACCTGGCCCTTCGCCGTATCCAGTTCCCTGGCAAGTCTTGCCCGCTCGGTTTCCGCGGTGCGCAAGGCAACCGCGGCGGAACCCGTATCGGCCTTGACCCGCTGCAACTCGGCCTCGGCGGCCTCCCGCTTCTGCCTCTCGGCAGCAAGGGCACGGCTGGCTTCCGGCGATAGCCCGCCGGCATTCTTTGCGGCGGCGCGAGCGGCCTCCGCCGCCTGCTTCGCGTCGTCGCGTTCCTTTTCCAGCGCAGCCTTCTCCGCCGCCCATTGCGCCTGCTGCGTCTGCAGGTCTTGCAGCTGCGCGCGCGTTTCCCGCAGCTGGTCGCGGATGCGGCTCTCCAGGCTGGCGGTCTGCGCATGTGCCGCCGGCAGGATGGCGAACAGGGACAGGGCGATGAGCGTGCGTTTCATGTCGACTCCTTAGAACCGCGCATTCATTTCGAGCTGGAAGACGTCGATGGAGAGCGGCGGACCGAAGACTTCCTTCGCGTTGAAGTAACGCGCGCTCAACCACGCGTACGGCGAGATACCGTAGCTGCCGCCCAGGATGAAGCCCTTGGCGTTGGTGCCGCCCAGGTGGAAGTCCGTATCGGTCAGGCCGTCCAGCGTGGCGTCCGGCTGCAGGTACTTATAGGCAAGCGCCACGTTCCAGTCGCCGGCCGCATGCGGATTCGGATCACCCAGCGTGGCCCGCACCATCCAGCCCACCGGGCCGCTCTTGTACGTGTTCTCGCTGAAATCCCCGGCGCCGAAGTTGTTCACGAGACGGTTGATGCCCACATCGCTGCGGAAAGCGTCGCGGCGGTGGTAGGCCATGTTGCGGATATAGTCGGCCTCGAGGCGCAGCGGCGTGTCCGCTACCTTCATGTCCAGCCGGGTGTTCGCATCGGCCACGTGGTAGTCGTACACCAGGCCCACATACTGCGGTTGGGCGTAACTGGAGGGCGAGTTCGGATCCGGCACGATGTCACGGATGAGGAACAGCGAGTTGCCCTTCTGCATGAAGGCCGAGCGGGTCGCGTCGGTATCGCAGAACGATACGCCCAGGTAGATCGAACACGGCGAGGAGAGCTCGCCGCGCATGTGATCGAAGCGGTAGTACGCCAGGGCCAGCTTCCATTCCGTGTCTTCATTGAACTTCCAGCTTCCCCCGATCTGGGCGCCGGTCATCCACTTGTCGCGGCTGGCATTCTTGATGCCCTGCTGGGAGGGAAAGTCGTCGGCCTGGTACTCGATCGGGAACATGCCCACGTTCGCGAACGCTCCGATGTCGTCCGTCATCGGCACATTGAACTTTCCGACGATGCCGTCGAAATTCAGGTCGTTGGAATACACGAGGTCCGTGCTCATGAACGGGTTCGGCATGCGGCCACCGATCACCTGCGCCCACGACGTCGGCTTCCATGCCAGCCAGGCCTGGTCGAGCCACAGGTCCTTCTTCGCCAGTCCGCCGCCGAGGGTCTGCGTGGTGGAAACCGGGTTGTTGTCGTTTCCTGTGCCGATGCGGATGCCGGCGCTCACGTTCTCGCCCAGATCCACGTTCACGCCGAGCCTGGCGCGGATGCGCAGCGAGTTCGTGCGGTTCTCCCGCGTGTTGAGCAACGGCGGCGGATTCGCGCCGTTGAGGTCGTAGGGTCCCGTGCGGTTGAGCTGCGCGAAGTCCACCACGGGATAGGCGTTGCCCTTGTCGTAGTAATGGAACTCGTCGCGCACCCGCATGTCGCCCGACCAGGCGATGCGGTCGAGCCATTCCGGAAGTGCTCCCGGCGTCGCCCAGTGCTCGCTCTTCGCCTGTGCCACCACTTCCTGGCGCAGTTCGTCCTTGATCTGGTTACGCACCACTTCGGGCACGTAGGTGACACGCACCTGTCCCGGCGCCGCAGGCACGGCGTTGGCCGTACCGGCGAGTTTCTGCGCCTGCGCGGCCTCGGCGTTCGCCTGGGCGATAAGCCCATCGGCGTCCGCCTGGGTCAGCACGCCGCGCTTCACCAGCAGGCGCACGAGGTTGATGGTGGCGTTGTCGGACGGCGCACTCTGTGCGTGTGCGCCGCCGGCGCAAAGCGCCAGCACGATGGCGGCCGTCAGCATGACTCGCGCGGGGCGTTGGCGGGCCTTTCCGATGGTCATGCGAACTCTCCGGGTGTGTAGTGTGTCGACGGCGCTCATGCGGGACGCTTCCCGCGGATGGCAACGCGCAAGGGGAAATGCAGGGACGACGGCGGGGCCACCTCGATGCGCGGCATCGCGCGCAAGACATCCATCAAGGCCGCGTCGGTTTTTTCGTTGCCGCTGGAACCGACCAGTTCGGCACGCGTGAGGCGCCCGTCGGCGTCCAGCCACACGTCGGCGCGCACGTCGAAGACGAGCCGGTTCACGCGGTCGTCGCGTTGTACGGCCTGCTGGATCGCATAGCCGAGGTATTGGTCGTAGCTGCCGGTACCGGTTCCGGTACCGCCACCGGAACCCATCATGCCGCCGCCGTCACCCGCGCCGATGTTGAAGGCGTCGCTGCCGGCCTGGGCATCGCCGTTGATCGTCACGTTCTTCGCGACGTCGTTGCTCGGCTTCGGAGCATCCACGGGTTTCTGCGGAATCTCCTGCGGTTTCTCCACCGGTTTCATTTCCTCCTCCACCTTCTTCGGCTCCGGCGGCTTTTCCTTCGGTGGCGGAGGGGGCGGGGGCAGCGGCGTGATGGTGGCCACGCGCGGCGCCTCGCGCCGCACGGCGACACTGCTGCCGGCGAAGTGCCAGACGAGCGCGGCCAGAAGCAGCACCACGGCGCCACCGAGCACGGGTCCCAGCCAGCGTCGCCGGCGTCGGCGTTGGAATGGCTGCGTCGTCACGCGCTCATCCCTTCGGCGACTTGCCGGTGACCAGGCCGACCTGCGGCAGGTCCACGCGGCGCAGCAGATCCAGCACATCCATCACCTTCTGGTACTGGACCGTGGCATCGCCCTTCACCACCACCGGGAAATCCGGAGTGATGGCCTTGAGCGCGCGCAGCCGCTGCTCCAGTTCGTCGAGGGTGACCGGGTAGGCATCGAGGAAAACCTGACCCGAGTCGGCGATGGTGATGGCTTTCGTCTGCGGCTTCGCCATGCTGACCGCGGCACTGGCCTTGGGCAGGTTCACCTTGATGCCCTGCACCGACGCCGTGGTCATGATGATGAAGATCACGAGCAACACGTACGCCAGGTCGAGCATCGGCGTGATGTTGATGTCGTCGTACGGCTTGTCGTCGTCTTGCGCGCGCATGGTCGCCTCCTCAGGCCGTGACCGCCGAAGGCCTGGAAGCGCGCTGCTGTTCCGCCAGCCGCGTCACGAACTCGTCGACGAACACCTGCATGTTCGCGGTGACGTTCTTGTTGCGGATCAGCAGGTAGTTGTAGCCGAACAGGGCGGGGATGGCGACGAACAGGCCGGCGACCGTGGCCAGCAACGCGGCGGCGATACCGGGAGCGATGGCGTTCACGTTGACGTCGCCCGCCGCCGCAATCGCCGCGAAGGTGATCATCACGCCGACGACGGTACCGAGCAGGCCGAGGAACGGGCCGCCGGAAATGGCGATGGTCAGCAAGACCATCGACTTCGCCAACGCCTGGTTCTCGCGCACCAGCACCGAGTCCATGGTGGCGCGGATGGCCTCGATGGACTCCGACGCGATGTGGTCGTGCCCGTCCTCGTCGCGGCGGCTCCAGACTTCCGCCGCCCCGACCTTGTACAGACGGTAGAGCGACGCATCACCGAGGCGCGCCGCGGCCGGATCGCGCGAGAGCGCGAGGATGTTGCGGCCCTGCTGGCGGAACGCGTCGAGGAATTCCTCGTTCGCGCGGCTCACCTTGTTGACGTAGGCGGCGCGCTGCCACATCACCAGCCAGGAAATGGCCGCCATCACAAGGAGGATGCCGATCACCACCCAGGCATCGGCGGTCACGGACTTCACGATGATGCCGAAATAGCCGAAGCCCACACCGGACTGTTTCTCGTCCGCGCCGTAGGCCAGCAGTGTCGATTCGGCACCCTGTGCCTGCGCGTCCACCGCGATGAGCGCCGCGGAGCGAGCGACCCGCGACAGCCGCACTTCGTCGAGCATGCCGGTGAACGGCACAGTACCGTCGGTCTGACCGGCGATGTCGCCGCCCAGGGTCGCCTGGCTGGTCATGGCCGGCAGCTTCGCATCGAGCTTTGCATACGGACGGCCGTCCACGTACAGCTCGATGTCGCTCCCATTGGCCGTGACGGCGATATGCGTCCAGCCGCCGGCCTTGACGGCTTCGCCGGCCGGCGTGGTGACGTCGTTCAACTGGACGAAGGGCACGCCGTTCTCGAGGCCGATCAGCAGCTTCTGTTCACCCTGATGGCGTGCATACAGCAGCGCGCGGCCCGCAGGCATCGGGTCCGGTTTCACCCAACCGCTGAAGGTGAAACTGCCACCCTCGGCCACGTTCAGCGAAACGCTGCCCGGGAGGGTCACGACCTTCGAGCCGTCGAAGCGCGCGGCCTTGCCGATGATGCCGTCCGCCGTGAGGATGTCGTTACCCACGGCATTGTTGGCATAGGCCGTGGCGTCGTTCGGTGGCGTACCCGCCGCCTCCTCGAAGTGATAGACGGCGGCATAGTCGGCATCGAATACCGCGCCGGCCTTCTCGCCGCCCTGGGCTTTCGGGTTTCCGTAATACATCCAGATCTGCTGCTGGCTGTCCGCGGCCAGTTGCGGCACGTCCACCCACACCAGCGCAACGCCCAGCACCGGATCGAAGCTTTCGATCTGGTAATTCAGGGGCGTCTTGTCGTCGGACGCGACGAAACGCACGTCGGCGCCGTTTTCGGACACACCGTCGAAGGTGAAGTTGCCCGAATGCAGGCGGACCAGCAGCGGCACCCGGCCCACCGCCGTGGTCACGTTGCCACCCCTCGCGGTCGTGTCGATCGTGATCGCCTTGCGGAAGGCGAAGTCCTGGTTCCACCAGGAGGCATCGGCGTGGGCGGATGGCATCCAACCGAG
This sequence comes from Luteibacter jiangsuensis, assembly GCF_011742555.1. Taxonomy (GTDB): domain Bacteria; phylum Pseudomonadota; class Gammaproteobacteria; order Xanthomonadales; family Rhodanobacteraceae; genus Luteibacter; species Luteibacter jiangsuensis. The sequence continues at coordinate 338,768 of NZ_JAAQQR010000001.1, forward strand.
GAGAAGCAAGCAGGTCAGTAGCAAGAATCGGTTCACGGTATTACCCCTGGAATGTCTGAAAGTCCGACCTGCCGGTCAGAGGTCTGCCTTGAGCGAAAAATGGATACGCGTGTCGTGGGCTCGCGTGGCCTGCCCGTCCTTGAACGGATAGGCCACCTCGAATGCGCCGGTGGCGATGTTGAAAATCTGGAAGCGCGTGCCGAGACCCGCGCTGGATAGGTTGTAGCTGCTCACGCGCGTGCTTCCGGCCTCCGGTTTCGCCGGATCGATGAGACTGGGCAACGCGTTCATCAGCACGAGGTGCGCGGCATCGACGAAGGCATGCAGGCGCAGGTCGTTCACCCAGTCGCCGAGGTGCGAGGCGATCGACGGTGAGCGCAGTTCCAGTGAGCCGATGGCACCGTGGTCGGCCGTCTGCTCGGCTTCGAGGTAACCGCGCACGGTGCTCTCGCCGCCGGCCGCGTACTGCTCGCTCGAGATCAAGGAAGAATTGGACAGCTGCAAGCCCAGGCGACCGGCCAGCGTGAAGCCGCTGTCCAGCGTGCGGGTATGGCCGCCGTCGACCTTCACATAGAAGAAATTGGCCCGGGCCTTGTACCGCTGGTTGTCGAAATCCGCCGCGCTGCTGCCGCCTGCGCGGAATCCGAGCGTGCCCCCGATGGCGATGGTGCTGGACGAGCGTTCGCCGATCGACTGCCCCTGGTAGGTAACGTTGACGGGGATGTACGTGATCGGCGCTTTCGAGGTCTGTTCGCCCAGGCGGATGTTCTGGTCGAAATGCTTGCGCGTCAGACCCATCGAGAGCGATTGCGAATACTCACCATGCGTCGCGAGCGTGCGCACGAGACTGAAGCCGAACGCGTTGCCCTTGCCGAGCACCGTGGTGCCGCCCACTGCGTTCGCATTGCTGTTCGACTTATAGCCCGAGGCAAGCAGGCTCCACTCGCCGCCGAGTGGCACCAGGTACGAACCGGCCCACACCTCGGCAGCGTTGCGGTCCTGCGGCGCCACGATATAGGTGAGCGAGGCGGCCTGGCCTTTCTGGAAAAGGTTGTCGTCGCGCACGCTGGCCACGGTGCGCAACTCGGGTGTATTCACGCTGTGGTCGTTGTTGACCTCCAGGCTCGCATGCAGCGGCGAGGCATCCGTCACCTTCAGGGTCACGTCCATCGTCTGCGGCAGTTTGCCGGGCGTGAGCACGGGCAAGACCTGCGCGCCGCTGTGGCGGTTCACGTCGGTAAGCTGCTGCTGCGCCTCACGGAAATCCGGAACCTCGCCCTCGCGCAAGGCGGGCACCGCCTCGCGAATATCCTTGGGCGAACGATAGGTGGCGCCTTCGACGCGAACGCGGCCGATGACGTTCTCGGTCACCTGGAAGCGGATGACGCCGCCCTTCACCTGCTGCTGCGGCAGGTCCACCACCACCGACTGGTAGCCGTGTGCCTGGTAGGCCTTCTGCAATGCATCCCGGGCCGCGGTCACGTCGGACATCGTCTTGCCCGGACCAAGATACGGATAGACCGCCGTCTCGATGTCCAGCGGCTGCAGCGTGGTATTGCCATCGACAACGTATTCGTTGACGTCGAACGATGCAGGCGCATCCTGCGCCGATACATTCGCAGCGAGGCCAAGGCATACGGCCAGCGCAAGCGCATGCGGCCCGCGGCGGGCGAAAACACGCCTCATGCATCCACCCCTGTTGCTCGTGCTTGCACGCTCGATCCCCTGCTGTTCCGTTTGCCCACAAGACGCATGGGCACGGGTGGCACTGAACCGGTGTCACAAAAAATTCACCGAACGCGCCGCCAGGCTCGGAACAGACTCAGCTCAATAGCACCCAGCCGCCGGGAAGATGGGTCGCATGCGCGCCATAGGCGTCTTCGATCAGCGTGGCGACATCGGCCATCTGGTCGAGGGTGAAGCGGGCATGGACGCGGCGCTCGGCCAGCGCCCGGTCGGTGATCACGATGCGTCCGGGGCGATAACGATTGATGTCCGCCACCACGTCCGCCAGCGGCTGGTTGTCGTAGATCAGCACGCGGTCGCGCCATGCCAGCGCGGTAGCCGGATTCACCGCTATCGCGGGCGCCTGCCCCTGATCGTCGAAAGCCACCTGCTGCGACGGCTTCACGAGCGTTTGCGTGCCGCCGCGCAAAAGGACCGTCGTGCCGTCCATGCAGGTCACCGCCGATTCGCTGTCGATGCAGCGCACGGCGAACGAAGAGCCCGGACTGGAATCCAGCCGCGCATCGGCCACCTGGACGAGGAACGGCGTCCTTCGCGAAGCTTCGATGCGTACGACCGCTTCGCCGCGGCGCAAGCGCAGGCCAGTGACGACGTCACCGGTTCTGTGCAAGCCGATGTCGGTGCCCGTATTCATTTCGACGACCACGCCGGAAACCACCTCGACCCGGCGTTGCTCACCTACGGCCGTGTGCAGGCGTTCCGCACCGTCGCCGTCCCTTCCCAGATCAAGGCCGTAGCGACCGACCAGCACTGCCGCCACCGACGCGGTTACCGCCGTCGCCAGGAAAACGCGCCGTCCCATGCGCACACCATGGCGCGGAACCGCCCGCACGCTCCGGACCGCTCGGTCGCGCTCGGCGATGGCGGGACCCAGCTGGTCCCAGATGCTGCGCACCCGTGCGAATGCCTCCGCGTGCCGCGCGTCGGAAAGGCACCAGCGACGGAACGCCTCTCCGTCCTCGCGCGTGGCCGTGCCCGAGGTCAGGTGGACGAGCCAGGCCCTCGCCTGACGCTCGCTTTCATTGGTGCTGGTCGTTCCCATACCGCTCAAGACGGATCGCCCGCACCGGGACCGAACCGTTGGAACGAACGGCGTCCCACTTTTGTGGCACAGGTCTCAAGGGCCTTCCTCAATTCCTTGCCGACCATGCGCACCGAAATGCCGTAACGTGCCGCGATATCCGCATGCGGCAACTCGTCGACCCGGGCCGCGACGAGGATCTCGCGCTGGCGGCGCGTCAGGGTGTCGAGCGCCGCGCCGAGCGCCTCCAGATCCTGGCGCGAGGCCAGTACCGTGGGCGGGTCGGTGGGGTCGTCCACGCCATGCAGCAGTTCCTCCACCTCCACGCCGGTCAGCAGGCGACCGGAACCGCGGTGGTGATCCACCGCCAGGTTCAGCGCCATACGGAAGAGATACGCGGTGGGATTCACCGGAAGCGGTGCGAGCCGTTCCACCTTCAGGTAGGTCTCCTGCAACACGTCGTCCACGATGTCGTCGGAGCGCAGCCGACGCCGCAGACGCCGGCGAAAGTCTTCGTAATTGTCGAGGAAGGTGCCGAGCAGCGTGGTTTCCACGGTCAACCCTCCCGTTCGTGCGTCGCCCCGCAGGGGACGGAACGGGCACCGCTCGGCACGAGCAGGACCGTCACGGGGCTGAAACGATGGAAGGCATCGGGCAGGCGCACGGTTCGTACCGCCGCGAGCACCTCGTCGTCCCTCGACGGCTGGTCCGACGGAGCCAGTGCCGCCGCCTTTTCCACGGCTCCAGTGGTGTCTATCCACAGCTGCATGGCAAGGCGGAACGAGCCGGGCCGTGTCGAGGAGCGGGCACAGAGGGCGCGTTCGATCGCCGATTGCAGGACGCCCGCGGCGCGGTTGTCGAGCATGGCCGCCTGGGGGTCCGCGTCGGGCACCGGCGCGGCGTCGGCAGCCGGGGGTGGCTGCAACGTAACGGTAACGGCGTTCACGGACGAGAACCGGGCTTCGAGACCCGTGCCGGCGAGAAGGATGCGCAGCGCGTCGCGTGGCGACGCCTCGCCGTGAAGGCCCTGCGTCTGGCGGTCCGCGACGAGGGCATCGTCGAAAAGCACGGCGGTGCCCGACGCCTCGCTGAAGGCGCGCAGGGCCGAGGCGAGAGCTTGTGCTTCGATGTCGAAGCGCCTGGGCGCATACGCTCCTTCCGACCCCTGTGGCTGTTCCGTGGCAACCTGTACCCCCGCCGCGCAATCCATGGGCGCGAAGAGGACCATGCACGCGACGAGCGCGACGACGCTGCGTGTCACGTTCATTCCTCTCGCGCGAGCGGTACGGGACCTCGTCTTTCGGGGGAAGGCTAGGCGCGCCGGATGACAGAACGGCGCAAGAGCCGTGACATGATTAATGACAGCGCCATGACAGAAGCGCCTTCACGTGCGGCTGCAACCGGTTACGTGATATGTCTTGCACGGGCGCTACGGAGAAAACCGATGGATATCCGGTCCGGCATCGTGGGAGTCGTGCTGATCGCGGCGCCTGTCGCCGTCGCCGCGCAGGTCGTGGACCTGCCGGCCGTTCATGCGTCGGCGGAAAGCGGGTGCGTCGCACCGGCATCGGGTTCGTCGTCGGGTCTGTCGTACGGTTGTCTCACGCAAATGATGACGGCCACGCCATCACCCCCGGCAGCCACCCTGCAAGCCGACCCTGCCCAGAGGCCGAGCAACACGCTCGGCCTCTACAACGCCAGCGGCCTTCGCAACCGCATGGGGCCGAACCTCGGCAACTCGGTGCAACCGTACCGGCCGAAGGTGAGTTACCCTAGTCCGCTGGGTCATTGAGAAACACGTCGGAGCCACCTAGGCCCGCCTGTGGGAGCCGGCTATGCCGGCGATCCCGCGGCAGCGGGCACTCTCGCGAGCACCCATCGCCGCTGAAGCGGCTCCCACATAGGTCAGGGCTTGTTGAGCGGCACCGTCACCGTGGGTTCGCCGCTGCCCAGCCTTGCTTCGCCACGATACGGACGCAACGATTCGAACTTCTGCTGGTACTCGTCTGTAACCTGCTTCGCTTCGTTGCCGTTCGTGATGACGCGCGGCGTGATCAGCACGATGAGCTCCGTGCGGTCGCGGTTGCGCGTGGTGGAACCGAACAGGCGACCGATGACAGGAATGCGATTGAGCCCGGGAATGCCTGTATCCGTCACTCCTTCCTGCTGCTTGATCAGACCGCCCAGGAGCACTGTCTGGCCACTCTGCACCGCTACCTGCGTGGCGACCTCGCGCTGCTGGATGGGGAAGTTGTTCGTGGCCGCGTCCCTCTGGCCCGGTGCGCTCACCACCTGGTTGATGTTGAGGTACACGAGGCCGCCCGGGTTCACGCGCGGGCGAACATTGAGGATCACACCGGTGTCCTTGTATTCCACCTGGCCGATCGTGTTGTCCGTGTTGGCGTTGGTGTTGACGAAGGTCTGCGTGATGGGAATCTGGTCGCCGACCTGGATGTGCGCCTTCTGGTTGTTCAGGACCACCAGGGACGGGGCAGATAGCGTCTTTGTGTTTCCGCTGGTTTCGAGCGCCTTCAGCGCGACGGAAAGCTCGTTGTTCACAAAGGAATAGAAGAACGCGCTCTGACCTTGAGTGAACGTGTTTCCGCCGTCGCCCAGCGCCCATTGCTGCTTATTGCCCGGTTGACCGACGCTACCGTTCGTACCGCCAACCAACCCCTCCAGGTACCACTGCACGCCGAACTGGAACTGCCCGGTCAGCGCCACCTCGAGGATGCGCGTTTCGATCTGCACCTGCAGCGGCACGGCATCGAGACGCTTGATCGCCTGCTCGATCTCGGACCACTGCGACGGGCGACAGCGCACCATCAGCTGGTTGTTCGAGTCCACCGAGGTGATGCGCACGCCTTCGTCGGTGGTCACGGGTCCGCTATGCTGGCGGCGCGAGGAAGAATCGTCGCCGAATCCGCTGCCGCCGCCGTTCGAGCCGAAGGAGCCGAACGCCGAACCGCCGTTCATGCCCGAGGACGAGCCGTTGAGGCCGTTGTTGTTCGTGGTGTTCAGCAGGCTGGAGCCCGAGGACGAACTGTTCCCGAACGCACCCGTCGTGCTGCCCAGCCCGGAACCGTCACGGTTGCCGAGGTCGTTGTCGCCGCCGCCAAGCGTGCCGGAGCTCAACCCGGGGCCCACGCGGCCGCCGTTGTCACCGGAACGGCTGCCGCCGGAACCACCGCCGTAGATATCGGAGAGGTACTGGGCCAGGTCGGACGCCTGCACGTTGCGCACGTCGTAGACGTACAGCTGAGGTTCGTTGCCGCCGCCGCGGTCGATGCGGTCGATCCAGCTGCGCACTTCTTCCAGGTACGCGGGCTGCGGGCTGATGACCACGAGCGAATTGGTGCGCTCGATGGGAATGAAGCGCAGCAATCCCGCCATGGGCGTGTTGCCCTTTTCGCCGAACAACTTGTCGAGCGTAGGCGTGAGCTCCTTCACTTCCGCGCGCTGCAGGCTGAACACGCCGACCGACATGCCGCGCAGCCAGTCGACGTCGAAGGTTTTCACCGTGCGCTCGTAGTTGTCCAGTTCGGAGGGCGTGCCCGCCATCACCAGCACGTTGCGCGTGGGGTCGGCCAGCAAGGTGGCGTCCGGCCGCGCGAACGGCTTGATGAGCTTCTGCATCTCGGTGGCCGAGATGAAGCGCAGAGGGAACAGGCGCGCCTGCAGGCCGCCAGGCGGTGCCGCGGCCCCGATGCTGGGCACGAGGTTGCCAGCCACCGCGTCCTTGGCCGGCATCACCACGTAACGGCCGTTGGTCTGCACCAGCGCGTTGCCCGTCCAGGACAGGAGCGTTTCCAGGATCGGGAGGGCCTGCTCGCTGGTGACCGGCTGCGAGGTGGAGAACGACACATTGCCCTGCACACCCGGAACGATCGAGTAATTCTCGTGCAGCAGGTCGCCGAGGATCGCCTTGACCACCGATTCCACCGGCTGGTTTTCGAAATTGAAGGTGACCGTGCCCGCCCCTGCCGCCACCGGCTTGGGCTTGGCAAGGCCCACGGGTTTCACGAATTCGCCCGTGCCCGTGGTGATGTCCGGCGCGGCCGCCGGTTGCACCGGCGGATTGGAGTCGGGGAGCGTCAAGGGACGCGGAGCGGGCTTCTCGGTGCCGGCCAGCGCCTCGCGCTGCAGCGATCCGTCGTCGCGCGGCTGTGGCAGCGTCGTGCAGCCGGCCAGCGCGACCGCGAGCGCCGTGGCGGCGATCAGGGAACTTCTAGGCATGGAACAACGTACTCCCTCGTTGGACACGGCATGAACGCCGACCCCTGGCCTGCTGCCGGTCCGCCAACTCTAAAGGGAGGGTCCTTACAGCGCTAGCACCCCGTGGCTGACCTGCTTCACGGGATTCGACATGGGCGAAAATTTAATAGTTCCCTGAAATGCGGCCGCCATATCCGTGCAACGCGCTTGTAAGTCGTCCGGGTCCCGGGGCGCCTATGGCGCCCATTCCGCGTGGAAGCTGCCCTTCTCGTCCACCCGCTCGAAGGTGTGTGCCCCGAAGAAGTCACGCTGTGCCTGGATGAGGTTGGCAGGCAAGGTCTCCGCCCGGTAACTGTCGTAGTAGGCGACGGCGGCCGAAAAGCCGGGCACCGGCACACCCACGCGCACGGCCTCGCCCACCACCTCGCGCAGGGCGGCCTGGTACGACTGCGCCACGTCGCGGAAATACGGGTCCAGCAGCAGGTTCTTCAGTGCGCCGTCGTTGCGATACGCATCGGTGATCTTCTGCAGGAAGCGCGCGCGGATGATGCAGCCGGCGCGGAAGATCTTCGCAATGCCGCCGTAATCGAGGTCCCAGCGGTTCTCGTCCGACGCTGCGCGCAACTGCGCGAAACCCTGGGCATAGGAAATGATCTTGCTCATGTACAGGGCGCGCCGCACCGATTCGACGAATGCCTTGCGGTCACCGGCAAAGGCTTCCGCCTTCGGTCCGGCCAGCTGGCGGCTGGCGGCGACGCGTTCGTCCTTCATCGAGGAAAGCACGCGCGCGAACACCGATTCGGTGATGAGGGTCAACGGCACGCCGAGATCCAGCGCGCTCTGGCTAGTCCACTTGCCCGTGCCTTTCTGCGCGGCGCGGTCGAGGATCATGTCCACCAGCATCTTGTCGCTCTTCTCGTCCTTGCGGCGGAATATCTTCGAGGTGATCTCGATCAGGAAGCTGTCCAGTTCGCCCTCGTTCCATTCGCTGTAGACGTCGGCAAGCTCCTCGTTCGAGAGCCCCGCCACGTGCTTCAGCACCGCGTAGCTTTCCGCGATCAGTTGCATGTCGCCGTACTCGATGCCGTTGTGCACCATTTTCACGTAGTGGCCCGCGCCGCCGGGGCCAATGTAGATGACGCAGGGCTCGCCGTCCGGCGCCCGGGCCGCGATCTCGGTGAGGATGGGCGCCACCAGGTCGTAAGCGTCGCGGGGGCCACCGGGCATGATGGAGGGGCCCTTGAGCGCGCCTTCCTCGCCACCCGAGACGCCGGTGCCGATAAAGTGCAGACCGTCGGCGGCCAGCTCGTCGCCGCGCCGCACGGTGTCCTTGTAATAGGTGTTGCCGCCGTCGATCAGGATGTCGCCCTTGTCCAGCAGGGGGCGCAGCTGTTCGATCACGGCGTCCGTACCCGCGCCGGCCTGCACCATGAGCAGGATGCGGCGCGGCTTTTCCAGGGAATCCACGAAGTCCTCGAGTGTGTACGAGGGCACCAGCTTCCTGCCGGGGCTGGCGGCCATCACTTCGTCCGTTTTCTCGCGGCTGCGGTTGAAAATGGATACCGCGTGACCGCGGCTTTCGATATTCCAGGCAAGGTTGCGCCCCATGACGGCCATGCCGATCACGCCGATCTTCTGCTTGCTCACGGGCGGTACTCCGGTTTGGGGAAGAGGTGAGGATGCGACGTTCGCCATCAAAGCGCCAACACGGCGAGGGTTCTTGCAAGTTTCCCGCACTGCGGCGAGAGCTTTTCCTGGGCTCGGCTATGATGGGCGGCGAACCGGCGGCGGCACCGCCAGGAAGGAATCGTTGCGCATGAACCAGGTGAAGTCGCGGTCCCGCGACAAACGCGTCGCCAGCGCCCGCGAGGCACTGGCCGGTCTCGTGGCCGACGGGCAGACCGTCGCCGTTGGCGGCTTCGGCCTCTGCGGCATCCCGGAACTGCTGATCGAGGCGCTGCGCGACTCCGGCGTCACCGGCCTCACCGCCGTATCCAACAACGCCGGCATCGACGGCGTGGGCCTGGGCCAGCTGCTGGCGACCCGCCAGATCCGCAAGATGATCTCGTCGTACGTGGGCGAGAACAAGGAATTCGAACGACAGTTCCTCGCGGGCGAACTGGAGGTGGAGTTCACTCCGCAGGGCACGCTCGCGGAGAAGCTGCGCGCCGGCGGCGCCGGTATCCCCGCCTTCTTCACCCGCACCGGCTACGGCACCCAGGTGGCCGAAGGCAAGGAAACGCGCGAATTCGACGGACACATGTACGTGATGGAGCGCTCCATCGTGGCCGACGTGGCGCTGGTGAAGGCGTGGAAGGCCGACCCCTCGGGCAACCTGGTCTATAGGAAGACGGCGCGCAACTTCAATCCGATGGTGGCCACGGCCGGCAAGGTCTGCATCGCCGAGGTGGAGATCATGGTGGAGGTGGGCGAGCTGGACCCCGACCAGGTCCATACGCCGGGCATCTTCGTCGATCGCATCGTGCACAATCCCGCGCCGTCCAAGCGCATCGAACAGCGCACCGTGCGCGCCTGAGGAGACCCACCATGGCCTGGACCCGCGAACAGATGGCGCAGCGCGCCGCCCTGGAACTCTCCGACGGCGATTATGTGAACCTCGGCATCGGCCTGCCAACGCTGGTGGCGAACCACTTGCCCGACGGCGTCGACGTCTGGCTGCAATCCGAGAACGGACTGCTCGGCATCGGCCCCTTCCCGACCGAGGACGAAGTGGACGCCGACTTGATCAACGCGGGCAAGCAGACGGTCACTGCCCGCCCCGGCGCATCGTATTTTTCCAGCGCCGACTCCTTCGCGATGATCCGCGGCGGACACATCGACATCTCCATCCTCGGCGCCATGCAGGTCACCTGCGACGGCGATATCGCGAACTGGATGGTGCCCGGGAAGATGGTGAAGGGCATGGGCGGCGCCATGGATCTCGTGGCCGGCGTGAAACGCGTGGTCGTGCTCATGGAACACATGGCGAAAGACGGCTCGCCGAAGATCCTCACCGAATGCACCCTGCCCCTCACGGGCAAGGGCGTGGTCAACCGGATCATCACCGACCTGGCGGTGTTCGACGTGGGATCGGACGGCCTGGAGTTGAAGGAACTGGCACCGGGTGTGGACGAGGCGCAGGTCCGGGCCGGCACAGGGTGCGATTTCACTTCGAAGGTGTGACCGATCGTAGGAGCGCGCCCTGCGCGCGACAGCTTTTGAGGCCGGAACCCGGAGCTGGCGCGCAAGCTTCGAAACCGGGCCGAAAGTCTGTCGCGCGCAGGGCGCGCTCCTACAGCGCGTCGCGCCGACCGGACAGGTTTCCTGGCGCAGAAAAGAAGTCGCCCCGCAGAGGACGCCTCAGCATGGGCCTCGGGGGGGAGGTAGGCCGGATGCCGGTAGTTAGCGTCGATGCGGGGCGAGGGACTTGCCGACCCAGGGGGAGGGGTTGGTGGCAAGTCGAGGTGAATCATAGATTTCCTAGGAAATTCCGGCCAATATATATTTCGGCACTCACTTATTCGAAACCCGACTATGTTCGACCTCCGCCAGCTTCGCTACTTCGTCGAGGTCGCCGAGACCCTCAGCTTCACCCAGGCGGCCCAACGCCTGCATATTTCCCAGCCCCCGCTTTCCCAGCAGATCCAGTCGCTCGAGGCCGACCTCGGCGTCCGCCTGCTCGACCGCAATCGCCGCCGGGTCGCCCTCACGGAGCCGGGGCGGCTATTCCTCGCGGAAGCCAAGGCGATCCTCGCCCGGGCCGATAGCGCGCGCACGGTAGTGACCGAGGCGGCGGCCGGGTTCACCGGCCACCTTCGCCTGGCCTATGCGGTATCCGTCTCCTTCCATCCGGCGCTGCCCGAGACCCTGCTCCGCTTTTCCCATGCGGTTCCGGGTGTGAGCCTGCACCTCGGGGAAATGTTCACCGGCGCCCAGTACGACGCCATCCTGGCGGGCCAAATCGACGTGGGACTGCTCCGGGCCCACCCGGAGGGCGTCGCCAACACGCGCCAACTCAATGTCGAGGTGATCGACCACGAGCCGCTGGTGATCGCGCTGCCAGTGGCCCACCGGCTGGCGAAGCAGCCGCTCTTGCGCATGGCCGACCTGGCCGGCGAGCGGTTCGTGGCCCCGCCCCGCGCCCAGGCGGCCACCCTGAACGACCGGCTGGCACTGCTGGCCAACAAGGCCGGTTTCCGTCCACAGATCCGCCAGGAAGCCCAGCAGATTCCTTCCCTCCTCCCTCTCGTGGCCGCCGGGCTCGGCGTGGCCCTGGTTCCGGCATCGCTCCGTGTGGTGCACCTGAAGGGCGTGGCCTTCGTACCGGTGGACGACCCCGAAGCCCACCTGTTGCTGGCGGTGGCGTCCCGCGTGGACAATACGTCGCCCGTCCTGGACAGCTTCCTGCGCACCATCCGCGAGGCCCGGTCGAAACTGGGCCTCGGCCCGTAGGAGCGCGCCCTGCGCGTTTATGCCCGCGTCGGGTACGACCGCTTTTCGCCAGGCACAACACGGCCCCCATTCGCGCCCTACAGCAAGCTTGCAGTCGGCATAACATCCCGCTACAATTCCGTTTTTCCTTGTCCTTAAAGTTTCAGGAGCTGGCCGTGAAGGTGCTTTCCTCTTTGAAGTCCGCGAAGTCGCGTCACCGTGACTGCAAAGTCGTTCGCCGTCGCGGCAAAGTGTTCGTGATCTGCAAGAGCAACCCGCGTTTCAAGGCCCGTCAGCGCTGATCCAGCTGCGACGTGCTTGAGAAGAAAGGCCGCGAAAGCGGCCTTTTTTTGTGGAAGCCGCTTAAGCGGCGATGGGTGCTCGCGACAAGCTTGCCCGCTGCCGCGGGATCGCCGGCAGAGCCGGCTCCCACACAGAGCGGGTCGGCTACCACAGCGCCCTAACCCCGCGCCTCGGTCAGGTACGGCGAATCCGGGATGTCTCCCGTGTCGCCCATGAACACGCAATTGCGCCCTGCCCGCTTCGCACGGTACAGCGCGGCGTCGGCCACCACCAGCAACCGGTGCAATTCGAACCCGCATTGCGTGGTGCTTGCGATGCCGAAGCTGGCCGTCGCCATGAGGTTGGGCCGCGCCTGGGTGGCCGAGGTGGCCGCAATGGAGAGACGCAGCTGCTCCGCGCGGGCACGGGCCTGCGCGGGGCTGCAATCGGGCAGCAGCACCGCGAATTCCTCGCCGCCCAGACGGCCGAACACGTCGCATGCGTGCAGTGCGCGGCGGCAGACGTCCACCGCGCGCTTGAGCACTTCGTCGCCTACCGCGTGCCCGTAGGTGTCGTTCACCGCCTTGAAGTGATCCAGGTCGAACAGGATCAGGCATGCGCCACGGTCCGAACGCGCGCCATAGGCGAGCACGCGTTGCGCCTGGTCCACGAAATGCTCCCGGTTGCAGATGCCCGTGAGGCCGTCGCGGCGCGCCAGCTTCATGAAGCGCAACTGCGAACGCCGCAACCACAACAGCAGCCAACCGATCGCACCGAGGCTGGCGAGCAGCACCACGATGTACAGACGACCGGTTTCCACTTCCTTCCGGTCCAGTGCGCCCGTGAGGCGAAGGATCTCGTTCTGTTTGTTCAGCGCGTCGACCTCGGCCTTCCGGGCCAGCAGTTGCTGGTCCACTATCTGGAACGCGAGGCTGCGCGCGCTCACGTCGTTGAGGTAAGCCTTGTCGGCTTGCATGTACTCCTCGTGGTAGTTCAGCGCAGCCTGCGCATTGCCCAGGCGTCGCTCTACCTCGTAAAGAACCCAGTACCCCATGCGCCGCGGATCGGTGAACTCGCCCTTGATCGAGCCCGCCACCGCGGACAGCCCGAAGCGGCGCGCATTGGCGAGATCGCCCAGCTTCAGATACGCCTGCGCGAGTGTGGCGTCGTATTCCGTGAGCAACGCGGGATAGTTCAGCGTGCGCAGGCCGTCGCGCGACTCCGTGAGCAGCTTCACCGCTTCCGCCGCCTTCCCCTGGCCTAACTGAAAGGCAGCGATATCGGCCCGCATCGTGTCGGCGAAGACATCGTTGCCCGTCGCATCGCAGACCTCGATGGCGCGGATATACATCGGATCGAGCGTCTTGAGGCGATTCGCCTCGCGCTGCGCGCGCAAGAGGTGCTGCGCTCCGATGCAGTTCGTCTGGCCGGGCGGCGGGTTGTCCATCATCTCGCGCGCATAGGCTTCGGCCTGCTCGAACTGGCCGGCGGAACTGAGCAGCTGCGATGCCTCGCCCAGACCCTGGAAACGCGCCTTGCGATCGCGAATGGACGGCATCAGGTCTTGCAACTGGCCAAGCCGCACGAAGGCTTCCTGGTAGCGATGCCCGACACCGAGAAGATTGATCAACGTGGCGGTCGCGCGGAAGCGCAACACGCTGTCGGTGGCATTGTCCGCCACCTCTTCCAAGGCTTTCCTTCCGTTCTCGTAGTCGCCGATCCAGGTGTACCGCCATCCCTGAAGGAAGCGCAGCCTCCAGTGTTGGAGCGATGCCAGCTTCGCGTCGCGCTTCGCCAAATCGTCCACCAGGCGGCCGAACGTCTGGAAATCCGCGATCTTGATGGCGTCCGCCCGATCCAGGATCGCGTCGGCGGACGAAGGATCGGCCGACTCGTCCGGCAACGCGTGCGATGCCGTGCAAACCGCCAGCAGCACGGCGGCGAGCATCGGTAACACATGGCGCAAGGAGCCTTTCACGCCTTCAGCCAGTGGGATCCGCGGATGGCGTGCGGGAGATGTTTTCCGGCGGAGCTTCCGTGTCGTCGTCGTCCTCTCCATCGAACGGGTCCTCTTCGCGCGCGGGACTGTCCGGCAGTTGCGAACTGACGTACTCCCGCTGGCCAAACAAGGCACGAAGAGCGTCGCCATCGTTCGTCGACAGGGCAGCGCCGAACGCGACGTCGTCGACGCCGGCCTCCAGCAGCGCGGTGCGTATCGCGTCCGCGGATGCGTGACGCAACGACGCGTCGCTGCCGACGCGCGCAAGAAATTCGATGACCTTCCCCATCTGCCCGTCCTTTGGGCCGGAGCCTGTCCGGCCCTCGCGGCGCACCTCCCCTCGAGGCCACTCGCGAGCGGATCATAGTCCTCCGCGCCGGCGCGGAGTAGTAGGCCAACCGCACCGGCCGAAGGGAATGCGACGCAGGTCAGATACCTGGCGTGACAGGTACCGAAGATGCAGGGGGCAGGGTCAGATCAATGCGGCCGCCTTCTGGAGGGCGATCCACACGCCCACTCGGATCCAGCGGGCGAACGAACAGGTTGCAGACCAGCCCCACGAGAAGCAGTCCGGCCAGGATGTAGGCCCCGTTGGCATCTTCGGCAGGTATTCGGCAGGCACCACCCTGCCTTGGCTTTAGTGCTCCAGCCTCACCACGCACTCGATGCCCTGCCGGGCCATCTTGGCATACGGGCAGAAACGCTCGGTGCTGCGAACGAGGGCTTCGGCGACGGGCCGCGGCACGCCGGGAATGGCGATGACGACATGCGCCATGAGCGTGAACAGGCCATCCATCGGATCGCGGCCGAACGTAACCGCGGCGGTCACCGTGGCATCGGGAATGGCGATCCTCTCGCGCGCCGCCAGCAGATTGAGCGCACCGTGGAAACAGGCGGCGAAACCGGCGGCGAAAAGCTGCTCCGGGTTGCTCCCTCCCCCGGGGCCGCCCAGTTCGGGCGGCAACCTGAGGTGAAGGTCGAGCCACCCGTCGCTGGACCGGGCGATGCCAGAGGCACGCCCGTGCGACGCCTCTCCACCGGAGACACACACGGTCCCCGTGTACAGCGGGGCGAAGTCCGCCCCGCTGTATCTGTCGAGCAAGGACACCGGGGGCGGCATCGGCCTGGACATGGACGGGGCGTTCTCAGGCCGCCGAAGCGTACTGCGCGTATTTCGACGTCTTCAGCCAGGTCGGGAAATCGATCTTTCCCAGGTGCGCACCCTGCCCCGCGACCAGGGAATCCGGCTGGAGCCGCGCGCCGAAGTAAGGAGCGTTCGCGTCGCCCACGACGTCGTGCGGGTCCTTCACGATCCTGAGGAAGCGGGCGACAAGGTCGGCCATGGGGAATTTCTCCGGCCCGCCGATCTCCACGATGCCGTTGACCGGCTTGCCAAGCGTGCCGGCGGTCACGGCGTCGGCGACCTCGTCCGACGCGATCGGCTGGATGTAGGCGGTGGGAAGGGTGATGCTGCCGCTCGCGGCGGCGGACTGTGCGATGCCGCCGAGAAATTCGAAGAACTGCGTGGAGCGGATGATGGAGTAAGGGATACCGGATGTGGCGACGATCCGTTCCTGCGCCACCTTCGCGCGAAGATATTCGCTATCGGTCAACCTGTCGGCACCGACCACGGACAATGCCACGTGGTGGGTAACGCCGGCCCGCTTTTCGGCCGCGACAAGGTGCCGGCCCGCCGTCTCGAAGAATTCGAGCACCTGCGGCCCCACGAAAACAGGCGAATTGGCAAGGTCCAGCACGGCATCGACGCCTACCATCGCGGCGTCCAGTCCTTCCCCGGTGAGGGTATTCACGCCCGAGGACGGCGATGCCGCAATGGCTTCATGGCCCTTCGCGCGCAGGCGCTCCACCACTTTGCTACCGATGAGGCCGGTGCCGCCGATGACGAGGATTTTCATGGTCGTGACCTCCGTTGAACGTCGAATCATCGTAGGTTCCGTCGTCGGCACCCGGAAGCACCGTCGACGGGCTCACTATGTTGCCGCTGCGACACCAATGGGCAGGCGACTGCCACATTCCAGATCCAACGCACGAATCGCAGCGATCATGAAGTCGATGAACACACGGATACGAGATGGCAGTTGCCGTCGGCTCTGGTAGCACACGTAGTGGCCACGATCGTCGGGGGCGTATTGGGGGAGACACGCCACCAGGCGCCCCGAGCGCAGGTAGTCGGATACCTGGTACCCCGCGAGTTGACCGAGGCCGCGCCCGTCGAGCACCGCTTGCAGCACGAGATCGGTGTCGTTGAACACCTCCATGGCCGGGGGCAGCGCCTTGCGCAGACGACCGTCGACCTTGAACTCCCACTCGTCGATGCGCCCCGACCCCGCGCGGTAGTGGATACCGTGGTGCGCGGCCAGTGCCTCGACGCTGTCAATCGCGCCGTGGTCGCGCAGGTAACCGGGCGTGGCACAGACGAACATCTGCATCGGAACGACCTGACGCGCAACGATCTGGCTGTCTTCCATACGCCCGTTGCGGAAGGCGACATCGACGCGGTCGCCCGTGAAGTCGAACGGGCGATCGTCGAGCAACAGGTCGATCGCTATGCCCGGGTAGTTTTCGCGAAAGCGGTTCAGCAGCGGTGCCACCACCTTGCGTCCGAATCCAACCGGTGCGCCTATCCGCAGTTGGCCGCGCGGCGGGCCGTCTCGCAGTTCGCGCATGTCGTCGAGGGCCTGGGCGATCTTCTCCACACCGGGATGGCAGTTCTCGAAGAATATCTCCCCCTCGCGTGTAAGTGCCGTGCTGCGAGTGGTGCGCGAGAAAAGCCGGGCGCCCACCTGCTGTTCCAGCTTCTGCACGCTGCGACTGACTGCCGACCGGCCGATACCGAGGCGATCCGCGGCCCGCGCGAAACTGCCTTCGTTCACCACGGCGATGAAGGCAATCACCCCTGCGTAACTCGCCGAGAACGAAGTGGCGAGCGCGTCAGCGCCCCCGCAAACCGACGGCGGATAGGAGTTCATGACTGATCCTCGTTTCGGAGCGGAGCCCGGCTGGCGCCGGCCTCCTGTATGAAGGAGCGCGCGACCCGAAGGAGTTCGCGACAGGCCGCGGCGTCGCGGCGCAGCAGCCGGGACACCTCGTCGATACCGGCTTCGAAGATGTCGCACATCAGGAAGGCCACGCGGGCATCCGCCGGCAGGGCTTCCAATGTGTCCAGCAAGGCGATGACAACGGCATCCAGCGGCTGCTGCGTCGATAGCTGTCTGCGCAGACTTTCGTAGAGGGAGATATGAGGGTCCATACCCCATAGACGCGGCAGCCAGCCGCGCTGTGACAAGGCGATTGGTGTCCGGCGGGCAACACCGTGAGCACGACCGCGTGCCTACTCCGCGCGACCGGCCGGCCATAGCCTTTCGCTCGTCTCCCACAGAGTACCTACCCATGACGCAACGCCTCGATTACATGCAGCAGTCCCCGGACATGGTCAAGAAGCTCATGGAGCTCAGTGCCCTGTACAAGAAGTCGACCCTGGGCGACACGATCAACGACCTGGTTAACATCCGCGCCTCGCAACTGAATGGCTGCGCCTTTTGCGTGGACATGCACAACAAGGAAGCGAAGCTCCACGGCGAGCGCGAATTGCGCCTTTACCACGTGGCCATCTGGCGGGAATCGCCCCTGTTCGAGCCGCGCGAGCGCGCCGCGCTGGCCTGGACCGAAGCACTGACCCAGATTCCCGAACACGGCGTTCCCGACGAACTCTACGAACGCGTTCGTGGCCAGTTCTCCGAAAAGGAACTCTCCGACCTGACGTTCCAGATCATGGTCATCAACGCATGGAACCGCGCCAACGTGGCCTTCCTTCCCGTGCCCGGCGCGTTCGACAAGGCGTGGGGCCTGGACAAGGCGGGCCTCTCCTGAGCCCAGCAACCGAGGATTCCACCATGCGTACCGCCAAGCTGCTCGCCCTCCTCCTCGCCGTCGTCCCGGCACTCGCCCTGGCCCAGAAGGATCCCGCCGACGGCGCACCCCAGCCCGACGTCAAAGACCTCATGACGAAGGCGCTGAAAGACAACCCGGGCAAGGAAATCACCCTGATTTCCGTGGATTACCCGCCCGGCGCCATCGAGCACGTACACCGTCACGACGCCCACGCCATGCTTTACGTGATCGAAGGCAACATCGTGATGGGCGTGAAAGGCAAGCCGGAGCAGACCTTGAACGCCGGCGACACCTTCTACGAAGGCCCCGACGACATCCACACCGTGGGCCGCAACGCGAGCAAGACCGAGCCGGCACGGTTCGTGGTGTTCATCCTGAAGGACAAGGGCAAGCCCCTGGTGATGCCCGTCCACTGAGCGATTTTGCCCAAGACGCGTCACACGCGCGGTGGCACAATCGTCTGAATGGGTATGAACGAAGCCACCGCTGTTTTCTCAGCCCTGCGACCGCGCCTGCACGGCATCGCCTACCGGATGCTCGGCTCCGTGGCGGAATCGGAGGACGTGGTCCAGGACATCTGGCTGAGCTGGAACGGCATCGAGCACCACACCGTCGAGAATCCCGAGGCCTGGCTGGTGGCCGCCACCACACGGCGTGCCATCGACCGCCTGCGTGCCGCCAAGGCCCGGCGCGAGGACTATGTGGGCATCTGGCTGCCGGAGCCGATCCTCACCGACGAGGGCGCGTCGCCCGAAGAGTTGCAGGAGCTGGCGAGCGACGTCTCCGTCGCGTTCCTCCTGCTGCTCGAACGCCTTTCCCCGGAAGCGCGTGCCGCGTTCATCCTCCGCGAGGTGCTGGATGCCGACTACCCCGAGATCGCCGACGCCCTAGGCAAGAGCGAGGCGGCTTGTCGCCAGCTTGTGCACCGGGCCAAGGACCAGCTGCGCGACGAGCGTCCGCGCCAGACCGTACCGCACGACACCCACCTTGGCCTGATGCGCCGTTTCGCCGACGCGATGATGCGCGGCGACTTCCAGACGCTAAGGTCGCTGCTGGCCGTGGACGCGGATCTGCGGGGCGACGGCGGCGGCAAAGTCACCACGTTCCCGAAACCGATGGTCGGCGGCCAGCGTATCGCCCAGCTGTTCTTCGCCACGCACCTGCGGTACGGCGACGGGGTGCAGGTGCGCCTTGCGCGCATCAATGGCGAATGGTCGCTGCTGCGTTATCTCGACGGCGCACTGGAATCGGCACAGACGTATGTCACCGACGGGGAGAAGATCCTCAGCATCCACGTGCAGCGCAATCCGGACAAGCTTGCCCGGATTGCGCGTGGGTTGCAGGGGTTCTCGGGCGAGGCTCAGCTGTAGCGGACGCCCGTGATTTCGTAGTTCTTCACGCCGTTCGGCGCCTTGAACTCGAACTCGTCGCCCTCGCTCTTGCCGATGAGCGCGCGCGCGATCGGCGACGACACGGCAATGAGGTTCTGCTTGATGTCGGCTTCAATGTCGCCAACGATCGTGTAGGTCACTTCCGCGTCGCTATCGAGATCCACGAGGTCGACGATGGCGCCGAAGACGATCTTCTTGCCCGGGTTCAAGCGTTCGGTGTCGATCACCTCGGAGTTCGACAGCGCAGCCTCCAGCTCGTTGATACGGCCTTCGTTGAAGCCGTGCAGCTCGCGCGCCGCGTGGTATTCGGCGTTTTCCTTCAGGTCGCCGTGCGCGCGGGCCTCTGCCACGGCGTTGATCAGTTCCTGGCGCTTCGGGCCCTTGAGTTGTTCCAGCTCGGCGCGGAGACGATCCGCGCCCTTCTTGGTCAGCGGGGGACGTGTGCTGCTCATGCGTGAAGCTCCTTGTGCAGGTCCTGCAGGCTGTTGACCTCGCCGTCGGCATGGAAATCCAGCGAGTGCACGAGGGCACGCGCGCCTGCGACGGTCGTGGAATACGTGACCCGCTGCTGCAGCGCCTCGCGGCGGATCGAGAACGAATCGGAAATGGCCTGCTTGCCTTCCGTCGTGTTGACGATATACACCACTTCGCCGTTCTTGATCAGGTCGACGATGTGCGGACGGCCTTCGAGCACCTTGTTGATGCGCTCGCATGCCACGCCATTGTCCTGAAGGAACTTCGCCGTGCCCGACGTGGCGACGATGACATAGCCGCGGGCGGCCACGTCCCGCGCGATCGGCAGCAGACGGTCCTTGTCGGCGTCACGCACCGACATGAACACCTTGCCCTTCGGCGGCGCCTTGATGCCGGCGGCCTCGTGGCCGCGCGCGAACGCGGCGCCGAAGCTGCGGCCCACGCCCATGACCTCGCCCGTGGAACGCATCTCCGGACCGAGGATCGGATCGACGTTCTGGAACTTCAGGAACGGGAAGATCGCTTCCTTCACCGAGTAGTACGACGGAATGATTTCCTTCGTCGCGCCCTGCTCGACGAGCGTGCGGCCGGCCATGGCGCGCGCGGCGATCTTTGCCAGCGACATGCCCGTAGCCTTGCACACGAACGGTACCGTGCGCGAAGCGCGCGGGTTCACCTCGAGGATGAACACCTCGTCGCCCTGGATCGCGAACTGGGTGTTCATGAGGCCCACGACCTTCAGTTCCTGCGCCATCAGCTTCACCTGGCGGCGCATTTCATCCTGCACTTCGGCGCTCAGCGAGTACGGCGGCAGCGAGCACGAGGAGTCGCCCGAGTGCACGCCGGCTTCCTCGATGTGTTCCATGATGCCGCCCACCAGCACGTTGCCTTCGGCATCCGCGACGATGTCCACGTCCACTTCCACCGCGTGGTCGAGGAAGCGGTCGAGCAGCACCGGCGATTCGTTCGACACCTGCACGGCCTCGCGGATATAGCGCGACAGGTCGGCGTCGGCGTAGACAATTTCCATGGCGCGGCCGCCGAGCACGTAACTTGGGCGTACCACCAGCGGGTAGCCGATCTCGCGCGCCAGGGCCAGCGCCTCGTCGGCGTTGCGGGCCGTGCGGTTCGGAGGCTGCTTCAGGTCGAGCTTCTGGATCATCTTCTGGAAGCGCTCGCGATCTTCCGCGAGGTCGATCGAGTCGGCGCTGGTGCCGATGACCGGCACACCCGCCGCTTCGAGCGCGCGCGCAAGCTTCAGCGGGGTCTGGCCGCCGTACTGCACGATGACGCCCTTCGGCTTCTCGAGATCCACGATTTCAAGGACGTCTTCCAGCGTCAGCGGCTCGAAGTACAGGCGGTCGGACGTGTCGTAGTCGGTGGAAACGGTTTCCGGGTTGCAGTTGACCATGATGGTCTCGAACCCGTCCTCGCGCAGGGCGAGGGCCGCGTGCACGCAGCAGTAGTCGAACTCGATGCCCTGGCCGATACGGTTGGGGCCACCGCCGAGCACGATGATCTTGTCGCGGTTCGTGGGATTGGCCTCGCACTCCTCCTCGTAGGTGGAGTACATGTACGCCGTGGTGGTGGCGAACTCGGCCGCGCAGGAATCCACGCGCTTGTACACCGGGCGCACGCCCAGCGTGCGGCGCAGGTGGCGCACGGCGGCTTCGTCGGTGCCGACGAGTTCGGCCAGGCGCGCATCGGCGAAGCCCATGCGCTTCAGCTCGCGCATGCGCGGTTCATCGAGCGCCGTGATGCCCTGGCGCTGCACTTCGCCCTCGGTCATCACGATGTCTTCAAACGCCGCGAGGAACCAGGGATCGATGCGGGTCAGCTCGTGCACTTCCTCCAGCGAGAGGCCGGCACGGAAGGCATCGGCCACGTGGAAGACGCGGTCGGGACGCGGCTCGCGCAGTTCGCGCTTCAGCGTCTGGAAGCCTTCCTCGCTGCCGATGTCCAGCCCGGTGGGATTGAGCCCGTTCTTGCCGATCTCCAGGCCACGCAGGGCCTTCTGCATCGACTCGTGGAAGGTGCGTCCCATGGCCATCACCTCGCCCACCGACTTCATCTGCGTGGTGAGGCGCGCGTCGGCGGCCGGGAACTTCTCGAACGCGAAGCGGGGAATCTTGGTGACGACGTAATCGATGGACGGCTCGAACGACGCCGGCGTGAGGCCGCCGGTGATGTCGTTCTTCAGTTCGTCGAGCGTGTAGCCCACGGCCAGCTTGGCCGCGACCTTGGCGATCGGGAAACCGGTGGCCTTGGAGGCCAGCGCCGACGAACGCGACACGCGCGGGTTCATTTCGATCACGACGACTCGGCCGTCCTCGGCGTTGATGCCGAACTGCACGTTCGAACCGCCCGTATCGACGCCGATCTTGCGCAGCACCGCGATGGATGCGTTGCGCAGGCGCTGGTACTCCTTGTCGGTGAGCGTCTGCGCCGGCGCGACGGTGATCGAATCGCCGGTGTGGACGCCCATCGGGTCGAAGTTCTCGATCGAGCACACGATGATGCAGTTGTCCGCCTTGTCGCGGACCACTTCCATCTCGAACTCCTTCCAGCCCAGCACCGACTCCTCGACCAGCACTTCGTGCACGGGCGAGAGCTCGAGGCCGCGGCCGACGATCTCGACAAATTCTTCCTTGTTATAGGCAATACCGCCGCCGGAACCGCCGAGCGTGAAGCTCGGGCGGATGATCGTGGGGAAACCGACGGTGGTCTGGATTTCCAGCGCCTGCTCCATCGACCGCGCCACTTCCGCCTTGGGGCATTCCAGGCCGATGTCGGCCATGGCCTTGCGGAACAGGTCGCGGTCCTCGGCCATGCGGATGGCCTCGCGCGACGCGCCGATCAGTTCCACGCCGTACTTCTCGAGCACGCCGTTGTCGGCGAGGTCGAGGGCGCAGTTGAGGCCAGTCTGGCCGCCCATCGTCGGCAGCACCGCATCGGGGCGCTCCTTCGCGATGATGCGCTCCACGGTCTGCCAGTTGATCGGCTCGATGTAGACGGCGTCGGCCGTCTCCGGATCGGTCATGATCGTCGCCGGGTTCGAATTCACCAGGACGACGCGGTAACCCTCTTCCTTCAGCGCCTTACAGGCCTGGGCTCCGGAGTAATCGAACTCGCAGGCCTGGCCGATGACGATCGGGCCGGCGCCGATGACGAGGATGGTCTTGATGTCGCTGCGCTTTGGCATGCTTTTCTCTCGCAAATCGATGGCGTGGGAGGACGGCGTTGAAACAGGGCGTCAGGACGCCTTCTTCGCCTTGTGCGCTTCCATCGCGGCAATGAACGTGTCGAACAGGTAGCCGACGTCTTCCGGACCCGGGCTGGCTTCCGGGTGGCCCTGGAAGCAGAACGCGGGGCGGTCGGTGAGGGCGAAGCCCTGCAGCGAGCCGTCGAACAGCGAGGTGTGGGTGACGCGGACGTTGGCCGGCAGCGTGGCGGGATCCACGGCGAAACCGTGGTTCTGCGAGCTGATCAGCACGCGGCCCGTGTCGTGGTCCTTCACGGGGTGGTTCGCGCCGTGGTGGCCGAACTTCATCTTCAGAGTCTTGGCGCCCACGGCCAACGCCATGATCTGGTGGCCGAGGCAGATGCCGAAGGTGGGAATCTTCGTGTCGAGGATCTGCTTCGTCGATTCGATGGCGTAGTCGCAAGCGGCCGGGTCGCCCGGGCCGTTGGCGAGGAAGACGCCGTCGGGGTTCATGGCGAGCACCTCGGCGGCCGGCGTTTGGGCCGGAACCACCGTGATGTCGACCCCACGGCCGGCGAGCAGGCGCAGGATGTTCTGCTTCACGCCGAAGTCGTACGCCACCACCTTGAATTTCTTCGGCGCGTTGTAGAACGCCTGCTTGTCGAGGTCGTACACGCCTTCGGACCACTGGTAGGTCTTGGTGGTGCTCACTACCTTGGCCAGGTCCATGCCGTTCAGGCCGGGGAAAGCCCTCGCTTTCGCCACCGCGGCGTCGGCGTCGATGGCGTCGCCGGCGACGATGCAGCCGTTCAGCGCGCCCTTCTCGCGAAGGATGCGGGTGAGCCGCCGCGTGTCGATGCCCGCGATGGCGACGATGCCATGGCGCTGGAGGTAGTGTGGCAGCGGTTCGACGCTGCGCCAGTTGCTGGCCAGGCGCGGCACGTCGCGCACGATGAGCCCGGCCGCGTGGACGCGGTCGGCCTCGACGTCGACGTCGTTGGTACCGGTGTTGCCGATGTGCGGGTACGTGAGGGTGACGATCTGGCGGGAGTACGACGGGTCGGTCAGGATTTCCTGATAACCGGTCATGGCGGTGTTGAACACCACCTCGCCGACTGTCTCACCGCGGGCACCGACCGCGTGGCCGTGAAAAACGCTGCCGTCTTCGAGAGCAAGCAGAGCAGGAGTACGCATGGGATGGCCGCCTTCGGGTGCAGCAAAGCCCGCAAGCCAGCGTGAAGCGGCTCGTGGGCCTTGGGGAAAAGGAATCGTTGGGCGGGTAAGAATGATAGGTGACAGGAACGTTTCTGTCCACCGGAAACGACGGATGAATGTGTGGGCAAATGCCGCGGGGAATGGCGCCTGTCACGATACAATGCCAGGAAGGAATCACCCGAGAACCGCCCGCATGTTGCTCGACCCCGCCCGGCTGGAACGCCCCGACACCGACATCAGGCATGAACCGTTTTCGTTCATGATCGCGCACGGGCAGCTTCCGGACGAGGCGCGCGGCGACCTCGACCGCGATTTTCCCCAATATGGCAGTGCGGGGTTCTTCCCCTACGACGCCAGCGACTGCGGCCCGTCGGTGAACGAGCTGGTGGCGCAGATGACCTCGCGGGAATTTTCGGCGGCGATCGGCCGCCACCTGGGCATCGAGGGGCTGGAGAACTACCCCACCCTGGTTACCCTGTGCCGGCTGCTGAACCGCCGGCACGGCACGATCCACACCGACAGCAAGTCGAAGATCGCCACGGCGCTCATCTATCTCAATCCGATGTGGCCGGATACCAGCGACGGCTGCCTGCGTTTTCTCCGCTCGATCAATGACATCGACGACGTCGTTGCGCCGGAGTTGAAGCCGCTCTACGGTGAGTTCGCCGTCTTTCGCCGCGCCGAGAACTCCTTCCACGGCCACCTGCCCTACGAGGGCGAGCGACGGGTGATCCAGGTGGCCTGGCTGACCTCGGAGGAAGAGAAGGCCCGGAAGACGAAGCGAGGCAAGTTTTCGCGGGCCTTCAAGAAGATCTTCGGCAAGCTGGACCGCAAGGTAGGCGCAGACCGCGACCGCAACGCGTCCCACCCGGATTGACTTTTGTGGGAGCCGGCTATGCCGGCGATCCCGCGGCAGCGGGCAGGCTTGCCGCAAGCACCCATCGCCGCTGAAGCGGCTCCCACACAAAGCGGCGCGGCTCCCACAGAGGCGCCTCGCTACCGTCAACCCGCTCCGAAATACCACCCCACGAACAACGCAAACACGCCATAGAGCGCCCCGATCGGCATCAGCCAGCGCGCTTCCACGGCGCCGCGCCGGAACATCGCCCACAACGCCACGACCGCCACGGCGGTGATCGCGCCGGCCACGATCAGCGGCGTATCGAACAGCCACGGCGTGGCGAACAGGGCCAGCGAACTGGGAATGGTGGCCTGGATCATCATGGCCCCCGAAATGTTCGCCAGCGCCAGCCGCTCCTTGCCCTGCCTGACCCAGATCAAGGCGTTCACGGTCTCGGGCAGTTCCGTGGCAACGGGGCTCAGCACCAGCGCGACCAGGTGCGGCGAGAGGTGCAGGAATTCGCCCAGCGATTCGAGTTGCCAGACGAAGGTGCGCGAGGCGACGGCAATCACCAGCAGGGCAAGACCGGTCTGCAACACCACCCAGCCCATGGCCGGATTCGGATCGCCGCGGCGGAAGGTCAGCGGCTCCAGTTCCTCGTCCTCCGGGCCACTGGTGTCGTCGCGCATCTCGCGCCAGACGTAGAAGGCATAGGCAAGCAGGAAGAGCACGCCAAGCCATGGCTTCCATGCGAAGGCGACGAGGCCCAGGCCTATCTTCACGACGAAGATGCCGAGGAACCAGGCCTGGTCCCGGGCCAGGCGCCGGTTGTCCACGCGAACGCGCGAATCGTTCCGCTTCAACCGCTTGCGGCCGGCATATAAAGCGAATCCGACCACGGCATAGGCGATGGTAGCCAGCACCAGCGGGCCGCCCAGGGCCGCCCCCACGCCGATGTCCTTCGCTTCCGGGGTCTTACCGAAGATGACAGCGACGAACGTCACCGCGCTCTCGGGCAACGCCGTGCCGAAGGCCGCCAGCACTGTGCCCGTGGTGGTCGCACCGAGGTTGAGTTTGCGCCCGAACCATTCGACGCCGTTGACGAAGTACTCGCAGGCGAAATAGATGGCCCCGGCCGATACCAGGAACAGGAAACAGGTAAGGAGCATGTTTTACACAAGGCCGGGCGAGCACGCGGAACCGATGGCGCAACGACACGGCTCGCCCGGCCCGGGTGAGCATGTCGATGGCCAAAGGTCTCGCCGGGCCGGCGGGTGCGCGCTGCACTCCGCTGCCGTTCGCGCCATGGGGTCGTTGAACCACCAAGTCTGTTGACGCGAACTCCTCAGGGGGAAAGAGGATGGCTACTCCCCAATGACTTCGGCGCGGATGTTAACACGCCTTCGAGGTTGCGATCACGTCCTCGATGGTCCACGCGCCCGGCGCGCGGCCGGCGATCCACGCCGCGGCTTCGAGCGCGCCGCGCGCGAAGATGGAGCGGTCGGTGGCCCGGTGGCCGAGTTCGATGCGTTCGCCCTGCCCCATCAACAGCGCCTGGTGCTCGCCGACGATGTCGCCGCCGCGAACCACCGCGAAACCGATCGTGCCGGCCTTGCGCGCGCCCGGTCGGCCCTCGCGGACATAGACGGCCAGGTCTTCCAGTGCCGCACCGCGTCCTTCCGCAGCGGCATGACCGAGGGCCAGCGCCGTACCGGAGGGCGCGTCTTCCTTGCGGTTGTGGTGCGCCTCGACGATGTCGAGGTCCCACCCTGGCAGCGCCGCAGCCGCCTCGCGCAACAGGCGCGTGAGCACGGCGACACCGAGGCTGAAATTCGCCGCGCGCAGCACCGCGATACGTTCGGCCGCCTTCGCGAGGCGTTCTTCGACGGCCGGCGACAGGCCCGTCGTTCCGGTGACGAAGGCCGCACCGCTCGCTTCGCAACGCTCGAGTGCGGCGAGCAGTCCGTCAGGACCACTGAAGTCGACGACCACGTCGACATCGCCCTCGCCCGACCAGTCGGCGAAGCGGATCGGAGAAACATCGCCGTACACCGCTTTACCCAGCCGGCTGGACGACGCGGAAACCACAGCGCGCGCGAGTTCGAAGCGCTCATCGTCGCGCACGAGATTCAGCAGTGCGAGCCCCATACGGCCGGAGGCGCCGCTGATGGCGAGACGGACTGGACGGGACATGCGTTGACCCTTCTAGGATTTCTGAATCGCAAATCCTAGACCACTTGGCCGCAGCGTGGGAGCAGCTCTTGTGGGAGCCGCTTAAGCGGCGATGGGTGCTTGCGGCAAGATGGCCCGCTGCCGCGGGATCGCCGGCGCAGCCGGCTCCCACAAAAGGCCACCCGAAACACAGAGGCTTCCCGAAAAGCATGCGAGCTTTGTGTGGGAGCCGCTTCAGCGGCGATGGGTGCTTGTGGGGAACTGGCCCGCTGCCGCGGGATCGCCGGCAGAGCCGGCTCCCACAGAAGGCCGGCTTCCACAGAAAGCCAGCCAGCAGGCGGTCAGGAAGTAACGCGCGACCAGAAGTCCTTGACGCCGTCCATGAACGTGGTGGAGCGTGGCGTGTGTTTCGCGGCTTCTTCGCCGACGAAGGTGGCTTCCAGCTGCTGCAGCAGATCGCGCTGTTCCTTCGTGAGGCGCACCGGGGTTTCCACGACCACCGTGCAGATGAGGTCGCCCGTGCGCCCACCGCGCACCGACTTCACGCCACGACCGCGCAGGCGGAACTGCTGCCCGGTCTGCGTTTCCGGCGGTACGTTCACCGGGACCTCGCCTTCCAGCGTCGGCACCATCAGTTCGGTGCCCAGCGCCGCCTGGGCAAAACGGATCGGCATCTCGCAGTAGAGATCCGAACCGTCGCGCTGGAAGATGGCGTGCTCGCGAACGCGCACTTCCACGTAGAGATCGCCCGCCGGCGCACCCGCCGGGCCGGCTTCGCCCTGCCCCGTGAGGCGGATGCGGTCGCCGTTGTCCACGCCGGCCGGAATACGCACCGAGAGCGTGCGCTCTTCCTCGAGACGCCCTTCGCCGTGACATTTCTTGCAGGGCTTGTCGATCTTCTGGCCGGACCCGTGACAGGTCGGGCATGCCTGCTGGATGGAGAAGATGCCGTTCTGCATGCGCACGCGGCCATGACCGGCGCAGGTGCTGCATGTGGACACCTTGCCGTCTTCCGAGCCGGTGCCGTTGCAGTGATGGCAATTGACCTGCGTGGGCACCTCGATCTTCTTCTCGACGCCGAACACGGCTTCCTCGAGATCGAGGTCCATCATGTAACGCAGATCGGCGCCGCGGCGCGCGCGTTGGCGCCCGCCGCCGCCGCCGAAGATGTCACCGAAAATGTCGCCGAAGATATCGCCCACGTCGCCGAATCCGGCGCCGTTGCCGCGACCGTATCCGCCACCCTCGAAGGCCGCATGACCGTACTGGTCGTAGGCCGCGCGCTTCTGCGCGTCAGAGAGGATGTCGTAGGCTTCCTTGGCTTCCTTGAATTTCTCGATCGCATCCGGGTCGTCCGGGTTGCGATCGGGGTGGTACTTCATCGCGACGCGACGAAAGGTCTTCTTGAGGTCGCCCTCCGTCACGGTGCGTTCCACACCGAGGATTTCGTAGTAGTCGCGCTTGCTCATAATTGCGTCAGTCAGCCGCTACGCGGCTTGTAAGTCGGCGGCGAGCCGCCTGTGAACCGTCAGTTTCGGCGCGGAGCTTCCGTGCCAGACCACCCATGAGCGCAAACAGTTGCTCGACGTCAAAAAGAACTGAATCCACGTCAGCCATCTCCATGCCCCCTGCCAACCTGAGCTGAGTATCCAGCTCTCCCAAGGACCCACGCGCGATCATCAGGAAGCGCTCCATTTCCTTTCTGGATCCTCGGCAAGCTCCCTCCGCGATATTCGAAGGAACGCTCACGGCCGCTCTGCGAAGCTGCGACACAAGTCCGAATCGCTCGTCCTCGGGCAGTTCGCGAGTCAGCACGTAAATCCTGTGTGCCAGCTTCATCGCTCGCTGCCAGACCAAAAGCCTGTGATGTGGCCGAGACATCCTTGCCTCCATAAGATCGCGCGGGCCCAAACGGCCCGCGCGATTCTACTTACTGTTCACGCTTTACGCTTCACGCACTTACTTCTTGTCGTCCTTGACTTCGGTGAACTCGGCATCGACCACGTCGTCGGGCTGGGCCGAACCGCCGCCTGGCGCGGACTGCTGCGACGTGTCCTGTGCACCGCCGGCCTGCGCCGCGGCGTAGAGCGACTGCGCCACCTGCTCGAGGTTGGTGATCTTCGCCTCGATGGCGGCCTTGTCGTCGCCGTCCTTCACCTTCTCGAGTTCGGACACCGCCGCGTCGATGCTGGCCATCTGTTCAGCCGGCACCTTGCCGCCGTGTTCCTTCAGCTGGCTGCGCGTGGCGTGCACCAGCTGGTCGGCCTTGTTGCGCACCTGCACCAGCTCGTGGAACTTGCGATCTTCCTCGCGATTGGCCTCGGCGTCGGCCACCATGCGCTGGATCTCTTCGTCCGAGAGGCCCGAACCGGCCTTGATCTCGATCTTCTGCTCCTTCCCGGTGTCCTTGTCCTTGGCCGACACGTGCAGGATGCCGTTGGCGTCGATGTCGAAGGTGACTTCGATCTGCGGCGTGCCGCGCGGCGCCGGGCGAATGCCCTGCAGGTCGAACTTGCCGAGCGACTTGTTGGCGTTGGCGCGCTCGCGCTCGCCCTGCAGCACGTGCACGGTGACGGCGGTCTGGTTGTCGTCGGCCGTGGAGAAGACCTGCGAGGCCTTGGTGGGCACCGTGGTGTTCTTCTCGATGAGCTTGGTCATCACGCCGCCCATCGTCTCGATACCGAGCGACAGCGGGGTGACGTCGAGCAGCAGCACGTCCTTGACGGAACCGCCCAGCACGCCGCCCTGGATAGCGGCGCCGACAGCGACGGCTTCATCCGGGTTGACGTCCTTGCGCGCTTCCTTGCCGAAGAAGTCCTTCACGGCTTCCTGCACCTTGGGCATGCGGGTCTGGCCACCGACGAGGATGACCTCGTTGATGTCGGACACGCGCAGGCCGGCGTCGTTGAGCGCGGTGCGGCACGGTTCGATGGTGCGCTTCACCAGGTCTTCCACCAGCGACTCGAGCTTGGCGCGGGTCAGCTTGATGTTGAGATGCTTCGGACCCGAGGCGTCGGCCGTGACGTACGGCAGGTTCACGTCGGTCTGGTGCGACGAGGAGAGTTCGATCTTGGCGCGCTCGGCGGCGTCCTTCAGACGCTGCAGCGCGAGCTGGTCCTGGCGCAGGTCGATGCCCTGCTCCTTCTTGAACTCTTCCACGAGGTAGTCGATGACGCGGTTGTCGAAATCCTCGCCACCGAGGAAAGTGTCGCCGTTGGTGGCCAGCACCTCGAACTGCTTCTCGCCGTCGACGTTGGCGATTTCGATGATCGACACGTCGAAGGTACCGCCGCCGAGATCGTACACGGCGATCTTGCGGTCGCCCGAGGCGGACTTGTCCAGGCCGTAGGCCAGCGCGGCCGCGGTCGGCTCGTTGATGATGCGCTTGACGTCGAGGCCCGCGATGCGGCCCGCGTCCTTGGTGGCCTGGCGCTGGCTGTCGTTGAAGTAGGCCGGCACGGTGATGACCGCTTCCGTCACTGCCTCGCCCAGGAAGTCCTCGGCGGTCTTCTTCATCTTCATGAGGACCTTCGCGGAGACTTCCTGCGGGGCCATCTTCTTGCCATCGGCCGTCTGCACCCACGCGTCGCCGTTCTCGTGCGCCACGATGCCGTAGGGCACGATCTTGATGTCCTTCTGCACTTCCGCGTCGGTGAACTTGCGGCCGATGAGGCGCTTCACCGCGTAGAACGTGTTCTTGGGATTGGTGACGCTCTGGCGCTTGGCCGGCGCGCCGACCAGAACCTCATTGTCCTTGGTGAACGCGACGATGGACGGCGTGGTGCGATCGCCCTCCGCGTTCTCGATGACGCGTGCGGTCGAACCCTCCATCACTGCCACGCAGGAGTTGGTCGTACCGAGGTCGATGCCGATGATCTTGGCCATTGAAGTTGCTCCGTATTTCTAAGCGGCCCCCGCGGCCGCGACTGTTTGTGAAAGTGGGGACCGGCCCCATCGATTCAATGCCTGGTGAGACTCCCCATGCGGCGCGAACCCGCGCCGCATGGGGCTTTGTTCAGTTGTCGCGCACGACGGCGACGAGCGCCGGACGCAGCAGACGGTCGTTGAGCACGAAACCCTTCTGGACCACCGCGACCACCGTGCCCGGCGGATGCTCGTTCGACTCGACCGAGCTGATGGCCTGGTGGTGTTCCGGGTTGAACGGCTGGTGGAGGGGGTCGACGACGGTGAGGCCGTTCGACTGCGTGACCTTTTCCAGCTGCTTCAGGGTCAGCTCCAGCCCCTCGCGCATCGTCTTCGCGTCCGCAGACTCGTTGGTGAGGCCGAGCACGATGCCGTCGTAGACCGGAAGCAGGTCGCCCAGCAGTTTCTCGTTCGCGAAACGGCGCGCCTGCTCGAGGTCGCGCTGAAGGCGGCGGCGCTGGTTCTCGATCTCCGCCCGCTCGCGCAGGACCGTCTCGCGCGCTCCGGCCAGTTCGGATTCCAGGGCGCCGAGCTTTGCGGTGAGGGCGTCGAGATCGGCGTTCACGCCGCCATCCGCCGCACCGCCGTCCTGCACCTGATCCGGCACATGGGGATCGTTGTTCTGCATGCTTGCTCCAAATGTCAGCCAACCGACCCGCTCACGGAGCGGGCCGAACATTCGCGGGAAATAGTAAACCCGCCTCCCGGGGCGGTTTATGAGGTCGCCGCGGCGCGATTCAAGGCGTCGCTTAGCAATCCGGCGGTGGCCTGCACCACCGGAATCACCCGCTCATATGCCATACGCGTCGGTCCAATAACTCCGATCGCGCCGAGCATGCGGCCGCCGGTGCCGTAGGTGGCGGTGACGATGCTGCATCCGTCCAGGGCCGAGAAGCCGGATTCCTCGCCGATGAAAAGGCGGACGCCCGGGGCCTGGACGCACATTTCCATGAGCTGGAGCAGGTCGCGCTTCTGCTGGAAGGCGTCGAACAACTCGCGGAGCCGGTCGATGTCGGCCAGCTCGGAGTACCCCATGAGGTTGGTCTGGCCGCTCACCAGCACGTCGTCGGCGTCTTCGTCGTGGGCGAACGAGGCCGTGGCCAGCTCCACCGCGCTGGCCAGCATGCGGTTGAGCTCGCCGCCGGCCTCGCGCAGTTCCGAGGCCAGGTGGGCCCGGATGTCCGCCAGCCGAAGGCCGGCGAACTGCGTATTGAGGTAATTGGCCGCCTGTTCCAGTTCGCTGCCGTCCAGCGGGCGGGCCAGCTGCACCACCCGGTTCTGCACCTGGTTGTCGGAGAACACCAGGATGACGAGCACGCGGGCGTCCGGCAGCGAGACGAAGTCGATGTGGCGCAGCGGGAAGTCGCCCTGGCGCGGCACGGTAACGACGCCGGCGAAGCGGGTCATGGCCGAGAGCAGGTTCGAGACATTGCCCAGCAGGTCGCGCGTGGTCGTCTGGTGCGGCGGCAGGCCGCCCTGCAGGCGCGCCATCTCGTCACGCGGCAGCGGCTTCAGTTCGAGCAGGCTGTCCACGAAAAGGCGCAACCCGCGCGGCGTGGGCACGCGGCCCGCCGACGTATGCGGGGACGCCACCAGCCCGGCTTCTTCCAGATCCGCCATGATGTTGCGGATGGTGGCGGGGCTGACCTCCAGGCCCGACGACTTCGCCAGCGTGCGCGAGCCGACGGGTTCGCCATCGGAAAGGTATTGGGAAATCAGGGTCCGCAGCAGCCGGCGCGCGCGAGCATCGATGTCGTGACCGGAAAACGGGTTCATGCGCTGGAGTGTCGGAGTGGGCCGGATCGTTCGCTATCAATAAGGTCTTGCCGTCCGGCTTGCAAGTCTCGGCCCTTGCGACGCCGCTGCCGCTACAATCGGCGCGACTCCATCCGCCGACCCGGGTCCCATGCTCACCTCGCTCTACGTCCGCCAGTTCGCCGTCGTCGAAGAAGCCGAGGTCGCGTTCGGCCCCGGCCTCACCGTGGTCAGCGGCGAAACCGGCGCCGGCAAGTCGCTTCTGGTCGATGCCCTCATGCTCCTGGCCGGCGCCCGCGCCGACAGCGGCATGGTTCGCGCCGGCAGCGACCGCGCCGAACTGGCCGCGGAATTCGACCTCAAAGGCCTGCCCGACGCCCTGTCCTGGTTGCGCCAGGAGGAACTGGACGACGGCGAGACCTGCCAGCTGCGGCGTGTCATTCGCACCGAGGGCAGCTCGCGCGGGTGGATCAACGGACGCCCCGCCAGCCTCGCCCAGATGTCGGCACTGGCCGCGCTGATCGTCGAGATCCACGGCCAGCATGAGCACCAGGCCCTGCTTTCCCGCCAGCATCAGATGGCCTTGCTGGATGCTTATGCAGGCAACGAGGAACGGCTGGCCCGGGTGCGCGATACGGCCCGCGCCTGGCGCGACGCCGTGGCCCGCATCCGCGCGCTGTCCGGCGGCGACGATCGCGAACGCCAGATCGAACTACTCGCACACGAGCTGGAAGAACTGGAGCGCTGGGCCCTCGCGCCGTCTGCGCTGGAAGATCTCGAAGCACAGCATCGCCGCCTCGCCAACGCGGGCCGGCTGGCCGAAGGCGCCAACGGCATCGTCGAAATGCTGGACGGCGAGAGCGAGTTCGCCATCGGGCGCGCCCTGCTCCGCGCCCATGCCGAGCTGTCGCGCCTGTCCGAACTGGACGGCACCCTCGCCCCGCTGCTCGAACTGCTGGACAGCGCGCAGATCCAGGTGGGCGAAGCGGTGGACGGCCTGGGCCGCTACGCGCAGGACGTGGAACTGGATCCGGAACGCCTCGCGGAGGTGGACACGCACCTCACCCATCTGCACGACCTGTCCCGCCGCTATCGCCTGCCGATCGAGGAACTGTTCGCAAAGGCCGACGAGGTGCGCGGCCGCCTGGCCGAACTCGAAGGCGCGGGCGAGGCACTGGACCGTCTGGCCGGCGAGCGCGACCGCCTGCGGAAGGACTACGACGTGGCCGCCGCAGCCTTGTCGAAGGCGCGCATCGATGCCGCCGGCCGGCTCGGCACCTCGGTGGCCGCCCTCATGGGCGAACTCGGCATGGCCGGTGGCCGCCTGGAGGTATCGCTGGAACCCGCCGAAGGCGACGAGCCGGACCCGCAAGGCCGCGAGCGCTGCGAACTGCTGGTCAGCGCCAATCCCGGACAACCGCCGCGCCCGCTGCGAAAAGTGGCTTCCGGCGGCGAACTCGCACGCATTAGCCTCGCCATCGAAGTGGCCACGCTGGGCAACGACAACATCGGCTGCATGATCTTCGACGAGGTGGACACCGGCATCGGTGGCGCCGTGGCGGAAGTGGTCGGCCAGAAGCTGCGCGCCCTCGGCGAGCGCGTGCAGGTGCTCTGCGTCACGCACCTTCCGCAGGTGGCCGCACAGGGCCACTCGCACCTGCAGGTGGCAAAGGAAAGCGACGGCGAGGCCACCCGCACACGCATCCGCGCGCTGAACGACGCCGGCCGCCGCGACGAACTCAGCCGCATGCTGGGCGGCGTGGAGATCACGAAGGAAACGCGCGCCCACGCGAAGAAGATGCTGGACCGCGCACAGGGGTGAACGACTTTCTGCAGGGGCCATCTCCTGTGGCAGATCCCAATGTTGCCCCGCAAGCCGCCGCGCTTTGTGTGGGAGCCGCTTCAGCGGCGATGGGTGCTAGCGGCGAGATTGCCCGCTGCCGCGGGATCGCCGGCACAGCCGGCTCCCACACAAGGCCTCCCACATAAGGCCTCCACGCAAGAAGCGCGGCTCACCTCGGAAGGCCGCGCCTCAGCTGCGGATCAGACCGCGCTCCTGCGCCATGCGGTAGAGGTCTAGCTCCGATCCTGCATTGAGCTTGTTCATGACCGCAGCGCGGTGGATGTAGATCGTTTTCTGCCCGATGCCCAGTTCCGCCGCCACCTGTTTCGGCGCGCGGCCGATGGCCAGCAGCAGGAATACTTCGCGCTCGCGCGCCGTCAGCCGGTTGAACGGATCGAGGTCGGTCGTGGCCCGGCCCGAGCGCCGTTCCCGCAGGTCCGAACTCAGGTACTGGTCGCCACCGAGCACCGAGCGGACGGCGGCCACCAGTTCCTCCGGCGCCACGCCCTTGGTGACGTAGCCACGCGCGCCGCGACGCAGGGCTTCGGAAACGTAGGGTTCGCCGTCGTGCATGCTCAGCACCACGATCTTCATGGCGGGCGCGATGCTCGCCAGGTGCTCGATCAGCGGCAGCCCGCTGCCGTCGGGTAGCGACAGATCGACCGCTACCAGGTCGGGACGATGTTGGGTAACCGCTTCCACCGCCTCGTCGGCATTGCGCGCTTCGGCGACGACGTCCAGGTCGGGTTCCAGCTCGATGAGTCGCTTGAACCCTTCGCGAACGATGGCGTGGTCATCTACTAGGACGATTCTTGGCATGGGTTGAATGTAGCAGGCTCTCCCGACGCGTGCGTACGGGGGCACGAAACCCGCCGACGGCGCGCACCCGCCGTGTACCATTCCGGCCATGCGCTTATCTGGCTTCTCCCGCTTTGCCGGCCCACTGATCGCCCTGGCCTACGCTGCCGCCTGGGTCATGCTGTGGCCGACCGAGCAGCCCTACTGGGTTCTTCCCTTCGGCCTGCGCTTTGGTGCGCTGCTGCTCACGCGCAGCCGCAACTGGCTGTGGATCCTCGGCGCCGAGATCGTCGCCAGCGCCTTTTGCGAGTGGCGCAGCGGGCTGCCGATCGGCGGGGCCGGCTTCCTGCTGGGAGACGCGCCGGAGCCGCTGATGGTGGCGGCATGCCTCTGGCTGCTGCGCCGGGCGCATCTCCACGCCAGCCTGAGCACCCCGGAAGACGTCGCCCGCCTGCTTCTTTCGGCCATGGTGACGGCCACGGTGGCCACGGCGGGCAACGCCGCCATGATGGCCTCGATGCATCCGGCCGCTCCGGTGGAAATGCTCGGCACCACGTTCGGCAGCGACCTGCTCGGCAACTACCTCGGCGTGCTGCTGATGGTGCCGGCGATGGTCCTCGTCTTCCGGGAAAGGCCCACGCAGGCGTCCATGGCGGAACTTCTGCTCGACGGCCTTCTGGTGATGCTGCCTTCACTGGCCATTCTGATCACCCTCGCCGAGTATTCGCCGCAGCCGCAGTTCGCCCGCGTGCTGTCGCTGGCGCCCGTGCTGTTCTTCGCCTTCCGGCATGGCTGGCGTGGCGCGGGGCTGGCCATGCTCATCACCAGCGTGGGCCTCAACGTCACCGAGGACATGATCGGCCGCGGCGCGCCTACCGCTGCCGCGCACCTGTTCCTGGCCGTGGCCGGTACCGGCACCCTGATGCTCGGCGCGGCCACCGACGCCCTGCGCCGCAGCAGCGAGCGCGTGGCCCAGCAAAACACCCATCTGGCCGCCGCGAACCAGCGGCTCGACCAGCTGGCCCGGCAGCTGCGCGATGCGGCCCGCGGCAACCTGCAGGCCGAAGAAAGCCTGCGCCGCCACATGGCCGCGGAACTGCACGACGAGCTGGGCCAGAATCTCACCGCCATCCAGACCCACCTCAAACTGGCGCAGAACCGACTGGGCAGCGCGGGCCTGGAAGATATCGGCATGTCCATCAACGGCATCCTGGGGCATATGCGCAAGGCGCTGCACAGGATGCTGGACAGCCTGCGTCCCTCGGTGCTGGACGAGTTCGGGCTGCTGCGCGCCCTCGACGAAGGCCCCATCCGCGACATGCTCACCGCCGCCGGCATCACTTACGTCACCGACCTGCGCGGCGAGCCCCGCCTCCTGGATGAGGACACCCTCACCGCCATCTACCGTGTGGTTCAGGAAAGTGCGACCAATGTGGTGCGCCATTCGGGCGCGAGCCGCATGACCCTGCGCCTGCGCATCGGCGTACGCGACAGCGGCCCCGTCGCCATTCTCGACATCCGCGACAACGGCACCGGCCTCTCCGCCCAACCGCGCCCGGTACGTACCGACGGTGGCGGGCGCGGCTTGCAGGGGATGAGCGACCGCATCACCGCCCTCGGCGGCCTCTTTCGCATCCGCCCGGAACCCGTCGGACTTCACCTCCGCGTGCTGCTTCGCAGCACAAGTGCCGGATCTGGCATAGGAAATTTTCCAATACCCGGCCAGTGAAAGGTTCGTTACGATCCCATTATCGATGTGGGGGAGCCGCCGTCGAGAGACGGCGAGCCCGGGTCGGTCGTGGGGACGATCGGCCCGATGAGGCGACAGGATGTCAGCCTCGCCGGTGCGACATGGTGGTCCGTGGAACCTGCGAGCAACTCGCGTTTCACGAGCCATGAAAACGCCGGATCAAGCCGCCGGTGGACAGGAGTCCACCGGCGGCGTTTTTATTTGCGTTAGTCGCCCCGCTTTGCGGGGCTGGGAGTGGGCCTCTTCGAGGCCTGTGAGTCAGCCGCTTCGCGGCTTGTGAGTCGGCCGCTGCGCGGCCTGTGAACCGTCAGTTGATCCGCTCTTACGGTTCACGGTTCACGGTTCACGGTTCACGGTTCACGCTTCACGGCCCCACTCACTTCCGCTTCTTTGGCCGCACATACAGCACCAGGCTGTGGTCCTCGATGACGTACCCGTGCCGGTCGGCGATCTCGTGCTGGAGCCGCTCGATCTCTTCGCTGATGAACTCGATGACCTTTCCGCTGTCCACGTCGATCATGTGATCGTGGTGCTTGCCGCGGTCCAGCTCGTAGACGGCCTGGCCGCCCTCGAAGTTGTGCTTCATGACGATGCCGGCCGCTTCGAACTGGGTGAGCACCCGGTACACCGTGGCGAGGCCGATGTCTTCCTGGTGCGACAGCAGGCGCTTGTAGATGTCTTCGGCGGTGAGGTGGGGCTGGTCCGCCTCCTCGAAGATCTGCAGGATCCGCATGCGCGGGTGCGTGACTTTCAGGCCCGCCTTGCGGAGCTCTTTGGTTTCCTGGTCCATGTCAGACCCCTCGCGGTGCCGTAAGGCGCTTAGTGTATCATCACAGGCTTCACGATCCGGACGTAACTACGCATGCAAAAGCTCATCCGCACGCTGGGTTTGGCCATGATGGCAACCGCCATCGCGGGCTGTGGCCTCGTCTATACCCCCGACGTGCAGCAGGGCAACCTGCTCGACAAGAAGAACGTCGACCAGTTGCAACCGGGCATGACCAAGCGCCAGGTGCTCGTGCTCCTGGGCACCCCGTCGGTCATCTCGCCTTTCGACCAGGACCGCTGGGACTACGTCTCGACCTTCTCGCACCGCGGTAAGCCGATGACCCGGCGCACCCTCACCCTCACCTTCAACAACGACACCCTCGTGCGCACCGAGGGCGACTTCTTCGCCCAGGACGCCGAGCAGCTGCTGAAGGACTCCAAGAAGTACAAGGCCAACCCCACGGGCGACGCCGAGGGCGACAAGAACACCAGCGGCAAGAAGGACGACGACGGCGGCTTCGGCGTGGGCGTGCACGGCTCGTCCGACGACAGCCCCGCCAGCAAGCGCTAAGGCCCGCTCAGGCGCCGCGCGCCGCGCGGCGCCGCCTGGCCTCCATCGGATCGAGGATCAACGGGCGATAAAGCTCCACCCTGTCCCCCTGCTCCAGCACCCGGTCGGCGGGCACTTTCTTCGCGAACACGCCCAGGCGGGCCGGATCGGGCGCCACGCCCGCCGGCAGCCCCGGACGAGCGAGTTCCACGGCTTCCCAAGCGGTGGTGCCCACCGGCACGGCCAGCGGAACCACCACCTGGCCTTCCGGACCCGCATAGGCCACTTCGACGGCAATGTCAGCCATACTGCCGGCGCGCCTCGTCGCAGAAGTCGTCCACCATGCGGTTGGCGAGTTGCTGGAAGCCCATCTTCAGCACGCTGCCACCCAGGCCCGCGTAGTCGAAATCGAGATCCAGGGAGATCTTGCAGCCCACGTCGCCCAGCGCCTGGAAGGTGAACACCCCATCCAGCGAACGGAGCGGGCCTTCCACGAACTTCATGGTGAGGCGTTCCGGCCGCTGCATGGTGTTCCGGGTAGTGAAATGCTGTTTCATGCCGGCGAAGCGGAGGTCCAGCCGGGCCACCAGGGTGTCGTCGCTCCGCTCCACCACCGTGGCGGCGTCACACCAGCCGAAGCGCTTTGGGTATGCTTCCACATCGTTGACCAGGTCGAACATCTGCGCGGGCGTGAACGGCACGATCGCACTGCGGCGGATTTCAATCATGAAGACCTCATCTCATTCGCCGGTCAAGGGACTTGCCGGCCTTGTATCAGGGACCCGATAGACCGATTTTAACGGACATGGCAAAAACGAAGGCTAAGGACACGGAAAAGGACGGCGGCGGCACCATCGCGCTGAACAAGCGCGCGCGCCACGAATATCACATCGACCAGCGCTTCGAATGCGGCATGGAGCTGCAGGGCTGGGAACTGAAGGCCCTGCGCGCCGGGCGCATCAATTTCGGCGAAGGCTGCTACGCCATCATCCAGCACGGCGAGGTCTTCCTCGTGGGCGCCCAGATTCCGCCGCTGATCAGCGCCTCCACCCACGTGGTGGCGAACGACCGGCGCACGCGGAAGCTGCTGCTGCACCGGGAGGAGATCGACCGCCTCATCGGTGCCGTGGAGCGCAAGGGCTACACCCTCGTGCCTACCGCCCTGTACTGGAAGCACAACAAGGTGAAATGCGAAATCGGCCTGGCCAAGGGCAAGCAGGAGCACGACAAGCGCCACGCCGAGAAGGAACGCGAGTGGGCCGTGGACAAGCAGCGCGTGATGCGCGCCCACAACCGCGTCGGCTGACTGAACGCGGGGTCGGGCGCCCATTGTGACAGCCCTGCCCCGCCCCTATACTTCGAGTCGGTAGTCTCACAACAGTTTTCCCCGGGGGTGTTCTGGCTTCGACGGGGGTAGTGCGATTGCCTGGTGCATGCCGAGGGGGCCGCTTTCCTCGTTAATCCAGCAGCAAACTCATAGTTGCCAACGACGACAACTACGCTCTCGCCGCTTAAGGCGTAAGCCCCGAACCGACTTGTGCTCGTGCTCGTCGGTGTAGGGTCACTATCACGAGATCGTCAATGGCTGTCGCCTCTCAGCCTACGACTAGACCTAACAGGCTGGTTTGTCGGCGCGCTTAGCACGCCGTGCTGTCGGCAAACGAGATCCAACGGTGAGCTAAGCATGTAGATCCGGGGATTAAACGCCTTCGGACGCGGGTTCGACTCCCGCCACCTCCACCAATCGACGACGGGCCAGTTGCTGAGCAACTGGCCCGTTTCGGTTTTCGCGCCGGTCCGGTTCAGCCACCCGGCAGGCATGGGAGGCGAAGCAGGAACCGGCAACGCCAGCCTTCCGGTGCATCCGCCACGACGAGCGTTCCCCCATGCGTATGAGCAATGGAGCGCGCTATCGGGAGACCGATGCCGAGGCCTCCTTGTTTGGTCGTGAAGAATCGCTCGAACACTTGGGTCGCCGCCGTTTCGCCCAGGCCCGGCCCGTTGTCATCGACGACCAGCTCTGCGTGGGCATCTTCCTCGCGCGTACTCACCCCAATGCGTCGCTCGCTCCCCTCGGTGCCGGCAAGCGCCTGGATGGCGTTGGAGACGAGATTCACGACGATCTGGCCTAGCTGGACGCGGTCACCGGTGACCCACAAAGGCTCCCGTGCGAGCGTCTGATCGAGTGTGATGTTGTTGCGGGAGATGTCGTTGGCAACGAGGCGAAGGCTCGCCTGCAGGACGTCATTCAGATCGACGGCTTCGACCTCCGGTGGTGCGCGACGCGCCATCGCCCGGATGCTGCCCAGCAGGTCCATCGCGCGCGATGTCTGGGTCAGCAAGCGGGTCGCCAGCGCATCGAGCTCGACCATGTCGGGCTCGGGGCTTGCGAGCCACTTTCGCAGGGCCATGGCGTCGAGGGCGATGACCGCCAAGGGCTGGGCA
Source organism: Luteibacter jiangsuensis (assembly GCF_011742555.1). Taxonomy (GTDB): domain Bacteria; phylum Pseudomonadota; class Gammaproteobacteria; order Xanthomonadales; family Rhodanobacteraceae; genus Luteibacter; species Luteibacter jiangsuensis. Next base: position 379,502 of record NZ_JAAQQR010000001.1, read on the forward strand.
ACCTCATGCGCGATGGACACGCCGAGGCCACCGAGCATGGCGACGCGCGCCGCGTGGGCACTTTCCGCTTGGGCATCGGCAACCCTTTCCTCGGCAGCCACTCGCTCGGATAAGTCATACAAAGTCACGATGCTCGTATGCGGCCGTCCCTCGATGGGTCTTAAGGAAGTCTCGAGATGGCATGGCATCGTCGAGCCGTCGCGGCGCAGCAGCGTCATGTCTGCCTGCACACGGGACTGGCCTGTCGCACATGCGGCAATGAACCGTGCGCAGTGACTAGTCTGCGGAAGGAAACGCGCGATGGGACCGACGATGTCGGCTTCACTGCGCGCACCGACCATCCTCAGGAATTCCGTGTTTCCGGAAACGAACTTCAGACCCGAGCGTGCGCGCCGGTGAACGGCGGGGTGCGCATCGAGATAGGCTTCGACGTCGTCGATACCAGACGCGATGAGTTCTCGGGCCGTCTCGAACAGGGACCGTGAGTCCACCTCGGCCACGGCACAGGGAATGGCATCGAAGAGCTCACGGTAACGGCGCGCCGTCGCTTCGACCGAAGCCACGGTGCCGCCCATGGTGCCCGTATCGGTGATGCCGACGTTGGTCACATCGCCGCTGGACGCAGGCCCCGCGAAGGTCACGTTCATCACGCCATCGAAGGCACGCCCATCGAGTGCGCAAAAGCGGGTGGTGACCACCTGGAAAGTCTCGCCATCCACGGCCTCTGCAATAGCCTCCGCGAAGTCGGCCAGGCTGTCGTCCGGGATGATAAGACCAAGGTTGTCGAGCGGGGCATGCCGAGAGCTGCTCGAGAACATGTCGAGCGCACTATCTGTCACGCGCAGGACGCGGGCTTCGGCAAGCATGGCGCGGACCATCGCGGGACGTTCAATCAGGAAGCCGGCAAGGTTGTGTACACCGGCTTCGACAAGTGTCTTCGCGCGTGCCATCACGGCGTCGAAATCGACCGACCACCAGGACGCCGGTGCCGGACATCCGGAATGGTACGCGCGCTCCTGTCCCTTCTGGATGGCTCCCGTCAGATCGGTGCCGAACTCCACAATGGACGTGTCGCCCAAACGGTGTCCGACGGCGATGCGCACAATGTGCGCGATGTGGAGATGACCAGAGCGTGTCAGGCGCTCACAAACGCCTGACCAGGTCCGGAGCGTGCGGTGAGCCTCAGGTTCGCGCAGTCCAGGAAACCGGAAGGATTGGCACCGCAGGCGCTGTTGCAGGCTCTGGCCCAGCATGTCCTTGCGTAGCCAGCCATAGGTACGCTCGGCAGACGCATTCCAGTCTGTAATGTCACCGTTGCCCGTCAGGGTCACCACCGACCCCGGAAAACCGGACCTCTCACCGAGCGCTGCCATTGCGGTCATCGTTTTCCATCCTCGTACTGCGTCGAACCGTTTGCCGTCACAGAAGTGCAATGCCCCTGCCCGGCCGCTGTCAGCCCACCCGGTTGCCGGCAAGCGCTGCCTTGCCTGCCGCACTTACAGCCCACGCATCGAACGACTGGGGGCCTGTCATCGTCGGCTTCTCGGGCACAAGGGAGCGCCGATCAATCTTTCCGCCGAAATAGGTAGCCTCGTTGGAGGTCCGGGCCGTGCGCCTGTCGCCCGTCAGGTCGAAGTAGCGCTGGATCCACGTCTCGAACGTGTTTTCCTCGGGCCCTGCTACCGACACGAAGCCATGCACGGGCGGTGCGATAGCAACGTCGACAAGGGCCGCGACGGCGTCGTCGATGGCAACCGGGCGAAGATCGGCATCGGGCACAGCCGCAACGTCGCCGTGGGTGAAGTCATCAGCCATGACTCCGAGCCACTCGAAAAACTGGGTGGAACGGACGATGGTGTACGGCAGGCCCGACCCGACCACCGCCTGCTCCTGTGCGATCTTGCCGTGGGCATACGCGATGTGTGGCACCGTGTCGATGCCGACGATGGAGAGGACGACGTGGTGACGGATGCGTGCCGCGCGCGCTGCAGGAATGATGTGAGTGGCCGCGTTGGCAAAGAAGTTCATGAGCGTTTCTTCGTCGTATGCCGGCACGTTGGTGGCATCGATGACGACCTCCGCGCCGTTCATCGCATCGGCAAGCCCTTCGCCGGTGACGAGGTCGACACCGGTACGGCGCGATGCGGCGAATACATCCCACCCCTTGCTCTCGAGCAATTTGACGGCCTTTGCGCCGGTCATGCCACTACCGCCGAGCACGACAGCCTTTCGTTTTTCGTTCATGGCTCACCTCTTTCTGGTACTTGGTTTGATGTTGCGCAGGCCAGGAGCCGTCTGCGGCGCATGCACGGGAAGTGCTGCGCTCACTCTCCCAGACGTTTTCGGTAGGTGCCTGGTGACATCCGGAACAGCCGCGTGAATGCGTTGGTAAAGTGCGCCTGGTCGAAAAAGCCCAGGGTAACGGCGATGTCGACGATGGCATCGGGGCCATCGAGGAGGTCCAGGGCCCGGCGCATCCGCTGCTGAAGGTGCCAGCGTGACGGCGTCATGCCGGTGCTCACCTTGAACGCGCGGGTGAAATGGCTTCTCGACACCCCGCATTCGGAGACAGCCGCCATAAGGGCGCAGTGGATGGAGACCTCTCGACCCAGGTGACGCTGCGCGATGATGAGCTGCCTTGGGCGCAGGGCTCCCCGTGAGCGCGGATTGGCGTGCACGGCAAGTTCGACAGGCTTCGATTCGTTTGACGCAACGACACAGGACATGAGTCTTCCCCGGCATCGCCGGCGCATGGGAGCCGGCACGTTTAGCGTAGGGTGCGCGTGGATGACCGAAAATCTGCGGACGGGCCCAGGATGGACACGGAGGTGGGGAAATCCCTGACACTTTCGTGTCACGCGCCGGGCAGCCTGCGTCAATTCATCCATATGGGTATTGATAAACGCGCTTCGTCGCCGGACGATCAGGCGACGACAGGCGGCCTCCCGCCCTTGGTCGGGCTCAGACAGAAGGGGTACACGGTGAACGAGCCCAGCGAGACGACGATCACGGTGCTTATCACGGATGACCATCCAGCCATGCGTCAGGGCCTTGCATCGGCGATCGCAAGGGAACCGGACATGACGGTGGTCGCCGAGGCGGCCGATGGTGCGGAAGCCGTGTCCATGTACCGCCTCCATCGTCCCAGTGTTGCCTTGCTCGACCTGCAGATGCCCCGCGTCGACGGCATCGAGGCCATGGAAACCATCAAGGCCGACTTCCCCGATGCCAATCTGATCGTGCTGACCAGTTACCCCGGGGACGCACGCGTTACGCGGGCCCTGTCGCTCGGAGCGACGTCGTACCTGCTGAAGACCGCCACCCTCGACGAGATCACCCGTGCCATTCGCTCGTCCCTGACGGGTCGCCATGTCGTCGCTCCGGAGATTGCCTACGACATCGCGCGGCATGCAGGCTCCGAACCGCTCACCGTCAGGGAACTCAAGGTGCTTCGTCTGGCCGGTGCCGGCCAGAGCAACAAGGCCATTGCCGCGGCCCTGTTCGTGTCGGAAGACACGGTCAAGTCACGCATGCGTAGCATCATGGCCAAGCTCGGTGCACTCGACCGGACACACGCGGTCATGATTGCCGTGCAACGGGGCTTCCTCGACTAGCGTTGAGGCAGGTACCCGTTCGCGGTCTGCGCCTTTCGTCCAATACCACACCCTTCGCCCAGCGCAGTCTGCGTGCCGCGACGTGATGCTCGCGCACCACGCGAGTACGGACACGTCAGCCGGACATGGCGGATGGGTGCGCCCCTCTGCGCCGTCCTGTCCATCTCATCGTGCCGCCCAGTGCGGCATGCGGCACTGACTCCGACTGCAGGACAACCAGAAATGACCGAACGATTCGACTACATGAAGCTTTCCGGCGAGATGACCAGGAAGCTCATGGAATTGAGTTTCCTCGACGAGAAATCCGCCATCGGCAAGGAGATCCACGACTTGCTCAAGATTCGCGCCTCGCAGATGAATGGGTGCGCGTTTTGCGTCGACATGCACGTCAAGCAGGCCACGCTCCATGGCGAGCGCCCCCTTCGCATGCACCACGTCGCCATATGGCGCGAGTCGACGCTGTTCTCTCCCGAGGAGCGTGCTGCACTGGCGTGGACTGAAGCGCTCACCGTCATTCCTCACGGCGGTGTACCCGATGCGCTCTTTGCCGAGGTCCGAGAACACTTCTCGGAGAAGGAAATCTCGGATCTGACCTTCGCCATCATGATCATCAACGCCTGGAACCGGGCCAACGTCGCCGCACTGGCACCACCAGGAGCGCACGACAAGGAATGGGGCCTCGACAAGGCCAACCTCACCTGACCAAGGAGAAACACCATGCGCAACATCAAGACCTTGCTCCTCGCCCTTCTCCTTACGCCGTTGCCCGCCCTGGCCGGCAAGATGGAACTGCCGCACGCCACCGTCACCGATCTCATGACGAAGGTGCTCGATGACGAGCCAGGCAAGGCCATTACCGCGTTTACCGTCGAGTTCAAGCCCGGCGCCGTCGACCCGGTGCACCGCCATGACGCACATGCCATCGTTTATGTGCTCGAAGGGACGATCGTCATGGGCCTGAAAGGGCAGCCGGAGGTGACGCTCAAGCCTGGCGACACGTTCTACGAAGGCCCGAACGATATCCACACGATCGGACGCAATGCCAGCAAGACGGCGCCGGCCAAGTTCATCGTGTTCATGCTCAAGGACAAGGACGCCCCGTTGCTGACCCCCGTCGACGACCACGTTGGCCACTGACCCATGTTTCCCTGCCCCGCCCCGGGGCAGGGTTTCAGGCGGGCAGGACGTTTGCGGGGACTCCGGCCGTGATCTGATCGATTCCCATGCGCCTCGCGCTTGTTTCGTTCCCCTTCCTCAGTGCACTCTGCCCCTGTCCGGACGCCGTACCCGCGCCAAGGAAAAAACGATGCCATCCCGGGGAAGCTTTCCCTTCATTCTTCTGACGGCACTGCTTGCCGCTACGTGGCTGCGCCCGTCGTCCGCAATCGAGGCACCGGGCAACGTGCCCGAGTCGCTCGGCAGCTTCCATCACACCGCCTTCCTGCGCAAAGACGGTGCGCCGGGAGATGTGTCGAGTGTCGAGAGAACCGCAGACGGCTTTCTGTGGCTTGCCGGCACGCGAGGTGTGACACGGTTCGATGGCGCGCGTTTTGACGAGTTCGTCCCGCTGCCCGGTGAGCACTACGAACAACCGCAGCTCAACCGCGTCTATCCCGCCACTGGCGGGGGCTTGTGGCTGCTCAACGAAACGCATGGCCCGACACTGCTCCGGGACGGGCACCTTTTCGACAAGGGCGCGGTGGCCGGCTTTGTGGGCTCGAGCGGACGCATGTTTCGCGGGCCCGACGCCAGGGAGTGGGCGGTCACCTCGGACGCGGTCATGCGCTACGACGGACAGCAATGGCGAGTGTTCGCCCGCTCGGCGAAAGACGGCATCTTCCATGACGCCACCTTCGACGCTCACGGCAATCTGTGGGTCGTGCGAGGGACCGGCGTGGAAGTCGCACGCGGCGGCAAGGGGCCGCTCGTCCCGGCCGAGGGTGCCCCCGCCAATGTGCGCCGCATTGGCGCCGGCGCCTCCGGGCGCCTGTATCTGCGGCGCGCAAACGATGTGGCCATCTACCGTGACAACGGCCGCACGATGAGCGAGGCGGCAAAGCCCATTGCCAGCTATGCCAACGAGGCGCGCGAGTCCCCATCCGGGTCACTGTGGATGACCAGCCCCACGCGCGGCATCGTCTATGCCTCCGCCGAGTCCCTTGCAGCAGCCGAACGCAATGGCACCACGCCGATGGTCGAGGTGTTCGACAAGGCCGACGGCCTCAGTGGCACGTACCCCTGGCCCATCTGGTTCGACGACGATGGCGGGACCTGGATCGGAACAGATTCCGGCATCGACCGCTTCCGCCGCGCGGCGTTTACAAAAGTGCGGCTGCCACAGGGCATCCACGAGGTGTCGGCCGCCGTTTCCGCGGACGGGACGATCTGGGTCGGCAGCGAGACGATGCCGGTGCTTCGTGTCGATCCCAAGGGGCCGGTGACGGAAACCGTCGTACCAAAGGAAGCGCTGGGGATGTCGTACGACCCGGCATCGCAAACGGCGCTCGCCGCCACGCCCGAGGGTATCTGGCAGCTCGCTCCAGGTGATCCCGTTCTCGTGGCGCCGCGTCCGGCCGACGGCGGCACAATCATCAACTGTGTCGCCAAGGACCTGCAGGGACGCATCATCGCCTGCGCTTCGCTACCGACGCATGGCCTGACCATCTGGAACGGCAAGACGTGGGAAAACCTCATCCGTGGCCCCCTGCGGGTCCGCTCTGTGACCATCGGTCCGGACAATGCGCTGTGGGCACCCACGGTATCCCGCAACCAGTTGTTTGTCTCCCGCGACAACAACCTTACCGAGTACGGTGCGCGCGACGGGTTGTCTGCCGGCACGGTCAAGGCGGTCCTCGCGCTCGGCGCTCAGGCATGGATTGGTGGCGATGCGGGGTTGCAGTACTTCGATGGCACCGCCTTTGCCTCCGTGCACACGATGACACCCGACGTGTTCGTGCCTGCCACCGGGGTGGTCCTCGACAAGCAGGGCTCACTTTGGGTCCAGACGCTCCAGGGCGTGGTCCGTGTCCCGCGCGACGAGGTGCAGAAGTTCCTCGCCAATCACGACTACAAGGTGTCTTACCGCCTCTACACGTCCGAAGACGGCATTCCGGGATCCCCCGACCCGGACCGAACGCTGCCAACGCTCAGGTTGTCCGATGACGGACGCATCTGGGCGCAGACGACCACGGGACTTGCATGGATCTCACCCGACTTGCCAGAGCGAGCGCCTTCGCGGCTGCGCCTGTATGTGGAGTCCTTGTCGACGGAGTCGGCCACGCACGAGGCGACCGGCGCGATCCGGCTGCAGCCCGATGAGCAGACCTTCCGCATCACCTACACCACGCCTTACCTGACGGCGCCGGACGCCGTGCGCTTTTCCTATCGGCTCGTTGGATACAACGACGAGTGGCAGGACGCGGGAATGCGCCGCGAAGCCGTCTTCACCAAGGTGCCGCCCGGGTCGTACCGCTTTGAACTCAAAGCCAGCGCCGAAGGTACGGTGGATGCTGCCATCGCTGCCGTCGACATCGAACGAGTGCCTGCGGTCCACGAGACCTGGTGGTTCCGTTCGCTCGGCATCGTCCCCGTCCTGCTCGCCATCTGGCTCGTGTTTCACCTGCGTACCCGGCGGCTCGAAGAAAAACTACGCATCCGCTCGGCCGAGCGCGAGGCAGTGGCGCGGGACATCCACGACACCCTGCTCCAGCGTCTGCATGCGCTGCTGGTGTCCCTGCAGTCGTTCGCCGCGGATGGGTCGCTGCAACGCCGGCAACAAGACGAGGTGGTGCGAATGGCCGATGCAGCGCGCCAGGGCATCGTGGAAGCGCGCCACAAGCTCATCGCCCTGCGCGGTGCAGGTGACCAGCGGCTCGATCTCTATGACGCGCTCAGCCGTGAGGGACGACGCCTGCAGGAAGGCACCGAGGTGGGCTTTTCGGTCAAGCTCGCCGGCGGAGCCGCCGTCATTGCCGATCTCCATGCCGAGGACCTCCGGGACATGGCCACGGAGGCGCTGCGCAACGCGTTCCACCACGCGCGTGCGTCGCGCGTTGAGGTAACCATCAACGTTGACCAGCACGCGCTCTGGGTGGTGGTCGCCGATGACGGCGTCGGATTCTCGCAGGCCGAGGTCGAACGCGCGATGGCCGCCGGTCACTTCGGCCTCAAGGGATTACAGGAGCGGGCCGACCAGATCCGGGCGCACGTCCATATCGACACCGAACCAGGCCACGGCACGGAAGTCCACATCCGCCACTCTCTGCGACCGGGCGACGCCAGTCCCCCGGCACGGTCCCGCTCCGCCGTGCGGCGTTTCTTTCCGTAACGCCGCCGCGAGCGGACAGCCAGCAGGGTCAATCGAGCGACGCGGCCGGACCAAAGAACTCAAAGCGCGCCTGAGCCTGTGGGACACCAAGGGCGCGCAGTGAATCGCGGACCACCTTCATGAACGGCTTCGGCCCCAGGAAATAGACGTCGGCGGTACCGGCTTCGGGCATCCAGCGCGCCAGCATCTGCTTGTCGAGAAAGCCCCACGCGTGGGGTTCGGGGTCGCCTGCACGTTCCACTTCGTAGCAGAAATAGTGACGCAACCGGGGATACGACGATGCGAGATCCTCGATGGTCTTGCGGAAGGCGTGAGCACCGGCATGGCGCGTTGCATGGATGAAATGGATGGTGCGCCCCGTCTGCGTTGCCGCGTCGAGCATGGCGAGGGTCGGAGTGATGCCCACGCCACCGCTGATGAGCACGACGTCGCGCCCGCTGTCTTCAAGGACAAAGTGACCGGACGGCGGATAGAGCTCTACGGTGTCCCCGACGCCGACCATGTCATGCAGGTAGTTTGAGACGAGACCGCCGGGTTGGCGCTTGACGCTGATGCGGTAGGTGCGCCCGTCGGCGATGGCAGACAGCGAGTAGTTGCGCCGCACGTCGATGCCGTCCACGAGAACGCGCAGGCCGATGTACTGGCCCGGGGCATGGGCGAGGACCGGAAGGCCATCGACGGGCATGAAACGGAACGAGGTTATTTCATCGCTCTCGACGGTCTTTTCAACGACACGGAAGGTGCGTTCGTCGCGCCAGCCGCCCTCGGCCGAAGCCTGCGCCTTGTAGACCGCTTCCTCCGCGCCGGACAGCATGTCGGCGAGCTGGCCGTAGGCCGCCCCCCAGGCCTCGATGACATCGTCGGTTGCCACCGCCGCGCCGAGGACCTCGCGGATGGCTCGCAGAAGACAGGTGCCGACGACCGGGTAGTGTTCGGCGCGGATGCGCAGGGACACGTGCTTGTTGACGATGGCCGGAACCAAGTCACCGAGCCCTTCGAGCCGGTCGATATGCCGCGCATACATGAGCACGCCATTGGCCAGCGCGCGTGGCTGATCGCCCGTCAGTTGGTTGGCCTGGTTGAAGTACGGGCGCACTTCCGGGTACTCGCGAAGCAGGATGCCGTAGAAGTGGGTGGTGAGGGCCTCACCGCAAGCATCGAGAAGGGGCACGGTGGCACGGACAATGGCCTTTTGGGATTCGCTCAGCATGATGGTGCATCCAGATGGGGTGCACTGGTCTATCCACGGATCGTGCCAGCGCCTGCGACGTTTTGGATCAAGGCCTTGGCGTTGCCCGGGGTCATAATGACTTCCTTCATCCGGAGTCATCGGGACTCCCGTGGAAGTCGATATGACCGCATCCGGCACGACCCTGGCAGCCCTGCTCCCCCTCATGGACGATCTCTCGGTCGATCTCCCGAACGCGGAGCGCTACCGCCGCCTGCTCGCCACGCTACGCGAGCTCTTGCCCTGCGACGCCAGCGCCATCCTGCGTCTCGACGGCGACACTCTTGTTCCCCTGGCGGTGGACGGCCTGAGTCTGGATACGCTCGGCCGGCGCTTTCGGATAGCCGACCATCCCCGCTTTGCCATGCTCCTGGCGAGCCCCGGTCCCACGCTGTTTCCTGCCGACAGTCCCCTGCCCGACCCGTACGATGGCCTCGTTGCGGCTGCACCGAGGCTCGACGTCCACGACTGCATGGGGTGCCGGCTCGAAACAGGCGGACAGGCATGGGGGCTGCTCACCCTGGACGCGCTCGAACCCGGCCGATTCTCGCAAGACGACATCGATACGCTGCGTGCGTTTGCGAGCCTCGCGGCAGCAACGGTGATGGCTGGGATGCGCATGGCACGCCTCGCCCATGAAGCCGATCGCGAGCGGGCCCGCGCGGAAAGTTTCCAGGCGGCAGCCAACCGGGCAACGCCCCGCACACTCCTTGGCCGCAGCCCCGCCATGCAGCGCTTGATGGAAGAGATTGCAGTGGTCGCACCCAGCGAGCTTGCTGTCCTCATCCGTGGGGAGACCGGCACCGGCAAGGAACTGGTCGCACAAGCCGTCCATGCGGCCTCCGCGCGAGCGGACCGTCCGCTCATTGCGGTGAATTGCGCCGCGTTCCCAGCGCAGCTGCTCGAGAGCGAACTGTTCGGCCATGTGCGGGGGGCTTTTTCCGGAGCGACATCCGACCGGCGGGGCAAGTTCGAACTCGCCGACCGTGGCACGCTGTTTCTCGATGAGGTCGCAGACCTTTCACTGGCCGCGCAGGCCGCCATGTTGCGGGTCATGCAAAGCGGGCACGTCCAGCGCATCGGATCGGACCGCGAGCACCATGTGGACGTGCGCATCATCGCCGCGAGCAACCGCGACCTCGCCGAGGAGGTGCGTGAGGGGCGCTGCCGCGCGGACTTTTTCCACCGACTGAGCGCCTACCCCATAATCGTGCCGAACCTGCGCGAACGCGGAACGGACGTGTTGCTGCTCGCTGGTGCGTTCCTCGAGGAAAATCGCGCGCGACACCATCGCACCGGCTTGCGTCTGTCGCCCGAGGCCCAGCAGGCGCTGCTCGATGCACCGTGGCCAGGCAACGTGCGCGAACTCGAGCACACCATCGGACGGGCCGTGCTCAAGGCGAGCGCGCGATCGCCAGGAGCGACAGGTGCGCTGACCGTGGAAGCAGGTGACCTCGACCTGTCCATTGCCCCCGCGCCGATTCCGCAGGCCCCAACTGCAATTGAAGGGCCGGTCATCGGTCTGCGAGCTGCCGTTACGAGGTTTGAGCGGGATTACATTCTCGCCGCCGTCAGACGGCATGACGGCAACTGGGCGGCGGCCGCGCGCGAGCTTGGCACCGATCGGGCCAACTTACGCCGGTCAGCCACCCGGCTTGGAATCCGGGGCACGACGCAGGACACCCGCGATTGAACCGGCCGTGCAAACCGAATGCATTTGGGCCCGTTTGCGATCAGTTTTACGAAAGCCCGCGATTCGCCGGTATCGAGGGTCACAGAACCGGCAACCTGTCTGCCAGATCTCGGGCATGGCCAACGGTTCCCCAAGACGCGCGTGAGCCCACGACGTAGAGCCTCGCTTTAGCCCGTGAAACCATTACGTTAAGTATGTTCGGCGTGGCCGCGCCCAGCGCCGTGCACCTCTTCGATTGCCTTCTTAATGACCTCCGCCAGCGCGCCCGCTCGCTCGGTCGACCGGTGACCTAGTTCGGCCAGGATCTTCCGACCGAGTGATAGATCTGTGGGCCGACGCCAAGATGAATTGCCGACCCAATCGCTCAACTTCGGCACCCCGTTTCCCACCCATGGCACAAAATAATCCGGGTAATATTGATCTACATAATTTACCCGGGTATATTTCACCACTGCTACGTGGAGATCAACATGTCATCGCCCAATGGCACCAGCTTTTACCTGGAACCGACCCAAGAGTCCGGACGCGCTTTCGTAGCGAAGCAAATGCAAGGCTCTCTCGTCATGCTGAACCTACTGCGCTTTCGCGAAACTGCGGACTACTCCGATCACCCATCGCTGGCGCCGCCCAATCCCATCAGCGGCATGGCGGCGTTCGATCTGTATATCCGGCATACGCTTCCGTTTCTGCACGAGAGCGGAGGCGATCTGTTGTTCCTAGGTCGTGGCGACCGATTCCTCATCGGCCCGGAACACGAACGCTGGGACCTCGTCATGATGGTCAGGCAATCCAGCGTCGCCGCGTTTCTCGCCTTCGCGACGCACGCCGGCTATCTGGCAGGCATAGGGCACCGAACAGCGGCTATCGAAGATTCAAGGCTTCTCCCGCTGACGCCGATCGAGCACCCGTCGTGAGGAGCACAGCACGTAGAGAGTCGCCGTCATTTGCGAGAACGACTCTCACCGCACCGCCACGAGCGGACGCCCAGCAGTCGCCAGGTGGTCGACATCGATCACCGTGCCATGCCGAGACTCGAACCAGGCCCCGTCGACATCCACGGCCTGCCCTTCTCTCAGTTTCACCCCTTGGGCCGCATGCGGGGGAAAGCGAAGGATCACGCCGTCGTCTAACAGCGCGCCATGGATGTCGCCTTTCGGGCCGTGGAGCAAACGTTCCACGACACCGCTATAACCCCACCGTTCCCTCTTGCCTTCCAGGTGTTTCGGAAGCTTTTCATGGCCCGGACCCTCGTCGACCACAGTGCGCCCGCGTGCGGGCGTCACGGCAAGGGCGACGATGAGCGGCATCCCACGATGGCGCAGGCCCCGCACCGTGACCTGCTCGCCGGGACGGATGCGCGACAGCAGTTGGCCGGACAGGTGCGGGGCAACATGGATCTCGGTGTCGTCGTCCAGCAGCAGGCCGTCGAGCAGGCCATGCGGGTTGAGCACAAGGGTGCGGACGATGCCACGGGTTTCGGGAAGGTGATCAGGATCGATCCAGTGCATGGGCAGGCTCCGGGTTAGTTCGGGATGGACGGGGTGGCGAAGGCAGCGCCGCGCGCGCGACCAGCCAGATGACCAGCGCGCCGGCGGCGAGTGCGCCGAGGCACAAGAAAGACGCGGCGAATCCGTAGAGTTCGGCGATCCAGCCACCAAGCGCGGGACTTAAGGCAGCGCCCAGCCCCTGGGCGGCGAGAACGGCACCCTGCGCGACGTTGGCGCGTCCGGTGCCGCGCATCAGGTGGGCCACCAGCGCCGGCACGGCCACGCTCTGCAACCCGGCACCGATGCCGTCGAGCACCTGCACGGGCACGACGCCCCACGGGGCCATCCATAGCGCGGCCACGATGCCTCTCACCGGCAGGGCCACAAGGGTGACAAGCACGACCCACCAGTGGCCGCGCGTCCGCATCCAGCGCATGGCGCCCAGCGAGGCGCCCACCATCACGAGTTGTGCGATGACGATAGTCAGCGACGTGAAGAGCGAGGGATCCGCCTGCCCGCGCGCGACGACCGCGAGGCCGAAGAGCGGCAGCATGGCCGCGTTGCCCAGGTGAAACAGGCACAGCGTGCCGGCAAGCAACAGAAGCGGCCGGCTGCGCCAGAGCAGGCGAAACCCGCCGGCCGCCTCGCTCTGCCCCGGCGCCTCTTCCGACATGCCTCGAGCACGCCGGTCGTCGATGTCCTCGCGACGGATGAGGTAGACGGTGGCGATAGCAAGCACGCCGAACGCTGCGGCGAGCATGAAGATCGCCGTGAATCCGAACCGCCATCCGAGATAACCCGACAACGCGGCCGCCGCCACGTTGCCCGCATGGTTGGCCACCTGCACGCGACCGAACTGCCGGTCGAAACCGTCCTGCCCGACCAGGCCCAGGGTCAGGCCCGCAAGCACCGGACCGAACACCGCGCCGGTAAGTGCCGTAAGCACCTGGGACGCGACCACCGCGGGAAACGAGGTCGAGATGAGGACAATGCACGTCGCAAGCACCGTGCCGATGCTCGCCGACGCGACGATGCCCCTCTTGTGCTTGGTGCTGTCCACGAGTGCGCCCGCCGGCACGGTGGCGACGAGCGCGACCAGCCCGCCGATGGTCATGGCCGTGCCGATGCGCCCCGGCGCCCAATGGTGCGCCTGCAGGTACACGCCGAGGAACGGGCCAACGCCCGCCTGTACGTCGGCGAGGAAGAACCCCGCCGCTTCGAGGGCGCGGGGCGAACGCAATGACACTGTCGCCATGGATTCCCGCTAATCGATTCCTGATGCGCGATGGTCCCGGGCTCGCCCCTGCTTTAGCGTGAAAAATTCGCCCTCGGGAAAGACGACAGATCGTCACGTAACTTCCTGCGGCAGGTTGCCGGACGCCCGGCGCCACCATCCGTCAACAGGCGGTGGATCCACTTCGTACACGGGCTTCAGCCGGGCACATAAACCAGCCTGACGACATCGCCCCCCATCAACTCACTCCCCACAAACCGCAGCCGCGGCACAGCCCCCGAAAAGAACGGCTTGCCCCGTCCAAGCACCACGGGATGGACATAGAGCCGATACTCGTCGATCAGCCCGGCATCGGTAAGACTTCCCGCCAATTCCGGACCAGCGACTTCGATCACCCCAACGCATTCGGCTTTCAGGCGGCGCACTGCCGCCTCCACATCGCCGGCAACGACGCTGGCATTCGGTCCAGCTACCTCCAGCGAACGCGATACCACCCACTTCGGCTTGCTCCGCCAAGCCTCGGCATACTCGCGCTCGTCCGCGCCCCACTCCGGAAGGTCGTCGTCCCAGTAGCGCATGACCTCATACATGCGGCGACCGTAGAGCATGCCGGTCAAGCTGCGAACGTCCTCGATGAAGTGCCGAAACAGAGCCGGGTCGGGTGGCCCTAGCTGCTCGTGCTCGACATAACCGTCCAGGGACTGGTTCAGCGCATAAACGAGTCTGGCCATGGGACGCTCTCCTCGGTGAACCTTGAGCATAGCCGGCCCCGCTGGCACGATGCTCGGTACCGGGGGCGCGGATGCCTGTCATGCTCAAGAACCTCATCCCAAAGATCTTCTACGACCGTCTGCAGGACGGCCTGGAATTCTTTGTAGACGGCCTCGGTTTCGAGGTGCTGTACCAGGACGACACCATGGCCGTCATCGCACGCGACGGCGCGAAAGCTTATCTCGTCGAGAGCCCTGAATACGCGGCGAAAGACCGACCCGAGTTGAGTATCGACACGGACGACGTCGACGGGCTTTACCGGGAGATGTCGGAGCGCGTGCCCCATCTCCTTCATCCGAATGCCCGCTCGGTTTCGCTCAAGCCGTGGGGTTCCCGGGAATTCGCCATGCTGGACAAGACGACTGTCTGTGTGAATTTCCGCGAGTGGCCGCCGTAGCGCTACGATCGGCCCACCTCACGGACTACTGCGCCGGCTCAATCGACAAGGGGAGCCACCATGCGACGCGAAACGATCACGAAGGCATTCCTGACCTTGGCCGTGCTCGTCGGCGGCCCGCTGGTCGGCGCCAAGCTCTTCGACCTGCTGGTACTGGCGGGAGCCTGGAGTGCGGATCCTCCGCAGTCGCTGGCGATGATGCCGTACGGCAAACACTGGCCCGTCGATACGGGCGTGTTCTTCATCCCCTTCTCGGCCTTGATGCTCATCGCCTCGTTCGCGGCCCTGATCGCCGGTTGGAAGACCCCATGGCGGTACCGGTGGCTGCTGTGCATTCCGTCCATCGGCATCCTTGCCCTGCTCATCCTGACGGTCACGGCGTTCTGGCCGATGAATGCCGCCCTTTGGTACCACGGCGTCGGCTCTCCCAGAGACACGATCACCGACGCCGAATCGATAGCGATGGCGCAGCGCTGGGTCCGGCTCGATTGGCTGCGCGTCACCGGCGCAACCGCGGCCTTCGCTTCCGCGCTCAGGGCACTGACCCTGCCCTGGCCTTCTCAGGTCTCGCCGCGCGACCCACTCTTGGTGCGCGGCCTGCTCCTTGCAGCGCTGCTGGGTGTCGCGGCGTTCGTCGTCTGGTTTGTCATGGGCATCTAGCCCGCCGCTACCGAAGCAGGTTCACCTTGGCCAGATCGATGAGTTCGGCCGCGCGCCCATCGAGCACCGCCTTGAGCATGAACATGCCGAACTTATAAGACTCGTCGAAGTTCTTGACCGGCGGAATCACGAGCTCCTGACGTGCCGTCACCACGTCCAGCAGCGCGGGGCCATCGTGGGCGAGAATCTCTTTCACCGCGGCCTCGAGCTCGTCGGGCTTCTCCACGCGAATGGCCTTGATGCCCATGGCGGATGCCATCGCCGCGAAGTTGGGATTCTTGAGATCGACGCCGACATCGAGGAAGCCCGACGCCTTCATCTCCATCTCCACGAAGCCCAGCGTGCCGTTGTTGAGCACGACGATCTTCACGGGCAGTTTGTGCTGAATGAGGGTGACGAATTCGCCCATCATCATGGTGAAGCCGCCGTCGCCCGAGAACGAGACGACCTGGCGGTCCGGCATTGTCGCCTGCGCACCGATGGCCTGGAGCATGGCGTTGGCCATGGAGCCGTGATTGAAGGAACCGAGCAGCCGGCGCTTCCCG
This sequence comes from Luteibacter jiangsuensis, assembly GCF_011742555.1. Lineage (GTDB taxonomy): Bacteria > Pseudomonadota > Gammaproteobacteria > Xanthomonadales > Rhodanobacteraceae > Luteibacter > Luteibacter jiangsuensis. Next base: position 395,458 of record NZ_JAAQQR010000001.1, read on the forward strand.
TTCATGCGCAGATAGCGCGCCGCCCAGGCCACCGGCGTACCCACATCGCAGGAGAAGATGGCGTCGTCCTTCGCGAGATCGCTCACGACACGGGTCACGTACTGCGGGTGAATGATGCTGCCGCCAGGGCGGCTTTCCGCCAGCGCATCGAGATCCGCCCGCGCGCGTTGGTAATCCTTAGTGGCCGCATTGAGATAGCTCGTGTCGCTCTTGTCGTCGATGAGCGGCAGAAGCGCCCTCAGTGTTTCGTCCACCGAGCCGAGCACGCCAAGCTCGAGTCCGCAGCGGTTGCCGAGCGCTTCCGGACGGACGTCGATCTGCACGATGCGCGCCTTCTCGGGATAGAACTGCCGATAGGGAAAGTCCGTGCCCAGAAGCAGCAAGGTGTCGCACGCCTTGATGGCCTTGTAGCCGGAAGCGAAACCGAGAAGGCCGGTCATGCCGACATCGTGTGGATTGTCGTACTCGACGTATTCCTTCCCGCGCAGCGAATGGACGATGGGCGCCTTGAGCTTGCCCGCGAGTTCCATGATCTCCGCATGCGCGCCGGCACAACCCGCTCCGCAGAAGAGCGTAACGCGCGACCCTTCATTAAGGATGTCGGCCACCGCGCGCAAATCGCTTTCGTTGGGGTGGAGCACAGGAGTGGACGGCACAAGCCAGCGCGGCACTGACGCGGAGAGGTGCTGCAGCGCGATATCGCCCGACATCACCACCACAGCCACACCCTTCTTTGCGACAGCCTCTCGCATGGCGCGATGGAGCACCTGCGGCAGGTGGTCGGGGTGGTTCACCAGTTCGACGTAGTGGCTGCATTCCTTGAACAGGACTTCCGGATGCGTGGCCTGGAAGTAGTCGATGCCGATTTCCGTACTCGGAATATGCGCGGCGATGGCCAGCATTGGTACCCGGCTGCGCTGAGCATCGAACAGCCCGTTGATGAGATGGAGGTTGCCCGGTCCGCAACTGCCCGCGCACACCGCCAGCTGCCCCGTGAGGTGGGCTTCGGCGCCTGCGGCAAACGCAGCGCTTTCCTCGTGACGCATGTGCACCCAGTCGATGGTGCCGATACGGCGCAGCGAGTCGGTAAAGCCGTTGAGAGAATCCCCGACGACGCCATAGATCCGTTCCACACCGGCCGAAGCCAGGGTCTCTGCCAGGTAATCCGCGGCGGTTCTGCTCATCGTCTCGTCCTGTGTAAAACCCCATCCTATCCGGCGCCTGCGGCCTGTACTTGAACGACACGATCTTCGACGGCACGAAACGGCAAATGGATCGACACAGCAGAATCGTTCAAGCCGCGACCGCCCCCAATGGCGAACGATGCGGGCAGAAGCGTCCGTCGCCGCTGGACCGGAAGGGGACATGACGGGCGCCAGGGACCCCAGCCGATCCATCGAGCCAGATCCACCAGGAGACTTCCATGACCGTCCTGCGCATCAATGGGGAGGACCATGATGTCGATGTCCCGCCCGACATGCCCCTCCTCTGGGTCCTCCGCGACGTTATCGGGCTGACCGGCACCAAGTTCGGGTGCGGCATCGCCCAGTGCGGCGCATGCACCGTGCACCTCGCCGGAAAGCCGGTGCGGTCGTGCCAGCTGCCGGTTTCCGTCATCGGCGGGAACGAGATCACCACCATCGAGGCCATCGGCGGCACGCCGGAAGGCAAGCGGGTACAGGAAGCATGGCTCGCACTCGACGTCGTCCAGTGCGGCTACTGCCAGTCGGGCCAGATCATGTCCGCCGCCGCCCTGCTTGCCCAGACGCCCCAGCCCACCGATGCCGACATCGACGCGGCGATGAGCGGCAACATCTGCCGCTGCGCCACCTACGTGCGCATCCGCGAAGGCATCCACCAGGCCGCGAGCGGGCGGCCGCTCGGGTTGCAGGTCATCGTCGACGGAGAACGGCCATGAGCGCGCGCGACCGGGAGCCGGTGGACGCGGGCCGCCGCGCCGCCCTGAAGTTGACCGGCGGGGGCCTCGCCGTGGCCTTCTTGTGGAGCGCTGGCATGGGGCCCGCCGTGGCCACCATGAGCGCGCGGCGGCAGGCGTCGGATGCGGGCGCCGCTGCCGCCGACGGCAATCCGCCGTTCGCTCCCAATGCCTTCATACGCATCGACAGCAATGGGCCGGTGCGGCTCGTCATGCCGTCGGTGGAAATGGGCCAGGCGATCTATACGGGCATCTGCATGATGCTCGCCGAGGAACTCGGCGTGGGCCTGGACCAGATCGCGGTCGAACACTCGCCGCCAAGCGACGAACTGTACGGCGTGGTGCTCCTGGGCGGCATACAGGCCACCGGCGGATCGACGAGTACCCGCGCCCAGTGGCAGGTGCTTCGCGAAGCGGGCGCCGTGGCGCGCGAGATGCTCGTGCGTGCCGCGTCCCTGCGCTGGAAGGTGGAACCCGGCGACTGCACCGTGGCCCGCGGCGTCATCACCCACACTCCCTCGGGCCGCACCCTGCCGTTCGGCGCGGTGGCGGAAGCGGCGGGGAAACTGCCGCAGCCCGAGAAGGTGACGCTGAAGCCGCGCGCGGACTACACGCTCATCGGCAAGCCGCTCCGGCGCGTCGATTCGCCGGACAAGGTCAACGGCAAGACGCTGTTCGGAATCGACATACGCGTGCCCGGCATGAAGGTGGCCGCCGTGCGCACGTCGCCGGAACTTGCCGGGCGGCTCGGTGACGTCGACGAGCGCAAGGCGCGCGCGATACCCGGTGTCGTCGACGTCATCCGGCTGGACGACGCGGTGGCGGTCGTCGGCGAGCATTACTGGGCGGCCTCGCAGGGTCTCCTGGCCCTCGACATCACGTGGCAGCATGGCGTCAACGAAAACCTGGACAACGCATCCCTCATTCGCGGCCTCCGTGCGAAGTCGGCTTCCGGCCCCGTCCTGGTGGGGCGGAAGGCCACGCGCGACACGCCGGCCGCGGGCACGCGGGTGGAATCGGAGTTCGTTTCGCCCATGCTGGCGCATGCGCCCATGGAACCGCTCAATGCCACGGTGCACGTCACCCCGGGCAAATGCGAAATCTGGACGGGATCGCAGGTGCCTACCCGTTGCGTGGCCGAAGCCGCGCGCATCTGCGGCATCCCCGCGGAAGGTGTCACCTTCCACGCCCAGTATCTCGGTGGCGGCTTCGGCCGCCGGCTGGAAACGGACCAGGTCGAGCAGGCCGTCGCCTTCGCGAAACAGGTCACCTACCCGCTGAAGGTGATCTGGAGCCGCGAGGAGGACATCCGCCACGATCGCGTGCGGCCCCTCTATTTCGACCGCATCGCCGCCACGCTCGGCGCCGACGGCAAGCCTGCCGCCTGGCACCACCGCATCACCAGCGGTACCGTGCTCGGCCGCTGGGCGCCCGGTGCGATGGGTAAGGACGGCATGGACAGCGATGCCATCGAGTCCGCAGCCGACCTGCCCTACGATCTCGACAATGTCCAGGTGGAATGGGCACGCCACGACATGCCGCCGGGGCTCGTCGTCGGCTGGTGGCGAGGTGTCGGGCCGACGCACAACCTCTTTGTCGTCGAGAGCTTCGTCGACGAACTGGCGCATGCCGCCGGAAAGGATCCCCTGGCATACAGGCAGGCGATGATGAAGCCCGGTTCGCGCCCGCGGCGGGTCCTCGACCTGGCGGCCGAACAGATCCAATGGGGCACGCCCCTTCCGCCACGCGTGGGTCGCGGCATCGCGGTGGGCTCTCCCTTCGGCAGCCACGTATGCCTGGCGATGGAAGTGGAAGTGACGCCGCAGGGCGTGGTCCGCCTGCGCCGGGCGGTGGCGGCAATCGACAACGGCATCACCATCAACCCCAGCTCAGTGAAGGCGCAGATCGAGGGCGGCGTCCTCTTCGGTCTCAGCGCGGCCATGTTCAGCGGGATCACCATCGAGCACGGTGCCATCCAGCAAAGCAACTTCCACGATTACCGGATCCTGCGCATCAACGAGGCACCCGCGGTGGAAGTGCACCTCGTCGACAGCGACGAGGCGCCCGGCGGCATCGGCGAGGTGGGCACCGCCATTGCCGCCCCTGCTCTTGCGAACGCCATTTTCGCGGCCACAGGCATCCGCCTGCGCGAGCTGCCAGTGACGCGCACATCGCTCGTCGCCTCGAAGGAGGCGGAAGACAAGGTGGTGTCCACCGGTTCCGGCGTGGAGGATCTGGCATGAAGAAGCGATGGAAACGAGTGCTCATCGCCCTGCCCGTGGTGCTGGTGATCGGCGCCGGCGCCTATGCATGGCTCAACCGCACCGACCCCGCCGACGGAAAGGCTCCGTCCCTCGCGGGTGCGCCACCGTCCAGCGATCCCGTCGCACGTGGCGAATACCTGACGCGCGCGGCCGATTGCATCGCCTGCCACGTAACGCCGGGCGGCAAACCCTTCGCGGGCGGGCTGGCGTTCAAGCTGCCCTTCGGCACGATCTACTCGTCCAACATCACACCCGACCCGGACACCGGCATCGGACGCTACACCGACGAGGAGTTCGTGCGTGCGGTGCGCGAGGGCATCCGCAGGGACGGCAAGCACCTCTATCCGGCCTTTCCGTACACGTCGTACACCGAGCTGAGCCGTGCGGACGTTCTCGCGATCAAGGCCTACCTCTTCACCCTGCCCAAGGTCAGGCAGCCGAACCGCGAAAACGACATCGGCTTCCCCTTCAACCAGCGCTGGGCCATGGGGTTCTGGAACGCGGCCTTCTTCCGCAGCCATCGCTTCGAGCCCGATGCCAACCGCTCCGAGGCGTGGAACAGGGGCGCCTACCTGGCCGGCGCTCTCGCCCACTGCGGCGAATGCCACACGCCGCGCAACATCGGCTTTGCGATGAGCAAGGGATCGCTGCTGGCCGGCGAGACGGTGAATGGGTGGCGCGCCTGGAACATCACTTCCGACGCCACGCACGGCATCGGCGCGTGGCCGGACGCAGCGGTCGCGCAGTACCTGTCCACCGGCCATGCAGACGGCCGCGGTACGGCCGGTGGTCCCATGGGCGAGGCGGTCGATCACAGCCTCCAGTACCTGGACGCCGCGGACATCTCCGCGCTGGTCACCTGGTTACGGACCGTCCCCGCGAAGGAAGGCAAGGACCCGGTGGTCGTCGATGCCGGTGCGCCCGGACTCCGCGCTTCGAACGAGCTGCTGCCGGGTTCCGATCCTTCCGCGAGCGACATGGGAAGGCAACTCTTCGCAGGCGCGTGCGCCAGCTGCCACCAGTGGAACGGACCGGGCCGTCAGACGCCGCAGGCAGGCCTGGCCGGCACCCGTGGCGTGAACGATCCGTCCGGTGCGAACGTGGTGGGCATCATTCTCGAAGGCGTATCGATGCGCGTGCGCGACCAGGACATCTACATGCCCGCGTTCGCCCAAACGTTCAACGATGCGGAAGTGGCGGCGCTGGCCAACTACGTGGTGCACCACTTCGGTGGCAAGGCCGGTACGGTGACACCAGCAGAGGTGGCGAAACGGCGCGCGGAGTGAAGGCTCACTGTGGGAGCCGGCCAGGCCGGCGATCCCGCGACCGCGGACAGGGGCGACGTGTGCGCCCTATCGCCGCTGAAGCGGCTCCCACAGATAACCCGGCCGATCTCAGCCGAAGGACGCGATTACCTCGGCCTTGCGCTCTTCCATGCGGGCTCCGAGTTCGGCCAGTTCTTCCTTGGAAAGCAGTTCCTTCGCGTCCTTGAACATTTCCTTCTCTTCCTCGTCCGCGTGGTGCTCGATCAGTTCCTTGAGCACCTTCGCCCGGCCGGAGAATTCGACGCTGGAAGGATCCGTGCCCAGCAGGTCGGGAAGCACGAGGTCCTCGGCGGCGCGATGCTCTTCAAGCGCCTCGAAATACATCTTCGCTTCGTCCTTACGGCCTGCTTTCTTGAAAGCGGGATAGAAGATCTCTTCCTCGATCGTGGTGTGGGCCTTGAGGTTCACCTGAATCTCGTGCAGCAGGGCGGCGCGTTTCTTCGTTGCGCGCTCGCTGGTTTCCGCAAGCTCCGAAAGGAGTTGCTTGACGAGCTTGTGATCGGTCTTGAGCAGCTTGATGGCATCCATGGTAGTTCCTGGCAGTGGGCTGGGTGCCTTACCATTCACTGGCGGCCGTGAATTTCCCGCGAGCGCAACGCGTGGGATTCGCATCGCGATTTTGACGGGGACAACCGATACGGTCACTCCTCGGGTGGCTGCCAGAGTTCCACCTTGTTCCCTTCGGGATCAATCACCCAACCGAACTGCCCGTAGCCCGAATCGGGCGCCTTTTCGAGCACGTTGCAGCCTTCCTCGCGCAATGTCCCAAGCAGCTCGTCGAGGTTTTCCACGCGGTAGTTGATCATGAAGGGCGAGGCACCGGGCGGGAACTGTTCACCGCCGTCCGCGCCGATCGACCAGACCGTCATGCCCTTCGTGGCGTTACCGTGTTCGTCGGTCCAGGGAAACATGGCGCCGCCCCATTCCTGCACGTCGATGCCGAGATGGCGCTGGTACCAGGCGCGCAAGGCGACCGGGTCCTTCGCCTTGAAGAAAATCCCGCCGATGCCGGTAACTCGCTTCATGCCATGCTCCCGTGGTCGCGCGCGATGTGCGCGGCGGGAGGACTATCGAACTCCGCCCGATTACGGTCAATAAGAACGATTCCAAAAAAAACCCCGCGCGGATGCGCGGGGTTTTCTTGTAACCGGCAAAACGTGGAAGCGATCAGGCGGCGACTTCAACGCCCGACGCCTGGGCACCCTTCGGGCCCTGGGTCACTTCGAACTTCACACGCTGGCCTTCCTGGAGACTACGGAACCCCTTGGAATTGATCGCAGAAAAGTGGACGAACACGTCCTCCCCACCGTCCTCGGGCGCGATGAAACCGAAACCCTTGGCGTCGTTGAACCACTTGACCGTACCGAAACGCATTGCGGAAACCTCTGGACATGGACTGGAAGCACCCGGATGGCGAGGCGTTCCCCATGGATCCCCTTGGCCTGCCCCCGCGGCGCAGCGGAAGTATCATCATGTTTCCAGGCAAAGCGCAACTGGGATTCTTTCCGAGATCAATCCGTCGCCAGTAACCGACCCAGGATCGGGGGCACGTTCGCGGTCGCCGCGGCGAGATGGGCGAAGATTTCCTCGATGCTTATTTCGGCTTCGTCCCCGGCGCCGGCCGCGAAATTGGCCACCAGCGCGAGGCAGGCGAACTCCAGGTCCAGCTCGCGGGCCAGCACCGCTTCCGGCATGCCGGTCATGCCCACGAGGTCGCAGCCGTCGCGCTTCATACGCGCAATTTCGGCACGAGTCTCCAGCCGGGGCCCTTGGGTCACGCCATGGACGCCGCCATCGACGATGGCCAGACCTTCCGCCCTGGCAGCGGCCAGGATCGCCTGACGCAGGCTCTCCGTGTACGGCTCGCTGAAATCGATGTGCCGCACTTCGGCGCCCTCGACATCGTTGAAACTCGTGTAGCGGCCGTGGGTGTAATCGATGATCTGATCGGGTACCACCAGCGTGCGCGGCCCCATGTCGTCGCGGATGCCGCCCACGGCATTGACCGCCACCACCCGGCGTGCGCCCAGCGAATGAAGTGCCCAGAGGTTGGCCCGGTAATTCACCCGGTGTGGCGGCACGGTATGGCTTTCGCCGTGGCGGGCAAGGAACGCGATCCGCTTGCCCCGGAAGCGGCCGGTGACGACATCGCCCGAGGCGGCGCCGAACGGCGTCTCGACGGTATGGCGCTCGCTGTCTTCGAGCCCTTCGAACGCGTAAAGGCCGCTACCGCCGATGACGGCGAGGTCGATGCTCATCGGGTCAGTCCTTCAGCGCGTAGATGCCCGGCAGGTTGCGGGCATGCTCGTTGTAGTCCATGCCGTAACCGAACACGTAGCGGTCCGGCACATCCACGCCATTGAAGTCCGCCGAGATGCCGTGGGCGCGGCGGCCATGCACTTTCGTGCAGAGCACCGCCAGCAGCACCCGGTCGGCCCCCATCTCCAGGCAGGCATCGCGCACGGCCTTCAGCGTGTGGCCCTCGTCGAGGATATCGTCCACCAAGAGCACGGTGCGGCCCTGCAACGGCACCTCCGGACGGCGGAGCCAATGCAGGTCGCTGCCGCTGGTCTGACCGCGGTAACGGGTGGCATGGACGTAGTCGAACTCGAGGTCGGTGCGAATCGACAGGGCGAGCTGCCCGGCAAAGAGCAAGGCACCGTGCATCACGGTAAGGAAGACGGGACGTTCGCCGGCAAGCGTGTGGTCGATCTCGCGGCCCATGCGCGCGATCTCGATATCCAGCTGCTCGCGGCCGAACAGGAGGTCCGCGCTGGCCAGCGCTTCTTCATACGGGACGGATGTCATGGGTAGCTCAAGGCTCCAGGGCGGTCACGCGCGCGATGAAACGCTCGCGCTGGGGGTTGTCGGAAAGTCCTTCCCAGGTGGAGCCGATCGCGCCGCGCAACGGCGCGATGCGCTCGGGCGGCGACGGACGGCGGCCCTCGACCGCCGCGATCGCCTCGGGAACAACGTCGGGAAAACAGGCGAGCACCAGGTCGCAACCGGCATCGAGGTGGGCGGCGGCGCGCTCGGCAATGCCGCCGACGCTGCCTGCCGCGGCCATGCTGATGTCGTCGCCGAACACGCAGCCACGGAAGCCCAGCTCGCCGCGCAGGATGTCTTCGATCCAGATGCGCGAGTAGCCGGCGGGACGATCGTCGACGGCCGGATACGTGACGTGCGCAGCCATGACCGCCTCGGCATGCGCCTCCATGCCGGCCAGGAAAGGCAGCAGGTCGTTGCGGAAGATCTCGTCCTTGCTCCGCGGATCGACCGCGGACGACAGGTGCGTGTCTTCGAGCACCGATCCGTGCCCGGGAAAGTGCTTCAACACGGCGGCCATGCCGCCCAGATGCATGCCACGCACGTACGCCTGCACCAGTTCGGCGGCCGCTGCCGGATCGGCATGGAAGGCGCGGTTGCCGATCGCCCGGCTGCCACGGTCGATGTCCGCCACGGGTGCGAAACTGAAATCCACGCCGATGGCGCGCATTTCGCTCGCCATGATCCAGGCATGTTCTTCGGCGCGGTTCACCGCATCCACCGGGTCGGTGTCGTAGAGCCGGCCAATGGCCGCCACGGGTGGCAACCGGGTGAAGCCTTCGCGGAATCGCTGCACGCGTCCGCCCTCCTGATCGACGCACACCAGGAAGTCTTCGCCGGCGACGTCGCGCACCGATTCGATCAGTGCCGCGACCTGCTGTCGTGAGGCGAAATTGCGGGAGAAAAGAATCACGCCCGATACACCCGGCGCCGTAAGCCACGCGCGTTCGTGCGCGGCCAGTTCCGTGCCGGCAAGGCCGACGATCAGCATGCGGTGCCTCCCTTCCCTTCCCGTTCCGCGGCCGACCATTGCGCGAATGGGCGGTCCACGAGATTGACGTTGTAGTAGCGCGATTGCTCGCTTACCTCGATGCCCAGCCATGAAGGCGTGGGATAAGGCGCATCCGCGGACGGAAGCTCGATCTCGGCGACGATCAGTCCGGCGTTGTCGCCGAGGAATTCGTCGATCTCGACGTGGGTGCCGTCGAGCATGACGTGGTGGCGGATCTTCTCCAGCACGCCGTCGGACAGTTCATGCAGCAGGTGCTCCGCGTCCGCGTACGGAATCGGGTATTCGAACTCGTGGCGCTCGACGCCCAGCGTGGCCGACTTGATGTTCAGCCAGCCCTTGTCGCCCGACAGGCGCACCCGAACGGAGCACTTCGCGTGGCCGGCGGCGATCGCGGCACCGCTTACCAGGTATCCCTGCGCCATCCGCTCGCTGCGCTCCACGAGGCCACGCCAGCCGTCGCCGGCGAGGAGGAACTTGCGTTCGATTTCGACGCCCATGAGCTTCCCGTTCGTTCAGCCGCGCTCGAAGAGCGCGATGGATTCAACGTGCGCGGTATGGGGAAACATGTCCATTACCCCGGCGGACACGAGCCGGAACCCGTGCTTCTCGACGAGGATACCCGCGTCGCGGGCCAGCGACCCCGGATGGCACGACACGTACACGATCCGCTGGGTGCCTTTGCGCGGAAGGTATTCCAGCACCTTGTCGGCGCCGGCACGCGGCGGGTCGAGCAGAATCTTGTCCCACGCCTGCGTGGCCCAGGGTTCGTTACGCTGGTCGTCGAACAGATTGGCGACACGGAACGTGGCGTTGCCCAGGCCGTTTCGCGCGGCGTTGGCCGCCGCGCGCTCCACGAGCCCGTGCTCGCCCTCCACGCCCACCACCTCGGCCGCATGACGGGCGATGGGAAGGGTGAAGTTGCCGAGGCCGCAGAACAGATCGAGCACGCGATCGCCCGGCTGCAGGTCCAGGAGTTCGAGGGTACGCGCGAGCATCCGCTGGTTCATGCCTGCGTTCACCTGCACGAAATCGAGCGGCAGGAAGTCGAGTTCCACGTTCTCCGCCGGAATGGCGAACGAGAGTCGGGGGGCTTCCGGCCACAGCGGATGCACGCTGCTGTGGTTGCCCGGTTGGAGGTAGATGGCCAGCCCGTGCGCCTTGCCGAATTCGGTCAGCGCCGCGCGATCGCGTTCCGACAGCGGCGACAGGTGACGGAAAACGAGAGCGACGGTGTCGTCACCGGCGGCGAATTCCACCTGCGGAATGTCGCGCGCCGCGTCGAGCCCGCCGATCAGCGTGGCCAGCAGACCCACCTTCGGGCCAAGAGCCGGATGGATGACGTCGCACACCTCGATGTCGGCCACGAAACGCGGGTTGGACTCCTCGCGGAAACCGACCAGCACGCGCTCCTTCTTCGCCACGTAGCGCACCGAGAACCGGCCCTTCCGGCGATAGCCCCAGGCCTGGTCCACCAGCGGCGGCAACCAGGTTTCCGGCGTGACCTTGCCGATGCGCTCGAAGTTCTCGGCAAGCACGCGTTGCTTGGCGGCGATCTGCGCGGCGGGCGCCAGGTGCTGCAGCGAGCAGCCGCTGCACTGGCCGAAGTGCCGGCAGACGGGCTCGACCCGGTCGGGCGATGCCTCGATGACGCTGACCACCTCGGCGTCGTCGTAATTGCGGTGGCGCTTGCGGTACTTCAGCAGCACGCGTTCGCCCGGTAACGCGCCCGAAACGAAGGTGGCCTTGTTGTCGATGCGGGCGACGCCCCGGCCGTCGTGGCTGAGGTCGGTGATGGTGGCTTCGAATTCGGTCATGCGCTCAAAAACGTGATGTGGGAAGCGCGCTGGCGCGCGAATGGGTGCTCGCTGCAAGCCCCATTCGCGCGCCAGCACGCTTCCCACGGAATCGGCGGGGATTTGCCTTACTTGCGCTTCCAGGCGCCCGAGGCATCCTGATAATACCAGCCCGACGGCGCTCGCTGGACCCAGCCCTGCGCGAAGGTCTTGCGGATCTGCGGCTCCCATTCCGGATGGCCGTTGGCGACGGCGACCGCGCGATACAAGGCGTCGCGGTCGTTGTTCTCGTCGCGCAGGAGGTTGTTGGCCTGCGCGCGCTGGTCGAGCGGCAACGCCGAAGCGTCGCGCACGGCCACGAGGCCGTCGCTGGTGAAGCCCACGGCGCCGCTGGCGAAAAGGGCCTTCAGCTGGCCGCCGAAGCGCGCGGTCATGCGCGCGCGGATGGCTTCGGTTTCCGGCGTGCTGACACGAATGTCCGGAGTCTCGGCCGCATGGGCGGCCGGAATCACCAGATCGAGCAGCGACGCGGAAGGTTGCTTCGCCGGCGGCGACGCGGGCTTGGTGTCGCTGCCCGTGGCCGGTTTACCGGCGCCACTGCCCTCGAGCACGTTGCCGATGAACTGGTCGGCGGCCTTCTGCGCGGCCGCTTCGGGGAAATACACGTTGATGGTGACGCACCCTACCAGGGCGGCCAAGGTAGCTATGGAGATCAATAGGTTGCGCATCGGTCTTCCTCCTGGATCTGGTACGGCCAAGCCGCTTCGTTGGCTCTTGCGCGCATGGCGCGCTCCTGCGTGTCAGCGGACGACGGGACCGCCGCCCTCGGTGGCTGCCTTCAGGCGACGAACCAGGGTCGGCCAGTCGACCTCGCGCTGGTGGCCAACCACGTTGAGGCGCGGCAAGCCGCTGCCCTCCACGATAGCGTAGCCGTCCTTCGCGGGACCGAGCCCGCCCATGCTGCAGACATCGCCCTTGAGCGTGCAACTCAACCCGACCCGCTTGTAGCCGAAGGTCTTGAACAGCTTCAGCACGGTGCCCTGCAAGCCGCCTGCGATGCCGCCCCCACCCACCGAGGTGAGGCTGTTCACCGCCTTCTGGCTGATCCGGCCGCCCTCGTCGGCGACAAGGCTGGCCTTGAACGCCGTGGGCGCCCACGCCACCAGGCGGATGTCGTCGATGCTGCCGTGGAGGCGCCCGGTCATGCTCCCGAAATCGAACACCGAGGTGAGCAGGGCGAGGTCGAGACGACGGAGCGCGACATCGCCCGTGAGCACCGGCGCCGCACCGAACGGCTGCGCGAGGGTCATGCGGGTGATGTCCACGAACCCGTCGAACACGTTGATGGACAGGCCGCCGCCGAACTCGATCCGGTCGTCCACGAAGCGCAGCGACGGCACGGCCCCACCGAGTTTGCCCTGGAACTCGGGCCAGCCCAGGGCGCGGCAGAACGCGGCCATGTCGATCTCGGTCAGCGCCAGCGATGTCTGCAACCGTTCGCCGGTGGCGGCGCCGGGGCGCAGGCTGAGGCCGAGCACGCGGAGTTGCCCGTCGAGCACGGGAATGGCGAAGGGCTTCTCCAGCTTCAGCACGCCCCCGGAGCTTCGCCAGGACGATTCGGCGGCTCCGTTGGGAATGCGATAGAAACGCAGGCCACGCCAGCCCAATCGGGTGGACGGACGATTTTCCGTGGCGCTCCAGTCGATGGCGCCATGCAGGCCGTCGACGCCGAGGCGCCCGTCGCCAAGCCTCAGGTCCAAAGCGGCCGTCTGCAGGGCGAACGCCTTCAGCGCGCCGCCTTCCATGGTCACATGGCCCGCCAGGTCGCCACGGGCGTCCAGTTGATCCACCCCGAAGGATTGCAGAAGCCCCTTGCCATAACGGGTGTATGCCGCCGGGAACCGTCCGTTGATGCGGTCCAGGCGCAGCTGGCTGAGGTCGCCGTTCGCGGCGAATGCGAGTTCGCCCTCGAGTTGCAAGGCGTCGGGATCGGTCAGACGGAGGCGTGGGATCGCCAGTTCGCCCTTCTTCGTGCGAGCGCCCAGCGACAATTGCACCGCGTGGTCGGGCAAGCGGGCATACAGCGGCCCCAACAGGACATCCCCGCCACGCAGGGTGGCGTCGAGGTCCACCGAGGCGCCGTCGGCCTGGCTGTCGATGCCCAGGCGACCGGACCCCGAAAGGCCCTCCCCGGCCAGCTTCCCGCCCGAACCGTCGAAACCCACGCCGGCAAGTGAAAACTGACCCGATGCCTGCACACCGCTGTCGAGCACGTCGAGGGCGAGGTCCGCGTCCACGCGCCCGCCGGTGGCACGCCCCGACCACACTGTGGACAACAACCCCTGCAGCCACCCGGCCGGCAGGCCGGCCAACGTGATCTGCGCATGAGTGGTCTGGTCCATGGGCAGGGCCACGCGCGCCTGGGCCTTGTCCTGCTTGAGCGACACTTCCAGCGTGTTCGCCGCCTGGTCCGCCACGACGTGTACGGCGGCGTTTCCGAGCGCCCCGCCGGGTGCCCCGCGCAGCTTCACGCTGCCGTCGAAGACCCATCGCCCCAGCTCGTCGCGGTCGAGGGTGCCGTCGAGGCGCAGTCCGAGCTTGCGCCAGCCCAGGGAGGGCATGTCCGCCCGGTCGGCGGACAGTGTGACGTCGAGACCCTTGCCGTTACCGGCAGGTTCGATGTCCGCCTTCATGCCGTTCATCGCCATTCCCGGAATGGACAGCGTGTCGGCTTCGACCGACACGCCCGCACGCGCGCCTTCTGCCGCGGCCATCGCGGTCAGGGCAACGAGGATCAGTGCGAAGAGGCGGGTTGATACGGAAAGCATGCTCGTCCATTCTGCCAAATCCAGATGAACGACACGGAACGTTACTATGTCGCAGGACCTTCACGATGCGCCTCGTGCGAGCGGCGAACGGCATCTACTGGTCGCCGACGACGACCCCTCCACGCGGCAATTCCTCGCCGGGGCGCTCGCTGCCCACGGCTACGTCGTGGCGCTGGCCCAGGACGGCACAGAGGCGTTGGAGATGGCGCGAAGCCGGCGTTTCGACGCGCTGCTGCTGGATTGCCGGATGCCGCGGGCGGGCGCGGTGGAGGTACTGAAGGCGCTGCGCGCCGACCCCGCCGCCGCATCGAGCGCGAGTACCGCGCTGGCGACGAGCGCCGAGGTACCGGCACCGTTGCGCGCGTCGCTCCTTTCGGAGGGCTTCGCCGGCGTTATCGAGAAACCGTGCCGCGTCGCGTCGCTGCTCGAGGCGCTGGCGGCCACCCTGGGGCTGGACGACGGCACGCGCATCCTGGATGACGCCGCCGGCCTCACCGCTGCCGGCGATCCGCACACCATGCAGGCGCTGCGCCAGCTGCTCCACGCGGAACTCCTGGATCTCTCGGGCGCTCTGGATCGGTTGGTCGACGCCCCCGCCGAACTGGTGGAGCGCCTGCACCGCCTGCGCTCGGCCTGCGGATTCTGCGGCGCCGCACGGCTCGGTGCCCAGGCGAAGGTGCTGCAAGGCCACGTGCGCGAAACGCGCATCGTCGTGCCCGGCGCCCTCGCCCGCTTCCGCGTGGAACTCGACGCGACGCTGGCTGCGTTGTCTGCTGCAGGGTAGGAGCGCGCCCTGCGCGCGACAACTTTTCGCGCCAATCTGGGAGCTGGCGCGTGAACTTGGGAACAGGCGCGAAGAGCTGTCGCGCGCAGGGCGCGCTCCTACAACGAGGGCGACGCCTAGGCATGCCGCCTAGCGCAAAACCCGCCAGGCGCGCAGTTCGCCGCCGCCGAGGTGGAAGGCGATTACCTGACGCATCATGCGTCGCAACGACGCCAGCCCCGCCGTGTCGGGCGCCATGTCCTGGGCTAGGGCCAGGAGGTCGGCGCCGCGAATCGCCCGCGGATCGCCCGCACGACCGGGCATCGCTCCCGATTCGGGGTCATAGAAGTACGTGGCTGCCGGGTCCAGCGGCTCCCCGTCCAGCGCGTCGGCGTCCAGTTGCAGGGCGTAGCCCAGGGCGTCGAGCATGTCGCGCTCGAACCGGCGCAGCGTCCACGCCAGCGGTTCGCGTGCCGCCATGCGCTGCAAGGCCAGCTCGTAGAGCGCGAACAGTTCCGGGTTCGGGTCCTGCCTGCCGGTGAGCCGTACGACCAGCTCATTGAGGTAAAGGCCGGCCAGCCCGGCGTCGCCCACGAGGCGCAGCACCGCGCCGCTCGGCTCGGCGGCGCGCAGGGTCGCCAGTTCGCCACGCATCAACAGGTCCAGCTCCACGCGCTGGAAGGGTTCGAGCTGCGCGCGTTGCAGGCGGGCCCGTTCCTTGCGTACGCCACGGGCGACCACGCCGATGCGGCCGTGGTCGCGCGTCAGGCATTCGATCAGCAGCGAGGTTTCCCGGTAGGGCCGGGCGTGCAGGACGAAGGCAGGCTGTTGTTCGACGCGCATGAGCGGCGCCCGGAGGGCTTACTCGTAACCGAAACGCTTGAGCAGGTTCTCGTCGTCGGCCCAGCCTTCGCGAACCTTGACCCACAGCTTGAGGAACACCTTTCGCTCGAAGAGGTTTTCCATCTGCCGGCGCGCGGAGGTGCCGATGGCCTTGAGCTGCGCCCCCGCGTTGCCGATCACGATGGCCTTCTGGCCGTCGCGCTCCACCCAGATCACGGCGTGGATCTCGGCCACGCCGTCGGGGCGGTCCTCGAAGCGCTCGATTTCCACGGTGGTGGCGTAAGGCAGTTCCTGGTCGAGCCGGAGCATGAGCTGCTCGCGCACCATTTCCGCGGCGAGGAAGCGCTCGCTGCGGTCGGTGATCTCGTCTTCGCCGTAGATCGCCGGCTGCTCGGGCAGGCGTTTCAGGATGCCTTTCTCCAGGCCGGCAAGGCCCTTCGACTTCAGTGCGCTCACGTAATACACGTCGTCGAAGGGATGCTTCTGCATCAGGTCGGCGACGAAAGGCAGCATGGCTGTCTTGTCTTTCTGCAGGTCGACCTTGTTGATCGCCAGGAGCTTCGGCATGTCCTTCTGTTCCGCCAGGGCGGAATACATGGTCATGTCCTCGTCGGTCCAGCGACCGGCTTCGATCACCTGCACCGCCAAGTCCACCTCGGTGATCGCCGCGCGCGCGGCGCGATTGAGGCTGCGGTTCATCGCGCGCTTGCCGCCGCGATGCAGGCCCGGCGTGTCCACGTACAGGATCTGCCCCTGCGGCTTGCTGGAAATGCCGAGGATGCGGTGACGCGTGGTTTGCGGGCGATGGCTGACGATGCTGAGGCGCACGCCGATGAGCGCGTTGAGCAGCGTGGACTTGCCCACGTTGGGGCGGCCGACGAGGGCCACGTATCCGCAGCGGAAATCGTCGTCGACCAGGGTGTCTTCGTGTTCGTTGGATTCGATGTCGTTCATGTCTTGGTTTCCAGCAGGCGGCGAAGGATCGCTTCGGCGGCATCCTGCTCGGCGGCGCGCCTGCTGCCACCGCGTCCTTCAACGCGAATGGGCTCGGGCTCGTCGATGGAACAGCTGACGTCGAAGACCTTTGCGTGGTCTTCGCCGTAGCTGCCGGTGAGTTCGTAGACGGGCAGCGCCATGCCCCTGCCCTGCAGCCACTCCTGCAAACGGGTCTTGGCGTCCTTGCTGGAGCGCTTGATTTCTGCCACGCGCGACGTGAACAGCCTGCGCACGACCTGACGGCACGCGTCGTAGCCGTCGTCCAGGTAGACGGCGGCCACAAGGGCCTCGAAGGCATCGGCCAGGATGGAGTCGCGGCGGAAACCGCCACTCTTCAGTTCGCCGGGGCCCAGCTTCAGGGCGTCTCCCAGTTCCAGTTCGCGGGCGATGGCAGCCAGGGCCTGCCCGTTGACCAGTTGGGCGCGAAGCCGCGACAGCTCGCCCTCGCTGGCATTCGGATGGGCCTCGAACAGCAGTTCCGCCACGGTGGCGCCCAACAGGGCGTCGCCGAGGAACTCCAGGCGCTCGTTATTCGGTTTCCCGGCGCTGCGGTGGGTCAGAGCCAGGGTCGCGAGGTCGGGATTACGGAAGGAATGGGGAAACGGCACGATCGCTCGTTACATGGACGCATTCCTCAACTGCACCGAGTTTTCGAAATGCAGGAGGAAGTCGATGTTGTAGATGAAGGGAATCTGTTTGTCGTACTCGACATGCAGCATCGCCCCGTTGTTGGCGCGGTCGATGGTGATGTCCTTGGGCTGGATGGTGGCGTCGTCCACGTACTGGAAGCCCATCTTGAAGATCAGTTCGCGGCGAAGGCTGTCCAGATCCTGGGCGTTTCCACTCGTGGCCATCTGGCTCATGGCCTTCTTCACCCCGAAGTACTCGATGTAGGACGGCACGAGCTTCATGGCCATGAATGCGAAAAAGCCGAGCACCAGCAGCACGATGGCGAAGCCGATGAGGGTAATGCCCTGTTGTCTGGATTTCATGGTCGTGTCCTCGCCGCCGTGGCGGCTCCCCTGTCGAGACGAATGCGTGCGGGGCGCGATACGCGCCCCGCAGCGGAGATTACCTTGTCCGGAGG
This sequence comes from Luteibacter jiangsuensis, assembly GCF_011742555.1. GTDB lineage: Bacteria > Pseudomonadota > Gammaproteobacteria > Xanthomonadales > Rhodanobacteraceae > Luteibacter > Luteibacter jiangsuensis. The sequence continues at coordinate 413,131 of NZ_JAAQQR010000001.1, forward strand.
CAACCGCAACGCCTTTCGGCGTGACCGGGGCCACCATTCGGTCAATGAATGACCTTGCCCATCTTGGAGAAATCGAGCCAGCCGTTGCCCGGACCGCGCCACGCCAGCCATACGAAGAACGCCTTGCCGACGAGGTTCTTCTCGGGCATGCAGCCCCACCAGCGGCTGTCCGTGCTGTTCATGCGGTTGTCGCCCATGACGATGTAGCAGCCCTTCGGCACTTCCGAGGGCACGACCTCGTTGGGGATGTCCTGCGGCATGTTGAAGGCGGGCGTCAGCGCAATGGTGTGGTTGATGCTGCCCAGGTGCTCGGTGTACAGCTTCGAGCCAAAGGTCATCAGCAGGCGGTCTTCCGGCCGGGTCATGCTGCCCTTGAAGGGACCGATCTCGTCGGCGCCGACGCGCTCGCCGTTGATGTAGAGCTCGCTGCCGCGAGTCTCGATGCGGTCGCCGGGAAGACCGATCACCCGCTTGATCCAGTTCTCGCTGGGCACGGGCGCGTGGGGGTTCTGGCAGGTGAGATCGCCGCTGCGGACGATGTCGCCGTTCTCGTCCTTGCAGAGGAAGCCGGGGAAGCGGAAGACGACGACGTCGCCGCGCCGGGGTTCACCGTTTTCCACCAGCTTGTTGTTGAAAGCCGGCATGCGCAGGCCGTAGGCGAACTTGTTCACCAGGATGAAGTCGCCCACGTCCAGCGTGGGCATCATCGAGCCGGACGGGATGCGGAACGGCTCGGCCACGAACGAACGCAGGATCAGCACCACCAGGATCACCGGGAACAGCGACCTGGCCCAGTCCACCGGCCAGGGCTCGGGCTGCTCCGTGCCGGAGGCCTCCGCGCGGGCGCGGCGCGCCTTCGCCAGGAAGAGGCGATCGAACAGCCACACCAGCCCGAAGAGGACCGTGAGGCCGAGAAGGATCGCCGAAAAATCGAATGCCGCCATGCCAACTCCGTTAGTCGTATCGAGGGGCCGCGAGGCCCATTCCGGCGCATCCGGCACCGGGGTTCCATAGGTCAGAGGTCACTTGTCCACTTTCAGGACTGCCAGGAAGGCTTCCTGGGGAATTTCCACGCTGCCGACCTGCTTCATGCGCTTCTTGCCCTCTTTCTGTTTCTCGAGCAGCTTCTTCTTGCGCGAGACGTCGCCGCCGTAGCACTTCGCGAGCACGTTCTTGCGCAGGGCCTTCACCGTCGAGCGCGCGATGATCGCCGCTCCGATCGCCGCCTGGATGGCCACGTCGAACTGCTGGCGGGGGATGAGGTCCTTCATCCGCTCCACGAGTTCCCTGCCGCGCCGCTCGGCATGCGAGCGATGCACGATGAGGCTGAGGGCGTCCACGCGATCGCCGTTGATCAGTACGTCCACGCGCACGAACGGGCCGGCGTCGAAACGGTCCATGTGGTAGTCCATCGAGGCATAACCACGGGACACCGATTTCAGCCGGTCGAAGAAGTCGAGCACGACCTCCGCCAGGGGCAGTTCGTAGGTCACCTGCACCTGGGTGGCCAGGTACTGGATGGAACGCTGCACGCCGCGCTTTTCTTCGCACAGCTTGATGACGTTGCCCACGTATTCGCCGGGCGTGAGGATGTTGGCGACGATGATCGGTTCGCGGATCTCGGCGATCTGCTGCGGCGGAGGCAGCTTGGCCGGGTTGTCCATCTGCAGCACGGTGCCGTCGGTCTTGGCCACTTCGTAGACCACGGTCGGCGCCGTCGTGATGAGGTCGAGGTTGTATTCGCGCTCCAGGCGCTCCTGCACGATCTCCATGTGCAGCATGCCGAGGAACCCGCAGCGGAAACCGAAGCCCATGGCCTCGGAGCTTTCCGGCTCGAAGAACATCGCCGCGTCGTTCAAGCGCAGCTTGTCCAGCGCTTCGCGCAGCGCCGGATAGTCGTCGGCGGACACGGGGAACAGGCCGGCGAACACGCGCGGCTGCATCGTCTGGAAACCGGGCAGCGGTTCTTCCGCCGGTTTGCCCGCGTGCGTGAGCGTGTCGCCCACGGGTGCGCCGTGCACGTCCTTGATCGATGCGTTGATCCAGCCCACTTCACCGGCCGCCAGGCGCTCGAGCTTCTTACGCTTGGGCGTGAACACGCCCACGTCGTCGACAAGGTGCGTGCGGCCGGTGGACATGACCAGGATCTTGTCGCCCGGCTTGATCTCGCCCTGCATCACGCGCACGAGCGACACCACGCCGAGGTAGTTGTCGAACCAGGAGTCGATGATCAGCGCCTGCAGCTTGTCGGTGTCGCGCGGCTTCGGCGGCGGGATGCGATGGATGATCGCCTCCAGCACCTCGATGACGTTCTGGCCCGTCTTCGCGCTGACCGGAATCGCGTCGCTGGCGTCCAGGCCGATCACGGCTTCGATCTCGGCCTTGGCCTTTTCGATGTCCGCCGTGGGCAGGTCGATCTTGTTGAGCACCGGAATGACTTCCAGGCCCTGCTCGATGGCCGTGTAGCAGTTGGCGACCGATTGCGCCTCCACGCCCTGGGCGGCGTCGACCACCAGCAGCGCGCCTTCGCAGGCCGAGAGCGACCGGCTCACTTCATAGGAGAAGTCGACGTGGCCCGGGGTGTCGATGAAATTCAGCTGGTAGGTCTTGCCGTCGCGCGCCTTGTACGGCAGCGACACGGACTGCGCTTTGATGGTGATGCCGCGCTCGCGCTCGATCGGATTGTTGTCCAGGACCTGCGCTTCCATTTCGCGCTCGGACAACCCGCCGCACAACTGGATGATGCGGTCGGCCAGGGTCGACTTGCCGTGGTCGATGTGGGCAATGATGGAGAAGTTGCGGATGAGTTCCATGGAGCGCCGTGGTCACGTTCACCATCGCTCGCGGCGCGAACGACGCGCGCCGGCCCAATCGGCCGGCGCGAATCCTGCATTATCGCATGGAAGACCGGCTACCGCCGAGCGGCGGCCGGCCGTGGCCTCAGCGGTCGGACGGCACGGTGACGCCGACGAAGCGGGTGGAGTCGTCGCGCCGCACCAGCAGCATGGCGGTGTCGCCGGGCTTCAGGCCCTTGACCGCAGCGCGGAACGCCGCCGAGCTGCCCACGCGCTTCTGGTTCACCATCAGGATCACATCGCCCGGGCGAAGGCCGGCGCCGGCGGCCGCGCTGCCGCTGACCTGGCTCACCACCACGCCCTCCCCGGCCTTGAGACCGAGCTCCGAGCGGGTCGAGGCGTCGATGTCTTCCACGGACATGCCCAGCGCCGCCGCGCTTCCGCTGGCGCCGTCCGTGTCGGAAGCGAGGGACTGCCCGCTCTTGTCGCGGGGCATCTCGCCCACCTTGACGTCGACGGTCTGCTTCTTGTGGTCGCGGAGGATTTCCACCTTGGCGATGGAACCCGGCTTCGTCAGGCCGACGAGCGGCGGCAGGTCGGGCGACGAGGTGATGGGCGTACCGTTGAAGGAGAGGATGACGTCGCCCTGCTTCAGGCCGGCCTTGTCCGCACCGCTGCCCGGGGTGACCTGGGCCACCAGCGCGCCGTTGGCGTCCGGCAGGTCGAGGTTCTTCACGAACTGGTCCACCGGCTGCACGGTGACGCCGAGCATGCCGCGCGACACGTAGCCCTTGTCCTTGATCTGCTGCACGACGTTCATCGCCACGTCGATGGGGATCGAGAACGACAGGCCCTGGTAACCGCCCGAGGTGGAATAGATCTGCGAGTTGATGCCGATGACCTGGCCTTGCAGGTTGAACAGCGGGCCGCCGGAATTGCCGCGATTGATCGGCACGTCGGTCTGGATGAACGAGGTGTACGGCTGGTCGCCGCTACCCAGGTTGCGGCCGACGGCGCTGATGATGCCGTGGGTCACGGTGGCGTCGAGACCGAACGGCGAGCCGATGGCCAGGGCCCATTGGCCGCGCTTGACGGTGCGCGAATCGCCGATGGTGACGGTCGGCAGCGACTTGCCGTCGATCTTCAGCAAGGCGATGTCGTACTGCGGGTCCTTGCCCACCACCTTCGCGGTGAAGGTCCGGCGGTCCTGCAGGCGGATCTTCACCTCGTCGGCGTCGTCGACCACGTGGTCGTTGGTGAGGATGTAGCCGTCGCCCGAAATGATGAACCCGGAGCCGAGCGACGTTCGATCGCGCGGCTGCATCGGCATGCCCGGCATGCCGAAGAAGCGCCGGAGCAATTCTTCCTGATCGTCGGGCATGTCACCCGGCCCGCCGCGAGACTTGCGGGCCGTGCCCGTGGTCTTCGCCTCGACGTGGACCACGGCCGGGGCGTTCTTTTCCACGACGCCGGTGAAGTCCGGAAGGGTTTGCGCCTGCGCGCCGGCGCTTGCCACGACCAGGGCGCCGCCGAGCAGTGCGCGTACATGCCAGAAAGCCATCGATTTCCTCCTTTTTACCTAACCACAGCTGCCCGCGCGGTTTGACCGCGCGGACTGTTACGAATTGAAGGGAAAGGCGCGCGCCGGCGAGGGGCGGCGCGCGGTCACGAACCGCGGCTCAGCGAGCCTGCGCCGCCACCGGCTGCACATAGCGACTGCCGTCGGGGCGGATCAGCAGCAGGTAGCCGTTGTCTTCCGGCGCCGCAGCGGCCCGGGCACGATGAATCTGATAGGGCGTGGAACGCGGCAGGTAGGCCTCGGCCCCGGCTGCGTTCGAGCTGTCGAATGCGGCCTTCTGCGTGAATTGGGAAGCCATGTTGCCGCTGAGCCATTGCGGGGCAACCGGCGCCGCGGGCTGGGCGGCGGGCACGCTGGCCACCTGGGCGTCCTCGATCGAGGTCCGCTGTGCGACGTCCGGCGCCGCCGAACGATTGCCGGCCGGCTGGGAAAGCATCAGGGCCGCCACGGCGACGCTGGCGGCGATGGCGCCACCGGCCGACCAGTGCAACCAGCGGCGACGCGGCGCGGCGGCCATGGCGGGCTCGGCTTCGATGGCGTCCATGACCCGGCTGGCGAAGTCAGCGGACACCAGCGGCACGCCCTGTTGACGCAGGCCGTCGCGGGCCACGTGGAAGCGGGCCCAGGTATCGGCGAGGACCGGATCGGCTTCGAGCCGTCGCAGCAGGAAGCGGATTTCCTCCCGTGACAGCTCTCCGTCCATGCCGGCGGAGAGAATTTCCCGATTGGCTTCGCTCATGGGTTGTGGTCCTCGCGGTCGGACAACAGCGGCCGCAGTTTCTGGTCGATGGCTTCGCGGGCCCGGAAGATACGCGAACGGACGGTACCGATGGGACAGTCCATGATGGAGGCAATTTCCTCGTAGCTTTTGCCTTCCACCTCGCGCAGGGTGATCGCGACCCGAAGTTCCTCAGGCAGGGCTTGGACAGTGGAAAACACCGTTTGTTCCACCTGTTCCCGCATCATTTCGCGCTCGGGGGTGGCGCTTTCGTGCATGCGGGTGGCCCCGGGCACGTAAACGGCATCCTCGACGTCGATGTCGCCGGTGGGCGGACGGCGGCCCATGGCGACCAGGTGGTTCTTCGCCGTATTGACGGCGATCTTATACAGCCAGGTGTAGAAGGCGCTCTCGCCGCGGAAGGAGCCGAGGGCGCGCCACGCGCGCACGAAGGCCTCCTGCGCGATGTCCTCGCATTCGGTCCAGTCGTGCACGTATCGCGAGATCAGCGCCACCACCTTGTGCTGGTACTTGCGGACAAGCAAATCGAATGCGCGGCGATCCCCTTGCTGCACGCGTTCGACAAGTGCTTGATCCAGTTCGTTTTCGCCCATCCGGGCCGTCTCCTTAACTCTATCGGGGCCAGTCGCGGGCGCAGCTGAGACAAGCCCGCGCGGCGCAAGTTCAGTCACGCCGGCGCGCTCGTCCGCAGCCATGGAACTATGCGGGGCGCGGCGCCCGACCTCAAGGTGGCGGGCTTTTCAGGCCGGCACGGCCTGCCCTTCACTCACCAGCCGCTCGCGCTCGCCGAGCAGTTTCTCGAACGTGGCGGTGGGCAGCGGCCGGCAGAAAAGATAGCCCTGCAGCTCGTCGCAGCCGTTGGCGCGGAGGAACTCGAGGTGTTGCTCGATCTCGACACCTTCCGCCACCACGCCGCGCTTGAGGCGGTGGGCCATGTCGATGGTGGCGCGGACGATGGCCTCGTCGTCGGGGTCTACGCCGATATTCCGCACGAAGCTCTGGTCGATCTTGATGCGGTCGGCGGGCAGGCGCCGCAGGTAGTCGAGCGAGGCCGCGCCGGTGCCGAAGTCGTCGATGGCGATGCGGCATCCCATCGCGTGCAGCGCATCCAGCGTTTCCACGAGATGCGGCACCGTCTTCACGCTGATGCTTTCGGTAACTTCCAGTTCGAGCTGGCCCGGCTCCAGGCCGGTGTCGCGAAGCGCGTTGGCGACCACGGCCGCAAGGTTCGGCTGCATGAGCTGCACCGCCGACAGGTTCACGCCGAGGCGAAGACCCAGCCCGAAGCGGTCCTCCCAGGCCTTTGCCTGCGCGCAGGCGGTGCGCAGCACCCATTCGCCGATGGGCACGATGAGCCCGCTGGCTTCCGCGAGCGGAATGAAGAAGCCCGGGCTGATCATGCCCAGCTCGGGATGCTCCCAGCGCACCAGCGCTTCCATGCCCACGATGTCTTCGCTCGCCGCCTCCACCTGCGGCTGATAGAACACGCGCAGTTCGTCGTTGCGCACCGCGTGCCGCAGGCGCACCTTCAGTTCCGCCTGCTGCTGTTGGGCGGTATCGACGTTGGCGGCGTACACCTGGTAATTGTTGCGGCCGAGGGTTTTCGCGCCGTACATGGCCTCGTCGGCATGACGCAGCAGCAGTTCGCCTTCCACGGCGTCGTCGGGGAAGAACGAAATGCCGACGGAAATGGTCACCTGGAGTTCGGAGCCGTCGTCCAGCGACAGCGGCACCTCCATGGCCTGCACGATCTTCTCGGCGATGCGCAGCACGTCGTCGCGCTTCACGATGTGACGCAGGATCAGGGTGAATTCGTCCCCGGCGTAGCGAGCGACCGTGTCCGACGCGCGCACGCTGGCGCGGAGGCGCTTCGCGACCGAGGTCAGTACCTGGTCGCCCACGGCGTGGCCCAGCGTCTCGTTGATGCCCTTGAAGCGGTCGAGGTCGACCAGCAGTGTGGCGAAACACTCGCCCGTGCGCTCGGCTTCGCGCACGATGGTTTCCATGCGGTCGTTGAAGAGCAGCCGGTTGGGCAGCCCCGTGAGGGTGTCCACGAGCCCTCTCGCCCGCCCCTGCTCGCGTGCGCGCCGCAGTTCGAGGGCCGAGGCGAAGCGAGCCGTGGCCGCGCGCAGGGCCGGCTCGAGCACGCGGGCATCGTTGGAAGGCCGGCAGCGGCCGGCGAGCAGTGCACCCAGGACGCTTCGCCGTTCGTCCAGCAACGGAAGCACGACGTAGGAACGCAGTTCGAGGGCATCGACGAGGGGATCGGCCAGGCGCGCATCGCCTTCCGCGTCGAGGCACACGTGGGGTTTGCCTCCGAGGGCGGTCTTCAGCAACGGAACGTCGCCGGGTTCCGGCCACAGCACGGGCGCGGGCCCGTTCCATACCCGCACCAGCACCTCGGGACCGGTTTCGCTTTCCGGTAGCGCCGACCACACCGCCACCACGTCGAGTTCGAGTGCGTCGGCCAGCAGGGCCGCTGCCTCGCTCATGCCTTCGTCGTCGCTGGGACACGCGTCCAACACGGCAAGCAGGGACAACGCCCGCTCGGCGATGTCGACCGCGCGCAGGTCGCGGAACGCCACGGCGATGCGATGGATGCCCTGGTCGACGATATGGCGCACGTCCACTTCGCCGGCTACGTCGCCGCCGTTCGCACGGCGCAGCGTGCACGCCTTGCCGTCGCCGTCGGGCAAGGGCCACGTCGCGCCGTCCGGGAGCACGAACACGTCGGAAAGCAGCCGCCCCTGGATGGGGCCATTGCCCGCCCAGAGGCGGTGCATGGCCGTGCCGCTTTCGAGGATGCAACCGTCCGGCGTCGAGGCCAGAACCCAGGCGGCTCCGGCGTCGAAAGCGAACCGCCAGTCCGTGCGCGCCGGACCGCCGGAGGGTGCCGGCACGGGCGCGCCGACCGCCGCGCGCACGCGCTGGGCCAGTTCAGCCGGGATGGCGCCGGCACGAAGCCAGTCGAGCGCGCCTTCCGGGGCCACGCCCGGAACGTCGTCCACCACGTAGACGATGGGGAGCTCCGAGTACGCGGGAGAACTGCGCAGGATGCGCAGACCCCGCTCGGTGTCGGCGGTGCCGTCGGCGCCGGCCACCACCACGCGCAGCGGCGGCGTATCGGCCAGCAGCGCTTCCAGCTGCGCGGCATCGCGCGCGCTGAGCAGGACGAAGTCGCCTTCCCTGTCCAGGGCGTCGAAGACGGCGCGGCGCACATCGCGTCGCGCGGTGAAGATCAATACGCCGTTGGGCTCGACCGCGATCGCCATCGCTCAGACGATCCAGCGGCCGTCGCGCAGCCGCGGCGCCGCGGCGCGCGCCTGCCACTCGGCGTCGACGGTGGCCACGTCGTTTTCGAACGTGGCCAACAGGATCGGATTCGCGCCGAGCAGAACCACACGGCGCACATGCCCGGTCTGGGTACGCGAAAGTTGCCGTAAAAGCGCACCGTCGGTGGCGCTCGGCACGCCCTGCGGCATGTCGAGCAGGTATACCCCGAAGTGGAGGCTTTGCAGGATGTAGCGCAGGGCGTCCCCGAGTCGCTGGCAGCCGGGAACGCGCATCTGCGCATCGCGCAGGCTCGCCAGCCCCTCGCCGTGGCGCCACAGGTACACCGCCTGCCCGGTGCGCCGCGCCACCAGGCGGAACTGTTCCACCAGCAGGCCCGGGTCGTTCGTCTTGAGCGCCACCAGCGGCCCCGAGGCCGACAGGATGCGGTCGAAGATATCGTTTCCTACGCTGGAATCCATGTGGGGGTCGGGCGGCTGACGAGCGCGAAGTATCCGCTCTTTGCCGGTCCCTGCGCCAGCGGCGAACCTTTCGATCCAGGCCGACCGTACGCCGGGGTATCTCGCATTCGGCCCGGGGGGAAGGTAAGGTGGTGCGCTCATTCGCCACCGCACGATCCGCCATGTTCGAAGGACTTCGATTCAAGCACTGGAAGACCAGCGAGGGCGACGACGGTATCGTCGTCCTTACGCTCGACCGCGAGGGCTCCAGCGCGAACGCGTTGTCGCGCGAGGTGCTGGACGAACTGGACACCCTCGTCGAGAGGCTCGCCATCGAGGCCCCGCGCGGCGTCGTCATCCATTCCGCCAAGCCGATGGGCTTCGCGGTGGGCGCCGACATCCGCGAGTTCGTTGAGTACGCGCAGACCGGCTCGGTGCTCGAGAACATCGAGAACGGGCAGCGGGTGTTCGAGAACCTGGCCCGCCTTCCCTGCCCCACCGTCGCGGCCATCCACGGCGCCTGCATGGGCGGCGGCACCGAACTCGCGCTCGCCTGTCGCCTGCGCATCGCGGCCGACGACGACGCCACGAAGATCGGCCTCCCGGAAGTGATGCTCGGCATCCATCCCGGCTGGGGCGGCAGTGCGCGCCTCCCGCGGCTCATCGGCGCCCCGGACGCCCTGCCGGCCATGCTTACCGGCAAGCCGTTCAACGCCCGGCGCGCGAAGGCCGTCGGTCTCGTCGACCGCCTTGCCCGTCCCGACGAACTCCTTGCCGAAGCGCGCGAACTTGCCCGCCGGCCGGTCGCGCGTCCGTTCGCGCAGCGGGCGAAGGGATGGGCCACCAACACCTTGCTCGCACGTGCCGTGCTTGCGCCCATGGTGCGCAAGCAGACCGCCGCCAAGGTGCGAAAAGAGCACTACCCGGCGCCGTTCGCGCTCATCGATACCTGGGCGCGCGGCGGCGGAAGCATCCAGCAGCGGCTGCGGCTCGAAGCGAAATCGGTGGCGAAGCTCGCCACCACACCGACGGCGCGCAACCTCATCCGCATCTTCTTCCTGCAGGAACGCCTGAAGGGCCTGGGCGGTGGTGTCGACCACGGCATCTCGCACGTGCACGTCGTCGGCGCGGGCACGATGGGCGGCGACATCGCCGCGTGGTCCGCCCTCAAGGGCTTCCAGGTCACGCTGCAGGACCGCGAGGCGCGATTCGTCGAGCCTGCCATTGCACGCGCACGCGGCTTGTTCGAGAAAAAGCTCAAGGCACCGGCGAAGGTCGAGGCCGCCATGGGTCGTCTTCGTGCCGACGTGGAAGGTCGCGGCGTGGCCGATGCCGATCTCGCCATCGAGGCCATTTTCGAGAATCCCGAAGCGAAGCATGCCCTTTACGCAGCCATCGAGCCGCAGTTCCAGGCCGACGAAATCCTGGCCAGCAATACGTCGTCCATTCCGCTCGACGAACTGCGCCAGGGGCTGAAGGCGCCGCAGCGCTTCCTCGGCCTGCACTTCTTCAATCCGGTGGCGCAGATGCCACTGGTCGAGGTAGTGCGCCACGACGCGCTCGACCCGGCGGTCGAGAAGCGCGCCCTCGCCTTCTGCAAGGCGATCGGCAAGCTGCCGGTGCCTGTGAAGGGCACGCCGGGTTTCCTCGTCAATCGCATCCTCATGCCCTACCTGATGGAGGCCATGCGCCTTTACAACGAGGGCGTACCGGGCCCGGTCCTCGATCGTGAAGCGAAGAAATTCGGCATGCCGATGGGGCCGATCGAACTCGCCGACACGGTGGGCCTCGACGTCTGCGCTTCCGTCGGCCGCGAGCTTGCACCGTTCCTCGGCCTCGAGGTTCCGCAAGGCCTGGAAGAAAAACTCGCCGCCAACAAGCGCGGCAAGAAGGACGGCGAAGGCCTGTACGTGTGGAAGGACGGCAAGCCGGACAAGCCGGAAGTCGATCCCGATTACGTTCCGCCCGCGGACATCCAGGACCGCATGATCCTGCCGATGGTCAACGAAGCCATCGCCTGCCTCGCCGAGAACGTGGTGGACGATGCCGACCTGCTCGACGCCGGCGTCATCTTCGGCACGGGTTTCGCGCCGTTCCGGGGCGGTCCGATCCAGTACGTGCGCAGCGAAGGCGTGGCCGTGGTGCGCGAGCGCCTGGCCAGGCTGGAGCAGACCCACGGTGCGCGCTTCGCGAAGAAGGAAGGCTGGGACAACCCGGAGCTTTCGGCGCCTGCGGCGTAGCCCCGGCGAGAAAGCTTTGTGTGGGAGCCGCTTCAGCGGCGATGGGTGCTCGCGGCAACCTTGCCCGCTGCCGCGGGATCGCCGCTGAAGCGGCTCCCACAAGAGCGGCTCCCGCAAGAACGGCTCCCGCCAGAGGGCCTCACCACATCAGATCGTCAGGAACCCCGTCGTCGGACTCGTTCACCGCGTTCGGATCGACCAGCAACGCAATGAACTCCGGCGCGATGCCCCGCAGTTCCTCGATCACCGTCTTCTCGACCACGAGGTAACGCCCGCCCTGCTGCACGACGCCCAGCTCGCCCGCGTTCAGTGCGGCCAGCTGTTTCGCATCGACGTACACGCGGCGGATCTTGTCTCCATACGGAAAATGCCGCACCTGGTCGGCATCGGCCAGATTCAGCGCCTTGCCTTTCAGCAGCTCCTCGACCTTGCGCTTCCGCTCCTTGCGCAGACGAGCCTGTTCGGCCGCCTGGGCCTCCGCCTGCTTGCGCTCGGTGGCTTCCTTCTGGGCCCGGATGGCATAGGCCTTGGCAAGGTCGATCTCGCCGTCCTTGCGCGGCGCCTGCGCGGCCTTGCTGCCCTGCTGCGGGCGGCCGCCCTTGCCGTGCGGGTTGCCGCTGCCCTGGGGCTTGCCTCCCTGGCCGGGACGCCCGCCCTGGGGTTTGCCGTGCTTCGGCCGGTTGCCGGCGTACGGCTGGCCGCTGGCCGAGCCCCCGCTGCCGGAGCGCGACGGTGGCGCGGACTTCCTTTTCTCCTCGGGAACTTCCTTCACGAGGCCGCTCTTCAACAACTGGTCGCGCAGTGACTCTGCCATCGGTAGGGCTCGTTCAAATACTCAGTAGTGCGGCGGCGGCGGCTCGGTCGCAGGATCGCTACCCAGGCCCGCACGCATGTTCACAAGGTCCGAGCGCAGGTCGCGCACGGCCCGCTCCAACAGATCGAGCCGACGCGCGATTTCCGCGTCGGCCGACGAAAGCGCATTGACGGTGTCGTCGACGAAAGCGACACGCACTTCGAGTTCCGTCAGGCGCGCGTCGATATCAGACATGCTCACGTCCGCTCAGGCTACGGCCGCGGCCGATGCCGTAATAGGCGATACCGGCTTCTTCCACGGCCGCGGGATCATAGAGGTTGCGGCCATCGACGATTACCGGCGTCGCCAGCAGCGACTTCACGCGCGCGAAGTCGGGGCTGCGGAAGGCCTTCCATTCCGTGACGATGACGAGTGCATCCGCGCCTTCCAGGGCTTCGTAGGGGCGCTCCACCAGCACGAGGTCGTCGCGCTCGCCGTAGATGCGGCGCGTCTCGTCCGCGGCTTCCGGGTCGAACGCACGCACGCGCGCGCCGGCATCCCACAGCTGCTCCATCAGGCGGCGGCTCGATGCCTCGCGCATGTCGTCGGTGTTCGGCTTGAACGCAAGGCCCCACACGGCAATGGTCAGCCCTTCCAGCTTGCCGCCGAAATGCTTCGAGAGCAGTGCGAAGAGGCGCGACTTCTGTGCGTCGTTCACCGCTTCCACCGCCTCGAGCAACCGGGCGTCGTACCCGACGGAATGCGCGGTGCGCGCAAGCGCCTGCACGTCTTTCGGGAAGCACGAGCCGCCGTAGCCGGCACCGGGATAGATGAAGTGGTAGCCGATGCGCGGATCGGCGCCGATACCCTGACGCACCAGCTCCACGTCCGCCCCGACGTGTTCCGCGATGTTCGCGATCTCGTTCATGAAGCTGATCTTCGTCGCCAGCATCGCGTTCGCCGCGTACTTGGTCAGCTCGGCCGAACGCTCGTCCATCACCACCATGCGGTCGTGGTTGCGATTGAACGGCGCATACAGCTTGCGCAGCACGCCGATGGCCTTCTGGCTCGACGCGCCCACGATGATGCGGTCGGGACGCAGGCAGTCTTCCACCGCGTCGCCTTCCTTCAGGAATTCGGGATTCGATACGACATCGAAAGGTACATCCACGCCGCGCGCCTTCAGGCGCTCCGCCACCGCCGCGCGGACACGATCGGCCGTGCCGACCGGCACCGTCGACTTGTTCACCACCACCGTGTAGCGGTCGATGTGATCGCCGATGGTTTTCGCCACCGCAAGCACGTATTGAAGATCGGCGCTGCCGTCTTCGTCGGGCGGCGTACCCACGGCGATGAACACGACCTCGCCATGGGCGATGGCCGGGGCGGCATCGGTGGTGAAGGCCAGGCGGCCTTCCGCGTGATTGCGCACCACCATCGGCTCGAGGCCCGGCTCGAAAATGGGAATGTCGCCGGCCTTCAGCCGCTCGACCTTTTTGGTGTCGACGTCGACGCAGACCACGTGGTTGCCCATTTCGGCGAGGCAGGCGCCCGTGACGAGGCCTACATAACCGGTGCCGAATATCGTGACTTTCATGGAGCTCCCGATGCGTTCGACGTCGTGTCGTAACGGGCAATTGTATCCCGCCGCCCGACGGCAGCAAACCGGCGTCTACGCTCGTGGCAACAAACAAAAAAAGGGCGCGGATCGCTCCGCGCCCTTTCGATACGCCCGAAGACGCCTGTGCTTACTTGCCGCCGTCGGCCGGGGCCTTGCCCGCCGGGGTGGCTTCCGTCTTCAGCAGTTCGACGTCGAAGATGATCGTCGCGTTCGGCGGGAAGCCGTTTTCCGGCTTGGCGCCGTAGGCGATGTTCGACGGGATGAACAGCTTGTACTTGCCGCCCGTCTGCATCAGCTGCAGGCCTTCGCGGAAGCCCGGGATCACCGCGGCGAGAGGAATCTTCGCGGGGCCGGCCGGCTGGTGGTCGGCCGAGGAGTCGAACTTCTCGCCGTTCACGAAGGTGCCGGTGTAATTGATGGTGACCGTGTCGTTAGGACCCGGACGCGCGCCGGTACCAGCCTGGACGACCTGGTACTGCAGGCCCGACGCCGTGACCTTCACGCCCGGGGCGCTCTTGTTCTTGGCGAGGAAGGCGTCGCCCTCCTTCTTGTTCTCGGTCGCGACCTTGTTGTACTCGGCTTCGGCCTTGACCTTCAGCTGGGCGACGAACGCCTCGCGAACGGACTTGGCTTCGGCTTCCGACATGGTCGGCTTCTGGCCCGAAAGGGCGGCCTGCAGTGCCTTGGCGACCGTGGCCGCGTCGACTTCCTTCGCCACGAGCGGCGGAAGCGAGCTGGCAAGGTCCCAACCCACGACATAGCTGGCCTTCTGCTTGTCGACCGGTGCCGCGGAGGCAGCCGGCTTGGCGGCCTGGGCGGATGCGCCCGCGGCCGTACCCAGCGCAACCGCCAGGGCGACGGCCGTCATCGTGGGACGCAAAAAGTGCTTCATTCGATACTCCCTCTCTTGGAAAGATTCGGCGACGCCGCCGGTACACCTCCTTGTGGAGGCGGAAACGCCATTGTGCGGTGGTTCGCGTCCAGCTTGCAATGACGGGGCGAGAGACAGGCTTTCACACGAAAAGTTCAGGAATCTTTCAAGAACTGGCGATCCCGTCACTCCGGGTGGTCCTGGCCCGGTTTTTCCAGGGTGTCCCGGATGGCGGCCTGCAGCCGGGCATGGACCTGGACCAGCACCCGCCAGAGGAGCCAGGTGAGCCCCACCCCCACCAGAATGAGCACCAGCGCCACTTCCCGGGGCGGGAGGATGGTCGAGGCCAGCGCCGCCACGAGAAGCCCCATCACCGCCATGGCGGCCAGGGGAATGATGCGCCCGAGGACGGACCGGATCCGGAAAGTCCGGGCACCGAAGCGATCGGGGATGGACAATTCGGCAAGAAGCATGCCCAGCGCGCCCGCCTTCCGGTAGGTCGCCACGATCATCGGAAGGGACAGGAGGGCGGCCATGGACCAGGCGAGGCTGCGGCGCACGGTGGGCTCGTCGGTCAGGAGGTCGAGATGGAGGAACCCGCGCCGGTATGCGAATGCCACGATGATGAACACGGCCACCACCAGCGCCGTATTGATGACCACGTGCCAGACCAGACGGCGGATCATCTTCATCACGATCGCGCCCTGCCCCTGCAGGCCCAGGTTGCCCATCCACTCCGTATAGGCACCGAACACGCCCGTGACGCGCTTCGGCAGCACCCTTCCCAGGAAGCCGGCCAACGGGTCGGACGAACGGATCAGGTAAGGCGTCAGGAACGTGGTGATCGCCGAAACCGCCACCGCCACGGGATAGAGGAAGCCACTGGTCACCTTGAGGGTGAGCCCCAGCGACGCGATGACGAACGAGAACTCGCCGATCTGCGCCAGGCCCATGCCGACACGCAGCGACGTACGTCCATCGTTGCCGGCGACGAAGCTGCCGAAACTGCACGTGATCACCTTGCCCAGCACCACCGCGACGGTGACCACGGTGATCGGCCACGCGTACTCGACCAGGAGGCTCGGATCGATCAGCATGCCGATGGCCACGAAGAACACCGCGCTGAACATGTCGCGCACGGGCATCACGATGCGCTCGATGCGTGCCAGACTCTTCGACTCGGCCACGATCGCGCCGATCATGAAGGCCCCCAGCGCCACGCTGTAGCCCAGCTCGGTCACGAGCAGGCAAAAGCCGAAGCAGATGCCGAGCACCGCCACCAGGAGCACGTCGTCGCGGCTCACCTTCGCGATGTAGTCGACCACGCGCGGCACCAGGAGCAGGCCGACCACCAGCGACACCGCCATGAACAGGCCGAGCCGGCCGACCGCCGCCAGGGCCTCGCCCGCCTCCACACCGCCGGTGCTGGCGATACCCGTGAGCAGCGCCATCAGTACGATCGCCAACAAGTCTTCGACGATGAGAATGCCGAACATCAGCTGCGCGAAGCGCTCGCGTTTCAACCCCAGGTCCTCGAGCGCCTTCATGATGATGGTGGTCGAGGAGATGGAAAGCATCGCGCCCAGGAACAGCGAGTCCATGGCCGACCAGCCGAAGAAGCGGCCGATTTCGTAGCCGATCCACACCATCAACACGATTTCGGCGAAGGCCGCCACCAGGGCAGCACCGCCCACCGCGCGCAGTTTCTTGAGACTGAATTCGAGGCCCAGCGCGAAGAGGAGCAGGATCATGCCCAACTCCGACAGCGTGCGGATGGTCTCTTCGTCGTGGATGAAAATTACCGGGAACGTGTGCGGCCCCACCAGCAAGCCGGCGATGATGTAACCCAGCACGACAGGTTGTCTGAGGCGCTGGAAGATCACCGTGGTAAGCCCGGCCACGAGCATCACGGTGGCGAGGTCCTGGATGAAGACGATGCCGTGCATGCGGTTCCCTGTAGATATATGCGAACAGGTTAACCCGTGTGCGCTCGTTCGAGGCGTGCATCGTCGAACGACGCGAAAAGCGAGATCCCGTGCAAGTGCTCGCCGGGCCTCGGCATTCCCGAAGCGTCGAAAAAAAATTCAAAAAAAGTGTAATGAATGCTTGACGGAATCCCGCCCCGGCCGTAATCTTTGCGGCTCCCAAGGGGGCCATAGCTCAGCTGGGAGAGCGCCTGCATGGCATGCAGGAGGTCGCCGGTTCGATCCCGGCTGGCTCCACCAACTTCTAGTACGTCCCCATCGTCTAGAGGCCTAGGACATCACCCTTTCACGGTGGCGACCGGGGTTCGAATCCCCGTGGGGACGCCACTTTCCGGCCCGCCGGAGAGTGTAAAGGACTAAGGAAGTTGGTTGTTGTTGGGAAGTTGGAACGTAGTGTGGAGCGGTAGTTCAGTCGGTTAGAATGCTGGCCTGTCACGCCGGAGGTCGCGGGTTCGAGTCCCGTCCGCTCCGCCATTACTTCCAAAAAGAATCCGCCGTCCGGCGGATTTTTTTTGCCTCGAGTTTGCCAAGCCCGCTCTATGTGGGAGCCGCTTCAGCGGCGATGGGTGCTCGTGGCGAGGTTGCCCGCTGCCGCGGGATCGCCGCTGAAGCGGCTCCCACATGAAGCGGCTGTCGATAAGCGGCTCCCACAGTTTCACGGCTATTTTTCCGCCCGCGACAGCGTCCCGATCGAATGCCCCTGCTCCGCCAGGTATTCCAGCCAGCGGCTGAGAAAGCCATTCATGCGCAGGCGATGCTGGAACACGGTGTGCGCCGGCGGGAAAGGCCCCAGCACATGCGTGAGCTTGCGCCCCGGATGGCAATGCATCGCCTCCGCCACGTGCGCGTCGGTGTACATGCGCAACTGGGCCGACGGCGAGGGCTGACCCGTCGTCTCGTCGAGGAAGTCGTAGGTAAGCTCGAGTTCGAGCGTGTAAGGGTGTTTTTCCTGGATCTCGAGCAGGACCTTCAGGCCATCGTCCACGTCCGATACGTAACGCCCCGGCGCGAGCCGCTGCGGAGCGAACAAGCGCGCCAGGCGATGGTAGTTCTCGGCATAGAGCCCCATCAGGAACTCGAAGCGTCCCGGAATGAGGGCGGTTGGGCGTTCGACGACGGCAGTCATGAGTAAGGCGGCGGCTCCGTAGGATGCTCGTTAATACATGTGGCGCTCGATACCGAGGTATTCGAAGATCTTGCTCGAAATTTCCTCGATGGACGTGTGCGTGGTGTTGAGGACCGGTATGTTTTCCCGTCGCATCAGCCGGTCGGCCTGCTCCAGTTCCCAACGGCATTGTTTCAACGTGGCGTAGCGGCTGCCGGGACGGCGCTGCTCGCGTATCTGCGCCAGGCGAACGGGATCGATGGTGAGCCCGAACAGCCGGCTGCGGTAAGGGCGGAGGCGCGTCGGCAGTTCCAGCTTGTCGAGGTCGTCGTCCGTGAGGGGGTAATTGGCGGCACAGACACCGTAATGCAAGGCCATGTAGAGGCAGGTGGGGGTCTTGCCGGAACGGGACACCCCCACCAGCACCACGTCGGCCTGGTTGTAATCCACATCCAGACCGTCGTCGTGGGCCAGGGCATAGTTGGTCGCCTCGATCCTGGCCTCGTAGCGTTCGAAATCCACCAGGCCGTGGGAGCGGTTCACCGCCCCCGACTGCTTGGCACCCAGCTCGGCTTCCAGCGGTTCGATAAAGGGAGCGAACACATCCAGCATCAGCGCCCCGCTTCCCGCCACGATGTCGCACAGGGAGCGGGACGTCATGGTGTTGACCACGATGGGGCGCTGGCCGTCCTGGGCGTACTTGGTCTTGATCCGCAGGCAGGCGGCCTCGGCCTTCGACGGGTTGTCGATGAAGGGGAGCCGGTGGGTATCGAACTGCACCCCCTCGAACTGGGCCAGCATGCTGTTACCGATGGTTTCGGCCGTGATGCCGGTGGAGTCGGAGATGAAGAACACGGTGCGGCGCA
Organism: Luteibacter jiangsuensis; assembly: GCF_011742555.1. Lineage (GTDB taxonomy): Bacteria > Pseudomonadota > Gammaproteobacteria > Xanthomonadales > Rhodanobacteraceae > Luteibacter > Luteibacter jiangsuensis. Next base: position 431,456 of record NZ_JAAQQR010000001.1, read on the forward strand.
TCGGGCGTTTTCCCTGCGGGTGGTCCATGGAAGCCACCTTAGCTCAAGACGCCGCAATGACAATCTACCCCCACGTTCGCTGAACGTTTGTGCATCGCGCCTTGTTTCGCTGCCGATCCGGCCACGACAATGGGCGGATTTTCCAGCGCGGCCCGCCGCCGATCCGACGAACCGATGTGAGGATTTCCCTTTGAGCGACCTGGTACTTTGGCTCGACGCGCTACGCATGACCGACCTGGGCAAGGTGGGCGGCAAGAATGCCTCCCTTGGCGAGATGATCGGCAACCTGGCGAAACTGGGTGTCTCCGTGCCGGGCGGCTTCGCCACCACGGCCGACGCCTTCCAGTCCTACCTCGAGAAGAGCGGCCTCGCGAAGCGCATCGCCGAGCGCCTGGCCACCCTCGACGTGGACGACGTGGACGAACTTACCCGCGGGGGCAAGGAGATCCGCGGCTGGATCGTCGACACTGCCCTGCCCGCCGACCTCGAACAGGCCATTCGCGAGGCCTACGCCAAGCTCTGCAAGGATGCCGGCGCCAGCGACATCGCCGTGGCCGTGCGTTCGTCCGCCACCGCGGAAGACCTGCCGGACGCCTCGTTCGCCGGTCAGCAGGAAACCTTCCTCAACGTGGTCGGCATCGACGACGTGCTGCACAAGGTGAAGGAAGTCTTCGCCTCGCTGTACAACGATCGCGCCATCGCCTATCGCGTGCACCAGGGCTTCAAGCACGAGGACGTATTCCTTTCCGCGGGCGTGCAGTTGATGGTCCGCTCCGACGTCGGCGCCTCCGGCGTGCTGTTCACCCTCGACACCGAATCCGGTTTCCGTGATGTGGTGTTCGTCACCGGCTCCTATGGCCTCGGCGAAATGGTCGTCCAGGGCGCCGTGAACCCCGACGAGTTCTACGTCTTCAAGCCCACCCTGCGCGAGGGCAAGCCGGCGGTGCTCCGCCGCAGCCTCGGCGCGAAACAGCAGCGCATGGTCTACTCCGACCAGCCGGGCGAGCGCGTGCGTATCGAGGAAACCCCCGCGCAGGATCGCCACCGCTTCTGCATCGACGATGCCGACGTGGAAGAACTGTCGCGCCAGGCCCTCGTGATCGAGAAGCACTACGGCCGCCCCATGGATATCGAATGGGCGAAGGACGGCCACACCGGCAAGCTGTACATCGTGCAGGCCCGCCCGGAAACGGTGAAGTCGCGCTCGCACGCCACCACGCTGGAGCGCTTCCAGTTGGGCGAAAAGGGCAAGGTACTCACGGAAGGCCGCGCCATCGGCCAGAAGATCGGTGCCGGCAAGGCACGCGTCATCCGTTCGCTGTCCGACATGAACAAGGTGCAGCCCGGCGACGTGCTGGTGGCCGACATGACCGATCCCGACTGGGAGCCGGTGATGAAGCGCGCCTCGGCCATCGTCACAAACCGCGGCGGCCGTACCTGCCATGCCGCCATCATCGCGCGCGAACTCGGCGTGCCGGCGGTGGTCGGTTGCGGTAACGCGCTGGAGGCCATTCCCGACGGTGCCGACGTCACCGTTTCCTGCGCCGAAGGCGACACCGGCACCATCTACGAAGGCACCCTGAAGTTCGACCGCATCACGGCCGATCTGGGCGCCATGCCGGAAGCCCCGCTGAAGATCATGATGAACGTGGCGAACCCGGAGCGCGCGTTCGACTTCGGCATGCTGCCGAATGCCGGTATCGGCCTTGCGCGTCTGGAGATGATCATCGCCAGCCATATCGGCGTGCATCCCAAGGCGCTGCTCGAATACGCGAAGCAGGACGCGGAAACCAAGGCCCGCATCGACGCGCGCATCGCGGGCTACAAGGACCCGGTGTCGTTCTACGTGCAGCGCCTCGGCGAAGGCATCGCCACCATCGCCGCCTCTGTCTATCCGAAGCCGGTGATCGTACGCCTGTCCGACTTCAAGTCGAACGAATATGCCGGCCTGCTCGGCGGCTCGCGCTACGAGCCGCACGAAGAAAACCCGATGATCGGCTATCGCGGCGCCAGCCGTTACGTCGATCCGGGCTTTGCCGAGTCGTTCGCGCTCGAATGCAAGGCGGTGAAGCACGTGCGCGAGACGATGGGCCTCACCAACGTCTGGGTGATGATCCCGTTCGTGCGCACGCTCGACGAAGGCCGCAAGGTCGTCGAGGTGCTGCGTCAGAACGGGCTGGTCCAGGGCGAGCACGACCTGAAGGTCATCATGATGTGCGAGGTGCCTTCGAATGCCCTGCTGGCCGACGAATTCCTCGACATCTTCGACGGCTTCTCGATCGGCTCGAACGACCTGACCCAGCTCACCCTCGGCCTCGACCGCGATTCCAGCATCGTCGCCCACCTGTTCGACGAGCGCGATGCCGCGGTGAAGAAGCTGCTCGCCATGGCGATCCGCACGGCGCGCGAAAAGGGCAAGTACGTGGGCATCTGCGGCCAGGGCCCGTCGGATCATCCGGACCTTGCCGAATGGCTGATGGAACAGGGCATCGAATCGATGTCGCTGAATCCGGATACGGTGGTCGATACCTGGCTGCGGCTGGCGAAGAAAAAGGCGGGCTGAGAAAGAGCCTTCCTTATTGGGAGGCCCACTGAAAAAGGGCCTTCCCTGTGGGAGCCGGCTATGCCGGCGATCCCGCGGCAGCGGGCAACCTTGCCGCGAGCAACCATCGCCGCTGAAGCGGCTCCCACATGGAGCGAGGCCCTGTTTACAACAGGGCCTCTTTACATGTGCACCGCGACACCTGCCGCGCGATAGCGCGCCACCACCGCCGCGTCCGTATCGGCGGACACCACCAGATGCGCGATCGCGGTCACCGGGGCCGTGTGATGCGTGGCCGAAGCCACCAGCTTGTCGGGCGTGGCGATCGCCACCGTTTCCCCGCTGGCCTCGATGATCGCCTGCTTGAACACGGTTTCCTCCTCGTCGTAGGTCCACAGACCACGTTCGGGATCGAGCGCGCATACGCCGGGGAAGCAGAGGTCGGCGCGAATGTCCTGCGCATGCCGCACCGTGCGCGATCCGATCGCGCCGCCTATGCGCGCATCTACATGTCCACCCAGCAGGATCACCTCGAAGCCGGGACGTCCGAGCACGGCCATCGCCACATCCGGCGCGTTGGTCACCACCGTGAGAGCACGGTTCTCCGGCAGCGCCTTGGCCAGCGCCGTGTTGGTGGAACCAGCGTCGACGAACAGGATCTGCCCTTCCCCGACCAGCCCCGCCGCCACGCGTGCGAGGGCACGCTTCAGTTCCGAACGCTCGCGATGCCGCTCGTCCAGGGGCGCTACATGCTGCATGAGCAACGCACCGCCATACACACGACGGCACAGACCCTGCGAAGCCAGGTCGCGCAGGTCGCGGCGTATGGAATCTTCCGAGACACGGAATTCGTGCGCGAGATCGGCGGCCACGACCTTGCCGTCGCGCCCCAGCCGTTCGAGGATCAGCTGCTGCCGCTCGCGCGGAAGCGTGGTTTCGGGCGTCGCGTTCATCGCGGAAGGAAACCCAGTCCCACCAGTTCGGCACGCAGCTGGGCTGGGGTATGGAAATGGATGCCATGGATACCGAGGGCTTCCGCGGCCACCACGTTCGCCTTGTTGTCGTCGATGAAGACGGCACGCGTGGGATCGACGTCGTAGCGTTCGAGCAGGGTCTGGTAGAGCTTCGGGTCGGGTTTCACCATGCCTTCCTGGCCCGATACGACGATGCCGTCGAACAGCGCGAGGAAGTCGAAGCGCTCGATCGCCACGGGGAAGGTTTCCTGCGACCAGTTCGTGAGGCCGTAGAGCGGATGCCCCGCTTCCTTGAGCTCGCGCAGGATATGCAGACTGTCGTCGATGGCGCCGCCGAGCGTTTCTTCCCAACGATGCTGATAGGCCGCGATGAGTTCGGCCTTGGTCGGATGTTCTTCGGTGAGGAGGCGAACCGCTTCGTCCCAGGAACGGCCCGCATCCTGTTGCAGGTTCCATTCCGGCGTGGTGACTTCGGCGAGGAACGCCTCCATGGCCGCCTCGTCGTCGCCGAACAGCTTGCGGTAGAGGTAGCGTGGGTTCCAGTCGATGAGGACGCCGCCGAAATCGAAGATCACGACATCGCGTTTGCTGTGCATGGTTGGCTCCTTAACGCCGCGCGATGGACGCGCAGGCCGAGACGACGACGAGCAGCACGGCCACGCCGGCAAGGGCGATGGAAAGGCTGCTGTGCTGGGCGACGAAGCCGATGGCCGCGGGGCCGGCGAGCATGCCTGCATAACCCAGCGAGGTGACGGTGGCGATGGCGATGCCCGGCGAGGTACGCGGCTGGCGGCCCGCGGCGCTGAACAGCACGGGGACGATGTTCGACGCGCCCATGCCGACCAGCACGAAACCCAGGAGCGCCGCGGGGCCCCAGGGCAGCATCGTGGCGAGGAAGAAGCCCAGCGCGGCGAGGAAGGCACCGGCACGGACGATCGTCACCGGCCCGACCCACGCGGTGATGCGATCGCCCAGGAGGCGTCCGCATGCCATGGCGATGGAGAAAGCCGCGTAACCCAGGCCGGCGAGCGAGGGATCGAAGCCGCGCGAATAACGCAGGAACACCGCGCTCCAGTCCAGCATCGCCCCTTCGGCGAGGAACACCACGAGGCAGAGGAAGCCAAGCAGGAGCACCGCGGCGGAAGGCAGACGGAAGATGGAATGCTTTTCGTCCGTGTCGTGCAGGCGGACGATGAAATGCCGCCATTGCGTGGCGACGATCGCCAGCAGGCCGCCGGACACGGCCAGCGCGCCGCTGGTAAGCGGCATGCCCGCTTTCAGCAAGGCAGCCATGCCGGCCGAACCGACCAGACCGCCCACGCTGAAGAGGCCATGGAAGCCCGACATCATCGGCTTGCCGGCATGTTTCTCCACATCCACCGCATGCGCGTTCATGGCGACGTCGACCACGCCCAGCGACGCGCCGAAAAACCACAGCGCCGCACCCAGCCAATACGCATCCGGCGCCATCGTCAGCAACGGCAACGCCACGCATACCAGCAAGGCGCTGACACCGATCACGTCGCGATTGCCATAGCGGTGGGTGAGGAACCCCGCCAGGGGCATCGCCATCACCGCGCCGAAACCCATGCACAGCAGCACGAGACCGAGCGTGGCTTCGTCCAGGCCCAGCCTGGCTTTGGCGTAAGGAACCATGGGCGCCCAGCTGGCCATGCCGATGCCGGAGAGCAGGAAGATGAGTCGGGTGGCGCGGGCGGGACGCATAGGTTTCCTTTGCGAAACGAATGCGCAGCACTGTACGAAATCGTGCAACAACGTGCAAACAATTTTCCACTTGCACCGCACCTCGTACATCTGTACAAATGTACGCATGTCGACACCTACCCTTACAGAGCGTCAGCAAAAGACCCTCGCCTTCCTGCGGGAATACCTGCAGAGCCAGGGTCTCCCACCCACACTGCGCGAAATCGCTGAGGCTCTGGGCTTCTCCAGCCACAGCTCCGCCCAGGCCTGCGTGGAGTCGCTGGTAAGGAAGGGTGTGCTGGAACGCTCGCCGCAGCACCGTGGTCTGCGCCTGCCCGCGGGCGACACCGGTTATCGGGGTACCGCCGCCGCCAACGACCTGCCGCTGGTCGGTCGCGTGGCCGCGGGTTCGCCCATCCTCGCCGAAGAGAACATCGAGGCGCAGCTCGAAGTCGATCCCGCGCTGTTCCGCCCGCGCGCCGACTACCTGCTTCGCGTGGTGGGCCTGAGCATGCGCGACGCCGGCATCCTCGACGGCGACCTGCTCGCCGTGCACAAGACCGCCACGGCGAACGACGGCCAGATCGTCGTCGCCCGCCTCGACGACGAAGTGACCGTGAAGCGCCTGAAGCACGAACGCGGTCGCCTCCTTCTGCTTCCCGAAAACCCCGACTTCGATCCCATCGAAGTCGACCCTCGCCGCCATGCGTTCGCCATCGAAGGGCGTTACGTCGGCATCATCCGCAGGACCTGACCATGAACGCCATCGCCTCACCGACTCTCGCCCAGGTGCTCGACCATCCCGGTATCTGGCGCCGGTCAGCCGATCGCCAGCCGCGCGTGCGCGCCCTGGCCACGGGCTGGACCTCGCTGGACGCGAAGCTTCCCGGCGGCGGCTGGCCGCAGGGCGCGCTGAGCGAGATCCTGTACGAACACGATGGCCTGGGCGAACTGGATCTGGTCATGCCCGCGCTGGCCGCGCTTACTCAGGAACATCGCCGGGTGATCTTCGTGGCACCGCCTTACCTGCCCTATGCGCCCGCCCTCGCGGCGGCCGGCGTCGACCTGCGCTTCCTGCATGAAATCCACGCCGGCAGCACCGAGGCCGCATGGAGCATGGAACAGTGCCTGCGTTCGGGCTGCTGCGGCGCGGTGGTCGGCTGGTTGCCCGACATCGACTACCGCAGCCTGCGTCGACTGCAGTTGGCCGCGGAAAGCGGCGACGCCTGCGCCATGCTCTTCCGTTCTGCCGAGCACGCCGCACAGAACAGTCCGGCCGCGCTTCGCCTCAAGGTCAGCAACACTGACGAAGCCACCTACGTGGACGTGCTCAAGTCACGGGGTCTGCTGACCACCACCGCTCCGCTGCTGCGCATGCGGGCCTGATGGAAGCCTTCATGACGCCGCCTCATCCACGCCGTCATGACGGACGCACCGTCGTCGCCATCCTTACGCAGCCATGCTTTGGGCCTGTCTCCGTTTTCCCGGCCTGGCGTTCTCCGCCGCCTTTGCCGCGACACCGGAGGCAGGCCCCTCCGCCCTGCTGGACCACAAGGCGCGCCAGCGCCTGATTGCCGCGACGAACGCCGAGGCCTCATCACTCGGCGTTCGTCGCGGACAAAGCCTCGCCGCTGCGCGCGCCTTGTGTCCCGCTCTCGAAGTACGCCCCCGCGATCCCATCGCGGAAGAACGCCTGCTCACCGAACTGGCCGCCTGGTGCTACCAGTTCAGTGGGCATGTGAGCCTCGTGCCGCCGAATGCGCTCCTGATGGAAGTCGGGGCCAGCCTGCGTCTGTTCGACGGCTGGCCCGTGCTGGCCGAAAGATTACGTAGCGGCCTCGTCGGGCAAGGCCACGCGCACACGCTGGCGGCAACGCCATTCGCCGCCGCCTCCTGGGTTTTCGCCGCCAGCGCAGACGGCATGGTGTTGCCCGACCACGAAGGCGTGCGACGCATGCTCCGCGCCTTGCCGCTGGCACAGAGCGGCCTGCCCGTCGCGACCGTGGCATCGCTGCAGGCGATGGGCTTCCGCCGTCTTGCCGAAGTGATCCGCCTGCCGCGTCCCGAACTCACCCGGCGCATCGGGCGCGAGGGCGTGAACTGGCTCGACCGCGTGCAAGGGCATGCCTCCGACGTATTGCCCGCCTGGCAGCCCCCGGCCAGCTTCCGGCAGAAGATCGAATTCGACGCCGAACTGGACGGCAGTCAGCCACTGCTCTTTCCATTGCGCCGCCTTACCCGCTCGCTCGCCAATCTTCTTGCCGCGCGCGATGGCGGCGTGCAGCGTTTCACGCTTGTCCTCGAACATGCCCGCGGCGAAACCACCCACGTCGTCGTGGCCATGGCCGCGCCGCAGCGCGATGCCGAGCGATTGTTCGAGCTGGCCCGCACGCGCCTGGAACGTACCGCCCTGCCCGCTCCCGCGCGGTCGATCGAACTGGAAGCCGCCGAACTACCGGTATTCCGGCCGCCCGTTCGCGACCTGTTCGAGCCGGTGCGGGGCGATGGCCTGGACTGGCCCACCCTCGACGAACGCCTGCGCGCCCGCCTTGGCGACGCGGCGCTGCGCCAGATCGCGCTGGTCGCCGATCACCGTCCCGAATATGCCTCCCGCTATGGCAAGCCCACCGACACGGTGTCGCCGCCGCGCCAGCGCCGTCCGCTCTGGCTGCTGCGGCGGCCGCAACCGATGCGACCGGAGCCAGCCGCCGTGCTCGCCGGCCCCGAGCGCATCGAAAGCGGCTGGTGGGACGGCGGCGACACGCGCCGCGACTACTACATCGTGCGCACCGCGCAAGGACAACACGCCTGGGCGTACCTGCCGCCCGGCACGCTCGACGGCTGGATGCTGCACGGCTGGTTTGCTTGAGATGACATGTTTTTGCACACAGACCTCTTGTGGGAGCCGCTTCAGCGGCGATCCCGCGGCAGCGGGCCAAAACACGGCAAGCCCCCATCGCCGCTGAAGCGGCTCCCACATTGCCCTGCTTTTTATGCCGCTCATAGACGCGACCCATAGGCTTCCCGCCAACGACGAGGACACATGCGTTCCCGCCTATGCGGAGCTGCACGCACTCAGCGACTTCAGCTTCCAGCGCGGCGCCTCCAGCGCGCGGGAACTGTTCGAGCGGGCGAAAGCCATCGGCTACTCCGCACTGGCGATAACCGACGAGTGCTCGCTTTCCGGCATCGTACGCGGGCTGGAAGCCTCGCTGGAAACCGGTCTTCCGATGATCGTCGGCAGCGAGTTCCGCCTTTCCGACGGCACCGTCGTGGTCCTGCTGGTGGAAGACCAGGCCGGGTACACGGAACTGTGCCGGCTGATCACGCTCGGTCGCCGGCGTGTGGCCAAGGGCCGTTACGAACTCCATCGCGCCGATATCGAGTCGCTGGGGCCCGGCTTGTGTCTGCTGTGGGCACCTGGCCCCTACACCGCCACGGAGGCGACGACGCACGAAGCGCGCGCCACCTGGGTGGCGACGCATTTCGCGGGGCGTGCGTGGCTCGCCGTGGAATTGCACCGCGGTCAGCACGACACCGCCGACCTGGCCGCGCTGCGCCAGATCGGCGAGCGTCACGGCCTGCCCTGCGTGGCCGCGGGCGATGTCCACATGCACCAGCGGAACCGTCGTGCCCTGCAAGACGTGATGACGGCGATCCGCATCGGCAAACCGTTGGCGGAAGCGGGACATGCACTTTTCCCCAACGGCGAACGCCACCTGCGCAAGCGCGAAACGATCGCCCGCATCTATCCGCGCGAACTGGTGGAGGTAACCCTCGTCGTCGCCGCCCGCTGCACCGGCTTCGACATCCGCAAGATCGACTACGTCTATCCCCGCGAACTGGTACCCGAAGGCCTGGACCATGCCACCCATCTGCGCCGCCTGACCTACGAAGGTGCCGCCACACGCTGGCCCGAAGGCATCTCCGCGCCCATCGTGGAACGCATCGAAAAGGAACTGGCCCTCATCGCGCACAAGGCGTACGAAGCCTTCTTCCTCACCGTGCAAGACATCGTCCGCTTCGCGCGCTCGAAGCAGATCCTTTGCCAGGGTCGCGGTTCGGCCGCCAATTCGGTGGTCTGCTTCTGCCTGGGCATCACCGAGGTGGATCCTGCCCGCGTCTCCACCCTGTTCGAGCGCTTCATTTCCATCGAACGCGACGAGCCGCCGGATATCGATGTCGACTTCGAGCACGAACGGCGCGAGGAAGTCCTCCAGTACGTATTCGACAAATACGGGCGGGAACGCGCCGCCCTCGCCGCCACGGTCATCAGTTACCGCAGCAAGAGCGCGGCGCGCGACGTCGGCCGTGCGCTGGGCCTTTCGGAAGACCAGCTCGACCAGCTCAGCCGCGCCTATTCGCATGCCCATGGCGACGTCTCCATCGTCGAGCGCCTGAGCGAGCGCGGCTTCGATGTCGGCAGCCGTACCATTCGCCAGCTCATGTTCCTGGTGAACGAACTGGTGGGCATGCCGCGGCATCTCTCGCAGCATGTCGGCGGCTTCGTCATTTCCGACACACCGTTGCACCATCTGGTACCGGTGGAAAACGCCGCGATGGACAACCGCACCATCATCCAGTGGGACAAGGACGATCTGGAAACCATGAAACTGCTCAAGGTCGACTGCCTCGCGCTGGGCATGCTCACGTGCATGCGCAAGGCGATCGACCTGCTGCGCGCGCAAGGCGGACCGGATTACCGGCGGCTGGCCGATATTCCCGACAACGACGACGCCACTTACGCGATGATCCAGGAAGCGGACACCGTCGGCGTGTTCCAGATCGAATCGCGCGCGCAGATGTCCATGCTGCCTCGCCTCAAACCCAGGGAGTACTACGACCTGGTGATCCAGGTGGCGATCGTTCGCCCAGGCCCCATCCAGGGCGGCATGGTTCATCCCTATCTGGAACGGCGCAAGCTGCCCCCGCACGAGATCGTCTACGAGAAAAATGTGAAGGAAGTACTGGGACGCACCCTTGGCGTGCCCATCTTCCAGGAGCAGGTCATGGCGCTCCTGCAAAGGGTGGCGGACTTCAGCGCGGACGAAGCGGATCACCTGCGCCGTTCCATGGCCGCATGGAAGCGGCGCGGCGGCCTGGAGAAATTCGACGGGAAGATCCGCCAGAACATGGCGAAGAACGGTTACTCGCCCGAGTTCATCCAGCAGATCATCGACCAGATCAAAGGCTTCGGCAGTTACGGCTTTCCCGAATCGCATGCGGCGGGCTTCGCGCTCATCGCTTATGCGTCGTCCTATCTCAAATGCCACCACCCGGAAATCTTTACCTGCGCGCTGCTCAATAGCCAGCCCATGGGCTTCTATGCACCTGCGCAACTCGTGGCCGACGCACGCCGGCACGGCGTGCAGGTACGGCCGCCGGACGTCACGGCCAGTCATTGGGATTGCACACTCGAGCCCATCGAAGGGCATCCCGGCAAGCATGCCCTGCGGCTCGGACTGCGCCTGGTGACCGGTTTGTCCGCCGGCCTGGGCGAACGCATCGTCGCCGCGCGCGCAACCGCCCCCTTCCGCGACCTTGCCGATCTCTCCCGCCGCGCCGGCCTCACCCGATTCGAACGCGAACGACTCGCCGACGCCGGGGCGCTTCGCGTGCTCAGCGGCCACCGCCATCGCGCCCGCTGGGAAAGCTCGGGCATCGAACGCAGCTTGCCCTTGATCGACGCCGTCGCGGAAACACGTCCTGCCCTGCGGCCGCCGACACTTGCCGAAAATGTGTTCGCCGACTACGCCACCCACGGCCTGTCGCTGACCTCGCATCCCCTGCGGCTCATTCGCAAGAACTTGCTGGCCAGGCGCGCGCGGCGCGCCAGCGACCTCCAGAACGAACGCAACGGCACCTGGCTGCGTCATGCCGGCCTGGTCACCGTGCGTCAGCGCCCGCAAACCGCCAGCGGCATCACCTTCGTCACGCTGGAAGACGAAACCGGCCAGATCAACGTCATTGTTCGCCCGAAGGTGGCCGAAGCCTGCCGCCATGCCCTGCTCGACGCGGTATTACTGGCAGTCGACGGGCAGTGGCAGGCCATCGATGGCGTATGCCACCTCGTCGCCCACCGCCTCCACGACTTCAGCGCGCTGCTGCCGGAACTCGGCTCCGTCTCTCGCGACTTCCATTGAGCGTTTCAACGATGTGCCACATTGCCGCCGTCGCTTAACGCTGCCTAATTTTCTCCTGAATGGTCACCTAAGAATTGCTGCTTTGCGAAGACCACGCCGGGGCGAAAGGGGATAGCTTCTGCACACCGCGTCAACATCCGGTCTTACCGGTGAGCGATGTCCACTGCGCCGGGCATCGCATCTTTTCCCAAGGCGCCATCTGTTCGAAGGAGATTCGTCATGCGCAATACGAAACTGATCGTCGCCATGCTCGCCGGCTGTATGGCCGTGAGCGGTGCCGCGTTGGCCCAGAGCGCTACACCGCAGACCGCTCCCTCGCCGTCGTCCACCGCCGCCACGCACATGCAGAGCGAGCACGATTCCATGAAGAAGAGCGATGGCTCGATGAAGTCGGAAGAAGGCGGCGCCATGAAGTCCACCCACAAGAAGCACAAGATGAAGAAGGAAGGCGCCACGTCCGAGCCGGCGAAGTCGTCCACCGCGGGTATGTAACTCTCGAGATGAAGTCGCTGGGCCCCTGCCTGCGCAGGCAGGCACCCAGCGACTTCAGTCAGTCCACTTCCGGAAGCACGCTGATTTCCTCGTCGCCGATAGTCACCACCTGCCCGGCGCGCACCTTGTACGTCTTGCGCAATTCCTGCACCCCGTCGACGGCAACGAGCCCATCGGCGACCAGGTGCTTGCCTTCGCCGCCGCTGGCGGCGATGCCGACCAGCTTCAGCAGCAGGTTGAGTTCGACGTAATCGCCTTCGAGGCGGAACTCGTGAAATGCCATGTGTGCCGGCCTCAGTAAACGATGACCGAGCGGATGGACTTGCCCTCGTGCATGAGATCGAAGGCGCGGTTGATGTCTTCCAGCCCCATCGTGTACGTGATCATCGGATCGATCTTGATCTCGCCGCCCATGTAGCGCTCCACGTAGCCCGGCAACTGGCTGCGGCCCTTCACGCCGCCGAACGCCGACCCACGCCACACGCGACCCGTCACCAGCTGGAACGGACGCGTGCGGATCTCCTGGCCCGCGCCGGCCACGCCGATGATGATCGATTCGCCCCACCCCTTGTGGCAGCACTCCAGCGCGGCCCGCATCACGTCCACGTTGCCGATGCATTCGAAGGAATAGTCGACCCCGCCATCGGTGAGGTCGACGATCACCTGCTGGATGGGCGTATCCGGATAATCGCGCGGGTTCACGCAGTCGGTGGCGCCGAGCATCCTCGCCATCTCGAACTTCGACGGATTGGTGTCGACCACGACGATGCGTCCCGCCTTCGCCATCACCGCACCCTGCACCACCGACAGGCCGATGCCGCCCAGGCCGAACACGGCCACCGTGGCGCCCGGTTCCACCTTGGCGGTGTTGAGCACCGCGCCGATGCCGGTCGTGATACCGCAGCCGAGCAGGCACACCTTCTCCAGCGGAGCGTCCTTGTTGATCTTTGCCAGCGAAATCTCCGGCAGCACCGTGTATTCGCTGAAGGTGCTGGTACCCATGTAATGGAGCAACGGCTTGCCGTTCAGCGAAAAACGCGAGGTGCCGTCCGGCATGAGGCCCTTGCCCTGGGTCACCCGGATCTTCTGGCACAGGTTGGTCTTGCCCGAGCGGCAGAACTTGCACTCGCCGCATTCCGGGGTGTACAGCGGAATGACGTGGTCGCCCGGCTTCAGCGAGGTGACGCCCTCGCCCACCTCCTCGACGATGCCGCCACCCTCATGGCCGAGGATGACCGGAAAGGCGCCTTCCGGGTCGTCCCCGGACAGCGTATAGGCATCCGTATGGCAGACACCCGTGGCGACGATGCGCACCAGTACTTCACCGGCCTTGGGACCCTGGACGTCGATTTCCTCGATGGACAGCGGCTTTCCTGCTTCCCAGGCGACGGCGGCGCGAGACTTCATGGTGCTTTTCCTCAATGACGTTGACCCCGAATTCTAGCTGCACGCCGCCCCGGAGACCCCTCCCGTGCACGTACGTGAAGGGACTTGAACATCCGGGGTAGTATGGAAGCCCGGATTGAGTTAAACTGGGGTTAACGGATACGGCCCACGCGGCGAACGAAAGCCTCGGGTAAGGGCCCCGCGGATAGCAGGATCGGTTCTCGGCGAAGGATTTCTTGAACCTTTTGCTTACAACCGCTGTCCAACCTTTCAATGCCTGGAAGCCCTTGTAAACGCTGGGGCCGCCCATAGAAAGGGGGCATAGAAAACTCGTTAGTTCAGAAATTCGACACGAAAACGCTGTGACGAAAGCCTAACGAACCGATTGTTCACCAAATGAAACGGACCAGTGCCACCGTGCGACTTCTCGGGAAGCTCGTCGGGGGCGTAAGGTTCCCGCCACGCCAGAGACCGGCGGCGTCGGCGCCAGAGCTATCAGAGACATCCGGTCGGTATTGACTGGGAGACATCACATGAACGAACTGCGCAACGAATACGGTATCTCGACCTACGAATTCGACGCCGGCGCCAACAGCGACGGCAGCTTCGACCTCTTCGGTGGCGAGATGGACGGCTACGACTGGCTTGGCGAAGTCGCGAGCCGCCTGAGCGGCGACGCCGTCTAAGACGCACCCGTATCCCTAAATGAAAGGCCCGCCTTCAACGGCGGGCCTTCCTTTTGTCAGGACGCCTTCCGGGCCCTGGTTCGTGCCGCCTTCTTCGCGGCCGTTTTCCTTCCCGTTGCGCCTTTCGTGCGTGCCGCCTTCTTGGCGGACGCAGAGCGGCTCGACGCGCTCCGCTTGGCTGCGGCCTTGTGCCCTTGTGCCGACAGAGCCCTCTTGGACGCGGCCCACCGGCCTTCCCGCTTCAACGCTGCCGTGCTCGCCTTCGACCGGGCCGTCGATTTCCTGGCTGTCGTCTTCTTCGCGGTCGACTTCCGGGCCGATGTTCCGGTGGCCCGCTTGCGGCTGGCCGACTTCTTGGCAGCGGTTCCGGAGGAGCGCTTCCGGGTGGAGGCGCGCGAATCCTGTGCCGCCTTCTTCTTCGTGGCCTTGCTCGCCGATCTGGACGGTTTGGCCTTCACCCCGTCGCGGCGCGCCTTGGAAAGGCCGATGGCGATGGCCTGCTTCGCCGAACGCGCGCCGTGCTTGCCTTCGCGGACGTGCTCGATTTCCTCGCGCACGTATTCTCCGGCCTGGGTCGAAGCCGACTTCCCTTCGCGTTTGTCCTTTCGTGCCCTGGCAGTGGTTTTTTTCTCAGGCATGACTCGGATCTCCTAATGAGGGAGTGACGGGTGTCGTCGAAGCACGAGACTGCGCGGGGATTTGTGATCCGCATGTATCTCCCGCGTCAGCGGACAACAGACGAACTTCAGTCCTCGATGGCAAGCCGCAATACATTGCGAGAGTGAACAGGTGCGCACGGGTGCTTCACGCATCGATAAGGACGTTCGGCGTTAAACAGTGCGCACTGCGAATGACGCAGCATGACGAGGAGAGCAGCATGGACAAGAACCGTACCGAAGGCATGAAGCACGAGATCAAGGGCAGCGTGAAGGAAGCGGCCGGCAAGATCACGGGCAACCACGCGAAAGAAGCGGCCGGCAACATCGAAAAGAATGCAGGCAAGGTGCAGCGCGAAGTCGGGAAGGCTGCCGACCACGCTCGCGACAAGGATCGCCACCACTGATCGGGCTTCCAGGTTCGCACACGCGGGAGCCATCGGCTCCCGCGTCCGATGTCAGGCTGCCGCCCTCACCGTCGCTCGCCGCGCGCTCATCCGGCTTCGCAGCCACCGGTTGGCGGGCTCGGAAAATCCGCGGGCCACGAGCCAGCCCAGCGCCCAGGAAAGGAGCACGGCCGGCGGATACCATATCCAGCCCCAGGCTTTGTCGGTCGCCGAGAAGCGCGCCACGGCCACGAGGGTGAACACGACGAACATGTGGGTAAGGTAGATCTCGTAGCTGGCCCTCCCCATCGCACCGAGCCAGCCGAAACCCCGCCAGCACTGTCCGCCGTCCGGCGAGGCCAGCACGAGGCACACGGCGCCCAGGATGAGCACCAGCAGGGATCCCTCGCCGACCGTATGCCAGAGGGGTGCGCCGTAGAACATCACCAGGCCTGTCGCCGCCAAGCCCGACACCGCCAGCGCCCTCCTGCGCCACGGCCTTTCCACCCTGCCCGTCTCCGCCGCTCGCGGCCCGCGCGACGCTGCCAAGGCGGCGAGCACGCCCGCCGCGATCGCGCCCATCCCGGGGAGGTACGCTTTCTCCTGCCAGATTTCGTTACCCGCCAATGCAGCGCGGGTAAACGGAACCGACACCACCAGCACGACCAGCAACGGAACGAACCAGCGCGTACGCCCTACGGACATGCACGCCAAAGGGAACGCGGCGTAGAACACCTCTTCGATGGACAGCGACCAGAGAACGTCCCAGCCGCCCGGTAGCCAGCCCGTACGTCCTTCGTAAAGATTGAGCGTGAAGGTAAGCGCGGAAACCGTCGCGCCCAGCGCGGACTGGCCGCTCTTCTGGATCGCATAGTCCGGCGCGGCCAACGCGTGCAGGATAAGAAGCACGGCCACGAGCGCCAGGAGACAAGGAAGAATGCGGGCCGCGCGGCGGACGTAAAAAGCCCGCCAGTCGATCGCGCCGAGGCTACCGTCCCGCTGGAGCGTGTGCCGGGTAATGAGGAAACCCGAAATCACGAAGAAGATGAAAACCGCTTCGTAGCCGTTGTAGATCAGCCCCTTGAGCAAGGGTATCGGCAACGCGCTGGCCGCCTGCGTCTTGTGCAAGGGCATGCGCAGGCCAAGATGGTGGACGACCACCAGCAGGATGCTCGCGCCACGCAGCATGTCGATGCCGGCGCTGCGCGGGAGAGTCGATTCGGACATGGCACCTTCCCCGGAAGTGGGGGAAGCATATCGGAACCGCCCGATACCGGTGCCCTCGCTTGGGCACCGGCGAAGGACAGGGGTAAGCTCAGCTGCAGCCGCGCACCAGCGCAATGAGGATCAGGACCGGAATGGGCACCCCGAGGATCCACAGCAGCACGTAACCGATACCGCCTTTCTGCTTGCCGGGCTGCGGCGTGATGTCGTCGTTCATGCGTGTCGCTCCTGGTGGAATGGCGACGACGTTCCATCGCAGCACGTCGACTGTACGTGACAGGCGCGCCACGGCATGTTTCGCAACGACGTCGTCTTCGCGCGTAGAGGATTATTTCCAGACCCAGAACAACGGCCCGGAACATGTCGAACCGATTTCCCGATCCCTTCGCCTTCCTCCCGGACGATTCGCCCACGGCGGACGAGATCCGCGCATTCGACTGGCCGCGGTCGCCGCTCGGGCCGGTGGAGGCGTGGTCGCTGGCGCTCCGCGCCATGCTCGCCACGATGCTCGACTCCCCGCAACCGATGTTCCTTTCCGCGGAACCGGGCGGGGTCTTTTTCTTCAACGACGCTTGCCGGCCGCTCCTCGGCAGACGCGTCCCGGGCGCCCTCGGCGGGCGCCTCGACGCGATATGGGTCGACGTGTGGGACGACATCTGCGCGCATGTGGCACAGGCGATGGCCGGCGAAGGCAGCACGCGCCGCGACCTTCCGCTGACGATGACGCGCCACGGTTTCGTCGAGAACACCTGGTGGACCCTCTCCTTCGCGCCACTGCGTGACGAACGAGGCCATGTGATCGGCGTGTACGCCTTCACGAACGAAACCACCAGCGCGGTGCGCTCCGCCATGACCCTGCGCGAGTTGAACGCGTCGCTCGAGCGGGAAATCGGCGCTCGCACGCGCGAGCGCGATCAGATCTGGGCGGTCTCGCCCGACCTCTACATCGTCATGGCGCGCGACGGGCGGTACCGCAACATCAACCCGGCCTGGCAGCGCGATCTGGGTTACGAGGAGAGCGACCTCGGGAGCATGGCCTTCGGCGAGCTGGTTCATCCCGACGACCTCGACCGCGCGCGCGATGCAATGGCCCAGCTGCTCGAAGGCGACACAGTGGAAGACCTTGAAGTCCGCCTGCGCGCCAGAGACGGCAGCTACCGCTGGTTCGCCTGGACGTGCGTGCCGGATGGCGAGCTGGTCTACGGCATGGGCCGCGACGTGCAACGCCGGCGCGACATGGAGGACCAGTTGCGGCACGCACAGAAGCTCGAGGCCCTCGGACGGCTCACAGGCGGCATCGCGCACGACTTCAACAACATCCTCGGCGGCATCGGCGGTGCCATCGAGATCGTGAGCGAGCGGATCGAGAGCGGCCGCCTGGAGAACACCCGTCGCCTGCTCGACGCCGCGCACGGCGCGGTGAACCGCGCCGCCGGCCTCACCCACCGCCTGCTCGCCTATGCCCGCCAGCAGGCCCTGTCGCTCGCGGACGTGGATGCGAACGCCATCGTCAGGGGCCTCGATCTGCTCCTTCGCCCTCTGCTGGGCGAACAGGTGGTGCTCGACCTGCGCATGCAACCGGACCTGTGGCGCACGCTGTCAGATGCGAGCCAGCTCGAAAGCGCCATTCTGAACCTCGCGATCAACGGCCGCGACGCCATGCCCGCGGGCGGCACCTTGTGCATCTCCACGCGAAACGAACCGGCGAGGAACATCGGCACGGGCCCCGCCGACTATGTGGTGATCTCGGTCGCGGACACCGGCACGGGCATGTCGCGCGCGGTGATCGAAAAGGCGTTCGATCCCTTCTTCACCACCAAGTCGATCGGCCAGGGCACGGGGCTCGGCCTCTCCATGGTCGACGGATTCGCCCGGCAAACGGGTGGCCGGGCCATCATCGAATCGGAGCCCGGCAAGGGAAGCACGGTGAGCCTGTGGCTGCCCCGGCATGTCGGCAAGGAGGAGGCGCCACACGCGCATATCGATCGCGGGCCGCATCATGGCGACGGCCGTCGGGTGCTTCTGGTCGAAGACGAGCACATGCTCCGCTCCCTTGCACGCGAGGTGCTCGAGGAAGCGGGGTACAGCGTGGACGATCACGCCGAAGCGGCGGCGGCGCTTCGCAGCTTGAGCGACTCATCGGCACCGGACATCCTCGTGACCGATATCGGACTGCCCGGCATGGACGGACGGCAGCTGGCCCAGTCCGCACGCCAGATCCTGCCGGATCTACCCGTGCTGTTCATCACCGGCTATGCATGGGAGGCCTTTGCGGACGCTCCGCGCCTGCCGCCCGGATGCGCCATCCTCGGCAAGCCGTTCTCGCTGCACGCCCTCGTGGGCGCCGTGGCCGATCTGGTCGAGGGCACGAATCCCTAACGCCGGCCATCCATTCCGTTGACTGGTCGGCCCGGAGACTCCAGGCGTCACCACGGAGCGCCCGATGAATCGTTCGCGTTATTACGCCCTGATCGCGCTGATCGTCGCGCTCGTGGCCATCTTCGTGGTCGGCGCCATTCACCGCGGCGGCCCCGCGGGGGACGTGCCCGACGACGGCGAGCGCGCGCCTTCGGCGCGGCCCGCCGCCGAGCGTTAGGCCGGTTCGGCCTCGGTCCGCACCGGTGGCCGCGCGGCATCGTGCGAGGCCGCGGCGCGCTGCATCGCCACCAGGAAATCGGTGCCGTAGCGCATGACAAACGGCGCGACCGTTCCGGGCATGAAGCCATCCGGCCATGCGGCGGCTTCCGGCTGGGACTGAACTTCGGTCGAGCGGACGAGCGTGAATCGACTTGCCATGGCCTTGACGGCCCCCTGTTGGTATTCCCCCCAAGGAGCCGTACTAAAGCAAAAGCCCGGGCCAGTCAATTCCCCGTGGGCACCCGAGGCACGTCCCGCCTATAGCTTCACCCGCACCCCGAGCCTGTAGAAGCGCCCTATCACGCCGTTCTGCGCATAGGTGGGGTTGTAGTTCAAGGCGGCGTAGTTCAAAGGATCGAACGGCGCCTTCTTGTCGAAGACATTCATCACCGAACCGGTGATCGCCACCTTGTCGGTGAGGTCGTAGCGTCCGGTCAGATCGAAGTCGGTGAACGACGCCATGCGGCAGTCGCCAGGCACGTTCGCACCCGTGTCGGTATTGGTCGAGAAACACCCGGTGGTGATGTCCGGCGCGGTGAGCTTGAGGCCGCTGGTGTAATACAGCGTGCCCGTGATGGTCGTCCGGCCGAACTGGATGCTGTTCGCCCAGGAACCGCGGTAGCGCGGCGTACCGGCGCCCGAGGAGACGCCGTACGGACCGTGCGTGCCGACGAACTGCAGTTTCGTGCCGTCTTCCAGGGTGAGCCGCCAGCTGATGATCTTCGTGAGGTTGAGCTCGCTGGTAAAGCGGACATTCTCGCTGAAGTCGTGTCCCGCCTTGAGGTTCAGATCCAGCCCTTTCGTTTCCAGCGAGTCCTGGTTCACATAGGGAGCGGCGACGATCAGGGGACGCGGCAGCGCGGCCGGCGCCGCCGGATCGGGTACGTCGGCCACGATCGCGGAGCCCTCGGGCAAGGGCTGGCCCGCGTAATAAGCATCGAGCACCGCGCTCGGACTCTGCTGTGCGATCACGCCGGTCTTCTTGATCCGGTAGTAGTCGAGCGAAGCGCTGAAGTCCTGCGTGGGCTGGTACAGCACGCCGAAGGTCCAGCTCTTGGACTTCTCCGGCTTCACGTTCGGATTGGCGCGGGTGAGGAACGCAAGACCGTAGGGCTGCACGTAGCCGCTGTTGTTGTGCGCAGCCTGGAAGTCCTCCGGCGGTGTGTACGTGGCAAAGCCCTGTGCCTCGCTCGATCCGTTCTCGGCGAAGCTCGGGGCCCGGAAACCCTTCGAGAACGTGCCGCGGAAGGCCAGTTCGTCGATCGGTTTCCATTTAATACCGATCTTCGGCGAGAAATTGTTGCCGAAGTCCGAGTAGTGGTCGAAACGTCCCGAGACATTCACTTCCAGCGACTCGAGGAAAGGCGCGTCGAGTTCGGCATAGGCGCCCGACACGGTGCGATCGCCCTTGACGTGGGCGATGCCCAACCCCTGCGCGCGAAGACCGGGATTGAGGTCCGGATCGTCCTGTTCCTCGTGTCGAACGTCGATACCGGCGGCCAGACCCAGCGCGCCGCCAGCGAGGTCGGCCAGCGGCCGGTTCACGCGAAAATCGAACTGCTGCAGGTCGCTCGTGGACGTCTTCCGCAGCTGCGGCGACAGGGAAGCCAGCAGCGCCGGCGAGTTCGCTCCGGGATCGAGGAAGTTGTAGGTGCCGTTCGTGACGACGTCGATCAGGCGGTCGTAGTCGAGAAATCCGTTCAGTCGCGTGTCGAGCGACGAGTGATTGAACACCAGCGCCGTGTCGTAACCCCAGTCGCCCCAGTAGCCCGTGAGCCCGCCCACGATGCGCAGGTTGTGGTTGTCGCTTTCGCCGCTGCCCAGCGCACTGGGAAACGCGAAGTTGATGAGCGCTGCCTTCCCTTCCGCCGCGAACGGATTGTTGGGGTTGAGCGAGCCGTCCGGCAAGGTGGCCGGCAAGGCGATCGAGTTTGTATTGCGCGGCGTGCCGGCCTGGATCTGCGCCGGCGGCCCGGGGAACGACGTCTTCACTTCGTAGTAGCTCGCCGACACATAGGCCTTCGAACGCTCGCCCACCTTCACGGTGAAGCGCCCGTACAACCCGCGACGATCGGTGGTGGGCTGGATGGCGGCATATCGGGCGAAGTTCTGCGCGCAGTAGCTTCCCGGGTTGGCGGGATCGTCGGTCACCAGCGTGGATCGTGGCCCGCAGGCAGCCAGCGGCTGGGCCACCGCATCGGGATCCGCGACGCCCGAGGTGACATCCCCGGGCCGGGAAAGCGTGCCGGGCGTCACCGAACCGTAGATCGAACCGGAGTTCTGCGAAGGCTGGCCTCCGATAAGGTTGTTGCCGCCGCTGCGCCGGATGTCCGCGGTGTTGTACGGGTAACCGCGCTGCCGTGTGAGGATGTCCTCATCCCTTTCGTATTCGGCGCTGAAATAGGCGTTCCATCCGTCCTTCTTAAGGTCGCCGCCGCCGAACAGCACCGTGGCGCGCTTGGACGTGCCGCCGCCGTGCTGGGAGGTGCCGACTTCGGCGCTGAATTCCGTGCCCTGGTAGTCCGGCCTGAGGATGATGTTCACCACACCCGCGATCGCGTCCGCACCGTAGAGAGACGACGCGCCGTCCTTCAGCACTTCGATGCGCTCGATGGCATTGGACGGGATCGTGTTGAGGTCGACGAAGGATCGCTGGCCGTCGTCGGCCAGCGGATAGTTCGCCGCTCGCCGGCCATCGATGAGCACCAGTGTGGAATTGACCGTGAGGCCACGCAGCGCGACGCCGGACGACCCTGCGGCGAAGCCGGCGGTGAACGATGCGGGTATGGAGCCGCTGTTGTCGGCCGACACCGCCCGCACCACGTCGGAAACGGTGGTGAGACCGCTCTTCTGGATCTGATCGGCTGTGATGGTAGTCACCGGCGACGGCGTCTCCACGTCGATGCGCGGCAAGGCCGACCCGGTGACGGTCACCGTGGCCAGTTCCGTCGTCTGCTGTTGCGAGGATTGAGCCGGCGGCGGCGAGGCGGGCGGTGCAGGCTGGGCGTCTTGTGCGGCAACCTGGCCGCACGCCAGTGCAGTGGCGATGGACAAAGCGAGGCCGTGACGCCGAAGCGCCTTCTGGGATGTCGGTTTCATTGTGAGTCTCCGAAGCCTTAGGGGAGTGGGGCTGGGACTTCGCGGCTCCGGGAATGGGCCGAAGAAAACGCATCATTCACAGGCACGCAAGGAAAACTTACGCCGCGTGAACGGGGCGCACCATCGGCCATTCGGAATATATTGCGGCTTAACAAAAAGGGCGCGCATGGCACGCCCTATGCACGCTCAGCGAGAGAGCGGGCTCATTCGTCTTCGCCGGGATCGAACCCTTCGCGTTCCTTCATCAGCATCCGCGCGGCCTTGATGCCGAGGCGCATCCCCTCCTCGCAGGCATCCTCTTCCCGTTCGTGAAGTGTCGTGCAGAGCTTTTCCTGGATTTCGTCGCCGTCTTCGCTGATGACATATTTGCCGCGCCAGCGCCCGGGCTTGGCAACGTAACACGAGCCTTCAACGTCGAAGTAACCGATCTTTCGATGCGTCATGGGTGGGATGATCCTCCTTCTCCACCCCCATCCTATGCATCGCGCATCAAGGCGATGTGCAGTGCTATTGCAGGCCGCTCACGGGACGCTTCGCGTTCGACTCGAACTCGCGCCAGATACCGTCCGCACCTTCCACGGAGACGAGCACCTGCAGGCCGTTCTGCGCGCCCAGAAGCTTTGACTGCTGCACCGCGTAGGCGATGGCAGCCACTCGGGTTTCGAAGTTCTGCGTCGGCACACCGTTCATCTGCACGTGCCACAGGCCCGCCATATCCGGATGGAACGGAATGTCGTAAATCACCATGGCCATGGAAGGAAGTGGATAACCTCGCGAGGCGTAGGGCCGGAGGGCGGCTGGACGACGGAGGCGCAAGATTATCCTTTCCATACCACTCCGACAACGGAAGAAACGTATGCCGTTCCTTCACGCCGGGATCACGACTAGCGGGGGTTGTCGTAGGTGCCCGGACTGCGATCCGTGGCACGCCATTCCGGTTGCCTCTCCCGTCTGGCGTCGAGCAGGCCCTGACGCACGCCTTCGATGTCGCGATCGGACGTATAGACGGGCGATCCCGGCTGCTGGCGCCAGGACTCGTCGAGGGGCCCCGCATCTACGCCGTCGAAGCCGATGTCGTCCATCAGCTTCAGCACCTTGGCCTTGGCATTGGCATCGTCGCCGGCCACGGGCAAGGCGATCCGCGACTCCGCAGTCGACGGCTTGCCTCGCGTTCCCAGGTGTTCGGCATAGATGTTATTGAACGCCTTGATCACGGGACGCCCGATACGCTCGGACACCCACTGGCTTTCCGGCATGCCTTCCTCGATGTCATCGATGCGACCGTCGCGCTGCCGGGGGTAATAATTGCCCGTGTCCACCACGACGGTTTCCGCCGGCACGCCTTCAAAAAGGTCGGGTGGCAACTGCGGCACTTTCGATTCCGGAATGGTCACGATCGCCACGTCGACACCGCGTACCGCCTCGTGCGCCGTGACCGCCACGGCGCCCGTTTCGCGCTCGATATCGGTGAGGGTTTCGGGCCCCCGCGAATTGGCGATGAGAACCTCGTGTCCCACCTCGCGAAAGCGGCGGGTCAGCGTATGACCGATATTCCCTGCTCCGACGATACCAATCTTCATGCAAACGATCTCCGCAAGACGATTCATTTCATTCTCGCGGCCGCGCGTGAACGCGGAGAGAGCGAACGGTGATCCGCCGCGCCCGCATCCTGCCAGAATCGCCGTCATGTCCAGCCCTGCCCGTCTCATCGCCGCCCTCTTCCTCGCCTGGCTGTCGTGGCTGCCGCCGGCCGCCGCGCAGCAGGCGCCTCCTGCGGCGGACGTGCCGACACTCGAAGCGGTGACGGTGCAAGGCGAGCAGCCGGGTCCGGGGCTGTGGCGGGCCACCCGTGACGGGCGCACCCTCTTCATCCTGGGCAGCCTGGCGCCCCTGCCGAAGGACATGACCTGGAAGACCGACGAGATCGATGCGGCCCTCACGCATTCAGGCGCGCTCATTTCGTTGCCGCGCGTCCGGATCAAGCCCAACACCGGCTTCTTTGGACGCCTCGCGCTGCTGCCCTTCCTGATCGGCGTGCGCAATGCGCCGGATGGCGCGACGCTGAAGGACACGGTGCCGCCGGACGTCTACGCACGCTGGCTCGCCGTGAAGGCGAGGTACATCGGCAACGATCGCGGCGTGGAACGCTACCGCCCCATCTTTGCCGTGCTGGAGTTGTACAAATCGGCCGTGAAGAAGGCCGGCCTCGGCAAATCGGGCGAGATCGTCCGTACCGTGAGCGACCTTGCGCGCAGGCACGGCGTGAAGGAGGTCCCCGTGGAGTACACGTTGCTCGTGGACGACCCCCGCGCCGCCATCCGGTCGTTCAAGCGATCCACGCTCGACGATGTTTCGTGCTTCGCGCAGAGTGTCGACAACATCGATGTGCAACTCGCGGACATGACCCGGCGCGCGAACGCGTGGGCCACCGGCGATATCGCCGCGCTGCGCGACGAGCGCAGCGAGCGTCAGCGCGCCACCTGCATGAACGCAGTGACCGAAGGCGGCGTGGCGCAGCGCATCGGCCTTGCCGATGTGCCGAAGGCAGTGCGCGACACGTGGCTCGCCACCGTCGACGCCACGATGGCCAACAACGCACAGGCCGTGGCCATCGTGCCGATCGACGACCTGCTGGGCGACAACGGCTACCTCGAGGCACTGCGCGCGAAGGGCTACGCCGTGGCTTCGCCCGACGATCCGGACTGAGCCGCGGGTACGCCTCGGCGGATGGCCGCCGAAAAATCCTCGTCGGCACCGGCGGCGAGTGCGCGAGCCGTGATCCGTCCCCTTGCCCGCCACTCGTCGATACTCAAGCGCCTGTCCAGCGCACCCGCGTCGCGCAGGTATTCCGGCAGGTAACCCGTCAGCAACAGGCGAAGATCGAGCGGCAGCGCTCCGTCGATCCGTTTCGCCATCCTGTAGACGATGGTCGTGCAGTTCGACGTCACGGTGTTGTAGAACCGGGGCGCGCGGGACAGGGCGTTCGCCTCCCGCACGTACGAGACGAAAAGCGAGCGCATGGCATCGGGCGTCATGCGCAGCGGGAAGATATAGGCATCCTCGCCGCGGACATTGGTGCGCACGCGCACGATGTCGCGCTCTTCGGCGGCGATGAGCACGAGCTCGAACTGCCGGAAGAAACCGCCGACCTCGGAGAATGCTTCATGGCGCTTGCGCCGTATCTCCACCGAGAACACGACATGGCGCCCGTCGTCGAAGCCGAACGAGAGCATGGCGTGTGCGATCGCCTTTCCCGACCAGTAAGACAGGATGGCATCCGCACCCGTCAGGCGATCCAGATCGTAGTTGCGTGTTTCCCAGCGGATGTCGTAATCGTCGTCGCTGCGCCATGCAAAATCGCGCACGTCATGGAGCACCACGCGATTCCCCTCCACCTCCCCGTGCAGTAGACGGGCCACGTCGTCCGCCCAGGGCCGGTCGTTGCGCGGGCGGATGGATACCCACCAGGCCAGGAGTACGGCATGCGCGACAAGGAGCGCGGTCAAGGCCCATGGCGAGCGCCATACCAGCCACCAGACCCAGGTCGCGGCACAGCCGGCCATCCAGAGTCCGGCGGCGGTGAGCCTTGCCACGCGAGGCGCGGGGAACCGGACGGCGAGTGCGAATGCTCCCCATCCCCCGGACAGCACGAGCAACAGGCCGGCGAGGAGGCCAGCGGCGCCGCGAACGAGCAAGCTCCGCCGAGTCATGGAGAAAGGATCATCGCAGGCCGGAAAGGGAAGAACTCGCCGACTTTCCCATGGCCTCGAAGCGAGGGCAACAGGCCCTGGCTGCCGCCGCTACATCAATCACCTGGCCGAGGATGACTTCGCTGGGCCGAAGGGTCGATTCCGGGCCGCCCCGGGGCGTTTTACATCGCCCGGGGTGCGCTCGCCTGGCGAATGGCGTCGGCAAGCTCATGGGCGCTATAGGGCTTGCGGACCAGGGGCGCCCGATAGCGCCCCGGAATGTCCATCGCCATGGAGCCGGTGGCCAGCACGTAGGGAATGCCCCGGCGTTTCAATTCGTCGAGGGCCGGATACGCCATGACGCCCTGAAGATCGAGGTCCACCACGGCGACGTCGCAGCGCTCCACGTGGGCCACGCGGATCGCCTCCTCGATGCAGCCGGCACAGGCCGCAACGTCATAACCGAGGCGCTCGGCGAGGAGGTCGGTCAGCGCGGACGCGAGACCGGAATGATCTTCGAAGACAATGGCCCGGGGAGAGGCTGTCATGTTCATGGGATAACCCGCGATCAGTAGCCGAACTTCAAACGTACTCCCGTTTTCCCACCGCGGCCATACATCCGAAGCAAATTCATCGTGGAATTTTTCGCACTGCTTCACGAATGCGACAACACAGGGTCATTTGCCACGATTCAAGACGTTTTTTTACCAAAGGTCATGCTTTCGTAACGCGTCGACCAGGCGCCTCGACGTGAAATCCAGCAGTTTCCGCCGGGCATAGGTATGCCATGCGAGCCAGGTCAGCAGCTTGTCCTTCCACTTGTCCGTCGCCACCCCGTACAACGCATCCAGGCGCTTGCGAATCGCAGGCATGAGCGTCATGGGGTCGAATGCGCCTTTCGGCCAATCGGGCAGCCCATCCTCCCGCGTTCCCGGGTGGCAATGTCCGACCAGGGGAATGACTGGCGCGTGCAGCACACCGTCGCGCTCGCGGAGGTATCCCGCCAACGCGGGATCGGCAGCCCACTCCGCGACGATGGGATTATTGGCCGGCACGAGGAAATGCTCCGCCAGGAAACGTTGCGCGTTGCGCCGGCCGAGCAGGAAATCGTGATGTCTATAAGCCTGGGCGAAGAAGCCCGAGAAACCGCCCAGCGCTCCGGCCGCGAGCGCGCGGCCGCCCAGCCACCGCTCGGCGCCGTTTGCCGAGGGCCGTGTCGGCGCGATCAGGAAACGGCTGTACACGGCATCGTCCATGGCAAGGGCGATCTCGCGGGGCTTGAACCTCGCCTGCTGCTTCCACGATGCGAACAATGCGGTGAGCGCCTCGAACACATTGATCGACGCGGCATATTCGGGCCCCAGGTCGTCGGGCTCGGGAAACGGATCCACCATGAGCACGATGCGGTTCACTTCGTCGCCGCGGCGCGGATTGCGGCCGAGCGTGCCCGCCAGCTCCGTGCGGGCCAGTTCGAACGGCTCGTTGTCCATCGCGCCGCCGTCCACGCCCACGAACCGGTACGTTGCGCCATGACGATCCCACGCATCGCGGCGGGGCTCGATCGGTACGACCCGCGAGATGCCGTGCTCATCCGGAACGACCACGCTGCGTTGCATGTAGTCGCTCCAGCGCCGCTCCACCTCGCGGTAACGCAGCCCGCCGGGAAACGCCGACGACGCGAGCGCGGCGTTCATCAGCGACGTCCACGCCCGGTCGGGCAGCGTCTTCGGATGCGGCACGTAGAGGTCGTCCGGGTACTGCCAGGCGCGGTCGTAGGGCCCCTGCCCCGTATCCACCGCGAAGCGCAGATAGTCCTCGTGAGCCACCATGCTGTGCACGGAATCGGCGCTACCGCCCGCGAAAGGCACCGCATACGGAATACCGCGGAGGTTCGTCACCGTGAATACGAGCTTCAGCGGATTGGCCACATAAGGCCGTGACGTCGGTTCGCCCTCGAAACGGAGCACCTTCGCGGCGATCTCGTCCAGGCAGCGCGTGTCCAGCAGCGAAGCGATGGGAACGTTCTTGTCCTTCAAGTCATCCGTGCCGAGGAAGCCGCGGATGTCGATCTGCCTCACCCACACGTCGTAGAAGGGATTGGCCGGCGCAGCCACCTCCGCGATATGCATGTGGGGAAAGGCATAGGGCAGCGCCACGGCGGAGATCGCCCCGTTGATGCTGCCTGCCGAGGCCCCGGAAATGTCCCTCAGCAGGACATCGTGCGTGGGCACGGGAAGCTTCCGGGCCTTCGCGTCGTACCAGTGTTCGAGCGCTTCGTAGAGGAAGTCCAGCACCCCCGCGGCATAGGCACCGCCGGATACGGCGCCGGCGAGCGCCAGGCCCAGCTCGAAGGTGTTGTCCCGCGGCGGCGGCGTGATTTCGGGGTGCGCCAGGGGCAGATCGGTATCGGGCATGTCCGCTCCATCGCCGTTGGTCGATGCATTATCGGCGACGAGCGGGTTATGAAACGCGAACGCTTGCCGCGTTTCGCTATCTGGCCATCCACTGCGCCGCGAGCGCCAGCGCGGCCGGCAGTGCCTGGACGTAGAGGATGCGACGGCTGGCGGTCACCGCGCCCCAGAGGCCGGCCACGACGACGCAGCCCAGGCCGTAGAACACGAAGGCCGTGGCGAAAGGCTCGCGAAGCGCCAGACCAAGCACGAGGGCGACCACCAGGAAGGCGTTGTAGAGGCCCTGGTTGGACGCGAGCGCCGCGCTGTCCCGGGCAAAATCGGCACTGATGCCGAACACCTTCGGCCCGCGCGAGCGCCAGAGCACCATCTCCAACAGCACGATATAGACGTGGATCAGGATCACCAGCGCGGTGAGCAGGTTGGCGGCGAGCGTCATGCGGAATCCTTGCATAGGGAGCCAGGTGGCGAAGGATAGCCGTTATAGCTGCCGGGCATCATCCTTAGGCCGGATGGACGATTGCATCCCGTGCGGCGTTCGGCCCTACTAACGCGATGTGCAGGAACCTCCCAACCCAGGAGATTTCCCTGGAGGCCCTCGGGCTGCTCCAGGCGCTGCGGTACCGCGACTACGCGGAAGCGCAATTGCGCGCCAACCACATGGCTCGCTGCGCGCTCCAGTACGATTACCTCAATGTCGCCGACGCCGCCGAGAAAATCGAAGCCCTGCTGGCCGACGGCCATCCGAATGCCATGGAACTGCGGATCGCCCTTCGTACCCTGACGAAATCGGTGGGAACGCTATCCCGGGAATGCGACGCTCCTGCCCGGTGACCTTCGCCCGGATGCGCTGGCCTCGACCTCGCTTCATCCGGGGGATGCACGGTGCCGCCTCTTGCCTTACGCTGCCCCGTAGCATCGGCTAGCGGGAGCTTTCATGAGCAAGCAGAGTGACGGCATCGACCCTTCGGTGCCACCCAGCGGCACCGGCTGCGTCGAATGCGAGCAGGATGGGGGCTGGTGGCTCCACCTTCGCCGTTGTGCGCAGTGCGGCCACATTGGCTGCTGCGACGACTCGCTGTCGAAACACGCCACGAAGCACGCGAAGGAAACGGGCCACCCGATCATCCAGAGCTTCGAGCCGGGCGAGGACTGGTTCTACGATTACCGCACCGGCGACGGCTTCGATGGGCCGCAGCTCGCGCCGCCGCACAGCCACCCGACGACCCAGTCGACACCGGGGCCCGAGGACCGCGTTCCCCCGAACTGGCAACGCGTGTTGTTGCGCGCGCAGAACCGCTAGCGGCGACTCCCCGGCTCAGCCGAAGAACCGGGCGTCGATCTCGACGGCCAAGGGCTCGTGCAGGCGCACGGGCTGTTCTTCGCCGGGAAGGAGTTCATAGGGCACGTACACCATGCGCGCGAATCCGGGCGCTTCCACGTGCACGCGGATGCCGTTCTCGGCGGAAGATCCGAGTTCTTCGGGCATGACGACGTCGGCGACGAGCGCCACTGCCACAACATTGCCGCTCGACGCCACGGAAGCGAGGCCCTTCGCCACCAGCTGGTACACCGCCTGCGCTTCCGGATGCTCCGAGTCGTCAGGTTCGCCGGCGGCTGCGGCGATTTCCCCCGCTTCCGTGATCGATCCTCCGAACGGGAAGAATTCGCCACTCTTGGCCAGCATCTGCTCGGCGAACTCGACCATGAAACCGAACAGGCGGTTTACCGGATTCTGCGTCTCTTCCATCGAAAGCTTCCCAAGGGCGACAGGCCGGCCATCGTACGCCATCGGCTTCGGTCCTGCGCGCCGACCGATGCGTTGGGCGTCATCTCTGGAAGATCAGATGCAGCAGCGCCCCGGCGGCCGTTTGCTGCCATCCTGGGTTACCGGCCCGCCTTCCATCAGCGGATCGACCATCGCGGCGTGCGCCTTGTAATAAGCGATGTTTGCCTCGCTCGCATTCTTCGAGGACACGAACTGATCGTGGATCTTCGCGCCGGATGCCTCGTCCGGACCATAAAGCGTCGCCTGTCTGGCACTGGCCAATGCATAAAGCGCCGTCATGTATTCGCGACGGCCGAAGCCGTGGCTCTCGACGATGCGGGCGAGCCGCGGTTGCGTGGTCAGCACGCGATCGGTGATGTCGTCCAGCGAACTGGAATAAAGCTGGGCGAACACCCAGGCCTTGTCGAGCCGCGCCTTGCGGGCATCGGCGGACACTGCTAGCAACCGCTGGACCACATCGTCGGTGATCCGATAATTCTGCATGGCCGCATGATCGGCCTCGGGAATCGGCGGCGCTTTGGCCCGGCCTTCGGCATGGACCGCCGAAAGGGACACGCTTATCGACAACAAAAGCGCCAGAAACGGATATCGCATCTTCATGTCGGGCCTCGCGGTTCGTGGCCTCACCCCAGAAGGGACCTTAGCGCAACCGAAGTGCCAGACACAAAAAAACCCGCTTTCGCGGGTTTCATTGCGATCCGGTTGAGGTTGTCCGAATCTAGCGTTGGTGCCCAAGGGGGGACTCGAACCCCCACGACCTAAGCCGCTACCACCTCAAGGTAGTGCGTCTACCAATTCCGCCACCTGGGCATAACTTTTACTGCGTGTTGCGACTACTTCTTGGCCGGTTCGGCGGGAGCCTGCGTGGCTTCCTGCTTCGGGGCCGGAACATCGTTGTTCGCTGCGGGCGCCGTGGCGGCGGGTGCGCTGGGCACGTCCGACGCGGCCGGGGCTACCGGAGCGTTGTTGGCGGGAGCGGCCGGGGTGGTGACACCCGACATCACACCAAGATCCGCGGCCGGCTGGGGATTGCCCGTACGACCGAGGTAAATGCCCATGCCGAGGCTGAGCAGGAAAAACAGGGTGGCGAGCACCGCGGTGGCGCGCGTCATGAAGCTCGACGAGCCACGTGCACCGAACACCGTGGCGGACGCGCCGCCGCCGAAGCCGGAACCTGCCTCCGCGCCGGCACCGCGCTGCATGAGAATCAGCACGATCATCGCCGCGGCGATCAGGATATAGAAAACGCTGAAGAGAATGAACATGTCTTCTTGGTTTGCCGTGTCGCGATTATCGACGCGCCGCGGCGCATATATCCAGGAAATCGGAAGCCACCAGAGCGGCGCCGCCGATGAGTCCCCCGTCCACGTCCGGCTGGGCGAAAAGTTCGGCCGCATTGGCCGGCTTGACGCTTCCGCCGTAAAGCACCCGGGTCAGGAGCGAGATATTAGCATCCTTTTTTGCCAGTTGGCTACGGATGACGGCATGAATTTTCTGTGCCTTCTCGGGCGTGGCCGTGAGGCCAGTGCCGATGGCCCAGACCGGCTCGTAGGCGATGGCCGCTTCGCGGAAACACTCGACGCCGCAGCCGTCGAGCACGGCCCCCAACTGGCGCTTGATCACTGCCTCCGCCTGCCCCGCCTCGTGTTCCTCCAGGGTTTCGCCCACGCACAGGATGGGTTTCAGCCCGGCCTTGCGCGCCGCGGCGAATTTCTTCGTCAGCAGTTCGTCGCTTTCGTGCTGGTACTGGCGGCGCTCCGAGTGCCCGACCAGGACCCACGTGGCACCGACATCCGCCAGCATGCCGCCGGACACCTCGCCGGTGTAGGCGCCAGGCACGTGGTGCTCGGAAAGATCCTGCCCCCCGAATTCGAGGCCCCGGTCGCCATAGCGGTGGGTCAGCTCCGCCAGATATACGTCCGGCGGGAAAACCAGGATGTCCACGCCATCGGGGCGGTTCTCGACGATCTCGCGCACGAGCGCGTCGGCCATGCTGCGTGAGCCATGCATCTTCCAGTTACCGGCGACCAGCTTCTTGCGCATGGGAGCTTCCAGGCGTGGGCAAAGGGGCGGCAGGATAGCGGCGGCCCCCTCCCCGGCAAAGCTGCATTGCCGCATGGACTGTCCGGGGGCCCGTTCACGGAGCGTAACGCATCGCTCGGGCATTTGACCTGACGGCTACCGGCTTCGATCATCGCCTCATGCGCACCTTACGAATTTTCTTTATCGCCCTCCTCCTGGTCTGCGCTGGCGGCGCGCTGGCGCAGACGGACGAAGGCACCCCGGCCACCCCGGCCCAGCAGATCGACGCCCTCCGCAGCCAGCTCGACGCGATCGAGAAGGCGATGAAGGACGACAAGGCTTCCAACCAGGACCTCGATGGCCTTCGCGGAAAAGTCTCGGACGTGGCGGACGCTGCCCAAAAGCTGTCGAGCTCCCTGCAACCGGACCGCGACGCCGCAAAGGCACGCCTGGATCAGCTGGGCCCGCCGCCGGCGGCCGGCACGAAGGAACCGCCGGAGCTGGCGGCCACCCGGAGGGACGCACAGAAGGCCTTCGACACCGTCGATGCGCGCATCAAGACGGCCGACGGCATCGCGCTCGAGGCCCAGCAGACCGCCAACCAGCTGATCAACCTGCGCCGCACCCGGTTCCAGGAAACCATTTCGCAACGCACGAACTCGCCACTGTCGCGCCCCTTCTGGTCCGAACCGGCGGCCGCCTTCCCGCGCGATCTGGCGAACCTGCGTGCGTTCTCCGACACCGTGAAAAGCGATGTCGCGACCAGCTGGAGCAGCGGCAACCGCACGGTGCTGATCTCCTGCGTTGTGCTGGGCCTGCTGCTGATGACGGTGGTGCGCTTCTACATCGAATCGCGCGTGCGCAGCCTCACCGCGAACCGCATGCCGCCGGGGCGGTTGCGTCGTTCCGCCCTGATCGTGGGCATCGCGCTCACGTCCACGCTCACCACCGGACTGGGTACGCAGCTCCTGTACACCGGCCTCAACTGGAACGACGTCTTCAGTGAGGAGACGGACGAGATGGCGCGTGCGCTCGTGCGCATCGTGTTCTTCGGTGCCTTCGTCGCCGGGCTCGGCCGCGCGCTGATCTCGGCGAAACGCCCTTCCTGGCGCCTGCCGGCCATACCGGACGAAACGGCGTTGGCGCTGCGCCGGTTTCCAATGCTCATCTCGCTCGCGGCGGTGCTGTTCTATTTCCTGAAGGAACTGAACCAGACGATAGGCACGAGCCTTGCCGCCACCGTGGTCACCAGCAGCCTGCAGGCCATCGTGCTGACGCTGCTTGCTGCCGTGGCACTCCTGCGGCTCAGCCGCACGCACCACCATGACGTCGACGGCACACCGCCGCCTCCGCGGCCGATCTGGGCCAGCCTGTTCATCGCCGCCGCGTGGATCGCCATCGTGGCGTCGTGGATCGGGCTGCTTACGGGCTTCATCGCCTTCGCCTCGTTCATGGCGGGCCAGGTCGTGTGGACGGCGATCGTCATTGCCGCCACCTATCTGGCGATGCGCCTCGTCGACGATCTGTTCGAAACCCTTCTCTCCGAAAAGGGCCCCATGAGCGCCCGCGCTCAGGCGGTATTCGGCACGCATCCGAAGCTGCTCGACCAGGCCGGCGTGCTCCTGTCGGGCGTGGTACGCCTGGCGCTGTTCCTGTTCGGCCTGACGGCCGTCATGTCGGGCTTCGGCGCGGGGGCGTCGGACATCCTCGCGCTCGGCAGCAAGCTGCAGTCGCTGAAGATCTATAACGTCGAACTCAAGCCCAGCCAGATCCTCAGCGCCATCGCCTTGTTCTTCCTCGGCCTGCTCGCAGTGCGGGTGATCAAGAACTGGATGTCGGAGCAATACCTGCCGCGGACCAACCTCGACCCCGGCATGCGCAGCTCGCTCACCACCTTGCTCGGCTACGTCGGCGTCGTGATCGTCGTGGCCATCGCCCTGCTCGCGATGGGCCTTTCCGTGCAGAACGTGGCCTGGGTGGCGTCCGCCCTCTCGGTGGGTATCGGCTTCGGTCTCCAGGCCATCGTGCAGAACTTCATTTCCGGGCTGATCCTGCTGGCGGAACGGCCGGTGAAGGTGGGCGACTGGGTGGTGCTGGACGACGCCGAGGGCGACATCCGGCGGATCAACGTGCGTGCCACGGAGATCCAGGTGGCCGATCGCTCGACCATCATCGTGCCGAACTCGTCGTTCATCACCAAGCCCGTGCGCAACATGACGATGGCGAATCCGCAGGGACGCGTGCTGTTCAAGATGCCGATGCCGCTGGACAGCGATCCGCTCGCGATACGCGAACTCATGCTCGCCGCCATGCACGACCACGCCTCGGTGCAGGAGACCCCCTCGCCGCTGGTGATGCTGGACAACGTCGACCATGCCGCGATGACCTTCATGGCCATCTGCTACGTGGGCAGCCCCCGCGACGTGGGCGGTGTGAAGAGCGACCTGCTGTTCGACATCATTGCGCGCCTGCGCGATGCGGGCATTCCGCTGCTGCGCCCGCAGGACCTGGTGCTGCGCTCGGGCGGCAGCGTGGGCGACCTCGTCGGCCCGAGCGGGGCCGACGCGCCGAAGGCTTCGACGGACCCCGACGCGTCCGCTTGATCGTCAGTCGGTGACGGGCGTCAGACGCAGATCCTGGAAGTCGAAGCTGAAGTCGGTCAGCGGCGACACCGGCTCCATGCGTACTTCCCGCACCTTGCCGTCCGGATTAAGCGAGAAGGTGACGAAGGCGTCGCCGTTGAGCGAGCGATCGTTCCAGTGGGCAATGAAGGTGTCGTGCTGCCAGGGCTCGAGGGTGCCCTTCAGCTGCGCCGTCTTCGCGAAGCTCATCACAAGCTTCCCGCCCTCCTTCGTCACCTTGACGTCGCCGTACCAGGGATCGCGATACGTACCGGCATAGCGATCGACCGGGAGCGAGGGCTTCGCGCCTTTCATGCGCTCCGCCTCGTGTTTCTTCATGCTCTCGTCGGCATTGGCCTCGGCCTTCTTCACGCTGGCCGCATAAGCCGCGTTCCAGTCGGTCTTCGGCGCATCCATGAAGGCGTCGAGCGCGCGATACGTCACTGCCTGGAAGGCGGCACCGGATTCCTGGTTGGTGAGCACCACGATGCCGAGCTTGAGGTCCGGTACCAGGGTCACGCGCGACACCATGCCCGGCCAGCCACCGGTGTGCCATACGAGCTTGTGGCCGCGGTAATCCGAAACGAACCAGCCTTCGCCGTAACCGTAGAAGTTGGGCTTGGTGGCCTTGAGCTCCGGCACGCTGGGTTCGCTGATGCGGATGGGCGTGAGCAGCGACCACATCTCCGCCTGCCGCTTCGCGCTGAAGAGCCGCTGTTCCTTGCCCGAAGCGTCGGTATAGGTGCCGCCCGCGAGCTGCATGTTCATCCACTTGGAGAGATCGTGCACGCTGGAGTAAATGCCCCCCGCGGCCTGGTTGTTGTTCCACGACATGGGCGCCACCGGCTTCAGGTCCTTGAAGTCGAACTTGGCATGCCCGGTGGCGATGTCGTCGTTCGGCCCGATGCTGTCGGGAGCATGGGTCTGCGATTCCGTCATGCCCAGCGGCGCGAAGATGCGCTCGCGCACGAAGTCGGCCCATGGCTTGCCGGAGACCTGCTCGATGACGAGGCCGGCCACGGCGAAGAGGATGTTGTCGTACGCGTATTCCGCGCGGAAGCTGTTGGTGAGCGGCACATGCCGTAGCCGCTGCACCACTTCCTGCGTGGTATAGGTGGTGGCCGGCCAGTACAACAGGTCGCCGGCGCCGAGACTGAGCCCGCTACGGTGCGCGAGCAGATCGCGGATACGCATCTCGCGCGTCACGTACGGGTCGGACATCTGGAACCACGGCAGCCGGTCGATCACGCGGTCGTTCATGTCCAGCTTCTTCTCGTCGGCCAGGATCGACAGCGACGCGGCGGTGAACGCCTTGGTGTTCGACGCGATCGCGAACTGCGTATGCGCATCGACCTTCGCCGGCTCGCCCAGCTTGCGAACACCGGAGCCCATCTCGAGAACGGTCTTGCCGTCCTTCACGATCGCCACGCCGATACCCGGCACATCGAACTGCTTGCGCGTCGCATCGACGTAGGTGTCGAAGTCGGCGAGAGCCGCCGGTCGAGCGGCGGGCGCGGCAGCCGCGGAAGCGGGGGCGCTGGTTTCCTGGGCTTGCGCGGCGAGCGCGAAAACGAAGCTTGCGACGCCGAAGGCGAGGCAGTGGCGAAGGCGCGACATGGACAGTCCCTGCATCTGGAGAGAGCCGAGACTAGTCCAACCGGCGCCCCCGGCGAAAGGGAGCTCTCAGGCCTTGCGCTTCTGGCTGAAGATGACGCTGCCCAGGATGATGGCGCCGGCGAGCGCCATGGTGGGGGTCAATGCTTCGCCCAGGAACATCCATGCCCAGCCCACGCCGAACAGCGGCACGAGATACGTGGCCGTGGCCGCGCGCGGGGCACCGATGCGCTGGATCAGGCGGAAATAGAACGCATAGGCAAGTCCCGTCGAGAGCACGCCAAGCGCCACCACGGCCACCCAGGACGTGGCGGGAATCGGCGCCTCTGGCCAGGTGAACACGGCCAGCGGCGCCATCAGCAGGGTGGCTCCGAGCAGGCATCCCGCCGCCACGGCGGTCGGCGCGATGTCCGACAGGTACCTCTTGATGAGATTGGCCGCCAGACCGTAGCAGAACGATGCAGCGGCGCCGGCAAGCGCGGCGGGGGCCACGTTCTCGCCCGCGGTACGGCCGCTGGCCAGGATCACCACGCCGACGAATCCCGCCACCAGCGCGATGGCCTTGCGGGTGCCGATCTTCTCGCCGAAGCCGATGAAGGCGACCAGCGCGGCGAAGAGCACGGTCATGCTGTTGGCAATGGCGCCGATGCCTGCGGGAGCGCGTTCCGCGCCCCATGCGAACAGGGTGAACGGAATGGCCGCGCTGAGCGCGCCCAGCGCGAGCATCTTCCAGAGGTGGGCGACGCGGATGACGGACCGTGCTCTCCACAGAAGGGGCAGCAAGATCGCGGACCCGAAGGCCAGGCGGGTCGCTACCATCGGAAACGGACCGAAGTCCTTCGCCGCAACGCGCATGAAGAGGAACGAACCGCCCCAGATCGCACCGAGGGCCACGAGTTCGGCCGGCGTGCGCCAGTCGCGCGCCCCCGTGGCGACAAGCGAATCGGCTGGGGTCTCTGCGACGGACGACATACGGAACCTCAAGGATGGTCGACGGGTATTTTCGCCGGAACGGAGCGCCCGACAAGCGCAACGTTTGCAAGGCAGCCTCTCATCCCATTCATCCCTGCGGGTGGGGCCTATTCGACCCCGACGAAGCCGCCGGTCTGGTGAGCCCACAACCGGGCGTACAGCCCGCCCCGGGCGATCAGCTCGGCATGCGTGCCCGTCTCCACGATGGCGCCCCGCTCCATCACCACCAGGCGGTCCATCTTCGCGATGGTGGACAAGCGGTGGGCGATCGCGATCACCGTCTTGCCGCGCATGAGAACCTCCAGGCTTTCCTGGATCGCGGCTTCGGCCTCGGAGTCGAGCGCCGACGTGGCTTCGTCGAGCACCAGGATGGGCGCGTCTTTCAACAGCACCCGCGCGATGGCGATGCGCTGGCGCTGGCCGCCGGAAAGCTTGACGCCGCGCTCGCCTGCGTGCGCCTCGAAGCCCGTGCGCCCGTCCCCGTCGGAAAGCCCGGGAATGAACTCGTCGGCGCGTGCCTGGCGCACGGCCGCGAGCAATTCGGCCTCAGTGGCGTCGGGGCGGCCATACAACAGGTTGTCGCGAATCGACCGGTGCAGCAGGGAGGTGTCCTGGGTCACCACGCCGATGTGCGAGCGCAGCGATTCCTGGGTCACCCTGGCGATGTCCTGGCCATCGATGGCGATGCGCCCTTCCTCAAGGTCGTAGAGGCGCAGCATCACATTGACGAGCGTGGTCTTGCCGGCCCCCGAGGGGCCGACGAGGCCGATCTTCTCGCCCGGCCGCACGATGAGGTCGAGCCCCGCGATGACGCCGCCCGCCTTGCCGTAATGGAAATGGATGTTGTCGAAACGCACCTCGCCGCGCGTGACCTGCAACGGCACGGCATCGTCGCGATCGAGCACGGTGCGTTCCTGCGCAATCGTGGTGATGCCGTCCTGCACGGTGCCCACGTCTTCGAAGATGCCGTTGACGACCCACATGATCCAACCGGACATGTTGTTGATGCGGATCACCAGGCCCACCGCAAGCGCTACCTGGCCGGTGGACACGTTGCCCTTGACCCACAGCCAGAGCGCCAGTGCGCTGGTTCCCGCGATCAACAGGCCGTTGAGCGAGGTGATGGACGTATCCATGCCGGTAACCATGCGGCTGGACGCCCGCACCTTGTCGGTCTGTTCGCGCATGGCCTCCTGTGCATAGGCTTCCTCGCGATGAGTGTGCGCGAAAAGCTTCAGCGTCATGATGTTGCTGTAGCCGTCGACGATGCGGCCCATCAGCTTCGAACGTGCCTCGGACGCGCGCCAGGAACGCTCCTTCACCCTCGGCACGAAGAACACCAGCATGCCGATATAGCAGGCGATCCACGCCACCAGCGGCAACGCCAGCCGGACGTCGGCCCTGGCGAACAGGTAGACCGAGGTGCCGGCGTATACGGTGACGTACCACAGGGCGTCCACCACCTGCACCGCGGATTGCCGCAGCGACGGCGCGGTCTGCATGATGCGGTTGGCGATGCGCCCGGCGAAGTCGTTCTGGAAGAACGACAGGCTCTGCTTCAGCACATAACGATGATGCTGCCAGCGCATCATGGTGGTCATGCCCGGGCTCAGAGCCTGGTTCACCAGCAGATCGTGCAGCCCCATGGCCAGGGGGCGCAGCAGCACCACCACGAAGCCCATCCAGGCGAGCGTGCGCCAATGCGTCTGGAAGAACACCGCCGCGGGCGTCTTCTGCGCCATGTCCACGACGCGGCCCAGGAAGTCGAACAAGGCCACTTCGATCAGCGCCACCGCGAGGCCCACCACCAGGGTGGCCGCGAAAATTTTCCACACCTGACGCAGGTAATAGGCGTAGAAGCGGACGACGCCCTTCGGCGGTGCCCGATCGGGCGCCTCGCGGAAGATGTCGATAAGGGATTCGAACCAGCGGAAGATCATCCGCCCATTCTAGTCCTTCCCCGCCACTGTGGCGGACAGAACCGGTGGTCCGGGCGTCGTCAGGGGGCCGCGTGCCTGGGCGCGAGCGCCTTGTCGGCAGCCACCAGGCCCAGCCCGAGCACGACAAACAGCACCGCCACCACCACGGCGTTGAGCAGAACCGCGGGGTACCCAAGCCGGCCGACGTCAAGAAACGGATACGGGTACTCGTCGACGACGGCTCCGCGAGCGAAGGTCCACAGGACAAACACCAGGGGAAACCAGAGCCAGCGCGCCGCGTCGCGCCAGACCAGGGTGCCGTGCGGCAACAGGGCGAACCACCACACCAGATAGAGCACCGGCACCACGTAATGCAGGGAGCGGTCGGCGATGAGTTGCGGGCCCAGCGGATGCCACAGGGAACGCAACACCGTGACGTACACCAGGGCCGTCACCGCGATGCACAACGCCGCCAGGCCGCGCACGCGTGGCGTGCGCAGGATGCGCAGCGGCGTCCAGCTGCCGCCCGTCGCCGCCGATGCGGCGACCAGCGCCACCAGGAGGTTGGAGAGGATGGTGAAGAAGCTGAAGTAACGCACCGTCACCGCGCCCGGCG
The DNA here is from genome assembly GCF_011742555.1 of Luteibacter jiangsuensis. Lineage (GTDB taxonomy): Bacteria > Pseudomonadota > Gammaproteobacteria > Xanthomonadales > Rhodanobacteraceae > Luteibacter > Luteibacter jiangsuensis. Next base: position 471,038 of record NZ_JAAQQR010000001.1, read on the forward strand.
AACCGGACCATACGATCAGCCAGTACTGCAATACGAGCGCGGGCCAGGCCACCGCCGCCACGATGATGGCGAAGAGGTCGGAGACGGCGGCGGTTCGGGGCGACATGGAGCGGTCCGTCAGCGGGGCCACTTATTATTGCCGCGATCGCGGTCCGGAATCTTGTGGTCCGGATCGATTTCGGCACGAACGACCTTCCGCCCGCCGGGTACCTCGATGTCGAAGCGCTTGTGCTGCTGCCAGGTCTCCACCGGTACGCGGATGTCGCGTGTGGACTTGTCGTCCAGCGTCACACGCAGCGTGGCCGGCATCACCAGCTGGTCCAGGTTCGCTACGGTGACCACGGATCCGTCGACCTTCTCCACGGCCATGTCCAGCTGCCAGTTCTTCTCGAACCATCCGCGCCAGAACCAGGAAAGATCCTCGCCCGCCTCGCTTTCCATCAGACGGAAGAAGTCCGACGGCGAGGGGTGCCTGTAGGCCCAGGTGGCGATGTATTTGCGGAACGCGGGATCGAAGCGCTCCGGCCCGATGATCTCCTCGCGCAACAACACGAGCCCCAGCGCCGCCTTGAAGTAGGTGGCGGGGTGGCGGTATTTCTCCTTGACCATGTCGGCGCCGATCATCAGCGAGGGCGCGTCCCGGTCGGCCAGCAGGGGCAGGATCTCGTCCACGGGATTGCCGCCCTTCGGCGCATATTCGCCGTCGCGCTTCGGCGCGAACTCGCCATGGTTGAAGGCATCGGCCTCGTATACGTCGATGAAGGTATTGAAGCCTTCGTCCATCCACGCATTACGGCGCTCGTCGCTGCCGACGATCATCGGGAACCACGTGTGACCGATCTCGTGGGCGGTGACCATGTGCAGGGGCTTGGCCGGCGCCTCCATGGGATCGAAGACGATGCCCGGGTATTCCATGCCGCTCGCCGCGGTGCCCGCCTCGTTGATCGCCACCGGATACGGGTAGGGGTACCACTTGCTGGAGAAGTGCTCCACCGCGGCCTTCAGGTATTCGGTCGAGCGGCCCCAGCGGTCCTGGCCCACACTTTCCACCGGATAGACCGACATCGCCAGCGCCGTCTTGCCCTCCGGCAGGTTGATGCGCGCCGCATCCCACACATACGCGGTGGACGCACCGAAGGCGACGTCGCGCGTGTTCTTCATCCGGAATTTCCAGGTAAGCGTGCCGCCCTGCTTGGGACGACTGGCCGGGTCCGCAACCTCGGCCGGCGTCCGGATCATCACCGTGCTGTCGCTCTGTCGTGCCTTGGCCAGGCGCTCGCGCTGCGTGGCCGTCAGCACGTCGTCGGGATTCACCAGTTCGCCTGAGCCGGCGACGATCATGTTGGAAGGCACGGTGATCGCATAATCGAAATCGCCGTACTCGAGATAGAACTCGCTGTTGAGATAAGGCGCCGTGTCCCATCCGCGCAGGTCGTCGTACACGCACATGCGCGGATACCACTGCGCCATCTCGTAGATGTTGCCGTTCTTCGAGGGGGCGAACCCCGTGCGTCCGCCGAAGTCGCCGGGAAGATCGTAGGAATACACGATCGTCAGCGAAATCTTGCCACCCTTCCCCGCCAGCGGCGCGGGCAGCCGCACCTGCATCCGCGTGTCGCTGATCACGTATTCGGCCTTGCGACCGTCGACGGTCACCGAAGCGATACGATAGCCGTCGGTATGCCTCTTTGCGGTCTTGTCCGAGGTGAAATTGCCGCGGGCGTCGGCGGTGAAACGGTTCTCGTCCAACTGCAGCCAGAGCACATCCAGCGCATCGGGGCTGTTGTTCGTATAGCGGATGGTCGCCTTGCCGCTCAGGGTGTTCCTGACCGGATCCAGCGTAGCCGCCAACTCGTAGTCGGCGCGGTTCTGCCAGAACATTGGCCCCGGCATTCCGCTGCCCGAACGATAGGCGTTCACCGGCTGGGGATACGAGAACGGCGCGAACGTCTCGCGCGGGTCGAAGTCGGCAGCCATCGCGCCGCAGGCGCCGGCAAGGGCGGCCGCGGCGAGACAGGCACGGGCGAGGAATTTCATCGGCTACTCTCGGGTGGGACGACCCTTGAGCGTAACCGGCAATCGATTTCCGACTCCACCGTGCCGGAAGTCAGGTCAACGAAGGTCGACCTTGCGGTTCTCCCCCGCCTCTGGCTTCCCACCGGTGACTCGGGCCTTCAGATAGTCGAAGGCAAGCACCATCTTCGACGAGGGCGCATCCCAATATTCCGCGGTGTCCACATCCACACGAAGCAACGCGAGATCCGGATCGTCCTTGCCATCGGGAAACCAGGCTTTTACCCAGACATTCCAGTGAGCCTCGATGGCCGCGCGGTCTTCCACGAGCACGGCCCTCCCGGAGAGCGACACGAAGCTGTTGTCGGCGGCGCTGGCATAAGCGACGTTAACCTCGCGGTGGCCTTCCACTTCCGCAACCTTGGGCGAGCTCTTCCGCGTGAAGAACCACAGGCTTCCGTCAAAGCCCTTTTGCGAAGCGACCATGGGGCGGCTGTAGAGCCTGCCGTCGCGTTCGCTGGTCAACATCGCGACCCGGGCATCCTTGATGAGGGCCCAGATGCGATCCAGTTCGTCCTGGCGGGTATCGGCCATGGCAATGCTCCTTTGAGAGAGGAGCCACACCGTCCCACTCCGCCGCTCAAGGGCTCGTCAAGCGCGGGATGCCACGGAACGACGCCGCCCTCACATCCCTTCGAGGAGGTCGACTTCGCGTGCGACAGAACGCACTATTAGGCAAGTGCATCCCAACGTATACCTTGCATATGGCCGGGGTATCCGCATATTCCCCACGTTCATACATCGAGGACCCCACGCATGAAAATCGGTTTGATCGGACTCGGCCGCATGGGCGGCAACATCGCTCGCCGCCTGATGAGGGACGGTCATCAGACCGTGGTCTACGACAACAACCCCGCCGCGCGCGACGCGCTGGCGAAGGATGGCGGAGAGGCCGTGGACTCGCTCGAGGCCCTGGTACAGGCGCTCCCGTCGCCGCGCGTGGTCTGGGTCATGCTTCCCGCAGGCGATATCACCGAAACCACGATCGCGAAGCTCAGCGACCTGATGGGCAAGGACGATATCGTCATCGACGGTGGCAACACCTTCTACAAGGATGATGCGCGCCGTGCCGAAACCCTTGCGGCCAAGGGCCAGCACTATGTTGACGTGGGCACTTCCGGCGGCGTGTGGGGCCTGGAGCGCGGCTACTGCATGATGATCGGCGGGGACAAGCCCACGGTCGATTATCTCGACCCGATCTTCAAGACCCTGGCCCCCGGTGCCGGCGACATCCCGCGCACGGAAGGCCGCGAGGGCCGCGATCCGCGCGTCGAGAACGGCTACATGCACGCCGGTCCGGCCGGCGCGGGTCACTTCGTGAAGATGATTCACAACGGCATCGAGTACGGCATGATGCAGTCGTTCGCGGAAGGCTTCGACATCCTGAAGAACCGCAACGCCGCGCATCTTCCGGAGCGCGAGCGCTACGAACTGGACATGGCCGACATCGCCGAGGTCTGGCGCCGCGGCAGCGTGGTGTCCTCGTGGTTGCTCGACCTCACCGCCAGCGCCCTGGCGAAGGGCCCGGAACTCGACAACTACTCCGGCTACGTCGACGATTCCGGCGAAGGCCGCTGGACGGTCAACGCCGCCATCGAGCAGGCGGTGCCGGCCGAGGTGCTCACTTCCGCCCTCTTCGCCCGCTTCCGCTCGCGCCAGGACCACACGTACGCCGAGCGCCTGCTCTCCGCGATGCGCATGGGCTTCGGCGGGCATATCGAAGGCCGCGGCAAGCCGCCGAAGGAAGGCGAGCACTCCTGAGGGCATATCGGGCAGCCGGGCCCACACAGAACCGGTTCAACACAGAACCGGTTCCCGTGACGTAGTCAGTTACCGTCCAGCTCGCGCAGACGCTCGCGCCATCGCTCGGGCGTCTGCGGCTTGATGAACAGCGCCACGATGGGCAGCCCGGCTTCCTTGGTGCGCGCCTCGATGGTGCGCACCACGTCCTCGATCTCCACCGTGGTCAGGCGATCATCGAAGGCTGCCGACACGGCCACCAGCACGTGGTCGGGTCCCATCTGAAGCGTGAGCATGCCGTTCACTGCTTCCACGCCCTTCACCTTCCCGGCGATGCCGCACACCCTCGCAAGCAGGTTCGGATGCGCGGGTTCGCCGATGAGCAAGGCCTTGCTCTCCCGCGCCAGCAGAGCCGACGCCAGCGCGAGCACCACCGCGATGCCGATCGATGCCCAGCCGTCGATGCGTGGGTCGCCCAGAGCGTGCGACAGGTAGACGCCCCCGGCGGCGATGGCCAGTCCAAGCAGCGCCGCGCTGTCCTCGAACAGCACGGAAAAGGTCGTCGGGTCCTTGGTGGTACGGAAGGCTTCGAAGTAGCCGAGCCGTCCCTTCCTGCGCTGCACGCTCTTCAGCGACATCCACCAGGATACGCCCTCGAACAGCACGCCTATGCCGAGCACCACATAGTTCACCGTCGGATCGCGTAGCGGCTCCGGCGAAAGGATGTGGTTCACGCCTTCGTAGAGGGAGAAGCCCGCACCGAGCGCCAGCACCAGCAAGGCCACGATGAAGCTCCAGAAGTAGAGTTCGCGCCCGTAACCCAGGGGGTTCTCCCGATCCGGCGGCAGCTGCGAGCGCCGCAGGCCGTAGAGCAGCAGCACCTCGTTGACGCTGTCCACCAGCGAATGCACGCCCTCGGAAAGCATGGCCGAGCTGCCGCTGATGGCCGCGGCCACGAATTTGGCGATGGCAATGCCGATATTCGCGGCGAGCGCGGCGTAAACGACAAGCTTGGGACTATGGGCCATGGGCCGCATCCTCTCCGGGACCACGTAATGGCCAGGTCAATCCCTCAACATGCACGACAAAAAAGGCCGCGCCTTGCAGCGCGGCCTTTTCATTTGCAGGATCCCGCCGCGATTACTTCGCGAACAGGTGCTCCACGCCAGCGCGTTCCTCGCGCAGTTCCTTGTTGGTCGCGTCGATGCGCGCCTGCGAGAACTCGTTGATCTTCAGGCCCTGCACGATGGCGTACTTGCCGTCCTTCACCGTCACCGGGTAACCGAAGATCACGCCCGGCTCGATGCCGTAGGAGCCGTCGGACGGAATGCCCATGGAGGTCCAGTCGCCTTCGGCGGTGCCGAGCGCCCAGTCGCGCATGTGGTCGATGGCGGCCGAAGCGGCGGAGGCCGCCGAGGAGGCGCCGCGCGCCTTGATGATGGCCGCGCCGCGCTGCTGCACCGTGGGAATGAAGGTGTCCGCGTACCAGGCCTGGTCGACCTGCTCCAGCGCCGCCTTGCCCTTCACCGTGGCCTCGTGGAGGTCTGGGTACTGGGTGGAGCTGTGGTTGCCCCAGATGGTGACCTTCTTGATCTCGGTGGTGTGCGCGCCCGTCTTCTCGGCAAGCTGCGACAGCGCGCGGTTATGGTCGAGGCGGACCATGGCGGTGAAGCACTTCGGATCGAGGTCCGGCGCGTTCTGCTGCGCGATCAGGGCGTTGGTGTTCGCCGGGTTGCCCACCACGAGCACGCGCACGTCGCGCTTGGCGTGATCGTTCAGCGCCTTGCCCTGGGGTCCGAAGATGGCACCGTTGGCCTCGAGCAGGTCCTTGCGCTCCATGCCCGGGCCGCGCGGACGCGCGCCGACGAGCAGCGCGTAATCGACGTCCTTGAAGGCGACGTTCACGTCGTCGGTAGCCACCACGCCGGCAAGGGTCGGGAAGGCGCAGTCGTTGAGTTCCATCACCACGCCCTGGAGGGCGGGAAGCGCCGGGGTGATCTCGAGCAGGTGCAGGATCACCGGCTGGTCGGGACCGAGCATGTCGCCGGCGGCGATACGGAACAGGAGGGCATAACCGATCTGGCCGGCTGCGCCGGTGACGGCAACGCGAACGGGTGCTTTCATCTTTCGACTCCTAGGAATACCGCGGGGAACTGATCAGGTGAGCTCGGCGAAGAACTCGACGATGCGGGCCATGCCCTTGTCGAGCGCCTCGTCGGAGCAGGAATAGGAAATGCGCAGCGCGCGCGGTTCACCGAACGCGGAACCGGGCACGCAGGCCACACCCTTGGCTTCGAGCAACACCGCGCAGAAGTCGACGTCGGAGTCGATCGCCACGCCGTTGTGCTTCTTGCCGAAGGCCACGGAAATATCGGGGAACGCGTAGAAGGCGCCCTGCGGGCGCGGGCAGACCACGCCGGGAATGGAAACCAGGGCGTTGTACACGCGGTCGCGTTTCAGCGCGAACTCGTCGCGCTTCGCCGCCGGGATGTCCTGCGGGCCCGAAAGCGCGGCCACGGCGGCGGCGGTCACGACCTCGGGCAGGCTGGTGATGTGGTTGGAATTGAGCGTGGTGACGGCGAGCGCCACCGCTTCCGGCGCGGCGATGAAGCCCACGCGCCAACCCGGCATGCCGTAGGTCTTCGAAAGCGAATCGACGAAGATCACCCGGTCCTTCAGCTCCGGGCGCACGTGCACGAAGTTGTGATAGCCCACGCCGTCGAACACCATCGTGTTGTAGATGTCGTCGGTGATGACCCAGGTGTCCGGGTACTTCGCGATCACGTCGGCCAGCGCGGCAATTTCCTCGCGCGTGTAGACCATGCCGGTGGGATTGGACGGATTGTTGAACAGGAACACGCGCGGCTTGCGGGCCAGCGCGGCATCGAGCTGCGCCGGCGTGAGCTTGTAGTGCTGCTCCGGCGGGCACGGCAGGATGTTGATCTTCGCGCCGACGATTTCGGCGATGTCGAGGTAGCTGGTCCAGTACGGCGCGGGGAATGCGATTTCGTCGCCTTCGTCGAGCAGCGCCTCGGCCAGGTTGTACAGCACCTGCTTGGCGCCCACGCCCGTGGAAACGTTCTTGCGGGTGTAGCCGGTGAGCCCCAGGGCTTCGATATGCGCCAGGAAGGCGTCGACGAGGGCATCGGGGCCACGATTGCTGCCGTACTGCCCGGAATCCTTCGCCAGGGCCTCGCGCGCCGCGGCGTACACGTGGTCGCCGGGGAGGAAGTTCGGCACGCCGATCGAGAAGCTGACGATGTCGCGACCCTCGGCCTTCAGGCGCTTGGCCTTCTCGGCGATGACCATGATCGCGCTGGGCTTGGCACGACCGATACGCTTGGCGAGCTGCGGCATCGTTTCCTCGACTTCGGAAGGGGCAAAGGCCGCCATTTTAACACGGCCCCGCCGGCGCAGGCTGCGAACTCATGTGACTTGTGGGAGCCGGCTACGCCGGCGATCCCGCGGCAGCGGGCAAGCCTGCCGCATGCACCATCGCCGCTGAAGCGGCTCCCACAAAAAGCACCCATTGCCTTGCGGAAGCCGAATATCGGCCCCCGCAGCGAGGCGATCAGCGTGCGTCGAGCACCGCGTTCCACTTGGCCACGTTGTCGGCCTGCGCCGCCAGCAGCGCGTCCACGTCGCCAGAGACTTCCACCTTCTCGATGGTGTCGTCCTGGCGGATCGCATCGACCACCTTCTGGTCTTCCGGACCGACCACTTCGCCGAACACGCTGTGCTTGCCGTCCAGCCACGGCGTCGCGCCGTGCGTGATGAAGAACTGCGAACCGTTCGTGCCCGGCCCGGCGTTGGCCATGGACAGAACGCCCGGCTTGTCGTGCTTCAGGCTGCTGTTGAACTCGTCGCCGAACTTGTAGCCCGGGCCGCCGCGGCCCGAACCTTCGGGGCAACCGCCTTGGATCATGAAGTCGGCGATCACGCGATGGAACGACAGGCCGTCGTAGTAGCCACGCTTGGCCAGGTTCACGAAGCTGGCCACCGTCATCGGGGTCTTGTCGTCGTGCAGGCGCAGGTGGATATCGCCCTTGTTCGTCTTCATGGTGACGTTGATGGTCATCGCGGTTCCTGTAACTCGTTGAAATGCGGACGGACACGTCGTCGTGCCCCGCCCGGGGGGATGCAAGGCTACCGAAGATGGCGCCCTCGTCACAGGACTTCAAGCGAGAAAGCGTGACGACCGTTCAGGCGCCGGGCAAGGCCAGCGCGGCGGCAGTCAGGGCGCCCGGGCCGCGCGGCCGCGTGTCGCGCACCGCCGCGTCCTCCGGCAGGGCCCTGCCCTCCGCCACATGCGCCCAGGCCCGGTCGAGGGCGGCGTGGCCGAACGGAAGAAGGGGCACGTGGCGATCGCCGAAATCGGGAAACGCCAGGAAAGCGTCGAAGTGCTGGGCGTGAGGCACTTTCCAGTAGACCGGGGAACGCCCGGCGGCGCGCAGCCACTTCACATAGGGGTCGGACGAGAACCCGACAGGGATCAGGCCATCCTGCGCACCATGCACGACGAAAACCGGCAGATCCTCGCGCGGCAACGAGGCGGCCGTGACCTGGACCGCCTCGCGCAGGCGTTGCGCATCGGTGTCCTGCCCTGTCCACAGATCGCGCAGGCAGAGGTTGCCCGGCAGGGTGGGATCCATGGAGACATCGCTGCCCCCGGCGAGCGCGATGCCCGCCCCGGGCGGGGTTCCGGAGCCGTCGGCCCACCATGCCGCGCGGATCATCGCGTCCACAGGCCCCGCCATGCCGCCCGTGTGCTGTGGCCGATACGAGTAACCGCAGGGCATGTCGCCGCATGGCCGCCGCAGGTACGCGGAGGCATACGCCACGGTGACCGCGCGCCACAGATCCAGCGAAGCCGACGAGGCTCCCACGGCCAGGGCTTCGTCATGCCAGCCCGATGCCCGCAGCAGGGCAAGCGCTTCCTCGCCCTGGGCGGCCGGTAGCATCGCGGAGAGCCGCCCGTGGGCGCGCAGCGCGGCACACCGCAACGCCCATGCCGGAGGTTGCGCGCCGCCCACGCGGGCGAACGGCAGCCCATCGAACGGCGGCGCGGCCAGCGCGGCCGGCAGGAAGATCGCGGCTTCGGTCGCGTAGTCGTAAAACGGCCGGCCATGACCTTCCACGTAGATATTCGGTGCCAGGGCCACCACGGCCGTGAGCAGGCCTTCCGTATCCTCGCCTGCCGCCCGCAGCACGGCGCCGCCACCGTTCGACAGACCGGTAGCGATGATCCGCGTGTTCGCGGGCGTGAACGGCGCATCGTCGGGAAACGCCTCGTCGAGCATGGCGAGGCCAAAACGTGCCGCCTGCAGGACATGCCGGCCCCAGTCGGCTTCCGGGTTGTCTCCGGAATGGGCATGTTTCACGGCGATGCCGGCCCGGGCCGCGACACCGGTCGGCTCGAACTCCAGGGGCACTTCCCCCGCCTTCGCCCGGGTGCCGTCGAGCGCCACACCGCTGCCGTCCGCGCTGTCGAAATAGCCGCTTCCCGCGCCCTTGTCGGTATACGCCACGGCGCAGCCGCGTGGCAGCCCCCATGCCCCGGCGACGGCGATGGAGCCGTAAACGCCGCGCGTGCCCGGCGAGGCGCTGACGACGAGGCAGCGCTTCGCGCGATCGAAAGCATCGGGCACCTGCACGAGAATGCGATGCGATGCCTTCGCGCCGGCAAGCCTCGCGAACGCCATGAATTCGCGCCCCGGCACATCCGGCACGCTTCCATACACGGTGCCGAAGCCACCGAGCGGACCGAGATCGGCGATGCCCTTCCAATTGCTCTGGATCGCGCGGCGGCGCAGTTCGGCGGGCGTCGGCGCTGCCGGATGTGCGAACGGCGCCGGCGCACCCGACAATCCACGCAAGCCGAGGCCGGCGCTGAGCAGGTCGTCGCCGCCGCGGTGCGTGGTGACGCGCAGCGTGCCGAAGTTGTCGGATGCCGACATGCGGACTCCCTCGATCGAGAAGGCTTGGTATCACATCCGGCCTGCGCCGTCTCGAACACGTGCAACCGGATGCTGTGCCACTGCTATCCTCCCGCGACCCGGCAGGAGCCGGATGAATCCACAGGGGAGAGCAATGATTGCCCGTCGCACCGTCGTGATGTCCGCCGCCCTCGTCGCGGCGCTTGGCCTTGTCGCCTGCCACAAGAAAGACGAGGCCGCCGCGGCCGATCCAAAGGCTGTCGCAGCCGCGCAGACCGCCATCTCGGCCCCCGCGTGGATGCGCCAGCACCTCCCGGCCCAGACCGTCGGCTACATGCGCATTCCATCGCCATGGGCGATGCTCGGTGGCGTGCCGAACGGACGCCCGCTGGATGCGGCGTTGTCCTCGAAGGCCCATCTGGATGCCATCGCGCGCATCCGCAACAGCATGGCCAGCGACAAGGCGCTCGCGGACCTGAAAATCGCGGGCCTGGTCAATCTGCTGCTGAACGATCTGCGCTCGCCATTGGAAATCGCACTGGTCGACCCGCTCGGCATCCCGGCGCCCACGTCGCGCCTGGTGCTCACGGCGCTGCTCGACTACCCGTCCGTCGATGCCTTCAATGCCCGTATCGCGAGTCTCGATGCCTCGACGCCGCTGCTAGCCGCCCCGCTCGACGCACAGGGGAACGGCCAGCTCGCCAGCGGCGGGGCCATTCGCTACGTCGCCGCGGAACACCGGCTGTGGATCACGCAGTCGGCCCAGGCGCCAAGTGACAAGGCCACGCTGGACGAGGTGCTCGCTTCGTTCGGCAAGACCGCGCCCGGCGCGGCGCCCGCGACGCTGGCGGCCCTGGAGCCGCGCATCGACACCTCCGGCGAAGGCCTGTTCGGCTGGATCAGCGTACGCGGCATGGGCGGCGTAGCTGCCGCGCAGGCGGGCGATAACCCGTTCGGCCGCCTCCCGTCCGATTTCGCCTCCAAGGCCGACGCCATCGCTTTCGGCGGCGGCACGGTCGATGGGCGTGCCCAGTTCCGCATCATCGCCCACGCTCCCGGCGCACGCGCACTGCAGTATCTCGCCCCGTCGGCGTTCTCCCCGACCTTGAAAACGGTGGGCGACCCGCGCTGGGCGCTGACCTTGTCGCTTCCGGACGCGAAAAACTACCAGACCTTCGAAAGCAACCTGAATCTCGATTTCGGGACCGAGGCGGCGCAGCGCTACCGCGCGGCGGTGGAGAAGATGCGGGCCCGCTACGGCGCCGGCCCGTCCGACTGGTTCCGCTGGTTCGGCCCCGAGATGGTGGTGTTCTCCGACGACACCGGCCTGTTCTATGCGCTGCACACGCCCGATCGCAAGGACTGGTACGCACGCATCGAAAGCATGGCGGCGAAAGGCTGGAAAACCGGGGTGAGCAAAGTCGACGGCACGTCGGTCCACTGGCTGTCGATGCCGGGACCGGGGGAGGCCGATCTTCCGCCCAATGCGCCGGAATCGCTCAAGCCGTTTGCGTCCTTCCTCTCCCGCCTCGGCGGCCGCTCGTACTGGGTCGAGGACGGCGACTGGGTCGTGATGGCGAAAGTGCCGCAGGCCCTGGCCGACCGAGCGGCCGGGAACCCAGGCACGTCGCTGGTCGACTGGTTCAAGGCCCGCGCCTACCCGGGCACCAGGACGCTTGTCGGCTTCACCGCCTCCACGCGCGACGCGCAGCGCGAGGCCTATTACTCGTACATCCAGATCCTCCAGATCCTCGGCAGCGCCGTCGGTGCGGACATCGACATCAGCGCCCTGCCCTCCGCGCACACGTTGAATCTTCCGGAAGACGGCGTGATCGGCGCCGCGCTCGAGGTGGACCCGGATACGCTCGCGGTGTCCTTCACCTACGAGCAGAGCCCGGTGGAACTCGTCGGCGAGGTGGGCGGCATGGGTCTGGTCGCCGGGACCGCCATCGTGGCGGCGATCGCCGTGCCGCAGTACCAGGAGTACATGCTGCGCAGCCAGGTGGCCTCCGCGCTCGACGCCGCCTCCGCGGCCAAGGCGGCGGTGACGGAGGCGCGTCAGCGCACTGGCAAGTTTCCGGCCAGCAATAAGGCCGCCGGCCTCGGCGAGCCGACGAGCCTGGGCAACGACGTCGCCGGGTCGGTCGAGGTGGGCGCGGGCGGCGAGATCGTGGTCACCATCGACGCCAGACCGCCGCGCAAGGCCGATGCCCGGCTCGACGGCGGCACCCTCGTGCTGACCCCGCGCGTGCAGGGCCATTCGGTCGCCTGGGGCTGCTCCGGCGAGGGTATCGACGAGAAATACCTTCCGCTGACCTGCCGGGACGAGCCCCTGGAACCGTAGGCCGGACCGGGCGGGGCTTCGATTGCCCCGCCCGGTCATGCGAACGTCGCCAATTTCCTTTATAATCGGCGGCTTCCCATACCAAAGAGGTGCACCGGCTGAAGGCCGGCGCATGACGCATGTCGATCGAAAACCTGCGCAATATCGCCATCGTGGCTCACGTCGACCACGGCAAGACCACCCTCGTCGACCAGCTCCTCAAGCAGTCCGGCACGCTCAACGAGCGCACCGTGCTTGCCGAGCGCGTGATGGATTCGAACGACCAGGAAAAGGAACGCGGCATCACCATCCTTGCCAAGAACACCGCGATCACCTGGCAGGGTAACCGCATCAACATCGTCGACACCCCGGGACACGCGGACTTCGGCGGCGAGGTCGAGCGCGTGCTGTCGATGGTCGACACCGTGCTGATTCTCGTCGACGCGATGGACGGCCCCATGCCGCAGACGCGCTTCGTCACCCAGAAGGCGTTCGCGATGGGCTTCAAGCCGATCGTCGTCGTCAACAAGATCGACCGCCCGGGCGCGCGTCCGGAGTGGGTCGTGGAACAGGTGTGGGACCTCTTCGACCGCCTGGGCGCCACGCCCGAGCAGATGGACTTCCCGATCGTCTACGCGTCGGCCCTGAACGGCTACGCCTCGCTCGACCAGGACGCCCGCGAAGGCGACATGACCCCGCTGTACCAGGCCATCATGGACCATGCGCCGAAGCCGGACGTCGATCCGGAAGGCCCGTTCCAGATGCGCATCAGCCAGCTCGACTACAACAACTTCGTCGGCGTCATCGGCATTGGCCGCATCCAGCGCGGCACGCTGAAGAAGAACATGCCCGTGGCCGTCATCGACCGCGAAGGCAAGAAGCGCCAGGGCAAGGTGCTGCAGGTGCTGGGCTTCCTCGGCCTGGAGCGCATCGAGCAGGACACCGCCGAGGCGGGCGACATCGTCGCCATCTCGGGCATCCAGGAACTCACCATTTCCGACACCGTCTGCGCGCTGGACACTCCGGAAGCGCTGCCGGCCCTGACCGTCGACGAGCCGACGATCAGCATGACCTTCCAGGTGAACAACTCGCCGTTCGTCGGCAACAAGGACCTCTCCGGCGGCAAGTTCCTCACCAGCCGCCAGATCCGCGAGCGCCTGGACCGCGAGAAGGTGCACAACGTGGCCCTGCGCGTGGAAGACGGCTCCGACGCCGACAAGTTCCTCGTTTCCGGCCGCGGCGAACTGCACCTGTCGGTACTGATCGAGAACATGCGCCGTGAAGGCTACGAACTGGCCGTGTCGCGTCCGGAAGTCATCATCAAGGAAATCGACGGCCAGCTCATGGAGCCGTACGAGCAGCTGGTGGTCGACGTGGAAGAGACCCACCAGGGTCCGGTCATGGAGCGCCTCGGCATCCGCAAGGGCCAGCTGAAGAACATGGAGCCCGATGGCAAGGGCCGCGTGCGCCTGGAATACATGATCCCGGCGCGTGGCCTCATCGGCTTCCAGAACCAGTTCAAGACCCTCACCCAGGGTTCGGGCCTGCTGTTCCACGTGTTCGACCATTACGGTCCGAAGGAAGAAGGCCAGATCGCCAAGCGCCTCAACGGCGTGATGATCGCGAACGCCGCGGGCACCACCCCGGCCTACTCGCTCGGCCCGCTGCAGGAGCGCGGCAAGCTGTTCGCAGCCGAGGGCGACTCGGTGTACGAAGGCCAGCTCATCGGCATCCACGCCAAGGACAACGACCTCACCGTCAACGCCATCAAGCCCAAGCCGCTGACCAACATGCGCGCCGCCGGCAAGGACGATGCGATCCAGCTCACCCCGCCGATCAAGTTCTCGCTCGAACAGGCGCTGGACTTCATCGACGACGACGAACTGGTCGAGGTCACGCCGAAGGAAATCCGTCTGCGCAAGAAGCACCTGACGGAAAACGACCGCAAGAAGGCGTCGCGCGGCCAGGGTTGATCCCGGCTGATGTGCGGAAGGAAAAACCCGGCTTCGTGCCGGGTTTTTTTATGTTCGTCGGAACGCACCACGAAACTCGGCGCGACCACCCCGATCATTCCTGCGGAAGCAGGAATCCAGAGCCTCATCGCTCAATCGGGAACCGAGGCCCTGGGTCCCTGCTTTCGCAGGGATGACGGCGGGCCCTGAGACTTCGCCCTAGCGAGCCCGGGAGTCCACCAGCTTCATCAGCAGATCGATCTGTTCCTGTTGCTTTGCCAACAGGGCCGCCAGCTGCTCCGTGCGCATCTGGTCCAGCTTGTCATGCAAGGCCATGATCTCGATCTCGGCCTTCAGGTTCACCTTGTAGTCGTTGGTGGCGTCCATCCGGTCCATGGCGGCCTGGCGGTTCTGGCTCATCATGATGACCGGCGCCTGCACGGCGGCGAGCATCGAGAGCATCAGGTTGAGGAAAATATAGGGATACGGATCGAACGGTTTGTGCAGCACATAGGAATTGAGCCCTGTCCAGAGCAGCAGGCCGACGGCGAAAAGGATGATGAAGGTCCACGAACCTCCGAAGCGCGACACGGAATCCGCCAGTCGCTGGCCGAAGGTGAGTTCGGAGTGGAACTCGGCGCTCACGTTCTCCGCTACGATCTTGCGCTGAACCAGCCTCTCCAGGAGCCACCGTTCGGCATGGCCCAGGTCGCCGGAGCTCTTGGCGAACCACTTGCGTGCCGCCTGCTCTGTGTTCTGCTCGTTGACCGTCACGGCGATTCTCCTGGTACAAGGGGATTGCCGCGCACGCTACCACGACCCGCGTACCACGAGCTTTCATGCTTCTGTCGTGGACGGGCGAAAGTCAGCGACGGGCCGATACCGTCCTGCTCGCGAACGGCGGGGCAGCCGCGTCGGCCGCACGCACCTCGCTCTCCAATTCGCCCCGCAGCCGCGGCAGGTGTTGGGGATACTCGCGGCGGACGAAGGCGATAAGCCCTTCCCGCACCTTGCAGCGCAGATCCCACGATCTGCCGGAATCGGCGGAACTCACCAGGGCGCGCAACTGCATCGCCCTTTCGTTGCTGTCTACCACCTGCAGCACGCATACCCGCTTGTCCCACTCGGGCGCCTCCTCGCAGAGCCGCTTCAGTTCCGCCCGAAGCGGATCGAGCGGCAATCCATAGTCGAACCACAGCATCACCGAGCCGAGGATCTGCGAACTGGTCCGCGTCCAGTTCTGGAAAGGGTTTTCAATGAAGTACTGCAACGGCACGATCAATCGCCGTTCGTCCCAGATGCGCACGACCACGTAGGTGCTGCTGATTTCCTCCACCTTGCCCCACTCGCCTTCGACGATCACCACGTCGTCGATGCGGATAGGCTGGGTAAGCGCGATCTGTATGCCGGCTATCAGGTTGCCGAGCACCGGTTTCGCCGCCAGGCCAACGGCGAGGCCGGCCAGACCGGCCGACGCGAGCAGGCTCGCGCCGAACTGGCGCACGGCGGGGAAAGTCATCAACCCCACACCGATCCCGAGCACCACCGTCACGACCATGGCCGTGCGGCTCAACACGCGCACCTGCGTCTGCAAACGCCGTGCCCGCAGGTTGTCCGCAAGGTCAATGGGATTGAAGCGGGACACGGCCGCTTCGAGGGCACCGATGCAGCGCACGACGAACCATGTGCACGCGGCGATCAGCGCGACGCCGAGTATATGCTCGAGGCCGTCGACCAGGCGTGCGGGCTCGTCCGGCGCCGCGCGAAACGCAAGGAGCAGCATCGCCAGCGGGAGGATCGCCTCCAGGGGCGCATTTGCGCGCGCGACGATGGAAGCGCCCATGGGATGGCGGATGGCGAAGCGCCGGAGCAGCACCTGCACGAGCCTGCGAAAAATACCCGTGGCGACCAGCGCAATCACGACAATCAGCGCGAAACGCGTCCACGGATGCGCGAAATCAAGCATCCAGTCGGGAAAGTTCATGGCGTCCTAGCTTAGCGGCACGGATGTCCACGCTTTGTCGGCGTGCTCGCGTAAGATTCGCGCATGACAACAAATGTCGTCAGCGACCGTTTTGTCCTTCCCGATGTGCTGCAAGACGGGCTGCGAGTGGTTTTCTGCGGCACGGCCGCCGGCACGCGCTCGGCGCGGGAGGGGGCTTATTACGCCCATCCGGGCAACATGTTCTGGCGCACCTTGTTCGCGGTCGGGCTGACACCGCGACTGCTGGCACCCGCGGAATACCCGTTGCTCCCGGCCTTCGGCATCGGACTCACCGATCTTTCGAAATACCACTACGGCAACGATGCCGAGCTTCCCGTCGACGCCTTCGACGTCGCGGCACTGCGTCAGAAGATCGAGCACTTTGCTCCCGATGCCATCGCGTTCACCAGCAAGCACGGCGGCACGGCCGCGCTGGGCAAAGGTATCGGCTACGGCTTGCAGGAAGAACGTTTCGCCAACGTGTCCACCTTCGTCCTGCCCTCGCCTTCCGGCCAGGCGCGGCGGTCGTGGGACCTTCGCGCCTGGCAGGCGATGGCCGACTTCCTAACGGCTGGCATCCCGGGCGTGCAGGACTGAATGCCTGCACCGACCGGGTGATTTACGCGCTTCGAAAGGAGTGCCTGTCAGTTCGACAATCGCATGACCCAGGGTGTCGGGGAATCAGCGTTGTAGCCCGCGATAAGGATCTTTCCGTCCAGCGCGAACTGGAAACTGCTTGGCACACTGAGCGCACTTCCGAACGCCTGTACCGTCGTCCAGCCCTTGGGAACCGCGAAGCTACGATCAAGGGAACCGTCCGGCATGTAACGTGCCACGAGGACGGCGACTTTATTCTCTGAAAGACCATTGGCAGACCCGACAACGACGATCTTGCCGTCGGGTTGGGAAAGGACGTTTACATCCAATCGATGCTCGTCCGCTCCAAGCGGATCGAAAATGACGACCTCGCCACCGTTGAACGAAGGCAGCAGTTTGCCCGTGGCATCCAAGCCAGCCAACAGTCCTGCCTGTCGGTCGTTTTCCCTGAATCTACCACTCGCGAAGATTCTGCCGTCAGGCATCACATGCACCGCGGTAAACAACATGGAAGACGGAAATCGTCCACTCGGCGGCTCCACAACGGCGATCCCCTGTTCGCCAAAGGTATCGTCCGGTGTGCCGTCTGAATGGAAACGGGCGACTACCCCCACCGGGGAACCGAAGTCGCCGGCCCAGCCAACAACGACGATCTTATTGCCTTCGCCCCCCTCCACGCTTTTGGCAGCGAAGATGACGGTTTGCTCACGACCCGGAAGCTGGATGTAGACGACGCCGGAGTCGCCAAAGCTTGTATCAAGAAACCCGTCGGGGTCGAAGTGGACAAGGATGCTCCATGGAGGGCCGCCGAAGCCGAAGTCGCGGACGAAGTAGCTGCCGCCGTCCGGAGCAGGAACGATTCCGTTATCCATGGCCCCGACCGCAAGGGGCCCTTCGCTGGGGAAATCCCGGTTTCGCGTATCCTCGATCACACGACGATCATTGCTGGAACGAGCCGCCGAATACCTCGACGCCCTTCTCTCGAAGTCATGCACGATGGTGCCCCAACGACCGAATGTGAGATCCAGGCTACCTCCCGGTTTAAGGCGAGCCAGACCGATCGTCCTGTTTATGACCAACGCGGCCGTGACCGTTCCAGCGGGGCCCCTCATGACACCCCAGGGAACACCTACCTGAAAGCCCGTATTCAACTGGATTGTCGCAACCCCATCGGCACCGAACCCGACATCCGGGTTGCCTTTCGCGTCGACACGGGCTACCAGCAAGGTCACCGGTTCGTTGGGACCATTGGCATCGAATGAACCCGTCAAATACATACCGCCATTAGCCAAAGGCAGCATGCTTCCTGCGTACGTACTGAATGGGAACCTGAATTCGTACTCAAGCTCCCCACTCTTTGCTTCCTTGCTCATGGCGCTCTCCTTCGGCCGATTTTGCATCCTTGCCCGAACTCCCTGAAAGGTTCGTTCGAGTTCGTCACCGTGTACTTGCGCAATCAGCCTATGCCCTGCTGCCAGTCGATTCCATACGACTTTTGGCTGCGTGCCACCTGCGGTGCGTTACGGCAAACGCTTGAACTCAACCGCCAGGCGTCGAGCGATAAGCCCGCACGTCAGCGGGCGACACCGCGGCGGCCTTGTTCGACCATGCCTGCCGGATATACGTGACCACCGCCGCCACATCGTCGTCGGTGAGCTTCTGGGTGAACGGGGGCATCGAGTAAGGCCGCGGATTGTCCTTCGTGACAGGAGCGAAACCGCCCGACAGGACGACGCGAATGGCGTTGATGCCCGTGGGATCGGTGACCGATACGTTGCCGTCCAGCGGCGGATACGCGTCGCCCTTTCCGCGTCCGTTGTCGGCGTGGCATTCGGCGCATTGCTGCGCGTAAACCTTCTGGCCCCGCAGGGCCAGGTCGCGCGCACCCACCGCCGATTCGCGCTGCCGTTGCGGCTCGCGATCCGGCAGGGACTTCAGGTACGTGGCCATGGCCTCCAGGTCGTCGTCGCTCAGATGCTGGGTGCTGCGCATGACGACGTCGGCCATCGGCCCCGATGCCGTGCCCTTGGCCGAACGGCCGGTTTTCAGCAGCGCAACCACGTCGGCTTCGGTCCACCCGGCGAGTCCGCCGTGCGGCCCCATCGAGAGATCGGGGGCGTACCAGTTCTGTACCGGCACGATGCCGCCGGCGAGGAAGGGCTCCTGCACCATCGCGCCGAAGCTGTTGCGGCGAGCATGGCATTCGTTGCAATGGCCGAGCCCCTGCACGAGGTACGCGCCCCGGTTCCATGCTGCGGATCGTTTCGGATCCGTGGCGTATTCGCCCTCGTCGAAATAAAGGGTGCGCCACGCGCTCATGAGCGAGCGCATACGGTACGGCCAACGCAGTGTGTTGGGCGTATCCGCGCTCCTTACCGCCGGAAGGCTGCGCAGGTAGGCGAAGATGGCATCCGTGTCGGCACGCGTGACCTTGGTGTACGAGGTGAACGGAAAGGCGGGATAAAGCGACGTGCCGTCGTGCGCCACTCCGGAGTGCATGGCGCGATAGAAATCGTCGGCGCTCCAGTCGCCGAGGCCGGTTTCGCGGTCGGGCGTGAGGTTGGGCGCGGGAATCGCTCCGAACGGCGTGGGCACGACGCTGCCGCCCGCGAACGGCTGGCCATGGCGCGATGTGTGGCAGGCGGCGCAATCGCCCGCCATGGCAAGGTACTGGCCACGTTGCACATCGGCGGAGGCTTGTGCGGCGGTGGCGGACAGCAGCAGGACGAAACAGGCGAACAGAAGGCTGGATGTCTTCATGGGTCAGCCTCCGAGCACGCCGCAGTGGAGTGGCGGCTTGATGCTTCCCGCCGGTTCCGGATGTGCGTCGTCCGGCACCGGACGCTGGGCCAGCCACGCGGCCACGGCGCTGATGTCGGCGTCGCTCAGGCGGTTCGCGATCGTGGCCATGCAGTCCGGCGCCACCGTGCTGCGCGTGTTCGTGCGCCATGCGCCGATCTGCGCGCTGATGTAGTCGTAAGGCAAGCCGACGAGCCCCGGAATGTCGGGCTGGACCCCCGTGAGGTTGGGACCGTGACAAGCCATGCAGGCAGGCACGCCGCGCTTGGGATCGCCGCGCGTGGCCAGTTCCTCGCCTCGCGCCATCGCCGCGGCGGTGGTCGCCGGCACCGGATGCCGCGCATAAGGTACTTCCTGTCCGGCGAAGTACTCCGCGATTTCCCGCATGTATGCGTCGGTCAGCGGGGCCACCATGTATTCCATGATCTCGTAGTGGCGGAGCCCTCGCTGGAAGTCCTGCATCTGCCGGTGCAGGTAGCCGGCGGGCTTTCCGGCGAGGCGGGGGTTGAAGCCGTTGTCGCCGCCCTCGCCGCGTTCGCCGTGACAGCTCGTGCAGGCAGCGATGCGCTGGGCCAGGGTGTCGGGTACGGCCTGCGAATCGGCGGCCGGCGCCGGAACGGCGCAGAACACGACGGCTGCGACTAGCAGCCGGCGAAGGAGACGACGCATGTGGCACTCCCTGGTGTAACGTTGGCGGGCCCGCGCACGGCTCTCGCGCGAGCATGGCTTTGAGCCAGTATATGCCCGGGGGCACCCGGTTAAGATGGGTGCGACGCTTCGTCCGATCGAAGGGGAAAACGATGCAGCATCGCTGGACCAGACCCTTGGTGCTTGTCGCCACGGGGTTGTCGTTCCACCTGGCTTCGACGGCCCGAGCGCGTGAGGCCGGAGAGGACGACGCTTTCGCCTCCATCGCCACCGTGCAGGCCGCCTATGCATCGGGCGCGCTGACGCCGGAAGGGCTCACACGCCTGTTCCTCGACCGGATCGCGACCATCGACAAGGCCGGCCCACGCGTGAACGCCGTGCTGGAGACGAACCCCGACGCGTTGCAGATCGCGCGTACCGCCAGGGGCAAAGGCCCTCTGGCCGGTATTCCCATCCTGCTGAAAGACAACATCGACACGGGCGACCGCATGATGACCAGCGCAGGCTCGCTGGCCCTCACGGTGAAGCCCGCGCCGCGCGACTCCGAAGTGGCGGCGCGCCTGCGAAAAGCGGGCGCCATCATCCTTGGCAAGACCAACCTCAGCGAGTGGGCGAACATGCGCTCCACTCACGCCACCAGCGGCTGGACGGCGCGCGGCGGCCTCACCGTCAATCCGTACGTGCTCGATCGCAATGCGTGCGGTTCGAGCGCGGGCTCCGGCGCGGCGGTGGCCGCGGGTCTTGCCACGGCGGCCATCGGCAGTGAAACCGACGGCTCCATCATCTGCCCGGCGTCCATGACCGGCCTCGTAGGCATCAAACCCACCGTGGGGCTGGTGAGCCGCAGCGGCATCGTGCCCATCTCGCACAGCCAGGACACCGCCGGTCCGATGGCCCGCAGCGTGGCCGACGCGGCCGCGGTGCTCAGCGCCATCGCCGGGCCCGATGCCCGCGATCCCGCCACGGCGGAAGCGGGAAAGCACGCCACCGATTACACGAAGTTCCTCGATCCCAATGGCCTGCGCGGCAAGCGTATCGGCGTGGTGAGGCAGTTGGCCGGCATCGAGCCGAATGCCGACAGGGCGCTCGAACACACCATCGCCCTGCTCAAGGCGCAAGGTGCGATCGTGGTGGACAACGTGGAGATACCCCACCTCAAGGAACTGAGCGAGCACGAGATCGATGTGCTGCTTTACGAGTTCAAGCACGACATCGCGGCCTATCTCGCCACCCGCCCCGACCAGCCGATGAAGACGCTGGCCGACCTCATCGCCTTCAACAAGCGCGAGGCGGCGAAAGAGATGCCGTGGTTCGGCCAGGAACTGTTCCTCGCCGCGCAGGCGAAGGGTGGTCTCGACGACCCGAAGTACATTGCCATGCGCGACAGGAACAAGCGGCTCGCGGGGCCGGAAGGCATCGACGCCGCACTGCGGAAGGACAAGCTGGATGCCCTGCTCGCGCCAAGCTGGGGGCCGGCCTTCGTGAACGACTTGGTATTGGGCGACCACGTGGTCAGCGGCGATCCCACCGTCGGCGGCGTCTCGGCACCAGCGGCCATAGCGGGCTATCCATCGATCACCCTGCCCGTCGAATTCGCGCACGAACTGCCTATTGGCGTGGTGTTCTTCGGCACGAAATGGAGCGAGCCGACGCTGATCGCGATTGCCTATGGGGTGGAGCGGAAGGCGAACGCGTTCCGCCGGCCGAAGTACCTGCCGACGCTGCCGGTTCGGTGAACCGGAAGTCGCACGGGGAGCGGGCTTTTGTGGGAGCCGCTTTAGCGGCGATGGGGGCTCGCGGCGAACCTGCCCGCTGCTGCGGGATCGCCGGCGAAGCCGGCTCCCACATAGAGCCGGTTGCTGCGCCCAAGAGAGCCGGCTGCTACGCCAACAGCCGGCTTCTACCAGGTACGGTGAATCCGATCAGGCCGGAACGGCCGCCTTGTTCGCGAATTCCCGCACGATCGGCGCGAGCTTCGGATCTTCCAGCGCCATGGCCATCGTGGCGCGCACCAGGCCAGCCTTGTTGCCGCAGTCGAAGCGCGTGCCTTCGAAGCGATACGCCAGCACCCTGCCCTTGTCCTTCAGCAGATTCTCGATGGCGTCGGTGAGCTGGATCTCGCCGCCGGCGCCTTCCTTCGTGTTCTTCAGGTAGTCGAAGATCTCGCAGGGAAGGACATAGCGGCCGACGACCGCGAGATTCGACGGAGCATCCGCGGGCTTGGGCTTTTCGACCATGTGGGTAATGACATGGGTGCGATCGTTCAGCCGTTCCTTCGCGTCGACGATGCCGTATTTGTCGGTGTCCTTCTCGGGCACCTCCTCCACGGCGATGACGCCGGCCTGGTTGGCGTCCGCCACCTCGGCCATCTGGCGCAACGCGCCCTTGCCTTTGTTCCAGATGAGATCGTCGGGCAACATGACGCCGAAGCGCTCGTTGCCCACCACCGGTGCCGCGCGCAGCACGGCGTCGCCGAGGCCCAGGGCTTCAGGCTGCGTGACGAACACACAACGCACGTGGCGCGGAAGGATGCCGCGAAGGATGGCCAGCAGTTCTTCCTTGTTCTTTTCGGCGAGCTTTTCTTCGAGCTCGTACGCCTTGTCGAAATAGTCGGCGATCGCGTGCTTGTAGCGATTGGTGACGAACACCAGCGTGTCGGCACCCGCATCCACGGCCTCGTCCACCGCATATTGGATCAGCGGACGGTCCAGCACCGGCAGCATTTCCTTCGCCACCACCTTCGTCGCGGGAAGGAATCGCGTACCGAGGCCGGCTACGGGAAATACGACCTTGCGCAGGGGTTGGGTCATGCAATGTCTCCACTTTCGTTACGGCGTAGCGGCAGCACGTTGTCGGTCTGCGGCTCGCTCCAACGGAAGGAAGGCAGCAGTTGCGACACGCACCGGCGCAGGGTTTCTTCGTCGAACGCGGACACGGCCTCCTCGGCGCGTGCCAGCTGCGTCTGCAGAAGTTCCCAGGACACCTGGCGATGCTGGGCCTGGAAGATCTTCGCGTGGGTCGTACTCGTGTAGTTCTCCAGCGGATGGAACAGTTCCTCGAACAACTTCTCGCCGGAGCGCAGCCCCGTGTACACGATCTGGATGTCCGAGCCCGGCCGCTTGCCCGCCAGGCGGATCATCTGCTCGGCGAGATCGCGGATCTTCACCGGATCGCCCATGTCGAGCGCGAAGATCTCGCCGCCCTTGCCGAGACTGGCCGCCTGGAGAATCAGCTGGCAGGCCTCGGGAATGGTCATGAAATAGCGCGAGATCTCCGGATGGGTGATGGTCACCGGCCCGCCCTGCCGGATCTGCCGGCGGAACAGAGGGACCACCGAACCGGCGGAGTCCAG
The DNA here is from genome assembly GCF_011742555.1 of Luteibacter jiangsuensis. Taxonomy (GTDB): domain Bacteria; phylum Pseudomonadota; class Gammaproteobacteria; order Xanthomonadales; family Rhodanobacteraceae; genus Luteibacter; species Luteibacter jiangsuensis. Next base: position 494,442 of record NZ_JAAQQR010000001.1, read on the forward strand.
CACATTACCGAAGCGAACCGTAATGAAACGTGTCGAAGTATGCGCCGCGAGGTTCTGGCACCAGATTTCCGCCATGCGCTTGCATGCGCCCATCACCGAGGTGGGGTTCACCGCCTTGTCGGTGGAGATGAGGACGAACGACTCTGCACCGCAACGCACCGCGGCGTCGGCCACGATGCGGGTCCCGAGGACGTTGTTGCGGAAGGCCTCGCGCAGCTGGCCCTGGAGCATGGGCACGTGCTTGTATGCGGCGGCGTGGAAGACGATCTGCGGCTGGGTTTCCTCGAAGAGCCGGTTGACCGCCATCGCATCGCGGGCGTCGGTAAGCACGCCGTTGAAGATGAGCTCGGGATAGGCGGAGGTCAGTTCCTGGCCGATGCGATAGAGGTTGTACTCGGAAATCTCCACCACCGTGAGCGAACTGGCGCCGAGGCGCGCCACCTGACGGCAGAGTTCCGAACCGATCGAGCCGCCGCCACCGGTAACGAGCACCCGGCGGCCGCTGATGTTCTCGCGGATGGCCGTCCAGTCCAGCTCCACCGCGTCGCGGCCGAGCAGATCCTCGATGGCCACTTCCTTGATCTCGTTGAACTGCGCGCGCCCCGCGACGACGTCCTCCAGGCGGGGCACGGTGCGGAACGGCAGACCGGTGCTTTCGCAGAAGGCCACGATCCGGCGCATCTGTGCGGTGGTCGCGCCGGGCACGGCGATCAGCAGCATCTGCACCGCCACGGCCTTGGACAGCTCGGCAAGCTGGTCCACGGTGCCGAGCACCGGGATACCGCCGATCTGCGCACCGCGCAGGGCGAGGTTATCGTCGACGAAACCTATGACACTGTAGCGACTGTCGCGGCGCAGGTCGCGCGACAGCGCCTCGCCCGCGCGATCGGCGCCGACGATGAGCACCCGCTTGGTCGGCACCGACTGGAACAGGTCGATGCGGCTGTCCTTCCAGAAGCGGTAGCTGAGCCGCGGAAGGCCCAGCAGCACCACGAGCACCACCGGATAGACCAGCAGCACCGAGCGCGGCACGCCGTCGAGGCGCGCGTACATGACCATGGCCAGGCCGATGATCAGCGCACCGATCACCGTGGCGCGGATGATGTTCCAGAGGTCCGGAAGGCTGGCGAAGCGCCACACCCCCTTGTACAGGCCGGTCCAGTTGAAGACCGCACCCTGAACCAGCAGCACGATGGGGAACTCCATCGGCAGGTAGGTGACCGGCGCGAGGTCCGGCATCAGTGCGTAACGCAATGCCTTGGCTATCCACCACGCGAGCGCGGACATCGCCAGGTCGTGGGCGACGACCGCCGTGCGCGGATGAATGATGCCGATGAACTTACGCAGAAACATGTCGCTCCCTTCGACGCAAGCCGTAACGCTTGCCAGTACGCCAAACCGCTGCCCCCACCACGTACACCGCCGCGAAACAGGCCGGCGCCGCCGCTGGTGAGCGGAACGCGATCCATGCGACGGGAACACAGACGAGAACGTTCCAGGCAAGGTAGCCTGCGGCTACCCTCCGATGTGACGTTCCCCGTCTCACAAGCCACTGATAAAGGTGCTCGCGGTGCGGAGTGTACCAGCGCGCACCGCGCAGCATTCGCACGAGCAATGTCAAGGTCGCGTCGATGACGAAGGCCGAGGAAAAGACAAGTGCCGGCCAGAGCAAGTTCGTACGAAATGCCCACAGCATCGCCGAGAGCGCGAAAACCAGCAGCCCCAGCGTTCCGCTGCCCACATCGCCCATGAATATCCGTGCAGGCGAGCGGTTGAACCACCAGAAACCCAGGGCGGCCGCGGCCATGGCAAGCCCCGCGTAGGCGATCGCCGGGTTCCCGGCAGCCCAGGCGAGCGCCCCGACGGCGGCGCCGAAGAACATGGCCTGCTGGGCGGCCAGACCGTCGATGCCGTCCATGAAATTGTGGAGGTTGATGGACCAGACGCCAGCCAGCAGGAGCGGCACGGCCCACCACAGGCTCGAGGTGCCCGACGCGACGGCGACACACAGCAATAACGTCGCCGCCAACTGAATAAACAGGCGCGGCCGGATGGGCAGCGAGCCGTGGTCGTCCAGCCAGCCGATGGCCGCCACGGCGATGGTCGCGACCGTGAAGGCGCCGACCGTGGCCGCACCCGGCGATTGGGGCAGCAGCAACAGGCAGGCCGGCATGCCGACGAGGGCGCCGAGCACGATGCCGATGCCGCCGCCACGTGGCGTGGGCATCGTGTGCGAACGCCGGCGGCCGGGCGTGTCGAGCATGCCGCGCCGGTGGGCATAGGCGATGGCCACGCGCACGCTCGCGAAAGACACGACGAACGCCGCCACGATACAGCCGATCGGCAGCGATGCGTAGGCGGCGGGCCAGGTTGTCATTCGTTCGCGACGCCGTGAATGGGGCGTACCGTGCCCCAGCTCTTGCAGCTCGGGCACTGCCAGTGGTGCGCCTTCGCGCCGAAGCCGCAACGGCTGCAGCGATACATGGCCTGGCCTTCGAGAAGCTTGCGCGTGAGGTCGCGGAGGATGAGGTAGTTCTCGCGTGCCTCGCCGGACACCTTGTCCATCGTGGCGTCGATCAACGCCATGAGGCCACGCACGGAGGGACGCTTGCGCAGCTGCCCGGTGAGGAAGTCGATGGCCGTACGCTCGCCATCCCTGCCCTCGTATAGCCGGGTGAGCGCGAGCACCGGCGAGATGCCGTGGTAGCGCTCCATGATTTCCCGCAGGAATGCTTCCGCGCGGTCCATCTGGCCCGAGCGCGCATAACAGTTGAGCAGGGGCGGAAGAATCTCGGGGACGAAGGCGATGTCCGCGGCGATGGCGGCCTCATACGACGCGATCGCCTGCTCCAGTTCGCCGTCTTCCGACGAGAGCCGGCCGGCGATCATGTGCGCGCGCACGCAGTTTTCCTGGCAGGCGAACGCGTCGCGAACATAGTCGCGTGCCTCGGTGCGCGCGCCGTGCTGGCGCGATTGCTCGGCAAGCTCGCAATAGAACTGGGCGATCATGGCCGATTCGTCTTCACCGGTCATGGCCTCCAGCCGGCGCGCATGGTCGATCGCCTTGTGCCACTCGCGTTCGTGCTGATAGATGGCGATGAGGTGCCGCAGCGCCGAGGGCGCCAGGGCGTCCATGGCCACAAGATCGGAGAACAGGGTTTCCGCACGGTCGAGCAGGCCGGCGCGCATGTAGTCCTCGCCGAGCTCCAGCAAGGCCACGGTTTTCATCTCGTCGGAAAGGCCCTGGCGCGAAACCAGGTGCTGGTGCAGACGGATGGCCCGGTCCACTTCCCCGCGCTTGCGGAAGAGGTTGCCCAGGGCGAGATGGGTCTCGACGGTGTCGCGGTTGTATTCGGCAAGGCGAAGAAACACCTCCAGCGCCTTGTCCTGCTCCTCGTTGAGGAGGTAGTTGAGGCCCCGGAAGTAATCGGAAGACAGCTCGTTGACACGCTCCCCCGAGCGCCTCACATGGCTTCGTTGGGCGAGCCACCAGCCACAGGCGAAAGCGAGGGGAGGAACGAGCGCCAGCAACCAGATCGGATTCATGCGGTGGTCGTGCTCTCCACCTTGCGCTCGCGCCGGCGGCGCCGGCGATGGCCCAGCGAGGTCCCGAGCCAGGCGGTAATGCCGCCCAGGATCCAGCCCAGCAGTACCGCCGAAAGCATGGCCCCGCCCTTGGGAAGGGACAGCTGCGCGAAGCCGAGGTCGAACGACGCGAGGTCGGCATTCAGCGCACCGAAAACGACGCCGGCGGCAATGAACAGCAGTAGGAAAATGATGACAATCAGACGCATCCGGCGACTGTACCCGAATCCTGAATGACGTGGTGGTTTGCGGTTCGCATTTCATACAGCTTCGCCGGCACGCTCAGGGCGTAGGTGCCGGGAAAAACCACGGGGGTTGCCAAAAAAAACGCCGCGCTACTGCGCGGCGTTCGTTCCTTCGATGAGGTTTACGCGTTCGCGTAATTCCTTACCGGGTTTGAAATGTGGGACGTGCTTGCCCGGGAGGGCCACTGCCTCGCCGGTCTTGGGGTTGCGGCCCATGCGCGGCGGACGGAAGTGCAGCGCGAAACTGCCGAATCCGCGGATCTCGATGCGCTCGCCCGTGGACAGGGCTTGGCTCATCTGTTCCAGCACACTCTTGACGGCAAGTTCCACGTCGCTGAAGGCAAGATGGGTCTGGCGCCGCGCCAGCGCCTCGATCAATTCCGACTTTGTCATGGGTCCCCTGGTGGTTCTCGAAGCTGACGCTATGGATCTGTCCAACACAGCGAGGGGCGGGTTGGCCGCCCCTCGCCCGACGGTCAGTCGGCCTTGTTCATCTGCTCCTTGAGGAGCGCGCCGAGCTTGGTGGTACCACCGGCGGCGGACTGGTAGTCGGCCATGGTGTCGGCCAGATCTTCCTCGTCCTTCGCACGGATCGACAGCTGGAGCTGACGGCCCTTGCGATCCATGCCGGTGAACTTCGCCTCGACCGAATCACCCACCTTGAGGTACTGGGTGGCATCGTCGACGCGTTCCTTGGCGATGTCGTTGGCACGGATGTAGCCTTCGACGCCTTCGCCGAGGTCGATGGTCGCACCCTTGGCGTCGACTTCGCGGACCGTGCCGGTCAGGATCGTGCCGCGCGGATTCGTGGCCATGAACTGGCCGAACGGATCCTGCTCCATCTGCTTGATGCCGAGGGAGATGCGCTCGCGCTCCGGATCGACGGCAAGAACCACGGCCTCGACTTCGTCGCCCTTCTTGAAGTTGCGGACGAGGTCTTCACCCGAGGCCTGCCACGAGATGTCGGACAGGTGGACGAGACCGTCGATGCCGCCTTCCAGGCCGATGAAGATGCCGAAGTCGGTGATCGACTTGATCTGGCCCGACACCTTGTCGCCCTTCTTGTGCATGGCGGCGAAAGCTTCCCACGGGTTCGAGCGGGTCTGCTTGATACCGAGGGAGATACGACGACGCTCTTCGTCCACGTCGAGAACCATGACTTCGGTCTCGTCGCCGACCTGCACGACCTTGGCCGGGTTGACGTTCTTGTTGGTCCAGTCCATTTCGGACACGTGGACCAGGCCTTCGACGCCCGGCTCGATCTCGACGAAGCAGCCGTAATCGGTGACGTTGGAGACCTTGCCGAACAGACGGCTGCCGACCGGGTAGCGGCGGGCGATGGCGACCCACGGGTCGTCGCCGAGCTGCTTGAGGCCGAGCGACACGCGGTTGCGCTCGCGGTCGTACTTGAGCACGCGGACGTCCAGTTCGTCGCCGACGTTGACGACTTCGGACGGGTGACGCACGCGCTTCCACGCCATGTCGGTGATGTGCAGCAGGCCGTCGATACCGCCGAGGTCGACGAACGCGCCGTAATCGGTGAGGTTCTTCACCACACCCTTCACGACCGCGCCTTCGGTCAGGCGCTCGAGCAGCTTCTCGCGCTCTTCCGAGAACTCCGTCTCGACGACCGCGCGGCGGCTGACGACGACGTTGTTGCGCTTGCGGTCGAGCTTGATGATCTTGAACTCGAGGTCCTTGCCCTCGAGGTAGACCGGGTCGCGGACCGGACGCACGTCGACCAGGGAGCCCGGCAGGAACGCGCGGACGTCCTTGATGTCGACCGTGAAGCCGCCCTTGACCTTGCCGGAGATCTTGCCGGTGATGGTCTCTTCCTTGTCGAACGCCTGCTCGAGGTCGTCCCACACCATCGAACGCTTGGCCTTCTCACGGGAGAGCTTGGTCTCGCCGAAGCCGTCTTCGAGCGCGTCGAGCGCGACCTTTACCTCGTCGCCCACTTCCACTTCCAGCGCGCCGGACTCGTCCTTGAACTGCTCGATGGGGACGATGCCTTCGCTCTTCAGGCCGGCGTTGATCACCACCACGTCGTTGCGGATTTCCACAACGATACCGGTGACGATGGAGCCGGGCTTCAGCTTGGAAATGGCCTGCTGGCTCTGTTCAAACAGTTCGGCAAAACTTTCAGTCATGTTGATTCCAGGGTTATGAAAGGTCGTACCCGGGCCTGCGTACCTTCGTGATCGCAGACGAACGGGGGACCCACCGGTAGAGGGTGCGCGGAGTGACCCGGATGGGATCCCCTGCACCGTTGCCAAGAGCCCGCGCACACCGCGCGGACACCGATGCCGCGACGCGCCTTACGGACGCACCACGGCGAAAACTTTCGCCACCACCTCGTCGATGGGCATGCCGGTGGTATCGATGACCACGGCGCCTTCGGCGGGCTTCAACGGGGCGACCGGCCGCGACGCGTCCCGCTCGTCGCGCGCCTCGATCTCTCGCTGAAGGGTGGCAAGTGTAACGCTTAGCCCCTTATCCTTCAACTGCTTATAGCGCCTTTTCGCGCGCTCGGCGGCGCTGGCCGTAAGGAAGAACTTATGGGCGGCATCCGGGAATATCACCGTCCCCATGTCACGGCCGTCGGCGACCAGCCCCGGCGCCTTGCGGAACGCGTGCTGGAGGTCCACCAGGGCCTCCCGGACCGACGGAATCACGGCGATGGCCGAGGCGGCCGCGCCGGCCGTTTCCGTCCGCAGCTCGTCGGTGGCGTCGTGCCCGTTGACCAGCACCCGGGTTTCGCCGCCGTCGGCGCTGGGCTGGAAGCGGATCTTCACCGTGCGGGCGCAGCGGGTCACCGCCTCGGCGTCGGACAGGTCGATGCCCTCCTCGCCCGCCGCGTAACCCACGGCCCGGTACAGGGCCCCGGAGTCGAGCAGGCGCCAGCCCAGGCGCTCCGCCACCAGGCGGCTGATGGTTCCCTTGCCGGAGCCGGAGGGGCCGTCGATGGTCAGGACGGGGACGGCTGCCGGATCGGCCATGGGATCAACCTCGTTCGCGAAACCCGCATGATATCGCGTCGAGGGCCCGGTCGGCCCTGACGACGGTATGGGGCGGTTCCCTCGCCGCCATGGCGGCTCCTACATTTTACCGGTGAACCAGGCGGCCACGGGGAGGTCGCCCATCAGGTCCGCCATGCCGATGTCGCCGCCGCGCGAGCCGCCGGTGCCGAGGACGTCGCGCCAGTTCCCCTCGGGCAAGGCGAGTAACGTGCCGGCCCAGCGGGACGCCGGGATGGCCGGGGTTTCCGCGCCCCCCAGCCAATCGGCCGTGTGCCGCGCCACGGCCACGACGAGCTTCTGGCCGCGATGCTCCCGCATGAAGGCCAGGACGTGGTCCGCCGCCGGCCCGGTGGCCGCCAGCGGCCGGTAAGTGCCGCGGGCGAACAAGTCCGGGTGGTCCCGGCGCAACCGCAGCAGCCGCGCGATGACTGCCTGCTTGATGGCGCCATCGCGCCAGCTCGCCAGCGCCTCCGCCGGACTCGCGTCACGCGCCAGCGAAGCCGCGCGGGCGGAGAAATCGACGGGGCGCCGGTTGTCCGGATCGACCAGGCTGAAATCCCAATAGTCCGTCCCCTGATAGAGATCGGGAACGCCGGGGGTGGTGAGGCGCAGCACGGTCTGAGCCAGGCCGTTCGCGGCCCCGGGCGCCGCGATGTAGCTGGCGAAGGCGGCGAGTTCCTCGGCGCAATCGCTGGACAGCAGGCTGCGCAGGAAGTCCTCGCACGCGTCTTCGTAAGGCTCGTTCGGCGACGTCCAGCGAGTCCAGCGCTTGGCCTCGCGCAGCGCCTTGCGCTGCCACGCCGCGATGCGCGTCGCGAAGCGCTCCATCCCTTCGTCGTCGCCCGGCGCCAGCCCCAGCGGCCAGGCACCCACGAGCATCTGGTAGAGCATGAGTTCGTCCGCGGCCGACGGCGCCATCCGTCCATCCTCGGTGCGTTTCCGGAAATCGGCGTGGCGCATGCGCCAGCGTTCCACGGTCACGACCCAGCGGCCCGCCACTTCCGACAGCACCGCGAGGCGCGCCCTTAAGTCTTCCCCGCGCTTGTGGTCGTGCGTGGCCGTTGCCAGGAGGTTGTGCGGCAGGACGTCGGCGCGCTCCGCGCAGCGTCGATGGAATTCCTCGACGGTGAGCGCCAGGTGCGCGGCATCCACGCCCACCTCGTTGCGCGAGAGCAGGCGCCCGTAGCGATATCCGGCCGTGTCCTCCACGGCCTTTGCCGCCACCGGCGAGGTGGCCTGCTGGAAGACGGCGATAGCGCGCTCGCGGGCCCGCCGAACGGGCCCGGGCGGCAGGCTGCGCGGCGCTTCGCCGCCCAGCCACCGTGCGACAAGATGCAGCAGTTCCACGTCTTCCAGGCGGATCGTGCGCAAGGCGCCTTCCACCGCTCGCGCGAACACGGATTCGTCGAACGCATCGCGCCCCGCGCCACCGGCATAGGTGCGGTAGACGGGAAAATGCACCAGCAATTCCACCAGCACACGGCGGAGGGCGGCGAGGGACACGTCGCGCGTGGCGACATCGGCACGCGCGGCCGCGAACAGCGCACGCGCGGTCCGGTCCAGTTCCGCCTCGAAGCTGTCCACAAGGATCTGCCGCCGGGCGCGCACCGCCTGCGTGGCAAAGTCCGCGCTGTCTCCCGTGAGTTTTCGCCACAGTTCGGTAAGCGGCGCCTCGCCCGCTTCGTCGTGCAGCACGGCCGACACCTGATCCATGAACTCGTAGCCCGTGGTGCCGTCGGTGCGCCAGTCGAGTCGCAGCGACTCGTCGTTCGCGAGGATCTTCTCCACGACGAGATATGCGCCATCGCGCGGTGCGCCCGGCGGACGCTGCGGACGCAGGCGCTCGAGCCGATGCCGCAGCTGGCGGCAGTAGCGCCGCGGATCGGCCAGGCCGTCCACGTGATCGCAGCGCACACCGTCGATCAGGCCCTCCGCATAAAGGCGGAAGATGGTCTTGTGCGTATCCTCGAATACGGCAGTACGTTCGATCCGCAATCCGGCGAGTTCGTTGATGTCGAAGAAGCGCCGGTAGTTGACCATGTCGCTGGCCAGCTTCCAGAACGCCAGACGGTAATGCTGGCGTTCGATCAGCGCATGCAACGCCGCCCTGCCCTCGTCGGTGGCGGGATCGTGCGCGGCTTCGGCGTCTCTTGCCAACGCTTTCGTCGACGCCGGCGACAAAGGCAGATGATCGTCGTAGACCCGCAGCATCCATTGGTCGCGACGCAGCGCAAGGCGGATGTGCCCTTCGCGCAGCGTGGCGTCGTAACCGGCGCCGAGGATGGGAAGCAGTAGCCTGCCCCGCAGCAGCGGATCGGGTGTCTGCCAGTCGATGTCGAAGTAGCCGGCATAGCGGCTCTCACGACCATGGCGCAACACGTCCATCCACCACGCGTTTTCCACGCCGACGCCCATGTGGTTCGGCACGATGTCCAGCACCAGGCCCATCCCGCGCGCGCGGAGCGCCGCCACCAGCCGGCGCAAGGCGTCTTCGCCACCCAGTTCCGGATTGACCTCATGGCAGTCCACCACATCGTACCCGTGCGTGGACCCCCTGCGTGCGCGAAGGATGGGCGACGCATAAAGGTGGCTCACGCCGAGGTTCGCGTAGTAATCCACCACGCCCACCGCGTCGTCGAGTGTGAACCCCGCATGGAACTGCAGGCGTGCAAGCGCGCGCGGCGGGCTCACGAGCGATTCCGTGTCTGGTCGATCGTGGCGCAGACGGCATGGGCGATCGGCCCGTCGAACAGCCGCGACGATGTATCCGGCATGCGCCGGCGCCAGTTCGGATGCAGGGCGTCGGTCGGTCCGGGAAGATTGGGCTGCTCGTGCAGGCCGAGCACGTCCTCGACGGGAAAGATCGCCAGCGGCGCCGGGGTCAGCGATACATGGTGAGCGGCGGCCCACACCACCGGCGAGATGTCGTCGGGCGCGGGCGGGGAATCTTCGTTCCAGGCGGAACCCGAGGCGAAAAGCGCATGCCACAGCTGCACGCGCTCGCGTTCCCGCTGCGCGTTCTCGTCCACCGCCGGGTCGTCCAGTCCGGTGCGCTTGCGCCATTCGACATCGCGTCCGCTCCACCAGCCTGCCACGGTCGGCACGTCATGCGTGCTCGTTGTCGCCATCGCCTTGTCCGACCATGTGTCCGGCGCGATGAAGCCACCGTCCGCCGCGCGTTCGAACCACAGCACGCGAATGCCGAGCACGCCCTTGTCGGCAATCGTGTCGCGAAAGTCGGAAGGCACGGTGCCGAGATCTTCGCCGATCACGATGGCGCGATGCAGGTGCGATTCCAGCGCGATGAGACGCAGCAGATCGGTCAGGGGGTAGCGCACATAGGCCCCCTCGGTGGCACCCGCCCCGTGCGGCACCATCCACAGGCGTTTCAAGCCAAGGACGTGGTCGATGCGCACGCCGCCGGCGTGCGCAAGCGCCGCGCGCAGCATGCCGATGAAGCCGCGGAAGCCGCTTTCCCGAAGGCCGCGCGGCGAGAACGTGGTAAGGCCCCAGTCCTGACCGAGACGATTCAACGCATCCGGTGGCGCGCCTACCGATAGCCCGGTAAGCATCTCGGCCTGGTGCGCCCAGGCATGGCTGCCGCCCGAGTCGGCACCCACGGCAAGGTCGGCGATCAGACCGATCGCCATGCCGGCGTCACGCGCGGCCTTCTGCGCCCCTTCCAGGCCTTGCGTGGCGAGCCATTGCAGCCATGCATGGAACGCCACCTCTCGCGAGTGCTCGTGCGCGAAGGCTTTCACGGCCTTGCCTTCCGGATCGTGGAACTCGCCCGGCCAACCCTGCCAGCCACCGGCACGACCGTGCGCGGTGAAGTCGGCATGCAGCGCCTCGAAACGGGCGTGCCGCTCCAGCGGCTCGCCCTGCTCACGGCGAAAGGCCATGAATCGATCCGAATGCGCGAGGTCGGCCGAGGCGCCTTCGAAGATCGAGCGCAGGATCGTCATGCGCGCCCGCGCGGCGCGGGGCCAGTCGATGAGCTCGAGCCACTCCAGCTCGGCCAGTTCCTGGCGGAGGTTGTGCGAATCGATCACCGCCCGCACGGTCTGCTCGCCGTTGGTCCGGGAAGGATCGATATACAGGCCATTGAGGAACAGGCGACTCGAAGGCGCATAGGGGCTGTAGCGCTCGGGCGCGGCGGCGAACAAGGCATGCAGCGGACTGATCGCCAGGGCATCGGCGCCCTTCTCGGCCGCCGCCTTCGCGCAGATTTCCAGAGCCGTGAAATCGCCTATGCCACCGTCGCCGGGCCGCCGCAGACCCGACACCTGCACGGCCATGCCCCACGGTCGGCGGCAGGCCGCCTTGACGTCGCTCACGCCGAAGGCGCGACGTGGCGCCACCGCCAGCGTGGTTTCTTCGTCGCCCAACCGCAGCGTGTAGTAGCCGGGAATCGACGGCGCGTCGATGCCACCGTCGCCCGCGGCCAGGGTGCCCTCGCTCACCTGGGTATCGTCGTCGGCAACGATTTTCCAGGGCCGTGCGCCGGTGCCCGGCGCCACCTCGAGTCGGCCACCCGCGTCGGTGGTCATCATGCGCGGAAGCCGCGCCCTGCGCCCCTCTTCGTCGAGCCTCCGCAGGCTGTCCTCGACCTCGTCGGCGTGATCGGCCGGCAGGCCCAGCGCGCGAAGCACCGCGCGCAGGGTATCCGCCGGCGTCGTCTGCGGCCGATCGAGCGCGTCACGCCAGTGCACATCGACGCCGGCACGTTCGGCCAGCAGTGCGAGGCGATCGTCGAGGGGTGCGTTCACAGCGTCAGGACTCCAGGCAGGCAAGGGTACGGCGTGCCGGAAGCAGGCCGCGCGAAACGGAAGCGACATCGGCGGCGTCGCCGTGCAGCCATGCCGCCGACGGCGACGGCGGTCGATCGACGACGACATCCTCGTCGCCGACATTCACGAACAGGCTGAGCGACGCGCCACCCAGTGCCCACGAGGCGACGAATGCCTTCGCGCCCAACGCATGCGCACCGAGGCTTCGGGCCTCCTCGATGTAGGGCGCCACATGCTTGCGCCGCAGCGCGATCAACTCGCGCACCAACGCGCGGCGCTTCTCGCCCAGGGCACCGTCGCGATCCGGAATGGAGGCGGTGAACGTGTCGTACTCGTTGGGATCGGGAATCGTCTCCCCGGCAAAACCCGCGAAGGCCTCGAACTCCTTGCGCCTTCCGTCGCGCACAGCCTTGCGCAGGTCTTCGTCGGGAAAATCGGTGAAGAAGAGGAACGGTGTACGACTTGCCCATTCCTCGCCCATGAACAGCATGGGCACGAACGGCGCGAGCAACAGCAAGGCCAGCGCGGCTTCCACTGTCTCAGGCGGCACCAGCGTGCTCAGGCGGTCGCCGAACGCCCGGTTCCCCACTTGGTCGTGGTTCTGCAGGAAATTGACGAAGCGTGCCGGCGGCAGATGGGCGCTCGGCTCCCCGCGGCGGCGCCCGCCCATGACTTCGCCCTGGAACGCGAAGCCTTCCGTGAGGCTGCGCAGCAACTTCTCCATCGGGGGCTGGTAATGCGCGTAGTAGCCCTCGTCCTCTCCCGTGAGCAGCACGTGCAACGCGTTGTGAAAGTCGTCGTTCCACTGTGCATCGAAACGGCTGCGCCCCAGCAGGTGGGCCTGGTTCGCTTCGTTTTCGAGCACGAGGTGCACCTGCCGCTCAGGCCCTACGGTGGCACGAACCCGACCCGCAAGGGCCGCCAGCCAGCCAGGATTGCCAATCGCGTGCACGGCATCGAAACGAAGGCCGTCGAAGCGGAACTCGTCCAGCCAGTACAGGGCGTTGTGCACGAAGTAGTCGCCCACCTGCGGCGTGGCGACGCCGATGGCCGCGCCCCATGGGGTGTGCGCCGCCTCGTCGAAGAAAGGCGACGCATAGGCACCCAGGTAGTTACCGTCCGGCCCGAAATGGTTGTAGACCACATCGAGGAAAACCATCATGCCCAGCCCGTGCGCGGTGTCCACGAGCGACTTCAGGTCGTCCGGCGAGCCATAGGAAGCGGCCGGCGCGTACGGGAGCACCCCGTCATAGCCCCAGTTGCGTTCGCCGGGGAATTCGGCGATCGGCATGAGCTCGACCGCGGTGATGCCCAGCGAGGCCAGGTGCGGCAAGACCATCTCCACGCCGTGGAAACCGCCCAGTGCGCCCACGTGCAGTTCGTAGATCACGGCCTCGTGCCATGGTCGCCCCTTCCAGTCACGATGACGCCATGTGTAGCCCAACGGATCGGTGACCACGCTGTAGCCGTGCACGTCGCCGCCATCCTGTCGACGCGAGGCCGGATCGGGAACCACAAGGTCGTCGTCGAGCCGGAACCGGTAACCGGTGCCTACCTCGGCGGGACACACGCATTCGAACCATCCGTCGTCCAGCGCCCGCATGGGCGCCACATGGCCGTCGTCGCACTCGATGGACACGGCCTCGCGGTCGGGGGCCCACAGGCGGAAATGCGTGCGCCCGTCCCCCAGCACTTTGAAGCCATAGGGCATGGCATGGATGTATCCGTCACTCATGCGGTTCGGTCCTTACCGTCGCCGCCAGGAGTATCACGCTGCGGCCTTCCACTTCGATCGTCGGTTCGCTCCAGGCCATCTCCGGAGCGGCCGGCGCCGCGCTGTTGCAACGAAGGCGCCAGTTGGCGCCCGGCTGCGGCAGATGGAACACATGCGTTTCCGGGGTGCCGTTGATCATCAGGAGCGTCACATCGGCGCGCTTTTCGCCCTGGGCCTGGGCACGCCGCAGCGTCAGCAGGCGGCCCTCGGTGAAGTCCCAGGTTTCCTGCGTCATCTCCGCACCGCTCTCGTCGAACCACATCACCTCGCGCATCCCGGGCACCACCTCGGTGTCGCCACGGAGGAAGTGCGCGGCGCGCAGCGTCGGATGCTGCTCCCGCAGCTGAGCCAGGCGCGCCACGAAGTCGGTAAGTTCCCTGCCGCGGTCCGACGTGGCCAGCTTCCAGTCGTACCAGGAGATCTCGTTGTCCTGGCAGTAGGCGTTGTTGTTGCCCTGCTGAGTGCGCCCGAATTCGTCGCCCCCCAGCAGCATCGGTGTACCGTGCGAAAAGTAGAGCGTGGCCAGCATCGCGCGTTTCGCCCGGTCGCGCGCGGTGCGGATGCCTTCGTCTTCCGTGTGACCCTCGACTCCGTGGTTGTAGCTTTCGTTGTCGTTGCCGCCGTCGCGGTTGTCCTCGCCGTTGGCCTCGTTGTGCTTGTCGTTATAGCTGACCAGATCTTCGAGCGTGAATCCGTCGTGCGCCGTCACGAAGTTCACCGAGGCCCACGGCCTGCGGCGATGGTGGTCGAACAGCTCGCCGGATGCCTGGAGGCGACCGGCAAGCGCCCCGCGCATGCCGGCCTCACCCTTCCAGAACTTCCGCACGTCGTCACGGAACTTGCCGTTCCACTCGCCGAAGCCGGGGGGATGGTTGCCCAACTGATAACCGCCGGGCCCGATGTCCCACGGTTCCGAAATCAGCTTCACGTTGGCGAGCACAGGGTCCTGACGCATCGCGTCGAACAGGCCGCAGTGCGGATCGAACCCGTGTTCCTCGCGGCCCAGGCTCACGCCGAGGTCGAAGCGGAAGCCATCCACGTGGAAGGTCTGCACCCAGTAGCGCAACGAATCCATGACCAGTTGCAGCACCCGTGGATGCGCCGTGTTCACCGTATTGCCCGTGCCGGTATCGTTGATGCAATACCGGGGGTTGTCCGGCATCAGCCGGTAGTAGCTCTTGTTGTCCAGGCCGCGGAACGACATGGTGGTGCCGAGTTCGCTGCCTTCGCACGTGTGGTTGTACACCACGTCGAGGATCACCTCGATGCCTGCCGCGTGCAGGGCCTGCACGGCGGCGCGTATCTCGTTCAATGCACCTTCGGCGAGGTAGGCGGGCTCCGGCGCGAAGAACGCCAGCGTGTTGTAGCCCCAGTAATTGCGCAGCTTCATCTCGGTAAGGCGGCGATCCTGCACGAAGGCATGCACGGGCAGCAGCTCGACCGCCGTCACGCCAAGCTTCACCAGATGATCGATGACGTAGGGGTCCGCCAGGGCGATGAAGGTGCCGCGTTCGTGCTGACGGATGCGCTTCAGGGTACGCGTGAACCCTTTCACGTGGGTCTCGTAGATGACCGTCTCGTTCCATGGCGTGTGCGGACGGTTCCCCTGCGTCCAGTGCATGGGCTCGTCCACCACCACAGCCTTCGGCATGGCGGCCGCACTGTCGCGGCGGTCGAACGAAAGATCGGCGCGGGGCGACGAAACGCGATAGCCATGCAGGGCATCCGACCAGCGAACCTGCCCATGCAGCAGGCGCGCATACGGATCGAGCAGCAGCTTGTTCGGATTGAACCGGTGTCCTTCCTCCGGGGCGTACGGCCCATGGGCACGGAACCCGTACAGCGCCCCGCCCCGTACCCTCGGCAGATAACCGTGCCAGACCTCGTCAGTGCATTCGGGGAGGTCGTAGCGCGCGATCTCGCGCTTGCCGGAAGGGTCGAACAGGCACAGCTCCATGCGCTCCGCATGCGCGGAAAACACGGCGAAGTTGGTGCCCATGCCGTCGCAGGTTGCGCCTAGCGGGTAAGGCGAGCCCGGCTGCATGCGTTCGGGTAAGGCGGGCATTCGTACTCCTGATCAGTCGGCGACGAAGATGACAGTGGCGAGCGGCGGCAGGCTGAGGACCAGCGAGTGCTCGAAACCATGGGCGGGAACGCCCTGCGCGTGCCGCTCGCCTTCGTTGCCGACGCCGGAACCGCCGTATTCGAACGCGTCGGAGTTGATCGCCTCCCGCCAACGACCACCCTCGGGCACACCCACGCGGAAGCCGTGCCGGACGGCGGGCGTCATGTTGCTCACGACCAGCACCGGTCGATGGCCCTCGGCGAAACGAACCCAGGCGAACACGCTTTGTTCGGCGTCGTCGCCGATAACCCAGCGGAAGCCGCGCGGATCGGCATCCCACGCATGCAGCGCCGGCACCTCCCCATAGACCCGATTGAGGTCCCGCACCAGCTTCTGCACGCCCAGGTGCAGTGGATGGTCGAGCAGTTCCCACGCGATCTGCGCATCGTGGTTCCATTCGTGCGGCTGGGCGATTTCGCCGCCCGTGAACAAGAGCTTCTTGCCGGGGTGCCCCCACATGAAACCATAGTAAGCCCGAAGATTCGCGAAGCGCTGCCATTCGTCGCCGGGCATGCGTCCGAGCAGGGAACGCTTGCCGTGCACCACCTCGTCGTGCGACAGCGGGAGCACGAATTTCTCCGAATACGCGTAGACCATGCTGAAGGTCATCTCGCCGTGGTGCCAGCGGCGATGGATGGGATCGCGCGACATGTATTCGAGCGAATCGTGCATCCAGCCCATGTTCCACTTGAAGGTGAAGCCAAGTCCGCCCTGCTCCACCGGTTGCGTCACGCCCGGCCAGGCGGTGGATTCCTCGGCGATGGTCATGCAGTCCGGGTGGCGCTCGGCCACCAGCTGGTTCACGCGGCGGAGGAACGCGATGGACTCGAGGTTTTCGCGCCCGCCGTACTTGTTCGGCACCCATTCGCCGTGCTTGCGCGAGTAGTCGCGATACAGCATGGACGCTACCGCGTCCACGCGCAGGCCGTCCACGTGGAACCGCTCAAGCCACGCGAGCGCGCTGGCGATCAGGTAAGCCGACACCTCGTTGCGACCGAGGTTGAAGATCAGCGTATTCCAGTCCTGATGAAAACCCTCGCGCGGATCGGCGTGCTCGTACAACGGCGTGCCGTCGAAGTGCGCGAGGCCATGGATATCGGTGGGGAAATGCGCAGGCACCCAGTCCACGATCACGCCGATGCCGGCCTCGTGGCACCGGTCGACGAAGCGGGCGAACGCATCCGGCGTGCCGAATCGCGACGTCGGTGCGAACTGACCCAGGGGCTGGTAACCCCACGAGCCGCCGAATGGATGTTCCGAGATCGGCAGCAGCTCGATGTGGCTGAAACCCAGGCCCGCGACATAGGGAATGAGGCGCTCACCCAACTCGTCCCAATGCAGTTCGCGCCCGTCCTTCCCGCGTAGCCACGAGCCGGCGTGCAGTTCGTAGATGGAGATCGGCGAGCCGGCATGATGGAGGGCGCCTCGGCGCCGCAGCCAGTCGTCGTCCGTCCAGTGGAAGGCCGAAGGATCGGCGACGATCGACGCCGTCGCCGGCGGCAGTTCCGCGGCCAGGGCGACGGGATCGGCCCGCTGCGTGAGCGAGCCGTCGGCGCCCCAGATCTCGTACTTGTAGCGCGCCCCCGGCAGCAGGCCCGGAACGAACAATTCCCACACGCCGGCGGGCACGCGTTTGCGCATGGGGTGACGGCGTCCATCCCAGCTGTCGAAGTCGCCGACGACGCTCACCCGCTTGGCGTTGGGTGCCCACACGGCAAAGCGCACGCCATGCACCCCGTCGATCGTGACGGGATGCGCGCCAAGGCAGCGGAAGAGTTCGATATGCGTGCCTTCGGAGAGCTGGCGCAGATCGTCCTCGCCCAGCAGCGTGCCGAACGCATACGCGTCATGCGTGTCGTGCGTGGCCATGGGCCAGTGCACGCGCAGCCGATACGCTTCGTCGCCGTCGAGGAAACCGGCGAAGAGCCCGCCGGTGTGGACACACTGCAATTCGCCGATCACGCGCCCTTGCGCGTCGATGAGTTCGACACGCCTGGCGCCCGGCTGCAAGGTGCGCACGACACGGCGGCCTTCGACGCGATGCGGTCCCAGCAGCGCGAACGGGTCGCCATGGCGGCCTTCCACCAGCGCGTCCACCGCAGCCTCGTCTTGCAGCCCATAGGTACGTGGATCGATCACGAGCCCTCCTCCCCGTCCACCACAGGCTCGCCGCGCGCGAGCCGCAGCAGACCGTGTACGGGCACGTCGAGCCAGCCGGGGCGATTGGCCGCCTCGTAGCCGATCTCGTACGCCGCCTTTTCGATGACGAAGAGTTCCAGTACGTCGTCCAGCGCATCGGCGGCGATCCACGGCACCGATGCTTCGGCGAGAACGGAGCGGTAAGCGTCAAGGAACACCTGCGACGAACGCGCCCGGAAGCGGATGAGGAAGCTGCCGAAGCCTTCGTCTTCGATCGGAGCGAGCCCATCCTCGCCGCGGCGCGCCATGGCCGCCGCGTAGTCGAGCGAGCGCAGGAAACCCGCCACGTCGCGCAAGGGCGAGGTCTTGCTGCGCCGTTCCTCCAGCGACCGGGCCGGTTCGCCTTCGAAATCGATGATGTATGCATCGTCCTGTACCACGAGCACCTGGCCCAGGTGGAAGTCACCATGCGTGCGCGTAGTCAGTGCGCCGCGTCCCGCCTCCGCCAACCGCGCGATGCGCTCGTCCAGTTTCCCCGCCAGCCCACGCAGACTCTCCGCCTCGGCAGCGAGCGCCTCCGGCACGTCGGTCGTCGAATCCAGGGACATCAGGGCCTTGCCCACCTGCTCCCGCACCGCTTCGCGCCACGCCTCGGCCGTGCCGCCGTCCGCCGGCGCGGGGGAAAAGGCCGGCAAGTCGCTCGGCCTGGCGAGCAAGGCATGCAACTCGCCCAGCCGCCTGCCGACGGCGGTGGCGAACGCGTCGTAGCCGCCTTCGATCTCCGTCTTCCTTTCCTCGTCGTTGGAATGGCTGTATTCGTCGTAACTGCGGCGCAGGAAATCCAGGGTCCAACGCCAGGCGTCGCCCTGGTTACGCAGAAAGCCCTGCAGTACCGCCAGCGTGGTGCGCTCGCCGTGCTCGCCCACGCGTACCACTTCACCGAGCAAGGGGGCGGTGTTCGCATAGCCGTTCTCGGTGAGGAAACGGCCCATTTCGACTTCGGGGTTCACGCCGGCCGATGTGCGACGGAACAGCTTCAGCACACCCGCATCGTGCAGGATCATGGAACTGTTCGATTGTTCCGCGGTGAGCCAGCGGTTCTCGATATCGTGATCGAACGTGATGCCGGCGAAGGCGGCGGTGGTTTCGAAACGAACCGTACCGCCGTGCATCGGCAGCTCCGCGTTCTGACGCAGGCCGATGAGCAGGCCGCTGGCGAAAGCCTCGAGAGCGAAGCCGTCGGTCAGCAGCCCGATGCGCCGCCCCCGGCGAACCCGGGCCAGAGCCAGCTGTTGGGCGCGCGCGGTCGGGTTCTCGTCCTCCCAGACAATACCGACGGGCAGGCTGTAGCGCTCTTTTCCGCCGTCGGACAGCGTCGCCTCCACCTCGGTGAGAATCAGGTCGTCGCCGCGATCCGGCCAGGGCACCGCGTAAAGGATGCGCACCGATTCGATACCGCGGTCCTTCGCCGCGAACCACCGCCGCACGGCGAGGTAACCGGGGAGCACCTGTTTCTCGATCACACCGCGATGGTGCGCCATCACCGGGCCCTCCACCAGCGCACCGCGGAGCACCAGCGTTTCGTAGTCCGGCATGGGCTCGGCCGGCACCTCGTGCCAGGACGGCATCTGTGCGTTCGGGCAAATCTGGAACGCATAGAACCCGTACGGCGGCACCGTCAGCAGGTACGGCAGCTGGCCGATGGGCGGAAACGAGGAGCCGCCCATGATCTCGATGGGCACCTGCCCGTCGAACGCGCCGAGATCCAGCTCCACCGCCTGCAGCGAGCGGGACATGTTCGCCACGCAAAGCACGTGCTCGCCCTCGTATTCGCGCAGGTAGGCAAGCACCTTGCGATTGCCCGGATAGAGGAACTTCAACGTACCGCGCCCGAAGGCCTTGTAGCGCTTGCGCACGGCGAGCATGCGGCGCGTCCAGTTGAGCAGCGAGTGCGGATCGCGCGACTGGGCTTCGACGTTGATGGCCTGGAAACCGTACAGCGGATCCATGATCGGCGGCAGCACGAGGCTGGCCGGATCGGCGCGGGAGAATCCGCCGTTGCGGTCCACCGACCACTGCATCGGAGTACGCACGCCGTCGCGATCGCCCAGGTGGATGTTGTCGCCCATGCCGATCTCGTCGCCGTAATACAGCACCGGCGTACCGGGCATCGACAGCAACAGCGCGTTCATGAGTTCGATGCGGCGGCGGTCACGCTCGAGCAACGGCGCGAGACGGCGCCGGATGCCGAGGTTGATGCGCGCACGGCGATCGGCGGCATAGGTCTGCCACAGGTAATCGCGCTCGTTGTCGGTGACCATTTCGAGGGTCAGCTCGTCATGGTTGCGCAGGAAGATCGCCCACTGGCAGTTGTCCGGAATAGCCGGCGTCTGCCGCATGATGTCAGTGATGGGGAAACGATCCTCGCGCGCGATGGCCATGTACATGCGCGGCATCAGCGGGAAGTGGAACGCCATGTGGCATTCGTCGCCGTTGCCGAAGTAGTCCTGCGTGTCTTCCGGCCACTGGTTGGCCTCGGCCAGGAGCATGCGGTCGGGATAGTGCTGGTCGATCTCCGCACGCATGAGCTTCAGGATCGCATGCGTCTCGGGCAGGTTCTCATTGTTCGTGCCCTCGCGCTCGATGAGGTACGGCACCGCGTCGAGGCGGAGGCCGTCCACGCCCATGTCGAGCCAGAAGCGCATCACGTCCATGACCGCCTTCAACACCGCCGGGTTGTCGAAGTTGAGATCGGGCTGGTGCGAGAAGAAGCGATGCCAGAAGTACTGGCCGGCCACCGGGTCCCACGTCCAGTTCGACTTTTCCGTGTCGAGGAAGATGATGCGCGTGCCGTCGTATGCCTGATCGGTATCGGACCAGACATAGAAATTGCGGGCCGCGGAGCCCTTCTTCGCGTGCCGCGCGCGCTGGAACCACGGGTGCTGATCCGAGGTGTGGTTGATGACCAGCTCGGTGATGACACGCAAGCCACGCGCATGCGCCTCGGCGATGAAGCGCCGGGCGTCCGACAGCTTGCCGTAATCGGGGTGCACCGCCTTGTACTCGGCGATATCGTAGCCGTCATCACGGCGCGGGCTGGGATAGAACGGCAGCAGCCACAGCGTGTTCACGCCGAGTTCGGCGATGTAGTCGAGCTTGTCGATCAGTCCTTGAAAATCGCCCACGCCGTCGTCGTTCGAATCGAAATACGACTTCAGGTGCACCTGGTAGATGATCGCGTCCTTGTACCAGAGCGGATCGCTCGAGAAGTCGGGGGCGACCGTTTTCTTCTTTCCCTTGTTTCGGGTTGCCATGGATCAGACTCCGGGAAGCCGCACCTGCCACACCGCATACGGCTGGCCGAGGCCAAGCCATACGTGCTGCGTCGTGCCGCGCCAGCTTAAATGTTGGTCGTGCAGGAGGTCCTGTACGTCGAGGGTAGCGTCTGCGGAGAGTCCCCAGTCGGCGAGCGGCAGGGACAGGTCGGCCGCTTGCGCGTTGTGCGGGTCCATGCTGATCGCCACGAGGACGAGATCGTCGCCCGCGCGTTTTTCGAAGAACAGGACCTGGTCGTTGTTCGCCGGCAGGAAGCGCACGCCGAGGTGCGACTGCAGGGCGGGATGCGCCCTGCGGATGTGGTTCAGCCGGGTGATCTCGGCCACGATATTTCCGGGCGTATCGAAGTCGCGCACGCGGATCTCGTATTTCTCGGAATCGAGGTATTCCTCCTTTCCGGGGATGGGCGCGGATTCACAGATCTCGAACCCGGAGTACATGCCCCACAGGCCGGACAGCGTGGTGGCCAGCGCCGCACGGATCAGGAACCCCGGCCGCCCCGAGGTCTGCAGGAAGTACGGGTTGATGTCAGGCGTGTTGACGAAGAAGTTCGGACGGAAGAACTCCTTCGGCTCCGTGGTGGTCAGCTCGGTGAGGTAATCGATGAATTCCTGCTTCGAATTGCGCCAGGTGAAGTACGTGTACGACTGGCTGAATCCGACTTTCGCCAGGCGATACATCGGCTTCGGCCGTGTGAATGCCTCAGACAGGAACAGGGCATCGGGGTATTTGGCGCGCACGCGCGCGATCATCCACTCCCAGAACGGGAACGGCTTGGTGTGCGGGTTGTCGACACGGAAGGTGCGCACGCCCTCGCCCGCCCAGAACAGCACCACGTCGCACAATGCCTGCCACAGCGACGGCACGGCGCCGTCGGCGTAGAAATCGACATTGACGATGTCCTGGTACTTCTTCGGAGGATTCTCGGCGTATTTGATGCTGCCGTCCGGCCGCCAGTCGAACCATTCCGGGTGCTCCTTCAGCCACGGATGGTCCGGCGAGCACTGGATGGCGAAATCGAGGGCCAGTTCCAGCCCGTGTTCGTAAGCGGCGTCGCGCAGCGCGCGGAAGTCGTCCAGCGTGCCGAGCTGCGGATGGATGTCGGTGTGCCCGCCATCGGGGGAGCCGATGGCGTACGGGCTGCCGGGGTCGTCCGGGCCCGGCGTGAGGGTGTTGTTCGGCCCTTTCCGGAACGCCTTGCCGATCGGATGGATCGGCGGGAAGTACAGTACGTCGAAGCCCATGTCGCGGATCGCCGGCAGGCGCGCGATCGTGTTCCGGAACGTGCCGTGCTCCGACTTCGATGCCGTCATGGAACGCGGGAAGAGTTCGTACCAGCTGGCGAAGGTGGCCTCGCGCCGGTCCACCTCGAGGGGGTACGCAGGCGTGGTGCTGGATTGCTCGCGCGGGTCGGTTGCCGTCATGAGTGCGAGCGTGCTTTCGGCCAGCAGCCATTCCAGCCGCTCGTCGCCTTCGCTCTTCGCTACCGCCGCGGCGAGATGGCGCAGCGCCTTCGCCCTGGGGCCCGTGGCGCCGGCGGCCCGCCTTTCGACCAGCAGCCTGCCCTCTTCCAGTTCCAGTGCGAGGGGAACATTCGCGGCGTGCTTTACCTCGATCTCGTGGCGGTACGTGGCAAAAGGATCGCGCCACGCCTCGACCTGGAATTCGTAACGGCCGATGCGCGTCGGTGTGAACGATGCCGTGTGGATATCGTTGTTCACGAGGACCATGGGGGCCTCGCGCCACGCTTTCTCGTCCGCCGCCCGGTAACGCAGGCGAGCCGCGAGCACGTCGTGGCCGTCCATGAAGACATCGGCGGTGACCGTCACGGCCTGACCGACGATGCGTTTGGCAGGAAACCGGCCGCCGTCGACAGTCGGCTGCACCGCCTCGATCATGACGTGTGGAGCGCGCGTCGCCTCCTGCAGCCACTCCTTCTGCGCCCCGGCGCCCAGCTTGCGCTTGATGGGAGTGGACGGCGTGCCGCGCAGGGTCAGCACCTCGCCCGGGGACAGCGTGATGCCCTCTCCCTGGTCGAAGACCTTGCGGCCGTCGGGTGCCGTCCAGGGCGCGAAGTGCGTGGCGGCGCCGATCAACGCATCCGCCGTCGGGACCGCCACCTCGCGGTCCAGTGAGGCATTCACCAGGGTGAGCGTCGCGCCCGGCGAGGTGCGCGAGTCCATCGTGTCCAGGGTGAGGAAACTCGCGACGCCACCGCGAACGACCACCTCCGGGCGCGCGGCCACCGTCGCGCCGATGGCCGCATTGGCTGCCCTCACGGCCGCGGATAGATCCAGGACACCGTCCTTCGCGAGCGCGGACGGCGTGAGTGCGCTGCCCCGGCGCGGATCGAGCGCGTCGTGCACCGCGTATTCGAAGCCCATCGGCATCATCCAGCCCGCGGGAGACGTCGCGCTGAACGCGACGGCGCGCCCGTACGCATGCGCCAACTGGTTCTCCTCGCCGAGTTCGTCCCCGAGCCGCTTGGCGAACGGTTCCTCCACGCACGCGAGCGCAGGCGCCACCGCGGCCAGACGCTCCGCTTCCTGGGCAAACCAGGGGGCGCGAAAATCCCACCAGTTGGCGGACGACACGACGGCGTCGAACCCGGCGCCCTCGAGGGCCGCCACTTCGTCCGGGGTAAGACCCGGCGTCCACGCCAGGAAGGACGCGCGCGGCGCGCCCGTGTGGACGGCGTCAATCAGGGTCTTCCATGCGGTCGCACGCAGCCGCTGCGGGTGAACCACGCGAAAGCCCGAGACCCCCGCCGCGATCCAGTGGCGCAGGCGCTCGGCCCACCATGCGCCGGCGGCCGCGGCCACGTCCGGATCGTTCAGGCGCCAACGCACACTGTCGCTCTCGCTGGGGGTCCAGCGCGGGTCCGGCGTGCCGTGCTGCGCCGCTACCGCGCGGAACCATTCCGGGTGCTCCGCGCGCAACGGAGCATCGGACGAGAGTTCGTCGAGCGGGAGATCCAGCCACAATTCCAGGTTGTGCGCCCTGCACGCCTTGGCGAGCTGGGCAAGGCGCGTCGTCGCATCGCCGTCGCCGAGCGCGGGGTTGATGCGATCGAAATCGCGCGTGACGAACACGTCCCCGCAAGGCGACGCTGCAAAGGGTGGCGCGACGAGCAGCTGGCGGAACCCGAGCCCGGCGGCTTGTTCGATCCACGCGTTCCAGGCGGTCAGCGGCCCCGCGAGAAGGGGATGCAGGTAATAGATACGAAAGGGCGCGCTGTGGCTGGCCTGCATGTGACTCGCGTTCCTGGGGAATGGACACAAGCATGCCGGGCCGGATGTATGCATCGTGCCAATGACCCGGGCACGCGAAGGCTAGGACAGTGACGCATCCGGGCGTTGCGGGAGTGTGAATGCCGGACGGTGTCGTCGTCCCTGCGAAAGCAGGGACCCAGGGCCTCGGTCTCCGGTCGAACGGCGAAGCGCTGGATTCCTGCTTTAGCAGGAATGACGGGGGCTTCAGGAATGACAGTGGCTTACACCGAACGCATTGCCTCGGCGATGGCCTGCTCGTTGTCGCCCGGGCACTGCTCCAGCAACCGCGCCGAGCCCTCGCGGTCTGCCGCGGGGCGGTTCTGTCCGAGCTTCCACTTCCCTTCAATACGGGCAATGGGAATGCGGATGCCGACGATGCCTCGCAGCATCGGCGCCACGTAGTCCGCCGGGGCGTCGCTCAGCTTCCAGGGCTGTGCTTGGCCGGTGTCGTGCTCGGACTGCTCCGTCAGGCGCGACAGCAGGTCCAGCAGGCGGTCCGGGTCGGTGAACGTCTCCGCCGTACCGTATGCGTGCACGGCGATGTAGTTCCAGGTGGGCACTTCGCGATGGTGCGTGGCCTTGCCGGGATAGCCATTCGGCGAGATGTACGCATGCGGCCCGGTGAACATCGAAAGCACCTCGCCCGCATGCCGCGCGACATGGTCGTTGCCGCGTGCCACGTGGGCGTAGAGGGTGCCCATGGGGCCTTCGTCGCGGGCCAGCACGAACGGAACGTGCGTGGCCTCGATGCCGCCCTCGCCCGCCGTCACCAGCGTGCCGAACGCGTTCGCCCGGATGGCGTCGTGCAGGACCGGCAGGCGCGACTCGACGAAATCCTTCGGCGTGTACATCGGCTTATTGCCCGAACTTGATCTCTTCGCCTTCGTGCCCGCGATCCCAGCCGCGCAGCTCGTCGCGAATATGGGCGATGCGCTGGCGACCGAGCGCGTTGCGCTCCTCGTCCAGAACCAGGCCATCGAGCAGTTCGGCCAGGCGCTGCGCGGTGGGCAGCATGGCGTCCCAGGCATCCAGTGCGGGAACCGGTCCCGGCAGCGCCATGAAGAAGGAAAGGCCCGGGGTCTGCAACGTGGCGATGCGGGCCATGTCGAAATTGCCCGGCTTCACGAGGTTGGCCACGCTGAAGATCGGGCCTTGCTCCGGATGGCCGTCCACCAGGCGGTGGTAGATGCCCATGTCGCCGAATTCGAGGCCGGCCTTCTCGGCCGCCACCACGAGGTCGCTGCCGTTGAACTTGCTGCCTTCGCGGGCGACGACGTAGAGGCTGACGATGCGCTCGACCGGCGCATTGGACGGACGGCGGCCGAGGTCGGAACGGGGCGGCGTCCTCGGCGGCGGCGGCGGAGCCGGTGCGGGCGCAGGGGCCGGTGCAGCGGCCACCGGCTCGTCCATCTCGAAGGGAAGGTCCAGACGGGGGTCCACCCGGCCCGGGCGCGCCTCGGGTTCGTCCTGCAGGACGGGTGCGGCCGAAGCGGTGCGCTCGCCCGCAAGCGAGGCACCCAGGCGCTCGAGTTCCGCGCGCAGGTCGACGTCGAGCTCGCCCTGGGCAGGCCGGGGATTGAAAAGCGGATCGTTGGCGTCGTCGTCTTCGCGCGCGCGGAACGATGTCAGCCCTTCCCCGTCGGCATCGCTTTCCGCCTCGTCGCCGAACACCGGTTCGCGCCGCTCGCGGGCACGCTCCGGCTGCTCCGGCATGGGCTTGCGCCGCCCCTGCTCCTTGCGCGGCTGGCCGAACAGCCAGAGCAGCACGAGCACGACGATGCCGACGAACAGCATCGGGATGCCTACCGCGGGATTCCAGGCGAGGCCGATGGCGGGATTCATGGGTACGATTCCTTAGGTAATGCTCAGGCGACGCCGGCGAGTTTCGAGGCCTCGGCCAGATCGACCTGGACGAGACGCGAGACGCCCGGTTCGCGCATGGTAACGCCGCAGAGCTGGTGCGCGGCTTCCATCGTGGCCTTGTTGTGGCTCACGAAGATGAACTGCACCTTCTCGCTCATCTCGCGCACCATGGCGGAGAAGCGGCCCACGTTGGCCTCGTCGAGCGGTGCGTCCACTTCGTCCAGCAGGCAGAACGGCGCCGGGTTGAGACCGAAGATGGCGAACACGAGCGACACGGCGGTGAGCGCCTTCTCGCCACCCGACAGCAAGGTGATGTTGGACACGCGCTTGCCCGGCGGACGGGCCATGATCGCCACGCCGGTGTCGAGCAGGTCTTCGCCGGTGAGTTCCAGGTAGGCGTGGCCGCCACCGAACAGGCGCGGGAACAGTTCCTGCACGCCTGCGTTCACGCGGTCGAACGTTTCCTTGAAACGCTGCCGGGTTTCGCGATCGATCTTCTTGATCGCGCCTTCCAGGGTTTCCAGCGCGCCGGCGAGATCGGTGAGCTGCGCGTCGAGGTACTCCTTGCGCTGCGACTGCTCGGCGTGCTCCTGGATGGCGGCGAGGTTGACGGGCTCCAGCCGGGCGATCTTCTGCGAGAGATCGACAAGCTGCTGCTGCCAGCGCTCCGGCTCGGCGTCTTCGGGCAGCTCGGACAGCAGGGCTTCGAGTTCCAGGCCCGACGCGACGATGGCCTGCGCCAGTTGGTCCGCGCGCAATTGCAGGGCCTGGGCCGCGAGGCGCTTCTCCGAAACGCTCTCGCGCACCTGGTTGAGCACGTGCTCGATGCGCTGGCGGTCCTGCTCCAGCTTGCGGAACTCCGCGTCGCAATCTTCGAGGGCGCGGCGCGCCTCCACGAGTTGCCGGTCGACCAGCAGTCGCTGGTCGAGGTAGGTCTGCCGCTCGGCTTCCAGTTCGGCGATGGGGTCGGAACCCGCCGCGAGCTGCTGATCGATCTCGTCGCGGCGCGCCACCACCTGCCGCAGCTGCGTGTCCAGGCGCGCCAGCGCCTGTTCCAGCGAGGCGAGCGCCGCGCGCTTGGATTCCATGCCCAGCGCCAGCTGATGCGCCTGCTCGGCGGCCTCGCGCGCGTTGATGCGGGCTTCCTCGCGCGCCTCGAGCAGTTCGCGGCGTTCGTTCTCCAGCCCGCGGCGCTCGTCTTCGCGATCGCCCATATGCCCCACGGCCTCGTCGAGGCGCGCGCGGGCTTCACGCGTCTGGCTTTCCAGTTCGTCGAGCTGGTCGACGATCGCGGAGATTTCGCCGCCAACCTTTTCGGCGCGCGCGCGCGCCGTTTCCATCTTGCCGCGATGGCTCTGCAACTGCCCCGCGAGTTCCGACAGGCGGCGATGCGCCGCGTAGAGGTCGCGCTGCGCGTCATCGCGCTGGCGTTCCGTTTCGAACTTGCGCGTGCGCAGGCCTTCCAGTTGTTCCGTGCGTTCCTCGATGGCAGCTTCGAGCGTCTCGATCTGCTCGTTGAGCTGGCGCAGGTCGCGTTCGCGGGCCAGTACGCCCACCTGGTTGCCGGAGGCACGGCGTATACGCACCCAACCCGGGCCCATCCATGCGCCGTCGCGAGTGATCACGGATTGATGGGCTGCCAGCGAGTCTACGCGGGCAGCGCCTTCTTCGACCGAATCCACCACGAAGATGTTGCCCAGCAGATTCACCGCCGCGAGCGGACCGCGCACATGGGCGGCCAGCGTACCCGGGCTGCCGGGACCGCCGGTTGCACCCGCGAACAGGGCCACGTCGGCCTCGCCCAGCGAGGCGAACTCGCCGGCAAGGGCGTCCGGTGCGTCGACCAGCACGCCATCGAGCACACCTGCGAGCACCGTCTCCACGGCCGATTCGTAACCGGCGTCGACCTGCAGCGATTCGCCGAGGCGGCGGGAACGATCCAGCCCCAGCCGTGCGAGCCAGCCGGTGGCCGCGGATTCTTCCTGGCCGAGCGCCGCCGTCTGTAGCGCTTCGAGCGAAGCCTGGCGGCCACGCGCGGTCTGCAGCTGCTGCCGGGCGTCGTTCAGTGCCGACTGCACCTGACGTTCTTCCTCGAGGGCACCCTCGTAGGCCGCCTTGTGCTGGTCGAGCACGCCGCCAAGGTGTTCGACGCGCTCGCGCTGGGTTTCGTGTTCGGTGTCGAGCTGCTCTGCCGCGGCGTCGAGCGCGGCGACATCGGTAGCGCGCTGCTCGGCTTCCAGTGCTTCGCGGCGGCGCGAGAGATCCACGGACTGGCGATCGAGGTAGGCGAGCTTCGTACGCTCCACCTCGGCCGCGCGGCTGGACTCCGAGGCGCCGCGGGTGTGCGCGTCCCAACGCTGCTGCCAGTCGGCCAGGCGGGCTTCGGTAGCGCGCTGCGCCTCGCCGGTTTCATCCTGGATCTGTTGCAGGGCCTCCAGCTTGGGCTCGCCTTCGGCAAGCGCCATGCGCAAGGTCTCGATCTGTTCGCGGTCTGCCGCGATGTGGCCCTGCAGTTCCTCGTGCTCGCGCTCGGCGTCGGCGCGGGAACGGGTCAGGCGCTCGCTCAGGTCGCGGTTGTGCCGCACCTGTTGCTCCACGCGGGCAATCTCGGCGCCGACCTTGTAGACCTCGGCCTGCACCTGATTCAAATGTTCGCTGGCGCCATGGTGCCGCTCGCGCACGCTTTCCAGCTGCGCCTCGACCTGTCGCTGCGACGCGAGGTGCTTTTCGATTTCCAGTTCGGCTTCGCGCAGGCCGGAACCTTCGCCCTCGTGCTGGCGGTGCAGGCTTCTGTATTCGAGCGCGCGCAGTTCCGCTTCGCGGCGCGTGTGTTCTTCCTTGAAGGCCTTCCAGCGTTCGGCGGCGCGGGCCTGCCGATTCAGGTGTTC
Source organism: Luteibacter jiangsuensis (assembly GCF_011742555.1). GTDB lineage: Bacteria > Pseudomonadota > Gammaproteobacteria > Xanthomonadales > Rhodanobacteraceae > Luteibacter > Luteibacter jiangsuensis. Next base: position 523,479 of record NZ_JAAQQR010000001.1, read on the forward strand.
CAGCTGTTTTTCCACCTCGTCGCGCACGTCGCGCACGCGGTCGAGGTTCTCGCGGGTGGACTTGATGCGGCTCTCGGTTTCCTTGCGCCGCTCCTTGTACTTGGAGATGCCCGCGGCTTCCTCCAGGTGCGTGCGCAGTTCCTCCGGTGCCGCTTCGATGATCTGGCTGATCATGCCCTGCTCGATGATCGAGTAGGACCGCGGGCCCAGGCCGGTGCCGAGGAAAAGATCGGTGATGTCGCGGCGGCGGCAGCGCGCGCCGTTGAGGAAATAGGCCGACTGGCCGTCGCGGCTCACCACGCGCTTGACCGAGATTTCGGCGAAGCTGGCGTATTCGCCCTGGATGGTACCGTCGCCATTGTCGAAGATGAGCTCGACCGCCGCCTGGCCCACGGGCTTGCGCGCGCTGGACCCGGAGAAGATGACGTCGGTGAGGGAGTCGCCGCGAAGGCGGCTGGCGGCCGACTCCCCCATGACCCAACGGATGGCGTCGATGATGTTCGACTTGCCGCAGCCATTCGGGCCGACGACGCCGGTCATATTGGTGGGCAGGTGCAGCGTGGTGGGATCGACGAAGGACTTGAATCCCGCCAGCTTGATCGTGGTCAGACGCATTATGGTTTCCGTTGGGACGCGGCCGTGGGCCCCGCTCGGGAGCCTCCCCCCGGCTGATCGACCACTTTGCCAAACGGGGACGGGGCGCGCAATACGCGAGGTTACACGAGAAAGCCGCTGTAACCTATTGAAATGTGAGAGTGAGGCCGCGTTTCCGATGCGTTCTTCTGGCAGATGGGCGACGGGGGACTTTGCTTATGACCTTAGAAGGACCTGCTTCGCGAATCCTCAGAGGCGATCTGACGCCGTTTTTGCGGGGTGTTTCGCTTCGTAGGGTGGGCTCGCCTGTTCGGCCTCGCTCGTGGTGCCTGTGCCGGTTTCTGAAAGCCAGTGCCGATGGTGCGGAGTGTTGGTGGGAGAGCGGAGCGCGAGCCGATGATTTGCTTTCGCCTATTGCCGACCGGGGCGCTGGGTGCCTGCTTTCGCAGGCACGACGGTTGGTGGGGACGCTGTGATGCCGTTGCATCGCGCTCTTGTGGGAGCCGCTTCAGCGGCGATGGGTGCTCGCGGCAAGCGGGCCCGCTGCCGCGGGATCGCCGGCGAAGCCGGCTCCCACAGAGCACGATCGTATCTCGTGCGAAGAGGGAACGTCGTACGAGCACGCCTTGCGCGTTTATGCCCGTGTCGGGTACGACATGTTTTGAGGCCGAACCTGGGAGCTGGCGCGCCAGCGTGTGGACTGGCGCGAAAAGCTGTCGTACCCGACACGGGCATAAACGCGCAGGGCTCGCTCCTACACAACACGCAAGAGACTCCCAACTACCGTCGTGCCTGCGAAAGCAGGCACCCAGCGACTCAAGCGCGGACGGTCGCCACAGACGGACAAAACGACGCCACGCCACGCACTACACACCACATGCCACCGCACCGTCGGCTGCCGGCTTTCAAGCCACGAAACAGGCGCCGATGCGAGGCCGAACAGGCGAGCCCACCTTACGAAGCGAGAACCAACAGACACCAAAGAACGCGCAACGCGCGCTCCTATTCGCCCGGCGCCTTTGCTTCGATCGACAGGGCGTGGATGCCGTCGGGCATCATGTCGCCGAGTGCCTCGTACACCATGCGATGCCGCTGGATGGGGTTCTTGCCGGTGAAGGCGGGGCTGACGATCCGGGCGAAGAAGTGGCCTTTGCCCTGCCCCGAATGCCCCACGTGCTTGTGGCCTTCGTCGATCACGTCCAGTTCGACCGGCGCCAGCGCCTGCGTGAGCAGGTGTCGGATGCGCTCGACCTTCTCGACGGTCACGGAAGGACCACCCGGAACGGACGAACGGCCACATCGCGATAGACGCCAGCCTCGACGTACGGATCGGCTTCGGCCCAGGCCTTGGCGGCCGACAGGTCCGGGAACTGGGCCACGATCATGCTGCCGTCGAAACCCGCCTCGCCCGGGTCTTCCGAGTCTATGGCCGGAAACGGCCCGGCCAGCTTCAGGCGCCCTTCCTCGAGCAGCGCCTTGAGCCGAGCGACGTGCGCCGGGCGCGCGGCCATGCGCTTCTCAAGCGAGTTCGGATGATCGAGGGCGACGATGGCGTACCACATGGGCTGGGTTCCTGCGGGAAATCGCTGATTGTAACGCTGCCGCCTGTCCGTCAGTCGACTGGATACAGCGCGAAGGTCTTGCAGCCGTCCATGACATGACCGAACGCCTTCAGCGAAAACTTGTTCAAGGCCTGGCAGCGCGACCCCATGATGCCACCGGCAATGAGCGGCGCCATCTCGTCGGCGCCCCCTCCGCCCTGCATCGAGACGAGCGATGCCTCGCCGATCTCCTCATCGGTCGTCGCGGAAAAGACCGCGAGGTCTTCCCACACCGAGAGTTCCTTCTGGAATCCGCCGATGGATCCCGGCGGACGCGCGGGGCTCAGGCCCGGTGTACGCAGGCGCGATGCGTAGACCGGCCGGAGCACGACGCGATACCGGCTGCCGATGGACGCCTCCGTGGCCTTGTCCGGATCGACCGCGAACCTTTCCGCGTCCTTCGACCACACGTAATCGACGATCCGCACCTTGCCTGCAGCAGGCTGCAGCGCGAGACCCAGCCGTTCGTGCATCGCCCGGCAGCTGAGGTCGCCGGCCAACCAGTCACGCTGGGGCAAGCCCTCGAATCCCTCGTACGGCGGGCAGGACGGAACATAGATGGTCGCGGGCAGCAGCGACTGGTCCAAAGGCACCGGGGCTCTTTTGACGGCCTCGCCGCAGCCGGCCAGCAGAACGGAAGCGCCGGCGATCAGCGCAAAGAAGAAAGAGCGAACCTGCATTCGTAATCCCCTGTAACGAAAGCAAACGACAACGGCGCATCGTGCACCGGCTCGACCGCGTCCCGCCAGCTCAGGCCTCGGGACGCATGGTCGGGAACAGCAGCACGTCGCGGATGGACGACGAGCCGGTGAGCAGCATCACGAGGCGGTCGATGCCGACGCCGAGGCCGCCGGTGGGCGGCAGACCTACTTCGAGCGCGCGAATGTAGTCGGCGTCGTAGTGCATGGCCTCGTCGTCGCCGGCCTCCTTCGCATCCACCTGGGCCTGGAAGCGTGCCGCCTGGTCTTCGGAATCGTTGAGTTCCGAGAAGCCGTTGGCGATTTCCTTGCCGTTGATGAAGAGCTCGAAGCGATCGGTGATGCCCTTGTCGGTGTCGCTCTCGCGCGCCAGCGGCGAGACTTCCACCGGATGATCGGTGATGAAGGTGGGCTGGACCAGGGTGTGCTCGACGGTGGCTTCGAAGATTTCGAGCAGAAGCTTGCCCCAGCCGTACGAAGGCTTCACATGGATGCCCAGGCGGGCGGCATGGGCGGCCATGGCCTCGCGGTCGCGCAACTCGCCCGGCTTGATCTCGGGGTTGAGTTCGAGCACGGCGTCTTCCATGCGCCAGCGGCGGAAGGCCGGGCCGAGGTCGACGGTGGCGCCATCCCATTCGATGACCGTGCTGCCCACGACGTCTGCCGCGGCCGAACGGATCATGCCCTCGGTGAGGTCCATGACCTCGTGGTACGTGGCATAGGCCTGGTACAACTCCAGCATCGTGAACTCGGGGTTGTGCCGCGTGGACACGCCTTCGTTACGGAAGTTGCGGTTGATCTCGTAGACGCGGTCGAAGCCGCCGACCACCAGGCGCTTCAGGTAAAGCTCCGGCGCCACGCGCAGGAAAAGCGGGATGTCGAGCGCGTTGTGATGCGTGGTGAACGGCCGTGCGGTGGCACCGCCGGGGATCACGTGCATCATCGGCGTTTCCACTTCCATGAAGCGGCGCGGCTCGGCTTCGAGCCAGCGGCGCACGTGGCTGATGATCTTCGAACGAAGCGCGAACGTGCGGCGCGATTCCTCGGTGACGATGAGGTCGACGTAACGCTGGCGATAACGCTGCTCGACGTCGGCCAGGCCGTGGTGCTTGTCCGGCAGGCCGCGCAGCGACTTCGTGAGCAGGCGGATGGCCTCGACCTTGACGGACAACTCGCCCGTCTTGGTACGCATGAGCACGCCGGTGGCCCCGACGATGTCGCCGAGATCCCAGCGCTTGAACGCCTCGTAGCCTTCCTCGCCCACGGTGCCCTGGTGCACGAACAGCTGGATGCGGCCGGTGCCGTCCTGCATCTGCACGAAGCTGACCTTGCCCTGCCCGCGCATGAGGATGATGCGTCCGGCAACAGCCACGCGACGCGGCGCTGCCTCGATGGCCTCGGCGGTCCAGGTGTCCTTGTCGGCGAACTCGTCCTGCAGGTCGCCGGCGAAGCTGTCCACCTTGAAGTCGTTCGGGTAAGCGATGCCCTGCGCGCGCAGCGCTTTCAGTTTCTCGCGACGCTCGGCGATGAGGCGGTTCTCGTCGGCAGCGGTGGCGGAGGCTGTGGCGTTGGCGTTTTCGGTCATGGCTTGGGTTGGTTTCGAGGTGGATGCGGGGGTCGAAGCCCCCGGGGGGTTATCAGGCGTCGATGCGCTTGGAGCCGGCTTCGAGGCCCGCCTTGAGGCTTGCCTCGACGAATTCGTCGAGGTCGCCATCGAGCACCTTCTGGGTGTCGGAGCGTTCGATGCCGGTGCGGAGGTCCTTGATGCGAGACTGGTCGAGCACGTAGTTGCGGATCTGGCTGCCCCAGCCGATGTCGGACTTGGTGGCTTCCAGTGCGTCCTTCTCGGCGTTGCGCTTCTGCACTTCCAGTTCGTACAGCTTCGCCTTCAGCATCTTCATGGCGCGATCGCGGTTGGCGTGCTGGCTGCGCTCGGTCTGGCAAGCCACGACCGTGTTGGTCGGAATATGCGTGATGCGCACCGCCGACTCGGTCTTGTTCACGTGCTGGCCGCCGGCGCCCGACGAACGATAGACGTCGGTCTTGAGGTCGGCCGGATTGATGTCGATCTCGATGTCGTCGTCCACTTCGGGCGACACGAACACCGAGGTGAAACTGGTGTGCCGGCGGTTGTCGGAGTCGAACGGGCTCTTGCGCACCAGGCGGTGCACGCCGATCTCCGTTTTCAGCCAGCCGTAGGCGTAGTCGCCTTCCACACGGAACGTGGCGGACTTGATGCCCGCGACTTCGCCGCCGGAGACTTCCATGAGCTCGGCCTTCCAGCCGCGCGACTCGGCCCAGCGCAGGTACATGCGAAGGAGCATTTCCGCCCAGTCCTGCGCCTCGGTGCCGCCGGCGCCGGCCTGGATGTCGACGAACGCCGGGGCGGCGTCGAGCTTGCCGGAGAACATGCGCTGGAATTCGAGCTTGCTCACGCGGGCGTCGACCTTGTTCAGGTCGTCCACGATGGACTGCACGGTGGCCTCGTCGCCATCGGCGGCCGCCATGTCGAGCAGCTCCTTGGCGTCGTCGAGCGCGGCCGTCATCTCGTCGATGCCGGTGACGATGGTATCGAGCTGGGCGCGTTCGCGGCCGAGCTCCTGGGCGCGCTTCGGGTCGTCCCACACGTTGGGACTCTCGAGTTCGCGGTTGACTTCCTCTAGCCGTTCTTTCTTGACGGCGTAGTCAAAGATACCCCCTAAGCGACTCGACGCGGCCCTTGAGGTCCGCGATCTGCGCGAGGATCGGATTGGTTTCGATCATGGTCGGCTGGCCTGATGGGGCGGCGTCGGAGCACGCCGGCTAAAGCGGGTAATGTTACCAAATGCCTGCCCCTTCCGCATCGCAGCACCCGTAGGAGCGGACCTTGTCCGCGACAGCTTTTCGCGAAAAGCGGCAGGACCTGTTGCCATATCGCGAAAAGCTGTCGCGGGCAGGGCCGCTCCTACACGGGCAAGGCCTCCCGGTGCACGCCGCGCACCGACCGGCCCGAGGGGTCGGCGGAGGCGGCGAACGCGGGGTCCCAGGCCAGGGCCGCCGGCGACGAGCAGGCGATGGACTTGCCGCCCGGCACCGTCGCAGCGCACGCCTCGCCCGGGAAGTGTTTCTCGAAAAGGCAGCGGTAGAAATAGGCTTCCTTCGTGGCCGGCGTGTTGAACGGAAAACGGGACGCCGCCGCGGCGAATTCGCGATCGGACACCTGTTTCTCCGCGTGGTCCTTCAGCCCATCGATCCACCCGTATCCGACGCCGTCACTGAACTGCTCCTTCTGCCGCCAGAGAATCTCCGCCGGAAGGGCGCCGTCGAAGGCCTCGCGCAACACACCCTTCTCGATCCCCTTGCGGGCCACCATCTTGGCGTCGGCATCGAAGCCCATGGCGGTATGCAGGAATTCGAGGTCGAGGAACGGCACGCGCGCCTCCACGCCCCAGGCCGACATCGCCTTGTTCGCACGAAGGCAGTCGTAATACTGCAATGCCTCGAGCTTGCGCACGGTTTCGGCATGAAATTCGCGGGCCGACGGCGCCTTGTGGAAGTACAGATAGCCACCGAAGATCTCGTCCGAACCCTCGCCGGAGAGCACCATCTTCACGCCCATCGCCTTGATCCGACGGGCGAGCAGGAACATGGGCGTGGACGCGCGGATGGTGGTCACGTCGTAGGTTTCGATGTGCCGCACCACCTCGGGCAAGGCGTCCAGGCCTTCCTCCAGCGTGTAGCGGAAACCATGGTGCACGGTGCCGAGAGCGGCCGCCGCGATTTCCGCGGCCTTGAGGTCCGGCGAGCCTTCGAGGCCGATGGCGAAGGAATGCAGGCGTGGCCACCAGGCCTCCGCAACGTCGTCGTCCTCGATGCGGCGGCGCGCGAAGCCGGCGGCCACCGCCGCCACCAGCGAAGAGTCGAGGCCGCCGGACAGCAGCACGCCGTACGGCACGTCGGTCATCATCTGCCGGTGCACCGCCGCCTCGAACGCGGCGCGCAGGACGGGGGGATCGATCGTCCGCCCTTCCGTCGCGGCGTACTCGCGCCAGGCGGGCGACCAGTAGGGCACGGCCTCGCCACGCAGGCTGTCGTAGACGTGGCCCGGCGGGAAGGGCGCCACGTCGGCACACACGCCGACTAGCGCCTTCATCTCCGATGCGACGTACAGACGCCCTTCCCTGTCGTGGCCCCAGTACAGCGGACAGACCCCCAGGGGATCGCGCGCGATGAGGACCCGACGCCGCCGGGCGTCCCACAGGGCAAAGGCGAAGATGCCGTTGAGCGTGTGCACGAAGTCGGCGTCATGCTCGCGGTAGAGGGCGTTGATGACCTCGCAGTCGGAGCCCGTGGTGAACGCATAGTCGCTGGCGGCGCGAATCTCGCGGTGGTTGTAGATCTCGCCGTTCACCGCCAGCGCCAGGTCGCCCTCCGGTGAGCGCAGTGGCTGCGCGCCGCTGGCCGGGTCGACGATGGCCAGGCGCTCGTGCACGAGGATCGCTCCGTCGTCGACATACACGCCACTCCAGTCCGGCCCGCGGTGACGTTGCCGCTGCGACAGTTCCATCGCCCGCGCGCGCAGGGCGACGAGATCGTCGCCGGACGAGAGGCCGAACATTCCCAGAATCGAACACATAGGTCTTGCACTCCTTGTGAGAAAGCACGCAAAGAAAAAAGCCCGCCTTGGGGGCGGGCCTTTCGTGATTCGGATGGTTTCGCCTGAAACCGCCTACACGCCGACCCTCCCGAGGTTCCGGGCACGGTTATTGGTGTTGGCGTTATTGGCGGCGATGCGAAGCATGGGCCGACTAAAGCACGTTACGGACGGCGACGCAAGCACCGGTCAGGCGGCAGCCAGGCGTTCCACCACGCGGCGATAGGCGTTTGCGGAAGACGCCTCGGCCACGTGCGCGAAATCGCGTACGCGCCATTGCCCTCCCACCATCACGTCGCGCACCAGCGGCGTGTTTCCTGCGAACAGGAAGCTGTCCATGACGTCCGCCTCGTCCCTGGCGGCCAGTAACGGCGAACGATCGTCGAGCACAAGCAGATCGGCCCGCGCGCCGGCCGCCAGCCTGGCGATGTCGCTACCGGACGCCTGCGCGCCGCCGACAAGGGCACGCTGCCAGAGTGCCGTGCCCACGCTTTCCTCGGGCAGCCGCGCGGCGACGTTGCGGTGTCGCGTCACCAGGCGCTGTCCGTATTCCAGCCAGCGAAGCTCTTCCACCGGCGAGACGGAAATATGCGAATCCGAACCGATGCCGAATGTGCCGCCCGCATCGATGAAGGCGGCCAGAGGGAAAAGGCCGTCGCCGAGGTTGGCTTCGGTCGTGGGACAGAGGCCGGCCACGGCGCCGCTCTTCGCGATGCGGTCGGTTTCCTGGGCCGTGAGGTGCGTGGCGTGGATCAGTGTCCAACGGGCGTCCACGTCGGCGTGGTCCAGCAACCATTCCACCGGCCGCGCGTGACGCACGGCAAGGCAATCCTGCACCTCGCCGATCTGCTCGGCGATGTGGATGTGCACCGGAAGCCCTTGGGCGATACCCGTCGCGAGGAGCGCGCGCATGGCGTCTTCGGGCACGGCGCGCAGTGAGTGCAGCGCCATGCCCAGCGTGAACATGTCGTCCTGCATCGGCGCCAGGCGCTCCAGCAAACTCACGAAGCTGCCCACGTCGTGACGGAAACGCCGTTGCCGTTCCGAGAGTGGCCGGCCGTCGAAGCCGCCCGTCATGTAGAGCACCGGCAGCAACGTGAGACCGATGCCGGCCTCCCTCGCCGCCTCCACGAGTGCCAGCGACATGGCAGCCGGATCGGCGTAAGGAACGCCGCGCGGTCCGTGGTGCAGGTAATGGAACTCGCAGACCTGGGTATAGCCCGCCTTCACCATCTCGACGTACAGCTGTGTGGCGATGGCTTTCAGGTCGTCGGGATCGATCGCCTCCGCGAAGGCGTACATGGTTTCGCGCCAGGTCCAGAAGCTGTCCTCGCCCGGTCCGCGTCGCTCCGCCAGCCCGGCCATCGCGCGCTGGAATGCGTGCGAATGGAGGTTGGGCATGCCCGGCAGCACAAACCGGCCGATGCGCGTCGCATCGCCTGCCGCCGGACTGAACCGCCCTGATGCGATGCCAAGCGCGACATCGTCCCCGGCACGCCACGCGCCGCCTTGCCAGAGAAAGTCTGCGCTTATGGCGGTATTCGACATGACGTCATTCCTGCGACCGGGGATGCGGCATGGTACTCCGTGCCGCCGTTGTGCAGCGGCCGAAACTTTCAGGGAAGGCAGCGGTGGAGTCGCTGGCGCATAATAAGACGATGAACGAGAGCAAGGCTTCACAGCCGCCCAAATTGCTGCTTCGCCTGGCCCGCCCCGCCGACGTTCCGGAACTCGTGGCGCTCACCGCCCGCGTGTACACGGCGGAATGGGGCCACTCCGCCGAAATGCTGCATGGCCAGCAGACGCACTTTCCCGAAGGCCAGTTCGTCGTCGAATACGAAGGCCGCATCGTGGGTTTCTGCGCCACGTTCCGCATCGCCGAGACAGTGGCCCTCGCGCCGCACACCTGGATGCAGATCACCGGCGGCGGGTTCGCTTCGCGCCACGACCCGGAGGGCGACTGGCTCTACGGCATGGAGGTGGTGGTGCATCCCGACTACCGGGGCATGCGCATCGGACAGCGCCTCTATATGGCGCGCAAGCGGCTGTGCACCGACCTCAAGCTGCGCGGCATCGTCTTCGGCGGGCGCATTCCGGGGCTGGCCCGCGCCATCGGCCGCTACGGCAGCGCCGAGGCCTATGTCCAGGCGGTGGTCGAGGGCAGCCGCCGCGATCCCACGCTCAGCTTCCAGCTGCGCAACGGCTTCGAGGTGATCGGCCTGCTCCGCGGCTACGTGCCGTCCGACCACGAATCGCTCGGCTATGCGGCGCACCTGGTCTGGCGCAACCCGCACCGTCTCGACCAACCCGACATGCCACGCGTGTCGCAAAGCCACCGCCTGCCCGACAACGTGCGGGTCGCCTCCGTGCAGTACCAGCAGCGCCGTATCTCTTCGTTCGCCGAGTTCGCCACCCAGGTGGAGTACTTCGTGGATATCGCCGCGGATTACGACGCCGACTTCGTCGCCTTTCCAGAGCTGCTCACGCTGCAACTGCTGTCCATCGAGAACGCGGAACTGTCGCCGGTGGATTCGATCCGCCGCCTTTCGGAATACACCGACGAGGTCAAGGCGCTGTTCCACCGGCTGGCGGTGCACTACAACATCAATATCGTGGGCGGGTCGCATCCCACGCGGCAACCGAATGGCGACATCCACAATGTCTGCTATGTGTGCCTGCGCGACGGCTCCATCCACGAGCGCGAGAAACTGCATCCCACACCGAGCGAGCGCAATGTCTGGAACATCACCGGCGGCGACGCCGCGGCCACGATCCAGACCGACTGCGGCCCCATCGGCGTGATGATCTGCTACGACTCCGAATTTCCCGAAGTGGCGCGCCACCTCACCGACCAGGGTGCATTGATCCTGTTCGTCCCCTTCTGCACGGACGTGCGCGAGGGTTACCTCCGCGTGCGCTACTGCTCCCAGGCACGCGCCATCGAGAACCAATGCTATGTCGTCCTTTCCGGTAACGTGGGGAATCTTCCAGGCGTGAACAATTTCGATATCCAGTACGGGCAGAGCTGCATCCTCACGCCCAGCGACTTTCCCTTCGCGCGCGACGGCGTCGCCGCCGATTCCACTCCGAACATCGAAACCGTGCTGTTCGCCGACCTCCGCCTGGAGAACCTCGCCCGTGCGCGCAATTCGGGTGCGGTGCAGAACCTCAAGGACCGCCGCTACGACCTCTACGAAGTGCGCTGGGCGCGCAGCACGGAGGTGAAATGAGCGACACGCCGGAAACGGAGCCGGTTCCGGCTGCCTCGCCCCTCGAACGACTTCGCGGCCATGCCTGGCTCTCGCCGGCGCAATGGCGGCGCCGCCTGCTTTTCTGGACCGGCGCGGTCATGGTCGGGTTGTCCGCGGTCTTCTTTGCCAAGGCCGCCGACTTCGCGTTCGAGCTGTTTCGCGGGGTGTCGTCCCATGGCTGGTGGGTGCCGCTGCTCATCACGCCGCCCACGTTCGCCCTGCTCTGCTGGCTCACCCAGGGGGCCATGAAGGCCACCCGCGGTTCCGGCATCCCGCAGGCCATCGCAACGCTGGAGGTCGAGGACGAAGCCTTCCGCACCCGCCTGCTCTCGCTGAAGATCGCCGTGGGCAAGATGGCGCTCACGCTGGGAGCGCTTCTCGGTGGCGCCTCGGTCGGGCGCGAAGGGCCCACGGTACATGTCGGCGCCGGTCTGCTCTATTCGCTCGGACGCCGCTTCGGTTTCGACGAACCCGCCGCGGCGGGGCGCTTCATCCTCGCCGGTTCGGCAGCTGGACTCGCCGCGGCGTTCAACACGCCGCTGGCGGGCGTCGTGTTCGCCATCGAGGAAATGTCCGGCACGTTCGAGCACCGCATGAGCGGCACCCTGCTCACGGCCGTGATCGTCGCCGGCGTGGTGTCCCTCGGCGTGGTGGGCAACTACGCCTATTTCGGCGAGATCGCCGCCGGGCTCCCGCTGGGCCGAGCCTGGATCGCGGTGCTGCTCACCGGCCTGGTGGGCGGCCTTGCGGGCGGGCTGTTCGCCCGCCTGATCCTGCCCTCGGCCAGGGGCTTTCGCGGCTTCGTCGGGCGACTGCGCGGGTACAACCCGGTCGTGTTCGCCGGTGCCTGCGGGCTCGCGCTCGTGCTGCTGAGCTTCCTGAGCACGCATGGGCTTTACGGCACGGGCTACGGCCAGGCACGCGACATCCTGCAGGGCCATGGCGATACCGGTCCCTTCTTCGGCGTACTGAAGTTCTTCGGCAACATCGCCTCGTCGTGGGCCGGCATTCCGGGCGGCATCTTTTCGCCGGCCCTCGCCGTGGGTGCCGGCCTCGGAGGAAACATCGCCAGCCTGATGCCGGGCGCCGATCACGCGGCCATCGTGCTGCTCGGCATGGCCGCATACCTTTCCGGGGTGACGCAATCGCCGCTCACTGCCGCCGTCATTTCCCTCGAACTCACGGCCAACCGGCAGATGGCGCTACCGATCATGGCCGCCTGCCTGCTTGCCCGCGCCGTGTCGGCGCTGGTGTGTCGCGTGCCGGTGTACAAGGCTCTCGCCAACGAACTCGTGACGCAGTACGAGGAGGAGCGCGCGCGACGCGAGTCTCCCGTCGCCGAGGGCAATGCATGACTGTCGATCCGCGCTGGGACCACCTGCTTCTCGACGTCGGCCTGGCCACGCTGCTCGACAACGGCGTGCCCTATGGTGCCGTCGAGCACGGTGCCATCGGCTGGCGCGACGGAAGGATCGCCTTTGCCGGCCCCGTCACCGAACTGGCAGGCGAACCGCACGAACTCGCCCGTCATGTCGAGTCGCTGCCCGGCACCTGGGTCACGCCCGGACTCGTCGACTGCCACACGCACCTCGTCTTCGCGAGCGATCGCGCGCAGGAATTCGAGCAGCGGCTCGAGGGCGCCTCGTACGAAGAGATCGCCCGCGCGGGCGGCGGCATCGTTTCCAGCGTGCGTGCCACGCGTGCCGCGAGCGAGGACGAACTGCTGCGCCAGTCGCTGCCGCGCGCGAAGGCACTGCTCGCGGACGGCGTCACCACACTGGAAATCAAATCGGGCTACGGCCTGGAACCCGACGCCGAGCGCCGCATGCTGCGCGCGGCAAGGCGCATCGGCGAGGAGCTGGGCATCGACGTGCGCACCAGTTTCCTCGGTCTGCATGCGCTTCCGCCGGAATATGCAGGGCGACGCGACGACTATGTGTCGCTTGTCTGCGACATCATGCTGCCGTCGCTCGCGGCGGAGGAACTGGTCGATGCCGTGGACGCGTTCTGCGAAGGCATCGGCTTCACCGCCGAAGAAACGGAAAGGCTCTTCACGAAGGCCACCGCGCTGGGGCTGCCGGTGAAGCTGCACGCCGAGCAGCTTTCCGACCTCGGCGGCGCGGCGCTCGTGGCGCATTACGGTGGTCTGTCCGCCGACCATCTCGAATGGACGAGTGACGACGGCGTGCGGGCCATGGCCGAGGCCGGCACGGTCGCCGTGTTGCTGCCCGGAGCGTACTACGCGCTTCGCGACACCCGGCCGCCGCCGGTCGACGCCTTTCGCCGCCACAACGTGCCCATGGCGGTCGCCACGGACCTGAATCCCGGCACGTCGCCGCTGCTGTCGCTGCGTCTCGCCATGGGCATGGCGTGCACGCTGTTCCGGCTTACACCCGAAGAAGCATTGCGAGGCGCGACGGTGAACGCCGCGCGCGCCCTCGGCCTCGCCGATCGCGGCACGCTCGCGGCAGGCCAGCGCGCCGATCTGGCAGTGTGGAACATCCGCCACCTTCCCGAGCTCTGCTATTGGATCGGCGGCAACCTGCTCAGGGAAAGCTGGCTCGGCGGCGAGCGCGTGCTTCTGTAGGCGCCATCCGCGCAAACTTTCCGAAAAGTTCCATCGATCCCCTGGAATCGAGTCCGTAACATCGTCGACGCTTTGCCTGTTGCAAACGCTGAGGAATGTCGTTGAAGGGTTCATGGTCGTCCCTCGCCGGGGCGCGCGTCGTCGTACGTCTCGTCGCCTGCGCATGGCTGGCCTGCGCCATGACGGCGTGCGGCGGGCGCGAGCAACACGAGGAAGAACGTGCCCGGCGCGCACGGCAGATGCGCGACGTGTCGCGCATGCTTGACGCCATGGAAGCGGACACGACGCCCGCGGCATCCCATGGCGCACCGATGGCCGCGCCGCTACTTCCGCCCCACCCCGCCACCACGATCACGCCGGACGACGATCCTTCGCTGCCGTTGCTGGCAATAGGTGCGATTGCCGTCGCGGGCGGGCTGGCCATACCGGCGCTAGCAACCTTCGCATGGCGCCGACGCAAGCGCCTCTTCGTCCCGCGCCCGAGCGCATCTTCCGACCGGCCCTCTGCGACCGATCCACCGCTCACCTCCGCCCCGGTGACGCATCCCGACCGGACGATGCTTCCGCCGACTTGGGTCTACTGCGGTTCGTCGTTTGAAACACCGCGTATTCAGGTCGCGGACGACCCGGTGAGCCTGCTCGTGGTGCCTATGGCGACGGCGCCGCCCGCGAGGGCCGACCCATGGGACACGTGCGTGCGCGAGGCGCGTGCGCTTCCGCGCCACGATGCCGAAGCGCTCCTGGCGCGCGTGGAAAACCAAGTGCGGGCGACACTGGATGACGCAGACGATCGCGCGCGCCCCATGCTGCTTGCACAGTGGATGCGAATCCGCCTCGCCCGTGCCGAACGGCTTTCCGGCGCCACACGCCTGTTCGCGATGCGCGAACTGGTCGCAGCCATCGAAGGCGATCCGGCCGCGAACGATCCTGTCGCGATCGATGCGCGCATCGAAGCGCAACTCGCGTGGGCATCCTGGATGCGGGGCGATGCCGCCGCTTCACGGCTCGCCGAAGCGGAACGCCTGTGCACCATGCTGCGCGACGACGATTCCCGATCCGCCGCGCTCGCGTTACGACGAAAGGGCCAGATATTCGTGCAGCGAGCCGAGCTCGCGCGGGGGCGGCAAGCGCTCGCCGACATGGAGCGTGCGCAGACCTGCTTCGATGAGGCACACACGCTGTCGCCGGATGCGGAAACGGCGCTGCTCGTAGCGCGAACCGCGCTGCACCGGGCACGCTCGCTATCGCCGGCGGACGCGGCGGACGCGGCGGACGCATGCGCGCATGCGCTCATGCATGCCTTCCTCGCCGAACACGAACCCGACTGTCGCGCCGAAGCCCTTGCCTGCCGGCTCGACATCCAGTTGGTTTACGCCGCGCTCGCCGCGGACGATTACGGTCACGCCGGTGTGACCGCGTCTCTCGGACGCGACCTGGAAGCGGCCGGCCCGCTCGCACCGGCCGCGCGCATGGCACTCGCCGAAGCCTGCCTGCGCGAAGGCGACCACGCGAAAGCCGCAGGCCTGTGCGAATCGATCTGGGGTGACGGCGGCGCCCAACCGAGGCTGCTGAACCTCTGGCGCGACGCATGCGATCGCTGGGGCCGCAGCGAAGACCACGACCGACCGGCGCTCGCGCGCTCCCTCCGCCGACTCGCCATCGCCCGATCCACCTTGTAACCCCACCGAGCCTCGCCATGCTTCCTCTTGCCAGCGTCACCCCGCCCTTCTGGTCCACACGCTACGGTATCGCCGCCGCCGTTGCGGTCGACGATCCCGTGACCCGCTCCCTGCAGCTCTACGGCGAATGGGCCGAACACGAAACCATCCTGCTCAGTGGACTGATCGAGGAAGGCCACACCGTGCTCGAATTCGGCGGCGACTTCGCCGCGCATGCTTTGTGGATGTCCCACGTCGTCGGTCCGAAAGGCGAGGTGCATATCGCCGAACCGCGCCGCATCCGCTTTCAGCAAGCCTGCGCGAACGTGGCCATCAACGGACTGGGCAACGTGTTCACTCACCCGGTGTGGCTCGGACGGGACAAGAGCAGCGCCGCCCTCGACACGATGACACCGATCGACGGCGCGAGCGCCAACGAGAAGATTCGTATCGTCACGATCGACAGCCTTCGACTCGACGCGCTCCACCTCATCAAGGTGAACCAGCCGCACGCACTGGCGAATATGCTCGCCGGTGCATCCGAAACACTTCGCACGTACCGCCCTCTGCTCTACGCCCGCCTCTCCGGTCTGGACACGGCCCAGGCCGAAGTGGATGCCATCAAGGCGCTCGGCTACCGCGTGTGGTCGCACGTGCCCTACCTGTTCAACATCGACAACCACGCCGGCGTGGAAGCGAACATCTTCCCCGGCATGGTTCTGCAGAACGTCATCGCCGCCCCGGCCGACAGCCGTTTCGAATTCGCCGAACGGCTGGAACTCTAGTAGCTCTGGGCACCGGTGCATCGCAGGCTTTTGCGAAGTCCGACGCGCAGGTAAACGCGCTCTGGCAGTTCCGTGCGCAGACAGGCCGTAGTAAGCCAACGCGCGTGAAGCTTCGCCCAGACACCACTAAGGCAAAGGCAACCCCGATGTCGCGAGCATTCCTCGACGCTTCCCTGAAGACTGTGCTGGCCGCCGCCATCGTTGCGGCGCTAGCCGCCTGCAACCGCGAGCCGCCGGAGCAAGCCGCCGATGTGCCGCCACCCGCCCAAAGCGCTGCCGCGCCGGTGCAGGCAGCACCGTACCAGCGCCCGACGGCCGATCAGCTCTACGCCCTCGTCGCGCCCATCGCCCTCTTCCCCGATAACCTCGTGGCGCAGACTCTCGCCGCTTCGACGCATCCGGATCAGGTCGGCGATGCGCGGCAGTTCATCCAGGATCATCGCGATCTCACCGGTGCGGCACTGATCGATGCCGCGGACGGTCAACCGTGGGATCCCAGCGTGAAGTCGCTGGTTGCCTTCCCCGCCGTTCTCGACCAGATGGCGAACAATGGCGAGTGGACCGACGCGCTCGGCCAGGCGTACGCCAACGAGCCGTCCGACGTGATGAATGCGATCCAGGTGATGCGCTCGCGTGCGCAGGCGAAAGGCAATCTGAGGAGCACGGCGCAGCAGAAGGTGCGGGTGGTGGAGCGCGAGGCGCCCGTCTCGCAGACACAGGTGGTCGAAACGGACGAGATCGTCGGTCCGCCTGCGCAGACCATCGAGATCGAACCTGCGGACCCGGACGTGGTGTACGTGCCCGATTACGATCCCGATGTGGTTTATGGCGAGCCGGTGTATTCCCGCGTGTACGAGACTCGCTACATCGAACCCCGCCCCGATTATCGCGATGCCGTCGTCGCAGGCGTCATCGGCTTCGGCACGGGCATTCTGGTCGGCGAGCTCTTTGCCCACCACGAACACCGGGACCGGCCGTGGGGCTGGGACAGCTGGCACACCTCATGGGGCGGCTACCGCGATGGCGGCCGGCCGACCGTGGTGTACGACAACCATCCCTATGTCGTGAACCGCACCGTGGTGAACAACCGCTACGTCGATCGCTCGGTGCACATCGACAACCGGCACGACTTCGGCAACACCTATAACCGCCCCGGCCTGCCGGCTCCCGGGCCGGGTCCGGGCCAGGGACCGCACCCCGCGTTCGCTCCACAAGGTGCCGGTGGCCCGCCGCAGCGGCCGTTCCAGCCAGACTATGCGCACATGCAGCGCCCCAACTTCGCACCCAGTGCGTTGCACGCCACCGCGCCCAACGCGCACCCGGCGCTGCCGCCACCACGCCCGAACATTCCCAATGTCGGCCAGGCCGGCCGTCCGTTCCCGGGTGCACCGGGACAGCCCGGGCAGCAGCCGGTCCAGCCGGGTCGCGTCGCCGATCACGAACGTTTCGCCGACCATCTGCCGCCGCAGGCGAGACAGGCTGCGGCCGCCCCGGCAGCACAAGGCCAACCGCGTCCGCTCCCGCACGCCCCGCAGGAGCCGCGCGGGCAGATGCAGCCGCCCCACGCGCAGCCGCAGTTCGTACAGCATGCGCCGCCCATGCCGCGCAACGACGCCCCAAGGTTCGAGCACCAGGCACAGCCCCAGCGGGAAGCGGAACGGCGGCAGCCACCACGGGAACAGCAGGTCCAGCCGCCGCGTCCGCAGCCGCAGTCCCAGCCCGAGAGGCAGTTCGCGGCGCCTCGGCCGCAGCCCGAACAACGCTTCGAAGCGCCTCGCGAGATGGCGCACATGCCCCAGCCGCGCCCGGAGGCACCTCGTCCTCAGCCACAACGTCCGCAGCCACAAGAACACCACGAGCAACCGCACCCGGCGCCGCCGCAGCACCACGACGACCACAAGAAGCACGACAACTGACGCCCTGGCGCCAACAAAAAGCCCCGCTCGAAGCGGGGCTTTTCGTCTCACGCATTGGGAAGACTTACGCCTTCTTGCGCGGTGCGGCCTTCTTGGCGGCAGGCTTGGCCGTGGCCGGCTTCGCAACGGCGGCGCCGGTGACGACGTCGATGTGCGGACGGGCATTGCCGTAGCTGGAACGGTAGATCTTGCCGCGACGGGTGCGGCGGTCGCCCTTGCCCATGGGAAACTCCTTGATTCGTAATGATGGAGAGGAACGGCCGGCCATCGTATCAGCGGCCGCGCAAAGCGCAAGTGGAGCCGTTCAGTGTACGTGGCGCGTGCCCTTGCCGCAGCCCAGCTGCTCGTCCGGACAGGGGCCGGGATCGAACTGGACGGTGGCATGGTCCACCCGCCAACGCTCGCTGAGCATGCGCTTGATGGCCGTCAGCACGCGAGCCTGATCGGCGCGTTGCGCGCCGGGCGCCAGCTCCGCATGCAGGGTAGCCATCCGCGAGCCCGCCGTGACCTGCCACACGTGCACGTGGTGGATGCTCACGATGCCGGCGTCCGCGCCGTGCAGCTCCTGCCGGACCACGGCCAGATCGACGCCCTCCGGCGTACCTTCCAGCAGGATGTGGCCGGATCGGCGCACCAGCGACCAGGCACTGCGCAGGATCAGGAGCGACACCAGGACGGATAGCACCGGATCGGCCCAGTTCCAGCCCATCCAGCGCACAGCCAGCGCCGCGAGCACGGCAGCCACCGAGCCAAGCAAGTCGCCCAGCACGTGCAGGCTGGCGCCCGCCACGTTGACGTCGTCGGGATCGTGGCCGTGCAGGACGCGCAGTACCACCACGTTGGCGACCAGTCCGAGCGCCGCGACCACCAGCATCACCCCCGAGAGGATGGGCTGCGGCGAGAACAGGCGTTGCACTGCCTCGTACACGATGAAAGCAACCAGGGCGAACTGCGTCAGGGCGTTCACGAAGCCCGCCAGCACCTCGATGCGCCCGTAGCCGTAGGTGCGCCGCGCATCGGCGGGCCGTGCCGCGAATCGCGCCCCAAGGAACGCCAGCAGCAGCGCCAGTGCGTCGACCAGCATGTGACCGGCGTCCGCGAGCAGCGCCAGCGACCCGGACACGATGCCGCCCGCCGCTTCCAGCAGCAGCATCAGCAGGGTCAGGACGAACGCGAACAGCAGCTTGCCTTCGCTCCTTCCCGCGGCATGAGCGTGATCGTGATCGTGCGCATGCGGATGGGTGTGGTCGTGTGCCATGGGCGAAGGCTAGGAAATAGCGGCGCGGTTACACAATCACGGATGCGCGCAGGAAGGGCCATGGATGTGGCCGGCGTGCTCGCTGCGGTCGACGCGCAGGTTCACGAAGTGGGCCGTGGCGACGAGCAGACCACCGCACGTGACCAGCACGCTGTGCACGAGCAGCGAATGCGCGTGCAGGAACGTGACGCCCAGCACCAGCAGAAGCAGGCCCGGAATGGCGAACAGCAGGGGCAGCCGCCGGCGATGTCGCCGGTATCCGGAGATGAGCGCCGCACTGGCAAGCACCGACGCGAAAGCGACGAAGCCCGCCTCGAAACGGTGATCTGCAAGGAACGACAGGCCGAGCAGGGGCAGCAGCGCGATGACGAACGGCAGCGCGGCGCAATGGATGGCGCAAAGGAACGAAGCTGTGGCGCCCAGGCGGTCGGCGGCATGCCACCAACGGCGAGGTGTTTCCTGCTCAGCGGACGGGTCGGTCATGGAAGACATAGCGTGACTTGTTGCACGGGTCGAGGCAAGTAATGATACTTTATAACATTGCAAAACCCAAGACGGAGTTTCACCCCGATGCGTAGAACCCTCATCGCCCTGGCCCTCGCCACCAGCCTCGGTGCCACCCTGCCGGCGGCAGCCGACGACCTTCCCCAGGACGGCAACCCGGGAACGGACACGAAGACCTCCCAGGGCAAGAGCCGCAAGCAGGCGGAAAAACTCGACGCGATCGTGGTCAACGCGGTGCCGCTCGGCCAGAGCGCCGATCAGATCGTGGCGCCGGTGGCGGTGCTCGCCGGCTCGGCTCTCGACGACGCCAAGGGCGTGTCGCTCGGCGAAACGGTGTCCTCGATTCCCGGCGTGCAGACATCGGCACTCGGTACCGCTGTCGGCCGTCCCGTCATCCGCGGCCTCGACGGCCCGCGCGTGGCCGTGCTGGAGAACGGGCTCTCGTCGCAGGACGTGTCCAATGTGAGCCAGGATCACGCGGTGACCCTCGAGCCCTTCCTCGCCGACCAGATCGAGGTGCTGAAGGGCCCGGCCACCCTGCTCTACGGTTCCGGCGCCATCGGTGGCGTCGTGAACGTGGTGGATGGCCGCGTGCCCGAGAAGGCGCCCGAGAACGGCTTCGCCGGCCGCGCGGAAGTTCGCCATGATTCCGTGTCCGATGGCCGCACCGGCCTTCTTCGCCTCGACGCCGGCGACGACCGCTTCGCCATCCACGTCGACGGCATGCACCGCGACAACGACGACTACGACATCCCGGGTGGCACGCTGGCCAACAGCGCCGTGAAGACCAGTTCCGGCGCGGTGGGCGCCTCGCTCCTCGGCACGTGGGGCTACCTCGGCCTTTCGGTCTCGCGCTTCCTCGACCTCTACGGAAGCCCCGCGGAACCGGGCGACCCCGCCGCGGGCGAAGACCCGGTGCACATCAAGATGGCGCAGACCAACTACACGCTGAAGGGTGGCCTGGTGAAGCCGTTCGAGGGCATCGACAAGATCGAATTCAGCCTTGGCCACGGTGCCTACCAGCACGTGGAATTCGAAGGCGACACGCCGGGCACCACGTTCTCCACCGACAGCAACCAGGGGCGCCTGGTGGTCACCCATGAACCGCTTGCCGACTGGGACGGCGCTTTCGGCGTGCAGACCCAGCATCGGCGATTCGCCGCGGTGGGCGAGGAAACCTTCGTGCCGGCCACCGCGACGAACGGCGTCGGCGTGTTCCTCACCGAGCAACGCGAGTTCGGTCCGGTGAAACTGGAACTGGGCGCGCGCCACGACAAGCAGAGTGTGGATCCGGACAATGGCCCGAAGCGCGATTTCGCGCCGAACAGCTTCTCTGCCGGTGTCGCATGGCGGTTCGCGGAACAGTGGCACCTCTCGCTCAACCTCGACCACGCCGAGCGGGCGCCGTCGGAAGAAGAACTGTTTGCGAACGGTCCGCACGAGGCGTCGAACACCTTCGAGATCGGCAGCGACCTCGAGAAGGAAAAATCCAACCAGGCGGAACTCGGCCTGCACTTCCACGGCGATGCCGTCGAGGGCAAGGTGGC
Organism: Luteibacter jiangsuensis; assembly: GCF_011742555.1. Lineage (GTDB taxonomy): Bacteria > Pseudomonadota > Gammaproteobacteria > Xanthomonadales > Rhodanobacteraceae > Luteibacter > Luteibacter jiangsuensis. The sequence goes on from NZ_JAAQQR010000001.1 coordinate 544,511, forward strand.
CGTGTATTACAACAAGTACAGGAACTTCATCTACCTCGCCGATACCGGTGAAGTCGAAGACGATCTCCCCGTACGCGTCTGGTCGCAGAACGATGCCACGTTCCGCGGTGCAGAGGCCGAGGCGACCTTCCACCTCGCCAAGGGCACATCGGGCAACTGGGACCTTCGCGTGTTCGGCGACACCGTGCGCGCCACACTGTCCGACGGCGGCGGCAACGTGCCGCGCATCCCGGCGGGACGCGTCGGTTCGACGCTCAGCTGGAACGCCGACAGTCTGCGCGCCAGCGTCGGCGCGGTGCGCTACATGAAGCAGGACAAGGTGGCCGCGTACGAGACCGACACGGCCGGCTACACGCTCGTCAACGCGCACTTCGCCTGGACGTTCGTCAATGACGACCGCAGCCAGTGGGAGGCCTTCGTGGACGGCAACAACCTCACGAACCAGACGGCCCGTCCGGCCACGTCACTGTTCAAGGACGTGGCGCCGCTTCCGGGCCGCAACATTTCGGTAGGCCTGCGCGCCTACTTCTGAGTTCCCGGCCACCTTGCCCCTCCTCCCTCCCCGGGGTGGCCGGAACGACGTGGGGCGCCCTTCGGGGCGCCCCACTTTTTTTGCATCTCAGGAGCCGCGGCAGTTCTTGCAGGTGCCGTGCACTTCGAGCGTCTGCGCCTGCGGGCGGAAGCCGAGCGCTTTCGCCTGTGCCTCGATCAGCTCCGCCACGCGTTCGTCGCAGACTTCCTGCGCACCATGGCAGGTGTCGCAGATGAGGAATGGCACCTGGTGCGCCTGCTCCGGGTGGTGGCAGGACACATAAGAGTTGATCGACTCCAGCTTGTGGATGAAGCCATTCTCGAGCAGGAAATCGAGCGCGCGATAGACCGTGGGAGGCGCCGCGTTGCCGTGCTTCTCGCGCAGGCGGTCCAGAAGGTCGTACGCCTTCACCGGCTTGCCGGCACCGGCCACCAGTTCCAGCACCTCGCGGCGCAACGGCGTCAGGCGCAGTCCGCGCTCGGACGACGCCTGTGCCACGGCGGCCACGAAGCCTTCGGCATCGTCGTGGTGGTGGTTGTGTCGGTGGGCGGCGGTGGTCACATCGATATCCTCGTGCTCGTCATCCTAACATGCGGGCCGCTCAAGGCTTTTTCGACCCGGGAAGGGGTGGCGGCCGGCTCTGGCCAGGCGCCGGAGCCGATACCGGCAACGGCGGGGGTTCGCTCCGCGGCAGGAAGGGCGCGATCCAGCCGAAAGGTCCCAGGATCAGCGACGCGATCACCGTGGCCTTCAGCATGCCCCGCCACCAGCCCAGCAGGGCGCCGACAAGGACGAAAACCACCTGCCAGACGACCAGTTCGCCCCAAGGCACCAAGCCCATGAGGTTCGTGAAAACATGCATGAACGCGCCCGGCTCAGTCGGGTCGACGCCTTGCATGGCTTTCGCAAGCAGCTCGTCCACGATCTAGCGACGTGTAGGAGCGCGCCTGCGCGCGACATCTTTTGGGGCCATGAGCAGCAGGCCATGCTGCTTCTCGCGAGAAGCTGTCGCGCGCAGGCGCGCTCCTACAAGAAAGCGGCGGTCTTCAACCCGCGGCACGAGCAAGCGCGTCGTCGATGCGTGCCAGCGCGCCTTCGCGCCCCGCCAGGTAGATGGTGTGCTCGATCGAAGGCGATACCTGCGTGCCTGTCATGGCGACACGCAGAGGCGCGGCCACCTTGCCCATGCCCAGTTCGAGCGTGGCGGCAACACGTTCCACCGCGCCATGCACGGCTTCCGGCGTCCACTCGGGCAGCGCGGCGAGTTCGGCCCTGGCGGTCTGGAGCGCTTTCGGCGCGGTGTCGTTGCGCAGGTGCTTCTCGACCGCCTTGTCGTCCCATTCGACGATGGGGCCGTACCAGATCTTCGCGCGCTCGGCCATTTCCTTGAAGGTCTGGACACGATCGCGCAGCGCCACGACCACATCGGAGGGATTCGGGCCCTTTGCGGGATCGATGCCGATCTTTTCGAGATGCCAGGCGAGTTCGGGCCCGAGCGTGGCCGGATCGTCCGTCTTCAGGTAATGCTGGTTGAGCCAGGACAGCTTGGTGAGATCGAAACGCGAGGCGGCCTTGTTGACGTCGCCGATGTCGAACAGTGCCGTCATCTCCTCCAGCGAGAAGATTTCCTGATCGCCATGCGACCAGCCAAGGCGCACGAGGTAGTTGAGCAGCGCGTGCGGCAGGAAGCCGTCGTCGCGGTACTGCATGACGCTTACCGCGCCATGGCGTTTGGAAAGCTTCTGCCCGTCCGGACCGAGGATCATCGGCAGGTGCGCGAATTCCGGCACCGGCGCGCCCAGCGCCTTGTAGATGTTGATCTGGCGCGGGGTATTGTTCACGTGGTCGTCGCCGCGGATGACCTCGGTGATGCCCATGTCGATGTCGTCGACCACCACGGCGAAGTTGTACGTGGGAAAACCGTCGGAACGGAAGATGACGAGATCGTCGAGCTCTTCGTTGGACCACTCGATGCGGCCCTTCACCTTGTCGTCGAACACGACCGAACCCGTGGTCGGGTTCTTGAAGCGGATGACGCGGTTGGGGTCGTCGCGATACGGCTCGTTGCGGTCACGGTAATAGCCGTTGTAGCGCGGCTTCACGCCCGCGGCCATGGCCGCGTTGCGCATGGCCTCGATCTCTTCCTTCGTTTCGTAGGCGTAGTACGCCTTGCCCTCGCGCAGCAACTGGTCGGCCACTTCGCGGTACCGGTCCATGCGCAGGGTCTGGTAGTACGGGCCTTCGTCGTGCACCAGGCCCAGCCACGCCATGCCGTCGAGGATGGCCTGCACGGCTTCCTGCGTGGAACGCTCGCGATCGGTGTCCTCGATGCGCAGGATGAACGCACCGCCACGCCTGCGAGCTTCGAGCCAGCAGTACAACGCGGTGCGCGCGCCGCCGATGTGCAGGTAACCGGTTGGGCTTGGGGCGAAGCGGGTGCGAACGGTCATCGTCGAATTCATTGGGCGGACAAGCGAATCATTTTACCGGCTTTTATGTGGGAGCCGCTTCAGCGGCGATTCGGCGCTCGCGGCAACCTTGCCCGCTGCCGCGGGATCGCCGGCATAGCCGGCTCCCACAGACCGGCGCGGCCGGCTCCACAGGCGCCCGGTCACACAATGGTCATACGCCCATAACCGCCACGACATGCCCCCAAGGGACCATGCGGCAAGCCAGGCCACAGGGCATCGTCATGCGAATCGGCATCGTCACCGAGACCTACGCACCGGACGTGAACGGCGTCGCCCTCACTATCCAGTCGCTTGCCCGCGGCATGGTTCGCCGCGGCCACGCCGTCGACCTGATCCGGCCGGTCCACCCGTCCACGCCGCCCCTGGCGGACGCGGGCATGGACGTCCTGGCCGTCGAAGGCGCCGCGGTGCCCCGCTACGCAGGGCTCCGCTTCGGCCTTCCCTCCCGCTTCCGCATCGAGCGCCGCTGGCGCGCCGACCGGCCGGATGCCGTCTATGTGGCCACGGAAGGCCCCCTGGGCTGGAGCGCCGTAAGCGCCGCCCGCCGGCTCGGTATCCCGGTCGCCACCGGATTCCATACGCGCTTCGACTTCTACGTCGGTCATTACGGGTTCGGCGCGCTCACACCGCTCGTTCGGCATTACCTCACCCGGTTCCACAAGCGCGCGCAGGCGACGCTGGTGCCGACCGGCCAACTCGCCGGCGAATTGAACGACCTCGGCGTGCACGACGTGCGGGTGCTTCGCCGTGGCGTGGACACCCAACGCTTCCACCCCGACCGCCGCGACGACGACCTGCGCGCGTCGTGGGGGGCCGGGCACGACACGCCCGTGGTGCTCTGCGTCGGGCGGGTGGCACCGGAAAAGAACCTGGATGTGGCTATCGACGCGTACCGCGCCCTCGCCCGGCGAGTGCCGCAGGCCCGCTGTGTGATCGTCGGCGACGGCCCCGGCCGGCCGGCGCTCGAAGCGGCGCACCCGGATGTCATCTTCGCGGGTACGCGAAGCGGCGACGACCTGGCCGCGCACTATGCCAGTGCGGACATCTTCGTCTTTCCCAGCCTCACCGAAACCTTCGGCAACGTGGTGCTCGAAGCCATGGCTTCGGGTGTCCCCGTCGTCGCCTACGCCGAAGCCGCGGCGCGCGAATTCATTCGCAACGGCCAGAACGGCATTCGCGTGGCTCCGGGCAACGAGGGCGGCCTTGTGGAACGCGCCGCCGTGCTCGGCGCGGACACCCATGCGCGTATCGCCATGGGAACCGCGGCACGCGCGTCCGTCGCGGGGCTGTCTCCCGAATCGGTCGTCGCGGACTTCGAATCGATCATGCAATCCCTCGCCGAGGAGCACGTCCATGAACGCAGCACCGCCGTCGCCGCGTAGGGCGAACCTCGACCGGCGCATGTGCGTCGCGGCCAACCGCTGGGGCGCGCGGCGCGCCATCGGCATCTTCTTCGGCGCCATCAGCCGCCTGGGCGATGGCGTGTTCTGGTATTCGCTGATGACGGTAATCGCGATCGTGGGCGGCTGGCGCGGCGTGGCCGTCGCGTTGCAGATGGCCGTCACGGGCCTGACCGCACTCATGCTCTACCGCGTGCTGAAACGGTGGACGCGCCGCCCTCGCCCGTTCCGCACCTGCCCCGGCGTGATCGCGCACGTACCGCCGCTGGACGAATTCAGCTTCCCGTCCGGCCATACGCTCCAGGCCGTGTCGTTCACGGTGGTGGCCGTGGCGCATTACCCGGTGCTGGCACCGTTCCTGATCGGCTTCGCAGCGCTCGTCGGCGCGTCGCGCGTGGTACTGGGGTTGCACTATCCCAGCGACGTGTTGGCCGCCACAGCTATTGGCGGCGGACTTGGCACACTGTCGTTGTGGGCGGAGCGCGTGCTGCTCTGAGGGCAATCAGGCCGCCGCGCGCGGTGCCTTCTGCAGGATGCCGAGCATGGCGCCGAGCTTGTCGCGCATTTCGCGACGGTCGACGATGACGTCCACCGCGCCGTGGTCGACGAGGAATTCCGAACGCTGGAAGCCTTCCGGCAGCGTTTCGCGCACGGTCTGCTCGATGACGCGGGGACCGGCGAAGCCGATCAGGGCCTTCGGTTCCGCCACGTTGACGTCGCCCAGCATGCCCAGGCTGGCGGACACGCCGCCGGTGGTCGGATGCGTGAGCACCGAGATGTAGGGCACACCGGCATCGCGCATGCGCGCGAGCGCGGCCGAGGTCTTCGCCATCTGCATCAGCGAGAACAGGCCTTCCTGCATGCGTGCGCCGCCCGTGGCGGAGAAGCACACCAGGGCGCTCTTCTCGGCAAGGGCTTTCTCGGCCGCGCGCGCGAACTTCTCGCCCACCACCGAACCCATCGAGCCACCCATGAAGGAGAATTCGAAGGCCACGGAAACCAGCGGACGATCGAGCAGGCGACCGGACATCGCGATCAGCGCGTCCTTCTCGCCCGTGTTCTTCTGCGCAGCCGCCACGCGGTCCTTGTACTTCTTCTGGTCCTTGAACTTCAGCGCGTCGACCGCTTCCATCTTCGGCCACAATTCGGTGGTGCTGCCTTCGTCGAAGAAAGCGGCCAGGCGCAAGCGAGCGGAAATGGCATGGTGGTGTCCGCACTTGGGGCACACCATCAACGACTTCTCGAGCTCGGGCTTGTAGAGCACGGTGCCGCACCCGGCGCACTTCTCCCACACGCCTTCAGGCACCTTGCCCTTGCCACCGGCCGCGCCGGGGGCGCGGGTCTTCGGCGTCATGATCTTCTGCAGCCAGTTCATCGTGTCTCTCCGAATATCTCTTTAGCGCGCGTCGAGCGCGGCGCGGATCGGTGCCAGGAAATCGCGTGCCCTGCCGACGGCGTCCTCGGCCGAGGCCGCGCCGGAGAGGCGGTCGACCAGGGCGCTGCCGATGACTACGGCGTCGGCGAATTCGCCGATGGCCCGGGCACTGGCGGCATCGCGGACACCGAAGCCCACAGCCACCGGTGCCTTCGACCGTGCGCGGATCCCGGCGACGCGTTCGGCGATGTCGCCGGTGCTCAGCTGGGCCGCGCCGGTGATGCCGGCGAACGATACATAGTACAGGAAGCCCGACGCCGCCTCGCACAGGCGCGCCAGGCGACCCTCGGCGGTGGTCGGCGACGCGAGGAGGATCTGCGCCAGCCCAGCCTGCCGGAGCGGTTCGAGCACGTGCGACTCCTCCAGCGGGCAGTCCACCATCAGGACGCCATCGACACCGGCTTCGACGGCATCTTCGGCGAACGCCGCGTAACCGTACATCTCGATGGGGTTGAGGTAACCCATGAGCACGATCGGCGTTTCCGCGTCGGTCTCACGGAACGCGGCGACCCAGGCCAGCACGTTGGCGAGGCCGACGCCCTTCGCGAGGGCGCGTTCGCTGGCGTGCTGGATGACGGGACCGTCCGCCATGGGATCGGAGAACGGCACACCCAGTTCGATGAGGTCGGCCCCTGCGGCCACGAGGCCATGGAGCAAGGCCACCATGCCATCGGGCGAGGGATCGCCGGCGGTGACGAACGGAACGAGGCCGGTACGACCAGCGGACTTCAGCGCCGCGAAGCGGCGTTCGATGCGGCTCATCAGAGTTCGATTCCTTCGCGCGCGGCGATCGTGTGCACGTCCTTGTCGCCACGCCCGGAGAGGTTGGCGAGGACCAGTGCGTCCTTCGGCAGTTCGCGGGCCAGCTTGATCGCCTGGGCGATGGCATGGCTCGATTCCAGCGCGGCGAGAATGCCCTCGGTGCGCGCCAGGAGGTGGAATGCCTCGAGGGCCTCGTCGTCGGTGATGCCGACGTACTCGGCGCGGCCGGCGTCCTTCAGGAAAGCATGTTCCGGGCCCACACCCGGGTAATCGAGGCCGGCGGACACCGAATGCGTCTCGACGATCTGGCCGTTCGCGTCCGACAGCACATAGGTGCGGTTGCCGTGGAGCACGCCCGGCTTGCCGGCGGCAAGCGACGCCGCGTGATGGCCCGTGGCGATGCCCTCGCCCGCGGCCTCGGCGCCGACGATGCGCACGTCGCGATCGTTGAGGAAGGCGTGGAACAGGCCGATGGCGTTCGACCCGCCGCCGACGCAGGCCGTGATCACGTCGGGCAGGCGCCCGAACTGCTCCAGCACCTGCTCGCGCGCCTCGCGGCCGACAATGGCGTTGAAGTCGCGCACCATCTGCGGATACGGGTGCGGACCCGCGACCGTACCGATGATGTAGAAGGTGTCGGTGACGTTGGTGACCCAGTCGCGCATCGCTTCGTTGAGCGCGTCTTTCAGGGTTTTCGAGCCCGAGGTGACCGGCACGACCTCGGCGCCGAGCAGGCGCATGCGGTACACGTTGATCTTCTGCCGCTCGATGTCCACGGCACCCATGTAGACCACGCACTTCAGCCCGAGTCGGGCGGCGACGGTGGCACTGGCCACGCCATGCTGGCCCGCGCCGGTTTCCGCGATGATGCGGGTCTTGCCCATGTGCCGGGCGACCAGCGCCTGCCCCACCGTGTTGTTGATCTTGTGCGCACCCGTGTGGTTCAGGTCTTCGCGCTTCAACACGATGCGCGCGCCGCCCACGTGCCTCGACAGGCGCTCGGCGTGGTACACGGGGCTGGGGCGGCCCACGTAGTACTTCAGGTCGCGGTCGAGTTCCGCGATGAACGCCGGATCGTTGCGCAGCTTCTCGTACGCGGCGGTGAGTTCCGCCAGCGGCTCCATCAGCGTTTCGGCCACATAGATGCCGCCGTACTCGCCGAAGCGCCCCTGCGCATCGGGCCAGGCGTGAAAATCCGCGATCTCGGTCATTGCCTTCTCGTCAGCTTGAGCCATGTCACGCGCTGGGGACGGCGCGCACGGCGGAAATGAAGCGTTCCATCTTATCGCTATCCTTGATGCCCGGCGACGACTCGATGCCGCTGGAGACGTCCACCGCCCAGGGGCGGGCGATCCGGATGGCTTCGGCCACGTTCTCCGCGGTGAGTCCACCGGCGAGCAGCAGGGGTTGCGCAAGATCTTTCGGCATCAGAGACCAGTCGAAGCGTTGGCCGCTGCCGCCCTGCTCTCCCAGGCCGTGACCGTCCAGCAGCAGGCCCGCAGCGCGCGGGTAGTCGCGCAGGCGGGCCAGGGCGGGCGCGCCCTCGCCCATGGCGATGGCCTTGAGGTAGCGCACGCCGTAAGACGAGCATTCGTCGTCGCTTTCGTTGCCGTGGAACTGCAGCATGTCCGGACGCAGCACGCGCAGCACTTCCTCGATGAACGCCGGCTCGTCATCCATCACCAGCGCCACCGTCGTGACGAAGGGCGGCACCGCATCGCGCAGGCGGGCGGCCTGCCCGGGTTCGACGAACCGCTTGCTCTTGCGGGTCATCACGAAACCGATCGCGTCGGCGCCCAGTTGCGTGGCCCGCCGCACGTCGTCGATGCGGGTAAGCCCGCAGCACTTGATCCGGGTCATAACGTCACCTCCTGTGGCAAGTTCCAGTGTGCTTCGTACAAGGGCCCGAGGAAGGTCAGGCCCTCCGCGGGCGCGGTGGCGCCGGCCACCTCGCGATCGCGGCCTTCGAGCAGTTCGGCCATCCAGGCCACGGGGCGTTCGCCACGGCCGATCGGCAGCAACGAGCCCACGATGTTGCGAACCATGTGATGGAGGAAGGCGTTGGCCTCGATCTCCACCACCACGTGGATGTCGTCGCGGAACACGCGAATGGAGCGCACGTTGCGCCGTGCGTGCGCCGCCTGGCAGGAAATGGCGCGGAATGCCGAGAAATCGTGCTCGCCGACGATCGCCTGCGCGGCTTCGTGCATCGCGTCGGCGTCGAGCTGACGGCGTTCCCAGGCGACGAAGCGCGCGTCCAGCGCGGGGCGAACGAAACGCGGCAGGATCCGGTAGCGATAGCGCCGCGCCCTTGCGGAGAAGCGGGCATGGAAGTCGTCGGCGACGGGCTGGGCCCAGGTGACCGCCACGCTGTGTGGCAGGTTCGAGCAGGCACCGAGGATCCAGCCGCGCATGTCGCGCACCACGTCGGTGTCGAAATGCACCACCTGGCACCGGCCGTGCACACCGGCATCGGTGCGGCCTGCCGCCGTCACCTCGATCGGCGCGTGCGCGACGTAACTCAGCGCCTCCTCGAGCGCACCCTGTACGGTCTTCGCATGGCTGAGCCTCTGCCAGCCGAGGAAGTCGGTGCCGTCGTATTCGACGCCAAGGGCGATGCGCATGGGCGGTTCGTGGGGCGGTGGAAACCGTCAAGGTTACCACCGCCCGGCCAGTGCCCGGGTCTGCCCGGGCACTGGCCTTCCGCCGTTACGGTACGCCGCGGGCGGGCGGGTCGTTCTCGAGCAGCGCCCGGTGGACCCAACCGCCAACGGCACCGCCGAGCAGTGGCACCACCCAGAACACCCATAGCTGGGCCAGCGCCCAGCCGCCCTGGAACACGGCCACGCCCGTGCTGCGCGCGGGGTTTACCGAGGTGTTGGTGACCGGGATGCTGATGAGGTGGATCAGCGTCAGGGCCAGGCCGATCGCAAGCGGCGCGAATCCGACCGGCGCGCGCTTGTGCGTCACTCCGAGGATCACCAGCAGGAAGAACATGGTCAGCACGAACTCGGCCACCACCGCGGCAAGGAACGAATAGCCGCCCGGCGAGTGCTCGCCGTAACCGTTGGTGGCGAATCCCGCCGTGACGTCGAAGCCGGGCTTTCCGCTGGCGATGAGGTAAAGCACCCCACCGGCCACGATCGCGCCGACCACCTGGCTGACGATGTAGGGCAGCACTTCCCTGCCCGGCATGCGTCCGCCCGTGTAACAGCCGATGGTCACCGCCGGATTGAAATGCGCTCCGGAGATGTTGCCCACGGCATAGGCCATCGTCAGCACGGTGAGGCCGAAAGCCAGTGAAACGCCGACGAAACCGATGCCGAGGCCCGGAAAGGCCGCAGCCAGCACCGCACTACCGCAACCACCAAGAACAAGCCAGAAAGTGCCGAAGAACTCCGCAAACAATCGCTGAGACATCTCACACTCCTTGCGCGTTGGGAAGCGTTACGGCGTCAGGCGATGTCGTCGAGGATCCGCCTTGCCGTGTCTTTTTGCATCTGCGAGCCCTCGGCCAGCACCTCGTCGAGCATCAGGCGAGCGCCCTCGGCGTCACCCATGTCGAGGTAGGCCCGGGCGAGGTCGAGCTTGGTGTCGACCGGGTCGTCGCTGAAGCTCTCAGGGTTGTGGTCCGCGATAGGTTCCTCGTCCGGGAATGTCGGCTCGTCGAAGCGAGGCAGCTCGGTCGGCGACGTGGCCGCCACATCGTGTTCCTCCTCGAAGGCCCAGGTGGAGCGCTCTTCGGTCGCCTCGTGCTTCTCCCCGTGGAGGATGTCGCCGAAGCTCGCCTGCGGCGCTTCGGACGGCGTTTCGAGGTAGGGCGATTCGGGGGCGTCGACGTCGAACACGTCGGGTGCGTTCGGGCGTCGGTCCGCCTCGGCGCGCTGCACCGGTGTCAGATCGAAATTGAAGTGGTATTCGCTGTGCTTCTGCGGCGTCGGAGCCTGGTTGCGCGCCTCTTCCTCGGGCCCGGTGACGTAGTTGCCGAGATCGAATTCCTCCAGGGCCGCGGCCGTGTCGGCATGCGAGCCGGCGAGCGAGCCATCGTGCTCGTACGGCTCGTCGATCTCGTCGACCGGCGTACCGCCGAAGAGCGGATGGGTCGGGGCGAGGTCTTCGCCCATCATCACCACCTCGCGCCACTCCGGCTGGTCCGGATCGGCCACGTGGGCAAACATCGCTTCGGCGGCGGCTTCGAAATGGTCGACGTCGCGACGGCCGTAATACAGGCTCACCAGTTCGAGGTGGAGGCCGATGTCGTCGGGATGCTCGGCCAGCGCGTCGAGGATCTCGCGCTGGTCCTGGTCGATCGCGTCGCCCGGCTGGCCGAAATCGAACGCCGGCTCCTCGCCGAAGCGGTCGGCGAGCGAGCCCGCGGCGACAGGTGCCGCCGCCTTCGGCTTCTTACGCCCGAACACGGCGGCCACGAGCAGCAGGAGGATGACGATTGCGCCACCGCCCCATGCCCACGGCTGCATGTACCAGGGATCTTCTTCGACCGGCTTCGGCACCACGACCGCCGGCTTGGCGGCCGGCTTCGCGGCAGGCTTCGACGCGGGCGGCGGAACAGCCGCCGCTGCGGGCTCCTTCAGCGGCGCGGTGGTCACCGTCGAACCCGCCGCCGGTGCGGGCGTTGCAGCCACGGCGGTCGACGGCGCGGAAGCCGCCGTGCCCGCCTTCGCAGGGGCGCTGGCCGCCGGGACGGCAGGGGCCGCCGCCGGGGCGCCCGGTGCGGCCGCCGGCGCATTCGCCGCAGCCGTGCCGCCACTCTTCTGCGCTTCGGCCAGCTTCCGCTGGAGCTCGGCGATTTCGGAATCCTTGAGGCTCAGCAGGCGCTGGTTCTTCGAGTTGATGTCCTCGAGCTCGCCGATACGCGACTTGAGTTCGGCACCCTGCTGCTTCAGCGAAGCCACGTTTTCCTGCGAGGTGGCCAGCTCCTGGCGCAATCCCGCGACCTGTGCGTCGCCCGTGCCACCCTTGCTGCCGGCACGGGTGGAGGCGGCGTCGCCGCCCTCCTTCGAGGGCACGATGGCCAGACGATCGCTGGCGGACTGCCTCGGCTTGGCTTCGCCCTGCCCGGCGCTGGTGGACGCCTCGTCGGCGACGACCGAGGGCGCGCGGGCGGTACCGGCGCGCCAGCTTTCGTTCTGGCGCCGGACTTCGGCCAGTGCTTCGTTGCTGGACTGCGCCTGCACCTCGTCGGCCGAGGGGATGCGGAGGATCGCACCCGTCTTCAGGGCGTTCATGTTGTCGCGGTAGAAGGCGTCGGGGTTGGCCTTCTGCAGCGCCACGAGCATCTGGTTCATGTCCGCGCCGCCGGCATGGTCGCGGGCGATCGAGGAAAGCGTCTGCCCACGCTGCACCGGTCCATACGTGCCGCCGGCGGACGCCGCGGCGGGCCGTGCGGCTGGCTGGGTGCGCGCAGGCCGGGCGGCGGCATGGGCGGGCACACGCGCCGGGACCTCGCTGGTCCTGGACGGGGCGGCGGCTGGCGCCTGCGACGGTGCGGCCGAAGCGGCCGCGGCGTTCAGCGGCGTGCCCGGCGGGTCGAGCAGCATGGTGACTTCGCGAATGGCCTTGTTACCGCCCGACGACACTTCGACGAGGAAATCGAGGTACGTGTCGCGCACCGGAGCGGCACTGGTGACGCGTATCACGGGGACGCCCGCGGCATTCTTCGCCACGGCAAAGTTCAACGACACGGGCAGGCCGGCGCGGTTGAGCCCGGCGCGCGTGAACGCCTCCTCGGACGCGAGAGCCACGTGGACGTTGTCGAGATTGCCCGACACCCCGCTCAGCGGGATCTCCGCCACGAGCGGCTGGTCCATCGTGGAATGGAGCTGGACCGGCCCCAGGTTCTGGGCCAGTGCCTGGCTGCCCCAGGAGACCAGCGCCAGCATGATCGAAAGCTTCAACGTACGGTTCATCACTTTCCCCCGAACAAAACCCATGCCGACGGCTCGCCTCTTTCGGGCGTTCGGCCGCGAAGGCGCCACTGTAGTGCACCCCAGCAACAACTAACAATAGCGGGTACGGCTAGTTACGCGACAACGTTGAGGCGTTCGCGAGACTCGTACACGCTTCCCATACAGTGCCCTACTTCCCCTGACTGGCCTCCAGCTGACGGCGCAGTTCCGCGATCTTCCGGTCGCGCTCCTCGATGTCGCGACTGGTGGCCTGCGAGGTGGATTCGAGCGAGTCCACCTGCTTCCGGAGTTGCTCCACCCGGGTGCCTTCGTTCTTCTCATGAGCACGAAGCCTCTCCAGCTTCGCCTGCTCGGCCGCGGGCGACGAGGTCGCCTGCGGCCGTTCGCCCGCCGCCGCGAGCGGCGCGCAGGCAAGCAGCACCCAGGCGGCGACGCGGCAACGCATCAGAGGTAGTCCTCGACCAGAATCTCGGCGATCTGCACCGCATTGAGCGCCGCGCCCTTGCGGATGTTGTCGGCGACAATCCACAGGTCGAGGCCACGTTCGTGCGAGATGTCCTCGCGAATACGGCCCACGAACACCGGGTCCTTGCCGGCCGCGTCGCCCACGGGCGTGGGATACCCCCCCGCCTTGCGCTCGTCCTGCACCACGACGCCCGGCGCTTCCTCGAGGAGTTCCCTGGCGCGCTCCGCGGTGATCTTGTCGCGGGTTTCGATGTGCACCGCCTCGGCGTGTCCATAGAAGACGGGCACGCGAACCGCGGTCGGGTTCACCTGGATGGAAGGATCCTCGAGGATCTTCCGGGTTTCCCAGACCATCTTCATTTCTTCCTTGGTGTAGCCGTTCGCCTGGAATTCGTCGATGTGCGGGATCACGTTGAAGGCGATCTGCTTCGGAAACTTCGCGGTTTCGACATCCTGGAAGTTCAGCATCTGGGCCGTCTGCTTGCCCAGTTCCTCCATGCCGCTACGGCCAGCGCCCGACACCGACTGGTAGGTGGCCACGTTGATGCGCTCGATCCCGGCCTCGCGATGGATGGGCGCCAGGGCTACGAGCATCTGCATCGTGGAGCAGTTCGGGTTGGCGATGATGCCGCGCACGGTGTAATCGGCGATGGCATGCGGATTCACCTCGGAGACGACCAGCGGAATGTCGTCCTGGTAGCGGAACTCGGAGGTGTTGTCGATCACCACCGCGCCGGCGGCGGCCGCCCGGGGGGCGTGCTCACGACTCACCGACCCGCCCGCGGAGAAAAAGGCGATGTCGACGCCGGCGAAGTCGTATTTGGCGAGGTCCTGGACGATGCAAGGTTTCCCGTTGAAGTCGACCGTACCGCCCGCCGAGCGCTCGCTCGCCAGGGGCACCAGTTCGCTGATCGGGAAATCCCGTTCGGCGAGGATCGACAGGAGGGTTTCGCCGACCGCGCCGGTCGCGCCCACCATGGCCACCTTGTAACTCGTCTTCTTGCTCATGCTTCGCTTCGTCAGGCGTTGGGAATAAGAGGCCGGCTGGCGTCGGCCAGCACACCCGGGTTGAGGATCGAGGGTGGCCGGCCGGCGTGAGGACCATGCCCGAACGCCGCCAGCACATTGTCCACAGCCAGCGCCGCCATATCGCGACGTGTGTCGCGGCTTGCGCTGGCGATGTGCGGACTCAGCACGATATTTTCGAGATGCAGCAGGCCGGGATGCACCGACGGCTCGCCCTCGAACACGTCAAGGGCGGCCGAGGCGATGGTGCCGTCCGCCAGGGCCCTTGCCAGGGCCGCGTCGTCGACGATGCCGCCCCGCGCGATGTTTACCAGGGTGGCCGTCGGCTTCATGGCCGCCAGTTCCGCCGCACCGATGGCGTGCCGGGTCTGCGGTGTGAACGGCAGCACCAGCACGAGGTGGTCGGACTCCGCGAGCAAGGTGGCTTTGTCGACATACGTGGCACCGCAGTCCAGCTCCAGCCCGGGCTCCAGCCGCGATCGGTTGTGGTAGATCACCCGGCTGCGAAAACCGGCGGCGCGGCGCGCGATCGCCTGGCCGATGCGGCCCATGCCAAGGATGCCCAAGGTCTTGCCATGAACGTCGGCGCCCAGCCAGCCATCGAAGCGGAATCCCTGCCAATGCCCCTGGCGCAGCCAGCGCTCGGCCTCGCCCACCCGGCGGGCCGCCGCGAGCAGGAGGGCCCAGGCATAGTCCGCCACGGTTTCGGTGAGCACGTCCGGCGTGTTCGAGGCACCGATGCCCGCCGCGGTCAGGGCGTCGAGGTCGAGGTTGTTGTACCCCACGCCCAAGTTGGCGACGAAGCGCAGGCGTGGCGCGGCCGCGATCGTCTGCGCGTCGATCCGCTCGGCAAGGCCGACGATCGCGGCATCGGCGTCTGCCAGGCGGGCCGCCCTGTCGGCCGGCGTGAACGCGTGCTCATCGCTTTCGGCCCGCACCTCGAAGTGAGGACGCAGGCGGTCGACGATGTCCGGAAAGATCGGACGTGACACCCAGACCTTCGGTTTGTTCATGGCGTCAGCCTTCGAAGGTTCCCGGGATGCGCGGCGGCACCACGCCCACGTCACCGCACTGCGCGCGGTGACGCAGTGCCTGGTCCATGAGTACGAGCGCCATCATCGCCTCGGCGATGGGAACGGCGCGGATGCCGACGCAAGGGTCGTGCCGTCCCTTGGTCACCACCTCGGTGGGCTCGCCGGCCCGGTCGATGCTGCGGCCGGGAACGAGAATGCTGGAAGTGGGCTTGAACGCCATCGATACCACCACGGGCTGCCCCGAGGCGATGCCGCCGAGGATGCCGCCGGCGTGATTGGAGAGGAAACCCGCCACGGTCATTTCGTCGCGATGTTGCGTGCCGCGCTGGGCAACGGCAGCGAACCCGTCGCCGATCTCCACGCCTTTCACCGCGTTGATCGACATCATCGCCGCCGCCAGTTCGCCGTCCAGCTTGCCGTAGATGGGCTCACCCCACCCCGCCGGCACGCCGTCGGCCAGGACGGTTACTTTCGCGCCCACCGAATCGCCGGACTTGCGCAGGGCGTCCATGTAGGACTCCAGTTCCGGCACCTGCTCCGCATGCGGCCAGAAGAAGGGGTTCGTTTCCACGACCGAGGCATCGAACCCGCGCGGAACGATCTCTCCGATCTGTGCCACGTGCCCGTGCACGGTGACGCCGTGGCGCTCGGCCAGCCACTTCTTGGCGATGACGCCGGCGGCGACCCGCATGGTGGTCTCGCGCGCCGACGAGCGGCCACCGCCGCGCGGATCGCGCACGCCGTACTTCTGCCAGTAGGTGTAATCGGCGTGGCCGGGGCGGAAGGTATCGAGGATGTTGCCGTAATCCTTGGAACGGGCGTCGGTATTGCGGATGAGCAAGGCGATCGGCGTGCCCGTGGTCACGCCCTCGTAGACGCCGGAAAGGATTTCCACGTCGTCGGCCTCGCGGCGTTGCGAGGTATGCCGCGACTTGCCGGTGGCGCGGCGCTCGAGGTCGGCGCGGAATGCAGCGGCGTCGAGCGCGAGGCCCGGCGGGCAACCGTCCACCACGCAGCCGATCGCCGGGCCGTGGCTTTCGCCGAACGTGGTGACGGAGAGGAGCTTGCCGAACGTATTGGAGGACACGGGGTTTCCGAAGGTCAGTGTCTTGCGGCGCGCACCGCGGCGATGTCCGCGGCGTGCTCGACGAGGTCGCGCCGTTCCAGCGCGAAGATGCCCATCGGTCCGACCTTGAACTCCAGCCAGACGAAGGGCACGCGCGGAAGCAGCTCGACGAGTGCGTGCTCGCTGTCGCCCACTTCCACGATGAGCAGCCCGTCCTCGCTGAGGTGGTGAGCGGCCTCGTCCAGGATGCGCAACGTGATATCCAGTCCATCATCCCCGGATGTCAGGCCAAGGACGGGTTCATGGCTGTATTCGGCCGGCATGGCGGCGTATTCGTCGTTGGTGACGTACGGCGGGTTGGACACGATGAGGTCGTACACCTCGCCTTGCAGGCCGGCGAAGAGGTCGGACTTGATCGCGCGCACGCGGCCTTCCACGTGCTGGTACACGATGTTCTCGTTGGCGAGCGACAAGGCATCGTCGCTGACATCGACGAGGTCCACCTGCCAGTCGGGGTTGTACTCGGCCATGGCGATGCCGATGCAGCCGGACCCGGTGCAGAGGTCGAGCGCGCGCTCGACGTGGCGATCGTCCAGCCACGGCGTGAAGCGGCTTTCGATGAGTTCGGCAATGGGCGACCGCGGCACGAGGGCACGGCGGTCGCTCTTGAACTTGAGCCCGGCGAACCAGGTTTCGCCCACGAGGTAGGCCACGGGCACGCGCTCGACGACGCGCCGCTCGATGAGGGCCAGCACGGCCTCGCGCTCGGCGGCCACGAGCTTGCCCGCGCCATAGGCGGGCGGCAGGTCGGGCGGCAGGTGCAAAGCGGACAGGACGAGGTGAGTGGCCTCGTCGATCGGATTGTCGTGACTGTGCCCGAAGGTGAGCCCGGCGGCCGAGAAGCGGCTGGCGCCATAGCGGATGAAATCGATGATGGAGGACAGTTCGCTGGTCACGGAGGGGGATTTCGATGGGGCTGGCCCGTGAGTATAGCCGTCCGGGTGGCCTTCAGCGCTTCGGCCCCGGGTCGCTCGTGGCCGCGCGGCCGTCCTCGTGGTGCCCCGCGTAACGCCTCAGATATCGCGGCGTGGCTGGCATCGCGACGGCGACGTCGTACCACCCTGCGCTTGCGGCGAGATCGAACGCCAATGTCTTGCTCCCGCCCGCGGGCAACTCCACGACGTGCGCCGGTGCACCGTCATAGGCGTTCGCGACGCGACAGGCCGCCGGTTGCGAACCACGATTGGAGAGCACGACCTCGATACGCCGTTCGCGAGGCACGCCGCGAACCTCCGCTTCGACGGGATCGTCGGCGAAGCCGCGCAGCGCGCAGAAATAGCCGTTCGGGCCGTGGATGCGGCGATCGTACGCGTCGCCGGCCTTCGCGAGTTGCCAGCGGTCCTCGATGCGATCGCCTGCCGCGACGGTGTAGCGGCGGGGCGGAGCGTCGCGACGGAGGCCGTCATAAACGAGGAAGGCCGCGCCGACCAGGCCCCGGTTGTCGAAGGCGATGTGGCTGGCGCCGCCGTCCAGACGGTGCCGAAGCGTCCATGCATAAGCGAGAGGGCGCGCCGGGCGCGAGCCGGGTTCCTGCGCTGGCATCGCCTGTCGGGCCGGAACGAGGATCGGCGCCTTCGCGTTCGAGCCGGCAGGAACGCCCAGCTTCGGCATGGCGCTGTCGTTCGTGCCGGCGAAATCGAACGCGCTGGTGAGGTCGCCGCAGACGGCGCGGCGCCACCCGCTGATGTTCGGCTCCTCGACACCGAAGCGCTTTTCGAGAAAACGCAGCACGGAGGTATGGTCGAAGGTTTCCGAACAGACCCAGCCGCCGCGCGTCCAGGGCGATACGACGATCATGGGCACCCGATTTCCGAGCCCGACGGGTTGCAGGCCGCCGGGATCGCTGCCGGGTACGACGGGTGCCGCGATGCGCGGATGGCGGTCGAGGTCCATGATTTCGTCGCGCAGGCTGGAAACGAGCTCCCTCGACACCATGCCCTCGCCGTCTTCTCCACTCGACAATGGCGGCGCGGGTGGCACCACGTGGTCGAAGAAGCCGTCGTTCTCGTCGTAGTTCAGGAAGAGGACCGTGCGGCTCCAGACCTTCGCATTGGACGTGAGGGCTTCGATCACCTTGCGAATGTAATGGGCGCCGTCGACCGGCGACGCGTTGGGATGTTCGCTGTATTTGTATGGCGCGACGATCCACGTGACCTGAGGCAGGCGGTCGTGCAGCACGTCGTTGCGCAGGTCGCGCAGGGTATGCGTGGAAACGCCGTTACGTACGAGCGGGCCGGCCGGATCGGCGCCTTCCTTCACCTGGTACTGCGCGAAGAATTCCAGCGAGTTGTCGGTGTAGTTGTCGGTCGGTGAACCGGGCTCGCCGGTACCGCCCTGGTAGACGCGCCAGCTGATGCCCGCCTTCTCCAGCCGTTCCGGGTAGGTCGTCCACGTGTAGCCATTGGTCTCCGGACGCTCTTCGGTACCGGGCCCGTTGTCCTTGCTCCCGAGGCGTCCGGAGGGGTCGGACGTGCCGCTCCACAGGTAGATGCGGTTGATCGCGGTATCGGCCAGCGCGGACGCGTGATAGGCATCGCAGATGGTGAAGGCGTCGGCCAGCGCGTAGTGGAAGGCGGCATCGTCGCGCCGCAGGTACGCCATGGTGAGCACGTCCTGTTTCTGCTCGATCCAGCGATCGTTGCGTCCGAGATTCCAGGCGCCGTGTCCACTGCTCCAGCCATGGTCGGTGCCTTCGTGGTGATCTCCCGAGGCGTGCGTGTCCAGGTGGAAGGGATATACCCATGCCACGTCGTCGCCGACGCCGCGCGACTTCCAGAACTTGGTGCGGGCGTCGCCGAGCGGCTGCCGCCACACCGGATCGCCGTTGCCGAGTTCCAGCACGCGCGGATCGCCGAAACCGCGCACGCCGCGCAGGCTTCCGAAGTAGTGGTCGAAGGAACGGTTCTCCTGCATGAGCACCACGACGTGCCCCACGTCGGCGATGCTGCCGGTCCGCCGATCGGGCGGCGTTGCCAGTGCTTTCGCGATCGCGGCGGGGAACCCTTGCGCGACCAGCGAGGCCGCCACGGTGGCCCCGGCGGCGTGGAGGAATCGGCGGCGATCGCTGGAGAACATGCCGATCAGTCCCTGGCGAGCGATTCGATCAGCGCCGCATGCAGCGCCGGGGTGGCGGCGGCCACGACGCGCGCGCCGCTGTCGAGACCCAGCGGCCGGCCTTCCCAATCGGTGACCATACCGCCAGCGGCCTGCACCACGGGCGCGATGGCCAGATAGTCGTAAGGCATGAGGTTGGCCTCGATCACGGCGTCGATGTGGCCCGAAGCCAGCATGCCGTAACCATAGCAGTCACCGCCGAACCGCCGCGTGTAGGCCTCGCGGCTGGTTCGATCGAAGCGCCGCCATTCGTCGGGCGTGAACATGTCGGGCGTGGTGGTGTAGACGGTCGCCGAGGCCAGGCTCTCGCAGGCGCTCGTGCGGCACGGCCGGCCGTTCATCGTCGTGCCGGCGGTCACGTGGCCGATCCAGCGCTCGTCGAGCGCCGGCATGTCGAGCACCCCTAGCACGGGGCGGCCGCGATGCAACAGTGCGATCAGGGTGCCCCACAAGGGCCACCCGGAAATGAAGCTCCGCGTGCCGTCGATCGGGTCGATGGACCAGACGAATTCCGCATCCACACGGGTGGCGCCGTACTCCTCGCCCAGCAGTCCGTGCTCCGGCCAGGCCAGTTCGATCCGCTCGCGCAGCATCGACTCCACACCGCGATCCACGGCCGTGACGGGGCTCATGTCGCCCTTGAGCGTGACATCGACGGGCCGCCGGAAGCGCGGCAACGACAGCGCACGCGCGTTGTCGGCAATGCTCGTGGCGAAGGCTTCGAACTGCTTCCGCTCTGCGGCGGACAACGATTCCATCAAGGCGCTCCTGGTTCGCAGACATGCGCGGCGGCTAGCCACGGCACGTTTCGGGGTGATGACAAAAACGAAAATATTCCGGTGGACGCGTGATCCACATATTTGCAAATATACCCAAAACGCCACACAAGATGTGGCTTGGGAGACCACCGTGCGTCCACACCGCCACATCGCAAGCGTGATCCTGATGCTGGCCGTCGGCGTGGCGCACGCGGGCAGCGTTACCGTCTACTCCGCCCTGGAAAGCGACGAGATCGCCACCTACCTGGGCGCAGCGAAGAAAGCGTTGCCCGACATCGATATCCACGTGCTGCGCCTGTCCAGCGGCGACCTGGCGGCGCGCCTGCTGGCCGAATCGCAGCGCCCGCGCAACGACGTCATCTGGGGCATGGCAGTCACCGACATGCTGGACCCACGGATCGCCGCCCTGCTCGCCCCGGTACACGGCACGCATATCGACAGCATGCCGCCCGGGTTCCGCGATCGTGACGGACGGTGGTTCGCCCCGACCGGGTTCCTCGCCGCCTTGTGCGTGAACCGCGAAGCGCTGGCGGACCAGGGCCTGCCGATGCCGCGCAGCTGGAACGACCTGGCCTCGCCCGCCTACCGGGGGCAGATCGCCATGCCCGATCCGTCCTCTTCCGGCACCGGCTACATGCTCATCTCTTCGCTATCCGACGCGGGGCGCGACCCGGCGGGCATGGCACTCACGCTCGGCATCGCACGCAATGTTGGCCAGGTGACGTTGTCCGGGTCGGCGCCTTGCAAGCTCGCGCGCATCGGGGAGTTCCCCATCGGCATTTCCTTCGCGTTCTCGGCCATGCAGGCGATCCGCCAGGGCTATCCGGTAACGATGGTGATTCCGGAAGGCGTGAAAGGTTACGAGCTGGAGGCGTCCGCACTCATGAAGCAGGCGGCAGGCAACGAGGACGCCCGGCGCTTTCTCGACTGGACGGCGTCGCCGGAAGCCGCAGCGCTCTATCGCGGCTACAAGGAAATCGTCGCCGCGCCCGGCAGCGTGCCGAGCGCGGAACAACAACGGGAAGGCCTGCCCGCCGACCTCGTCGCCACGCTGCCCGTGCGCGACTTCGACACGGCCGCACGGGAACGCGCGGCGCTTATCGCCAGATACAAGCGGCTGACGCGCTAGCGTCACCGACGGGGGAACTGAAGGGGATGCATCTGCGGATCGACCACATCGCGAAGTCATGGGATGGGCAGATGGTGCTCGACGCCGTGTCCTTCGCCGCGCGCGAAAACGAATTTGTGTGCCTG
The DNA here is from genome assembly GCF_011742555.1 of Luteibacter jiangsuensis. Classification (GTDB taxonomy): domain Bacteria; phylum Pseudomonadota; class Gammaproteobacteria; order Xanthomonadales; family Rhodanobacteraceae; genus Luteibacter; species Luteibacter jiangsuensis. Next base: position 565,836 of record NZ_JAAQQR010000001.1, read on the forward strand.
CTCGGCCCGAGCGGCTGCGGCAAGACCACGCTCCTGCGCATCGTTGCCGGACTGACCGCGCCCGACGCCGGCCGCATCACCCTGGCCGGCCGCGACATCACCGCCCTTCCCGCCCGCGAGCGGCGCATGGGCCTCGTGTTTCAGGCGTACTCGCTCTTTCCCGACATGACGGCCGCCGCCAACGTCGGTTATCCGATGCGCCTGCGCCGCGAGTCGCCGGCGAAGATCGCCGCCCGTTGCAGCGAACTGCTCGAGCGGGTGGGCCTCGGCGGACTCGGCGCCCGCTTTCCGGACGAGTTGTCCGGCGGGCAGCAGCAACGTGTGGCGCTGGCGCGGGCACTTGCAACCGAACCCGCGATGCTCCTGCTGGATGAGCCGCTGAGCGCGCTCGATCCCGCCATTCGCGGGCAGTTGCGCAGCGAGATCCGCCTGCTTCAGCGCGCCCTGGCCATTCCCACCATCATGGTGACGCACGACCAGGAAGAAGCGCTGGCGATGGCGGACACCATCGTGTGCATGAACCATGGTCGCATCGAGCAGATCGGCACGCCGCGCGATCTCTACGAACGCCCGCGCTCGCGTTTCGTCGCCGAGTTCGTGGGGCGCGCGAACCTGCTGCCGACGTCGTTCGTGCGCGACACCCTGCCTGGCTTCCTCGAACGCCGCCCGCCCGGCGGCGAGGCCACCTACGAGTTCTGCCTTCGTCCGGAAGATGTGCTGGTCCAGAGCGACGCACACGGCGAGGCGGTGGTCGAAGATTTCGTCTTCCTCGGCAATCTGGCACGCGTGACGGTGGCCTGGCGTGGCCGGCGGCTGCTGGCCGAATTGCGGGGAAACAGCACCCTGGCCCGCGGCGAAGCGGTATCGGTGGAGGCGTTGCGCGGCGCGTGGGTATGCGCATGACGAGAGCCCGCGCGCCCGCAGCCTGGCTCCTGGTATTGCCCGCGCTGGGCCTGGCCCTGTTTTTTCTGCACCCGCTGGCGACGGTGCTCTGGCGCAGCGTGACCGATACCCAGGGCGCCATTACCGCGGGCAATTACCTGCGACTGTTCGACGATCCGGGACTACCGCACGCCGCGCTGCGCAGCCTCGCCATAGGTATCGCCACGACAGCAAGCTGCGTGCCCCTCGGTCTGGCGTTGGCCATGGCGCTGCACCGCTCGCGCCTCCCCGGGAAGGCGCTCATCCGTGGCGCCCTGCTTCTGCCGATGCTGGCGCCTTCGCTCGTGCTCGGCCTCGGTCTCGTGTGCCTGCTGGGGCGCAATGGCCTCATCCATCGGCTCACCGGTGCCACGACCGACATCTACGGTTTCTGGGGCCTGCTGATCGCCAACACGCTGTACGGACTGCCGCAGGTCGTCATCATCGTGTCTGCCGCGCTGGCCCGCACGCCCGCACGGCATTACGACGCCGCCGCGTCCATGGGAGCCACGCCGTGGCGGCAGTTTCTCGATGTCACCCTGCCGCGCCTGCGCTTCGCCCTGCTCGCCGCAGCTTTCCTCGTCTTCACCGAAACGCTTACCGATTTCGGCAGCGCGGTGGTCGTGGGTGGGAACTATCGCGTGCTGGCGATGGAGATCTACAGCGAAGTGGTGGGCCAGCTCGATTTCGGCATGGGCGCGACGCTGGGCGTGGTGCTGCTCGCACCCGCCCTGCTCTCGGTATGGCTCGCGCGCATCGCGCGTCGCCGCCAGGACAGCGGCGACGCCATGCCCGGCCGCATGCTGCTGCCGGCAAGGCATGCGTGGCGCGATGCCGCATTGGGTGCGTTGAGCCTCGTGATCCTGCTTCCGATGGTTGCGGTCGTGGGAACTGTGGCCTATGTGAGCGTGGTGAAGCTGTGGCCGTACGACCGCACGCTGACTCTTGCGAACTACACGAGCGGCATGCCTGACGGGTACGGCCCCGTGGCGACGTCGCTCGGCATGTCGTTGCTGGCTGCATGTGCCGGTTCCGTCCTCGTGTTCGCGCTTGCCGCCGGCCTGCGCCGCGCTCCGCGGAGCATTGCGCGTCCCATGCAGTTCCTCGCTTCGCTGCCGGCCGCCGTGCCGGGCATGGTATTGGGGCTGGGTTACGTGCTGGCCTTTGATCGTGGCGCGCTGTCCGGGTGGTTGTACGGGGGGCTCGCCATCGTGTCGTTCTGCAGCCTCTACCACTACCACGCTCAGGCCTTCCTCGCGATGCAGACCGGCATGCGCCAGGTGCCCGACGCGCTCGACGACGCCGTCGCCGTATGCGGCGGCGGTACCGGACATGTGCTGCGCGACGCCGTGATGCCTTTCGTCGCGCCCGCGGCGATTTCCACCTTCTTCTATCTGTTCATGCGCTCCATGGTGACGCTGTCGGGCGTGATCTTCCTGGTCACCCCCGATCTCGGCCTCGCCTCGGTCACGGTGATGCGCCTGGACGAGAACGGTTTCCTGGCGCAAGCGGCCGCCTACGCGATGTGCGTGGTGCTGGCCGGCGCGCTGGCGCTCGGCGCGATGCGCCTCATCCTCCACGTCCTCAAGGAACGACGCCATGTGGCATGAAGAACGACATTCCCGTATCCGCGACCTGCTCCGCGCCAGCGGCCAGGTATCGGTGGAACGCATCGTCACGGAGTTGGGCGTATCCCGCGAGACGATCCGCCGCGATCTGGTCGAACTGGCCGAGCGTGGCGAGATCCGCCGCGTGCACGGCGGTGCCGTGCTCACTGGCGACGAGCCACCGATCGACGTGCGCCACGCCACCCGGGTTCGCGAGAAGCGCGCTATCGCGAAAAAAGTGGCCGCACTCGTGGAAAGCGGACAGACCATCTTCATGGATGCGGGCAGCACCATGAACCTCGTCGCCGAGGCACTCGCCGCACGCAGCGGGCTGACCATCGTGACCAATGCGGTGGACGTGGCCTCGCGGTTCGCCTCGCGCCCGGGCAACGAGGTGCACCTCCTGGGGGGCCGCTTCAACGCGCAGATCGGATGCACGCAGGGCGCGGCCACCGTGGCGGAGATCGCCCGCTACCAGCCGCACCTCGCCATCGTTTCCCCCGTGGGGATTGACGCGAAATCTGGTGCCAGCAGTTTCGAAATGGAAGAGGCCGAAGTCGCAAGAGCGATGTGCGCAAACGCACGGCGCATCGTGATTGCGGCCGACCATTCCAAGATCGGCGTGCGCAGCCGCGTCGCCTGGTGTCCCGCAGACCGCATCGACGTCCTCGTCACCGACCGTCGTGCGGAACGCTCGCGTGCGATCGACGCCCTTCGTAAGGCCGTGGGCGAGGTCGCCTACGCCTGAAACAACCCGCGCCAGGAAGGCCGCCGCCACCGCAATTTCAATCGATAGAAAACATTCCAGCCACACATCACATGTCTTCCCGGAGCACTCACATGCATTCCCGCCCCAACCTTCGACGTACCCTCTTGTGCGCCGCCGTCGCGGCCTCTCTGTCCGGCGTGGCGTTCGGCCAGGCCACCACCGGCCGCATCGCCGGCCAGGCCCCGGCAACGGCCGGTGAGACCGTGCTCGTGGAGGGCAGCAACGGCCTCGTGCGCGAGGTGTCCGTGGACGCCCGCGGCCGCTACTCGGTCGAGGCCCTGCCCCTGGCCACGTACAAGGTGTCGCTCAAGGCCAACGGCCAGGTCGTGGACACCCGCGACAACGTCACGCTTCGGGTCGGTGCCGCCACCGACGTCTCGTTCGACACCGCCGGCGGCGCGACCGACGCCGCGCAGCTCGAAGGCGTGACGGTGTCGGCCACCAGCCTGCCCAAGATCGACGTGGCCACGGTCGCGTCGAGCACCGTGATCACCGCACAGGACATGGCCCGGCTTCCGCTGGCGCGCACCGCCGAGGCGGTGGCCCTGCTCGCACCCGGCGCCTCGCCGGGTGCCCGCGGCTTCAAGGGCGCCTTCGGCAACCGGCTGGTGAGCTTCGCCGGCTCGTCGGTCACCGAGAACGCGTATTACATCAACGGCATGAACACCACCGATCCGCTCAGCGGCTTTGGCGGCATCACGCTGCCCTATGGCGCGGTGGACCAGCAGGAAGTGTTGAGCGGCGGTTATTCGGCCATGTACGGCCGCTCCGACGGCGGCGTGATCAGCCAGGTGGGCAAGCGCGGCAGCAACGAATGGCACTTCGGCGCGCAGGTGCTGTGGGAACCCGACTTCGCACGCGCCAGCGCGCGGAACATCAAGTACGGGCACAACAATCCCAATCCGCCGGGTTCCGTCTTCCTCCGCAACGACGACAATCACGAGCACAGCAGCACCATCAGCGCTTACGCGGGTGGTCCGCTGATCAAGGACAAGCTCTATGCCTTCGCCGCCGTGGAGATGGAGCGCAGCGAGGGCAACACCATCGGCGACGTGAACCACGCGTACGACACGCGCTACACGTACAAGGACCCCAAGTGGTACGGCAAGCTCGACTGGAACATCAACGACAGCAACATCCTCGAACTGACCGGCGTCAACCAGACGCATCGTAGCAACGGCAACAAGTACGCCTACGACTACGACGACAACACCATCGGCGACTATGCCGGCACCGATTACACGTACAAGACCAAGGCGATGGTATACGTCGCCAAATACACCAGCTACATCACCGACGACCTGACCCTGACGGCGCTCTACGGCAAGTCCAAACTCACGTATTACAACGAGCCGCCGTTCACCGGCGTCACCGGCCCCTTCATCGGCGGTGTGAACCAGCAGAATCCGGCCTTGAACGGCGGTTCGCCGATCACCAACGGGCAGACGCTGGACACCGTGGACAACCCCGACCACGAGTCCACCAACCGCAACCTTCGCGTCGACCTGAACTACAAGATCGGCAACCATTCGATCACCGCCGGTATCGACAACCAGGATTCCCACGACATCGACGACGGCACCACCATCGGCGGCGACGGTTACGAACTCTGGTACGGCAAGCAGGACCCCAACCTCAACATCAGCGACAACCCGTTCGTGGGCAAGCCGGGCGACTACCCCGGCGGTGAGAACGGCTATTACGCCTACTACCGCCACTACAACACGCTGGCCTCCGTCCGCGTCAAGCAGCGCGCCCAATACGTGATGGACGACTGGCAGGTCACCGATCGCCTGCTGCTTTCCTTGGGCCTGCGCAACGACCAGTTCACGAACTACAACCCCGAAGGCAAGCCGTATCTGAAGCTCACCAAGCCGCAATGGGCACCGCGCCTCGGCTTCAGCTGGGACGTGAACGGCGATTCGACGATGAAGATCTACGGCAACGCGGGCCGCTACTTCCTCGCCATGCCGGCTTCGGTGGCCCTGCGCACCTCCGCCGGTTCGCTCGCGGTGAACCAGTATTTCACCTATACCGGCATCGACTCGCACGGCCTGCCCACCGGCATCACCTACATCGCCTCCCAGACCGGCGGCGGCGTGTCGCCGAACGGCGAATACGGCCAGGCACCCGATCCCCGCACCGTCAGCTCGAAGAACATCAAGTCAGAATACCAGGACGAGTTCATCCTCGGCATGGACCAGCAGTTGAACGCCGACTGGGTGTGGGGCGCCAAGGCTACGGTGCGCAAGCTGCGCAACGCGCTGGACGACGTGTGCGACAACGGTGCCATCAGCCGCGCCGCCGCTGCGCAGGGTGCCGACATCGACACGCTCACGATCGGCAGCTGCTACCTGTCCAACCCGGGCCGCGCCAATGTCTACCAGCTGAAGAAGGACGGCGGCGGTTACTACAACGTGACCGTCACGAACGACGACTTCGGCTTCAGCCATCTCAAGCGCAACTACTACGGCCTGGACCTCTACCTCTCGCACCCGTTCGACGGCAAGTGGTCGGGTAAGGTGGATTACCTGTTCTCGCGGAGCTACGGCAACACCGAGGGCCAGGTGCGTTCCGACGTGAACCAGGGTTCGGTCGCGGCCTCGCGCGACTGGGATTACGCCACGCTGATGGACTACGCGAACGGCTACCTCGCGAACGACCGCAAGCACCAGCTGAAGCTCTACGGCTCCTATCAGATCGCCGCCGAATGGATGGTGTCGGCCAACCTCACGGTGCAATCGGGCCTGCCGAAGTCCTGTCTGGGCCGCTACGGCGCGAATGAAAGCGATCCCTCCGGTTACGGCAGCTACTACCACTTCTGCTTCGGCGAGCCTTCGGCGTACGGTGCGAAGGGCCGCCAGCCCTGGGAGGAACTGCTCGACGTGAACGTCGAATACCGTCCGTTGTGGGCCGACCGCAAGCTGGCCTTCAACGTGTCGGTGTTCAACCTGCTGAACCAGCAGCGGGCGGAATCGACCAATCCCGTGTCCGGCAGCAGCGGTTCCGTGAATGACGGTTACGGCCAGGTCAACAGCTACACGACACCTCGTTACGCGCGCCTCGGCGTCACCTACGACTTCTGACGGAGACGTCATGCATACACTGCTGCGACTGGGTTTCGTCGCACTCGCCGCCGGGGTCCTCGCGACCCCGGCGGCAGGTGGCGAACGCACCTACCAAGAGCTTCCTAGCGAAATTCCTGCCCATTTCGAGCCGACGAAGGCCGGCTTCGATTTCGAGCGGCGCACCGTCGACATCCCGATGCGCGACGGGGTGAAACTGCACACCGTCATCCTCGTTCCCAAAGGCGCCACGCACGCGGGCATCCTGCTTACCCGTACCCCATACGGTGCCGACGGCATGGGCCACCGTGGGGACAGCCCGCACCTCGGGCCGACCTTGCGCGGTTACGACAATCCGGCCGACATCGTCGTGCAGGACGGCTACATTCGGGTGATCCAGGACATCCGCGGGAAGCACGGTTCCGAAGGCGACTTCGTCATGAACCGTCCGCCGATCGGCCACGGCAATCCCACCGCCGTGGACGAATCGTCCGACATCTACGACACCGTCGACTGGCTGGTGAAGCACGTGCCGGAGTCCAACGGGAAGGTCGGGATCATCGGCATTTCCTACGATGGCTTCGAGGCGATGATCGCCACCATTCGCCCGCACCCCGCCCTCAAGGTGGCCGTGCCCATCAACCCCATGATCGACGGATGGATGGGGGACGACTGGTTCCACCGCGGGGCCTTCCGCCAGCAGATGATTCCGTACATCTACGGCATGGTGAATTCGCGCCGTAGCGACATCGGCTGGACCAGCGGTTATCGCGACGACTACGACCTCTACCTTCACTACGGGTCGGCCGGCGACGTCGGCCGCGCCTACGGCATGGAAGCGCTCGGCTTCTGGCAAAAGCTCCTGGCCCACCCCGCCTACGACAGCTTCTGGTCGGAACAGGCCCTGGACCGCATTGCCGCGAAGGAGCCCATGACGGTGCCCACGATGCTGGTGCACAGCCTGTGGGACCAGGAAGACAACTACGGCGACATGGCCGTGTATCGCGCTCTCGCCCCGCGCGACCCCGAACACAAGAAACTGTGGCTGGTGCTCGGCCCCTGGCGTCACGCGAAGACCTGGGAGCGAGGCGAGAGCATCGGTCCGATCAAACTCGAAAGCGACACCGGCACCACGTTCCGGCAGCGGATCCTCCGTCCCTTCCTTGCGCAATACCTGAAGGACGGCGCACCGCAGGCGGACATCGCACCGGTGAATGCGTTCGTCACCGGCGAGAACGTCTGGCGCAAACTCGACACCTGGCCGTCCGCCTGCCGGAAGGGATGCGCCCCCACGATGCAGCGCTGGTACGTGGAAGCCGACGGTGGCTTCGGAGAGGCGGTGCCGGCAAGCGGTGCCGACGAGTATGTGTCGGACCCGGCCAAGCCGGTGCCGTATCGTGTCCGTCCGATCCAGCCGTGGTCGCACGGCGTGCCCGATCAGGTCGACAGCTGGCCGGAATGGCTGGTGGACGACCAGCGCCAGTTCGCCACGCGCACCGACGTGCTGACCTACGTATCACCCGTGCTCGATCGGCCCATGAGCGTGGCCGGCGAACCCCTGGTGCACCTGCTGGCTTCCACCAGCGGCACGGACAGCGACTGGGTGGTGAAGCTGATCGACGTCTACCCCGACGAGGTGGAAGAACAGCCCTCGATGGGCGGCTACCAGTTGCCCATCGCCATGGAAATCTTTCGTGGCCGCTACCGCGAAGGCTACGACACACCCAAGGCGCTCGTGCCGGACAAGCCGCTCGAATACCGTTTCCCGTTGCCCACGGTGAACCACGTCTTCCAGCCCGGCCATCGCGTGATGGTGCAGATCCAATCGAGTTGGTTCCCGCTTTACGACCGCAATCCGCAAACCTTCGTGCCGAACATCTTCAATGCGAAGGCCGGGGACTATCGCAAGGCGACGCAACGCGTGCTGCGCGACGGCCAGAACGGTACCTACCTGGAACTCCCCATAACGAAATGACAGCACTGTAGGAGCGCGCCCTGCGCGCGACAGTTTTTCGCCTCTGTCCGCAAGCTGGCGCGCCAGCTCCGGGTCACAGCCTCAAAACCTGTCGCGCGCAGGGCGCGCTCCTACAGCCAACGCACCTAGGCGACTACCGAAAGGTGCACCGACCTCGCCTCCATGAGTTTCATTCGCTCCAGCAGCCCGGCGTAGAAGACCGCCAGAGCGTCAAAGCCGTTATCCCGGTCGAACTCGATCATGCCTTCGATCTGACAGGTCAAATCGATAGGGGTGTCTGGATCTCGCTCGAATATTCCCGAGGGGAGGGAATTACCGATGGCCGACGCGTCTTCAAACTCCTGCTTTCCGCCCGTGAAAATCAATTCATCGCATAGCGCCTGAACCTGGCGCGGAGTGATCCTGGAGAAGTCGATATTCTTCAACCGCGGCGAAGCCATGGCCTGCACTGATTCGTCGACCTTCGGATCTCTCGACCGAGGGAGTGTTTGCTTCAAAGGACGGGGAAATAGCATTGCCACAGGTGCGACTCGCATAAGTGGGTCTCCTCTTGGTGTCGCTCAACAAGAACAGAATTCGCCCCCACATTCCGGCACCCTCGCACGACGAAGGTTACGCACCTACTTGTTTTACGGACGCCACCTACTACTTTGCGGCGGGTGGATTTCGCCGCACCTACAACAAGGTTCTACGCCTTCGGTAGATTGCGCACTCTCCGGGCGGAACTGAAGCGATCGGAGTGCCATGCTGGTCCGCGATCAATCGCACCACATAGGAGCATCCCATGAAAAACCTAGTCATCGCAGCACTTGCTCTCAGCGCCTCAATTACAGCGGGGGCGTCGCTAGCAACTAACCTGTCCAGGGTTTCCGTTTACTCCGTCGAATCGTCTCAAGGAGGAAGGGAAATTCTTTCCCCACGGAGCGGCTCGACGTCGCGCGATCATGGCGGTGCGATGATGCGCATTACGACTGAAGAAATTGGATACGGAAACAACGCTCAGGCTCGTTTGCTTGGATTTTCCCTGCGAGAAGTCGGAACTATTCCGCTCTGCAATGTCCGCGGCCACGCGACTCCATGCGCTGGCCGCGGCACGATCATCGGCTATCGCCGCACCTGGGATGCCAGCGGTCGCGACGGGGGCAACTTCGAATACATGGTGATTCCGAACGGCATCGGCGGCGTGCAACGGGTGAGCCTGCAAGTGCGGTAATCGAAAACGGCCGGCCGGAGCGGTCGGCCGGTTTCGGATTGCCGACTGTCCGCTCGCTCAGTCCTTCGCCAGCGCGCTGCCCATGTGGATCACGAGGTTGTCGATGCGCAGGATGCCGCCTTCGAAGGTCGTGTTCAGGTGTATCTCGCGGATCGTCGCGCCGGGCGGCGCGTGGCAGCTGTAGTTGCCGGCGTGCACCGTCGCACCGGACCAAGATGCGGTTTCGGGGCCGCTGCTGAAGACGCAGCCGAGTTGCACGGCCTGTTCGCCGGGCGTCTGGATCCAGTAATCGAAGGACGCGTCGCTGCCGCGAAGTTCGGGTGCCAGCACGATACTGGTCAGGTTCGCGCTCTTGCCCACGCCCGGGCGTATCGCGAGATAGCGTCCTGCCAGCGGGCGCATGCCCGACTCGGCTCGCTCGCCGTAAAGAAACGGACCGCGTTTCGAAGCGGCAAGGGTGAACAGGCCGCCCGGATCCTTGAACGGCGTGATGATGCCGCCGCCGGGTAGGCTGTCGAAGCCGATCGCCCGCGCGGCGCCGGGCGACATGACCTCCTGTGCTCCCGCCGGAGCGAGAACACAGAAGAAGAGGAACGTTCCGGCAAGGTGCGTGCGCATGGCGACACACATCGCCTTCCGCGCGTGAAGAAACCGTACAGAATGCGCGACCTTGCCGAAACGGACTGCCTCAACGCTTCACGCCGCCGGTTGGCCCAGGATCCGGCCCCCGCAATTGCGACGTCGGAACACCCCGGTAACCCCAATCCTCCATGGCGACCTCCTCGATCACCACGTGGGTCACCTCGGGTGACTTCCCGAGTACCCGCTCCAGCGTTTCGGTTATTTCGGCGATCACCTGCGCCTTCTGCGCAGGTGTGTTGCCTTCACGCGTGATACGAACATGGACGAAGGGCATGACGGCGTTACCAGCGACCGGTGCTCGCGCCGCCGTCCACCGGCAGCACCACACCATTGGTGAAGGAACTGCGCACCAGATAGACCACCGCCTCCGCGATGTCTTCCGGGCGGCCCAGCCGGTTCATCGGATTCAGACCGCTGAGGAACGCGTGGGTCTCCGGCGAATGCATCGGCGTGTCGATGATACCCGGGGCGACCGCGCTTACGCGCACGTTGTGCGGCGAGAGCTCGAGTGCCAGGGCACGGGTGACATCGTTCAGCCCGCCCTTGATCAGCACGGCCATCGCCGCGGTCACGTTGCGATCCGGCTGGAGGCCGAGGTTCGCGGTGATGTTGACGATATGGCCCGACTTGCGCGCCGCCATGTGCCGCGCGGCGACCTGGGACGGGTAGACGACGCCGCGCAGGTTGGTGTCGATCATCGCGTCGATGTCCTGCACGGTGTAATCGGCGAACGGCTTGGCAATGAAGATGCCGGCGTTGTTGACCAGCACGTCCACCGAACCGAATGCCTCGATGGCGTGGTCGAACAGACGCTCGGCCGTTTCGGGCAGCGCGATGTCGCCTGCGACGGCGAGGAAGCGGTCGCTGTTGCCGAGCGCCTTGGCGGCCTCGTCCAGTCGAGCCTGACTGCGACCGTTGCCCACGACGTTGTAGCCGAGGTCGAGGAATGCCTTCGCGACGGCAAAGCCGAGGCCGCTGGAGGCGCCGGTGACGATGACGGTGTTACGAGTGCTCATGGGTTGCTCCGGAAATAGGGATGGATGCCGGCACATCGGCCGGGCCTGACGCACAATCTATTGATGCGCAGGGCGGCAATAAATATGATCCGAAGCAAATAACCTATTACATGGTGTAACTCATGCATCGCCAGTTCGACGACCTGATGCTCGGCAGCATCGAGCTGTTCTGCCTGGCCGGCGAGCTGGGCGGCTTCACCGCGGCAGCCACCGCCGCAGGCGTCACGCCGGCGGCGGTCAGCCGGTCGGTGGCGAGGCTCGAGGCCCGGCTGGGCGTACGGCTGTTCGTGCGCAGCACACGCCAGATCCGCCTTACGGACGCCGGACGCGTCTACATGGAGCAGTGCCGCCAGGCGTTGACGCAGTTCGCCGACGCGGAGCGCATGGCCAGCGGACAGGAGGCGCAACTCTCGGGACGCCTGAGGATCAGTGCACCCACCACCTACGCGCACTACCGTCTGCTGCCCGCCCTGCCCGCGTTCCATCGCGAACATCCGGGCATCCGCCTGGACCTGCACATCAGCAATCGCAACATCGGCTTCGCCGACGAAGCCTTCGACCTCGCGATCCGCGTTCGCGCACCTGTCGATTCGTCCCTGATCGTGCGTCACCTCGAGGACAGCGCACTTGTCGTGGTTGCCGCGCCCGCGTACCTCGCCGCGCACGGCGTTCCCCGCACACTCGCCGACCTCGCCGGGCACGAGTGCATCCAGTTCGATCTACCCAGCAGTGGCCGGCGCATCCCCTGGCTCTTCCGCCAGGACGGCGCGGACGTGGAGTTCGAGGCCGAGAGCAGCTACACGGTTTCGGAAGACGTGCTCGGCGGCGTCACGCTCGCGCGGGCCGGCGCCGGCCTGTTCCAGGCGTACCGGTTCGTGGTGCAGGAGTATCTGGAAAGCGGCTCGCTGGTCGAAGTGCTCGCCGACTTCGGCGGCCGGTCCCGCCCCTACAACCTCCTCTATCCGCACAGCCGTTTCGTGCCGCCGCGCGTGCGCGCCTTCATCGATTTCCTTACTGCCCGCGTGGCTGCGACGCCGTGAAGGCCCGCGCCGGGGGGCCACCCGGGCGGGTGGGTGCTTTCCGCCCCGTCCCCTATACTCCCGCGCATGAAGCCCAACGTCCTGCTGCAGTACATCCTCCCGCACCGCTTCCTCTCGCGCATCGTCTACTGGGCGACCCGGTGGGAGTGGACCCCGTGGAAGAACTTCCTCATCCGGGAGATCGTGAAGCGCTACGACGTGGACATGAGCCAGGCGGCGCAGCCCGATCCGTTCGCGTACCAGCACTTCAATGCCTTCTTCACCCGCAAGCTGAAGGCCGATGCGCGCCGGGCCGACCCCGATCCCGACGCGATCGTGTCCCCCGCGGACGGCCGCATCAGCCAGTCCGGGCGCATCCGCGACGGCCGTATCTTCCAGGCCAAGGGGCAGGAATACACGGCCGCCGAGCTGCTCGGCGACGAAGCCGCGGCAGCGCCTTTCCGCAACGGCAGCTTCGTGACGATCTATCTCTCGCCGCGGGACTACCACCGCGTGCACATGCCGCTGGAAGGCGAGCTCACCGGCACCACGCACGTGCCTGGCCGCATCTTCAGCGTGGCGCCCTTCGCGGTGGAAGCCATTCCTCGCGTCTTCGCCCGCAACGAGCGGCTGGTGTGTCATTTCCAGGGCGCGCATGGCCCCTTCGTGTCGGTGATGGTCGGTGCGATCCTTGTGTCCAGCGTCGCCACCGTGTGGGACGGCCTGGCCATTCCGCCCTACGCTTCAGACATTCGCCGCCACGATTGCCGAGACCGGCACGTGAAGCTGGAGCGTTTTGCCGAGATGGCGCGCTTCAACATGGGCTCGACCGTCATCCTGCTGCTGCCCGAGGGCTACGTGCTGGACGATCTTCAGCCACAACAACAGGTTATCGTCGGCCAGCGGCTGGGGCACTGGGCCGGAAGCGCCACTTCGAACGCATGACGAACCGCGTCACAATGTGACGAAAACGTCTTACATTTGACGCATCGCCGGGGTATTCTCCCCGGACCGCTGCCTCCATCGGGGGAGAGGCACGGGACAACAAGAAGCATCCGTACTAGGGGAAGTCGTCCATGCGTCTGGTCACCCATCTCATCGCGGTCAACCGCGAAATTCGCCTTCGCCGGCAGCTCGCCGATATCGAACGCGTGGTACTCGCCTTGCCGGTGCGCGCACATGTCGACCTCCAGCAACTGGTAAGGCGCGAGATGGAGCAAGCCGCGGCCTGCGATTTCCCCCACCTGTACGGCACGCCGCCGGAAGAACGCTACAGCACTTACGGCCATGGGCCGGATATCGGCCTTGGCAAGGCACGATCGGAAAACCCGTTGATTGCCACACGCGGTGTGGCCCTGTGGATTGCCGCCGTGTACCACGAGACCCTCGATTCGCGCCGTCCCGCGATGGAAGACCTGCATCGGCAGATCCTCCGGTTGATGCGGCAGATCAAGGAGCTTTCCGCCTCGGAACGACGTGAGCCCACCGCGAGCTGGATGAGCGGCCCGCAAGCGGTGGCGTAAAGCTCAGCGGCAGACCGGCACGCGGATCGCCTGCCCCACCGTCAGGTGGTGCCCCTTCAGCCCGTTCAAGCGCGCGATGTCTTCCACATCGGCGCAGCTGCTCTTGCGCGCGATGCCCACGAGCGTGTCGCCACGGCGCACGGTGTATTGCCTTGACGCGCGGGACGGCGACTTAGCGGCCGACGGCGACGGGCCGTTCGCCAGGGCGGCCGACGTGGCCGCCGGCGGCGGAGGCGCCACGATCTTCACCGCGTTGTGCAGGTCGCTGGCGAGGATCGGCCAGGGGCCGTCGGTGCAGGTGGCGGCATACGCTTTCTCGAGCTGTCTGGGCACGTCGAGCCGTGTCCCGACCGGTTGGCTCATCTGCGGATCGAGACGCGGATTGAGGTTTCGCAACGTGCGGAACCAGCCCTCCGACATGCCCTGCGCGGAGCCGAGGCAGACGGTGAGCTCGGCAAGCGACGCCGGGCGCTTCAAGACGATCTGCCCCGGCTGGCCGTCGATCTTCGGCCAGTTCAGGTGGTAGCTGTCGGGGTGCAGGAACAGCCAGGCGGCGGCCAGCACCATCGGCACGTAGTCGCGCGTCTCGGCCGACATCTGCCCATAGATCTGCGGATCGTAGAAGCCCGCGCCCGGATTCGCCGCGGCAAGGCGGCGCATGCGTCCCTCGCCGGCGTTGTACGCGGCAAGCGTCAGTTCGAGGTTGTTGTTGAACACCCCCAACTGCTCGTCGATGTATTCGGCGTTGGCCATCGCCGCCATGGCGGGATCGAAGCGCTGGTCGAAGCCGTCGGTGTTGGAAAGACCGAAGCGCAGGCCGGTGGCGTACATGAACTGGAGCGGCCCCGATGCCCCGGAGCGCGACACGGCATGCACCTTGCCGCCGGATTCCTTGGCCATGATGCCGAAGAGCAGCGCTTCGGGCAGGTCGGCCTTCTTGTAGGCCGGCCACATCTTGTAGCGGAGCATCTGGTAGTTGACGTAGGCATCCATCAGGTTCGGACGCAGCTGGGTCAGCCACATTTCCAGCGCCGCCTTCACCGGGCCGTTCATCACCATGAGGTCGGAAAACTGCTGGCCCTTGAGCATCGTGACGCTGCGCTGCGCCTGCGGCAGCGCGCCGACCACGAGCGACTTCGAGGCATCGCCCGGCTGAGCGCCCACTTCGGCCTCCTGCTCGGTGTCGTCCGCGTCCTCGCCCTCGATGAAGCTGCCGTCCTTGAGCCGCAGCAGCCGGTCGAACACGGCGGCGAAACGTTGCTGGTCGCAGCCGAGCGTGAGGGCACAGCGCGCCGAAGCGTCCTTCAGCTGGTCGAGCGCCTGCTTGCGCGAGCGGGCGGCTTCCGGGGTATCGCCGCGTCGGGCCTGGTCGATCGACGCCTCATACCCCTTGCTCGCCTGGTTCATCCGGTCGTACAAGGCATTTACCTCGGGAGTGGCCTTGCCGGAGGAACGTGGGGCGCCGCTCGATGCGCAGCCGGCAAGGATCGCGAGCGGCAGGATCAGGAAAGGTCGCGGGATACGGACGGACATGCACAGGCTCGGGGGTAAGGCATTGCCGGCAACGTTACCCCCGGGGGCCGCGAGACTCAAGCACCGAAGCCCGAAAAATCGCCGTAAACACCTGCCGTTGCGTAAACTTGCTCAGGTCACGCTTAAGAAGGACGAACCATGACGACGATCCTCATTGGCCGCGGCGACGAGGCCACGGTGTCCCTCGATTCCCGCTACGGCAACCGCCACGGCATGATCGCGGGGGCTACGGGCACCGGCAAGTCGGTGAGCCTGATGCTCCTGGCGGAGGGCTTCTCGCGCATGGGCGTGCCCTGCTTCCTCGCCGATGCCAAGGGCGACCTCGCCGGCTTGGCGCTAGCCGCCGGGGCACCCTCGGAGAAGCTGGCCGCGCGGCTGCAGAAACTCGGCCTGGCGGACTGGAAGCCGCAGGCCAATCCCGTGGTGTTCTGGGACGTCTACGGCAAGTCCGGACACCCCGTGCGAGCCACGGTGTCGGAAATGGGCCCTACCCTGCTTTCCCGCATCCTGGAACTCAACGACACCCAGGAAGGCGTGATGGAAGTGATCTTCCGGGTCGCCGACGACGAAGGCCTGCTCTTGCTCGATCTCGCCGACCTGCGGGCGATGCTTGGCTTCGCGGCCGAAAACGCGAAGGACATATCGGCCCGCTACGGACTGATAAGCGCGCAGAGCGTGGCCGCCATCCAGCGCGCCCTGCTCAAGCTCGAGCAGGACGGCGCGGATGTGTTCTTCGGCGAGCCGGCGCTGGAACTGTCCGACCTGATGCGCCAGGACATGAGCGGCCGCGGCGTCATCAGTGTGCTCGCCGCCGACACGCTGATCCTGAAGCCCCGGCTCTACTCCACGTTCCTGCTCTGGCTGCTGTCGGAACTCTTCGAACAGTTGCCCGAAGTGGGCGACCTGGACCAGCCGAAGCTCGTGTTCTTCTTCGACGAGGCGCACCTGCTGTTCGACGACGCGCCCGCCGCGCTGCGCCAGCGTGTGGAGCAGGTGGTTCGCCTCATCCGTTCTAAGGGCGTGGGCGTGTACTTCTGTTCGCAGAACCCGGACGACGTGCCTGGCGAGATACTCGGACAGTTGGGCAACCGCGTGCAGCATGCGCTGCGCGCGTTCACACCGCGCGACCAGAAAGCCGTGAAAGCGGCTGCCGAAACCTTTGCGCGCAATCCGAAGCTCGACGTCGTGGAAACGATCGGCACGCTCGGCACGGGCGAGGCACTCGCCTCCATGCTGGGCGACGGCGGTGTGCCGTCGCCCGTGCAGAAGGTGCTGGTGTCCACGCCGGAGTGCCGCATCGGCGCCATCACCCCGGAAGAACGGGCAACAGTGCGTTCGCGCTCGCCGGTAGGTGCCAAGTACGACACGCCGGTGAACCGCGAATCCGCGCAGGAACGCCTCACCGCTCGCGCCAGCGAGAAGAACGCCGCGGACGCGCCGCCGGTGAAGACACAGAAGGATGACGGCGGCGATTCCACCTGGGGCGACGCAGTTCGCGACGCGGTGTTCGGCACGAAGCGTCGCCAGGGAATGATCGAGACCATGGCGAAGTCGATGGTGCGCACCGCGGGTTCGCGCGCCGGACAGCAGATCGTGCGCGGGATCCTCGGCAGCATCTTCGGCGGACGTCGCTGACCATGCAGCGTCATGAGCTGGCCGACGCGAGCACGCCCTTCGCCGAGCGTGTCCGCACCGGGTGGCGCTATCCCATGCGGGGCGCCGCGCCGATCACGATCGGCGCCGTCACGCTGTTCGAATCGCTAGCCTTCCTTCCCATCACGGGGTTCCGGCTGCTGGTGGTGGTACTGGGGTGGATCGCCATCTACACGTATGCTTTCGAGTGCCTGCGCCGGAGCGCCGACGGTTATGCCGATCCGCCGGAGATTGCGGTCCATGCCGAGGACAAGACCAGCGTTGCGCTCATCCTCATCCAGCTGACCGGCAACGCCATCGGCGTGCTGGCGCCGATCTTCCTGGGCGTGCCCGGCCTGCTCGTCTCGCTGGCATTCGCTTTCGTGTTGCCGGTGATGACGATGTCCCTGACCTTCGACGGCGTGGGCGCGGCGCTGAACCCCGCGACATGGGTGGCGGCGATCGGCCGTTTCGGCGGCGCGTACTTCGTGCTGTTCGCCGTGATGCTCGCCAGCAGCCTGCTGCAAGCGGCCGCCCAATACGCCATGAAGGATCACGGCCCCACGTTCTTCGGCACCATCGGTTATTACCTCGTCGCGAACTATCTCACTGTGTACAACTTTCACCTCATGGGCGCCCTCATCCACCATCGGCACGAGGCGCTGGGCTATCGGCCGGAGTCGGAGGCGATCGCCGAAGCCATCGAGCCCGACGACGACATGGCGCTGCTTGCGCACGTGAACCTCATCGCACGCGAGGACGTGCCGGCCGCCACGGATATCCTCACCGAGCGCCTGCGCGAAGGGCTGGCCCCCGCGGCGCTGCACACGCGCTATCGGGAACTGCTGCGCGCGCAAAGTCGCATGCCGGAACTTCTTGTGCACGGCCAGATATGGATCGCGGCCCTCGTGGCAGGCAGGGAACCGCGGCGCGCGCTCGGCGTGGTGCAGGACTGTCTCGACGTGGACCCTTCGTTCCTGCCGGACGACACGCTCATCTGCGGCCCGCTGGCCGATACCGCGGCACATGGCGGCATGACCCGGCTGGCCCTGCATCTCGCGCTCGGCTACCTGCGCACGTGGCCCGCGGACATGGGCGCGCCCCATTACGGGCTGCTCGCCCTGCGCATGCACGAACGACTGGGACAGGTGGCGGAAGCGGCGGCACTGGGCCGGCGTCTTCTCGCGGACCATCCGGAGCACCCGTTGGCCGCCGACATCGAAGCGCTGCTGGCCTCGCTCGCCGTCGCGCGGAGGGTTCGCCCATGAGCCGCTGGCGTCCACCCTCGCCCTCGTCCACGGCGATCATCACGCGCGACGGCTTCGAACGGCTGAAGGCCGAACTCGACCATCTGTGGCACACCGTGCGCCCCGAGGTGGTAAAGGCGCTCGCCGCTGCCGCGGCCGAAGGCGATCGCTCCGAGAACGCGGAATACACCTATCGCAAGAAGCAGCTCGGCGAGATCGACCGGCGCGCCCGTTACCTCAGCAAGCGCATACCGGTGCTGAAGGTCGTGGAAGCATCGCCCACGCAACGCGACGCGGTGTTCTTCGGCGCCACGATGGAACTGGAAAACGTGGAAACGGGGGAAACGGTGCGCTATCGCATCGTGGGGCCCGACGAGACCGACGCGCGCAAAGGCTGGATCAGCGTGGATTCGCCACTGGCGCGTGCCGTGCTGAAGAAGCGCATCGACGACGAATTCGACGCCGAGCTACCCGGCGGCCGCACGCGCTTCGCCGTGCTCTCCGTCGCCTACGACTGACCGGCGTTCGCGGACAGCGATTCGGCGCACCGCTCCAATCCGTCGGCGAAGCGCGCCACGTCGGCCGCGAACGCATCGAGGGCCACCGGATCGACCTCGCCGCCTTCGCGCAAGGCGAACTCCATCTGCTCGCCGCGCTCGCCCACCGCGAAATTCCCGAAGACGTTCACGCCGCCCAGCACATGGTGCAGCCAGCCCGCCACCTCCTCCGCGTCGCCGTGCTCCAGCAGGGACGACAAACGGCGAAGGGCATCGCGGGTGGTGGCGACACCGGCACGGAGCACCATCGCCACCTTGTCGTCGGTACCGAACACACGCCGCATGCGCGCCATGTCGAGTTCGGGCGATGCGTCGGCAGGCGGTGCGAGCCATCGCTCGATGGCGGCATGAAAGGCATCCAGCCTGATGGGCTTGCGCAGCAGGTCGTCCATGCCCGCGGCGAGACAACGCTCGCGCTGGTCGGAACGCGCGTCTGCCGTCATCGCGACAATGGGCAGGTGCCGCCCGGAGCCTTCCTCGCGACGGCGGACTTCCCGCGCCAGTTCGTAGCCGTCCATGCGCGGCATGTGGCAGTCCACCAGCAACAGGTCATAGGGCGCGGCATCCAGCGCGGCCAGTGCCGCGACGCCGTCTTCCACCACGTCGCAGACATGCCCACGCATCGCGAGTTGCACGCGCACCAGTTCCTGGTTCACGGGATGATCCTCGGCGAGCAGGATGCGCGCTTCGCGCTGCGCGGAAGACATCGCGGGCGCCGGGACGGCGGATGCGTCGCCCGGCGGCGGGGGCGCCTTCGCCACCGGCAAGGCCAGGGTCACGGTCACCGTCGTGCCGCGCGCGGGCTCGCTTTCGATGGCGATATGCCCGCCCATGCGTTCGATCAGCCGGCGCGAGATGCTCAGCCCCAGGCCCGTGCCGCCGAAACGACGATTGGTGGACGAGTCGGCCTGACTGAAAGGGGCGAAGACATGGCGCAGTTTCGCCGCATGGATGCCGATGCCGGTGTCCGACACGACGATACGCACACCCTGCTGCGCACCTTGCCGGCCGTCCGCATGTACTTCCACACGCACTTCGCCGCGCTCCGTGAATTTGATGGCGTTGCCCAGCAGGTTGAGCAGCACCTGGCGAAGCCGGCCGTCGTCCACCACGAGGTAGGGCGCCAGCGCATCGTCGATGCTGGAACGTAGCAGCAGCCCCTTGGCCTCCGCCTGTGCGGCGAGGATGGCGATGGCGCCCTCGACGATGGCCCGCACGTCGGCCGGCCGCGGATCGAGGTCCAGGTGCCCTGCCTCGATCTTGGAGAAGTCGAGCACGTCGTCGAGGATGTGCAGCAACGCTTCGGCCGAGTGCTCAATGGTGGACACCATGCTGCGCTGCGATGCGTCGAGGCGCGTCCGTTCCAGCACGTCGAGCAGACCGATCACGCCATTCATGGGCGTGCGAATTTCGTGGCTGATGGTGGCCAGGAAGTCGCTCTTGGCACGCGTGGCGGCCTCCGCCTCGTCGCGTGCGCGCGCCACGCCCTTCGCCGCCAGTTCCTGCGCGGTCACGTCCACCCAGTAGCCGTTCCAGCGCACGGTGCCGTCGGCCGCCGCCAGCGGCACGGCATCGGAACTCAGGTAACGCATGCGCCCGTCCACCTGCGCCCGGACGGTGACATGCAACGGCTGCAGCTCGCGCGCGGACCGCTCGAACGCCGCGCGCAGCTTTTCCCGGTCATCGTCCGGGATGCCGGCGAGCATCGTCACCTCGCCGGCCAGCAGTTCGGTGGGTTCCATGCCGAGGATGCTCTGCGGATCGCCGCCGACATAGGTCATGGCGTAGGTTCCGTCCGTGCCGCGCACGGCTTCGTAAACCACCGCCGGCACGTGCGCCGTCACTTCGGCGAGGCGGCGCTCCGTGCGCTCGCGCCGCCGCGTTTCGCGGCGCAGGTTGAGGTACGCATAGCTGATCGCGACCAGTGAGATCAGCAGGACCGCGACGAACGGCAGCACGCGGCTGGCGATCTCGTGCCATGTGGGGCCGACGATGTAATGCGAGGCGAACCATGTGTTGCGGATCTCCTGCTGTCGATGCACGGGCAGGTTCACGAGCGCGCGATTGACCAGCGGCAGCAGCGGTGCAAGATCGCGACTGACGCCGATCGCTATGGCCTCGCTGTCGCCGGTGGGTGCGGCGACCTTCAACTGTCCGAGGAACGCATCGCGGATGTGGTAATCGACGGAAGCGAGGTTGCCGACGAAGGCGTCGCCCTCCCCTGCGGCGAGACGGCGCATGCCTTCCCGCTCGGTGTCCACCGGCATCGCCTGTACGTTCGGAATGCCTTCGAGCAGACGGCGGATGGGTTCACGCGTGACGTTGCCCAGCACACGTTTTCCGGCGAGGTCGTCCACGCCTGCGATCGTCGGTGCGCCCTCGCGCGTGACGATCATGATGGGAAAATCCAGGTACGGCACGCTGGGCTCCAGGTGCGGGAACGTGGCGCTCTGCGGGTTGATCGCCGCGACCAGGTCCACCTCACCGTTGCGCACCTTCTGCACGGTATCCGCCCAGTTCTCGCTCGGCACCTGGGTGAGCCGGATGCCCAGTTCCGCGGCCACCTCCCGCACATAGTCCAGCGCGAGCCCTTCCGCCTCGCCTCTTCCCGAGAGGAGGCTGAAAGGCGCATAGCTCGGGTCCACCCCCAGGCGAAGCGCCGGCAGAGCCTTCAACCACGCCTTCTCCTTCGCACTGAGCGGAATGCCGGCCTGCTGCGGACGGGGCGCGATGTCCCTGCCGATCCACCGGGCGCGCAGGCGCCCATGGTCGGCCGCCGTGAGCTCGGCCAGTGCGTCGTCGATGGCCCGCCCCAGGGGCGCGCGGTCAGCCGGTACCGCAAAGGCAAGCGCGCTGATCGGCAGTGCCAGCGGTGCGCCCACGCGCAGTTGGGACTCCAGCCCCAGGCGTGAGACGAATTCCCGTGCGGAATAGGGATTGTCGAGATAGGCGGTGACCTCGCCCGACCGCACGAGCGCCAGCGCTTCGGCCGTCGACCGCGTTTCCACGAGCGTGGTTTCGGGAAGTTCGCGGCGCAGCGCCGTCAGGTCGAAATAACCCGTGTGCACGGCGAGCCGCTTCCCGCGCAGGTCGTCCGGGCGATGGACGACGGGGGCGTCCGCGCGCTCGACCAGCGCGGGCAGCGATTCGAAATAGGTGGCGCCGATGCGGATGCCCGGCATGCCCTTTTCCACCGGCGTGACCGAGGTGGCGACATCGATCTCGCCCCGTGCCAGCGCACCGAGCAATTCCGGCCAGCTGGAAAAGGTCCGCGTCTGCAGCGTGACACCCAGTTCCTTCGCAATCTGGCGAAGGTAGTCGGGCCCCAGGCCCTCCAGTTCGCCGTCCCGCAATTCCTCGAACGGCGGGTAGCCCTCCTGGTAGGCGCCCACCGTAAGCACCGGGTGGTGGCGCAGCCATTCCGCGTCCTGGCGCGACGATGGGGCATCGGCAGACGCCTTCGCCGTCAGGGCAAGCACGACCAGGATTAACAGGAGCAGGCGTCGGATCACTTGGCGGGGTTCGTTGCGGGCACGTTCGTGGGCATAATCGGTCCGAAGTCGGCAGTACCGCAATGCAGTAAGGAGAACACGAGGCATGTCACTCAAGGTCATTCTGGCAGACGACCACCCCCTGGTTCTCGTTGGTGGCGCCTTGGCGCTGAGGACCGCGCATATCGACGTGGTGGGTGAAGCTCAGTCCGCGGACGAGCTCCTGTCCATGCTCGGCGACCGCGCATGTGACGTCGTGATTACGGATTTTCTCATGCCGAGCGACCGACAGGACGACGGTTTCCCCCTGATCGAAAGGATCGTGAAGGAGCATCCGCGGGTTGCGGTGGTGGTTCTCACCATGATCAATCGGCCCGCAGCGTTGATGTCGATGCTCAATCGCGGCGTGCTGGGCATCGTCGACAAGCGCGCGCCCATGGACGAATTGCCGGTTGCCGCGCGGGCGGTGGCAAACGGCGAAACCTATCTCAGCGAAACGCTCCTGGAGATCCTCAACGAGACGGACGAAGTATCCGACGCCATGCCCGGCGCGCCACTGTCGCCGCGCGAAACGGAGGTGATCAAGGCCTTCGTCGCCGGTATGTCGCTCCAGCAGATCGCGGATCGCGAAGGCAAATCGGTGAAGACCATCAGCAGGCAGAAGCGCGACGCGATGCGCAAGCTGGGCGTGCACCACGACGGCCTGCTCCTCGACTACGTGCGCGATCACGGGCTGGTGTAGGCACTGGACGATCCCATAGCGGACGGTCGTAGGAGCGCGCCCTGCGCGACATCTTTTGAGGCCGTGAGAAGCAGGTCCTGCTACTTCTCGCGAAAAGATGTCGCGCGCAAGGCGCGCTCCTACGACAGCGGCGCCGGATAAACGCGGCCAGCCCGCAGCGGCTGGAAACAAGGCGCGGAGCGGTAGAACGATTCGCTATCCGTGTCGGCATGCCACCCCGGCACGCCGGACACCGGCAACGGCCGTAATTCCAGCGGATCGACCAGCACCGCGCCGGAAGCGATCGCTTCCGCGCAACGATGGGCGGCGTCGTTCCCGCCGAGGACGACCAGCGCCTTGCCGACCAGCAATTTGCCGGGCGTCAGCGCATGTTCCAGCAGCGCGTGGCCGAACACATCCACGCCCGCCTCGCCGCCGAGCCAGGCGTCGCGAAAGGTCCAGAACAGGCGATGCCAGTCGTGCGCATCCCACGCGTCGAGCATGCGGCCGTCCGTCAGCGTCACGATGACACCGGCCTCGTCGAAGTGGGTGAGCGCGTACTGCGGGCGCGAGCGTTCGCGCGGGCCCATGATGGCGATCTCCGCCATCTGTCGCGCATTCAGTGTCTGCTTGATCGCGCCGTAACGCAGCCACACCAGCGCGTTGAAAAGGTCGTGCCAGTTCGCCGGGCGCGTCGCGATGGCGCCGTGCCGTGCGATGCGTTCCTCATAGTGCAGGCCGTCGGCAAGCAGGGCCTTGTCCTGCAACACGAACCGGTGGCGTGCCCCTTCCGGCCACAGCGCATTCAGTTCGACGATGGAAGGCCATGCCTCGGCGCGCAGAAGTGACGCAAAGCATGACCATGCCGACAACGGCGGCGCCGCGAGCACGCTCCGGTCGAGCGCCTCCCGCGTTGGCGCCACGTACCGCACTGGCTCAGGCCAGGCGGCCGTACAGATCGTGCGCGTCGGCCTCTTCGACCACCACGTCGACGAACTGGCCCGGCTTCAGCAGTTGCCCGTCGTCGATCCGCACGGCACCGTCGATCTCCGGCGCGTCGGCACTGGAACGACCCCAGGCACCCTCGGCGTCGATCTCGTCGACCAGCACCTTGATCGTCTTCCCCACCTTGCGCTGCAGCTTCGCCGCGGAAATTTCAGCCTGCACCGCCATGAACTGCTCGAGGCGGTCTTCCTTCAGTTCCTCGTCGACCTGGCCGGGCAGATCGTTGGCCTTCGCGCCATCCACCGGCGAGTAGGCGAACGCGCCCACGCGGTCGAGCTCCGCTTCGCGCAGGAAGTCGAGCAGCTCCTGGAACTCCGCATCGGTTTCGCCGGGAAACCCGACGATGAACGTGCTGCGGATGGTCAGCTCCGGTACCTGGCGACGCCAGTTCTGGATGCGCTCCAGGGTCTTGTCCACGTTGCCGGGGCGCTTCATCAGCTTGAGGATGCGCGGGCTGGCGTGCTGGAACGGGATGTCGAGGTACGGGAGGATCTTGCCGTCCGCCATCAACGGCATGACCTCGTCCACGTGCGGGTACGGATAGACGTAGTGCAGGCGCGTCCAGATACCGAGTTCGGAAAGGCCTTCGCAGAGTTCCGTCATGCGCGTGCGGTACGACTTGCCGCGCCATTCGCGCTCCGCGTAACGAACGTCCACACCGTAGGCACTGGTGTCCTGCGAGACGACCAGCAATTCCTTCACCCCACCCTTCGCGAGCTTCTCGGCCTCGATCAGCACCTGATCCACGGGCCGGCTGACGAGGTCGCCGCGCATCGACGGAATGATGCAAAAGCTGCAACGGTGATTGCAGCCTTCCGATATCTTCAGGTACGCATAGTGCTTCGGCGTGAGCTTCACGCCGGTGTCCGGCACGAGGTCGAGGAACTTGTTCCGCGTGGGCGGCAGCGCCTGGTGCACCGCACTCATCACCGACGCGTAATCCTGCGGCCCCGTGATCGCCAGGACGTCGGGATAGCTCTCGCGGATCAGTTCCTGACGCTTGCCCAGGCAGCCGGTGACGATCACCTTGCCGTTCTCGTGCAGTGCCTCGCCGATGGCGTCGAGCGATTCCTGCACGGCCGAATCGATGAAACCGCACGTGTTCACCACCACCGCGTCGGCGGCGGAATACGTGGGCACGATCTCGTACCCCTCGACTTTCAACTGGGTGAGGATGCGTTCGGAATCGACGAGGGCCTTCGGGCAGCCGAGGCTGACGAAACCGATCTTCTGGGTCTGGGCGGCCTGGGACATGCCGTGGGTACCGGGGGGAGGAAACCGCGCATTATAGCGGGTCCTGCCGAAAGCCGTTTCCCGTCAATCCCCGTCGACAGTCTTGCGGCTAAGATGCCCGGTCTGCTCCCTTCCCCGAACCGACGGAGATCCAGCCATGGGCCACACCCTGATCCTTGACACCTCCCGCCCGCATGAAAGCATGGACGCCTACGTGGCCGAGCCCTCTGGCACACCCCGGGGCGGCATCGTCGTCATCCAGGAGATTTTTGGCGTCAATGCGCACATACGCAGCGTGGCCGATCGCTTCGCCGAAGAAGGCTACGTCGCCATTGCACCGGCGCTTTTCGATCCCGTGGAGAAAGGCGCCGAACTCGGCTACGACCAGGAGGGCGTGCAGAAAGGCCTTAAGATGGTGGCGGAGCTTGGCCTGCTGCGCCCGATGCAGGATGTGGGCATTGCCGCCGCGCTGATCGCGGATCGCTACAAGGTCAAGGTCGGTTCCGTGGGTTATTGCTGGGGCGGCACCGTGGCGATGCTCGCCGGCTTCCGCCTGGGCCTGCCTTCGGCAAGTTATTACGGCGCGCGCAACGTGCCCTTTCTCACCGAGCCTGCCAAGGCCAACGTGATCTTCCACTTCGGCGAGCGCGACCATTCCATTCCGCCCGAGATGGTGGAGAAGCACCGCGAACTGAAGCCGGAGATGGACACCTGGGTGTATCCGGCGGATCACGGGTTCAATCGCGAGGTCGGGTCCAGTTACGACGAGCCCAGTGCGAAACTCGCCATGGAGCGCACCCTGGCTTTCTTCGCGCGCGAACTCGCACCGCAGGGCTGACGTGGACGCCGCTTTCGAACTGGATGCCCGCCTCGCCGCCGACACCCTTCCCGTCGGCGACCTTCCGCTGTGCCGCGTGCTCCTGATGCGGGACAGTCGCTACGCCTGGCTCGTGCTCGTTCCGCGGCGCGCGGACATGGTGGAGGTATCGGACCTGGACGAGAGCGAGCGTGCGACGCTGTGGCGCGAAGTGGATCGCGCGGCAGCCGCGCTGCGGGCTGCCGCGCCTTGCGACAAGGTGAACATCGGCGCCCTCGGCAACATCGTGCGCCAGTTGCACGTGCACGTGCTGGCGCGTGTGGAGGGCGATGCGGCGTGGCCGGGGCCCGTCTGGGGGCACGGTGCCGCGGTGCCGTACGACGGTGGCGAGGCGGAGCGGCTGGTGGGGGCGCTTCGGGGACTTCTCGAGGTCTAGGCGCGAAGCGAGTGCAGGAAACAAACGAGGCGCCGCAGGAAGTACCTGGGCGCCTCGCGAGAATCTGTCGCGAGCAGGGCTCGCTCCTACAACAACGACGGGGCGAGCCTGCGGCTTACTGCTGCGTCTGCGGGTCGTATGCGCCGCTGGACGCGTCCTTGCCCTGCATGCGGTCGGGCAGCGCCGCCTTGTGCGGGGTGTCCTCGAGCTGGCGGGCCTTCTCTTCCACGGCGTTCAGGCGAACCAGTTCGCCCTTCTTGTCGTAGTAGACGGTGAAGCCGTAGTCGAGCTGCATGCGCGCGAGGAAGCCGAGATGGGCGTCGCGAATCTTGGAATCGTCGCTGGGCAGCACCAGCACCGTCTTCGGCAGCTTGCCCTGGTCTTTCAGGTAAGCGAAATGGCTACCCGTGTCGGCCGCGGACAGCACGGCGCCGTCGACGAGGAACTGGCCGCTCTTGTACGCCTTGATGGTGTAGTCGAACTGCCCCTGCTCCGCCGCGACGTGGTCGGACTTGGACGCGCCACGATGGCAGCCGGCAAGCACCAGCATGCTGGCGAGGAAGATCGCCGCGGCGGCGCGGGCCATCAGGGTGGGAAGTCGGATCATGCGGTGTCTCCGTGGATCGGGTATGGCGGTGAAAGGCCCAAGTCTACCGCGCGCGCGGTGTACGGGGGCAAACCGGGGTCTCGGCGGGGCGGTTCTTCGCGACACCGCGCTTCATGGCTTCGCCGCTTCGTTGGCTTTTCGCCGCTGAAGCGGCTCCCACGGGGGGGTGTCAGGTGCTCGGCAGGGTCACGCCGCGCTGGCCCTGGTACTTGCCGCCGCGGTCTGCGTACGACACTTCGCATTCCTCGTCGGATTCCAGGAACAGCATCTGCGCCACGCCCTCGTTGGCATAGATCTTGGCGGGCAGCGGTGTGGTGTTCGAAAACTCCAGAGTGACGTGGCCTTCCCACTCGGGTTCGAGCGGCGTCACGTTCACGATGATGCCGCAGCGCGCATAGGTGCTCTTGCCCAGGCAGATCGTGAGCACCTTGCGCGGTATGCGGAAGTACTCGACGGTGCGCGCAAGCGCGAACGAATTCGGCGGAATGATGCACACGTCCGATTTGATGTCGACGAAGCTGCGCTCGTCGAACGCCTTCGGGTCCACGATCGTCGAATTGATGTTCGTGAACACCTTGAACTCATCGGCGCAACGAACGTCGTAGCCGTAGCTCGACGTGCCGTACGACACCAGACGGTGGCCGTCGCGCTCCTTGACCTGGCCGGGGGCGAACGGCTCGATCATGCCGTGCTCCGCGGCCATGCGGCGGATCCACTTGTCGGACTTGATGCTCAATGCTGTCTCTCCCTCGCTGGAGCCGGAAAGGTAAAGGAACGTGCCCGAACGCGCCAGCAGGCGCGTTTCAGGTGTTCTGGATGACGATCTTCGGGAAACCGATGGCCTTGTTCCGCGCCTGCAGCGAAAGCCTCGCCGCCGTGCTGCGGGCAATGGCCCTGTAGCGCATGGCCAGGTCGGAGTCCGGGATGGCGGCGACCGTGGGCCGCCCTTCGTCGGCCTGCTCGCGGATGCGGATGTCCAGCGGCAGGTCGCCCAGGTAGGGGATACCGGCCTCCCCCGCCATGCGCGCGCCGCCGCCATGGCCGAAGATGTGCTCCTCGTGGCCGCAGTTCGAACAGATGTGGGTCGCCATGTTCTCCACCACACCGAGGACCGGGACCTCCACCTTGCGGAACATGCCCAGCGCCTTGCGGGCGTCCAGCAGCGCGATGTCCTGCGGGGTGGTGACGATCACGGCGCCGGAAACCGGCACCTTCTGCGACAGCGTGAGCTGGATATCGCCGGTGCCCGGCGGGAGGTCGATGAACAGGTAATCGAGATCGTCCCAGCGTGTATCGGTAAGCAGTTGCATCAGCGCCTGGGTGACCATCGGACCACGCCAGATCATGGGCGTATCCTCGTCGATCAGCACCCCGATGGACATGGCCTGCAAGCCGTGCGCCCGCATGGGCTCGATGCTCTTGCCGTCCGGCGAGGTGGGCTTGCCGCTCAGGCCGAGCATCCGGGGCTGGCTGGGGCCGTAGATGTCGGCATCGAGGATGCCCACCTTCGCGCCTTCGGCCACCAGGGCGAGTGCCAGGTTCACCGACACGGTGGACTTGCCGACGCCGCCCTTGCCCGACGCCACGGCCACGACGTTCTTCACACCCGGCAATGGCGCGAGCTGGCCCTGCACCTTGTGGGCGTGCACACGCCAGCCTACCGAGACCGCCGCGGACGCGATGGCCGGATCCGCCTCCAGGGCCGCCTTCGCCTCCGCCGTGGCCTGCTCGACGTAACCCGCGGCGGGGTAGCCCAGTTGGATATCGACGGAGACGCGGTCGCCGTCCACGCCGACGGCACGGACGGACGCGCCCAGCCCTTGCCCGGAGTGGGGGTCGACGAGGCGGTCGAGGATGCCGCGGACGAGGGTTTCGCTGGCCTGGGTCATTTTGGCGTGGGGAAATTCGGAGACCTCCCATTATGTAGGAGCGCGCCCTGCGCGCGACAGCTTTTCGCCCCGGCCCACGGCCGGCCGCCTCTGGCGCGATGCAGCTTGACGGCAGCGCCGGGGCTCGTCAGGCTCGCCCATACCTGACCGTATGGGGAGCCCGCAAGCCTATGCATCGTCCTATCCGCACCGCCCTCGCCTTCGCCCTCGCGGCGACCGCCCTCCCCGCCCTCGCCGCGAACGATAGCCCAGTGGGCAAGTGGAAGACCATCGACGACAAGACCCACGAGGTGAAGTCGATCGTCGAGATCACCGAAAACGGCGGCCTGCTGGAAGGCAAGGTGCTGCAGGTGCTGAAGTCCGAGCACGGCCCGCACCCGGTCTGCTCCGAGTGCAGCGGCGAACGCAAGAACAAGCCCATCGAAGGCATGACCATCATGTGGGGCCTGAAGAAGGACGGCGACGAGTGGTCCGGCGGCCAGATCCTCGACCCGGCCAAGGGCAAGATCTACAAGGTCACGCTGAAGCTGGAAGACGGCGGCCGGAAGCTCGACGTGCACGGCTACATCGGCTTCTCGCTGATCGGCCGCAGCCAGGAGTGGGTGCGCGCGGAGTAATTGCCGGTGCCACCATCGGGGTCATCCGTCGCTGTACCGGGCGCGACTCGATCGTTGCCCAGGACGGTAGGCAGTGTAGGAGTGCGCCCTGCGCGCGACATCTTTTGAGGCCGTGACTTTGAGCTGGCGCGCCAGCTTGGGAACTGGCCCGAGAAGATGTCGCGCGCAGGGCGCGCTCCTACGGCCCTCGCGACGCCCCCACGCCCCACCTCCCCGACCCCCGCTTACCCGCGCATGCCATAATCCACGGTCCTACAGCCGACCGTGCGAATCATGGCCCGCCGCATCCTCGTCACCAACGCCCTTCCCTATGCCAATGGCCCGCTCCACCTGGGCCACATGCTCGGCTACATCCAGGCCGACATCTGGGCGCGGGCGCAGCGCATGCAGGGCCACGAAGTCTGGTACGTGGCCGGCGAGGACGCCCACGGCACGCCGATCATGCTCGCGGCCGAGAAGGCCGGAAAGTCACCTGAAGCCTACATCGCGGACATTCGCGCGGGGCACGAAGCCGACTTCACCGACTTCCACTTCAGCTACGACCAGTACCACACGACGCATTCGCCGGAGAACCAGGCGCTCGCGAACACGATCTACACGCGGCTGCGCGAAGGCGGCTACATCGCCCGGCGCGACATCCACCAGTTGTACGACCCCGAGCGTGACATGTTCCTGCCCGACCGCTACATCAAGGGCACCTGCCCGGTGTGCGGCACGCCCGACCAATACGGCGACAACTGCGAGAACTGCGGCGCCACCTACGCGCCAACGGAGCTTCGCAATCCCTATTCGGTGATGTCAGGCGCTACGCCGATCCTGCGCGATTCCGAACACTACTTCTTCGAACTCGGCAAGTTCGAAACCCTGCTGCGCGACTGGTTCGCCGGCCGCTTCACCGACGGCAAGGCCGTGGCCAACGCCGGCGTGGCCGCCAAGCTGGCCGAATGGCTGGACGGCGGCCTGCGCGACTGGGACATTTCCCGCGACGCCCCGTATTTCGGCTTCCCGATTCCGGATGCACCGGGCAAGTTCTTCTATGTGTGGCTCGACGCCCCCGTGGGGTATCTGGCGTCGTTCAAGGCACTGTGCGAGCGCACCGGCCTGCGTTTCGACGACTTCCTCGGGAAGGACAGCCAGGCCGAGATGCACCATTTCATCGGCAAGGACATCATCAACTTCCACGGCCTGTTCTGGCCGGCGATGCTGCACGGCGCGCAGATGCGCACGCCCACCGCGCTGCACGTGAACGGTTACCTGACCGTCAACGGCGCGAAGATGTCCAAGTCCCGCGGCACCTTCATCCAGGCACGCACGTATCTCGACAGCGGCCTCGATCCGGAAGCGCTGCGTTACTACTTCGCCACGATGCTCACCGAAAACCCGGTGGACGTGGACCTCGACCTGAAATCGTTCGAGGAACGCGTCAATTCGCATCTCGTGGGCAAGTGGGTGAACATCGCCAGCCGCACCGCCGGTTTCCTGCACTCGCACTTCGATGGAAAGCTGGCCGACCGTTTCGAGGAACCGGTTTCCGCGTGGTGGCCGAACTTCGTGGCCGCCTATGACGAGACCGTGGCGCTCTACGAGAGCGGCGACCTCGCCGAAGTGTGCCGGCGCTTCGTGGCCCTGGCCGACGACGCCAATGGCTACATCGCCGCCATCGCGCCCTGGAAGCTGGCGAAGGACGAAACCCGGCGGAACGAGCTGCACCAGATCTGCAGCCTCGCCATCCACGTGTTCCGCCTGCTCACCGGGCTGGTCAAGCCCATCCTGCCGAAGACGGCGGCGCTGGCCGAAGACTTCCTCGGCCTGCCCACGGCGCATTTCGCCGACGCGCGTCAGGAGATGTTCGGTCACACGGTGAACGCGTTCACTCCGCTCTTCGGACGCCTCGACCCCAAGAAGATCGAGGCGATGGTCGAAGCATCGAAAGAATCTCTGTCACCCGCCGAGCAGGCCAGGTCCGCCGCCGCGGAAGCTAAGCCCGCCAAGAAAACCAAAGAAGCACCGAAGCCCATGACCGACGCCGCCACCGAAACCGCCACCATTTCCATCGACGACTTCGCCAAGCTCGACCTCCGCGTCGGCAAGGTCACGGCGTGCGAATTCGTCGAAGGTTCGGACAAGCTCCTGCGCTTCGAGCTCGACGCCGGCCCGCTCGGGAAGCGGCAGATCTTCTCCGGCATCCGCGCCGCCTATGGCGAGCCGGAAAAGCTTATCGGCCGCAACGTGGTGTTCATCGCCAACCTCGCCCCGCGCAAGATGCGCTTCGGCCTGTCGGAGGGCATGATCCTTTCGGCCGGCGACGGCGGCGCGGACCTCTTCCTGCTCGATGCCGACCAGGGCGCCGCGCCGGGCGCCACCGTCCGCTGACAGCACTCCCGGCTGCGCCAGCCATGACGCCAACGCTTGCCGATCGCATAGACGACCTGCTGCCGCAGACGCAGTGCGAACAATGCGGATTCCACGGCTGCCGGCCGTATGCCGAGGCGATGGCCGCGGGCGAGGCATCGATCGATCGTTGCCCGCCCGGGGGCGCCGCCGGCATAGTCCGGCTGGCCGCCCTGCTGAACCGCCCCGTGCTGCCGTTGGACACCTCCCGCGGCGTGGAGAAACCGCGCACGCTCGCACGCATCGTGGAAGCGGACTGCATCGGTTGCACGAAGTGCATCCAGGTGTGCCCCGTCGACGCCATCGTCGGTTCGTCGAAGCAGATGCATACGGTCGTCGCCGACCTCTGCACAGGTTGCGAACTCTGCGTGCCGGCCTGTCCCGTCGATTGCATTGCGCTCGACCCGATGCCGCAGGCGCAGGCGGACGACCGCGCTCACGCCGACGCCGCCCGCTGGCGGTTCCAACGCCGTGAGCGGCGCCTGGCACGGGAGCGCGAGGCGCGCGAACGCCAGCTCGCCGCCAGCAAGGTGGACGTTGCGGCGCCGGCAGCGCGCAACGCCGTGCTCGAAGCCCTCGCACGCGCGAAGGCCAGGAAGAAGGACAGCCCGTGAAGAAGGCCGATGTGGTCGAGATGTTCACCCGCCTGCGCGAGTTGAACCCGCATCCGAAGACGGAACTGGAATACACCACCCCGTTCGAACTGCTGGCCGCCGTGGCGCTCTCCGCGCAAGCGACCGATGTGGGCGTGAACAAGGCCACGCGCAAGCTCTTTCCCGTGGCGAACACGCCGCAGAAGATCCTGGATCTGGGTCTGGAGAAGCTGAAGGGCTACATCAGCACCATCGGCCTCTACAACAACAAGGCGAAGAATCTCATCGCCATGAGCCAGATCCTTGTCGACCGCTACGCGGGCGAGGTACCGACCACGCGCGAGGCTCTGGAAGATCTGCCGGGCGTCGGCCGCAAGACAGCGAACGTGGTGCTCAACACGGCGTTTGGCCAGCCCACCATCGCCGTGGACACGCACATCTTTCGCGTGGCCAATCGCACGGGCCTGGCCCCCGGGCCCGACGTGCGCAAGGTCGAGGACAAGCTGGAAAAGGTGATCCCGAAGGAATTCATCCAGGATGCACACCATTGGCTGATCCTGCACGGCCGCTACGTGTGCAAGGCGCGCAAACCCGAATGCCCGCGTTGCGCCATCGTGGATCTGTGCGCGTACAAGCACAAGACGAAAGCGTGACGTTGTGGGAGCCGGCTCTGCCGGCGATCCCGCGACAGCGGGACAGGCTGCCGGCGGCAGCCCATCGCCGCTGAAGCGGCTCCCACATGGCTATGCCGTGCTTCTGGCGCCTTCCACGCGCCTTCCCAGTTCCGTCCAGTCCACCACCAGTTCGCAACCGCGCTTCGAGGCATTCCGGCCCCACTCGCGCAGCAGTTCAAGCGACGCCTGATCGATATGGTGCAGGCGGTCGAGCATGACCGAGAGGCGCGTGTTCGGCGGAATGCGCTCCAGCGTGCGTGCCATGGTCGGCACCTTCAGGAAGGTGGCCGAACCTTCCAGGTGAAGGGTGGCGGCGCCCGGTTCATCGTGGTGCGTCACGTCCATCTTCAGCCTGGACGACAGCAGGGCAAGACGCAGCAGCGACATGCCGAAGCCGATGATCACGCCGGTGAGCAAGTCGGTGGCGACGATGGCGACCGTGGTGGCCACGTAGACCGCCGCCGTGCCCTTGCCATAGACCGCGAGGTCCTTGATCTGCTTCGGGTTCACCATCTTCACGCCGGTGAAGACGAGGATGCCCGCGAGGCAGGACACCGGCGTCATCCGCATCAGCCACGGCAGGAGCATCACGAAGCCCAGCAACCACGCGCCGTGCATGATCGCCGCCATGCGCGTGGCGGAGCCCGCCTGCACATTGGCCGCGCTGCGCACGATCACGCCGGTCATCGGCAGCGCGCCGAGGAAGCCGCAGATGAGGTTGCCCACACCCTGGGCCGTCAGCTCGCGGTCGAAGTTGGTCCGCACCCCGTCATGCATCCGATCCACTGCCGCCGCCGAGAGCAGCGTCTCCGCACTGGCGATGAAGGCAAACGTGGCGGCGGCCACGAGCAGCGTGGCGTCGAACACGCCAAAGAGGCTCCCGACGGTCGGCAGATTCACGGCGGAGAAGAGGTTGGACGGCACGTCCACCCGCTTCACGTCGAGCGCGCCGAACTGCGCCACGAGCGTCATTGCCACCACGGCTAGCAACGCGCCCGGGACGAAACGCAGCTTCGCGGGGCGAAGCTTCTCCCAGCCGAGCATGATGGCGATGGTGCCGAGGCCGACCATGAGCGCTGCGGGAGCTTGCCCCTCGCCCGCCCCGGTGATCGATTCCCAGGCCGCCGCCGGCAGTGCGGCGAAGTTTTCCAGGCCGCGCGCTTTCGGAATGGCGTCCAGCAACACGTGCGACTGCGAGGCCACGATGAGAATGCCGATACCCGACAGCATGCCGGCCACCACGGCCGGCGACGTCATGCGGAACCAGACGCCGACACGGCACAGCCCGGCCACCACCTGGATCAGGCCGGCAAGCAGCACGACGGGACCAAGCGCGGCCACGCCGTGCTCGCGCACCAGTTCGAACACCAGGACGGCCAGACCCGCCGCCGGCCCGCTGACCTGCAGCGGGGAACCGGCGATGGCGCCGACCACGATGCCGCCGACGATGCCCGTGATGAGGCCCGCGCTCGGCGGCATGCCCGAGGCGATCGCTATGCCCATGCATAGCGGCAATGCGACAAGGAAGACGACCACCGATCCGAGGAGGTCGCGGCCGAACAGGCCTTGAGAGAAATAGGCGCGCATGGCGAATCCTTAAGCGGCGGAAGCAACGGGCGTCGGCGTGGAGAACCGCGCATGCGGCGTCGCGTCGGGCACGTTGTTGTCGCCGGCGATCAGGGGGCGGAAACGCCCCTCGGCCGGGTCGAAGGCGGTGATCTCCGTCTTCGCGATGTCGTAGATCCAGCCATGGATACGCAGGCTTCCGTTCGCCATCGCGGCGGCCACTGCCGGCAGGGTGCGCAAGTGTTCCAACTGGCCGACCACGTTCTCCTCGGTAAGGTAGCGAAGGCCTTCCTCGCCCTGGATCGTCGGGCGGTTCTCAGCCACCACGTAGCGGGCGACGTCCGCGTGCTTCAGCCACTGCTCCACGGACGGCTTGCCCTTGAGCGCCGCCGGATTCTGCAGCGCCTTCATGGCGCCGCAGTCGGAGTGGCCGCAGATGACGATGTGCTGCACCTTCAGCGCCGTAACCGCGTATTCAATGGCAGCCACCACGCCGCTGACGTGTTGCGCATAAGGCGGGACGATGTTGCCCACGTTGCGATACACGAAGATGTCGCCCGGCTGCGCCGAGAAGATCAGCTCGGGCATGATGCGCGAATCGGCGCAGGTGATGAACATGGTGTGCGGGGTCTGGCCCGAGGCAAGGCGGGCGAATAGCGCGCGCTGCTCGTCGGTCATGTGGCGGCGGAAATGGTCGAAACCTTCGATGAGACGTTCCATGACGTGTTCCTCGTTGAGAGCGTGGGGGTGGCGGGCGCACACGCGTCCGCCTGCGCCCGGCAAAGCCGCAGGCGCGTGGGGAAAGGAGTCGCGGGGTATGGGCGCGGACGCGCCCGGGGATCAGGCGATCGGAGGGCGGAGTTCGGAACCGCGGTGGTGCGCGTACGCCGTGGGCACGTGGCCGGCAGGCTGGCCCGCATGACGGCGCGATACGGCGACCACGTGTTCCGGCGGCAGGTCGAAGGTGTCGTCGAGGCTGCCGTTGTTGTCTTCGAGCGACGTGACGATGTCTTCGTCGCCCGGATCGGCGACATCGCCGGCCGCGGCATCGAGGTCGAGGATCAGCGGAGCGTGCAATGCATCCGCGGTGCCGTCGGCCACGTGGCACGGCATGGCATGAACCCCGGCGCACACGACGAAAAGCGCAAGCAACGCGATGAGCGTGCCTGCGAGGCGTCGTACGGTCTGGGCCGGAGAAGGGTTCATGCAGCCGAACCTACGTAGCGAATGTGACAGATGCAAGAGGTATCCGTGCCGGATTCAGCCTCGATGCGCATTTCGTGCGAAAAACTCGTAACAGCGCACGGTTTCGCGATATGTCGGCAGGCACGAACGCGATCTTGTTCAGCCTTCGCGTGTGAAAGAGAGCACTCGATGCTTGAGACGATTCGCAATGTCGAAAAGAAAACGGCGGGCTTTCGCCCGCCGTCGGTTCGTCCTTGAGTCGAACTCCCTTCCGATAACGGTCAGAAGCTGAGCATGCCCCAGAAGCCGACTTCGTCGGTCTTGTAGTGGTACGGGGTGGCGTACGGACCATCGAGACGGTTGTGCTTGTACACGAGGGCGAGCTTCAGGTTCTTCAGCACGTCGTACGAGACACCAGCGTTGTAGTACTTGTCCTTCAGCTCGCGCTCGGTGTCGGCGATCGTCGTGTACTTGTAGCTGACGCGATCGTAGCGGGCGAACACAGCCCACTGCGGATCGAAGTGCCAGTCGGCCCAGAGCGAATAACCGTCGGCCTTGTCCTTGACGGAAAGCGGCGCGGTGCCAGTACCCTGATACTTCAGGATGTCGTCCCAGTTCTCGGAGTGGAAATATTCCGCACCGACGCCGAAGGTCTTGTCGCGCCATGCCACGAGGGCATCGCCGCGGCTGGCGGTACGCGTCGGCGCGCCGTTCTCGACATCGTTGCCACGCTTGCCCGTGTAACCACCGACCGCGATCACCATCTGCTCGATCGGCGAATAGCCGAAGCGGGCTTCCGCGTCCACGCTCTTCGAACGGCTCAGGTTGCGGTAGCCGCGGCCATTGACGACGGACAACTGGTAGTTGATCGAATTGTCGCCCGTGGTGGCACCGAGGGCATGCAGACCCCAGTCGGACGAATTGCCGAAGGCGCCCACGCCGCCTGCGGTGGCCGTGGAGCCGCTGCGGCCGCCCTCGAACGAGCGGTCGGTGATGGTGTTCTCGACGTAGCGGTAGCCGTACCACTTCTCGACGAACGGAATCCAGGGCATGTCGGCTGCACCGAAGCGGACGGTGAAGAGCGGATCGAACTTGCCCTGCACGTAGGCCTTCTTCACGAACAGGCTGGTCTGCGACAGCGTCGACTGATAGTTGAAGTCGGTGGTGAGGTTGGCCGACCAGATGTCGTCGAAGGTGTGATCCACGACCAGGTAGAAGCGCTTCACGTCGAAGCCGGTGCCGTTGGTGGCGCCGTGGCCGTCCTTCTTCACGTTCGGGCCGTTGCCGACCTTCTCCTTGTGATCCATGTCGGTCAGGTCGAAGAACATGGTGCCGCCGATGTGGGTGTTGTCCACGATCTTGGCCAGCTTCTCGACCTTCTTGGACAGGTCGTCGGTCGGCTTGGTGGCGGCGACCTGCACGTCGTTCACGGCCTTGGCCGTTTCGATCTGTGCGTCGGCCTGGGCTTCCTGCTTGCTCTCGAGGTCGGCCACCTTGGCCTGGAGGGCGGCAAGCTGCGCCTGCAGCTGCTGGAGGGTGGCGGCGTCGACCGTGACCCGGGCCGGCTGCTGCGACTTCGGCGTCGCGGCAAGGGCCGAGAAGCTGGTCACGCCCAGACCGGCGGCAATGGCCACCGTGAGCAACTTGGAACGCATGGGATGTCTCCGCTGTAGAAAAGGAATGGCGATTGGCTATGAACCCCTGTGTCCCCTTGAGTTTTTTCGGTACGAAAATGCTCAAAGAGGCCAACGCCGCGAAGAATGGGCCGCGGGGTTTACCGTTCCATGCCTTTTTTGTTACAGATCGACGACACGCGCACATCCGCTTAACGGTCGCACCCCCGCGCAGGCCCGGGCTGATATCCTTTGTGGATGGATACGACGAGCAACAGCACCGCTTCGACCATGGCCGGGCGGTTCAGGGGATTCCTGCCGGTCATCGTGGACGTGGAAACCGGCGGATTCGAGTCGGAGCGCGACGCCCTGCTCGAAATTGCCGTCGTGCCCGTGGCCATGGAGCCTTCCGGGTTCCTGGTTCCCCAGCCGGCGGTGGCGGCCAACGTCGAGCCGTTCCCGGGCGCCAACATCGACCCTCGGTCGCTGGAGATCACCGGAATCGACCCGGACCACCCGTTTCGCGGCGCCCTGCCCGAGCGGCAGGCGCTCGATCATGTGTTCAACACCGTCCGCGAGGCCGTCAAGGCGGCAGGATGCCAGCGTGCCGTGCTGGTGGGCCATAACGCGGCCTTCGACCTGGCGTTCCTGAACGCGGCGGTGCGCCGCGTCGGCCATAAGCGGAACCCGTTCCACCCGTTCAGCTGCTTCGACACCGCCACCCTCGGCGGGCTGGCCTATGGGCAGACGGTGCTGAGCAAGGCGGTACTCGCCGCGGGGCTCGCCTTCGACACCCGCGAGGCCCACTCGGCCATCTACGACGCCGAGCGCACGGCCGAACTCTTCTGCGAAATCGTCAACCGCTGGCGGCGGCTCGAACTCGCCGAACGCGAGCAGACCGCTCCCGTCATCGCTTGAGCCTTTTCGTAAGTTCCTAATATGACACCAGAATGGCTGGTGTCATCTGTTTGCAACATTCAGTACGTCTCATTGCAACACGGCAGGGCTGGAATACGGCCCCGGGCGGGCTTCGCCCGACATCTTTTCCATCGAGGGGATCTCTCCGTGTTCACACGCAAACTCCGCATCGCCGCGCTGGTCGCCGCTTCGCTCTTCGGCATGTCCGCCGTGCAGGCCACCGACATCACGGGCGCCGGCTCCAGCTTCGTCTACCCGGTTCTTTCCAAGTGGTCCGCGAAGTACGCGGAATCGACCGGTAACAAGATCAACTACCAGTCCGTGGGCTCGGGCGCGGGTATCGCGCAGATCAAGGAAGGCACCATCGACTTCGGCGCCTCCGACGCCCCGATGAGCAGCGAAGACCTGACCAAGTTCGGCCTCGGCCAGTTCCCGAGCGTCGTGGGTGGCATCGTGCCGGTGGTGAACTTCGGCGCCGGCTTCAGCGGCCAGCTCAAGCTCACCGGCCCCGTCCTCGCCGACATCTTCCTCGGCAAGATCACCTCGTGGGACGATCCGGCCATCATGGCGCTGAACCCGGGCCTCAAGGTGCCCGCCAAGAAGATCACGGTGGTGCACCGCTCGGACGGTTCGGGCACCTCGTTCAACTTCACGAACTACCTGTCGAAGGTCAGCCCGGAGTGGGCGTCGAAGGTGAAGTTCGGCACCGCCGTGGAATGGCCGGCCGGTGTGGGTGGCAAGGGTAACGAGGGCGTTTCGCAGTACGTCCGCCAGATCCCCGGTTCGATCGGCTACGTCGAATACGCCTACGCGAAGAAGAACAAGATCTCGTTCGCGGAGATGCAGAATGCTGCCGGTAAGTGGGTGCAGCCGAATGCCGACACCTTCGCCGCCGCGGCCGCCACGGCCGATTGGGCTTCCGCGAAGGACTTCAACCTGATCATGACGAATGCTTCGGGCGACGAGGCGTGGCCGATCACTGCCACCACCTGGATCATCATGTACAAGAAGTCGAAGAACCCGTCGCACACCAAGGTGGCGTTCGACTTCTTCAAGTACGCCTTCGAGAAGGGCCAGGCCGACGCCGCATCGCTCGACTACGTCGCGCTGCCGGCCACGCTCACCCAGAAGATCCAGGCCTACTGGGGCTCGGACTTCAAGTAAGCAACGAGCCGTCCGACCGGTGACACACTTCCGGTCCAGACTGTCGTTCAAGGGGGTCGCCGTCCCGTAAGGGGCGGCGACCCAACGTTTGCAAAGGCCCGGGAAACAGCATTCCTATGCATGCCACCGCCAGCAACGCCGCGACCGCCCCCGGCCACACCGGGGCCAGGCGCACGTCGACGGACTCACGCAACGACCTCATCTTCGGATGGGTGTTGAAAGCCTGCGCGCTGCTTGTCCTCCTTTCGCTGATCGGCGCAGCGGGCTCCACGCTCTGGCTGGGCCAGGACGCCTTCCGCACCTTCGGCTGGGGCTTCCTCACCAGCGCCGCCTGGGATCCCAGCAACGACCAGTACGGTGCGCTGGTACCCATCATGGGCACCGTCGGGACGGCCATGATCGCACTCGTGGTCGCGGTACCCATCAGTTTCGGCATCGCCCTCTTCCTCACCGAGATCGCGCCGCAATGGCTGCGCGGTCCGGTCGCCTCGGCCATCGAATTGCTGGCCGGCATTCCGTCCATCATCTACGGCATGTGGGGCCTCTTCATCTTCGCCCCGTTCGTTGCCGAGCACATCAAGCCGTGGCTGATGAACAACTTCAGCAGCGAACCGCCCGACGGGCAGGTGTCGTGGCTGGTGCAGCACGTGCCGTGGATCGCGAAGTTCTTCTCCAGCGAATATCCCTTCTTCGGTGCCGGCGTGCTCACCGCGGGCCTCGTGCTGGCGGTGATGATCATCCCGTTCATTTCCTCGGTGATGCGCGAGGTCTTCCAGACGGTGCCCACGCGCCTGAAGGAATCGGCATACGCGCTGGGTTCCAGCACGTGGGAAGTAGTGTGGGACATCGTGGTGCCCTACACCCGCACCGCGGTCATCGGCGGCGTGTTCCTTGGCCTCGGCCGCGCGCTCGGCGAGACCATGGCCGTGGCCTTCGTGCTCGGCAACACCTTCAAGTTCTCCTGGTCCTTCCTCGAAACGGGCAGCTCCATCGCCTCCACCATCGCCAATCAGTTCGGCGAGGCGCAGGGCCTGCAGCGCTCCGCGCTGATGGCTCTCGCCTTCCTTCTGTTCGTGGTGACCTTCATCGTGCTGCTGATCGCCCGCCTCATGCTTCGCCGGCTGGCCACGAAGGAGGGCAACTGATGTCCGCGTCGCTCTACACCACACGCCGCATCAAGAACGTCGTGGCCATGGTGCTCAGCGTGATCGCCACCGGCCTGGGCCTGTTCTTCCTCGCCTGGATCCTCTGGGAAACCCTGAGCCAGGGCGCCTCGGCGCTGAAGCCGCAGTTGTTCACCAAGATCACGGCCTACCGCGAGGAAGGCGGCCTGGCCAACGCGATGATCGGCAGCCTGATCCTGAACTTCCTCGGCATCCTCATCGCCACGCCGATCGGCGTGGCTGCCGGCACCTGGCTCGCGGAGTATTCGCGCCGCTCGCGCCTGGGTCCCGCCATCCGCTTCCTCAACGACATCCTGCTGTCCGCGCCGTCGATCGTGCTGGGCCTGTTCGTCTACACGATCGTGGTGCTCCCGTCGAAGTACCTGTCCAACGGCAACGTGACCTTCTCCGGCATCGCCGGTGGCATCGCACTGGCCCTGATCGCCCTGCCCGTCATCGTGCGCACCACCGACGAGATGCTGCGCCTGGTGCCGGGTACCCTGCGCGAAGCCGCGCTGTCGCTCGGCGTGCCGCAATGGAAGCTCACCACGCAGATCCTGATCCGCTCAGCGCGGTCGGGCATCGTCACCGGCGTGCTGCTGGCCCTGGCCCGCATCAGCGGCGAAACGGCGCCACTGCTGTTCACGGCCTTCGGCAATACGTTCACGAGCCTCAACCCGCTGACCCCGATGGCCAGCCTGCCGCAGATCATCTACGAATACACGAAAGACCCAAGTCCAGACATCAACACCATCGCCTGGGCCGGCGCCTTCGTGCTTACCATGTTTGTGCTCGCGCTCAGCCTGATCGCCCGTTTCGCTTTCCGCTCCAAGGTGTCCCATGACTAACATGAACGAAGTGGCCTCCCAACCCGGGTTCGGCACGTCGCCCCATGCCGCGGGCGTGGACCTTGGCCAGGTGCCAGCGAAGATGACCGTTCGCGACGTGAACTTCCATTACGGCGATTTCCACGCGATCAAGAACATCGCCATGGACGTGCCGGAGAAGCAGGTCACGGCCATCATCGGCCCTTCCGGCTGCGGCAAGTCCACGCTGCTGCGCATCTTCAACCGCATCTATGCCATCTACCCGGGCCTGCGCGCCACGGGCGAGATCATCCTCGACGGGGAAAACATCCTCGATCCGAAGTACCCGCTCAACCGCCTGCGCAGCAAGGTGGGCATGGTGTTCCAGAAACCCGTGCCGTTCCCCATGACCATTTTCGAGAACGTGGCTTACGGCATCCGCCACCACGAGAAGCTGTCGCGCTCGGAAATGGAGAACCGCGTCGAGCAGGCCCTGCGCGGCGCGGCGCTGTGGGACGAAGTGAAGGACAAGCTGAAACAGAGCGCCCTGGGCCTCTCCGGCGGCCAGCAGCAGCGTCTGTGCATTGCCCGCGGCATCGCCCTGAAACCCGAGGTGCTGTTGCTCGACGAGCCCACATCGGCGCTCGATCCCATCGCCACGAGCCGCATCGAGCAGCTGGTGGAAGAACTGAAGCGCGACTTCACCATCGTGATCGTCACCCACAACATGCAGCA
This sequence comes from Luteibacter jiangsuensis, assembly GCF_011742555.1. Taxonomy (GTDB): domain Bacteria; phylum Pseudomonadota; class Gammaproteobacteria; order Xanthomonadales; family Rhodanobacteraceae; genus Luteibacter; species Luteibacter jiangsuensis. Next base: position 608,179 of record NZ_JAAQQR010000001.1, read on the forward strand.
GGCCGCCCGCTGTTCGGACATGACCGCCTTCATGTACATGGGCGAGCTGATCGAGTTCGACCGTACGGAGAAGATCTTCACCAAGCCGGACAAGAAGCAGACGGAAGACTACATCACCGGCCGTTTCGGCTAAGCACCCGCCTTCGAGGTTAGCGATGAACACCACGCACCAGCACATCATCAAGAGCTACGACGACGAACTGAAGCGCCTCACCGGCGAAATCGTCAAGATGGGCGAACTTGCCGTCGCGCAGCTCGAAGCCGCCATCGACGTGGTGGAACGCCGCGACGAGCGCGCGGCCCAGCGCGTGGTCGACAACGACGACGCCCTCGACGCGCTCGAACAGGAAATCAGCCAGGACGTGGTCCGCCTGCTCGCCCTGCGCGCACCGATCGCCGGCGATCTCCGCAACGTGTTCGCCGCCCTCCGCATCGCCGCCGACATCGAGCGCATCGGGGATTACGCGGCGAACGTGGCCAAGCGCTCCATCCCGCTGAGCCGCGTGGCTCCGATCACCGCCGCGGGCGGCCTGGCCAACCTTGCCGAGCTCGCGGCCGACCAGCTCCGCAACGTGCTCAAGGCGTACAACGACCAGGACGCCGAGGCGGCCTATGAGGTATGGAAGTCGGATGCGGACCTCGACGAGGCCTATACGGTGGTGTTCCGCGCCCTGCTCACGTACATGATGGAAGATCCGCGCAACATCACGCCGTGCACGCACCTGCTGTTCATGGCGAAGAACATCGAGCGCATCGGCGACCACGCCACCAACATCGCGGAGAACGTCTGGTTCGTGGTGCACGGCGAGCCGCTGGTGGCACCGCGCACGAAGCGTGACAACACGGCGAATCCGGATTTCGGGAAGTAAGTGCTGCTTTGTGTGGGAGCCGCTTCAGCGGCGATTGGGCGCTGGCGACAAGCTTGCCCGCTACCGCGGGATCGCCGGCATAGCCGGCTCCCACACAGAGCTCGCCATCCCTCAGCCCGCGAGCTTCAAGCCCACGATCCCGGCCAGGATCAACCCGACGCACAGCAGCCGCCACGGCTGCGCCGATTCGCCGAACAGCACGATGCCGAGCGTCACGGCACCTACCGCCCCGATACCCGTCCACACCGCATAGGCGGTACCCAGCGGAAGTTTCTTCGTGGCGATGGCGAGCAGCACTATGCTGATCACCATGGCAACCACGGTAAGCACGCTGGGCAACAGGCGGCTGAAACCCTCGGTGTATTTCAGGCCGACAGCCCAGGCGATCTCGAAGAGACCGGCAAGTACGAGAACAGTCCAGTACATGGGAAAGCTCCGCAAGAGCGGGGTCGTCCCCGCGGAGATGATGCGCGTCGTGGGGCCGTCCCCGCGAGCGGACCGGCTTTGCGCCGAACCGCTAACATCCTACATCACGTGCGCCCCCGCTGACCGGCAGCACAGACCGCGCGGGGAGCAGACTGTGGGAGCCGGCTATGCCGGCGATCCCGCGTCAGCGGGCAAGCTCGCAGCGAGCACCCATCGCCGCTGAAGCGGCTCCCACATCTTGGCCGCAACTACTGAAGCGGACCCACTGCAGCCTTCTTCAACTTCACGCCCCGCACGATCCCGTAAACGCTGATGAGGAACCACGCCATCTCCTGCAGAAAGGCGGAGAGGTTGAAGGTGCCGAAGATCAGCGACAGCAGGATGCCGAAGGCGCCGACCAGGTTCATGACCTGGTACGGGTAGCCCTGCCCCGAGAGCTTGTGCGCCTGGAGCAGGAAGAACGCCACGAGCACCAGCGTCACGCCGATCAGGCCGGCCCAGTCGTGCCAGAACAGGTTCATCGCTTGCTCCCTCGCTGACGCAGTGCCTCGAACAGCACGATGCCCGTGGCCACCGAGACATTCAGGCTCTCCATGCTGCCTGGCATGGGGATCTTCGCCACGAAATCGCAGGTTTCGCGCGTGAGCCGGCGCATGCCGTCGCCCTCGCTGCCCATCACGAGGGCGATGGGGCCCTTCAGGTCGATGTCGTAGATCGACTGGTCGGTGTCGCCATCCAGACCGGTGATCCATACGCCGGCATCTTTCAGCAAACGCAGCGCACGGGCGAGGTTGGTGGCGGCGATGACCGGTACCAGGTCCGCACCGCCGGCCGAGGCACGGCGCACCGTGGGCGTGATACCCACCGCGCGATCCTTCGGTACGACCACCGCGGTGACTTTCGCGGCGGCCGCACTGCGCAGGCAGGCGCCCAGGTTGTGCGGATCGGTAACGCCGTCGAGCACGAGCACCAGGGCGTCCGCACCGGCGGCGTCGAGCAGTGCCGGCAGATCGTTCTCGCCCCGCAGCGGCGGGGTTTCGTAGCGCGCGATCACGCCCTGATGGCGAGCCTCGCCGCCCAGCTTCTCCAGTTGTTCCTTGCCCACAGTCTTCAGCGGCAGGCCAAGCCGACGCGCCTGCGCGGCGATCTCGTTCACGCGCGCGTTCTTCGAATTCTGCTCGATCACTACTTCACGGATCCGATCCGGATCGTTGGCGAGGGCGCCTTCGACCGGATTGATGCCGACGATCCAGGTTTCACTCATGACTTCGGGTTGCTCCTGGGTTTACGCGGCGACTTCTTCGTCGCGGTTTTCTTGGCGGCAGCGCGCTTTGCCGGCACGCCCTTCGCGGACGTGGCCGGGGCCTTCGAACCAGCGGCCGGCTTCTTCCCGCCGGCATCGCCGGACGCACGACGCCTCGACGCCGCCTTCGGCGCCACGGAAGCCTCCCTTTCCGTGTGGGAAGCGCGCTTGCGCGCGAACGGCATGGCCTCCGTTTCCGCCGCCGCCCGCCGTGCGGGTCGCGCATGATGCTCCGTCACCGGCTCGGCGGCAACCGGCGCCTTCGCCTTGGTGCCGAAGATGCGCCCGACCGCCTTCTTCGCGGCCTTGCCGATGGCCTTGCCCGCGGCCGCCATGCCGCCGCTCTTCTTGCGCGACGCGACAGGCGCCGGAACCACCGGCGCAGCCGGCTTCGGCAGCGCGGCCAACCGCGCGACGAGGCGGAAATCGATCTTGCGGTCTTCCAGGCTCGCCCGCAGCACCTGCACGCTCACATAGTCGCCCAGGCGATAGCTCGCGCCGGTGCGCTCGCCCGACAGAAGGTGCCGCACCGGATCGAACTTGTAGTAGTCGTTCGGAAGCTGGGACACGTGGACCAGGCCCGACACGCGCGACGCCGCCAGTTCCACGAACAGGCCGAACGACGTGACGCCCGTGATGGTGCCTGCGAATTCCTCCCCAACGTGTTTTTCCATCCACGCGCACTTGAAGCGCTCGTCGACGTCGCGCTCGGCCTCCTCGGCACGGCGCTCGCGCTGCGAGCAATGCACGGCCATGGAGGCCATTTCCGATTCGCTGTACGTGTAACCGGCCGGCCTGCCCTTGGTGAGCGCATAGCGGATCGCGCGATGGACCAGCAGGTCCGGGTAGCGGCGAATCGGCGAGGTGAAGTGCGCGTAGGCGTCCAGTGCCAGGCCGAAGTGGCCCTGGTTCTCCGGATGGTAGACGGCCATGCTTTGCGCGCGCAGCAACACCGACTGGATCAGTTCCGCCTCGGGCCGGTCGTGCACCTTCTTCAGCAGCGCTGAGAAGTCGGCGGGCGTCACCTCGTCAGCCGGCGGCATCTTCAGCTTGAACTCGCGCAGGAACTGCAACAGGTCGTCGTACTTCTCCGCCGGCGGCGGCGCGTGCACGCGGTAGAGCGCCGGAATCTTCCGCTTCGAGAGGTACCGCGCCGCCTGCACGTTCGCGGCGATCATGCATTCTTCGATGAGCTTGTGCGCGTCGTTGCGATCGGTGGCGCCCATGGACACCACGTCGCCCGAGGGTGCAAGACGGAACTTCACTTCCGGGGTTTCGAAGTCGATGGCGCCGCGCCGCTTGCGTGCCTTGGCCATGGCCTTGTAGAGGCGATGCAGGGTTTCGACCTGCGGCAGTACGTCGGCGATCTCGTCGCGCACGTCGGCGTCGCGCTCGCCCACCGCCTGCCACACCTTGTTATAGGTGAGCCGCGCGTGCGAATGCATCACCGCTTCGTAGAACTTCGAGTGGAGGACTTCGCCGTCTTCGTCGATCTCCATGTCGCACACCATGCACAGGCGGTCGACCTTCGGATTCAGCGAGCAGATGCCGTTGGAGAGGGTTTCCGGCAGCATCGGCACGACGAAGCCGGGGAAATACGTGGACGTGCTGCGCTCGTAGGCTTCGGCGTCCAGCGCGGTGCCCACCGGCACGTAATGCGAGACGTCGGCAATGGCGACGATAAGACGGAAGCCGCCGCCCTTCAGCGCCTCGGCGTACACGGCATCGTCGAAGTCGCGCGCATCCTCGCCGTCGATGGTCACCAGCGGAAGCTTGCGGATATCCACTCTGCCCTTGCGCTCGTCCGCACCGACCTTCGGCTCCACTTCCTCCGCCTGGCGCAGTACCTGCGGCGGCCACTCGTGCGGCAGGTCGTGACTGGCGATGGCCATTTCCACCACCAGCGAGGGCTGCAGCCGCTCGCCGAGCACGGCGCGAATGGTGCCCAGGGGGCCACGGTGCGGCGTGGGCGGATCGGTGATCTCGGCCACGACGATCTCGCCCGAGCGGGCACCCGCGTCGCGACCGGCCGGGATCATGATGTTCTGATGCAGGCGCCGGTCGTCCGGCTCCACCAGGGTCACGCCGTTTTCGATCACCACCCGGCCCACGAGACGGGGCGAGCGCCGCTCCAGCACTTCCACAATGGCGCCCTGGCGGCGGCCGCGGCGATCGATGCCCACCACACTGGCGAGCACGCGGTCGCCGTGCAGCACGCTGCGCATCTGCGAGGGGGACAGGTAGAGGTCTTCCCCGCCCTCGTCGGGCCGCAGGAAGCCGTAACCCTCGGCATTGGCAATGACACGACCGGGGATGAGGCTGAGCTTCTGGGCGGGCGCGTAGCCGCCGCGGCGGTTCCGCAGCAGCTGGCCGTCCCGGATCATCGCCCCGAGGCGCTTGCCCAGAGCATTGATCTCGTAATCGGTGAACAGGCGCAGCGCCCGCGCGATGTCCTCGGCCATCAGCAGCTCGCCGCGCTCCTCGAGCAGCGCGAGGATGGCCTCGCGGCTGGGAATGGGCTGGTCGTAGCGCTGGGCCTCGCGGTCGGCGTGCGGGTCGACCACCGCCGGCGGCGGCAGACGGTCGCGGTATTTGGCCAGGGCCTTGCCCGGCCGGGTGGCGTTCGCCTTGCGGGGGCCGCGATCCGCGCCCGAGCCTTTCTTTTTCTTCGTCACTTATGAACCTTTGGATGGGGACGCGAAATAGTTTCACATCCGGGATACGAAATCGTTGACAAGTTTCCTCGACCTACCTAATCTACGCGGCTCACGGGGCGGCGACGCTGCTTCGAGACACCTGCCCAGGTGGCGGAATTGGTAGACGCACTAGTTTCAGGTACTAGCGGGTAAAACCGTGGAGGTTCGAGTCCTCTCTTGGGCACCAATTATAGACGAAGCCCCGCAGCGATGCGGGGCTTCGTTGTTTTCGGGCTTTGAAACCCATGACCAGTCATCCGCTTCCCTCAGCTGCCGACCTCTCTCCGGAAGCCATCGCACTCCTGGAGAAGGCGAGGATGTCCCGTGCGGCCATGGACGATGCGGCACGCGATACCGCGACTGCCTCGGACGAGCTTCGCCGTTACGCGAAGTTCTCGCGACCGGGCCAGCCTTCGGCCCATATCGTGCAACTCCGGCAACGGCAAGCGACGGCCCGGATGGACTCCGCACGGTCGAAGCAGGCGTTCCTGCAAGCAGCACAGGGGTTCGTGCGTGCGGCGGGGCTGGTCGTGCCGGCGCGCGTGTCGCTGGAATCGTTCGTGCTGGGTTGGATCTCCGCTACATCCGATCGCCATACCGCATAAGCACTTAAGCCGTACCACCAGCGCGAGCGGCGTAGTCTTCCAGCCAGTGTCTTGCGATCCAGTAGTCCTTCGCGAATGGGCGAAGCTGCGCCACGGCGTCCGAATCGGAGAGGGTGACTGCCCAATCGGCGTACCGAAGAAAGGCGGCAAGCCGGATGTTCAGGTCGTCGCGAACGGTCGCCGCGTCGAGATCTTCAAATGTGTATTGGCCGTAGCGAAGGTTCATGAGCCTGGCTGGGTCAAACCGCCAATGCTTGTGCGTGCTTGCAGGCAGCAATTCCAGATCGAATACCCACGGGTAATGCTCGGGGAAACCAGGAGGTTGGACAGGAACCCGGCTCTCCTTGTCGCGGAGAAAGGCGTGCCGGAAGCACACGCAGTGAGCGACGCTCCCTGGCGAGGCGAACCGCCCGCCTCCGCGAACCCACCCGATCTGCACGCCCTGGATCTCGGCGAAGTGAGACTTCCCGCGTCGAACGAATCCCCGGCCGAGCAACGGTCCGGACACCACCTCGTCAAAGGAGCTCTCAAAAGCTGCTTTATCCACAGGGACGCTACCTTTTCTTTCAACCGCGCGAATCGCTCCCACTCGGCGGGCTCGAACTCGACGGTGGCGATCTGACGGACTGAGCACCCATCGAACCGCGTCAGGTTCGTTTCGACGAGTCGAACTTCGCGAGCATGATGGCGAGCAGAACGACGGTGAGGAGCACCTTCGTCGCCACGTCCCACACACGATGCGCGGTAAGGAAGTCCATCTTCGTCGTGGAGATCATGAGGGCGCAATAGACAGCGATGCTCGCCCAGCCCTGCCAACTCGTTGGACTGATGCCCCAACCGAAGCGCTTGCGACCGAACCAGTAACCTCGTCCTTTCGTCATGTCCGCACTCCGAGGGGCGTCCGGCGATTGTACGCCCCCTCCGTGCGCGAAAGACGCGAGCACGCTGCCTGCAGCATCGTTACTTCTTGCACCCGTGGGCAGTGTACGCATCGGCTATCTGCACCACATTCAACTGCCCTGGGCGATTACGGGCCATTTCGATCATGCTGCAGCTCATGTAGTCGCCGATCGATTTCACTCGGTCCCTGAGGCTCTTCGGACTCACCACGCGCAACGTGCCCGACAGCTTGGTATCCGTTCCACCGGGCAACCGAGGCCTCACCGCCGAAGGGCTGCCGACCAATGCATTGCGAATCGACGGATCGCCGAACGCATCCGCTTCCTCCGCCCGGGACGTAACGGCCGGTGCCGGTACGCCGGGCACAGGCTCCGGTCCCGATGGCGGCATGGGCTGAGTCTGGGACTCTGAGGGGCGCTTCTTGGCGTACACCGCGGGTCGAAGCGTGGCGAGGGCTCCGGCACGAGGCCCGGCCGGGCGCGCGTGACTCAAGGAGCGCGCAACGGACCGACGCTGGATCAAGCGCACATGTAGAACGATGTCGTCGCTGCCCTCCCGATGTGCATCGCTACGGGAAAGGCGCGGGTTCATGGACATCAGGACAACAAACAGTACCAAGTGCAGCCAGGACACCACGCCGATGAGCACGCCATTCCTGACGATACGCCGCCATGGGAGGTGGGCAAATGCGGCTGCCGTCCCTGATGGCACCATGTTCTCCCCAAGCGACCATTCACTTGCAGACCGTGATCGCCAGGGCAAGTTCCTTTGGCTGCTCGCATGCGAGCCTCATCGCGAGGCCGTCCCGCGACGAGGCTCCATGGCGTCGCCTAAAGCCCCTGCCGAATGACCTCCAGGTGCCAGCGCTGCTCGGCGTCCACCGGCCGGAACGTCGTTCCCCAGGTATCGGGGATCGCGATCGGCCTGTTCCCTGCCGGCGCGGGTTGCTGATCGATGCCGGGACGCGGCGCGCTCGGGTAATTGGTCCATGGTTCGAGTGGCGAGCCATAGGGATTCACCGGATAGTCCTGGAATCGCCCTTCCGCGGCGTAGTAGTGCACTCGTCCGCCTTCCACGTAAAGCCTGTATTTCGCGTGGTCGATGAACGAATGCAGGCGGTCTGCGCGCCACTCCCATTGCTGCTCGAACGTCAGGCCGCAGGGCCGCGTCACCACGCCGCGCGAGGTCGTGTCGGCGGTGAGGCAGCGCCCGGTGCCGCGATTCACGTAGCGGTTCGACGCGTCCAGGCCCCACATCTGCTTGCGGTCCATGACGTTGCATGCGGCCAGCACGACATCGCCGTCGTCCTGCAGGCAGGCACCGGTACCCACCGCCGAGCGAATGAGCACGGTGATTTCCGAAGTAAGGTGCGGATCGGACATATCCACGACGAACGATGCCGGTACGTCGCGTGTGGCCCAGGTTCGTGCGCGCTCGACCTGCGTGCGCTGCCACCACCATTCGGTGCGCTCGAGTTCGTAGCCAGCCGACACGGTCACGGTCGCCAGCCCCTCATAGGCGCCGGGCAGAACCCATTCCGACAATGTGTTCAAGGTGATGGCGCGCATCGTCGGCGTCATCTTTTCCTCGCTGAGCTCCGGCGTGCTCGCCGTGCCCCGCTTCACGAGCACGCCCTTGAGGGACTCGTTGAGCAACGCCTTCCATTCCACCGAATCCGGCGCCTTGGGCACGGCCAGGATCGCGTAGTCCTTGAAGGTGGAACTCAAGCTCGACTGCTGCGAGTACTCATAACCCAGGGCCACGTTGAACGGCAGCTTGGCAGCGAGCACATCGTCCGGTTTGCCGGAGGCGCTCAACTCCGTACCCGTCGATCCGCCGATGCTGAATCCGCGCGTTTTCGTCTCGTTCCTCGTGTAGTCGGTGCGCTCGTCCGTTTCGGGGAAATGAGAAAGGTAGCGAGGCTGGACGCCGTCGGCGGTCAGCTTCTGACTGAGCCGATACTCGATGGGAAGATACGTTCCCCAGAGATTCTTTCCCGTCCGTCCGCCGTCGACCACGCCATTCTCCGACGTCCTGACGGTCACACGCGAAACGATGTTGACGACCTTGGCATCGGAACTGTTCGTCCGGCTGCGCACCACTTCAATGATGTTGGCTCCCGATACCTCGCCCATGTCGTCGACGAAGTTCACGCTGAAGCGCCGGGTCGGTGCCAGCGGCATCGCGGCGCCGCCGCCCACGGGGTCGATGCGGCGCCTGGCGGTCGCGGACGGGGTCGGCGCCTTGGCCGCCGCCGCGACAAGCAGATCGCCCAGTGAGGTCGCGTCGCCTTCCGCTGCGTAAATCTGCGGAGTACCGTCGGCGCCCCGTACGACGACGACATCGCCCGTCGTTGCGGGCGCGATACCGAAAAGCTTCGAAACGCGGGCCAGTTCCTCGTCGCTGTCGTCGTCCATGTGCAGCAGGACGGGTATCCCTCCCTCGTAGAGCCTGCTCAGGGACACGGCATCGCCACTGGAAAGCGGCAGGTCCCTCGACGAGAGGGAAACAAGCACCCTGCCCGAGCGGGCCGCTGCGAGCGCGGCGATCGCGTCGCTCCCGAGGGTGGCGGCGGGCACGATGGTGGTGCCTGTATCGTCCGGCGACACGGCCGGAGAGTCGCCTTTCCCGAAGACGACGAGGACGTCCGCCAGGGGGTCGGGCGAAATTGCCGTCGGGCTGAGCAACGGCGGCAACGCTTCGGCGGATACGGCATGAGCCAGGCCGAAGCCCAGGGCTATTGTCAGGGCATTGAGGACGAGCGTGGGGGCTTTCATGGGGGGTACCTCCTTGGGGTGCCCCTAACCTAGTCCTGGGACGTCGGCCCCCAAATGAGAGTGTTCTCACGCAAAAACCCCTGCCGGGGGGCGACGTTGCGACGGTGTTTGCGGGCGTTTGGCTCATGATGCCTGACGATGCTGCCGAGCCCACGCCGCGGCCGGGCATGGCCCTTCCCGACCGTCAGGCCTCCCCGACGCGTTTTCCCATCGGCCGCCGACCCCGGTAAGGGGGCGGCGCCTGGCGGCACCCCGGCATGGCCGACATCCGCGCCCGCCGCTCTGTATAATCGGCAACGTAAAGCTCGGTGGGAGAAGCGGAAGGAGCCGCTGCCGAAGGCGCAACGCCCGTAATCGCTCAGGCACCCATACCACCGCGCGGTCATCACTCTGGAGAGACCGGTTCGATCCGGCGCCGAAGGTGCAAGAGGCTCCACGCCTCCAAACTCTCAGGCAAAAGGACAGAGGGGCGCCCCACGTGCCGGCACGGCGCGTTACTCCGGATGCCCCCAAAGCCATGAGCCAGAAAACTTCGCTGCGCGACCTCGAAAACCACGGCGCCTTCATCGAGCGCCACATCGGCCCGAACGACACCGAGATCGCCGAGATGCTGCGCGTGGTGGGCCACACGTCGCTCGACGCCCTCACCGACGCCATCGTTCCCGGCTCGATCAAGTCCCCCGCCCCGCTGGCCCTGCCCCGCGCGGTCACGGAAGAGGAAGCGCTGGCGAAGATCCGCGCCATCGCCGATCGCAACACCGTGTTCCGCAGCTTCATCGGCCAGGGCTACTACGGCACCCTCACGCCGAACGTCATCCTGCGTAACGTGCTGGAAAACCCGGCCTGGTACACGGCCTATACGCCGTATCAGGCGGAGATCTCCCAGGGCCGCATGGAAGCCCTGATCAACTTCCAGACGATGGTCGCCGACCTCACCGGCATGGACATCTCCAACGCCTCGCTGCTCGACGAGGGCACCGCGGCCGCCGAGGCCATGGCGCTGGCCAAGCGTTCCGCCAAGTCGAAGTCGAACGTGTTCTTCGTGTCGAAGGACGTGCATCCGCAGACGCTGGAAGTGCTGCGCACGCGCGCCGACGGCATCGGCATCGAACTGCACGTGGGCGACGATGGCGACGCGGCGAACGTCGAAAGCTTCGGCGTGCTGCTCCAGTACCCGAACACCTACGGCCGCATCAACGATTACAAGGCTCTCGCCGATGCCACGCATGCACGCGGCGGTATCGTCTGCGTCGCCACCGACCTGCTCGCCCTGACGCTCATCGCCGCGCCGGGCACCTGGGGTGCCGACATCGTGGTGGGCAATACGCAGCGCTTCGGCGTGCCCTACGGTTTCGGCGGCCCGCATGCTGCCTACCTCGCCTGCCGCGATGCGTACAAGCGCTCGATGCCGGGCCGCCTGATCGGCGTGTCCGTGGACACCGAAGGCAAGCCTGCCTACCGCCTCACCCTGCAGACCCGCGAGCAGCACATCCGCCGCGAGAAGGCCACCTCGAACATCTGCACCGCGCAGGTGCTGCTGGCCGTCATGGCGAGCATGTACGCCGTCTACCACGGCCCCGAGGGCCTGGTTCGCATCGCGCGCCGCACCCATCGTCTCGCCACCATCCTGGCCGTCGCGCTGCGTCGCGCCGGCGTTGCCGTGGGCGATGACTTCTTCGACACCTTGCACGTGACCGGCATCGACGCGAAGGCCATCCACACGAAGGCTGCCACCGCTGGCGTCAACCTGCGTGCGATCGACGCCTCGAGCGTGGGCATCAGCCTCGACGAAACCACCACGCGCGCGGACGTGGTCGCCCTCGCCGGCCTCTTCGGTGCCGCCATTGCCGACATCGACGCGCTGGACGGCGAAGTGCACGATGCCCTGCCGCGCCAGCTGCTGCGCGACATGGACTTCCTCCAGCATCCGGTGTTCAACACGCACCACAGCGAGCACGAACTGCTGCGTTACCTGCGCGGCCTCGCCGACAAGGACCTGGCGCTCGACCGCACCATGATCCCGCTCGGCTCATGCACCATGAAGCTCAATGCCACCGCGGAAATGATCCCGGTGACATGGCCGGAGTTCGCCAACATCCATCCGCTGGCGCCCGCCGACCAGGCGCAGGGCTACAAGCAGCTCATCGACGAGCTGGAAGCCATGCTGGTGGAATGCACCGGCTACGACGCCGTCAGCCTGCAGCCCAACTCGGGCGCGCAGGGCGAGTACGCCGGTCTGCTGGCCATCCGCGCCTACCACCGCTCGCGCGGCGAAGGCCATCGCGACATCTGCCTAATTCCGGAATCCGCGCACGGCACCAATCCGGCGTCCGCGCAGATGTGCGGCATGACGGTGGTCGTCACGCGCTGCGACGCCAACGGCAACGTGGACGTGGACGACATCCGCGAGAAGGCGGAGAAGTACGCCGACCGCCTCGCCGCCATCATGATCACCTACCCCTCCACGCACGGCGTGTTCGAGGAAGACGTGGTCGCCATCTGCGAAGCCGTGCACAAGCATGGCGGCCAGGTGTACACCGACGGCGCGAACATGAACGCGCTGGTTGGCGTGGCGAAGCCCGGCAAGTGGGGCTCGGACGTCTCCCACCTCAACCTGCACAAGACCTTCTGCATTCCGCACGGCGGCGGCGGCCCGGGCGTGGGGCCCTGCGCGGTGAAGTCGCACCTCGCTCCGTTCCTGCCGCGCGCTTTCGGCGGCGAGGGCGACGTGGGCATGGTCAGCGCGGCCACCTTCGGCTCCGCGTCGATCCTGCCGATCTCGTGGATGTACATCACGCTGATGGGCACGGAAGGACTGCGCAAGGCGACCCAGGTGGCCCTGCTCAACGCCAACTACATCGCCAGGCGCCTCGCGCCGCACTTCAAGACGCTTTACACCGGCCGCAACGGCCTCGTGGCGCACGAGTGCATCCTCGACCTGCGTCCGCTCAAGGACGCCACGGGCGTGGGTGCCGAAGATGTGGCCAAGCGCCTGATCGACTTCGGCTTCCATGCGCCGACGCTGTCGTTCCCCGTCGCCGGCACGCTCATGGTCGAGCCGACCGAGAGCGAGTCGCTGCACGAGCTCGACCGCTTCATCGACGCCATGATCCAGATCCGCGAGGAAATCCGCGCGGTGGAAGACGGCCGCCTCGACCGCGAGGACAACCCGCTGCGCAACGCCCCGCACACGGCCACCATGGTCACGGGCAGCGAGTGGACGCACGCCTATCCGCGAGAACTTGCGGCCTTCCCGCTGCCGTCGCTGAAGCTGTCCAAGTACTGGCCGCCGGTGTCGCGCGTGGACAACGTGTACGGCGACAAGAACGTGATGTGCGCCTGCATCCCGATCGACGCCTATAAGGAAGACGTGGAGGCTTGAAGCCTCCGCAAGGGCCAGACTGGGCCGTCCTGCCAACGCAGGGCGGCCTTTTTTTGATTCTTCACGCGGTCGAGGCCCCATGTGGGAGCCGGCTCTGCCGGCGATCCCGCGGCAGCGGGCACTCTCGCGAAGACGTATCGCCGCTGAAGCGGCTCCCACAGGCTGGGCGCCATACTCCCGCGAATCCCCTGCGCGCCGCTTTGGCATAAACTTCGCCGGTTGCCGCGCCCTCGCGCGGCCCGATCTGCCGAGGTGAACGCATGACCCAGGATACCCCCCGCGACGACAGCCTCCTTGGCCTGCTCAAAGGCGTCGAGGACTTCAGCCACAAGGTCTTCCCCGAGCGCGAGCAGCTCTTCAGCGAACTGGCCGAAGGCCAGAGCCCCCACACCCTGTTCATCACCTGCGCCGATTCCCGCGTGGTACCGGAGATGATCACCCAGACCCAGCCGGGCGAGCTTTTCGTCTGCCGCAATATCGGCAACATCGTGCCGGGCTACGGCGAGATGCTGGGCGGCGTGTCGGCGGTGGTGGAGTTCGCCGTCATGGTGCTGCGTGTCCGCCACGTCGTGATCTGCGGCCACACCGACTGCGGTGCCATGAAGGGCCTGCTGAACCCCGATTCCACGCGCGACCTGCCCACCGTCGAGGCATGGCTGCGCAACGCCCAGGCCGCCAAGAGCGCCGTGTTCGCGCGCAAGCTCGAAGGCGCGGCCGCCATGAACGCCCTGATCGAAGAAAACGTTCGCCTGCAACTCGCGCACCTGCGCACCCATCCGGCCGTCGCAGCGGCACGGGCCAATGACGCCATCAGCCTGCAAGGCTGGGTATACGACATCGGCGACGGCACTGTCTCCGTGCTCGACGGTGCCACCGACCGCTTCATTCCCCTGGCGGAAGCGATCCGTCGCGAGAACGGCGTGTGATCCTGCCTGGACGCGCCCATCTCGGGCACATCCTGCACTACGTCGGCAAACCGTTGGTGTGGCTGCTGGCGTGGGACATCGCCGTCACCGCGTTCTGGTACCTCGTGCAGCCGGTGTGGATCGAGTTTCCCAGCCTCCCCATTACGCTGCTGGGCTCCGCGGTCGCCGTCTATCTGAGTTTCCGCAACACCACCGCCTATGCGCGCTGGTGGGAGGCTCGCACGCTGTGGGGCGCGATGGTGAACGCATCGCGCACCCTCGCACGCGACGCGCTTACGCTGCTGGCGGATCGGCAGGTCGCGGCACGTGTGGTCCATCGCCAGATCGCCTACGTGCATGCGCTGCGCATGCACCTGCGCCGGCAGACGCCGTGGGACGAACTGGAAGGCCGTCTTCCCGCCGACGAAGTCGAACGCCTGCACGGCGTGCTCAACGTGCCCAATGCCATTCATTCGCGCACGGCTGCGACCATCGCCGACACGGGAACGGATCCCATCCTGCTCGCCACTTTCGCGCGCACGCTGGCCGACATCTCGAACGCGCAGGGCGGCATGGAGCGCATCAAGAACACACCGCTGCCCCAGCAATACGCCGTCTATCCGGCCATCTTCACGCACGGCTTCTGTCTCCTGCTGCCCCTGGGCCTGGTCGAAACCCTCGGCCTCTATACGCCGCTCGGTTCCACCGTGGCGGGCTTTCTCTTCCTCGCCCTGCTGCAGATCGGCAACGACATGCAGAACCCGTTCGAAAACAAGGAAGACGATGTGCCGCTGACCGCCCTCACGCGCGGCATCGAGATCGACCTGCGCGACGGGCTCGGCGAAGCGCATGGCCTGCAACCCGTACAGCCGGTCGACGGCATTCTCTGGTAGCTCGATCGGGCCACGGTCGCGCCGCCCGCCACCGTTGCCTGGCCCCGCGGCACGCGATCCCTGATATAACGGGATTTCAATCGAGATAAATCGATAGCTGCCGGAGGTTACCTTGCGCACCATTCGTCCCCTCGCCGTTGTTGCCGCCCTGCTCCCTGCCCTCGCGGCGGCGGCCTCCGGCCCCGCCGAGCTGGTGAATCCGCTCATCGGCACCACCAATGGCGGCAACGTCTTTCCGGGTGCCGTCGTGCCTTTCGGCATGCTGCAATTCAGTCCCGAGGCCTCGCCGTTGCCGGGCAAGAAGGCGCCCATCGCGGCGCCGGGCGGCTACGAATATCGCGCCGATGCCATCCGGGGTTTCAGCCTCACCAACGTCGAAGGCTGGGGCTGCGCCGGCGCGTCGGGCGACGTGCCCCTCATGCCGATCACGCAGGACGTGACCACGTCGCCCTCCAGCGACTTCCGCCACGCGTACGCATCGAAGTTCTCGCACGCGAACGAAACCGCGAAGGCCGGGCACTACCGCGTGGCGCTGGACAACGGCGTGGAAGTGGACCTCACCGCCGCCCTGCATAGCGGCGCGGCCCGATTCGCCTTCCCCGCCGGCAAGCCGGCGAACGTGCTTGTGCGCGTATCGGATTCGGAAGTGGGTTCGGAAGAGGCGAAGGTCGCCGTCGACACGGCGCATGCCAGGGTCTCGGGTGAAGTCACCAGCGGCAACTTCTGCGGTTACATCAACGAAGCCGATCGCCGCAGCTATTACACGCTCTATTTCGTGGCGGAGTTCGACCAGCCGTTCGCCGCCACCGGTGCCTGGCATGACGGAACGGTCGAAAAAGGCGGCACGCACGCCCAGGGCGGCACGGGGTACGGACCGAAGGGCTTCCCCGAGGCAGGCAAGGGGTCGGGCGCCTGGGTCGGCTTCGCCAAGGGCACGCGCGATGTGAACGTGCGAATCGGCATTTCCTATGTGAGCTCCGCGAACGCGCAAGCCAACCTGGACGCCGAGATTCCGAAGGGCACCCGCTTCGAGTCCGTGCGCGACAAGGCCGTGGCCGCGTGGAACGAACGCCTCTCGCATATCGACGTGCAGGGCGGCACGCCGGACCAGCGCACCGTGTTCTATACGGCGCTGTACCACGCGCTGATGCACCCCAACGTCTTCAGCGACGTGAACGGCGAATACCGTGGCTTCGACGGCAAGACCCATCGCGTCGCGGGAAACCAGAAAGCCCAGTACGCGAACTTCTCCGGCTGGGACGTCTATCGCTCGCAGTTGCCGCTCGTCGCATGGCTGGAACCCAAGACCGCCGGCGACATCGCACAGAGCCTCTATAACCAGGCGCAACAGAACGGCGGCGTGTGGGATCGCTGGACGCACAACAACGGCGGCACGCACGTCATGAACGGCGACCCCGCCGCGCCATCCGTCGCAGGCATCTACGCCTTCGGTGCGCGCGATTTCGACGCAAAGGGGGCCCTCGCCTCCCTGGTGCACGCGGCCGACCATCCCACGGCGCTGGATACCTCGCACGACGGCTGCGAAGTGGAATGCGTGGGGCAGCGCCCGGGCCTCGACGCGTGGCTGAAGCTGCACTACATCCCGGTCGGTGCGCCGGCCTGGGGCCCGGCCGCCGACACGCTCGAAACCGTGGCTGCCGAATTCGGCATCAGTGCGCTTGCCGGGCGTCTGGGCGACAAGGACACCGCTGCCCGCTTCCTCGAGCGCGCGCAGTACTGGCGCAACCTGTTCGACCCCAAGGCCACGCCGGAAGGCGGTTACATCCGCAACCGCAATGCCGACGGCAGCTGGGCCCTGATAAAGGACGACGAGAAGGAAGCACCGCACGCCTTCACACCGTCGACGGAGGACGGTTTCGTGGAGGGCAGCGCTGCCCAGTACGTGTGGATGGTGCCCTTCAACGTCGGTGGCCTGTTCGACGCCATGGGCGGGCGGGAGAAGGCGCGCAAGCGGCTCGACGCGTTCTTCTATCAGCCCGACGGCAGCTTCGCGGTCACGAAGTCCGGCCCCCTGCACGCCGAACTCGACAACGAGCCGTCCATCGGCACGCCCTGGCTCTACAACTACGCCGGGCAGCCGTGGAAAACGCAGGAGCTGGTCCGCCGCGTGCTCGATACCATCTGGCTGAACGCCCCGAACGGCATTCCGGGCAACGACGATCTCGGCGAGATGTCGTCGTGGTATGTCTTCGCCGCGCTCGGCGTCTATCCGGCCATTCCCGGCCGCGCCGAACTGGTGGTGGGCAGCCCCCTCTTCACGCACGCCGTGGTGCACAGGCCGGAAGGCGACGTGATCATCGATGCGCCGAACGCCGGCGCCGGCAAACCGTATGTCACCGCATTGAAGGTGAACGGCAAGGCATCCTCGCGCGCCTGGTTGCCGGAGTCGTTCGCATTGAAGGGCGGCACGCTGGAACTCGACCTCTCGGACAAGCCGAACAAGGCGTGGGCCACGAAGGAAGCGGACGCCCCGCCCTCCTTCGACGCGAAGCGCTGACGAACGTCCGCACGTTCGGCAGCGGGAAGCGCGCCGGGGTCAGGTACCCCGGCGCAACCTCAAGGCGTTTCCTACCACCGACACCGAACTGAGGCTCATCGCCAGCGCCGCGATCATGGGCGACAGGGTGATGCCGAAGAACGGATAAAGCACACCGGCCGCCACCGGTACGCCCACCGCGTTGTACACGAAGGCGAAGAACAGGTTCTGGCGGATATTCTTCACCGTTTCCCGCGACAGCGCCCGCGCCCGCGCGATACCGGCAAGGTCGCCCTTCAGGAGCGTGACCGACGCGCTCTGGATGGCGATGTCGCTGCCGTTGCCCATGCCGATGCCCACGTCGGCGGCAGCCAGTGCCGGAGCATCGTTCACGCCGTCGCCCGCCATCGCCACCGTGGCGCCCCCGCGCTTCAATTCGGCGACGAGATGCGCTTTGTCTTCCGGCGAGATGCCTGCGTGCACCTCATCGATGGGCAAGGACGATGCCACCGCCTTCGCCGTCGCCTCGTTATCGCCCGTGGCCATAACCAGGCGCACGCCGGCCGCGTGCAGCGCATCCAGCGCAGGCTGCGAGGAGGGCTTCACGGCGTCGGCGAGGGACAGCAGCGCCGCGAGACGGCCATCCACGGCGAGATACATCGCGGTCGCACCGCCGGCACGTGCCGCGTCGGCCGCTGCCTCGGCGGCGCGCGCGTCGACGTGCCGTTCATTCATGAGGCCGATGTTTCCCAGCGCCACGTCGTGCCCGCCGACCCGCCCGGTCACGCCGCGACCCACGGTGGACTGGAATCCCGACACGTCGTCGGTGCGAATGCCCTCGCCCTCCGCCGCCGCCACGATTGCCGCGGCAAGCGGATGCTCGCTGGGACGCTCCACGGCCGCTGCCAGCGCAAGCGCTTCCGCGCGCTCCATGCCGAAGGGCTGGATGTCCACAAGCGCGGGCTTCCCTTCGGTGAGGGTGCCTGTCTTGTCGAACACCAGGGTGTCCACATCGCGCAGCCGCTCGATCGCCGCCGCGTCCCGAAAGAGCACGCCGCCGCGGGCGCCGCGGCCGCTCGCCACCATGATGGACATCGGCGTGGCGAGGCCCAGCGCGCAGGGACAGGCAACGATGAGCACGCTCACCGCCGCGACGAGCGCATGCGCCAGCGCAGGCGCCGGCCCCACGAACCACCACACGGCGAAGGCCAGCAGCGCTACCGCTACCACGGCGGGCACGAACCACGCGGCAACCTTGTCCGCCACGCGCTGCAACGGTGCGCGCGAGCGTTGCGCCTCGGCCACCATTGTCACGATGCGCGAGAGCACCGTGTCGTTGCCCACGTGCTCCACGCGCATGAGCAAGGCACCATGCTGGTTCTGCGTGCCGCCGGTGAGCCTTTCGCCCGGCCGCTTCGCGACAGGCACGGCTTCGCCCGTAAGCATCGATTCGTCCACATGGCTCTCTCCCTCGAGCACGCTTCCATCGGCCGGCACCTTCTCGCCGGGCCGCACCCGCAGGCGATCGCCCACCCGGAGGCTGTCCAGCGGCACATCCTCTTCCGTGCCGTCGCCTCCCAGCCGCCGCGCCGTCTTGGGCACCAGTCCCAACAGCCCGCGAAGCGCCTCGCCGGTGCGCCGGCGGGCGCGCCCTTCGAGGAAATCGCCGAGGGTCACCAGCGTGACGATCACCGCGGCCGATTCGAAATAGACGTCCACATGCCCATGCATGCCGCGCATGGCGGGCGGGAAAAGCGACGGCGCCAGGAAGGCCACCGCGCTGTAAAGCCACGCCACACCCGTGCCCAGCGCGATCAGCGTGTACATGTTCGGCGACCAGGGAACCAGCGAACGCCAGCCCCGGACGAAGAACGGTGCACCGCCCCACAGCACCACCACGGTGGCCAGCACCGCCTCGCTCCACCGGGCGACCGTGGCCCATGGCTCAGGCCACATCCAGCCGAACAGGTGCGGCCCCATCGCCACCGCCACGACTGGGATCGTCAGGACGGCGAGAATCGCAAGGCGCCTCGCGAGCGCGCGGGCCTCGCCGTCATCGACGTCGAGCGTAGGCTGGGCCGGTTCGAGCGCCATGCCGCACTTCGGGCAGGCGCCGGGGCCTTCCTGGCGCACCTCCGGATGCATGGGGCAGGTATAAATCGTTCCCGCCGGGGCCGGCGCCACGTTTTTCTGCGGCGTCGCGGCGGCGCCGTGCGAACAGCAGCTGTGGCTCATGCGCCCGGCTCCGCCAGTGCCTTGAGGATCGGACAGTCTTCCGGGGCGCCGTGCCCGGGACAGGCCTCGACGAGTTCCGCCAGGCCGTCCCGAACGCGCTGCAGTTCGGCAATTCGCGCCTCGATGGCGTGCAACCTGGCAGCGGCGCGCTCGCGCACGCCTTCCACGCCGCCGTGCCGGTCGGCAGACAAGGCAAGGAGCTCGCGAACCTCCTCGAGCGTGAACCCCAGATCCTTCGCACGGCGGATGAAGCGCAGCCGCGCGACGGTGCCGGAGTCGTATTCGCGGTAACCGGAGGGGCGGCGCCTCGGCTCGGGAAGCAGCCCTTCCCGCTCGTAGAACCGGATCGTATCGATGGCGACGCCGGCGCTCTGCGCGACGCGGCCGATGGTGAGGGCGGTTTGTGTGGTCATGGGGCAAGTCTAGACCCTTGATGTAGGTCTAGAGTCAACAGGCCCGTCGAGAGGCCCGTCCGGAGCCCGAACCCGTCTTCACGATCCATTTGCTTGCGCTGGATCACCAGCCCCCCGTGCCGTGCGCACTAGCGTCTGTCGTCATCCGCAGGCAAGTAGCGAGCGTGCCCGCATGTCACCGTCCCCGTTGCCGTCACAACCTGCCCCGGTCTTCCGCGCGCGGGGCCTCACCAAGGTGTACCGGATGGGCGAGGTGGAAGTACACGCGCTGCGCGGGGTCGACCTGGACCTGTTTCCCGGCGAGTTCGTCGTGCTGCTGGGACCATCGGGCAGCGGCAAATCCACGCTTCTCAATATCCTTGGTGGACTCGATGCGCCGACGGGGGGCGAGGTCTGGTACGTCGACCATTGCCTTACCGGAGCCGACGACCGGGCGCTCACCCAGTTCCGCCGCGAGCATGTGGGCTTCGTCTTCCAGTTCTACAACCTGATACCCAGCCTGACCGCGCGCGAAAACGTGGCCATCGTGACCGATCTGGCCGAGCGCCCCATGCGGCCGGAAGAGGCGCTGGATCGCGTCGGACTGGGTGACCGTCTCGATCATTTTCCCGCGCAGATGTCCGGCGGCGAACAACAACGCGTGGCGATCGCCCGTGCGATCGCGAAACGCCCGGCCGTCCTTCTCTGCGACGAACCCACCGGCGCCCTCGATTCGAGCACCGGCATTCGTGTGCTTGAAACACTGGAACAAGTGAATGCGGAGCTCGGTACCACGACCGTCGTGATTACCCACAATGCCGGCATCGGGGCCATGGCCCATCGGGTCCTGTACCTCGCCGACGGGCGCATCGTGCGCGAGGTGAGGCCGCCACGGCGAACACCCGCAAGGGAGCTCAACTGGTGAGCATGCTCACGCGCAAAGGCCTCCGCGACCTGTGGCACGTGCGCACGCAGGCGCTGGCCATCGCCTGTGTCATCGCGGGCGGCGTGGCCACGCTGGTGATGTCTCGCTCCACGCTGGAGTCGCTATCGAACACACGCGCACTGTTCTATCAGGAAGAAGCACTCGCCGACCTGTGGGCACCGCTGAAGCGGGCACCCGACACGCTGCTGCCGCGCCTGGCATCCGTGCCGGGTGTGCAGGCTGCCGAAACACGGTTGCTTGCCAACGCCACATTGAACGTGGCGGGATTCGAGGAACCGGCGCGCGGCGACATCGTTTCGCTCCCCCTGGACGGGGGCCAACCGTTGCTCAATCGCGTGCATCTCGTGAGCGGGCGCCTTCCCGATCCTGATGCGGACGCAGAGATCTTGCTGGGCGAGGCCTTCGCCCAGGCCCACCGCTTGCAGCTTGGCGACAGCCTGCGGCTGATCCTTCAAGGGCACGCCACGACGATGCGCATCGTCGGCATCGGAACGTCGCCCGAATACGTGTACCAGAGCCCGCCGGGGGCCGCATTTCCCGACTTCCAGCGCTTCGCCGTGTTGTGGATGAACCGACATGCGATGGAGAAGGCGCTGGATATGGATGGTGCGTTCAACAATGTGGTGTTCCGTCTCCGCACGGGAGCCATCGCCGAGGCCGTGGCTTCGGAGGTCGACGGGCTGCTGGCGCGTTACGGTGGCGTGGGCGCCTACGGCCGGCACGAGCAAACGTCAGCCCGTTACCTGGAAGAAGAATTGCGCCAGCTGCGCACCATGGCCACGCTGTTCCCTGTCATCTTCCTCGGAGTAGCTGCCTTTCTCGTCCACGTGGTGCTGATGCGACTGCTGAGCACGCAGCGCGAACAGGTCGGCGTGCTGAAGGCCTTTGGTTACGGCAACCGGACCCTGGCCGTTCATTACCTGGGCATCGCAACCTGGATCGCCGCCGGCGGAGCGTTACTCGGCATCGCGCTGGGAACCGCCCTGGGAAGCTGGCTGGCCCATGTCTACCAGGGGATCTATCGCTTTCCGTTCCTCACCTATCGGCTCAGCCTGGGCGCGACGGCACTCGGACTGGCGGTGAGTTTCGCCGCCGCGTGCGGTGGCGCGCTCCTGGCACTGCGTGCCGCTGCCGCGCTGCCGCCAGCCGAGGCCATGCGAGCCGCGGCCCCTTCCCGCTTCGGCGCAACGATACTGGAGCGACTGGGATTCCAGCGGTGGTTGTCGCCCTCTGCCCGCATCGCCATTCGCGACCTGGAGCGCCGGCCCGGCAGGGCATCGATCACCCTCGCTGGCCTGGCCATGGCGTGTGCCGTGATGACGGTCGGCCGCTTCCAGGGCGATGCCATCGATCGCATGGTGAACGTGCAGCTCAGCATCGCGCAGACACACGATATCGAAGTGAACTTCGTGGATCTTGCCCCGCGTGGCGCCGTGTTCGAGCTCGCCGCACTGCCCGGCGTACGGGAAGCCGAACCGGTGCGTTCGGCGCCGGTGCGCCTGGTTCATGGGCTGCGTTCGTATCGCACGACCCTGGAAGGCCTGCCACCGAATGCACGACTGAGGCGCCCCGTGGACGCGAAGCTCCGGCGTGTGGAACCCCAGAGCAACGATCTGCTACTGACCGACTACCTCGGAACGATGCTGGACCTGAAAGCCGGAGACCTTCTGGACATCCAGGCGCTGGACGGTCACAGGCACCGGCGGGAAATGCGGGTGTCCGGTTTCGTGCACGAGTACATCGGCGCACGTGGCTACATGGACCTGGACTCCCTCAACCGGCAGCTGGGGGATGGCGATGTGATTTCCGGAGTACTTCTGGGCGTGGCACCGGGCGCCGAGCCGGATGTCTACCTCCGGCTGAGCCGCCGCCCCCGCGTGATGGGAATCGCTTCGCGCCTGGCATCCGTGCGCAGCTTTTACGCCACCATGGGCGAAAGCATGCTGATCTTCTCGCTCGTCGCTGCGCTTCTCGGCGCGGTCATCAACTTTGGCGTCGTCTACAACGCCGCACGCATCAGCCTGTCCGAGCGAGGGCGCGAACTGGCCAGCCTGCGCGTTCTCGGCATGACCCGCGCGGAGGTCGGCGGCTTGCTGCTCGGCCAGCTCGGATTGCTGGTGTTCCTGTCACTGCCCTGCGGCCTGGTGGCCGGCTGGGCGCTCTGCTGGCTGATGGCTCGCGGATTCCAGTCGGAACTGTTCCGCGTGCCGGCGGTGCTTTCCACGGCAACCTACGCGTTCGCCGCGATCACCGTGCTGGCCGCCAGCGGGTTGTCGGCTCTGCTGGTGTACCGGCGCATCAGCCGCCTGGACCTTGTCGCCGTGCTCAAGACGCGGGAGTGATTCCGGATACCGTCATGACCATTCGCCGCCGCATTGCCATTCTGATTGCCGCCGGGGTCGTCGTCGCCGGCGCGTGGTGGGCCCTACGGCCCACGCCCCGCCCGGTGGATGTGGTGCGCGTCACCCGCGGACCGCTGCTGCAGCAGTTCGAAGAAGAAGGCCGGACCGAGCTCGCGCATCGATGGGCCGTGTCCTCGCCCATCGCCGGCACCCTTCGCCGCATCGATCTCCTGCAGGGCGACCCGGTGAAGGAAGGCCAATCAATCGCGCAGATCGAGCCGCTGCGTGCCCAACTGCTCGACCCCGCCAACCGCGCGCGCCTGCTCGCGGAAGAACGAGCCGCGCAGGCAGCCATGCGGGCTGCCCGGCAACGCCAGGCCGCCGCGCAGGTGGACGCCGATCTCGCATCGAAAGACGTGCAACGCATGCGAAAGCTCGGCAATGCGGGCGTCGTGAGCGTCGCCGCTCTGGACGAGGCCGAAGGGCGAGTGCTCCGTGCAAGGGCGTCGGCCTCCGCGGCCGAAGCCGATTACAACGCAGCGGACGCTCAGCGGGCCGCCCTGGCAGCGCTCCTGCAAGGACAAGGCGCTTCCGGCGGCCCCTTGGTGACACTCGTCTCACCCATCGACGGCGTCGTTCTCCATCGCTACCTCCAGAGCGCCACGCCGGTCCAGCCAGGC
Source organism: Luteibacter jiangsuensis (assembly GCF_011742555.1). Lineage (GTDB taxonomy): Bacteria > Pseudomonadota > Gammaproteobacteria > Xanthomonadales > Rhodanobacteraceae > Luteibacter > Luteibacter jiangsuensis. Next base: position 632,027 of record NZ_JAAQQR010000001.1, read on the forward strand.
CAGACGCTGATAGAGGTCGGTAACCTCAAGGAACTCCAGGTGATGGCGCAAGTGCTCTCCCAGCAGGCCGCCCTGCTGCGGCCGGGAACGCCCGCGCAGGTATTGCGCTGGGGTGGCGACATGCCACTGCCTGCGCGCGTGGCCAGGATCGAACCCGGCGGTTACACAAAGATCTCGGCGCTCGGTGTGGAGGAGCAACGCACGCAGGTCTGGCTCGACATCATGGCGCCACGCGAACGCTGGTCGCAGCTTGGCGATGGTTATCGCGTCGAAGTCGCATTCGACGTGGCGCGCAAGGAAAACGTACTGAAAGTCGAGGCAAATGCCTTGTTTCTCGATGGAGCGGATTGGGCAGCCTATCGGCTCGACGGGAACCGGCTTCGCCGGGTGCACGTCCAGACCGGCATGCGTGGCGGCGTCGAGGTCGAGGTGGCGAAGGGCCTTGCGGAAGGCGACCGCGTCGCGGCATTTCCCGACGATCGCATGGACGACGGCATGCGCGTCGAGGCTCTGGAGCGAAGCGCTTCAGCGGCGAAATAGGGGTGGCGCCCGGAGGCTGAACGGCCTGCCGTTTTTGCGGTGCAGCGTGACAGCCGACGGAACACCGACTTAACTTGCGCCTGGGGATTTAGATCGATCCAAGTTAAGGACGGGCAAGACGGCCGCAAGGGGACCGTCGGCGACCTCCCAAACCTGGATCGCAAGTCGGGGAGCCAGCGCATGAAACCTGAAACGACCTGCGTTTTTTCAACGACCGGCACGCCTGCCGCCGTACTGCATTCCCTGAGTTGAAGCTTCCTCGCCAATGAGCCGGGGGGCTTGCTGGCGGCCAGATTTTGGATCGATCCAAGGTGTAGGAGGGCGCGTGCAGTCATAGATCGCACATCTGCAGCAGTGAACGGGGGAGTACCGCGCCACCTTATTCAAGGGCGCGCATCACTGAGGGAAACACAACAATGTCTTATTTGCCGCATATGCTCACGCGCAAACCGCTTTACGCCGCCATCGCCACCGCCACCCTGTCGCTCGCCGGCTTCGCGATCGTTCCCGCGACGGCCTTCGCGCAGGACGCTGCGCCTGCCGCCGCCTCGACGGCAGCGACACCCGCAACCACACAGACGGACAAGGACCGGCAGGCTGCCGACAAAGAACAGCAGGCCGCAGACAAGGATAGGCAGGGTAACGCCGCCAAGAGCGCCACCAAGCTGGACACCGTCGTCGTCACCAGTTATCGCCAGTCGATCGACCAGAACGTGCTCGACAAGCGCGACGCCAATTCCATCGTGGAAGTGATCAACGCGCAGAACATCGCGCAGTTCCCCGCCAAGAACATCGCCGACGCGCTGGCGCACGTTCCGGGCGTGGTCATCAGCCGCGAATCGGGCGAAGGCAAGACCGTCAGCATCCGCGGCCTCGCGCCGGAGCTGACCTATACGCAGTTGAACGGCAACTACGTCGCCTCGGCCGATACCTCGGCGGGCCTGACGCGCTCGTTCAACTACACGCTGTTCCCGGCCAACATGTTCGCCGACATCAAGCTCTACAAGAGCCTTGAAGCGCGCCTCGACGAAGGCGGCATCGGCGGCAACGTGGACCTGCGCACCCGTCGTCCGCTCGAAATGGACGCGAACGAGGGTTTCGTGACCGGCACCGCCGCGGGTTCGGATACCAGCGCCAAGACGGAGCCGCAGGGCGCTGCGCTGTGGTCCTGGAAGAACAAGGACGAGACGTTCGGCGTGCTCGTTGCCGGTGCCTACCAGAAGCGCCAGGCAAGGACGTATTCGGCGGACGCCTCGAGCTGGCACTGGTGGTCGGACAACTGTACCGACCATGACACCTGCACGCAGCCGCCCGTCGACGTCCATGGCAACCCGTATGGCTCGGCCGTGAACAACAACATCGACCTCTGGGGCAACGGTGTCGTCGACCAGGCCGGCAACGTTTCCAACGGCTTCTGGATGCCGCAGCAGTTCTCCACCAGCCGCAACGACCTGACGCTGAAGACCAAGGGCGCCCAGGCCACGATGCAGTTCAAGCCCAGCGACCACTTCCTGCTGACGGGTAACTACTTCCGCTTCGAGCGCCAGCAGACCCAGATCACGAACACGCTGGAAATCCCCGAGTGGGGCCTGCCGAACAACAGCAACTACGCCGATCAGAACGGCCGCCTGCTCGCCCCGAACGGCCTGACCTTCGACAAGTCCGGCACCATCGTCACCGGTGCGAACTACGTGCTGCCGCCGGCCGGCGTCGGCTGTAATTCCACCGTGAACCCGGTCACCGGCGCGACCCGCCAGGCCGTGGACGTGTGCAACACGGAAATTCCGTGGCTCAACGGCAACTACTCGGTCGAGAAGGCCACGTCGCAAACCATCAACCTCGAAGGCGAGTGGGACAACGGCGGCAACCTCAGCGGCTCGTTCAACGTCGGCCGCACGTGGGCGAAGGGTGGTCCGTCGATCGAACTGGGCATGGCCGCCAAGCCACGCAACTTCGTGAACGGCCAGTGGGTGAACGGCAGCACCGGCGCGGCGTGGAACCTGAGCGGCAAGCCCGGGATCACCGCCGACCAGTCCGTACTGCAGAACATGCTCGCCGGCGCCGGTCAGGTCGACCTGGGCTCGACGGGCTCCAACATGGTGAACACCCGTAACTCGCAGAACTTCGCGCAGACGGACTTCACCTGGGCGTTCGATTCCTCGTGGCTGCAGTCGCTGCAGTTCGGTGCGAAGTACAGCGACGCCAACGCGGAGCAGCAGAGCAACGAGGTGCGCTGGTACTGCAAGGGCACCACGCTGCAGTTCCAGACCTGCGATCCAAACGCGGGCCAGCTGCCTGCCGGCTTCCTGCTGCCGGATTACCTCGAAGGCGTGAACCATGCCTACGGCGACAGCATCTTCCCGGCGATCAACTTCCCGGCCTACTACAACCACCTGAACGACACCTACGACCGCACGATCTACAACAAGCCGCAGAACAAGTCGTCGATCGGCGAGAAGGTCGCTGCCGCCTATGTCCAGGCGAACTTCGACACGGGCACCGTGCGCGGCAACGTCGGCGTGCGCTTCGTCACCACGAAGCAGGACCTCACCGTCGCCAACCAGGTCACCACAAACAACGCGGTGTACTACCACGACGCGGGCGGCAACATCCTGATCTGCCCGGCCTCGGGCATCAACGCCGGCGGTGGCCCATGCGCTCCGGGTGACTTCCAGTACCTGCCGCGCGAAGTGTCGGTCATCGAGAACTTCAACAACTCGACGACGAACAAGCGCTACAACAAGTTCCTGCCCAGCTTCAACGTGGCGTGGACGATCGCGGACGACTTCGTCCTCCGTGCCGCAGGCTCGCAGGCGATGGCCCGTGCCAACTACACGGACCTCGCGCAGTTGGGTCAGCTCACGAACAACACGCAGGAGTATTACAACGACCGCAAGCAGTTCGGCGCTCCCCTGCCGGGCTGGTACGGTTCCGGTGCCAACGCCGACCTGAAGCCGTTCACGGCCACGCAGTTCGACCTCGCCGGCGAGTGGTACTACGCAACGCACGGCGTCGTCGGCATCGACTTCTTCCAGAAGAAGGTGAAGAACTTCGTCGTTCCCGTCACCGTCAACAACATCGACGTGAACGTGGGCGGTACGCAGACGAACTTCCGTCAGTACAGCACGAATGCGAACGGCCGTTCCGGTACCTCGAAGGGTATCGAAATCTACGCACAGCACACCTGGGATTCGGGCTTCGGCTACATCGCCAACTACACGCTCAACCACACCAACGAAACCGCCGTGTCCCTGGGCGACACCCAGGTGGGCAAGGCGGAGTTGATCGGCAGCGCGAAGTACGCGGCGAACGTGTCGCTGTTCTATGAAAAGAACGGCCTGCTGCTGCGTGCCAGCGACAACTGGACCGGCCGCACGATGCAGGGGCTGGCCGCCGGCCTGCCGATCTACGCGCAGCCGTACCACCAGATCGATCTGAACGGCGACTACGAGTTCAACAAGCACTTCATGGTCACCGCCTCGATCATCAACTTCAACAAGGCAAGGCCGCACACCTATCTGGGTGGCGACACGCGGTCGCGCCTGGTGCAGCTGATGTATCCGGGCCGCCAGTACTACCTCGGCGTGACCTACAAGTTCGGTGGTGAAAGCGACAGGTAAAAAAATCGGCGGGGCCGGGCAGATCGCCCGGCCCCGTCTTCTTTCCAGGCGAAGGAAACCCACATGACCATTTCCCCGGCACGCCGTCCCCATCGTGCCCTGGCCGCCGCGTTGTCGATGCTCATCGTCACTTCCGCGACGACCGTGCTGGCCAAGGACAACAAGCCCGCCTCCCCGACCGCGCCGGTCGACCTGGCCAATCCACTGGTGGGCACCGCGTCGCTCGACAACCAGGCGCTGCTCGGCAACGCGCCGCCACCCGGCGAACCTACCTACACCGGCATGACCACGCCCGGCGCCAGCCTTCCGCAAAGCGCGACCGAAGCGGCGCCGGTCAACATCAATGCCGACCTCGGTTTCGCTACCGGCGTGCCCGTGGCTTACGACTACCGGCGTCCCGTGATGTTCGGCTTCACCGGCGGCGGCTCGACCTACGGTGCGCGCGGCGCGCCGATGGTCATGCCCGTGGTGGGCGACTGGACCGTCCCCCCCGACTACGCCACCGCCTATTACGACAAGGCGACCGAGAAAGCCTCACCCGGCTACTACGCCGTCGATCTGGCGACCTTCCGCACAAAGGTGGAGCTGACGGCGACGCAGTGGACCAGCCTCATGCGCTTCACCTTCCCCGAAAGCCATCGCTCGAACGTGGTCGTGAACCTGCGCCGGGATGGGGGCGATGTGGAGGTGGTGGACGACCATACCGTTCGTGGCGTCGCCACGGCCGGCCGCAGGGACAGGGACGCCGACGGCCCCTACTTCATCGCCGAATTCTCGCGCCCGTTCGCCAGCTTCGGCACGTTCCACTCGGAAGTGACCAACAAGGGCGAGGGTCTCGGCCGAGAGGACGTGCAGGCAGGTCGCCGGAAGGTTTCCGGCGACTATGCCGGCGCCTACCTCACGTTCGACACCAAGGCAGGCGACCAGGTCGTGGTTCGCATCGCCCACGGCCACAGTGCCGAGGAAGCCGGGCAGCGGCTTCGCGCGCAGGACAGCGACACGGACTTCGACCGTGTGCATGCGAAGGCACGCGCCCGCTGGGCGCAGTTATTCGATCGTGTGCAAGTCACCGGCGGCACGGCGAAGCAGCGCACCCTGTTCTACTCCACGCTCTACCACTCCTTCGCCAGCCCGCGCATGATCGCCCGCAAGGGCGAGCACTACACCGACGCCGAAGGCAACGACCGGGTGGCCGACTACGACCACTACGGACCGGTGCCCTTCTGGGACACGGGCCGCAACCAGATCGTTCTGCTGATGCTGCTCGAACCGAACGTGGTGCAGGACATCATGCGTTCCGAGTTCGACAGGGCGCGCGAGCGCGGATACATGAACACGTCGTTCCACGGCGACCATGCCGTGTTCCTTTACGACGGCGCGTGGCAGCGCGGCATCGATTTCGACTACGCCGCCGTGTACGAGTACCTGCGCAAGAACGCCACCGACCCGAAGGGGCCGCGCGGCTACCTCGCCGAGTACATGAAGCAGGGATGGATTTCCGACATCGTTCCGCCCGGCAATCCCAGCCCGCCTTACGCGGGTGGCAAGGCCGGCGTGGCCACCACACTGGAATACGCCTGGGACGATTACGCCCTGGCCGATGTGGCGCGGCGCCTCGGCAAGAACGACGATGCCGAGATGTTCACGCAGCGGGCGTCGAACTACCGCAACCTGTTCGATCCTTCGGTCGGATTCTTCCGCGGCCGCACCGAGGACGGAAAATGGATCTCGCCCTTCGACCCGGGCGAACCGTATTACAACTTCATGATGAAGGAAGCATCGGGCTGGTCCACATTGTGGCTGGTTCCGCATGACGTGCAGGGCCTGATGAACCTGCTCGGCGGGCGGGATGCCTTCAACAGGAAGCTCGATACGTTCTTCTCCACGCCGTATACCGCCAAAGGCATCTGCCGCGACTGCACCGGCCTGATCGGGCAATACGTGCAAGGCAACCAGCCGGACCAGCAGGCCGCCTACCTTTATGCGTGGAGCGGCCAGCCCTGGAAGACGCAGGCCCTGACGCGCCGCATCCTCGACGAACTCTACGGCAGCGACGCCACCGGCTACGGTTTCCCCGGCATGGACGACCAGGGCTCGACGTCCTCCTGGTATGTGCTGAGTGCGATGGGCTTCTACCCTGTCGATCCGTCCACGCCCGACTACATCATCGGCAGTCCGATCTTCGACCGGGTGCGCCTGAGCATGGGGAACGGAAAGACCTTCGAGATCGTCGCCCGCAACAACTCGGCAAAGAACAAGTACATCCAGTCGGCCACGCTTAATGGCAAGGCGTGGACGAAGCCGTGGTTCAGCCACGCCGACATAGCCAACGGCGCCACGCTGGTGCTCACGATGGGACCCGAGCCGAACAAGGCCTGGGGTGCCGACCCGCACGACGCACCGCGTTCCATGTCCGCGGCACAGCGATAACACGAGAAAGGGAAGAACGGATGACGAATCGAACGAAAGCCATGAAACTCGGCGCCTGCATCGGCCTCCTGCTGGCGAGCGGCATGGCGACGGCGCAGGCCAAGGAAGACACCGGCGTCTGGAACGGCATGAAGGCGCCCCTGACGACGCCGTGGACGAGCAAGGTCTCGCCGGGCAACGCACTGCCCGAGTATCCCCGGCCGCAACTCGCGCGCCCCTCCCTGGAGCATCCTCGCTGGATGAACCTCAACGGCCTCTGGGAGTTCGCAGCCACCGACGGGCGCACGGAGCCGTCCTTCGGTCATCCGTTGAAGGACAAGGTGCTGGTGCCCTACCCCATCGAGTCGGTGCTGTCGGGCATCCAGAAACATGCCGACTTCATGGTCTACCGCAGGACGGTGGACATCCCCTCGGACTTCACCGCGCACGGCCAGCACGTGATGCTGAACTTCGGAGCCGTGGCCCAGGAAGCCACCGTCTACGTGAACGGCAAGCAGGTGGCGAGGCACACGGACGGGTACACCTCGTTCGCGGCCGACATCACCGCGGCGCTCAAGCCGAAAGGCCCGCAGGAAATCGTCGTCGCCGTGCACGCGCCCGTCGACGGTGCCAACGTCATGGTCGGCAAGCAGCGGTTGAAACCGGAAGGCATCTTCTACACCGCGGCTTCGGGCATCTGGCAATCGGTGTGGCTCGAGCCGGTGGCCGCCACCAGCCTGGCACAGCTGGATTTCACCGCCACGCCGAGCCTGGACGCGTTCACCGTCACGGCGAAGACGCAGGGCGACGCCAACGACGCCACGCTGCGCGTGACGGCCTATGCCGACGGCAAGGCGGTCGGCGAAGCGAGCGGCCCTGCCGGCAAGCCGATGCGTCTTGCCATCGCCCAGCCCCGGCTCTGGAGCCCGACGGACCCGTTCCTCTACACGTTCAAGGCCACCCTGGAGAAAGGCGGACAGCGCGACGAAGTCACCAGCTATGCCGGCATGCGTACCGTCGCCCTCGCCAATGTGGGCGGCGTCAACCGCATCGTGCTGAACGGCAAGCCGACCTTCCTGCTGGCCACGCTGGACCAGGGCTACTGGCCCGACGGCCTGCACACGGCACCGACCGACGAGGCGCTCAAGTTCGACATCCAGAAAACGAAGGACTTCGGCTTCAACACCATCCGCAAGCACATCAAGGTGGAACCGGCGCGCTGGTACTACTGGGCCGATCGCCTGGGCCTGATGGTGTGGCAGGACATGCCCGCGCTGCCCAACGGCCGCAACGACAAGCTCAGCGACGCGGACAAGGCGCGCTTCCGCACGGACGTCTCGGCCATCGTCGAGCAGCTCAAGGGCGAGACCTCGATCATCGGCTGGATTCCCTTCAACGAAGGCTGGGGACAGTGGAGCATTCCTGCCGCGGCGGAACTGGCGAAGCAGATCAAGCAGCTCGATCCGTCCCGCCTCGTCAACGCGCGCAGCGGACTCAACTGCTGCGACACCAAGGGCGACCCGCATGCCGGCGACGTGTACGACGTGCACGATTACCAGGGCCCGGGGCTGCCCTCGCCCGACGCCACGCGCGCGTCGATGGACGGCGAACACGGCGGGCTGACGCTGAATGTGCCCGGCCACGTGTGGCCGAATTCGGCGATCAATCCCTACGGTGCCGTGAAGGACGCGACCGCCCTCACCGACGGCTACGTGGCCAATACGGCGGTGCTGCGTGACAAGGGACCGGCGAAGGGCATGTCGGGGGCCGTCTACACCCAGATCACCGACGTCGAAGGCGAACACAACGGCCTGTACACCTACGATCGCAAGGTCGAGAAGATGGACGAAGCCAAGGTGCGGGCCATCAATGAGGCGACGATTCGCGCCTTCGAAGCTCGCTGAGCCCGTCTACCGATTCGTCGCCTTCGACGACGCGATTCCGGCCCATGTGCTTGGCCTTGTAGAGCGCCGCGTCCGCCGCGCGGCGCAGGCGTTGCAGGTCATGGCCCATGGTGTCGGTGCAGGCCACCCCGATGCTGACGGACAGCGGCACCACCACGCCGTCCGTCACCAGCGGGGACGACGCCAGCGCCACGCGTATGCGCTCGGCCACCACCCGGGCCTGCAATCTCGGCGTGTCCATCAGCAGGATGCCGAACTCCTCGCCGCCGAGACGGCCCAGGAGGTCGCCGTCGCGCAGTTCGCCCTTGATGATCGCCACGGCGTGTTTCAGCACGGCATCGCCGACGGCGTGTCCGTGTGCGTCGTTCACCTGCTTGAAGTGATCGAGGTCGAGGAACACGAGGCAACCGTCGCCGAGCCGCCGTTCCAGAACGCGCAGCAGGCGCTCGGCTTCGCTCATGAAATGCTGGTGGTGGAAGATCCCGGTGAGGCCGTCGCACGACGACAGCCATTTGAAGCGAAGCTGCGAGCGCTTGATCCGTACCATCCAGAACACGATGGACAGGAGCAGGAGCGCCATCACCACCATGTAGAGCCGGCTCGTTTCCACCGCCTTTGCGTCCAGCGCCTTCTGCAACCGCAGGATGCGGTTCTCCTTGCTCAGCCCTTCCGTCTCCAGCTTCTCCGCGCGGAAATGCTGTCGCGCGGCTTCGTAGGCCGCGTTCCGCACGTTGGCATCGCGCAGGTAGCCCTGGTCCTGGACGACGTAGCGCTCGTAGTAGTCCAGCGCGCTGGCGTAGTTCCCCTCGTTCTTCTCGATGGTGTAGAGGATGCGGTAGGCGAAGCGCAGCGCCTCGTTGACATCGCCCGGATGGCCGAGGGCCACCGTTTCGAGGGCGGCCTTGCGCGCCTCGTCCATTCGGCCGAGCTGCTCGTAGATCTGCGCGCGCTGGCTGGCCAGGCTGATGATGTGCGGAAAATACTTGCTCGCCTGGATGACGGGAGCGATGCGCTGCACGCTGGCCAGCGCTTCGTCCAGTCGCCCCTCGTCGAACAGACGGTCCACGAGGATCAGAGAGGCGGTATTGGCGAAGATGGGCTGACCGGCCGCCTTGCAGGTGTCGATGGTGCCGAGCAGCTCAGGGCTGCGGGCGGTCAGCACCCTTGCGCCTTCGAGTGCCGTCACTTTCTGCACCATGGCCTGGCAGGTCGACTGCCCCGGCGGCGTGGCCTTCAGCATCATGTCCGCGTATTGCAGGCCCTGATCGGGCTGCCCCGCGAATGTCAGCATCTGTGCCAGATTCGCGAGGAGCACGAAGCGGGCCTCGGGATCGGCGACCGACGGCAAGGTATCGGCCGCGCGCGTGGCCATGGCGTACGCTTCCGCATACTTGCCCTGCTCGCTCAGGTTGTTCATCAGCATGGCGATGGCACGCGTGCCGATGGGATCGTCGTCGGCACGGGCCATCACCCGTCGCAGGCCCGCCTCCGCATCGGGATAACGGCCTTCGTAATTCGCTTCCCAGGCGTCCAGGAACTGCAGGTAGCGTTTTTCGTTTGCATTGAGGTCGGCCACGTCCCGGTGGAGGTCCGCGAGCAGGGTCAGGAACCGTGGGTGATCCTTCGTACGCAGCGCGTCGACGCGTGCCACCCGCCCGGGAGTGGCAACCTCCGTCGCGGCATGGACGCAGCCCAGCTGCGCCCCCAGGGCGAGCCCCATCCATAGAAGGAAGGAGCGCGCTTGCGGGAAGGAACCGACCGGCACGATACCCGACCGTCAGGCCGCCGACGAATCGTCTGCGTCGTCGTCGTGGCGCTCGTTTGGTTGCTCGTCGCCGTTGTCGCCATCATCGCCCGGCTCGTCGGGATCCACTTCCTCGTGGCCGCCGGTCTGGCTCTGATGTTCGACATGCATGTGCTTGAGACCCAGCTCCGCGGTGAGCACGGTGCTGTCGCCGTGCGCCGCCATGTCCAGGAGCCCGGGCGAGGCGCCGTCCGCCTCCAGTGCACGGGCCAGTTCCTCGGGCGAGGCGCGGCGCAGACTCGCATCGCGTCCAATGGCTTCCAGCAGTTCAACGGTATCGCGCATGATCTTTCCCCTGTGCTTGTAAAAGCACGGCAGGTCGAACTGGCGACCCGCCGCGCGGTTTCCGGTTTCACGCCGCGACGGCAGGCTCCGCGCCCGTGCCGTACACCGCGTCCAGTGCGTCGAGACGAGCGCGCATCGCGACATTCGGCTTGAGCGCGTGTGCGGGCGGGAGCACCAGCGTCTCCTGCCCGGTGAACTCCGCTGCGGCAAATTCGCGCAACGGCATGCGCTGAATGTGCGGACCTTCGATCGGCAACGTCGGCGCGCGGTACACGATGACCTCGTGGTCGGCGGGATAGTCGGCGCACAAGCGCTCGACCAGCAGTTCGCGATAGGCGTCGGGGGTGCGGAACCGCCCGAGCGAACGGTCGCCCACGACACCGAGTTGCCAAAGGATCACGTGCCCGGTGGTGTCGAGCGTGCGTTCGAAGAAAAGCAGCTGGCTGGCTTCCAGATGCTGGCACCCGATGCGTCCCGGGTCGATGCCGAGGTCGGCGTAGAGGCAGTCCTCGGCGGACACGCCCGGCTCCATGTACGCCGGATAGCCTTCGGCGCGCGCGAGTTCGATGACCTTGTGCGGCGACCAGGCGAAAATGCCCGGGTGCCCGTAGAACACCGCGCATACCCGACGTCCCGCGCGCACTTCGGCAATCATCAACTCGACCCATTCGCGATAGGTCTTCATGCGCGACTTGCCCGGACGGTAATACGGCTGGAGGCTGCGGACATCGGGATGAAGGCGCCGCAGCCACAGTTCCACCACGTAATCCGAAAGCGCAGCGAACACGACGTCGGCCGTTTCGATGCAGTTGCGCGCCAGCGGCGTGAGATGGGAGCCGAGAGTGATGCCCATGCCCACGCAGGTGATGCTGCCGGAACGGGTTTCGGACGAACTCGGAGCGGATGCGTTCATAGGCGATGACAGGCTCGGATGATGACAAGCCCGGTCTCGCATGAAGCCAAGATGGATGGAACCCGGGCACCCCTGCCCATAATGTGACACAACTCACATACGCTGACAGCGGGTCCCGTGTCGATCGACGTTCACGCTCCTGTTTGCCCCGTGCCGGCTCAGGCCGGCAGGCGCTTTGCGTAGTCCGCCTTGAGCGCCAGCCAGGCATCCCAGAACGGTGCCGGTTCCGTGCCTCGCATGCGGGCCGACAGCACATCCAGGTGAGCATGCCACCCGGCGCTCACGTTGAGGCGCGTGGAGGGATCGAGAATGCGGCTGTGCGTGAGCGTGAGGATCACATCCGCGCCCCTGGTTTCGAGCTCGAAGGTGACCCCGCCGGTGCTACCCCATTCAAATGCGAGCTTCCGCGGCGGATCGCACTCCGTGACGCGGCTCTGCATGCGGTGTTCCTCGCCGAAGCCCTCCGGCTTGTGACCCGGCGGATCGGTCAGTTCGTCGTTGCGCCAGCAAAACTCGAACGGGGTGCCCGCCTTCATCTCCATCTCGCCCGAGGCGAGCCATTGCCGGCGCAGGTCGCTCTCGGTGAGGTAGGCCCACACGCGCTCGATGGGCCCCGGAAGCACGCGCTGGATCCTCAGTGTGGTCTGTTCGACGAGCGTGCCGTAGGTGTCCGGACCGATGGCTGCGTTCATGGCTTGTCTCCTTTGGAGGGGGTGGAGGCGCTCGCATCGGCGTCGCGAAGGAGCCGGTCGAGCATCGAGAGACGGTCGGTCCAGAAGCGCTCGTAGAACGCCAGCCATTCCTGCACGCCCGCCAGCGGAGCCGGCTCCAGGCGGCACAGGTGCACCCGTCCGCGGACCTCGCGGCGGATCAGGCCGGCGTTCTCGAGCACCTTGATGTGCTTGGACGCCGCGGCGAGGGACATCGCGAAGGGTTCGGCCAGTTGGCCCACGCTGCGCTCGCCGCCGGCGAGTTCACGAAGCATGCGGCGGCGCGTGCGGTCGCCGAGGGCGTGGAAGACCGGGTCCAGGTGCGGGGCATCTAATTCAACCATATGGTTGAATATACGCCGCACCGAAAAATAGTCAACCTATTGGTTGAGCTTTTTTCCTCGACGTGAGGTCAGGCCCGATAGTAGTCGCGGTACCAGCGCACGAAACGCCCCACGCCCTCTTCCACCGACACCTGCGGCACGTACCCGACCGCGCGACGAAGCTCGCTCACGTCCGCTTCGGTGTCCGGCACATCGCCCGCTTGCAGCGGCAGCATGTCCAGGATCGCCTCGCGTCCCAGGGATCGCTCGAGACAGCGTATGTAATCGAGCAGTTCCACCGGGTGCTCGTTGCCGATGTTGTACAGGCGGAACGGCGCCACGCCGCTCAAGGCCGGGTCGGGTTCCATGCCGTTCCAGGCGGGATCCGCGGTGGGTGGACGGTCGAGGCAACGGATCACGCCCTCGACGATGTCGTCGACGTAGGTGAAGCTGCGCCGGTGCCTGCCGTGGTTGAAAACCTTCAGCGGCTCGCCCGCGAGGATGGCCCGGGTAAAGAGGAACAAGGCCATGTCCGGCCGACCCCATGGACCGTACACCGTGAAAAAGCGCAAGCCCGTGCTGGGAATGCCGTAGAGGTGCGCGTAGCTGTGCGCCATCTGCTCGTTCGCCTTTTTCGTCGCGGCGTAGAGTGTCAGCGGGTGTTCGGCGGAGGCATGTTCCGAGAACGGCATCGCGCGATTCGCGCCATAGACCGAACTGGTGGAGGCGAACACGAGGTGCTCGACAGCGTGTGCGCGGCAGCCTTCGAGCACATGCAGGAACCCCGTGACGTTGCTGGACACGTACACGTGCGGGTTTTCCGCCGCGTAGCGGACGCCGGCCTGCGCCGCCAGATGTACCACCCGGAGAGGCCGATGCTGCCCGAACACTGTCGCGATGGCGTCGCGGTCGGCGAGGTCGGCATGCACGTGGGTGTAGCGTGGATCGTGCCTGAAGCGGTCGAGCCGGGCCTGTTTGAGCCCCACGTCGTAGTAGTCGTTGAGGTTGTCGATACCGACCACCTCGTCGCCGCGATCCAGGAGCCGCATCGCCACGTGCGAGCCGATGAAGCCCGCCGTGCCCGTCACCAGTACCTTCATGAGCGCACCTTCAGAGCCGGCCGTCCACCGCGTCGCGCGGCAGCACGTATTTCACATCGTAGACCACGGCGTCCGGCTTGCCGAACGCGCGGATGCCGGCAGCGCCGAGCTCGTGGAACTGCCTGTGCGCCACGGCGATGACGATGGCGTCGTACTCGCCGGTCCCCGGCGCGGCGACGGTGCGCAAACCGTAAACCTGTTCGGCTTCGGCGGCGTCGACCCAGGGGTCGTACACGTCGATCGTGGCGTTGTAGGTTTTCAGCGAAGCGATGATGTCGACGACACGCGTGTTGCGCAGGTCGGGGCAGTTTTCCTTGAAGGCGAGACCGAGCACGAGCACTCGCGCGCCGACCGGATTCAGGCCCTTGCACACCATGAGCCGGATCAGCTCGCCGGCGATGTACGGCCCCATGTGGTCGTTGGTGCGTCGCCCGGCCAGGATCACGTCGGGATGGTGGCCGACTTCCTGCGCCTTGTGCGTCAGGTAGTAGGGATCGACGCCGATGCAATGGCCGCCGACGAGGCCCGGCCGGAAGGGAAGGAAGTTCCACTTCGTACCGGCGGCCTCGAGCACTTCCAGCGTGTCGATGCCGAGCTTGTTGAAGAGGATGGCGAGGTCGTTCACCAGGGCGATGTTGAGGTCGCGCTGCGTGTTCTCGATGACCTTGGCCGCCTCCGCCACCTTGATGCCGCTGGCCTTGTACGTGCCCGCGGCAATGATGCTGCCGTACAGCGCATCGACGAAGTCGGCGGTTTCGGGACTGGAGCCGGAGGTGACCTTGCGGATGCTGGTGACCCGATGCTGCTTGTCGCCGGGGTTGATGCGCTCGGGGCTGTATCCCACGAAGAAGTCGCGATTGAAGATCAGGCCCGAGGTGCGTTCGAGGATCGGCACGCAGACTTCCTCGGTGCAGCCGGGATACACGGTGGATTCGTAGACCACGACGTCGCCCGGTTCGAGCACCTTGCCAAGCGATTCGCTTGCCCGCGTCAGCGGCGCGAGATCGGGACGCTTCGCGCTGTCGATGGGCGTGGGCACCGTCACGATGAAGACGTTGCAGGAGCGAAGGTCGTCGATACGGTCGGTGTACGTCAGCGCGCCGGCCTCCGCGAGCGATGCCGCGTCCACTTCCAGCGTGCGGTCGTTACCGGCGCGAAGTTCGCCGATGCGCGAGGCATCGATGTCGAAACCGACAGTGGGATACCGCTTGCCGAATTCGACCGCCAGGGGAAGCCCCACGTAGCCGAGCCCGACGATGCCGATCCTTACCTTGTCCAGCTGCTGCATCGGGCTTCCATCGAGGATGTGTGGAACCAACGGGCAAGCCTAGCGGATCGCCCGCGCCGGGCGCCAGAGGCCGGACTCAGCCCGCGAACGCGCGCTCGCGCATCCACTTGGTGAGGATCCATTTCTCCCCGGACAGCACGGGCGCGCCGCCGTGCAGCGACAGCGGGTCGAGCGACCCGTCGGCGGTCGTGTATTCGAAATACAGCGCCTGCCCCCGGCGCGGCACGTAGCTGAAGTCGATGCGGGGGAAAATCGTTTCGCCGCCGGCTTCCACGTCGTCCAGATACATGATGAGGGTGGACACCCGTTGCCCGCCGTTGCGCAGGTGCGGTTCGCTGCCTGGATCGTCGGGCGGGAAATAGTCGAAATGCGGCACGTACTGGGCACCGACGCCGTAGCGCATCGCCTGCAGGCCTTCGCCGTGCTCCGTATCCATGCCCATGAGGGCGGCGGCGCGGGCGTCGATGCGTGCGATGAGTTCGGTTTCGCCCCTGCCGAAGTTCGCGCCTTCGCTGGTGCGGATGTCCTGCACCACACCGACGCCGGTACCCGGATTCACCACCTGCGAGCGCTCGAGCCGGGTGCGCGCGAGTTCGCGCAGCATGGTGCATTCGTTCGCATCGAGCACGCCGTCCAGCACGGCGATGGTGGGGCGCGACACCCGCACCAGCACGCGCACCTCGCGGTCGCCGGCGTTCAACGTATGGCCTTCGGCAAGACGGCTCCGGAATGCCGCCGCCGTATCGGCGGGCGGCGAGGCGGCGGGCGGACGCGGGCCGAACAGCGCATCGGCGATGGCGTCGCGGGCGGCGCGTTCGTCGAAGCGGTTTTCCTTCATCGTGGCCAGCAGATCCGCGGGCGGGTGTCCGGCCGCGAGCGCCTCGCCGATCCAGCGGTGCCAGTCGGGGGTGACCTTCGTATGCAGTCGAGTATCCATCGCCGCTCATCCTAAGCCACGCCACGGGGCACGGGTACCCTGTGCTTCGTCAGGCGCCGTGAACCGAGGGAAGCGACAGCCAGGCGAGTTTTTTCGACCTCGGCAGGCGCTTCACCTCGCACTCCGCCTTCGAGGCCGCAGAACGGTCTGGGAACACACGCGAGCCGAGCAGGCGAACCGGCGGGTTGGCGCGGGTATAACGGGCGCCCTTCCCCGCCACATGCGCCGCATAGCGGGCATCGAGGTCGTTCGTAATGCCCGCGTACCACGCACCGTTCCGGCATTCGATGAGATATACACACCACATGGCGCGAAGCCTAACCGATGATGTGCCCATGGATATGACCTACAACCTCGCCGTGAACCTGCCGCCGCGGCAAGCCACCGCGGCGCTGCTCGGTGAAACGCTGGCCGCCGGCACGGTGACTGCCGACGACCTCGCCTATCCGGACCCGGCGGGCGCGCCGCGGGTGAGGCTGGCGATCGCCGGCTGGTTGCAACGCACCGCTGGGCATGGGCCCGTGGATCCTGCGCTGCTCACGCTCACCAACGGTGCACGCCACGCGCTCGCGCTGGCCCTGCGGCCCCTCGCCCGCACACCCGGAGCCGCCTTGCTCGTCGAGGCGCATACCTACCAGGGCATGCGAGCGCTGGCCCGCGCCATGGATATCCGCTGCATCGACGTGGCGACGGACGAACATGGCATGCGCCCGGACGCGCTCCTGGAGGCATCGCACGGCAGTCAGGCCCGGACGGTCTATGTGCAGCCGACCCTGCACAATCCCACCACGGCCACGATGCCGCTCTCTCGACGCATGGAGATCGCCATGGTGGCGGAGCAGGCCGGACTCACCCTGGTCGAAGGCGATGTGTATTCGCCCCTCGCCTGGTACGGGCGGGACGCCTTGCCACCTTTCACTGTCATCGCACCGGGCCGCACCGTGCACGCGGGCGGCATCGGAAAGATTCTCGGGCCGGGGCTCAGGATGGGATGGCTGCTCCATCCCGACGCCACGATGCAGGCGGACTCGGTGGCGGCGATCGAGCGCGAACTGGACGGCTTGCCGGCGTGGTGGCCGGCCATGGTGGCGCGGTGGATGGAAGACGGCACGGCGGAGGCCTGCCTGCGCGGCGTCACGGAAACCATGACAAGGCGCGCCGACATGGCCCGGCGCGTGCTCGGCAGCGCCGTCGTTACCGCCGGTGCGAGCCTGCACGCCTGGGTGCCGCATCGCGACGCCGACGGCCTCGAAAAACGCCTGCTTGGCCGGGGCGTCCGCGTTGCCGCGGGCTCGGGTTTCGTCGCGGCGGCGTCATCCGCGC
The DNA here is from genome assembly GCF_011742555.1 of Luteibacter jiangsuensis. Taxonomy (GTDB): domain Bacteria; phylum Pseudomonadota; class Gammaproteobacteria; order Xanthomonadales; family Rhodanobacteraceae; genus Luteibacter; species Luteibacter jiangsuensis. The sequence goes on from NZ_JAAQQR010000001.1 coordinate 649,183, forward strand.
GGGGTGTGCGCCTTGCCCTGGGCGCGGAGGAATCGACCGAGCGGCTGGAAGCCGCGCTGCAGATCGTGGCGCGGGAGCTGGAAGCCTAGAAGGCCTTCAGGAACGCTTCGCCGCGGTCAGCTTCTCCAGTGCCTTGCCCACGGCGGCGAACGCGAACGCACCGGTGACGTGTGTGGCGGCACCGAGCCCGCCGCCGCAGTCGAGCTTCAGCGCGTCGGAGCCCGGCGGCCGCACGCCGCACACGCTGCCGTCCGCCTGCGGGTATTGCACGTTCTGTAGCGAGTACACGGCCGAGACACCGAAGAAGCGGTCGGGGTTGCGCGGAAAGCCGTGCTCCTGCCGGAGCTTCTTGCGGATCAGGCTGAGCATGGCGTCGTGCTCCGTACGCGAGAGGTCGCGCACGCGGATCTGCGTTGGATCGGTGCGCCCGCCCGCCGCGCCCACGGTCACGAGCGGCAGCTTGCGGCGCCGGCACCAGACGATCGTTTCGAGCTTCACCTTCAAGGCGTCGCACGCGTCGATCACCACGTCGTAGTTGCGGTCCAGCAGTTCGTCCAGGGTGGACGGCGTGAGGAAACGCTCCACCGCTTCGAGGCGGATCGTGGGGCTGATGGCATGCATGCGCTCGGCCACCACGCCCACCTTGGGCTTGCCGTACTGGCCGTCGAGCGCGTGCAGCTGCCTGTTCGTGTTCGACAGGCAGACATCGTCGCCGTCGATGAGCGTGAGGCGGCCGATACCGCTGCGGGCCAGGGCCTCGGCGGCCCAGGAACCCACGCCGCCCACGCCGATGACGCAGACATGTGCCTGGGACAGTCGGTCGAGGCTGCCGCGGCCATAGAGGCGCTCGATGCCTGCGAAACGTTCGGCCTGGGCCGTGCTCACGGATGACTCGCTGGAAAGAAGTGCGTTCATTGTCTCATATCGAAAAATCGCGGACCCGCTGATCCCTGGGCTATGCTGGCGCCCTCGTGTTGCGATGGATTCCCGATGCGCCCGCTGCTGCTCGTCCTTCTCGGCCTCGTCGTGGGCGCGATGGGGGCCACCTTCGCCCTGTCTGCCCTGCGCCAGGGCACGCCGTTCCATAGCGGCGTCATGGCCGTGATGCAGTACCACCTGGGCGCGCTCCGCGCCAACGTGCGGGCGAAGCAGTGCGATGCCAAGGGCTCCGCCGGGCGCCTGTCCCGGATGGAGGCGATGGCCGGCGACATCCGCGAGGCCTTCCCGGGCATGGACACCCCGTTCTACGAAGCCGCCGAGCGGCTTCGGGGCATACTGGACGGCGCAGCGAAGGCGCCACCCGCCACTTGCGAGGCCCTCACCCGCACGCTTGCCACGGTCGGCGAGGCCTGCCAGTCCTGTCACCGGCAATACCGGTAGCGAGCCGCCCGTGTCGTCCGACCCACTGACCGGGACACCGCCCTCCATGTCCACGCCAGCGGACAAACCGGATCGCCCCCGGCGCTTCTTCCGGATGCGGCTGTGGCTGTTGCTGCGCGCCCTGGAACGCTTCGAAACCACCATGTTCCTGCGTACCCGGTATTCGCAGCCGAAGATGGTGGCCATCGGCGTGGTGGGCAGTTTCTGCCTCGCCGTGTATTACCCGGTCTGGGCGTACCTGTTCCCACAGCCCTACGAAAACCTTCCCATGCGGCTGGTGTGCAGCGCCACGTTCATTCCGCTCGCCCTGCTGCCCTGGTGGCCGCGCCGGCTCCGCACACACCTGCCCACGTACTGGTATTTCGCCATGACCGTGGCGATGCCCTTCTTCGTGGGCTACATGACCCTGCGCAACGCGACGCCTCCATGGCTCATGACGCACCTGGCGTGCGTGATGCTGCTCATGATGCTGTTCGACATCGCCAGCTTCCTCGTGGTCTTCAGCATCGGCAGCCTGCTCGCCGCGCTCGTATTCGTGTTGTCGCCGGAGGCGCACCTGCAGACGCAGACGATGCTGGAATACGTTCCGCTGCTGCTCTTCGGCATGGTGGGCGGGGCCACCTGCACCGTTTCCTCCAATATGGCCGAGCAGTCGCGCATCGATGCCCTCACGGCCGCGTCGAACAACATCGCACACGAGCTGCGCACGCCGCTGGGTTCGCTGCGCATCGCCGCGCGCGCCGTCGCCCGCTTCATGCCGGACCTCATCCGCAGCCACCGTCTGGCCGAGCGCGAGGGACTGCCGGTGCCGGAAGTACGCGCCCAGAGCCTGCACGCCCTGGAACGGAGCATCGGGGTCATGGAGCGGGAAGTGACCTATGCCAACACCATCATCGACATGCTGCTCCTCTCGGCCCGACCCATCGGCGAGGTGCCCCTGTCGCCGCTGATGGCGCGGGAGTGCGTGGAGCAGGCCCTGCGCCGGTTTCCCTACGGTTCACGTGCCGAGCGCGAACGCATCACCTTGTCGCCCGTGGGCGACTTCCCGCTCCTGGGGGAAGAGGCCCTGGTGGTGCACATCCTGTTCAACCTCCTGCGCAACGCGCTTTTCCATACCGATCGGGCCGGAAAGGGCGAAATCCAGGTGTTCATCGAGCCAGGGGAAACGACCAACCGTATCCGCGTCTACGACACAGGCCCCGGCATCCCCCCGGACGTGGTGCCTCGCATCTTCAACCGGTTCTACTCCTACGCCAGCGACAGCGAGGGCACCGGCACCGTGACCGGGCTGGGAATAGGGCTCGCTTTTTGCCGCGCGGCGATGGAGCATATGGGCGGTGGCATCGCATGCCGTACAAACCTGGGCGAATTCACCGAGTTCACCCTAACCTTCCCGCATCCGGAGCCCGGGGACCGGCAGTGATGACGTTGAACTCGCAGGGCGACATCCAGCCCTTCCATTTTCCGACCACGACGGTGCTGGTCGACGACCACGAGGAATACCTCGAGGTCGTGCCGTTGCTGCTCGATCCGATGATGCGGGTGCGGACCTTCAGTTCGCCGCGCAGCGCCCTGGCCACGCTCGGCAACAACGGCAGCCGTCCCGTGCCGGGCGGCGGCTGGCTTTACCGGTGGAAGGACCGTCCGTCGGAGACCCAGGAACTGGTGGCGCTGGACATCGATTCCATCCATCGCGTGGTCTACGACCCGGAGCGCTTCGCCGAGATCTCGGTAGTGGTCGTCGATCAGGCCATGCCCGAGATGGACGGCATCACTTTCTGTAAGCGCTTACCGAATCCGCACATCGGCAAGATACTCCTCACCGGCCGGGCCGACGACGCCACGGCCATCGACGCCTTCAACTCCGGGGTCATCGACCGCTTCATCCGCAAGAACGATCCCGCGGCCATCGAAAAGCTGCAGACCGCCATCACCGAATTGCAGCACCGCTATTTCGAGCGGGCCAGCGCCTTCGTGGCGGAAACGCTTGCCCTGGGCAACTTCCGCTTCCTGCGCGACCCCGCATTCCGCGAAGTGCTGCAGTCGGTGACCGCCACCTTCCAGCCCGTGGAGTGCTACGTGCACTGCAATCCCACCGGATTGCTGCTGGTGGACGCCTGGGGCATCGGGCGTTTCCTCCTCGTGCAGACCGACGAAGATCTCCGCACCCACTATGAAATTGCGGCAGATCTCGGCGCGCCGCAGGCCGTGCTGGAGGCCCTCCGGCGCGGCACCGCCCTGCCCTGGTTCAATTCGCGCGACGGTTTCTACCACAAGGGCGTGGTGAATCCGGAATCCCAGCTCCACATCGCCACGGCAGTGTCGGGCGAACAGTGGTATTACTACGCGCTCATCGACGATGTGCAGCGATTCCGCCTGCAGCACGTGAAGTCGTACCGTGCCTGGCTGCGCGAGCAAGACCTCAGCCTCGCCGCCGACAGCAGGTCGCGGTTCATCTAGAGCCCTCTCAAACCGTCCTGTTCTTCAAGCCGGTCAGGCGCTTCGCTCCGGGATCAACGGGGTGGAGCGGCGTTGTCGCGCGCGTTCATCTCGCGCGTACGACCCTGGCCGCACAAAGTCTCTCCAGTTAACGGCCCGAGGGGCCGGCCCCCACGGGGATCCGGATCGCCCTCCCGATCACAACGCGCCTTTCCGGGCGAGGCGCGCGCGTGCGTCGTCGCAACGGCGCCGCGGATATCCGCCTGGCCCTTAACCAGAGAGAGAGAAGATTCATGGAAAACGTTTCCATCCTGCACCCGATCATCAAGGCGCCGGTACTTCCCGACTTCGTTGCGCGTAGGGTCGACCGATTTCACAACGAACGGGTAGCCATCGATTGGGGTGGGCGTCACATTTTGAGGGGGCGGCAGCCCGGCGCCGGCGACCTCATGCTCCAGAGCAACGACTACCTCGCCATCGCGGGACACCCCGCCATTGTCGAGGCACAGCGCGAGGCACTCGCGACGGGTGGCCTCGGCATGATGATGTCGGCGCTTTTCCAGCAGGACCAAAGCCAGCCACTGCACCGCGTGGAAGCCGAACTGGCCCGTGCGGTGGGCAGCGAGGACGGGATCCTGGCGCAATCCGGATTCGCCGCCAATGTCGGACTCATCCAGTCCATCGCGGGCGAACGCGTGCCGGTGTACATCGACATGCTCGCCCATGCCTCGCTGTGGGAAGGCATACGCAGCGCCGGAGCGAAAGCCGTGCCGACCTTGCACAACGACGTGGCACATCTCGAACGCCAGGTGCTTCGGCACGGCCCCGGCGTGATCGTCGTGGACGCCGTTTACAGTACCAACGGCAGCCTCGCGCCACTCCAGGACATTGCCGACATCGCGCACGCGCACGGGTGCGTGCTGGTGGTGGACGAATCGCACTCGCTGGGCACGCACGGCCAGCGTGGCGAGGGGCTCGTCGCCAGCCTCGGCCTCAACGACCGGGTGCACTTCGTCACCGCCAGCCTCGCCAAGGCCTATTGCTCGCGCGCCGGCTTCATCGCCTGCACCCGCCGCTTCAAGGATTACTTCGGTTGCGAAGCGCTGCCCGCGATCTTCAGTTCGTCATTGTTGCCGCACGAACTGGCCGGGATTTCGGCCTCGCATCGCGTCATTCAGAGCGAAGGATGGCGGCGCCGGCGCCTGCGCGAGATCACGCGGCGCGTGCGCGGCGAACTTGCCGCCCTCGGGTATCCGATCGGCGACGGCACGGAACAGATTGTGGCGTTCGAGGCCGGGCAGGAAATCCTCACGGGACGGGTGCGCGACACCATGGAACGCCATGGCGTGTTCGGCTCGGTGTTCAGCGCACCGGCGACCACCGTCAACCGGTCGCTCCTGCGCCTCACCCTCAACGCGGGCATGAGCGACGGAGACGTCGAACGCCTGCTCGATGTATGCCGCCGCGCAAGGGACGAGATGGACCTTCCCGAGTGGAGCGCGTCGCGACGGGCACAAAGGGAGACGGCACGTTCGGCTTTGCCGGCCGAGGTCGCCTGACGTTCGGCGCGGGCGTGCTTACCTCAGGGAAACGCGCCCGCGCAGGATGTCCCAGAACATCGCCCAATCGCCCATCAGGCTGTAGAAGGGATGGCGAAACGTGGCCGGCCGGTTCTTCTCGAACACGAAGTGGCCTACCCAGGCGAAACCGTAGCCACCGGCAAGGGCAAGCAACAGCCACCACCCTTGCCCGGTGAAAAGGAGCATCGCCAGGGCGAAGAGCACCACCCAGCTGCCGGCAAAATGCAGCCGGCGGCAACGGACGTCGGCGTGTTCGCCGAGGTAGTACGGATAGAAGTCGCGAAAACTGTCGAAGCCAGCCATGCGCCCTCCGTCAGTAGTTGGGCAGAGGAATCCGCTCGTATTCGTCGCCGGGCACCAGCGGGAATCTTCCGGCCGCCCAATCCGCCTTGGCCTTCTCGATCAGGTCCGGCGAACTGGCGACGAAATTCCACCAGAGGTGCCGCTCGCCGTCGAGCGGCGCACCGCCGAAGAGCATCACGAGGGACGGTTCCGTCGCCTCGAGCACGGTGGGCGGCCCGTCGTGGGCCACCGCCATGTCCTGCTTGGCCATGGCGAGGTCGCCGAACCGGACGGCACCCTCGACCACGTAGGCGCCCCACTCCGCGTGCTCTTCCGGCATCGCGAGGCGCGCACCCGCCTCGAGGCGGGCTTGCACGAAGAACATGGGGGCGAAGACACGCACGGGCGACATGGCGCCGAATGCCTGACCGGCGATTACCACCATGCGCGCTCCGTCGCGCTCGACCTTGGGCAGTTCGGACGCGGGATGGTGATGGAACTCCGGGTCGATCTTTTCGTGCGACTTCGGCAAGGCCACCCACACCTGGATACCGTGGAGGCTTGCGTGGTCGTGGCGGACTTCCGGCGGCGTGCGTTCCGAGTGCGCGATGCCGCGACCCGCGGTCATCCAGTTCACGTCGCCCGGATGGATGTCGACATGGCTGCCAAGGCTGTCGCGATGGCGGATCACGCCATCGAAGAGCCAGGTGACGGTGGCGAGGCCGATGTGCGGATGGGGGCGCACGTCCAGTCCGGTGTCATCGCCAAAGGCGACGGGGCCCATCTCGTCGAAGAACACGAAGGGACCGACGTGACGGGCCTTCAGATGCGGCAACATGCGCCGGACGACGAAACCGCCGCCGAGGTCGCGTTCCTTGCCGTCTATGGGAATGGTGGTCATGGTTCGAAGTATCCGGACGCGCAAAAACTCCTCCGGCACAGGGACCGGAGGAGTGGAAGCTTGCTCGCAAGGCCGTATCGCTACGGCCGCACGATCAGATCGCTTTGACGTTCTCCGCCTGCGGACCCTTCTGCCCCTGGGTCACTTCGTATTCCACCTTCTGACCTTCCTGCAGCGACTTGAAGCCGTTGCCCTGGATCGAGCGGAAATGCACGAACACGTCCGCGCCGCCGCCGTCCTGAGTAATGAAGCCAAAGCCCTTGGCGTCGTTGAACCACTTCACGGTACCTGTTGCCATCACACACACCTCTATCCAACACACGAAAACCCGGCTCGCGAGCCGGCGACTTACTGGGCATGCAGGACCGGGTGAGGCGATGGAGCGTCTAACTGCTCGCTAACATCGGGTCACTCTCGTGACCGCGCAGACACAGTACGTCCGATCATAACCACATTTCCCTAAACATCTGTAGGGGAATTCCTACAGAAGACGAATTTTTGACGCTGATCACGACGAAAATCGTGAAGACGGGGAGAAGTTGGCCGAATATGCGTGATGGGATCGCGGATCGCGCTTGAACCGGATGCCGAACAAAATGGGTCTTCGCGCATTTCCGGGGAGTCGTGGCGTGCGGCGTTCGCTTCGTAGGGTGGGCTCGCCTGTTCGGCCTCGCGCTCGGCGCTCGTACGTGGTCCGGAGGCCGGCAGCCGTCGCCCTCGCCGCGAAGGCTTACGTCGTTCCTTGCGAAAGGAGGAGCCGCTGCGCGGCTCGGTGTCTGATGGCTGGCGCCGCGGCGGACCCGGCCGTCCGGGCGGGGGTTTCCGACTCGGCATCCTGCCTCGGCGGAAACGGCGGGCCGTCCTGGCCCGCCCCCTGACGGGCCTTTTCCGCCCGCACGCCCTCGACTCCAGACATCGCGGCGAGGGGAACGGGTACCGGCCACCGACGGTGCGGGTTATTGGCGGAAGAGCGAAGCGCGCGTTGGGATAGCGAAGCACGAGCCGATGGTCTGCTTTCGCCTATTGCCGACCGGGGCGCTGGGTGCCTGCTTTCGCAGGCACGACGGTTGGTGGGGACGCTGTGATGCCGTTGCATCGCGCTCTTGTGGGCCCCGCTTCGCCTTGTGTGGGAGCCGCTTCAGCGGCGATGGGTGCTCGCGGCAAGCGGGCCCGCTGCCGCGGGATCGCCGGCGTAGCCGGCTCCCACAGAAAACATCGCGAATCGTCTTTGGTGCGGATGGGGGAATTGTAGGAGCGCGCCTTGCGCGTTTATGCCCGTGTCGGGTACGACATGCTTTGAGGCCGAACCTGGGAGCTGGCGCGCGAGCGTATGGACTGGTGCGAAAACCTGTCGCGCGCAGGGCGCGCTCCTACACACACCACGCGCGGGAGACCCCAACTACCGTCGTGCCTGCGAAGGCAGGCACCCAGCGACTCAAGCGCGAACGGTCGCCACAGACGGACAAAACGACGCCACGCCACGCACTACGCGCAGCACACCGCCGCACCGTCCGATGCCGGCAGCCGTCGCCCTCGCCGCGATGTCTGGAGTCGAGGGCGTGCGGGTGGAAAAGGCCCGTCAGGGGGCGGGCCAGGAGGGCCCGCCGTCTTCGCCGAGGCAGGAGGCCGAGTCGAAGACCCCCGCCCGGACGCCCGGGTCCGCCGCGGCGAAGCCATAGAACATTGAGCCGCGAAGCGGCTCTCCTTGCGCAAGGAACGACGTAAGCCTTCGGGCGAGGGAAACGGGTACTGGCTCCCAGACCACGGCACAGGCGCCGATGCGAGGCCGAACAGGCGAGCCCACCCTACGAAGCGAACACCGCACGCCACGGACCCCGGAAATAACGAAGAACCAAAAAAAAGCCGGGCGTCGCCGCCCGGCTTCTTTACAAGCTGGTCAAGTCGGCCGATCAGGCCTTGTTGACTTCCTCAGCCTGCAGACCCTTCTGGCCGTTCACGACCTTGAAGGAGACCTTCTCGCCTTCGGCGAGGGACTTGAAGCCGTTGCCCTGGATGGCGCGGAAGTGCACGAACACGTCCGGGCCGTTCTCACGGGAAATGAAGCCGAAGCCCTTGGCGTCGTTGAACCACTTAACGGTGCCGATCTCACGATCCGACATAGAAACACTCCAATACGATTTACGAATGAAACCAGCGACTTGGAATAAGTCGCTGCATTACTGGTGTGCAAGGAAACGCGAGGAGCGAAGCGATGTGGCGGATCCGTGATCAGCGGCATCGGGTCAACGTAACTCTATGACCCCGGCAAACACAGTGCGGCGACTATACCTGTACCCGCGCGAAATAGCGATGGGGGATGAGATTGAGGGTCACGGCTTGCGCTGACATCGATTTCACTCCTTCGAGGTACATGCTTGCGCGGCGTCGCATCGCTGTTGCGACTTTGGCTACCATCCGTCCACGTTCGCCAAGGGGACCGCTGACCATGAACCGTTCCATGACCCGACTCATTCCGCTCCTTGCCGGCGCGCTCGCGCTGGCTGCCTGCTCGGACCACACGACCCGGCCCGCGACGAACACCGAGCATACCGCCGCACCTTCCACCACCACGACGGGCGGCACACCGGCGAAGCGGTCGACCGGCACCGCGACAGGCGCCCCGAAGGCCGGCAGCAAGAAGGAGGCGCCGCTGCCCGACAACACCGGCATCGCCGCATGCGACGAATACCTGGCCAGCTACAAGAGCTGCCATCTGGCCGCCGGCATCTACGCTCGCGACCAGATCGAGAGCCGCTACGACATGATGCGTACGAGCCTGCTGCGCCAGTCGCAGGACCCGGACATGCGCGGCCAGCTCGGCGCACGCTGCACCTCGCTGGCCACCCAGCTGAAGGAAGCACTGCACGGCAAGTCCTGCGCGGACGTTCCGGCCCCCGCCTCCACCCGCTGATCAGTCTTCGAGGGCCTTGGCGAGCCGGCCGGCCAGATCGCGCGGCTGGCTGCGGTCGATAACGATGCGCGGCGTGCCATGCCACGTCGCGCATTCGCGGATCGCACTTGCCACGCCTTCGACCAGCGCGGGCGTGGCGGCCTCGCCAGGCTCCAGCCAGATGCCGAGCACCTGGAACAGGCCTGCCTGGCGGTGCGCCTTGGCGTCCAGCCGCCCGACGAGGCGGCCGCGATGCAGGATCGGAAGCACGTAATACCCGTATTTGCGCTTCGCCGCCGGCGTGTAGCACTCGATGGTGTATTCGAAGCCGAACAGGTCCTGCGCCCTCGCCCGGTCCCACACCACCGGGTCGAATGGCGAAAGCAGCGTCGTGCGCGACGCACGCAGCGCGTTCCTGGCAGCCTCGCGCAGCAATGCCTCGTGGTCCCGGTGCGCATAGGCGGATTCGTCCCACCCGTCGACGGCTATGCGCACCAGCAGGCCCTGATCCACGAGCGGCGCCAGTTCGTCGTCGGTCACGCGTGGCCGAAGCCGGAAGTAGTCGGCGATCCAACGCGCCTTCGCCACACCGAGCGCGCGGACGCTTTCGAGGACGAAGTGGCGACGCGCCTCGCCTTCGTCCATGGCAGCCGCCGGTGGCGGAGCGGGCCAGCGCGCGGTGACCCGTTCCGCCAGGTCGTACACGCGCTGGAAGCGTTCGCGCCTCGCGACCATCAGCCGGCCGAGCGCGAACCACGCCTCCAGCCAGCGCTTTTCGGGTTTCCATCCCCACCAGCCTTTCGTTCCCAGCGTGTCGCGCTCGAAATCCGCCGCTCGCAGCGGACCCTCGCGGCGAATGCGCTCCAGCAGCGCGTCCATGTCGACGCGTGCCTCCTCGTGTGTGCGTTCCGCCATGCGGTGGGCCCAGTGGCCGGCGCGGCCGGAGCGGTAATCGCGGTGGTAGCGGTACTCTGCCGCGGGCACGAAGCAGGCTTCGTGCGCCCAGCACTCCGCGAGCACGCCCTCGGCCAGCGATTCGTCGAGCCATTCGTTGCGGAACGCGCCCAGTCGCGAGAAAAGCGTCATATACGGACTGCGCGCGACGACGTTGATGGTGTCGATCTGCAGCAGGCCCATGCGCTCGATCGCGGCGGCGACGTCCGCCTTGCGCGCCTTGCGCGTGGAGCGCTTCAGCAGGCCCTGCGCGCCGAGATGCAGGAGTTGTGCGGAGCGTTGCGAGAGGCGGATCACGCTGTTCGTCGAGACGGCGTCGGTGGCGCGTGACGGCACGGTAGAGGCCTTTCCGCAGTTGGGCCGCCATTAAATCGCTCCTTGCTAGCGTCGGCAACGATGCCACGACGCGCGGCGTCGTAAGCACTCCAACCCCACTCGAAAGGAGGCCTTTCCATGAAGAAGCAAGTTCGCGCCGCGACCCTCGGCGTATCGCTGCTGCTGGCAGGCGCGGCATTCGCCCAAGTGCCGCCGCCCCCCAACCAGGTCCCGCCTCCGCCGCCTGGCGAAGCCACGCCTCCCCCGCCTCCGCCGCCGGGCGATGTGCCACCGCCGCCGGGACAGCCGGGCCAGGCGGGTAATCCGATACCGCCGACGACCCAGGCCCCGGACCCGAACATGCCGCCGCCGGCCAACCAGGCACCGCCGCCGCCCCCCGGCGCCCCGGCAGCGCCGATGCCGCCCCCGCCCCCGCCGGCAGGAGCCGAAGCCGGCTCCAGCGGCGCGACGATGCAGACCCCGCAGGGCCAGGTCACCGTGAACAGCGCTCCGGCACCCGCGAAGCCGGCGGGTCCCGCGCCCGATTTCGCGACGCTCTCGGGCGGCAAGGGTTCCATTACGCCGGAACAGGCTTCGGCCTATCCGTTGCTCGCCAACGACTTCCAGTACGCCGACAGCAACCGTGACGGCCGGATTTCGAAGGCGGAATACGCCAAGTGGGTAGCGCACTCGGGCGCCAGCGGCCAATAACGAGACGCCGGAACCATCCGGCCTGCACCGTGGGAAGCCCTTCGCCGGGCTTCCCACTTTTTTTGTTCCGTTCGCAAAGCCGTCACGGCACGTTCTTCACAAACCTTGCCGCTACACTCCGTTGCCCACCGGAACGTGTCCGGACAGCACGGAGTCCCCCATGAAGTCATTCCGCGCCGCCTCCGGCGCCTTGTGCGCCTACGCGTGCCTCCATGCGAGCCTGGCGCTCGCGCAGAACCCCAGTCCGATGGACATCCGCGCGTGCTCGGCGATCGAGACCGACTCGCAGCGCCTGCTGTGCTACGACAAGGCGGTGGGCCGCGATCGCCTGCCGCAGGCAGCGAAAAAGGAAGATGCCAAGGCGAATTCGGTCAGCGTCGACCTCGCCACGCGCGAATCGCAAGACGTGGCCCGGCCGCTCTCGCTACTGGACAGCCGCTGGGAACTCTCGCCAGAATCGAAACTCGGCACGTTCAATCTCCGCGGCTACAAGCCGACGTATGCCCTGCCCTTCTTCGGTACGTCGAAGCAGAACACCCGGCCGCACAGCCCGGCACCGGACCATACGGTGGCCACGCCGCAACAGCTCGACGACGTGGAAGCGAAATTCCAGATCAGCCTGAAGACGAAGGTGGGCGAGAATCTCTTCGGCGACAATGGCGATCTGTGGGTCGGCTATACCCAATCCTCGCGCTGGCAGGTCTACAACACGGACAACTCGCGCCCGTTCCGCGAAACCAATTACGAGCCCGAGGCGATTCTCGCCTTCAACACGCACTACGAGGTGTTCGGCTGGACGGGCCGGCTCGCCGGCATCGGCATCAACCACCAGTCGAACGGCCGCGCCGATCCGCTGTCGCGCAGCTGGAATCGCGTGATCGCCGACATCGGGCTGGAACGCGAAGGCTGGACCATCATGCTGCGCCCGTGGTGGCGCATCCCGGAAGATCGCAAGGACGACGACAACCCGGACATCCAGGACTACATGGGCCGGGGCGAGATCCAGATCGTGCACGAGGTGGGGCGCCAGGAATTCGGCCTCACCGCGCGTCATTCGTTCCGGGGTGGCGACCGTTCGCACGGTTCGCTACGCGGCACGTGGAGCTTTCCGGTCGTCGGCAACCTGCGCGGCTATATGGAAATCTTCAACGGTTACGGGGAGAGCCTGATCGACTACAACCACCGGGCGACCTACCTCGGGTTGGGTGTGTCGTTGCTGGATTGGTATTGACGAGCGATTCGGCCTTGCAGGCTTTGTGTGGGAGCCGCTTCAGCGGCGATGGGTTCTTGCGGCAAGGTTGTCCGATACCGCGGGAATCGCCGGCAAAGCCGGCTCCCACATGGGTCCGCCACCTTAATGGTGGTGACCACCCTCACCGTGCACGTGACCATGCGAAAGTTCTTCGTCGGTCGCTTCGCGCACGTTGGTGATCTCGACGGCGAAGTGCAGCGTCTGGCCGGCGAGCGGATGGTTGCCGTCGACGGTGACGTTGTCACCCTCGATCTTGCTGACGGTGACGTTGATGCTGCCCTGGTCGTTACGGCCCTGGAACTGCATGCCGGGCTGGAGGTCTTCGACGCCCTGGAACGCGGCGCGCGGCACCACCTGGATCAGTTCCTGGTGGCGCGGGCCATAGCCTTCTTCCGGAGCGACGTCGACCTTGAACTGGTCGCCAGCCGAGCGGCCTTCCAGCGCCTTCTCCAGGCCCGGGACGATATGGCCTTCGCCATGGATGTAGGCCAGCGGCTCGCGGCCTTCCGAGCTGTCGATGACGTTGCCCTGGTCGTCGGTCAGCGTGTAATGGAAGGAAACGGCGTGGCGATTGGCGATCTGCATGGAATTCTCGCTATGGAGGGGGGACAGGGATGGGACAAAGCGCCTTCCCGGGTCCCCAAGGCTAGGCGACCCGCTCCCTGACTGCAAATCACGAAACATTGGCGATGCTGCGGCGCAACCCGCCGGGAAGCCGCAATCTGCTAGTTTTCCCGCTTTTCCCCCACCCTCCGACCCGTGCCGGGAGCCGCATGTTCGACTGCATTCTGATCGCCAACCGTGGCGAAATCGCCTGCCGCGTGATCCGGACCTGCCGACGCCTCGGCATCCGCACCGTCGCGGTGTATTCCGCCGCAGACGCGGACGCGCAGCACGTGCGGCTGGCGGATGAGGCCTGGCCCATCGGCGGCCCACGGCCCGCGGAGTCCTACCTGCGCGGCGACGCCATCATCGAGGTGGCGAAACGGAGCGGTGCGCAGGCGATCCACCCCGGCTACGGCTTCCTCTCCGAGAACACCGGCTTCGCTAGGGCCTGCGCGGAAGCAGGCATCGCATTCATCGGCCCGCGCCCCGAGAGCATCGACGCCATGGGTTCCAAGGCGGCCGCGAAAGCGCTCATGGAGCGCCACGCCGTACCGCTGGTTCCGGGTTACCACGGGGAGAACCAGGACCCCGCGCACCTCGCGGCGGAGGCACGGCGCACCGGCTTCCCGCTGATGATCAAGGCGGCCGCCGGCGGTGGCGGCAAGGGCATGCGCATCGTGCGCGACGCCGCCGGGTTCGACGAGGCCCTTGCCTCAGCACAGCGCGAGGCCGCAGGGGCGTTCGGCGATACGCGCGTCATCCTGGAACGTTACGTCGAGCATCCCCGCCACATCGAATTCCAGGTGTTCGGCGACAACCACGGCAACATCGTCCACCTCAACGAGCGCGAGTGCTCCGCGCAGCGGCGTTACCAGAAGGTGCTGGAGGAAACGCCCTCGCCCTTCCTCGACGAAGCGAGGCGCGCCCGCATGGGGGCCGCCGCCGTCGCCGCCGCGCGCGCGGTGGACTACGTGGGCGCCGGCACGGTCGAGTTCATCGTGGGCCAGGACGGCGAGTTCTTCTTCATGGAGATGAACACCCGCCTCCAGGTCGAGCATCCGGTCACCGAGGAAACCCTCGGCCTCGATCTCGTGGAGTGGCAGTTGCGGGTGGCGGCGGGCGAAGCGCTGCCGCTGACGCAGGATGCGATCCGTGCGCAAGGCCATGCGATCGAGGTGCGCCTCTATGCAGAGGACCCGGAAGCGAACTTCCTGCCGGGTTCCGGCCGGCTCGTGGCACTGACCCTGCCGCCGACCTCCGCCCATGTCCGTCTCGACGGCGGCGTGGTCGCCGGCGATACGGTGACGATCTTCTACGATCCCATGATCGCGAAGCTCATCGTGCACGACCGCGACCGCACGCAGGCGCTCGAGCGTCTGCGCGGGGCCCTGGCGCAAACGGAGATCGTGGGACCGAAGTCCAATGTCGCCTTCCTTGAACGCCTGGCCCGCCACCCCGTCGTGGTCGAAGGACGCATCGACACGGGCTACCTCGACCGTCACCTCGACGAGTTTCTTGCAGGGTCTTCCGAGCCCGGCGACCTCGAGTGCTTCGCGGCGGCCACCGCCCTGCTGCTCGCCGACGAGAACGCGGCGAGGAACGCGCCGGGCGATCCGCATTCGCCCTGGGGCGCCGCCGATGCATGGCGCCTCGGGCATCCCGGGAAGCGCGTGGTGGCACTGGTGGAAGGCGGGCGTCGGCATGAGGTCGATGCACACGGGCACGCGGGCGACTACGTGCTCCACATGGGTGATCGCTCGTGCACCGTCGCCGGCGCGCGCGTCGACGGCGACACCCTCTCCGCCCGCTTCGACGATCGCGCGCGACGCGTGCCCGTTTCGCTGTCCGGCGGCCGCGTGCGCGTGCACGACGACCACGGCCGGCGCTGGAGCTTCGAACGCGCGCCCGCCTTCGCCTGGCAGGGAGAGGAAGCCGCCGGGGCGCGGCAACTGGTGGCGCCCATGCCGGGGCGGATTGTCCTGGTTCGCGCAGCCGTCGGCGACGCCGTGGAGGAAGGTCAGGAACTGCTGGTGATGGAAGCGATGAAGATGGAACTGGCCTTGAAGGCGCCGCGCGCCGGCAGCATTGAATCCATCTCGGTGGCGCAAGGCGATTTCGTGGATGCGGACACCGTCCTCGTTCGTTTCGTCGAAACGGCCTGACAGGAACCCTCATGAATTCGTCGAACCACGTCCGCATCGTCGAAGTCGGTCCCCGCGACGGACTGCAGAACGAGAAAGCCATGCTGCCGGCGGCGATCAAGATCGAATTGATCGACCGCCTGTCCGACACGGGCCTGACCACCATCGAAGCCACCAGCTTCGTCAGCCCCAAGTGGGTGCCGCAGCTGGCCGACGCCGCCGAAGTGTTCCGTGGCATCCGCAAGGCGCCCGGTGTTGTGTACCCGGTACTGGTGCCGAACCTGCAAGGTTACGAGCGTGCCCGCGAGGTCGGGGCCGGCGAAGTCGCCGTCTTCACGGCAGCGTCCGAGGCGTTCAACCGCAAGAACGTCAACGCGTCGATCGACGAGTCCATCGACCGGTTCGTGCCCGTGCTCGAACGGGCACGCGCCGACGGCGTGGCGGTGCGTGGCTATGTGTCCACGGTGCTCGGCTGTCCGTACCAGGGCGAGGTGCCGGTCGCGGACGTGGTGCGCGTGGCGCGCCGCCTGCACGAGTTGGGCTGCCACGAAGTCTCCCTGGGCGACACGATCGGGGTCGGCACGCCCGCGAAAGCCCGCGCCATGTTGCGCGCGGTGGCGGCGGAAGTACCGATGGCGGCGCTTGCCGTCCATTTCCACGACACCTACGGCCAGGCGCTCGCCAACATCCTCGCCTGTCTCGAGGAAGGCGTGCGCGTGGTGGACAGCGCGGTGTCCGGCACGGGCGGCTGCCCTTATGCAAAGGGTGCCACGGGCAACGTGGCCAGCGAGGACGTCGTATACATGCTGCACGGCATGGGCATGACCACCGGCGTCGACCTCGACCGCCTGGTGGAAACGGGCGCATGGCTAGCCGGCCAGTTGGGCAAGGCCACCGCCAGCCGCGTGACCCGGGCGCGCACCGCCGCCTGACGGTGGGCGATGGGGCTCCCTCCATCGCCGCTATCCATGGCAGCATGGGTTCCATGCCTGCCGACTTCCTCATCCGCCCCATCGAACCGCGCGACGATGCCGACATCGCCGCCGTCATACGCACGGTCATGCCCGAATTCGGTGCCGACGGCCCCGGCTTCGCCATCCACGACACGGAGGTCGATGCCATGTCGTCCGCCTACTCGCGACCGCGCACGGCCTATTTCGTCGTGGAGATGAACGGCCGCGCCGTCGGTGGCGGAGGCATGGCCCCGCTGGAAGGCGGCGACGAGGAAACCTGCGAACTGCGCAAGATGTATTTCCTTCCCGAAGCACGCGGCACGGGCGCCGCATCGCAGCTCCTGCGCCGCTGCCTCGACGCCGCGCGGCGTGCGGGCTTCTCGCGCTGCTACCTCGAAACGCTGACGGGCATGGACGCGGCGCAGGCCCTTTACCTCCGCCACGGATTCACCCGTATCGACGCCCCCATGGGCGGCACGGGGCACTTCGCCTGCGATCGCTTTTTCCTGCGCAGCCTCAACGACGGGGATCTCACCGTCCCGCCGCCACCGCCGTCGCTGGTCTTCGCCGTCGACGACCCCGGCCGGCCGGACGTACTCCCGCTGATCGAACAACTGCACGGTTACCTTTCCGACCTCGACCGCCACCTGCCGCCGCCTTCCGTGGGAGTCGAGAGCCTTCGTCAGCCGCACACCACCTTCATGACCGCCCGTGTCGACGGTCTCCCCCTGGCCTGCGGGGCCGCCGTGGATCATGGCGAGTACGTGGAACTCAAGTACATGTACGTCCTGCCCGCCTGCCGTGGCATGGGCCTGGGCAAGCAGATGCTCGAAGCGCTGGAACAGCAGGTGCGCTCGGCCGGCGGCAAGACGGTGAAACTGGAAACGGGCACGGCGCAAACCGAGTCCATCGAACTGTACGAGCGCGCGGGCTATCGCCGCTGCCGCCCGTTCGGCGACCATCGTGCCATCGCGTCGAGCATCTTCATGGAAAAAAGCCTGTGATCCGCGTCGCTGTCGAAGCCGATGCCGGCGCCTGCCACGCGATCTACGCGCCTATCGTCGAATCGAGCGCGATCACGTTCGAAACATCGCTCCCCGGCGAAGAGGCCATGGCTGGCCGTATCCGCGCCCGGCTAGCCAACCATCCCTGGCTGGTATGGGGAGAAGGCGGCGAGGTGCTGGCCTATGCCTACGCGGGCCGCTTCCGCGAACGCGCGGCGTATGACTGGGTCGCCGAAACCTCCATCTACGTGCACGAGAAGGCACGTCGGCGCGGTATCGCCCGCCGCCTCTACGGCGCGCTGCTCGAGACGATGCGGCTGCAAGGCATCAACCAGGCAGTCGGGGTCATCACGCTGCCGGGCGATACGAGCGTGGCGATGCACGAAGCCATGGGCTTCACGCCGGCGGGCGTCTGGCCGAAGGCGGGTTACAAGCTCGATCGCTGGTGGGACGTCGGCGTATGGAGCCTGTTCCTTTCCGAACCGGCCAATCCGCCGTCGCCGGTGGTTCCGTTCGCCGAACTTGCGGCAGACACGCGGCTCGCGGGCGTCTTCGCCGCGCAGGGGTAGGAGCGCGCAAGGCGCGCCCCTACCCGCTAACATGTGTTTCTTTGCCAGTCGCACAGCGGAGTTTCCATGCAGCTAGAACAGGTCAGGGCCGTCATCACCGGCGGCGCATCCGGGCTGGGTCACGCCGTGGCCCAGCGCCTCGTCGCCGCGGGTGCCAAGGTGGCGCTCTTTGACGTGAACGAGGAAAAAGGCCAGGCCGCCGCCGCGGCGCTGGGTGCCAATGCCTCGTTCCACCGCACCGATGTCACCTCCGAGGAAGGCGTCGCCGCGAACGTCGCCGCGGCGAGCGAAGCGATGGGCGGCCTGAACGCGGTGATCAACTGCGCGGGCATCCTGGGCGCCGGCCGCGTGCTCGGCAAGGAAGGCGCCATGCCCCTGGCCAATTTCTCCACCACCGTCATGGTGAACCTCGTCGGCAGCTTCAACGTGGCCAAGGCCGCGGCCCAGCTGATGCAGACAAACCCGGCTGGAGACGACGGCGAGCGCGGCGTGATCGTGAATACCGCCTCCGTCGCCGCGTACGAAGGGCAGATCGGCCAGGCCGCCTATTCCGCTTCCAAGGGCGGTGTGGTCGGCATGACCCTGCCGATGGCCCGCGAACTCGCCCGCTTCGGCATCCGCGTGAACACCATCGCGCCGGGTATCTTCTGGACCCCGATGGTCGACGGCATGCCGCCGCAGGTGCAGGAGTCGCTGTCCGCCTCCATCCCCTTCCCGTCGCGCCTGGGCAAGCCGGAGGAATTCGCCGACACCGTGGCCTTCATCCTCGCCAGCCGTTACCTCAACGGCGAAACGATCCGTCTCGACGGCGCCGTGCGCCTCGCGCCGAAGTAATCACCCCTCAAACCAGACGACACGAAGTCGAACAGCCATGAAAGCATCCGAAGTCAAGAAAGGTAACGTGGTCGAAAACGACGGCACGGTGTACCAGGTGCGCGACATCGAACGCAGCGCCCCCACCGCGCGCGGCGGCAACGTCACGTTCCGCTTCACGCTCTACTCCATCCCGGGCAATCGCAAGTTCGACCTGAGCCTGCGTGCCGACGACGAACTGAAGGAAGTCGAACTCACCCGCCGCCAGGCGAAGTTTTCCTATATGGACGGCGACAACTTCGTCTTCATGGACGACGAGGATTACACGCAGTACATCCTCGGCCCCGAGGTGATCGGCGACAACGCCGGCTATATCGTGGAAGACATGGAGGGCTACTACGTGCAGGTGATCGACGATGCACCGGTCGGCCTACAGGTGCCCACCTCGGTCGTGCTCACGGTCGCCGACACGGCACCGGAGCTGAAGGGCGCCAGCGCCACCAAGCGCACGAAGCCCGCCAAGCTCAGCACCGGCATCGAAGTGCAGGTGCCGGAATACATCACCACCGGGGAAAAGGTCACGGTGAACACCCTCACCGGCGAATTCGCCGGCCGAGCGTGAGGTGCGTGAAGAGTGAACCGTGAACAGTGAACAGTGAACCGAAGGTGCGGCTGCCTTGCTCACGGTTCACGCTTTACTGTTTACAGTTCACGGTTCACTGTTCACGCTTTACGCCCCACGGTTTACTCTGACCCCATGAGCTATTCGTTCCGCGCCAGCGTCATCGGTACGTTGATCCGGACGAAGCGACCCGACGTCCCCTTGAGGGTGGCGCTGCGAAACACGGCGGCAGTGGTCCTGCCGCTCGCGCTCGGCCTGATGTGGGGCTACCCGCAGGTGGGCATCGGCATCGCCGCCGGTGCGCTGGACACGATGTTCTCGGACCAGCCGGGGCCCTACCAGCAGCGGCTCAGCCGCCTGTTCCTCGCGGCCCTCGCCGCGGGTGCGGCGTCCCTGGTGGGCTTTTCGATCGGCAACCTCGTCCTGCCGATGTCGGTGGCCTGCGCCATCTGCGGTTTCTTCGGCGGCTTGCTGGTGGTGTTCGGCCCCGATATCGCCCGCGTGGGCATGACGAGCATGCTTCTGCTCGTGATCACCGCCGCCACGCCCACCAGTCTCGCCGGTGCGTTCGCCGGTGGTGGGCTGATCTTCGCCGGCGGCATGTTGCTGGCCGCGTTCTCCGTCGCGGAATGGCCGCTGCAACGCTACCGGCCGGAGCGCATGGCGCTTGCCACCGTTTATCGCGGGCTGGCCGCCCTGGCGCGCAAGCAACACCACGATGCGGAGGCCCCAGCGCTCACCGACGCCATGGACGCGCTGCAGAGCACCCTGCTCGGGCGCCACCATGCCCGGGGGCGCGCCATGGAGGCGTTTCGCGTGCTGCTGGAGCTGGCGGAGCGCATCCGTTTGGAGCTCATCGCCATGGAGGTGCTGGAAACGGCCCGCGACGGCATGGGCGAAATGTTCCGCAACGACGCCGCCCGTGTGCTGGCCGCCACGGCCGATGCGCTGGATGCGGCCGAACCACCGCAGCGCGCCGAGCGTGCGCTTGCCACCTTGCAGGCCAGCGAGCGCGCGTTGCGTGCCGGCGGCAGCCCCACCGAGCTGGGCGCACACATCCATGCCCTTTCGGGCCAGCTCGCCGCCGCGGTACGCAACACGAACTGGGCCGGCTCGCGCGGCGAACTGCGCGCGCAGCGTGCCGAAACCGCCCTGCCGGAAACGCTGCGCAGCGCCTCCGCCCTGTCCACGCTGCGCGCGAACCTCACGCCGCACTCGGTGGCGTTCCGGCACGCGGTGCGCTGCGCGGTGGTGCTCACCCTCGCGTTCGCCGTGTCCCGTTATTTTTCGTTGCCGCACGGCTACTGGCTGCCGATGACGGCCGCGATCGTCCTGCGCCCCGATTTCGCCGCCACCTTCAATTTCGGCCTCCTTCGCGTGGTGGGCACGGTGCTCGGCCTCATGCTCACCACCCTCGTGCTCCGACTCACCCCGGATGTGGTCTGGGCACACGTGGCGGTGATGGGCGTGCTCTGCCTCGGTTTCCGCTACCTGGCCGGCGCGCACTACGGCATCGCCGTGGCGGCGCTGACCGGCACGGTGGTGGTGCTCCTCTCGTTCGAGGGCGTCGATCCGTTCTCCGCGATGTCCGACCGCGTGCTCAACACGGCGCTCGGCAGCGGCCTGGCCCTGCTCGCCTACGTGCTCTGGCCGACCTGGGAACGGCACCGGGCCCGCAGTGCGCTGTCGGACATGCTCCGCGCCTATGCGGACTACCTGGAAGCCCTGGTGGCTCCGGCCGACAGCCGCAGGCGCCATGAGGTGCGGGCAGCCACGCGCACCGCGCGTACGAACGCGCAGGCGTCGATCGACCGCATGCTGGCCGAACCGGGCACGCCCGCCGTGCTGGCGGAACTGGCCGAAACCCTCTACGCGAACGGCAACCGACTCGCACGAACGGCCATGGCGCTGGAATCCCTCATCGACGTCGGCGACGTGCCCGAGGCATGGCCCCCGGTGGGCGCCTTCATCCACGAGGCGGCAGCGGCGCTGCGTGCCCAGGCCGAGGCATTGACCCGTGCCGAGGCCATCGCCATGCCACCCGCCCTGCGCGATCACCAGCGCGCGCTGGTGGAAACGCTGGCGCGTGAGAAAGATCGCGGCTTCGCCGAAGCGGTGGCGCGTCTCACCGACCGCCTGACCGACAACGTGGACACCATCGCCCACGTGGTGAACCGGCGCTCCAGCGCGCCGGCGTAAGGCTCGCGCCGGGCCGCTTGCTGCACCGCGAGAGGCCTCCGCGCGCGCCCGGCGGTACACTCGGCGACATGCTCAAGATCGACACCCACGCGCACATTCTGCCCCGCGACTGGCCCGATCTCGCCGCCCGCTACGGTGACGAGCGCTTCCCCGTGATGACCCATTCCAGCGGCCACCACCGCATCTACAAGGACGGGAAGTTTTTCCGGGAGGTATGGGAATCCGCATTCGATGCGGAGCATCGCATCGCCGACTACGCGCGCTTTGGCGTGGGCGTGCAGGTGGTCTCGACCGTTCCCGTGATGTTCTCGTACTGGGCCAAGGGCCATCAGGCGCTGGAACTGCACACGCACCTCAACGACGCCATGGCCGAGGTCTGCGAGGCCCACCCCCGCCACTACGCGGGCATCGGCACCGTGCCGCTGCAATCGCCCTCGCTCGCGATCCGCGAAATGGAACGCTGCATCGGCGAACTGGGTCTGCAAGGCGTGCAGATCGGATCGCATTGCAATGCGTGGAACCTCGACGCACCCGAGCTGTTCCCGTTTTTCGAGGCGGCCGCCGACCTCGGCGCGGCGATCCTCGTGCACCCGTGGGACATGATGGGCGCCGATTCGATGCCCAAGTACTGGCTGCCGTGGCTGGTGGGCATGCCCGCCGAACAATCGCGAGCGGCCTGCGCGCTGATCTTCGGCGGCGTCCTGGAACGCCTGCCCTCGCTGAGGGTCATGCTCGCTCATGGCGGCGGCAGTTTTCCGTATTCCATCGGCCGCATCGAACACGGTTTCCGCATGCGCCCCGACCTCGTCGCTACCGACAACGCGCGCAATCCCCGCGAGTACCTGTCGCGCCTCTACTTCGACTCCTGCGTGCACGACGATGCAGCGCTGCGCTATCTGCTCGCCACCGCGGGCAGCGACCGGGTGATGCTCGGCACCGACTATCCGTTCCCGTTGGGCGAACAGGAACCCGGCAGCGGTATCGAGGCCCTTGGCCTGGACGAGACGGAACGCGCGCGCCTCTTCCATGGCACCGCGCTGGAGTGGCTCGGCGTGCCGATGTCGAAGTTCCAGCCCGTCGCCGCCGTGGCGTGAACTGGCGCACATCCGGGCCCGTCATCCGGGAGCGCCCGCTGTGCCAGAATGCCGCCGTTATGCGGCGTCGCCGCGTCCCCAGGGGATCTGCACTCGTGATTCGTCTTTCGCGCCTCATCCTGCCCGCCCTGCTCCTCGCAAGCCCCACCCTCGGCGCCACCGACGTCTCCATGATGGGCGGCGCCATCCGCTTTCCGGTGCCGGACGCATGGGTGCCCATCATGCAGTCGGAGGGCGAAAAGGAAACGCAGGTGTTCCAGGTGCCCGGCGCGAGTGCCGCGGACGCCACCCTGGCACGGGTTTCCATCACCGCGCAGAAGGTGCCCAATCTCAACGGTTTCCAGCAGTTCGCCGGCAACCTGCGCAGCCACGCCACCGCCTTGACCGATTACGCGCCGGGCAAGGCCAATTCGCCGACCGAGAATGTGTACACGGCGAAGGAAGGCGCAGTGAAGCTGGATTATTTCGAACGCTATTTCTACAGCGACGGTTACGCGATCCAGCTCCGTTGCATTCGTCCTGCGGGTGGCGATGCCGCCTTCCGCGCCGCATTCGACAAGGGCTGCGCCGAAGTGGCCGCCCACATGCCCTCGTGATCCACGGGTTCTGCCAATGACCGCTTTCGAAGCGACGCGCACCTGGGCCGAGGCCCAGGACGCCGCCGATCCGCTCCGCGCCTTCCGCGACGAGTTCCACATTCCCCGGCACGAAGGCCACGACACCCTCTACTTCTGCGGGAACTCCCTGGGCCTGCAACCCAAGGGCGTGCGTGCCGCGATCCAAGCCGAGCTGGACGATTGGTCCGAACTCGCCGTGGAAGCGCATTTTCGCGGCCGCTCGCCGTGGATGCATTATCACGAGTACGTGCGCGACGCGATGGCGGAAGTGGTGGGCGCGCTGCCGCATGAAGTGGTCGCGATGAATTCGCTCGGTGCGAACCTGCACCTCATGATGGTCAGCTTCTATCGGCCGACCGCGGAACGACCGGCGATACTCATGGAGGCCGGGGCGTTCCCGACCGACCGCTATGCGCTGGAATCGCAGGTGCGCTTCCACGGCTTTGACCCGTCGCGCGACCTCATCGAAGTGGAACCCGACGGCCCCGGCGGCACGCTCTCCATGGCAGCGATCGAGCATGCCATCGCTGAACATGGGCATCGCGTTGCGCTGATCCTGCTGCCGGGCGTGCAATACCGCACGGGCCAGGTGTTCGACCTGCAGACCATCGTGCGCCTGGGCCATGCGAAGGGTTGCACCGTGGGCTTCGACCTCGCCCATGCCGTCGGCAACCTGCCGCTCGCGTTGCACGAAAGCGGCGCGGACTTCGCGGTGTGGTGCACCTACAAATATCTCAATGCAGGTCCAGGCGCCGTGGCCGGCGCCTTCGTGCACGACCGTCACGCGCACGCCGACCTGCCGCGCTTCGCCGGCTGGTGGGGCCACGACAAAGATACGCGCTTCCAGATGGGGCCGCACTTCGTCCCGACACCCGGCGCCGACGGCTGGCAGCTTTCCAATCCGCCCATCCTCGCGCTCGCACCGTTGCGTGCGTCGCTCGACGTGTTCGCGCGGGCCGGCATGCCGCAACTGGTGGAAAAGAGCCGCCGCCTCACCGCCTACCTGGACTGGCTGATCCGCACGCGCCTCGACGCCGTGCTCGACATCGTGACGCCGAACGATCCGGCACAGCGCGGCGCGCAGTTGTCGATTCGCGTGCGCGCGGGACGTGAGGCGGGGCGCGCGTTGTTCGAACACCTGGAACAGCGCGGCGTGATCGGCGACTGGCGCGAGCCGGATGTCATCCGCCTGTCGCCGACGCCGCTGTACAACCGTTATGCGGATTGCCTTGGTGCGGTCGAAGCCATCGAATCCTGGACAGGGTAACCAAACATTGTGGGAGCCGCTTCAGCGGCGATGGGAGCTTGTAGCAAGCCTGCCCGCTGCCGCGGGATCGCCGGCGTAGCCGGCTCCCACACAAAGCAGCCCCCACAGGTCATCGTTGCATCGCGCTCAAGCGGGCGCGCAGGGTGTCGAGCATCAGATCGTTGCCCGCACCCGGCGAGGTGCGTGCCGCGAGGCTGGCTTCCGGCGTGCGGCCTTCGCCGGCCGACGCCGCCGCTTCGGCCGCGGCGCGGTAGGCGTCGCGGAACGGAACGCCGGCGGCGGCCTGCTCGATCGCCACGTCCGTCGCGTACATCGCAGGCTCGATGGCCGCGCGCATGTTGCCCGCCTTCCACTCGAGACGGGCCAGCATGTCGGGCAGCAGTTCGAGCGCGCCGAGCCCCATGGAAAATCCGTGGAAGAGCGAGCCCTTGGAGAACTGCAGGTCGCGCTGGTAACCGGAAGGAAGCGAGAGCAGCTGTTCGATCTCGGTGCGTGCGGCCGCCACGCTCGCATAGCTCGCGCGCAGGAGTTCCACCACGTCGGGATTGCGCTTGTTCGGCATGATCGACGAGCCGGTGGTGTATTCCGCCGGCAGCTTCACGAAATCGAACTCGGCCGTGGTGAACAGCGACAGGTCCCATGCCAGACGGCGGGTGTCGAGCAGCGCGGTGCCTACGGCATCCAGCGCGGCCATCTCGAACTTGCCACGCGACAGCTGCGCGTAGATGGGCGACACCTGCATGCGGCCGAAGCCGAGTGCCGCCGTCGTATGTGCGCGGTCGAGGGGAACGTTCACGCCGTAACCGGCCGCGGTGCCGAGCGGGTTCGCGTCCACGAGTTCCAGTGCCTGGCGCGCGCGCAGCGTGTTGTCGATGAATGCCTCGGCGAATGCCGCGAACCACATGCCCGTGGAGGAGACCACGGCGCGCTGGATGTGTGTATAGCCCGGCATCGGCAGCGCGTGGCCGGCGGCACGCTCCAGGCACACTTCCGCCACACGGCGACAAAGGCCTTCCAGCGCGACCAGCTTTTCCTTCAGCCAAAGGCGCGTCGCCACAAGGATCTGGTCGTTGCGGCTGCGCCCCGTGTGCACGCGGCGGCCGGCGTCGCCGAGCCGTTCCGTGAGTCGGGCCTCGATGGCGGAATGGCCGTCCTCGTAACGCTCGTCCAGTACGAACGCGCCCTCGGCGAAATCCGCCGCCAGCGCGTCGAGTTCGCGCAGCAGCGCGTCGCGCTCCTCCTGCGAAACGATGCCGATGTTGGCCAGGCCTTCGACATGCGCCTTGCTCGCCGCGATGTCGTGCAGGAAGAACTCGCGATCGAGAATCACGTCGTTGCCCGCGAGGAAACGCATGATGCGTGCGTCGACCTGGGTGTCGGATTTCTGCCAGAGCGGCTGGGTCATGTGGAGTTCCTTACCGTTCAAAGCGGAATGGCGGTGAGTTCGGCGAAGCCGAGCGCACGATTGACGTTCTGCATGGCTTGCGTGGCCGCACCTTTCAGCAGGTTGTCCAGCGTGGCGACCACGACGACGCGGCGGCCGTCGGTCGACATGGCGAAGCCGCCCACGTCGAGATGGTGCCGGTTGGCGATCTGGCTCACCCATGGCGCCTCGTCCACCACGTGGATCAGGGGCTCCTTCTCGTAACGCGCCTCGAAGCGGCGCACGATGTCCTCGCGCTTCGCCTGCTTCGCGAGATAGAGATTGGTGGTGACGGTGAGACCGCGGAAATGCGGCGCCACGTGCGGCATGAATTCGACCGGCAGGCCGAGATGCCGGCTGGCTTCCTTCTCGTGCATGTGGCCGGTGAGCGAATACGGCATGAGGTTGTCGCGCAGCTTTTCGGGGTCGTTGCGGTCGGACGGCGTGGTGCCCGCGCCCGAATAGCCCGACACGCCGAACGACACCGGCGGCGCGGCGAGGAGGTCTTTGATCGGTGCGATGGAGACCTGCACGGCCGTGGCGTAGCAGCCCGGATTGCTTATCCGCTTTTCGCCACGCCAGCGGTCGCGATACAGCTCCGGCAAACCGTAGTACCAGCGCTCGTCGAAGCGATAGTCGGCAGAGAGATCCACGATCACCGTCGGGGCTCCCGCCTTGTCGATCGCTTCCACATAGGGAGCGGCCTTGCCATTGGGGAGCGCCAGCACAACCGCGTCCACGCCCGTGGCAGCCACGGCGGCGGGATCGAGGTTTCCGAAGGCGAGTTCGCCGCGATAGGCGTCGTTGTGATCGGCCAACCGCTGTCCCGCCAGTTCCCGCGAGGACACGAAGGCGAGTTCCAGATCGGGATGACCGGCGATGAGCCGGATGAGTTCGGCGCCCGTGTGACCGCGCGCGCCGACGATGCCGATGGTCTTCTTGGCCATGAAAGGGTCAGTCCTGCAAGGTGGGGACGCGCGTACGGCTGTGGGCCACGCAGCGTTCGATGTCGGCGAAGTTGTCCAGGCCATACCAGAACACCGTCCAGCGGCCCTGCTTGAGGCAGCCGTCGGCCTCGCCGTAGTAGAACGAGTTGATCGGGTTGTCGTGGCGCGAACGCCAGAACAGCTTCGGATTCTCGTCCCGCATCACCTGCCACACTGCCCGCCCCAGGCCCTCGCCCTGGGCGTCGTCGAGCACGGCGAACTTGTCGAGGTACGCGAAGCCTTCTTCCTGCGTGAGCACCATCGCCGCACGATAGTTTTCGGACACGTACAGGCGATATAGCTTGGTGCGCTCGAAATAGCCATCCACGAGGGTGCGCCCGAAGCTCGATTCGATGAGCTGGCGCATGCGCAGGAGATCGACGTCGTCCCACGAATCGAACCGCAGCACGCGTTCGCCACGGCGCACGAGCGTGCCGGAGCCCTTGTGCGTGAACAGCTCCTTCGCCAGCTCGGCCGGGCGGGTGATCGACACGGACGACGTGAGCGGCAGGTCGTCCAGGAGATCCTTGATCTGCTCGATCTTCAGGCGCATGCCCGAATGCAGCCACGGCTGCTCGAGGAGCTGCTCGTATTCCGTCGACAGGTTGATCGAGTCGATCACCCTGCCCTCGCCGTCGAGCAGGCCGCCCGTGCCGGTGAGGAACACGATCTTGTACGGCTGCAGCACGCGCACGAGCTCGTTGGCCGCGAAGTCAGCGTTGATGTTGAGGATCTGGCCCGCATCGGTTTCGCCCAGGCTCGCGATCACCGGGATGGAGCCGGCACGCAGGCTCGCCTCGATCGGCGCCAGGTTGATGTCGCGCACACGGCCCACGAGGCCGAACGTGTCCTGGTCGAGGAAATCGGCGGCGAACACGCCCGACGGCACCGACGTGGCCCGCGTGTCAGCTTCCTGAAGGGCTTCCACCAGGCGCAGGTTCTGCGCCTGGAATACGCGGCGCACGATGGCCAGCGCCTCGGGAGACGTGACACGAAGACCGTTGACGGTCTTCTTCTCGATCCCGGCCGCCGCCAGTTCCTCGTCCAGCTGCGGGCCCGCGCCGTGCAGCACGATCGGGGTGAGACCCACCTGCTGCAGGAACGACAGCGACGACGTGAGGTCCGGCAGTTCGTCGCGCAGCACCGCGCCTCCCACCTTCACCACCGCGAAGCGTGCGGCGTCCAGTTGGGAGAAGCGCTTCAGGTATTGCTGGATCTCGCGCGCGCTGCCCATCGAGGACAGCAGGCGGACGATGGTCTTGCGGGTATGTTTGTCAGAGTGCACGGTCGACGATCCGATGGATGGTCTGGGCGTAATGCGCCAGTTGATCGAGGGCGACCCATTCGTCGGCGCTGTGCGCCTGCGCGATGTCGCCGGGTCCATAAACGAAGGACGTGTAACCGGCCTTGGAGAACAGCGCGGCCTCGGTCCAGAAATCGACGGCGTTGCCCACCGGGATGCCGAGTTCGTCGGCGAGGTCGCGGGCGGCGAGGCGCCGCGCTTCCGCGGTAGCCGTGTCGCCGGCCGGCAGGGAGTCGCCGCGGAAGGTCTCGCCATACTCCACCGGGTGCGGTTCCACGAGGGTGCGGAACGTCTCGAGGAGGCCATCCGCGTCCATCGACGGAAGCGGCCGGAACCCGAAGCGCACATCGGCCGTCGGGGCGATCACGTTCGCCTTGATGCCGCCCTCCACCTTGCCGATGTTGAAGCGGAGGCCGGTCAGGCCGCCGAAGCGCTCGTGCGACTGGGCCTGCACATGGTCGAGCGCGGCAGCCCCCCAACGAATGGCCTGGTGCAGGGCGCTGTCCGACGGCTTCTGCTCGCCCGACGCGTGGCCCGCCCGGCCCTGGAAGCGCATCTGCACCGAATGGATGCCTCGATGCGCGAGCACGGCTTCGCCGCGCGTCGGCTCGGCGACGATGATCGCCTCGTAATCGCGCGGCACCTTCAGGAACCCGTCGATGCAGCGCGCGTCGTTGGCTTCCTCGTCGGTGGACAGCAGCAGGGCCATGTCGCCCTGCGTGGCGTTCGCCACGGCCACGAGCGCGGCCGCGGCGCCCTTGATGTCGCACGAGCCGAGGCCGATGGCACGGTCTTCCGTAAGGCGCAGCTCGAACGGGCTGGCCGTCCAGTGCGGCGAATCCGGCACGGTGTCCAGATGCACGTTGAACAGGTACTTAGGCTTGCCGCGCACGGCGTACAGGTTGACGGCACCGGCGCCGAAATCGGTCACCTGCACGTCGAAACCGGGCAGGTTCGCGCGCAGGTAGTCGAAGATGCCACCGGTACCGATGGTTCGTGGCGGATTGCGCGTGTCGAAACCGACCAGCGCCTGCAAGTGGGTGAGCGTGTCCTTCAGCAAGGCATCCATGGGCTGTCTTATTTCCCGTTGGCTCGATCGACTTCGGCCCAGAGCGTGGAGCTCATGCCGTAGAGCTTGATGAAACCTTCCGCCTCGGCGACGCCCCAGTCGGCCGCCTGGGCGTAGGTGGCCTTGGACGACTGGAGGATGTGCTTCGACTCGACCTTCACCGCATACACGGTGCCGCCGCGCGTCTCGACGATGACCTTGCCGTCCACCTTGCGCTGCGTGGAGACGAGGAAGGCTTCCAGGTCGGCCTTGATCGGATCGTTGAAGAAGCCCTCGTAGGCCACCTCGGTCCACTTGCGGCCGATCTCCGGCTTGAAGCGGTTCTGCTGCTTCGACAGCACGGTTTCTTCCAGCGCACGGTGCGCCGTGAGGAGCGCGGTGAGCGCGGGTGCCTCGAACACGATGCGGCCCTTCAGGCCGATGTTCGTGTCGCCGGTGTACATGCTACGGCCGACGCCGTACTTCGCCAGTTCGCGATTGAGGTACGCGAGAATCTCGGGGCCCGACGCCGCCTTGCCGTTGAGCGACACCGCGGTGCCCTTCTCGAAGCCCAGCTCGATGCGCAACGGCTCGGACGGCCATTCGGCGCGCGGCGCGCACCAGGCGACCGCGCCCTCGCCCGGGATCTCCCAGGCGTCGATCTCGCCGCCGGAAATCGTGACGCCGAGGACGTTCTCGTTGATGGTGTAGTGCTTGGTCTTGGCGCGAACCTCGAAGCCCTTGTCCTCGAGATACTTCTGCTCGTACGCGCGCACCTGCGTGTGCTCGCGCTGGATCTCGCGGATCGGCGCCACGATGGTGTAGTCGCCCAGGGCCTTCACCGTCAGGTCGAAGCGCACCTGGTCGTTACCCATGCCCGTGCAGCCGTGCGCGAAGAACTTCGTGCCGAGTTCGTCGCAACGTTCCAGCGACGCCTTGACGATGAGGTAGCGATCCGACACCAGCAGCGGATACTGGCCCTGGTAGAACTCGCCTGCCCAGATCAGCGGCGTGACGAAGCTGTCCCAGATGGCCTGCGCGGCGTCCACCGTGCGATGCGAAGCGGCACCGAGTTCGGTCGCGCGCTGCTCGATGTATTCGCGTTCCTCGGCGGAGACGCCACCGGTGTCGACGAACACGGTATGCACGGCGTAGCCGCGCTCGATCAGATAGGGGACGCAGAAGCTGGTGTCGAGGCCACCGGAAAAGGCGAGGACGATATCTTTGCTGGACATGCGGGCTCCGAAGAAGGCGTGGACCGAAGGAAGAGACGAATCAGGAGTGCGAAACGAGCGAGGCCATGACCGCCTTCTGCACGTGCAGGCGGTTTTCGGCTTCGTCGATGGCGATGCAGGCGGGCGAGTCCATCACGGCATCGGTGGCCTTGATGTTCCGGCGAAGCGGCAGGCAATGGCTGAAGAGCCCGTTGTTGGTGAGTGCCATCTTGGCCTCGTCGACGATGAAGTGCCGGTTCGCGTCGCGAATCGCCTTCTCTTCGTCCCAGCGGCCGAAATACGGGATGGCGCCCCAGCTCTTGGCGTACACGACGTCCGCGCCGCGATAGGCCGATTCGATGTCGTGCGACACCTGGAGCGAACCGCCGTTCTCGCGCGCATTGGCGCGGGCGAACTCCATGTAGCGCTCGTCGAGCACGTATTCGGGTGTCGGACACAGCAGGGTCACGTCCATGCCCATCTTCGTGGCGATCAGCAGCGCCGAATTGGCGACGGCCGTGTTCAACGGTTTCGGGTGGTAGGTCCAGGTGAGGACGTACTTGCGGTTCTGCAGATCGCCCAGGTGTTCCTTGAGGGCCAGTGCATGGGCCAGTTCCTGGCAGGGGTGAGTGATGGTCTCCAGGTTGATCACCGGCACGGTGGCGTATTGGGCGAAGGCGGCAAGCACCTTGTCCTGGCGGTCCACCGACCAGTCCACGAACTTGGGGAAGGCTCGCACGCCGATCAGGTCCACGTAGCGCGACAGCACGCGTGCCACTTCGGCGATGTGCTCCTCGGTCTCGCCGTCCATCACCGCCCCGACCTCGAACTCGATCGGCCACGCGTCCTTGCCGGGAGAGAGGACCACGGCGTGGCCACCCAGCTGGAAGGCGCCCAGTTCGAAGCTGGTGCGCGTGCGCATGGACGAATTGAAGAACAGCAGCGCGATGGATTTGCCCGCCAGTTGACGGCCCTGCGGCGACCGCTTGAACTCGGCGGCCTGCTCGAGCAGGGCGTCGAGTTCGGCGCGGCTGTAATCCTGGGTGGAGAGGAAATGGCGAAGGGTCATGGCGATCCGGATCGGCAGGTGGCCCGGGGGCCGTGGAAAGGGGTGGGCGGAAACGAAAAAACCCGGCACATGGCCGGGTTTTTAGTCGATACGAATGAAACGCGCGCGACAGCCTACCCGGCAATGGGTCCGATGTACGGTCGACGAGCACGCGACGTCATCCCGGCGGCCATGCGGGCGCTGGTCAGGATGATGGCGGTGTAGACGGCGTGGGACACGGATGAGCCTGGGTAGGTGGAACGGCGATCATGCCGTGGATTGCTGCGGCGCGCAACAGGGGGCAAGGCGGCCGGCTGTGTGTGGGAGCCGCTTTAGCGGCGATGGGTGCTCGCTGCAAGATTGCCCGCTTCCGCGGGATCGCCGCTTAAGCGGCTCCCACACAAAGCTCGCATTCCTGTGGGAAACCTCTGTGCTTGGGAGGGCTTCCGAAAAAGACAGTTGCTCCCACAGGCTGCCTCCCTGCCTCCCCCCGCTCAATCGGCGGGGGAGACGCTCACGCGGACGCGCAGGCGTTCGCCCGGGTCGTAGTTGAGGCGGGACACGTAGACCTCGCCGCGGTAGCGGTATTCCACGTCGTAGCCGGCGATGCGGCGCTGTTCGGAGACCGTGCTGACGTCGCGGCAGCGGGTTTCGGTGCCTTCGTAGGTCCGGTCGCCACGGTGGGAAATGCTGTTGCCCACGGCACCGCCGGCGACCGCGCCGGCCACGGTGGCGGCCTTGCGGCCGTCGCCCTTGCCAACGGTGTTGCCCAGCACGCCACCGACGACGGCGCCGAGGATGGTGCCCGCCGTGCTGTTGCCGCTGGACTCCTGGCGAACCACCGGCTGGTCGTAGCATTCCTGACGCGGGGTTTCGACGCGGGCGACGCCGTAGACGGGATCCACGCGGAGCACGTCGGCCCACCCGTAATGGGTGTTGTCGTCGGGGCCCGGACCCGGAGGACCATATCGACCGTCCTGGGCTTGGGCACCGGTAGCGAAGACCGCGAGAACGAGCGCGGGGATAAGCAGGCGAGACATGTAGGAGAACCTCCAGCCAGGCGCAAGAGCGCGCCTACTGGCATGCATTTCAGCAAGTTCACGCTGAATCCACGCTTAGAAAGCCCGGGCGTATGATGTGTGATCTTGTCAACCAAATCCGCGCCCGCGCGTGGGCCGTTTCCCCGGCCTCCCTTGGTACTATCCCGGGCTGGACACTTGCACCCCCGCAGCACTCACGGACTGCCGATGCCGATCTCGCTTTACAACACCTTGTCGCGCCGCACGGAGGCGTTCGTTCCGCTCGATCCCGAGCGGGTGACGATGTACCTCTGCGGGCCCACGGTCTACAACTACATCCATATCGGCAATGCCCGCCCGGCCGTCGTTTTCGATGTGCTCGCCCGCCTCATCCGCCGGCATTACCCGAAGCTCGTCTTCGCCCGCAACATCACCGACGTGGACGACAAGATCAATGCGGCCGCGGCCGAGGCCGGGGTGCCCATCGCCCAGATCACCGAACGCTACGCCCAGGCGTACCGCGAGGACATCGCGCGTCTCGGTGTCGCCCCCCCGGACGTGGAGCCGCACGCCACGGCGCACATTCCGCAGATCGTGGCCATGATCGAGCGGCTCATCGCCGGCGGCCATGCCTACGAGGCACAGGGGCACGTGCTGTTCCACGTCGAGTCTTTCCCGGCCTACGGCGCCCTCTCGGGTCGCGATCCCGACGAACTGCTGGCCGGTGCCCGTGTGGAAGTGGCGCCCTACAAGAAAAGCCCGGGGGATTTCGTCCTCTGGAAACCTTCGGACGCCACGCAGCCTGGCTGGGACAGCCCCTGGGGCCGCGGCCGGCCGGGCTGGCACATCGAGTGCTCGGCCATGAGCGAAGCCCATCTGGGCGACACCATCGACATCCATGCCGGCGGCGTGGACCTCACTTTCCCGCACCACGAGAACGAGATCGCCCAGAGCGTCTGTGCCCACGGCGGGCGTCCGTTCGCCCGGTACTGGCTGCACAACGGCATGCTGACCTTCGACGGGCGGAAGATGTCGAAGTCGCTGGGCAACGTGCTTCAGCTGCACGAGCTGCTCCGGAAGCATCCGGGCGAAGCATTGCGCCTGATGTTGCTGCGCGGCCATTACCGGCAGCCGCTGGACTGGTCCGATGCCGCCATGACGCAGGCCGTGCGCACGCTGGACGGCTGGTACGGCGCGCTGCGCGACATGGCCCATGTGGAGGCGAGCGAGCCGACCGTGCCGGCGGCGGTGGAAGCGGCGCTGTGCGACGACCTCAATACCCCGCAGGCCCTGGCCGAACTGTCGCACCTGGCAGACGCCGCCCGTCGCGCCACGGGCGATGAGCGCCCCGCCGCGAAGGCCGCCCTCCTCGGCGGTGGCGCTCTCCTGGGCCTGCTCCAGCAAGATCCCGAAGTCTGGTTCCGCCAGGGCAACACCGGCGAAGCGATCGACGCCGATGCCATCGAAGCGCTTCTGGAGGAGCGCAAGGCAGCTCGGGCGGCGAAGGACTTCGCGCGCTCCGACGCCATTCGCGACCAGCTCAAGGAACTGGGTATCGCCATCGAAGACAGCGCCCAGGGCACGCGCTGGAGCGTGGTGAAGGCATGAACGCACCGGTGGAAACGAGCGCAGCGGAGGCCCAGGCGGCGATCGCCGAGGAATTCGCGTTCTTCGGCGACTGGACCGAGCGTTACCAGTACCTCATCGACCTGGGGCGCCAGTTGCCCCCCTTCCCGGACGAGCGCAAGACGGAAGAGAACCGTGTGCACGGCTGCCAGTCCATGGTGTGGCTGATCCCCTCCGGCGACGCCTCGCGGATGCATTTCGACGCAGCGAGCGATTCCGCGATCGTGTCGGGATTGATCGCGCTGGTGCTGCGCGTGTATTCGGATCGCTCCGCGCGGGAGATCGTGGAAACGGAGCCCGCCTTCATCCAGGAGATCGGCCTGGCGAAGCACCTCTCCCCCACCCGCTCGAACGGCCTGGCGGCGATGCTGGCGAAGTTGAAGGCATACGCCGCGGCGGCGTTGGTCGCGAAATAGCCCGACCGCCCTGTGTGGGAGCCGCTTCAGCGGCGATGGATGCTTGCGGCAAGTGTGCCCGCTGCCGCGGGATCGCCGCTGAAGCGGCTCCCACAGTCACCAGGGACATCACGAACAAAAAAGCCCCGCATCGCGGGGCTTTTCGGTTCCGGGTGCCGGGAACGGCGGGTTCAGTCGCCCATCTGCTTCTGCAGGTGCTCGCGGCGCTCCTGGGCATCCAGGGACAACGTGGCGATGGGGCGGGCATCGAGACGATCGACGCCGATTTCTTCGTCGGTTTCCTCGCAGTAGCCGTACCGGCCTTCCTCGATGCGGCGCAGGGCCTTGTCGATCTTGGAAATGAGCTTGCGGTAGCGGTCGCGGGTGCGCAGTTCGAGCGAGTTTTCGGTCTCGCGCGTGGCGCGCTCGGCTTCGTCGCCCACGTCGCGGACTTCTTCGCGGAGGTTGTCCATGGTCTGGCGGGATTCTTCCACCAGTTGCTCGCGCCATTCCTTGAGCTTGTTGCGGAAATAGGCGAGGTGGCGAGGATTCATGTACTCCTCGTCGTCGCTCGGCCGGTAACCCTTGGGCAGGTCGATGATGGTGGAAGCGGGCAGCGCATAGCGGCCGTCTTCGCGCGTGATGCCGTTGTCGGCGGTATGGGAGGCAGTACTGTTCATGCTGGCTTGCGCGGACTTCTCGTTTCTGGATGGGGTGGCGCCGCCCACCGCGGACGCTGTCCGTGGTGGCGCGGTGGCGACGGCCGATGCCGTGCGGCCCGTGGGGGACGCGGCGACGGGGGTGGCCGTTGCGGTTTTCTTCGCTGCCGGCGCCGGCGCCGGAGCAGCTGTCTTTACCGGGGCTGCGGGGGCCTTCTTCGCGGCGGCGGGCGCCGCCTTCCTGGCCACGGCCGGTGCTGCTTTGCCCGCTGCCTTCGCGATGGGTTTCGCGGCGGGCTTCGGCGCGGCAGCCTTTACCGGAGCCTTTGCAGGCGCTTTCTTGGCAGGAGCCGCCTTCGCGGGCGTCTTCGCTGCCGATTTGGCCACGGCCTTCTTCGCCGGCGCAGGGGCCGCCTTCTTCGGAGCGGCCTTGGAAGCCGCCTTCGTCGGCGACTTCGCCGGTGCCTTGGTCGTCTTCGTGACCGCTACCGTCTTGGCTTTCTTCACGTCGCCGGCTCCGCCCTTCTTGGCGGCTCCCTTGGCGGTTGCGGAACTACGAGCGTTTTTCGCCATTTCCTTCACCTCGGTGGCCGTGGCGGCGGGGTGTTATAGCCCAGATGCGTTACCCCAGCAACCTATCTTCTGGGATACTGTCTGCTGGCCTGCACCGGTCGATACCGGACACATAGTGACCCGCCTCCTCCTATTCCTGCTGTCCCTCTACAAGCGGTGGCTGAGCCCGATGCTCGGGGCGCGCTGCCGCTTCCATCCATCCTGTTCCGATTATGCACGGGTTGCCATAGCGCGCTTCGGGCCCGCGCGCGGCGGCATCCTCGCTGCGTGGCGCATCCTGCGCTGCCAGCCGCTGTGCGAGGGCGGTCTCGATCCCGTGCCGGAACACTTCGTACTGCGCCGCTGCGGCGCCCAAGGAGTACATACCCATGACTGACGCCTGGCTCATCCAGAACGCGGAACTGATCAACGAAGGCCGACGCTTCATCGCGGACGTCCGCGTGCGCGACGGAAAAATCGAAACGATCTCGCAGGGGCTGGAAAGAAACCGTGACGAACAGGTTATCGATGCCACGGGTCTCTGGCTGATGCCCGGCATGATCGACGACCAGGTGCACTTCCGCGAACCCGGCCTCACCCAGAAAGCCGACATCGCGCACGAATCGCGCGCCTGTGCCGCCGGCGGCATCACCAGCTTCATGGAAATGCCGAACACGAAGCCGCCCGCGCTCGACCGCGAATCGCTGGAAGCGAAGTACACCCGGGCAGCGGAAACCTCGGTGGTGAACTACGCCTTCTACCTCGGTGCCAGCAACGACAACCTCGAGGCCATCCGTGCGCTCGACCCGAAGAGCGCGCCCGGCATCAAGGTGTTCATGGGTGCATCCACGGGCAACATGCTGGTGGACAATCCGGAAACGCTCGACCACATCTTCCGCGACGCGCCCACGCCCATCATCACGCACTGCGAAGACACGCCGATGATCGACGCCAACCTCGCCAAGGCGCACGAGAAGTACGGCGAGGACATTCCCGCCTGGGAACATCCGCACATCCGGTCGCGCGAAGCCTGCATCAAGTCGACGCGTCTCGCGATATCTCTGGCGAAGAAACACAACACCCGGCTCCACGTCCTGCACATCTCCACCGCCGACGAACTGGCCCTGTTCGAGCCGGGCCCGATCGAAGGCAAGCGGATCACGGCCGAAACCTGCGTGCACTTCCTGCATTTCGGCGGCAAGGCCGATTACGACGAGAAGGGTTTTCTCATCAAGTGCAACCCGGCAATCAAGGACGAAGCCGACCGGGAGGCGATCACGAAGGCGTTGGCCGAAGGCCGTCTCGACGTGCTCGCCACCGATCATGCGCCGCACCTGCTCGAAGAAAAGGAGCAGAAGTACGACAAGGCACCCTCCGGCCTTCCCCTCGTGCAGTTCGCCCTGCAGGCGGCGCTCGAGCGGGTGTTCGAAGGCAAGCTCACGCTCGAACGCGTGGTCGAAACCGTATGCCACGCGCCGGCGAAGCTGTTCGACGTGGCGAACCGTGGCTTCCTCCGCGAAGGCTATGCCGCCGACCTCGTCCTGGTGGACCCGAAGCGCAAGCACACCGTCACTCGCGACGAGGTGCTGTCCAAATGTGGGTGGTCGCCGTTCGAAGGCACCACGTTCAGCAGCAGCATTGCATCGACCTTCGTCAACGGACGCCGCGTGTTCGACGGCACGACGGTGGACGACACGGTTCGCGGCCAGCGGTTGGCCTTCGATCGATGAGGACATTCTCAAGCGCGCTCGCCGCGCTCCTGTTGTCCGCTTCCGCCCTCGCCAGCACCGCCCCGCTGCCTGAAAGCGTCTCCCAGGGCGCGCTGGTGGTCGGGCACGCCACGCCCGGCCAACATGTGACCGTGGCAGGCAAACCGGTGCGCGTGGGCTCCGACGGCGTGTTCGTCTTCGGCGTCGGAAGGGACGAGCAAGGCCCCGTCGACGTCGCCATCGGCAGCGATCGTCGGCGTCTGGTCGTCACCCCGCGCGACTGGCCGGTGGAGCGGGTGAACGGCGTACCGCCGAAAACCGTGAACCCGCCGCCGGCCATCGCCGCCCGCATCGCGCGCGAGCAGGCCGAAGTCGTCGCCGCGCGCGGTCGGGACGACGCACGGGAAGATTTCGCGAAAGGGTTCATCTGGCCGGTGACAGGCCGCATCAGCGGCCGCTTCGGCAACCAGCGCATCTACAACGGCGATCCCAAGGCACCGCATTCGGGCATGGACATCGCCGTGCCCGAGGGCACACCGGTGAAGGCGCCGGCGGCCGGCGTGGTCACCTTCGCCAAACCCGACCTCTACCTCACCGGCGGCACGCTGCTGCTCGACCACGGATTCGGCCTGTCGTCGAACTTCCTGCACCTCTCGCGGATCGACGTGAAGGTGGGCCAGCGCGTTCGTCAGGGCCAGGTAATCGGAGCGGCGGGCATGACCGGGCGGGCCACGGGGCCCCACGTGCACTGGGGGTTCAACTGGTTCGACGTGCGGCTCGACCCGCTGCTGCTGCCGGGAATTCGATAGAACACCTTATGTGAGTGCTCGCGGCAAGACTGCCCGCTGCCGCGGGATCGCCGGCGAAGCCGGCTCCCACAGAAGGCCCTCATCAACAGAAAGCCTCGCTCACAAGGCCTCGTCGCGTGGGGCAAGCGAGCTCTGTGTGGGAGCCGCTTCAGCGGCGATGGGTGCTCGCGACGACCTAGCCCGCTGCCGCGGGATCGCCGGCATAGCCGGCTCCCACAGTGGCCTTTCAGCGGACCTTGGATGCGAAGGCCACCGCGTCGTGCGGATGCAGGCTTTCGTGGTGCGCCACCCGCAGGTGGAAGTCGGCGATGTTCGGATCGCTCGACAACGCTTTCTGGATACGCCGGGCCGCGTCTTCGCAGAACATGAGGTTCTGTCCGTTGGCGAGGGCGAATGCCTGCTCGTCGGCGCGCTTCACGGCCGTCTGCACGGGCGTGCCGAGGGCCGCTTCCACGTTGTCGATCATGCCGATCAGCGGAAAGACCCCGTCGCCCGCCGGCCGCACGCGAATGGTGGCCGTGCTGCGCTGGGCATGCGGCGTGGCCACGATGCCCTGCTCCGTGCCCAGCCAGGCCAGGATCGTCTCGCGATCCAGCGGCTGGTCGGCAGCGAATGTTTTCGCGAAATTGTCCTGGATCAGCTGACGGGACAGCGCAGCCGAGGCGGGACAGGTGGACGAATACACCACGTCGGTGGTGATCTCGATGCGGAACTGGCTGCCGGTGAGCGTGGCGTCGATCGTGATCGGATAGGCGCGCCAGCCGCTGTTGTCGCTGCGCAGCGAGCGGCGCCGCACCAGGTGTTCGAAACCGACGGTGAGGCGCGCGTGGTCCGACAGGCCGTCGTGCGACGCGAGGAACGATTCGAGCAGTGCCCTGATGCCTGCCGAGGTCAGCGGGCCCGACGACAGCGCTTCGGACACCAGCAGGTAGAGCCGCGACATGTGGATGCCGCGCGCCTCTGGCTTCGTCAGGTTCACGAAGGCGCCCACGCGGGCGCCGGTGGAGCGCACGTCGCCGTCGCCGGCGTCGAACGCCACGGGCATTTCCATGCCATCCATGCCCACCCAGTCGAGGGTGCCGATGGCCAGGGCGTGCTCCTGCGAGGCGACATCGGGCAGCAGGCGGGTGGGAGAGTCGTGGATGTACATCGGGGAAAGGATCCTTAGGGACGTGCCATTGACCGGCTTACCGTGACCGACATGGGGTATCGGTGGAACGGGCTCAATGCTTAGTGCCGGGAAACGGTGCGTTCAGCCAAATCGACCTGCATGCCGGGCCGAAAGCCAGGCGCGGATCGCCGTCATGGGCCCGGAGCGGGACTGCCGGCGATGCAACTCCGTGAAAGGTTCCCCCGCCCTGGCGGCCGCGGCGGCCGTGGCCAGCGCCGTGCGCCCCTCCAGGCCGCGGAAGGTGCTCAGGGGCTCGCCGAGCGCCAGCGCGCCCCGCAGACCGCCCGCCAGCTCCCCCAGCTGTTCGCGCAGGGCCTCGCGACGGGCCGGAGAATCCTCCTTCAGCTGCCCGCGCGCCAGGGCATGGCGGGCCAGCCGGGCCATCGGCAGCGGCAGGCGCTCGCGCTCCGCATCGAGTTCCAGGCGCGACAGCGCGAAGACGAGGTGCGAGAGCGTGGCGATGCGTGCGGCGGATTCCGTCGGCGCGGACTCGCCGAACCACCACGCGTTCTCCAGTTCGGCCATGGCACCGTGCAGGCCCCTGGAAGCGGCGACCTGGGACGCGAAGTCGGACGCGGTGCCCTCCTCCAGCTGAGCCATGGCCGCGAGCACCGGGGCGAGCCACAGGGCACCCGGAAGTGCGCGTGCCCTTTCGCCGGCGAACAGCACCTTCGTGAGCGGGTGCCTGCCGCCGCTCGCCGGGGCTCCGGCGAGTTCCTCCGCCCACCATTGCAGCTTGGCCGCGGCGACCTGTGGCTCGCGAATGCCGTAAGCCGACGCCACGATCTCCTGTTCCAGCGCGGCCAACGCGACGCGCTGGTCGCGCACGCTTTCGTCGACGAAGCCAAGCGCGACCCGCTGCTGCGGCTGTACCGCCAGCCATTTGTCCACGAAACCCTGGGTGGCACCGTCGGTCACGCCGGAACCTCGCCCACGCCCAGCAGGGCGGCCAGTTCGTCGGCCGTGTCGAGAACCGCATCGGCGCCCCAGCTGTCGGGATCGCCGCCATCCAGGTAACCCCAGCGAACCGCCACGGTGAACATGCCCGCCGCATTGCCGGCGAGGATGTCGCGGCGGTCGTCGCCCACGAAAACCGAGCGCGACGGATCGCACCCCGCCAGCGCGCAAGCGTGCAGTACGGGCGCCGGGTCCGGCTTCTTCACCGGCAGCGTATCGCCGGAGACCACCGCGGCGGGCTTCCAGTGCGGCATCGCCTGCGGCAGCAAGGCGTCGGTGAGAAATCCCGGTTTGTTGGTGACGATGCCCCAGCGGATGCCTGCGGCCTCGAGCCCGGCCAGCATCGCCTCGACGCCTTCGAAGGGCACGGTTCCCTCGGCCATGGCTGCCTCGTAGATGGCGAGGTAGCGCGGCACCAGCTTCAGGATGTCGTCGGCGTTCGCTCCCGGAAAACCGCTGCCGATGATGGCCCGCGATCCACGCGAGACCACGGGGCGCACGCGCTCGTATGCCGGAGGCTCGACGCCCTGCTCTGCGCACAGTACGCGCAGCGCCGCATAGAGGTCCTGCGCGCTGTCCAGAAGCGTGCCGTCGAGATCGAAGAACGCGCCTTCCGGCTTGAACGGCAGACCGCTCATGCCGCCTTCCTCGCCGAGAGCACGTAGTTCACCGAGGTGTTCGGCGACAGCGACGCGTTGCGCGTGAGCGGATTGTAAGCCAGGCCTTGCAGATCTTCGAGTTCCAGCCCGAAACGACGCAGCATCGCCGCCACCTCGGAAGGCTTCAGGAACTGCGCGTAATGGTGCGTGCCGCGCGGCAGCAGGCGCATGAGGTATTCCGCGCCCACGATGGCGGCACCGAATGCGGCGGGCGTGCGGTTCAGCGTGGAAAGGAACAGCTGCCCGCCCGGCTTGAGCATGGCCGAGAGGTCGCGTACGAGGGCCAGCGGATCGGGCACATGCTCGATCATCTCCATGCAGCAGACGACGTCGAAGGAGCCGGCCTCGGCTTCCGCGAGTTCCGTCGACGACTGCACGCGGTAATCCACCTGCAGGTTCGATTCGAAGAGGTGCAGCTTCGCGATCTGGATCAGCTTCTCGCCGAGGTCGATCGCCGTGACGTTCGCTCCCGCGCGCGCCAGCGCTTCGCTGAGCAGGCCGCCGCCGCAGCCCACGTCCACCACCTTCCTGCCACGCAGTTCGGCGTGGCCGGCAATGTACGCGGCGCGTACCGGGTTCAGGTCGTGCAGCGGACGCGATTCGCCGTCCGGATCCCACCAGCGTGCGGCGAGCTTCTCGAAGCGGGCGATTTCCTCCGCGCTGACATTCGACTGGTTCTGCATGATGGTCAGTCCTTTCTGCCTGGACGGCGCACGCGCCACTCGTGCACCGTGAGGGTGGACGAGCCGGTGATATGCAGCGGGTCGCTGTGCGCAAGCTGCGTGGCGGTGGCGAGATCCGTGGCGCGCAGGATGTAGGCACCACCGGTGCCGTCCGTGAACGGCCCCGTGAGTTCGAGCAGATCCTGTTCGATCAGGTCTTCCAGGAAGGCCTTGTGGCTCTCGCCGGCCTCCGGCTGGAAGTCGGGCGTGCGCATGGCAAGCACGAGGTAGAGATGCAAGGGTTCGTTCATGCTGCGTCCTCCGCGGCGATGCGTTCCCGCCATGCGCGCGCCTTGGCGCGGATGGCGGCGGTATCGATGTCGACGAGTTCGCCGGAGGCGAGCTTGCGCCGCCCGTCGATCCAGACGTCGCTGACCTGGTGCCGGCCCGTGGCGTACACGAGCTGCGACGCCACATGGTAGAGCGGCTGCGTTTCCAGCGCGTCGAGACGCACGGCGGTGAGGTCGGCCCGCTTGCCGGGCTCGATCGACCCGACCCGCTCGCCAAGACCGATCGCCATGGCGCCGTTGA
Source organism: Luteibacter jiangsuensis (assembly GCF_011742555.1). GTDB lineage: Bacteria > Pseudomonadota > Gammaproteobacteria > Xanthomonadales > Rhodanobacteraceae > Luteibacter > Luteibacter jiangsuensis. The sequence goes on from NZ_JAAQQR010000001.1 coordinate 691,603, forward strand.
GGGTGGCGGCGCGCAAGGCATACGCCGCATCGAACGCCGCCGCGTCGCCCGCCACGGCCTTGGCCAGCAGGGCCGCCGTGCGCATCTCGCCGAACATGTCGAGGTCGTTGTTCGAGGCGCAGCCGTCGGTGCCGATGCACACGTTCACACCGGCCGCGCGCAGTTTCTCGGCCGGGCAGAAACCGGACGCGAGCTTGAGATTGGACTCAGGGCAATGCACCACCGACACCCCGGCTTTCGCGCAGGCCGCGATTTCCGCGTCGGTGAGCTGGGTCATGTGCACGGCCACGAGCCGGTCGTTCACGAGCCCGAGCTTCTGCAGGCGCTGGAACGGCCGGATGCCGTCCTTCGCCACGGCCTCTTCCACTTCGTGCGCGGTTTCGTGCGTGTGCAGGTGCACGGGAATATCGAGCTGGTCGGCCAGCATGCGAATGCGTTCGAAGTTCTCGTCGGACACCGTGTACGGCGCGTGCGGCACGAAGGCCGTGGTGAGCAGCGGCTCGCCGCGCAGGCTGTCGTGCACTTCGAGCGCGCGGCTGAAGTACTCGTCGGATGTCTTGGCCCAGGCCGTGGGGAAGTCGATCACCGGCAGGCCGATCACCGCGCGGAAGCCCATGGCCCGGTAGGTGGCCGCGATCACGTCGGGGAAGAAGTAGTTTTCGTTGGCGCACGTGGTGCCGCCGCGGATCATTTCCGCCACGGCCAGTTCCACGCCGTCGCGAATGAAGTCAGGCCCCATCACACGGCCTTCGGCCGGCCAGATGTGCTCCTGCAGCCAGGTCATCAGCGGCATGTCGTCGGCGAGGCCGCGCAGCAGGGTCATGGGATTGTGCGTGTGCGCGTTGATCAGTCCCGGGATGAGCGCGTGTTCGTCGAGGACGACGCGCTCTCGCGGCGCATAGGCGGCGCGGGCGTCGGCGATCGGCAGGACGGCGACGATCTCGCCTCCCTGCACGGCGACGGCATGATCGTCGAGGACCACGGCGTGCGGCTCGACGGGGACGACCCAACGGGCTTCCACGAGGAGATCGATGTCGATGGGGCTGGCACTCATCCGGGGCCTCTCGGTGGGGAATTCGGGAGCCTCAATGCGAAAGCGGCACGGCTCCCAAGGGGCGCCGTGCCGCAAGCGAGGAGCTAACTGCAGGCCTTACTTGACGCGGCTGTCGTACTCGCCGGTGCGGGTATCGACCTTGATCACTTCGTCCTGGTTGACGAAGAGCGGCACGCGGACCACGGCACCCGTTTCCAGCGTGGCCGGCTTGCCACCGCCGCCCGAGGTGTCACCGCGGACGCCGGGGTCGGTCTCGACGATCTTCAGCTCGACGAACTTCGGCGCCTGCACCGCGATGATGTTGCCGTTGAAGAGGGTGATGACGCATTCCTCGTCGCCCTTCAGCCACTTCCAGGCATCGCCCATGGCCGCCAGGTTGGCGCGGTACTGCTCGAAGGTTTCGGAGTGCATGAACACCCACTCGCGGTCGTTGCCGGTGCCTTCCACGTAGGAGAAGCTGGCATCGGTGTCGACGGCATCGGCTTCCTCGAAGGAGTCGCTGGACTTCAGCGTCTGCTCGGTGGTGCGGCCGTCCTTGAGGTTGCGGATGCGGATGCGGGTGAACGCCTGGCCCTTGCCCGGCTTGATGAAGTCCGCCTCGGTGATGACCCACGGATCGCCGTTGTGAAGGATCTTCTTGCCCGTTTTGACGTCATTGAGGCCAAGGGTCGCCATGCGAATCTGCTCCAGAGCTAAAATAGGGGTTGTCACGGGCCTCCGGGCCCGATCCAAGGTCCATAATGATAACCGCAAGCCCCTCCTCCCGCCTATCGCCGCCCTCCCGGGACTGGCGCGAGCTCTGGCGGGAATCGATTACCGACGCCCGTGAACTCCTGGCCGCTGTCGGCCTGACCCACCGCGCCGACCTTCTCCCGGCCGATGACGCGGGCTTCCCGCTGCGGGTCCCCCGCGGTTTCGTGGCGCGCATGCGCCAGGGCGATCCCACCGACCCGTTGCTGCTGCAGGTCCTCCCCCGCGCCGCGGAACACGAGACCCGCCCGGGCTACACCGTGGACGCGGTGGGCGACATGGCCTCCCGTACCGGGCACGGCGTGCTGCACAAGTACGACGGCCGCGCCTTGCTGATCGCCAGCGGCAGCTGTGCCGTGAACTGCCGCTACTGCTTCCGCCGTCACTTCCCGTACGCGGAGGAAATCGCCGCGGCCGCGCAGTGGCGCGAGGCCCTGGCCCACGTGCGGGCCGACACCTCGATCCGCGAGATCATCCTCTCGGGCGGCGACCCTCTCTCTCTGGCCACGCACAAGCTCGAGGAACTGACCCGGGGGCTGGCCGAGCTGCCCCATGTGGTCCGGCTGCGCATCCACACCCGCCTGCCGGTGGTGCTGCCCGAGCGCATCGACGAAGCCTTCACGGCGTGGCTTGCCGCCCTGCCCTTGCAGAAGGTGGTGGTCCTGCACGCCAACCACGCGAACGAGTTCGACGAGGGCGTGGACGCCGCCTGCGCACGCCTGCGGGCTGCGGGCGCCAGCCTGCTCAACCAGGCCGTGCTCCTTCGGGGCGTGAACGACGACGTGAATACCCAGACGGCGCTGGCGGAACGAGCGTTCGCGGCGGGGGTGCTTCCCTATTACCTGCACCAGCTGGACAAAGTGCAGGGCGCGGCGCATTACGAGGTCGACGACGACCGGGCCCTGTGGCTGATGGAAGCCCTGCGCGCCCGCCTGCCCGGCTACCTGGTGCCCAGGCTGGTACGTGAGCTCCAGGGCCATCCCGCCAAGCGACCTATCACCGATTTTGCGCGTTAGTCGCGTTAGTATGGACGTCATCCGGTCGGGCCGCCCCGTCCGGACCGCGCTATGGGGGAACGGACCGGCCAGCCGGTTCGCGGGATAGACGAGCGGTACTTCGGAACGGCATGAAACACGACAACGTCATCAGGATCCTCTTCATCGAGAGCTCGGTGGAAGACGCCGAGCTCTTGATCAACGTCTTGCGCAACGGCGGCATCGCGGTGCGCCCCGCGCGGGCCACCAACCCGGACGAGATCAAGGCCTGCCTCGACGAGAGCGTGCCTGACCTCGTGCTGATGAATCCGACCGTTCCCGGCATCGACACGGCGGCGGTGATGCGCCAACTCGACGCCAGCGGCCGCGACCTCGCCCTCATCGCCGTGGTGGATGGCCTGGCGGACGACGAGGCGGTCGCCGACCTCATGGTGCGAGGCTCGCGCGGCGTGGCGCTGCGCAAGCGGCCCGACCAGCTGCTGGCCGTGGTCCAGCGCGAATTCGAGGCGCTTTCCACCCGGCGGCAGGTACGTCGCCTGGAAACCTCGCTGCGCGAGACGGAGCGCCGCTGCGACGCCCTGCTCGACTCCTCCCGTGACGCCATCGCCTACGTGCACGAAGGCATGCACGTGCGCGTCAATCAGGCATACCTCGAAGCATTCGGCTTCGCCGAATTCGACGACATCATCGGCCTGCCCATCCTCGACCTCATCGCCGGCACCCACGCCGACGAGTTCAAGAACACCCTGCGCGCGCTGTCGAAAGGCGAGAAAGTCCCGCAGGCCATGGAACTGCTGGCCCGCCGCGACGACGGCGGCACGTTCAAGGCGATGGTCGACTTCGCGCAGGCCACCTTCGAAGGCGAGTCCTGCCTGCAGATCGTGTTCCGCCAGCAGACCGTCGACGCCGCGCTGGTGGCCCAGCTGCAGCGCGATCCGGTCACCGGCCTGTTCAATCGTGCGCGCACGCTCGAATCCATCGACCAGGCGGTGGCCGCGGCGGCGGCCGGCCGCGCGGGCCAGGCGGTGATCCTGCTCGAACCGGACAACTGGAAGGACATCGTCGCGAACGCCGGCATCGGCAATGCCGACCATCTGCTCGCGGCGCTTGCCGCGAAAGTGGGCGAATCCATCGACGAAGACGACATCGCCGGCGTCGTCGGCGACCACACGCTCGGCCTGATCCTGTCGCCCCGCGGCGACCTGGAACACGCCGCCCTCACCGAGCGGCTTCGCACGACGATCGCGGAGACCATTTTCGACGCGGGTTCGCGCTCGCTCACGGTCACCGTCACCATCGGCGGCACGCTGCTCGCCGAAAAGAACGCCAACACCGAAACGGTGCTGGAGCAGGCCAGCGCTGCCCTGCGGGCCGCGCAGAACCAGGGCGGCAACCGCGTGGAACTGCACGACCCGAGCGCCCGCGAGAAGGCGGACGCCGAACGCGAGCAATACTGGCTGGATCTCGTTCGCGAGGCACTGGCGCAGGACGGCCTGCGGCTTTACCACCAGCAGATCATCAGCCTGCAGGACGCAGCCGGCGAGCACTACGAGATCCTCGTGCGCATGCGCGGCCCCAAGGGCGACGTGCTGCCGTCGTACTTTTTCCCCGTCGCCGAGCGCAACGGCCTGCTGCCCGCCATCGACCGCTGGGTGCTGGGACACGCCATCGATGCACTCGTGCACCGCGAGAACGACGGGCTGACCACCACCTATTTCGTGAAGATGACCCTGCAGTCGCTCGAGGATCCGGATCTGCTGCCCTGGCTCGTGCGTCGCCTGCAGGGCGCCAATCTCCGCCGCAGCAAGCTCGTCATCGAGATGCCGGAATCGAAGGTGCTCACCAGCCTGCGCCCCACGCAGGAATTCGTGGCAGGCTGGCGCCAGGCCGGTGGCGGCTTCGCCATCGAGCAATTCGGCTCCGGCCTCAATTCGTTCCAGTTGCTGAACCACGTCGAGGTCGACTTCCTGAAGATCGACCGCAGCTTCATGACCGACCTTCCGCAGCACCCGGAAAACCAGAAGAAGATCGCCGAGATCTGCAAGGAAGGCCACGCCTCCGGCAAGCAGACGGTGGCCGAGTGGGTCGAGGACGCCGTCAGCACGTCGCTGCTGTTCGCCTGCGGCGTGGACTTCATCCAGGGCAACTTCCTCCAGGAACCCGCCAAGGTGCTGGCTGAGGAATACATGCCGGTCTGACCACCGGCCCTTGCGAGGGCATGTGGGAGCCGGCTATTGCCGGGCATGTGGGAGCCGGCTATTGCCGGCGATCCCGCGGCAGCGGGCAAGCTTGCCGCAAGCACCCATCGCCGCTGAAGCGGCTCCCACACAAAGCAAGCTCCCGCAGAATGCAATCTCCCGCAGAAAGCAAAAAGCCCGCGATCGCTCGCGGGCTTTTTGTTTGCCGTGCGGCAGCCGATTACTCGGCGGCGGCGGCAGCCTTCTTCGCGGCCTTGGCGGCAGCGGCGGCGGCCACGTCTTCCTTGATGCGGGCGGCCTTGCCTTCCAGACCACGCAGGTAGTACAGCTTCGCGCCGCGGACCTTGCCCTTGCGCTTCACTTCCACCGAGTCGATGGCGCGGCTGTGCGACTGGAACACGCGCTCCACGCCGGTGCCGTGCGAGATCTTGCGCACGGTGAAGGCGGAATGCAGGCCGCGGCTGCGCTTGGCGATGACGATGCCTTCGAACGCCTGAACGCGCTCGCGGTTACCTTCCTTCACCTTCACATTGACGACGACGGTATCGCCAGGACCGAAATCCGGCAGCTGGCGGGCGATCTGCTCGGCTTCGAACTGTTGGAGGAGTTTGTTCATGGCGCACCTGTCAAATTTGTAGCGTTTAGCCGTTCGTAATCACGGCGGAATTCGTCCAGCAATGCCCTCGACTCGTCGTCGAGCACACGCTGCGTTAGCAGATCCGGCCGGCGCAGCCAGGTACGACCCAGCGACTGCTTCCGACGCCAGCGGCGAATGGCCGCGTGATCGCCGGAAAGCAGCACCTCCGGCACGCCGCCCCACGCATCGTGATGCACGGGACGGGTGTAGTGCGGGCAATCCAGAAGGCCATCCGAGAAGGAGTCCTGCTGGGCGGACTGCGCGTCGTTCAACGCGCCTTCCTGTAGACGACCCACCGCATCGATAACCACCGCTGCGCCGAGTTCCCCGCCAGACAGCACATAATCGCCGATTGAGAGCTCTTCGTCGACCTCGTGCTCGAGCAGGCGCTCGTCCACACCCTCGTAACGTCCGCAAATGAGGGCGATTCGCGGCATCTTGGCCAGCGCTTCCACCCGCTTCTGCGTCAGCCGCGCACCTTGCGGGCTGAGGTAAATCACATGCACCGGCTCCGGTGCGGCCTCACGGATCGCCGCCAGGGCGGCCCGCAGGGGTTCGATCAGCATCACCATGCCCGGTCCGCCGCCGAAGGGACGGCCGTCCACGGTACGGTAATTGTCGGTGGCGAAGTCGCGAGGGTTCCAGGTTTCCACCTGCAACAGTTCGCGCTGCTGCGCCCTTCCGACCACCCCGATTGCGGCCGACTGGCGGACGAAATCGGGAAACAGCGAAACCACGTCGATGCGCATGATCTTCAGGCTTCGCGTTTCAGAACTCGGGGTCCCAGTCCACCACGATGCGCCCGGCGTCGACATCGACGGAGTGCACGTAGGGGCCCTGGACGAACGGAATCAACCGCTCCCTGTCGCCTTCCTTCACCACCATGACGTCGTTGGCGCCCGTGGCGAAAAGATGGCTCACCCTTCCCAGGCTGGCGTTTTCCGTGGTGACGACCTCGAGACCTTCGAGGTCGGTCCAGTAGAACTCGCCCTCTGCGGGCGGCGGCAGCGTGTCGCGCGAAACCGTGATTTCGCACCCGACCAGCGCGGCCGCCTGGTCGCGATCCTCGATGCCCGGCAGGGTGGCAACGATGCCCTTGCCCTGCGCGCGCCCTCGGATTCCGTTCATCTCCCGCTCCACGCCCGGCGCCGTGAGCAGCCATGGCTGGTAGCGGAACATCTGGATGCGGGGTTCGGTCCAGCTTTCGAGCTTGACCTGTCCCTGCACGCCGTGGAGCCCGACAATGCGCCCTACGCGGACGCGCTTCCCGGACTCCGTCGACATCAAGCAGCCAGCTTGCCGGCTTCCTTCACGAGGGCACGGACCTTGTCGGTCAGCTGCGCACCCTTGGCCACCCAGGCCTGGACCTTGGCGACGTCGAGCTCGAGGCGCTTGTCGGCGCCCGAAGCGACCGGGTTGTAGTAGCCCACACGCTCGATGTTGCGGCCATCGCGCGGTGCGCGCTGGTCGGTCACGACGACGTGATAAAACGGACGGCCCTTGGCGCCACCGCGCGAAAGACGAATCTTAACCATAAGTTACGAGCTCCAGAATGCCGCAGTCCGGCAAGGCGCGCGCGAGAAGCGGGCGCGGTAAAGCCGAACATTGTAGTGAAAATTTCGATTGTGTAAAGAGTTAACCGTGAACAGTGAGCTGCCGCCGCCGGCCGGGAGCGCACCGCTCCAACTTACTGTTCACTGTTCACGCTTCACTCCGGGCCGCTTCAGCGGCCCGGCGGCATCATGCCGCCCATCCCGCCCATGCCCTTCATGGCGCCGCGCATCTGGCGCAGGAGCCCCTTGCTGCCGCCCTTGGACAGCTTGGACATCATCTTTTCCATCTGCATGTACTGCTTCAGCAGGCGGTTCACGTCGGCCGGCTGCGTGCCGGAACCCCGCGCCACGCGGGCCTTGCGCGAGCCGTTCAGGAGGTCCGGATGGCGGCGCTCCTTCTTCGTCATGGAGCCGATGATGGCCACCATGCGCTTCAGCTCGTTGTCGTTGACCTTGGACTTGACGCTGTCGGGAATGCTGGACATGCCCGGAAGCTTGTCCATGAGGCCCGCCAGGCCACCCATGTTGCTCATCTGCTCGAGCTGGTCGCGCATGTCGTTGAGATCGAAGCGCTTGCCCTTGATGACCTTCTCGGCCAGCTTCTGGGCTTTTTCCTGGTCGACCTTGCGCTCGACTTCCTCGACCAGCGACAGGACGTCGCCCATGCCGAGAATGCGCTGGGCCACGCGGTCGGGGTGGAACGGTTCCAGGGCGTCGGTCTTCTCGCCGGCGCCGAGGAACTTGATGGGGCGGCCGGTGACGTAGCGCACCGACAACGCCGCACCGCCGCGGGCATCGCCGTCGGTCTTGGTCAGGACCACGCCGGTAAGCGGCAGCGCGTCGGCGAAGGCCTTGGCGACGTTCGCGGCGTCCTGGCCCGTCATGGAGTCGACCACGAACAGGGTTTCGATAGGATCGAGGGCGCCGTGGAGGGCCTTGATCTCGGCCATCATGGCCTCGTCGACGTGCAGGCGGCCGGCGGTGTCCACCAGCAGCACGTCGATGACCTCGCGCCGGGCCGCCGCCACGGCGGCCCTCGCGATGTCGACCGGATTCTGCCCGGCCTCGGAGGGGAAGAAGGACACCTCGACCTGGCTGGCCAGGGTGCGCAACTGCTCGATCGCCGCCGGACGATAGACGTCGCAGCTGACCACCATCACGCGCTTCTTCTTGCGCTCCTTGAGGAAGCGGGCCAGCTTGCCGACCGTGGTGGTCTTGCCCGCGCCCTGCAGGCCCGCCATGAGCACGACGGCCGGCGGCTGCGCGGCCAGGTTCAGTTCGCTGTTGGCGGCGCCCATCACGGCCGTGAGTTCGTCGCTGACGACCTTGACCAGCGCCTGGCCCGGAGAAAGGCTCTTCAGCACTTCCTGGCCCACGGCGCGCACCTTCACGCGCTCCACCAGCGCCTTCACCACCGGCAGGGCCACGTCGGCCTCGAGCAGGGCGATGCGCACTTCGCGCAAGGTTTCGCGAATGTTTTCCTCCGTGAGCCGGCCGCGGCCACGCAGACGGTTGACGGTGTCGGACAGGCGCTGGCTGAGGGATTCGAACATGGGATTCCGGCACGATGCGGTAAACAGCAGATTATAGCGGAACCTTCGATCCGCCACTTTGTGGGAGCCGCCAGCCACCGCTCTATGCCACACTGCGCCCCCATGATCGTCACTGCCCTTTCCCTGGTCGCCGTCGTCCTCTATCTGTCCGCCGCCGGCGTTCTCGCCCGGCCGCTGGCGACGGGTGGGCAGCCGCTCGCGCGCTGGGGCATGACGCTCGCCACCTTCGCGGCGCTGGCGCACGGCGCACTCCTTCTCACGGCCCATCGCGGCACGCTCGACCTGCACTTCTTCGCCGCCCTCTCTCTGGTGGCGTGGATCGCCTCGACGCTCACGCTGGTGGTGAACCTGTCCCGCCCCGTCGCCGGCCTGGGTATCCTGATCTTCCCGTTGTCGGCCGTGCTTCTCGCCATCGACACATGGCTCGCGCCCATCACCACACCGCAATCGATGACATGGCAGATCGAACTGCACGTGACCATTGCGGTGTTCGCCTTCGGCATCCTCTCGATCGCGGCCGCGCTGGCGGTGCTGCTCGCCATCCAGGAACGCGCGCTACGCCGCAGCCGTTTCGGCCATTGGTTGCGTGCCCTGCCCCCGCTCACGCTGACGGAGGTACTGCTGTTTCGCCTCATTGCCGTCGGTTTCGTACTGCTGACCCTCACGCTGGTCACCGGTGCGCTGTTCGTGGGCGATCTGTTCGGACAGCACCTCGTACACAAGACGGTGCTGTCGATCATCGCGTGGGTCGTCTTCGGCGTGCTGCTGTGGGGCCGCTGGCAATACGGCTGGCGCGGCATTCGTGCGGTTTACCTCACGCTGATCGGCATGGGCATCCTGCTGCTGGCGTTCTTCGGCACGAAGGCCGTCCTCGAGTTGATCTTGCACAGAACGCCGTAGCGCGGGCAGGCGCGACAACGTGTGCGTCGTCGGCTACAAGGCGACGAGCCCGTCGATGAAGGCACTCACCCGAGCCGTGTAATCCGAGGGCTGGCCCAACGTGCGGTTGATCTCGGCGTGCGACAGGTCTTGCGGCAACACGTCGACCCGCGTGCCAAGTGTTGCGGCCTTCTGGGCAAAACGTCGCGCCTGCGGGCAGGCGTCGAAACGCCGGCTGGAACACACGGCCAGCATGGGCAACGCACCGGACCGGAGCCGGTGGTAGGGCGATGCGGCCGCCCAGTCGCGCGGGTTCTCGCCAAAGGCGCGATCGTAAAGCCTGGGATGGCGCGGAAACTCCATGATCTGCACGACGTCCATCGCGGCGCTGTCCAGGGAAACCACGCCCCGCGGGCGGGCGGCGCCGGCGGCGGACAGCAACGCCGGATCGGCTCCCAACAAGGCGACCAGGTGCGCACCGGCCGAGTGCCCCATCAATACGAAGCGGTGGGGATCCGCTCCCCACGACGCCGCCAGCCGTTGCGCGGCGGCCAGCGCCCGGGCCACGTCGTTGGCTTGCTCCAACGGCCCGGCTTCGGGCACCATCCGATAGTTCACCGATATCAGCATGTATCCCTTGGGCAGCCAGTAGGCGGCTTTGTCTTCGACGACGCCTGGATTGGTCTTGTCGCCGATCGTCCAGGCGCCCCCGTGCACCATGAAAATCACCGGCGCGTCATGGGGCGACGGCGGCAGATACACGTCGAAACGCTGCCCAGGGTCGCTGCCATAGGCAACGTCGTGCACCACCCGTGTCTCAGGCCGCCGCGCTTCACCGCTTGCAGCATGTGCGATACCGGCCAGACCCAATGCGATCCACGCCGCGCCTGCCATCAGGAACGCCCGTCTCTTGCCCATAACGTCCGCCTCGTCGATGAAACGATCAACTTCCACGCAATACGAGCGTCGCCACCAGACCATGAGGCCGTAGCGGCAACAGTCGCAGCTCACCGTCATGCTGGCGCGCGACGCGCTCGACGATCGCCAGCCCCAGGCCCGTACCGCCTCCCTCGCCATGCACGAACGGCTGGCGCGCACGCTCGGCTGCCTGCGCGGACAGGCCGGGGCCATGGTCGGCGACCTCGATCCGCCAGGCATCGCCCTGCCGCGAAAGCCGCAGCGAATAGGGAGGCGCCCCGTGCCGTTGCGCATTCGCGAGCAAGTTCCCCACCGCGCGCTGCAACGCCATCGGCTTGCCGGTCATGGGTGCATAGGGAGGCATTTCCACCTCCCACTCGCGCTCGCAGGCGCTGATCGCATGGCGACACAGCACGGCCAGGTCGAGAGGTTCGCTGGCTTCGTCGCGGCCGTCGCGCGCATAGGCGATGAACTGCGACAGGATGGCGTCGACGTCGGCGATATCGCGATGCATGCCGGCGCGCAGTTCCGTATCGACGCCGGGCACAAGCTCCACCGCATACTGCAGTCGCGTCAGCGGCGTGCGCAGGTCGTGCGAGATGCCGGCAAGCATCAGCGCCCGTTCCTCGGCGGCCTCGCGTATGTCCCTGCTCGAATCGGCCAGGGCACGCGCCAGTTCCTGCACTTCCCGCGGCCCCGCCAGTGCGCCCGCAGGTGGCGATTCGCCACGCACGATAGCCGGCGCGGATTGCGCGAGACGCCGCAGGGGCACCACCAGGCGGCGCGCGTAATAGGCCGCCGCCAGCCAGACCAGCGCCGCGCCCACGAAAAGCATCAGCACCGAAAAGCGCAGTACGCGACTGCCGCGCTGATCGAAAGCGAACGAAACCCACAGCGCCGGCTGCGTATTCAGCTTCAGCCACACCACGTTGGCCATGCCGACACGCCCCAGGCGCACCTCGCGACCGGGCGCGAGCTGTTGCGGCGCCTGTTCGAGCAACTCACGCATGAACGGCACGGCACGCAGATCGCGCGCCGGCGGCGGCAGCTCACTCACAGCCAGTCCTGCATCACGCAAGTGGGCCACCACGCGTTCGTGGGGCTGGGTGCGCGCCAGTTCCTCGGCGACATCGGCAAAGCCGTCCATGGCTTTCAGCAATTGCCCGGCGGCTGGGCGGGTGGTCATCTGCCGGCCCATCGCCACGGCCAGCACCGCCGAACCGAGCAGCACCAGCCCGATCACGAGCACTAGCTGTCCGAACACACTGCGCGGTAGCGGAAGTCGGCTCATGCGCTTTCGTCCGGCGGCACATAGACGTAACCCACGCCCCATACGGTTTGCAGGATGCGAGGGTTGCGCACGTCGTCTTCCAGCAGCCGGCGCAGGCGGGCAATGGTGACATCCATGCTCCGCTCGAAGGCCTCGTGCTCGCGGCCACGCGCCAGGCTCATCAGTCGGTCGCGGCTGAGCGGTTGCCGCGGGTGGCGCAGCAGCACCGTCAGCACCGCGAATTCGCCCGAGGTCAGACGCAGCAGTGCGCCGTTCCGGCTCAACTCGCGGCGTCCCAGATCCAGTCGGAACGGACCGAAGCGAATCTCGCCACCGTCCGGCTCCGGCGCCCCGGGTGCCGGGCGGGCGCGTCGCAGCACCGACTTGATCCGCGCCAGCAATTCGCGTGGATTGACCGGTTTGGGCAGGTAGTCGTCGGCACCGATCTCCAGGCCCACGATGCGGTCGATCTCGTCGCCCTTGGCGGTGAGCATCACGATCGGGGTGTCGTCGCCCTGGCCACGAAGGCGGCGGCAGATATCGAGACCGTCTTCTCCAGGCAGCATCAGGTCCAGCACGATGAGGTCGTAATGGCCTCGATCCAATGCCTGACGCATCTGCGCGCCGTCGCCCACGCCCTTTACCTCGAAGCCCTGCGATTGCAGGTAGCGCAGCAATAGGTCGCGCAGGCGTGCGTCGTCGTCGACCAGGAGGATGCGAGCCAGGGTTTCGTCCATGGCGACACTATCGCGGCTAGCCGCGAGGCCGCGCAACGCCCTTCCCGGGTCGTTTGTAAGCGAATGTTTCCAGGGCGCGCTGCCGAAACATGCGGTAGCTATCGCGACACACCTTCGCCGGCGGCGGGCACTAGTTTGGCCCTACCGCGAGATCGCCTCGCGCCGACCCGAAGGAGAACTCCCGTGAACAGAACGACCCTGCTACTGGCGGCGTTGGTGCTGACCGGCACATCGGCCGCCACGATTCCCGATGCCTCGGCGCAAGGCCGAATCCGCGGCCATGCCGTGGCCCACACCGGCGACGGAGGCCGCACCGCCGTCACCGGGGCGGCGGCCCGTGGCGAGCGTGGTGCATACACGCGTGGCCGCCGCGTGACCAGCGACGGCCAGGGCAATGTCAATGGCCGAAGCGGAGCCTATGCCGCGGGTGCCAACGGCGGCACCGCGCAGCGCCAGGGCAGCTTCTACCGCAACGCCGACGGAAGCGCCGGCCGACAGGGCAGCGCCGCAATCAATGGCCCCAATGGCGGCTCCGCGACCACCAGCGGAAGCATTGCCCGCGATGCCGAGGGCAACGTCAACGGCAGCCGCAGCACCAGCGCCACCGGCAAGAACGGAAACAGCTACAGCGGCTCGACCAGCGTCCAGAACGGCGTGGTGACCCACACCGGCACCTGCACCAACGCCGCGGGCGAGACGATCGCCTGCCGCGGCAACTGATCCCCGACCCTCCCCCAGGCCATGGATGGCCACCCTTTCAACCCATGAGGTATCCCATGCCGAAACTCCCCTATGTACTCGCCGCGACCCTGCTCGTCGCATCCACTTCATCTTTCGCGCAGAGCGACCGCGCGGCCCAGGCCAGGCAGGACATGCAGGCACGCCTCAAGGCCGCCGACGCCAACGGCGACGGCTTTATCGATCGCAAGGAAGCCGAAGCCGGCCTGCCGCGTATCGCGAAGAACTTCGACAAGATCGATACCGATCAGGATGGAAAGCTGTCTGCCGACGAACTCAAGCAGGCCGCCGCCACCGCGCGCCAGCGCTTGGGTCGCTGAACCACGACGGCGATCATCATGAATACGTCGTCGCTCGGCTTGCTGGTGCTACCGCTGCCGTTGTTCGTGCTGATCGCCGCCGCCGAAGGATGGCTGCGGCAACGCCGAGGCCTCGGTCACGACTGGAGAGCGTATTGGGCATCGTTCGGCGATGCGCTGGGCCGCGTGCTGGTCAATGGACTGTTGAAGGCCGGTATCACCGGAGCTTTGCTTTATGCGGTATGGCAATGGCGCATCGCCACTATCGCCATGGACCGCTGGTGGCATTGTGCCCTGCTCTTCGTGGGCCAGGAGTTCTGCTACTACTGGATGCATCGCGCCGACCACCGCATCCACTGGTTCTGGTTGAACCACTCGGTTCACCACTCGTCCAACCAGTACACACTGTCGTCCGCGTATCGCCTTGGCTGGACCGGGAAGATCACCGGCGCAACGGTGTTCTTCGCGCCGCTGGTATGGGTCGGATTCCCTGTTCCGGTGGTGCTCGCCGCGCTGGCGGTGAACCTGCTGTATCAGTTCTGGTTGCATACGGAGCTGATCGGACGACTGCCGCGGCCGGTCGAGTTCGTATTCAACACGCCCTCGCATCACCGGGTGCACCACGCCAGCAACCCCGATTACATCGACTGCAACTACGGCGGCGTGCTGATCGTGTTCGACAGGCTGTTCGGTTCGTTCCGCAGGGAACGCGAGAACGAACCGCCACGGTACGGCCTGGTGAAGCCCATACACAGCCACAACCCCGTCCGCATCGCCTTCCATGCCTGGATACAGATGTTTCGCACCCTGAAATCCGCGCGGAACTGGAAGGAACGCGCGCTGGTGTTGTTCGGGCCACCGAAATAGCGGGCGCTCGCGGGATCACTCGCGACTGGCGTCGATCGCCTGGGACAGCCGTTCGACGCCGATCACTTCCATCTCACCCACGCGGCCGCGCTTCGGTGCGTTCGCCGCCGGAACCACCGCGCGGCGGAAACCGTGTGTGGCGGCTTCTTTCAGGCGTTCCTCGCCGTTGGGCACCGGCCGGATCTCCCCCGACAGACCGACCTCGCCGAAGGCGATGGTCTTCTCCGGGAGCGGACGGTCGCGCAGGCTCGACAGCACGGCCATGAGCACGGGCACGTCCGACGCGGTTTCCTGCACGCGGATGCCGCCGACGACGTTCACGAATACGTCCTGGTCGTAGGCGGCCACGCCGCCGTGGCGATGGAGCACGGCGAGGAGCATCGCGAGGCGGTTCTGTTCGAGCCCGAGCACCACACGGCGTGGATTGCCCAGCGACGATTGATCGACCAGTGCCTGCACTTCCACGAGCAGCGGCCGGGTACCTTCGCGGGTGACCATCACCGCGCTTCCCGGCGTGGGGCCGGTGTGCGCGGAAAGGAAGATCGCCGACGGGTTGGGTACCTCGCGCAGGCCCTTCTCGGACATGGCGAAGACACCCAGTTCGTTCACCGCCCCGAAGCGGTTCTTGAAAGCGCGCAGGACACGGAAGCGGCTGCCGGATTCGCCTTCGAAGTACAGCACCGCGTCCACCATGTGTTCGAGCACGCGGGGCCCGGCGATACCGCCCTCCTTCGTCACATGGCCCACCAGGAATACGGACGTACCCGTTTCCTTGGCGAACCGGGTGAGCTTCGCCGCCGACTCGCGCACCTGGCTCACCGAGCCCGGAGCAGCGGTGAGCAGCTCGGTCCAGATGGTCTGGATCGAGTCGATGACCAGCACGCGCGGGCGCGCAGCCGCGGCCTGTTCGAGGATGCGTTCGATGCAGGTTTCCGCCAGTGCGTGGAGCGGGCCCAGCGGAAGATCCAGGCGCTGCGCCCGGCCTGCCACCTGGCCGAGGGATTCCTCGCCGGTGACGTAGAGGCTCGGCAGGCTGGTGCCGAGCGTGCCGAGCATCTGCAACAGGAGCGTGGACTTGCCGATGCCGGGATCGCCGCCGATGAGCACGACCGATCCGTCGACCAGGCCGCCACCGAGCACGCGGTCGAGTTCGCCGATACCCGTGTTCGTGCGCGCCTCGGCAGTCAGCAGCACCTCCGTGAGCGGCGTGATGCGCGGCGCACCCGCGGCCTCCCCGGCATAGCCCCCGCGTCGCGTGCCCGTGGACACGGCGTTCGGCTTCGCCGGCTGCACCACGAATTCGGAAAGCACGTTCCACTCGCCGCATTCGGCGCACTGGCCCTGCCACTTGCTGTGTTCGGCGCCGCACTGGGTGCAGACGTATGCGGTCTTGGCCTTGGCCATCGTTGCGGGAATTCCTCAGGCGAAGCGCCATGTATAGCGCGGATGCGTCGCACAGGGCGATACGCGGCGGCAGGTCTCGCGTCAGGCCTCGTCCTCGACGAACAGCACGCGCCGGGTCATGCCGCAGGTGAGGTCGTAGGAGATCGTGCCGGCGGAAGCGGCCACGGTTTCCACCGGAAGGCCTTCGCCCCAGAGCGTGACCTTGTCGCCTACCCGCGCATCGGGCACGCCACGCAGGTCGAGCGTGATGAGATCCATGGACACGCGGCCGACCAATGGCGCGAGGCGGCCGTTCACGAGCACCGGCGTGCCGGCAGCCGCGCTGCGCGGATACCCGTCGCCGTAACCGATGGCGGCGACGCCGACGGCCATGTCCTCGGGGCACACGTACGTGCCGTTGTAGCCGACACGTTCGCCCCTGGCGAGGCGGTTGATCGCCACGAGGCGCGTGGCGAGCGACATGGCAGGGCGGAAGCCGAAGTCCGAACCGGACCGCCCTTCCACGACCGAAAGCCCATACAACAGGCCACCGGTGCGCACCCAGTCGCCGCGGGCATCGGGCCAGCCCAGCAAGGCGGCGGAATTGGACAGCGCACGCGGGCCCTGGAGCCCCTGGGTGGCATCGCGGAACCGGGCGATCTGCAACGCCGTGTCGCGACCCTCGAATTCCTCTGAGGACGCAAAGTGGGTCATCAACCCGATTTCGTCGTCGATGGCCGGCATCGCGCGCAGGCTGGCGTGAACTTCCCGCACGCGCTCCGGCGCGAAACCGAGGCGATGCATGCCCGTGTCCACCTTGATCCACACCCGCAACGGCCCGCGAGCGGGATCGGCGCGCGCCAGCCAGGGCAGCTGCGCATCGTGGTGGATCAGGGCGTCCAGGCCCAGGCGCTGCATCTCCACGAGATCGGAAGGCGTGTCCGGACCGGACAGCACGACGATCCGTTGCCGATGGCCCGCGGCACGGAGCCGCAAGCCATCGGCAATGGCGGCCACCGCGAACGCCTCGGCATCGCCGTTCAGAGCCCGCGCCACGCGTTCCAGCCCGTGGCCGTAGGCATCGGCTTTGACCACAGCCATCACCTTCGCCGGTCCCGCCATGGCGCGCACACGGGACAGATTGTGGCGCAGGGCGCCGAGGTGGATGGTGGCGACGGTGGTGCGGCTCATGGTGTGTGGGGGGCGACGTGGCAGCGAGAGACCGCCCAGTGTAGCCGCACCCGGCTGGCGCCCGTCGGGCACCGATGTGGCGGCGGGAGGACTCTCCCGCCGCCGACGGCCTCACTTTGCCAGATCGAAATTGACGGACGACACCCACCCCCGGTTGCCGTGTTCGTCTTCCACCTGCCAGATCAGCCCCGCTTTCTCGCCAGTGGGATACACCGTCATCCCGACGTCGAGGAGCCGCACCACCTTGCCCTTCATGGTCGAGTTCTCGAACATGCGTGTGGCGACGCGTATCGTGCCCGACTGGCGCACGTTCGCTGCCGAGGCGTTGTCAGGCATGCCGCCCATCTCGCCCACGAGCCTGGTATACGCGTCGAGGTAGGCCATGGTGATGACCTGACCGATGGTCGTGTTCGAGTAGCCGCCGACACCTGCGCCGAGGCCGCCCTGCGTGCCGTTGAACACCCCCTTGGCGCCGAGGCCGATGTCGTTCTTCTCGCCGTGTCCCTCCGCGAGCGCCACCTGCTCGGACGAACGGACGTCGGTGACGGTGAGCGTGACGTCGGCCGTCTTGGACTGGATGTTGATGGCGCTGACCAACTGGCCGGCACCGCCACCGATGAGACCGCCGGCAATGGCGCTCAACGCGCCGCCGCCGGCGTCGCTGTTGCGGGAGACGAGGTCGGGCACGAGCACGTAATCCGCGGCCTTGATCTGCCCCTTCCCCACGTTTGCGCCGCCACGCAGTTGCCCGCCCGTTGCCAGCTCGCGCTCGCGCATGGCCGCGTCCATGCCCATACCGCGGTCGAGCAGCGTGAAGCAGCCCGACTTGCTGACGAAGACCTTGATGAGCTTGGTGGGCGACGGGAGCTGCTGCTGAGTCCACCAATGCACGCCGCCCTCCGGCTCGATGACGGAGATGCTGCCGAGCTTCCGCGCACATTTCGGTATGGCGGCGACTTTCGCCTCGTGCGCCTTCTGTGAACGGGTGACGAGCGGATTGCCGGCGGTGCAGCCTGATATGGCTATGACGCAGGCAAGCGCGAGCGACACCGTGGCGGCGCGCTTCTGGATGGTTTCCATGATCGATACGGTCCTTGATGCGCCCGGTGGTCCGCCTTGCACGCGGTCGGGCGCACCCACGCGAAGGCATCACGGGGGCGGGATGCTAGATCTTGTCAACCGATTCGTCTTTAGGATGTCGTCCTAAAATTGACCTCCTGGAAACCGCGTCGTGCTGTCAGTGTTCCCCGCGCAGCGCCTCCGCGATGGCTTTCTCCGCCAGCGGCGCCATCACGTCATAGCCCGCGGCATTGGGATGCAGGCCGTCGTAGCTGAGCTCCTTCTTCAACTGTCCGCGCGCGTCCACCATTGCCGTGTAGTAGTCGAGGTAGACGAGGTGCTCGCGCGCGGCGTATGCCTTGATCCACGCATTGAGCGCGAGAATCTTCTGCGGCGGCCGCTGTTTCGTCTGCCCGTTCCCGACGTAGTCGCTCACAGGCATGACGGAGGCGAGGACGACGCGTATGCCGTTCGCTTTCGCCAGTTCGGCCATGGATGCAAGGTTGCCCTCGATCGTTTCCAGCGTCTCCGGCCCCGTGTTTCCTGCGATGTCGTTCGTGCCGGCCAGGATGACGACGGCGGCCGGCTTGAGCGCCACGACGTCGGGACGGAAGCGCAGCAACATCTGCGGCGTGGTCTGCCCGCTGATGCCGCGGTTGACGTAATCGTGCCCCGGGAAGAAGCTGCCGATCTCGCGACCCCAGGCATCCGTGATCGAATCGCCCATGAAGACGACGCGCGGCTGTCCGGACTTCGGAGTGCCGAGCGCGGCATTGTCCTTGGCGTAGCGAGCCAGGTCGGGCCAGTCGTTCAGGCGGCGCTCGATGTCCGCGCGCTGTTCCGCCGTGGGACGCTCGGGCACCACGACCTTCGGGGCTGCCGTGGCTGCGGTTGCCGCGAGAAGGCCCGCGGCCAGGAAAACGTGGGAACGGAACATCGGCACTCTCCATCCGGGACGTGCCGCCGAGCATAGCAAGCGCACCCCGCTACCGGCTCCTACCGGTCGATCAGTCGAAGCTGCCCACGTACGAATCGGGTGCCCAGTTCTCGAACTTCGTGTAGTGGCCGAGGAAGGCCAGCTTCACTGTGTCGGTGGGACCGTTACGCTGCTTGCCGATGATGATTTCGGCCAGGCCCTTGTCCGCCGATTCCTTGTTGTAGTACTCGTCGCGGTAGATGAACATGATGACGTCGGCGTCCTGCTCGATAGCGCCGGATTCGCGCAAGTCGGACATCATGGGCCGCTTGTCGGCGCGCTGTTCCAGCGAGCGGTTCAACTGCGACAGCGCGATGACCGGCACATTGAGTTCCTTCGCCAGGGCCTTCAGGCCGCGCGAAATCTCCGAGATTTCCGTGGCGCGGTTCTCGGAGTTGCCCGGCACCTGCATGAGCTGCAGGTAGTCGATCACGATGAGCCCGAGACCGTGCTCGCGCTGGAGGCGGCGCGCGCGCGAACGCATTTCCACGGGCGACATCGCCGGCGTGTCGTCGATGAAGATCTTCGCGTCGGAAAGCATGGTGATGGCCGAGGTGACGCGCGGCCAGTCCTCTTCCGCCAGGTCGCCATTGCGCAAGTGCTGCGCGTGCACGCGGCCGAGGGAGGAAATGAGACGGAACGCCAGCTGCGACGCCGACATTTCCATGGAGAACACCGCCACGGCCTTCTTGCCGCGCATGGCGGCCGCTTCCGCGAGGTTGAGGGCGAATGCCGTCTTGCCCATGGAGGGACGTGCCGCGACGATGATCAGGTCGGACGGCTGCAGGCCGGAGGTGAGTTCGTCCAGATCGGTGAAGCCGGTGGACAGGCCCGTGAGCTGGCCCCGCTTCTCATAGCGCTCGGTCAGCATGCGGAACGCTTCGGCCGTCGCCTCGCGCACCGACACGATGTCCTTCTTGCCGCGCGCGCCGGATTCCGCGATGCGGAACACACGCTGCTCGGCAAGCTCCATGACCTCCTGCACGCTCTTGCCTTCCGGGCGAAAGCCGTCCTCGGTGATCAGCGTGCCGGCGTCGATCAGCTGCCGGAGCACCGACTTCTCGCGAACGATGTCGCCGTACGCGGCGATGTTGGCGGCGCTGGGCGTGGAGTTCGCCAGCTCCATGAGATACGTGGCGCCGCCGACCATCTCGGCCATGTCGTTGGCGATGAACCAGTCGCCGAGCGTGATGGCGTCGCAAGGCATGCCCTTGTTCGCCAGCTCGTTGATGGCGCGCCAGATGAGGCGGTGGTCGCGACGGTAGAAGTCGTCGTCGGTGAGCTTGTCGGCCACCTTGTCCAGCGAATCCGGCGAAAGCATGAGGCCGCCCAGCACCGCCTGCTCGGCCTCGATGGAATGCGGCGGCACGCGCAATGCGTCGATGGCGGAAGGCTCGCGACGGCGCTTGCGATCGCCGCGCTCACTTCGCTCCGGATTGAAGGACATGGACTACCTCGTGTTGCGGACGGCGCCAGCCGGTGCGGCAGGCCGTGGGGACGATCATACGCGGAGCAGTCTCACACGTTGAGAGGATAACTCTGTGGATAACCTGGGGATGAAACGAAAACGGGCGCCTTGCGGCGCCCGTCGGGTATCGCGGATGGTGCGGAGCTTACGCGCCGACCACCTTGACCTTGACCGTCTGCTGCACGTCGGCGTGGAGGACGATGACGACCTCGTAATCGCCGGTGTTGCGGAACGGGCCTTCGGCCTGGATCACTTCGCTCTTGTCGACTTCCAGACCCTTGGCGGTCAGGGCTTCGGCAACGTCGCGCGGGGTGACCGAACCGAACAGCTTGCCTTCCGGCGAAGCGTTCACTTCGATCGTGACCTCGGCGCCTTCGAGCTTGGCCGCACGGCCTTCGGCACCGGAGAGCTGCTCCTTGGCCTTGGCTTCGTATTCGGCGCGGCGCGCTTCGAACGCGGCGATGTTGTCGGCGGTGGCACGAGCGGCCTTGCCGGTCGGGAGGAGGAAGTTACGGCCGTAACCCGGCTTGACGTTGACCTTGTCGCCGAGGTTGCCGAGGTTCTTCACCTTCTCGAGGAGGATGAGTTCCATGGGATGTTCCTTTCGTTAGCACGGGATGGGCCCCGCGCAGCCAAAACTGGTTGTCCGAGTGTCGTTCACCGGGCGCCCCTCCCATGCATGGGAAGGGCGCGCGGACGATCAGACGTCGTGGTTGTCGGTGTACGGCAGCAGCGAGAGGAAGCGAGCGCGCTTGATCGCGGTCGCCAGCTGGCGCTGGTAGCGGGCCTTCGTGCCGGTGATGCGGCTCGGGACGATCTTGCCGTTCTCCGTGATGTACTGACGGAGGGTGTTGAGATCCTTGTAATCGATCTCCTTCACGCCCTCGGCGGTGAAGCGGCAGAACTTGCGGCGGCGGAAAAACTTGGACATGGCTGTGATCCCCGATTAGTCGTCGCTGTCGCGATCGTTGTCGTTGTCGCGACCGCCACGGCGGTCGTCGCCGTCGCTGTCGTCGTCACGGCGACGCGAACCCTTCTGCTCGTCCTTTTCCTTGCTCTTCAGGATGAAGGACTGCTCGGTGTCGGCTTCGTCGCGACGGATCACGAGGTGGCGCAGGACGGCGTCGTTGAAACGGAAACCCGTCTCGAGCTCGTTCAGGGCGTTCTGCGAAACCTCGATGTTCAGCATCACGTAGTGAGCCTTGGCGAGGTTCTCGATCGGGTAGGCCAGCTGGCGGCGGCCCCAGTCTTCGAGGCGGTGGATCTTGCCGTTGTCGCCTTCGATCAGCGTCTTGTAACGCTCGATCATGGCGGGCACCTGTTCGCTCTGGTCCGGATGGACCAGGAACACGACTTCATAATGACGCATGGTGGCTCCTTGTGGATGCACCCCTTGACGGGGATGGCAGCCTCCCGCGCAGGGCGGTGAGGCAAGAAGACCCTCCTTGGAGAGGGCCAGCCGCGCATTGTAAGGAGAAACCGGGGGTTAGGGCAAGGGGATGGCTATTGTGGGAGCCGGCTATGCCGGCGATCCCGCGGCAGCGGGCACGCTTGCCCCAGCACCCCATCGCCGCTGAAGCGGCTCCCACACAAAGCTGGTCCCGCACGCCTGCTACGAAACGGTGAACGACTCCCCGCACCCGCATTCGCCCGTGGCATTGGGGTTATGGAACACGAACGACGCGTTCAGCCCCTGGCGCTGGAAGTCGATGAGGGTGCCGTCCACCAGGGGGAGGCTCTTGGGGTCGACCACCACGCGGATGCCGTCGATGTCGAGCACCCGGTCGTCCTCGGCGATGTCGGCGGCCAGGTCCACCACGTAGCCGAAGCCCGAGCAGCCCATGCGCTTCACGGCGAAACGAACGCCCGCGGCCTCGGGGGAACGGGCCAGGAAGGCGCGCATGCGGTCGGATGCTGCGGGAGTAATCTGTATCATGAAAACGTTTTCTGGCCGTGGTATATCGATTGAAGCGGTGCCGTTCACGTGGACCTTACATTATCATATAGGGTCGTGCTTCTTACGCGCTGAACATGCGGCGCCTTTTCCGGAGTTTCAATCGATGACGGTGGTAAGCGTCAAGCAGGCTCTCGCCGGCGGCACGGCCGCAGGCGAACACGAGGTCACGGTTCGCGGCTGGGTGCGCACCCTGCGCGAGTCCAAGGGCGGGCTCTCGTTCGTGAACGTGAGCGACGGCTCCTGCTTCGCCCCCATCCAGGTGGTGGCCACCTCCGATCTCCCCAATTATGAGACGGACGTGAAGCGCCTCTCCGCCGGCGCCGGCGTCATCGCCACCGGCAAGCTCGTGCCTTCGCAGGGCAAGGGCCAGGCCTTCGAGATCCAGGCCACCCGGATCGAGGTCACCGGCTTCGTCGACAACCCGCTTACCTACCCCATCCAGCCGAAGCAGCATTCGATGGAGTTCCTGCGCGAGGTCGCCCACCTGCGCCCGCGCACCAACCTGTTCGGCGCCGTGACGCGCGTTCGCCACACGATGATGACGGCGATCCACCGGATCCTGACCGAACAGGGCTTCTTCTGGATCAACACGCCGATCATCACCACCTCCGACGCGGAAGGTGCGGGCGACATGTTCCGGTTGTCCACGCTCGACCTGGCCAACCTGCCCCGCGACGAGAAGGGCGGCATCGATTTCCGCAAGGACTTTTTCGGCCGCGAGGCCTTCCTCACCGTGTCCGGCCAGCTCAATGTCGAGGGCTACGCCCTGGCCATGAGCAAGGTGTACACGTTCGGGCCCACCTTCCGCGCCGAAAATTCCAACACCACCCGGCACCTCGCCGAATTCTGGATGGTGGAGCCGGAGGTGGCCTTCGCCGACCTCAACGACAACGCCGACCTGGCCGAGCTGTTCCTGAAGGGCATCTTCAAGGCCGTGCTGGAAGAACGCCCCGACGACATGGCGTTCTTCGCCGAGCGCGTGCAGCCGGATGCCATCTCGCGCCTGGAAGCCTTCATCGCCAAACCGTTCGAGCGCATCGACTACACGGAAGCCGTGTCGATCCTGCAGAAGTCGGGCAAGAAGTTCGAGCACCCGGTGGCCTGGGGTGTCGACCTGCAGACGGAGCACGAGCGCTACCTCGCCGAGGAACATATCGGCCGTCCGGTGGTCGTCATGAACTACCCCGAACAGATCAAGGCGTTCTACATGCGCCTCAACGACGACGGAAAGACGGTCGCCGCGATGGACGTGCTCGCGCCCGGCATCGGCGAAATCATCGGCGGTGCGCAGCGCGAAGAGCGCCTGGACTACCTCGACCGCCGCATGGACCAGTTCCATCTCGACAAGGCCACCTACGACTGGTATCGCGACCTGCGCCGCTACGGCACGGTGCCCCATGCCGGCTTTGGCCTGGGCTTCGAGCGCCTCCTGGTGTACGTGTGCGGCCTGTCGAACATCCGCGACGCCATCCCCTACCCCCGTGCGGCAGGGAGTGCCGAGTTCTAGCCAGCGAAAAGATCATGATGCCCCCTTCCCTGCTCCGTCCGCTGCTCCTCGCCTTCGCCATCGTGGCGCTGGGCGCTTGCCGCTCGATCGTGCCACCGAACCTCCGCCCGCCGGAGAATCCGACGAACACGATCGATATCGCGCGAAAGGCGCTGGACGAGGCGAACCCCTGCTGCGGCAGCTTCGCGGACCTGTCCTACCAGGACATGTTGCCCTGGCAGCCGCAGCGGTTCGAACTGAACAAGGACAGCCCGGTCGCCAGCCTCAACGGCGACCGCAGCTACTTCCTCGCATTCCGGCTGCCGCAGGGGGCGCAGCTGCCGTACACCATCGCGATGAAGTCGGAGCTCAACGGGCGCTGGCTGAGTTCCAGCTACCTGTTCGCGCCCACCGTGGTACTGCTCGACGACGCCTTCCAGCCGCTGCACTCCGAAGACATCCAGCTGTGCGAATACATCGGCTGGACGAGCGAGACCACCGGTGCTTTCGGCAAGTTCAAGGTGACGGACGACAAGGCCCGCTATCTCGTGGTGTATTCGTCCGCGCAGCAGCAGAAGAGCCAGACTTACTGGGAGCAGTCGCCCACCACCTTCTCGGCCGAGGCGCCGGTGAAGATGAACCCCGCGGGCAGCTTCAAGATCGCCCACGGGCCGGACGGCGTGCTGTTCGTCGGCATGCAGAACAGCACGTACAAGAAGGCCATCAACAACGCGGTCTGCTCCAAGGCCCAGCAGGGTGACGGCGTCATCTCCACCCTTCGCAGCGTGGTCACCACCGACATCCTCGGCGAGGATCCGGAGAAGCGCAGCAAGGACAAGGAAAAGGGCAGCTGATCCTCATGCAGACCGCTGTCTACCTCTATCTCCTGCTCCTGCTCGGCGCGGTCGCTTTCTTTCTCCTGCACTTCGTGGCCCAGTGGCGTTTCACCGCGTTGCTCAGGAAACGCTACCCCGACCAGTGGAAAACCATCGTCGAGGCCGACACCGGCCGGCCGAACGGCATGGCGAACTGGCTGCGGATGCGCCGGGTGCTGCGCTCGGATGCGCCGGCGCTGTTCGACGACGACGACCTGAACCGCTGGCAGCGCGTGTGGCGCCTGGCGCCGTGGTTCGCATGGCCGTGCTGGTTTGCCGCAATGGCGATACAGTGGTGGGCGATGAAACAGGGCTGAGCCCGTCCACCCCTTGAAGGGAGCGCCGCATGGATCTTCGTCTCACCGGTCGCCACGCTCTGGTCTGCGGCGCCTCGCAAGGACTGGGCCGCGCCACGGCCTTCGAACTGGCCGAGCTCGGCGCCAGCCTCACGCTGCTCTCCCGCTCCGCCGACGCGCTCGCCGCGCTCGCCGCCGAACTTCCGGCCAACCATGCCGGGCAGAAACACCGGCACGTGGCCGTGGACATGCTCGATACCGAAGCCCTTGCCGCCACCGTTGCCGATATCGTCGGCGACCGCGCCGTGCACGTGCTGGTGAACAACAGCGGCGGTCCGCCGCCCGGTCCGGTATGGAGCGCAGAGCCCGAGGCTTTCCTCACCGCGTACCGCCAGCACGTCATCGCCGCCCAGGTACTGGCCCAGGCCTGCCTGCCGGGGATGCGCGAAGCGCGCTACGGACGCATCGTGAACATCGTCTCCACGTCGGTAAAGGAGCCGATCCCCAACCTCGGCGTGTCCAACACCACGCGAGCCGCCATCGCGGGATGGGCCAAGACGCTCGCCAGCGAGGTCGCGGCCGATGGCATCACCGTGAACAACGTCCTGCCCGGTTACACGCGCACGCCCCGCCTCGAAGCCCTGGTCGAATCCAGCGTCAAGGCGGGGCGCACCCGGGAGGAAGTGGAAAAGGGGTTACTCGCGAGCGTGCCCGCGGCCCGCTTCGCCGAACCCGCCGAGGTGGCCGCCATGGTGGCCTTCCTCGCGAGCCCCGCGGCCGGCTACGTCAATGGCACCAGCATCGCCGTCGATGGCGGCCGCACGCGCGCGCTGAACTGAGGCGGCCATGCTCGTCCTTGCCAACCTGATCGACGGACGGCCGTGCGCGCCGCTGAGCGGCAACTACCTCGATGTCGTCGACCCGGCGACGGGCCAGGCGTTCGCGCGCTGCCCCGATTCCGGGCCGGACGATGTGGCCGCTGCCGTCGCGGCCGCGAGCCGCGCCGCTCCGGCGTGGTCGCGCCTTTCCGCCGAAGCGCGCGCCCGGTGCTTGCAGCGGTTGGCTGACGCCATCGAGGCCCGCCTGGAACCTTTCGCCGACGCGGAATCGCAGGACAGCGGCAAGCCGCTGGCCCTGGCCCGCTCGCTCGACATCCCGCGTGCCATCGCCAACCTGCGTTTCTTCGCCGCCGCCGCAAGCCAATGGAGCAGCGAATCGCACGCGATGGAACACGGCGCCATCAACTACACACTGCGCCTTCCACTCGGTGTAGTGGGCTGCATCAGTCCCTGGAACCTGCCGCTCTACCTTTTCACCTGGAAGATCGCGCCGGCGCTCGCTGCCGGCAACACCGTCGTCGCCAAGCCCTCCGAGGTCACGCCCTACACCGCCTGGCTACTGGGCACGCTGGTCGAGGACGCCGGCTTCCCGCCCGGCGTGCTCAACATCGTGCACGGCACGGGTCCCGCCGTCGGCGAGGCGATCGTCACGCACGAGGCGGTCAAGGCCATCTCGTTCACCGGCAGCACGCGCACGGGGGTGGCCATCGCGTCCGCCGCGGCGCCGCGCCTCAAGAAGGTGTCCCTGGAACTCGGCGGCAAGAACCCCGCGATCGTCTTCGACGATTTCGATTTCGCCGAGTCCTCCATGGCGACCATCGTACGCTCGGGTTTCGCCAACCAGGGCGAGATCTGCCTTTGCGGCTCACGCCTGCTCGTACAACGGTCAATCTACGAGCGCTTTCGCGACGACTACCTCCGGCGTGTGCGCGCCCTGCGCGTGGGCGACCCGCGCGAGGACGGCAACCAGCTCGGCGCGCTCGTCTCGAAGGCGCACTTCGAAAAGGTGACCGGCTGCATCGAACGGGCTCGCGCCGAAGGGGGCACGGTGCTCACCGGCGGCGGCCGGGTCGATGTCGGCGGGCGGTGCACCGGGGGATGGTTCATCGAGCCCACCGTCATCGAGGGCCTGGCGCCCGACACCGCCACGAACCAGGAAGAGATCTTCGGGCCCGTCGTCACCCTCATCCCCTTCGACAGCGAAGAAGACGCCCTCGAGATCGCCAACGGCACGCCATATGGTCTGGCGGCTTCCGTCTGGACGCGCGACGTCTCCCGCGCGCATCGTTTCGCCGCCAGGCTCGACTTCGGCATCGTCTGGGTGAACTGCTGGATGCTGCGCGACCTGCGCACGCCGTTCGGCGGCAGTAAGCAATCCGGCGTCGGCCGCGAAGGCGGTTTCGAAGCCATGCGTTTCTTCACCGAAGCCAGGAACATCTGCATCGACCATGGCCAATGACATCATCCGCGCCAAGGGCGCGCCTGCCCCGGTGGGGGCCTACCCCCATGCGCGACGCGTGGGCCCGTTGCTGTTCCTCTCCGGCATCGGTCCCCGCGAGCCGGCCACCAATGCCATACCCGGCAACGTCATGGATGCGGAAGGCAACCTGCTTTCGTACGACATCGAGGCGCAGTGCCGTCAGGTGTTCGCCAACGTGCGAACGGTGCTCGAAGCCAGCGGTGCGCGCTTCGAGGATCTGGTGGACGTCACCGTCTACCTCACCGATATCGCCCACGATTTCGCCGCGTACAACCGCCTGTATGCGGAAGCGTTCGCCGGCGTCGATGCGTGCCGCACCACGGTCGAGGTGAACGCCCTCCCGACGCCGATCGCCATCGAGCTGAAGTGCGTGGCGGCGTTGGATTGACGGACCGACGTTGTGGGAGCCGCTTCAGCGGCGATCCCGCGGCAGCGGGCAAGTCTGTCGCGAGCACCCATCACCGCTGAAGCAGCTCCCACACAAGGCCCGCGGCTTACCTCGCCAGCGAGTCACGACGTGCGCGCATGCTCCAGACACGCCTTCAGCATGTCGCCGATGAGAAGCTGCACGTTGGCCGCCTTCGCGGGCAGGTACTCGAACGAATCCTCGTCCATGTAGTTGAGCTGGGAGAGTTCGAGTTGCACGGCGTCGACGCCCTGCCCCGGCTGGCCGTAATGGCGCGTGATGTAACCACCCTTGAAGCGGCCGTTCACGGCATGCGTGTAGTCCGTCTGGCCCTCCAGCAGGGCGGCGAGCTTCGCCTGCAACGCCGGCGAGCAGCTTGCCCCGTCGGCGGTACCGATGTTGAAGTCCGGCAGCCGGCCGTCGAAGAGCATGGGAACGTGGCTGCGGATGGAATGGCCTTCCCACAGCACCACGCGCCCGAAAGCCTTGCGCAGCCGGTTGAGCTCGTCGGCAAGGGCACGGTGGTAGGGCTTCCACCATCGTTTCACCCGCTCGGCGATCTCGTCGGCATCGGGCTCGGCACCTGGCCGGTAGATCGGGTCGCCGCTGAAGAGGATGGTCGGCACCAGGCCGGTTTCGCTCCTGCCGGGGTACAGCGCGTGCCCATCGGCCGGGCGGTTCAGGTCCACCACGTAACGCGAGGCAAAGGGCTTGATGACGCTGGCGCCCATGTCGCGGGCGAAATCGTAAAGCTCGGCCACGTGCCAGTCGGTATCGGGCGACCGGCGCGCCGGCCGCTTCATGCGGGCGGCCAGTTCGTCGGGAATGGCGCTGCCGTTATGCGGAAGGCTGATCAGTAGCGGCGCCGTGCCGCGATGCAGGGTATACGGGCTCATGCCGGCAGTGTACCGCTCAACCGGGCACCCGATCTCCCATCAGCACCATCTCTTCCGACACCGTGGGATGGATGGCCAGCGTGGCGTCCAGGTCGGCCTTGGTCGCGCCCATCTTGATCGCCACGGCAAAGCCCTGGAGGATCTCGTCCACGCCGGGCCCCAGCATCTGCATGCCCACGATGCGGGAGTCGTCGCCCACGCAGATCAGCTTGAACAGCGTGGTCATCGGCCGGTGGGCGAGTGCGAGCTGCATGGGAGTGAACGACTGCTTGTACAGGTGCACCGCGGCGCCATAGCGCTCCCGCGCCTGTTGCTCCGACATGCCGACGGTGCCCAGCGGCGGGTGCGAGAACACCACGCTGGGAATGTTCTCGTAGTCGAGCCTGGCATCCGGCTTGCCGCCGAACAACCGGTCGGCCAGCTTCCGCCCCGCCGCCACCGCCACGGGAGTGAGCTGCATGCGCGGCGTCACGTCGCCCACGGCATACACCCCCGGCACGTTGGTGTTCTGGTAGTCGTCGATCTCCACGTGGCCATGCTCGCCGGTGCGCAGCCCGATGCGCTCGGCATCCAGCGAGGCGGTATTCGAATCGCGGCCCACCGCGAAAATGAGGACGTCGTAGGGTCCCGGCCGTGAGCCGCTGTCGCAGTCGAGCAGAAGCACGCCGTCCTTCTCGTGCGCGGCTTCGATCTGGCAGCCGTAATGGATGTCGATGCCGTGTTTCTGCATCTCCTCACCAAGGACGAAGGCCATCTCTTCGTCGAACCCGCCCATCAGGCGGCCACGTACGTACATGTCCACGTCGCATCCGAGCGCACGCAGCACGCCGGCCAGTTCGACGGCGATGTAACCGCCGCCGACGATCGCCGCGCGGCGTGGGCAGGCGCGCAGGTCGAAGAATTCGTCCGAGGTGATGCCGAGTTCGAACCCCGGCTTGTCGAGCCGGCGCGGCGACGAACCGGTGGCGATGACGATGTGCGGCGCGGTCAGTACTCGCGGGCCCGCCTGGATGCGATCCGGCGCGAGGAAACGGCCGACTTCCCGAACGAGGGTGATGTGCCCCGTATCGAGCGTTTGCGCATATTTTCCGCGGATGCGCTGGATGTATTCGTCGCGGCGTTCGATGAACCGCGGCCAGTCGAGGCTGCCCGGTTTGTCATGGAAGCCGTAGTCGACCGCGATGTACTGCGCTTCGGCCATCTGCGCCGCGTACCACATCGCCTTCTTCGGCACGCAGCCCACGTTCACGCAGGTGCCACCGAGCTCGTTCGGCTCCAGCAACGCCACCTTGGCACCATGTTTCGACGCCCGGATCGCCGCGGCCAGGCCGCCGGATCCGCCGCCGATAACGATGAGGTCGAAGGTTTCCGCGGTCATGCGTGGGTTCCTTGGCGTGGGAACCGCCACCGTAGCAGAACGTCCCGGTGTCGCGCCCGCGCGATACCTTCGGGAAAATTGACCACGCGCAAGAGCTGGCTGGGAATTCCGCGCTACGTTGGCCGCTTTCGGCGACGGGACCCACCATGTCCACCGGCTACAACGATCTGCATACGAGCTACGGCCGCTGCCTGCGCTCGCGCGGTTTCATCGAGCGCGTCTACGAAATCCTCCTCGCCCGCGATCCGCGCATCCCGCCGCTCTTCGAGAAAACCGACTTCCAGAAACAGCACATGGCCCTCCGTCGCGGCATCAGCCTGGCGATTTCATGGGCCGCGGGAGACGGCATGGCGCAGCGCCCTGTCGAAGAAATGATTCGCGTCCACGCACGCATGGGCCGGGCGCCGGTATTGCCCGTGCTGCACGATCACTGGCTGGAGAGCCTCTTGCAGGCCGTGCGTGAGCGCGACGATCAGCTCACGCCCGAGTTGGAGGCGCGCTGGCGCGAAGCCATGAGCAAGGTCACGCACGCGTTTGCCATCGCCTTCTGACGATCGCCGTCTGATGCGTCACAGGGCGAAACGGCCGGGTGCGAAGGGCGCGGGATCGATGGCGGGCGTGGCGCCGGTCAGCAGGTCGGCCAGCAGTTCGCCCGTGGCCGCCGACATGCTGATGCCGAGCATGCCGTGTGCCGTGGCATAGGCAAGGTTCGACCAGCGCGTACTTGTTCCGATGATCGGCACTTCGTCCACGCTCATCGGCCGCCAGCCCCACCACGGCACGACCTCCCCCTGGCCCTCCGGTTCGTGCAGGTACGCCGCGGCACCGCGGCGCAAAGCGTCGATGCGCACGTCGTTGAGCCCGGGCTCGAAGCCCGAGAACTCCATCGTGCTGCCGAGCCGATAACCAGACCGCCATGGCGTGACGCACACCGCCGCCTCGCGCAACACCAGCGAATGGTGGGGCGCACGCGACGGTGGCCGCTCCCATGTGAGCGAATAACCCTTGCCCGGCTGCATCGGCAAGCGGATGTCGAGCAGGCGGCCCACCAACGGCGACCACGCACCGAGCGCCATCACCACACGCTCCCCGCCGAAGACGCCGCCGGTGGTGCGCACATGGGAAATCCGGGTGCCGTCGAACACGAACTCGTCCACGCGCGCACCGGTTTCAATCGCACCACCCTGTTCCCGCACGCGCCGCGCCAACTCGGCCACGTACTGGTCGGGCCGCAAGCGCGCGTCGCCCGGGTGCAACAACGCGCCGGCCACGCCTTCGCGCAGGGCTGGTTCAAGCGCCAGCGCCGCATCGCCGTCGAGCTCGCTCACTTCCATACCGAGCCGCCGCAGCAGATCGACGTGGGGGCGATCCGCGAGCAGCGTCCTGGCATCGCGATAGACGTAGAGCTCGCCCGTCGATTCGAATTCGCAGTCCAGCCCCTCATTCGCGACGAGGTCGTCGAGCAAGGCACGCGACCGCGAGAGGATCGCCCCGCGCGCCTCGCCGGCGCGTTCGAAGTCGCGCCAGTTGCATCGCCGGGCGAAGCCCAGCAACCAGCGCGCCCTCGCCGCGTCGGGCCGGGGGTTCACGTAGAGCGGTGCGTCCCGCCGCAGCAGCGAGCGCAAGGCCACGCCCACCATGCCCGGCATGGTCAGCGGCGCGGCGTGACTCGGCGTCACGGTGCCGCAATTGCCATGCGAACTCCCGCTGCCCGGAAGTCCTTGTTCCAGCACGCGAACGCTGGCGCCTCTCTTCAGCAGATAGAGCGCGCAGGCAAGCCCTATCACGCCCCCGCCGAGGATCAGCACGTCACTTTGGGATCGGTCCATTCCCCATTCTAGCGCCCCATACGGCAGATGAATTCGCGCGCTTTGGCAGGTATTCCGTGCAACTTATTGATTTGATACTCTCGTTCCCGCCTGAGATGGACAGGACCGCGCCATGATTCCAGCCCCTTACCGCCCCAGCTTCCGAAGCCTCGCCGGCGTCGCGACCGTGACGGCGCTGGCCATGTTCCTTGCCGCCTGCGGCAGTGCGCCCCACAAGCCGTCGTCGTCGCAGCGCCGCAATCCGGCCTCGGCGGTGCCTATCGCGAAGAACCTGAACTGGTCCATGGCCCCCGCCGCCGCACCGCCGGCGGACGCGGCCAACGACGTGCTGTTCCGCGCCATCGGCCTGGTCGGCACCCCTTACCGCTGGGGTGGCAACACGCCGCAGGGCGGCTTCGACTGCAGCGGCCTCATCAACTACATCTACATGACCTCCACCGGCCTGCGCCTGCCGCGCACGTCCGCCGAGATGGCGGCCCTCGACAAGCCCAAGGTTCGCGAGAGCGAACTTGCCAGTGGCGACCTTGTGTTCTTCGGACGCGGCCATATCACCCACGTAGGCGTTTACGTCGGTAAGGGTCGTTTCGTGCATGCGCCCAACTCGGGCGGCACGGTACGCTTGGACGACCTCGAAGGTGCCTACTGGAAAGAGAACTTCGCCTATGGCCGGCGGGTTCTCAACTGATCCCCCCCCTGATTCAAGGACATCCGAAATGAGCAACATCTCGAAGCTGCAGAAGGTCCTCTACACC
Source organism: Luteibacter jiangsuensis (assembly GCF_011742555.1). Taxonomy (GTDB): domain Bacteria; phylum Pseudomonadota; class Gammaproteobacteria; order Xanthomonadales; family Rhodanobacteraceae; genus Luteibacter; species Luteibacter jiangsuensis. The sequence continues at coordinate 724,322 of NZ_JAAQQR010000001.1, forward strand.
GCGCATGCCAAGGTCGCGGGCGGGCGCGAAGGTCACGGCGAGACCGATGACGGCCAGGTCAAGGTCGACCTTCGCCTGCCGAAGGAAATGGGTGGTAACGGCGGCGGCACGAACCCCGAGCAGCTCTTCGCCATCGGCTACGCCGCCTGTTTCGAAGGCGCGGTGCGTTTCGTGGCCGGCCAGGAAAAGGTCAAGGTCGACGGCGCGTCGGTCGCCAGCAGCGTGAGCATCGGCCCCCGCGAGGATTCCGGCTTCGGCATCCGCGCGAAGCTGGAAGTGTCGCTCCCGGGTGTGGACGCCGAAAAGGCCAAGCACATCGTCCAGACCGCGCACGAGAAAGTCTGCCCCTACTCGCACGCCACCCGCGGCAATATCGACCTCGAAATCACGGTGAACGGCGAATCGGTCGTCTGATTCGACCGGCTTCCGCGAAACATGGAACGGCGCCTTCGGGCGCCGTTCTTTTTCCGTCCCGACAAGACTTCCGGCAGGGGCAGCCGATCGCAATAAAGCGCATGGTGCGGCCAATGCGCCTGGACACGGATCTCATCGTGCTGCAGCAGGGCGAGGTCGCCTTCATGCTGTGGATGCTGCTCTTCGGCGCCCGACGCCATTTGTTCCACAAGGAGATCCCTGCATGACGATGCTCGAAGACGCGAAGGTACCGCTCCGCATAAAGCTGGCGGGATTATGGACGTCGCTGATGTTCTGTTACGTCTACGGCGACTTCTTCGGACTCTTCGCGCCGGGCCGCCTGCAGGACATGATGGCAGGCAACTTCGGTCCGCTGGGACCCACGACACCGGGCATCCTGGTCGGCGTGAGCGTGATGCTCGCCGTTCCCGCCCTGATGATCGCCGCTTCACTGATCCTGCCCGCGGCCGCTTGCCGTTGGGCGAACATCCTCGCAGGCGCGGTGTACACGATCATCATGTTGCTGACGATGCAGGGCGCGCTTCCGTTCTATGTAACGCTTGGCGTCATCGAGGTCCTGCTGACCGCTGCCGTCGTGGTCTATGCATGGCGATGGCCGCGGGCGAGAAGCCTATAGGCATGTAACCAAGAAGAGGACTCCACGCGTGCTCGCCGCCATGGCGGCTCCTACAGAAGAGCGCCTGACTCCAAGCTGCCTCAACACCACCCACCGTCGTGCCGGCGCACGCCGGCACCCAGCGCCCCGGTCAGCAACGATGCGAGGGCCCATCATCGGCTCTGCCTCTCACATCAACCCACCGCACCGTCCGATGCCGGCAGCCGTCGCCCTCGCCGCGATGTCTGGAGTCGAGGGTGGCCGGGTGGAAAAGGCCCGAAGGGGGCCGGCCTGGACGGCCGGCCGTTTTCGCCGAGGCAGGGATGCCGAGTCGAAAACCCCCGCCCGGACGCCCGGGTCCGCCGCGGCGAAGCCATAAGACACTAGCCGCGAAGCGGCTCTCCTTTCGCAAGGAACGACGTAAGTCTTCGCGGCGAGGGCGACGGCTGCCGGCTTCCAGCCACGCCACAGGCGCCGAACGCGAGGCCGACAGCCGAGCCGCCCCCCCTGCGAAGGGAACCCACAAGCGCCAAGCCACGAAGCAACAGTCTTCCAAATATGCGGGGAACAAAAAAGGCGCCCGGAGGCGCCTTTTTTCGATCCGCAACAAACGGCGCTCAGTGCGCGCCGTCGCCGTTCGGGTGGGCGTGGCCGTGGGCGATCTCTTCTTCCGAGGCGTCGCGCACGGCCTGCACGTCGATGTGGAAGTTCAGGGTCTTGCCGGCCATCGGGTGATTGAGGTCGATGTCGACCACACTGGAACCCACCTTCTGCACCACGACGACGCGGCTGCCGCCTTCCTTCAGGGAGAGGACGGTGGTGTCGCCGGCCTTCAGGCCCTTGCCCTGCTGCGGGAAGTACTTCTTCGGCACGCGCTGGGTCATGCCTTCCTGGCGCTCGCCGTAGCCCTGTTCCGGGGCGATCTCGACGTCGAAGACGTCACCGACCGACTTGCCCTCGAGACCGGCTTCCAGGCCGGGAATCAGCTGGCCGTGGCCGAGCAGGATCCACAACGGCTCGCCGCCGTCCATCGAGCTTTCGACCTTCTCGCCGTCCACGGTGAGCGAGTAATGGAACGAGACGACCTTGCCCTTGCCAGCCTGCATGTTGGTTTCTACCCAAGGAAAACGAGGGATTTTAGCCGCGGCCGGCCCCGCCGTCACCCGGCGGCCGTTCGCGACCGAAGCCGACGCCGCGGGCTTCAGGCCCGAGCCAGGTCAGCAGGGCCAGCAGCAGCGCCACAGCGGCGATCCAGGTGGACATGGCGAAGGCGAAATCGCCGCCCCGCCGTTCGGCCAGCCAGGTCTGCGCGGTAGCGGTGATGGCCGCCAGGAGGTTGCCCATCTGGTAGGCGAAACCCGGCAGCGTGCCGCGCACGGCATCGGGCGCCAGTTCGTTGAGATGGGTGGGCACAACGCCCCAGGCGCCCTGCACCATCACTTGGATGAAGAACGCTCCGAGGCCCAGCAACAGCAGCGAGCCGCCGTAGGTCCATAGCGGGATCACGGGAATGGCCAGAAGCGCCGCGATGATGATGGCCTTCCGCCGGCCGATCCTCTCCGACAGCGACCCGAAGGCCAGGCCGCCGGCCAGCGCGCCGAGGTTGAGCAGCGCCGTGAGCATGAACGCGGTAGCGGAACCCGCGGGAATCTTCAGCTGGGTCTGGATGAAGGTCGGATACATGTCCTGCGAGCCGTGGCTGAACATGTTGAACGCGGCCATCAGCAGCATGAGGTACACGAACAGCTTCCAATAACCGCGCATGGAAACGAACACGCTCTCGCGCACGTGCTGGCGGCGGCCTTCCCACACGGGCGATTCGGGCACCTTGCGCCGGATGTACAGCACCAGCAACGCCGGCAGCGCGCCGACCACGAACAGGCCGCGCCATCCGATCGCATCCACCAGCAACCAGTTGACCAGCGCGGCGAGGAAGAACCCGCAGGGATAACCGCTCTGCAACAGGCCCGAGACGAAGCCGCGCGATTTCGCGGGGATCGATTCCATCGCCAGTGACGCGCCGATGCCCCATTCGCCGCCCATGGCGATGCCGAACAGGAAACGCAGGCCGAGCAGCACGCCCAGACTCGGCGCAAAGGCGCATGCGAGTTCCAGCACGGAAAACAGAACGATGTCGACCATGAGCACGGGCCGGCGACCGTAACGGTCGGCCAGGCGTCCGAAGACCAGCGCACCGATCGGGCGGGCCGCCAGCGTCAGGAACAGGCCGTAGGTAACGTCCTGCTTGGGCACGCCGAACTCATGCGCCACGGCGAGGATCACGAAGGTGAGGAGGAAATAATCGAAGGCGTCGAGCGTCCAGCCCAGGAAACTGGCCAGGACCGTATGCCGCTGCGTGTGATCCAGTTCGCGCAGCGCGGCGGGAAGCGGCATGAGAATTTCCTCATCAATCGGGCGGCGCCGAGGCTAGCACAGCGCTACTATCGGACGTGCGCCTCACGGCGCCACGACAAGGCCTCGTTACACTGGCCATCTCACGACAGACGGAGGACTCGATGACGTACTCGCGCTCGATCGTTTCACTCGCACTCGTAGCCTGCCTTTCCGCCGGTGTCGCTTTCGCACAGGAAAGCGCGCCGCAGGCGCAATCCGGCGACAGCGGCGCGCCCGATTTCTCCAGCCTCAACGACGGCAAGCCGATACGTCGCGGCGACGTGCCCAAGGACGTGGAAGCGCTGAAGGAACTGCGCGCGCACTTCAACGAAGCGGACAGGGACCACAACGGACAAGTGGACAAGGCCGAATACGACGCCTATATCAACAAGGCCAACACCAAGCAGCCGCAGCGATAAGTCTCCGGGGCCGGGGCGTGCGTCCGTGCCCCGGCCCTCCCGACGGACGGAGATCCGCATGATTCCCGACAGCCGCACCCGGCGACGTATCGCCGCCCGGTTTCGCCGTCCCGGCGATCGGATCTACATCCACGGCAAGCTGGCCACCGATCCCGTCTACGCCGCGACCGCGCGAGCCATCAAGGGGCGGCGCCTGCCCCTGCTCGACATCGGTTGCGGGCTGGGTCTGCTCGGCCATTACCTGCATGCGTGCCATGCCCTCGACGGTTACCTCGGCCTCGATCACGACGGCCGGAAGATCGCAATGGGCCGCGATGCGGCGGAGCGTGCCGGCCTCGGCGAGGAGATCGCCCTGCACGAGGCAGATGCGGCCACCCCGCAGCCCCTTCGTGGACACGTCGCGATGCTCGACGTGCTGCATTACCTCCCGCGCGAACGCCAGTCGGAACTGCTGTCCTTTGCCGTGGATCATCTCGCCGACGACGGCGTGCTGATCCTGCGCAACGTGATCCGCGACGGCTCGTGGCGCTACCGGGCCACGGTCTGGGAAGAGAAGTTCATCAAGGCGGTGGGCTGGATCCCGGGCGGCGCGCAGTATTTCCCGACCGAGGAGGACATCCGCGAGGTGCTGGAGTCCCGGGGCATCCGTGTCGCTTTCAAGCCGCTGTTCGGGCGCACGCCGTACAACAGCTGGCTGATGACGGCCTCGCGAGACGCCTGAACCGAATCGTCGGTGGCGCGGTCCTGTGGGAGCCGGCTCTGCCGGCGATCCCGCGGCAGCGGGCCCGTTCGCGGCGAGCACCCATCGCCGCTGAAGCGGCTCCCACACAAAGCCCGACATTGTGCGCCGCAATAAGGTATACTCGACGGGTCGTGCCTGCGCTCCGACTCCCTTGCGGACCCTCGGCGTGGAGATTTTCCCGCCCGTTCCCCCACCCCCGGAAGCGCGCGCGACACCGGCCAGCCTGCTGTCTTCGTCATGGCTCGCGGCCGCCGAATCCATAACTCGCAGCGCGGTTCCAGGGAACGCTCGAGTCACGCAGGAGTGTTTCCATGTCTTTCGATTCGCTGGGCCTTGCGCCCGCGTTGCTGCGCGCGCTGTCCGAGGCCGGCTATGAAAAGCCCACGCCCATCCAGGCAGCCGCCATCCCCGAGGTGCTGGCCGGTCACGACCTGATGGCTGCCGCGCAGACGGGCACCGGCAAGACCGCCGCTTTCTCGCTGCCGCTGCTCCATCGCCTTGCCGGCGAGGTACGCGGCGAAGGCCGCCGTCCGATCCGGGCCCTCATTCTCACCCCCACCCGCGAACTCGCCGCCCAGGTGCAGGACAACCTGCGCGATTACGGCAAGTACGTGCGCCTGTCCAGCACCGTGATCTTCGGCGGCGTGGGCATGGGTAACCAGCTGCAGGCGCTGCGTCGCGGCGTCGACATCGTGGTGGCCACGCCGGGCCGTCTGATCGACCACATGCAGCAGCGCTCGGTCGACCTGTCCAAGGTGGACGTGCTCGTGCTCGACGAAGCCGACCGCATGCTCGACATGGGCTTCCTGCCGGCACTCAAGCGCATCCTCGCTGCGGTGCCGCGCCAGCGCCAGACGCTGCTGTTCTCGGCTACGTTCGCGCCGGAGATCAAGGCGCTTGCCCAGCAGTTCATGCGCGAGCCGCGCGAGGTCTCCACCACGCCGGCCAACACCGTCGCCAACACGGTCACCCACGTGGTGCATCCGGTCGACGCGGCGAACAAGCGCGAGCTGCTGCTGCACATCCTCGCCCAGGACAGCCGTCGCCAGACGCTCGTCTTCAGCCGCACCAAGCATGGCGCCGACAAGCTCGTGCGCCATCTGGAACAGGCCGGCATCCGTGCCGCCGCCATCCACGGCAACAAGAGCCAGAACGCCCGCACGCGGGCGCTGTCCGACTTCAAGACGGGCCGCATCACCGTGCTGGTTGCCACCGACATCGCTGCACGCGGTATCGATATCGACCAGCTCCCGGTCGTCATCAACTTCGACCTGCCCATGGTCGCGGAAGACTACGTGCACCGCATCGGCCGCACCGGCCGCGCGGGCGCCGAAGGCCAGGCCATCTCGCTGGTGAGCCACGACGAGTCGGGCCTGCTGCGCGACATCGGCCGCCTGCTGAAGACCGACCTCTCGATCCGCAACGTGGAAGGCTACGAGCCCAGCACGCCGCTTCGCCTCGACGCTGGCGCGCCGCGCCCGAAGCAGCAGCAGCGCCAGCCGCGTTCGCAGCAGGGCGGTGGCCAGGGCCGTCCCGGTGCCGGCGGCTCACGCCAGGGCGGCAACGGCGGCGGACGCCCGCCGTCGCATCGTCCGCACGGGCACTCCCCCGCGGGCACCGGCGAGAACACCGGTAGCCACAAGCGTCGCCGCCAGCGCCGCGGCCCGGCCACGAACAAGGCCTGAGGCCCGATGGCCTAGCCGCATGGGCAATGGTCCGCCCATGCGGCAATCCGGATCATGCGGGTTGGCAGGCCACCAACCCAGGTAACACCCGCATGTCCCGACTCCACCGCTACAGCGTCGCCGTGCTGCGCACCGTGTTCGGCGCGTTCTTCGCCTTCTCCGGCCTCAACCACATCTTCGCCTTCTGGCAGCCGCCTGCGCCGCACACGGCCGCCGGCCGAGCCTTTATGGCAGGACTCGAAGCCAGCGGCTTCGTCGAGCCCCTGGTGGGCGTGCTCTTCGTCTATGCCGGCGTGGCGTTGATGGCGGCACGGCTCGTGCCGCTCGCACTGCTCCTGCTGGCGGCCCCCATCGTCGTCATCTTCGGCTACCACTTCGTCACCGAAGGGCGGACGCTCGGACCGCACCTGCCACTGCTGGCGATCTACCTGATCCTTGCATGGGAAGAACGCGGAGCATGGCACGCCATGTTCGCCGCTCGCGGCAAGGCTGCCGGCACCGAGCCCGCGCCGCTCAGCCCTGCGTTCTGATCTTCGCGGTAAGGACGTGGTCCTCCCACAGGCCGTCGATCTTCAGATAGCGCTTCGCATAGCCTTCCTTCTCGAACCCCAGGTGCTCGAGAAGCCTTCCGCTGCGTTCGTTACGCGGCATGTAGTTGGCCATCACCCGGTGGAAATCCAGCGGGCCGAACGCATAGCGCACGGCTGCCTCGAGGGCCTCGAACATGAGGCCCTTGCCTTCATGCGACGCGCCGATGCCATAGCCGAGATGGCACGCCTGGAAAACGCCGCGCACCACGTTGGCGAAGGTGAAGGTGCCGATCATCTCCGTGGCGTCGGGCGTCAATATCGCGAACGGATAGCCGCGATCGCCCCGCGCGGCTTCCAGCCCTGCCTCGATCGCCTGCCGGCAGCCTTCCAGCGAGTAATGCGATTCGCTGCGCAGCGGCTCCCACGGCGCCAGGTGTTCGCGATTATCGGTGCGATACCGGCGAAGCAGCTCCGCTTCGTCCACGTCGAGCAGGCGGATCACCGTGCGCGCGGTGCGCATGCGGATCGGTTCGCTCATGCAGCGAGCGCTTTCGCGTGGTGGCGGAGGTGGTCTTCCACGAACGTCTGGATGAAGTAGTAGCTGTGGTCGTAGCCGGGGCGCATGCGCAGGTCGAGCGGCTGGCCCGCGTCTTCGCATGCCGCCTCGAAGCGCTGCGGTTGCAGCTGGCTCACGAGGAAACCATCGGCCTCGCCCTGGTCGATGAGGATAGTGCCTTCGAAGCCGGCTCCCGCGCGAACGAGCGCCGTGGCGTCGTGGCGTTCCCACGCCTTGCGGTCGTCGCCGAGATAGCGCGAGAAGGCCTTCTCGCCCCACGGCACGCGAGTCGGCGCGACGATCGGCGCGAACGCCGACACCGAGCGGAAGCGACCCGGATTGCGCAGGGCGATCGTGAGCGCGCCGTGTCCACCCATGGAATGGCCGGTGATGCCTTGCCGCCCCATGTCGAGCGGGAAGCGTCCCGCGAGCAGGCGCGGCAGTTCGTCCACCACGTAGCTGTACATGCGGAATCGCGCATTCCACGGTGCCTCGGTGGCATCCAGGTAGAACCCCGCGCCTTCGCCGAACTCCCAGTCGCCGGTGGCACCGGGAAACCCGGTGTCGCGCGGGCTGGTGTCCGGCATCGCGAGGGCCAGCCCGAGTTCGGCCGCGAGCCGCTGTGCGCCGGCCTTGATGGTGAAGGTTTCCGCCGTGCAGGTGAGCCCGGCGAGGTACCAGAGCACCGGTACCGGGCCCTGCTCGGCTGCCGGCGGCAGGTACAGCGCGAAGCGCATGGGGCCGCCGCACGCTTCCGAGTCATGCGAATAAAATCCCTGCACGCCGCCGAAGCAGCGCTGTTCCGATACCGTCTCGATGGCTGACATGGCACTCTTCCTTACGCGAAGCTGACCGGGGAGTGTAGCGCCGACGCGGCAGACGGCCACGACCCACGGCGGAGCGCACCTATCGCTGCTACAATAGGCGTACTGCCCGGCGCCGATCGTGCCGCCGCGCCCCTCCCTGAGGTCGCCATGTCATCCCCCGATATCGATAACGCTCCGGCCCTGCCCGGTTTCAGCGCGCTTGCCCTCGACGCCAACGTCGTGCGCGCGCTGACCGAGGTGGGCTATGAGACCCCCTCCCCCATCCAGGCCGCCACCATTCCGGCCCTGCTCGAAGGCCGCGACGTCATCGGCCAGGCGCAGACCGGCACCGGCAAGACCGCGGCGTTCGCGCTGCCGGTGCTCTCGCGCATCGATCTGAAGCCCGGCAAGCCGCAGGCGCTGGTGCTCGCCCCCACGCGCGAGTTGGCCATCCAGGTGGCCGAGGCGTTCCAGAAGTACGCCACCTACCTGCCCGGCTTCCAGGTACTGCCCATCTACGGCGGCCAGAGCTACGGCCCGCAGTTGCAGGGCCTGAAGCGTGGTGCGCAGGTCATCGTCGGCACGCCCGGCCGCGTCATCGACCACCTCGACAAAGGCACGCTGGATCTCTCCGGCCTGCGCTTCGTGGTGCTCGACGAAGCCGACGAGATGCTGCGCATGGGCTTCATCGACGACGTGGAGAAATTGCTCCAGGCCACGCCGGAGGGCCGCCAGGTGGCGCTCTTCTCCGCCACCATGCCGGCACCGATCCGCCGCATCGCGCAGACGTACCTGAAGGACCCGGCCGAGGTCACGATCAAGAACAAGACCACCACCGCGGCGAACATCCGCCAGCGTTACTGGTGGGTGAGCGGCGTGCACAAGCTCGACGCCCTCACGCGCATCCTCGAGGCCGAGAGCTTCGACGCGATGATCGTCTTCGCGCGTACCAAGCAGGCCACCGAAGAACTCGCCAGCAAGCTGCAGGCGCGCGGTTTCGCGGCCGCCGCCATCAATGGCGACATCGCCCAGGCCCAGCGCGAACGCGTGATCGACCAGCTCAAGACCGGCAAGCTCGACATCCTGATCGCTACCGACGTGGCCGCGCGCGGCCTCGACGTGGAGCGCATCAGCCATGTGCTCAATTACGACATTCCGCACGACACCGAGTCGTACGTGCACCGCATCGGCCGCACGGGCCGCGCCGGCCGCAGCGGCGAGGCGATCCTCTTCGTCACGCCGCGCGAGCGCAACCTGCTCCGCCAGATCGAACGCGCCACGCGCCAGCCGATCGAACAGATGCAGCTGCCCACCATCGAGGCGGTGAACGACACGCGCGTCAACAAGTTCAACCAGCGCATCACCGACACGCTCGCCACCGGCGACCTCGGCATGTTCCAGCAGCTGGTGGAAAAGTACGAGCAGGAACACAACGTGCCGGCGATCGAGATCGCCGCCGCGCTGGCGCGCATCGCCCAGGGCGACCAGCCGCTGCTGCTGGAGCCGCCGGCCAAGCGCGAATACACCGAGCGCCCGCCGCGCGAATACGACCGCGAGCGTCCGCCGCGCGACGGCGGCGACTTCGGCGACCGTCGTCCGGTGCGCGAAGGCATGCGCCAGCCGCGTCCGCACGTCACCGAGAACGGCAAGCGCACCTACCGCATCGAGGTCGGCCACGAGCACGGCGTGAAGCCGGGCAACATCGTGGGCGCCATCGCGAACGAAGGCGGTGTCGAGGCCAAGTTCATCGGCCGCGTGAGCATTCGCGACGACTACAGCCTGATCGACCTGCCGGAAGGCATGCCGGCCGAGACCTTCAACCACCTGAAGAAGGTGTGGGTCGCGCAGCAGCAGCTGAAGATCAGCGAATGGGACGGCACGGAACAACCGCAGAGCGGCGCCCCGCCGCGCCCGCGCGGCAACTTCCGTCCTTCCGGCGCCCGCCCGGGCGGCGGCAAGCCGCCGCGGAAGAAGCGGGATTTCTAGCCTCTAGGAATACCGGGTTTGCCGGCGTGTGAGAGCCGGATTTGCCGGCGATCCCGCGGCAGCGGGCAACCGTGCCGCAAGCACCCATCGCCGCTGAAGCGGCTCCCACAGAAAGCCAGGCCGCTCTGTGTGGGAGCCAGCTTTGCCGGCGATCCCGCGGCAGCGGACAACCGTGCCGCAAGCACCCATCGCCGCTGAAGCGGCTCCCACAGAAAGCCAGGCCGCTCTGTGTGGGAGCCGGATTTGCCGGCGATTCCGCAGCAGCCGACAACCGTGCCGCAAGCAACCATCGCCGCTGAAGCGGCTCCCACAGAAAGCCAGGCCGCTCTGTGTGGGAGCCGGATTTGCCGGCGATTCCGCAGCAGCGGACAACCGTGCCGCAAGCACCCATCGCCGCTGAAGCGGCTCCCACAGAAAGCCAGGCCGCTCTGTGTGGGAGCCGGCTTTGCCGGCGATTCCGCAGCAGCGGGCAACCGTGCCGCAAGCACCCATCGCCGCTGAAGCGGCTCCCACAGAAAGCCAGGCCGCTCTGTGTGGGAGCCGGCTTTGCCGGCGATTCCGCAGCAGCGGACAACCGTGCTGCAAGCACCCATCGCCGCTGAAGCGGCTCCCACACAGGGCGCCGGAGTTTACGGAAAGTCCGCCGGCGTGAGCGGCGGCATGCCGTGCCGCAGGCGCGCCTTGTCGCACTGCGGGCTCGGCGTGCCGTCTTCCCACGCCGGCTTCAGGTCATGGCACGGCGACGGCCGCACCGCATAGATGCCGCAATGCGCGGCCACGCCTACCTCCCCCACGAGCGACTTGCAGCGCGGTTCGTATGCGTTCGTGCCGTGCATCGCCACGCGATGCGAATCGAGATGCTCGGTGAGCGCGGCCGGCGTGATACCGCCGGCCGCGTCCGTTTCCAGCCAATGGAAGGCGACGCGATAGGTCGCGCAGCATGCGCCGCAGCGCAGGCAAGGGTGACTCATGGCGTGCGTTCCAATGGATCGGCAAGTTATGCCACCCAGTTACCTGAACCAAACCCTCGCGTGGCGTTATCAATAGCCCGGTTGATGGCGCGACCGTCAGGCATCATCTCCAGGACATTGATCGACGGCCGTCCATACCACCATCGAATACCACCCGAAACCATATTGGTCTCAGCTTCTGTCAGATCCCTAAGAGTGCTTACTTCTTTCATTTTCAAACTCCTTATTCTTATAAGTTACTCGAACATCAACGAGTGGCTGCGGACCCGTCCACAGCTCGTTCAGCATACGAATCGCAGCACTAGCCCTGCATCATTGCCGACCCTTGCTAATGGAGCAGAGGTTCCACTTGCTTTGTAAGTAACCTGCTCTGAAATGCTTACCGTTGCCAGGGTGGAAGGTCAGATTGAACCGGAGAATGTGTCGCATTGACCGACGTCGCCGGTGTCCAGGCCTCTGCGGAACCAACTCACTCGTTGAGCGGAAGATCCATGCGTAAAGGAGTCCGGCACCACACTGCCTCGTGTCTGTCGCTGTAAGGCATCGTCACCGATGGCAGTAGCCGCATTAATGGCCGACTCGATATCGCCGGACTGCAACCATTGCTTACGTTCTTGCGACTGATTCGCCCAGACCCCGGCGAAGCAGTCCGCTTGGAGCTCCTGGCGGACCGAAAGTCCCGATGCTCCTTGAAGCGATGCGCCGCGCCTCCGCTCTTCATCTACCTTGCGGAACACACCTATCAGGTTCTGTACGTGGTGACCCACCTCGTGCGCTATGACATATGCACGAGCGAAGTCTCCTGACTCATGAAAGCGAGTTTGCATCTCCTGGAAAAAATCGAGGTCCAGGTAAATCTTGTGGTCGCCAGGGCAATAGAATGGCCCCACCGCCGAAGAAGCAGATCCGCAGGCGGTATTGACACCACGGCGGAATAACCTCAGCACAGGCTCTTCGTATTGCTGACCGCTTGCGGCAAAAATCTCGCGCCAGGTCACTTCCGTCTCCCCCAGGATGGCGCGCACGAAATCCACCTGCGGATCGTTCGATGCGGCCTGGTGCGGTGCCTGCTGCGTCTGCGGCGCCTGGGCCGTGCCCGGGTCGCCCTGGCCCAGGAGGGCCGTAGGGTCCTTGAAGAACACCAGACCAAGAATGGCCAGGATGATGATGCCGCCGAGCCCCAGGCCCCGGCCACCGAACGACGGGCCGCCACCGCCACTTTCGCCGGCGTCCTGCACGTTGTCGCTTCTACGGCCTTTTTGCCAAAGCATGGGGTGTCCTCCGATCGTGAGCGCCCCAGACGAGACGCGGTAGGCATGATCGCACGGGCGGTTGCCGGTAGACTGCGCGCTCGATATCGCTCCGCGGACATCCAATGACCAGCCAGCTACCCGCCGTCGTCACCCTGCTCACCCTGCTCCTGATGTTCGCCACCGTGTGGATGGTAGGCAGGGCGCGTGAACGCTACGGCATCAAGGCGCCTTCCATCTCCGGCGATCCCGCCTTCGAACGGGCCTGGCGGGTACAGATGAACACGCTCGAGAACGCCGTGATGTTCATCCCGGCGCTCTGGCTGGCCGCGCAGTACGTGGACCCGCTGTGGGCCGGCATCGCCGGCTTGGTCTGGCTTGCCGGACGGGTGTGGTATGCCGTGGCCTACCTGCGCGACGCCAGCCGCCGTGGGCCCGGCTACATCGTTTCCATGCTCGCATGGCTGGTGCTGATGCTGATGGCCGCCGGCGGTATCGGCATGGCGATCATGGAAAACAACGCCACGCCTGCGGAAGACGCCACGGGCGCGTAGGAGCGCGCCCTGCGCGCGACATGTTTTGGGGCTGTGCCCCGGAGCTGGCGCGCCAGATTGCGGACAGGAGCGAAAACATGTCGCGCGCAAGGCGCGCTCCTACAGAGTGGGCGGTCACACCGCGACGGCGGTTACAGCGAGTCGTCGGCAACCCGGCTCATCACACGCACGCGCTGAATGCGGGCACCGTCCATCGCGGTGACCTCAAACTCCAGGCCGTCGGTTTCGAAACGATCGCCGGGAGCCGGCAGACGGCCCAGCTGCTGCAGGACGAAACCCGCCAGCGTGGAGAAACTGCCTTCCGCCGCGCCCGGCAGCCGGTGCCCCAGCAAGTGCTCCACGCGGCGTGCGTCGAGGCTGGCGTCGAGCAGCCAGGCACCGTCCGGCTCGCTGACCGCCGAGGGATCGCCCTCGCCGGTCTCGCTGGGGAACTCGCCCGCGATCGTTTCCAGCACGTCGGCCGGCGTGACGAGGCCGAGGATGCTGCCGTACTCGTCCACCACGAGCGCCACCTGCAGCGGCGCGCGACGGAACTCGTCGATCAGCCGGAGCACGCTCAGCGATTCCAGCACCGTGATCGGCTTGCGCACGAAGGTATCGGTGTCCAGCCGGCCGTGTTCGCTCACGCTGGCCAGCAGGTCGCGGGACGAGACCACGCCCACGAGTTCGTCGAGATCGCCCCGCGCCACGAGCATCCAGTGGTGCGGCGATTCGCGCGCTTCGCCCAGCAGCACCGAGGATTCCTCGTCGGGATCTACCCAGACGATTTCAGTACGCGGCGTCATGATCGAGCGAACCGGCCGCTGCGAGAGATCGAGCACCCCCTGCACCATTTCCAGTTCGTCCTTGCCGAACACCGAGGTCTCGGCAACCTCCGGCACAGGCTCGCCCTTTCCGCCGTCGCCGGCGTCGTCGGGGGCACCGCCGAGCAAGCGCAGCACCGCGCGCGCCGTGCGGTCGCGCATCACCCGGCCGCCCACCAGCAGCGAGCGGCGCCGATTCCGCCGCATCGTCTGGTTGAACACCTCGATCATGATCGAGAAGCCGATCGCGGCGTACAGGTAACCCTTCGGAATATGGAAACCGAAGCCTTCGGCGATGAGGCTGAAGCCGATCATCAGCAGGAACGAAAGGCAAAGGATGATGACCGTGGGGCGCGCATTGACGAACACGGTGAGCGGCTTGCTCGCCGTGATCATGATCGCCATGGCCACCACCACGCCGATCATCATGATGGAAAGGTGATCGACCATGCCGACGGCGGTGATGACGGAATCGAGCGAGAACACCGCGTCGAGGATCACGATCTGGGCCACCACCAGCCAGAAGCTGGCGCGGCGCCGGGCGCCGCCTTCGTCGTGTTCGGATGCTTCCAGCCGCTCGTGCAGTTCGAGCGTGGCCTTGAAGAGGAGGAAAGCGCCACCGACGATGAGGATGATGTCCCGCCAGGCCAGGCTGAACCCGCGCCACTCGAACAGCGGCTGGGTGAGCGTCACCAGCCACGACATGGCAGCTAGCAGGCACAGGCGCATGACCAATGCGAGGCCGAGGCCCATGAGCCGCGCGTGGTCGCGCTGGCGGGCGTGGAGCTTGTCGGCGAGGATCGCGACGAAGACGAGGTTGTCGATGCCGAGCACGATCTCCAGCACGATCAACGTGAGGAGTCCCGCCCAGGCCGAAGGGTCGGCTAGCCAGTCGAATGCGAACATGATCAGGCGCGTCGGGGCGCCACGCTTCCTCCTTTAGGGACGGACAACTATACAGGGCCCGGATGACCGCCTGTGCCGTAAGCGTCGTTGCGGCGCCCGACCTCCGTCGGCTAGGGTGCCGCATGGCCCACGATTACCTTCCCGAATCCCCCTCGTCCACCTTCCGGGCACCCGCGCCCCCTCCGGGAATCGTCGAAACCGTGCTCTGCATCGTGGCCTATTTCGCCATGCAGTTCGTGTTCGGCGCGTTGTTCGGCGGCGCTTCCATGCAGATCGCCCGCCATTTCCCGGACCAGGTGCCCGCCGCGCCCGATCGGCTCATCGTCGTGGTGATCCTCACCGTGCTCTGCGCCGCCGCCCTTGCCTCCTGGCTCGTCGTGCGGCGCTGGGGTCCGGAACACGCCAGGGACCCGGGCCCGGGCGGGCTGGGTTTCACCGAACCGGCCGGCCGTTTCATCGTGATGGGAACCATCCTGGGTCTGGCCGCGCCCATGATCGGGGGCCTCCTTACGCAACTGCTCGCCGGCGAGCACACCGTCAGCCAGGCCGTGAGCGATATCGCCGACAAGGCACACATCGGCATGCGGGTGGCGCTCCTGCCCGTGGTGGTGCTGGCGGGCCCCGCGGTCGAGGAGCTGCTGTTCCGGGGCGCCCTGCTCTCGGTGCTGCGCACGCGGCTCGGCGACGGCTGGGCCATCGCGCTGTCCGCGCTCGTCTTCGGCACGGTGCACCTGCCCGACCTGGCGTGGCTCTGGTACGCGGTGCCGAACCTGGTGCTCGTGGGCCTCTTCTGCGCCTGGCTGCGCGTGCGCAGCGGTTCCCTCTGGCCGTCCTTCGTCGCCCATGCCGCCAACAACGCCCTGGCGACGATTGCGTGGTTCACCGCCTCGGCGGGGGCGGGCTCCTGACGGCCCTTTAAAGGCGCTCCAGCGCTGCCACGTGGCGTGCGAGGCGGGGGCTGGCGTAGCACTGGGAGCCGACGGGAATCAGGCCTTCCCGCGCGAAGGCCTCGCGGTACCAGCGCGCCGGCCTGCCGAAGAACCCTTCGCGGTCGCCGCCCGGATCGTCCTCGCGCGTGTACACCTCGAGGAAAGCCAGGCCTTCGGCCATCTCGCCGATGCCGATAAGGCCGGCGCGGATCTCGGCAGGCTTCAGGTAATGCAACACGTCGGTGCAGACGATCAGATCGAAGCGCGTGTCGAAGCGCAGTTCGGCCAGCTGGCCGAAGCGTGCATAGCCGATATTGCGCGACCGGCCGTAACGCGCCACGGCATATTCGCTGGCCTCCAGCCCCCGGTATTCGATATCGGGACGCAGGCGCCGGAGTTCGGCCCGCCACGGCGCCTCGCCGCAACCCACGTCCAGCACGTTGCGTATGGGCCTGCCGAGATAAAACTCGGCCTGCCCCACCACCATGGCCACCTTGCGCCGAAGCTCGGCCGGCGACCGCACGGCATGGCCGGCGCTGCGGTACCACTTGTCGAAATAGGCCTGGTCGTAGGTCTTGGGCATGATCGCGGCCGTCGAAAACGCCCATGGTAGCGGCGGCGTACACTTTCGGCACACATGTCAGGCGCCAGCATCATCCCATCCGGAAAGGAGACTTCCATGCCACGCATCCAGCTACGCATCACCGGCGACCGCGACGTGTTCGAGGACGTGTTGAACGCCATCCACGGCATCGACCGTATCGAGAGGGTCGAGGAGATC
Source organism: Luteibacter jiangsuensis (assembly GCF_011742555.1). Taxonomy (GTDB): domain Bacteria; phylum Pseudomonadota; class Gammaproteobacteria; order Xanthomonadales; family Rhodanobacteraceae; genus Luteibacter; species Luteibacter jiangsuensis. Next base: position 740,664 of record NZ_JAAQQR010000001.1, read on the forward strand.
GACGACTTCATGAACGACTTCCGCGACGACTCCAGCTCGCAGAACCTTTCCGACGACATGAGTTCGAAAACCTACACCCTCGAGGTGGAGGTTCCCAACGAGAAGATCGGCGAGCGCGTGCGCGAAATCGCCGAGGAGACGGCCGGCACGCGAGAGGCCGCGATCGAGTTCGTGGATCCGGACGAGAACGAGATCTAGCCCGGCATACCTCTGTGGGAGCCGCTTCAGCGGCGATGGGTGCTCGCTGGAAGCGTGCCCGCTGCCGCGGGGAAGCCTGCCCGCTGCCGCGGGATCGCCGGCGTAGCCGGCTCCCACATAGTCAGGGTTGCCACGTCTCCCCTTGCGGGGTGGACAGGCGCCGATCCAGATAATAAGCCGCGCTGATAAACGCGAGATGTGTCAGCGCCTGAGGGAAGTTGCCGAGGGGTTCCGCCCGAAGGCTCAGTTCCTCGGCGAACAGGCCCACATGGTTCGCATAGCGCACGCCCCGCGCCATGACCTCGCGCGCCTGGTTCAGCCGCCCCGCCCGTGCCAGGCACTCCACGTACCAGAAGGTGCACGTGGTGAAGGCGCCGTCGCCCCCTTCCAGGCCGTCGGTATTCCGGTAGCGGAACACCATGCCGTCGTCGGCCAGTTGTTCGCCGATCGCATCGAGCGTCTTCAGCCATATCGGGTCGGTGGCCGACACGAAACGCACCAGGGGCATCATGAGCGCCGACGCGTCGAGGTCGCGGCCGCCCTTGGTCTGCACGAAATAGCCGTGCTCGGGGTGCCGGAAATGCGCCCAGATATCTTCGGAGATGCGGTCGCGCTCGGCCGCCCATTCCACCACCGTGCCAGGCAGCGAGCGCTTGCGCGCGAGCCGTATCGCGCGATCGAGCGCCACCCAGCACATCAGACGCGAGTGCAGGAAATGCCGCGGCGTGTCGCGCACCTCCCAGATGCCTTCGTCCGCGTCCATCCAATGCGCGCACACGTGATCGACCAGGCGCTGCACGTGTGCCCACCCTTTTCGGCTGATCGCCCGGCCGTACTTGTTGGATAGGTAGATGCTGTCGAGCAGTTCGCCGTAGATGTCCAGCTGGGTCTGCGAGCGGGCGGCGTTGCCGATGCGCACGGGCCGCGAACCGGCGTACCCCGCCAGGTGATCCAGCGTGGACTCGGCCAGGGCTTCGCTGCCGTCCAGCGAGTACATGATGCGCAACGTGTTGCCGTTCTCCAGTTCCGTGAACCGGTCTTCCGTCCACTTCCGGAAATGTTCCGCCTCATCGACATAGCCCAAGCGCATGAAGGCGTACACGGTGAAGGACGCATCGCGCATCCAGCTGGCACGGTAATCCCAGTTGCGCGAGGCGCCGGTAGCCTCCGGCAGGCCGAACGTTCCGGCCGCCGCGATGGAGCCGTGCTTGTGCGACACGAGCAGCTTCAACGCGAGCGCCGAACGGTCCACCATTTCGCGCCAGCGCCCACGGTAATTGGAGCGCCGCGTCCAGTGCCGCCAGATGTCCGCCGTCGCATCGAGCGCGGCCGCGCACTCGGCGGCATCCAGGGGATCGTGTTCCTCGTCGCACAGCACGAACCAGGTCTCTTCGCCCACGTCGAGCGCGAATTCCGCCTGCGCCTCGCCGTCACCGCACTGCAAGGGAACGGAGGCACCCAGACGCAGGGCGCGTGCGCCGTCGTGGAACACCACGGTGGCCCCGTATTCCTCGGCCCTGGGTACGCACGCAGCGTAGTCGAGCCGGGGGCGACAGCGAACGCGCGTCCGCACCCTGCCGCGCGACACGCGAAGCCGGCGCACGAGGCTGCGCGGAAGGCGTGTGCCGCACTCCGGGTGAGGCATGAAATCCGTCAGCTCGATGCTGGCTTCGTCCGCCATCCAGCGCGTGACCAGGATGTTGGTCTCGGGAACGTACAACTGCATGCGGTTGGCGTCCTCGAGCAGGGGCTCGACGGTGAACTCCCCACCCCTCTCGGGATCGAGCAGGGCCGCGAACACCGACGGACTGTCCAGGTGCGGCCAGCACATGAAGTCGATGGTGCCGTCGCTCGCCACCAGGGCGATGGTGTCCTGGTTCCCGATGACGCCGTGGTCGCCGATGCGGCGCCCCGGCACGGGATTCTCGAGATGTGGCACAAGGCGCTCCGCAGGCCGTTAGTGGCGGAGGAATGCCACACGGCATGTGAAGCCGGCCTCTACTCCGAAGGGATGAGCCGATCAGAACTCCAGGCGGTACGCGATCTTCACCAGGCCCTCGTTCACGTCCTTCAGGCTGAAGCCCTGGCGAAACTGCGACCCCACATCGTCCTCGGTGTCGTCCCGATAACCCCCGCGGTTGTACACGATGTAGAGATCGGACAGCGGCGCGATCTCGTAGCGGTAGCGAATCTGGAAACCCAGGTTGGCTACGCCCAGATCGTCCACCGGTTCGTCGCTGTGCACGGTGCCGCCGCTGGGCGTCACCTCCAGCGTGTCGCGCAGCTTCGCGCCGACCGCCAGCGTCTGCAGTTTCACGCGCAGTTCCTGCCGGTTGCTGAGGTTCCAGTTGAGGCCGCTGTCGATACCGATGGTGCGCCCGTCGTAGGAGCCCACCAGGTTGTCGCGGCCCTGCCAGATCAGCCAGTTCGGATCCCACTCGTAGCTGCCGCCGAGGAACAGACTGAAGGCGTCGGTGATGAAGTAAGTGGGCGTGAACTTGAAGTAGTAGCCGAGCCGGTGGTAACCGGTGAGCTGGTTTCCGGTGACGAAGCCTTCCGCTTCCCAGGCCCAGCGGCCCACGCGGGGGCGAGTGCGGTCGTAGCTCAGCTTCGCCGTGGGTGGCTCATGCAGTGCGTACCCACCCCGCGTAAGCAGGTCGTCGTAGGCGGACGAAAAGGTATCGAGACGCCATTCTTCGTCGCCACCGTCGCGACGCCGGCTGTCCCGCTGGATGCGGAGACGGCGGCTGATGGGCAGGCCGCGGGTGTTGTTCGCGCCCGAGATGCGGTACCTCCAAAGGTGCGACGCATACGCGGAGTCCTCCGGCAGGCCGGTGACGCGCCGACGCACTTCCCAGTGCAGGTATTCCATGTTGTTGCGCGGCAGGTAGCCGAAGTCGTCGATGTCGAGCCGCTCGCCGAAGTACATGCCGAGCCACTGCTGCGCCCATACATCGTTCATTTGCCAGTACGCGATGCTGGTCGCCCCGAGGCCGGAGGTCCTGGCATCTGGCTGGTCGATCTTGCTGCCCACCACGTTGCTGGTGATCGAGAAATCGGTGCTGGGCTGCCAGCGGTGGTCGAACCCCAGCACGTTGGCGTCGCGATCGAGGTAGGGATGGCTGACATGGGTCGCGAGCATGCCGAAGGTCTGCGTGCCGACGTTCTGGCTGAGACGAAGCGCGCCGAAGCTGCGGCCTGCGTCGCCCTTTTCCTGCGCAGTGAGGATGCCGTAATTGGTGGAGCCCAGGCTGCCGTTGACCTTCACCGCGGCCGAGATGTCGGCAGCACCATGGCCATCGTCCGAGGCACCGCCCACGCGCCGCGTGTAGACCAGCTGCGAGTAATCGTCGAGCAGGCTGAAATCGAAGATGCCCTGGTTTTCCGTGAAGAAGGGGCGCTTGTCGGTGAAGAAGGTTTCCTCGGGCGAGAAGTTCACCACGAGGTCGTCGCTTTCCACCTGGCCGAAGTCGGGATTGATGGTGGCCGTAAGCTGCGTCTGGCCATTCGGTTTCCAGAGAATGTCGGCGCCCTGCTCGAACGTCGTGCCACCGTGCGCCCGGTCCACCTTGCCCACCACGTAAGGTGTCACCGCGAACAGCGACTGCGAATACGCGGGCATCCGCACGCGCTGGAAGCCCGAAAGGAAACGCCCCTGGTCGAACGTGATCGTTGGCCACCCCATGCGTTCGCCGGTACTGCCGATCACACGGTCGATGTAGAGACCGATGGTTCGCTCCCCGCCCTTCGCCTTGTGCATGGGCGCGATGTACCAGGGGATGAGCACTTCCACGGAATAACCGTCGGCGTCCTGGCTGACCGCATGATCCCAGCGACCGTCCCAGTCGTAGCTGAAGTCGGATTCGTTGGTGATCACCTCGTCGGCGATGCCACCTTGCGACTTCACCTCGAAGTCGTAGCCCACGCGTCCGTCACCGTTGAAATCCACCATGACATTGATGCGATCGACCAGGGCATTCTCGTCACGCCGTGTCTGCTGGCGCGAGCGAACCACTTCGCCATCGGGTTGCGTCGCCCGGATCGCCACCGCAAGGCCCTTGGGTGTGGAGAGGATCCAGGCTTCCGTCGGCTGGCTGCCGGGTTTGCCCGTGAACGGCTGCGTCTGGCGAAAGTCGACGATGTGTTTCGCGCCAGCCCATTCCGCGGGATCGATGTGCCCGTCGATCTTCACCTCCGCGAACGCGGGAGCGGCGGCGAGGCCCAGCAGCAAAGCGAGGGTGAGACGAGCGAGCATGAACGATCCAAAGCGTGAGAACTTACGCAAAGGATGCCCGCGAAACCGGAAAGGTTTGCCATGACCGTTGGCCCATGCGCTCAACCCACCTCCCTGATCAACTCCACCAAGGCGCGGAGTGGCGCGGGCACGTGCCGCCGTCCCGGGTAGTAGAGGCAGAGGCGGTCGAACGGCGGGGTCCAGTCCTCGAGCACGCGTTCGAGGCGGCCTGCCGCCAGGGCCTCGGTGGCCTGGAATTCGGCAACGTAGGCAAGCCCGAGTCCGGCCAGTGCCGCTTCCAGCATCAGGCGCGGCTCGTCCAGGGTGAGCGTGCCGCCCGTTTCCACCGCCAGCGTTTCACCGCGCCGTTCGAACTCCCAGCGATAGATGTGGCCGGCCGACATGCGTGCGCGTACGCACACGTGGTGCATGAGGTCCGCCGGCGTGCGTGGCCGGCCATGCCGCGCGAAGTAGTCGGGCGTCCCCACCACGGCGAAGCGGATCGGCGGCCCGAACGGCACCGCCACCATGTCGCCCGGCACCGTATCGGCGGTGCGAATGCCAGCGTCGAAACCCTCCCGCACGATGTCGATGAGGCGGTCGTCGGTCACCAGATCCAGATGCACATCCGGATACTTCCGCAGGAATGGGACAAGGTAGGGCCACATGGCCAGGTGCGCCGCGCCGGCCGAGGCATTGATGCGCAACGCCCCGGAGGGCGTTCCTGCTTCTTCGCTCGCCCGTTCCAGCGCACCCTGGATATCGGCCACGGCGGGCGCCACCTCGCCGACGAACCGCTCACCGGCTGCCGTGAGCCGGACACTGCGCGTGGTGCGATGAAAGAGCCGCGTGCCGATGCGGGCCTCCAGGGCGGCCACGGCCTGGCTGAGCGCCGACGTGGACATCTCCAGGGACGCCGCGGCAGCCCGGAAGCTGCCCAGCCGCGCCACGGCAAGAACCGCTTCGAGTTCGGTGAGACCGGATCGCATTATCCGCTCCAGCTTAATGGGTTATTCCGATTTGTCCTTCTTATCAGATCAATGACCCGCCCGCATCCTGGAGAGCACCCGCGCCCTGGCGCGCTCATCTAGGACAGGTCATGCACACCATCGAGCACATCTACATCGACGGCGCCTTCGTCGCGCCGCACGGCACCGAGCGCTTCGAGCTGTTCAATCCGGCCACCGAGGCAGTCATCGGCACGGTACGACTGGCCGACGCCGACGACGCGCGCCGCGCCATCGCTGCGGCGAAGCGCGCCTTCGAGACCTTCAGGACCGCGGGCGTGGAGGAGCGGATCGCCCTGCTCCAGCGCATGCACGACGCGGTGCTCGCGCGAGAGGACGACCTTTTCGCCGCCATCCGCGAGGAATACGGCGCACCCGTGTCCCGGGGGCGCTGGATGGCCCGGCACGCGTCCAGCGTGTTCGCCGATGCCATCGAGACACTGCGCACGTTCGAGTTCGAACGGCGCATGGGCACTGCCACGGTCGTCATGCAGCCGGCGGGGGTCGCGGGCCTCATCACGCCATGGAACAGCAACGCGGGCTTCATCTGCGGCAAGCTTGCAACGGCCATCGCCGCCGGCTGCACCGCTGTGATCAAGCCCAGCGAGATGAGCGCGTTGCAGACGAAGATCGTGACCGAAGCGCTGCACGAGGCGGGCGCCCCCGCGGGTGTGTTCAACATCGTGACCGGACGCGGCGACGTGGTGGGCGCGGAAATGGTGGCGAGCCCCGACATCGCGAAGATCTCGTTCACGGGCTCCACGGCGGTCGGCAAGGGCATCCTGCGCGACGGCGCGGCCACCCTGAAGCGTGTGACGCTGGAACTGGGCGGCAAGTCGCCGAGCGTGATCCTCGACGACGCGGATTTCGAGAAGGTCGTCCCGCTGGTGATCGGCGCAGGGTTCATGAACAGCGGCCAGGCATGCATCGCCGGCACACGCATCCTCGTACCGCGCTCGCGGCTCGCGGAGTTCGAGGCCCTGGCGGCGTCGGCGGTCGAAGCCGTCGTCGCCGGCGATCCGGCGGACAGCGCCACCGAGATCGGCCCCATGGTGAGCGCGAAGCAGTGGCAGCGCGTGCAGGGCTACATCCGCAAGGGCATCGAGGAAGGTGCCCGCCTGCTCGCCGGTGGCGAAGGGCGCCCGGCCGGGCACACGCGTGGCTGGCTGGTGCGCCCGACGCTGTTCACCGACGTGCGCAACGACATGACGATTGCCCGCGAAGAGATCTTCGGTCCGGTCCTCTCGGTGATCGCCTACGACGACGAAGAGGAAGCGATCGCCATCGCGAACGACACGAGCTACGGCTTGCAGGCCTATGTGTTCTCGGGCGATCTCGAACGCGCCCGGCGTGTGGCCACCCGCATCGACGCCGGCCGCGTGCTGATCAACACGCTGGCACACGAACCCAAGGCGCCCTTCGGCGGATTCAAGCAGTCCGGCATCGGGCGCGAATACGGCCAGTTCGGACTGGAAGCATACCTCGAGCCGAAGGCATACCTCGGCCTGTGAGGCCGACGAGGCGCGTCGCGCAAGCCCGACCATTGCGCGGCGCGCCCCACCAACGGCCGCCTGTCTGCTAACGTCTGCAGGCCAATCTCCCGGGGGATCCCATGCTCGCACGCACCTGTCTCGCGCTCGCTCTCGCCATCGCCCTGCCCGCCATGGCGGATGACGCGAAGAAGACGCCCACGCCGAAGGAACTGCTCGCCAAGTCCGCCCCCGCCGAGTGGCGCACGCCCGATCCACAGAACCTGGTGTACATGGACCTGCCGCAGGGTCGGGTGATCATCGAGCTGGCGCAGGACTGGTCGCCGCTGCACGCCGCGAACATCCGCACGATGATCCGCGAACACTATTTCGACGGCACGCAGATCATCCGCGTGCAGGACAACTTCGTCACCCAATGGGGCGATCCGGACGGCGACGACAAGAAGAAGGCCAAGAGCCTGGGCACCGCGAAGGAAACCCTCGCGCCCGAATTCACGCGCAAGGGCGGCAGCTATCCCTTCACCAGGCTGCCCGACGGCGACGTCTACGCGCCGGAAGTCGGATTTTCCGATGGGTTCCCGGTGGCGCGCGACGGCAAGGGCGAGGCCTGGATCACGCACTGCTACGGCACCGTGGGCGTTGCGCGCGATACCGGCGCGGAAACCGGCAACGGCAGCTCGCTCTACGCCATCATCGGCCAGGCACCGCGCAACCTGGACCGCAACCTCGCGGTGGCCGGCAAGGTCATCAAGGGCATGGAGATCCTCTCGGCCTATCCGCGCGGCGGCGAACCGATGGGCTTCTACGACAAGCCCGAGCAACGCGTGACCATCAAGAGCGTTCGCCTCGCGGCAGACGTGCCCGAGGCCGAACGCACGCCGATCCAGGTGCTGCGCACGGACAGCAAGACCTTCGCCGCGGTGATCGAAGCCAAGCGCAACCGCCGCGACGACTTCTACACCCGCCCCGCGGGGAAGATCGACCTGTGCAACATCAGCGTGCCGGTGCGCGATCCAAGGTAGGAGCGCGCCCTGCGCGCGACATGTTTTGAGGCAGTGCCCGGAGCTGGCGCGCGAGATGGAGGACTGGCGCGAAAAGATGTCGCGCGCAGGCGCGCTCCTACATCTGCGATGCACCCGCAGGCGCATCGGCCAGGATGGCCTCGCGCAGCGCCTTGAGTTTCGCCTTCAACTTCGCCTCGTTCTCGGGCCCCACGCGAATCATGAACTTCTGGCCCACCGACAGCTGCTCGTAGGTGGGATTGGCATAGACGTAACCTTCCTTGGCCGGAATCAGTTGCAGCGAGCCCTTCGGTTCGGGCGCGGCAAGCATATGGTCGATCACCTCGATCAGGCGGTCGTTGAAATAGCCGCCGGTGCCGAGATCGCGATAGGCGCTCTGGAACAGCGGATAATTGCGCTTGTACCAGTCTGCGGCCGCCTTGGGATTCACCCGGTCGGCAACGTACATGTACGTGTCGTAGCGCGTGTAGTTCTTTTTCGCCTCGACGAACATGCCGTCGTCCGATTGCACCTGGAAACGCCCCGTGGGCGTGCGCAGCGGCACGATGTTCATGCCGATGGTGTGCTTCGGTAGCGCGTCGATGGTCGAAACCATCCGCGAGACGATGGCCTGAGGTTTCAGCAGCGACTTGAGCGCGTCGTCGCTCGTGAGCGCGAGCAGCCCGGCGAGCACGGCGTCGTCGCTCTGGTCCAGCGACGGCAAGGCAGCCGTGGAACCGCTGGCGGGGCCGATGGGATGCTGCGGCAAGGCCGCGTCGTGCACGGTGCCGGCATGCGCCGGCTCGGACGAACCCGCGGCGGCAAACGGCGGCGCTTCCGCCTTGTCCCGCGCCATCTTCTCCCGATACACGAAGATGCCGACGACGACGGCAATCGCCACCACCAGCAAACCCGCAACCCATTTCGAACCCGACGACTGATTGCTCAATGTACCGCTCCCGCTGAAAACCAAGCCTCCATGGGACTACGGATGAGGGGTTGAGTTCAAATCGAGTCGTGGGCAATCCATCGAAAACACCGCTCGTCCCGCGAAATCACGCCTGTGAGCGCCTGGGGCTACGGGTCGACCGCGAGTTTGCGCACGGCGTCCGACGGCACCAGACACGTGCGGGGCTTCCTCGACAGGTCGATGTGCAGGACGCCTTCCGGCTTTGGCGCGTGATAATGCACCTCGCCGGCGACGCAAGGCACCGTCGTCGGTGTCACGCCGAACATGGCGCGCCATAGGCGCAGTGCCATCATGGCGGTGGTCGCGTAGCCGGGGTGCTGACCATCGGCGTGGGTCCAGGCAAGCTCTGGATGAGTTTGCATCAGTTTCCTGCGCGGTTCGGCGATCTCGACATAGGCCGCGCCGCTGGCGCTCGCGATGGCGCGTTCGCCGAATTCGAGCGCTTCGTTCGTTTCCCTGCTCGACTGCCACGTACCCAGATAGAACACGCGTGCCCCGGCCGCTCGGGCCATACGCGATGCTTCCCTGGCGGACCGCATCGCGGGAAGCGTGGAAAAGCCCTCCTGCCGGCACGCGGCCGGGCAGAAGGCGTCGCCTCCCCGCTCTTGCAGAATCACGTCCGTGTAACCGCCCTCGGTAAGGGCCTTCGTCACCAGAGGATTGCGCATGGCGTCCGCCAGTGAGGCTCCGGGGCTGGCGATCATGTCGACGTCCATGCGCGTCCCGTCAGGAGCAAGCGAGGCGAACGCGTTCGGCAGGTCGTTGACGTAGGTGAGGCTGTTGCCGATGAAGAGGACGCGGTGCTCGGGTTCGCTGGCCTGCGCCCCGGCCAATGCAAACAGAGTGAGGATGGCCACGACGAGGCATCGGCGCATGGAGAGTTCCGGGAAGAAAGGCCACTACCCGGCCTTAGTTTGCATAGGCTACGCTGGAGACGCGGGGAACTGGGGCGCTGGGCCCCTGCTTTCGCAGGGGCGACGGCCTTGGTGGTTACATGTTGCGGCGGTATTCCCCGCCCACGTCGTACAGCGCGTGACTGATCTGGCCCAGCGAATTGTGCTGCACGGCTTCCATCAGTTCCTCGAACACGTTGCGGCGGTCGCGGGCCGTCTTCTGGAGCTTCTTCAGACTTTCCGGGGCCAGGCCGTTACGGGCCTTGCCGTAGAGGCGCACGTTGTCGATCTGCTGGCCCTTCTCTTCTTCCGTGGAGCGGATGAGTTCGATCTCGGTGGCGATCTCGCCACCATGGTCCTTGGGCAGGAAGGTGTTCACGCCGATGAGCGGCAGCGAGCCGTCGTGCTTCTTGTGCTCGTAGTACATCGACTCTTCCTGGATCTTGCCGCGCTGGTACATCGTGTCCATCGCGCCGAGCACGCCGCCGCGCTCGCTGATCGCCTCGAATTCCTTGTAGACAGCCTCTTCCACGAGGTCGGTGAGTTCGTCCACCACGAAGCTACCCTGCCACGGGTTCTCGTTAAAGTTGAGGCCAAGCTCGCGATTGATGATGAGCTGGATGGCCACCGCGCGGCGCACGCTTTCCTCGGTGGGCGTGGTGATCGCCTCGTCGTACGCGTTCGTGTGCAGGCTGTTGCAGTTGTCGAACAGCGCATAGAGCGCCTGCAGCGTGGTGCGGATGTCGTTGAACTGGATTTCCTGCGCGTGCAGCGAGCGGCCCGACGTCTGGATGTGATATTTCAGCATCTGACTGCGCGCGCTGGCGCCGTAGCGTTCGCGCATGGCGCGGGCCCAGATGCGGCGCGCCACGCGGCCGATCACGGTGTATTCGGGATCCATGCCGTTCGAGAAGAAGAACGACAGGTTCGGCGCGAAGTCGTCGATCTTCATGCCGCGCGCCAGGTAGTACTCGACGATGGTGAAGCCGTTCGACAGCGTGAAGGCCAGCTGGCTGATCGGGTTCGCCCCGGCTTCGGCGATGTGGTAGCCGGAGATCGACACGGAATAGAAGTTGCGCACCTTGTGATCGACGAAGTACTGCTGGATGTCGCCCATCATGCGCAGGGCGAATTCCGTGCTGAAGATGCAGGTGTTCTGCGCCTGGTCTTCCTTCAGGATGTCGGCCTGCACCGTGCCGCGCACGGTGGCCAGGGTATGCGCCTTGATCCGCGCGTAGGTTTCCGCGTCCACCACTTCCTCGCCGGAAACGCCGAGGAGGCCGAGGCCCAGCCCGTCGTTGCCCTTGGGCAATTCGCCGTTGTACCGCGGACGGTTGCCGTCCGGGTACAGCTCGGCGATGCGCGCATTGACGCGCTCCCAGCGGGACGCATCCTCGTTGAGGTATTTTTCGACGTTCTGGTCGATGGCCGTGTTCATGAACATGGCGAGGATGATCGGCGCCGGCCCGTTGATCGTCATCGACACGGAAGTGGTCGGCGCCGAAAGGTCGAAGCCGGAGTAAAGCTTCTTCATGTCGTCGAGCGTGGCGATGGACACGCCGGAATTGCCGATCTTGCCGTAGATGTCGGGACGCGGCGCCGGATCTTCGCCGTACAACGTCACCGAGTCGAACGCCGTGGACAGGCGCGCGGCCCCGCCGCCCAGCGACAGGTAATGGAAACGGCGATTGGTGCGCTCGGGCGTGCCCTCGCCCGCGAACATGCGGGTCGGGTCCTCGCCGGCGCGGCGATAAGGGAACACGCCGCCGGTGTACGGATAGTGCCCCGGCAGGTTCTCGCGCATGAGGAAGGAAAGCAGGTCGCCCCAGTCCTTCGTTTTCGGCGGCGACACCTTCGGAATCTTCTGGTGGCTGAGCGATTCGCGGTAGTTCTCCACGCGGATCACCTTGTCGCGAACCTGGTATTCGTTGAACTCGGCGGTGACCGATTCGAAGCGGGCCGGCCACTCGCGCAGCAGGTGGATGGCCTCGCTGGACAACTCACGCACCGCTTCGTTGTAGCGCTGGCGCAGCGTGATGAGCGAGCGGTCGCCATGCACCGTGAGCAGCGCATGGTCGTAGAGATCGAACGCACGCGGCAGCGATTCGTCGCCAATGTCCTTCAGCGATTCGTAGTAATGCTGCGCCTTGCTGGCCGCCGCGGCCTGCGTCGCGATGGCGGCATTCACGCCGCGCCCCTGCTCGGCGATTTCCGCCAGGTAGCGCACGCGGCTGCCGGGGATGAGTACCGTGGCGCGAGGCTCGCGCAGGCTGGTATCGACGTCCGGCGTCCACGTGGCCTCGGGGAGCGAGAGCTTTTCGCGCAGCAGGCGGCACAGGTTGTCGAACATCCAGGTAACACCCGGATCGTTGAACTGGCTGGCGATGGTCGGATACACCGGCACCTTGTCGTCGGCCAGCTGGAAGGCCGCGCGATTGCGCTTCCACTGCTTGCGCACATCGCGCAGGGCGTCCTCGGCACCGCGCTTATCGAACTTGTTGAGTACCACGAGTTCCGCGAAGTCGAGCATGTCGATCTTCTCGAGCTGGCTCGCGGCGCCGTACTCGCTGGTCATCACGTAGACGGGGAAGTCGACGAGGTCGACGATTTCCGAATCGCTCTGGCCGATGCCGGCGGTTTCGACGATCACCAGGTCGTAGGCCTGGGCCTTGAGGAAATCGATGCAGTCGTGCAACACCACGGACGTGGCGGCGTGCTGCCGGCGTGTCGCCATCGAGCGCATATACACACGCGGGCTGCGAAGCGAGTTCATGCGGATGCGATCGCCCAGCAGCGCGCCGCCGCTACGCCGGCGGGTCGGGTCCACCGCAAGCACCGCGATGCGCATCTGCGGGAACGCGTGCAGGAAACGCAGCAGCAGTTCGTCCACGACGGACGACTTGCCGGCACCGCCGGTGCCGGTGAGGCCGAGCACGGGCGTCTTGCCGCCGGCCAGCTTCCATGCCTTTCGCAGGCGGGCCAGTTCTTCTTCGCCCAGCCGGTCTTCCTCGATGGCCGAAAGCATGGCGCCGATGGAGATCTCGTCGTCCACCGAAGCGGACGGCGGCGCGACTTCCACGCGCTGCTTCGCCGCAGCGCGGGTGCGCGTCATCACGTCCTCGATCATCTCGACGAGGCCGAGCTTCATGCCGTCGTTGGGATGGTAGATGCGCTCCACGCCATAGGCCTGGAGTTCCTTGATCTCCTCCGGCGTGATGGTGCCGCCGCCACCGCCGAAGACGCGCACATGGCCTGCCCCGCGCTCGCGCAGCATGTCCACCATGTACTTGAAATATTCCACGTGGCCGCCCTGGTACGACGACAGCGCAATGGCGTCCGCGTCTTCCTGCAGCGCCGCGCGCACCACGTCTTCCACCGAGCGGTTGTGGCCCAGGTGGATCACCTCGGCCCCCTGGCTCTGGATGATCCGGCGCATGATGTTGATGGCCGCGTCGTGGCCGTCGAAGAGGCTCGCCGCCGTCACGAAGCGCAGCGGCGTGGCTTCCGCGTCCGTGTTGCTGGCGGGAATGTGCTTGGGCTGCGAGCTCATGGAAACTCCGGACGATCGACGACAGTGGGGAGCCGTGAATTCTACTGCGGCGTGCGTAGCGGTCCTTGCTGCGCTGCAGCGTATAAGCGCACCTGTGGGAGCCGGCTTTGCCGGCGATCCCGCGGCAGCGGGCACTCTCGCGAGCACCCATCGCCGCTGAAGCGGCTCCCACACAAAGCTCATGCCCGTGGGAAAACTTCTGTGCTTGGGGAGGGCTTCTGACAAAGACAGTTGCTCCCACACGAAGCAGGCATCCAATCCTTAGAGCACCCCCGAAGGCGCCCATGCAGGGCACGCCCGCCTCATGTGGAAGAGAGGAACTCCAGCGCCGCCTTTCGCACCGCCTGATCGTCCACGACGGCGCGGTGACCAAGACCTTCCGTTTCCATAAGCCTCGCGCCGGGCCAGAGCTTCATGTACATCGCAGCCTCTTCGAAAGGTACCTCGGGATCGTCGCGATCGTGTACCACCAGCACCGGCTGGGTGCGCTTCGGAGCATGCCGGGCGATATGCAGGTCGTCGATGAGCACACCGGTGCGCTCGGCCAGCACGTCGTGCAGTTTCGGTCGCAAACGCTCGGCCAGCCTCACGAAACGCGCAAAGCGCCTCGTCGCCCCCTGCACGTCCGCCGCCGCGGCAATCAGCACCACGCGCTTCGTGGTCCAGCCGTCTTCGAGCGCCAGCGCCACCGCCGCACCGCCCAGCGAATGCGCCACCACGCCTTCGGGATCGCCGTAATGCCGGGCCACCGCCGCGACCGTGCTCGCGAAATCCGGCAGTGTGCACAGCGTGCCACCGCTCCGGCCGTGCCCCGGCTGGTCGAAGGCCACCGCCGCCCAGCCGTTCGCAAGAACCTGCGGCACCCAGCTTTCCCAGCGCAAGCCCATGCTCGACCAGCCGTGCACGAACAGGATGTATGGCTGAGTGGCGGGGTCGCCCCAGACGTAGGTGGCGATGGCGCGGCCGCCCATGTCGAGCGGCTCCTCCCCGGCCGACGTGGAGGCGGCGGCATGCGCCGCACGCTCCCGGCTGCTGGGCAAAGGCGTCTGGAACACACGGGCGGCATGCGCCACCGTGGGTCCTGGCGCCAGGTGGCTGCCAAGGCGGTAGGCGATGCGGATGCCGAGGAGAGTTGCGATGGTGCGGACGCCGAAGCGGCGGGGCGGTTTCATTCGCGAAGCTGAACGCATGCGGCCGGAGGTCGTCAACCCGCTCGCCGGAACCCGCGTTCTGACGCACGAATCCGCACCCGCGCGGAGTCCGAAGGAGACAGCTATGAGCCTGACCCGTACCCTCGCCGCCGTGGCCGCCCTGGGCCTGGCCGCCGGCGCCGCGAGCTATACCCCGCCCGCCGCAGCGCGGGAATACGTCTCTGTCACCGTGGGCACCCGCCCGCCGCCGCCGCGCTTCGAGCGCGTGCCGCCGCCGCGCGTCGGCTACGTCTGGGCGCCGGGCTACTGGAACTGGGCCGGCGGCCGCTACGTCTGGGTGGGCGGCCACTGGTATGCCTCGCGTCCGGGCTATGTGTACCGCGCCCCGGTGTGGCGTCCGTACGGCCGCGGCTGGCGCTTCGAGCGGGAGGTCTGGTACCGCGATCCGCACTGGCACCGGTAGCCTTCTGTTGCGGCGCACCTACACAGGGGGCCGCAACGGTTTAAACTAGGCAGCTGACAAGACATATCGCCCCCGCCTCCCAGGTTGGGGCGATTTTTTTGGACGGTCACATTCCACCGGTGGTCCCCACCGCCGGTATCCACCTGAAGGGCGGCCTGGGGGCCGCTTGTAACTGGAGTAACGCGTTCGATGATTTTCGAAACCATCGCCAACACGGGCCACGAAGAAGTCGTCTTCTGCCATAACAAGGACGCGGGCCTGAAGGCCATCATCGCGATCCACAACACCGTGCTTGGCCCGTCGCTGGGCGGCCTGCGCATGTGGCCCTACAAGAGCGAGCAGGACGCCGTGAACGACGTGCTGCGCCTGTCGCGCGGCATGACCTACAAGAACGCGGTGGCCGGCCTGAACCTGGGTGGCGGCAAGGCCGTGATCATCGGCGATCCCTCCAAGGACAAGTCGGAAGCCCTGTTCCGCGCCTTCGGCCGCTTCGTGAACTCGCTCAACGGCCGCTACATCACGGCCGAAGACGTGGGCATCGACGTCAACGACATGGAATACGTGTTCCGTGAAACCGAATACGTCACCGGCGTGCACCAGGTGCACGGCGGGTCGGGCGATCCCTCCCCGTTCACCGCGTTCGGTACGTTGCAGGGCCTGATGGCCGCGCTGCAGCACAAGCACGGCAACGAGGACGTGGGCAAGTACAGCTATGCCGTGCAGGGCTGCGGGCACGTGGGCAGCGAATTCATCAAGCTGCTGCGCGAACAGGGCGCCAAGGTGTTCGTCACGGACATCAACAAGGACGCCGTGCAGCGCTGTGTCGACGAACTGGGCTGCGAAGCCGTGGGCCTGGACGAGATCTACGACGTCGACGCCGACGTGTACAGCCCGTGCGCCCTCGGCGGCACGGTCAACGAGCAGACGATCGACCGCATCAAGGCGAAGATCATCTGCGGCGCGGCCAACAACCAGCTGGCCACCGACGCCATCGGCGACGAACTGGCACGCCGCGGCGTGCTCTACGCGCCGGATTACGCCGTGAACGCCGGCGGCGTCATGAACGTGTCGCTGGAAATCGACGGCTACAACCGCGAGCGCGCGATGCGCATGATGCGCACGATCTACTACAACGTCGGCCGCATCTTCGAGATCTCGGCGCGCGACAACATCCCGACCTACAAGGCCGCGGACCGCATGGCCGAAGAGCGCATCAGCGCCATCGGCAAGATCCGCCTGCCGCACATGGGCAACGGCGCACCGCGCTTCCAGGGCCGCATGCGCGGTCAGTAAGCGCGTCAAGCAAGTGCAAGTCGAAAGCCGCCGGGCAACCGGCGGCTTTTTCGTTTCTTGCGTTCAACGAGCAGCCACCATCGCGGGTGTGGCGATGGTCGCCGCCGTGGTCACCATCGCTCCGAACGTCAGCACGCAGGTCAGCACGGCGACAACGAAGAAGGTCTTCAGCATGGCGGTTTCATATTTCATGGTGGCTCTCCTCGAACGATGATGGGAAGGGTCTCGAGAGGTATGTGGCAAGAGCCGTGCCAGATGCCATACATGCCTCGAGAGCGCGCTGTGGCGCCGTTTTCGAGGAAGCCGCTCGCTACCGCGAACCTGTCCGCGGACGCCGTCACCGCATCGACCGGACAGTGTCCGGCCCGCCGGACCGGTCCTCGATGCGCCCGCCGCCCTGCCCCTGCGATGGCCGACGACCCATTGTTCTCAATCGCGATCTGCTACAATTTCGGCACCCGGGGAATCTTGTAAGGCTTTGCCTACACGATGCTTTTGGGCCAGGGGATGCCGTCCGAGGGGGCGGCGACAACCAGAGCATTCCGATCACTTTCGTCGCCTCGGTGGTGGCGCGTGCTGCCATTGTCCTTCGGGAGGTGGCCACGCCCGTCCGGGGATGAATTGGACTTACCGAGCTATGAGCGCGATCCCAGCCGAAACCTTTACCTCCGACGACGTTCTCGCTCGCTTGCGGTCCGTCCTCCATGAAACCTTCGAGATCGATCCCGCGAAGGTCACGCCGGAAGCCAACCTCTTCACCGACCTGGAACTGGACAGCATCGACGCGATCGATCTCGCCATCCAGGTGCAGGACATGACCGGCACCCGGATCAAGCCTGAAGACTTCAAGAGCGTGCGTACGGTCGGCGACGTGGTCGCCACCGTGCAGACACTGCTCACCCGCTGAGCGAGCCGATGGCGGGCAGGCCGGAGCCGCGCGACGCGGCGGGATCGTTCGCGCCCTGCGCGGTCATACCCGTGTACAACCACGGCCGCACCGTCGGCGCCACGGCGAACGCACTCGCCGGTTACGGCCTGCCGGTGTTCCTCGTGGACGACGGCTCGAACGCCGAAACCCGCGAAGCACTCGACCGCCTGGTAGCCGGACGCGACGACCTGCGCCTGATCCGCCTTCCAGCCAACGGCGGCAAGGGCAAGGCGCTCACCGCCGGTTTTCTCGCGGCGCATGCCGCCGGTTACAGCCACGTGCTGCAGATCGACGCGGATGGACAGCACGACACGCAAGACGTGCCCCGCTTCCTCGAAGCGAGCCGGGCGGCGCCCGAGGCCATGGTCTGCGGCCGCCCGGTGTACGACGACTCCGTGCCGCGTGCGCGACTCTATGGGCGGTACCTCACCCACGCCTTCGTGTGGCTGGAAACCCTGTCCTTCGACATCGACGACTCGATGTGCGGTTACCGGCTCTACCCGCTGGAAGAAACCCGGGCGGAGATCGCACGCAAGCCCCTGCCCTCGCGCATGGATTTCGATACGGAGATTGCGGTGCGGCTCTACTGGCGCGGCGTGCCGGTGCGCAACCTGCCCACGCGCGTCATCTATCCGGAAGACGGTCTTTCGCACTTCCGCATGTGGCGGGACAACCTGCGCATCACCGCCATGCATACGCGGCTCGTGCTCGGCATGTTGCCGCGCATACCACGCCTTATCCTTCGCAAGTTCGCGCGGCAGGAAGCACACGCATGATCATCCAACTCGTCCCACGGGAGTACGCCGCATGAAGCGCGTCGTCGTCACCGGCATCGGCGGCATCACGCCGCTCGGCCACGACTGGGCCACCATCGAGGCGCGGTTGCGCCGCTTCCGCAACGCCGTGCGCCGCATGGGCGAATGGGATTATTTCGACAAGCTCAACGGGCGTTTGGGCGCGCCGGTGGACGACTTCCTCCTGCCGCTGCACTGGTCGCGCAAGCATGTGCGCTCCATGGGCCGCGTGGCCCAGCTGGCCGTCGCGGCCAGCGAACGCGCCCTGGCGGATGCCGGCCTGCTCGGCGACGAGCGCATCGCTGACGGCCGCATGGGTGTGGCGTACGGTTCGTCGGGCGGCAGCATCGAGCCGGCGCGCACCGTCGGCCACATGCTCGAAACCGGATCGATGCAGGGCGTGACCGCCACCAGTTACATCCAGATGATGGCACACACCACGGCGGTGAACGTGGGCGTGTTCTTCGGCCTGAAGGGCCGCGTGATCACCACGTCCAGCGCATGCACGTCGGGTAGCCAGGCCATCGGTTACGGCTACGAGGCGATCCAGCAGGGCAAGCAGGCGCTGATGCTGTGCGGGGGCGCGGAGGAACTTTCCGGGCCGGGCGCAGCGGTATTCGACACGCTGTTCGCCACCAGCACCCGCAACGACACCCCGCAGCTCACGCCGCGTCCCTTCGACGCGGGCCGCGACGGCCTCGTCGTCGGCGAGGGTGCCACCACGTTGATCCTCGAGGAATACGAACACGCCTTGGCGCGCGGCGCGCGCATCTACGCCGAGATCGTCGGCTTCGGCACCAACTCGGATGGCGCGCACATCACGCAGCCCACGCGCGAAACCATGGCCGCGGCGATGCGCATGGCACTCGCCGACGCGAGCCTTCCGCCCGACGCCATCGGTTACGTGAGCGCGCACGGCACCGCCACCGATCGCGGCGACGTGGCGGAAAGCCATGCCACCGCGGACGTGCTCGGCACTCAAACGCCCATCAGCTCGATGAAGAGCTACGTGGGTCATACGCTGGGTGCCTGCGGCGCGCTCGAAGCGTGGTGGGCCATCGAGATGATGCGCGGCGGCTGGTTCGCGCCCACGATCAATCTCGAGACGCCCGATCCGGAATGCGCGCCGCTGGATTACCTCGCGGGCGAAGGACGCGAGATTCGCACCGACTACGTGATGAACAACAACTTCGCGTTCGGGGGCATCAACACGTCGCTGATTTTCAAGGCGCACCGCTGATGCGGCGTGTGGTCGTCACCGGCATGGGCGCGGTGTCCTGCCTGGGCGCGGGACGAAAGGCTCTGTTCGATGGCCTGCGCGCCGGCCGTGCAGGGTTCCGCGCCATGGCCGACTTCGCCGCGCTGGGCATGCGTTGCCAGGTGGCGGCCCCAGCCGATACCTCGGGCCTCGAACCACCGCCACGCAAGCTGCGTCGTTACCTGCCGCAGGCCGCGGAATTCGCGTGGCATGCCACCACGGAAGCACTGGCGGAAGCCGGACTGGATGCGGACCGCGTGCGCGAGCGCGACGTCGGCATCGTGATGGGCGGTGCCGCGGCGCTCAGCGAATACGAAGCCGGCCTGGACGTTTTCCACGCCAAGGGCATTTCGCGTCTCTCGCCGTTCATCGTGCCGCGCAGCATGGGTAGCGCCGTATCGGCCACGCTCACGCACGCGCTCGGATTCGGCGGGCGTGGCTTCACGGTGGGGTCCGCCTGCACCAGCGCCACGCATGCCATCGGACAGGCCATGGAGCTGATCCAGCTCGGACGACAGGAAGTCGTGGTGTGCGGCGGCGCGGAGGAACTGCACGACAAGGCGGCCATGTGTTTCGACGTGATGAACGCGCTTTCGACCGCGAGCGTCGTCGGTACACGCGTCTCCACGCCTTATGCGGCCGATCGCGACGGCATCCTCCTTGGCGGCGGTGCCGGCGTGCTGGTTCTCGAATCGCTGGAGCACGCACGGGCACGCGGCGCGACCATCCTCGCGGAAATCGCGGGATACGGTGCGGCTTCCGATCCCGACGGCATGATCGGTCCCGCCGCCGACGGCATGGCCGAAGCCATGCACCAGGCGATCGACCTGGCCGGCGTCATGCCGGACTACGTGAACACGCACGCCTGCGCCACCGTGGCGGGCGATCTCGCCGAATGGGACGCGCTGCGGCGTGTCTTCGGCGACCGCGGTGTCGATGTGCCGCCCATGTCGTCCATCAAGGGGCTCATCGGGCACGCGCCCGCAGCCGCCGGGGCGCTGGACGCCATCGCCTCGATCGCCATGATGGCGGAAGGCGTGCTGCTCGGGGGCGCGACGCCGGCCGTGCGCGATCCCGCGTTCGCCGACGCACCCCTCGTCGAGGGCGAACTCGCCCTGCGGATCGACGCCGTCTTGTCGAACAACTTCGGCTTCGGCGGAAGCTGCGCCGCACTGCTGATCCGGCGCCACGACGAGGCATCGGCATGATGGAATTCGTCGTCGACGCCTGGCGCGCATGGGCCCCGGGCATGGAAGACGAGACGGCATGGGCGACCTGGTGCGCCGCGCCGCATGCCATCGTCGACAACGGCGAGCAACCCGCCTGCGAATTCGTGCCGCCGATGCAGCGCCGCCGTCTGAGCCGGTTGGCGCGCATCGTCATGCATGCGGCATGGCCGCTGTGCGGCGACGACGAACAACTTCCCTTCGTGTTCGCCTCGCGCCACGGCGAGACCACACGCACGTTCGCCATGCTCGACGAGATCGGCCGGAACGCGCCGCTCTCCCCCACCCAGTTCGGCCTGTCCGTGCACAACGCTATTGCAGGGCAGTGGTCCATTCTGCGTGGGCAGCGCGGGGAATCGGTGGCGATCGCCGGCGAAGCGGACACCTTCGAGCATGCCATCGTCGAGGCCGCCGCGCTGCTGGGCGACGGCCTGCCCGCGGCGATCGTCGTCATCGCGGAGGAACGTCCGGCTCCGGCCTACGACGGCCACATCGACGACATACCCTTCTCCTATGCGCTGGCATTGCGGCTTTCCGTCGCGGGAAGCGGACCACGCTGGCGCCTCTCGCTCGCGGCAAACGACGGTGCCGCGCCGGTGGCGGGCGTGCCGCACGCCTTGCGCTTCGTTCGCGCCCTGCACGACGGCGCGCCGCTGGATCACCCGTGGAAGACACGACGATGGCACTGGCAGCCGAGCGCATGACCCGCCGCGACGCCTGGGCATGGCGCTTCGTCTGCACCGCGCTCAGCTTCGCGTTGTTCGGCATCGGCGGCGTGCTGTTGCGCGTGCTGATCCTGCCCGTGGTCCTGCACCTGCCCGGCCCCGCTGCCGTGCGCCGCCGGCGCGCGCGCCGCACCGTCGGCCGCGCCTTCTGGCTGCATTCGCAGTTCATGTATCGCACCGGTGTGCTCGACTACCGCTTCGAAGGGTTGGAGCGGCTGGGCCGCCCCGGCCAGATGATCGTCGCCAACCATCCGTCGCTCATCGACGTGGTGTTCCTCATCGGACACGTTCCCGACGCGAACTGCATCGTCAAGCACAGCCTCTGGAAGAATCCGTGCATGCGCGGTCCGGTACGTGTCGCCCAATACATCAGCAACGACGGCAGCGCGGAGATGCTGGAACGTGCCGCCGACGTATTGCGGGAGGGCCAGACGCTGATCGTCTTCCCCGAGGGTACCCGCACCACGCCGGGCAAGCCGCCGGCCTTCCACCGCGGCGCGGCCGCCATCGCGGTGCGCGGTGCGCACACCATCACGCCCGTGTTCATCACCGTCCGCCCCACCACGCTCACCAAGGCGGAGCCGTGGTACCGCATTCCGTATCGGCGCGTGCAGATGGAACTGCGGGTGGGCGAGGACATCGCCGTGGCCGACTTCAGCGAAGGGGTGCCCGCGCCGATAGCCTCTCGCCGCATCAACGAACATCTGCACGCTCTTTACGCCAGGGAACTCATGGCATGACCGACCTCGAACGCGACATTGCCCGGCTGATCATCGACACGCTGGCGCTCGAGCACCTGACGGTGGACGACATCGCCGCCGACCAGCCGCTGTTCGGCCAGGGGCTGGGGCTGGATTCGGTGGACGCGCTGGAACTCGCTCTCGCGTTGCAGAATCGCTACGGCCTGCGCATCGCGTCCGACTCGCGCGAAGCACGGCGGCACTTCGAGACCGTGCGCAGCCTCGCCCTGTACGTGGAGAGTTCGTCGTGCGCCGGCTGAGCGACCTGATCCTGGTCGTCGTGGGGGTGCTCTACCCCTTCATCGTGTATTTCGGCACCGACCATGTATCCACTCCCGTCTTCGGACTGATCCTCGGCGCCCTGTGGCTCGTGCGCGCCCCGGCCCTGCTGCGCCAGCCGGGCGGCCGCTGGATGCTCGCCATCACCCTCGTCTACTGCATCGTGCTCGCGTTCGGTGGCGAGGAGCACCTGCTGCGCTGGTATCCCAGCCTGATCTGCGGCCTGCTGCTGGCCGCGTTCGGACTCAGCCTCAAGTTCGGTCCGCCGATCATCGAGCGCATCGCGCGCGTGAGCGAACCCGACCTGCCACCGGTCGCCGTGCGATACACGCGTCGCGTCACCTGGGTGTGGGTGGCCTTCTTCGCGTTGAATGGCACCGTGTCGTGCCTGCTGGCCGAATGGGGGCCGCTGTCGTGGTGGACCTTCTACAACGGCATCCTCGCTTATTCCGTCATGGGTGCCCTGTTCGTGGGCGAATGGATCCTGCGCCAGCGACTGCGCCGAAGGATCAACAAGGCCCCGATGGACGCCGCGGCCGCGCGACTCGCTTCGCACCCCTGGGTCGCCGGCGCGGCAGGCGGCTACGCGGGGAAGCTCGGCCCAGGCATGGTCGTGGCGCTGTCGCCCGTCGGCCGTACCGCATTGCTGCGGCACGGCCGCGCCGGGCTGGTGAACGAGCTGGGCCAGCACGCCGCCGGCGACGACGCCCTCTCCACGCCGCTGGTGTGGCGATTCGTCCACACGCTGCC
Source organism: Luteibacter jiangsuensis (assembly GCF_011742555.1). GTDB lineage: Bacteria > Pseudomonadota > Gammaproteobacteria > Xanthomonadales > Rhodanobacteraceae > Luteibacter > Luteibacter jiangsuensis. The sequence continues at coordinate 763,614 of NZ_JAAQQR010000001.1, forward strand.
GGAGCCTACGGATGTCGATGCGCTCTTGCGCGGCCCTCTTCCCGCCACCGCCACGGTGCTCGACGAACGGCGCGACGGTGACACGCACGTCGTCGAGCTGGAACTGCCACTCGATCTGGCCTGCTTCGCCGAGCATTTCCCCGACGCCCCCGTGCTTCCCGGGGTGGTGCAGGTGGCCTGGGCGGTGGATTTCGCCGCGTCGCGCCTGGGAACGCGGAGAACCTGCCGGGCCATCGACGGCATGAAGTTCCAACGTCTTCTGCGCCCCGGCGATCGCGTGCGGCTCACGCTGCGTCACGACATCGAACGCGGGCGAGTGCACTTCACCTATCAGTCGGGCGATGCTCCCGTGTCCTCGGCGCACCTGCGGCTGGAGAGCCACCATGGCTGATTCCGCCACGGCCGCGCACTGGGCGGAACAGAAGGAACGCGGCAGCTTCCTGGGGATCAAACTCACGGCCATCGCCGTACGGGTGCTGGGACGGCGTGCGGTCACGCCCGTGATCTGGCTCGTCGTGCTGTATTTCTTCGTCACCGGGCGCGCCGCGCGCCGCAACGTGGCGGAGTACCAGGCACGGCTTGCCGCATGGAGCGGGCGCGGCAACCTCTTCCCCCGTTCGCGCGCCGTGTTCGCGCAGTACCGCGCCTTCGGCGAATGCATGCTCGACCGTTTCGATGTCTGGCGCGGCAAGTTGCGCCTGTCGTCGGTGGACATGGACGACCCGGACGGCGTACGCGACGCGCTGCTCGCCGGCGGCCGCGGCCAGATCCTCGTCTGCACGCACCTGGGCAATCTCGACGTCTGCCGCGCCATGGCGGAAGTGGGCGAAGGCGTGGCGCTCAACGTGCTCATGCATCTTCCGAACGCGGCGCACTTCAACCGGCTGCTCGGCGAATCGGGCGACAAGCGCCTGCGCCTGATGCACGTGGGGGACCTCGACACGGCCGCCATGCTGGAACTGTCGCAACGACTCGAGCGCGGCGAGTGGATCGCCATCGCCGGCGACCGCGTGCCCATGCACGGCGGCCGCGCGATCGACACCGATTTCCTGGGCGCCCCTGCGCCCTTCCCCCAGGGACCCTGGCTGATGGCGGCGATGCTGCGCTGTCCGGTGAACCTGGTGTGCTGCCTGAAGCACGGTGGCCGCTACCGCATCCATCTGCGCCGGTTCGACGATGCCGCAGGCTGGGAGCGCACACGGCGCGAGGCCGTCATCCGCTCGGCCGTGGCACGATATGCGGCGTGGCTGGCGGAACACTGCCTCGTGGCTCCGCTGCAATGGTTCAACTTCCATCCCTATTGGCACGACACGAAGGATGCCTCCCATGCGCGCTAAGGGTGTGTACGCCACGGAAATCGACGTCACCGTGCCGTTCTTCGATGTGGACTCCATGGAGGTCGTCTGGCACGGCCATTACGTGAAGTACCTCGAAGTGGCGCGCTGCGCCCTGCTCGACGAGCTCGGGCACAACTATGTGCGGATGAAGGAAACCGGTTATGCATGGCCGATCATCGACCTGCAGCTGCGCTATGCGCGCCCCGCCCGATTCGGCCAGACGCTGGTGGTGCGCGCCGAGCTCGTCGAATGGCGAAACCGCCTGAAGATCCACTACACCCTGAGCGATGCCGCCACCGGCGAGCGCCTCACCCGCGCCAGCACCATCCAGGTGGCCGTGCGGCTTGCAGACGGCGAGATGCTGCTGGTCTCGCCCGCCGTTTTCGTCGACGACGTGGAGCGCCATCTCGCGTCGTCGTTTCCCCGTTCCACCGGACCCACGCCATGAAGTACGCCAGCGCCACCTATGTCGAGGAAACCCGCATCGGTTTCGTGTTCCTGCGCACCCACACGTGGCAACACCATGTCTTGCGCGTGGCCATCAACGACCTGAAGCGTCTCGTGGGCGAACCGCTGCCACAGGGCGGCACCCTCCTCGACGTGGGCTGTGGCCAGGGCCGTTCCTTCCGCCTGCTGCGCGACGCCTTCGCGCCGCAGAAGCTGGTGGGACTGGATGCGGACCCGCACAGCGTGGCGCTCTCGCGCCAGGAAGCCGAACGGGAAGGCATCGACGCCACGGTGCTGCTCGCCGACTGTGCCCGCATCGATCTGCCGGACGCGAGCGTGGATATCCTGTTCTGCCACCAGACCTTCCACCACCTGGTGGAACAGGAGCGCGCGCTCGACGAATTCTGGCGTGTGCTGAAGCCGGGCGGGCTCCTGCTCTTCGCCGAGTCGACGAAGGCCTATATCGACACCTGGGTGATCCGCTGGTTCTTCCGCCATCCCATGCACGTGCAGAAGAGCGCGGACGAATACCTGGCGATGCTGCGCGGACGCGGGTTCGCATTCGAACAAGCCAATGTGTCGCTGCCCTACCTTTGGTGGAGCCGCGCCAGGGACTTCGGCCTGCTGGAACGCTGGGGCATCAAGGCCCCGCCGCCGCCCGGCAAGCGCGAAGAGACGCTCGTCAACGTCGCGGCGCGCAAGCCCCTCGCGCACGCATGAGAACGTACCTCAACGCGCTGGGCGTCACGTGTTCGCTCGGCGTGGGCAAAGAGGCCGTGGCGGATGCCCTCTTCGCCGCCGATGCGCACGGCCTGCCGTCGCTAGCCGGCTGGGTGCCGGACCGGTTGTCGCCCCTCGGCGCCGTGCAGGCACCGCTGCCGGCGATGCCACCCGGGCTCGCGCATCGCGACACGCGAAACAACCGCCTTCTGCTGCTCGCCGCGCAGGAGATCGAAACCGATATCCGCGCCGCCATCGCGCGCTTCGGCGCGGCGAGGATCGGCGTGGTCATCGGCACCAGCACCACCGGCATCGAAGAGGCGACAGGGAACATCGCGGCGCTTGCAACGACGGGCCGGTGGCCGGAAGGGTACCGCTATGCGGACCAGGAACTCGGCGCGCCGGCCGCGTTCCTCGCGGAATGGCTCGATATCGCCGGCCCTTGCTATGGCATTTCCACCGCGTGCACCTCGGGTGCCCGCGCCTTGCTGAGTGCGCGCCGGCTGCTTCGGCTAGGCCTGTGCGACGCAGTGCTCTGCGGCGGCGCCGATACGCTGTGCCGTCTTGCGACGCACGGTTTCCATGCGCTGGAGGCCACCTCGTCGGAACGCTGCCTGCCCTTCTCCGGTTCGCGCCGGGGCATCAACATCGGCGAAGCCGCCGCGCTCTTCCTCATGACCCGCGACGAGGCGCCGGTGGCGTTCCTGGGCGGCGGTGCCAGTTCCGATGCCTACCATATGTCGTCGCCCGAGCCCGAGGGTCGCGGTGCGGTCGAAGCGATGCACCGCGCGCTCGCCGCTGCGGGCATTGGCGCGGAGGCCATCGATTACGTGAACCTGCACGGCACCGCCACCGAACACAACGACGCGATGGAAAGCCGCGCGGTGGCGGACATGTTCGCGCGTCCGGTGCCCTGCTCGTCCACGAAGGGTCTTACCGGGCACACGCTCGGCGCCGCCGGCGCACTGGAAGCCGCCTTCTGCTGGCTTGCCCTGACGGACAGCCGCCGCCGGCTGCCGCCGCACGCCTGGGACGGGGTGCCCGATGCGGCCCTGCCGTCCCTGGCCTTCACCCGGACGGGCGACACGTTGCCTGAGGGACGGCGGCACCTCATGAGCAATTCCTTCGCCTTCGGCGGCAACAATGCCAGCCTCGTCTTCGCCGGGGGCACCTGAGCATGTGGCCGATCGAAAAACTCCTGCCGCATGCGGGGCGCATGATCCTGCTCGACCGTGTCGTGTCGTGGGAACCGGAGCGCATCATCTGCGAGCGCACGGTGCGGCGCGGCGACGCCTTCGTCGAGGCCGGCGGGCTGCCTGCCTGGGCCGGCGTGGAACTGATGGCGCAGGCCATCGCCGCCTGGAACGGCTGGCAGGTGCTTGCCGCCGGCGGGAACGTGCGCCCGGGGTTCCTGCTCGGCACACGCGCCTACCTCGCCGACGCCGACCTGTTCCCCATCGGCGCGAAACTCGTGGTCGAAGCGGTGCGTCGTTTCCACGACGAGGACGGCATGGGTGCCTTCGCGTGCCGCATCGACGCGCCGGGCATGCACGCCGAAGCTCGCCTTACCGTTTTCAGCCCGCCGGATCCCGGGCCGTACCTCGATCCGCGCAACAGCCTCGATCCCAAGGGAACCGCCACATGACCGACACCGTCCTCGTCACCGGCTCCAGCCGCGGCATCGGCCGCGCCATCGCGCTCGAACTCTGCGACGCCGGCTACGACATCGTGCTGCATTGCCGCTCGCGCCGCGACGAAGCCGAAGCCGTGCAGGCCGACATCGCCGCCCGGGGCCGGAACGCGCGCATCGTCCAGTTCGACATCTCCGACCGCGCCGCTTCCGCGGCGGCACTGGAAGCCGACATCGTGGCCCATGGCGCCTACTACGGCGTGGTCTGCAATGCCGGCCTCACTCGCGACGGCGCGTTTCCCGGCCTGACCGCGGACGACTGGGACCAGGTGCTGCGCACCAACCTCGACGGCTTCTACAACGTGCTGCATCCGCTGGTGATGCCGATGATCCGCCGCCGCGCCGCAGGCCGCATCGTCTGCATCACCTCGGTGTCCGGCCTCGTGGGCAATCGGGGTCAGGTGAACTACAGCGCCTCGAAGGCGGGCGTGATCGGTGCCTCGAAGGCGCTCGCCGTGGAACTGGCCAAGCGCAAGATCACCGTGAACTGCGTCGCGCCCGGCCTCATCGACACCGACATGCTGGAACCGGAGGTTCCGGTGGAGCAGATCCTCAAAGCCATCCCGATGGAACGCACCGGCACGCCGGAAGAAGTCGCGGCAGCGGTACGCTTCCTGATGAGCCCACAGGCGGGCTACATCACCCGGCAGGTGCTGGCCGTCAACGGCGGGCTCTGCTGACGCCCCCAGGCCCGATGCTGCGACGCGCCGTGGCTTGGCCCGCCCGGCACGCTACGATGGGCCGATTTTCCCGCCTTTCCGGAGCTTTGCAGCATGCGCCCCTTTTCCCTCGGTGAAGACCTCGACCTCCTGCGCGAAAGCGTCCACGCTTTCGCGGAAAAGGAGATCGCGCCGCGGGCCGACCGCATCGACCGCGAGAACGTGTTCCCGGAAGACCTTTGGCGCAAGTTCGGCGACATGGGGCTGCTCGGCGTCACCATTCCGGAGGAGTACGGCGGCTCCGGCCTCGGCTTCCTCGCGCACATGATCGCCATGGAGGAAATCTCCCGCGCGTCGGCATCCGTGGGGCTGTCCTACGGCGCGCACTCGAACCTGTGCGTGCAGAACATCTACCACAACGGCAACGACGCCCAGCGCCGCAAATACCTTCCCAAGCTCGCCAGCGGCGAATGGGTGGGCGCGCTCGCCATGAGCGAACCCGGCGCCGGCTCGGACGTGGTGGGCTCGATGAGCTGCCACGCCGAACTGGTCGGCGACACCTGGGTGGCCAACGGCTCGAAGATGTGGATCACCAACGGCCCCGACGCCGACGTGCTGCTGGTTTACATGCGCACTGCGCCCCGCCCCGCGGGCAGCCGGTGCATGACCGCCTTCATCGTCGAGAAGGGCATGAAGGGCTTCACCACCGCACAGAAGCTGGACAAGCTGGGCATGCGCGGTTCCAACACCTGCGAACTGGTGTTCGACAACTGCGAGATCCCCGCCGAGAACGTGGTGGGCGAGGTGAACGAAGGCGTGCGCGTGCTCATGGGCGGCCTGGACACCGAGCGCCTGGTGCTGTCCGGCGGCCCCATCGGCATCATGCAGGCGGCGGTGGACCTCGTGTTGCCGTACGTGCGGGAGCGCAAGCAGTTCAACGCGCCCATCGGCACCTTCGGCATGATGCAGGCGAAGGTCGCCGACATGTACACGGCACTGCAATCGTCGCGTGGCTTTGCGTACATGGTGGCGCAGCAGTTCGACAACGGTGTGAAGTCGCGCATCGACCCGGCAGCCTGCCTGCTCAACGCCTCCACCAACGCGGTGAAGGTGGCGCTCGAAGCCATCCAGGCCCTCGGCGGCAACGGCTACATCAACGAATTCCCCGCCGGCCGCCTGCTGCGCGACGCCAAGCTCTACGAGATCGGCGCCGGCACCAACGAAATCCGCCGCATGCTGATCGGCCGCGAACTCTTCCACGGCAAGTCCTGATTGTGGGAGCCGCTTCAGCGGCGAAAAGCCGACGAAGCGATGAAGCGGCGAGAGGAAGCCCCCTCGCCGCCATCACGGTTCCTGCTAAGCCGAGGCCTTACCAGTTCATCCGGAACGACGCCCGCGCCGAGCGCGAGTGATCGCGATCCGCGAAGCGCTGATCCACGTCGAAACCGAGCTGGGTGTGCTGACTCATGTCGAGCGACAGGTTCAGCCCGGCGGTGCCTGCGCGACGGGAAAGGCCGATGCCCTCGACGGGAGCCCACTGCGCAAACCCGGTGTACCGGGCGGCGAACACTTCGCCCTTCGTCGCGAACGCGTTCTGCCAGCCCAGCTTGGCGTTGAGCTGAAGCTTGCCCACTGACGTCAACCAGGACCCGCCGGCGCGCAGGCCGAAACCCGCCTGCCAGCGTGAGGTGGTGTGTCCGTCGGCCGCGAGGCCGAAGCCGTCGCCGCCGTATTCCTGGAAGCCATCGCGGCGGATGCTCGCGTATTGCACGTTCGCGAACGGCGTGAGGGTGAACGCACCCGCGTTCGTGCGGAAACCCACCTCGCCGTAGGCCGAGTTATAGGTACCGTTGAGGTCGGTGCCCGCGAACGTCGCCTGGTCGCCGAAGCGCAGCATCCGCTGCATGTCGCCGCGGAAGCTGCCGTAGCCCACCTGCCCCACGCCGTACCATTTTTCACCGCGCGATCCGGCATAGAACATGCCCTGGGTGGCGTGGCTGCGCTGGCGGTCGAAGTTGCCGTTGAGCTGGCCGTTGCTGCTCATCTGTGCCACGGCGACACCGGCAAAGCCGTTGTTGCCCAGGCGGATGTCGTGGCCTACGAGACCGCCGCCCAGGTTGAATCCGACGTTGCCGAACCCTGCGCGGCTGAGCCCGCCCTGGTAACCGAGCGACTGCGACCACGAACCCGAACCGTTCTGGTCGAGATGCGTCATCAGCGCGTCGTTGCCGGCGTCGATACCGGCGAGGGTCACCGCGGTGCCGGCGGCATAGAGCTGGCCCGACAACGACTCGAGCGACGCCTGCGCCGTCTGCGTGTCGCGCGACTGCTGGATGCCGCCAGCGGCAAGCAGCGTGCCTTGCGCGACGCCCGCCGCGGAAACCGGCGAGGACAGGGCCTGGTCGAGTTGCCCGAAGGCACCATCCAGACGCGCGGCCGAGGACACCGCGGCCGCCGACCGCGACATCGTCGCCGAGGCCACCTTGACCACGGTGATGGTCGTCGTGTCGATCCAGACGTCCGTCGGCGTGTACTGCAGCGACGTGGAAAGGAACACGCTCGGATCGGTGGAGAGCGAAGCGAACGTACCTGTGACGGTCGCGGCCTGCAGGACCTCCTGGCGGGAGGTCTTCACATAGCCGTCGGTCACGCCGGAAACGTGGAAGTCGCCGTCGAGCGTCGCATCGCCGTCGACGATCAGCGGCGCGCCCAGCACCTGACGAAGCTGCCCGGTGGGCCCTTGCACGAAGTCGCCGCCGATACGCGTGCCCGCGGCCGTCGTCTGCAGCATGCCCGCATTGGTCACCGTTCCGCCGATGTTGCCCCTGGCGAGCAGCATGCCGCTGGACAGGATGGTCGCGTTGCCAGGGAAGAAACCGGTCGAGTCGAGCGTCGCGCCGTTTCCGATCGTGCTGTTGCCGGTGAAGGTGTTGGCGCTGCTCGAAAGCACGAGCGTTCCCGCCCCCTGCACGCTGAAGCCACCGGCGCCAGCCACGGGGTTCGAAAAGGTGACCACGTTCTGGTCGAGGTCGACGGGCAGTTCGCCCCAATCCACCCGGCCCGGACCGAGAATCGCCTTGCCGAGGTTCAGGCGGCCATAACCGAACACGGAGTCGGGACCGGGCGCGCCGAGGTCGTCCGCGGTGCCCAGGATGATCTGGCGCACGGCATCCATGGAAAGCGTCGGGAAGACCCCCTTCACCACCGCCGCGGCACCCGACACCTGCGGGGCCGCGAACGACGTGCCGCTTCCCTCCACGTAGCTCAGGTTCGTGTCGGTCGCGGTGGGGGCAAGCGCCACGATGCTTCCCGGGGCGGCCAGGCAGTACGTGATGGCGACGCCGCAGCGGTTCGAATACGAGGCGATGGTATCGAGGTGGTTGCTGTCCAACGCGACGACGGCGAGCCAGCCTGGCTCGAGGCTGGCATCGCGGGCAGGCAAGGCTGCGATGTCGGAAGGATTGGCCCTTCCATCATTGCCCGCGGCGAATACATAGAGGGTGCCGGTTCGGGCCGAGGCATACGCCGCGGAAAAGCTGGCCGTCGTCGGGGCATCCGTCGCGTCCCAGTACAGCCCACCCCACGAGTTGTTGACGATCGAGGCACCGGCGGCGATGACATCCCTGTTGATGGTGCCGAGCGGATCGGCACTGGTCACCTTGTTGCCCTGGCCCGAGCCGTCGTCGGCCGGCGCCTTGTCGGCGATGATGCGTGCCGATACCAGGCTGGCGGACGGCGCCACGCCGCCCGCGAAGTAACCCGTGGCGGTTCCCGCGGCGAGTTCCGCCACGACCGTGCCATGCCCCACCACGTCGTCGACGGCGACGTTGTTCACCGCCGGATCGACATAGACGAGGCTCTTCGTCACCTTGCCCGCCAGTGCGGGGTTGGTGGTCGTGACACCGGAATCGACGATGGCGATGGTGACGCCGCCACCCTTCGCACCGGCATCGTGCGCGGGCTGCGTGTTCGTGCCGGAAATCTGCACGTCGGCCGGCACACTGAAGGTCGGCGGTGCGGGTGGTGTGGGCGGCGGAGGCGGCGGGGGTGGCGTCACGATGGCCGGCACGTTGTAGCTCGGCCGGCTACCACCGCCTCCACCTCCGCAAGCGGTCAGCGTCACACCCACAGCAACAGCCAGCGCGAGTTCGCGCCGACGCGGCATCCTGATCGTATTCACATTGTCCCCCGGTTCGACATCATGTCTGCGCCCAGCCTGCCGGGCGCCCCTGCGCGGATATTGCCACACCTGATTGCGAAAAAACTCAAGGCCTGAAGTGGCGTCGGCGATCCCCTGCCGAAACCTCCCGCAACCCATGCCCTCGGACCTTTGCGGCGCCGCAGATTGCCCCTCCCCGGCCCCCGCTGCGATACTCGACGGGTTTTCCGCCCCGAAAGGGCGGCCATCCGAGTCTTACGGAGTACCCCATGTCCGACATCGTCATCGCGGGTGCCAAGCGCACCGCCATCGGTTCCTTCCTCGGTCAGTTCACCGGCGTTCCGACACCGAAGCTGGGCTCCATCGCCATCAAGGCCGCGCTCGACCAGGCGGGCATCGCACCGGCGGACGTGAGCGAAGTCATCATGGGCTGCGTGCTGCCGGCCAATCTCGGGCAGGCGCCGGCGCGGCAGGCCTCGCTCGAAGCGGGCCTGCCGACTTCCACCGGCTGCACCACCATCAACAAGGTGTGCGGTTCCGGCATGAAGGCCATGATGCTCGCGCACGACCTGATCAAGGCCGGCTCGGCCGGCATCGTGGTGGCAGGCGGCATGGAATCCATGACCAACGCGCCGCACATGGTCAATGCGCGTACCGGCATTCGCTACGGCGACGGACAGCTCGTCGACCACATGGCGTGGGACGGCCTCACCAATCCGTACGACGGAAAGGCGATGGGCGTTTTCGGCGAGCAGTGCGCCGACAAGTACCATTTCTCGCGCGAGGAACAGGACGCCTATGCCATCGCTTCGGTGGAGCGCGCGAAGGCCGCCCAGAAGAACGGCGCCTTCGCGGGCGAAATCGTTCCCGTGACGGTGCAGGGCCGGAAGGGGCCGCAGGAGTTCGTCGAGGACGAACAGCCGGGCCGCTCCGACACGGCCAAGATCCCGACCCTCCGGGCGGCCTTCCGCAAGGAAAATGGCACGATCACGGCGGCCAGCTCGTCCAGTATCTCCGACGGCGCCGCGGCCCTCGTGCTGCTTTCGGCCGACGACGCCAAGGCCCGCGGGGTGAAGCCGCTGGCCCGCGTCGTGGCCCATGCCACCCACTCGCAGGAGCCGGAATGGTTCACCACCGCCCCCGTGGGCGCCATTTCCAAGGTCCTGGAGAAGGCCGGCTGGAGTGCGGACGAAGTCGATCTTTACGAGGTCAACGAGGCTTTCGCGGTGGTCCCGATGGCCGTGATGCGGGAGCTGGGCGTGCCGCACGACAAGCTCAACGTCCATGGCGGTGCCTGTGCCCTGGGCCACCCGATCGGCGCCAGCGGTGCCCGTATCGTCGTGACTCTTCTCAATGCCTTGACGGCCCGTGGGGCAAAAAAGGGCGTCGCCGCGCTCTGTATCGGTGGCGGCGAGGCAACGGCTGTCGCCATCGAACTGGTGTGAAGCCGCCGTCGAAAGGCGCTCATACCGGAACGATCACGCGACATACATGGGTTTTAATGCGCCCTGAAGCGAAATGGCTCTATGTGTAGCTAAGTGAATACAACTGAGCTATTAATACGCCCGCCTAACGGCATTCCACGGCTAAGGAGAAACATAATGAATTTGACGCGTACCCTTCTCGCCTCTGCGCTCGTCGCGCTTCTGGCAGCTTGCAGCAACGGCGCGCAGGATTCCGCGCAAGACGCCCAGAAGTCGGCTGCCGATGCTCAGCAGCAGGCTGACAAGGCCCAGCAGGCCGCCGACCAGTCGCAGAACGCCGCGACCTCGCAGGCCGCCGACCAGGCTCAGCAGTCCGCTGACCAGGCCAAGGACGCTGCTTCGCAGGCTCAGGCTGCCGCTTCGGCTTCCACGGCCGGTGGCTCTTCCGACATGGCCAAGGACGCTGCTTCCAACGCCGCCGATCAGGCCGACAAGTCGGCTGACCAGGCAAAGGACGCTGCCGACAACGCCAAGAGCGCTGCGGACGACAGCAAGAAGTAAGCCTTTCCAGGTTTATCTTCGATGCAAAGGGCGGCCACCTTCGGGTGGCCGCTTTTTTTTTGCCGCTGCCGCTCCTACCGCAACGCAGCGTTTGCCTGGGGGGCCGCGCCGTTATCATGTCGGTTTGGCCCGCCCGTGAATCACTCATGCCCATCCTCACGTCGCAGCTCGATACCCGCTCCGCCGAATTCCAGGCCTCCAGTCTGCGCCTGCGCACATTGACGGAGGACCTGCGCGAGACATTGAGGCGCACCGCCGAAGGTGGCGGGGCGAAGGCCCGCGAGAAACATGTGGCGCGTGGCAAGCTGCTTCCGCGCGAGCGCATCCGCGCGCTCCTCGACCCGGGTTCGCCGTTCCTTGAAATCGCCCCGCTTGCCGCGCATGGCATGTATGACGACGCGGCACCCGCGGCGGGTGTCATCGCCGGTATCGGGCGGGTGATGGGCCAGGAAGTGGTGGTGCTCGCGAACGACGCCACCGTCAAGGGCGGCACGTATTTCCCCATGACGGTGAAGAAGCACCTGCGCGCGCAGGAGGTGGCGATGGAGAACAGGCTGCCCTGCGTATACCTCGTCGATTCCGGCGGCGCCTTCCTCCCCTTGCAGGACGAGGTGTTCCCAGACCGCGAGCACTTCGGCCGCATCTTCTACAACCAGGCGCGGATGAGCGCGCAGGGCATCCCGCAGATCGCCGTGGTGATGGGGTCCTGCACCGCCGGCGGTGCCTATGTGCCGGCGATGAGCGACGAAACCATCATCGTTCGCGAGCAGGGAACGATCTTCCTCGGCGGCCCCCCGCTGGTGAAGGCGGCCACGGGCGAGGTCGTTGACGCCGAAGCGCTCGGCGGTGCGGACGTGCATACGTCGGTGTCCGGCGTGGCCGACCACTTCGCGGAGAACGACGCCCACGCGCTGGCGATCGCGCGCGACATCGTGGGTTCGCTCAACCGGGTGAAGAAGCAGCCGCTTGCCGTGCGCCCGCCGCTGGAACCGCGTTTCGCGGCCGAGGAACTCTATGGGGTGATTCCGGAGGACACCCGCCGCCCGTTCGACATCCGCGAGGTGATCGCGCGGCTGGTGGACGACTCCGAATTCCATGAATTCAAGGCACGCTACGGCAAGACGCTGGTTACCGGGTTCGCGCACATCCATGGCTACCCGGTGGGCATCGTGGCGAACAACGGCATCCTGTTCGGCGAGTCGGCGCAGAAGGGCGCGCATTTCATCGAACTGTGCAACCAGCGGAACGTGCCGCTGGTATTCCTCCAGAACATCACGGGCTTCATGGTCGGCCGCAAGTACGAGAACGGCGGCATCGCGAAAGATGGGGCGAAGATGGTCACCGCGGTCGCATGCTCGCACGTGCCCAAGTTCACCGTGGTGATCGGCGGCAGTTTCGGCGCCGGCAACTACGCCATGTGCGGCCGCGCATACGGCGCCCGTTTCCTCTGGATGTGGCCGAACGCACGCATCAGCGTCATGGGCGGCGAACAGGCTGCGTCGGTGCTCGCCACGGTGCGGCGCGACGGTATCGAGGCCGGTGGCGGGGCATGGAGCACGGAGGACGAGGAAGCGTTCAAGGCGCCTATCCGCGATCAATACGAGCGCCAGGGGCATCCCTACTACGCCAGCGCACGTCTCTGGGACGACGGAATCATCGACCCAGCCGATACGCGGCGCGTCCTGGGTCTCGCCATCTCCGCGTCGCTCAATGCACCCATCGAACAGGGCCGCTTCGGCGTTTTCCGGATGTGATGTTTTTATAAAGAGTGCGCGGTAAGTCCCTGCCCCATCGACATTCGCCGCCGCCGTGCTAACCTCGGCGGTCCATGTCAGCCCACAACGAGCACGCGCCTCCGGAGATCCTGACACCCACCGGCCTCAACCGGCTGGTGCGCGACCTGCTGGAAGACGCCCTGCCCATGGGCGTGTGGATCGAAGGCGAATTGTCGAACGTGGCGCGGCCTTCCTCGGGGCATGTCTACTTCACGCTGAAAGACGCCAACGCGCAGGTCCGCTGCGCCATGTTCCGCATGGCCGCATCGCGCCTGCGCTTCCGTCCGGTGGACGGCATGCATGTGCTCATGCGTGCCAAGGTAGGGCTTTATGAAGCGCGCGGCGAGTTCCAGCTGGTCGCCGACCACATGGAACCTGCCGGCGAAGGCGCCTTGCAGCGGGAATTCGAGCAACTCAAGGCGCGCCTCGGGGCGGAGGGGCTTTTTGCGCCCGAGCGCAAGCGCGCGCTACCGCCCTTCCCCGGCCGTATCGGTGTGATCACCTCGCCCACGGGCGCCGCGATACGCGATGTCTTGAGCGTGCTCGGCCGACGCTTCGGCCTAGCCGAGGTGGATGTGCTTCCGGTGCCGGTGCAGGGGCGCGAAGCGCCCGCCGCCATCGCATCGATGCTTCGCCGGGCCTCGTCGAGCGGCCTCTACGACGTGTTGCTGGTGACGCGCGGCGGCGGCTCGCTCGAAGACCTCTGGGCCTTCAACGACGAACAGGTGGCGCGCGCCATTCATGCGAGCGCCGTACCCGTGGTGTCGGCGGTCGGTCACGAGGTGGATTTCACCATCGCCGATTTCGTGGCGGACCTCCGTGCGCCCACGCCATCGGCCGCGGCGGAACTGCTTGTGCCGGAATCGGGCGACATCGCGCGGCAGCTGGCGCGGTTGCGCCAGCGCATGGCGACCCTGATGGCGCGCCGTCTCCAGGCAGCGGCGCAGCGTGCCGACCAATGGCAGGCGCGTCTCAACGCGCAGCGGCCGCAAGCCCGCCTTGCGCGCGATGCACAGCGTCTGGAAGCGTTACGGCGCCGCCTCTACGTCACCGTGGGGCAGACGAACAACCTGCGCCACGCAAGGCTGGAGCGCCTGCATGCCCGCCTGGCCGCCCAGCATCCCCGCCTGCGGCTCACGCCTTCCCGCGTACGCATTGCCGACCTGCGCCAGCGCCTGTCGGTGGCCATCGCGCGGCGCATCGAGCGCGACCGCCTGCGCCTCGCGGAACAGGGACGCACGCTGCACGCGGTCAGCCCGCTGGCGACGCTCGAGCGCGGCTATGCCATCGTCTTCGACCAGCACGAAGCCGTCGTGCGCCGCGCGTCCGACGTGTCGCCGGGCGACCTCCTGCGCGTGATGCTCGGCAACGGCGAGATCAAGGTACGCAGCGAAAGCTAGGCTGCCCGTATACGGGCAGTGAACGCGGCGGGCGTCATCCTGTTTCCATCGATCGGCGCAACGGAGTTCCCCCATGCTCGCCAAGAGCTACCCCTACTACGTGGCGAACAAGCCGGTGAAGCCCGGCAAGAAGAAGCTCGACGTGCTGGACAAATACACCGGCAAAGTGGCGACGCGAGTGGCCCTGCCGGACGCGGCCGCGCTGGAACGAGCCATCGCTTCGGCAGCGGCGGCGGCGCCCGCCATGAAGCACTTCCGTCCCTATGAACGGCAGGCCGTGCTCGAACATTGCGTGCGCCGCTTCCAGGAGCGACGCGACGAGCTGGCCTATGCGCTGTGTGTCGAGGCCGGCAAGCCTATCAACGATGCACTGGGCGAAGTCATCCGCCTCATCGATACATTCAAGATCGCGGCGGAGGAGTCCGTGCGCATCGACGGCGAGACCCTCAACCTCGAGATCTCGCCACGCACCGCCGGCTACCACGGCTACACGAGGCGGGTGCCATCAGGGCCGGTGGCGTTCATCACGCCGTTCAACTTTCCGCTGAACCTCGTCGCGCACAAGGTCGCGCCCGCCATCGCCGCCGGTTGTCCGTTCGTGCTGAAACCGTCGGAGAAAACGCCCCTCGGAGCGTTGATCATCGGCGAGATCCTTGCCGAGACCGACCTGCCGAAAGGCGCGTTCTCCATCCTTCCGCTGGATGGCAGGCATGCCGAACCGCTCGTGACCGACCCGCGCCTCAAGCTGCTTTCGTTCACCGGCGGGCTTGTCGGCTGGGACCTCAAGGCGCGCGCAGGCCACAAGAAGGTAACGCTCGAACTGGGTGGCAACGCTGCCTGCATCGTGGACGGCGACCAGGCCGATCGGCTCGACGCCGTGGTCGACCGGCTCGTGTTCGGCGCCTTCTATCAGTCGGGGCAGAGTTGCATCAGCGTGCAGCGGATCCTTGTCCACGACGACGTGTACGAGGCACTGCGCCGCAAGCTCGTGGCGAAGGTGAAAGCACTGAAAGCCGGCGATCCGAAGAAGAAGTCCACCTTCCTGGGGCCCATGATCGACACGGCGACGGCGGAACGGCTCGAGGGCTGGATCGCCGAAGCGAAGAAGGCCGGCGGCCGCATCCTCTGCGGCGGCGGCAGGAAAGGCGCGATGCTCGAGGCCACGTTGCTGGAAAACGTGCCGCGCGATGCGAAGCTGCAGCGGATGGAAGCCTTCGGGCCGGTGGCGCTCCTGCAACGCTTCATGACCTTCGACGAGGCGCTGGCCTTTGCCAACGACTCCGACTTCGGCTTGCAGGCTGGCGTATTCACCAACGACCTGCGCCATGCCATGCGTGCCTGGGACGAACTCGAGCAGGGCGGCGTGATCGTCAACGATGTGCCGAGCTTCCGCGTGGACAACATGCCGTACGGCGGCGTGAAGTCATCGGGAATCGGGCGGGAAGGTGTGCGCTATGCGATCGAGGACATGACCGAAACGCGGTTGATGGTGATTCGGGACGTCTGACGGGCGATGGTTCGCGCAGGGACGATCAGCGGTTCGTTTCAACCGGTTGCAGATCGCCGATCAGCGTGGGGATCAACTCGGACACCGTTGGATGGATCGGTACGGCCCATTGCAAGGTGCCGATGGATGCCTTCGCGTTCATCATGTCGAGAATCCCGTGGATGGCTTCGTCACCGCCGGTGCCGAGAATCGCGGCACCGAGGATCTGTTTCGTTTCCGCATCCGCAACGACCTTCATGAAGCCATGCGTCTCGGCTTTTTCCACGGCGCGCCCCACGCGCGTCATCGGGCGTTTCGACACCAGCAGCGGCCTGCCGCTGGCGCGCGCCTGGGTTTCCGTCATGCCCACCCGCCCCAGCGGCGGATCGACGTAGAGCGCATAACCCAGGATGCGGTCGCTGACCCTTCGGTCGCCACCATCGAGGAGGTTGGCGGCCACGATCTCGTAGTCGTTCCACGCCGTGTGCGTGAAGGCACCCTTGCCATTGCAGTCGCCCATGGCCCAGACACCTTCGGCACTCGTGGCAAGGCGGTCGTCCACCTTGATGTACCCGCGCTCGTCGACGGCGATGCCGGCCTTGTCCAGACCCAGATCGTCGGTGTTGGGGCGGCGGCCGACGGCCAGCAGCACGTGCGTGCCGACCACTTCCGGAGAGCCGTCCGTGCAATCCACGCCCACGCTCACACCGTTGGAGTGCCTTGCCAGGCGAATACAGCATGCGTCGGTGCGTACTTCGATGCCCTCGCCTTCCAGGAAGGCGCGAATCTCGGCGGAAACGTCTTCATCTTCGCGCTGCACCAGACGGGGCCCCTGCTCCACCACCGTCACCCTCGCGCCGAAGCGACGGTACATCTGTGCGAACTCCAGTCCTATGTAGCTGCCACCGACGACGACCAGATGTTCGGGCACCGACTCCAAGGGGATGATGGTGCTGTTGGTCAGGTAGTCCACCTCGTCGACGCCCGGGAAATCCGGCACGTTGGCGCGGCCCCCGACGTTGAGGAAAACCTGGGGCGCCTCGATCGTTTCGCCATTCACCTCGAGTCGGCGCGGCGCGACAAAGCGTGCGTGTCCGCGGATGAGCGTGAGCCCCGGCATGCCTGCCAGCCAGTCTTCGTTGCCTTTGCGCGAATCGAGGATCACCTTGCGTGCACGCGCCGCCACCGTCGGCATGTCGATCGACACCGCTCCCACGCCCACCCCGTATTCGGCGCCACGCCGGGCGAGGTGCGCCGCGTAGGCGCTGGCGACGAGGGTCTTGGTGGGCTTGCACCCGGTGTTGACGCAGGTGCCGCCGACGAGATGTCGCTCGACGATGGCGACGGTCTTCCCGGCGCCGGTAAGGCGGTTCGCCAGCGCAGGTCCCGCCTGCCCGGCACCGACGATGATGGCGTCGAACGAACGGGGCATGGCGGCTCTCCAATGGGGGCGGTCACCGCGAGCCCAGCCGGGCCGCGGCTCGAAGCTGGTGACCCCGGCCCGATTCGAACGGGCGACCTTCCCCTTAGGAGGGGGACGCTCTATCCAGCTGAGCTACGGGGCCAGAAGTGGCTCTACACCAGGGCTGCATTTTGCCACCCTCGCGATCCCGCTCATAGTACATGAACACGCCTTGGGGCCGCCCGTTACCTCTGCAGGCTCCGAATCGACATACCGAATCATTTGGACTTGCCGTGCAAAGGAGAACATCCTCAGCACACGGCCAAGGCGTCAAGGACGAGCCGGGCGACGTGCACTCAGACAAGGACAGTCCAATGAAAAACTCCTCAACAACGGCCACCTGGGCACAGGTCCTGTTCTTCAGGGTCTTCAAGGATTTCGCGCAGGAACAGCAGCCTGCGCGCGTCAAGGTCTTCAACAACGGACGACAGCAGTGCCAGGTCAAGGTATCCATCGTGGTCCAGGACGCGGCCGGCAATCCCGTCGACCTGCCCGAAGCCGATTTCCAGAAGCTCGAACTGATCGATTACGGCACCGGCCAGCCTCTCCCTGCAGGGTGGCAAGTCTCGCGGACGCCGGGCGAATACACGTGGGATGAAACGATCATTCCAGACACCGCCGAAGCCGCCTCGCCCGCAGCCCCGTCCAGGCAGACAGAGGACGACGCGGCTGGCCGGCTCCTCACCACGCGGGAGCAGAGGCAGTTACGCCAGGCGATTTTCTATGTCGCCACGAACTCGACAAGCCGCACGCAGATCGCGGCTCGCATCCCGCTTCCCGGCGGCGGCGCATATGCAACGACCAACACGGTGTGGATATCCGACCCCGACGGCCTGGGCGACAAGAACGGAAATTTCAACTCTTCGGTTCTTGTCACGCCTGCCGCCTTCCCATCACTTCCCATCACCAGCTACGGCGAGTTCGATACCAACGGAAATCTCATGGCGCACCGCGTTGGGAACACTTCCAACTTCTTCCTCGCGGAAGAGCACTACGTGTTCGTCAACCTCAACGGGCGCGAGCTCGCCTTGAAGTCGGTGAGCGCGAGTAAAACAGCACCGACCGGATTTGCCGTGTACACGCATGGCGATGACTTCGACACGTTCAAGTGGGGCATCAGCTACTACGGCCAGCCCAACGCCTCGGCTCCGGAACACCTGCCACTTCCCCCACTCAGATGGTTCCAGCTGACGGTCGCGAGCGAAGATCGGCCCGCGGAGGCCAAGGAATCCCGCCAGTCGAACTACGACCCGCTGACCATGTTCCGCAATTCCGCAGGGTCGATCGTGGGCCGTTCCACCACGCGCGTGGTCATCGGCTTGATCCTCGGCATCCTCCAGGGCCGTTTCCTCGATAGTAGCAACGGCTCGGTTCCCGATAAGAATGCGACGACGCTGCATATCCTGGACGCCTACGGCAACTATCACAGCCTGAATCTCACGTTCGGCGCCAAGGCCAATCAACTGAAGATATCCAAGGCGGCGAAAGACTAGCGCGAACGCGGCATAAGGACACGTGGCCGGGGCGTAACCAAGAGAGCGGGCCACCCAGCGAAGGAAATATCCGCCATGAAAAAATTCATGACCATTGCGTGCGTACTATTGATAATGGCCGGCACGGCGGCGTGTGGCATGACCCACCCTGCCGAACGACACGAGGCCGGACACGTCGCACAGACAACGGGCGCTGAGCCGAAACAGGGCTACTACGGCACCATACGATTCTACGAGGGCTACAACGGTAGCCAAGACACGTTCTGCCCTGAAACCATCACCCAGCGCCCCTTTTTCAAACAGAAGAAGATGGGGGATTGCGGGAAGAACGACGAAGCAAAATCAATGAAATTCGAGGGCACTCCCGCGGGGGTTGTCGTCAAGGTGTACGACAACCCCAATTGCGACACCGGCGACGACTATGCCGTTATCACCACACTGAGGAGCGCGGTGAATAATCCCATCACCGTATGGAACTTCGAGGACAACGACTCGGACGATCCGAACGGTTACCAGATCAGGTATTACTATCAAGATGGCAACCTGGACGGTAAGGTGTCCTGCGTGCAGTTCATTGTGCCTGAGGCACCCTAAGCCACCTTCGAATTCGGGATGCTCGGAGAAAGCCATGGAAAAGGCGTCAGGTCGACAGAGTGATACCTGGGCGATTAATGGCGTGGAAATCGTCCTTACCCAGGTGCGCGTTTACCACAATGGTCTTCAGCAGGCGCGTATCCGACTTCGCGTGCAGCCCACTCTGAATGGACAGACAGTGAAGTTGTCCGACACGGAGCGACAGAACATCGCATTGTTCGACTACGATGCCAATGATCAACGCATACCGTTCAGCGACGACGGATCCTCGAACTACAGGGGATGGTCGGCACAGCGCACCGATCGCGGATACACCTACCACCCAGGTGTCCGGCACAACGGCGTCACGCCAGCGCAAGGGCCGGGCGAGTGGCTCGATTTCTACGTGTCGGCCGACCCGAGCGCGGGCAACCGGTCCATCCGCCTGTCGTTCACCATT
The DNA here is from genome assembly GCF_011742555.1 of Luteibacter jiangsuensis. Lineage (GTDB taxonomy): Bacteria > Pseudomonadota > Gammaproteobacteria > Xanthomonadales > Rhodanobacteraceae > Luteibacter > Luteibacter jiangsuensis. The sequence goes on from NZ_JAAQQR010000001.1 coordinate 783,260, forward strand.
TACGGCGACAACGGTTCAACCTGGAGCACCACCGGATACATGACGCCACCGGGCAGCGAAACGCCGGAATATTATGCCTACCTGGACTTGCGCGAGAACATCGAGGTGACGGCCGATCCGCCGGTCCTCTATTCCGCGGACAATTTCCAACTCGATCGGCGAAGCATCATAGGTGTCCGAAACGACGAGGCGGCGCCGCTGTTCAACGACATCGTGGCCGTATCGATCGTCGCGGCAGGCGGCAGGCACGTGGGCATCCGGGACATGCGCTGCACACCGGCCGGCATGATCCATTGGATCAACAACCTGCCGGACACGTCCAACCCATGCTTTACCGGCTATGCGCGCCCAGGCGAAACCACCATCTACTGGAACCCCGACGTGCCGGTGGGCAGTCAGCCTTTGCCGACCCTTTCCTCCCCTGAAACGTCACGCGGTGTCTTCGTACTGTGTGGGCGGATCGATATTCGCCGGGGCAATTACATCAATCCACCGCAGGGCCCGCTTGCCGTGATCATGACGGACGAATACGGCACGACCCAGAACCGCCAGATTGTCTTCGTTGCCGGACAGCGGGACGAGTTGAAAATCGTGTAAGGCGAACTACCAGGGAAGAACAAGCCATGACAGACACGGATGTCGGATCGCCACTCGAAAGCGGAGACATGTATTCCACCGCGTTCCAGTTCTACAGCCATATCAGTGCCCGTGTCGATCCGCGAACCGGTACGTACGGAGCAAGCGTGGATCTGTCGTCGGGCGAGGGCAATCATCTTCGCGGGCCGAACCTGCCGTTCAGGCTCTCCTATAGCGCGCTGGGTGCCGGTCACAACGAAGGATTTGGCGACGGCTGGCGTCTCGCCCTGACGGAAGTCGATCTCACGACGCGCATCGTGACCCTCTCCAGCGGGGACAGTCATCGCTATGAAGGCCTGTTTCCCGAATCGTCGGCGACGTTTCCGGACCGGAAGATCGACAGCTTTTCGCTGGTAAGGCCCGGGCCCGCGAACGACGCCGTGGTGGAACATATCACGGGTGTGATCGAGCATCTGGGCATGCTCCCGGGATCGACCCGTTATCTTCGGCCGGTTCGCGTCGTCAATCCGAGCGGGGATTCGATGCACCTGCATTGGGGCTTCGCAGCAGGGCGGTCCGTCCTGCTCAGGGTGTCCGACGACGAGGGGGAAACACTGCTGAGCCTCGACTACACGCTGACGAGTGTCGTCTTGACCCTGCATCTCGGCCATGCTGACATGGCCATGCACTTTACCCTTACTGGGTCGGAGCTGCGTCGCATCACCGTTCCGCTGATCAACCAGCTCAACGCCAGGTCGACGAACCTGCAGGACGAGGCGGTGTGGCAGTTCGACTACCATCCGCTCGCGAACGGCATGAGGCTGCTGGCCGCTGTCGTATCTCCCGACGGCATTCGCGAAGAAGCGCTCTACGATGCTTCGGCATTACGCCTTCCCGCAGGCGCCCCGATGACTTCGATGCCCGCTGTGTCGACGCATACCCGAAGGCGGGCGTCCGACCTGACGGTAATCCAGAAGATCGAATACTCCTACGACAAGTACAACCTCAATAATTTCTACGGATACCCGGTGGTGCGCAGCTGGGAGAACCGCAACGACCAATTGCTGCACCTGATCGGCCAGGACGCCTTTCGCTACGGATCGACGGAAACCCAGTACGACGGTCCGGATGTGGTGACCACCGTCGAAAGGGACTACAACCAATTTCACCTGATCGTTCGCGAAAAGACCACCCGCGGCAGCGTTGTCCAGGACGTCGTGACCGACTACGGGCAGATACCCGGCGAACCGTTCGAACGTCAGCCAAAGGCCTTCCAGCTGCCGAGAAGGATAACGACGACGACCTATCACGTGGCGTCGCCGCAGATACAGCAGGTCACCTACGTCGAGACCGAATATGACTCCCACGGCAACATCGAGCGGCGTTACGACGGTGCCACGGACACGACAGAAATCTCCAGTTATTACCCCCCGGAAGGAGAGGTGGATGGGGATGTGGAACTCTGCCCGCCCGATCCGATCGGTCTGGTACGCCGGCTGAAAAGCCGAAAAGTGGAGCCGGGTACGCGGGGAGGTCCGGTCCGCGAAACGCGTTACCGCTATACCCGCGTTCCGGTCCGCCAGACCGCCCTGGCCTGGACGCGCAATCGCACCTATTACGTCCAGGCGAGCGAAGAGACCTCCTTCTCGGTGGAAGACGGCACCGCGCGGGAGCTCGAGCACAACGTCCAGTACTTCATCGATGACCAGGGCCCCCAGCACGGCAGTCTTCGCGGCGAGACACACGAACAGGACGGACTGGTAGAAATCCGAGATTTCACCTACGACATCGACGATGACGGGAAGACCATCACGAAACACACGAGGGAACGCACGCACGACGGGATCGAAACCCACACCAGCGAAACGCTGTATCAACTGAGCGGACTGGTGCGTGCCGTGGAGGACGCGCACGGCAACACAACCCAGTATGAATACGACGGCATGAGCCGTCGCACGACTGAAGTCGTCGCTCCGGACGACGAGGCGTACAGAGCCGAGACCCGCTGGATCTATCAATTGTCCATGGCCGAACGCTGGGTGGAGCGCATCGGCATCACCGGCCTTCCCCACCGGGTGTGGATGGACGAGCAAGGACGCGTCATCCGTCGCGAGGAACCCCTTGAGGATGGCTCATTGTTCGTGGTCGACGAACTGGAACACGACATCTTTGGTCAGCTCGTTCGCGAAGTGGAAACCGACCGGCTGCGCGACCGCCTTCTTCGGCGGGAGTCGACGTTCCAATACGACGACTGGGGCCAGCGCAAGCTCGAGACGGCGCCGGACGGCAGCCAAACGGTCAGCCAGACGAGCCTGGTGGTCGACCCGGGGGATGGGAGGGTATTGACGCAAACCGTGCAATGGCAGGTCGACGGGACGGGGAAACGTACGGGCTGGCGTGCCAGCTATACCGACGCCGCGGGTCAGCAGGTCCGTACCCAGAACGGCCTGTGGTCAGGCGACGAGCGTCTGGTGCAGATGACGACGGCGTGGGAGTACGACGGCTTGGGGCGTTGCGTGACGATGACGGAAGCCTTCGAAACCACCGATCGGGTGAACGGCGACACGCGGGCTGTCGAGAAAGAGACGCGGCAGACCTGGGACGCCTACGATCGGCTGGCGACCAGCACCTTGCCCGATGGCACGATCGTGAAGCGGACCTATGCACCGGGCCACGACAGCGAGCTCCTGGCCAGCCTCGCCGTCGTTCCACCGGACGACGTGACGGAAATGCAACTTGGCACCCGAACCTGGGACGGACTCGAACGGCTGTCGAGCGAACAGGCGGGCAGTCTTGTCTCGCGTCACGAGTACATGCCGGGACAGATGAGCCCCGTCCGGAAAACGATGCCCGACGGCAGTGTGGTGAGCATGAACTACGATCGCCGGCTGCGCGAGGTATTGCTGGACTCCACGCTCACGGATGCGCGCTCACATACGCAGACGGTGGTCACCGAGGCCGCTTACCACAAGCGTGTCGGGCTTCCATCGCTAATTACCACGCCGAATGGGAGCATGGACGTCACGCTGGACTACCTCGGCCGCATGACCCACCAGACGATCGCCTTGCAGGGCACCGACCCGCGTCAATGCGACGTCATCGTGTCGCCAGGCGGCGTGGTGCTGGAGAGGACCGGCACAGACGGTGTCACCCGAAGCTTCGAGTATGACGATATCGGGCGCACAACCAGCGTGACGGACCGGGACGTGACGGTCGAGCTTGACTACGACGCGTTTTCCCGCCTGGAACGGCTGAGCACGACGTCAGCCGAAGGCGGTTCGGTAACGCAGACTTTCGGGTACGACGCGCAGGGCCGTATCAGCACTCAGACCTGGGACCATGTCGACGAGACGAACACCCTGTCGCGCAGGCTCGTGTTGACCTGGCGCCCTGACGACAAGCTGTCGGGCAGACGCTGGTACGACAGCACCGACCGGCTGCTGCGCGACGAAGCCATGGATTACGACGCACGCGGACGCCTGATCGATCACCGCATACAGGCGGACGCCGGCGAACACCCACAGGACGAGATGCTGCAACCTTATGTGCGGCAGCAGTTCGAACACGATGCCATCGACAACCTGCGAAAGGTAACGACCACGCGCCTCGACGGACAGGTCAACGTCACCGACTATGGTTACGACACGACCGATGTCGACCGCCTGGTAAGCGTCCGGAACACCCTGCCCGGATATCCGGGCCATGACACACCTCTGGCGCTGTCCTACGACGCCAACGGCAACCTTACCGACGACGGACGAGGCCACGCGCTTGAATGGGATGGCATGGGCCGCCTGGCGTCGGTCACCCTGCCGGACAACCGGACGATCCGTTATCTGCACGGGCCGGATTCGCGGGTGTGCCAGGTCGTGACACCGGAACGATCGACTTATCGGTACCGGGAGGACGGCGCGATTGCCTTCGAGATCGACCAGATCGAAGGGCGCCGATACATCCGGGCCGAAGGCTCCATCGTCGCGGAGACCCGCATCGCCGCCTCGGTTCGGGAGGTCCTCTTGCTTGGCACCGACCCGCAAGGCTCGGTGGTGACGGAATCCGGCGCAGGCTGAGGGGACGCCATCATGCTGTCTCGCGTTTACGATGCTTACGGGCAAAGCAGCGCGCCCGCCCGTGCCCGCACCTCCTACACCGGGGAACTCGCGGAGTCCGGCAGCGGGTGGTACCTGCTGGGTACGCGCCCCTACAACCCCACGCTGCGCCGCTTCCTCGCACCGGATGCGGCAAGCCCTTTCGGCGAAGGTGGCATCAATCGTTATGCCTATTGCGGCGGCGACCCCGTCACCCGCATCGATCCTGACGGTGACTCGTGGATGGATTGGGCCCTTACCGCCATAACGATTGGCGCCTCGGCGGTGACCACCGTCATCACTGCCGGTGCGGCGGCGGCGACGCTCATGCCCGCGGCCATGGCTGCCACCACAGCGCTCAGTGCGGGATCGGGGGCCGCCGCCGCCGCGTCGTCCTCACTCGCCGTCGCCCTTGCGACCCCTGGCATCGCCGTTGCGACGTCGGTCGCCTCCGCCAATGCTGTCAGCCTGGTAAGCCAGGTGGGTTCGGTCGCCGCGAGTGCAGCGGGCAACCGTGCGGCCACCGAAGTTCTGGGCATGCTCGACTTTGCCGTCAGCCTGGGCATGAGCGTCGCCGTGGCAGGCATGTCCTTGAAGCCAATGCCAAGAGTTGCCGGGGTATCCGCCCCGCGGCGGGCGTCTGCCGCCACGCCGACCGAATCCTTCAGGACGAGCTCTCGCCCGGCCGGAAACAACGCGATCGCGGCTGACGGAAGCCGCCTCTCCACGGGACATACCGAGGTGGTCATGAATTCCGCGAACCTCAGCCAGGCGGACCTTGGGGGATTGGCGGGCGACGCAAGACAAGACGGAGCCGCAGCGTTGGCTGTTTACGTCGGAAGCCCGGTTCCCCGATCAGGCCCCCGGACATTGCGGGCAGACGACAGGACCCGCCGTGCACCACGCACGTACAGGGCAGCCGAAGCCGCTCGACTGGGACAGTCCGCAGGGCTGGACGTGACGGTGAACGATGCGACCCAAACCTCTTCGGACAAGCTAAGGCGGGAACTCTCGTGGAAAGACGCTTACGTCGTCCCACTCGTGAGCACGCTGGATGCCTCTACCGTCACCGGTCTCGGCATCGAAGTGACCTCTTCACGGCACGTGTCCGTCAGGGCGGGCATTTGAAACGGATGATCCGCCAGGCCTGTCAGCGCACCGCGGAAAGCCTCCGCATCGGCACGGCCTGGACGGACACCGGCCGTTTGGCATCACTGCCGAACGGCCGCCATATGCCGTCGGCTCCTTCCACCCCGATGGTGGCCCCTGCCCCGTCGGCCGCGGCCAGATTGACCGCGGCGCGCAAAGCCTCGAAGCGGGAGGGGAAGCGCCCCACGGGCACGCCGGCCAGGCGAACCGTCCAGGACGAGCCGTCATCGGGCTGGTAGGGAATCTCATAGACGCGCGTCATGAATGGCGCTCCGCTCAGCTCAACAAGTTCAACTGAAGCATGGACTTGCTGGCGTCATTACAAGGTGCTCGCAACGCGCTCCGACGACGACACCGCCGCGACATCCGTCCCGCAGCGCACAACGGGCCGTGAAGGCGGTGTTTGCTAGAATTGGCGCTTTATCCGCGCCGGCCGACATCCCGCCGGCCTGTCGTCCAAGGAGCTTCCATGTCCGCCAAGATCCTCGCCGCACTCGGTCTCACCAGCAACGAGTCGGGTACCTACCTCGGCGGTGGCCAGTGGGCCGCCACCAGCGACGCAGGCAGCCTCAAGCCCGTCAACCCGGCCACCGGCGAGGTGATCGCGACGGTGCAGGCGTCCAGCCCGGCAGACTATGAAACGATCGTTCAGCGTGCGCAGGAAGCGTTCGCGGTCTGGCGCACCGTGCCGGCTCCGCGCCGCGGCGAGGCCGTTCGCCTTTGCGGCGAGGCCCTGCGCAAGCACAAGGATGCCCTCGGTTCGCTGGTCGCCCTGGAAATGGGCAAGATCAAGCCCGAAGGGGATGGCGAAGTGCAGGAGATGATCGACATCGCCGACTTCGCTGTGGGCCAGAGCCGCATGCTCTACGGCAACACCATGCACTCCGAGCGCCCGGGCCACCGCATGTACGAGCAGTGGCACCCGGTCGGTCTCGTGGGCATCGTCAGCGCCTTCAACTTCCCCGTGGCGGTGTGGGCCTGGAATGCGTTCCTGGCCGCCATCTGCGGTGACATCTGCATCTGGAAGCCGTCGCCGAAGACGCCGCTCTCCGCCATCGCCACGATGAAGATCTGCAACGAGGCCCTGAAGGAAGGCGGCTTCCCGGACATCTTCTTCCTGTTCAACGATGCCGGCAGCGATCTCGCGCAGGCATTCGTCGACGACAAGCGCGTTCCGCTCATCAGCTTCACCGGCTCGACGAAGGTCGGCCGCATGGTCGGCGAGCGCGTGGCGAAGCGCATGGGCCGCAGCCTGCTCGAACTGGGCGGCAACAACGCCATCATTCTCGATAAGTCGGCCGACCTGAAGCTCGCCATTCCCGCGATCGTGTTCGGCGCCGTCGGCACCGCCGGCCAGCGTTGCACCACCACGCGCCGCCTGTTCGTGCATTCGTCCATCCACGACACCGTGGTGGATACGCTGGTGAAGGCCTACGGTCAGGTGGAACAGAAGATCGGCGACCCTACCCTGCCGACCACGCTCATGGGCCCTCTGAACAGCCCCGAGGGCGTGCAGGCATTCCTCGCGGCCGTCGAGAAAGCCAAGGCGGCGGGCGGTACGGTGCGTACCGGCGGCAAGGCGCTCACCGACCGCAAGGGCAATTTCGTGCTTCCCACGATCGTCACGGGCCTCGATAACGCAGACGAGGTGGTGCAGACGGAAACCTTCGCGCCGATCCTCTACGTGATGCCGTTCGACACCCTCGACGAGGCCATCGCACAGCAGAACGCCGTGCCGCAGGGCCTTTCCTCGGCCATCTTCACGCAGGACCTGAAGGCCGCCGAGCAGTACCTGTCGGCGGCGGGTTCCGATTGCGGCATCGCCAACGTGAACATCGGCACGTCCGGCGCCGAGATCGGCGGCGCGTTCGGCGGCGAGAAGGAAACCGGCGGCGGTCGCGAGTCCGGCTCCGACGCGTGGAAGGTCTACATGCGCCGCCAGACCAACACCATCAACTACTCCGACGCGCTGCCGCTGGCCCAGGGCATCAAGTTCGAGTTCTGACAAAGGCCGCACCATGAACGACCTGCGCTCCACGGAACGTTTCTCCGATCGCGTCGAGGACTATGTCCGCTACCGCCCGGATTACCCGCGAGCGCTGGTCGACTGGCTGCACGGACTCGGCGTAAGGCCCGACTGGCTCGTCGCCGATATCGGGGCGGGTACCGGCATCTCCAGCAAGCTGTTCCTTGATGCCGGCCACCGGGTCACCGCTGTCGAGCCCAATGCGGCGATGCGCGCGGCGGCAGAGCGCTGGCTGGCGGACGAGCATCGCTTCAGCGCAAAGGAAGGCAGCGCCGAGGCCACCGGCCTTCCTGGCCAGGCAGTCGATCTCGTCGTGGTGGCGCAGGCCTTTCACTGGTTCGACAAAGACAAGGTGCGTGCGGAATTCGCGCGCATCCTGTCGGCGCGTGGGCTCGTCACCGTGTTCTGGAACTCGCGCCGGCTGACCGGCACGCCGTTCCTCGAAGGCTACGAACGCCTTTTGCTCGAATACGGCCTCGATTACCGCGGCGTGGCCGAGCGTTATATCGATGACGCGTCCATGGCCCGATGGTTCGGCCAGGGCTACCGCGGCATGGCCAGCTTCCCGCACGGCCAGAAACTCGACTACGAAAGTCTGCTCGGGCGCCTGATGTCCTCGTCGTATGCACCCAAGCAGGGACACGCCAACCACGAACCGATGCTCCATGCCCTGCGTGCGCTCTTCGACGACACGCAAGAAGGGGGCATGGTCTCTTTCGACTACGACACCCGTGTGTTCGCGGGTCGTCCGGACGCCTGATGTACGACCTGATCCGCCCCCTGCTCTTCGTACTCGACCCCGAGACCGCGCACGGGCTCACCCTCTATGCGTCCGACGTGGCGCAGCGCAGTGGCCTGTCTCACCTGATCGCGAAGCCGCCGGCGGACTTGCCGACGACTGTCTTCGGTATCGAATTCCCCAACCCCGTCGGCCTTGCGGCAGGCCTCGACAAGAATGGCGAACACCTTGACGGCCTCGCCGCCCTCGGATTCGGCTTCGTGGAGATCGGCACCGTCACGCCGCGCCCCCAGGCGGGCAATGAAAAACCGCGCATGTTCCGCCTGCCCGCGCATGAGGCGGTGATCAACCGCCTCGGCTTCAACAACGGCGGCATCGACGCGCTGGTGCGCAACGTGGAGAAAGCGACATTCCGCGGCGTGCTGGGCATCAACATCGGCAAAAACAAGGACACGCCGAACGAGCGTGCCATCGACGATTATCTGCTGTGCCTCGAGCGCGCCTATCCGCTCGCCAGCTACATCACGGTGAACATCTCTTCGCCCAACACGCAAGGCCTGCGCGATTTGCAGGAAGAGGAAACGCTACGGCGCTTCATCGGCGAATTGCGCGAGGCGCAGGAGCGCCACGCGGGCAGGCATGGCAAGCGCAAGCCGATGCTGCTGAAGATCGCTCCCGACCTTACGGACGCCGAATTGGACGCCATCGCGGAAGTGCTGCTCGCTTCCGGCATCGACGGTGTCATCTGCACGAACACCACCATCGATCGCACGGCCGTCGCGGGAGACCCGAATGCTCACCAGGCCGGCGGGCTCTCCGGCCGGCCGCTCTTCGCGAAGTCCACCGCGGTGCTGCGCGGTATGCGCGCGCGCCTTGCCGGCAGGCTGCCGATCATTGGGGTGGGCGGCATCCTCGACGGCGATTCGGCGGCCGAAAAGATGGAAGCCGGCGCCGCGCTGGTGCAGGTCTATTCGGGCCTCATATACCGCGGCCCGAAGCTTATCGCCGAGGCGGTCGCTGAAATCCGGCGGCGCGGAATCCTGGCATGAACAATACCCCTGTGGACATGGGCGGGTTTACGCTCGCCAGCGACGCCCCGCTCGGCGCCCGGAACACGTTGCGCGTGGACGCGCGCGCGAAGCTGCTCGCCGAGGTGCGCGACCCCACGAAGATCCCCGAACTGCTGGCCTATCCAGCCGTAAAGGCCGGCAAGGTGCTGGTGCTCGGCGAAGGCAGCAACATGCTCATCAAGGGCGACTTCGACGGCACGGTGCTCGCCATGGCAACGCGCGGCGTCGAAACCTTCCAACGCGACGATCGCGTGCTGATCCGCGTGGCCGCGGGTGAACGCTGGGACGACTTCGTGCGCTGGTCGCTGGGCCAGGGTTTCGCCGGCCTCGAAAACCTCATCCTCATTCCCGGCACCGTCGGCGCCTCTCCCATTCAGAACATCGGCGCGTACGGCGTCGAGGTAGCGGAGTTCATCGACACGGTCGAAGCCTGGGACACCCACAAGGGCGAATTCGTCGTGCTTGACAAGGCTGAGTGCGCGTTCTCCTACCGAGACTCCACGTTCAAGCAGCAGGCTGGCCGCTGGATCGTGGTGGCCGTCACCTTCGCCCTCCCCCGTGAGCGGCCGCTGTCGCTGGACTACGCGGGCATCCGGGAGGAAGTGGAAAAAATGGGCGTAGCCCGGGCTACGCCCTATCACGTGGCGGAAGCCGTGGTGCGCCTGCGCTCTCGTAAGCTTCCCGATCCGGCCGTCATCGGCAACGCGGGCAGCTTCTTCAAGAACCCCATCGTGCCGGCCGCGCAGGCCGACGCGCTCGCTCTCGCCCACCCCGGTCTTCCCGTGTGGGCCCACGCGGGAGGCACGGCGAAGATCTCCGCCGGTTGGCTTATCGAGGCGGCCGGGTTCAAGGGCGAGCGCGACGGCGATGCCGGCATGTCGAACCGCCATGCCCTCGTGCTGGTGAATCACGGCAAGGCCACGGGTCCGCAACTCTGGGCCTTCGCGCAGAGGGTGATCGCGGGGGTGCAGGCGAAGTTTGGCGTGGCGCTCGAGCCGGAGCCGCTGATCGTCTGAACGTAGCAGGCAAAAGAACCTGGATCCGCCCCGTCCGAATTCGCGTCGTTTTCGCGATGGACCGCCACCGAGTTGAATACTAGGCTCCGGGTGAACCCAGGGAGGGGCGCCATGGTGGTCGACGAACAGGTTTACAGTGCCTATGGGGATCGAGCCAAGGGAACGGTGGGGGCTCGCAGCGCCTATGCGGGGCAGATACTCGAAGAAGGCGCGTATGGCTACATGCTGGGCGAGCGTCCCTACGCTCCGACGCTGCGCCGTTTCCTCAAGCCCGATGCTCTCAGCCCGTTCGCGTCCGGAGGCATCAACCGATATGCCTACTGCAAGGGCGATCCGACAAACCACATCGACCCCTCGGGAACGATCCGGCGGCGCTGGTCGCCTGTCGGCAAGGCGCCCTACCCTGTCGGCATGAGCACGCGGCGCGGTGCCGGCGACACGCCGGGCTTGTCCCTTACCCCTGGCATGAGCATGGCGGCCGCAGCGGCCGCTGTGGACGTGGCGACGATATCGGCCGGCATTCCTCAAGGGTCGCTGGCCGCCGCCCGGCCTCCAGGCAACATGGTCCAGGGACAACTGGCAGCCCAGGCGACCGTCGCGCCGATCGCCCCCGGAAGACCGGCATCCGGAACACGAACGAAACGCGGCGCCGGACGCACTGTGACGGTCCTGCACGAGGAAGATTTTCCCCAGGACAGGCAGACGCTCGATCGATTGGGCAGGTCGGCACTCAAGCCGAAGTGGTTCGAACACTTGCACCTCTTCAACGAAGAAAGCACGATCTGGGCAGCCGACACCGTCATCTCCGCAGACCATTTCCCTCCCTTGTTCCAGACGCTTCAAGCGCGGGGAATCACCCATCTATCGCTCTATTCAGGCGCTCATGGGAACGCCACCGGAAAGAACTGGGCCAGCGATTCCGCATTCAAGACAGATCTACTTCAATTCGACTTCTTATCCGCCGATCTGTTCGATACGACGTCTCAGGCTCGTGCAGCCGGCATCGATGTGTACGTAGCGGACATGAAAAACCTGAGCAGGCAAGCCATGCAGGAAATGTTGGCGGAAGACGGCGTACACGTGATCGGTTACTGCTTCGGCATAGCGGACAGGGAAGTCATGAGGGCCATCGGTCTCACGAACGTCACCGTGTTCGAGCCCTGGATAGCGGAACCCAGGCAACCGTTACCGTGACCTCGACCGGCAAGGGAGCTCAAAGTCATGGAGCAGACCGTTTATGGTGCCTACGGGCGTAACGTCCCGAAAGACATCGACAAGCGCACGGCTTTCGCGGGAGAAGTGCGGGAAGCCGGCACTGGCTGGTACATGCTGGGTCGGCGCATCTACGACCCGGCAATGCGTCGTTTCCTGAATCCTGACGAGGCCGCTCCGTTCGATGCCGGCGGCATCAATCGCTATGCCTATTGCAGCGGCGATCCGATCGGCCGGACCGATCCCGGCGGCAACATATCGTTTCCCTGGCTCGTCTCGATGCTGGACAGGATCGACCTTCCCATCACTACGGCGCGCAACCGTTCCGGCGACCATAGCGTCTTCGTTACACCGACACTGCGGGCAACGGCCGTGTCCCGACCTGAATCCGCTGGCCTGCGGAGCGCCATAAAACGAAAGGCTCCGAACGATGAACTCATGGGGGAGCTTCGGGCGTACGCCAACGCAAGGGTGCCGGTCAGCGGACCGGGCAGTCAGCAGACCGTTCTTTTTACGCTCACGCCAACGACACCGGCCATCCAATGGCCGCGGATAGGCGACACCGCCTCAGGCACCGTGATCACATCAGACCGGCGAACGATCCAGGTTATTTCCGGGCCACTTGCATTCAGCGATGACCCAAAGCGGGCAAGGCACGCCGCGAGGGGTGTGACCTATCCTCACTGGATGGAACGAACCAACGTCAGCGGAGGCATCCATTTCGCGGCGACCACGTCCGTCAATATGAGCTACATGCACTCGTTGAAGAACTATATCGACGCCGTGTATCCCGGCCGCCCAGTCACCCTGTTTGCCGGCGCTCACGGGGCCCAGGCCGGGCCCTTCTGGGACGACGAGGGGAACCGCATGCACCTGGAACAGAAATTCTTCGATGCGGTGGAAAAGAAGGTGAGGAAGCTTCAATGGCCGGTGACGCTGGTGAATTACGCCGACGTCAATTCCCATCACGTCCGCAATCGCATGGAGTACGGCAAAGGAGTCGATATTCAGTTTACGTGCTTCGGCGCCACGGATTCGATGTTCATGCAAACCTTCAATATCTACGACATCACTTCGCGTGCTCTGAATCCGGTCCCCAGGGATCCCGCCCATTGATGGCCTTGGGGGCCTGGACTGGCTCCCGTCCACGAACTCCGTCACGAGTCGTCATGGCCTTGCATGAATGTGAGGCCAGGGAGGCTGCGACGCGGTCTCGAGCGACCGTCACGCGGCTGTAAGACGTCCGTCATACGCTGCGCCAGGCGGCGTATTATCAAGGCGTCGCCATACGCGACGAGGATGCCGTTCTGGACACGATGAGCCCACCGACCGAAACCACCAGCCCGGCCGCAAAGGCTGCCGTACGGCCCGCCGCGCAAGTGGATGCCCCCGATATCGACCTCGGCGACTCTTCGCTTTATGTCCATCGCGAGCTCTCGCAGCTACAGTTCAACATCCGCGTGCTCGACCAGGCGCTGGACGAATCGAAACCACTGATCGAACGCCTGAAGTTCCTCCTGATCTTCTCGTCCAACATGGACGAGTTCTTCGAGATCCGGGTAGCGGGGCTGAAGCAGCAGATCGCCTTCGACCACGAGATGATCGGCGCCGACGGCATCCCGCCCCGCCGCGCGCTCGCCGAGATTTCCGAGGTGGCGCACCGCCAGATCGAGCGGCAGTACGCCATCCTCAACGAGAAGATCCTTCCCGCCCTGGCGGACGAAGGCATCCGCATCGTCCGACGCAACCAGTGGACGCACAAGCAGAAGCTGTGGGTAAGGCGCTATTTCCGGCATGAGGTGGCCCCGCTGGTCACGCCCATCGGGCTCGACCCCACGCACCCCTTCCCGCGGCTGGTGAACAAGAGCCTCAACTTCATCGTGCAACTCGAGGGCACCGACGCCTTCGGCCGCGATTCGGGCCTGGCGATCGTGCCGGCGCCGCGCATCCTTCCCCGACTCATCCGCCTGCCGGAAGATGTCTGCGAAGGCGGCGACAACTACGTACTGCTCTCGTCCATCATCCATGCGCACGCGGACGACCTCTTCCCCGGCATGCGCGTGCTGGGTTCCTATCAGTTCCGCCTTACCCGCAACGCCGACCTCACGATCGATCCGGAAGACGTGGAAGACCTCGCACGCACACTGCGCGGCGAGCTGTTCTCGCGGCGCTATGGCGACGCGGTGCGCCTGGAGGTGGCCGACAACTGTCCCAAGCCGCTGGTCGATTACCTGCTGAAACAGTACTCGCTGGACGCCGACGCCCTGTACGAGGTGAACGGCCCGGTGAACCTGGCCCGCCTGTTCGAGATGACCCTGCAACCGACGTACGCACGGCTGCAGTTTCCGGCGTTCGTGCCGGCGCTGCCCAAGGCGATGGCGGACGCCGACGACATGTTTACCGTCGTCGGCAAGCAGGACATCCTGCTCTACCACCCGTTCGAATCGTTCACGCCCGTCGTGGATTTCCTGCGCGAGGCCGCCAAGGACCCGCAGGTACTCACGATCAAGCAGACGCTGTACCGCAGCGGCGCCAATTCCGAGATCGTGGACGCTCTGGTGGACGCGGCGCGCGCGGGCAAGGAAGTGACGGCCGTGGTGGAATTGCGTGCGCGCTTCGACGAGGAGTCCAACCTCAGCCTCGCGTCGCGCCTGCAACAGGCGGGTGCCGTGGTGACCTACGGCGTGGTCGGCGTGAAGACGCATGCCAAGCTGATGCTGATCCAGCGCCGTGAGAACGGCAAGCTCGTCAGCTACGCACACCTGGGCACCGGCAACTACCATTCGGGCAACGCACGCCTGTACACCGATTACAGCCTGCTGACATCGGACGAGGCGCTTTGCGACGACGTGCATCGGCTGTTCCGTCTCCTTACCGGCATGGGCAAGGCGCTGAAAATGAAGCGCATGCTCTATGCCCCCTTCACGCTGAAGAAGGGCCTGCTCGACCTCATTGCCCGCGAGGCAGCGCACGCCGCGGCCGGAAAGAAGGCGGAGATCGTCTGCAAGATCAACGCGATCACCGATCCCAAGGTCATTCGTGCGCTCTACCGGGCGAGCCAGGCCGGCGTGAAGATCGACCTGATCGTGCGCGGCATGTGCTGCCTGCGGGCCGGCGTACCCGGTGTGTCGCAGAACATCCGGGTGCGTTCCGTGGTGGGCCGGTTCCTGGAGCACAGTCGCGTGTACTGGTTCCTCAACGACGGGGAGCCGGACGTCTATCTCGCCAGCGCCGACCTCATGGAGCGCAATCTGGAACGCCGGGTGGAAACCTGTTTCCCCGTGGAGGGCAAGAAGCTGCGCCAGCGCATCCGGCGCGAGCTCGACCTCTACCTTACGGACAACCATTCGGCGTGGGTCCAGCAGCCGGACGGCGCCTACACCCTGCTCCAGCCTCTTTCCGGGCAGCCGGTGAGGGACGTGCAGACCCAGCTCCTGGAGCGGTTCGGCGGCCTCGCGGCGCCCTGACCGGACCGCCGGCCGCAAGACCTTCACCTAGCCCGAACGGCCAAGGCGACATCCTGCTGGCGGCAAGGCACAATCGCCTTGCAGTCGAAGGGGGAGACGGGCTTTCGATCGAACGCTTCCGGATCCACGCCGTGCGCCGTACAGGCGCGCCTTGAGCTTTGCGCGGGGTTCGGAATGCGTTTCGGCAACCGGCGATACGGATGGGCGATCCGTCTCCTGCAGGCGGCGATCCTCTGCGGCTTGCTCTTCGCGGGTGCCGCGGGCGCCACGGCCCTCCTCGCCAATGCGCGGGAAGTGCGGCCGGGCGAGCAGCCCATCGACGTCCTCGCGGAAGCGGCACAGCGCCCGTTCCCGTCTTTCGACCCCACCTTGCTCCAGGTCCTTCCCAACTCGCCCAACGGGACCTGGGTAGTGGTGCGCACGCCGCCTCCCTGGACGAGTGGGGAGCGCGTGCTGAGCGTCCGCCACCCGGGGTTGGGCACGATCTCGTTGTATGACGGAAACACGCTCGTCGCCAGCACGTCCCTGCAGGACTTCGGAACGGCGCTGCACGGGCACGGGCGGGTGATCTTCAGCGTGCCCGAGTCCATCCCGGCCTCGCGCCCGCTCCTGCTCAAGTTTCACGGCAGCGCGTCTCCCGCCGGGGCGGTGACTCTCTCCCTGGATTCCTGGCCCGACTACCTGCGCGACGACGGCGCCTGGATGGTGTTTGCCACGGGCTCCTTCGCGGTCATGCTGACCATGGCCCTGATGGCATTGTGTTTCGCCCTCATCCTGCGCGACATGACCTTCGGCTGGTACGCCGCTTATCTCCTCTGCTACGCCCTGATCCAGGGGTTGCGATCGGGCTTCGTGTTCCATCCGCTGGAGCTGCAATCGCTCGCCGGCGCCGCCAGCGTGCTCGGCGACGCGGCCACCGCGCTTTCCGTGTCGTTCGCCGCGCTGTTCATGCTGCGCTTCGCCCGCGTCGACGAATACGTGCCCCTGCTGCGCACGCCGGTCCTCTCGTTCGCGGTGGTGATGCCCCTGCTCGTCATCCTGCGCGCCACCGGCGTCGGCGTTCTGGTCAACATGGCGCAACTGCTGCTGCAGCCGCTCGTCCTCCTGGGAGCCCTCTTGCTGCTGATGGCGGGTGCCTTCGCCGCGGCGCGGGGTTCCCGGCACGCCTGGTTCTTCCTCGTGGGCTGGACGCCGCTCCTGATCCTCACCGCGTTGTGCGGCGCGCAGTTGCAGGGGATGCTCGCGGCGGCACCGTGGTTGCCCGACGCGGCGATCGGCATGGGTGCCTTCGAGGCCATCGTGCTTTCCATCGGCCTCTCCGACCGCGCCCTCACGATCCGGCACGACCGCGACCGGGCACGCCAGCTGGCCGACAGCGATCCGCTCACCGGCCTGCTCAATCGACGGGCGTGGACCGAAGCGGCACTGGACGTGCTCGAGCAGGGGCTGGCCCGGCCGGTTGCCGTTCTGTTTTTCGACCTCGACCACTTCAAGGCCCTAAACGACCGCCACGGCCATGCGGCGGGAGACAAGGCACTGGTCGCAGTGGCCGCCGCGCTGCGCCAGGAGCTGCGACCGTCCGACCTGCTCGGCCGCTATGGCGGCGAGGAATTCGTTGCCCTGCTGCAGGGCGTGGACAAGGAAAACGCGATGCAGATCGCCACGCGGCTATGCCGCCGCGTACATCGCCTGGATGTACATGTGAGCACGTCCGACATGCTCACCGTGTCGATCGGCATTGCCATGCGCACACCGGCGGACAATGTGCAGTCGCTGGTGGAACGCGCGGACGCGGCGATGTATTCGGCGAAGCTTTCGGGGCGCAACCGGGCCGTTTGCGCAGGACACATCGGCCCCGTGCTCGTCCGCCGCTCTGAAGCCCGGTAACGGTTCGCCAGCTGACGAGCCCCCCGGTAGGAGCGCGCCCTGCGCGCGACAGCTTTTCACCTCAGACCCGGAACTGGCGCGCCAGCTCCCGGGCTCGGCCTCAAAACATGTCGCGCGCAGGGCGCGCTCCTACGGCGTAGCCATGTCGTCCAGGCGCGCCGCAGCAGCCACGATGTCGTCGTCGCCGGGAAGCACGAGGAAGGCCGCGCCGGCCAGCGGCGTGAAGGTATCCGCGCCGACTACCCGGTGCAGCGGCAAGTGGCCGAGGCCGGCCTCGACGATGGCCGTGATCACGCCCTCGCCCACGCCGGCACTCTTGCGTCCCTCGTCCACCACCAGGATGCGCTTTGCACTGGCCGCCTGCTTCGCGATGAAGGCATCGTTGAGCGGAACCAGCCAGCGCAGGTCGACCACGCGCACTTTCCAGCCGCGTTCCGCACCGATGCGGCGCGCGGCGCGCAGGCTCATCGGCACGCCATTGCCGAAGGTGAAGATCACCAGGTCGTCCGCCGATGCGTCATACACGCGGCCTTCCCCGAGCGGCATCGCCTCCTCGGGCGCCGGATAGGCGAACTGCCACTGGCCATCGCCGGCCTCGTAGAGATCCTTCGTCATGTACAGGGCGATGGGCTCGAGGAAGGCGGTGACGCGGCCGTCCACCTTTGCCAGTGCCGCGAGCGTGCGCAGCATCGTGGCGGCGTCGTCGCCACGGCTCGGGCAGCCCACCACGAGCCCCGGAATGTCGCGCAGCGCGGCAATGGAATTGTCGTTGTGGAAGTGGCCGCCGAAGCCGCGCTGATAGCCGAGCGACGCCACGCGCATCAGCATCGGATTGCGGTACTGACCGTTCGAGAAGAACTGCAGCGACGCGGCCTCGCCACGGATCTGGTCGCAGGCGTTGTGGAAATACGCCAGGTACTGGATCTCGGGTAGCGGCAACATGCCCATGTTCGCGTAACCCTGGGCAAGGCCCAGGATCATCGTCTCATCCAGCAGCGTGTTGAACACACGGGCGTTGCGGAAGGCCTTGTGCAGGCCTTTCGTCACCGTATACACGCCACCCTTCTGGGCCACGTCTTCGCCGAAGAGCAGGCTCTCCGGATATTTGGCCATCAGGTCGTGCAGCGCCTGGCCGATCTGCACGGCGAGATGCCGCGGCGGTTGCCGTTCCGGTAGCTTGTCGGCACCACCGAACACACGTTCGCGCTCGGGGGCATCCGCCACGCGCGCGGCTTCGGTGCGCACGGCCTCCGGCGAATAGGGTGCCAGCGGTGCCATCACGTCTTCGAGGCGGGTGAGCCTCGGCCGGCGATCCGCTTCTTCTGCCGCATCGAAGCAGCGCTTGCGGATGGCATCGTACATGTCCAGCAGGCCGCTGCGGTCGTAAAGACCGGAAGCGAGCGCGATGTCGGCACTGCGCAGCAACGGATCGGTGGCTTCCAGCGCCACCAGTTCCTCCACCGAACGCCATTCGATCTCGAAGTCGGTACCGGCGTGGCCCATGATGCGCGTGGTGCGCAGGTGCAGGAAGGTGGGACGCCGGGTCGTGCGGCAATGCTCCACCGCGCGCTGGACGTCCGCATAACCGCCGGCCAGATCCAGGCCGTCGGCGTAGAAATAATCGAGACCGGGACGGTGGCGGAAGTTGCTCGCCACCCAGCCGGTGGGCGTCTTCACCGAGATGCCGATGCCGTTGTCCTCGCACACAAAGAGCACGGGTGCCGGCAGCTTCTGGTAGGCCGTCCACGCAGCCGCGTTGAAGGCGGTCTGCGCTGTGGCGTGGTTCGACGACGCGTCACCGAACGAGCAGATGGCGATGGCGTCGTCGGGCACCGGCAAGGCATGACCGATACGGCGGGCCTGTTCGATCGCGACGGCCGTTCCCAGCGCCTTGGGCAGGTGCGAAGCGATAGTGGAGGTCTGCGGCAGGACCCACAACGGCTTGCTTCCCCAAACCTTGTGTCGGCCGCCGGATGCGGGGTCCTCGCTGCTCGCCGCGAACGACAGCGCGGAATCCATCACCGGGTCCATCCCGGGCAGCTTGCGGAACCGTTCCGCCATGAAGCCGCCGCTGCGGTAATGCAGGAACGCCGGATCGGTATGCCGGGTGAGGCGCGCCAGCATGGCGTTGCCCTCATGCCCGGACGAGCCGATGGTGTAGAACACCTTGCTCTGCACGCGCAGCACGCGCGCCATCAGGTCGAGGTGGCGGCTGATCAGCTGCGATTCGAGGAGTTCGCGGAAGCCCCGTGCGTCGAGCGCGCTGCCGGGCAGCACGGGCTGGTCGTCGCGCGGCGCGCGTGCGACGTCTCCCTGCCACGATTGCACGAACTCGACGAAGTTCTGATCGACGATCTCGGCGCGATTAAAACCCTTGTGGCGGGCGGCGATGGGTTGCGGGACGGACATGGGGAGCTCGGTGGGAAAGAGGGAATCAGGCGACCATCGGGGTGAAGCCCGGCCGGGCGCGGACACGGTCCAGCCACGCGCCGACGCGCGGCCAGCGGTCGAGGTCGAAACCGGCTTCGGAGGCGCAGTGGGTGTAGGCGAACAGGGCGATGTCGGCGATGCCGAACACGCCGCCGCTGAACCAGGGTTCCTCGGCAAGATGGCGCTCCATCACGTCCAGTGCCGTACCGCCCCGCTCGCGAAGCCGCGGCAACTCCGCCCGCCGCTCATGGTCCGCGGGCAGCCACCGACAGATGAAGCGCGCCACCGCGATATAGGGTTCGTGGCTGTACTGTTCGAAGAACAACCATTGCAGCGTACGCGCCCGCTCCCACGCGTCGTCCGGCAGGTACGCCGTGCCTTCCGCGAGGTAGCAGAGAATCGCGTTGGACTCGGCGAGGCGGCGCCCGTCTTCCAGCACGAGTAACGGCACCTTACCGTTCGGATTCAGCGCAAGGAATTCCGGCGTGCGCGTGGCGCCCTCGGTGGTGATCGTCTCGATCCACCGGTAAGGGCGGCCGAGCATGTCCAGGAGAAGCTGCAATTTGTAGCAGTTGCCGGAGGCGCGCCAGCCGTAGATGGTGGGCCCGGTGGATGTGTTGGCGTTCAAGGCGGTCGCTCGGGTGGAAGGATTCAGCGGCGACGGCGGGCGAACCACTGCTCGCGCGTCTGCCCCCATAGGTCGACCACGTCGTCTTCGAAGGGCGCCGGCAGCTTGCCCGGCCCCAGCAGGGTCGAGCCGAGCTTTCTGGCGACGCCGATCGACGCATGGTTTTCAGGATTGATGGAGTGGATCACCTGCGTCCAGCCGAGCGTATCGAAAGCCCAGTCCATGGTCGCTGCGGCGCCCTCGCTGGCATAGCCCTTGCCCCAGGTGTCGCGCATCAGGCCCCAGCCGATCTCGTCCCCCGGCCATCCCTCCGGATGCCACGGGCCGAGACGGCCCACCCAGCGGCCGGTGGAGCGCTCGATCACGGAGAACATGCCGAAGCCCTGGAGACTCCAGCAACCCGCCATCGTCATGAAATTGCGCCATGCGACTGCGCGGGGCTGCGGGCCGCCGAGGAAGCGGTTCACTTCGGGGTCGGCCATGCATTCGGCCCAGGCGTCGAAATCGTCCGCCGCCGTGGGCCGCAGGATCAGGCGATCCGTCTCGATGCGCACGCCGTGCATGCAGGCCTCAGAACGCGTTGATGCCGGTGAGTTCGCGGCCGACCACCAGCTGGTGCACGGTCTCGGTGCCCTCGTAGGTGATGACCGATTCCAGGTTCAGCGCATGGCGGATCGCCGAATGTTCCGTAGTGATGCCCGCGCCACCGAGAATGTCGCGGCACTCGCGGGCGATGTCCAGCGCCATGCGCACGTTGTTCCACTTGGCGAGCGACACCTGGGTGGGCTGCAGACGGCCGGCGTCCTTCAGCCTGCCGAGCTGCAGCGAAAGCAGCTGGGCCGTGGTGATGCGCCGGGCCATGTCGGCCATCTTCAACTGCACGGCCTGGTTGGCCGCGAGCGGACGGCCGAAGAGCACGCGCTGGGCGGTGTAGTCGAGCACTTCCTTCAGGCAGGCCTGGGCGGCGCCGATGGGGCCCCAGGTGATGCCGTAGCGTGCCTGATTGAGGCAGCCGAGCGGCCCCTTCAGGCCCTTCACATTCGGCAGCCGGGCGCTGTCGGGTACACGCACGTCGTCGAAGAACAACGCGGAGGTGACCGACGCGCGCAGGCTCATCTTCTTGTGCACTTCCTGGGCCGCGAACCCCTTCGTGGAAGTGGGGACGATGAAACCCTGGATGCCGTCGTCGGTCTGCGCCCAGACGATGGCGATGTGGGCGAGGTTGCCGTTGGTGATCCACATCTTGGCGCCGTTGATCACCCAGTCGCCGCCGTCCTTGCGGGCGACGGTCTTCATGTTCGCCGGATCGGAACCGCCGTGCGGCTCGGTGAGGCCGAAGCAACCGATGACCTCGCCCGCCGCCATGCGAGGCAGGTATTCCCGCTTCTGCTCTTCCGAGCCGTAGGCGAAGATCGGATACATGCACAGCGAACTCTGCACGGAGGCGAAACTGCGCAGACCGGAATCGCCGCGCTCCAGTTCCTGGCAGATGAGACCGTAGCTCACGCCGTTCATGCCCGCGCAACCGTATTCCTCGGGCAGCGTGGCGCCGAGCAGACCGAGGCCGGCGATCTCGGGCACCAGTTCGGCGGGGAACCGGCCCTGGTCGAAGGCATCGCCGATGATCGGCAAGACCTTTTCGTCGACGAAGCGGCCGACGGCGTCCTGTACGGCGCGCTCCTCGTCGGTGAGAAGCGAGCGGACGTCGTAGAGATCGAGCGGGTCGAGACGGTGGGCCATGCGGGGACTCGTGGATTGGGCAGCCGGAAACGTCCGATTGTAGCCACGGGTCCGGCCGCGGTCATGGCGGTGCGCAACAATCTGGCCCCGCCATGGCGCCATAATGGGCCTGCCCCCGCCGCCGGTTACCTGCCCCATGTTCAGAGGCGTAGTTTTGGGCTTCGCATGCTACGCGGCCTATGCGTGGAGCGATGCCTTCGTCAAATCGCTGGAAGGCACGCTGCCCGCCTACGAGGCAGTGTTCTTCGGGGCCATCCTCGCCATGGCCGCCCTGCCGTTCCTGAAGAAGCCCGGCGACCGCTGGAGCGAGGTGGTGGTGTCGCGCATGCCGGGCCTCTGGCTGCTGCGCGCGCTGGCCGGCGCCATCGGCAATGTGACCGCGGTGATGGCCTTCACCGCCCTTCCGATGGCGGAGGCCTTCTCGCTGATCTTCCTGCTGCCGATCTTCGTCACCATCCTTTCCGTGGTTTTTCTGCGCGAACACGTGGGGTGGCGGCGCTGGTCGGCCGTGATCGTGGGCTTCCTCGGGGTGCTGGTGGTGCTGCGGCCGGGTTTCCGGCACCTGGGCACGGGGCACGTCGCGGCCATCGTCTGCGGCCTGGCTGGCGCGCTGTCCATCGTGGCGCTGCGCATGGCCGGCGCTACAGAGAAACGCATCACCCTCTACGGTGCGGGCGTCGTCGGCCCGATGGTCGCGGGCTTCATCATGATGCTGCCGCACTTCGTGTGGCCCGACGGGCACCAGTGGTTTCTCCTGCTGGGTTACGGGCTGTTCGCCGCGGCCGGCGCGGTGCTGCTGATGCTTGCCACCCAGCACGCCCCGGCGAACCGCGTGGCGCCCACCCAGTACAGCCAGATGCTATGGGCGATCCTGTTCGGCTACCTGCTGTTCCACGACCACCTCGACTGGCCGATGTTCATCGGCATCGCGATGATCCTCGGCGCGGGCCTGTTCACCTTCGTGCGCGAGGAAAAGAAAACGCAGTGGTGGCGCTGGACGAATATTGTTTGAGCACCTGACTGTGGGAGCCGCTTCAGCGGCGATGGGGGCTTGCCGCGAGCTTGCCCGCTGCCGCGGGATCGCCGGCACAGCCGGCTCCCACACAAGGCAGCTCGCTTCATGTGGGAGCCGCTTCAGCGGCGATGGGGGCTCGGCGGGTTCCTACAGGTTCGACACGCCGTGGGGCACGTGCCCGGTGGCCACGTGTCGCCGCGCCGATTCCACGTTGGCCGGCGAATCGTCGAAGAAGATGTCGGCACCGAACGCGTCCAGGAACGGCCCCTTGTCGCGGCCGCCGAGGAACAGCGCCTCGTCGATGCGCACACCCCAGCGACGAAGCGTGAGGATCACCCGCTTGTGTGCCGGCGCGGAACGGGCAGTGACCAGCGCCGTGCGGATCGGCGAGGTCTCGGCCGGGAACGCGGCCTGCAGACGATGCAGGGCGGCCAGGAAGCCCCGGAAAGGACCACCGGAAAGCGGCTCGGCCCAGCGCTCGGTTTCGTTGCGATGGAAGGCGTCCAGCCCCTGCTCCTTCGACACCCGCTCGCCCTCGTCGCCGAAGATGACGGCATCGCCGTCGAAGGCGATGCGCAACTGCTCGCTGGACCGCTGGGGCGCCGTGGACGGCAGGATCGTCGCCGCCGCGACGCCCGCCCGCAGCGCGCGGCCCACATCTTCCGCGTTGGCCGACAGGAAAAGATCGGCGCGGAACGGGGCGATGTAATCCGACGTGGGCGCGCCGCTGGTGAACGCGGCGCGGGAAATGCCCAGCTTGTAATGCTGAATGGCGTTGAAGATGCGCAGGCCGGTGTCGCCGGAATTGCGCGACAGGAGGATCACTTCCACCGCGGGCACGTCGCCCGAGAGCGCATTCAGGCCCAGCAGTTTCTGCACCAGCGGAAAGGCCACGCCGGGTTTCAGCAGATCGTCCTCGTGTTCGATCTGGTAAGCCCGGTAGGCATCCAGGCCTTCACGCTCGAACAGATCGTGGCTGTCGCCCATGTCGAAGAGGGCGCGCGATGAGATGGCCACCACGAGGCGGTTGTCGCTTACCGACGATTCGGCATGGGCCGTGGGCTGGGCGCTGGCCAGGCCTGGAGAGCCCTGCTCGGTCTGTTCGCGCGCAAGCGCGCTTCCCGAATCGTCGTGCGTTCCCTGGATGTCGTCGTGACCGTTCATGGGGCGAACTGTTCGTCGAGGATGCGTTGCTGGAGATTGTGCTCGGGATCGAACAGGAGGCGTACCGCGTTACGACGGGACTGCCTCACCTCGACCGAACGCACGTCGCGCACTTCGTGGAAGTCGGCCGTGGCGCTGATCGGGCGCTTGTTCGGATCCTTTGTGTCGAAACCCACCCGGGTGGCATGCGGGAGGATGGCGCCGCGCCAGCGACGAGGCCGGAACGGACTGATGGGCGTGAGCGCCAGCACGTTCGCGTCCAGCGGCAGGATGGGGCCATGCGCCGAGAGGTTGTAGGCCGTGGAGCCGGCGGGCGTGCAGACGAGGATGCCGTCGCAGACCAGTTCGTCGAGTTTTACCTCGCCGTTCAGGCTCACTTTCAGGTGGGCCGCCTGGTTCGTCTGCCGCAACAGCGCCACCTCGTTGAATGCCAGCGCGCGGTGTTCGACGCCGTCGCAACAGATGCTGTGCATTTCCAGCGGGTGCAGCACTGCCGGATGTGCCTTCTCGATGCGGTCGGGAAGGTGGTCGACATCGTGCTGGTTCATGAGGAAGCCGAGGCGACCGAGCTTCATGCCATAGAACGGAACCCCGAGGGTGCGATGCGCATGCAGGGTGCGCAGCATGAAGCCGTCGCCCCCGAGCGACACGATGATGTCGGCGTCGGCGGGCTCGACGCCCCGGTAACGCTTGACGAGCGCCGCACGGGCGCGTTGGGCGACTTCGGTTTCGCTGGCGACGAAGGCTAGGCGCATGGGGAGTGGGCATCCGGGTCCAAGCCCGGAGCTTAGTCGCTAATGACCGCAGCCGGTAGAGCGAACTGTGGGAGCCGGCTTCGCCGGCGATCCCGCGGCAGCGGGCACGCTTGCCGCAAGCACCCATCGCCGCTGAAGCGGCTCCCACACAAAGCGGGATTCCCGCAAAAGGCCGCCCGCGCCGAAAGACGCAGGCGGCCCTGTCGCATCACACCGGAATCTGCGCCAGCTGGGCCAGGCGGCGGACGGCGACCGAGGCAATCGGGTAGTCCGCGTTCTGGGTAAGGATTTCCGCAAGCATGGCGCGCGTGTATTTCAGCGTGGCGTCGTCGCGATCCAGCCAGGCCTTGACCGGGCTGACGTCGGTGCGGTCGCCCGCGATCGACAGTACCTGGAGCGCCAGGGCGCGGTGCTGGGCGTTGAGCTCGTCCAGCAGCGAACCACGCGCCTGCGCATGCCACGCGCCTTCCACCGGCAGCGCTTCGATCTGGCCGCGCAGCCAGTCGAGATCCAGCGCCTCGGCCAGTTCGTAGAACACCGTGGCCACGGTGGCGATGTCCTTGCCGCTCTGCTTGGACACCTCGACCATGTCGAGCGCCGAACGCAGCACCGGGATGCGGGCGAGCCGCACGGCCAGCGCATGGGGCACACCCAGGCCTTCCCACTTCTCCTGGCTGGCGGCGAAGTCGCCCCGCCCGGTGTCGGTAAGCGCATCCGGCAACGCCTTGCGCAGCACCATCACTTCGCTCGCATAACGTTCGACGTTCGCGGCGATGTCGAGCGTGCCACCGGGGCGGTTGAGCAGCCAGCGGGTGAGATGGCGCAGCAGCGACCAGATCTGCAGCACCGCGTCGATCTGCGTGTCTTCCGCCACCTTGCCGTCCAGCGCCTCGATGTCGGCCCACAGATCGCGGGCGTCGAGGATCTCGCGCGCGGCCGTATACGCCTTCGCGATGGCCGCCGGGCCCTGCCCCGTATCCTCCTGCATGCGCATCATGAAGGTGGCGCCCATGCGGTTGATCGTGGAGTTGGTGACGGCCGTGGCGATGATCTCGCGCTTCAGGCGGTGGCGCTGCATGTGTTCTGCGTACTTCTCGTGCAGGGGCACGGGGAAGTAGCGCACGAGTTCGCGCGACAGGTAGGGATCTTCGGGCACGTCCGATTCCAGCAGCTGCTGGAACAGGCGGATCTTGTCGTACGAGAGCAGCACCGACAGTTCCGGACGGGTCATGCCCTGGCCGCGCTGCTTGCGCTCGGCCAGTTCGGCGGCCGTGGGCAGCGACTCCACCTGGCGGTCGAGCAGGCCTTCGGCTTCCAGCGTGCCGATGAAGTGGGCCATCGAACCCAGGCGGCGCACCGACTGGTGCTCCATGACGGTGATGGCCTGGTTCTGCCGGTAGTTGTCCCACAGCACGAGGCGCGCGACCTCGTCGGTCATCTCGGCAAGCTGGCGGTTGCGGTCGTCAAAGCTCAGCTCGCCACGCTGCACGGCGTCGTTCAGCAGGATCTTGATGTTCACCTCGTGGTCGGAGGTGTCCACGCCGGCGGAGTTGTCGATGAAGTCGGTGTTGAGCAGCACGCCGGCCTGGGCGGCTTCGATGCGTCCCTTCTGGGTCATGCCCAGGTTGCCGCCCTCGCCCACCACCTTGCAGCGCAGCTCGTTGCCGTTCACGCGCAGGGCGTTGTTGGCGCGGTCGCCCACGTCGGCGTGCGTTTCGCTGGTGGCCTTCACGTAGGTGCCAATGCCGCCATTCCAGAGGAGGTCGACCGGCGCCTTCAAGATGGCCGACAGCAGGTCGCTGGGGGCCATGTGCGTGACCTCCGCGCGAATACCCAGCACCGCGCGCACTTCCGGCGATACCGGAATCGACTTGGCGCTGCGGGGATACACGCCACCGCCGGCCGAGATGAGGGACTTGTCATAGTCGTCCCACGACGAGCGCGGCAGCGCGAACATGCGCTGGCGTTCCGCGAAGGACTTCGCGGCATCCGGATTCGGGTCGAGGAAAATGTGGCGATGGTCGAACGCGGCCAGCAGGCGGATGTGCTCGGACAGCAGCATGCCGTTGCCGAACACGTCGCCGGACATGTCGCCCACGCCCACCACCGTGAAGTCCTGGGTCTGGCAGTCGCGGCCGAGCGCACGGAAATGGCGCTTCACCGATTCCCAGGCACCCTTCGCCGTGATGCCCATGCCCTTGTGGTCGTAACCGTAGGAGCCGCCGGAAGCGAAGGCGTCGTCGAGCCAGAAACCGTGTTCCGTGGAAATGGCATTGGCGATGTCGGAGAACGTGGCCGTGCCCTTGTCCGCGGCGACGACCAGGTAGGGGTCGTCTTCGTCATGGCGCACCACGTCGTGCGGCGGCACCACCTTGCCCTCGACGAGGTTGTCGGTGATGTCGAGCAGCCCGTTGATGAACATGCGGTAGCAGGCGATACCCTCGGCAAGCTGGGCGTCGCGATCGCCACCGACGGGCGGGCGCTTCACGAAGAAGCCGCCTTTCGAGCCGACCGGCACGATGACGGTGTTCTTCACCATCTGCGCCTTCACCAGGCCGAGGACCTCGGTGCGGAAATCTTCGCGGCGGTCGGACCAGCGCAGGCCGCCACGGGCCACCGAACCGAAACGCAGGTGGATGCCCTCCACGCGCGGCGCGTACACGAAGATCTCGCGGAACGGCACGGGCTTCGCCAGATCCGGCACGCGGTGCGAGTCGAACTTGAAGCTGAGGTAAGGACGGAAGCTGCCTTCCCACGCCTGGAAGAAGTTCGTGCGCAGGGTGGCATGCACCAGCGCGATGAAGCTGCGCAGGATACGGTCTTCGTCGAGGCTGGAAACGTTGTCGAGCAACGCGTTGATGGCCTCTTCCACCGCGGCCACCTGCTCGGCGCGCGGGCGGCCCAGCGAGGCCACCAGGTTGCCGATGAGCGCCGGCTGCGCGGCGAGGCTTTCCGCGTCGATCAGCGCGTGCATCTCGTGCGAGAGCATGCTTTCCGCTCGCTCGCGTTCCGCACCGTCGAGGTTTTCGCGCCGAGGGTCGAAGCGCGCGTTGAACAACTCGACAATAAGGCCGGCGATGGCGGGATAGCGGTTCAGCGCATCCTCCATGTACGCCTGGGAGAACGCCACGCCCGTCTGCAGCAGGTACTTGCAGTAGCTGCGCAGCACCGCCACCTGGCGCCAGCCGAGCTTCGCGCCCAGCACCAGCCGGTTGAAGCCGTCGTTTTCCGCGCTGCCACGCCAGATGTGTTCGAAGGCGTCTTCGAAGATCTTGCCGACCTGCTCCACCTCGAACGCGAGACGACCGACGGGCTGCACCTCGAAGTCCTGCACGAAAAGGTGTCCGTCGCCGAGCTTCACTTCGTACATGTGCTCGGTAAGCACGCGCAGGCCCAGGTTCTCCAGCTGCGGCATCACTTCGGACAGGGCAATGTCGGAACCCGAGCGGTAAACCTTGAAGCGCAGTTCTTCCGGGCGATGCGGCGGATGGTAGAACGACATGCTGATGGCGTCTGGACCATCCAGGCCGGCCAGTGCCCGCACGTCGGCGGCCGCCACTTCCGGCGACACCTCGTCCACATAGCCGGCCGGCAGCGCCTTGCCGTAGCGGTTGGCGAGGATGATGCCCTGCTGCTCGCCGACCAGTTCGACAAGCCGGTCGCGCAGTTCGTCGTACCAGTTGCGCGCGATCGACACGATCTGCGCTTCGATGGCAGCCGCATCGTAGACAGGGTGGTCGCCGATGCGCGGGCGCACTACCACGTGCAGGCGAACCAGTGCGGCCTCGCCCATCAATACCGCCGAATCCACGTGTTCGCCGTGGAAGGCCTCGCGCAGCACGTTCTCTACGCGCTCGCGCACGCTTGTGTTGAAGCGGTCGCGCGGGATGTACACGATGCAGGAGAAAAACCGGCCGTAGCTGTCGCGGCGGATGAACAGGCGCGTGCGCGTGCGCTGGGCCAGCTCGAGCAGGCCCATGGCCAGTGCGTAAAGCTCGTCGGTGCTGCACTGGAACAGTTCGTCGCGCGGCAGCGTGTCGAGAATGTGGCGCAGCGCCTTGCCCGAGTGCGAATCGCGCTTCAGGCCCGAGCGGTTCATCACCGCCTCGCACTTGTCGCGCACCAGCGGCACGTGCTGGGGGTGCGCCATGTAGGCGTTCGACGAAAACAGGCCCAGGAAGCGTTGCTCCGCGACGGGACGGCCCTGATCGTCGAACTTGAGCACGCCCACGTAATCCATGTAGCCGGGGCGGTGGATCGGCGAGCGTGCATTGGTCTTGGTGAGGATGATGGCGTCGGTGGCACCGGAGCGCGGCAGTTCGCTCGCGACCAGGGTACGCAACGAACGCGGTGCCAGCGAGCGCTCGGCAGCACGCAGGATGCCAAGGCCCGAACCTTCGACGGTCTTCAGCACCTGGTCGCCCGCATCGGCCGCCACTTCGTACTCGCGGTAGCCCATGAAGGTGAAGTGGTTGTCCGCCACCCAGCGCAGGAACTCGGAGGCCTCGCTGACCTCCTCCGGGGTGTACGGCAGCGAACGCTTGCCCAGTTCGTCGGCGATTTCGACCATCTTGCCGCGCATGGCGCGCCAATCGTCCACGGCCTCGCGCACGTCGGCGAGCGAGGCTTCCACGTTCGCCTTCAGGGTGTCGAGTTCGGTTTCGTCGATGCGGTCGATCTCGAAACGCATGATCGATTCGGTGCGTTCGCCCGACCCCATGGATTCGAGCACGCCCGATGCCGACCGCACCACCGGCACCACCGGATGGATGATGGCGTGGATGTCGGCATGCGAGGCCGCCACCATCGACACCGTGTCGACGAGGAACGGCATGTCGTCGGTCACCACCTCCACCACCGCGCGGGTGCCCGACTGGCCCGGGTTGTACACGCGGACCTTCGCCTTTCCGGGCGTGCGCTCCCGCGCGAAGGCCAGCAGGTCGGCGATCAGCGCGGCCCAGCGCTCAGGCGCATGCAGCGCATGGTCGGCAGGGGCGATCCGCTCGAAGAAGGCTTCGATAAAAAAGCGCGCCTCGTTGAGGCGCTCCGCGGGGTAGTCGAGCTTTTTCAGTTCATCGAAGACAACGGCGTGGAACGGGCCGTTTTCGGCAGCGCGAATCGCATTCATGGGCGGATTATCGATGTGGGGAGGACGGAAATCTGTGAAAGCATAGCTCCCACGGGCGTCATGTAGCCACACCGAAAGATGATGCGCGTTGGCGTTTTTTCACTGCATCGCCGCAACGGAATGCACCCGACGGCCGAATGGATCGATACCGTCGAACGAGGGGAACGTGTGCGTTGCACCAATTCGCGTGCGAATGGGTAAACAACCCGTTGACGTTGCGTCACCGGAGATTCTAAACTGGACGGTATACTTACGTGCTGAATCATGCACACGGCCGCGTCGAGGGCTTGGCGCGCCACGGGCGTCCTTTAGGCACACGCAAGAGGCCGGAAGGCACGTGACGGGTGGGCGGGACACACAGTAACTGTAAGCATGCCTGCGAGCAGCACCTTTCGGGTGCGGCAGCGCGAACGAACAAGAAACCTGGAAAAGGAACGAAGTTCTCATGACTCCCCTGCCCCTGCGCTCGTCCCTGCTGGCCCTCGGCCTCGCCGCGGCGCTTGCCGCCTGCCACAAGCAGGAAGCCCCGCAGCAGCCGCCTCCGCCCGAGGTAGGCGTCATCACCGCACAACCCCAGGACGCGCCGCTGGTCCAGGACCAGGTGGGCCGCCTGTCCGCCTACCGCACGGCCGATGTGCGCGCCCGCGTGCCCGGCATCCTCCTGCATCGCCTTTATGAGGAAGGCTCGGACGTCAAGGCCGGCCAGAAGCTGTTCCAGATCGACCCTCAGCCGCTCAAGGCGGAACTCGACGCGCAGCTCGCCAACCTCGCCTCCACCCGCGCCTCGGCCGTCAACGCCAAGGCCCAGGCCGACCGTGCCCGTGGCCTGATCGGGAAGAACTACGTGTCCCGGCAAGACCTCGACACCGCCGAGGCGAACGAGCGCACGGCCAACGCCGCCGTGAAGCAAGCCCAGGCCAACGCCGAAGCGGCCCGCATCAACCTCGGGTTCACCGACGTGGTGTCGCCGATCGACGGCCGCGCCGGCCAGCAGCAGGTGACCGAGGGCGCCCTGGTGGGACAGGGCGACACCACCCTGCTCACCCGGGTGGACCAGATCGACAAGCTGTACGTGAACTTCAGCGTCTCGGTTTCCGACCTCGACGCCATGCGCCGCGCCGCGGCCGCCGGTGCCGCCACGCTGTCGCCGACGGACAAGGCCACCGTGAACATCCAACTCCCGGACGGCACGCCCTACGACAAGCAGGGCACCCTCGACTTCTCGTCGGCCACCGTGAACCCGCAGACGGGCACGGTGAACCTGCGTGCGCTGCTCGAGAATCCCGACGAACGCCTGCTGCCCGGCCAGTTCGTGACGGTGAAGGCCACGCTCGGCGACCTGCACAACGTGTTCCTCGTGCCGCAGGAGGCCGTGCTCCGCGACGCCAACGACGCCTATGTACTGGTCGTCGGCGAAGGCCACACCAAGGACCCGAAGACCGGCGCCGACGTCAAGGTGCCCTCCGCCGCCCTGCGTCGCCCCATCAAGGCCGATCGCCTCAGCGGTTCCAATTGGGTGGTCACCGGCGGCTTGAAGCCCGGCGACCAGATCATTGTCCAGGGCCTGCCGAAGGCGAGGGAAAACGCGCCCGTGAAGGCGTCCCCCGCCCAGGCCGCCCCGGCGGCAGCCGCCGGCCCCGGTGCCGACGCCTCCGCCGGCAAGCAGTAAAAGGAAACCGACATGCCGAGTTTCTTCATCGACCGCCCCATCTTCGCGTGGGTGGTGGCGATCCTGATCAGCCTGTGCGGCACGATCTCCCTGCTCAACATGGGTATCGAGTCGTATCCCAACATCGCCCCGCCGCAGGTCGTCGTCACGGCGACCTATCCGGGTGCGAGTGCGGACACGACCGAGAAGACCGTGACGCAGGTCATCGAGCAGCAGCTGACGGGTATCGACCACCTGCTCTACTTCTCGTCGGCCTCCAGCTCCAGCGGCACGGCGACCGTCACGCTTACCTTCGAAACCGGTACGGATCCGGACATCGCCCAGGTGCAGGTGCAGAACAAGGTGTCGCTCGCCACGCCGCGCCTGCCGTCGGAAGTGACGCAGCAGGGTGTCGTGGTGGCGAAGTCCAACCCGGACTTCCTGATGTTCATCGCGCTCACCTCGACCAACCCGGCGATCGACGGTAATCGTCTGACCGACATCGTGTCGTCGCAGGTGCTGGACCAGATCGCGCGTATCCCCGGTGTGGGCAATACGCGGCAGCTGGGCGCGGAATACGCCATGCGCATCTGGCTGAACCCGGACAAGCTGCGCGGCTACGGGCTGTCCGCAACGGACCTGCGCAATGCGCTCAGCACGCAGAACGTGCAGTTCGCCGCAGGCTCCATCGGTACCGACCCGGCCGTGAACGGCCAGGGCTTCAGCGCCACCGTCTCGGCGGAAGGTCGCTTCACCACGCCCGAGCAGTTCTCCGACATCATCCTGCGCGCCAACAACGACGGCACCGTGGTGCGCCTGAAGGACGTGGCCCGCGTTGAGCTGGGCCCGCAGAACTACGGCTTCAACGCCCAGTGGAACGGCACGGCCACGGGTTCGTTCGGCGTGCAGTTGCTGCCCGGCGCGAACGCGCTGGACGTGGCGAACGCCGTGCGCGCCAAGATGGATGAACTGTCCAGGAGCTTCCCCGACGGCGTGACCTGGTTCGCTCCGTACGACACCACGAAGTTCGTGACCATCTCGATCGAGGAAGTGGTGCACACGCTGGTGGAGGCGATCATCCTCGTCTTCCTCGTGATGCTGCTGTTCCTGCAGAACTTCCGCGCCACGATCATTCCGACCCTGGTCATCCCGGTGGCCCTGCTCGGCACCTTCCTGGGTCTGTCGCCGCTCGGCTTCACGATCAACCAGCTGACGCTGTTCGGCATGGTGCTCGCGATCGGTATCGTCGTGGACGATGCCATCGTGGTGATCGAGAACGTCGAGCGCATCATGTCCGAGGAAGGACTCTCGCCGAAGGAAGCCACGCGCAAGGCCATGGGCCAGATCACCGGCGCGGTGATCGCGATCACCGTGGTGCTGGCGGCCGTGTTCGTGCCTTCGGCGCTGCAGCCCGGCGCCTCCGGCATCATCTACAAGCAGTTCGCGCTGACGATCGCGGTGTCGATGGGCTTCTCCGCCTTCCTCGCGCTGTCGTTCACGCCGGCCCTGTGCGCCACGATCCTCCGGCACGAGCACGGCGAAAAGAAGAACATCGTCTATCGCAAGTTCAACCAGGTGTTCGACTGGGTGACGCACACCTACTCCGGCCACGTGGGCGGCGCCGTGCGCCACGCCCCCCGCTGGATGGTGGTGTTCGTGCTGATCGCGGTGGTGTGCGGCTTCCTGTTCGTGCGCCTTCCGACCAGCTTCGTGCCCGACGAGGACCAGGGCTACGCGCTGGCGATCGTGCAGCTGCCGCCGGGCTCCAGCATTGCCCGTACCGAGAAGGTGATGGCCCAGCAGCGCGCGATCCTGCTTAAGGATCCGGCGGTGGACGGCGTCTTCCAGATCTCCGGCTTCAGCTTCGTGGGCCAGGGCGAGAACGTGGGCATGACCTTCATTCGCCTGAAGGACTGGGGCGACCGCGACATGACGGCCACGGAATTCATCCAGCAGGCGAACGGCAAGATGCAGGCCGTGCGCGACGCCACGATCTTCGTGGTGAACCTGCCTACGATCCGCGGCCTGTCGCAGTTCGGCGGTATCGACATGTACCTGCAGGCGCGCGCCGGCCAGTCCCGCGACCAGCTGACCCAGGCCCGCAACATCCTGCTCGGCGCCGCCGCGCAGAACAGCGCGCTGGTGGGCGTGCGTCCGAACACGCTGGAAGACGCACCGCTGCTGCAGCTGCACGTGGACCGTACGCAAGCCCAGACGATGGGCCTGTCGGTCAGCGACATCTATACCGCCATCCAGCTCACCCTGGCGCCGGTGTACGTCAACGACTTCTCGTACGAAGGCCGCGTGAAGCGCGTGATGCTGCAGGCCGATGCGCCGTATCGCATGGGCACCGACGCGTTCTCGCACATCTTCACTCCGAGCACGCTCGCCGCGGCCTCGTCGGGCACGTCGGCAGACAGCACGAACGTGGCCAGTACCACCTCGTCGGTGGACAACGCCATGATTCCGCTGTCCACCGTGGTGGACTCGAAATGGACGATCGCGGCCCCCACGCTGAACCGCTACAACGGCTACTCGGCGGTGGAAATCGTGGGTAACCAGGCGCCGGGGTATTCCACCGGCCAGGCCATGCAGATCGTCGAAGGCATCGTCAACGACAAGCTGCCCAAGGGCTTCGGTTACGACTGGACGGGCCAGTCGTACCAGGAAATCCTTTCGGGCAACTCGTCGACCATGCTGCTCGCGCTGTCGGTGGTGATCGTGTTCCTCTGCCTGGCCGCCCTCTACGAGAGCTGGTCCATTCCCGTCTCCGTGCTGCTGGTGGTGCCGCTGGGCATCCTGGGTACGGTGGTGTTCTCGATGCTGCGCGGCCTGCCGAACGACATCTACTTCAAGATCGGCATGATCACCGTCATCGGTCTGGCGGCGAAGAACGCGATCCTGATCGTGGAATTCGCGGTGGAGCAGCAGCAGGCCGGCAAGACGCTGCGCGACGGCGTAGTCGAGGCCGCCCGCCTGCGACTCCGCCCCATCCTGATGACCTCGCTGGCCTTCATCCTCGGCGTGTTCCCGCTGGCGATCTCCACCGGCGCGGGTGCGAACTCCCGCCACGCGATCGGCACGGGCGTTATCGGCGGCATGCTGTTCGCCACGTTCCTCGGCCTGCTGCTGATTCCGGTGTTCTACGTGTCGGTACGCCGCATGCTCGGCGACAAGCTGGACGAGGTGTCGCACCTCGGCCACCACGGCGACGACCCGGACGGCGGCGGCCATGGCCCGCACGGCGGCAACGGTCCGCAGGGTGGCGGCAACCCGTCGACGAACGTCGGCCCGCACGCCCCGAACGTCGGCGACGTGCGCGCCTTCGACTCGGACCCAAGACGGGGCATCGACCGCCCGTAACGAAAAAGCCCGGCGCAAGCCGGGCTTTTTTTTGGTTCATCGCGCCGCTCTTTGTGGGAGCCGCTTCAGCGGCGATGGGTGCTCGCGGCAAGCTTGCCCGCTGCCGCGGGATCGCCGGCGAAGCCGGCTCCCACAAAGCGTTGACCGTTCGTACGTCGTATCGGCCGCGAATTGCTTGGGTTCTACGGCGTGGCTCTTTTACGCCTTGTCGTGATCCGGGTTGCTCAGGCCTCTATGGACCAGCGACTGCCCGTGGAACACCGCTTCGATGTTATGGCCATCGGGGTCGAGTACGAACGCGCCGTAATAGCCTTCGTGATAGTGCGAGCGCGGACCGGGCGGGCCGTTGTCGCGGCCGCCGGCGGCGAGGGCCGCTTCATGGAAGGCGCGGACGAGTTGCTGCGAGGCGACCCGGAACGCGACGTGCACCGGCGGGCGATTCGGTTCGCCCTTGGAAATCCAGAAGTCGGGCTTGCCCCCTTCGCCGAAGCCGGCGGTATCGGTACGGCCGGTGACATTCGCGGGGAGAACGGCGAGCAGTTCGTAGTGGATGGCGGCCAGCGCAGCCTCGTAGAACCGCTTGCTGCGCTCGAAGTCGCTGACGGTGACGCCGGTGTGATCGATCATGGAAGCTCCCCAGGGCAAGGCCGAGGGGTGAGCTTAGTAGGAGCGCGCCCTGCGCGCGACATGTTTTCGGACCTGTCCTCGAGCTGGCGCGCCAGCTCCTGGGCATGGCCTCAAAACATGTCGCGCGCAGGGCGTGCTCCTACAACGGCACGACGTCAAGACACGTCGCGCACCACGGGCTTCGCTCAGCGCAACCCGGTTTCGGCGCGGGCGATGACCAGGCGCTGGATCTCGCTGGTGCCCTCGTAGATCTCGGTGATCTTCGCGTCGCGGAAATAGCGCTCCAGCGGCATTTCCTTGGAATAGCCCATGCCGCCGTGGATCTGCACGGCCTGGTGGGTGATCCACATCGCGGCTTCCGAGGCCACGAGCTTGGCCATCGAGGCCTCGGTGCCGAAGCGGCCGCCGGTCTTCTCCACCTGGCCCTTCGTCCACGCGGCGCGCAGCGTCAGCAGCAGGGCCGCGTCCAGCTTGCACTTCATGTCGGCGATCTTGGCCTGGGTCATCTGGAACGTGCCGATGGGCTGGCCGAAGGCCTTGCGGTCGCGCGACCACTGCAGCGTGGCCTCGTAGGCCGCGCGGGCGATGCCCACGGCCTGCGATGCGATACCGATGCGGCCGGCATCGAGCACACCCATGGCGATGGCGAAGCCCTTGCCTTCCTCGCCCAGCATGTCCTCCTTCGGACACACGTAGTCGTGGAACTCGATTTCGCAGGTGGCCGAGGCGCGGATGCCGAGCTTGGGTTCGGTCTTGCCGGCGAGGAAGCCTTCGCGCTTCGTGTCGATGAGGAAGGCAGACACCCCACGCGCGCCGATGCCCGGCGTGGTCACTGCGAACAGCACGATGTAGCGGGCGACGGGGCCGGAGGTGATCCAGCTCTTCTTGCCGTTGATGACCCAGTCGCCGTCGGCATTACGCACCGCGCGGGTGTGCATGTTCGAGGCGTCGGAACCGGACTGCGGCTCGGTAAGCGCGTAGGCGCCGATGGCCTCGCCCGAGGCGATGGCGCGCACGTACTTCTGCTTTTGCTCTTCCGTGCCGTTCTTCAGGATGCCGTTGCAGAACAGCGAGTTGTTCACCGACATGATGGTGGACGTGGCCGCGTCGGCCGCCGCGATCTCGACCATCGCCAGCACGTAGGCCACCGGGTCCATGCCCGCGCCGCCGTACTCTTCCGGCACTTCGATGCCCATCAGGCCCAGCTGGCCCATCTCCTGGATGTTCTCCAGGGGAAACTCGCCCTTCGCGTCGAGTTCGGCAGCCACGGGGACGATGCGCTTCTGCGCGAAGTCGCGCGCGATGGACTGGATCGACAACTGGTCGTCGGTAAAACGGAAATCCATGGGTGGTCCTCTGGCCACCCGGACGGGCGGCTGTCTTGGGGTGGAGACAAGCCCGCCATTCTAACGGTCGTTTGCCGGCTTGCCGCCGTGCACTGCAACATGCGGCCTTGACGGCCGTGCATGCTGCCCGCATCCTACGTATCTCTATATCGCGATATAAGGATGTTGGATGGATCTGTCCACGGCCTCCACGGCGCTACGGCTCCTGGCCGATCCCACCCGTGTCCGCCTTCTCGCCCTGCTGGACCGCGAGGAGCTGACCGTGGCGGAACTGGCTGCCGTCCTGCACCTGGCCCAGCCGCGCGTGTCCACCCATCTGGCCAAGCTCAAGGAAGCGGAGCTGGTGCGCGACCGGCGTGCCGGCGTGTCGGCCTATTACCGTGCCAATGCGGAAGCCGATCCGACGCTCGCGGCGTTGGTGGCCTCCCTCCGCGACACGCTGAGCGACGCCCTCCTGCGCGAGGACGCCGAGCGCCTGCCCACCGTGCTGGCGCAGCGCGCACGCGCCGAAGGCTGGGCCGACACCGTGGCCGGCGACATGGAACGCCACTACTCCCCGGGCCGCACATGGGAAACGCTGGCGCGCTCCCTCCTCCAGCTGCTCACCACGGGCGACGTCCTCGACATCGCCTCCGGCGACGGCGTCACGGCAGAACTGCTGGCACCGCATGCGCATTCCATCGTCTGCATCGACAGCTCCGAACGCGTGGTCGAGGCGGCGCGGCAGCGGCTTTCCGGCTTCGCGAATGTCGATGTGCGCACGGGCGACATGCATGCGCTCGACCTGGGCGACCGTCGGTTCGACCTTGTGCTGCTGCTGCACGCCCTTACCTACTCGACCGACCCGCAGAAGGTGTTCGCCGAGGTAGCCCGGGTGCTGAAGCCGGGCGGCCGGGTGCTCGCGTCCACGCTGGGCGAACACGACCACCGCGCGGTCGTCGAGCCGTTCGATCACCGCAACCTCGGATTCACCTGCGACGCCCTCGCCGCCATGGCAACGAACGCGGGCCTGCAGGTGGTCAGTTGCGAACGCCTGAGCCGCGAGCGCCGCGCGCCCCATTTCGAAGTCATCAGCCTGCTTGCCCGCAAGCCTTCCACGGAGGATGCACCATGAGCCAACTCCCCTGGCTTCACCCGGATCGTGTCGCCCTCATCCAGAAGGGCCTGGCCGAACGCATCATGATCCTCGACGGCGGCATGGGCACCATGCTCCAGAAGCACAAGCTCGACGAATCCGGCTACCGCGGCGAACGCTTCGCGGGCGGCCACGACAGCGCGCACGACCACGGGCACGACCATCCGGGTGAGTGCGACCTGAAAGGCAACAACGACCTGCTCCTGCTTACCCAGCCGGACATCATTCGCGGCGTGCACGAGGCGTACCTGGAAGCCGGCGCGGACTTCATCGAAACGAACACCTTCAACGCCACGCGTGTCAGCCAGGCGGATTATCACCTCGAACACCTGGTGCCCGAACTCAACCGCGAAGGCGCGCGCATCGCGCGCGAAGCCTGTGACGCGATGACCGCACGCACACCGGACCGCCCGCGCTTCGTCATCGGCGTGCTCGGGCCGACCAGCCGCACGGCGTCCATCTCGCCCGACGTGAACGATCCCGGGTTCCGCAACGTGTCCTTCGAGGAACTGAAGACGAACTACATCGAGTCCGCGCGCGCGCTGATCGAGGGCGGCGCGGACACGATCATGGTCGAGACCATTTTCGACACATTGAACGCGAAGGCCGCGCTGTTCGCCTTGAGCGAACTGTTCCATGACTTGGGTGGACGAGTGCCCGTGATGATCTCCGGCACGATCACCGACCGCTCCGGCCGCACGCTCTCCGGCCAGACCGCCGAAGCGTTCTTCTATTCGGTGGAGCACATTCAGCCGCTTTCCGTGGGATTGAACTGCGCCCTCGGCGCCGAAGACCTTCGCCCCCATGTGCAGATGCTCGCCCGCATCGCCGGCAGCGCCGTCAGCACCCACCCGAATGCCGGCCTGCCCAACGCCTTCGGCGAGTACGACGAGACGCCCGAGAGCATGGCGGAAACCATTCGTGGCTTCGCGGCGGACGGTCTCATCAATATCGTCGGCGGGTGTTGCGGCACCACGCCCGCCCATATCGCGGCCATTGCCGCTGCCGTGACGCCCTACCCGCCCCGTGCACTCAAGGACATCGCGCAAGCCGCATGAGCATTCGATATACGCGCCTTTCCGGCCTCGAACCGCTGGTCCTCACGCCGGACCTCAATTTCATCAACGTGGGCGAGCGGACCAACGTCACCGGTTCCGCGCAATTCCGCAAGCTGATCAAGGAAGGCCGCTACGAGGAAGCCGTGGAGGTAGCGCGCCAGCAGGTGGAGAACGGCGCGCAGATCATCGATATCAACATGGACGAAGGGTTGATCGATTCCGAAACGGCGATGACGCGCTTCATCAACCTGATCTCGTCCGAGCCCGACATCGCCCGCGTGCCGATCATGGTCGACTCCTCGAAATGGAGCGTGATCGAAGCCGGCCTGCGCTGCATGCAGGGCAAGGGCATCGTGAATTCCATCTCCATGAAGGAAGGCGAGGCCGCCTTTCTCGACCATGCGCACAAGGTACGCCAGTACGGCGCGGCCGTGGTGGTCATGGCCTTCGACGAAGCCGGCCAGGCCGACACGAAGGCGCGGAAGGTCGACATCTGCTCGCGCGCCTACGAGCTGTTGGTGGACCAGCTCGACTTCCCACCCGAAGACATCATCTTCGATCCGAACATCTTCGCCATTGCGACCGGCATCGAGGAACACAACAACTACGCGGTGGACTTCATCGAGGCCACGCGCGAACTGAAGAAACGCTTTCCGTCCTCGCACGTATCCGGGGGCGTGTCGAACGTGTCCTTCTCGTTCCGCGGCAACAACCCGGTGCGCGAAGCCATCCACTCGGTGTTCCTCTACCACGCGATCGCCGCCGGCATGGACATGGGCATCGTCAACGCCGGTGCCCTCGCCATCTACGACGACCTGCCCGAGGAACTGCGCGAGCGCGTCGAGGACGTGGTGCTCAACCGCCGTGCCGACGCCACCGAACGCCTGCTGGAAGTCGCCGACCGCTACAAGGGCGGCAAGGGCGAGGTGGCGGTGGAAACGGCGGCATGGCGCGAGAAGCCGGTGGTGGATCGCCTTAGCCACGCCCTCGTGCACGGCATCGACCAGTTCGTGGTGGAAGACACCGAGGAAGCCCGGCTCGCCGCGCGCCGACCGCTGGACGTGATCGAAGGCCCCCTCATGGCCGGCATGAACGTGGTGGGCGACCTCTTCGGCGCGGGCAAGATGTTCCTGCCGCAGGTGGTGAAGTCCGCGCGCGTCATGAAGAAGGCGGTGGCCCACCTCATTCCCTTTATCGAGGAAGAGAAGCGCAACTCCGGCGACGCGGGCAAGAACAACGGC
The DNA here is from genome assembly GCF_011742555.1 of Luteibacter jiangsuensis. Classification (GTDB taxonomy): domain Bacteria; phylum Pseudomonadota; class Gammaproteobacteria; order Xanthomonadales; family Rhodanobacteraceae; genus Luteibacter; species Luteibacter jiangsuensis. The sequence continues at coordinate 823,768 of NZ_JAAQQR010000001.1, forward strand.
AAGATCGTGCTCGCCACGGTGAAGGGCGACGTGCACGACATCGGCAAGAACATCGTGGGCGTGGTGCTCCAGTGCAACAACTTCGAGGTGATCGACCTCGGCGTGATGGTGCCTACGCAGAAGATCCTGGACACCGCGCGCGCGGAGAACGCGGACATCATCGGCCTGTCCGGCCTCATCACGCCGTCCCTGGAAGAAATGAGCCAGGTGGCTCGCGAGATGCAGCGCCAGGACTTCCACGTGCCCCTCATGATCGGCGGCGCGACCACGTCGCGCGCCCATACGGCGCTGCGCATCGAGCCCCATTACAAGTCGCCCACCGTATGGGTGAAGGACGCCTCGCGCGCGGTCGGCGTGGCGCAGTCGCTGGTCAGCAAGGACCTGGTGGACGAGTTCATGGCCAAGGTTCGCGCCGAGTACGCCGAAGTGCGCGAACGGCATCGCAACCGCGGCACGGGCAAGCAACTGGTGCCGTTGGCCAAGGCGCGCGAGCAGCGCTTCCGCGGCGACTGGGAGGCCTATCGCCCGCCGGTGCCGCGCAAACCCGGCCTCACGGTGTTTGACGATTACGACCTGGCGGAACTGCGCGGCTACATCGACTGGTCGCCGTTCTTCAATGCGTGGGAGCTGGCGGGCAAGTTCCCGGCCATCCTCACCGACGAGGTGGTGGGCGCCCAGGCCAGTGAACTCTATGCCGATGCGCAGGCCATGCTCGACACCCTGGTGGCGGAGAAGTGGCTGACCGCCCGCGGCGTGATCGGCTTCTGGCCAGCGGCGCAGCATGGCGACGACATCGAGGTGTATGCCGACGCCGTGCCCGGGAAGCGCAAGCCCATCGCCACCCTGCATCACCTCCGTCAGCAGGCCGACAAACCGGTGGAGCGCCCGGACTTCTGCCTCGCCGATTTCGTGGCGCCGCGCGACAGCGGCGTGGAAGACTGGATCGGCGGGTTCGCCGTCACCGCGGGCATCGGTATCGACGAGCACGTGGCCCGCTTCGAAGCGGCGCACGACGACTATTCGGCCATCCTTCTGAAGGCGCTGGCCGATCGTCTCGCGGAAGCCTTCGCCGAGCGCATGCATGAGCGCGTGCGCAACGAGTTCTGGGGTTACGAGCCGGACGAGACGCTGGACAAAGAGGCGCTGATCGCCGAGGCCTATCGCGGCATCCGCCCTGCCCCCGGCTACCCGGCCTGCCCCGAGCACACCGAGAAGCGCACGCTCTTCGACTTGCTCGACGCCCGCACGCATACCGGCATCGAACTGACCGACAGCTTCGCCATGTACCCTACCGCCGCGGTTTCGGGCTGGTACTTCTCCCACCCCGATAGCCAGTACTTCGTCGTGGGACGCCTGACCCGCGAACAGGTGGACGACTATGCGAAGCGCAAGGGCTGGGACCGCACCGAAGCCGAACGCTGGCTGGCCCCGTACCTCGATTACGACCCGGATTGACCGGCCTTGTGTGGGACCGGACCGGCTTTATGTGGGAGCCGCTTCAGCGGCGATGGGGGCTCATGGCAAGCTTGCCCGCTGCCGCGGGATCGCCGGCGTAGCCGGCTCCCACAAGGGAACGGGTCAGTCTTCGGGACCGCCCGGCTTCACCGTTTCCTGCCGATCCCTGTGCCGCAGGTGCGCGAACACGTTGTAGAACGACACCAGCATCGGGAAGGCCGTCTGGATGATGCCCACCGAATCGTTCTTGCCCCAGATGAAATAGGCCAGGGTCAGCACACTGCCGCTGACGGACAGGTACCAGAAGGACATCGGCACGGTGACCTTCCTGTTCTTCTTCGTGGCATAGAACTGCACGAACCAGCGCGCCGTGAAGAGCAGCGTGCCGAGAAGACCGATGATCTTCCAGGGGGTGAGGGTCAGGAGGTGGAGATCGGCGAGGGCTTCATGCATGGCGGTGTCCGGGGCGTGCGAGATCGCCCATTCTAGGGGGCCGCGCTTGATGGCGGCTTAGCGGCGGCTGGGCCACGCATCGGGTAACAAAGAAAAACCCGGCACGTGGCCGGGTTTTTCAAAAGACGATGGTGGGCGGTACAAGGATCGAACTTGTGACACCTGCCGTGTGAAGGCAGTGCTCTACCGCTGAGCTAACCGCCCATCGCGAGCCGCGTATCTTACAAGCGTTTACGGACCCGGTCAATGGTCGTCAGGAGGCCGGCGTGCAATAGCCGGCAGCGGCGTCGGAGCTGGCGCTCTTGGGGAGCTCCACAAGGCCCGCCCTGCCCGATGCCTGGATGTCGAAGCGCCGCCCGGAGACACGCAAGGTGCTCTCGCCGATATCCTCGCTGCCGCGGCGCGCGCAGAGCAACAGGCTCACCGTGCCGGCGGTCGAGGCGCCGCGGGGGCTGAAGGTGAGTATCTTGTTGGCGCTCGGCGCGCGCAGGGATACCGCGGGCGTCGCCTGGGACACCTTGATCAACTCGTCCCCCGCCGTGAACGCCTTGTCGGGTGCTGTCGAGGTATATACGAGGTAGCCGGTGGCGTAGTCCGACGACACCGCGCACTCGGGCTCGTCGGCGGCCGCGTCGAGCGTCGGACAGATCGATACGAAGACACTGCGGGTGATCGCCGTGGTTCTGGCAAGGCGCAGGGTACCGAGGAATTCGTTGCTCTGCGAAGCCACCTGGTTGCGGTGCATGAAGTCGATGAACGACGGCGCGGCAAGGCCCGCCAGCACGGCCAGCACCGTCACCGTGACCACCATCTCGATGAGCGTGAATCCGTTCGCGGTCCGGCGGCCCATCATTTCTTTCCCCCACCGCAGTAAGTATCCACATCGGCCTGCGCGGTCCGGCGAGCGGCCTCGATCTCGTCCGGCCGCAGGCGGCGGGATGCCGTGGGATCGGTGCTGTCGACAAGCATGGAGCCGCTCGACAACGTGGCGAGGTTCGCCCGTGCCGATTCGCAGTTCCGCGTGGTTGCCGCCGTCTCGGCCGCATCGAGCTTGGCCTCGCTAGCGGCCTGCGGAACGACAGGTGCGGTTGCCGCCTCCGTACCGCCCTTGACGGTCATCCTCGTGGCACCGCGTCCCTGTGGCGGCTGGTCGGTGTAATGCACGGTTCCTGACGCATCGGTCCACTTGTAGACGCTCACGGATTGCCCCCGTGCCGCGCCCATCGTCGCAAGGAGGAACACGGCAAGACAGGGCACGAGCGACGTCTTCATCATTTGCTCCAGCAGACCGGATCGTTCGTCTTGGTACCGGTCGACCCCTGGGCACCGAGGTTGTTCAGTGTGAGTGTCTGGCACTCGGGATCGTGCGCGGCCTGGTCGTTCAACGCTTTCGCCTCCACGCGGAACGCCGTGCTGGTGGCGACGGCCACGCCTATTTCGTATCTGTCACCCGCCATGGTCTTCGATGCGTTGAGATCGTCCAGGCTGTCCGTGTATGCGTTCTTCGTATAGAAGTACCGCTCCTCGCGCGCGGCCACGTCGATCAACGCCGCCTGCGCATCCACGCGATGCGAACGAATGACGTACTTACGATAGGAAGGAATGGCGACGGCGGCGAGTATGGCCACTATCAGTACCACGATCACCAACTCGATGAGCGTGAAGCCCCGCGAGTCCCTTTGCTGCGTACGTCCGGTCATCACTTGCTCCCCAATGGCTCGCGCCAGGACGTTTCGCCGCTGGTCACGGGTTTTAGCGTAGCCACATCCTTGCACACGATGGCACCCGTCGATGTCTGCGTGCAGGCGGTGATCTTCTTGCTACCGTTCCGGTCTTCGCCGGCGCTGCCCGAATGCAGGCTGGGCGGCGCCGGGAGCCCCTGTCCCAGCCCCTGGGATTCGTTGATGCGGCCGCCGGTACCGGTGCCGAAGATAGCAGCGCCGGGATCGGCCGTGCCGGTCTTGTAATTGTTCGCTACCAGATAGGCGTTGCCGAGGCCCGTGCAGATGGACGTGCCGGGCACGTAGGTGGTGGTCAGCAACAGGCCGCCCAGCAGCGCCTGGGCGCTTACCACCCGCTCCGACGGGTTCTGCCCGTCGATCTGAAGGTTGCGGTACCAGCCGGCCACCTTCGGGCTGTCGAACACTGCCGACAGGGCATCGAAGGTGCTCGTGTCCTTCGGTACCAGCGAGCTGTCGTCGGGAATCCCGGTAACCGACTCGTCGCCGAAGATATTGAAGTTCGTCACATTGACCAGGTTGCCCATCGTCACCGCCGTCTTGGCCTGCGGGTCGTCGCCCGTGAGCAGCGACGTGTCGATGATGCCGTAGATGCGCTGCTGCGCAGCCGTGGTCTTGTCGGCCGTGGTGAACACGCGCCCCGTGCCGAAGAAGGCCATCGGCGCGCCGCGGTCGTTTCGTCCCAGGGTCGGGCGGATCGTCACCGGCTGGCCGTCGGGCGCATCGGAGGCCGTCAGGTCCAGCAGCATTCCGGTACCCGTTGCTGCGCCCCACTTCGTGGCGTCGGCCTGTCCGTTAATCGCGATCTTCCAGAAGTGTCCACCGAATTCGTTGGTTCCGCGGTCGTAGACACTGCCGAAATAGATCCCTTCCGCTTTCCCGTCGAGATTGAAATCCGAAGCGATGAGGTCGCCCGCGAAGCTCTTCGTGCCCTTGGCATTGCCGGCACCCAGGTCGATGGTCGTCGGCGAGACCACCGGCACCGAGGCCGTCAGATCCTTCATGTTGTAGATGTTGACGCGCAGGTTGGCGCTCGACGCCACACGCTTCGCGTCGGTCGGACCCGAACCTATGGCCAGGTAGAACTGGTTCGGGTCGCCTGTCGGCACATCGCGAATGACCGCCATGGCCGGCTGGGACGTCGTACGCGTTCCCGGGAAGCTCAATTCCGCGAGAACCCGAGGCGGCTTCTCCGGGTTGGTCACGTCCATCACCACGTAGGCGGATTCGCCAGTGAACGTGTTGGGCGTCTTCGGATCGGTCGAGGTGTTCACGCTGATCGTGCCGCCGCCGAGGCGGAACGGCACGACGAGCACCGTACCCCACCCTTCGATGTGGTCCGCGTCGCTGGCGAACGTCTTCACATCGAACGCGAGCGGGCTACCGTCCACGTAGTACACGTGCTTGTAGTTCGGATCGACCAGCCAGCGCAGATGGGGCAGAAGGTTGCCAGGCACGTAAGCCCAGACCTCGGCGCCGAGCGGATGCGCCGTGCGGGTCGCGGTGACCGTGCCCGTCGCGTTCGGAGTGTCCTTCGTGCAGATGGCGTTGGTCGGTTGCGTCGTGAACCGCTGGCAGCTGGTGTTGTAGAAACCGCCATTGAAGGCATGAATCATTCCGTCGTTGGCACCGACGTACACCATCTGACGGCGGTTGCGATACGTGTTGCGGAAGTCTGCGTACGACGTGTCGTTGTACAGCAGATCGTAGGCTTCTGCCGGTGCGCTGACGACCAGCGGCGTCGAGTTCACGATGTCGCCCAGGCGCGACACCCGTCCGACAAGACTGCTGTCGGTACCGTAGTCGACGGTGCGATTGCGCAAACCGGTGATTTCGGTACCGCGAATCCAGTTGACGATGTTCTGGGCCTCCGCGGCATTGTCGCTGTTGAGGAAGCGATAGTTCGTCGAGTTGAAGGATGTGGTGCCCGTGCTGTCCCAGGCGAACGGCTGGATCTCGCCATCGTCGACAACCCCGTTCCGGTTCGCGTCGATCCACGTGAAGATGTAGCGGCCCGCGGCATCACTGAATGCGGTGCCGTAAGCGCGCAGCAGATTGGTCTTGAGTTCCGGATCCCACAGAAGATTGCGCGCGTTCCAGAGCGAGCGGATGTCGGACAGCTCGATGGTCGTGCTCGTGCCGGCCTTGAATGTGTCGGGGTCGGTACTGGTGATGCGCGTGGCGACGGTCTTCTGACCGCCTGCCTGGTAGCTGTATTCGATGACCGGGTCGGTCACGTAATCGTCTAGCTGCCCGTTGTGGTTCCCATCCTCGCGCAATAGCCCGTACTGGTCGGTCCACAAGCCGGACAAGGAACCCGCCCAGGTCGCCCGCTTGCCCGAATTGTCGGTGCGCTCGGCCTCGTACAGCGCCTGGTAGGTCACACCGGTGCCGTTGGCGCTCGTCGCCACCGTGGCGGCGGCCGTTCCGGACGCGATCTTTGCCAGGATCTTACGGAACAGGGCATCGAGGGACGCTTCGAGCTTGCCCGGATCCGTGACGAGGAAGTAGTTGTCGGGGATGCCGTCCTTGTCCGTGTCCCATTTGCTGGTGTCCAGAGGATCGATATCGTTAGCGGGCGTGTCCGTGCCGTCCGCCTTGGACGTATCGAGGCGGAACCCGCCCCACTTCGCAGCATAGAGCAACGGATCCTTCAGCGAACCCGCCGTGCTGTTGCCAATGGCGTACACGCCGGTGGTCGCCGGATCGCTGACGGTACAGTTCCGGCAACCACCGCTCGCGTTGATCTTCTTGCTGGTGTCGGTGCTGTTGAGCGTATTCCCGTTGACATCGACGATGGTCGGCGACGTCGGATCGGTGTAATTGAAATTGTAGATGCCCGAATGGAAGTGCGGGCCATCCTTCGTGGTCCCCGACACGATATACCCGAAGCCCTGACCGTTGTTCGTCGAAGCGGACACCGGTTTGGTCGTAATCTTCACCGTGTCGCTGGTGATGGCGTAGCTGATGATGCCCCACATGTCCTGGTCGTAGTCACCGCCACCGAAGCTGTCTTCCCAGTCGGCGTAGAAGCTGCCTGTGGCCGTCGCCACCCCGTTGACGGTGGTGACCTGCTGGTTGAGCACCTTGAAATCCACCAGCGCGCCGCCGCCGACGCCATTGGCCAGGGTCAAACGGTAGGCCGGAATGATCGTGACGAACTTGCCGCTGCCGCCCGGCACCGCGACGCGGATCTGCGGCGTGTTGGTGGCGAGCTGTACGCCGAACGTCGTGACCTTCAAGGAGGTGCGATCTTCCGGCGGCACGATCGGGCTGCCCGTCTTCGGGTCGTTGCCGAGATCGCGGATGCGATTGATGTGGGCGCCATACGCCGCGCCTGCCATGAGGTAACCACCCTTCAGCGCGGGGCTTTCCGGGCAGATGCCCTGCACGCCCGACAGATCGTTGATCACCTTGGCCGAGCAGAGGTCGGCACCGGTCGTGGCGCCCGGTGCGTTACCGACGAACCAGCTCTTGCCGGTGATGCCCTCGCCCGTCGCCACCAGATTGGTCCAGTCGCCGACCGACTTCTTGGTGTTGAGGTCGTCAAATCCCGACACCTGGTCGGTATCGTAGGAAAGCGAGCTGGCGTTGAAGTTGATGACGTTCAGCGCCGCGCAGAAGTTGGCTTCGGTGATCGGGCTGACCCAGCTGGTGACCGCCGTGAGGCCAAGCGTCGCGTCTTCCGTAGTGCCTGTCGAGGTCGGCACGAACGAAGGATTGGGCGACTTGCCGCCGGAAAGGTAGCGCAGCGTCTCGATATAGCTCTCCGCCATGGGGTTACCCCAGGACGAACAGTTGCCTTCGGCCACCAGACCGTTCTTGCCGGCCTGTGACGGATCGGACGTGATGCCTACCTGCTGGTACGTACACCCGTTGCCATTGCCGTAGTTGTTGCCGGAACCGTACTGATAACCGTAGATGCGCAAGGCATTGATGTTGGAAATGATGCCCTTGCCGCTCGTCGTTGTCTGGAAGACGCCGGTCGTCGCATCGATCTCGTTGTCGATGAAGTCGCCGGAGTTCTTGTCGGGGCCGGGTAGGGCCGCACGCACGACGCCACCGGAGGCGTTCTTGTCGAAACTGGGCGTGACGAGACCGAACTTGATATTGCCCGACTCGCCGTACTTCTGCAGGAGCCCGATCGGCTTGTAGATCGGATTCGTGGCCTGGTCGTTCGGATACTTCTTGCAGTTCTCGCCGCCGATCAGGCCCGCCACGCAGACCTGCACCCGCACATTGAACTCGGCCCAGTCCGTACCGCTGGTTCCATTGGCCTTGCGAGGATTCTCGGCCGACGCGCCGAGGCCGGAGAATGCCGCGCGGTTGCCGTTGCTCAGGAACCCGTCGTCGAAGCTACCCTGCGAATTGGACTTATCTTCAGCCCACTGGCACTGAAGGCTCTCGTTCGACCCCCACAGGGACATGTCACCCGTCTGCATACGCAGTTGCGGCGCCGCGTCGTCGCCTTGCGACAGGTTGTTCGAACTGCCCTTCGGCGTGGTGTTGCAGAAGCTGATGCCGGTACGGGTAAGGTTCGTCACGTTCCACGAAGCGATACCTACGAGTGTCGCCATGCAGGTCGCAGTGCTATTACACGCCGTGGTGCCCAGGCGACTACCGCTGAACATGCCGTCCTGCACGCGCAGCTCGATGCGATTCGCCGTTGCCTTCGCGTAGGTCTTGTCCGTTCCGTCATTGATGAAACGGACGGGAGCGTCGAGTACCAGCGTCCCGTCCTTAGTCGAGGTGGAGATCCTTATCTGATCGCCCACCTGCATCTTCAGCGTGCTGTCCATCGCCTTCAGGCGCAGCACGACGTACGTCCTGTTGTTTTCGCCCAGCGTGCTGGTGCTGCTGTAGACGTAATTCGAGCTTGGATTCAGCGTCTGGGTCGGGCGTGTGGCCGAGGGGCTGTACGGCGTGAGACTTGCGATGTCGCTGCCGTTGTAGAACTTGGAGAACGAGTGCGCGTCCATCGGCAGGTGCGCACGTTCTAGCACCGTACTGGTGGTGGTATCGGTGGAACGAAGGCCTCCGTAGAGGATCTTGCGCACCTCATCCATGCGGGTCATGGTCACCCAGTTCAGGAAGTTTCCCGACCACTGGCTCGTGCAATAGTGATTCGTCGTGACGGCCTTCGGCACGAACATGTTGTTCGAGTACGCGTAGCACTTCGTGGAATCGAAATAGCCGGCGTACGTCAAGTTATTGTTGTACGTCGTGTCGAGCGCGCCGTCGCCATTGAGATCGGAGAAGTCGTTGTACGCCTTGTAGAACAACTGGTGGTCGCGGGACAGGTTCAGCATGACCAGCGGCGCGGCACCGGCGACACCAAGCGGCGGATCGACGGCATAAGCCGAAGCCTGTTGCAGCGAACTCGAAATGGCCGTTGCGCTCGCCATCGGGGCGGTGCCAAAGCTCGCACCCAAAAATGCGACGAGCGTGCCGAGCAGGAGTCCGTGGCGGTTCAAGCGGAAGATGGTCATCGGGCTGTCCTGGACGCGGTCAGTTGCGGATCGTCTGCTGGTATTGCGTATGCGTCGTCGCCGCGCCATTGCCCGGCGCGGTAGCGACGCTCTTCACTTCGAAATACATCTCGGCACCGCCGGCGGCGGCACCGACCCCTAGCCCGCGGTAACCCGCGGCCTGGGCGCCGCCCGCACCGTCTTTCATCACGGTACCGTCCGGGACCACCGCCACCTTGGCATCCACGTCCGCGCTGCACGACTCACTGGACGTGTCGCAGATGGCGATCACCATGTCGGGATGCCAGGTGTTGGCGTTGTAGAGGGTTTCCTTCGGCAGGTCGCCGCAGGCTGGCTGTAGGGTGCCGTAGAACAGCGAAGCCTTGCCCGAGCAATCGGTCTGCAGGGCGGTCTTCACCTTGGCGAGCATGCCCGCGGGAATGTCCGACGAATAAGTGAACTCGGAGTCGGGTACGTCGCCGTTGAACGAGGAAGGCCAGCCACGTGCGAACACGTGTTCGTCGAACAGTGCGATCGGCACAGCACGCAAGGCTTCGGATGCTTCGAAGGCCGCTTCGTGCCGCGCGGAGTTCGTGACCATGCGCATTTCCACGAGCGTGCCCTTCATCGCCATGACGGCCACGATGGAAAGCACCAGGAGGAAGATGAGCCCGATGAAGAGTGCGATGCCGCGCTGTGCGCGCCGTGCGGAATAGATACGCATGTTCATCCCCTCACCCGGTTGCGCAAAAGCACTACCTGCGAGCTCATGGTCCGCGTGTACTGCTGAGGATTGTCGCCGTACGTGCCGGCCGGCTGGTCCTTGCAGAGGTTCGTGTCTGTGGTTTCCGGATAAGTCACTGCTCCGTCTTTCGCGATGGTGTATGCGCAATGCGGGGAGACGGTAAAGGTATCGGCATGGGGTACACGGGTGTCCCGCGTACTTGACCTGGCAATGAAGCTGGCCCGCACCTGTGTCACTGCCGCCCACTGGGTGTCGGACGCCTTGGCGAAAGGCACCTGATGAAGGTGTTCCTTGTCCGGCCCCGCCAACCACGAGTACTCGAAAGACAGTTCCTCGATGCCGTCCACGACCACTTCGGAGACAGGCTTCCCATCTTCGTCCAGGCGCAGGCGCACCAGCGAAGGCGACGGTGTGCCGCCATCGTCGGTCGCATCGCACACGCCATTGGCTCCGGGATCGGCGCAGGGACGGAGGTAATACATCTCAAGCTGGAACGGGTACACATATCGGCCCGTGGTCGTCGCCAACGTGGGCTTCGGCACCGGGTCGTCGCGGCGAAAGAGCGCCGCCTGCTGCCCCAACCCTGACACCACGAAGATGCTGGTCTGGTTGGGCACCACATTGGGATCGGTGGAATCGAAGGCAGGAGTGTCGGGACCCTTGTCGGGATCGTAGCCGGTGGTATCGGCATACCTGACGACCACAACATCCGACCCTTTCACGTAATTGGCGTTGTCGACGCAGTCGGGGATGGGGAACGTGTCGCCGCCGTCGTAGCCGAAGATACCGTTCTGCTTTCCCGGACCCACGCTCAGTACCCAGGCGGCGTCGCAGCCGTCACCGCCGATGCCGGCGGTGTTGGCGGTGGGAACGATCGCGTCGGGTTTCACGCCGCCCCAGAAGTCGGCCATGCGCAGCGACCAGGCCAGGCGCGACGCGGCGAACCGCACGTTTTCCTGGTTGAAGTTGTTGCTCTGCTGCAGGGTGAAGGCCTGGCGGTTCGCCATGAGCACGCTGATGAGTCCGGCGACGACGATCAGGCCGATCACCAGGGACACCATGAGTTCAACCAGCGAGAAACCGCGGCTGGAGCGACCGGAAAGCGGCATTCGATCGTTCCTCATTGCAGGTAGCTGAAGCTGTAGGTCTGGGTCGAGTCGGTGTTCTCGTCGTCGGCGACGCCGGCCCAGGACACCTTGATGACGAGCGTGCCAAGGTTGTCGTCGCGGGTGACGGTGGCCACGCTATGTCCGGCCGCCGGGGCCGGCAGATTCTTCTTCAGCGCAAGTTGCCAACAGGCCAGATCCCGCTTGGCCACGTCGGCGGGCGTGTCGAGTGTCGTGGAGGCGCAGTCGGCCTCGGTGTAGGCGGTGGTTCCGTCATAGAGATAGTCGCTGTCGCCCGTTGCGGGAATGGCGCCCTTCGGGTTGGCGCGCATCGATTCCGCGAGGCTGCGCGCCAGGATGATGGCACTGGTGCGCGACCCGGATTCCTTCGTGAACTGCGCGCCACGCATCTGCAACATGGCGATGCCCAGCAGCCCGATGCTGAACACCAGGACCGCGACCATGACCTCGATGAGCGAGACGCCGTCGATGCGCCCGCGCGATATCCGCTGATCCACCCTTTACCCCCGCCCCTTGACCGGACCCTATCCGGCACACTGAAGGATCGGCAAAGGGTTCAACTCAGGCAAGCCGGACCCGACCAGCGGTCAGAAAAAGCCGACAGACGGCATCCACCTGCCCGCTACCCGGTTTTCACGTCCGCCGTTGCTCCATGGCTGTGTCCCCACCTAAAGGAGCGCCGCCATGAACCACGACCGCCAGGACGTGAAACACCCCGACCACGGCCAGCCCAAGCACAAGGAAAGCGAGGCGGAAAAGAAGGAGCGCAAGAACCACGCGGACGAGAACCAGGATCAGGCGCTGGAAGAGACCTTCCCCGCCAGCGATCCGGTTTCGCCTTTCGTCCCGGCGAAGGCGCCAGACTGAACGGCATGCAACCACGCGACGCCGTGCGTTCCACCGACACACCGGCGTCGCCTCCGCATAACGGAGCGGTCACGAAATCGCGCGGAGAATGAGCGGGCTAAATAGGGAGTCAGTCCGTGCTCGCGCAGTATGTTTTCAGTGCCACCGAAGCCCCGTTCCGTATCGTCCGCCACGGCCACCGCTGGCGTGCTCTGTACGGCGATGCCGAAGTCGGCCGCTACGATCTTCCGGAAGATGCCATCCGCGACCTTCGTGATCGTTACCCGTCGGCCCGTGTGCCGCGCCGCCTTGGCGACTGGCGCTTCATCCCCGACGCCCCGCTCCGCCACCTGCCGCCGCCCACGGCCGCAGCCATGGCGCGCCTGAGCGCGGCTTAAGCGGCCGGATTCCGCAGAGCGTCGGGCCTTTCCCGGCCGCCCGCATTCCACTCGCGGGCCAGCAAGGCGAACACCATGTCGTCTGTCCACTCCCCGCGCATCAGGTAGCTCTCCACGTGGTGTGCTTCCTGACGGAAGCCCAGCGATCTCAGCAACGCGATGCTGGCCACGTTACGGGGATCCACCGACCCTACGACGCGCCGATATCCCCACGTGCCGAAGGCGAGCCCAATCACTGCGGCCATTGCCTCCCGCGCATAGCCCCTTCCCTGCCGGTCCGGCCTCAGCGTGACGCCGAATTCGATGGCATCGAGCTGGCTTGCGGGGAAGTGGATGCCGAGATCGCCGACCAGCTCCTGCGTCTCCGCTTCACGGATGGCAAGCTGGAACCAGCTGTCCGGTGCCGCGAAAACTTGCGCGGATTGTCGTTCGATGAAGGATGCGGCCTCGGCGAGATCGGCTGGCTTCCAGCCCTGGAAGCGCGCCACGGTGTCGTCGCCGCGATAGGCGAAAAGCGTAGGCGCATCGGCGGGCAGGAGGGTGTCGAGCTGCAGCCGCGGTGTGGTGATGGTGGCAAATACGGGAGTGTCCATTCCGATATCCTCCGCGGAATCGGATTTCCTCACAACCCTGGAGTCGCCCTTGAGCCCCATCACCGGCGGTTGCCGCTGCGGACAGATCAGGTACGAGCTTTCCATCGACGCGCTGCCCCCGAGCTATGCCTGTCATTGCCTGGATTGCCAGACGTGGACAGGTGTCGCCTTCAGCCAGAGCTGCATCCTGCCCGCCGACACCCTGACGGTGACAGGCGAGACCGTGGTCTACGAACTGGAAGGCACGTCCGGCCGTGTGTCGCGGCAACGCATCTGCCCAACCTGCCACACCCGCGTGTACAACACGAACAGCGGCCACGGCTTCGCGGTGCTCCGCGCAGGCACGCTCGATCGCAGCAATGAACTCGACTGCGTGGCCCATCTATGGACACGCCGCAAGCAGGCCTGGCTCGTCATTCCTCCCGGGGTGCCTACCTGGCACGAGGCGCCGGCGATGAACGAACTCGCGGCGGCGTTGGGCCTCGCGTGACAGGCACAAAAAGAACCCGCATGAGCGGTTTTTCGAGGCGCTGCCGCCCAGCTATGAACGCGCGGGCAACCGCGCTGGGCCTCCGCGATTTTTACGCCTTCGTTACCGCGAAAGTGCTCTTCCCGCGCAGCTTTTTTACAGCCTTCGGCCCGACACTGAGCGCCCGTCCGTCGGAGCGAAGCAGCGATGTCGATCGTCGTAATCACAGGCCCGCGCCCGTGCGCGGAACAGGTCACTCTCGCGGATGACGCCATGTTCCGCCTCTGGGAGCGTGCCCAGGCGGCAGGCGTCGACCTGCTCTGGCGCCCGTGCAGCGACTTCAACGAGTTGACCCGCCACCTCGGCCGCTCGCCCTCCGATCACGCCGATCTGGTCCTGCTGGACATCGACGCCAACGACGTGCCCGTGCAGGACGTGGCCCCGCTTCGCGATGCGTTGGCGGTGCTCGACGTACCGTATATCGAAGTGCACGACCACAGCGACGCATCCGATGCGTCGGCACTGGCCCCGGGCCATCCCTCGCTGGTCAGCGTGGTCGTCCCGGGCAACACGATGGCCGGCTACGACATGGCCCTGTCGATCGGCCTGCGCTACCTCGCCGACGAAACGCGCCTGGCCGCATAAGCCCTTTACCGACATCGCCGGCAGGGCCAGTTGGGCCGGTCGATGGCCAGGCACAAAAAAACCCGCGTGAGCGGGTTTTTCTGCTTCCTCCGGGACCGCTCGGCGGCAGTTCGGGAGGGAAATCTGTGAGGGAATAGGGTATCGAGCCGACCCTATACGCCTTAGCGGCCAGACCAGGAAGTGTATCCCACAGAGGACTGGACTCACAATCCACCCGCGCGCCTGTCTCAACGAGAAAAGGGCACCCGAAGGTGCCCTTGTCCCGGTTAACCCCAGGGCAGGAAGCGGAGGACCGCCAACCAGCCGAAGCCAAGCTCGAGTCGAAAACGACGCGGGTTTGCCCTGCGGTCCGACCAACTGGCTTCTAGGCACAAAAGGCTCATAAGAGTTCCTTTTCTGTCTGCCTCCGTGACCCATGAAGGATGTGCCGGAAGCGCGAGGCCAGGCGACGGCAGTTCACCGTTTAGAGGTCAGTTGCGCGCCGTCACCGCACACCTTGGAATCGATCGTAGAATCTCGCGCGGCGGTGCGCAACTGCCTTTCGGTTGGACCGATGGATTTAGTCCCTTGCACCATGCAAGGACTTCATGCACTTGGACTTCATTTTGTACGGGCAGCTTGCGACACGGGTTCGCGGTGCGTCTCAGTTGGCGAGCACCTGACGACGTCCCCCCAGTTTTGAGTAGCACGGCGATTTGGAGTCCAATCCCCCAACTGACGGAGATTGGACGTGAAGAAGCGCTTTTCCGAAGAGCAGATCATCGGCTTCCTGCGTGAGGCCGAAGCCGG
>NZ_JAAQQR010000020.1 GCF_011742555.1 Luteibacter jiangsuensis
CGTGAAGCAGACTCGGGAACCAGTGTTCATTGAGGCACTCGTCGCGCAAGCGACCGTTGAACGATTCGATGTAGGCATTCTGGTTCGGCTTGCCCGGTTCGATCAGGCGCAGCTGCACGCCACGCTCGTGAGCCCAGGTGACCATGGCCTTGCCGCAGAACTCTTTACCGTTGTCGCTACGGATCATTTTCGGGAGGCCCCGGGTGAGCGCCAGGCGATCCATCACACGCGTCACGCCCACGCCGGAGATCGCGCGTTCGACCTCGATAACGACAGCCTCGTGCGTAGCGTCGTCGACGACCGTCAGGCACTTGATGACGCGGCCCTCCGCGGTACGATCGAATACGAAGTCCATCGACCAGACCTCGTTGGGTGCCATGGGTCGAAACAAGGGCTGTCGGTCACCTGCCGGCACCTTCTTACGCTTGCGGCGACGCACCTGCAGCCTAGCGGCTTGATACAACCGCTCTACACGCTTGTAGTTCACGATCATCCCTTCTTGCCTGAGCTTCAGATAGATCATGCCGACGCCATAGCGCCTGTGCCGCTGCGCCAAGGCCACGATCCGCTGCCGAAGTTCGCCATTGCGGTCCGCGCGCGGCGCGTAACGCAACGCACTGGCGCTCATACGCAGCACCGTCAATGCACGGCGTTCGCTGAGTCCTTGGCTCGTCATCTCCCGCACCAGCACGCGTCGAGCCGGTGCGGTCACCACTTTTTTCGCAGTGCCTCACGAGTGATCTCGTTCTCCAGCATCGACTCCGCCAGGAGCTTCTTCAGCCGGGCGTTCTCCGCCTCAAGCTCCTTAAGTCGCTTGGCTTCGGACACCGTCATACCGCCGAATTTGCTGCGCCACAGGTAGTACGAGGCTTCGCTGAAGCCGTGCTTGCGGCACAGGTCCTTCACTGCCAGCCCGGCTTCGGCCTCACGCAGGAAGCCGATGATCTGCTCTTCGGAAAAGCGCTTCTTCACGTCCAATCTCCGTCAGTTGGGGGATTGGACTCCAAATCGCCGTGCTACTCAAAACTGGGGGG
>NZ_JAAQQR010000002.1 GCF_011742555.1 Luteibacter jiangsuensis
TCGCTATCGTTGCCTGCATGAGAAGCCTGATCACGGCCATCAATGCCATGGTCCGAGATCAGGTTGGATGGCGATCTGCGGCCGTGTGAGCAATCCACTGAAAAAGACAGTTGCTCCCACAAAAAGCAGGCCTGCTCTCTATGGGAGAAGGCCTGCCTGCTCTCTGTGGGAGAAGGCCTGCCTGCTCTCTGTGGGAGAAGGCCTGCCTGCTCTCTGTGGGAGAAGGGTAGCCTGCTCTCTGTGGGAGCCGGCTACGCCGGCGATCCCGCGGCAGCGGGCAGGTCGCCTGTACGCCGGTCGAGCCGCCGCCATACGGCGTGAACGGCAGCCCTCAGGCCGGTACTTCCAGAGGCTGGATCGGCACCGCCGTGGCGCGCGGCGCGGTCCGCCGCAGCAGCGACTCGAACTGGATCGCCTTGTTGCCGTTCGAGTTGGCCATGCGGCCACGGAAGATCGGCACGTCTTCCGCGAAGACGGTGGCTGTCTCGGGCAGGCTGATGGGGATCACGTCGCCTTTGCGCAGGTGCAGGAAGTCGCCGATGGTGAGCCGGGCCTCCGCCAGCATCGAGGTGATCTCCACCTCCGCATCCAGGATTTCCTCGTGAAGGTTCTGGATCCAGCGCTCGTCGCGCTCCGCACGGTCGCTCTGCACGCCGGCATCGAGCAACTCGCGGATCGGCTCCACCATCGAATACGGCAGGGTGAGGTGCACTTCGCCGCCACCGCCGTCCAGTTCGATATGGAAGCGGGAGACTACCACCGTCTCCGTCGGGCTGACGATGTTCGCGAACTGCGGGTTGATCTCGGAATTCAGGAATTCGAACTGCATCCGCAGCACCGGCGCCCAGGCTTCGGCCATGGCGCCAAAGGCTTCCTGCAGTACGATCTGGATGACGCGGTTCTCGGTGGGCGTGAAGTCGCGGCCCTCGATGCGCGCGTGATAGCGGCCGTCGCCACCGAAGAAGTTGTCGATGACGGTGAAGACCAGGCGCGGCTCGAACACCATCAGCGCGGTGCCACGCAGCGGCTTGATGCGAATGAGGTTGAGGTTGCTCGGGACCGCGAGCGAGTGCACGTACTCGTTGAACTTGGTCATCTTCACGCCGAGGACGGACACCTCGCACGATTTCCGCAGCACATTAAACAGGTTGGCGCGGAAGTAACGGGCAAAACGGTCGTTGACCATCTCCAGCGTCGGCAGACGGCCGCGGACGATACGGTCCTGCTGGGTGAAGTCGTAATCCATGATGCCGCCGGGCGGCGGAAGCTCGACTTCGGTTTCCACCGCGCCGCCTTCCACACCCGCAAGGAGGGCGTCGATTTCTTCCTGGGTAAGGATGTCGGTCATGGCTGGGCGCCCGTCACTGCATGATGAAGCTGGTGAAATAGACGGCATCGACACCGGGACGGCCGATCTTTTCCTTCAGCACGCGCTGGATCTCCGCCAGGGCCGCTGCCTGAAGTTTCTGCTTGCCCTTCACGTCGGACAGGCTCTTGATGTCCTGTGCCGAGAACAGCATCAGCAACGCGTTGCGTATCTCCGGGTCGGCTTCCTTGGCTGCGGCGATGGCTTCCGGATCGTGCGACATGACATTGACGCCGATCTGGAGGAAGCGCAGCGCCTCGGCGTCCTGGAAATTGACGACGAAGGCCGGATCAAGCTGGAGATAGATCGCGGGTTTCGCCCTGGCCGCCTCGGCCGCACCGGCGTGACCGCCCGCTCCACCTTTCATCAGCACCCAGCCGCCGGCGCCGCCCGCGACTAGCACGACCAGCGCACCGATCAGCAGCAACTTGCCTTTCTTCTTCGGGGGAGTGACTGCGGCGCCTTCGGCGGCGTCGTTGGGTGCTGCGGCCATGCGGGAAAACCTCTTGCGAATACGTTGATGCGATGGGCTTGCGAGTGACGTGCAATCGTCGTGCCAGATTTAGCGCCGGAACTTTGACGTGCCTTGTGTGGGAGCCGCTTCAGCGGCGATGGCGGTGTTGTCGCACGGTTGCCCGCTGCCGCGGGATCGCCGCTGAAGCGGCTCCCACAAGTGCGGCTCCTACAAGAGTGGCTCCTACAAAAGTGGCTCCCACAAAAGTGGCTCCTACAAAAGTGGCTCCCACAAGCGTGTTCGCCATCACGCCACTTCGTCCACAAGGCCACGGGACACGCGCGAGGTCGTCACCGTCTCCACGCCGCTCGTTGCGGTGTCGCCTGACTGCCCGGACGCGCTGCCGTTGCTGCTACCCCCACCCTGCTCCGCCTGGCGCTGGCCGACATCCGCCTGGCCGAGCGAGAGGCCGTGGTGCGCGAGCATGCTGTCGAGTTGCGAAAGGGTCTGCTGCACGGCATGCACGGCCGCCGGATGTTGCGCGATGACGGCCACGTTGACCTTGCCGCCGTCCAGGTTCACGCGTACGTCCATGCTGCCGAGTTCTTCCGGATGCAGCTTGATACGCGCCTCCTTCACCTGCCCGGAACCCATCCACGCGATCTGTTCGCCGAGCTCCTGCGCGAACTGAGGCGACGTGGCGGGCTGCGTGGCCTGGAACTGCATCACGGGCGATGCGCCCTGGCCAAGCCCCTGCGCATGAGCGAACGGCATGGGGCCACCCTGGGTGGCATCGACGCTCACGCCATCGTCTTTGGGCGCCTTGGCATCCATCTGGGTGGCGAGCAGCGCGGTAAAGGACGAAGTCGCGACGGCGGGCACGGGTGCGGAACCGGTGGACAGGGCTCCGGCGCTCATCCCGGGCGACGCACCGGCGGCCTCCTTGAGGGATGCCGCGGCGTCGATCTCGCCGGTGGTACCCGGCATCATGCCCGCCAGCGACACGGCGCCGCCCGGCGTGCCGACGGCTGCATCCGTTCCGGCGTCGCCGGCACCTTTCGCCACACCGAGCGCCTTTGCAGCGCCCCCCGCCACGGTGGGCGGAACCCCGATCAGCGACAGCATGGCGGTGGCGATGGAGGTGCCATCCGAGGGTGCTTCGTCTTTCTTTGCCGGCTTGTCGTCGTGACCAGCGGTGGCCTTCGCATCGGGTGTCTTTGCCGGAGGCGCGTTTTCCTTCGTGGCGTCCTGCTCCGATTTGCGCGGTGCGCGTGCGTCGGCGTGCGCCGCGTCCAGCGCGGCGTCGAAGCGCTTCGACGACGTTGTGTCTTCGGCCGAATGCGCCGTCGCAGGCGACGTCGCGGGCGCGGATGGACGAGCGACATTGAGCACGAGGGTGGCGTTGTTCATGCTGGTTACCCGATTCGAATCATGATCTTTCATTGTGATGGCGCCCGGACACGTCAGGTTTCGCCACGTGGCGAACGACGGTGTTGCGAACGCTCGTCCGCCTGTTCCTGCTCGCGGCGGTCCTGCGTCTTGCGTTCCTGCTCGCGATACTTCGAGGTCACGGAGTCCAGCGCCTTTGCGCGCCCCCGCGCCTCCGTCCATTCCTGGCGGGCTCGCTCCAGCGCGCGCTGGCGGCGCTGTACCTCGTTCAGCTGCTGCACGATGGCCATGTCGATCTTCTGCAGGAACTGCTGCCGGTTGAGCAAGGCGCTCACGCCGATACCGTTGGGCATCTCGGCGTATTCGTTGCGATAGCGGCGCAGCTCGGCCAGCTGGTGGTCCGCGTCGGCGAGCGCGCGTTGCTGCGTGGCGAGTGCGCGCGTCGCCTCCTCGGCCTTCTCGGCCGCGAGGTCCACGACGGGTTGCAGGCGATCGGCGCGGGAAGGCATCAGTCAGCCTTCGAGACGTCGGCGAGGCCGGCCTCGGCCTCTTCGAGGTTCACCGGCACATCGGTCTCCTGCTGCAGGAACGCCGACAGGCGCGGATAAAGGGCGATGGCCTCGTCCGTGCGCGGATCGCTGCCTTTCTGGTACGCCCCCACGGCGATGAGGTCACGTTGCTGGCGGTAAGCGGAATAGACCTGCCGGAACCGTTGTGCCGAGCGCAGGTGGTCCTTGCTCACCACGGCGGGCATGACACGGCTGATGGATGCCTCGATGTCGATGGCCGGGTAATGACCGGCTTCCGCCATGTCGCGCGACAGGACAATGTGGCCATCGAGAATCGCGCGCGCCGAATCGGCGATCGGGTCGTGACGGTAATCGTCGCCTTCGGTCAGCACGGTGTAGAACGCCGTGATGGAACCGCGCCCTTCCGCGTCGTTGCCCGCGCGCTCGACCAGCGCCGGCAGCATCGCGAAGACGGACGGCGGATAGCCCTTGGTCGCGGGCGGCTCGCCGATGGCGAGCGCGATCTCGCGCTGTGCCTGGGCATAGCGCGTCAACGAGTCCATCAGCAGGAGCACGCGCTTGCCCTGGTCGCGGAAATGTTCCGCGACCGCGGTGGCCACCTGCGCGCCACGCAGCCGGGAAAGAGGCGGGGCGTCGGCGGGCGCGGCGATCACGACCGCCCTGCGCCGGCCTTCCTCACCCAGTGTGTGGTCGACGAATTCCTTCACCTCGCGGCCGCGCTCGCCGATCAGCCCCACCACAACCACGTCGGCGTCAGTGAAGCGCGTCATCATGCCCATGAGCGTGGACTTGCCGACGCCCGAGCCGGCGAACAGACCGATGCGCTGACCGCGGCCGACCGTGAGCAGCGCGTTGATCGCCCGCACACCGGTGTCCAGCGGCGTGTCGATCGGGCGGCGCAGCATGGGATTGATCGGGTCGCGCCGGAGCGGTGCACGTTCGCGCGCCAGCAGCGGGCCCTGCCCGTCGAGCGGCACGCCATCGGAACCGATGACACGGCCGAGCAGCGAATCGCCCACCGGAATCCCGGACACGGCGGCCACCGGCGTGACGCGCGCGTTGGGCAGCACGCCATGCATCTCGCCGGTAGGCATCAACAACAGACGGCCATCGGAGAAACCGACCACCTCCGTTTCGAGCTGGCGACCGTCGGCGCCGGCGACCATGCAGCGCGCGCCCACGGGCGCCTCGCAGCCGACTGCTTCGAGGGTGAGACCTACGACGCGACGCAGCTTGCCTTCAGCCTGCAGCGGCCGAACCTGCTCGGCGTTCGCCCGCTGCGCGGCAAGCGCCTCGCGCCAGTGCGCGTTGCGCGTCGCGACGTGACGCTCGGCGCTCACGACGCCTCGGCCTCAGGATCGGCGGATGTGTCCTGGCCCTGCAGCACACTGTCGATCACCGCCGCGAGGCGGGTGCGCACGCGTGCATCGAGTCGCGAATGCTCGCTTTCCAGACGGACGTCGCCGCGTTCGAGAGTGGCGTCGTCGACCACCGTGCCTTCGTGGTCGAGCGAGGACCGATGTTCGCGCACGATCGCGGCATCCGCCGGATGGAGATGAATCTTCAGGTGACGCGTAGCCGCCGGCAACGCATCCACGGCCTGGCGCACCACGTCGATGATCTTGTCCGGCCGCGTGGCCAGTTCGTAGCCCAGCACACGCTCGGCGATGGTGGTCGCGAGCAGGGCGAGGTCGCCGACGACATCGTTGTCCAGATCGGCGAACGGGCGCTCCACCGCGGCAAACAGCGCTTCGAGGCGGGCGACCTGGGCGGCCAGCTCGCGCTTCGCCATCGCGCGGCCTTCGGCAAGGCCGGCATTGAATCCCTCTTCTCGCGCCTGCCGCTCGATGGCCTCGATTTCGGCCACGGTGGGCCGCTGCGGACCGTCGTCCGGCACCTCGGCCACATCGCGGGACTCCGGCGCGCCCACGACGGGAAGTTCCCAGCGTTCGAACTGCGATACGCGTTCCCGCGCGAGGATGGACGTGAGGCTCATCAGACGAACTCTTCTCCGCCGCCGGCGAGGTTGATCTGGCCGGCGTCGGCGAGACGGCGCGCGGTGGCGAGCACTTCTTTCTGGGCCGCGTCGACCTCGGAAAGGCGGACCGGCCCCTTGACCTCGAGGTCGTCGCGCAGCATGTCGGCGGCGCGCTTGGACATGTTCGCGAAGATCTTCTCGCGAATGGCGCTTTCCGCGCCCTTCAGGGCCGTGATGAGGCGTGCCGACGGCACTTCGCGCAGCAGTGTCTGCATGCTGCGGTCGTCGAGGTCGGCCAGGTCGTCGAAGACGAACATGAGTTCCTCGATGCGCTCGCCGAGCGTGGAGTCGATGCCCCGGATGGATGCCATGAGTTCGGCCTCGCGCGCCGTCTCCATCGCGTTGAGGATATCGGCCGCGGCCTTGAGTCCGCCCACGGTAGCGGACTTCAGCTTGGTGGAATTGCCCGAGAACTGGCGCTCCATGATTTCGTCGAGTTCGTTCAACGCGTGCGGCTGCACGCCGTCCAGCGTGGCGATGCGCATCACGACGTCGCTGCGCGTGCGCGCAGGCAGATATCCGATGACTTCGGCGGCCTGATCGGCCTCCAGGTGCGCCATGACAAGCGCGATGATCTGCGGATGCTCCTGCCCGATCATCTCGGCGATGGCTCGGCTCTCCATCCACTTCAGCGATTCCAGGCCCTTGCTGCTACGGCCGAGAAGGATACGGTCGATGAGGCCGCCGGCCTTGTTCTCGCCCAACGCGTTGACGAGGATGCGGCGAATGTATTCCTCGGTGCCGACGCCGATCGCCGTGTGCTGGCCCACGTCCTCCTGGAGCTTGGTGAGGACCTGGTCCACCTGCTCCTTGCTGACGTTCTTCAGCGCGGCCATCGCCGTACCCACGGCCTGCACGTCACGTGCGCCGAGGTGCTTCAGGATGGACGCCGCGTCCTCCTCGCCCAGCGTGAGCAGGAGAATCGCCGCCTTCTGTGCGCCGGTGAGGTTTTCTTTCTCAGCCGCCATCTTCGGATACCCAGCTCTTCACGACCTGCGCCACCTGTTTCGGATTTTCGGCGGCCATGCGCTTGGCAAGGCCCACCTTCTGTTCGTAGGCCAGCAGCGCGGGGGAGCCGAGCTGGGCCTGCGAGGTGGAGACACGGTCAGGTGTCATGTCATCGTCGTCCACCATGACCGAGACGGTAGGCATCGGTCCGGCAAGCGCCACGTTGTTCATAGCCAGCGGAGCCGGCTTCAGCAGCCCCTTCAGGATCGGGCGCAACACGAAGAAGCCGACGATCAGGGCAACCATCACGCCAAGGCCCTGCTTGATCAGGTCGAGCATGCCCGGACGTTCCCAGAATGGCATGGTCTGCGGCGCGTCGTCGACGATGTTCCCGCGGAACGGCTCGTTGATGACGCTGACGCTGTCGCCACGCTGGGCGCTGAAGCCCACGGCGTTCTTGGTGAGTTCGGTGAGCCGGGTCAATTCTTCCGGCGTGAACGGCACGCTCTTCAGCTTGCCGTCCTTGTCGGGAACCTGCTTGTTGTCGACCACCACCGCCACCGACAGACGGGCCACCTTGCCGGCGGGATCCGTGACGTGGCTGACCGTGCGGTCGAGTTCGTAGTTGCGGGTGGCGCTCTGGCTCTGTTGCGTGGGCGTCTGCTGTGCGGTCTGCGTGCTTGCCTGCGCGCCCGGCTTGCCGCCGGCGCCCGGATTGGCCGCCGTGGCGTTGGCGCCGGTGTTCGGCGGCTGGTTGCTGAGCGCGCCCGGCACGCCGCCGTTGCTGGCCGGGTCCGTGCGTGTGTCGCTGCTGGTCTGCTCGCTGCGCAGGGCCGGGTTGTCGTGATTGAAGGTTTCGCTGGCTTTCTCGGTCTGCGAGAAGTCGAGGTCCGCGAAAACCTGTGCCCTCACCTTGCCGGCACCGACCAGGGGCGTGAGCAGGTCCTCCACGCGCTGCGTGTAAGTGGCTTCGATACGGTTGGACAGGCGCAGGCGGCTGTCGCCGATGGCCTGCGCGCTGTCAGGGTCGCTTACCGTGAGCAGATTGCCGCCCTGATCGATGACCGACACCTGGCGCGTGTCCAGACCCGGCACGCTGGCCGCGATGAGGTGGACGATGGCGGCCACCTGTCCCTGGTCGAGCTGGCGCCCCGGATACAACGTGACCACCACCGAGGCGCTGGCCGGCTTGTTGTCGCGAATGAAAGCGGAAGGCTTGGGCAACGCGAGGTGCACACGCGCGGCGCGCACGGACTGCAATCCGGCGATGGTGTTGGAAAGGTCGCTTTCCAGCATCGACTGGTAGCGGCTGCGCTCGGCCATGTCGCTCATGCCGAACGGCGAGTCCGCCTGCGGTATGGCACTGGCGGCGCTGCCCTGCGGCAGCCCCTGGCCGGCGAGCTTCAGACGAACACCTGCGACATCGGCCGCGGGCACGAAGATGGAACTGCCGTCGGCGCTCAACGTATAGGGCGTGTTGGCGGCCTGCAGCGCCTGGGTGACGGCGGCGGCGTCTTTCTGTTCCAGACCACCGTAAAGCAGCCCGTAGTTCGGTGCGCGCGACCACATCACCGCGGCGATACCGATGGCGACGGCCGCAGCGATACCCGCCAGCATGAAGAGCTGCCGCATCGCGGGCGTCTGTGCCAGCGACTTCAGCGAATCCATGCGCGAAGCTGTGTTGCTGTCGGTTGTGGCGACGCCGTTATCTGCCATGGTTCAACTCGAATCCTGTCTTTGCGCGCATGTCGATCAGATCGACATGTTCATGATTTCTTTGTAGGCATCGACCATCTTGTTGCGCACTTCGGTCATGGCGCGAAACGAGAGGTCGGCCTTCTGTCCCTGGATCATCACCTGGGCGAGATCGATGCCCGGGTCGCCTCGCTCGAAAGCCGCCGACATGCTCGCCGCCTTCGCCTGGGTCTGCGCCACGCCCTCGATCGACTGCTTCAGAAGATCGCCGAAGGCGCCCTTCTCCGCCGGAGCCGCCTCGCCCACGCCACGCAGCGCGGGCATCTCGGTCTGCGCGCTGATGCGGCGCATCTGGAGCAGGAGGCTGTTGACGTCGATCGTGGTCATGACGGTTTTCCAACGCGTTATCGGGTTTGCGACACCCGATGCACGTCCTGTGCCAACCAACGACGGCTGTCAGCCGGCCTGCGCGGTCTCGGACAAGCCGTACTTGCGGAGCTTTTCCACCAACGTGGTGCGCTGGACACGAAGCAGCTTGGCAGCGTGCGCGACCACACCGTTTGCCGAGTTCAGCGCCTGGCGAATCAGGCCGATTTCGATGCCGGCCAGGTGGTCCTTGAGGTCCAGACCGCCCTGCGGCAGCACGGAAGGATCGCCGTCGGCGACATAGCCGAACGATTCGGTGACTTCCGGCTCGGCTTCCATCATGGCGATGAGCGCGGCACCGGACACCTCTTCCACCGGCAGCGCACCGCGGTACTTCTCGGGCAGGTCGGCCGCACGCACCTCGCCGTGCGGCATGAGGATGGCCATGCGCTCGACCAGGTTGGACAACTCGCGGACGTTGCCGGGCCAGCCGTGGCGGCACAGCGCACCCATCGCGCTGGGCGAGAAACGGACCGGGGAAAGGCCGCGCTGCACGAGACGCTGATTGAACTCGCTGATGAGCGCCGGCAGGTCTTCCAGGCGCTGGCGCAGCGGGGGCATCTCCAGCGGGAACACACTGAGACGGTAGAAGAGGTCTTCGCGGAAGCTGCCGCGCTCGATGGCGCCCTCGAGGTCGCGATGGGTGGCGGCGATGATGCGCACGTCGCAGCGCTGCGGGCGATTCCCGCCCACGCGCTCGAACACGCGCTCCTGCAGTACGCGAAGCAGCTTCACCTGCATGGGCAGGCTCATGTCGCCGATTTCGTCGAGGAAGAGCGTGCCACCCTCGGCCATCTCGAAGCGGCCCTTGCGGGTGCTGATGGCGCCGGTGAATGCACCTTTCTCGTGGCCGAACAGTTCGCTTTCGAGCAGCTCGGCGGGAATGGCGCCGCAATTGATCGCCACGAACGGCTTGTCGCGGCGCGGGGAGCAATCGTGGATGGTCCGGGCCACCAGTTCCTTGCCGCTGCCGGATTCGCCGAGCACCAGCACGCTGGAATCGAAAGGCGCCACCTGGCGGATCAGCGCGTTCACGCGCTGCATGGGGCCGGACTGGCCCACGAAGCGGCGGCTGGCCTGCACCGGCTCCATGCGCGACTGCAAGGCGCGAAGGGCCTCGGAGAGGCGCTCGTAGCGCAGCGGCATGTCGATCAGTTCGACGCTGCCGCTACGGGCGTCGTCGGAAACAAGCAGGGTAGCCAGCGGGGAATCCGAGGCAACCAGCATCGGAAGGTTCCGGCCCTGGCGGCCCACGGCGGCGAGATAGCCCTCCAGTTCGTTCTCGTCTTCGGCCGTACCGACGTACACGCCGCGCCAGCCCTCGTTCGCTTCAGCCGCCTGCATGCGGCTGGCGAGCACCGGCCGGTAACCCAGGAAAGCCAGGGCGGAGACGACGCTCTCGGTGCGTGCTGCATCGGATTCGACGACGAGAAACTGGGAAGACTTCACCGGGGGATACCTCGCTTTTGCGTTGGATCGAAGGGATCAGGCGGGCTCCGTGCTGGAATCCCGTCGGCTTCGTTGCAAGGTATCAATCAAGGAGCGTGCCAACGCCGGAATTCCGACGCACGCCAACGGAAATTGACGTGGTGGCGCGGCGTTCACATAGGTACGACAAGAGACCGTCGGGGGTCGTTGCCTTCCGGCAGGGTGTGGGCTCCGCCCGTTCGTGACGACTCACGTCACGAATGTGACGCGGGACGCCACGCGACGTTCTTACGTCACGTGACGTAAAAGGTCACATGCCTTCCGAGCCGCCGTCGGCGGGGCGCGCCTGGGCGCGGGCCTCCGCCACCAGGCGCCGGTGCTGGCGGAAGACGAGGCGTTCGATACCGTCGCGAACGGCTTCGGACAGCCCTTCGAAGCCAATGAATCCACGGCCGTCGCTGGGCCCGGCAAGGCGGACACCGGGTAATTCGAGCGGCAGTGCCCGACAGGCGTCGAAGTGAAGCCGCAGCATGACGGGCTGGCCCACGGGCGGCAGATCGGCCCAGGGCAGCACGGCGCCCACGGCGTTGAAGCGCACGGAAACCCGCGGCGGCAGGGCCGACTGCGGCAGCAGCAGCCGGTTGACGATCTCCATGAGTACGTTGAGCTTGGCGTCGAGGCGCGCCACCTCCTGGGACAGCTGGCCGTCGTCCTCATTGTTTTCGGCCCGGCGGTCCATCAGCGCCGACACGGCGACCAGGACACTCGCATTGCGGTCGTTGACGAGCCCGAGGGCGGCCGCATCGGGACGGGGCGCCGCCTCGCACGTGGCGTGAAAGGCCGCGTCCCAGGTCACGCGCTCGGAAAATGCCTGCCAGCCTTCGTCACCCATGCGCCCTGCCCCCAAGCAGAAGGTTGTCGCTCAGAACGAACTATACGCGGCCACCGCTCGGCGGACCCGGCGGGAAGCGTCCCACGCCACGGCGGCTTCGTCCCGCGCCGCGGACACCAGGTCCTTGATGAGTCCGTCGAGCAGCATGATGGACTTCAGCGACTCCAGCGTTTCCGGGGCCGGCCGCATCGTACCGCGGCGGAGGACCGGTTCGCGCTCGGCCTCCAGCGCGGTCAGGTCGTCCCAGCGGCCTTCGCTGGCGGCGGCATGCATCGACTCGGTCAGATCGAGCACACGGTCGAGGTCGCACCAGGTGTCGGTCATGCGCCGGCTCCGGCGACTTGCCGCGCCTCGACGGGAATGGCGACCCAGCTGTCGCGGATCTGGCCGAGCAGCCGGCCTACCTCCTCGAGTGCTTCGCTGTCGTTGTGCAGGTTGGCGTGAAGGAGGCGACGGTTGATGTAGTCATACAGGCCCTCAAGGCGGGCGACCAGCGACGTGCCGACCTCGGGATTCAGCGCCGCCTGCAGGGCCCCGACGATCTCGATGGCCTTGGAGATTGCTTCGCCCTTCCCCGCCACGTTACCGGTGGCAATGCAGCCGCGCGCGAAGCGCATCCGTTCCAGCGCACCGTCCATCAACATGGTGATGAGGCCGTGGGGATCGGCGGTTTCGACGCCGCCCTGCGTGCGGACCTGCTGGTAGGCGCCTGCGCCTTGGGAATATCCGAGTGCCATGGGTATCTTTTCCTGGAGCTGCCGTTACTTGCTGGCCGTGAGCGCGTCGAACTGCTGCTGGAGATAGCTGCTGGTGCCGGCAAGCTTGGTCATCATCGCGTCGAGCGCCGTGTACTGCTTGGTGAGGCGGTCGGTGTAATCCTGCATCTGCTTGTCGAGGTTGTCCGCCTGGTCCTGCAGGTCCTTCGTCTTCTGGTTCAGGTTGTTCGTGCGCTGGGTGAGGATGCCGGTGGTGGACGTCCAGCCGGTGATCAGCTTGTCCAGCTTCGGCGCGATGCCGTTGTCGCCGCTGAGTAGGTTCTGGGTTTCCCTCGGATTGTCCGCCAGGGCCTTGTTGAGCTTGGTGGTGTCCAGCTTCAGCGTGCCATCGACCTGGAAGGCGACGCCCAGGTCGCTGAGCGAGGTGGGACCGCTGGCGTTGCCGGTGAACTGTGAGCCGATGAGGGTCGAGACCTGGCTCTTGATCGAGTTGACCGTGGCATCGCCGATCAGCGCGCCCACCTGCTGGTTGGTGGCGTCGTACTTGGTCAGCTGCTGGTAGGTCGAGACGAAGGCGTTGTACGAGGTCACCAGGGCGCCGAGCGCGGTGGAGACGGCGCTGGTGTCATTGGTGATGGTGAAGGTTGTCGGGGTGACACTGCCGTCGGTGTTCTTGGGGGTAACCTTGGAGAGCGTCAGGGTCACACCGTCGATCGCCTTCGTGACGACGTTGGTGGGGCTGCTCGCAGCGAGCCCGTCGATCGTGAACAGGGCGTCCTGTGCCTTGACGGTCGGCGTATCCGTGGCCGGATCGAAATCCAGTTGGGAAAGCCCCCCGTCGCCGCCGCTGGTGACGACCTTGAAGGCGTTGTCCTTGCCGGTGACCGAGGAGGTGAGCACCAGATGCGCGCCGTCGGTGCCGGTGACGATGCTGGCGGTGACGCCGGGATTGTCCTTGGATTTGTTGATGATGTCGCGGATGTTTTCCAGCGAGTTCGCGCCGTCCGCGATGTCCACGCTCATCGACTTGTCGCCAATGGAGATGGTGAGGTTACCGGTGCCGAGCGCGGCCTTGCTGTCGACGAAGGCACCGGAGGTCGTCTTCTGCGAGGTGGCCAGCTGGTTGACGACGATGTTGTAGACGTTGGGCTGTGCGGTGCTGTCGGCGGCGGCGGTAAAGACCGACGAATCGCCCACGGAGACCTTTGTGGTCGTGAACGCCGTGCCGTCGGTGAGGGCCTTGATCGCGCTCTGCAGACTCGTCAGGGACGAGGTGAAATTGCCGACCGCGGAAATCTGGGTGGAATTGGTCTGCTTGTCGGCAGCTATCTTCGCGTCCGGCGCGCTGCGCTTGTTGGCGACGAGGTTCTTGACGATCGACGCGACGTCGATGGAACTGCTGCCGAGGTTGACGGGGTTCGTGGCCATGAAGCTCTCCTTGAAGACGCCTCACTGCCTGGGCGCCAATTTGTCGACGGCTGGCGCCCTTGCGAACGCCAGCCGTGACAACTAAGCAATTACCCTGCCAAGGCCCGGGAAGCCCCGGGCCCGGCGGTCTTACCTTGTTACTGGAGCAGCTTCTGGACGATCTGCTGGCTCTGGTTCGCCTGGGCGAGCACCGAGACGCCGGCCTGCTGCAGGATCTGGGCCGAGGACATGTTGGCCGTTTCCTGGGCGAAATCCGCGTCCGTGATGGCCGAACGCGAGGCCGTCAGGTTCTGCGAAATGTTCTGCAGGTTGGAGATCGTGGACTCGAAGCGGTTCTGCACGGCGCCGAGGTCCGAACGGAGGTCGGAGATCGACTGCAGGGCGGCGTCGACGCGGTTGATCGTGTCGTTGGCGCCGTCGACCGTCTTGATGCTCGAGGTGGCCAGGGTGTCCGTGACATTCACGGCGTCGGTGGCGGCAAATCCGAGGTTGGTCGCCTCGGCACCCGACACGGCGATGGTCTTGGCCGAGGCGATGTTCAGCTTGCCATCGGTACCGACGTAGGCGGTGATGCCTTCGCTGGAGTGGGAGTTCACGGCGTCGGCAACGTCCTGGGCGGTCTTGAAGTTGCCCGTGATGTCGAACGAGGTACCGCCACCCACCGAGATGGTCAGGTCGCCGGCGCCAAGCGTCTTGCCCACCGAGTTGTCGGTCACGTCGATCGACGTCGCCGTCGTCGTATTGTTGGCCACCGTGAAGTCGCTACCCAGCTGCGCCTTCAGGAAGTTGACGGCATCCGCCTGGGTAGCGCCCGTATAAGTGCCCCAGTCGACGCTCTTGCTGCCGTACGTGACCACACCCTTGGCGGACGCATTGGCCGCGGTCCAGTCGGTAGCCACAGCTTCGGTGGTAGTCGTACCGAGCTTACCGGTCAGGTCAACCGAATCCGTCGCCAGCTGGCCGATCTGGTTCGCCTTCACACCCTTGTCGAGACCGACGGTGATGACTTCACCGACGTTCGCGCCGACCTGGAAGCTGAGCTCCTTGGCCGAACCGTCGAGCACCTTCATGCCGTTGAAGTTGGTCTGCGTGGCGATGCGGGTGACTTCCGACAGACGCTGCTGCACTTCGGCGTCCAGAGCGGCGCGGTCGCTGGCGGAGTTCGACGCGTTGGTCGACTGCACGGCCAGTTCGCGGATGCGCTGCAGGTTGTTCGTGACTTCGTCCAGCGCCGACTCGGTGGTCTGCGACAGCGAGATACCGTCGTTGGCGTTGCGGACAGCCTGGGTCAGGCCGTTGATCTGGGTGGTGAAGCGGGTCGAAATGGCGAGGCCGGCGGCGTCGTCCTTCGCGCTGTTGATGCGGTTACCCGACGACAGACGCTCGATCGCGGACGACAGCTTCGTCTGCGAGGTGCTCAGGTTACGCTGAGCATTCAGCGACATGATGTTGGTGTTGATGGTCAGAGCCATGGGATTTTGATCCTTTGTAAGCGGAACCGAATTGCCGGAAGTTGTGCGGCGTTGTCCGGCGGGGTTCCGTTAGGGAAGCCTTCCGCCTCGGAGAGGTTTACGGCACGCCGGGGAGGAACTTGAGGACTTTTTGTACCTGTCAACAACTTTCTTGATCAGGGCCGAAGGCATGCCGCCTCATGGCTCTGTCGCGGAAGTTATCGGCCGCTTCCGGAGAGGATTTAGGGCGAATTTCATGAGATGTCCCATCGAGACGCGAGGGTCGAACCCGACAGCGCGACCACCTTGTCCGGACCGCAAGAAAAAGGCGGCCTTGAGGCCGCCGTGAAGCTGATCTATCGCAAGCACCCCATCGCCGCTGAAGCGGCTCCCACAGATGCCTCTCTAGCTACCTCTGCGTGTTACTTGAGGTAATTGAACAACGTGAGGTTCTGCATTTTCACGTACGCCTGCTGCGCCGCAGTGAGCGCCGACTGCTGCTGCACGAACTGGCTCGTTGCGCTGGCGTAGTCGAGGTCTTGCAGATTGGACAGCGTGGTCTGGTACTGCAGCTTCACGTCGTCGCCGATCTGCGACTGCTGGTCGAGCGTATTCATGCGCGCGCCGATCTTCGTGCGCGTGTTGAGGAAGCTGGTGGACGCCTGATCGAGGTTCTGCAGTTGCGCGTTGATCTGGTTGTTCATGGGCGCGCCGCCACCCGGTGCCTCGAAGGCATTGATGATGCCCGCGACGGTGGAGAAGACGTCCTGCGACGACGAGGGACCCACCGCGAACGTATCGCCGGCGGCGGGAGTCCCGGTGATATTGAGTTGCGCGCCCTTGAAGTTGATCGTGCCTGTCTGGCCGGTATAGGTACCCGTGGCGAGCGGCGGATCCGTCGGAAGCGCCGCATTGTCGCGAATCTCGTAATCCGTGGCCGTGGTGAAGGTGATGGTGTAGTTGCCACCGTCCCACGCCGACGCGTCGGTGACCGAGGTGGACCCGACCACGGCCGTGCCGGTGTTGGCGGCGCCCGCGCTGGTGATGAATGTGCCGTTGCCGCCGCGGATGGCCATGAAGACGTCGGAACCGCTGTCGCCGGTGGCCACCTGGAGACCGGCCGCAGCGGCGACCATGCGCTGGCTCTGATCGCCACCGTAGTTCACCGTGAGGCCGTCGATGGTAAAAGGCTGCGTGGTGGTGCGGCTACCCGCGAAGATGTACTCGCCCTGCCCGTCGCGCGTATTGCCCAGCGCTACCAGCTGCTTGAGCGTCTGCCGCAGCTCCGTGGCGATCGATTGGCGGGATTCGTCCGTCTGCGTGCCGTTCATGCCTTCCAGCGTGAGCGAACGGATACGGTCGAGGATGTCGCCCGCCGAATTCAGTGCCTGTTCTTCGACGGAAAGGCGCGTGGTGGCGGACTGGATGTTGCGCGTGTACTGGTCGTTCTGAGCGGCGGCCGAACTGGTGTCCACGGCGCGGGCGGCAGCGGCGGGGTTGTCGGCCGGCGTCTGGATGGCCTTGCCGTTGCCGAGCGCCAGCTGGGTCTGCGACAGCGAATACTGCCGGTCCAGCATCGTGTTGACGGCCTGCTGCTGCCCCCAGGAAGTGGAAATACGCATGATCAGCCCCGTACCGCGCTCAGGAGGGAATCGAAGATGGTGTTCGCCGCGTTGATGACCTGTGCGGCGGCCGCGTAGGACTGCTGGAAACGCAGGAGGTTGGCGGCTTCCTCGTCCATGTTCACTCCCGAAAGACTCTGCTGCGCCGACGTGGCCTGGTCGAGGATGCTCTGCTGCGCGTCGAGCGCGGTGTTCGCCTGCGCGCCCGCCGTGCCCACCTGTGCGATCAACTGGCTGTAGGACTTGCCCACGGTGGTGACGCCATTGTCGAGCACGCCCTTGTTGGCGACATCCGCCAGGGCAAGCGCGTTTCCGTTGTCACCGCTGGCCGAACCGGCCGGCTTCACGCTGAAAGTATCGTTAGCGGCAGGTGTGCCCGAAAGCTTGAGCGTCCAGCCGTTGCCGGTGATGGTGTCGCCGGCAGCGTAGGTCTGCGGCGCCCCGCCGTTGATCGTATACGTGGTGGGCGAAGTGAAGACGATGTTCACCGGCGTGTTGAACGCCGGATCGGTGGGATCGGTGACCGTGAGGTTGCCCAGGGTGGCCTTGCCGGTGTTCGCGGAACCCTTGCTGGCCGCCAGCGGACCGGAAGCCGCGATCTTGTTCGTGTCGCTGATGGCCACGCTCATGGTCGACGCGGCGTTGCGCGTGGGCTGGATCTGGAAGCTGTCGCCCGCCTGGGGCACGCCCGAGGGCACGGTGATGGCGAGGCCGTCGATGAGGATGGGATCGGCGGCCGTACCGGTACCCGTCGATGGAACGGCAACGCCCGCCGTAGTCGTGACCGACCACTTCGTGCCGTCGAAACGCATGACGTAATCGGATGCACCCAGCTTGCCGACGTCGGTGATCTTCGCCGCGACCTGTGCGTTGCCCTTGTTGCCCGTGTTGTCGAAGACCGCGGGGTCGGCAATATTGAAGAAGTCGCCACCGGCGTCGCCGTTGAGGTCGATGCCTTGCGCATGCTGCTTGTTGAAGGCATCCGTCAGCGCGATGGCGGAGCGGCCAAGCTGGTTCCGTGCGGGATCGAGTACGTTGGTGCGAAAATCGAACGTGGCACCGAGGGAACCGGAGCCTAGCTGATTGCTGATGATCGATCCGGTCGGTCCGACGATTTCCAGCCGCGAACTGTCGTACGGGTTGTTGGCGGTGGCGATCTTCGTCGAATCCGTGCCGTTCACCAGCGGCAAGCCGTTACCGACGGACACCGTGACCATGTTGTCGCTGCCCTGGCTCACGTTCACGCCGACGATCTGCGACAGCTGCGAGATGGCCTGATCGCGCGCGTCCAGCAGGTCGTTCGGTGCGGCGCCGCCGATGGAAGCGCGCGCGATCTGGCCGTTCAGATCGGCGATGCTCTTGGCCAGGCTGTTGATGCTGTCGACGGAGTTGCTGATTTCCTGGTTCGTCTGCTGGTCGATCTGCTGGAACTGCGACGACAGCGAGCGGAACGTGGAGACGAGCGAGCTGGCCTTGCCGAGCAGTGCCTGGCGGCTCGCCGTGTCCACCGGCGCATTGGCCACATCGCTGACCGCGCCGAAGAAACCGTCGAGCGCCGTCTGCAGGTTGGCCGACCCGCTCACCGCATTGTTCGCCGCGGCAGTGAGCCCCGCGTATTGCAGCGCGCGGCTCTGCCCGGAGTTGGCCGACCACACGGACTGGGTGAGGAACTGGCTGTAGGCGCGCTGGACGCTGACCGCATCGGCTCCCTGCCCGATGTAATAGCCGCCGTTGAACTGCGGTGTGCGCGCATTGAAGTTCGTGATCTGCCGGGTATAACCCGCGGTGTTCACGTTGCTGATGTTGTGGCCCACCGTGGACAGGCCTACCTGCGAGGCAAGCAGCCCGGAGACACCGGTGGAGAGCAGATCGGCCATCGTCGTATTCCCTTTCTAATCCGTGGTCGGCATGCGGATCACAGTTCCGCCGCGATCTGCTTCAGCGCCGCGAGCGCCTGCTTCATGATCGGGCCGTTTGCGATGTCGGTGAGCTTGCGCGCATAGCTGGGATCGGTGGCGTAACCGCCCTTCACCAGGGCATGCGCGAAGCCGGCGACATCGTCGCCTCGGCCCACCGCGCTCGCGTAGCGGGGGCTGCTGGATACCATGTCGGCATAGTCCTTGAACGAGTCGGACGGCGAGTCGTACGCGCGGAAACTGTCCTTGCGGCGCACGGCCACGCCATCTTCGTATTCGAGCGTCGGCACATTCACGCGCTTGCCGTCCCAGCTGCTTCCGGCCTTGATGCCGAACATGTTGAAACTGCTGGTGTGGCCCTGTGCCGGCATGTGCTTGCCCCAGCCGGTTTCCAGCGCGGCCTGCGCAAGCAATGCACGCACAGACACGCCGAGCTTCTTCGCCGCCTCGATGGCGTGCGGTGCAAACTTCTGCACGAATTCCTCCGGGCTGGACACCGACAGCTTGCCCACCGCGCCGGCGACGGCATCGGCGCCCTCGCCCACCGCGCGCCCGGCATTGCCGAGCATGCGCTCCAGCGAATCCATGAGGCCGCTCTGCTGATCCGAAGGCGACGACACGGAATCCACCGTGCTCGCATCGCCCGTCACGCCCGCGAAAGGATCGTTGGAAGCGGCGGCCGGCGACGCGGCGCTGCCACCCAGCTGGCGAATGAGCATGTCGGCGATGCCGATGCCGCGACCCTGCGACAAGGTCAGCGACAGCTGGTGATCGAACATGTCGCGGTACGCGTTGCCCGCTTGCGAGCCCATGATGTCGTCGCCCAGCGCGGAACTCGCATCGCGCATGGACTTCAGCATCATCTGCGTGAAGATGGATTCGAACTGCTTCGCGACAACCGGGAGGGCGGCCTTGGAGTCCTTCTGGGCCGCCGAGCGCAAGCCCGCGAACGCGGACATGTCCGTGTAGGTGCCAAGCCTCTGGGTGTCGACGGGCGCGGCCATGTCAGATCACCACCAGTTCGGCGTGCAGGGCGCCGGATTCCTTCAGCGCCTGGAGGATGGAGATAAGGTCGCTGGGCGACGCGCCCACCTGGTTCACCGCACGCACGATGGCGTCGAGGCTGGTGCCCGGGCCGAACTTGAACATGTGGCCGCCTTCCTCGCTCACCGCCACCTGGCTGCTCGGCACGACGGCGGTCTGGCCGCGGCTGAATGGCGCCGGCTGGCTGACCTGCGGCTGCTCGCTGATGGTGACCTGGATGGCGCCGTGGGCCACCGCAGCGGCGCCGACCTTCACGTCGGAGCCGATCACGACGGTACCGGTGCGCGAATTCACGATGATTCGTGCCGGTGCGTCGCCTGGAGTGACTTCGAGCGCCTGGATGGTCGACAGCCAGGAAACCCGCTGCGACGGATCGATCGGCGCACGAACCGCCACCGAGGCGGAGTCGACGGCATTCGCCGTACCCGCGCCGAACGACTGGTTCACCGCCTGCGCGATGCGCGCGGCGGTGGTGAAGTCGGCGGTGTTGAGGTTCAGCATGATGTCGCCGCCCTTGTCGAAGGACGAGGCCACGCTGCGCTCGATGCTGGCGCCGCCGGGAATGCGGCCGCTGGCCGAAATGTTCACCTGCACGCTGGAACCGCTCTTGCCCTGCGCGCTCACGCCACCCACCACCACGCTGCCCTGGGCGATCGCGTAGACCTGACCGTCGGCGCCCTTCAGCGGCGACATCAGCAGCTCGCCCCCGCGAATGCTCTTGGCATTGCCGATCGAGGAAACCGTCACATCGATGCGCTGGCCTGGCTTGGCGAACGGCGGCAGTTCCGCAGTGATGGTGACGGCGGCCGCGTTCTTGAGCTGCGGACGCACGTTCGCAGGCACATTCACGCCGAACTGCTGGAGCATGTTCTCCAGGCTCTGCGTGGTGAAGGGCGTCTGGCTTGTCTGATCGCCGCTGCCGTCGAGACCGACGACGAGGCCGTAACCGATCAACTGGTTGCTTCGCACCCCGCCCACTTGCACGAGATCGCGGATGCGGTCGGCATGCGCGGGGACGACGGCCCCGAGCGCCAGCACGGCGAAGGAGGCCTGCACAATACGGTGGAAGGAGCGAAAGGCGTTCATCAGAACGGCATCCACTTGGAGTCGAAGAAGCGCGACAGCCAGCCACGCGTGTTCGAGTCGGCCAGCGTGCCCTTGCCTACGTACTCGATGCGCGCGTCGGCGACGCGGCTGGACGGCACGATGTTGTCGTTGCCGATGTCCTGGGGACGGACGATGCCGGAAATGCGCACCAGTTCCTCGCCCTGGTTGATCGTGAGCCACTTCTCGCCACGGACCACGAGCGCGCCGTTGGAAAGGCGCTGCGCCACGGTAACAGTGATCTCGCCCGTGAGCTGATTGCTCTGGCTGGAAGTACCGTTGCCGTCGAACGCGTTGTTGCTGGACAGGGAACTGTCGGCCGCGTTGCCGCCGATGCGCAGCCCCTGCCCCAGCAGCGTGGGCGAGGCGATGTTGTTGCCGTTCTTCTTGCTGGTGCTCGTTGCCGCCTTCTTGCTGGCCTGCGTGGCCTCGACCAGGGTAATGGTGAGAATGTCGCCGATGCGGTGGGCACGCGGATCGGCGAACAGCTCCATCGACTGCTGGTCCGCGTAGATGGAACCGGTGGCCTGCGGCTGCGCTGCGGGCTCCACCGGAAGCGTGGCCGTGTACATGGGCTTCGGCGTGGGCGGCACCATGGCGCAGCCACCGAGGGCAAGAAGCGGCAGCGCGGCGACAAGGATGCGGGCGAAGGGACGATTCATGGGGTGTCTCAGGTCTTGTTGGAGATGAACTGCAGCATCTGGTCGGCCGCGGAGATGGCCTTCGAGTTCATCTCGTAGGCGCGCTGCGTCTCGATCATGTTCACCATTTCCTCGACCACGTTGACGTTCGACGTTTCGAGGGAGTTCTGCTCGAGGGTGCCGAGCCCGTTGAGACCGGCCGTACCCGTCTGCGGCGCGCCGCTGGCTGCCGTCTCCAGGTACATGTTGTCGCCGCGCGGCTCGAGGCCGGCGGGGTTCACGAAGTCGGCCAGCTGGATGGTGCCGATCTGCTGCGAGGCGGCGCTGGCCGCGGTCGTGACGCTCACCGTGCCGTCCTTGCCGATGGTGATCGTCTTCGCGTTGGCCGGAATGGTGATGGCCGGCTCGATGGGGTAGCCGTCGTTGGTGACGATCTGGCCGTCCTGATCCTGCTTCAGCGCGCCGTCGCGCGTATAGCCCACGGTGCCGTCGGGCATGGTTACCTGGAGGAATCCGCGGCCTTCGATGCGCACGTCCAGCGGGTTGCCCGTCTGCTGCACGCCGCCGTCGTCGAACATCTTCTGCGTGCCGACCACGCGCACACCCGTGCCGATCATGAAACCGGTGGGCGACTGGGTCTGCTCCGTCGTCTGCGCGCCGGCCTGGCCACGGTTCTGGTAGGACAGGTCCTCGAACTCGGCACGCGACCGCTTGAAAGCGGTGGTGTTGGTGTTGGCGAGGTTGTTCGACACGACGTCCATGCGCGTCTGCTGCGCATCGAGGCCGGTCTTGGCGATCCAGAGGGACGTGAACATCGTTGACTCCTGCGCGCGTGCGCTTTACGTGCCGGCGACGGAATGGCGTCGCGCGGCGGTGGTTATCCCACCTGTAGCAATTTCGATGCCGACTGGGCGTTCTCGTCGGCCGCCTTGATCGAACGGACCTGCATCTCGAACTCGCGCGAGAGCGAAATCATCTTCACCAGCACGTCGGACGGGTTGACGTTGCTGCTTTCCACGGCGCCGGAGACGAGCTTCACGCCCGCGTCGGCGGGCGCCTGGCTGCCGTCGCGCATGTGCATCAGGCCGTCCGGGGCATAGGTGAGCTGGTCGTTGCCCGGGTTGACCAGCTTGATCCGGTCGGTGGTGGCCACCGTCGCCGGCGATTCGCCGAGCGGCACGACCGAAATCGTGCCGTCCGCGCCGATCTTCACGCTGGATGCCTGCGGAATGGTGATGGGACCGCCGCCACCCAGGACGGCGTTGCCCTTGGCGTCCGTCAACAATCCGTCGGCGTCGATGCGCAGGTTGCCGGCACGGGTGTAGCCTTCCGTGCCGTCAGGCGTCTGCACCGCTATCCAGCCGTCGCCCTGCACCGCCACGTCGAGATCGTTGCCGGTTTCCATCTGGTTGCCGGCGGTGGTGTCCCACCCCGTACCCTGAGCCACGCCGTTGATGCGCGTCTGCAAGCCGTCGCCCTGGACGGGCAGGCTCTGGAACGCCGACAGTTCCGCCTTGAAACCGATGGTGTTGGCGTTGGCGAGGTTGTGAGCCACTTCGGCCTGCGCTCGCATGATCTGCGAGGCGCCGGTCATCGCGACATATACGGAGCGGTCCATGGGGGGCTCGCTTAGTTGCGGATGTTGATGATGGTCTGGGTCAGCTTGTCGTCGGTCGAGATGACCTGCGCGTTCGCCTGGTAGTTGCGCTGTGCCTTGATCATGTTGACCAGCTGCGCGGTGAGGTCGGCCGTGTTGGACGCTTCGAGCTGGCCGGCCTGCACCGTGCCCACGTCGCCCGAGTTGGCCACGCCGCGGATGGGCTGTCCCGACTCGGACGAAGGCACCCAGTTGGTGTCGTTGAGCTGGCGCAACCCCTGGTTGTTCGCAAAGGTGGCGATCGCCAGCTGGCCCAGCGGCGTGGACACGCCATTGGAATAGATGGCCGAGACAGTGCCGTCCTTCGCCACGTCGATCTTCGAGAACTTGCCCGCGGCGTAACCGTCGGTCGGTGCCGCCGTCGTGGCGTAGCTGTCGCCGAACTGGGTGATCTTGGAGACATCGACCGTCACGTTCAGCGGAGCGGCGCCGGGATTGGGCGACACCGCGCCGAAGGTGAGCTGGCCATTCGCCGGCGTGACGATGGCGCCGCCGGAGCTGAACGCGATGGGCTGCGCCGTGCCGACCTGCGTGCCGTCCATGGTCATGTACGCGTTCCACGTGTTCGGATTGGTCGCGTCCTTCACGTAGTAGATGTTCGTCGTGTGCGTGGCGCCCAGCGAGTCGTACGACTGGAACGTGGAAAGGTAGTTGTACGTCTGGTCGTTGGTGGGATCGAACGCGCCGCCGGTCGGCGCAGTGGCATTGGCGGACAGGTTCGCGGTGAGCGACACCTTGGTGCTGGCCTTGGCCGGGCTGGAACCGCTGGTGATCTTGAGATCGGTAAGGGCGCTGATGTCGAAACCGCCCGCCGCAGACGGCGGATACGCCTGCACGAACTGGCCCGTGGCCGTGACGATGTTGCCCTGGTCGTCCGGATGGAAGTTGCCGGCCCGGGTATACGAATAGCCGGCACCGTCGCGGATGGTGAAGAAGCCCGCGCCGCTCAGGCCGAAGTCGTACGAGTTGCCGGTTTGCGTGAGGTTGCCGTCGCTGAACTGCTGGGCGATGTTGGTCAGACGCACGCCGCTACCGGCGGCATTGGCGGAAAGGTTCTCGCCCGCCACGGAGTAGACCTGCGAGAACTCGGCACGCGAGCCCTTGAAGCCCACGGTGTTCACGTTGGCGATGTTGTTGGCGGTGACTTCCAGGTCGGAAGACGCCGCGTTGATGCCGCTGAGGGCAATTTCGAATGGCATGATGGATTTCCTCGCTGGACTTACAGGATTTGCGCGATCTGACTGAGCAGGGCGCCGCCGTAGCCGGCCACCTGCAGGTACGTACCGTCGGTGCCCGAGGCACCCACGCCTTCCACCTTTCCGCGAACGAACGTGTCGATCGCGGTTCCGCCGGAAGTTGCGGATATCTTGTAAACGCCGTCGTTCAACTGCGTGCCGTCATCGGACTTGCCGTCCCAGGAGAACTTCACGAGGCCGGCGTCGGGCTGGCCCAGCGAGATGGTGCGAACGACGTTGCCCGCCTGATCCTTCACCTGCACATTCACGTAGGTGCCGGAGGTGCCGACATTTACAGCGCCGTTGAGCGCGCCATCCGTCAGCTTGCCGGCGGAGGAAGGCACCAGCACTTCCTGTCCCACCAGCGATGCCGCGCGCACGAACTGGTCGCCGGACAGGTTCGTGGCCAGCGAATCGAACGACTGCTGCAGCTCCTGGGTGGCGGCCACCTGGGAGAACTGCGCCATCTGCGCCACCATCTGGGTGGAGTCCATGGGCTTGGTCGGATCCTGGTTGGTCATCTGCGTGACCATGAGCTTCAGGAAATCCGACTGGCTCAGCGTCTGCTGCTGCAGCTGGCTGGACGACGACTGTTGCTGGCTGGTGGTGTTGCTGACGGAATCGACTGCCATGACTGTGCCTTACTTGCCGAGGTCCAGCGTCTTCTGCATGAGCTGCTTGGCGCTGTTCATGACTTCGACGTTGTTCTGATAGGAGCGCGACGCGGAGATCATGTTGACCAGCTCGTCGACCGGATTGACGTTGCTCGAATACACGTAGCCGTTGGCGTCGGCGATCGGGTTGGACGGCTCGTAGCGCGACTGGATCGGCGCCTGGCTTTCGGTGACACCGAGCGTGCGCACGCCGGCGTTTTCCATCTGGCCGTTGATCTGCTGCTGCACCGCCGAGAAGAGCGGCTGCTTCGCGCGATAGGCCGCGGCTTCGCTGCCGGCAAGGCTGTCGGCGTTGGCCATGTTGCTCGCGGTGGTGTTCAGGCGGGCGGACTGCGCGGCCATGCCCGAACCGGCGACGTCGAAGATCTTCAGCAGGCTCATGAGGAGGATCCGGTGATGGCCAGCCGCATGGTGTGGATCTGGCCGTTGATGAAGCCGAGCGAGGCCTGGTAGTGGATGGCGTTCGCGGCGAACTGGGCCTGCTCGACCTGGGTGTCGACGGTATTGCCGTCCATCGTGGGCTGGGTTTCCGCGCGATAGGCCAGCTTGTCGGCCTGCGCCAGGGCGACGGCCGGATTGCCGCCGATGTGTCCCGGCTCCGTGGCCGTCATGGGCAGCGATCCGGCTTCGGTCGCGCCCGTGGCCGCCTGCATCACCTTGCGGAAATCGAGGTCGCGCGCGAGGAAACCGGGGGTGTCGGCGTTGGCGAGATTCGAAGAGATCACCTCGGC
The DNA here is from genome assembly GCF_011742555.1 of Luteibacter jiangsuensis. Lineage (GTDB taxonomy): Bacteria > Pseudomonadota > Gammaproteobacteria > Xanthomonadales > Rhodanobacteraceae > Luteibacter > Luteibacter jiangsuensis. Next base: position 25,386 of record NZ_JAAQQR010000002.1, read on the forward strand.
ACGCTGCTGCCACAGGCCCAGGGCCTGTGCGTGCACACCGAACAATGCATCGGGTTTGTCGATCATGGGCTCTCTCCCCTCGTGACCTTGGCGAGGGAATGGAGCAATTCGCGTGCCACGTGTCGGCACGGAGGTGAAATGGCGCCGTGGCGCGGTTTCAGGGCAGAAGGAAAAGTGGGGCGCCGGAAATCCGACGCCCCCAGGAATCGCCAGGTGACGGAGAACCGCCGTGCACGAAGCTGTCAGGCCCTGTGGGAGACATCAGGCCCTGTGGGAGACATCAGACCCTGTGGGAGCCGGCTATGCCGGCGATCCCGCGGCAGCGGGCAACCCCGCCGCGAGCACCCATCGCCGCTGAAGCGGCTCCCACACAAAGCGCGCATGGTTGTGGGGGGAACGGTCAGGCGGGGAGGAGTTCGAGCACCGCGGTTGCCAGCACGTCCGGCTGGAACTTCGCGATGAAGCGGTCGGCGCCCACCCGGGCCACCATCGCTTCGTTGAACACCCCGCTGAGCGAGCTGTGCAGGAGAACCTTCACGTGGCGCAGCTGGGCGTCCTCGCGAATGGCCCTCGTCAGCGCGTAGCCGTCCATCGAGGGCATCTCGATGTCCGAAACGACCAGAGCGATGCGATCCGCGGCGGGGCCCATGGTGAGCGTGCGCAGGACGTCCAGGCCTTCGCTGCCGTCCTTGGCCACCACGCATTCGAGGTCCATCTTGCGGAAGAGGTCGACCAACTGGGTTCGCGCCACAAGGGAATCGTCCACCACCAGCACGCGCCGGTTCGCGACGTGCTGCACCTGGGCCGCCTGCTGCACCCGGTCGGAAAGCTCCACCGCCTGCGGGTCGACACTGGCAAGCACCTGTTCCACGTCGACGATGGCGAGCAGGTCGCCGTCGAGGCGGGTCACCGAGTTGACACGGGCGCCATAGCCCAGCGCGTGTGGCGGAGCGGCCATCTGGGCGCCGTCGACATGGACGATGCGGTCCACGTCGGAGACCAGAAAGCCCTGCACCGAGCGGTTGAACTCGGTGACGATGAGGTGCGCGGTGTCCACCGCGGCCAGGGGCGGGTAACCCATGGCGGCGGCGAGGTCGATCACGGGGATCGTGCTGCCGCGATAGTCGAAGCTGCCTGCGACCAACTCATGCATGCTGGGCATGCGCTCCAGCCGCGGCCTGCGCAGCACCTCGCGCACCTTGAACACGTTGATCCCGAAGGCCTGGCGATCGCCCAGGCGGAACAACAGCATGGCCACGCGATTGTGGCCCGCCAGGCGGGTGAAGGTTTCCACGGTGTCGAGGAGCGGTCGGGCCATGGGCTGCGTGTGCGTCGAAGGAGGTGTCGCGAACCGTATCGGCCGGCTTCGCACTTACTGTAGTTGTGGGAGCCGCTTCAGCGGCGATGGGTGCTCGCGGCAAGCGTGCCCGCTGCCGCGGGATCGCCGGCATAGCCGGCTTGTATGTTGTAACCGCCCCTTTCTCCCCGCCGATGGCTGAGAGATAAGGGGCTGGGGTGAGGGACATAGCTGGTATCGGCTCGTATGAGGAGACCGACCGTGGGAGACATCCCTATCCCATCGTGAGCGTCGATGAAGGATCTGGCGATCCAATCGCCGATGAACAAGCTAACGCCTGATGGGACTTCACCCCAGCCGTCCTTGAGACTACGAGGAGTTGGGTCGCCATGCCACTACAGCATTTCGGAATCGATATCGACAAAGCCGCCCTGACGGTGGCCTGTCATGAGGTGCCCGGCCGTACCGAGCGGGTGAGCAACGACGCCGCGTCGATCGACGCCTGGTTACGCCGGTTGCCTACCGACAGCGTGCTCGCGGTGGAGGCCACCGGGGCCTGCCATCAGGCCCTGCTACAGGGCGCCGTCCGCCACGACCTGCCGATCTACCTGCTCAACCCCCGCGACGTCCGTCACTACGCCGAAAGTCTGCGCCGACGGGCCAAGACCGACCGGGTCGATGCCCAGGTCATCGCCCGTTATGTCGCCCACGAGAAGGGCAACCTGCGCCGCTATCTGCCCGCGCCGGCCAGCGCGGCGCGCCTGGAGCAGCTGCTGCGACGACGCGCCCTGCTGGCACAGACACAGGCGCAGCTCCGACTCGGCTGTAGCGATCTGGCGCTGCCGGCGATGGATCACCTGCATGCCAGTTTCAAGGCGACCCTGGCCGCGCTGGACGAGCAGCTCGATGCGCTGGTCGCCCAGGACGAGCAACGTGCCCGTCAGCGTGAGCAACTGCGCTCCATTCCCGGCGTCGGGCCCTTGAACAGCCTCGCCTTGGTCAGCTTGTTCTGGCGCCTGCCCAGCATCACGGCCGACGGCTTGATTGCTTTTGTCGGCTTCGATCCGCGCCCGCGCGAATCGGGTAACTATCGCGGGCAACGAAGGATCTCCAAGCGAGGGGACGCCGAGACCCGGCGTCTCGGCTACCTCGCCGCCCAGGCCTTCGCCCGGCACCCCGTCGGCAGGCCTCTCTACGACCGCTATCGTCAGCGAGGCCTCAGCGCCACAGCGACCTACGTCATCCTCGCCAGGAAGATTCTTCGTCTGGCCCATGCGCTCATCAGCCAGGGCACGACCTTCGACCCTCAACGCTTCGCGGCCGCTTGCGCGGGAACATAGGATCTCCCACGGGTGCAGCCCTTGCAGGCGGGATGGCACATGGATTGCATGACTCAAGAAACACGTGGCCCTACCGATCTATTGGGCCGACCATCCGTAGAGCGAAAGCGAACATCATGACCCTCCTTTGGAGCCAGCACGTCCGCCTCCTTGCCCAGGCCGCCGCCACCGGCGACTCAGCGCGCGTCCGCGCGCTGGCCGCTCAATATCCGGCAGCCGCCAGTGCGCTGGGCGCGTTGCTGAAGCCTGCGGAGCCGCGCACCGTCGCGGCCACGACCATCCAGGCGATCGAACAGCAGGGCATGGCGCTGACCAGCGCCCAGGCGCTTGGCGCCACCCTGCAGGAACTCGGCACGGCCGCCGACAGCGCACGGGATACCGCCGGGCGTTTGACGGAGGCGAGCGCCAGGATTTCGACGGCGATCGACCAGGTTCACACGGGCGTGGCCGGCATGGCCGACGCAGGCGGCCAGGGCCAGGCCACGTCGGCCGAACTCGACGGCCAGCTGCGCCTGCTGCGCAGCGCCCTGTCTGGCATGAGCCGCAACCACGCCCAGTTTTCCGAATACTTCACCGCCATCCGGAAGCTCACGGCCACGGTGCAGGACATCGCCCACCAGACGAACCTCGTGGCGCTGAACGCCGCCATCGAGGCCGCGCGCGCCGGTGAGGCAGGCCGCGGCTTCGCCGTGGTGGCCGACGAAGTGAAACAGCTGGCGGAGAAGACCACCCAGGCCACGGCGGAAATCGATCAGGTCACCCAGGCCGTGGGCGAGTTCTCCGGACAGCTCGACGACGCAGTGCAAACCAGCCTGCGCCGTCTCGAACAGTCGCAGTCCGGCATCGCCGGCATGCAGGCGTCCCTCGGCCGTGTCGACGACGCCGTGCGTGGCGCCCGCGGCAGCCTCGACGCCGCACGCGAGGGCATGGCCGCGCTCCAGGGCCGTGTGGCCGCCATCCAGGCCACGCAATCCACGCTCGGCCGCGTCACGAACGAGGCCCGTCGGCAGGCCGACGCCGCGGCCCGCGCCGTGGTGCTCGCGCATCGCCTGAGCCTCAGCCGCCTCGAAACCGAGGGCAACCTCGACGCCGCCAGCCTCAGCCAGATGATCCGCGAAGCTACCCAGGGCCTTCGCTATGCGTTGGAACTCGCCGCGCGCGATCCGTCCAGCCTCGATCGCCGGTGGCTAGACACCACGCCGATGATGCGCTGCCTGGAAAAGCTGCGCGCCCTGCGGCCCGACGGCAGCGCCGACCTCGCACACGGCGCGGGCGAGCGCTTCTCCGCGCTGGCGTCGCAGTACGCGATCACCCTCGGCGAAGGCCGCCATGCCGACGCCAGCCACATGCTGCCCGGCCTGACACGGGAACTGGACGCGATCACGCAAGGTCTCTCCGCCTCACTTGCAGAGCGCGCCGCGTGATTCGTCGCGCCGTTGCCTTCGGCGGCCTCGCCGCTCTGCTGGCCGTACCGCTTTCCGCGGCGGCCACGCAGTCGCTCGAGGCGGTGCGCGCGGCGGCGGTGAACTGGCTGCAACAGCACCGCACGCTTCCCGGCGCGCGCATGACCGCGGAAGCCGCGCCGCTGGACAGCCGCTTGCAACTCGCCGACTGCGCCGCTCCGCTGGACGCTTCCCTTCCGGGCAACCGCCGCCTTACCGCGCGTGTCAGCGTCACGGTGCGCTGTCCGGTGCCCGGCGGATGGACGGTCCGCGTTCCGGTCAGCGTGAAGATGTTCACGAATGTGCTCGTCACGAGCAGGCCACTCGCTCGCGGCGACGGCATCGGTGCCTCGGACGTGCACACCGAGGAGCGGGACGTGGCCGGCCTTGCCTACGGATACGTGGCGGGCCTGGACCAGATCGAAGGCCGTGCCCTCGCGCGCCCCCTGAATGCCGGCAGCGTGCTCACGCCGGGCATGCTTGCCGGGCGGCAGGCCGTGCGCAACGGCGACGCCGTCAGCATGGAAGCCAGCGTGGAGGGCGTGACCATCCGCGCCGATGGCGTCGCGCTCGGCGCGGGTGACACGGGCAGCCGCATCAAGGTTCGCAATGCGTCGTCCGGCAAGGTGCTGGACGCCATCGTGAGCGGCCCGGGAACGGTCGCCGTGCTTCCGTGAATGAACTTCGAACCGCGTCACAATACCGACGCGGCGCCAGTTAAAGTTCTCCGATGGATCGCCGATAAAGAGACCGACGGAACAAAGCTCCGAGGGATACACCCATGACGACACCCATCAAACCCGGCCTTCAGGCTCCCCAGCCTCAGGTCCAGTTGCGCACCCAGAGCCCCGGCGCCGGTTCCGCCGGCTCCGCGCAGGGCGCTGCCTCGGTGCGCCCGAGCGACGACAGCGTGAAGATCACCGACTCCGCGAAGGCGCTCGACGCCGCCAGCCGCGGCGAAGGCATCGACACGAAGCGCGTGGAAGAAATCCGCGCCCGTCTCGCCGAGGGCACCTACAAGCCCGACGCCCAGGCCATCGCCAGCAAGTTTCTTGCGATGGAAGGCCAGATCGGCGGCGTCAAGGCATGAACCCGCCGCTGGGCCGGGACTTCGACACGGCACTCGCGGCCGTCATGGGCGATCTCGCCGTTGAGGTCGATGCCCTGCATGCCAGCCTGATCGAGGAGCGTCTCGCCCTCGACCAGGGCGACGCGCAGGCGCTGGACGCCGCGGGCCGCACCAAGGGCAACCTCCTCGACCGGATCGAGAAACTCGACGTCGAGCGCCGCCAGCTCGACGCCGCCGCCGGTGTCGACAGCCTCGCCGATCCGCGCTGGGCACCCACGGTCGAACGGCTGCGCGAATGCCGGGGCCTCAACGAAACCAATGGCCGCATCGTCGGCCAGCGGATGAGTCACGTACGCCAGGCGCTGGCCGTGCTCTCGGGCGAAGGGCCCGGCGGCGGCACCTACGGCCCGAACGGCGTCGCGAAGGTGAAGCTCCGATCCGCGACACTTGCACAGGTTTGACGGCGACAAAGCAGCGACACTCACGATTCCCGAAGACGGTGCAAGAAGAAGGCAATGGCAGTAACTCCCCAGCTGACCGCGGTGAATGACGACGGCATCCTCCCCATCGTCCGCGTGCCTGTCCTGGACAGAAAGCAGTCGCTTTTCGCCTACGAACTACTCTTCCCGCGTCCGATCGGCAGCGACATCGAGGCCGCCGCGCTCGCCCACACGCAGGCGACGCTGAGCGCCATCGCCGACGGCAGCCTCAAGCGGCTGGTGCGCGACAACCGCGCGTTCCTGCACATGTCGCGCGACCTCCTCCTCCAGCATGCCGACATCCTGCGCCATAACGCGCGGCTGGGCGCCAGCATCAGCGCCGATGTGGGCACCGACGAGCAACTGCTCGAGAAACTGCGCGAACTGAAGGGGCATGGCTGCCTCTTCATGCTCGAAGATTTCAACCTTCCCGCCGATCCGGAACACCGTGCCGGCGTGGACGCCCTGCTGCGTATAGTGCAGTTCGCCAAGGTGGCGGTCGATCATCGCCATCCGCTCGCGGCGAAAGCGCACATGGATTACGTGCACGCGTTCGGCGTCAAGGTCATCGTCACCGGCGTCGATACCCACGAAACCTTCGTGGAATACGCCGAACAGGACGTCGACGGATTCCAGGGCAAGTACCTGTTGCGCCCGGAACGCGTCGACATGCCGCGCCTCACCCCGAGCAGGCTTGGCGTGCTTCGCCTCATGGGAGCCCTGCAGGATCCGGACAACGGCCCCGTCGAGCTGGGCAAGATCATCCGCGACGACGCCATCCTCAGCTACAAGCTGCTGGGCTGCGTGAATTCCGCCTACTTCGCCCTGCCCCGCCAGCTGAAATCGGTGGAACAGGCGGCGGTGTTCTTCGGCGTGAACCGCATGCGCAACTGGATCTTCACCATGGCCGTGTCCGGCATGGACGAGCGTCCGCCGGAACTGCTGCGCCTCGCCCTCATCCGTGCACACATGTGCGAGAAGCTGGCGCGTGCGGTAAGGCCGGAACTCCAGGAGATGGCCTTCACCGCCGGTCTGTTCTCCCTGCTCGACACACTGATGAACGTGTCGATGGCGTATGTGCTGGAACACCTGCCGCTGGCCATCGAGATCCGCGAAGCGCTGCTCGAGGGCACGGGCCCCTTCGCCGCCATCCTCGACCAGATTCGCCACTGGGAACAGGGCGAACTGGAAAGCGGTTCGTCCCTGTCCGAGCAGGACGTGGCCGCCATGGCCACGATCTACGTGGAAGCCGCGAGCTGGGCCGACCACGTCTACGCGTTCGCCGACGGCAGCGCCGCCGCATAAGGCGGCGCCACCCCGGCTCCCGCTTTACGCGGGAAAGTCCGTGCTCGTCGAGATGTCCTTCACCGCCTCGATATTCGCCCGCAGCTCGTCCAGCCTGCCGCTGAGGAACTGGTAGGCGTCCGAACCCAACGGCAGACGCAGGGGCGGATGTTCCGTGTCGACCGCCCCGATGATCGCCGCCGCTCCGCGTGCCGGGTCGCCAGGCTGTGTGCCGGTATACCCCCTGGCCTGTCGGCGGCGTTCGCCGGCCGTGGCGTCGTAATCTTCGATGATCGTCTTCGACTCGATCACGGATCGTCCCGCCCAGTCGGTGCGGAAGCGGCCCGGCTCGACAATGATCACCTTGACGCCCAGCGGCCCGACTTCCTTCGACAGCGCTTCGGAGAAGCCCTCCACCGCCCATTTCGTCGCGTGGTAGTAACCGGTGGCCGGGAATGCCAGCAATCCGCCCACGGAAGACACGTTCACGATGTGACCGCTCCGGCGCCTGCGCATCTCGGGCAGGACATGCCGCGTGAGCGAGATGAGGCCGAAGACGTTGGTCTCGAACTGGCGACGGATCTCTTCGTCCTCGCCCTCCTCGATCGCCGAGAAATAGCCGTAGCCCGCATTGTTCACCAGCACGTCGATGCCGCCGAATCGTGCCTGGGCATCGGCGACGGCCTTACGAATGGCGTCCTCGCTGGTGACATCCAGCGCCAACGCCAGGGCCGTGTCGGGATGCTTCGCGACGATGTCGCGCAGCTGCTCGGGATTCCGGGCGGTCAGCACCGCGCGTTCGCCACGAGCAAGGACCTGCTCGGCCAGTTCGCGGCCGAAGCCGGTGGAACAGCCGGTGATGAACCAGATCTTCGAATCGGACATGCGTGTTTCCTCGGGGCATGGAGAAGCCGCCATCGGCGGGTACCCGGAAAGAATGGGCCTGACGGACCTCCAGGCCTACCCAGATGCTGCCGATCTTTTGCACGATCCTGCCAATCCATACACAAGACTGTTCAGGTGCGATGACTGGCAGGCGCATAATCGCTGCCATGGAAACGCTGCTCGAACGCATGTGTGATGTCGTCGAACGACACGCCGCCCATTTCCGTCAGGAAACCCCGATCCCGGGCCTCACGCTTTACCGCGTGAACCAGCCGTTGCCGCCGGCGCACGTCCTGTACCGCCCCAGGATGGTCGTCATCCTCCGCGGCAGCAAGACCATCGCGGCGGGTGATGCGCCCTTCCTCGCCGACTCATCCACGTTCCTCCTCGTGACCGTGGATCTTCCGGTGTGCACGCAGGTGTTCCTCGACCATGAGAGCCGCTCGCACCTCGGGTTCTCTTTGGACATCGACCGTGTCGCCCTGGCGGAAGCCATGGCGAAGATGCCTTCCGCCGGGAACGCAGCGGCGAAGCCGGCCGGCGTCGCCACTTCGGCAATGACGACAAGCCTGGCCGAACCTTTCGCCCGTTTGCTCGACCTGCTCGACACGCCCGGCGACATCCCGTTCATCGCGCCGCTGGTCATGCAGGAGGTCTACTACCGCGTGCTTCGCGGCACCGTCGGCGACACCCTCCGCCAACTCGCGCTCAGCGGTTCGCACGCGGCGCAGATCGACCGGGCCACGCAATGGATCAAGGCGAACTACGCCGCGCCGATGGCGATCGATGCGCTGGCGGAGGCCACAGGTATGAGCGTCACGTCGTTCTACCGGCACTTCAAGGCAATGACGCTGATGACACCGGTGCAGTACCGCACCAGGTTACGGCTGCAGGAAGCGCGCCGGCTGCTCCTGGCCGACGCCCGATCGGTAGGCATCGCTGCCGCGATGGTCGGTTACGACAGCCAGTCGCAGTTCACCAGGGACTACAAGAGGATGTTCGGCGCCCCGCCCGGCGCCGATGTGGCGCGGGTGGCGGGCGCCGTCTGACGCCTTCATTCAGCCGGGCGCGGTGCGATGCTGCACCCGCCAAATCGCCAGGCCCGCGCCAAGCACCGCGAAAAGCAGCCACACGCTCGCCGCCATCGCGTCGCCGCCCAACCACATCACGCCGGCAACGGCCGGAACCACCACCGCGCCGATGCCTACGGCGAACAGCACGTCGCGTTGCAGGCGGCTGGTGAGGGCAAGCAACCAAGCGCCCAGAACCGCCAGAAGGAAAGAGGCGAGACGTATGGGGAGCACGGCCTGGGGTGGCTCGGGCAACGCAGGAAGCACATCGAGCAGGCTGCGCTCGCCCACCTGTACGTCGAAGCCGCTCCCGCTACTGGCCGCAGCGGCCGGCACAAGGGTGTCGCCGTCGATGCGGGCGAGCACGGTCATGGACTGCAGCGGCACGGCTTCCCAGCTGATGCGCAGATCGCCCAGACGCGGATTGGCAGGCTTGTTGCTGGTGACCAGGGCATCGCCGGCACGCTGGAAGGTGGCGGCCAGGTTTGCCGGCAAGGCCTTTTCGTCGGGTGGCACGGCGACGCGGCCAGGGAAGGCGCGCAAGATGGGCTCGGACAACTTGAAGTTGCCCAGCTTCACCTCGCCCGCCTCGAACTGACGCCCCTGGATGGGAAAGCGGCCGGGATTTACATGGCCGGCAGGCTTGGCGAATTCTGACGCGTCGATGGGCCGGTCCACCCAGTCGAGTTCGTAATGCGTGTTGCCGCCGACGGTGATTTCGCGCCACTGGAACATCTCCACGTGGCGAATGAGAACAGGCGACTCGGCGCGGACGCCGAACTCCGCGTCGCGCGGCGCGTCCACGATTTGCGGCATGCCGCTCACCCGGGTCAGCGAACCGTACTGGCCGGCGCCGGGCCGACCGGCGGCCCCCAGATCGAGCACCGGGGCGCCGTGGCGCGCCAGCGCCGCCGTGTAATCCATGATGCGGCGTTCGTTCCACGCGATGAGACCGAGGCCGGCGAGCAGCAGGGCCGCTCCGGCCAGTCGCGCACCCAGGGCCATCCCTGCCTGCTTCACCCTGTATGTCGATGTCATCCTGCCCCCATCATGCCACCGCCCAGGCATCGACCCCGGCCAATCGTTCAAGGATATCGGCCGCCGAGTAGCGACCTTTATCGTCCCGTGCGACAGACGCCACCGCGCAGCCGTGATCGTGGGTGAAGAACAGCCGCACACCACGCGCCATCTTGTCGTCGAGGAATGCCTTCTTCTCGTCGATGAGCTTCTCGGGCCAGCGGTCGTAGCCCATCGTCACGGGCAGGTGCACCCATGCACGTCCCGGGATCAGGTCGGCGCAGAACGCCACGCCGCCGACTTCGGCCAGCATGAGGCCCGGCGTGTGGCCCTCGGAAAAACCGAAGCGCACGGCGTCGCCCAGCGACGACGGCTCGCCCTCTTGCACCAGCTCGAGACGGCCGCTCTCCTCGAGCAGACGCACGATCTCCGGTATGAACGACGCGCGGTCGCGCGGATGCGGATCGTGGGCACGTGCCCAATGTTCGGCGCCGACGAGGAAGCGCGCCTTCGGAAAAAGCAGCCGCGCAGGCTCGCCCTCGGCCCACGGCGCGAGAAGCCCGCCGGCGTGGTCGAAATGCAGGTGCGAGAGAACGACGGCATCGATGTCCTCGTGGCCGAGGCCAGCCTCCGCCAGGGAATCGAGCAGCACATGGCGGTCTTCGACGACGCCGTAGCGCTCGCGCATGGCGGGATCGAAAAACGCGCCGATACCGGTTTCGAAGAGCACGTTGCGTCCGTCGAGCCCTGTGACGAGGAGGCAGCGGCACGCCAGCGGAATGCGGTTCTGTTCGTCGGGCGCTATCCAGCGCGACCACATGGCGCGCGGCGCGTTGCCGAACATCGCGCCGCCGTCCAGGCGTTGCGAGTTGCCGATCAGTGACCAGAGTTTCACGTGTCGAGCCTCACTGCACCTTGCCCAGGCCCGACGGCCGGCGCGGGTCGCTCGCGGCGTCGAGCTTGTTGGTCCGATGGTCCCACGTAACGACGTTCATGAAGCCCCAGGGTGAGCGATTGCGCAGCACGTATCCCATGTCGGTGAGGGCCTTGCTGGTGGCGTCGTCGAAAACGCCGGCCTCGACGTCCACGCGGTCAGGCAGATACTGGTGGTGGAAACGTTTCTGCGCCGTGATTTCCGTTGCGCTCTTGCCGTCCACGAAGGCAAGGATGCCTTCCAGCACCTGGGTGATGATCGTGGAACCGCCGGGCGAGCCGATCACCGCGGTGCGATCCGCGCCGAACACGAAGCTCGGAGACATCGACGAGAGCATGCGCTTGCCGGGTTCCGGCGCGTTGGCGAGCGCCCCGCGCAGGCCGAAAGCGTTCGGCTGCCCGGGAACCAGCGCGAAATCGTCCATCTCGTCGTTCAGCACGACGCCGGTGCCCTTGGCAACGAACGCCGAACCGAACTCGAGGTTCACCGTGAGCGTGGAGGCCACCATGTTGCCGTCGGCATCGATGACCGAGAAATGCGTGGTGTGCATGCCGGGTTCCGGCGCCATCGCGGTCGGCAGCAGGTCGGACGGCGTGGCCTTGTCCGGCGAGATGGTGGCGCGGAGCCCATCGGCGTAGTACTTCGACAGGAGCATGTCGAGCGGCATCTTCACGAAGTCCGGGTCGCCCAGGTATTCGTTGTGGTCGCGGAAGGCACGGCGCATGGCCTCGATGGTGAGGTGCGCGGCATGCGCCGCGTCGAGCTTCGCGAGGTCGAAACCGGAGAGGATGTTCAGGATCTCGGCGATCGCCACGCCGCCGGACGACGGCGGCGGCGCGGTGACGATGCGGTAGCCCTTGTAGTCCACGCGGAGGGGCTCGCGTTCTTTCGCCCGGTAGGCTTCGAGGTCGGCGGCGGTCCAGTTGCCGCCGGCAGCGCGCGACGCCGACACCAGCAGCTTCGCCGTCTCGCCCTTGTAGAAGCCGTCGGCGCCGCCGGCGGCGAGACGCTCGAGCGTCTTCGCCAGATCCGGCTGGCGCAGCGTCCAACCCTTCTGCGGCACGTTGCCGCCCGGAAGGTAGACCGCGGCGGACGCCGGGTAGCGCGAAAGGACGTCCTTACGGTCCTCGATGGCCCCGATGAAGCGCTCGTCCGGCTGATAGCCTTCCTTCGCGATGCGAATGGCAGGCGCCAGCGAGACGGAAAGCGGAAGCTTGCCGTAATGGGCCGCAATCCAGGCCAGGCCGGCCGGCTCGCCCGGAATGCCCGCCGAAAGCGGGCCATTGGTGGATACGTCGCGGTTCGGCTTGCCGTCCTTTCCCACGTACACCTTCATGTCCACGGCCTTCGGCGCCGTTTCGCGGGCGTCGATGAAGACGTCGCGCCGGTCCGATGCGCGATGCAGCAGCGCGAGAAATCCGCCGCCGATGCCGGAACTCTGCTGTTCGACCACCGCCAGGGTGGAGGCCACCGCGATGGCGGCGTCGAAGGCGTTGCCTCCCTTGTCCAGTACCTCGAACCCGGCGTTGGTGGCGAGATAGTTCGCGCTGGCGATGGCGGCGTGGCCAGGACCTTTCGGGGCCGCGGCCGGCGCGTCGAGCGCGGAGGCCTGACCGGTGCCGACGACGAGGAAGAAAGTCGCGGCAAGCACACGCCACGAGGGGGCATGGAGCATGGGGTGTCTCCGAGGGGATATCGATACCCCTGAGATTACCCCATGCCGCCGCGGGATTTCAGGGCTTGTATAGGCCCTAGGACGCCTTCGCCATCAGGTGCTCATACTTGAGCATCAGCTGTTCGCGGGTCTCGACATGGTCGGGATCGTGCGGGATGCACTCCACTGGACAGACCTCCACGCACTGCGGATTGTCGAAGTGCCCGACACACTCCGTGCACAGGTTGGGATCGATCACGTAGTAGAGCTCACCCAGCGAGATGGCCTTGTTGGGGCACACGGGCTCGCAGACGTCGCAGTTGACGCAGGTGTCGAGGATCATCAGGGACATTCGGGGGATTTTACCGCAAGGCGAGAGGCGGCGCGTTGGTCCCCCGTGAGTCGGCGCTGCGCGCCTGCAAGCCGGCCTCTGCGCGGCCTGTGAACCGTAAGGAGAATGAAGAAGGGCGCCGAGGCGCCCTTCCTTACTGTTCACGCTTTACGCTTCACTCACATTGCCACGAAGCGGAAGGTCGCGCCGCTCGGTGCCACGGCGTCGGCCACGCGCTGCTGGTCGGCCTGGTCGCCGATGAACAGCACGATCACGTTCTTGAACGAGCCGGCGTTGGCCCCCTTGAAGGCTTCGACCATCAGGTCGGCGGTCTTGGCCGAATCCGGGCCACCGAACACGAGCATGTTGCCCGGGGTGACGCCGCGGGCGACGGTGCCCTGCACGTTCTCGAGCTGGCGGGCGCGGCCGTCCTGACCGGCCTGGTCGTCGCCGGCCGGCACGAAGTACGGGAACGGACGGTCGGCCGTCATGCCCTGCATGTTCTTCCGCACGATCTGGCCGAAGTACTGGCTCCAGGCCTTCGTATCGGACGGGTTCGTCGGCTTGGCGACAGCCGCTTCCTGCTGCGTGGCAGCCTGGTCGGTGTCTTCGGACTTGTTGCAGGCCGAGAGGGCCAGGGTGGCGGTCAGGGCCACGGACGCGGCGAGGATGAACTTACGCATGATGATCACCTGTTTGGTTAAGAGTTGCGCCAGCGTTGACGCATGGCCTGCTGCACCGCCGGATGCACGAAGCCGGAAATGTCACCACCAAGGCGACCGATTTCGCGCACGAGCGAGGAAGAAATGAAGCTGTATTGTTCCGCCGGCGTCAGGAACAGCGTCTCGGCCTGAGGGATCAGGTGACGGTTCATGCTGGCGAGCTGGAACTCGTATTCGAAGTCCGACACCGCGCGAAGGCCGCGCAGGATCACACCCGCCCCTATTTCCGTCACGAAGTCGGCAAGCAGGCAATCGAAGCCGCGCACTTCCACGTTCGGCAGATCGGCCAGGGCCAGGCGCGCCAGCGCGATGCGCTCGCCCAGGCTGAAACCCGGACCCTTGCTGCGGCTTTCCGCCACGGCCACCACGATCCTGTCGAACAGGGGTGCGGCACGCGACACGAGGTCGGCATGGCCGTTCGTGATGGGATCAAACGTGCCCGGGTAAACGGCGAGACGTGGATTGGCCGGATGAGTCATGGGAGGCGGGTTGAGGAAACGCGGGCTAGCTTAACGGATCGGCCGGGGTGCGGCGATAGAGGGCGTAGGCCACCTCCCCCGCATGGCCCTGGCGATGCAGCAGCCAGGTGTCGGGCAACGTGAAGGCCACGCCCCGTGGCGATTCCACGTAAATCCACGCGCGCGGCGCGAGCCATCCACCCGCTTCGAGCGTTCGCGACGTCGCGGCCCAGGCGTCGAGAGCGAACGGCGGATCGAGGAACACCAGATCGAACGGACGCGCGCGCCCTTGCAGCCAACGCGCGGCATCGTCGGCGATCACCTCGCCTTCCACCTTCAGTCGGGCAAGATTTGCCTTCAGCGCCGCGGCCAGGCGCGGCTCGCGTTCCACGAACGTGACCGCGGCCGCACCTCGCGACAGGGCTTCGAGGCCGAGGGCACCGGTTCCAGCGTAAAGGTCGAGGCAACGGGCGCCGTCCACCACGGGCTGGAGCCAGTTGAACAGCGTTTCGCGCACGCGATCCGTGGTCGGGCGGAGTCCGGGGAGGTCGGGAACCTCGATCCGGGAATTGCGCAGGGATCCGCCGATGACGCGGATGCGGCCGGAAGCGCTCATCGCTCAGCGGCCAGTGAGGGCGGGGGTGTTAGCATTCGCCTATTGTCTTTGAATCCCCTGCGCAATGCTCAAGTTCTGGAAGAAGAAGCCCACCGAGCCGGCTGCGCCGGAGCCCCAGGCACCGGAAGACCGCGTCGATCAATCGGCCGACCCTGTCTCGGCCGAGGTTGGCGCCGGCGTGTCGGAAGCGCTGGCGGAAACGACCCTGCCTGAACCCGCCGCCCCCGAGGTCGAGGCCGAAGCGGAGGAATCCGAGGTCGTCGAAGCCGCCCGCGAAGCGGAACAGCCCGCGCGCCGCAGCTGGCGCGAGCGCCTGTCCGGCAGCGGTTTCGCGAAGAGCCTCACCTCTCTCTTCGTTCGCCATCCCAAGCTCGACGACGACCTGCTCGACGAACTGGAAACCTCGCTCATCACCGCCGACGTGGGCGTGGAAGCCAGCACGCGCCTGGTCGAAGACCTGCGCAAGCGCATGCACAAGC
Source organism: Luteibacter jiangsuensis (assembly GCF_011742555.1). GTDB lineage: Bacteria > Pseudomonadota > Gammaproteobacteria > Xanthomonadales > Rhodanobacteraceae > Luteibacter > Luteibacter jiangsuensis. The sequence goes on from NZ_JAAQQR010000002.1 coordinate 40,463, forward strand.
GCGAGTTTGCCGACGCCGGCGCGCTGCTCAAGGCGTTGCGTGCGGAGCTGGTCGCCCTGCTGCGCCCCGTGGAGCAGCCGCTGGACGTGGGCACGCCGTCGCCCTTCGTGATCCTCACGGTGGGCATCAACGGTGTCGGCAAGACCACCACCATCGGCAAGCTGGCCCGTCGCTATGCCGACGAAGGCCGCAGCGTGATGCTGGCCGCGGGCGATACCTTCCGCGCGGCCGCCGTCGAACAGTTGAAGACCTGGGGCGAGCGGAACAAGGTGCCCGTCGTCTCGCAAGGCCAGGATGCCGACTCGGCCAGCGTGATCTTCGACGCGTTGCAGGCGGCGCGTTCGCGTGGCACCCAGGTGCTGATCGCCGATACCGCCGGTCGTCTGCACACCCAGGGCGGCCTGATGGACGAGCTGGGCAAGATCGGCCGCGTCATGAAGAAGCTGGATGCCAGCGCACCGCACGAGGTGCTGATGGTCATCGACGGAACGACAGGACAGAACGCCATCAGCCAGGTGCGCCAGTTCCGCGACACCGCCGGCGTCACCGGACTGGTGGTCACCAAGCTCGACGGCACCGCCAAGGGCGGCGTGATGTTCGCGCTCGCACGCGAGTTCGGCCTGCCCATCCGTTACGTCGGCCTGGGCGAAACGGCCACCGATCTGCGCGTGTTCGATGCCGAAGCCTTCGTGGACGGCCTTCTGCCGCCCAGCATCGGCGCCTGAGCGAAACTCGCGATGCAGGCACCGCGGCGATGAAGCGCCCCTTGCGAATCGGCCTTCTCGCCGTCGGCGCACTGGTCGTGGCGGTACTGTTGGCGGCGTTCGTCGCCACCTACGTCATGCTGCAGCCGGAGCGCTTCACCTCCCTGTTGCAATCGCGCGCCCGCGCCGCGGGCCTCGAACTCACGCTGTCCAACCCGGCCAGCCCCACCCTGTGGCCGAAACCCGCGCTCGAGCTGGAAGGCCTCACCGTGCGGGCAAGCGGTGCGGAGCAGCCGTTGCTGGTCGCCTCGCGCGGCAAGCTCGTGCTGCCCTGGCATGCATTGATGGGCGGCGAAGCCCGCATTTCGCGGCTCGAAGTGGAGGGCGCCCGCATCGACGTCGACGCGCTGGGCGCGTATCTGGACACCCTGCCTTCGCGCCCGTCCACGGCTGGCGCCATCCTGCCCACGGTGGACGCGGGCTTCCGCATCGAGCGCGGTACGCTCCTGCGCGGCAACGAGTTGCTGCTGTCCAATGTGGACATCGACGCGGGACGGCTTGCGAACGGCATACCGTTCGCGCTCGCGCTAGCCGCCAGCACCGCCGACGGCACGCCCTATTCGCTGGAACTCGAGACGCTGCCGCAACTCTCGCATGGCGTGCTCACGCTGAGCGACGTCGAACTCGGACTCTCCAGCGACTCGCGCTTCGCCGCCATGCTGCACGGCGGCGCCACCTGGCGCGGCGGTGCGGACGTGGGCGCATCGTTGTCCGGTCGCGTGACGCGGAACAGCGGCGCGCCTTATGGCATCACGCTCAACATCACGCCGGCGAACCAGCAGGATCCGCTCTACGTCGCCCTTCGCCTCGACGGTGACAACGACCGCACGGACATCCGCATTCCCCCGATCGGATTCACCGAATGGTGGAGCGGCATCCTGGCGGGCGGCTCGCCCACCCTGCCGCCCGTCCTCGGCAGCATCGAAGCCAAGACCCTCGACATCGGCAGCGTGCACATGAAAGGACTGCGCATCCGTGCGACGCCGCAGACACCGGCCGCCGCATCGACCGCCGCCGCACCATGAACGTCTTCGCGCGCGAACTGCTCCGCTGGTACGACCACCACGGGCGGAAGGACCTTCCCTGGCAGCACCCGCGCGACGCGTACCGCGTGTGGCTGTCCGAAATCATGCTGCAGCAGACCCAGGTGGTGACTGTCATCGGGTACTTCCAGCGCTTCGTGGACACGCTGCCCACGCTGGCGTCGCTGGCCTCTGCGCATGAAGACACGGTGCTGGCGCTGTGGTCCGGCCTCGGTTACTACCGGCGTGCCCGCTTCCTGCATCGCGCCGCGCAGCTCTGCGTGGAGCGCCACGGCGGGCAACTGCCGCGCGACCTGGACGCATTGATGGCGCTGCCCGGCATCGGCCGCTCCACCGCCGGAGCGATCCTCGCGCAGGCGCACGGCATGCGCTTTCCCATTCTCGACGGCAACGTGAAACGCGTGCTGACGCGATACCACGGCATCGCCGGTTATCCCGGCGAAAGCGCCGTCGAAAAACAGCTCTGGCGACACGCGGACGAGCACACGCCGGCCGAACGCACCGCCGACTACACGCAGGCCATCATGGACCTCGGTGCCACGGTGTGCGTGCGTACGAAGCCGCTGTGTCTGCTCTGCCCGCACGCGGCCACCTGCGTCGCGCACCGCGACGGGCTCACGGCCACGCTACCGACTGCGAAGCCAGGCAAGAAAATCCCCACGCGCTCGCTGGCCATGCTGCTGTTGCGCGACACGCATGGCCGCGTTCTGCTCGAAAAGCGTGGGCCGCAAGGCGTCTGGTCCGGCCTTTGGAGTCTGCCTGAAGCGGACGACGCCGATGCCGCCGGCGCGGTCGCCTCCGGCCTCGCACGTGTCCGCGAGGCCGATCCGCTACCTGCCTTCACCCACGTGTTCAGCCACTACAGGCTGGACGTATCGCCCATCCTGTTCGACCATGCGGCCCCGCTCGCCGCCGTGGCGGACCGCGACGACCGCCGCTGGTGCGGACGCGAGGAACTCGCCTCGCTCGGTCTGCCGGCCCCCGTGCGGACGCTGCTCGCCAACCTTCCGGAGATATCCCCATGACGCGCATGGTTCACTGCGTGAAACTCGGCCGCGAGGCCGAAGGCCTCGATTTCGCGCCCTGGCCCGGCGAGCTCGGCAAGCGCGTCTACGACAACGTGTCGAAGGAAGCCTGGGCCCAGTGGCTGTCCCACCAGACCATGCTTATCAACGAGATGCGCCTGTCGCCGCTGGAGCCGAAGACACGCACGTTCCTGAGCGGCGAGATGGAGAAATACTTCTTCGGCGGCGACGTGGCCCAGCCCGCCGGTTACATTCCGCCCGAACGGGACGCTTGACGCCGACGCCCGCACCCGATTTAATACGCGGCTCCACTCGCCGCAACGATCGTTGCAGGCACCCGTGGCTCGGTAGCTCAGTTGGTAGAGCAGGGGATTGAAAATCCCCGTGTCGGCGGTTCGATTCCGTCCCGAGCCACCATTCTTTCAAAGGCCTGCATTTCTGCGGGCCTTTTTTATTACCACTCGCTGTGATGGTCTCCCGTTACTGCCACCGCGGCCTCACCGCGATCAGGAAGATCTAAACAGAGGAGAACCAAATATCGCAAGGTCCATCCCTGTCGCCCATCCACCGCTCCTCGCTGACCAAGCACACGCCTCGCGGATGGTTTCAGGCAGAGAGCTGATTTCCCGAGAGCCGGTTCATTAAAGCCTCGCTGGGTCTGTTCCGTGTGTCACTGCGCCGCGCGCAGAGTGATGCTGTCGACGCGTTCGGGATAGAACGCGAGATGTCGCCCTATCGCGGCCACGGCATCGAACGGGTTCTCATAGGTCCAAACCGCATAGAGCGCCCGATCACCTCCCGCGGGAATCGAGTAGTAACTGCAGTCTCCCTTGTACGGGCAATAGGTCGTACGGTCGGAGCGAACCAGCGCCGACATGTCCACGTCCTCCCGTGGGATGTAATGAACAGGCGGATAGCTCGCTTCACGTAGCACGAGCGCGCGAGACGAGTCGGCAATGAGCCGACCGCCAGCCATTACTCTCACTCGCAGAGACTCGGCCTCGATTGAAATCGGATGATTGTCCCCCGGCACTCGACGAACGCGCTGGTTCATGATTCAGTCCTCAATTAGGAAACGGGTGACACCTTGCACGAACTCGACGGGTGCTGGCACGGCGAGCCGCGATGGCGCTGGGACACACTACGACGGACGAACAGCAGATTGCCATTACCGCACTCAAACGCTGCCCGTGGATGGTGGAACCAGCGCTGGTACCAGACCGGCGGGCTCGACAGCGTGGTCTCCGGTATAGGTTGCGCTGGCGGATGCGACATGCGGCGCGCGCTTTTTCCCGTCCACCCGGGCAACGCGACGTATCGGATAGGATGCGGTGCCACCTGACCTTCCAAGGACGCCGCATGACGCCACGCCAAACCGTTCGCCTCTCCGTCGCCCTTTTGTCCATGGTGTCGAGCTGGAATCTCCTTGCAGACAGCGCACTGACGAACGTCCCCGCGGAGGACACCGTTCCCGCCAACGGGCTTGCACGCACGCCCCCGATGGGCTGGAACAGCTGGAATCATTTCGCGGGCCGCATCACCGCGGCCGACGTGCGCGATATGGCGGACGCGATGGTCGCCACGGGCATGCGCGACGCTGGGTATGTGTACGTCAACATCGACGACACCTGGGAGGGCGAGCGCGACGCCTCCGGCGCGATACGACCGAACGACAAATTCGGGGACATGTCCGCACTGGCGGCTTACGTGCACGCGCGTGGATTGAAGCTTGGCATTTACTCTTCGCCCGGCGGGAAGACGTGCGCCGGGTTCGCCGGCAGTCATGGTCACGAGGATCAGGACGCTCGCACGTTCGCGGCTTGGGGCGTCGATTTCCTCAAATACGATTACTGCGGAGCCACTCTTCTCTATCCGGTAACGCGCGGGAACCAGGAAGCGCTTTTTCGGCGCATGGGTCATGCGCTGCAAAAGACCGGCCGCCCCATCGTGTACAGCCTCTCGCAATCGGGCGACTTCGATATCTGGACCTGGGGTCCGCAGACGGGCGCGAACATGTGGCGCACGACGCCCGACATCAGCGACAACTGGGAATCCATGTCGAAGCGCGGCTTTCGACAGCTGGACCTCACCGCGTGGTCGGGGCCTGGCCACTGGAACGATCCGGACATGCTCGAGATCGGCAACGGAGGCATGACCGCGGACGAATACCGCACACAGATGAGCCTGTGGTCCATCCTTCCCGCACCGCTGCTGGCCGGTAACGACCTGCGCACCATGAATACCGTCACGAAAGAGATCCTGCTCAACCGCGAAGTGATCGCAGTGGATCAGGATCCTGCCGGAACGCCCGCCCGACGCCTGGAGACGCGTGGCGAGGTCGAGGTGCTCGTGCGCGACATGAGCGATGGATCGATCGTCGTCGGGTTTTTCAACCGCGGCGATCAGACCGCGAAGGTCGGCCTGGATTGGCGGCGTTTGGGCGACCGCTTCGGCCACGGAGTCGCCGCGCGCGACCTCTGGCGGCACACTGCCGTTACGCCGGGCAGTGCCTTTACCGGCACGGTGCCTCGCCACGGTGTCGTTCTATTGCGCGTGGTCCCTGCCCCTATCGGCACGAACTGATCGCAGCGATCCCGGCCAGCACGACCACCGCCCCGCCAATACGGCGTGCGAGATGGTTTTCGCGGAAGAGCCAGTATCCGAGCAGGGCGCCGACGACGATCGACGACTCGCGCAGTGGCGCAACAAGCGCCACGGGGGCCCTCTGCATCGCCGTGAGAACGAGCATGTATGCGAGCGGCGAGAAGACGGCCACGACGACGATCGGCACGCCGTCCGCGCGTAACACCTCCGCTAATCGATGTCGGCGACGCAGCGCGGCGGGGGTCAGGATCAAGAGCTGCACCAGCAGCGTGCCGGCGTAGTAGCCCACGGGCGGCAGATGCCACGATGTCACCGAATAGCTGTCCCACAGCGTGTAACCGGCGATGGTGGCGCCGGTGGCCGTGCCCCACAACGTTCCCTCCAGGGGCCGGCGGCTACCGCTTCCAAACGGATTGCCGGTGACGACGAGGATGCCCGTGACGATGAGCAGCGCGCCAGCCACGGCGATCACGCTGAGCCGTTCCCCAAGCAGGAGGACCGCGCACACCATCGTGAGCATCGGTGCGGTGCCGCGGGCCACCGGATAGACCACGCCAAGTTCGGCCCGGTCGTATCCGGCTTGCAAGGCCATGGAGTACGCGACGTGCAGCGCGGCGGATACGGCCACGCCCACCGCAAGGCGCCAGTCGAGCGCCAGCGGTTCCTTTGCCGTGAGGGCGATGGCGGCCGGGACGCACCACAGCACCGACGCGCAGGTATAGGCCCACACGAAGAGCAAGGTATCGCCCCGCTTGTACTTCGAGGCGAGGTTCCACACCGCGTGCGCCACCGCCGCGGCCAGCACCATCGCGACAACGGCAGGCTGCATCAGGAGATGTCGGGCAGATCGATACCTGCACGCTCGGCTCTCGCGCTTCGCCCCGCATCGCGTAGCGCAATGGCAGCGACCAACGCGTCGACGACGACCAGCTGAGCCAGGCGACTCCCTGCCGCGGCCATCTGCGCCGGCAATGGCGCACCGCCGACGACGAGTGCGACGTCGGCGAGATTCGCCAGCGGCGTGCTGTACTGATTGGTGATGGCGATGAGCGAGGCGCCGGCGGAGGAAGCCGCATCGGCAACGGCCAGCGTCGTCGAGGTCCGGCCTGTCGAGCTGACGGCGAGCATGACATCGCCGGGGCCAAGCAGACGCGCCGCGATCATCGCCGAGAGGTGATCGGCGATGCCGATGGTCGTCACGCCGACCGCGCGCAGGCGGAACACCGCATCGGCCGCCACGGTGGCCGAAGACGCCGCACCGAACACGAGCAGCTGTCGTGCAGAGAAGATCGTATCGACCGCCTTCTCGAACGCGGGGAGTTCGATGGCCCCGGCGAGCGCGGTCAGAGCGTCGGTGCCTGCGCGAATGGAGGTTTCGAGCACGGCGGCGGACGTCGAATCCGGGGCCAGCGCTTCAGGTGGCGCGAAGAACCTCGTGGTGCCGCGTGCGCGGGCGATCTCGATCTTGAGTTCGGTGAACCCGCCGAATCCGATCGCGCGCGCGGCACGGACCACGCTCGGTGGCGATACCCCGGCCCGAGCGGCCACTTGCGCCACGGTACTCACGCCGACGAACAAGGGATCGGTAAGAAGGAGGGCGACGACCTTCGCCTCGCTGGCAGGGAGATCGCCACTGCGAGCCTGGATGCTTCCGATCCATTGCCCCAGGCGCTCTTCGTCTCCTGTAATTTCATTACCATATTCGGTATTCATAGGTAATATATTACCTCGCGCAGCCGACGTCGCAACCGTCGCCCGGACCGGCGGCTGCGGCGGCTGCGGCGGAGCCAAAGGAGGCCCTACTTGGATACAGAAGCCATGACGTCCGTCGCTATCGTCGGCCCCGGTGCGATTGGCACCACCATTGCGGGAGTCATGCAGGAGGCTGGCCGCACACCCGTGCTCTGCGGCCGCACATCACGCGACTCTCTGACGTTTCACGATGGCGACCGCCTCGTCACCGTTCCCGGCCCCGTCCGGACCGATCCGGAACAGATCGGCCGCGCGGTCGATATCGTCTTTTTCGCCGTCAAGGCGACACAGACCGAGGCGGCGGCAGACTGGCTCGCCGCTTTGACCGGTCCGGAGACGGTTGTGTGCGTTCTGCAAAACGGCGTCGAACAGTTGGAGACGGTCTCCCCGCATGTTCGATCCGGCAAGGTCGTTCCCGCTGTCGTGTGGTTTCCTGCGCAGACGCAGACCGATGGCTCCGTGCGCTTGCGCGGCGACGTGCGCCTCAGCTTGCCGGACACGCCCCTTTCCCGCCTGATCGCAGAAGCATTGCGAGACACCCGGTGTCTCGTCGAGCTCGCCGCGGATTTCAGATCCCTGGCCTGGCGCAAGCTGCTGCAGAACGCGGCGGCCGGGCTCATGGCGCTGACGCACCGCCGCTCGGGCATGTTCGCCCGTGCCGACATCTCCCGGCTTACCCTGGCTTATCTGCAGGAGTGTCTTGCCGTGGCCCGTGCCGAGGGCGCCGAACTTGGCGACGAGGTGCCGCAGGCGATCCTCGACAGGTTTCTCGCGTCGCCGGCCGACATGGGCACGTCCATCCTTACGGATCGGGAAGCAGGCAGGCCGCTCGAATGGGATACGCGTAACGGCGTCATCGCGCGTCGTGGCCGGGCCCGCGGCATCCCGACCCCCATCAGCGATGTGTTGCTGCCGCTTCTCGCGGCCGCGAGCGATGGCCCCGGGTGATTCCGGCTCTCGAATCCATCGAAGATGAGAGCGGCTGGCTAGTGCTACTGCGCAGCCGGACGCGCCAGCACCATCCAGCCGCCGGACAGTGTCTCTTTCAGCACCTCCACACGGCGCATGCGGCCTGCGGTTACCGAGGACGCGGACGCCAATGCGAATTCCACGGCCCGGCCTTCGGTAGGAAAGAGATGTTTCGCCCCGCCGGGGAGCAGGACACGCCATACGCGCTCGTTCATGCCCGGATAGAAGATGAAGATGCGGAACGGACGGCCTGCGTCGTTCATGGATGGTGCCTCTTCCGAATACGCACCGTTACCACGAACGTTGTTACGGCGGCGTAACCGTTCAGCCGTCGACGTCTCTTCCTCGCGTCGCTTCGCATTCGCGCAAGCCCGCGTCCAGCGCGCGCGACTCGCCGGCGTCCAGCGGCGCGGTTTCGCCCCGCAAGAAGGCACGCACGTGGTCTTCCATGGCGCGAGCGAGGTTGTCGCGCGCCGCGCGGCCGCAGGGCGTGCGCGGTTTCCAGACCGAAAGGCCCTGCGTATGGCCCACGAGCCTGTCTATGTAAGGCTGGCGGTCCTGAGGCGCGGCAGCCATGGTGTCGCGCACGACTGCCTGCCAGGTGACGAGTTCGCCGCGCAGATCGGCCGTATCCGCCGCCAGCGCCTTCGCGTCCCTCTCGCGCGCACGGTGCGACGCGGTGAAGGCGAGCATGGCCGTGGTGGCGGAAGCGATAAAGGCCGCTGCCACCACGGCGATGACCGCCTTGCGGCCATTCGAAAGTTTTTCCCGCTTGGCTCCTTTTTCCATCGGAGGCAACGACTTGTCGAAAGAAACGAATCATCCCACATCGGGAGCATGTGCACTGCGCGGCAAAAAAGCGCTCCATCCGACGTTATAGTCGGATGCTCGTCCCCAAGAAGCCGGTGCCCATGACTCGCCTTTCCCGACTCTTCTTCGCCGCCGCCATCGTCGCCTTCGCACTGCCTTCCGCCGCGGCGGAACTGAAAGTGATGACCTTCAACGTGCGCACCATGACCGGCAAGGACGGGCCGAACGGCTGGGAATTCCGCCGCGACCTCTTCGCCGACACCATCCGGAAAATGCATCCCGACGTCATCGGCACGCAGGAGCTCTACAAGCAGCAGGGCGACGACACCGTCGAACGCCTTCCGGAATACACATGGTTCGGACGCGATCGCTACGGCAAACACACCGACGAACACATGGGCATCTTCTATCGCAAGGACGCCTTGAAGCTCATCAAGTCCGGCGACTTCTGGTTTTCCAGCACACCGGACAAACCAGGCACCATGGACTGGGGCAACCCCATGCCGCGCATGGTGAACTGGGCGCTGTTCGAACGGCTTTCCGATCACAAGCAGTTCTATCTGCTCGACACCCACCTGCCCTACCGCGACCAGGACGAGGACATCCGCACGCGCTGCGGCAAACTGCTCGCGGCATGGATCGCCAAGCTGCCGAAGGGCGTCCCTGTCATCGTCACCGGCGACTTCAACACCGGCCCCGACGGCGAAGCGCACAAGGAACTCACGGCGTCGCTGAAAGATGCCTGGGAAACCGCGCCGAAGCGCGAAGGCCCGGCGGACACCTTCCACAACTTCACCGGCAAGCCGACCAAGCGCATCGACTGGATTCTCTCCAGCGGCGTGACGGCCAAGTCCGTGCAGACCATCACGACGTCGAAGGACGGACGCTATCCGTCGGATCATTTCCCGGTGCAGGCGACCTTCGAGCTTTGAGCGGCTAACGCCGCTCGATCGCCTTCTGGCCCCGTTTGAGGGTTGCCCACCGGGGGCCGCCCGGGGATGATGCGGCCACCCTAGCCGGAGTACGCCATGCGCCGCCTCGTCATTGCCGCCCTGTTTGCCTTCGCCGCGCTTTGTGCGCACGCCGCCACGCCGCCCGCGGCCGGCACCAGCTCGTACTTCGACAACACCGGCCGCGACGACGTGCTTTCGGGCGGCCAGAAGTCCATCGTCATCGACACGCCCAAGGGCAAGTTCCGGGTCTGGACGAAGCGGGTAGGCAACAACCCGACGATCAAGGTCCTGTTGCTGCACGGCGGCCCGGGCGCCACGCACGAGTACTTCGAAGCCTTCGACAGCTATTTCCCCGGTGCGGGCATCGAGTACTACTACTACGACCAGCTCGGCTCGGCCTTCAGCGACAAGCCCACCGATCCCTCGCTGTGGGAAATCCCACGCTTCGTCGACGAGGTGGAGCAGGTGCGCAAGGCGCTGCACCTGGACAAGGACAACTTCTTCGTCCTCGGGCATTCCTGGGGCGGCGTGCTCGCCATCGAATACGCGCTGAAGTACCCGCAACACCTGAAGGGCCTGATCATCTCGAACATGATGGACAGCATTCCGGCGTACAACGAATACGCCAGCAAGGTGCTGATGCCAGCCATGGATCAGAAGAAGCTGGCCGAGGTGAAGCGTCTCGAGGCCGAGCACAAGACCCAGGATCCGGCGTACATGGCCATCCTGATGCCCATGCATTACGAAAAGCACATCCTCCGCATGCCCGCCGCGCAGTGGCCTGAACCGGTGGAGCGCGCCTTCGGCCACATCAACGAGCAGATCTACGTCTCGATGCAGGGCCCCAGCGAACTGGGCGCAAGCGGCAAGCTGCTGCACTGGGACCGTAGCGAGGCGTTGAAGACCATCAAGGTGCCGACGCTGGTGATCGGCGCGCAGTACGACACCATGGACCCGAAGTACATGGCCGCCATGGCGAAGAAGATGCCGGATGCCCGCTTCCTCCTGTGCCCCCAGGGCTCGCACCTGGCGATGTACGACGACCAGAAAACGTACTTCACGGGCCTGATCAAGTTCCTGAAGGACGTGGACGCAGGCAGGCCGCTGAACTGAGCGGCACTTTTGTGAGAGCAACTGTCTTTTTCAGAAGCCCTCCCAAGCACAGAGGTTTCCCCACAAGCGTGCGAGCGTTGTGTGGGAGCCGCTTCAGCGGCGATGGGTGCTGGCGGCGGCCTTGCCCGCTGCCGCGGGATCGCCGGCGGAGCCGGCTCCCACAGGTAACCAGCCCGTCCGCACGCGCCGGTCTTCGCTCCTGAGACGGGTTTCTGGCAACATCGTCCGGTTATCGACGCGCTGTGGCGCGCCTGCCGGATACACAAACCCATGAATTTGCAAGCCAATTACGAACAGATCCCGCTCAAGGAATACGCCGAGCGGGCCTACCTCGACTATTCGATGTACGTGGTGCTGGACCGCGCCCTGCCCTTCGTGGGCGACGGCCTGAAGCCGGTCCAGCGCCGCATCGTGTACGCCATGAGCGAACTGGCCCTCGGGGCCACGGCCAAGCCCAAGAAATCCGCGCGCACCATCGGCGACGTGATCGGCAAGTTCCACCCGCATGGCGACTCGGCCTGCTACGAGGCCATGGTGCTCATGGCCCAGCCGTTCTCGTACCGGTATCCGCTGGTGGACGGCCACGGCAATTTCGGCTCGCCGGACGATCCGAAGAGCTTCGCGGCCATGCGTTACACGGAATCTCGCCTCACGCCGATCGCCGAGGTGCTGCTCTCCGAACTCGGCCACGGCACCGTCGACTGGGTACCGAACTTCGACGGCACCATGGAGGAACCCTCCTGGCTGCCGGCCCGGGTGCCGCACGTACTGCTGAACGGTTCGATGGGCATCGCGGTAGGCATGGCCACCGACATCCCGCCGCACAACCTGCGCGAGGTCGCCAGCGCCTGCATCCGTCTGCTCGACGATCCCGACGCCACCGTCACGGACCTGTGCGAGCACGTCCAGGGCCCGGATTATCCGACCACGGCGGAGATCATCACGCCGCGCAAGGAAATCCTGGCGATGTACCAGAACGGCGTGGGCTCCGTCCGCGCCCGGGCCGTGTACGAACGCGACGAAGGCAACATCGTCATCACGGCCCTGCCGCACCAGGTTTCGCCATCGAAGATCCTCGAGCAGATCGCCGCGCAGATGCGCGCGAAGAAGCTGCCGATGCTGGAAGACCTGCGCGACGAGTCCGATCACGAGAACCCCATCCGCCTCGTGCTGGTCCCCCGGTCGAACCGTGTGGACGTCGACGAAATGATGCAGCACCTCTTCGCCACCACGGACCTGGAGAAGAGCTTCCGCATCAACCTCAACATGATCGGCCTCGACGGCCGTCCGCAGGTCAAGGACCTGAAGACGATCCTTGGCGAATGGCTGCGCTTCCGTACCGATACGGTCACCCGGCGGCTCAACCATCGCCTCGGCCGCGTCGAGCGTCGCCTGCACATGCTCGAGGCGCTGCGCATCGCCTACCTCAACATCGACGAGGTGATCCGCATCGTCCGCACCGAGGAAGAGCCGAAGCCGGTGCTCATCGCCCGCTTCCGTCTCGACGAGGAACAGGCCGATTACATCCTGGAGACGAAGCTGCGCCAGCTGGCCCGTCTCGAGGAAATGAAGATCAACGAGGAACGCGACAAGCTGGAGGAGGAACGCGCGCGCATCAACGTGCTGCTGAAATCTCCGGCGAAGCTCAAGGGCCTCATCAAGGAAGAACTGCGCGGCGACGCCGAAAAGTACGGCGACGCGCGCCGCTCGCCGCTGGTCGAGCGCAGCGTGGCGCAGGCGCTGGACGAAAGCGCGCTGGTCGCTTCCGAGCCGGTCACTGTGGTCCTCTCGCAGAAGGGCTGGGTCCGTGCCGGCAAGGGCCATGAGATCGACGGCGAGGCCCTGTCCTACCGCGACGGCGACAGCCTGCTGGCAGTTTCGCGTGCGCGCACCACGCAGCAGGTGGCCTTCATCGACTCCACGGGCCGCGCCTATGCCACGCCCGCGCACACGCTGCCGTCCGCCCGAGGCAACGGCGAACCGCTCACGGGCCGGTTCAGCCCGCCGGCCGGGGCGCGCTTCGACGCCGTGGTGGCGGCGGACAACGACACGCGCATCGTGCTCGCCACCGACTTCGGCTATGGCTTCGTCACCCGCTTCGAGGCGCTCACAGGGCGCCAGAAGGCGGGCAAGCAGATCATCACGCTCAGCGAAGGCGCACGCGTGGTCGCACCGGCCATCACGGCCGACCCGTCGCGCGACCGCATCGTGGTCGTCACCGGCGAGGGCCACCTGCTGATGTTCTCGGTGGCCGAGTTGCCGGAACTCGACAAGGGCAAGGGCAACAAGCTCATCGAGATTCCCAAGGCCAAGCTGGTCTCGGGCGAGGAACGCGTGGTGGGCGTCGCCGTCGTGGCCGAGGGCAAGGGCGAGGTCACGCTCTACGCCGGCCAGCGGAAGCTCACGCTGAAGTGGGCCGACCTGGTGGAATACGGCGGCAGCCGCGCCACGCGCGGTGGCGTGCTGCCACGCGGGCTACGCCGCGTGGAGCGGATCGAAACCACGGGCTGACGCGCGCGCGGGTTTCGCCGGGAACCGGTTCATGTGAGGAGCCTGTTCTTGTGGGAGCCGGCTATGCCGGCGATCCCGCGGCAGCGGGCGAGCTTGCCGCGAGCATCCATCGCCGCTGAAGCGGCTCCCACACAAAGCTTGCTTCTAAAGCTTGCTTCTAAAGCTTGCTTCTAAAGCTTGCTTCTAAAGCTTGCTTCTAAAGCTTGCTTCTAAAGCTTGCTTCTTCTAGAGCTTGCTTCTTTTTTCACAGCCGCGTGACGTGCCAGGAGATCATGCGCCCGTCCTTGTACGGCATCACGCCGTGAAACGGGCGCGGGTCGGCGTCGAAGACGAGCGGCAGGAAATGGCGGTCGCCTTCCCACATCGGCAGGGCGTCCAGCTTTTCCACGGGCACCCATTCCAACGCGCCCTCATGGTTCGACGTGAGCGGCGTGCCCTCGAAGCGCGTGACGACGAAGATGAATCCGAGCCAGTCTTCGCCCTGCTTGCCGAAGCCGGGCCAGTTCAGGGTGCCGCGCAGGCTCATCTCGGTGCATTCGATGCCGGCTTCCTCCCTGATCTCGCGCCGCATGCAGGCGGCGATGTCCTCGCCCGGCTCCATCTTGCCGCCGAGCCCGTTGTACTTCCCCAGGTGCATGTCGTCCTGGCGGGCGTTGCGATGGATCATGAGGACGTGGCTGCCATCAGGCGAAAGGACATAGCCGAGCGTGGCGACGATGGGCGTATAGGGCATGGCGGTGGGGAAAGGGAGGAAAAACCAGGGAGTTTACGCCCTGCGTCAGCAAACCGCCGCAGCGCAGCTTGCGCGGGACGCCGCGCCCGGCGACCATCGTCGAATGCTCCATCCCACTATCCCCCTTTTGTTGAACCGCGCCACGATCCGCATCCTCGCCGCCGGCAGCATCGCCGCGCTGGCGGGCTGTGCGAGTCCGGCCGACGCCGTGGAAGGCCGCGACCTCACCTTCGACAGCCAGTCGTACTTCGCGGTCACGGTGGACACGCGCAAGGACGATATCGAGCTCTACTGGCGCAACCCGGATAACGGCCAGCCCTTCGGCGGCCTGGAAGCGCTGAAGACATGGACTGCCGGCAAGGGCCGCACGCTCGCCTTCGCCGCCAACGCCGGCATCTACGACCGCGAGTTCAAGCCGCTTGGGCTATATGTGGAGAACGGCAAGACCGTGGTGCCGCTCAACCTCGCGCATGGCAACCCGCGCTCGGGCAATTTCTCGCTGCTGCCCAACGGCGTCTTCGCGGTCTACGACGACGGCAGCGCGGAAGTGCGCACCAGCGACGCCTTTCGCGCCGCGGGCCGCAAGCCTCGCTGGGCCACGCAGTCGGGCCCCATGCTCGTGATCGACGGCGAGATCAACCCGCAGTTCGAGAACGGCTCAGACAGCATGAAATGGCGCAGCGGCGTCTGCGCGAAAACCCCGCGCGAGGTCGTCTTCGTGGTGAGCCGGGCCCCGGTGAACTTCCACAGCTTCGCGCGCCTGTTCCGCGACGCGATCGGCTGCCGCGACGCCTTGTTCCTCGACGGCACGATCTCGCAGTTCTACACGCCCGAAGCGGGCTACACCGGTGCGCCGGCCTTCATGACGAAGCCTTACGCGGGCATGATCGCGGTGTTCCCTAAACGCCCGGGCGCGCTTCCGGCGGACTGACGGGATCGAGCAGCATGCGCTCGCAGATTGCCTCGTAAAGGTCCGGCAACCGCTCCAGATCGGCGATCGACACACACTCGTCCACCTTGTGGATGGTGGCGTTGACGGGCCCCAGTTCGATCACCTCGGCACCCATGGGGGCGATGAAGCGACCGTCCGACGTGCCGCCGCCCGTGCTCTGCTCGGGATCGGTGCCGCACAGGTCGCGGCAGACGTTCACCACGACCTCGCGCAACCGCCCACCCGGCGTGGCAAGGAACGGACGCCCCGACAGATGCCACTCGATGGTGAAATCCACGCCGTGGGCGCGAAGGATGGCTTCCGTGCGCTCGCGCAATTCGTCGGCGGTGCTCGCCGTGGCGTAACGGAAGTTGATCAGCGCGACGAGCTCGCCCGGAATGACGTTGTTGGCCCCCGTGCCTGCATGGACGTTGGATACCTGGAACGACGTGGGCGGAAAGTCCGCGTTGCCTTCGTCCCAGCGTTCCGCAGCGAGCGCGGCGAGCGCCGGGGCGAATGCGTGGATCGGGTTCTTCGCCTTGTCCGGATACGCCACGTGCCCCTGCACACCACGAACGGTGAGCGTGCCCGAAAGCGAGCCGCGACGCCCCACCCGAATAAGGTCGCCGAGCTTGGCCTTCGCCGAAGGCTCGCCCACCACGCAAGCGTCGATACATTGCCCGGTGCGGGTGAAGTGCTCGACCACTTCGCGCACGCCGTGCAAGGCCACGCCTTCCTCGTCGCTGGTCAGCAGCAGGCCGACCGTGCCGGCATGGTCGGGATGCGCGACGACGAAGCGTTCGAGCGCCACGACCATCGCGGCCACCGAGCCCTTCATGTCGGCGGCACCGCGGCCGTAGAGCAGTCCCTCGCGCTCCGTGGGCTCGAAGGGCGGCGATGCCCAGCGATCCTCTGGGCCCGTGGGCACGACGTCAGTGTGGCCGAGGAAGGCGAGCACGGGGCCTTCGCCGCCGTGCGTGGCCCAGAGGTTGTCGACGTCGCCGTAGCGGAGGTGTTCGATGCGAAAGCCGACCGCTTCGAGACGGTTCGCGATCAACGGCAGGCAACCGGCATCGTCGGGGGTGACCGAACGGCGACGGATCAGATCGTGGGCCAAATCTAGTACTGGCGACATGATATCTAGGGGTGGATGTGGATGTGTCCGAACCGCTTCTTGAACGCATTGTCGGTGAAACCGACGGTGACCTCGTCGCCTTCCACAACCACCGGTCGCTTGATCAGCGCCGGATACTCCTTGAGCAACAAGGTCCACTCCGGGTCCGTGCGCGGATCCTTGCGCTGCGGGAGCAACGTGCGCCAGGTGGTGGACGCCTTGTTCACCAGCTTTTCCCAGCCACCGAGCTTTTCCGCCCATGTTTTCAGCGTCGCCGCGGGAACCGGGTTCGCCCGGTAATCCACGAACTCGTGCTCCACACCGAAGCGCGTGAGCCAGTTGCGCGCCTTCTTGCAGGTGTCGCAGGCGGGCAGGCCGTAAACCGTGATCGTCATGGTTCAGTCGCCGCTGCGCAGGAGTTCGTTGATGCCCGTCTTGGAGCGGGTCTTCTCGTCCACCTGTTTCACGATCACCGCGGCGTAAAGGCTATGGCTGCCGTCCTTCGCCGGAAGGCTGCCGGACACCACGACGCTGCCCGCCGGGATGCGGCCGTAGCTGACCTCGCCCGTGGCGCGGTTGTAGATGCGCGTGGACTGCCCGAGGAACACGCCCATGCCGATCACCGAGCCTTTCTCCACGATCACGCCTTCCACCACCTCGGAGCGCGCGCCGATGAAGCAGCCGTCCTCGATGATGGTGGGATTGGCCTGCAGCGGCTCCAGCACGCCGCCGATGCCGACGCCGCCCGAGAGATGCACGTTCGCGCCGATCTGCGCGCAG
Source organism: Luteibacter jiangsuensis (assembly GCF_011742555.1). Taxonomy (GTDB): domain Bacteria; phylum Pseudomonadota; class Gammaproteobacteria; order Xanthomonadales; family Rhodanobacteraceae; genus Luteibacter; species Luteibacter jiangsuensis. The sequence goes on from NZ_JAAQQR010000002.1 coordinate 57,565, forward strand.
GACCCGACCGTGGCCCAGGTGTCGACCATGGTGCCGGCGCCGACGTAGGCACCGATGTTGGTGTAGCTGGGCATCAGCACGGCGTCCTTCGCGATGTGCGCGCCGCGGCGCACGAGCGCGCCAGGCACCACGCGGGCGCCGAGGTTCGCATATTCGGTGGCGTCGCCCTCGGTGAAGCGGAGCGGCACCTTGTCGAAGGCGCTGGACGGGCCACCGTCCATCACGCGATTGCCGTTCATGCGGAAGTAGAGCAGCACCGCTTTCTTCAGCCACGCGTTCACCGTCCAGCCACCCTTTCCGTCTGGCTCGGCGACGCGGCGTTCGCCGGACTCGAGGAGATTCAGCACCTGCTCGACGGCTTCGCGGAGATCGCCCTCCATCTCGTTCTGGGTGAGGGCCGCGCGGCGTTCGAACGCGTCTTCGATGATGGATTCAAGCGTTTGCATCTGCATGTACGGAAGTCCTGGGGCTTTCGGAACCGATATGGCGCAGCAGGCAGGCCCGCAGGATCTCCCGGCGATCGGGCGAAAGCGGCGCGTTGCTGCGGTCGGTGAGTTGGAAGAAATCTTCGACGCGTTCGCCGAACGTGGCAATGCGCGCATCATGCACGCGCACCTCCGCTTCGGCCAGCGCTTGCGCCACGGCCGCGAGCAGGCCGGGCCGGTCAGTGCACACCAACGCCAGCTGCGTGCGCTCGCCCGCGTCCACGAATTCGATGCGGGGCGCCATCTGGAAATGGCGAAGGTGACGCGACAGCGTGCGCTTGGCCGGCCCGTGTCCCGCCGACTGCGACAGCGCGTGCCGCATGCGCGCGCGCAGTTCCTCGGCGCGCTGCAACGAGGCCGGCGCCTGGGAGTCGGACTCCAGCAGGAGGAAGGTGTCCAGCGCCATCCCCGTGTTCGACACGAGGATGCGTGCCTCCATGACGGAAAAGCGGAGGCGGTCGAGCACGGCCGTCACCGTGGCGAACAGACCGTCGCGGTCGGGCGTGTAGATGAAGAGTTCGGTGCTGCCGCGCACCGAGAACGGATGGACCTCCACCAGCGGCGTCGCGCCATGGGCCCGAAGTATCGCCGCGGTCTGCCAGGCGATCTGCTCGGGCCGGTGACGCAGGAAACTGGTATCGGGAAACTCGGCCCATACCTTCGCGATCTCGTCGGCGTCGATGTGCTCGGTAGCGAGCACCGTCATCGCCTTCTCGCGACATTCGCGCACGCGCACCGCCGCATGGGCGGGCGGCGTCAGATCGCTGCGCAAGGCGAAGCGGGTAGCCGTGTACAGGTCGGCGAGCAGACGATCCTTCCACGCGTTCCACAGCTTGGGACTGGTGCCGATGATGTCCGCGATGGTCAGTAGGTAAAGGTGGTCGAGGTGTTCCCAGTCGCCCACCACCGAGGCGAAGCGATGCACCACTTCCGGGTCGGTGATGTCCTGGCGCTGCGCGGTGGTGCTCATGAGGAGGTGGTAGCGCACCAGCCAGGCCACCAGTTCCACTTGTTCCGCCGGCAGGCCGAGGCGCGTGCAGAAGTCGCGCGCGTCTTCCTCGCCCAGCACGGAATGGTCGCCGCCGCGCCCCTTCGCGATATCGTGGAACAGCGCGGCGAGCAGGAGCAGTTCCGGCCTCTCGAGGTGCGGCCACACTTCACAGGCGATGGGAAATTCGCGGCGTGCGGCGGGATCGGCGAACCGGGCCACCGTGCGCAGCACACGCGTAGTGTGCTCGTCCACGGTATACACGTGGAACAGGTCGTACTGCATGCGCCCCACCACCTTGCCGAACGCGGGCAGGATGGCGGCGAGCAGGCCGTGCCGGTTCATTCGCCACAACGCATCCACGGCCGGGGCGCCGCGGCGAAGCAGCGCGAGGAACGCGCCGAGCACCTGCGGATCGTCGGCAAGCGATTCGCCGTGCTGCGATACCGCATGCTGGATGCGCCGCATGGTTTCCGCGGTGAACCCCGTGATGCCCGGCTCGTCGAGCCGCGCAATGAAGATCTCCACCAGCGACGACGGCCTGCGCACGAAGAGGTGCGGATTGCGTGGCGCGATACGTGAACCGTAGCGCACGTAGTCGGTACCGACCGGCGCCGGTTCCGTGGCCGGGTCCAGCATTTCCTCGAAGCGTTCCACCAGCTGCGTGCCCGAGCGCTCGATCTGCGTCGCGGCGCGGTAGTAGCCCTGCATGAACTGTTCGACGCCGAGGTTCTTCGCGTGCTCGTCTTCGAATCCCAGCCGCTCGGCGAGCGCGCGCTGGTAGTCGAACAGCAGGCGCTCTTCGGCGCGCCCGGCTTCCAGGTGCAGCGCGTAGCGGTAACGGCGAAGCGTTTCCTCCGCACGGGTAAGGCGCGCCGCCTCCACGGGCTCGAGCAGGCCTTCGGCGACCATCGCGTCGAAATCGGGCGCATTCGCGAGGCGGCGCCCGAGCCAGCGGATGGCGTCGAGCGTTCGCAGCCCCCCGGGGCCGTCCTTGAGGTTCGGCTCAAGATTCTGGGCCGTGTCGTCGTAGCGGGCATGGCGGGCATCGCGCTCGGCGAGCCGAGCCGCGAGATACGCGCGCGGCGGCCAGATGGCCGGATCGTCGAGGATGCCGCGAAGGCGGTCGCCGAGCGCGGGCTGGCCGGCCAGGCGGCGCGCGTCGAGCAGACTGGTGAACACGCTGGCGTCCTGCGCGGCCAGGTCGCGGCATTGCTCCACCGTGCGCACCGCATGCCCGGGTTTCAGGCCGATGTCCCACAGGCAGGCGAAGAAGTGTTCCAGCGCACGCGCGAGCGCCGGCGAGTGGTCGTCGACCAGCGCCAGCAGGTCGACATCGGAGCGGGGAAACAGGAGCCCCCTGCCGAAGCCGCCCACCGCGAACAAGGCCGCTTCCGCCGAATCGCCCAGGCTCGCGTGCCACACGTGGACCACGATCCGTTCCACGATGTCGCCCCGCCGGCGCGCCAGGGCCGATGCGCCCTCGCCTTCACCGAAGGCGGCGGCCAGCGCACGGTCTACGTCGCCCAGCAACTGTCGCAGGGATCGCCGCGCTTCCGGCGACACACCGGAGCGGGGTACGACCTTGGGAAGGCGCGGGAGCGATGGGAGTGTCACTTCGTGATCAGGCCGCGTCGGGCCAGGGCGTCAGGATCTCGAACCCGTCATCGGTGACGGCGATGGTGTGTTCCCACTGGGCCGAGAGCGAATGGTCCTTGGTGACGACCGTCCAACCGTCGGGCAGCGACTTCGTCTGCGGCTTGCCGGCGTTGATCATGGGCTCGACCGTGAAGGTCATACCCGGCTTCAGTTCCAGACCCGTGCCGGGGCGCCCGTAGTGCAGCACCTGCGGTTCGTCGTGGTAGACCTTGCCGATGCCGTGGCCGCAGTACTCGCGCACCACGGAGAAGCCGGCGGCCTCCGCGTGCTTCTGGATGGCCGCGCCCACGTCGCCCAGGGTGGCGCCCGGCTTCACCGCCTGGATGCCCTTCATCATGGCCTCGTAGGTGGTGTCCACCAGGCGCTTCGCCAGGACGCTCGGCGTACCGACGAAATACATGCGGCTGGTGTCGCCATGCCACCCGTCCTTGATGACGGTGACGTCGATGTTCACGATGTCGCCGTCCTTCAAGACCTTGGTGGGGCTGGGGATGCCGTGGCAGATCACGTGGTTGACCGACGTGCAGGTGGTTTTCGGGTAGCCGCGGTACCCCACGTTCGCGGGAATCGCCTTCTGCACGTTCACGATGTGGTCGTGCGCCAGCTGATCCAGTTCCTCGGTGGTGACGCCCGGCTTCACGTGCGGCACCAGCATGGCCAGGACTTCCGCGGCCAGCCTGCCGGCTTCGCGCATGGCCTGTATTTCTTCGGGGGTCTTCGGTACGACTGCCATCGGTACTCTCTCTTTATCCTTTGCCGTCAGGGGATTGGGCTTGCCACGCAAGATGGGGGCACCCTGTCCCGGTTGCCACCCTCGGCTTGCGGCGAGGGGGCTCCGGAGGCTACAATTAGCGAGTTTTGCCGTCCGGCGCAGTCACCCAGAGGGTCACCACGGCGGCGATTCGAAGCGCGATTGTAACCGCACGGCGCCACCCTTGGCCCCGGCGCGGGGCAATCGCTTCAACGCCACACACGCATCGGCACCGTCTTCGGGGTGCCTGTCCTTCGGGGCGGGTCGAAGCCGGGGATGCGTGGAGGTCCCAACCCCCATAGAACCGCCAAGGCGGTTCGCCCAGGAGTATTCCATGGCACAAGTCACCATGCGCGAGATGCTGGAAGCCGGCGTCCATTTCGGTCACCAGACCCGTTACTGGAACCCCAAGATGGCTCCGTACATCTTCGGCGCCCGCGGCAAGATCCACATCATCAACCTCGAGAAGACCCTTCCGCTCTTCACCGACGCGATGAACTTCCTCTCGGGCCTGGCCCAGAAGGGCGGCACCATCCTGTTCGTGGGCACCAAGCGTTCGGCCCGCGAGGCCCTCGCCGAGGAAGCCGCGCGCGCCGGTCAGCCGTTCGTCACCGCCCGCTGGCTCGGCGGCATGCTCACCAACTTCCGCACGGTGAAGCAGTCGGTTGCCCGCCTGAAGGAACTCGAGGCCGCCGAAACCGACGGTTCGTTCGACCGCCTGGTGAAGCATGAAGTGCTGGCCCGTCGCCGCGAGCGCGAGAAGCTGCAGAACTCGCTGGGCGGCATCAAGGACATGAACCGCCTGCCGGACGCGCTCTTCATCGTGGACATCGGCCACGAAGACATCGCCGTTCAGGAAGCCCGCAAGCTCGGCATCCCGGTCGTCGCCGTCGTCGATACCAACTACGACCCGGCCCTCGTCGACTACGCCATCCCGGGTAACGACGACGCCATCCGCGCCATCCAGCTGTACGCCCGTGCCGCCGCCGACTCCATCCTGGAAGGCAAATCCGCCGCTCCGAACGCCGCCCGTGGCGACGCCAACGAGTTCGTGGAGCTGGACGAGGAAGGCAACCCGGTCGCCAAGGACGAAGCCCCGCGCGGCGAGCGTCGTGGCGCCCCGGCCAAGAAGGGTGCCCCGCGTCGCGAAGGCGGCCGTGACGGTGGTCGTGGCCGCGCGTAAGCGCCCCACCCCGTAATCCGCTCTTCCGTTTCACCGGCGCCGCGGCACCCTCGCCGCGGCGCCCATCAAACTTTGAGGAATTACCATGGCTGAGATCACCGCAAGCCTCGTCAAGGACCTGCGCGAGCGTTCCGGCGTCGGCATGATGGAGTGCAAGAAGGCACTCGTCGAAAACAACGGCGACATCGAAGCGGCGATGGAATGGCTGCGTAAGAACGGCATGGCCAAGGCCGACAAGAAGGCCGACCGCGTGGCCGCCGAAGGCCTGGTCGCCGTCGCCGTCGACGGCGGCAAGGGCGTCATGGTCGAGGTCAACAGCGAAACCGACTTCGCCGCCAAGAACGAGCAGTTCATCAAGTTCACCAAGGACGTCGCCGACGTCGCCCTCGCCGCCGGCGCCACCGACATCGACGCGCTGAAGGGCGCGAAGCTCGGCAGCGGCACGGTCGAGGAAGGCGCGAAGGAACTCACCCTGACCATCGGCGAGAAGTTCGACGTGCGTCGCATCGCGGCCATCCAGACCGACGGCGTGCTTGGCGCCTACTCGCACGGCGGCCGCATCGGCGTGCTCGTGGCACTCAAGGGCGGCTCGGAAGAGCTGGCCAAGGGCATCGCCATGCACGTGGCCGCGATGAACCCGCGGTTCGTCAGCGAGAAGGACGTCCCGGCCGATTTCCTCGAGAAGGAAAAGGAAATCGAGCTCTCGAAGATGACCGACAAGGAAAAGGCCAAGCCGGCCGACATCCTCGAGAAGATCGTTTCGGGCAAGGTCAACAAGATCCTGGCCGACGTCACGCTGGTGGGCCAGTCCTACGTCATCGACACCGACATCACGGTGGGCGAGGCCCTGAAGAAGGCCGGCGCCGAGATCGTCGAAGTCAAGCGCCTCGCCGTGGGCGAGGGCATCGAGAAGGTGCAGGACAACTTCGCCGAAGAAGTGATGAAGCAGGCGGGCCTGGCGTAAGCCTTCTCCGTAAGTTGCAAAAGAAAAGGCCGCGATTGCTCGCGGCCTTTTTTTTGGGGCGTGAAGAGTAAAGCGTAAACAGTGAACCGTAAAAGAGCAAAGCGGGAGGCACGAGTTACATGTGCCCCGGTTCACTGTTCACGGTTCACGGTTCACGGTTCACGGTTCACGCTTCACTCTTCACGCTAGAATACGGCCGTTTTGCCTCACACAATCTGGAGACCCCCCATGAGCACCCCGCTGAACCACCGCCGCATCCTGCTCAAGCTCTCCGGTGAAGCCCTCATGGGCAGCGAGGATTACGGCATCGATCCGAAGGTGATCGGGCGCCTCGCGAAGGAAATTCTCGAAGTCCGCGAAGCGGGCGTACAGGTCGGCGTCGTGATCGGCGGCGGCAACATCTTCCGTGGCGCAGGCCTCGCGGCCGCGGGCATGGATCGCGTTACCGGCGACCACATGGGCATGCTGGCCACCGTGATGAACGCGCTGGCGATGCAGGACGCCATCGAGAAACTCGGCGGCGAAGCGCGCACCATGAGCGCCATCAAGATCAACGAGGTGTGCGAGGACTTCATCCGCCGCCGGGCCATCCGTCACCTCGAGAAGGGCCGTGTGACGCTGTTCGCCGCCGGTATCGGCAACCCCTTCTTCACCACCGACTCCGCCGCCGCCCTGCGCGCGGTCGAAGTGGGTGCCGACCTGCTGCTGAAGGCCACCAAGGTCGACGGCGTGTATTCGGCCGACCCGAAGCGGGTGCCGGGAGCGGAGCGTTACGAACACCTCACCTACAACCAGGTGATCGAGCGCCGGCTGGAGGTGATGGATACCGCGGCCATCGCCCTGTGTCGCGAGAACAAGCTGCCGCTGCGCATCTACGACATGACCCAGCCCGGCAACCTCATGCGGATCATGCGCGGCGAGCCCGTGGGTACCCTGGTCGACGCCGGCTGAGGCAACCGCCCGGCCCCGTCCTGGCGCAGCGCGGCAAGGCCCTTGCCGGCCGCGCTGCTATACTCGCCTGCTGACCCGCTCCACCGGACAAACCCATGATCAACGACATCAAGAAAGATGCTGAAACCCGCATGGGCAAGAGCATCGACTCGCTCAAGCACGACCTGAAGACCATCCGCACCGGTCGCGCCAACCCGTCGATCCTCGAGAACATCAAGGTGCCCTACTACGGCACGGACACCCCGCTCGCCCAGGTGGCCAACGTCACCACGCCCGACGCCCGCTCCCTTTCCGTGAAGCCGTTCGACAAGAGCATGGTCGGCCCCATCGAGAAGGCCATCATGGCCTCCGACCTCGGCATCACGCCGACCACCATGGGCATGGACATCCGCCTGAACTTCCCGCCCCCGACCGAGGAGCGCCGCAAGGAGCTCGCCAAGAACGTGGCGAAGGAAGGCGAGCAGGCGAAGATCGCCATCCGCAACGTGCGCCGCGATGCCATCCAGCACGTGGACAAGCTGCTGAAGGACAAGACGATCACGGAAGACGACAAGAAGCGCGCCGACGACGACATCCAGAAGCTGACCGACAAGTACGTCAAGGAAGTGGACGACGTGGTCAAGGAAAAGGAAAAGGAGCTGATGGCGCTCTGACGCGCCATCGGTCGGGCATTCATGGCAGCGAAGCCCGTCGACCGGGTTCCCCGCCACATCGCCATCGTGATGGATGGAAACGGGCGCTGGGCGAAGAAACGCCTGCGCCCGCGCTCGTTCGGCCACCACGCGGGCCAGAAGGCGGTAAGGGAAGCGGTGGAGTTCTGCCTGCGGCGGGGCGTCGCATCGCTCACGCTGTTCGCCTTCTCCAGTGAAAACTGGCAGCGCCCCGCCACCGAGGTCTCGGCGCTCATGGAGCTCTTCCTGAAGGCACTGGACAGGGAAGTGGACGAACTGCACGGCAATGGCGTGCGCATCCGCTTCATCGGCGATCTGGAGGCCTTTGCCCCCGAACTGCGCAACCGCATGCTCGGCGCGATGGAACGCACGGCCGGCAACACCGCCCTCAACATGAACGTGGCGGTGAATTACGGCGGCCGCTGGGATATCGCCCGCGCGGCGCGTCTCGCCGCCGAAGCCGTCGCCCGCGGCGAGTTCGGCCCCGGCGACATCGACGAAAGCCGCTTGCACGACTACACCTGCCTGGCCGACCAACCGCCGCTCGATCTCTTCATTCGCACGGGTGGCGAGCGCCGGATAAGCAACTTCCTGCTCTGGCAGATCGCCTATGCCGAGCTCTATTTCACCGACACCCTCTGGCCCGATGTCGACCAGGCGTGCCTCGCAGAGGCACTGGACGACTACGCACGCCGCGAGCGCCGTTACGGGCGCACGGGCGAGCAGGTCACGAGCTGACGCCGGAATCCCATGCTGAAGCAACGCATCATCACCGCCGCGATCCTCATTCCGCTGGTCCTGGCGCTCATCCTGCTGCCCCCCACGGCGTTCTTCGCGTCGCTGGTCGCCATCGTCTTCGTCGGCGCCGCCTGGGAATGGAGCCTGCTGTCGGGCTGCCGCACCCAGGCGGGTCGCGGCATCGTGGCCGCGGCGGCCGTCGCCGTCTTCGCGGCACTGATCGCCGTGCGCACCCCCGGCCTGCTCCTGATGCTGACCCTGATCGGCGTCGCGTGGTGGATCGGCTGCTGTTTCTGGCTGCGCCATTTCACCTTCGCGGCGGCGCCCAACGCCGAGAACCGCATGCTCAAGCTGGGCGTGGGCGCGCTCGTGATCGTGCCTGCCCTCGCGTCGGCCATCCTGCTGCACGAAAGCCACCGCGGAAACTGGTGGACGCTGCTGGCCCTGGTCATCGTGTGGGCCGCCGACACCGGCGCCTACTTCAGCGGCCGGCACTTCGGACGGCGCAAGCTCGCGCCGCGGATCAGCCCGGGGAAGACCTGGGCGGGCGTCTATGGCGCCATCGTCGCCGGCGGCCTCATGGCCCTGCTGGGCGGTTACCTGATCGGCGTGCGTGACGGCGGCCAGCTGGTCGGCCTGTTGCTGCTCGGCGTGGTCACCGTCGGCATCGCCGTGGTGGGCGACCTCTTCGAAAGCCTCATGAAGCGCCATGCCACCGTGAAGGATTCGGGCAACCTGTTCCCAGGCCACGGCGGCCTTCTCGACCGCCTGGACAGCGTCTTCGCGGCCTTGCCGGTGTTCGCCGCCGGCAAGCTCCTGCTGGGCCTCTGACCATGGCCACGCGCCAGGTCGCCGTGCTCGGGGCCACCGGGTCGATCGGCGGCAGCACGCTCGACGTGATCGCCCGGCACCCGGATCGCTTCCGGGCCAGCGTGCTCGCCGCGAATCGCGACAGCGCGGGCCTCGCGGCCCTCTGCGTGCGCTTCCGTCCCGACCTGGCCATCGTGGCCGACCCGGCGATGGAAGCGGACCTCGCCCGTCGCCTCGCCGCGGCAGGTGTGCGCTGCGAGGTCGCCAGCGGCGCCGACGCCGTGACGGCCGCGGCTTCCGGTCCGCTTTGCGACACGGTGGTAGCCGCCATCGTCGGAGCCGCCGGCCTGGATTCCACCCTGGCCGCGGCGCGGGCCGGCAAGCGCCTGCTGCTGGCGAACAAGGAATCCATCGTGATGGCCGGGGCCTTGCTGCTCCAGGCCCTCCGGGAGGGCGGCGGCGATCTCATCCCGATCGATTCCGAGCACAATGCCATCTTCCAGTGCCTGCCTGGCGGGCGCCCGGACCTGGGCCGAGCGGGCGTGCGGCGGATCATCCTCACCGCTTCCGGCGGCCCGTTCCGCGGCCGCACCCGCGCCGAACTCGGCAAGATCACCCCCGACGAAGCCTGCGCCCATCCGAAGTGGTCGATGGGCCGGAAGATTTCGGTGGACTCGGCCACGTTGATGAACAAGGGCCTGGAGGTCATCGAGGCCCACCACCTGTTCGCGGCTCCCGTCGATGCCATCGACGTCGTGGTGCACCCGCAAAGCCTTGTGCATTCGCTGGTCGACTACGTCGACGGCTCGGTGCTGGCCCAGCTCGGCAATCCCGACATGCGCACGGCCATTGCCTGCGCCCTCGCCTGGCCTGAGCGGATCGAGGCCGGCGTGGCCCCGCTCGACCTCGCCGCGCACGCCCGGCTGGACTTCGAGAAGCCGGATACCGACACCTTCCGCTGCCTCGCCCTGGCCTTCGCGGCCTTGTGCGAGGGCGGCGACGCCACCGCCATCCTCAACGCCGCCAACGAGGTGGCCGTGGATGCTTTCCTGGCCGGCACCCTTCCCTTCCTCGGCATTGCCGAGATCGTCGAACGCGTACTCGCGGAACTGCCGGCCCAACCCGTGGTCGATGTCCAGACCCTCGTCGCCCGCGACGACGAGGCGCGCCGGGCCGCCAGGGGCGTGCTCAACCGCGCTTACTGCTAAACTCGCTCCACCCAAACGTTTTTCCACCGAGACCCACCCTCCCCGATGAGCCCCGTCCTAGGTTCCGTGTTCTGGCTGCTGGTCACGCTTGGCGTGCTGGTAACCTTCCATGAATTCGGCCATTACTGGGTCGCGCGCCGCTGTGGCGTGCGGGTACTGCGTTTTTCGGTGGGCTTCGGCCGCCCCCTCTGGCGCCGCGTGGCGAAGGACGGCACGGAGTACCAGATCGCCGCCATCCCGCTGGGCGGCTACGTGAAGATGCTCGATGCCCGCGAGGGCGACGTGCCCGCTGCGGAACGCGGGCAGGAATTCACCGGCAAGTCCGTGTGGAAGCGCATCGCCATCGTCGCCGCCGGCCCCGCGTTCAACCTCATCTTCACCATCGCCGCATTCTGGGCGATGTACATGATCGGCAAGCCCGACGTGGCCCCCATCGTCACCGCCGACCCGGGCACGGTGGCCGCCGCGGCCGGCATTCGCCCCGGCGACCGCCTTGTCGCCATGAACGGCGACCCGGTCAACAACTGGAGCGACGCCACCGAAATCCTCGCCAACGGCCTGCTCGGCAGCGAGCCGTTGCCGGTTCGGGTGCAGGGCACCGACGGCGCGCAGCGCGACGTCGTGCTGCCGCTCCAGCGCCTGGAAGGCGGCGGCGACATCGGCAAGCGCTTCACTCAGCTTGGCATGAGCCTGCAGGCGCCGCCCGTCGTGGGCGAGGTGGTCAAGGGCGATCCCGCCTCGCTCGCGGGCATCCGCGCCGGCGACCGCATCCTCAGCGTCAACGGCAAGCCTGTCTCCGATTTCGACGACTTCACCCGGCTCGTTCCGGAACAGGCCGCCATCTCGCCGAAGCTCGCGGTCGCCGTTCAGCGCGACGGCCAGACGAAAACCTTCGACGTCACCGCGCGCATGAAGTCCGAGCAGGGCCAGCCGGTCCGCTGGCTCATCGGCGTGGCCCGGCAGCCCCTGGAAGAGGCCACCCTCCGCTACGGGCCCGCGCGTGCCTTCAGCGAGTCGCTGCGGGCCACCTGGACCGGTACGGCTTCCACCTTCAACCTCATCGGCAAGATGCTTTCCGGTGAGGCTTCCACCAAGAACCTGTCCGGCGTCATCGGCATCGCGCAGGTGGCGAACGACTCGGCCAACCGCGGCCTGGGGTGGTTCCTCAACTTCCTCGCCCTGGTGTCGCTGAGCCTGGCCATCCTGAACCTGCTGCCGATCCCGGTCTTGGACGGTGGACACCTGCTGTATTACCTTATCGAGTTGATCAAGGGCAGCCCCGTCAGCGAACGCACCATGGTCGCTGGTCAATATGTGGGCATCGTCCTGTTGTTCACCTTGATGGGGCTGGCGTTCTTCAACGACATTCAACGCATGCTTGTCTCGTGAGCCACCAGCTCGCGACGCAACCGTATCACCCAGGCTCCTGGCGCATCCGCGCCCTGCGCCGAACGACGCAAGGCCAGAGTCTTGCGCGTGCTCCTCTTCGGTCGCCGGCCTCGTCCGCCGTCGGCTGGAATTAACCCAACGGAATCGACGATGAAGCGTATCGCCGCCCTGATCCTGCTTGCCTCCCTGTCCGCCAATGCGCTTGCCGCCTTCGAGCCGTTCGTCGTCTCCGACATCCGCATCGATGGCCTGACGCGCATCGCGCAGGGCACGGTGCTGAGCTACCTGCCGATCGAAAAGGGCGAGACCCTCAGCGACGACAAGGCGCAGGCCGCCATTCGCGCCCTGTACCAGACCAAGTTCTTCAGCGACGTGGAACTCGACCGCCAGGGCGACATCCTGGTCATCAAGGTCGTCGAGCGCCCGGCCATCGCCAAGCTCACGCTGCGTGGCAACAAGGACATCAAGGAAGACGACCTCCGCAAGGGCCTGAAGGAGATCGGCCTGGCCGAAGGCGAAACCTTCGACCGCCTCTCCCTCGACCGCGTGCAGCAAGAGCTCATCCGCCAGTACTACAACCGCGGCAAGTACAACGTCTCGGTCGATCCCCACGTGACGCGCCTCGACCGCAACCGCGTGGCCATCGACATCGAAATCCGCGAAGGCAAGGCGGCGAAGATCAAGGAGATCAACGTCATCGGCAACAAGGCCTTCAGCGACAAGGACATTCGCGACGGCTTCGAGTCGAATACCACGAACTGGCTGTCCTGGTATTCCAAGGACGACCAGTACTCGCGCGAGAAGCTCTCCGGCGACCTGGAGAAGCTCAGCAACTACTACATGAACCGCGGCTACGCCGACTTCGGCATCGACTCCACCCAGGTGGCGATCAGCCCGGACAAGCGTTCCATGTACGTCGACGCCAGCGTCAAGGAAGGCGAGGTCTATACCGTCTCCGACGTGAAGCTGCTCGGCGAACTCATCCTGCCGGAAGACACCCTGCGCAAGCTGGTCTTCATCCATAAGGGCGACACCTTCAACCGCGGCGCCATCGAAGCCAGCACGGACGCCATCAAGGGCATCCTCGCGAACATCGGCTACGCGTTCGCCAAGGTCACCCCGATTCCGAAGCTCGACAAGGACAAGCGCACCGCCGATCTCACGCTCTTCATCGAGCCGGGCAAGCGCGTGTACGTGCGCCGCGTGGTCTTCCAGGGCAACACCCGCACGGAAGACGAAGTGCTCCGCCGCGAAATGCGCCAGCTCGAAGGCGCGTGGTACTCGCAGGGCGCGATCGACCGTTCGAAGACGCGTCTGCAGCGCCTGGGCTACTTCAAGACGGTGGACATCGACAAGGCGCTGGTGCCCGGCACGGTCGACCAGGTGGACCTCACCGCCAAGGTGGAAGAACAGTCCGCCGGCTCGCTGATGTTCGGCGTAGGCTACTCGCAGTACTCCGGCATCATCCTGTCGGCCTCGGTGTCGCAGAACAACTTCCTGGGCACGGGCGACCGCTTCTCCATCGCCGCGGAAACCAGCACGTACTACAAGCGCGTGAACGCGAGCTACACCAACCCGTACCTCACCGATTCGAACATCGCCATCGGTTACAACCTCGGGTACAGCAAGCTCGACTACGGCGACACCGACCTCGCGAACTACACGTACAGCACCAAGTCGTTCGAAACCACGGTGTCGATCCCGATCACCGACTTCGACAACGTGTCGACGAGCCTCGGCGTCAGCTCGAACCTCATCAACACCTCGTTCTATACGCCGCAGGAGCTGGTGGCCTATCAGAACGCGCTCGGCAACAAGACGATCCACTCGTGGACGTCCAGCCTGGGTTACTCGCACGACACGCGCAACAGCTACTGGGCGCCCACCCGCGGCGGCCAGCTCACGGCATCCGTGTCCGGCGCGTTGCCGGGCTCCACGGTGCAGTTCTACAAGCTGTTCGGCGAAGCCAACCATTACTGGCCCATCGGCAAGGGCTTCGTGCTCTATCTCGACGGCCAGATCGGCTACGGCAAGACCTACGGCCAGACCTACGACAACGACGGCTACCTGATCAACGCGGACGGTACCCGCGGCGCGCAGATCTACAAGAAGGGCGACAAGATCGACTTCCCCTTCTGGGAGAACTACTACGCGGGCGGCGTGCGCGACGTGCGCGGCTTCCAGGACAACACCCTGGGTCCCCGCCTCTGTGACGGCATCTCGACCACCCGCGAGCCGGACAGCAAGGGCCGCTGCAGCGGCGGTGCGTACACCTACGGGCAGCCGGTCGGCGGCGCGTTCAAGGTGCTCGGTACCGCGCAGGTGTTCCTGCCGCTGCCGTTCCTGAAGGACGTGAACACGGCGCGTGTGTCCTGGTTCGTCGACGTCGGCAACGTGTACAAGGACTACGCCGCCTTCGACGCCAGCGAACTGCGCGCCTCCACGGGCCTGTCGCTGCAGTGGCAGGCGCCGATCGGCCCGCTGATCATCAACTTCGCCGTGCCGTTCCGTAAGAAGGACGCCGACAGCCGCTTCGTCGAGCGCATCCAGTTCACCTTCGGCAACACGTTCTAAGACAACAGCGACAGACCCTGTGGGAGCCGGCTATGCCGGCGATCCCGCGGCAGCGGGCACGCTTGCCGCGAGCACCCATCGCCGCTGAAGCGGCTCCCACACGAAGACCCTGTAGAATCACAGGGGTGGCCGATCAGCCACCCCTTTCTTTTGGGAGTTTTCCGTGAGCGGAAATCCGCAGTACACCCTTGCCGAGCTGGCCGAGCGCTTCGGGCTCGAAGCGCACGGCGATCCCGCCACGAGCGTGGACGGCGTCGGCACGCTGGCCACCGCCACGCCGAACCAGTTCACCTTCCTTTCCAATCCGAAGTACACCTCGCAGCTGGCGGATTCGCAGGCCGGTATCGTCGTGCTCAACGCCGATGCCCTGCCCCTGCGCCGCGGCGCGGCGCTGGTTGCCAAGGACCCCTACGTCGCCTACGCAAAGATCGCCGCGCTGTTCGAGCGGCACGCGGACGCGCCGCACGGCATCCATGTCAGCGCCGTGGTCGCTCCGTCCGCGCGTGTCCATCCCACGGCAAGTGTGGGTCCGTGTTGCGTGATCGAAGACGGCGCCGTCATCGAGGAAGGCGTTGTGCTCGGCCCGCATTGCGCCATCGGCCCGGGTTGCGTGGTGGGCGCGAATTCCCGCCTGGTGGGGCGCGTGACCCTGGTGATCCGGGTAACGCTCGGAAAGCGCGTCCTGATCCACCCCGGGGCCGTGATCGGCGCGGACGGCTTCGGCATCGCCTTCGATCGCGACCGCTGGGTGAAGCTTCCGCAGCTTGGCGGCGTGCGCATCGGCGACGACTGCGAGATCGGCGCGAACACCACCATCGACCGTGGCGCGCTGGAAGACACGGTGCTGGAAGAGGACGTTCGCCTCGACAACCAGATCCAGATCGCCCACAACGTGCATATCGGCGCGCACACCGCCATGGCCGGCTGCTCAGCCGTCGCCGGCAGCGCGAAGATCGGCCGTTACTGCCTCATCGGCGGCAATGCGGGCATCCTGGGACACCTCGAACTGGCCGACCGGGTTACCATCACCGCGAAAAGCCTCGTGACCGCTTCGATCCGCGAGCCCGGCGAATACTCGTCGGGCTCCCCGTTGCAGGAAAACCGACTGTGGCGCCGCAACGCGGCGCGCATGAAACACCTTGACGAGTACGCGCGCCGTCTCGCGGCGCTGGAAAAGGACAAAGGGCAATGACCGAAATGAAAGCTGCCGTGACGCTCCCCGTGGACGTGGAGCAGATCCAGCGGCTCCTGCCGCACCGCTACCCGTTCCTGCTGGTGGACCGGGTGCTTTCGATCGATCCCGGCAAGACCATCACGGCGATCAAGAACGTCACCATCAACGAGCCGTTCTTCCAGGGTCACTTCCCCGGTCATCCGGTGATGCCCGGCGTACTCATCGTGGAGGCCATGGCCCAGACGGCGGGCCTGCTCACGCAGATCACCAGCCAGGTCGACGGCCAGTCCGGCAGCCCGCTGTTCTACCTCGTCAAGGTGGACAACGCGCGTTTCTCCGCCGTCGTGGCCCCGGGCGACCAACTCGTGATGGAGGTTTCGCTGAAGCGCCTGATCCGCGGCATGGGCCTGTTCGAGGCCAAGGCCTCGGTGGACGGCAAGGTAGTGGCTTGCTGCGAACTGATGTGCGCCGCCAGGAGCGACAAATGATCCACGCCACCGCGCAGATCGATCCGTCCGCGCGCATCGCGGACAGCGTCAGCATCGGTGCCTACAGCGTCATCGGTGCCGACGTGGTCATCGGCGAAGGCACCACGATCGGCCCGCATGTGGTGATCGAAGGGCCCACCACCATCGGTCGCGACAATCGCATCTCGCAATTCGCGTCCATCGGTGGTCCGCCGCAGGACAAAAAATTCAAGGGCGAGCGCACCGAACTGGTCATCGGCGATCGCAACCTCATCCGCGAATTCGTCACCATCAATCGGGGCACCGGCGACGGCGGCGGTATCACCCGCATCGGCAACGACAACTGGCTGCTGGCCTACGTGCACGTGGCACACGACTGCCAGATCGGCAACAACGTGGTGTTCTCCAACTACTCGGCCCTGGCCGGCCACGCGGAAATCGGCGACTGGACGATCCTCTCGGGGTTCTCCGGCGTGCACCAGTTCTGCAAGGTGGGTGCCCACGCCTTCATCGGCATGGGCTGCCTCGTCGGTTCCGACGTGCCGCCGTTCGTGATGATGGCCAACGAGACCCGTGGCCGTCCGCGCGGCATCAACAGCGAAGGCCTGAAACGCCGTGGCTTCGACACCGCGCGCATCGCCGCCATCAAGCGTGCCTACCGCACGCTCTACATGGCCGGGCTTCCCCTGGCCGAGGCACGCGAACAGTTGGTGGCGCAGGCCGAAGGCAGCGAGGACGTGCGGCAGATGCTCGACTTCCTCGATCGCAGCGAGCGGGCGCTCGCGAGGTGACACCGCCCGACGCGCCGCTGATCGCCCTGATCGCCGGCGAGGACTCCGGCGACCAGTTGGGCGCCGACCTCATCGACGCCCTGCGCCAGCGCTATCCGCAGGCGCGCTTCGTGGGCATCGGCGGGCATCGCATGCTCGAACGCGGCTTCGAGTCCTGGTACGACATTCGCGAGCTTTCGGTGATGGGCTTCGCCGAGGTGGTGAAGCACCTGCCGCGCCTGCTCCGCCTGCGCCGTGACCTGCTGGCGAAGCTGTTCGCCGCCCGTCCCGCGCTGACGGTCGGTATCGACGCCCCGGACTTCAACCTCGCCGTGGAGCGCAAGCTTCGGGAAGGCGGGCTCATGACGGCCCACTACGTCAGCCCTTCCGTGTGGGCCTGGCGCGAGAATCGCGCCGCGAAGATCGGCCGATCCGCCGCGCGCGTGCTCTGCCTGTTTCCCATGGAGCCGCCGATCTACGCACGCCATGGCGTGGACGCCCGCTTCGTGGGGCACCCTCTCGCGGATCGTTTCCCCATGGTGTCGGGACGCGATGCGCCGCGCGCTGCGCTCGGGCTGCCGCACGACGCACCGGTACTCGCCGTGCTGCCCGGCAGCCGGCCCAGCGAGATCGAGCGCGTCGGCGCCATCTTCATCGAGGCGGCACGGCGGGTGGCAAGCGCGATGCCGGGGCTGCGCATCGTCGTGCCGGCCGCGAACGAACGCGTTCACGCGCGCCTGACCACCTTGCTTAGGGACTTCCCCGGCGCACCGCCGCTGCTCGTGGACGGCCGCGCGCATGAGGCGATGCTGGCAGCCGATGCCGTCTTGCTGGCGTCGGGCACGGCCACGCTCGAAGCCATGCTGGCGAAGCGCCCCATGGTGGTGGGCTATCGCGTGTCGCCCACCAGCTACCGCATCGCCAAGGCCCTGCGCATGCTGAAGACCGATGTCTACAGTCTTCCGAACATCCTTGCACGGGCCTGCGGCCTCGGCGGCGAGCGACTCGTGCCGGAGTTCATGCAGGACGACTGCACGGCGGAGAACCTTGCGCAGGCCACGCTCGACCTCCTGGCAGACAGCGAACGCCGCGGCGCCATCGTCGCCGCGTTCGAATTCCTGCACCAGGAACTGCGCGGCGGCCTCGACGGCCGTGCCGCCGACCATGCAGCCGATGCCCTGGCCGACCTTGTCGCCGCCTCCCCCGGACAGTACCCTGCCCGCCATGCCTCGCCGTCGTAACGTCACCTCCCAGCTCGCCCGCGACCTTGTCGTCGCCGGTGTCGACGAAGCCGGTCGGGGGCCGCTGGCCGGGCCCGTGGTCGTCGCGGCGGTGATCCTCGACCCCGCGCGCCCCATCCGCGGCCTCGACGACTCGAAACAGCTGACCGAGGCGGTGCGCGAGAAACTCTTCGGCCGGATCGTCGAGCGCGCCCTCGCCCACTGCGTGATCTTCGTGGAACGCGAAGAGATCGACCGGATCAACATCTTCCAGGCGACCATGGTCGGCATGACCCGCGCCCTCATGGGCCTGTCCCTGAAACCGCACATGGCGCTGGTGGACGGCAACCGCCTCCCGCGCACGCTTCCCTGCGAAGGCAGGGCGGTGATCGGCGGCGACGGCTCGGAACCGGCCATCAGCGCCGCGTCCATCCTGGCCAAGGTCAGTCGCGACCGGCACATGACGGCCCTGGACAGCCTCCATCCCGGCTACGGCTTCGCCCGGCACAAGGGCTATGCGGTGCCCGAGCACCTCGACGCGCTGGGGCGCCTGGGGCCGTGCGAGGCGCACCGGCGCAGCTTCGCCCCGGTGAGGCGCTGGTTCGAACCCGAGGCCGAATTCGCGCCGATGGACGATCTTTTCGGGGCCATGGACGACGAACTCGAGGCCCTGACTGCCGGGGCCGCGGCCTGACTGGCCTTTCGGCCTAGCCTAAAGTCCTCCCCGGCCCTGCCGATACGAAGGCTAACGCCCTCCCCAAACGCGGAGGCGTAGCCCTTTCCCTATCGACAGGTAACACCCCATGAAGAAGCTCGTCGTCGCCATCGCGCTGTTTGCCGCCGCTCCCTTGGCCGCCCAGGCCGCCTGCGCCCCCAAGGACTTCGCCATCGACGGTTTCGCCGTGAAGCTCCAGCAGGGCTCCGGCATGCCGCGTTTCAGCATGAAGGGCAACCTGGTCAACAAGTGCGCCGAGCCCGCCGCTGCCCAGATCCGCATCGACGCGAAGGACGCCAGCGGCAAGGTCATCGCCAGCAAGCAGGGCTGGCCGGCCGGCACCTCGAACATCGAGCCGGGCAAGAGCGTGGACTTCGACCTGGGCCGCCTGTTCCGTTATTCCGCCGACATGCAGGACTACACGGTGGTCGTGTCGGACGTGAAGGCCTGGTAAGACGAGGTCCGGCGCGGGAGCCGCCATCGCGGCTCCCGCGCTACCCGCTCAGATAGGCAACCAGGGCACTTTTTCGCCACGCGCGAAGGCCACGTCCCGAGCGCGCAGCCACACCAGCGCATGCGCCGAGGCGAGGTTGCTCAGCATGTGCGACTCCTGCCGCGGCAGGAGTTCGAGCGAAGCCGCGCCATCGGTCGTGTCGACGCGCATGCGTACCAGTCTGTCGCGCTGCGCATCGGCTTCGACAGACGAAGCAAGCACGCCGCTGCGCCACGCGGGTTGCTCGCCTGTCTCGCCTTCGAGCTGCGCCAGGATGGCGCGGGCATGCACTGCAAGACAGACCAATACCGCACCCGGATTGCCCGGCATGCCGAGAAGGACCTTGCCGTCCCGCATGCCGAACCACAGAGGCTTGCCCGGTTTCTGCGCCACCTTCCAGAAGATCTGGCGCACGCCCAGACGGTCGGCCACGAGCGGGACGAAGTCGCGATCGCCCACCGATACGCCACCGCTGGTCACGATCAGGTCGGCGCTGTCGAGCGCGGCGCTCATGGCTTCCTCGAGCGCGGCCTCGTCGTCCTTCACATAGGCGATCACGGGCTCCCCGTAACCGTTCTCGACGAACCAGGCGCGTAGCAGCGGCCCGTTCGCATCGTAGACGTGGCCTGGCTCGAGGGGCTCGCCGACGCGGCGCACTTCGTCGCCCGTCACCAGCACCGCCACGCGCGGGCGGCGATAGACCTCCACCGTGTCGACGCCCGCCATGGCAAGGGCGGCGAGCAGTCCGGCACCGATTCTCTTCCCCGGCCCCGCGAGCGCCGCTCCGGCCACCAGTTCCTCGCCTTCGTAGCGAACAGCCTCGCCCTTCCGCACGGCTTCGCGCAGCACGATGCCTTCACCGGTCCGCTCGACGATCTCCTGGCGAGCCACCGCGTCGGCGCCTGCCGGGAGCACTCCGCCCGTGAGGATGCGTACGGCCTGTCCCGCCTTCACCGCGACCTCCGCGGGCGTGCCGGCGGCGGCGGTGCCAACGAGCGTACGCGGCGACAGACCGTCGTCGGCCCGCACGGCATAGCCGTCCATGGCGCTCTGCGTGAAGCGAGGCAGCGAAATACGCGCCTTGGGCGCCTCCGCGAGCACGGACCCCAGCGCCAGTTCCAGCGGCACGCGCTGGGTCGGAAGCGCGCGCACGCTGGAGCGGTACCGCGACAGCGCGTCCGACAGGGGAAGGAGGGGCATCAGGCCGACTCCCCGTAGCCGCCCGGATGCCTGCCTCCGGTACGGCCGGTTTCCAGCAGGTGGATCAAGCCCGGCAGGGTCGCCGCAAGGGACTCGCTCGCTCCGCCGCGGCTGCCGGGAAAAGTCACGACGAGGGTGTCGCGCACGTAGCCGGCCACGCCGCGCGAGAGCATGGCGAACGGCATGCGCTTCTGGCCGAAGGCGCGCGCGGTTTCCATGATGCCTGGAATCTCCACATCCAGCAGGGGACGCACGGTGTCCACGGTAACATCCCGCGGGCCCAGCCCGGTGCCGCCGACGGTGATCACGAGCGATACGCCGCCATCGACCAGCGACTGCAGCAGATTGCCAAGTACCGCTGCGTCATCGGCGATCACGGCGTATTCCACCGGATCGAACCCGGCCTCCATGAGCGCGTCCCGAACATAAGCGCCTGCGGTGTCGGTCTTCGCGCCGCTGGCGACAGTGTCCGACAGCACCACGACCGCCGCGCTGCGCACCTGTGCCAGCGTGCGCCGATAGTGCGATTTACCGCCCGTCTTCCGCTCGAGGCGGCAGTCCTCGATGTGCAGCTCGTCCGGCTCCGCATACGGCTTCAGCATGTCATAGAGGGTGAGCGCCGCCAGGCTTGCCGCCGTCAGCGCTTCCATCTCCACGCCGGTCGGGCCGATCGTCTGCACCTCGGCGAGGACGCGAACGGAGGTTTCGCCGAGTTCGTAATGCACGTCGGCGCGGTGGATCGGCAGCGGATGGCACAGCGGAATCAGTTCGTCCGTGCGCTTCGCGGCAAGGATGCCGGCCACGCGCGCGGTCTTGAGCGGATCGCCCTTCTCCGTCTCGCCGCTGCGCAACAGCGCGATACACGCGGCGGGAGCATGGAGCGTGGCCGTGGCGCGCGCGACGCGCAGGGAATCCGGTTTCTGGCTGACGTCTTTCATCCGTGGCTCGCATGAGAGTGGTGACGATGCGACGCTGTGTCGGGCTCGTCCAGGTCGTCGCGGATACAACAGCCTTCCACGAAGGCGCTGCTGCCGTCCGTGTAGAACTCCTCCTTCCATATGGGCGCGCCGTGCTTCACCGCGTCCACCGCGTAGCGGCAAGCCGCGAAGGCTTCCGCGCGATGCGGTGCGCGCACCACGCAGACGATGGCGATATCGCCGATGGCGAGGTCGCCCAGACGATGCACGATGCGCACGTACGGTACGCCGTAGCGCTCACGCGTGCTGTGCTCCACCTCGCGGATCACCTTCGCGGCCAGGGGTTCGTGCGCCGTGTACTTGAGGTGGCGCACGGAACGCCCCTCGTGGTGGTCGCGCACCGTACCGACGAACAACGCAAGGCCGCCGCATTCCGGATGCGTGTCCAGCTCGAGCAGAGGCTCGACGGCCACCGGTTCGTGGGAAAGAGCGATGCGGTTCATGCTCAGCCTCCGGCGACAGGTGGCAACAGCGCGATCCGGCCGTCGGCCGGCACGGGGTCGGCGCGGCGGACAATGGTATCGCCCGAGACGCAGGCACACCGTTCGAGGGAACCCGCGAGTTCGGGGTGCCCTTGCGCCAGCAGTGCGAGCGCATCGCCGATGGTGGCGACGCCGCCGTCGACGTCGATACGGCATTCCTTCGTGCCGGCCAGCCGTTCGAGGTTGGCGAAGAGTTCGAAAACGATCGGTTTCATGGGCATCCTGGCAATGGGCGGATCAGCCGCCCATGGCATGCATGGTCAACGGGCGGTCCACCGGCCCGGGCCGTGAAGCATAGCCGGCGTCCTTCAGCCATACGGCCTTGGCGACCTGCGCCGCCAGCGCCGCATCGTCGGCCCCCTCGCGCAGGCGCGCTCCCAGCGGCATGCCCAGCGGGGAGAACAGGCAGGTGAAGAGTTCGCCCGTCGCGGTGAGGCGCAGCCGGTCGCAGGTGGAACAGAACGGGTTGGAAACGGTGGAAATGACACCGAGCGGATAGTGGCCGTCGACGAGGTAAGGCGTGGACGGGTCGTTGCCCCGCGGCTGCGCTTCCACCGTGTGCGAGCGGCCGATGGCGGCGAGTATCTCGGCCTCCGGCACCACGGCGTCGCGTTTCCAGTGCCCCGGCGCGTCGAGCGGCATGTATTCGATGTAGCGCAGCGGCAAACCGCGCGCCATCGCCCATTCGAGCAGCGGCACGATGTCCTCATCGTTGTCGCCGCGGATCACCACCGCATTCAGTTTCACCTTGGCCCCCGCATCCGCGAGGGCGTCGATGCCGTCGAGCACCGGGGCGATTTCGCGCAGGGTCAGCCGGCGAAACGTGCCGGCATCGATGGCGTCAAGGCTGACGTTGAAGTCGTCGATACCCGCCGCGACCAGTTCGCGCGCCTTCGGCGCGATGCGCGAGGCATTGGTGGTCATGGACAGGCGCGACAGCCCACGCTCGCGAAGGGCGTCGATGGCACGCACGCAATCGAGCAGGTCGGGCCGGAGCAGCGGCTCGCCACCGGTAAGGCGGATCTGCTCGATGCCGTGGTCGACGAAGATCCCGGCCAGGCGCACGATCTCGTCGCGCTTCAACAGACTGGCTCGCGGAAGCCAGTCCGGGTGTTCCGGCATGCAATAGGTGCAACGGAAGTTGCAGCGGTCGGTGAGCGATATCCGCAGCTTGCGCTTGGTACGTCCGTGGCGGTCGATGAGTCGGGACATGGTCGCCTTAGGAGAGCACGGAGGGCGTGAGACGGGTGTTTCGACCGCGTCATGCCCCTTCTGCCGCAATCGTGCCAGACTTCGGGCATGAGCGCCTTGGACACATCCACCGTTCCCGCCTGGCCCGCGTGGCCAGAGTACGCCCTCGTCGAAGACCTGCTGGCATCGCTGCGCGAGTTTGCCCACCGGGGCCGCGTGGCGCTGGCCACCCTGGTCAGCGTGCAAGGGCCGTCGCCGCGACCGCTGGGTAGCGAGATGGTCATTGCCGCCGATGGCTCCGTGGCCGGTTACGTCTCGGGGGGATGCGTGGAAGCCGCCGTCGCCGCCGAGGCGGCCATGGCGCTTGCGGAGCGTCGCCCGCGCCTGCTCGATTACGGGGTGGGCAGCGATGTGCTCGATATCCAACTCAGCTGCGGCGGTCGCATCGGGATCTTCGTGCGCGAACTTCGCGAAGCGGCCGCTTACGTGCACGATCTCGGCGTCGCCCGGCGGGAGCGGCGTACCGTCACGGCGCTCTCCGATGCCTCGACAGGCGAATGGTCCATCCGCGACGGCGCTGTCCCCGCGGAAACCGGCACCTATGCGGTGGTCCATCGTCCACCGTTGCGGGTGGTCGTGGTCGGGGGCGATCCGGTGACGTTGGCCGTGGCGCATCTCGCACCGCTCGTCGGCGTGGAAGTCGTGCTGCTCCGGCCACACGGGCCAGCGTCGCCGCCGTCGGGAGCGACGCTGGCGGGATACGACTCGCGCTCGCTTCCCGCGGCACTGGCCCAACTTGCCATCGACGACCGTACGGCCGTCTATTCGCTCAGCCACGACGCGGAAACGGATCACGCCGTGGCGTCGCATGGCCTGGCGTCGCCGGCTTTCGCCGTGGGGGTGCTCGGTAGCCGGCACAAGATCCAGGCGCGCATGCAGCGCCTGCGCGACGAGGGTATCGGGGAAGACGCCCTCGAGCGGCTCCGCCTGCCCGCGGGCTTGCCGATCGGGGCACAGACGCCGCACGGCATTGCCCTGTCGATCCTTGCCGAAGTGTGCCAGCGCGACCGCGCGCGCGTGGAATGAATACGGGTCACGACGCGGTGATCCTCGCCGCCGGCGGCAGCCGCCGCCTCGGCCGGCCGAAGCAGTTGCTTACCCGCCACGGCGAGGCGTTGGTCGCGCGGGTGGCCCGGCTCGTGCTCGCGACGAAACCGGAGCGGACGATCGTGGTGGTAGGGGCGCACGACAACGACGTGACGGCGGCGCTGGGCGATCTCGACGTGCAGGTGCTGGTCAACGAACTCTGGTCCACGGGTATGGCGTCTAGCCTGCGCCTCGCGGCGGGGGAACTGGCCGGGCGCGAGCGCCCGACGCTGGTCACCGTGGTGGATCAGCCGGCACTGGAGGTCCGCCATCTCCTCGCGTTGCTGGCAGTGCACGGCGACGATCGCGACACGGTAAGCCGCTACGGCGATGCGCGAGGCGTGCCGGTGGTTCTGCGCGCGTCGACGCTCTCGCGGGGGATGGAACTCGAAGGCGACGCGGGGTTCCGCGATCTGTGGCACGACCTGGCGCCACGCAGCGTACGCGCCGACGAACTCGGCGACGATCTGGACGACGAGACCGACCTTCGGCGTGCCGTTGCAGCCGGATGGCTGGACGATCCGGCCGAGACCGGCGGCCTGTAAGAAAATATCCGTCCGTAGGGTCATACTTCAGGTAGCCTGCCGCGGAGCATCCCATGCCCAACACACGCCTCGTCTATCGGCACCGCTGGCCCGTGCGCGTGATGCACTGGATCAACGTGGTGTGCCTGTTCGTGCTGCTCGGCAGCGGCTTGCAGATCTTCAACGCGCACCCCTCGCTGTACTGGGGCCAGCGATCCGACCCCGGCAAGGCGGTGTTTTCGCTGCAAGGGGGTGTCGATGCACAGGGCGCGCCGCGCGGCACCACACGTATCGGCAGCCATGCCTTCGACACCACCGGCGTCCTCGGCGCCTCCAAGGTGAACGGGCAGTGGCGGTCGCGCGGCTTTCCCGCCTGGGCCACGATACCGGGGCCGGGCTGGCTCGCGATGGGCCGTCGCTGGCACTTCTTCTTTGCCTGGCTCTTCGTCGTCAACGGCATCGCGTACGTGGGCTGGTCCCTTTTCAGCCGGCACCTCGCCAGGGACCTCGTGCCCACGCGGAGCGACTGGCGCGGCTTCGGCCGCTCGGTCGTCGATCACCTGCGCTTCCGTCATCCGGAGGGCGCGGAAGCGGCCCGTTACAACATCCTGCAGCGCCTCGCCTACCTCGTCGCCATCTTCGTGTTCGGCGGCGGCATCGTGCTCATGGGCATCGCCATGTCGCCCCGCATGGATGCGGTGCTGCACTGGCTCGTCGACCTCGTCGGGGGCCGCCAGTCGGCCAGGACCATCCATTTCATCATCGCCGTCGCCTTCGTGGCCTTCGTGCTGGTGCACGTCTTCGAAGTGCTGGTAAGCGGCCCCCTCAACCAGCTGCGCGGCATGGTGACTGGCTGGTACCGGATTCGCGACGAGAGGGAGGTAACCCGCCATGACTGACCGCCGCCATTTCCTGCGCAATACGCTCCTCGCCCTCGGCGGCGCGACGCTGGCGGGCTGCGACCGCATCTCCGAGAGCGACACTGGCGCACGCGTGCTCGAATCCGCGGAAGCGGTGACGCGACGTGTCCAGCGCTTCCTCTCGCCCTCGCGAGCTCTCGCGAAGGAATACGCGGAATCCGACATCTCCCCCGTGTTCAAACCCAACGGCACCACCATGCCGGACACGCCGCTCTACCAGTCGCTGCTGCGCGGAGGATTTTCCGATTACCGCCTGGAAGTGGACGGCCTCGTGGCACGGCCGGCGCGGCTGTCGCTGGAAGAATTGAAGGCGTTGGGCAGCCGCACGCAGATCACCCGCCACGACTGCGTGGAAGGCTGGAGCGCCATCGGCAAATGGACGGGCACGCCGCTCGCCGCCGTCCTGGACCATGTCGGTCCGACGGATGCCGCGCGCTACGTCGTCTTCCATTGCTTCGACACTTACGACGAGGACACCCCGTATTACGAAAGCATCGACCTCGACGAAGCGCGGCATCCGCAGACCCTGCTCGCCCATGCCCTCAACAGCAAGCCCTTGCCCGTCGCCAACGGTGCCCCGCTTAGGCTGCGGGTGGAACGCCAGCTGGGTTACAAGCACGCGAAGTACCTTCGCCGGATCGAGGTCGTTGCCAGTTTCGCGGACATCGGCGAGGGCAACGGCGGGTACTGGGAAGACAACGGTTACGAGTGGTACGCGGGCATCTGAGCCGCTTTTTCTGCATTGCGTCACGGGGACCCTGAAAAAAAGGGC
Organism: Luteibacter jiangsuensis; assembly: GCF_011742555.1. Lineage (GTDB taxonomy): Bacteria > Pseudomonadota > Gammaproteobacteria > Xanthomonadales > Rhodanobacteraceae > Luteibacter > Luteibacter jiangsuensis. Next base: position 83,987 of record NZ_JAAQQR010000002.1, read on the forward strand.
TCACAAATGCGAAAAAACTTCGCGGACCCTATTTTCAGCGGACGAAAGCAACGTTAGAGTGAGTCGCCCGCTGGGCACCGGCCGGTAAGGCCGCCTCATTCGATCAAAGTGACAAGGATAACCATGGCCAAGACCACCAAATCGGCGGCGAAGAAGGCTGCCAAGGCTCCCGCCAAGGCAACGAAGGCGCCGGCCGCCCTCAAGCCCATCAAGGATCCGCTGTCGAAGTCCTCGCTCGTCTCGCACATCGTCGAGCAGAGCGGTGTGGACAGCAAGAGCGTGAAGGCCGTTCTGGCCTCGCTCGAAGGCGCGATCTCCGCGTCGGTTCACAAGAAGGGCGCCGGCACGTTCACGCTGCCCGGCCTGCTCAAGATCACCTCGGTCGCCGTTCCGGCCAAGCCGAAGCGCAAGGGCAAGGACCCGTTCACGGGCGAAGAGCGCTGGTTCGCCGCCAAGCCCGCTTCGGTCAAGGTCAAGGTCCGTCCGCTGAAGAAGCTGAAGGACGCCGCCGCCTGATCCATCGCGGTGGAACATCCACCGCGACCAGGAAGCGAAGAGACCCCCGCTCGAAAGGCGGGGGTTTTTCTTTGCGGGGCCGCACTTGACTACACCTGTCGTCAGGCGCATGCTGCCTACACCTGTAGTCAGGAAGGCCAGCATGAGCAAGAAGACGATCGGCGACCAGGAACTCGCGCTCCTGCAATACATCGAGGAGGCGCCGAAGAGTTCGGTGGCGGAGGTGTGCGCGGGCTATGGCGAAGCGCGCGGCCTCGCGCGGTCCACCGTGCTCACCATGATGGAGCGGCTCCGCGCGAAGGGTTACCTCACCCGCCGCAGGATCGATGGCAGCTTCCGCTACAGCGCCACCAATGGCGCCGCCGAGGTCATGACCGGCGCGGTGGCCCGCTTCGTGGAAAAGACACTGCAAGGCTCGGTGTCGCCCTTCGTCGCCTGGATGTCCGAACGCGGACAGGTCAGCGACGCCGAGCTGGCCGAACTCGAGGCACTGGTCGGCACGCTGCAATCGCGGCGCAAGGGGCGCTGACATGGACGCCTTCCTCGACACGCTGCTTTCCCGGCTTGCCTACGCGTCGGTGCAAGCGATCCTCCTGGCCGCGCTCGTCTACGCCGTCTGCCGCCTGATGCCGTCGTTGTCGGCCGCCGCACGCACCGCGTTGTGGTGGCTGCTCGGCGCCCAACTGGTACTGGGGCTTGCCTGGCCCACGCCGGTTGCCCTTCCGTTGCTGCCGGCGCCAGCCATGCAGACGGCCGTATCCACCGGCACATTCGACGCCACGCCGGTGCAGACGACAACGATCGCACCGCAACCCGGGTTCACGATGTCGTGGACGATGGTGCTGCTCGCCGTCTGGGCCGTGGCGATCCTGATCCAGCTGGCCGTGGCGGGTGTGCGGGCGTACCGCCTTTCCGGCGTGGTTCGCCGTGCGATGCCGCACGACGACGTACGAGTGGACACGCTGTGCGCGCGGAGGGCGCGCGAACTCGGGCTGCGCCGGTCGCCGCGTCTCGCGGTATCGGCCGAAGTGGATTCGCCGCAGGTGGTCGGCCTGTGGTGTCCCACCATCCTCCTGCCGCTGGAAGACAGGCTCGACGACGAGGAACTGGACATGGCGCTGATGCATGAGCTCGCCCATGTGCGCCGCGGCGACCTCGTGCTCGGCTGGGTGCCGGTGCTCGCGCGCACGCTGTTCTTCTTCCACCCCCTCGTCCACCTGGCCATGCGCGAGTACGCCCTGTGCCGCGAGGCCGCCTGCGACGCCCTGGTGGTGTCGCGCGGGCGCCAGGCCCCACGGACGTATGGACGTCTGTTGCTGCGCCTCGGTGTGGCGCCCCATCCGCACCACGCGCTCCCCGGGGCGTCGCCCACCTTCCGCACATTGAAAAGGAGAATCGACATGCTCGGTCAGGCCACCGACGCGCCACCGCGCGTGCTCACACTCTGCCTCGTTACGATGATCGCGGCGGTCGGCGTCACGCCGTGGCGGGTCGTTGCCGCCGATGGTGCGGATGCGATGCCAGCGCAGGCCTCCCCTACTGTAGCGGCGACGCCCGTCACGCCCGTTACACCCACGACGCCCGTGACCGCGACGACGCCAACGACACCTGTGGCCGCCTCGCGCCTGTCTCCCGCACCGTTGCCGCCGATGCCGCCCGTGCCTTCGGCACCGGCCGCGCCCCGGGCGCCCCCCGCACCGCCGTCGCCGGCCTACGGCCCTTCGGATCAGACGTTCATCTTCTTCAGCGGCCAGATTACGCGCATCTCGAACGGCAGCGATGAAGACATCCAGCGTGCGCGGGCTGAACGTCAGGGCCCGGGCGACTACGCCTGGTATCGCAACGGTGCGCAGGCATGGGTGTTGCGCGATCCGGCTTACGTGAAACGTATCCGCGAGGCCTATGAACGCGCCCGGGTGCCGGCCGAGGATGCCATGCGCAGCGCGGAGAAGCAGGCCGAGATCGACCGCAGGCAAGCCGTGCTGAACGACCAGTTGGGGAGGCTGTCGATGAAGCGCGCGCAACTGGCAACACAGCAGGCCAGCCCGAATGGACCGCGCGATCCCTCCGCCTATGCCGCAGGGAACGCCGCCATCGAACGCGAGCAAGCGGACGTCGCAAGGGAAGTCGCCGATCTCGACAAGCGCCGCGCCGCCATCGGCCAGGAACACGTGGCGCAGTCCCGGCGCGAGGCAGACGCCGATCGCAGGGCGAACGACGAAGTGCGCGCGATCATGGACCAGGCCATGCACGACCACGTGGCGGAACGCTCGCGCTGACGGCAAGGCCATTACATATCGCCGGCAACCCGGTATCGTGGAGGGCTTCGCGCGTGCGCGGCGCTCTTCACGATACCGGAGGCATCATGCGACTCGAACCGGGCCAGCTCATCGAAGCCGGGGCCCTGCTTTTCGACATGGACGGCACGCTGGTCGATTCCCGCGTCGTCGTGGAAAAGATCTGGAAACGCTGGTGCGACGAGCACGGCGTCGATTGGCACTACGTGCTTCCCCGCCTGCACGGCGTCCGCATGCTCGACTCGGTGAAGATGTTCGCCAAGCCGGGCATGGACATCCAGGCCGAATACGACCGCCTGTATCGCGAGGAACTCGAAGACGTGGACGGCATCGTGCCGATCCCCGGCGCGGTCGAGCTGCTTGCCTCGCTGCCCGCCCACACGTGGACCATCGTGACCTCCGCCGACACGCCACTGGCCGAAGCGCGCCTCCGCGCGGCGGGGATCGAACCGCCGCCGCGCATGGTGGCAGGCGAGATGGTGCGAAACGGCAAACCGGACCCGGAGGGCTACCTGCTGGGCGCGCAGCGCATGAATGCCGCTGCCGCCGAGTGCGTTGTCTTCGAGGATGCAAAGGCTGGCATCGAGGCCGGGCTCGCCGCAGGTGCCCGCGTGCTCGCCATCGCGGGCGACCATCCGGACGAGGTGCCGGCCCAGGTGGCGTGGATGCACGACCTGACGGCACTGCGCTTCGACGGCTTCGCCGACGGCAAGCTGCGCCTGGGCGTCGCGTGACGCGCGCGGAGCACGCTCAGTACACGTCGCGGCGATAACGCCCGGTCACGGCGAGATCGTTTACCGCGACGTCCCCCAGCGCCTCGCGAAGGGCGGCATCCACGCCGGGCGCCATACCCGCCAGGCTGCCGCAGACATACACGCCGGCTCCCTGTTCCACGAATCGGCGAACCTCGTCGCGGGCGGCGCGCAGCCGGTCCTGCACGTAGCGTGCGCCGCGGCTCTCGCGCGACCAGACGAGATCCAGCCGCTCGACGGTGCCTTCCGCGTGCCAGCGTTCCAGTTCGTCGACATGGAGGCGGTCGATGGCAGCGTGCCGCTCGCCGAACACCAGCCAGTTCCGATGATGGCCGCGCGCGATGCGTGCCTTCAGCAGGGCGCGCAGCCCCGCGATGCCCGTGCCGTTGCCCACCAGAAGCAGTGGCCGCGCATCCTCGGGCACATGGAATCCGGCGTTGCGGCGCACGCGCAGATCCACGACGTCCCCCAGCGCTGCGCGTTCGGTCAGCCAACCCGAACCGATGCCCATCTCGCCGTCCGTGCCACGCATCTGCCGTACGACGAGATGCAGCGCGCCGTCGTCGGGCAGCGACGCGATCGAATATTCGCGGTGGGGCAGCGTCGCGGCATCGCCCCTGGCACGGCGCGGCCCCACCTCGGCGATGTCTCCGGCTTCCCAGGCAAGGTGCGTCGGATCGTCCGGCACCAGCGCCAGGTGATAGCAGGGACCACCGGCGCTGCCGGGATTCAGCAGGCGCCGTTCGACGAGCCGCCAGGCCTGGTAGGCCGGCCGCGCCCAGTCGCTCATGCCGGGAAGGCCGGCGAGATGCGCGACATGGTGCTGCCAATGGCGAAGACTGCCTTCGTCGCCGTTGTCCACGTCGACACGATCGAACAGGGGCGCGGCTCCGCTTGCGCGTAGCCACCCGTCCAGACGGCGGCCGAAAGCGCAGAAGTCGTCGTAGTCGCGGTCGCCCAGGGCCAGCACGCCGTAAGCGAGGCCGTGCAGTGCCGCGGGTGTCTTCATGAGGTTCCCGTCGAACGCCGTCGCGGCGTCGGGGGCATCACCCTCCCCGGTCGTGCTGGCGACAAACAGCGCGCGCGGCGTGGCCTCCAGCACGTCGGGCGTGAGTTCGTCCATGCCGCGGACGTCCACGGTCAGGCCACCCGCGCGCAACGCCTCCGCCGTCCGGTCGGCAAGCTCCGTGGCGAAGCCCGTTTGCGACGCGTGCACGACGAGGACGCCCCCGGTCGCGCCGGTGTCCTTGCGGATGCCGCGACGAGCGCACGCGACGGTGAAGGCCGTCCAGGCAAGAACGAGGCCGCCCGCGAGCGCGAAGCGCGTCAGTTCGCCAGCGATCACGGCTTGACCAGGGCGGCGAACGCCGGCGACATGCGCTCCACGACATGGCCGTCGCCATCGTGGAGGATGAACAGCGCCGCGATGCCGTGCCGTTTCGCGAAGGCCATGCCCTCGTCCGGGCCCAGCACTGTCAGCGTGGTGCCCAACGGATCGGCGTGCATGCAGTCGTTCGCGACCACGCTGACCGACGCCACCCGGTGCGCCACCGGATAACCCGTGCGTGGGTCGATGTGGTGCGAGAAGAACCGTCCGCCACTTTCGAAGAAGTGGCGGTAGTCGCCCGATGTGGCGATGGCCTTGTCGTCGAGGGAAAGCACGCGCCCCACTTCGTCGGGATCGTCGACGGCACCGGCCGCCGCGCCGGGACGCTCGATGCCCACGCGCCAGGGCGAGCCGTCAGGCTTGCGGCCGTGGCCGCGGAGTTCGCCCCCCACTTCGACGAGATACGCATCGACACCGGAACGATCGAGGAAGCGTGCCACCTGATCGACGCCGAACCCCTTCGCGACCGCGGAGAGATCGACATAGACGCCGCCGGGCTGGAACGCCCGCCGATGTGCCTCGTCCAGACGGATCTTCGCCCAGCCCACGCGCTTCCTTGCCTCGGCGATGGCCGCCGCATCGGGCGGCGCATACGGATGGACCGGATCGTGCGACGACGGCTTGCCTGCCGAAGCCTTGCCGGGACCGAAGCCCCACAGGTTCACGAGCGGACCCACGGTCGGGTCGTAAGCGCCCCCGGATGCCTTCCCCAGTTGCAGCGCGTAACGCAGCACGGTGAACAATTCCGGGGGCAGCGCCTGCCACGTACCCGCTGGTGCGCGATTGAAGCGGCTGAGGTCGGACGTATCGTCGTAGGTGCTCATCTGCGTCACGACACGATCGACCTCGGCCTGGATGCCCTGCTCGATGGCGTGTTCATCCGCGCCGTCGGGAAGCACGGCGTTCACCGACCACGTCGTTCCCATCGTCTCGCCTTCGAAGCGATGTATGTCGCTGGCGAAGGCGGGAGCGCAGACCAGGGCGAGCAGGCAGACGACGCTATGGCAGATGCGTGCCAGCGACCCTGGCGCATTTCGCGAAGAGCCGTCGCGCGCAGGGCGCGCTCCTACGGCGTTCGGCGCACGGTGGGTCTCGGCACGCATGGCGGGCTTTATTGCGGGAGCACTTCGAGCGTCGCCGTATAGGCGAGCCGGCGGTTCTTCGCTTCCTTCACCGAGGTGCGATCGTCCTCGGTCGAGGCGTTGACCCAATACATGCCGGCCGCGGGCCAGGTGAAGCTGAACTTTCCGTCGCTATCGGTGGTGGTGTCCATCTCGTCCTGCGCGTTGCGATAACGCGTGGCGCCGTTGATGGCCACGACCTTGAGGTTCGCCGCGGGCTTGCCGTCGAGCAGGAGGCGGAAGGTGGCTTTCTCGCCCGCCATGAGGTCGTTCGGCTGACTGACCGGTACCAGTTCCAGACCCTTGCCGACAGGCTTCAGCGCGCCGTCGCTCGGCGAGCCCTGGGTGACGAAGGTCTCCACCCGCGACGCCATCTCGCTCACCGCCACGTTCTTAGCGCCAGCGGGGATAGCCCCCTTGAATTCCGCAGGGGTGCCACGCCAGCGCTTCTTCTGGCCGTCCAGCTCGTAATTGGCGAACAGGCCCTGGTTCACGAGCGCGAGGCGATACGTACCCTTCTGCGGTACCGGCACGTCGAACGTGCTGCGGTACTTGCCGGTCGCGGCGTTTTCCGGTTTCACCGTCGAGCCGTCCGGCGCGGTGATGACCAGGGTGTCGAGCCTGGCCGGGAAGTGATCCGGATAGTAGAGATCGTTGGAAACGGCGGCGTCGACGGTCACCCAGGCGTCGTCGCCGGAGATCACCGTGGCGCTGGGCACCATCCACATCTTGTGAGCCTGTGCCGCGAGCGGCAGGACGAGGGCGGCGCAGAAGGCGGCGCGGGCAAGCGTGTGCTTCATCGGTACGGCTCCGTTCAAGGGTTGAGGTCGAGGTCGATCTGTCCGAGTTCTTCGCTGCCCTTGGCGGACAGGTGCACGGGCGCCTTGGCCGGCCAATCGAAGGGAATGCGCTGGGCTTCTCGCCCGCCGACTTCGCGTGCCGCCTCCACCACCAGTTCGTAGTGTCCCGGCGCGAGCGTGCCCAGCGGGGGCTTGCCGTCGACGAAGCGCAGGCGATGCTGGCCGGCCGGGCGCGTGGCGCCGGACACGCCGTCGATCGGCATGGTCTGCTCGCGACCGCTGCGGCGCCACCACTGGCGCATGTCCTTCAGCCACTTCGTGCCTTCGCCGTCGCCCTTCTTCATTTCGTACCAGACCGCGAGGTTGGCCGCGACGCTGTGGTCTTCGCGCTCGATCCACACCGCGACATACGGCCGGTGGTACTCGGCCACCTTCAGCGTTGGGATTTCCACGGTGATGTTCATGTCGGCCGCGATCGCGGGCGCGGCGCAACAGGCGCAGATGGCGAGTGTCAGGAGGCGACGCATGGCGATTCCTTCAATGGATGAACACGAGGGCGATGACGACGGGCAGCACGAAGCCCAGGGCGACCATGGGCCAGGTCATGCCGCGCTGCGCGGCGTGCATCTTGAGCAGCACGAGACCCGTCACGGCGAACACGAGGCAGGCCAGCGCGAACACGTCGATGAACGCGCTCCAGACAGCCCCGGTGTTGCGTCCCTTGTGCAGGTCGTTGAGCCAGGCCAGCCAGCCCCGGTCGGTGACTTCGTACTGCACGTCGCCGTTCTCCCGGTCGATAGCGACCCACGCATCGCCGCCCGGCCTGGGCAGCGAGACGTACACCTCGTCGTCGCTCCAGTCGCCCGCGCGTGCTTCGATACGTGCGCCGGTTTCGCTCCGCACGAACTCGGCGACCGCTGGCGGAACCGGCGCGGACTTCGCGCCCGGATCGGTCAATTGGCGCAGCAGCGGCGCGGGCAAGGTCGCGGCGAAGCGCGACACCGCAGGCGAGGCCTCGATGCGCGCGGCGTGGTTGAGCGTGAAGCCCGTGACGGAGAACAGCAGGAGCGCGACGAGCGAAACCGCCGAACTGATCCAGTGCCAGCGGTGCAGGTGCTTGAGCCAGAAGGCACGGCGTTGCCGATCGACGGTGTCGCGCATGTTTTCCGTAAAGCCCCTGGGATGGTGGTGATCGCAGCGGGCCATGTTAACCATAATGCGAATCGTTCGCAATTACGCCCGGAAAGCGGCTTGAAAGCCTGTCGCGACAGGATGCGCGAACACCTATCCGGAGCGTATCCTTGGCCCTCATGCGCATCCTTTTGGCCGAAGACGACGCCGCTATCGGCGCGGCAGTACGAGCCTCGCTCGAACAAGGCGGACACGCCGTCGACCATGTCACCGACGGCGCCAGCGCCGACAACGCCCTGCGCGACCACGACTACGACCTGCTCGTGCTCGACCTGGGCCTGCCTCTGCTCGACGGCAGCGAGGTGCTGTCGCGGGCGCGCAAGCGCGGCTCCGGCTTGCCGGTGCTCGTGGTGACCGCGCGCGAAGGGTTGAAGGAACGCGTGCGTGTGCTCGATCTCGGCGCCGACGACTACCTCGTGAAGCCGTTCGCCCTCGCCGAATTCGACGCCCGTGTACGCGCCCTGCTCCGCCGGCGAACGAGCCAGGGCACCCCGGAATTCCGTATCGGACGCCTCCGCCTGGATATCCCGGGACACCGCGCCTGGATCGGCGACACCGCGCTGGACCTCACCGCCCGCGAGTTCGGCCTGGTGGAAGCGCTTGCCCTCCGGGCCGACAAGGTCACCAGCCGCACCCAGCTCGTCGAGGCACTGTGCAACTGGGACGAAGACCTGACCGACAACGGCCTGGACATCGCCCTGCACCGCCTGCGCAAGAAGCTGCAGGGTTCGGGAACCAGCGTCCGCACCATCCGCGGCCTGGGTTATCTCCTCGAAGAAAGCGCGGATGCCTGATCGCCGCCACTCGGCGGCACGGCGACCGCCACGCCCCAGCCTGCGGCGGCGGCTGCTCACCTTTCTGCTCGTGCCGGTGCTCGGCGTGCTTCTCCTGGATGCGGTGATCGGCTATTTCGTCGCCTTGGCGTATTCCAACCGGGTGCACGACGCCACGCTTTCGGACAACGCGCTTACGCTCTCGGAAATGATCGGCAGCGATGCGCTGCGCGGCGAACTGACCGAACAGGCGCGGTTCCTTCTCGAATACGATCCCAACGGCCGCAATTACTACACCGTGACCAGCGACCGGCACGGGCGGGTCATCAGCAACGCGATCCTGCAGGCACCCTCCGTCGCCGTGGACGCGCCACCGCGGCTCTTCGACACCGAACTGGGCCATCGCCCGCTGCGGGCGGCGACCATGCGCGTGCCCAGCCGTCACGATCCGGACGACGTGCTCACGATCACCGTGGCGGAGAACCTGCGCGACCGGCACGCCCGCGCACGCGAGATCCTCCTGCTCACGCTGCCGATGCAGGCCCTGCTCATCGTGGCCGTCCTCTTCCTTGTGTGGCTTGGCGTGAGCCACGGCCTGCGCGTGCTGGAACCGTTGACCTCGCGCCTGGCCCGGCGCGAACACGACCTCAGCCCCATCGGCGAGGAAGACGTGCCGGTGGAGATCCTTCCGCTCACCCGCACCATCGACGACCTGTTCGCCCGCATGCGCAACATGCTGGGCTTGCAGGAGCGCTTCATCGCCGACGCCGCGCATCAGTTGCGCACGCCGCTCGCCGGCATCCGGTTGCACGTGGAGAGGCTGACCGAGACCACCGACCCGGCCCAGCGCGCCGACGCGATGAACCACGTGCAACGCCTTGCCGCGCGCGCCGCACGCACGTCGGCGCAGCTGCTCGCGCTGACGCGCACGCAGTCGCCGGACCTGCCGGATCGCGACGGCATGGCCGAGATCGATCTGGCAACCGTGGTTCCGGAAGCCGTGGCGATGCGCGTGCACCAGGCCCTCGCCGCGGGTGTCGATCTCGGCTACGAAGGCACGGACGATCCCTGCATCATTCGAGGCGATGCATTGCAGGTGCAGGAAGTGATCGACAATCTCGTGGACAACGCCTTCCACTACGCGGGCCGCGGCCACGTGGTGACGGTGTCGGTGGCCCGCGGCGAGAACGAGGTACTGCTGGCCGTGGAGGACGACGGTCCCGGCGTCGACGATGCGTTCCTCGGACAACTCGGCGAGCGCTTCTTTCGCGTACCCGGCGTCGACGAAGACGGCACCGGCCTGGGCCTCGCCATCGTCGAGAGCATCGCCGAGCGCCACGACGCGCGCGTGAATTTCCTGCACGCCAAGGCCGGTGGCCTGCGCGTGGAACTTCACTTCCCCGCAGCCGCTCCGCTCAAGGACCACTCGCTGCACTGAGGCTGGCAACGCCGCATCTTCGCCAGAACTTGCGACACGTTTCGCAAGCTGTCGCACCCCGTGGGAAAGCCAGCTGAAACGGCCGCCGGGCACCATGGCCTGCATGGTGCGGACGATGACGAAGGGCCACGTGAACATGCCGCCGGCGTTCCGGTTCGAAGGTGGGGCCGAAGGGGTCCTGCTGGTGCATGGGCTCGGCCGCACTCCCGAGGAGATGCGTCTTCTCGGCAAAGGACTGAATCGCGCCGGCTTCACCGTGCAGGGCGTGGCCCTGGCGGGACACGGCGGAAGCGAGGAAGAACTGCTCGCCTCCGACTGGAGGGCGTGGTACGCGAGCGTGGAAGTCGCCGCTGTCGAGCTGCGCGGACGCGTGGACCGCATGTTCGTGGCCGGTTCGTCGATGGGCGCACTGCTCGCCTTGCGCCTAGCCGCGGTGCATCCGGACTGGGTCGCAGGCGTGGGTGTGTTCGGCGCGACGTTCCGCTACGACGGATGGTCCACGGGCTGGGCGGCGCGCATGTCGTTCCTGTTGCCGCTGTTCAAGCGTCTCGGCATCGGGCGCCATCGCCGCCTGTTGCAATGGCCGCCGCATGGAATCCACGAACAGCGACTACGGGAACACTTCGGCAGGAACATGCCAGGCGGCCCCGATGGAGCTACACAGCGCGAGGGCGATCCGTGGCACGCCCTGGCGGAAACGGTGGAGCTTGCACGCGACGTGCGCCGCCGCCTTCCGTCCGTGCTTGCGCCCTGTTTCATCGCGCACGCGCTGGACGACGAAGTGGCCAGCGCCGCGAACGCGGACCTCGTGGCGCGACACGTGCGCGGCCCGGTGGAAATGCTGCTCCTGGCCGACAGCTACCACATGATCACCATCGACCGGGAACGCCGCATGCTGATCGAACGCAGCGCCGATTTCTTCGACCGCGTGGCGCGCGAGGCGCGCTCCGCGCGCGTTGCTGCGTAAATCGCCGCATATCACCGCCAGTCGCCTTATGCGACTCACGGCAGAAGCGGGTTGGACATTTTCCGCTACGCCTTGCCCTGCTCCACCAGCGTAAGCGCCACCTTGTCGCGCAGATACACCGGCAGTGCCAGTTCGGGCGCCACGGCCTCGCCGTCGCGGAACCGACGCGCGGCCACTTCCGCGACGTGCCGGGCCTGCGGATAACGCGCGCCTTCCGCGGAACGGATCGGCGCGGGGATGCGCTCGCGCAGGATCGCCTCGTACGTGGCCCAGCCCGTGCCCACCACGTGCCATGCCGCCGCCTCGGGCAGGACCAGTGCCGCCGCCGTGTCCACGCGCTCGCGGTCCAGCAGGGTCACGCCGCCGTCGGCGTCGCGGCGCCATGCCGCCACGTAGATCTCGCCCATGCGCGCATCGATCACGGACAGGATGGCGGCATCGTCTTCCGGTGCCTCCAGCGCCAACGCCTGCAACGACGACACGGTGACGACGGGAACGTCGAGTGCCATGGCCATGCCTTGCGCCAGCGAGACACCCAGGCGCACGCCGGTGAACGCGCCGGGGCCGCGGCCCACCGCGATACCGTCGAGGGCGTGCCGCTGCAGCCCCGCTTCCGCGAGCAGTTCGTCCGCCATCGGGAGCACCAGCTCGGCGTGACGGCGTGGCGCCACCTCGCTGCGCTCGATCACCTCGTCGCCGTGGACAAGGGCGACCGAGCAGGCTTCCGTGGAGGTTTCGATGGCAAGGAAGTTCATGGCGAATCCGGCATGGGAGATGGCGTGGTCTGCGCGTACCAGTCGATGCGGCGCGTCAGGAACATTAGCAGCGCGATCACTGCCACGAGCACCACCGATCCGATCAACAGTGCGTACTCTTCGGCGCCGATCAGGCCGTACAGTATGGCGTAAACCAGGGCCAGTACGCCGCCCAGGGCCAGCCCTGCCCTGCGCGCGTGCAGGGCGGCCATGGCATAACCGCCCACGATCAGCACCACGGTGGCGGCGGCCACGGCATAGGCGGGGCCGAATCCGAACTGTTCCGACAGCGCCAGGAGCAGCACGTAGAAGCTTGTCATGGCGGCGCCCACCAGCAGGTATTGCACCGGATGCAGGCGTAGCCCCTTCAGCACTTCGAAAAGAAAGAACGCGACGAACGTGAGCGCGATGAACAACAGCCCGTATTTCCCCGCCCGGTCGTTCTGCTGGTACACCCCGCCCGGCTGGTAGAGCTTCACACCGAAGGCCGACGCCGCGAGCCGCGCCGTCACGTCCGCATCGGCCGAGTTCCAGTGCTGCCCGTAATCGCGGTTGAGGTCGAGCACCTGCCACGACGCATCGAATCCACGGGTGTCGATCTGGCGCTTCCCCGGGAGCAGCGCGCCGGTGAAACTCGGATCGGGCCAGGGCGCACGCACCCGCACGGCGTTCGTTCGCGCCAGCGGCAGCACCGAGAACGACTCGGTGCCCGCCATGCGAAGGGTGACCGAGAAATCCAATGGCGTGCGGCGATCCGGATCGATCGCCACCGGCGTGGCGAGCACCGTGTACGGCCCCATGCGCGCGGCGGAGGAAGACAGCTTCGCCGTGTGCCCGTCCACGGTCAGCGAGGTGATCGCCTGCAGGCCGCGCGTATCGGCGACGAGCAGCCGCAGTTCCGCCTTTCCTGGAAACCAGGTGGCGCCGCTGTCGGCGGCGAAGTCGCGCAGATCGTCCGGCTGGATGCGTCCGCGCAATGTCACCTCGCCCGTGTACACGGGCACGTCGTACATGCCCGCATGACGGCGCTCCACCGACAGGTCGGCAACGGTCTCGATGTCGTCGGCCAGCACGATCTCGGTGCCGTCGCGCACGCTCAGCACCTTGTCGTCGCTGGCGCGCACTTCGTATCGGGTGGGCACGGCAAGCACGAAGCCGCCAAGCGTCTGCGGGCCGCCCCAACCCTCCGCCACCCGCCTGGATGCGGCGTCGCGCATGGCCTGGCGCTCGCGGACGAGGCCGTCCGCCTGGGAGAGGGGAATGAGCATGATCAGGGCAAGCATGCCGATGCCCAGCACTTTGGCGGTTATGGATTGCATCCAACGAAACATGGTCTTGCCCGCGATTTCCTGTGGTGGGGGAATCGTCCCTGGCGAAAGGGCGTCGCACGTGGTTCGTTTCTGGCGATGCACAGGCAAGCACTGGCAAAAAGCGGCGCCATCGCTCACAGCGAAAGTGAGAGTGTTCTCATGACGCGCCGATTCGTTCCGTGGAGGATGACCCCATCACCCCACCCGAGGACAGCATGATGCTTCCCGTCCAGCTAACGATGCCGCTGGCCCTGATGGTCGGCGCGGCCATCGCCGCCACGACCGAGTCCCCCTGCGCCGAATTGGCGCGAAGCGAAACGCCGCAAGCCCGCGCAGACCGTGCGCGGGAAGGCCTCCTCGATCAAGGGCAGCATGGCACCCATCTGCGTCGGCACGAATGGCGGCATCGCCAGCATTCGCATCCACAACAACCCTAGGAAAAGAAACGCACCACGTCGGCCAGCTCGCGCGTACGCGGCATGGGCGGCAGGCTGGCGAGGAACAGGCGGCCGTAGCCTTTGGTGCTGAGGCGCGGATCGCACAGCACGAGCACACCGCGGTCGTGCACGTCGCGAATCAGGCGCCCGGCGCCCTGTTTCAGGGCGATCACGGCGGTGGGCACCTGCCATCCCATGAAAGGATTGATGCCCGCCTCTTCCAGCGCTTCCAGACGGGCCTGCAGCACCGGATCGTCGGGCATCGCGAAGGGCAGCTTGTCGATGACCACCACGCTCAGGGCGTCGCCCGATACGTCCACGCCTTCCCAGAAGCTCGCCGCACCCAGCAGCACACCGGTGCCGCTGGCGCGGAATGCCTCAAGCAGACGATGTCGCGGAGCCGTGCCCTGCACGAACAGCGGCCAGGGCACACGGCCTTCCAGCAGTTCGGCAGCTCGCCGCAAGGCACGATGCGACGTGAAGAGCAGGAAGGCACGGCCGCCGGATGCGTCGAGCACCGGACGGATGGCGGCGATCACGCGATCGGTGTAATCCCGTGCCGCCGGGTCCGGCAGATCCTTCGGCAAGTAGGCAAGCGCCTGACGCTCATAGTCGAATGGGCTTTCCACGTGCAGCGTGCGCGGGTCTTCCAGACCTAGCTGACGCGAGAAGTGACCGAAATCCCCGGCGATCGAAAGCGTGGCGGAGGTGTGTATCCATGCCGCGTCGGTGGACATGCGCATGGCGCGCAGCGGCGAGGCGAGATCCAGCGGCGTCGCATGCAGAGCGAAGCCACGCGGCCAGGTTTCGTACCAGCGCACGTCGCTCGCGGAATGTTCCTCCGCAATGCGGTCGAGCCGCAGGCTGAGCATCTGCGCCCGCTCGTACACGTTCGCAAGTCCGCGCGAACGCTCGCCGAGGGCGGCCAGCAGATCGGCCAGGGCGGCCATCACGTCTCGCAACTCGCCCAAAAGGTCGCGTATGCCGGGCTCTCTGTCGAGAGCGCCGAAGGGCCCGCGCGAGGGCAGCGGGTCCATGGCGAGGCGTAGCCGCTTGACCAGGTCGTGGATGGCCTCCACCGGCTCGAGCAGCTGGCTCATGGCGCCCGTGACGCCCTGCGCCTCGGCCAGCGCGTCCTGCCCAAGATCCGTCAGTTGCCGCGAACTCGCGCTCTGCGAGAAAAACTGCCCCGCCAACTCGGGAATCTGATGCGCCTCGTCGAGGATGAATGCGTCGGCGCCGGGCAGGATCTCGCCGAAACCCTCCTGCTTCAGCGCAAGGTCGGCCATGAGAAGGTGGTGGTTCACCACCACGAGGTCGGCCTCCATGGCTTCCCGCCGCGCCTTCACCACGTGGCAGTCCTCGAAAAAGGGGCATTCCGAACCGAGGCAGTTTTCCGGCGTGGAAGTCACCCGCGGCCAGACCGGGGAATCCTCGGGGATGTCGGCCATTTCCATCCGGTCGCCGCGGCGGGTGCGGGCGGACCACGCCCGGATCGCGGACAGCTGCGAGACGAGCTGGCGGTCGGGATTGCCTTCGCGTACGGCCTGGTCCAGGCGGTACAGGCAGAGGTAGTTAGCGCGGCCCTTGAGCAGGCTCAGCCTTGCGCGGCTGCCCAGGACCGAATGCACCCGAGGCAGGTCGCGAAAGAAAAGCTGGTCCTGCAGGGCTTTCGTCCCGGTGGAAACGATGACCTTGCGCCCCGACAGCAGGGCCGGCACGAGGTAGGCAAAGGTCTTGCCGGTACCCGTGCCCGCCTCCGCCACCAGCAGGTCGCGGTCCGCGATGGCGGACGCCACGGCCGAAGCCATGCGCTGCTGGGCCTCGCGCGGCGCGAAACCCGGCACTTCGCGGGCGAAAGGGCCTTCCGCGCCGAGGATCGCGGCCACTTCGTGTTCAGTCATCCGCCAAGTATCGCCTACAATGGCGGTCTTTACGCCCTGAGCCCACGCATGGACAAGAGTTTCGAGCCCAGTCAGATCGAGTCGAAGTGGTACGCCCACTGGGAGTCCAACGGCTATTTCAAGCCGTCGGGCAAGGGCACGCCCTACACGATCATGCTGCCGCCGCCGAATGTCACGGGCACGCTGCACATGGGGCATGGCTTCCAGCACACCATCATGGATACGCTGGTGCGCTACCACCGCATGCGCGGCTTCGACACGCTTTGGCAGCTCGGCACCGACCACGCCGGCATCGCCACCGAGATGGTCGTCACCCGCCAGCTGAATGCCGAGGGCAAGCAGCGCGCCGACCTCGACCGCGACGCGTTCATCGCCCGCGTGTGGGAATGGAAGAAGGAGTCGGGCGGCACCATCGGTCGCCAGATGCGCCGTCTGGGCGTGTCGGGCGACTGGAGCCGCGAGGTCTTCACCATGGACGAGGGCCCGTCGAAGGCCGTGGTCGAGACCTTCGTACGACTGCATGAGGAAGGCCTGATCTATCGCGGCCAGAAGCTGGTCAACTGGGACCCGGTGCTGAAGACGGCCATTTCCGACCTGGAAGTGGTCAGCGAGGAGGAAGACGGCTCCCTCTGGTCGATCCGCTACCCGCTTGCCGACGGCTCCGGCGAACTCGTGGTCGCCACCACGCGCCCGGAAACCATGCTGGGCGATGTGGCCGTGGCCGTGCATCCGGAAGACGAGCGCTACGCGCACCTCGTCGGGCGCATGCTGAAGCTGCCGCTGTCGGAACGCGAGATCCCGATCATCGCCGACGAGTATGTCGAGAAGGACTTCGGCACCGGTTGCGTGAAGATCACTCCGGCGCACGACTTCAACGACTACGCCATCGGCCAGCGGCACAGCCTGCCGCTGATCAACATCCTCACCGACGACGCGAAGATCAACGACGCCGCGCCGGAGAAATACCGCGGCATGGACCGCTACGTCGCGCGCAAGGCGGTGCTCGCCGATCTGGAGGCCGCAGGCCTGCTGGTCGAGACGAAGAAGCACAAGCTGCAGGTGCCGCGCGGCGACCGCACCGGTCAGGTGATCGAGCCCTACCTCACCTGGCAGTGGTTCGTGAAGATGGACACCCTCGCCGCGCGCGGCATGGAACTGGTCGAGCACGGCCACGTGAAGTTCGTGCCCGAGAACTGGATCAACACCTACCGTCACTGGCTCGGCAACATCCAGGACTGGTGCATCAGCCGACAGCTCACCTGGGGCCACCAGATTCCGGCGTGGTACACCGACGGGGGCTCGGTGATCGTCGCTCGCGACGAGGCCGAGGCGAAGGCAAAGGCGGCCGCCCAGGGCTGTACGGGCACGCTGCGCCGCGACGCCGACGTGCTGGAAACCTGGTTCTCGTCGTCCCTGTGGAGCCATTCCACGCTGGGCTGGCCCGATCCGCAGGCACAGGCGGAACGCGGTTTCGACCGCTACCTGCCGACGAACGTGCTGGTCACCGGCTTCGACATCATCTTCTTCTGGGTGGCCCGGATGATCATGATGACCGACCACTTCACCGGCGAAGTGCCGTTCAAGGATGTCTACGTCACGGGGCTCATCCGCGACAAGGACGGGCAGAAGATGTCCAAGTCCAAGGGCAACGTGCTCGACCCGCTCGACATCGTGGACGGCATCGGCCTCGACGAACTCCTCGACAAGCGCACGCGCGGCCTCATGCAGCCCAAGATGGCCGAGAAGATCGAAAAGGCCACGCGGAAGGAATTCCCCGAAGGCATTCCGGCCTTCGGCGCGGACGCCTTGCGCTTTACTTTCGCATCGCTCGCCACGCACGGCCGCGACATCAAGTTCGACCTGGAGCGCTGCGCGGGCTACAAGGCGTTCGTCAACAAGCTGTGGAACGCGTCGCGCTTCGTGCTGATGAACCTGGGCGAAGGCCCGGTCGCGCGCGCAAAGCCGTCCACGGAAGCGGAGCGCTGGATCCTCACCCGCCTGGGCCAGACTCTCGCCACGGTGAAGGAACAGCTTGCCCTGTATCGTTTCGACCTGGCTTCGCAGGCGCTGTACGAATTCACCTGGAACGAGTTCTGCGACTGGTTCCTCGAATTGTCGAAGCCCGCGCTCAACGGCGGCGACACGGCCGCCGTGGCATCGACGCGCTACACCCTCGTGCACGTGCTGGAAACGCTGCTGCGCGCGCTGCACCCGCTGATCCCCTTCGTCACCGAAGAGATCTGGCAGCACGTTCGCCCGCTGCTGGACATCGAAGGCGACACCATCATGCTGCGCCCCTACCCCGAAGCCACCGACATCGCGGCAGACAATGCCGCCTCGGCGGAGATCGAATGGGTGAAGGACGTGCTCACGGGCGTGCGCCGCATTCGCGCCGAGATGAACATCGCGCCGGGCAAGGTCATTCCGCTGCTGTTCGCGGACGGCGACGCTGCCGATCGCTCCCGTGCGGAGAAATTCGCCGCGCAGATCGCCTTCCTCGGCCGCGTGGAATCGCCCACGTGGGTATCGGGCGAGGAGCCCGCCGCAGCGGTCGCCGTGGTCGGCGGCATGCGCGTGCTCATCCCGCTGGAAGGCCTGATCGACGTGGGCGCCGAGAAGGCACGCCTGGCGAAGGAGATCGCGCGGGTGGAAGGCGAGATCCGCAAGTGCGAGGCCAAGCTCGGCAACGCGAACTTCGTGGCGAACGCACCGGCCGAAGTGGTGGCGCAGGAACGCCAGCGTATCGCCGACTGGACCCGCCAGGCTGACGCGATGCGCGAGCAGGCGCGCAAGCTGGGCGGCTGACGGCCGCCCGCGGCAGACCAGCTTTGTGTGGGAGCCGCTTCAGCGGCGATGGATGCTCGCGGCAAGGTTGCCCGCTGCCGCGGGATCGCCGGCAAAGCCGGCTCCCACATGGCACGATTTACATATCGTGCTTCGTGACCTCGAAGCCCGCCTGCTTGTACTGCGTCCAGCGGGAACGCGAGCCTTCGCGCTCCGCCGGATCGGCGGCTACCACTTCCAGCACGCGATCGAACTGGCCGGGCGCGCACGTATCGCGCAGGTTGATGACCAGCGGGCGGTCGGGCGTTTCCACGCCCGGCGGCACGATCAGCACCGCCGTGTTGGCGTCTTCCTCGTCGCCGGCGAGCTGGTGCGGAATGTAGGTGTCCTCGTCGAACGCCCACAGGTACTCGTCGATCGCTTCGGCCTGTTCGAAATCGCGCGTGAGGATGAGCGTGGGCTGCTGCGCGCCGAATGCGCGCTTCGCGAGTTCGCACACCAGCAGCAGCGGATCCTCGCGAAAACGCGGCTTGTCGATCAGGTAGAAATCGGCGCGCGGCATCGGTGAGGGATCAGCCGGCCGAGGCGACGCGGTCGAGCAGCCACTGGGTCAGCAACGGCACCGGGCGGCCCGTGGCCAGGCCCTTCCGCCCTTCGTCCCATGCGGTGCCGGCGATGTCCAGATGCGCCCAGCGGCGGCCTTCCGTGAACCGGGCGAGGAAGCAGCCCGCGGTGATCGCACCGGCGTACTTGCCGCCGATGTTCGCCACGTCGGCGAAGCCCGAGTCGAGCTGGCTCTGGTAGTCGTCCCACAGCGGCAGGCGCCATGCGCGGTCGAGCGTGGCCTCGCCGGCTGCCAGAAGTTCCGCGGACAGCGTTTCGTCCTTGGTCATGAGGCCGCTGGCGTGCTTGCCGAGGGCCACCACGCAGGCGCCCGTGAGCGTCGCGGCGTCGATGATGGTGTGCGGGTCGAAACGCTTGCCCGTGTAGGTGAGCGCATCGCAGAGGATCAACCGGCCTTCCGCGTCGGTGTTGAGCACTTCGATGGTGATGCCCGACAGGCTGGTGAGCACATCGCCGGGACGGTACGCCGCACCGTCCGGCATGTTCTCGACCGCGGGCACCACGCAGACCAGGTTCACCGGCAGGCGCAGCTTCACGGCCGCCACGAAGGCGCCGAGCACGCCCGCCGCGCCGCACATGTCGAACTTCATTTCTTCCATGCCCGGGCCGGGCTTGAGGCTGACGCCGCCGGTGTCGAAGGTGATGCCCTTGCCCACGAAGGCATAGGGACGCTCGCCCTCCTTGCCGCCGTTCCACTGCAGGATCACCAGGCGCGGCGCGTTGGCCGAGCCCCGGGCGACGGCGAGCAGCGAGCCGAAGCCCTCGCGCTCCATGTCGGCACGGTCGAGGCTCTCGAAGGCGACGCCCTCGTGAGCTTCTGCGAACGCGCGGGCCTGGTCGGCGATGTAGTCGGGGTTGCAGATGTTCGGCGGCAGGTTGCCGAGCTCGCGGGCGTAGCGGACGCCCTCGGCGATGGCCCTTGCCTCGGCGATACCGGCCTCGCCATCGGCGGGCCCCACCAGCGTGACGGAGGCAAGCTCCGGCTGCGCCTTGTCGCGGGGCTTCACCGTGGCGGTATAGCGATAGGCCACGTGATCGGTGACCAGGGCGGCCACGCGCAGGCGCCATGCGGCGTCGCGGCCCGGCACGTCGACCTCGGGCAGCCAGCTGGTGGCCTCGGCGACCGGCAGGCGTCCGATGGCGCGGGCGGCCTCCGTGGTGACGCGCTGGTAGCGCGCGGAGTCGAAGGTCTTCTGCGCGCCCAGGCCCACGATGAGGACGCGGGCGGCGGCCACGCCGGCCGGGTGCAGCAGGGTGACCACGTTGCCGACCTTGCCGGTGATGTCGCCCGCTTCCACGAGACGCTTGATGACGCCGTCCGCGGCGGTGTCTATACGCGCCGCGGCGCTGGTCAGGACGCCGTTCTCGTAGACGCCTACCACGGCTACCGGGGTGGCGGTCGATTCGGGAGCATGGGAACCGAGGCTGAACTGAACCGTCATAGCTAACTGTCCTGCGAAAGCCCGCCGGGGCCCGGACAGGCTAGACTTATGGTTTGCCGGCAGGGACTGACGCGGCACGAACCGCCAATTCTATCAAATGCTCAGCATCCTCGACCGTTATTTCCTGCGCGAGCTGGCCTACGGGGTCCTCGCGACGGCCATCGTGCTGCTGGTGATCTTCGCCGGCGGCGCGTTCGCGACCGTGCTGCAGAAGGTCGCCAACGGCAGCATCCAGCCCAGCGTCATGTTCGAGGTGCTGGGTCTGCAGATGGTGGATCTGCTCTCCACCCTCCTGCCCATGTCGGCCTTCCTCGGCACCCTCATCGCCCTGGGCCGCATGTACCGGGAAAGCGAAATGCACGTCCTGGCCTCCTCCGGCATGGGCCCCCGCGGCATGCTGCGGCCGGTCACCCTGCTGGCCGTGGCCGCCACCATCGTGGTGGGTCTGGTGTCCCTCTGGCTGGGCCCGCTCTCCGCCCGCACCGCCGACCAGGTCATCGCCGCCGCCAACAAGTCCGTGATCGCCGCCGGCCTCGACGCAGGCCGCTTCACGGAATTGCCGGGCAAGGGCGGCATCATCTTCGTCGACACGCTGAGCCGCGACGGCACCGTGCTGGGCAAGACCTTCCTCGCCACGGACCGCACCGACAGCGACGGCAAGCCGCAGGTTCGCGTGGTGAACGCCAAGAATGGCCGCATGTACCAGGAAAGCGACGGCCAGAACCGCTTCCTCGCCCTGTTCGACGGCTGGCAGTTCGAGATCCCGTTGGGTGCCGACAACTGGCGCCGCATGAAATACGAACGCAACGACATCTCGCTGTCCAACATCACGGACGACGACGAAGACACCGACCCGGCGCACGAGGCGTCCACCACCGATCTGTTCAAGTCGCTGACACCCGACAACCTGGGTGAACTGGTGTCGCGTTTCGCGGCGCCCGTGAGCACCCTCGTGCTGATGATGATGGTGCTGCCGATGTCGCGGCAGGCGCCTCGCGACGCCCGCTACGGCCGTCTGCTCATCGCCGTGCTGGCCTATTTCCTCTACGTGGTGTGGCAGCTGATCGCGCGCGCGCAGATCATCAAAGGCCATCTGCATACCTCCGCACCCATCTGGCTGCTGCATGCCATCGTCTTCGGCGTAGCCGCCTGGTACTTCTGGCGGCAGAACGCCCCCCGGCGCGTGAAGGGAGCCCAGTGATGGCCACGCTCACCGTCAAGCGTGCCGACCGTCTGATCGGCTTCAGCGTGCTCGGCACCCTGCTGCTCGTCTGGCTGGTGCTCACCGGCTTCGACGCCCTCACACAGTTCGTGCGCCAGCTCGGCAACATCGGCAAGAACGGCTTCACCCTCTACGACGCCATTGCCTACATCATGCTCACGGTGCCTCGGCGCCTGTATCAGATGTTCAGCAACGCGGCCCTCATCGGCGGGTTGCTTGGCCTGGGTGGCCTGGCCGCCACCGGCGAACTCACCGCGCTGCGTGCCGCGGGCATGTCCAAGCTGCGCATCGCCATGTCGGCAGCGGGCGTGGTCGCCGTGCTCACCCTTGCCGTGGTCGTCATGGGCGAGACGGTGGCGCCGTACGGCGACCAGCACGCACAGGCCATCCAGGTGCGCATGCGCTCCAGTAACTTAGGTTCCACCAGCAGCGGCCTGTGGGCTCGCGACGGCGGCAAGATCATCAACGCCAAGTCCGCCATCGCCACGCAGGACGGCGACCGCCCCACGGTGAAGCTGGTGGACGTTCGCGTCTACGACTTCACCCCCGACGGCCAGGTGAAGACGTTCTCGCACGGCGACAGCGCCATCCACGACGGCAACCACTGGGTCATGAGCAATGTGCGCACCACGTCGCTCGACGCGGCCGGCACACATTCCACGCACGAAGACACCCAGACCTGGGCCTCCAAGCTCAACCCGCACGTGCTCGAACAGTCGGTGATCCACCCCGAATACCTGTCGATGAGCGACCTGCGCCGCAACATGCGCTACCTGGAAGCCAACGGGCAGAATCCGGGCGCCTACGCGGTGGCCTTCTGGGGCCGCGCGCTGTTCGCGGTGAACACGCTGGTGCTGGTCCTCTGCGCCATGCCCTTCGCCTTCGGCTCGCTGCGCTCCGGCGGCCTCGGCAAGCGTCTCTTCATCGGCATCATCCTCGCCATCGGCTGGTACTTCCTCCAGGGCGCGATGGTGAACTTCGGCACCGTGTACGGCTTGCCACCGTTACTGGCGAACCTGTTGCCCACGTCGCTGTTGATCGTGGGGGCGTTGGCCTACTTCAGGCGGTTTGGCTAGGTTCAGTGCTCGAGCGCCGTGCAAACGCTCTCGAGCACGCTGTCCAGATCGCCCCCCGTCATCGGCTTGCGCACGAGCGCATCCATGCCGGCATCCTTGATGGCGACGAGTTCGTCGCCCGTGGAACGGGCCGTCACGGCGACAATGGGGATGTCGGCCGCGCCGTCCATGCGTCGCACCATGCGCGCCACCTGAAAGCCGTCGACCATGGGCAGGTCGAGATCGAGCAGCATCGCGTCGAACGTGTGGCGCGAGAGTTCGGTCATGGCGGCGAGACCGTCGCCCACGGCTGTGACGACGTGGCCGCGTTCCCGCAGCAGGCCGACGATCACGTCGCTGACAACCGGATCGTCTTCCACCAGTAGCAGGCGCTTGCATGTCATGCCAGGCGATGCCGGTGGCGTGTGCGTGCCGGATTGACCGCAGCGGCACGGCGCCAGGGGAAGGCTCACCACGAAGGCGGTGCCCTGCCCCACCTGGCTGCGTACGCGGATGTCGCCACCCATGAGCGTGCACAGTTCGTGGCAGATCGCGAGGCCCAGCCCGGAACCCTGCGCGCGCTGCGGCGATCCGCCCTGTTCGAAACGCGAGAACACCCGGGCGCAGAGTTCGGGCGACATGCCCGGTCCGGTGTCGGTTACCGTCATCACGAGCGACGAGCCCTCGTATCCCACGTGCAGGGACACGCCGCCCGCCTCGGTGAACTTCACCGCGTTGTTCACGAGGTTCTGCAGGATCTGCCGCAAGCGGATGGCGTCGCCGCGGATGCATTCGGGAACGTTCGCATTCGACGACGACGACAGGTTGAGACCCTTCTCCCTCGCATTGCATGCGGCCAGCGCGATCACCTCGCCGGTAAGCGCGCACAGCGGCACGCATTCGGATTCGAGCACGAGACGCCTGGCCTCGATGCGGGTGAGATCGAGCGCATCGTTCACCAGCCGCAGCAAGGTGGTGCCCGATCGCCGCACCGCTTCCACATAAGCGCGCTGCGTTTCATCCAGCGGTGTACTCGCCATCAGTTCCGCCATGCCGAGTACACCGGTCATCGGCGTGCGGATCTCGTGGCCCAGCGTGGCCATGAAATCGGTTTTCGCGGCATTGGCTTCCTCGGCCAGGCGCCGCTGCTGCTCGGCCAGCTTGAGGCGCATGGCCTGGCGCACGCGCCGGCGCATGCCCAGCACGAGCGCGGCGACCGTCGCGACGAAGAGGAGCATATAGCTCAGCCACGCCCACCAGCGAAGCCACGGCGGCGCATCGACGACGATCGTCAGAGGATGGGGCAACGTGCCACTGACCCCGTCGCGCCCCGCGCCGGAGATGCTGAGGGTGTAGGCGCCCGGAGCGAGGGGAGCGAAGGCCCGCTGGCCGTCCTTGCCCGTGCGCATCTTCGTGGTCTCGCCGTCGTGTTCCAGGGAGAACACCAGATGATTGCGGTCGGGATTCACGTACGAGAGCGCACGCGCGTTGACAATCAATTCGCGGTCGTTCCACGCAAGGCGCAGCGTGTCCTTGTCGATGGGCAGGGGCGTGCGCATTCCGCCGCGCAGCACGGACGCGCCGAGCACTACGATGGACGGCTTCCGCGTATGGTCGCGCTGGCGGTCGGGTCGGAAACCGACCAGGCCGCCGAGCGTGGCGCCGTACATCGTGCCGTCGTCGAGTTGCACCGTGGTGGCGTTGGTGAATTCGCCGTTCGCCAGTCCGTCGGCGAGGCCGAAGGGCCGGAACTTGTCCGTGCCCGGGTCGAAGCGCCAGACCCCGGTTTCGCCATAAAGCCACAGGCGTCCGGCGACGTCGCGGCGCACATTGAGGATGTCCGCCGAGGGAAAGCCGTGCACGCCCTTGACGCAGCGGTCGCGCTGGGCGTGCCGTCCGTCCCAGCGGTAATGCTCCAGGCCGTCCGGACGCACCACCCAGAATCCGTCCTCGTCCGGCTCGAATGCGTTGATGCGGCCGGGCGCCACGCCGGGAATGAAACGCATGTCGCCCGAGGCGCGGTCCAGGCGGGCGAGGCCCGCCACGCTTGCCTGCCAGAGGTCGTCGCCGACCACTTCGATCTGCCGCGTGTCGGTCATGCCGCGGCGCGACGCAGCGAAGGGAATCGGACGCGCACGACCCAGGTTGGCGTCCAGCCTGAACAGTCCCTGCCCCAGCGCGGCGACGTACACCGTGTCGTCGGGACCGCGGACAAGCATGGTCACGGGGTGGTCGATGATTGCCCGCAAGAGCGGCCGCGTCTTGCCGTCCTGCCCCAGCGAAAGACCGTCCACCGTACCGATGAGCAGGCCGCGCGGCGTCTCCAGGAGCGTTTGCACGCGCATCGCCTCGATATCGAAACCTTCCGATGTTTTCCCGGTGGCGGGATCGAATCCGCGGATCCAGCCATAGAGGCCCCCCACCCATAGCTTCGTGCTTCCCTGAGCCGCGACCGCCTTCACCGTGCGTCCCGGGAAGCTGGAAGGGTCCGTGGCCACATGGGCGAAACGGGTGAAGTCGTCCCAGGCGGGGCCCAGATAGGCAAGCCCCCCGTCACTCAACGCGAACCATAGGCCGTGCTCGCGGTCCTCCAGCATGCCGCGCACGTTGCGTCCCGGGAGGCCGCCCTGGGCGGTCCAGGCACTGCGCACGGCGTGCAGGCGGCCGTAGCGATCGAGCATGCGAAGCCCGTCGGGGCCCGAGACCCACAGGATGCCGTGGCTATCGGCAAGCGAGGCATATAAGGGCGACGCCGCCAGGCGCCGGTCGCGATGCAGAAGCCCGTCGGGGGCAAGGCGATACAGGCCGTGTTCGGTGGCGAAGCGCAGCTCGGCGGCGTGCCCGTCGATGCGCAGCACGTGCGGGTGGCTGCCGTCCTCGAACGGCACCGAGGTCATCGCGCCCGCGGCATCCACCACCGCCACGCCGGCGTCCGTGCCGATCCACACGCGGCCGTCGTCCGATGCATGAAGCGCGCGAATGGAGGTGGCCAAGGGGCCGTCGGAGCCAGCGACCCGCTCCTGCAGACCGCTGCCATCGGGCTGCATGTGCATCAGTCCGGTGCCCGTGCCGATCCAGATGGAACCGTCGCGCGCTTGCGCGATGGCGCGCACGTCGGCGTCCAGCAGTTCGTCGCGCCATTGGGCGAACGTGCCATGGGCAGGATC
Source organism: Luteibacter jiangsuensis (assembly GCF_011742555.1). Classification (GTDB taxonomy): domain Bacteria; phylum Pseudomonadota; class Gammaproteobacteria; order Xanthomonadales; family Rhodanobacteraceae; genus Luteibacter; species Luteibacter jiangsuensis. The sequence continues at coordinate 109,929 of NZ_JAAQQR010000002.1, forward strand.
GTACCTTCCGAGGCCCAGGTCGGCGCCGCCGATCCAGATGCGATCGTCCTTGTCGACCAGCAGGGCCGACACTCCACCCGCGGGCAGCGACAGCCCCTTCTCGGGACCCGTACCCGGGCTGACGAACTGCACGCCATCGAAGCGGGACAGGCCCACCGAGGTGCCCACCCAGATGAAGCCCTGACTATCCTGGGCCACGGCACGGACCTTGCTGCTGGGCAGGCCTTCATGCAGGCCGTAGCTGCGGAACTGGGGGGTGGGCACCGGCGGCATGGTGGCCGCGAAAGCGGGGCATGCCACGATCCAGCCGATCGCAGCCGCGAGGATCCATCCCGGGATGAGCGTGTCATGCATACGCGAATTCCTGTTGCGCTCCGGATGATGCCATGCAGGCCGACGAGGGCAATCGGCAGATCGCTTAGCGGGCGTAGTCCTGCACCCACATGGCACCCGGGTCGTGGCACTAGAATGTCGACATGTCCTCCCGGCTTCGCCTCCTCCTGGCCGCTGTCGGCCTGCTTGCCTTCGTGTGGCTACTGCTGGCGGCGCTCGATCGCGCGCTGGCCCTGGCCCAGCGTTTCATGGGCCTGCCGGCAGGCATGCGCTGGCTGCTCGGCCTCGTCCTGCTCCTGCTCGCGCTCGCCGGCGTCGCTTTCGGGGTGTGGTGGTTACGCCCGCGCAAGCCTCGTGCCCCCGTCACGGCACCCGACCGCGCATCGCTCGAAGCACGGATCGAAAAGCTGCGCGAGGCCGAAACGGATGTTGAGGAACTTCGCAATGAACTTGGCGAACTGGACCGCCGCCGCGCGAGCGCGCGCATGTACCTCGCGGTGTTCGGAGAGATATCCACCGGCAAGTCCACCCTGATCGCCGCTCTGGTACCGGGCGCCACGCCGGCACGCGACGCTCGCGGAGGCACGACACGCGAGGTCGCCACGTACGACACGACCGTCGACGGCCAGGACTGGACCGTCGCGGACGTGCCCGGTTCGTCCGAAGCCGATGGCGAGGCCCGCGAGCGCATGGCGCGCGAGGAAGCATTGCGCGCGCACGCCGTGGTTTACGTCTGCGCGGGCGATCTCACGCGCACGCAGGGTGAGGAACTGCGCTGGCTGGGCGACTTCGGCAAGCCGCTGGTACTGGCGGTGAACAAGGCCGACCAATGGCATGCCGACGAGCTCGACCGCATTCTGGACCACGTGCGCGAACAGGCCGGCGGCATTCCCGATGCGGTGGTCGCGATCAGCGCGGGCGGCGAGGAACGCTTCACGCGGCACCTCGCGGACGGCAGCACGGAAGACGTGACACGGCGCAGGGCCGCGAATGTGCGGCCGCTTCGCGATGCGCTCGACCGCTTGCTGGCGCCCGGCGCAGCCGCGCTGGAGACGCAGCGCGAAAACGCAGTGCTCGCCGGCCTGCACGAGCGAACCGGAGAACGCGAGCGGGCCTACCGCGACGAGGAAGCCCAGCGCATCGTGCGTCGTTACGCGCGCCGCGCGATCGTCGGCGCCATGGCGGCCGTGGCACCCGGCAGCGACCTCGTCATCCAGGGGGCGCTCGCCACGGGCATGGTGCGTGCCCTGGCGTCGCTGCACGACGTGCGCGTCACCGACGTCGAAATCGACAGCCTCTTGCGCCAGGTTCGCATGACCTTGCGCACCGGCACATCCGTGGTGCTCGCGATCGCGGGCAATGCGTTGAAGGCGTTCCCGGGCCTGGGCACGCTCGGTGGCGGTGTCTTGCACGCTTTTGCCTATGCGTTGATCTTCGACAGCTTCGGCCGGGCACTGGCTGCCACCCTGGCCGAGCGGCATGCGCTCGACCAGGACGACGCCAGCGCCCGCATGCGCGAACTGCTGGGCGATGCTGGCACCGCGCGCCTTCGCCAGCTGGCCGAATTGACCGGCGAGGCGCTTCGGAATCGCTGACAGAACGATGCGTTCACGGCCGGCGGGCTGACAAGGCGGCCTGACTCGCGCCACACTCCTCTCCATCGGCCGGATACCGGCCTTCGTGCGACAGGCCACCACGCATGCGTCACGCCCGCCACCTTCTTCCCGCCCTCCTCGCGCTCGCACCGCTGACGGCGCTGGCCACGCCGGTCACCTACAGCATCGATCCCGTGCACAGCCAGGTGGTGTTCAACGTCGATCACAACGGTTTCTCCCGGTCCTTCGGCCGCCTGCGCATCACGGAAGGCACCATCGTGTTCGACCGCGACGACTGGTCGAAGTCGTCGGTGCAGGCCACCATCGACCTCGCGTCGGTGGACATGGGCGACGCCGGGTGGGACAAAGCGGTGCGCGGGTCGAACCTCCTCGACAGCGACCGGGCCCGCACGGCACGCTACGTCAGCGACTCGGTGGAGAAGCGCAGCGACGACGAAGGCGTGGTGCATGGCAAACTCACCTTGCGCGGCACGACGCTCCCCGTGGACCTGCCGTTTCGCGTGAACCGCGTGGGCAAGACCATCTACGGCCTGCACACCGTGGCGGGCTTTTCTTCGCAGGTCACGCTCGATCGCACGGCCTACGGCATGACGGCCAACCGTGGCTCGATCGGCACCGACGTCTCGGTCTGGCTGGAGATCGAAGCCATCCGGGGCGGCGAAACCCAACATTCCAACGACAAGGAAACCTCCGATGCCCCTGCGCAGTGATCACACCCGCTGGAGCACCGTCGTCAAGACGTTCCACTGGACGATGGCGCTGCTCATCCTGGGCAACGGTGCCTTCGCCTACTGGATGGACGACCTCAAGCCATCGCTGCACAAGATCAACATGTTCGCCTTGCACAAGTCGATCGGCCTCACGGTGCTCGCACTGTTCTTCCTGCGTCTGCTGTGGCGGGCGATCGATCGCCGTCCGCCGGACGAGCCAGCACCGGGCTGGCAGCGGGTGGCCGCGCATGTCGTGCATGGCTTCCTTTACCTGCTGATCGTGGCCATTCCGCTCAGCGGCTGGGCCTTCAATTCGGCGCACGGCTACCCGCTGCAGTACTTCAAGCTGTTCAACCTGCCCGCGCTGGTCGAGAAGAACGAAGCCTGGTCGGAAATCCTGGAAAACGTGCACGTTTATCTGTTCTGGTTCCTGCTCCTCGTGCTCGTCGCGCACATCGGCGGGGCCTTGAAGCACCATGTCGTCGACCGCGACGACACCCTCCGCCGCATGCTGCCTTTCGGCCGCGCGAAGCGGAGCACATCCGCCCCTCCCGGAGAAACCCCATGAACCCGACGATCCGCCGTCTGTCCGTGCTCGGCCTTGCACTGGCCCTGCCCCTCGCCGCCACCGCGGCGGACTACCAGGTGGGGCCGGGCAGCACGCTCGGTTTCAGCGGCAAGTTCCAGGGCCAGCAGTTCGATGGCATCTTCGGCAAGTTCGACGCGGCCATCAGCTACGACCCGGCCAATCTTTCCACGTCGAAATTCGACGTGACGGTGGACCTCGCCACCGCGAAAACCGGCGACAGCGACCGCGACAAGGCCCTGCCCACGTCCGATTTCTTCGACACGTCGAAGTTTCCCAAGGCGCACTACGTCACCACCGGCTTCAGCAAGGATGCGAAGGGCGACGTCGTCGCGAACGGCAACCTCACGCTGCACGGGGTCACGAAACCGCTTGCATTGAAGGTGGTATTCAATCCGAATGCGGGCGGCGCCCGCCTGTCGGTCACCGGCACCCTCAAGCGCCTCGATTACGGCGTCGGTAGCGGCGATTACAAGGACACGTCCACCATCGCCGACGAAGTCCTCGTCAACGGCACGTTGAACCTGCTGCCCAAGTAAGCGGCGCACGGTGGACTGGCGCGAACGCCTGCGTGGCATCGCCTCGCGCTTCCGGCGCGGTGGCGATGCCGTGCCCGCGTCCGACGAGCGGGGCGGCGCGGTGGCAGCCAGCCTGCGCGATCTGCTTGCCGATCCCTCGATCCCCGCCGACGTTCGCGAGGCGATGGCGACGGATTTCCAGCGCGTCGAACGCATGCTCGACCGGCTGGAGAACGAGGAACTGCACGTGGCTGTGTTCGGCCGCGTATCCGCCGGCAAATCCGCCCTGGGCAACGCGCTCCTCGGACGCGACGCCTTTGCCGTTGGCGTGCTGCATGGCACCACCACAGACGCCGATGCGGCGCGGCTGGACGAAGCCGCCGCCGCGGGGCTGACGCTGATCGACACGCCCGGCATCAACGAACTCGGCGGCGAGGCGCGCGAAAAACTGGCCTTCGAGGTCGCCGAAGTCTGCGACCTCGTCGTGTTCGTCGCCGACGGCGATCTCACCCGCGAAGAACGCGACGCGCTGCGCGCGCTGTCGACAACGAAGCGACCGCTCCTGCTCGTGCTCAACAAGTCCGACCGTTACGGCGAAGACGAGCGGGAGGGCTTGCTGTCGCGCCTGCGCGAGCACGCCGCCGGGCTGATCGCGCCCGAGGACGTGATGGCCGTGGCGGCGCGACCCGCGCCGCGCGACGTCGTCGAGGTGGACGCCGAAGGACACGAGCGGCGAAGCAGCATGCCCCGGCCTCCCGACGTCGCGGCCCTGAAGGACCGCCTGCTTGCCATCGCGAAACGCGAGGGCAAGGCGCTGTCCGCGATCAACGCCGGGCTTTTCGCGGGACGGCTCACGGATCAGGTGAGCGAGCGCATCGCCGCCGCGCGGCGCGACGTGGCCAGCCGCGTCATCCGCCAGTACTGCATCGCCAAGGCGATGGCCGTCGCGCTCAATCCCGTCCCCGTCGCGGACCTGCTCCTGGCGGGCGGATTGGACGCCGCGATGGTGGTCCAGCTCGGCCGTGTTTATGGCCTGCCCCTCACCCGCAGCGAATCGGGCCGCCTCGTAGCCGTCATCACCACGCAGCTGGCTGCGCTGATGGGCGCGGTATGGGGCGTGCAACTCGTGGCCTCGGCCCTGAAGGGCCTAAGCGGCGGCTTGTCCGTCGTGGTCACCGCCGCGGCCCAGGGTGCGCTGGGATGGTATGCCACCGTCCTGATCGGCCGCGCCGCGGAGCATTACCTGATATCGGGCAAGTCCTGGGGCGAACACGGTGCGAAGCGCGCCGTGGCGGGCGTCGTGGCGGCCCTCGATCGCGATTCGATCCTCCGCGAGGCGCGCGAGGAGATCCTGCGGCGGCTGAAAACGGGCGATCGTCGCAGCCCGCCGTAGGAGCCGCCATGGCGGCGAGGGGGTCACCTCATGGCTACACCGCTTCGTTGGCTTCTCGCCGCTATGGCGGCGCCCACAGCCGGTTGATCCTCGCCGCCATGGCGGCTCCTACAAGGGCTCGCCACCGCTCGCGAAACCGCGAAGCGCCGCCACGTCGAACGGCCAATCCAGTTCCGCGCCGTCGTTTCGCCGGAGCACCGGCACGCGTGTACCGTAACGCGCCTCCAGCGCCTCGTCGTCGTCGATCCAGGCCGAATCGAAATCGGGAAAACCGGCTTCCGCCAGCAGGGCCAGGGCCTGATCGCAAAGATGGCAGTCGTCGCGCTGGAAAAGGACGAAACGGGACATTCGCGTGTGTATGGGGTCGCGGGACGCGGGGGCGTAGAATAACCGGTCACCTCCCACAGCCAACGTCTCCCCAAGCCCATGGCAGTCAGCGTTTTCGACCTCTTCAAGATCGGCATCGGCCCGTCCTCGTCCCATACCGTGGGCCCGATGCGTGCCGGCGCGCGCTTCGCAGAACACTGGCTGGAGGAAAAAGGCGTGCTCGAACGCGTGGCGCGCGTGCGCTGCGAACTTTTCGGCTCGCTCGCCATGACCGGCCGCGGCCACGGCACAGACAAGGCCGTTCTGCTCGGTTTCGAGGGCGAATGGCCCGACCGCGTCGACCCGGACACGATTCCCGCCACGCTCGAACGCATTCGCTCGAGCAAGCGCATCCGCATCCTGGGACGCCACGAGATCCCGTTCGACGAGAAGGGCGACCTGGTCTTCAACAAGCGCCAGAAGCTTCCGTTCCACACGAACGGCATGCGCTTTTCCGCCTATGACGCGGAAGGCAACGAGCTGGCTACCCGCGACTACTATTCGGTGGGCGGTGGTTTCGTGGTCAATCCCGACGAGGCGGCGGAAGACCGCATCGTGGCCGATACGAGCGAACAGCCCTACCCGTTCTCCACCGGCGACGAGCTCATGTCGCTGTGCAGGGAGCACGGCCTCACCATCGCGCAGCTGATGATGCGCAACGAGAGCATCTGGCGCCCGGAAGCCGACACCCGCGCCGGCCTCCTCAGGATATGGAAGGCCATGCAGGACTGCGTGGCACGCGGCCTGCGCTCTCCCGGCGTCCTGCCCGGGGGTCTGAAGGTGAACCGCCGCGCGCCCGCCATGGCCGCGGAGCTGCGCGCCCAGCCGGAAGCGTCGCTGCGCGATCCGCTCACCATCCTGGACTGGGTGAACCTCTACGCGCTCGCCGTGAACGAGGAAAACGCCGCCGGCGGCAGTGTCGTCACGGCGCCGACCAACGGCGCCGCCGGCATCGTGCCCGCGGTACTCCACTACTACCGGCACTTCTGCCCGAGTGCCTCGGAACAGGGCGTGGTCGAGTTCCTGCTCACGGCCGGTGCCATCGGCATCCTCTACAAGGAAAACGCCTCGATTTCCGGCGCCGAGGTCGGCTGCCAGGGCGAGGTGGGCGTGGCATGTTCGATGGCTGCGGGCGGTCTTGCGGCGGCCTTGGGCGGTTCCGTCACCCAGGTGGAGAACGCCGCGGAGATCGGCATGGAACACAACCTCGGCCTCACCTGCGACCCTATCGGCGGCCTGGTGCAGATTCCGTGCATCGAACGCAATGCCATGGGCGCGGTGAAGGCGATCAACGCAAGCCGCATGGCACTCAAGAGCGACGGCAAACACCACGTCTCGCTCGACAAGGTCATCGCCACCATGCGCGACACCGGCCGCGACATGAAGGACAAGTACAAGGAAACCTCGCGCGGCGGCCTGGCGGTGAATGTGATCGAGTGCTGAGTGCTTTGTGTGGGAGCCGCTTCAGCGGCGATGGCTGCTTGCGGCAAGCTTGCCCGCTGTCGCGGGATCGCCGCTGAAGCGGCTCCCACAGAAGTCCCCGGCTGAAGTCCACGCTAGCGCGCCGGGCAGAGCCTCGGCAGCCGATCCACGGTCTCCACCCGCACCGGTTCGTCCTCGCCCCACCAATTGGCGACGGCCGTGTAGCACACCCGCAACTTCCCGCGGCGGGTTTCGAAACGCTGCTTGCTCGTATAGGCGAAGCACGACACCGATGCCAGGTGGCCCATTTCCCGCATGGCTATGGCGCACCGCCGCACGGCTTCCACGGGGTCCTCGCCGGGGTACAGCGTGAAGTAGAAACCCTTGGCGGTACGGTCGTATGACTCCGAATCGATCAGACGGCCTTTATCGCTCCATTGCTCCGCGGCTGCGGCGGCGCCGCATACCGCCGAGGCAACAAGCAACGTGCCAATGGCCATCCACCTCGAATGCATCCGAACCCCTTCGTCCCTACCGCGTCGGTCAGTGTATATCGACGCGACGACGGTTGGGGACGGCAGCCGCCGGCTGACATGGCGGGCCAGGGCTGTCATCATCCGGCTCTTGTGCCGCCCTGGGCCGGGCTTCCGCCCTGCCCGTTCGACCGGAGTCACCATGTCTCATAGCGCTATCCGCCGCGACGTCGGCGCCTTTGCCCTCATGCTTACCGGCCTGGGCTCGATCATCGGCTCAGGCTGGCTGTTCGGTGCCTGGCACGCCGCCCAGCTCGCCGGCCCCGGCGCCATCTATGCCTGGATCATCGGCGCCGTCATCATCCTCTTCATCGCCCTCACGTATGCGGAATTGGGCGCGATGTTCCCCGAGTCGGGCGGCATGGTGCGCTATGGACACTATTCCCATGGCTCCCTCGTCGGCTTTATCGCCGGCTGGGCGAACTGGATCGCCATCGTCTCGGTGATCCCCGTCGAGGCGGAGGCCTCGGTCCAGTACATGGCCTCCTGGCCGTGGGAATGGGCCGCCTGGACTAAAGACCTCTACGTGGTGACCAACGGCCACGGCGAACTCACACCGCCCGGCCTGGCCATCGCCGTGGTGCTGGTGTTCGTCTACTTCTTCCTGAACTTCTGGAGCGTGAAACTGTTCGCCAAGAGCAACACGGCGATTACCGTCTTCAAGCTCGTCGTCCCCGCCGCCACCGGCATCGCGCTGATCGCCACCAGCTACAACCCGGGCAACTTCCACATCGGCGCACACGGTGGCTCGCACGCGATCGACATCTCGTCGATCCTCACCGCCGTTGCCATTTCGGGCATCGTCTTCAGCTTCAACGGCTTCCAGAGCCCGGTGAACCTCGCGGGCGAAGCGCGCAACCCGGGCCGCAGCGTGCCGCTCGCGGTCATCGGCTCGATCCTGCTTGCCACGGTGGTCTACGTGCTGCTGCAGGTCGCGTTCATCGGCGCCGTGCCGCCGGATCAGCTCGGCAACGGCTGGGCCGGCCTCGAATACGCGTCGCCCTTCGCGCAGCTCGCCACGGCGCTGATGATCAACTGGATGGCCATCCTGCTCTACGCGGATGCGTTCGTGAGCCCGAGCGGAACCGGCGCCACCTACACGGCGACCACCGCGCGCATGATCTATGCGATGGAACGCAACGGCCACCTGCCGAAGATCTTCGGCCACATCCATCCGCGTTTCGGTATCCCGCGCCCGGCGATGTGGCTGAACCTCGTGGTCAGCTTCATCTTCCTGTTCTTCTTCCGCGGCTGGGGCACGCTGGCGGCGGTGATCTCGGTGTCGACCATCATCTCGTACCTCACCGGCCCCGTGAGCGTCATGACGCTTCGCCGCACCGCGCCGGAACTGAAGCGCCCGCTGCGCATTCCGGGGCTGCCGGTGCTCGCCGCGCTGGCCTTCATCTTCGCCACCGAACTGCTTTATTGGGCGAAGTGGCCGCTGACCGGCGAGATCATCCTGCTGATGGTCGTGGCGCTGCCGCTGTACTTCTATTACACCGCCAAGAGCGGCTGGGAAGAGTTCGGTAAACACATGAAGGGCGCCTGGTGGCTCATCGTCTACCTGCCCGTCATCGCGTTCGTGTCGTGGGCCGGCAGCAAGACGTTCGGCGGCCGCGACTACATTCCCTATGGCTACGACCTCGCGTTGGTTGCCGTGATTGGCGCCATCTTCTACTTCTGGGGCATCGCCACCGGCTGGCGCACGCCGATGGTGGAGGCCGCGCGCTTCCACCACGACGAGCTGGAGCCCGGCGAACCGGACCTTCCGCCCAGCGCGGACGAAGCCGAGAAGATCACCGGCCACCGTTAAAAAGAAACCGCCCTTCGGGGCGGTTTTTTTTGTGCGATGCCTACCGACGGCAGCGCACCGCATGGAGGCTGGGTTGCCTGTGTGGGAGCCGGCTATGCCGGCGATCCCGCGGCAGCGGGCCGGCTTGCCGCGAGCACCATCGCCGCTGAAGCGGCTCCCACACAAAGCCGACAGTTCGCCACGGCAGCGCCAGCACGTCGGTCACAGGGCGAGCACGTCGCCCAACAGGGCCTGCGCCGTGATTTCCGGACCCGCGCCCGGCCCCTGGATGACCAGCGGCGTGGCGTGGTAACGCGTGGTGGTGAGGGCGAACTGGTTGTCCGTGCCGCTGAGCCGCGCCGCCGGGTGATCGGGGGCGACTTCCACCAATCCCACGCGTGCGCGCCCACGCTGATTGAGGCGGGCGAGATAGCGGAGCACCTTGCCATTGGCCTTCGCCTCGGCGTGCCGGACGCGCAGGGGTTCATCCAGTTCGTCGAGCCGGTCGAGGAATTCGCCGGTGCCCACATCGCGCAGCGCGGCGGGTACCAGGCTTTCCACTTCCACTTCGTCGCTGCCCAGTGCGAAGCCCGCGTTGCGCGCGATGATCAACAACTTCCGCGCCACGTCTTCCCCGGAAAGATCCGAGCGAGGATCGGGCTCGGTGAAACCGAGGCGCCGCGCGTCGCGCAGGAGCTCGGAGAATGGACGGCTGCCGTCGTACTGGTTGAACAGCCAGGACAAGGAACCGGAGAAAACGCCTTCGAGAGTGAGCAGGCTGTCGCCGCAGCTGCGCAGACGCCGCAGCGTGGAGAGCACCGGCAGGCCGGCCCCCACGGTGGCGGCATCGCCGTAGACCATGCCATCTGCGGCCGCCTTTTGCAGTGCGCGCCAGCCGGGCAAGGGGCCACCGGCCAGCGCCTTGTTCGCCGTGACGACGTGATAACCGGCCGCCAGCCATTCGGGATGCCGGCTGGCCTCGACCGAGCAGGCGGTGGCGTCGATGACCACCTTGCGAGCGGCGCCGGCCGCATCCAGGGCCGCCAGCAACGGCGCGTCGTCGCGCTCTTCCCGACCGCGCGCCAGCCTTTCCGAGACTTCCGTGGGCGAAACGCCCTCGGCGAGCACATGCTGGCGTTTCGAGTTGGCCGCCCCTACCAGGCGCAGGGAGCGCGCCGCCGGTGTGCCCAGCAACGTGAGCAATGCGCGGCCCACGACGCCGGTGCCGAGCAATACCACGGCCGTACAGGGAGCCTCCGTGGCGGGAGCGATGGCGACCGCGCTCATGCGCCGACCTTGCGTTTCGAGACCGCCGAGGCGACCGCGGCCGCGCGCGCGAGCCCTGCCTCGATGTCTTCGATGAGGTCGTCGCCGTCCTCGATGCCGACCGACAGGCGCAACAGGTTGTCGGCAATGCCGGCCACCCGGCGCGCCTCCGGCGCCATGGCCGCGTGCGTCATCGTGGCCGGATGCGCCACGAGGCTTTCCACCCCGCCCAGCGATTCCGCGAGCGAGAAGTAGCGCAGGCCATCGACGAACGCTTCGATGGCATCGGTGCCGCCGGCAACCTCGAAGCTCAGCATCGCACCGAACCCATACTGCTGGCGCTGGGCCAGCGTGTGGCCGGGATGCGAGGCGAGACCGGGGTAGTAGACCCGCTCGACGGCATCGTGGCCGTCCAGCACGCTGGCGATGCGGCGCGCGTTCTCTTCGTGTGCCCGCAGGCGCACGGACAGCGTGCGCACGCCTCGCAGTGTGAGGTAGCTGTCGAACGGCGAGCCGGTAACGCCATTGCAGTTGCCCCACCACTTCAGCTGTTCGGCCACCGCCGGATCGGCGGCGACGACGGCGCCGCCCACCACATCACTGTGGCCGTTGATGTACTTCGTCGTGGAATGCACGACGACGTCGGCACCCAGCTTCAAGGGCTGCTGCAATGCCGGCGAAAGGAAGGTGTTGTCCACCACGGTCAGCGCGCCGGCGGCACGCGCGGCCTGCGCGACATGGCGCACGTCGGTGATACGCAACAGCGGATTCGAGGGCGTTTCAATCCAGACCAGCGCGGGCCGCGCGGACAGGCCCTCGGCAAGCGCCGCAGGATCCGTGAAGTCGACGAAGCGCACCTGGAAGCGCCCCTTGCGCGCCCACGCGTCGAGCAGGCGCCAGGTGCCGCCGTAGCAATCATGGGCGGCGAGCACGAGGGCGCCGGCCGGCACGAGTTCCAGCGCCAGCGCCACCGCCGACATGCCGGTGCCGGTGACGACCGCACCCGCCCCCTCTTCGAGCTCGGAAAGCGCTTCGGCGAGAAGATCGCGCGTGGGGTTGCCGCTGCGCGAATAGTCGTAGGCGCGCTTGCGGCCGAAGCCTTCGAACGTGTAATTCGTGGACAGGTGCAGTGGCGGCACAACCGCGCCATGCTGCGTATCGCATTCGATGCCGGCGCGCACGGCGCGGGTCGAGGGACGACGGGAATCGGTCATGGCTCAGTGGTCTCCGCAACAGTCGTTGAGTGCCTGACGCAGCACGGGCGCGAGCTGCACGGTTTCTTTGAGGAAGGCGTCGTGCCCGAAGGGCGAATCCAGCACTTCGAGGGTGGCGGTGCCCCCGAGACGACGCTGCAGTTCGCACAGATCGGCCAGCGGCACGAGCCGGTCGGACGGGAACCCGACCAGCGTGGCGGGCGCCGTGACCTGCTCCGGTGCGACATCGTGCAGATCGATCGATTCGGACAGCGCGAGAAAGCGCTCGGGGTCGAACCTCTCGACGAAACGGCGACCGGCGTGTTCGAGATAGTCCTCCACGGGAAAGTGGAAACGGCCGTCGCGAAGCTCGGGGCCGGCGGCGAAACGGCGCGAGAATTCCTCGCTGCCGCGGTAGGTGGTCATGGCGAGTTGGCGCGCGAGCGCGAGGGCCTCGCCGGTGCGGCCCGAGGCGAGTCCGAGCCGTACGATGCCGCGCTGCACCGAGCGCTGCGCCGTGGCGAGCGGGTGAGGGCGATGCGCTCCTGCCAGGAGAACCAGGGATTTGACCTTGCCGGGATACAGGGCACCGAAGGCGAGGCCCACCATGGCGCCATAGGAGGATCCGACGAAGGCTTGCACGCGGCCCAGGCCCAGCTCGTCCACCAGCGCGGCGAGCGCGGCCGCCTGGTCTTCGCTCGACACCGACGCCACGCCGCCGATGTCGGCAGGCACCAACCAGTCGATGGAAAGGACGCGGCAGGCGGCCAGGTCGATGGCGGCACCCTCCGCCACCATAGCGTCCCACCAGCCCGTGGCGCGCTCGCGGCCGGCGCATACGTCGCGATCGGCGGAGATGCCGCCCTGCACGATGACCGTAGGGGCGTCCGGCGCACCGCACCACAGGTAGCGCACGTCCACCCCGACAGGATCGCTGCCGTACTTCGGGGAAATGACGACGCGCCGGGTCCCGCGCTGCTCGGTAAGGTCGGAGGCACGACGCGATGTGGCGGGTGCGGCCACGGGGGAGAGGGAGATCACGGTGGCGGGCTCTGCTGGCATGTCCGGTTCCTGTCGGGATCGAGCCCCTGCGGAACCGGTAGGTCTGCCTGCGCCACGGGTACGCGAACGCGTGCCCCGAACGGACATTCCCATCTATCGGCTGGCGTGACACACGCCCCGCAGGAGTTGGCACCGTCGCGGAAATCCGCAGGTTGCCCCGGCTTCAAAGGGCCTGTCCCTCAGCCGGTCTCGATGAGTGGAACCGACGATACGCACGGATGCCCGCCATGTCAACAGACGTTTAGACGTCCAGATGTCCAATCACTATCCACAAGGGCCGTACCCTGTGGGAGCCGGCTCTGCCGGCGATCCCGCGACAGCGGGCACGCTTGCCGCGAGCACCCATCGCCGCTGAAGCGGCTCCCACACAGAGCGTTCGTATCGTGGCGGTCTGCAATCCTCGTTGTACGCGACCCGTCCTGCCCGCAAATTCCTGCTAGAATAGGGGGTTAGCCAGAATCAGCGACCCCAGACCGATGTCCGCACACCTCACCGAAACCCGCCGTCGGCGCAGCTTCGCCATCGTCAGCCACCCCGACGCGGGCAAGACCACCCTGACCGAGAAGCTCCTCCTGTTCGGGGGCGCGATCCAGATGGCCGGCTCGGTGAAGAGCCGCAAGGCGGCACGGCATGCCACCTCGGACTGGATGGCCCTGGAAAAGGAGCGCGGCATTTCGGTCACGTCCTCGGTCATGCAGTTCCCGTACAACCAGGCCATCGTGAACCTGCTCGACACCCCGGGTCACGCGGACTTCTCGGAAGACACCTATCGCGTGCTCACGGCGGTCGACTCGGCGCTCATGGTCATCGACTGCGCCAAGGGCGTGGAGGAACGCACCATCAAGCTCATGGAGGTCTGCCGCCTGCGCGACACGCCGATCATGACCTTCATCAACAAGCTCGACCGCGAGGGCCGCTCGCCGATCGAACTGCTCGACGAAGTGGAGTCGGTGCTCGGTATCGCCTGTGCCCCGGTGACGTGGCCCATCGGCATGGGTTCCCGCCTGAAGGGCGTGTACCACGTTCTGCTGGACGAAGTGCACGTCTTCGAGCCCGGCAAGAACTTCACCCGCCAGGACTCCACCATCTTCAAGGGTCTGGACCATCCGGACCTCGCCGCGAAGATCGGCCAGGCGGCCCTCGACGAACTGCGCGAGGAACTGGAACTCGTGCTCGGCGCCTCGAACCCATTCGACGTGGAGGCGTACCTGGCCGGCAAGCAGACTCCGGTGTTCTTCGGCTCCGCCGTGAACAACTTCGGCGTGCAGCTGCTTCTCGATTTCTTCGTGGAGCACGCGCCCTCGCCTCGCCCGCGCGACACTCTCACGCGCGAGGTGAAGCCGGAGGAGGAAAAACTGACCGGCTTCGTCTTCAAGATCCAGGCGAACATGGACCCCGCCCACCGCGACCGCGTGGCCTTCATGCGCGTGTGCTCTGGCACCTACACCGCCGGCATGAAAATGCTGCAGACGCGCACCGGCAAGGAAGTGCGCATCGCCAACGCGCTCACCTTCATGGCCTCCGACCGCGAGATCGTCGAGCGTGCCTATCCGGGCGACGTCATCGGCCTGCACAACCATGGCACCATCACCATCGGCGACACGTTCACCGAGGGCGAAGCGCTTTCCTTCACCGGCATTCCCAACTTCGCACCCGAGCTCTTCCGGCGTGCGCGCCTGCGCGACCCCATGAAGATGAAGGCCCTGCAGAAGGGCCTGGCACAGTTGTCGGAGGAAGGCGCCACGCAATTCTTCCGGCCGCTGATGTCGAACGACCTGATCCTCGGCGCGGTCGGCGTGCTGCAGTTCGACGTGGTGGCCTACCGTCTCAAGGACGAATACAACGTGGACGCCACGTTCGAGCAGGTGGGCGTGGCCACGGCACGCTGGATCCACTGCGACGACGCAAAGAAGCTGGAAGAGTTCCGCGAGAAGAACGCCGGCAACCTCGCCATCGATGCCGCCGGCGAACTGGTCTACCTGGCACCCACCCGCGTCAACCTGCAGCTCGCGCAGGAACGCTGGCCGACGGTGCGCTTCTCGGCCACGCGCGAACACGCAGCCTCGGTCGAGGTCTGAGGCCGGCTACATCGGCGATGGATTGAGGAAGCGGTGGATGGCCTGCACCACCACCGATCCCTCCCCCACACTGGATGCCACGCGCTTGATCGAACCCGAGCGCACGTCGCCCACGGCGAACACGCCACGGAGCGTGGTGGCAAAGGGTGAGGGCGTGGCGTAGCCGTCCGCGTCCCGCCCGGTCAACACGAACCCTTTCCGGTCGAGGTCGAGGCAGCCGTCCAGCCAGGCGGTGTTGGGTTCGGCGCCGATCATGACGAACAAGCTACCCGCCTTGATCCGCTTCTGCGCGCCGTCCGCGCATCGCCAACCCACCTCGCGCAAGTACGCATCGCCGTCCAGATGATCCACCTGACAGCGGGTATGCAGCGTGATTCGCGGCGATTGCGCGATCCGCTGCACCAGATAATCGGACATCGTAGAGGCCAACCCATCGCTGCGCACCAGGATGTGCACGTGCGCGGCGGTACGGGCGAGGAACACCGCCGCCTGCCCGGCACTGTTGCCGCCGCCGACCACCACCACTTCCTCGCCGGCGCACAGCGTGGCTTCCATCGCAGTGGCGGCGTAGTGGATACCCTGGCCTTCGAAACGCTCGTAATCGACGTGATCCAGCTTGCGATAACGCGCCCCGGTGGCGACCACCACCGCGCGGGCACTGACCGATGTGCCGTCGTCGAGCAGGAGACGATAGGGATGTTTCGCGCAATCCATGCCCTGCACCGAGCGGGCGATGGCCATGTGCGCACCGAACTTCATCGCCTGCACCTGCGCACGCCCAGCGAGTGCCTGGCCCGAGATGCCGGTGGGAAAGCCGAGGTAGTTCTCGATCTTCGAACTCGTACCCGCCTGCCCACCCGGCGCCAGGGCCTCGAGCACCAGCGTGTCCAGGCCTTCGGAGGCGGCGTACACGGCGGCAGCCAACCCCGCCGGGCCCGCGCCGATCACGGCCAGGTCGTGCACGTGATCGCTGTCGAGCAGGATGGTGATGCCTAGTTCGTCCGCCAGCTGCGACGTGCTGGGACAACGAAGCACGCGCCGATCCGGCATGACCACCACGGGACACTCCGGCGGGCGGACACCCAGGCAGTCCAGCATATGCACGGCGTCCTCGTCGACGTCGACATCGAGCAGCCGGTACGGGTAACCGTTGCGGATGAGGAAGCTGCGCAGGCGTATCGTGTCGGCGGCGTGCGAGGAACCGACGAGAATCACGCCACCCTGCCCGCTCTGGATCAAGCCGACGCGACGCAGGATGAAGGCGCGCATGATGATTTCGCCGATGTCCGGTTCCCCGGAGACGAGCTTGCGGAACCCGACCGGGTCCACGCGGACGAGCCGCGTATCCGCACCGGTACGGCCGTTCACCATGACCTGCCTTTCGCTGAACAGGTCGACCTCGCCCGTGAACTGGCTGGGCCCGTGCACGGTGAATATGTTCGGCTGCCCGTCCTTGTCGAGGTCGTAGATCTCGATGCAGCCCTCGATCACGAAAAAGTAATCGATGCGCCGGTCGCCCCGACGGAAGAGCACGGTGCCCGCGGGCACCGTCTCCTCGACACCGTATTTGACGAGACGCGCGGCCATCTCGTCGTTGAGCCTCGGGAACGTCTGCTCGCGCCGGTTCTGCGGGCTGGACGGGTCGTTGTCGGGCGGAATGGCCATCGGTATCGATCCGGGAACGCGGGTAGTGACTCGGCCCAGGGACCTTAGCGGAACCGGAGCGGGGCGGCTTGTATCGGAACACCATCATGCCTGCGTAGACTGCGGCTGCAAGCCCATCGACCGAGAGCCCCATGTCCGTTCAACCCACCGAAGCGACGCCGCCGTCGCCGACCCCATCACTGCCCCTGCGACTCCTGCGTTCGCCCCTGGGCCGCATCGTCGGCTTCTTCATCACGATGATCGCGCTCCGCTTCATCGCCGGACGCGTGTACCACGGCCTGGGCCTGCCCCGCTCCGACCTTTCCTTCGATCAGGTCACACCGTTGATCGAGGCGCTGCGCCTGGCACCGGTCGTCCTCGCTTACTGGCTGCTCGTGCGCACCATCGAGAATCGCCGGGTGGACGAGCTGGCGGCGCGGAAAGCCGTCCCGCATCTCCTGCTGGGCATCGCCGGCGGCGCCGTCGTGTTCTCGCTGGTGGTCGGCAGCCTATGGGCGCTGGGCGCCTACGTGGTCGACAGTGTTAACCGCGACGTGCACTGGCTCGGCCCCATCCTGGTCATGGGCGTGGGGGCCGGAGTCGGCGAGGAAATCATCAGCCGCGGCGTGATTTTCCGCATCGTCGAGGAAGGACTGGGCACCTGGGCGGCGTTGCTGCTCTCCGCCGCGGTGTTCGGCGGCCTGCACATCTGGAATCCGAACGCCACGGCCTGGAGCGCGCTGGCCATCGCGCTGGAAGCCGGGCTGCTGTTCGGCCTGCTCTACCACGTGACCCGCTCGCTCTGGGTCTGCATGGGTGCGCATGCCGCATGGAACGTGGCGCAGGGCCCTTTCTATGGCATTCCCGTGTCGGGTTTCGAGCAGCGCGGCCTTCTGGCTTCGCACATGCAGGGGCCCGACTGGCTGACCGGCGGGGCCTTCGGGGCGGAGGCATCGGTGGTCGCGCTGGGCCTGTGCTCCGTGGCGACTGCCGCCTGCCTGGCGATCGCCGTGCGCCGTGGCAGCCTGCTGGCGCCGTCTTGGCGACGGAAGCGCGTGGCCGTCGCGTGACCGACGTCACATTCTGAGCCCTGTCCCACGGATGAAAACGTCCGTTGGGTGTACCAACGTAGGCGAAGCATCGTCGTCTGCCGGAACCAGCGATCCAAGCATGCCCACTTCCACCACGCGGAACACCTGGCTGGCCGACCAGCCGTTGCAACGCAAGATCCTACTCGCCATCGGCGCGCTGCTGGCCCTGTTCGTCGCCACCAACCTCACGAACCTGGCTTCGATCGGCCGCGAGGCCGAAACCCGCGGCTGGTCATCGCACACGTACGTGGTGCTGCTCACCCTGGCGGACGTGAGCGATGCGGCGCGAGCACGCCAGGTCGCGGTGCGCGGTTACCTGCTGAGCCGCGACGAAGGGGAATACGCCGACTTCGAAGCCGCAGATGCAGCGCTTTCGAGCCACCTGGCGACGCTTCGCCAGCTGACCGCCGACAATCCGCTGCAGCAGTCGCGCCTCGATCGCCTGCAGGATCTCCTTGACCGCCGACGCGAGGAGGCCATCACCCACGCGCTGCGTCCGATGCGTGCCGCCAGCGGCGCTGCCACACCCGAGGCCGCCTCAGCGCGCGAGGCAATCCGGGCGCGCTATTTCGCGGAACACAGCCTGACGACGGAGGACATGCGCAAAGTCATCGACACCATGTCATCCACCGAGCGGGGCCTGCTCGATGCGCGCAATGCCGAGGTGGAGCGTCAACTGCGATTCATCCGCTGGATCGATCTGGGCTCCCTGCTTGCCTGCCTCGCCTTCGGCCTGTTCGTGATTCGCATGACGGCCCTTCTGGTCACGCGACCGATCGTGAAGATGACAGGCCTGATGACGCGGCTCGCCGGCCACGACCATACGATCGAGGTACGCCAGCTGACCCGTGGCGACGAGATCGGCGAGATGGCCCGTGCCTTGCAGGTCTTCAAGGAGATGGCCATCGAATCGGACGGCCGGACCTGGCTGAAGTCGTCGGTGGCCTCCATCTCCAACAAGCTGCAGGAGGCCACCACCTTCGGCACGTTCGCTGGGACGCTCATGTCCGAACTGGCGCCTCGCCTTGGCGCCGGCCTCTGCGCCTTCTATGCGAGGCGGCCGGAGTCGAGGAAGTTCGAGTTGCTGGGCAGCTACGGATACAAGGCGCAGCAGCAGGCGCCGCGGATGATCGAATCCGGCGAGGGGCTGGTGGGACAGGCGGCACTCGAACGCCACGCGATCGTGTTGAACGACGTTCCCGACCATTACGCAAGCATCCACTCCGCCACGGGTGGGGCACCGCCACGAAGCGTCTTGCTGCTGCCGGTGATTTCGCGGGAGGACGTGCTCGGCGTCATCGAAGTCGCCAGCTTCACTCCCCTGACCGACATGCAGCGGGAATTGCTCGACGAACTGATGCCGATTGTCGCCCTGTCGCTGGAGAACCTGCGCCGCACGGCGGAACTGCAGGAGCAGTCGCAGCGATTGATGGCCTCGGAAGAAGAGTTGCGCGTGCAGGCCGAGGAGCTACACGTTTCCAACGAGGAACTTCGCGAAAAAGGGAACACGCTCAACCGGCAGAACGACGCACTGGAGGCACTCCAGCGGGAAACGCAGGAGAAGGCCGAGGAACTGGCCAGGGCGAGCCAGTACAAGTCCGAGTTCCTCGCGAACATGTCGCACGAACTGCGCACGCCACTCAACAGCCTGCTCATCCTGTCGCGCAGTCTGGCGGACAACGACGAGGAAAATCTCACCGGGGAGCAGGTCGAATCCGCCCGAATCATCCACGATGCAGGCTCCAGTCTGCTCCGCCTGATCAACGACATCCTCGACCTGTCGAAAGTCGAGGCGGGCAAGATGGAACTGGCCATCGACACCGTTTCCCTCGCCGACCTGGTGCGCACACTCGGCCGCACGTTCAACCACGTGGCGCGCGACAAGAAGCTGAGCTTCGATATCCGGCTCTCGCCGGAGCTTCCTGCCACCATCCGCACCGACGGCGGCAAGCTGGAACAAGTCGTCAACAACCTCCTGAGCAACGCCTTCAAGTTCACCTCGCGGGGCGGCGTCGACGTCGACATCGCACGGCCCGCCAGGAATGCCCCGTTGCCGGCAGGACTGGATCCCGCTCGGAGCATCGCCATCGCCGTCAAGGATTCGGGCATCGGCATCCCCGCCGACAAGTTCCAGCGGGTGTTCCATGCGTTCGAGCAGGTGGATGCGAGCACCAGCCGCCAATTCGGCGGCACGGGGCTGGGCCTGGCCATCTCGCGGCGCATCGCCGCGCTGCTCGGTGGCGACATAGGGCTGCGCAGCGAACCCGGTGACGGCAGCACCTTCACGGTCTACATTCCCGAGGACACTCCCGAGCCGGACAGCCACCCGGAGGCTATCCCGGCGCAGCGCGCCGCCGCGGAGGCCACACTCCCCGTGTCGCCGGCACTGCTTCCGGAGGGCGTCGACGACGACCGCGCGAACATAGAACCGGGCGACACGGTGATCCTCGTCGTCGAGGACGATCCCGCCTTCGCCCGTATCCTGGCCGACATGATCCGGCGCAAGGGCTACCGCGTGCTGGCAACGACGGACGGCGAGTCGGGCCTTGCGCTCGCACGCCGCCATCGCCCCACGGGCATCCTGCTGGATGTGATGCTCCCGGGCATGGACGGCTGGACGGTGATCGAGCGCCTCAAGGGCGACCCGGCCACCCGGCACATACCGGTGCATTTCATTTCTGCCACGGACGACGCAACGCGCGGGTTGGAACTCGGCGCGGTCGGCTTCCTCACCAAACCGGTAAGCCGGGAATCCATCATCGCGGCCTTCGATCGCCTCGTGCATTTTTCGGAGGGTCGCACGCGACAGGTCCTGGTGGTGGACGACGACGCGGGCGCCCGCGCTGCCGTGCGCACGCTGCTGAAAGACGACGAAGTCACCGTCGACGAAGCCGGCACCGGAGAAGACGCGCTGACGATGACGGCCGGCAAGACCTACGACTGCATCGTGCTCGATCTCGGGTTGCCGGGCATGTCTGGATTCGACTTCATGGAACAGTTGTCGCAGCGCGGGAATGCGCCGCCGGTGGTGGTCTATTCCGGCCGTGACCTCTCGCGCGAGGACAGCATGCGCATTCGCCGGCACACCGACAGCATCGTAATGAAGGGCGGCCGTTCCCCGGACCGCCTGCTCGACGAAGTGAGTCTGTTCCTGCACTCGATCCGCCAGGACGCGTCTCCCACTGCCGGGACCGGCCAAGCCACGTCCGGCGGCGGCGAGGCCACCTTGCAGGGACGCCGCGTGCTCCTCGTGGACGACGACATGCGCAACCTTTTCGCGTTGTCGAAAGTGCTCCGCAGCAAAGGCATCGACGTGGCCATGGCCCAGGACGGCCGGAAGGCGCTGGACATGCTGGACAAGCGCCCCGACCTGGAGCTGGTGCTGATGGATGTAATGATGCCCGGCATGGACGGTTACGAAACCATGCGCGAGATCCGCGCGCGGCCTGCGGTGGCCCATGTTCCCATCATCGCGCTGACGGCAAAGGCCATGCGGGGCGATCGCGAACGGTGCCTGGAAGCGGGCGCCAACGACTACCTGTCCAAGCCCATCGACGTGAGTCGCCTGCTCTCGATGATCCGCGCATGGCTGTCGCCGCGCGACTGACGTGAACATTGAACCCCGACCATGAATCCGATCCGCCCCAAGATCCTCGTCGTCGACGACACGCCCGGCAACCTCGTCGCGATGCGCCGCCTCCTCGCGCGCGCCGATGCCGACATCTTCGAAGCGTCCAGCGGCAACGAAGCGCTGGCACTATGCCTGGATCACCAATTCGCCCTGGTGCTGCTGGACGTGAACATGCCGGAGATGGATGGTTTCGAGGTGGCCGAACTCATCTCGGAAGCGGACCACCTGCGCGAAACGCCGATCATCTTCGTCACGGCTGCCTATGCGGACGACATCAACCGGATCAAGGGGTACCGTTCCGGTGCAGTCGATTACATCGCCAAGCCGATCGACGACGTGATCCTCCAGTCGAAGGTAAGGGTCTTCCTGGAGCTGTACCGCGCCCGGGCACTACTGCAGCAGGCGCTGGACGAGCTGTCGTTGCGCAACGCCCAGCTCACGAATGAGGTGGCCGAGCGCATCCGCATGGAACAACTCGTGCGACACCAGGCCACCCACGATGCGCTCACGGGGCTGCCGAACCGCATGTTGTTCCGCGAACGCATGGAGGAGGCGATCGCGAACGATACCGGCGACACCCGCTACGCCCTCGCCTACCTCGACATCGACGGGTTCAAGGCCGTGAACGACGAGCAGGGACATGCCGCGGGCGACGAACTGCTGAAAGCCATCGCGGGGCGCATCGATGCGCGTACCCGCGCCACCGACACCGTGGCGCGCCTGGGCGGCGACGAGTTCGCCGTGCTGTTGCACGATACGCCTGACGGGGCCACCGCCCTCGCCCGTTGTCAGGTGCTGTGCGACGCCATCAGCGAACCCTATACGCTCCATGTCGGCGAACAGCGGATCCCCGCCCGGATCGGCGCCAGCATTGGCGTCACACTGTTCGAGCGAGGCGCGGACTACGACGACGTGGTCATCGCGGCGGACGTGGCGATGTACGTCGCCAAGCGTGGCGGAAAAAACCGCTGCGTGCTTGGCTGACTGGCACCGAGCGCTCTCCCTCTGGGAGCCGCTTCGGCGGCGATACCTACTGCGGGAATGCCCGCTGCCGCGGGATCGCCGGCGTAGCCGGCTCCCACAGGCGGTTTGACCGGACCCGGGGGAATGAAGCAAAAGGCTTCAAAGACTCTCCAGGAACGTCTCCAGCAAGGCCCCGCGGTAGCGCTGCCGGTGCAGCAGCACCGACAGGGTCCGTCGCAGGTCGAGGAACGGCGTGGGGAGCACAACGAGGTGCCCCGCCTGCACCGCGTCGCCGACGGCTACTTCCGGCAGGCAGGCAATGCCGAGGCCCGCGATAACCGCCTGCTTGATGGCCTCCGACTGGTCGAGTTCCAGCACCGTGGTTCCTTCGGGCAGCTCGGCCAGGGCGCGCTCGCTCAAGGCACGGGTAGCCGACCCGCGCTCGCGAAGCACCCAGCGTTGCCCGGCGAAATCCTCACGGCGCAGCCGCTTCTTCGCTGCCAGCCCATGATCGGGCCGGGCGCAAACCACCAGACGGTCCTCCCGCCAGGGACGCACTTCCAGCGCAGGGTGCGTCACGGGCCCTTCGACGCAACCGACGTCGAAGTCGTGATCGAGTACGCCCTGCGCGATGCGCGCGGTGTTGGCCACGCCCAACCGCAACGACACACCTGGATGCGCGGTGGCGTAGGGGCCCAGCAGGTCGCCCACGAGGTAGTTGCCGATCGTATTGCTCGCGCCCACGCCGATCTCGCCGGCCAGCCCGGTCACCGAGCCCTGGGCCATGCGCGCGAATTCGGCATGGCGCTCGATCAGTTCGCGAGCCAGTGGAAGAAGCTGGCGGCCGCGATCGTTGAGGCGCAGACGGCCGCGTTCGCGCGAAAACACCGGAGAGCCGATCTGCCGCTCCAGTTCGGCCAACGCCATGCTGGCCGCAGGCTGGCTCATGAACAGCCGCTCGCTGGCGGCACGCACGCTGCCGGACGTGGCAACGGCCACAAAGACCTCGATCTGGCGGGGGCTGAACGAATTCATAAGTACTATTTATACCTAGCATAAAGCATTTTCAATATGCTTATGATTCGTCCGCGCGGACAATAGGCACAGCTTCCAAAGGGAATCCGCCCGTGTCCTCGATTGCCGCCGCTCCTTCCGCACCGTCACGCCTTCCCGGCGTGCTCCTGGCCTTCGCCATCGCCGCCGTGGCCTACGGGCTGGGCCGCCTCATGCCGCTGGTGGGCGGCGCCGTCTGCGGCATCGTGCTCGGTATCCTTGTGCGCCAGTTCGCGCCGCCGGGTGCGCGGTTCCTGCCGGGCATCCGCTTCGCGGCGAAGCAGGTGCTGCAGTGGTCCATCGTCGCGCTCGGTTTCGGCCTCAGCATTACCCAGGTGGCGCACACGGGACTGGAGTCGCTTTCCGTCACGCTCGCGACGGTGGCCGCGGCCGGGTTGGCGGCGTGGGGGCTCGGCAAGCTGCTCCGTGTCGACGGCGCGCTCAAGCTCCTGATCGGCGTGGGCACCGCGATCTGCGGGGGCTCCGCCATTGCCGCCATCGTGCCGATCGTGAAGCCCGACGAGCACGATACGGCTTTCGCGATCTCCACGATTTTCCTCTTCAACCTGGTCGCCGTGCTGCTGTTTCCGCCCCTCGGACACTGGCTGGGCCTGTCGGATCTCGGCTTCGGCCTCTGGGCGGGCACGGCGATCAACGACACGTCCTCGGTGGTCGCCGCCGGTTACACATACAGCCATGCCGCCGGCGACTACGCCACCATCGTGAAGCTGACCCGCGCGACGCTCATCATCCCCATCAGCCTCGCCATCGCGTTCGTCGTGGCGTGGCGGCACAAGCGCGGCGGCGCCACCGACTTCAGCCTCGCGAAAATCTTCCCCTGGTTCATCCTGTGGTTCCTCGTCGCGTCCGTCATCCGCACGACCGGCATCGTTCCGGCGCCGGCGCTGCCGGTGATCCACTTCATCGCGGAGTGTCTGATCATCGTCGCGCTCACCGCCATCGGCCTGTCCGCGGATCTGCGCCGCATGGCCTCCACCGGGCACCGCCCGATCCTGCTTGGCCTGGGCGTGTGGGCGGCGGTGGCGCTGACCAGTCTGCTGGTGCAGCACGTCATCGGACGCTGGTGAGCGCCTGCCCGGTTCAGACCGGGTCGGGGTGAAGGCTTTCGCGGTCGTGCTGCGGGGGCAAGGCGAAAAGAAGCGCAAGCATCGTCAGGTGCGCCGCAGCGGAGATCATCGCCGACCAGGTGGCCGACACGACCTGGTAAGGCAGGATATCGTCGATCAGCACATTGGCGAGGTTCCATCCCCAGTGCAGCCCGACCGCCAGCCACAGCGAACCGGTGCGGACCACGGCGGCCGCGTAGGCGAGGCCGAAGCAGAACAGCATCGTCCATTCCGCCGGGCCGGCGCCGAGACGGTAGACGTGATTGAGCAGGTACACCACGCTGCTTGTGAGCACGAAGGTCCACGGCAGCCATCGCACGCGGATGGCGCGATAGAGGAAGCCGCGGGTGAGGATGTCCTCGGCCAGGGAAGGCACGAAGGTCGCGACCAGCGCCCATGGAATGGACGAAAGGAAGGACACGGCGGCGACCGGCGACGCAACCGGCGCGCGCGCCAGGTACACGTTGAACGCCATGCCGACGCAGACGGCGACATATTTCACCAGCAAGGCCAGCGCCAGTCCGCCAGCCAACAGCAGCGGCGCGGACCGCTGCCAACCCAATGCGTAAGCGTCGTAACCGCGGAAGCCCAGCCAACGGCCCAGGGGCCACGCGACGGCGACCATGGCCACCATGAAGGCAGCTTGCACCGCGAAGTTGTCGAGCAGGCGTGCACCCACGCCCTCCGCGGCCTGGTACAGGATGAACAGGAGAGCGAAGGCGATCGCGGCACGCCGACGGTGATCCTGAAACATGGAGGTCCCGGCAGGTACGATGGCGTCCGGCAAGCTTAGGGCCGGGCCCCGGCGCGCGCCATAGAATTTTCGCCTATGTTCGCGCTTACGCTTTCAACGGTCGTCCCGCGTCCAGATGAAGCCGTCCTCTTCGCGCACGGGGAAGACGGTGACGGGCTCGTAGGCGGGGGGACAAGTGACCTCGCCCGTGCGCAGGTCGAAACGCGCCCCGTGACGCACGCACTCCACTTCGAAGCCGGTGACGGGGCCACCGGCCAGCTCGCCGCCATCGTGGGTGCACACGTCTTCGATGGCGTAGAGGTCGCCGTCGATGTTGTAGACCGCGATGGCGGTATCGCCGTCCCAAACCACCCTGTATTCGCCGGGCAACAGCTCGCTACGCGTACCGACCTTTGTCCAGCCGTTCATGCGCGCAGCTCCTTGACCAGGTATTCGAAGCGGAGGTCGTCGCGCTGGGGGATGCCGAACCGCTCGTCGCCATAGGGAAACGGCTTGGTACGCCCGGTGCGGGCGTAGCCCCGGCGCTCGTACCAGGCGATCAGTTCGTCGCGGATATCGATCACCGTCATCTCGACCCGCTCGCAGGCCCATTCTTCCCTGGCGATGCGCTCCACCTCGCCGATCATGAGGCGTCCGATGCCGGCGCCCTGGAACGGAGGATGCACCGAGAACATGCCGAAGTAGCACACGGGGCCCTGCCGCTCGATATAGCACGAGGCGGCCACCGCGCCGTCGCGCTCGAAGAGCACGAAGCGCCCGCCCTCACCGGCGAGCAGTTCCTCGATTTCGGCGACGTCGGTACGACGGCCGTGCAGGAAGTCGGCCTCTGTGGTCCACCCCGCCCGGCTAGCGTCGCCACGGTAGGCGGATTCGACCAGGGCCGCAATGACGGGAGCGTCGGCGGGGGTGGCTGTGCGGAAGGTGTGCTTGGGAGTCATGCGACCGAATCTTACTGTGGGAGCCGCTTCAGCGGCGATGGGTGCTCGCGGCAGGCCCACATCGCCGCTGAAGCGGCTCCCACACAAACCAATGAGCCTTAGACAAGGAGCTTGCGGACCTTCGCGATCGCCTCGATGAAACTGTCCACCTCGGCCTTCGTGTTGTAGAAGGCCAGCGAGGCACGAAGCGTGGCCGGGACACCGAAGAAGTGCATCAGCGGATGGGCGCAGTGGTGACCGGACCGCACGGCGACGCCCTGTAGATCCAGCAGCGTGGCCATGTCGTTGGCATGGGCACCTTCGATGAGGAACGACACCACCGGTTCGCGTTCCTTCGCGCGCCCGAAGATGCGCATGCCGGGCACACTCTCCAATGCGTCCATGGCATAGGCGAGCAGCTCTTGCTCATAAGCGTGGATCCGCTCGAAACCGATGCCTTCGATGTATTCGATGGCGGCCGTGAGTCCCGCAAAGCCCGCGATGTTCGGCGTGCCGGCTTCGAAACGGTGCGGCGGATCGGCAAACACTGTGCCGTCGAAGCGCACCTCGCGGATCATCTCGCCACCGCCGAAGAACGGCGGCATGGCCATCAGGTGTTCGCGTTTCGCCCAGAGCACGCCGGTGCCGGTGGGGCCGAGCATCTTGTGCCCGGTGACGGCATAAAAGTCGCATCCCAGCGCCTGGACGTCGATCGCGCGATGCGGGGCCGCCTGGGAGCCGTCGACAAGCAACGGAATGCCGCGCTTGCGGCATTCGCGCGCGATCTCGCGCACGGGGTTCACGGTACCGAGCACATTCGATACGTGGGTAACACAGGCGAGCTTCACGTCTGGCGTGAGCATCTCTATGTATTTTTCGAGGATCAGTTCGCCGTTCTCGTCGATCGGAGCGGCCTTCACCGTCGCGCCGCTGCGTTCGGCCACGAGTTGCCACGGCACGATATTGGCGTGGTGCTCCATCACCGTGGTGAGGATGGCATCGCCCTGCCTGAGCCTCGGCAAGGCGTAGCTGTAGGCAACGAGGTTGATCGACTGCGTGGTGCCGGACGTGAGGATCACCTCGTCGCGTGACGGCGCGTGGATGAAACGGGCCATCGCGTCGCGGGCCCCTTCATAGGCCGACGTGGCCTCCTCGCCCAACTGGTGCACCGCACGCGCCACGTTCGCGTTGTGCAGTCTGTAGTGGCGGTCGACCGCCTCGATGACCGACACCGGCTTCTGCCCGGTATTGGCGTTGTCGAAATAGATGAGCGGCTTGCCGTGCACCGTGCGCGACAGCAGGGGGAAGTCGGCGCGAATGCGCTCGACATCCAGCGGCGGCAGGGCTGACGCGGGCTTGGCGTTCATGGCGTAACTCCGAAATCGTTTATTCGGCAGGGCCGGTCGGCAGGTGGGCGACCAGCCGTTCCCCGAGGTATTCGCGCAGGGTGTCGTTCTGCAGGGACTCGAGCGCCGCGCGGCAGAAAGCGAGCGTGAGCAGACTGCGTGCCTCGGCCAGCGGAATGCCGCGCGAGCGCAGGTAGAACAGCGAGCGCTCGTCGAGCTGGCCGATGGTCGCGCCGTGCGCAGCCTTCACTTCGTCGGCGTAGATTTCCAGTTCCGGCTTTGTGTCGATCTCGGCCATGCCGGACAGCAGAAGGTTCTTGTTGCTGAGCGCGGCGTCGGCACCGTCGGCACCCTCGGCAACCAGGATCGCACCCCGGAACACGCCGCGAGACCGCCCGTCGGCGATACCGCGCCACAACGCGTCGGAGGCGGTGTCGCGTGCCTTGTGGCGGATCTCGAGCTGCGTGTCGACGTGCTGCCGCCCCGCGAGCGCGAAGACACCGCGCGAATCGAAACGTGCGCCGTCGCCATCCAGGTCCGCGTGCAATTCGTGACGAACCAGACCACCCCCCAGTTCCAGGGCATGG
Organism: Luteibacter jiangsuensis; assembly: GCF_011742555.1. Lineage (GTDB taxonomy): Bacteria > Pseudomonadota > Gammaproteobacteria > Xanthomonadales > Rhodanobacteraceae > Luteibacter > Luteibacter jiangsuensis. Next base: position 137,910 of record NZ_JAAQQR010000002.1, read on the forward strand.
AGCGTCGCCTGGGCGCCTGCGTCGATCCGCACATGGCCGCGTCGCACCAGTGTCGTCGCCGGCGAAGCGTCCTGCAGCAGCACCACGCCGAGGCGGGCCCCCTCACGCAGCACGACATCGGAAACGACGGTGCCGAGTTGGGTGGCGTCGCCGGCGGAGACGAAATGTTCGACGATGTCCGCCGCGGCACCCTTGCCCACTTCCACCAGCAGACGGACATGCCACGCGGTGTCCGCCTGGCTGCCGCTGGATACGTGCACGACGTGCACCGGGCGGCTTACCGTCGCACCCTCGGCAATGCGCAGAACGAAACCATCGGTAGCCAGCGCCGCATTGAGATGCACGAACGCATCGGTGGCGCCGCGGCGATAGCGATTGGCGAGCGCGAAGCGCAGCGGCTCCGCCTGCGAAGACAGCGCGGCCGACAGCGGTGCCAGTTCGATCCCGTCGGCATCGAGGGAAGAGAGGTCGGCACGGAACGTGCCGTCCACGAAGACGATGCGCGCACCGTCGAGGCCGGGAAGCGCGAACAGCGCAGGATCGATAGCCAAGCCGCTCGCGGCCGTCCGGTCGGCCAGCGCGAAGGCGCGTTGCGACAGCGCGCGCAGCGGCGTGTATTTCCAGGCCTCGTTGCGCCCCTCTGGCAAGCCGCTTTCGGCGAATGCCTGCAGGTTCTCGCGGCGGGCGGCGTCGAGCCACGCGATGCCGCTGTCGGGCAGACCGCCGGCGGCATCCAGGGCCGCCCGCACGAACGGGGACGGCAGCGGGTTCATGCCGGCGCTCCGGCAAGGTCGGCCTTGCGCAGTTCCGGATGGGTCTCGGCCAGCCAGGCGTAGCCCTGCTCTTCCAGCTTCAGTGCCAGATCCTTGTCGCCGCTTTCGACGATGCGGCCACCGGCCAGCACGTGGACGTAGTCGGGCTGGATGTAGTCGAGCAGGCGCTGGTAATGGGTGACGATGACGAAGGAACGGTCCGGCGAGCGGAGTGCGTTCACGCCCTCGGCCACCTGCTTCAGCGCGTCGATGTCCAGACCGGAATCGGTCTCGTCGAGGATCGCCAGCTTCGGCTCGAGCACGGCCATCTGGAAGATCTCGTTGCGCTTCTTCTCGCCGCCGGAGAATCCTTCGTTCACCGCGCGGTGCAGCAGCTCGTCGGAGATCTGCATCACTTTCAGCTTCTCGCGCACCAGCTTCAGGAAGCGCATGGAGTCCAGTTCGTCCTCGCCACGGAACTTCCGCTGCGCGTTGAGCGCGGCACGCAGGAAGTAGGTGTTGTTCACCCCGGGAATCTCCACCGGATACTGGAAGGCGAGGAACACGCCCACGGCGGCGCGCTCTTCCGGCTCCAGCGCGAGCAGGTCGCGACCGGCGAAGTCCACCGTGCCCTGGGTAACCTCGTAACCGTCGCGGCCCGCCAGCACGTTGCCGAGCGTGGACTTGCCGGCACCGTTCGGGCCCATGATGGCGTGCACCTCGCCCGGCTTCACCGTGAGCGAGAGGCCTTTGAGGATCTCCTTGCCTTCGACGCGGGCGTGGAGGTTGTCGATCTTGAGCATGTGCATGGCGCTGTCCAATCAGGGCGTGAGGTGCGAGAGCGCGTCGAGCGCATCGTCGCGGCGTTCCCAGGGCACGAAGATGTGATCGTGCAGGAACGCGGAAACGGGGTTGCAGGGAATGCCGCGCCTGGCCAGCGCGGCGGAAACGGCGGCCATCATGCCGACGGCGGTAAGGCTGGACTGCACGCGCAGCGTGATCCGCGCCCACAGCAGGCGCTCGCTGCCGGCGATGTCGTCGTGATCCACGTCGACGATGAGCGTGGTGCCCTCGGCCTCGCGGAACATCATCAAGGCGTCGGCCATCCGCTCGCGCGCCTTCTCGTGCGAGACGTGCAGGAAACGCTTCGGCACCGGATCGATCTCGGGATCGAGCGCGGCGAGCAAGGCACGCAGATCGGTCAGACCCGGTGCGGAGCCGGCGATGCCCATCAGCCCACCGCGCCTTCGAGGGACACCTCGAGCAGCTTCTTCGCCTCCACGGCGAATTCCATCGGCAGCTCGCGGAAGACCTGCTTGCAGAAACCGTCCACGATCATCGACACCGCGTCTTCCTCGCCGATGCCGCGCGAAAGGCAGTAGAAGAGCTGGTCGTCGGAGATCTTCGAGGTGGTGGCCTCGTGCTCGACGATGGCGCTGGGATTCTTCACTTCCATGTACGGGAAGGTATGCGCGCCGCATTTCTTGCCGATGAGCAGCGAATCGCACTGCGTGTAGTTGCGCGCGCCTTCGGCACCCTTCTCGATCTTCACCAGCCCGCGATAGCTGTTCGAGCTGCGGCCGGCGCTGATGCCCTTGGACACGATCTTCGACTTCGTGCCCTTGCCGATGTGGATCATCTTGGTGCCGGTATCGGCTTGCTGGCGGTGGTGCGTGAGCGCCACGGAGTAGAACTCGCCCACCGAGCGGTCGCCGCGCAGCACGCAGCTGGGGTACTTCCAGGTGATGGCCGAACCGGTTTCCACCTGCGTCCAGGAGATCTTCGAGTCCGCGCCGCGGCAGTCGCCGCGCTTGGTCACGAAATTGTAGATGCCGCCGACGCCGTTCTCATCGCCGGGGTACCAGTTCTGCACGGTGGAATACTTGATTTGCGCGCGCTCCAGCGCGACCAGTTCCACCACGGCCGCATGCAGCTGGTTCTCGTCGCGCATGGGCGCGGTGCAGCCTTCCAGGTAGGACACGTAGGCGTCGTCTTCGGCCACGATGAGCGTGCGCTCGAACTGCCCCGTGTTCATCGCGTTGATGCGGAAATACGTGGACAGTTCCATCGGGCAACGCACGCCCTTCGGGATGAACACGAAACTGCCGTCGGAGAACACCGCCGAGTTCAGGGCGGCGAAATAGTTGTCGCCCGCCGGCACCACGCTGCCGAGGTACTGGCGAACGAGGTCGCCGTGGTCGCGGATGGCCTCGGACATGGAACAGAAGATGACGCCGGCCTCGGCCAGTTCCTTGCGGAACGTGGTGCCCACGGACACGGAATCGAACACCGCGTCCACGGCCACGCCGGCAAGCCGCGCGCGCTCGTGCAACGGCACGCCCAGCTTCTCGTACGTTTCCAGGAGCTTGGGATCGACCTCGTCCAGCGACTTCGGACCGGCCTTGGGCGCGGAGTAATAGCTGACCGCCTGGTAATCGATCGGTGCGATGTCGAGCTTCGCCCAATCCGGCTCCGGCATGGTGAGCCAATGACGATAGGCGGCGAGGCGCCACTCGGTCATCCACTCGGGCTCGCCCTTGATCGCCGACAACTGGCGCACGGTGTCCTCGTTCAGGCCCGGCGGAAGCGTGGTGGATTCGATGTCGGTGACGAAGCCCGCCTCGTAGCGGCGGTTGAGGGCCGCCTCGACTTCGGCGTTGTCGCGGACCGGCGCTGCCACTTCGCGTGTCATGTTCTCGCTCTCGTTCATGCGTTTGCCTGTACGGCCGGCGCCGCGGGGCGCGCAGCCAGCATCTGTGCCAGGGTCATGGCGCGCAGCACGCCGTCGATGGTTCCGGAAACGGAGCGCCAGCTGCCGCTGACGCCGCAACTGGACTGCCGCTCGCAATGACCCTGGGCCATGCTGCATTCGGTAAGGCCGATGGGACCTTCCATCGCCTCGACGATCTCGGCGAGGCTGATCGACTCCGCCGGCCGCGCCAGGCGGTAGCCGCCGTTGACGCCGCGGAACGATTCCACCAGCCTCGCATGGCCGAGCAGCTTCAGGAGCTTCGACACCGTGGGCAACTCCAGGCGCGCCTCTTCCGCGATCTGGGCGGTGCTCAGAACGTCGGCAGGATGGGCGGCGATGCAGGTCATCACCACCGTCGCGTAGTCGGTCAGTCGGCTGACACGGAGCATGGGGGAAGGGCGATCGTCAATATCGGACCAAAATGGTACTGATTTGGCCCGCGAAAGGCAAGGTTGCGACAGCTGCCGCGCCACTTACGTCGACGCGAAGGCGGCCACACCCCATCTGCTGCAAGGGGGCTCCACGCGGAAGCCATGCCCCCACTTGGCCCATCCGACGCTCCAATATGGTGCTTTCTTGCGACACCAGCACGGCGCCATGCGGCCTGCGGCGTGGCACGAAACCTGCTGACACCTCACGGGCCAACGAAGGGGCATGCCATGAAGTGGATAAACGCGGTCATCAAGCCGTTCACGCTGGACGATGTGCGCGAGGCGCTGGCCGAGGTGGGCATCCAGGGGATGACGGTCACCGAGGTCAAGGGATTCGGCCGGCAGCACGGGCATACCGAGCTTTACCGCGGCGCGGAGTACGTCGTGGATTTCCTGCCCAAGCTCAAGCTGGAAGTGGCGGTGACCGACGAGCAACTGGAGCGCGCCATCGAGGCGATAAGTCACGCCGCCCGGACCGGCAAGGTGGGCGACGGCAAGATTTTCGTGCTCGATCTCGAGCAGGCCATCCGTATCCGCACGCAGGAGGTCGACGACGATGCGCTTTGACCTTACCCGAACCATGGCGGGCTGCGCCCTCCTCCTCCCCTGCACGGCGTTTGCCCAGACGGCGGCGCCCACGACGCCCGATTCCGGCGATACGGCCTGGATGCTCGCCGCGACGGCGCTCGTGCTCATGATGACCATCCCCGGGCTGGCGCTTTTCTACGGCGGCATGGTTCGCGCCAAGAACCTCCTGTCGGTGCTGATGCAGTGCTTCGCGATCACCGCGGTGGTCACGGTGGCGTGGATCGTCTACGGCTACTCGGTCGCCTTCGACGATGCCGGGATGGCCACGGGAAGCACGGGGCTGCATTCGTTCGTGGGTGGGCTCGGGCATGCCATGCTCGCCGGGCTCGCGCCGGCCACGATGCACGGCACGATTCCCGAGGCGCTGTTCGTGATGTTCCAGATGACGTTCGCCATCATCACGCCTGCCCTCATCGTCGGCGCGCTTGCCGAACGCATGAAGTTCTCCGCGCTGTTGGTGTTCACGCTGTTGTGGCTCACCGTGGTCTATCTCCCACTGGCGCACATGGTGTGGGGTGGCCCAGGATCGTTCCTGGGCGATCTGGGCGTCATCGATTTCGCCGGCGGCACCGTCGTGCACATCAACGCGGGCATCGCGGGCCTCGTCGGATGCCTGGTCATCGGGAAGCGCCGCGGCTATCCGCATACGCCCATGCCGCCGCACAACCTGGGCTATACGCTCATCGGCGCGAGCATGCTCTGGCTGGGCTGGTTCGGCTTCAACGCCGGTTCCGCGCTCGCGGCGAACGGCAGTGCGGCGATGGCGATGCTCGTGACCCAGGTGGCGACCGCGGCCGCGGCCATCGGCTGGACCGCGGTCGAATGGATCGTCCACCGCCGCCCGAGCGTGCTGGGCATCGCGTCGGGTGCGGTCGCCGGCCTGGTGGCCATCACGCCAGCAGCCGGTTCGTGTGGCCCCGGCGGCGCGCTGGTTCTCGGCCTTTGCGCGGGCGTGGTCTGCTTCTTCTGTGCCACGCGACTGAAGCGCCGCCTCGGCTATGACGATTCGCTGGACGTCTTCGGCGTGCATGCCGTCGCGGGCATCCTGGGCGCCTTGCTCACCGGCCCGCTGGCGTCGCCGGCGCTGGGTGGTTACGCAGACGTATCGCGACCGCTCGAACAGCTATGGATACAGTTCGAGGGTGTGGCCTTTACTGTGGTGTATAGCGGGGTGCTGAGCTACGGCATCTTCAAGGTCATCGCCGTGACGATGGGACTGCGCGTGGACGAGGAGCAGGAAGAAATCGGCCTCGACCTCGCGTTGCACGAAGAGCGCGGTTACAACTTGTCCTGAGGCAACGAACGGCGCATCGCCGTCGCGAAAGCTGTCCTTCCGCTCACGTGAAGCGGGGAGCAGGAGGGACAGTCCGCGATGCGGCCAGGCCGTACCGTTCGGGGTTCGACTGCCGTCGTGGCAGTCGCCTCGAACGGTGCGCCGACGATGCTCGATCCAGGCACACCGTCCCTCCGACGACCGAAGGACGATACATGCCTCCCGTACACGTAAGGACGCGACTCGCCGTTGCCACGGCGCTTTTCATCGCCACACCCCTCTGGACCGCGGCGACAGCGCTCGCCGGGCCCGAAGCCGCATCGATTGCCCCCACCAGAAAAAATGACCCGCTTATTGCGTCAGCGGAGGATGCCCATGCCCTGCGCGAGATGCTCATGGCGGCTTATGCGCTTCCCGCACCGGACGCTCGCGCCGTGGCCAAGCAGTTCGTGGCGGAACGGCTGGGTCTCGATAGCGATGCGTATGTAGTCGCGCATTTCGCCGACGCACGGAGCCGCGAACGCGGCGAGCCGGACCACACGACCTCGCTGACCGAGGCATTGATGGAGGCTTTCCCCGAGCACTCCCGTCACACCTTCTTCGCCGAAGCGGCCGATGCGGTGGGAGGCGTTACCGCGGGAGGGAAGGCCAGTCCGGGCATCATCTCCGGCGCGCAAGGCATCTTTGCCAGCGACAGCCCACGCGACTTCTTCCGCAAGGCGGGGGCTTATCTGTGGAGCCGCACCGGTCCCGGCTACATCTACAACACGTTCATCGCCACGGGCAACGTGGTCGACACCGTGCGCGAAGACCACCGGCATCTCGATGAGGCATTCGGCGTGTTTCGCCGCGGTGGATACACGTCGGCGCACCTGGCCCGGCTTACGTTGTCCCAGATCGTCGACGCCTTCGCCGCTCCCACGACATTCGCGGAGCTTCCCTACGTGACGAGGCTCGACAACGAGGTGCGGAAGTACTGGGCCGAGCGCGGCAACGAATGGCACGTGCTCGCACGCTATCACTTCGTACGGGAGGCCCGGAGGGCACGCGACGATTGCGCTGGCACGCAATGCGTACTGAACCACGACCAGTACAGGCAGATCATGTCCGCGGCGGCAGCGGGGATTCCGCTGGATGGCCCGGTGACGATGGCGCAACTTCGTCAGGTGTCGCCGGCAGGTCCTGGCGTACGACGGCTCGACATCAACGGCTATCCGGCAAGCGATATCGTTCGTTTTGTACTCGACGACAAGCGCGAAGTCGTTTACATCCCCGGTGGATACCCCTCCTTCGTCGTGGTCCGCGACGAGGAAGACCTCTGGCGATGGGTGTTCGATCAATCCCGGGACCCGGGGAAGTTCAGCCGGCTGATATCCCATTTCTCCCTGGCGAACGCACAGGACACCTTGTTCTGGACGGGCGTCAGGCACGGCCTCGAAAAGATCGGCAGCGGCCAGTGGAAGCCGAACGGAGATGCCATCGACCGCCGGAACGCCGCTATCGATGGCGACGTATTCCAGGACATGCAGGTGCAGACCGAGAAGCGCATGCGGGACGACGCCCGTATACAGAGCGGCACGGCGTGGGAGGGCTGGCGCGACGTGATCAATCGCACGGCGGTGCTGCTCGGACCGCTCGGCTACGTGCCCGCCCTTGCCATTCCGGTCCAGCTCGGCACGGCGGTGACCCAGGCGGGTACCGGAGTGGAACTCGCGATCGACGGCCGCACGGAGGAGCAAAGGAAACAGGGGCTGGAGCAGGCCGCCACGGTCGCGTTGACCGCACCGATCGCGGCGCCCTCGTTCGCCGGTTTCCGCGAGGAATATGCCGCCGACTATCTGGACGACAACGCCGCCGCGGCCAAGCCCACGGCCAGCTTCGTCCCGCCACGCGAGGTGAACGGACAACTGGGCTACCTGCTCGGTCCACGCCGGCCACCAAGGCTTCCGGAAGAGCGGCTCTATGTGCAGCGGGACGGAACGGTGGATCGTTGGATCAACGGCGATACCGGCGTGCAGGTCACCTTGAGTGCGGACATGCAGGAAGGGCCCGACGGCCTGTTCCGACGGGGCAGCGATACCTATGTCCGCTGGAAGTACGCGACAACGGAACGTCCGTCGGTCGTCAAGGTATCCCTGGGCGAGGATGGAACGCGCCTTGCCGTGGTGTCGCCCGAAGGTCCGCCGTATGAGAAGGCCGGCCCTTTGATCAACCGCCTGCCGGATGGCACCTGGGATATTGCCGACGTTCCCGAGAACGACGTGAAGGGATCGGTTCTCGGCCGCTTCAGATTCCTCCGGCACACGCCCAGGGGACGTGGCGATACCGGCAAGGTGGGCGACAGGTTCTTGACCGACGACCCGCAGACCCTGAACCGGGCCGCGGAGATCATGGAGCAACTGGGCATGCCCGAAGCGGAACTGTCGCGGCTGCCAGCGACGGAGGCCATGGACTCACCCGTTGCCGCGCTCGCGATCGTGCATGCCTTCATCGAGAACCTGCCGCGGCGCCTTCGCAACCCCCACGCGAGGTCCTGGACGGGGTGGGAGGCGAGGATCATCGCTCCCGTTCTGGCCAAAGCCGTGAACCGCCCGATCGCGCTGTACGAAGGCCCATTCCTGCGATACACGGCGTGGCACGACGGTCGCCTCGTGGATGCCGCGGAGGGACAGGTGAGCCGCCCTCCGGATAACGCCCTGCGTTTGACCCTGCGGGAGGGCAGGTACCATGTGGCGGACGACACCGGTTTCGCCAAAGACTTCGCCGGCGTCATGAGGGCGGTAGCGTGGGGAGCGCAGACCCGGTCCTCTTCCGCCGAGGCTTTGGAACCCGCCCTGCGCGAGGCCATGGCGAGCGAACTGGAGAGCCGTTCGCGCATGCCCGAACTGAAGCGCACCGAAAGGGAGTGGATACCGGCGGATATGCCGGACAGGGCAGGCCTTCTCGAACTCTCGCATCTGCGCCTGCGGCTCACCGACCCGCATGAAACCCCCGAGACTCGCGACTATCGGCAGATGTCCTGGGCCGGCACCGACAGGCCGCACACCGATGCCGTCGCAGCAGCCTTGCAGCACCTGATCCAGACGCGAAGCGGGCTCCTACCCGGCGAACTGGATTTCCTCGTGGTGAAGGATCCCGCCATGGAGGCGGCGGCAAACATGCGTGGATGGGGCGACGACTGGTCTGCCGGAGGGCGCCACTACGTGCGCCTGAGAGACCTCTACGGTCATTCGCAAGTCGTGCGAACCAGCCATACCGACATCCACGGACATCGCGAAATCCGCTGGCCGGGCAATGATCCCGAATGGCATGCGGGCACGCCACGCACGCCCGGCGAGCCCTGGGAACTCGACCTCGGCCAGGTGCGCCATGTCGGCTCCCGATGGATCGCCGCGGACTCGCCCGCAGGTCGCGCTCACAACCTGTGGCTGGAGTCGTTCCCTGTCACGCCGCTTCCTCCGCTTCGGCCGTTCGCGGGCCCTCATCCATCGTCGCAACCGGACAACGTCTCCGGAGCGCCATGACAGTCCACGGCAAAGGCTCTAAGCTGACGAAAATGCCTCGCCATAGAACCGCATGACCGCTACCGACCGTTCCGAGGCCCGCCTCGCCTGGGCCCGCCAAGTCACGGGCCTTCCCTCCCTCGAGCTGGCACCCGCGTCCGCGGATGCCAGCTTCCGCAGCTACTGGCGGGGATATGTCGACGGCCAGCCCGTCATCGTTATGGACTCGCCTCCGGAACGCGAAGACCCGGCGCCGTGGATCGACATCGGCCAACGCCTAGCCGACGCCGGGTTGCATGTGCCCAAGGTGATGGTTGCGGACGTCACCCTGGGCTTCCTGCTGATCGAAGACCTCGGCACGCGCACCTACCTTCCGGAGTTGACCGACGAGACGGCCGATGCGCTTTACGGCGACGCCCTGGACGCCCTTCTGCGCATGCAGTCGCGGGTAGACACGGCCGGCCTGCCCGCCTTCGACCACGCATGGCAGACCATGGAGCTGGAGATCATGCCGACCTGGCTGCTGCAGAAGCACCTCGGCGTGACGGTGGCTTGCGAAGAATGGGACATCATCGAGAACGCATTCACGACGATCATGCACACGATCGCGGAGCAGCCGCGCGCGTTCATGCATCGCGACTATCACAGCCGCAATTTGCTGGTTACCGCTGAACGCTCCCCGGGCATCATCGATTTCCAGGGCGCTATGTCGGGGCCCATCACCTACGATCTTGCATCGTTGCTGCGCGACGCGTACATCACGTGGGACGAAGAACGAGTGCGGGGCTGGGTGGAGGCGTATCGGCTGCGCCTGCTCGACGCGCGGCTGCTGGACGAAAGCGTGGATGCCGACCGATTCCTCCGCTGGTTCGATCTGACGGGACTGCAACGGCACATGAAGATTCTCGGCCTGTTCTGCCGCCTCTGTTACCGCGACGGCAAACCCGGGTATCTCGCTGATCTTCCGCGCGTGCTGCGCTATGTGCTCGACACCGCGCACAGGCACGCCGACGTGGCGCCCCTTGCGGACTACCTCGAGGCGAAGATAGGCAACCGGGATATCCGAGCGGCCGTCCAGGCATGAGACACGCGCTCATCCTGGCTGCAGGTCTTGGCGAGCGCATGCGCCCGCTCACCACGCACACACCCAAACCGCTGCTCGAGGTGAACGGTAAACCGCTCATCGTCCACCACATCGAAAAACTGGCTGCGGCGGACATTCGCTACATCGTGATCAATACCTCGCACCTTGCGGAACAGTTTCCCGAGGCGCTCGGAGACGGTTCGCGATGGGGCGTGCGCCTGCGTTATTCCTATGAAGGGCCGACGCCGCTGGAGACCGGCGGCGGCATGCTCGCCGCGCTGCCCTTGCTGGGCCCGGACCCATTCGTGGTCGTGAGCGCGGACATCTGGAGCGACATCGATTACGCGGCGCTGCCGCGCGAGCCCGAAGGCCTGGCGCACCTGGTCATGGTTGCAAACCCCGGGTTCCACCCCTTGGGCGATTTCGCGCTTGCCGATGGAAAGCTGTACGACGCGGATGCCCCGGCGGCAGCCGAACGCCTCACCTTCGGGAACGTGGGCGTGTATCGCCGCGACATCGTGGCGCACGAGGCACCGGGACGCTTCAAGCTGCTACCGATGTATCGGCAAGCCATCGCGGATGGCCAATTGACCGGCGAACGCTACGACGGCTTCTGGCGCAACGTGGGCACGCCGGCGCAACTCGACGAACTGCGCGCGGAGCTGTCCCGGCGCGCCTGAGCGTTTACTGCACCGTGTCGACGCCCATCTCGCGCAATCGCTCGTGTCCGAGCGCAAAGGCTTCGTTGAACGCGCTCGTGATGTCCTGGAAATCGTTGGTACCGGTGTTTGCTTCGATCTCCTCGCCAATGTGGTCGAGGATGCGGTAACTCGCGCGGTAGACCTGTTCGCCGGCAGCGCCGTGATGCTTGACCGCTTTCGCGACGACCCTGTACTTGCTGTGATTTTCCACTACGCCTTCCCTCCCCTGTCGTCCCGATACTGCCGGGCTGGGGTGACCGTTGCAAGTGACTCCCGTGACAGGCTGGATACTCAGCTCCGGCGGACGTTTCGCGGCACGGTGACGGCACTACCCACATCGTTGGCGGGGGAAGCGGACGGCATATCGGGCGCGCCGCCGCCCACATGTTCCTGCTCCGCCGAATGCAGGGTCGTCGGTGCGGCAGGCACGTCCGGCTCGTTGGCCACTTCGGGAGAGAGCGCGGCGCGCGCCGCCTCCCTGGTCATCACCACGATGCTGATGCGCCTGTTGATCGCCGCGGCCGGATCGGTCTTGTCGAACGGCACCGATGCCGCCAACCCTACGATGCGAGCGACCTTGGAAGGCTGCATGCCACCTTCGACCAGCGTGCGCCGGGCGGCGTTCGCACGATCGGCCGAGAGCTCCCAGTTGCCATAAGCACTGTCGGCACGCACATACGGTGCGCTGTCGGTATGTCCCGAAATGCTGATCGAATTGGGCACCTGGTTCACGAAGCCCGCCAGTTCATGGAGGATCTGCACGGTGTACGGCTTCATGACACCGCTGCCGGTGTCGAACATGGGGCGGTTCTGCTTGTCGACGATCTGGATGCGCAAGCCTTCCGAGGTGATGTCGAGCAGGAGCTGGTCCTTGTAAGGCGCCATGGCCTGGCTCTTGGAGATGGCCTCCTTGAGATCCTTCATGAGTTGCTCGAGGCGCCGTTTTTCCTGCTCGCGCGCGAGCTTCTCGACGTCGGACGAATTCGGCTTGGCGAATGCCTGCTGGTCGCCCGGCCCCTTGGGAAGATCGAGCGCGCCGCCAAGCTTGATCATGCTGGTACTGGCGCCACCGGGCCCCATCTTGCCCGACGGGGCCATGGTGGATTGCCCCGGCGTCATGCTCGGATTCTTGAAGTACTCCGAGATGGCCGCGCGCTGCTGCTTGGTGCCGGCACCCACCAGCCACATGACAAGGAAGAACGCCATCATGGCCGTCACGAAGTCGGCATAGGCCACCTTCCAGACGCCGCCATGGTGGGCATGGGCCGCCTTTCGCCGCTTCCTGACGATGATGACCTGCTTCAGATCGCTCATGGCGGGCTACCTGACAGCCTTCAGGTGGGCTTCGAGATCCTGGAACGACGGACGCGACGATGCTTGCAGCGACTTGCGAGCGAACTCCACGGCCACCATGGGGTTGTAGCCGCGAAGGTTGGCAAGCAGGGCCACCTTCACGCATTCGAAGGCCTTGCCGTCGGTGCCGACGCGCGCTTCCATCGCCGCCGCCAGCGGACCGACGAAACCATAGGAAAGGAGGATGCCGAGGAACGTGCCGACCAGCGCCCCCGCGATGTGCTCGCCGATCACCGCGGCGTCGCCGTCGATCGACTTCATGGTGATGACGATGCCGAGCACGGCCGCGACGATGCCGAAACCGGGCAGCGCGTCCGCCATTTTCTGAACGGCCAGTGCGGGCACCATGGCCTCGTGGTGGTGCGTCTCCAGTTCCACGTCGAGCAGTTGCTCGAGTTCGTGGGGATCCATGGCTCCGCCCACGATGAGGCGCAGGCAATCCGTGATGAAGTCGATGAGGTGGTGTTCGGCGACCAGCCGGGGGTAGGCCGAGAACAGCGTGCTGTTCGCCGGGTCCTCGATGTGCGCCTCCATGCCGAGCTGACCTTCCTTGCGCATCTTCACGAAGATGTCGTAAAGCAGCGACAGCAGGTCCACGTAGTCTTGCTTGCGGTACTTGGGGCCCTTGAACAGGGCCACCACGTCGCGCCCGGCCCCCTTCACGACCTCCATGGAATTGCTGCTGACGAACGCGCCCAGCGCCGCACCGAAGATGATGAGCAGCTCGTAAGGTTGCCAGAGCGCACCGAGTTCGCCGTGGGAAAGGATGTAGCCGCCCAGTACGGATACCAGGACGACGATCGAACCGATGATGACCAACATGCCGTACTTCCTCCAGTCCACCTCCTTATCGGCGCGACAGGAGGAAAATTGAGGAACTTCGTCACGCTTTCTGAACGTTTACGCCACTTGTTCGTGTGGTCCGTGGTACCGCGGGAAAACCAGCCGGAAGCGTGTTCCGATGCCGGCCTCGCTCTCGATCTCGATGGCACCGCCCGCCTGCGCGACCATGCCGTATACCTGCGCCAGACCCAGCCCGGAACCACCCTCCTTCGTGGTGAAGTAGGGTTCGAACAGCCGCTGGCGCACTTCCTCGGACATGCCGCCCCCGGAGTCCGTCACGCTGACGACCACCTGGCGGTAGCCGCCGGCGTCGTGGGAGAAACCGGGATGGGTACCACCCCCGGTCCTCTCGGCCACCTCCACGACGATGCTGCCACCGCCGTCCATGGCGTCGCGCGCATTGAGGCACACGTTCATCAGCGCCTGCTCCACGCCGTGCCGGTCGAGCCACACCGGCAGCGACACGGGCTGGCGCACCACTTCCAGCCCGATTCGTCCGCCGAGCGCATGCCGCGCGAAGTCGGAAAACGCGACGACGACGTCGCCAAGGTCGACCGCTTCGGGCTGGGCATACTGGTTGCGTGCGAAGGCCAGGAGCCGGCGCGTCAGCGCGGTGGCGTGGCGGGCCCCCTCGACGGCGTAATCGATCATCCGCCGATGGCGCGGTGACAGTTCCTCCGCATCGTCCTGCAGCCCCGAAAGACTGACGATCACGGTCTGGAGCATGTTGTTGAAATCGTGGGCGATGCCGCTCACGAGCTGGCCGATCGCCTGTTGTTTCTGGGCCTGGCGCGCTGCGGCCTCCGCCAGTTCGCGAGCCCGGTTCGCCATGTCCAGTTGCTCGCTGACACCGGCGAGGCGATTTTCCGCGTCGCACCGGGCGCCGTGCTCCGATTCGAGGCGCTCCATCAGCGTGCCGTAGCGTGTGCTGGCCGACGCGGAGCGTGCGACCGTCTCGTTCAGGCGATCCTGCAGGAGCTCGATGATGGCCTCCAGGGAGGCCTGCAGTTCGACGCGCTCTGTGACGTCGCGGCTGATGACGACGAAGTGGTCGAGGGCGTCGTCCGCCACAACAGGGGCGACCGTCACCTCCCACCAGCGCGTCAGGCCATGGCCCAGACGCCTGGGACCCACGAAGTCGACGCGCTCTCCCAGGGCGGCACGCTCCAGGACACGCTTCACCATGGCCTGCGCCTCCGGCGGCCAGAGATCCAGCCATGGCGTTCCGATCAGACAGTCCACCCCTTCCGGCGCCAACGCAACGCAGCCCAGGCCCGCGACGAAGCGGATGGTGCCGTCGCGATCGAGTTCCTTCATGCAGTCGGAGGAAGCCTCGACGAACTGCCGGTACCTCCCATCCCCCTCGCTCATGGCCGCCGCCATCCCTTTGTCACGCCCGATGTGACGCTATGACGCGCCGTGGCAAGGCGTGCTGTCAAGCCGTCTTCATGCAGGGGCGTTGAGCAAGGTCAGTCTTCGTCGTCGAAACCGTTTTCGTCTTCGGCAAAGACGGGCGCACCGTCTTCTTCCACCCCCAGAACCAGCCCCAGCGCCTTTTCCGCCGCTGCGGCCGCGCTGGCCTCGTCGCGGAAGCTGCGATTCTCGTAGACGGCGAAGTAGCTGGGGTAGCTTCCGTCGGCGGGGTGCGCCGACAGCAGCGCGGTATACCGCGAGCCCTCGCGGGTGGCGCTGCTGCGCAAGGTGAAGCCGGGGAATTCGCGCTCTGCCATGGACCGGATCTCGAAGGAAGGGGAAAGTCTAACCCAGCCGGGGGCTTGCCGAGGCTGTTGCAGAAAAGCCCTTATGATCGTTGAAAAATGTGAACCGGTCGGCACTTGCTTGCCCCCGCTTTGTAGGGTATTTCCTACACGCAAGCGACCTCACACTCCCTTCACGAAGGTCGCAATCCAGGGGAAACAGGGGCAGCAGCAACATGAATCTCATCACCACCGCGTCGCCGTCACGGCGCCTCGCGTGGACCGTCGCCACCGTGCTCGCGCTCGCCGGCATCGTCGGCCTGGCACTCGCACCCCGTGTGGCCGCCGCCATTCCGAAGACGGCGATCCAGATGGTCTATGCCTGGCTATGCGCTTCTCTCGTCGGCTCCGCCTACGTTGTGGTCACTCTGGCCAACGACGCCGAAGGCGCCAGCGAGGACAGCGAGGATTTCTGACGTCCAGGGATGGGATGTAGACGAAGAAAAACCCGCGGGGAAACCGGCGGGTTTTTTTTGGGTTCTTCGCCGAAGTCCAGGGACGCACGCCGCATGCAAAGGTTCATTCGCCAAGGCGAATGCATGTAGCCAGCGGCTGGCGCCGCCGTTGCTCGGACGGTAGGGCCAGAGCCTTCGGTGCCCCCCCTCGCTGCTCAGACAGGTCCTCCGCGTTCGGAAAGGTGGGGCCGCTGGCGCAGCCCTTTTATCTATCTGGCCTTCGGCCGCTCTCTTGTGCGGAACTCGCCTCGAGGGGGGACACCGAAGACTCTCCCGATACATGAGGTGGCGTGTCGGGAGAGCAGCACCGCACAAGCCGGCAGCCGCTGGTCATGTGACAGCATCGCATCGCCTCGATCCGGTAGCGCCGGTAAGGCCTTTCGTGACGCCGGGCTGCCTCTTGTCGGGCATCTTTCGCCTGAAGCATTGCGCGTGCAGGCCACCGTCTCGAACGCCCGCCGCTCTCCCATCACGCAATAGCACCGCCCGGGAGGGTCCTTGGTGTCCACCCTCGAGGCGAGTTCCGCACAAGTGAGCGGCCGCAGGCCGATAGGTACATGGGCCGCGGCAGCGGCCTTCCGGTACGAACGCGGAGGACCTGTCTGAGCAGCGAGGGTGGGCACCAAGGGCCCATGCGAAGCGCTACGGTGCATAGCGCTTTGGCGACTCGATGCTCGTGGACGCCGGGACGAGCCCGCAGAGACCACAGGTGTCGACTCGAAACTCTGCTGCCCCCGGTAATCCGTGAAGAACCCCAAAAAAAACCGCCGAAGAACGGCGGTTTTTTGGTCGGCGATACCGGCAGCTTAAGGCCTGCGGGCCAGCTCCGGGTCTTCCTTCGACTTCGGCATGAGGTCCTGCTTCGATACGCCCAGCCACAGGAGGATCGGGCTGGCGACGAAGATCGAGGACAGCGTGCCGACCAGGATGCCGATGAGCATCGTGATCGAGAAGCCGTGCACCACGGGGCCGCCGATGAAGTACAGCGCGGCCATGGTGATGCCGGTGAACAGCGAGGTGATGATCGTTCGCGACAGCGTGCTGTTGATCGAGCGGTTCAGCACTTCTTCCGGCGTGGCGTTACGGCTGGAGCGGAAAAGTTCGCGCACGCGGTCGAACACCACCACTTTGTCGTTGATCGAGTAGCCGACCACCGCCAGCACCGAGGCCAGCACGGTCAGGTCGAACTCGCGCTGGGTGATGGCGAAGATACCGAGCGTGACCAGCACGTCGTGGATTTCCGTGGCCAGGGCCGCGATGGCGAAGCGCTTCTCGAAGCGGATCCACAGGTAACCCATGATGCCGACGATGACGAAGATGACCGCGACGATACCGTCGCTGCGCAGTTCCTCGCCCACCTGCGGGCCGACGAAGGACTTGCTCTTCATCGCCACGTCGGGGCGTGACGCCTTCAGCGCCGCCATGATGTCGTTCGACACCTTGGTGGCCGCCTCGTCGTTCGTCATGTTGCCGGCCGCGGCGACGTCGCCCTTCGGCTGCAGGCGAATGGTGAACTCGCGGGTGCCGCCGACCGCCTGCACCAGCGGGTTCTCCAGGTGCGCCTTCTCAAGGGCACCGCGCACCTCGCTCGGATCGACGGGCGTCTTGTATTCCACCTGCACGGCCACGCCGCCGAGGAAGTCCTGCCCGTAGTTGAAGCCACGGGTCATGATCAGCGCGATGGAGCCGATCATCAGCAGAACGGCAAGGCCGATGCTGAACTTGCGCAGGCCGAGGAAGTTGAAGTTCGAATTGTGGTTGAAGATTTCCATGGCGTCCCTCCCGTCAGACCGACAGGGTCTTGAGCTTGCGGCCGCCGTGGATCAGCGCCGTGATGGCATGGGTGACCGTCACCGACGTGAACATCGACGTGAGGATACCGATGAACAGCGTGACGCCGAAGCCCTTGATTGGACCCGAGCCCATGGTCATGAGGCCGAGCGCCGCGAGCAGGTGGGTCACGTTGGCGTCGAGAATGGTGGCCCACGCCTTGTCGTAGCCGGTGCGGATGGCAGCGAGCGGCGAGGAGCCGTTGCGCAGTTCCTCGCGGATGCGTTCGCAGATCAGCACGTTGGCGTCGATCGCCATGCCCAGGGTGAGCACGATACCCGCGATACCCGGCATGGTGAGGGTCACGCCGATCATCGACATGACGGCGACGAGGAGCACCAGGTTGAAGAAGAGCGCGACGTCCGCCACGAGCCCGAAGAGCTTGTAGTAGATGGCCGCGGCCACCAGCACGAGCCCGAGGCCGAGCATCACCGCCTTGAAGCCCTTGTCGATGTTGTCCGCGCCGAGGCTGGGACCGATCACGCTTTCGCCCACGATATCCACCGGCGCAGCCAGCGAACCGCCGCGCAGCAGCAGGGCCAGTTCCGATGCTTCCGCATCGCTGGGCAGGCCGTTCGTGGAGAACTGCTTGCCGAAGGGCGAACTGATGTTGGCGTAGTTGATGACTTCTTCCGTGATCTTCGGCGTCTTCACTTCCTTGCCGTCGACCATCTTGGTTTCGACGGTGCGCGTGATGTAGAGCACCGCCATCGGCTTGCCGACGTTGTCGTTGGTGAACTCCTGCATCTTGCGGGCACCCGCGCTGTTCAGCGTGACGCTGACGTTCGGCGTGCCGTTCTGCTGGTCGCGGCCGGAAATGGCGCTGGTGAGCTCGTCGCCCTTGGCGATGACCTTCTTGCTGAGCAGGTAAGGCCGGCCGTCGCGGCCGTAGTAGAGCTTCGCATCGGGCGGCACGCTGCCTGAACGGGCGGCGTCGACCGCCTGCTGCGGCGTGTAGAGGCCCGCGCGGTATTCGAGGGTGGCGGTGGCGCCGATGATCTTCTTCGCCTCGGCCGTGTCCTGCACGCCCGCCAGTTCGACGATGATCTGGTTCGGGCCCTGCTGCTGGATCAGCGGCTCGGACACACCCAGGGCGTTCACGCGCTGGCGCAGCGTGGTGACGTTCTGGCTGATCGTGCTCTGGGCCAGTTCGCGCAGCTTGTCGGGCTTCACCGTGGCGTTCAGCACGAAGCGGTTGCCCGTGCTGGGACCGTCGCTGACGACGAGGTCGGGGTAGTCCGTGCCGATGAGTGTCGCCGCCTGCTGGCGGTCGGCATCCGAGCGAAGCACCACGCTGACGCCCTTGCCGCGGGCGTTGCGATTGACGGCGTCGTACGACACGTTCTTGTCGCGCAGGAGCGCGCGGATGTCGTCGGCGTAGCGGGTTTCCTGCGCGTCGATGACGGCGTTCTGATCCACTTCCATCAGGAAGTGCACACCGCCCTGCAGGTCGAGGCCCAGCGGCATCGAGTTCGCGTGGATGGCCCGCAGCCAGGACGGCACGGTGGTCGCCAGGTTCAGGGCCACCGTGTAGTTGTCGCCAAGGTCGGCGCGCAGCACGTCGGAGGCCTTGGCCTGTGCATCGACGTTACCGAAGCGGGCGAGCAGCCGCGTGCCCTTCTCGTCGAGTTCGATCGACGAAGCGGGAACCTTGGCCGACGCCAGCAGGCCTTCGACCCGGCTCTTGAGGGCCGTGTCGACCGCGGCACCGCGGTTGCCCGAGATCTGCACCGCCGGCTGCGGCGGGAAGACGTTCGGCAGCGCATACACGATGCCGAACAGCAACACGATCACGACCAGCGCGTACTTCCAGCGTGGAAAATCACTCATGCCTTACATTCCATGGGAGCGGCCGTGCGCCGGCCGCGGCTGACGCATTGTCGGGTAGAAGCCTTACGACTTCTTGAGGGTGCCCTTGGGCAGCACCTGGGTGATCGAGCCCTTCTGCACCTGTACGACCGTGCCCGGGGCGATCTCGACGCGAACGAACGACTCGCCGACGTCCTCGATGCGGCCGGCCATGCCGCCGCTCATGACCACTTCGTCGCCCTTGGCGAGAGCGGCCAGCAGGGCGCGGTGCTCCTTCTGCCGCTTCATCTGCGGGCGGATCATCATGAAATAGAAGATGCCGAACAGCACAACCATCATGATCAGCGGCGAAAAGCCGAAAGCGCCCTGCGGGGCGGCACCAGCGGCGGGGGCGGCGGCCTGTGCAACGGCGGCGAATGTCGTAAGGCTCATCGGAGTTCTCGCAAGTCATGGAACGGCAAGGAAAAGCGACCGTTCACGGAAAAAGATCGTGGATTATGCCACGCGTCCCGGCACTCATCCATGTGGGGAGCCCCCTGTGGGAGCCGGCTATGCCGGCGATCCCGCGGCAGCGGGCAAACTTGCCGCAGGCACCCATCGCCGCTGAAGCGGCTCCCACACGGGGTTTTCGTCCCTCAACCGTCGACTTCCGCCTTGCGACGCGCCGCGTAGAAAGCGGCCACGAAATCCTCCAGCCCGCCCGCCTCGATCGCCCCGCGCAGGCCGGCCATCAGGCGCTGGTAGTGGCGCAGGTTGTGCATCGTGGCCAGTTGGCTGCCGAGGATCTCGTTGCAGCGGTCGAGGTGGCGCAGGTAGGCACGGGAGAACCCGTTGGCGCAGGCGTAGCAGTCGCAGCCCTCTTCGATCACCCGGGTATCCATGGCGAATTTCGCGTTGCGGATGCGCAGGGTGCCCTCGGCGGTGAACAGGAAGCCGTTCCTGGCGTTCCGGGTGGGCATGACGCAGTCGAACATGTCGACGCCGCGGCGCACGGCCTCCACGATGTCTTCGGGCCGCCCGACGCCCATGAGGTAGCGCGGCCGGTCCTTCGGCAGCATCGGCAGGGTGAAGTCCAGCGTGTGGTTCCGCTCGGCCTCCGGCTCGCCGACCGCCAGCCCGCCCACCGCATACCCGTCGAATCCGATGTCGACCAGCCGCTCGGCGGAGCGGCGGCGCAGGTGTTCGAAGGTGCTGCCCTGGACGATGCCGAAAAGCGCGTTCGGGTCGCGCAGGTCGTCGAACGCCCTGCGGGAGCGCTCGGCCCAGCGCAGGCTCAACTCCATGGAGTCGGAAGCCACCTTGTCGGTAGCCGGATAGGGCGTGCATTCGTCGAAGATCATCGCGATGTCCGAATCCAGCACTTTCTGGATTCGCATCGATTCCTCGGGCGACAGGAACACCTTCGAGCCGTCCACCGGGGAGGCGAACGTGACTCCTTCCTCGGTGATCTTCCGCTTGTGGGCGAGCGAGAACACCTGGAACCCGCCCGAATCGGTAAGGATCGGCTTGTCCCAGCCGATGAACCGGTGCAGGCCGCCGAACTCGCCGATAATGTCGAGACCGGGCCGCAGGAACAGGTGGAAGGTGTT
Source organism: Luteibacter jiangsuensis (assembly GCF_011742555.1). Classification (GTDB taxonomy): domain Bacteria; phylum Pseudomonadota; class Gammaproteobacteria; order Xanthomonadales; family Rhodanobacteraceae; genus Luteibacter; species Luteibacter jiangsuensis. The sequence continues at coordinate 158,630 of NZ_JAAQQR010000002.1, forward strand.
GCCGAGGATGATTTCCGCGCCGATGTCGAGCACGTCGCGCGGGGTCATGGCCTTCACCGAGCCATAGGTGCCCACGGGCATGAAAGCGGGCGTTTCCACGGTACCGCGGCCAAAACGAAGGCGGCCGCGCCGCGCCGCGCCGTCGGTGGCGAGGAGGTCGAAGGGAAGCTGGGTCATACCGGTATTCTACCGGCGTGAGTCGGCCCGTTGGGCCTGCGAGTCGGCCGCTGCGCGGCCTGTGAACCGTAAGTTGCCAGTCGCGGGCGGCAGCTCACGGTTCACAGCCGCTGCAGGCGGCGACTTACAGGCCCAACGGGCCGACTGACGGAACTAAAGTTTCGCAAGTTTCCGCCGATTCCCTAACTCACAGGAGCGTGCCCATTCGCGGGCCCGCGGCGCCGTGGGAGGGCATCCCCCTTGATCATCCAGCCGACCAGTCTCGCTGCCCAGTTGTGGGCCGGCGCGGCCGCGGGCACCACGGCCGCGGCGGAGAGCTGGCGGGTCGGCACCCTGCTCACGGCCCGGGTCATGGGCCAGAACGACCTCGGCAAGCTCTTGCTGGAGATCGGCGGCCTCACGGTCGAAGCCGACGCGTCCGGTACCCAGCTGCCTCCGCAGTTCCAGGTACGCGTGCTCACTCAGGGCGCGCAGCCGCAGCTGGAAGTGCTGCCGGGCAGTGTCGACGAGCGCGTGGCCATGCAAGGGCTGCGCGAACGCCTGCCTCAACAGAACGGCTATGCCCCGCTCCTCGGCGTGCTCGCGGCGCTCGGACGACGGCCCGTCGCCCGCCTGCTGCCCGCGCCCCTGCGTGCCGCCCTGGCGACGCTCGAGGCATCGATCAACAAGCCCGCCGAAGTCAGTTCGCCCATGGGCATGAAGGAAGCGATCGCCCGCAGCGGCACCTTCCTCGAAGCGCACCTCGCGGAACCGAAACAGGCCGCCCCGGCGGCGGACGACTTCAAGGCGGCACTGCTGGCCCTGCGCCGCACGCTCGCCGACCTGCCGGCAACGCGTCCCGGCGCCGCGACCGTTCCCCGCCCCACGTTCGACACCCCGCCGCCCCTTGCCCAGCGGCCCCTGGTGGCCCAGGCACGCGCGCCTGAAGTGGTAGCGACGGAAGACGACGTCGATGGCCTCGTCGGCCAGTTGCGGGCCGACACCCGCGCGGCCTTGTCGAGGGTGGAGATCGCGCAACTCGAATCGCAACCGCAGGCTGGCCTGTGGATGGTGGAAATTCCGCTGGCAGGCACCGGCGGTTACGACGTGCTTCAGTTGCGCATCGAGGAAGGCAAGCCTGGCCCCGGCGAACAGGACGGCCCGTGGACGGTCGGCTTCGCCATCGATCCGCCCTCGCTGGGCGCGGTGCAGGGCGAGATCCAACTTCGCGTGCCGCGCGTGTCCGTGCGCCTCTGGGCCCAGCACGCGGCCACCGTCACGCGCCTGGAAACGGAGTTCGTTTCCTTGCGCCGCCTGCTCGAGAAGAGCGGTCTGGTGCTCGATCAGTTCGTTTGCGTGCATGGGCTGCCCGTGCCCACCACCGCGTATAGCGCCGTGCTCCTGGAAGCGCGCGCATGAATCCGTCGCTTCCCTCGCCCCGGCGGAGCGTCACGCTCCGCCTCGCTTCGCCTACCAGCAGCGGCAGCCCCCAGCGAATCGACGCCGAAGGCGTCAAGGCCATGCTGGAACGTGCACAAGCCCTCGGGCTGGCGCCCCAGCTGGATCCGCAGATCGCGGCCCTGCTGGCGGCAGTGCGCCTGCGCGACGACGTGCCGCCGGAGCTGTATGCCGCTCTCGCCGCCGTGGTCGGCACCCTGCTCGCCGCAGTAGACGACTGACTGCCCGCACTCACGTCGTTCCCGCGAAAGCAGGAACCCAGGGTCTCGTCGCTCGATCGCAGACCGACGCTCTGGGTCCCTGCTTTCGCAGGGATGACGGCTCGGGGGACCGCGCTATAAGCACGGCGCGGCGTCCGAGGAGCCTTATCTCTTGCGCGGACGTTTAGCGGGCGATGACGTCCGCTTCGCCGGCGCCGACTTGCGCGCCGCCACCGTCTTCCCAGGCGAAGCGGCGCGTGGCGCCTTCTTGGCCGTCGCGCGTTTCTTCGTGGCACGCGACTCGGGCGATTTTTCGGCAGCGGGTGCCTCGGCCTTGGGCCTTGCGGTGCGCCTCGTGTTGAGTTCCGCCGCCGTGTTCAGCGGACGCCACGACCGGCCACCCATGGCCAGGAGCGTGTCCGCCGACGCAGGACCGGCGCTTCCGGACGCGTAATTGGGGAAGTCGGCGGGCGTACGCTGCGCCCAGTCGTCGAGGATGGGCTGCACGGCGCGCCAGCACGCCTCGACCATGTCCGCGCGCTGGAACAACGTGGCGTCGCCCGTCATGCAGTCGTACAGAAGGGTTTCATAGCCCACGTTGGGTTCGGAACGGAACCAGTCCGCGTACTTGAAGTCCATGCGCACCGGAGCGAGTTCCACGCGCGGCCCCGGCCGTTTCACGTCGAACTGGAGCGAGATGCCTTCGTCCGGCTGGATCTGCAACACCAGCCAGTCGGGCCCGAACGCGTCCATGCCCGTGCCGCGGAAGGGCGCGAACGGTGCCGACTTGAAGCGGATGGCGATCTCGGTGGTGCGCCGGCCCATGTGCTTGCCCGTGCGCAGGTAGAAAGGCACGCCCGACCAGCGCCACGTGTCGATCGACAGCTTCATGGCGACGAAGGTCTCGGTCACCGAATCGGGGGCGACATCGGGTTCGTCGCGGTACGAACTGGCAAGCTGTCCGTTCACCGCACCGGGGCCGTATTGGCCGCGCACCGCGTCCTCCGGCTGCACCGGACGGATGGCTTCGATGGTTTCCGCCTTGCGCGTGCGCACCGCTTCCGCATCGAACGAACTCGGAGGCTCCATGGCCACCATGGCCAGCAGCTGGAACAGGTGGTTGGGCACCATGTCGCGCAGCGCGCCGGTCTGCTCGTAAAACGAGCCGCGACGCTCGACGCCGACCGTCTCGGCCACGGTGATCTGCACGTGGTCGATGCGATCGCGGTTCCAGATCGGCTCGAACAGGCCGTTCGCGAAACGGAAGGCCATGATGTTCTGCACCGTTTCCTTCCCGAGGAAGTGATCGATGCGGAAGATCTGATCCTCGCGCAGCACTTTCAGGATGCGCTCGTTGAGCGCACGCGCCGAGGCGAGATCGTGGCCGAACGGCTTCTCGATAATCACCCTGCGCCAGAATTCGCCGTTGGGGCCGCCGTCGTCCACCAGCCCGGCATCGCGCAGTTTCTCGATCACGTCGCCGAAGAAACGCTCGGGCGTGGCGAGATAGAAGAGCACGTTGCCCTTCGTGCCTCGCTTGCGCTCGATCTCTCGCAGACGCACGGCGAGGCTATGGAAGGCCGCCAGGTCGTCGAAGTCGCCGGCGTGGTAGCTCATCTGCGCGCTCAGCCATTCCCAGTCGTCCTCGTCGAGTTTGCCGCCGGAGTTGCCGACGAACCGCTCGAGCGCGGTGCGCAGGCTCTTCTTCCACGCGTTGTCGGTCATCTTTCCGTGATTGAAACCGATGACCGAGAAGTTGTCGGAGAGCAGCCCCGTGCGCCGCATGTTGTAGAGCGACGGCACGACGAGCCGGCTGGTAAGGTCACCGGCGGCGCCGAAGATCACGACGGTGCAAGGATCGGCAGGATGAGCCCGCGAGGTCGCGCGCTTCGGTTGGGCTGGACTCATGCATGGGCTCCTTCGGTATCGAGTGCGTCAGGTGTGGCGTGGACATCGGCCGTGGCGCTGTAGCCCCTGGCGAGGCTGAACGCGGCGTTGATCAGGGCGACGTGCGAGAAGGCCTGGGGGAAATTGCCGAGCAGCCGCTTCGAGCGTGGATCGTACTCCTCCGAGATCAATCCGAGGTCGTTCGTGAGCCCGATCAGGCGCGCGAACAACTCACGGGCTTCGTCGAGCCGCCCGAGCAGCACATAATTCTCCACCAGCCAGAAGCTGCAGGGCAGGAACTGGCCTTCGCCCGGCGGCAGGCCATCGACACCTGTACTCGTGTGATAACGGAGCACGAAGCCCTCCACGAGCAGGTCTTCCTCCACGGCCCTCACCGTCGCCTCGATGCGGGGGTCGTCCGGCGGCAGGAAGTCCGTGAGCGTCACCAGCAACAGGCTGGCGTCGATTTCCTTCGAGCCATAGGACTGGGTGAGGCAGCCCCGCTCCGGGTCCACGCCCTTGGCGAGGATGTCCGCCTTGATCTCGTCAGCCATGTCGCGCCAGCGGCGGGTGAACGCCACATCGGCCCCCTCGCGCTCCTGCTCGGAGGCGCGCTGGAAGGCCAGCCATGCCATCACCTTCGAATGAACGAAGTGCCGCGGCTCACCGCGGATCTCCCATATCCCGTTGTCCGGATGACGCCAGATGCTGGCCAGATGTTCCAGGAATACCGACTGCACGCTGTCCGCGGTGGGTTGCCATACCACGCCGTGACGAACGGCGTGGGCGAACGCGCCCACCAGTTCGCCGTAGATGTCGAGCTGGAACTGGGTGGACGCGGCGTTGCCGATCCGGACCGGCCGGGACCCTTCGTATCCGGCCAGCTCGGGCACCTCGAATTCTTCCAGGCGGCGCTCGCCGGCCAGTCCATAGAGCACCTGCAGCTGTTCCGGCGACCCGGCGACGGCACGGCGCACCCAGTCGCGCCAGGCACTCGCTTCGTCGTGATATCCGGCGTTGACCAGCGCGGAAAGCACGAACGTGGCGTCCCGCGCCCAGCAGAAGCGATAGTCCCAGTTGCGTTCGCCGCCCAGTTGCTCCGGCAGCGACGTGGTGGGTGCCGCGACGATGCCGCCGGTAGGCAGATAACTCAGGCCCTTCAACACCACCAACGAGCGGCGGACGATTTCCGACCACTCGCCGGCACCGTTGCAACGGTCGGACCACCCCTCCCAGAAGGCAAGCGCATCGCGCAGGGCGGCATGGGGATCGATCGCCTCGGGGGCCGGCAGGTGCGATGGCCCCCAGGCCAGCACGAACGGAATGGAATCGCCCGCGCCCACCTTGAAGCGGGCCACGCTGTGCATGCCCTCGCCTTCCACCGCGACGGGGCTGCGCACCACGAGCAGGTCCGGCCCTGCCACGGCCGTCAGGGTGGTGTCGTCGATGCGTGTTACCCACGGAATGGCGGTGCCGTAGTCGAAGCGGATGGTGAGGACCGCTTCGAAGTCCACGCGCCCTTCCAGGCCCTCGACGATCCGGGTTACCCCCGAGTGATCGCCGTCGAAAGGCATGAAATCGATGACGCGCGCGCGGCCCGTCGCCGTACGCCACTCGGTTTGCAGCACCAGACTGCCGTCGATATAGGCGCGCTCGCAGGTGGCATCCGGATCGGACGGCGCGATGCGCCAGCGTCCGTTATCGGGCGTGCCGACAAGTGCCGCGAAACAAGAGGCGGAATCGAAGCGTGGCAGGCACAACCAGTCCACCGAACCGTCCTTCGCCACCAACGCCGCGCTCCGGCAATTGCCGAGCATCGCGTAATCCTCGATGCGGGAAGCCATGCTGTCCTCTTGATAGCCGCGATTTCTCTTACCGTAGCGGGCCGATTGTTATCGCTGCGTATCCGGGAAAGATTGTACGGGCACGCTGGCGCGCGCCTGGCTTCAGTGGCCGGCGGCCCTCCGGGGCTGCGCCGCCTCGAACATGCTTCGCGCAAGTTCCTGCTCCCCGTACACGACCTCGCTGGCGCCGAGGCCGCCAAGGTGCCCCACGCATTCCGGCGTATGCGCCCTCGCAACGATCGGCAGGTCGGGCCGCAGTGCCCGCGCGGCACGCACGATCTGCCCGCCTTCGAACGGATCCGATACGGCAACGATCAGTGCGCGGGCGCCCAAAAGGTTGGCTTCGGCGAGGACGGGTGCGGCCGCGGCGTTGCCGATCACCACTTCCACGCTGCCTGCCTCCCGCTGCTCGCGCAGGTCGCGCACGGCATCCTCGTCGGACTCGATCAGGAGCGTGCGTGCACCGCTCGCCTGGAGTTCCGCGAGCACGCGTCGCCCGACGCGGCCATAGCCGACCAGCACGGTATGCCCCGCCATGTCGGGATGATCGTCCGGCGTATCGGCGTCGTGCCGCGCAACCCAGCGATCGAGCGCCACGAACAGGAGCGGGTTGATCAGGATGGAAACGATGGCCGCGGCCAGCAGGATGTCGCGCGCTTCGGTGCTGAGCAGACCGAGGGAGACACCGAGCCCCGCGAGGATGAAGGAGAACTCGCCGATCTGCGCCAGGCTGGTGGCGATGGTCAACGCCGTCTTCGGCGGCCGCCCGAAGGCCCGCACGATGAGGAAGGCGGCCAGCGACTTGCCCACCACGATGATGAGGCACGCGGCCAGCACGATCCACGGTCGCGCGAGCAGGATCTGCGGATTGAACAGCATGCCGATGGAGACGAAGAAGAGCACGGCGAACGCGTCGCGCAGCGGCAAGGTTTCTTCCGCCGCGCGCTGCGACAGCTTCGACTCGCCCATCATCATGCCGGCGAAGAAGGCACCGAGTTCGAACGACACGTCGAACAGGTGGGCCGCACCGAACGCCACGCCGAGCGCGATGGCCAGCACCGCGAGGCGGAACAGTTCGCGCGAGCCACTGGCCGAGACCGTCTGGAGTATCCACGGGATGGCCCGCTTGCCCACGATGAGCATCAGCGCGACAAACACCACCACCTTGCCGATCGTCCATGCCACGGTTTCGATCAGCGCGCCCACGCTTGGGGCAGGACCGTCGTGTCCCGCACCGAGGAAACCGCCGATCGCCGGCAGTAGCACGAGCGCCAGCACCATCGCCAGGTCTTCCACGATCAGCCAGCCGACCGCGATGCGCCCGCGATCGCTGTCGAGGAGGCGTCGTTCCTCCATCGCGCGAAGGAGCACCACCGTGCTCGCCACCGAAAGCGCGAGACCGAATACGAAACCCTGCGCCAGCGGCCATCCAAGGGCCCAGCCCAGCAACATGCCGAGGCCCGTGGCCACGCCCATCTGCCCCGCGGCACCCGGGATCGATATCGCCTTGACCGCCAGGAGGTCCTTCAACGAGAAGTGCAGGCCCACACCGAACATCAACAGGATGACGCCGAGATCGGCCAACTCCTGCGCGATGTGAGCGTCGGCGACATAGCCGGGAGTGAATGGCCCGGCGACAACGCCGGCGACGAGATATCCCGCCAGGACGGGAAGGCGCAGCCGGAGTGCCAGCGCGCCGAAGAAGAAGGCGAGGACGAGGCCACCGACGACGGTGGCGATAAGTGGCGTGGCGTCGTGCACGGGTTCTCCTGTTCGGATGCCGCGGAATCCGCGGCGGCATCCGTGGGGATGCTATCACCCGGCGGCAGTCAGCACCGCGAGAAAGTCCTTGCCATAGCGCTTGAGTTTATTCTCACCAACGCCGCTGATGGAGGCCAGTTCGTCCTCGTTGGATGGCAGCGCGCGCAACATCGCCAGCAACGTGGCGTCGTGGAAGATGACATAGGCGGGCACGCCGTGCTGCCTCGCGAGTTCCGCCCGAACCCGGCGCAGTTCGTTCCAGAGCGGCTGCTCGATCTCCTCGATGCCGAGCGACGTACCGGCCGCCGCGGGAGACGAGCGCGTGCCGCGGCGCCCCCGGGCCGGGCGGGCGTCCTCGCGCAGCCACACTTTACGCTCGCCCTTCAGCACCGGACCGCTCTGGCCGGAAAGGCGCAGCGTGCCGAAGCCTTCGGGGTCGGCCTCGATCAGGCCCGCTGCCAGCAACTGGCGGAACACCGAACGCCACTGCGTGGCGTCCATGTCGGCTCCGATGCCGAACACGGTGAGCTTGTCGTGGCCCAGATCGCGCACGCGCTCGGACGCTTCGCCGCGAAGAACGTCGATGAGGTGCCCGGCGCCGTAGCGCTGCCCGCTGCGATAGATGCACGACATGGCCTTCTGGGCGGCGATGGTGGCGTCCCATGTCTTCGGCGGCTGCAGGCAGTTGTCGCAGTTGCCGCATGGCTCAGGATAGGTTTCGGCGAACGCCTCGAGCAAAAGTTGTCTGCGACAACGGGTGGCTTCCGCGTAACCGAGCAACGAATCGAGTTTCAGCCGCTCGATGCGCTTGCGGTCGTCGCCGGCCTCCGACTGGGAAATCATCTGGCTCATGGTGACCACGTCGCCGAGGCCGTAGACCATCCATGCCTCGGCGGGCAGACCATCGCGGCCGGCGCGGCCGGTCTCCTGGTAATAGCCTTCCATGCTGCGTGGAAGGTCGAGGTGCGCCACGAAGCGGACGTCGGGTTTGTCGATGCCCATGCCGAAGGCGACGGTGGCCACCATGACGATGCCGTCCTCGCGCAGGAAGCGCTGCTGGTGCCGCATGCGTGTTTCCGCATCCAGCCCCGCGTGGTATGGCAGGGCTTCCACGCCGGCTTCCGACAACCATGCCGCTGTTTCGTCCACCTTGCGCCGGCTGAGGCAATAGACGATGCCGGCCTCACCGCGATGGGCGTCGAGGAAGTCGAGCAGCTGCCTGCGTGCATTCTGCCGGGGAGCCACGCGGTAACGGATGTTGGGGCGGTCGAAGCTCGATACGAAGCGACGTGCGTCGTGCAGATTCAGCCGCTCGATGATTTCCTCGCGCGTGCGCTCGTCCGCGGTGGCGGTGAGCGCGATGCGCGGCACCTCGGGAAAGCGTTCGTGCAGGATCGCGAGCTCGCGGTATTCCGGGCGGAAGTCGTGTCCCCACTGCGACACGCAATGGGCTTCGTCGATGGCGAACAGGGCGATGGGGATGCGGTCGAGGAGCCCGAGGCAACGCCCCGTCAGCAAGCGCTCGGGCGCAACGTACAGCATGTCCAGTTCGCCCGAGAGAAGTTGGTCTTCGACCTCGCGCTGGGTCGCGGCATCCAGACTGGAATTGAGGTAGCGCGCCCGTACGCCCGCTTCGCCGAGTGCGTCCACCTGGTCTTGCATGAGGGCGATGAGCGGCGACACCACGATGCCCGTACCCGCTCGCATGAGGGCGGGTATCTGGAAGCACAGCGACTTGCCGCCGCCGGTGGGCATGAGCACGAGGGCATCCTGGCCCGCCGCCACCGTCTCGACGATGTCTTGTTGCTGGCCGCGGAAACCGGGATAACCGAAAACGGAGTGAAGGAGGTCGAGTGCCTGGGACTGCATCCGCCCATGCTAGCAAACCGGCGCGGCACTCCCCCGCCGGATGACATTCGCACGAACGTTTACTCACACGGATTTGCGACGGGCTTCGTTTTCTTTCGACGCGCGATGACGGCTAATGAAGCCGGGACCGGAACCCCGGCCCCATGGCGTTTCATCCTCAAGGGGGATGTGTATGCTCAGAGCGCTCGTTACCGCCAGCGTACTCGCCGGCAGCCTTCTTGCCGGCCCCGCATCGAGCTTCACCAGTGGCCGCATCGTCTTTACCGGGAACATCGTCGAGGCCTCCTGCCCGTTGCGACAGGACCGGCTCGATTGCCCGGCAGGGCACCCGGCGGACGCCGTCATCCGCCGCGCCGATACCGGGCAGTTACTGGACATGGCCGCCCATGCCCGCTTGCTCGATTACGCCGTGCGGCGAGACCCGTCGCGGTCCTGGAAACTGGTGGAGGTGACCTACCGCTGAAGCTCAGCCGGGCAGGCCCCAGATCGCCCGATCGAGGTCGTGATCGAGCCCGAAGGCGCTCATCGGTACGCGGCCGTCTTTCACGGTGACGCCCTCGGCCTTAAGCCGCCGGCACTGTTCGCGAAACCCGCGCGTGCCGGCGGGAATGCCGATGCGCCCGTCGGCACGCAGCACGCGATGCCAGGGAAGTTCGGCACGGTCGGGGGCCTCGCCCAACACCTTGCCGATGAGACGGGCGCGCCCGGGGTAACCGGCGCGCGCCGCAATGGCGCCGTAACTGGCCACGCGCCCCTTCGGAATGGCGGCGACCGCCTCGATGATGCATCGTGCCCGCAAGCGTCTGGCGTCTTCACCGGCGATTTCATCGCGCATGCTCGTTTCCTGCATGTTCCGAGACGTCGTTAAGGGTACCATCCGAATCTCCTCACGACGGACCCGTGGATCACGGCCATGCGACACTTCGAAGCGATCCGCTCCCATGTCGGCGGCATTCACAAGCTCCGCCAGAACGAGCCCTACGTCATCAGCTTCGACTTGGAACTGCCCGACGGCCGCCACCAGGGCATTTACCTCGCCGAACTGGAAGATGGCGAGGGGCAACGCTATCTCCGGCTGTCGACGCCCATCGGCCCCCTGGCCGGCGTGGACGCCCGGCGTTGCCTTCGCTTCAACTGGGAACAGCGCACCGGCTACCTCGCCGAAGCGGACCTGGACGGGTCGCCCTACCTGCACCTTTGCGAGAACCGCCCGTACGACTACCTGGACGAGCGCGAACTTGCCCGGATCATCGAGGAACTGGGCGCCACGGGCGACCAGCTGGAGCAGGTGGTGAACGGCGAAGCCGACGCCTTGTAGGTTCCATCAGAACAGCAGGTTGCCCAGCTTCACCAGCCCGTAACCGATACCCGCGGTGATGGGCAAGGTGAGGATCCACGCCCACACCATGCGCTCGACCACCGACCAGCGGATGGCGTTGAAGCGCTTGGCCGCGCCCACACCCATGATCGACGCGGACACGTTGTGCGTGGTGGACACCGGCACGCCGAGCATCGACGCGGTAAGAATGACGGCGGCCGAACTGCCTTCGGCGGCGAAGCCGTTGATGGGATGCAGCTTCACCATCTTGTGGCCCAGCGTCTTGATGATGCGCCAGCCACCGCCCGCGGTGCCGCCGGCCATGGTCAGCGCGCACACGACCTTGACCCACACCGGAATCGGGAAGCCGCCCGCGGCAGCGGGATCGTGCGGAATGCGCAGGAATTCCAGGAACGCCGGCAGGTGGTCGAACTGCCCCGCTGCCGTGGCACCGGCAAGCGCGAGGGCGATGATGCCCATGCTCTTCTGGGCGTCGTTCATGCCGTGCGACAGACCCATGGCGCTGGCGGAGACGATCTGCGCCTTGCCGAAAAAGCTGTTCACAAAGGGCGTGCGGCCGAACCGGCGCAGGGTGCCCCTGCGGCTGGAGAAGAAACCCAGCAGCGCGTAAAGCCCGCCCATGATGGCGAAGCCGATCACGAAGCCGAGGAACGGCGAGACGATCATCGGCACGATCACCTTGGGGATCACGCCCTTGCCCAGCCACCAGTGCGCACCGCCCTGCCACCAGATGATCGAGTGGAAATTGTCGTGCGCCGCGGCGAGTGCGGCACCGCAAAGGCCGCCGACGAGGGCATGGCTGGAACTGGACGGCAGACCCAGCCACCACGTGATGAGGTTCCAGATGGTGGCGCCCAGCAGCGCACTGATCAGGAGCTGCGAGCCGACTTCGACCACGCCGGTGTCGATCAACCCCGAGGCGATGGTGGCGGCTACCGCCGTGCCCCACAGGGCACCGGCGAGATTGGTGACGGCCGCCAGGAGCACCGCCTGCCCGGGCGTGAGCACCTTGGTGGCGACAACGGTCGCGATGGAATTCGCCGTGTCGTGGAAGCCGTTGATATAGGTGAAAGCGAGGGCGATCAGGACGACCGCGATGACCATGCTCATGGAGTGCGGGCCGTCAGGAGTTCTTGAGCACGATGGAGTAGACGACGTTGCCGACGTCGCGGCATTTGTCGACGGCCTTCTCGATCAGCTCGAAGAGGTCCTTGGCGAGAATGGCGCGGAGCGGGTCGGAGGCCTCCGCATACAGGGTGCGATACGGATCGAGGAGCAGGCGGTCAGCCTCGGACTCCAAGGCCTGGAGCTGGTCGCGCAGCTTTTTCACCGGGTCGATCTTCAGGCCGTGGCGAAGCTGCCCGATCATGGCCACGACGACGTCCGCGGAGCGTTCGAGCAGGGCCGCGCGCTGGCTGAAGTCGATGCCCTGCAGACGCTCGGCCACGATCACGTAGCGCTCGGCGAACTTCTCGATGGTCTTCGGAATCTTGTACAGCGCCGAGTTCAGCGCCTCGATGTCCTCGCGGTCCAGGGCGGTGACGAAGGTATTCACCAGTTCCTCGCCGATCTGCCCGTGCAGGGCTTTCTCGCGGGCGCGCGCCGTGCTGAAGGCCGCCATGACCGGGGTGCGGTCGGTCTGGGTCACGAGTTCGTGCATGGCACGGGCGCTCTCGCGGGCCGCTTCGGCGCTGGCCTCGAGCAAACCGTAGAACTTGTCGCCCTTACCGAACATCGTCTGGAGTGAAAACATGGGGTCGCCTGGGAACCTGGGGGATTTGTGACCGCAATGTTACCGGACTGGCCCGTGGCTTGCGCCCCGGGGCGTGCTCCGGACAGGTGGCCGCGACCTCGCCCGGCCCCACCGGACGCCTTCTTGCCGGGACCATCTGCTATATAAGCGCCCGATGCTCACCGAAATCCTGCTGGTCCTCCTCCTATCGCTCGGCAACGGGTTCTTCGCCCTGTCCGAGATGTCCGTGGTCGCGTCACGGAAGAGCCGCCTGAAGCAGATGGCCCGCGACAGCCGCCGGGCGCGGGTGGCCCTGCAACTGGCCGAGGCGCCGGAGAGGTTCCTCTCCACCGTACAGGTGGGCATGACCCTGATCATCCTGGTCACCGGCGCATTGGCCGGCGACCGGCTGGGCGAGCACTTCACCGCCCTTATCCATGGCGGTGGCGCCGCCTGGCTGGAACCGTATGCCCGCATCGTCGGCTGGCTGCTGGGCTTCCTTCTCATGTCCCTGGTCCAGATCGTCATCGGCGAGCTGGTGCCGAAGCGCGCCGCTCTCACCGCCCCCGAGCGCATCGCATGCCAGATCGCGGTGCCGATGCTCGTGATCTCCCGCATCACGTTGCCGATGGTGTGGCTGCTCAACCACCTCTCGACGGGCATCCTCCGGGTGCTGCGCCTCCATCGGGTGGGCGCGAACGCGGCCACCGAGGAAGAGATCCGCCTGCTCGTGGCCGAAAGTGCCGAGCAGGGCATCCTCGACAGCGACGAACGCAACATGGTGAACCGCGTGCTCCGCCTGGGCGATCGCAGCGTGGGCTCGGTGATGACCCCGCGCATGAAGATCGCCTGGCTCGACGTGGCGGCCACGCAGGAGGACAACCTCGCCGTGCTCCGCGAGACCCAGTTTTCGCGCTACCCCGTCTACCGGCGCGACGAAAGCGAGGTGGTCGGTACCGTCGAGGTGAAGTCCCTCATCGTGTCGCTCGAACGCGGGCATGTCGACCTCTTCGAGCACGTGTCCCGCCCGCTCTTCGTGCCCGCAACGGCGCGCGCGCTGGACCTCCTGGAGGCCTTCCGCGACGCGGACACCCAGCTGGCGCTGGCCGTGGACGAATACGGCGACATCGAAGGCCTGGTGACGCTGAACGACCTGCTCACGGCAGTGGTGGGCGCCACTGCTCCGGCCTCCGACGATATCGACCGGGACGGGCCCATCGTCCGCCGCGACGACGGCAGCTGGCTCGTGGACGGCGCGTTGTCCGCCGACGATCTTCGCGAGCTGCTCCTGCTGGACCGCCTGCCGAACGAGGAGGAGCACGACTTCCGCACCGTGGCCGGCATGGTCACGACACAGTTCGGGCATATTCCCCGCGCGGGCGAATCCTTCACCTGGCAGGGCCACCGTTTCGAAGTCGTGGACATGGATGGCGCCCGCATCGACAAGGTGTTGGTGAGCACCGTGCAAACCGACGACGCTCCCGTCGAGGAATAGCCGCTCCGGTTCAATGGGGGTTCAAGGCCCGGCGGCGACAGTCGTGCCATGACCAGGGAACGCGAACCCCGCGAAGACAAAACCGCCGCCCTGCTGAGGGCGGCACTCATGTCCGCGCCCGGCGAGCGCGTGTCCGTGGAGCAACTTCTCGAACCCCTGCGCCGGCGCGCCTTCGGCTTCCTTCTCCTGCTGCTGGCGATTCCCAATTTCCTCCCCGTGCCGATCGGCATCGGCGGGATCATGGGCGTGCTCGTGATCGCGCTGGGCCTGGAAATGCTGATCGGCCTGGAGCACCCGTGGATCCCCGGATTCCTGCGCCGGCGCACGATGTCACGCGAGGGGTTGCTACGGTTCCTCGACCGCATCGAGCCCATGACGCGCCGCCTGGAGAGGATCTGCAAGCCGAGGCTGCAACGCCTCACGCGGCGGCCCTTCACCTTCGTGTCGGGCGCGGTCATGATCCTCGTGGGCATCCTGCTTGCGCTGCCCATCCCGTTCACGAACTACGTGTTCGGCGGCCTGCTGATCGCCTTCGCCTTCGCGCTGGTGGAACGCGACGGCGCGCTGCTCATGGCCGTCTGGGCCACGACCGCCGCCATCGTCGTGGCATCCGCGACCTTCAGCCAGGCGCTGGCGGGATTCTTCCGCGACCTCTTCTGAACCTGCAGGGGCGCGAAGCCCCCGCGCTCAAGGATTGCCCTTGTGCGCCAGCTCCGCCATGCGCTGGGCATCGGCGAGGATGCCATGCAGGATGCGCAGTTCGCGCAATTCCGGCCGTGCGCGAAGGAACAGCTTGCGCAGCTTGAGCATGATGGTGGTGGGCGAGCGGCCCTTGTGGAATTCGATGTCGTCGAGCGTTTCCGCGAGGTGGGTGAAGAAGCGCTCCACCTGTTCGGCATCGGCAGGCGCTTCGTCCGGATCGATATCCGCCACTGGCGCGCGCCCTTCCTCGGCGAGCATCGCCATGCGCAGTTCGTACGCCACCACCTGCACGGCCTGCGAAAGGTTGAGCGAGCTGAAATCGTCCACGCTGGGAATGCGCACCATCGCGTGGCATCGCGACAGTTCGTCGTTCTCCAGGCCCGTTCGTTCGTTGCCGAACACCAGCGCCACGTGCTCGCCCCGGCGCACGGCTGCCAAGGCCTGGGCCGCACCTTCGCGCGGGTCGAGTTCGGGCAGGTTCACGCCCCGGCGCCGGGCCGACAGGCCCAGCGCGAAGGTGGTGCCCGCGAGTCCGGCGACCAGGTCGTCGTGGATGGCGGCCTGTCCCAGCACGTCGTCCGCCCCCGCAGCGAGGGCCGTCGCTTCAGGGTCGGGGAAGCGGTGCGGGGCCACCAGCGTCAGGCGGTCGAATCCCATGGTGCGGATGGCCCGCGCGGCCGAACCGATGTTCCCCGAGTGCGAGGTGCGAACGAGGACGAATCGGAAGAGATCGTGGAGTTCGTGCAGGGCCATGGCTGGCGCTTCGGCTGGGGAGGACCGGAAAGTCTACAACGGCAACGACTTGGGCGAGGCGGGGCACAGTGGTAAACTTCCGGGCTGATGCGGCTTTCGACCGCTCTCCCGTTCTTTTGCCAAGTCGATCCCCATGCCAAGACCCGCCGTCAACGTCGCGGCGCGCGCAGCGCGCTCCGCAGGAAACATCATCCTGCGCTACATGAACCGCATCGAGGGCCTCGCGGTCGTCGAGAAGCAGCGGATGGACTTCGCCTCCGAGGTCGACCGCCTCGCCGAGGCGGAAATCGTCAAGGAACTGCGCCGCGCGTATCCCACGCACGCCATCCTGGGCGAGGAATCCGGCCAGACGGGCAAGGGCCCGCTCACCTGGGTGATCGATCCGCTCGACGGAACGCACAATTATCTGCGCGGCATTCCCCACTTCAGCGTGTCCATCGCGCTCGTGGAAAAGGGCGAGCCCGTCTACGGCGTGGTGTTCGATCCGCTGCGCGACGAACTGTTCACTGCCAGCAAGGGCGACGGCGCCTACCTCAACGATCGCCGCATCCGCGTCGGAAAGCGCGAAGGCCTGTCCGGCGCGCTGATCGCCACGGGCTTCCCGTACCGCGTGCGCAATCACCTCGACTCGCAGCTGGCCATTACCGCCGCGCTGCTCAAGGAAGCCGAGGACGTCCGCCGCATGGGCTCCGCCGCGCTCGACCTCGCCTACGTCGCCGCCGGTCGCGTGGACGGCTACTTCGAACCCGGGCTCAGCGTATGGGACATGGCCGCGGGCGCGCTCCTCGTGCGCGAGGCCGGTGGTGTCTATGGCGATTTCGCCGGGCGCGAGGGCCTGCCCGAGAGCGGCAACATTGTCGCGGGCAACCACAAGGTGGCCGCCGCCATGACGGAAATCATCGGCGCCAACGCCACGCCCCGCCTGCTAGGGGTGTAATCCTACGTCGCCCGGGGAAAGCGCCCGGGCGGCACTTCCGGTTTTCCTACATACCGTCCAGGGCTCGGCCATTACCTTTCCATCCGCGGACGGAAAGTCCGCGGAACCGTATCCCCGACGGACAAGGAAATCCATGGCTCCCCACATCGTTCCCGGCCGCGTCGCGGCCGCACTCGCGCTGGCCTTCGCCACCGCCGCATTCGCTCCGGCCAGCCAGGCCGACATCCGCACCATGATCGTCACCTCCGATCCGCAATACCCGTGGACGCCCTCGTCCGACACGGATGAAGCGGAAAGCGAGGCGGACCGCGATGAGCGATCTCGCGCGCTCATCGAGGAACAATACCGAAGCATCGCCGCCTACCGCGCTGCCCGCCCTGGTCAGGACATCCCCGTATTCATCAATGGCGACATCACCGCCTACGGCCACGGCTGGCAAAGGAGTGTCATGGCCGAGCTGCTGCAGATCCTCGGCGACAATGTGCACATCGGCCTCGGCAATCACGACTACGCCAACAACATCAGGGCGTCCGACGGCGGCGGCTGCTACAACAACGGATGCGCACGCGACAGCATCGACGGCCTGGTGCAGCACGTAACCCGCAAGCGCGAGAAAGTGGCGTTCGATTTCGCCACCCAGCCCGGCGTGTTCGGGGACGATTACGAAGGCAGCCTCGCCTACGCCGTGCGCGCACCGGGCATGGATCGCGTGTTGAACGTGCAACTCAACAATTACCCGAGCTACGAGGTGACGTTCGACAGCTACGCCGCCCTGCGGAAGTCTCGTTACCGGATCACCTCGTCGGTGCCCTGGCTGGAAAACCTTCTCAAGACGAACCTCACCGTACCGCCGTACGGAAAGCCGTCGGACCGGCCCTTCGACTTCGCCATCGTGCACATGCACAACGCGGACGCCGACGGGGCCAACTTCGAATTCGCCAGCATGGTGGCAAGCAACGACGTGGCGGCCATATTCGCGGGACACCTGCACGCATGGGCAGGACAGTACGGCGACATTGGCGGTGTCCCCGTATTCCTCAGCGGATCGGCATCGCGGCGCACCTACCTGATCGTGGAACACGACACGGATGCATCCGAACTGCGGGTCTACCGCGTGAGCGATAACGATCCCGACCGGAAGACCCTGGCTGGCCGGGTGCACATCCCGCAGTCCTAGCGACGGCCTGGACTATCGAAAGTCGGCTAGAGGGGTGGCGCCCTCAGAAGGTCTCGCAGGAAGGGCACCGTCACTCGCCGTTTCGCGGCGAGTGACGCCCGGTCAAGGGTGTCGAGCAGGTCGAGCAAGGTGCCAAGGTCGCGCGCATGGTGCGCGAACAGCCAGTCGAGCACGGTGTCGTCCAGTTCGATGCCGCGCGCGCCGGCCTGCTCGCGCAGCACGTCCCTGCGCTCGGCGTCGCCCAGCGGCCTGAGCACCGCCTGGGTCAGCGAGCCCAGCCGCGAGCGCAGGTCGGGCAAGGCGATGCCGATGGAGCCCGGCGCCCCACTGGCGGAAAACAGCAACGTGCATCCTTCGGCCCGGTAGCGGTTGAAGGTATCGAACAGCGCATGCTCCGCCTCGCTTTCACCCGCGACGGAATCGATGTCGTCGATGGCCAGCAGGTCGCTGCCCGCCATGCCGCGGATGGCTGCCGCCCGCGATCCGCGCAGGGCGGCGAGCGGCAGGTACTGCGCGCTGCGGCCGGCGTCGATCGCCGCCTGGCAGGACGCAATAAGCAGGTGTGTGCGGCCACTGCCCATGGAACCGGCGACGAACACCCATGGTGCCGCGGGGCTCACGGCCGCCGCGCGCAAGGCTTCGACGGCCGCCGCGTTCTCGCCCGGATGGAAGTGCTCGAAGCGCTGCCGCCGCGGCCAGCGCAATGCGAGGGGAAGCTGGCTGGTCATGGCCCGCCGTCGCCGGGCACCGGGGGTTGCGGCCTGCGCGTTTCCACGTCGACCTCGACCTCGACCTCGATCGACTGCGCGGAAGCGTCCGTCGCCGGCTCCATGTAGAGGTCGCTTTCGCGGTAGCGGCTGATCGCATAGCGCATCAGGACGACCACTACCGACGCAGCGGGAAGCGCGAGCAGCACGCCCAGAAACCCGAAGAGGTGTCCGCCAGCCAACACGGCAAAGATGACCGCCACGGGATGCAGACCGATCTTTCCGCCCACGAGGCGCGGCACCAGCACGTAGCCCTCGAGCAGCTGGCCGACGGTGAACACCACGCCGACGAGGATCACGTGCGTCCAGTCGCCATACTGGACCAGGGCCGCGATCAGCGCCGCAACGAAGCCGATCATGAAGCCGAGGTACGGGACGAAACTGAGCAGGCCCGCGACCATGCCGATCAGGGGACCGATGGAAATGCCGACCAGCGTGAGCCCCAGGCCGTAGAAGACGCCGAGGGCCAGCATCACGAGCAACTGGCCGCGAACGAAGGCACCCAGCACCTCGTCGGATTCGCGGGCGAGACGCACCACGGTCGGCTCGATCGAGCGCGGAAGCATGCGCTGGATCTGCGCCATCATCGCGTCCCAGTCGCGCAGCAGGTAGAACGCCACGACGGGAATCAGCACGGCGTTGGTCAGCCACATGACCACGCCCATGCCGGATTGTGTGACCTTCGCCACGGCCTTGGCGGCAATGGTCCCCACCGAGCCGATGTGTTCGCGAACGGTGGCCAGCAGGCGGTCCGTATCGAAGACATTCGGATCCAGCCGCAGCTTTGCCTGGACCCACGGCAACGCCGTCGTGCGAACCCAGTCCACGTAGTGCGGCAGGTTCTCGGCGAGGTTCTGGAACTGGCGCTGGATCAGCGGGATCAGCAGCAGGAGCACACCCACCACGACCACCGAGATCACCGTGAACACGATGCTCACCGCCCAGGTGCGCCCCATGCCGAGGCGTTGCAGGCGGTCGGCCAGCGGGTCGCCGAGGTAAGCCAGCATCGCCGCGAGCGCGAAGGGCATGAGCACCGGGGCCAGCAACCAGATGAGGAAGACGATGACGGCGGTGATCGCCAGCAGCTGCCAGCGGCGGGACGTTTCGTGATTCATCGACATCCGTCAGGGGACCCAGCGCAAGGCGAGGTCGGCGCCGTCATGCCCGTCGCCGGCCAGCACGTGGCCCCCGGCGGAGTAACCCGCGACCAGCCGCGCGAGCGGTGCGTTGGCCGATACGTCGAAGAGCACGCCGTCGGCCGTGGCCGCCACCGGTACGATGGATTTCACCGCAGGGTCGTTCTGGAACGTGGACAGAAGGCCGGCGTAATCGGCGGCGGAACGGAGCCCGGCCACCCAGACCTTGCCGCTGGTGCTGCCGCCCTGGGTGGCGGCGAACTGGCGATCGAGCTTGTCCGCCATGGCGTTGGCGCCATTGGTCAGCAACGCCGCGCGGGCCTCGCCACTGTCTTTCCAACTGGACGTGCGGCCGGCCGAAACGAGGGTCCAGTCGGTCTGGTCGGCGCCGATCTTGCCGACGAGCACCACCGCCGTGTTGTACTGCCGGGCCACGCCGGCCACGGCCGCGGGATCGCCCGCCGCGAGGGCGGCCGGGTCGCGAATGGCACCGTCCTTCGGCACGACGATCTGATATCCGCGGGTATCGGCCATCTGGGCCAGCGGGGCGAGCTCATCTTGGCCAAGGAGCCTGCCGCTGGCGTCCCGCGCGATCACGAGCACGGGGGCCTTGGGTGCCGCGGCTGCGGCGTCGCCGACGGCCAGCACACGCCGGACCGCACCCGGATCGAACACGATCTCCAGGCTGAGGGGGGCCCCGTTGGCGCCGCCGGTGCGGGCGTACTGGTATTGCTGGACGAGGCCGCCCGGTTGCTTCATGGCGTCGGCGTAGCCGGCCTTGCCGCGAGGGTCCGCCCCGTTCGAGGCCCGGGCCAGCACCTGGGTAAGGCCCGTCGCGAAGGCCTGGTCACGCACCGCGGCGCTGGTGTCGGCCACCGGCACCGTCACCGTGTAGATGGACGTCTGTCCCGCGGCCGTGCCAAGAAAGGCGACCGCGAAGAGCATCGATGTCGCGAGGATCCGGAGTAGGCGCATGGTGTGGGCATCGCTCTGTGAAGGCAGGAAGTCTGCCCAAACCATGCCATGGCGTCCATCCAGGAGCCGTGCAGGGCCCGGTCACGGGCCCGCTTGCTGTTAGAATGCGCGGTTTCCAATAGTGCCGGAACCGCTTATGTCCTCCGACCAGGGCTCCCTCACCTACCGCGACGCAGGCGTGGACATCGACGCCGGTAATGCCCTCGTCGAGCGCATCAAGCCGATGGTCAAGCGCACCTTCCGCCCCGAGGTGATGGGCGGACTGGGCGGTTTCGGCGGGCTGTTCGACCTTTCCGGCCGCTACAAGGAGCCCGTGCTCGTTTCGGGCACCGACGGCGTCGGCACGAAGCTGAAGCTTGCCCAGCAGCTGGGCCGCCACGACACCATCGGCATCGACCTGGTGGGCATGTGCGTCAACGACGTGCTCGTGCAGGGTGCCGAACCACTGTTCTTCCTCGACTACTTTGCCACCGGCAAGCTCGATGTCGACACGGCCGCCTCGGTGGTCGGCGGCATCGCCCGCGGCTGCGAGCTCGCCGGCTGTGCGCTGATCGGCGGCGAGACGGCCGAAATGCCCGACATGTACCCGCCGGGCGAATACGACCTGGCCGGCTTTACCGTCGGCGCCGTGGAAAAGTCCGCCATGAACGACGGCTCCTCCATCGTCGCGGGCGACGTCATCCTCGGCGTGGCCTCCTCCGGCCCGCACTCGAACGGCTATTCGCTGATCCGCCGCATCCTCGAACGCGCGGGCTCCCCGCTGGAGACCGATGTCGGCGGCGTGAAGCTGGTGGACGCGCTGATGGCACCCACCACCATATACGTGAAGCCCATGCTGGACCTGATCGGCAAGGTGGACGTGCACGGCATGGCGCACGTCACCGGTGGCGGCCTGAAGGAAAACATCATCCGCGTGGTTCCCGACGGCCTGGCCCTGTCCATCGACGCCTCGGCGTGGGAATTGCCGCCCGTGTTCCAGTGGCTGCAGCGCGAAGGCAACGTCGCCGACGAGGAAATGTGGCGCACCTTCAACTGCGGCATCGGCTTTACCGTGCTGCTCGCCGAGAGCCAGGTCGAGGCTGCGCAGGCCGTGCTCGCCGGCCATGGCCTCGACAGCCAGCCGATCGGCGTGGTGGTCGCCCATGAAGGCGGCGAACGCGTCCACATCGCCTGAGCCGATGGATCGCCCCCTTCGCGTCGCCGCGCTCGCATCCGGGCGTGGCAGCAATCTTGCCGCGCTCGTCGCAGCGCGTGACGCCGGGCGCCTGCCCGTCGAATTCACCCTCGTGGGCAGCGACAAGAAGCTGGCCGGGGCCCTCGCGGTCGCTGCCGCGGCAGGCATTCCGACGGTGGCACTGAACCCGAAGGACTACGCCACGCGCGCCGAATTCGACAGCGCCCTGTTCGGCCGGGTGGCCGACAGCGGGGCCGATCTGCTCGTGCTGGCCGGCTACATGCGCATCGTGGACGCCGCAGTGGTGGCGCCATGGGAGGGCCGCGCGATCAACGTGCACCCCTCCCTGCTGCCGAAGTACCGCGGCCTGCACACCCACCGCCGCTGCCTGGAGGCCGGCGACCGCGAACACGGCGCCAGCGTGCACTTCGTCACGGCGGAACTGGATGGCGGCCCCGTGGTCGCCCAGGCACGCATTCCCGTCCATCCGGGCGACACGGAAGACGACCTCGCCGCGCGCCTGCTCGTCGAGGAGCACAAGCTCTTGCCGGCGGTTGTCGGCGCCATCGCCAGTGGCCGGCTGCGCTGGCAAGGCGGCCCGCTGTTCGACGGCGCGCCGCTGACGCGCCCCCTGAGCCTCGCCGACCTGTAAGACACCGGCGATTGTGGGAGCCGGCTATGCCGGCGATCCCGCGGCAGCGGGCAACCTTGCCGCGAGCACCCATCGCCGCTGAAGCGGCTCCCACACAAAGCCAGGCTGCGGCTTCCACATAGGGATCCCGGCTCGGGCGTGGCCCGGCATTCAGCCTCGCGGCTTACAATCCGCTACATGACGACCCGCACCCTCCTCCGCGCCGGCCTCGCGCTGGCCCTCGCCCTGCCTGCCGCCGCGTTCGCCGCGGACGTGCCGCAGTCTTTCACCGCTACCTACCAGGTTTCCAAGGGCGGCGATCCGCTCGGCGAAGCCACGGTCACGCTGAAGCCCGCCGGCGGTGGCCAGTTCGAATACTCGAACCAGACCAAGGGCACCTCGGGCCTGGCTGCCATGCTCGGCGCGAATGTGTCGGAAACCTCTCGCTTCACCTGGGCCGGACAGGTCCCGCAGGCGGTGAGCTATCACTACCAGCTCGACGCGGCGATCAAGTCGAAGACCCGTGACCTCGCCGTGCAGGACGGCACCGTCCAGGTGCAGGACAACAAGAAGAGCTACACCTACTCTGCCGTGCCGGGCATGGTGGAACGCAACACCCTGCCGCTCGCGCTGGGCGTCGCACTGCGCTCCGGCCAGAAGGACCTGGCGTTGCCGGTGGCGGTGAAACAGGAAGTGGAAAACCAGAAGTTCAAGGTGTCGGCCACCGAGAAGGTTACCGTTCCCGCCGGCTCCTTCGAGGCCGTTCGCGTCGACCGCACCGACGCCGACCGCGGGTTCAACGCATGGTACGTGCCAGGGAAGTATCCGGTGCCCGTGAAGCTGGCCCAGAAAGACGGCGGCGACATGACGATGGAACTGGTGAAGTTCGAAGGCCGCTAATCACTGTGGGGGCCGACTGTCCCCGGCGGGGGCAGGCACGCATCGCGCGAGCACCCATCGCCGCTTAAGCGGCTCCCACACAAAGCCCACCTGCCTTGATGCGGGAGCCTACCTGCCTTGATGTGGGAGCCGGCTAGGCCGGCGATCTCGCGGCAGCGAGCAAGCTTGTCGCAGTATCCATCGCCGCTGAAGCGGCTTCCACATGAAGCCGCATATCCGAAGTCAACCCGGCAGACGCCGGATCTTCGCGCCCAGCACGCCGAGCTTTTCCTCGATGTTCTCGTAGCCGCGGTCGATGTGGTACACGCGGTCGACCGTGGTGTCGCCTTCGGCGACCAGGCCGGCCAGCACGAGGCACGCCGACGCACGCAGGTCGGTCGCCATGATCGGCGCGCCACTCATCTTCGGCACACCGGTGATGATGGCCGTATTGCCTTCCAGGCGAATGTCCGCGCCCAGACGCTGCAATTCCAGCGCATGCATGAAGCGGTTCTCGAACACCGTCTCGGTGATCACGCCCACGCCCTCGGCGACGCAATTGAGCGCGGTGAACTGCGCCTGCATGTCGGTGGGGAACGCAGGGTATGGTGCGGTGGTGAGGTTCACCGCCTTCGGACGGCGGCCCTGCATGTCGAGTTCGATCCAATCCTTGCCGGTGTTGATATGCGCACCGGCTTCCTCGAGCTTCTGCAGCACGGCGTCCATGGTGTCGGCACGGGCGCCGCGCGCGCGCACCTTGCCGCCGGTCATCGCCGCACCGACCAGGAAGGTGCCGGTTTCGATACGGTCGGGCAGGACTTCGTAATGCGCGCCGTGCAGGCGTTCCACGCCGTGCACGATGAGCGTGGACGTACCGATGCCGTCGATCTTTGCGCCCATCGCGATAAGGCAGTGCGCGAGGTCGACCACCTCGGGCTCCTGCGCCGCGTTCTCGATGACGGTGGTGCCTTCGGCGAGGGTGGCCGCCATCAGGATGTTTTCGGTGCCGGTGACGGTCACCATGTCCATGACGATGCGGGCGCCCTTCAGGCGGCCGGAGCGCGCCTTGATGTAGCCGTTCTCCACGCTGACATCGGCGCCCAGCGCCTGCAGGCCGCGGATGTGCTGGTCGACCGGGCGGGAGCCGATGGCGCAGCCGCCGGGCAGCGAAACCTCCGCCTTGCCGTACCGCGCGACGAGCGGGCCCAGGACGAGGATCGACGCGCGCATGGTCCGCACCAGGTCGTACGGGGCCACGCAGGAGTTCTCGGGACGCGGGTCGATATGCATCTTCATGCGGTCGTCGAGGACGACCCGCACGCCCATGCGGCCCAGCAGCTCGATGAACGTGGTGACGTCGTGCAGGTGCGGCACGTTGCCGATGCTGACCGGCTCGTCGGCGAGCAGGCAGGAAGCGAGGATGGGCAGCACGGCGTTCTTGGCGCCGGAAATGCCGACCTCGCCTTGGAGCGGCTGGCCGCCGCTGATCAGGATCTTGGCCATGGAGGGGATGCCTTGAAAGAAAAATCTGGCGACGTAAGCCGCGGCGCGCGCGTCAACGGCGGCCGGCGGCTTCGTCGGGAGTGAGGGTCTTGAGGCCGAGGGCGTGGATGGCACCGCCCATGAGGTCGCCGAGCGTGGCGTAGACGAGGCGGTGGCGGGCCAGCGGCAGCTTGCCGGCGAACTGTTCCGAGATCACTTCGGCCTCGAAATGAACGCCGTCGTCGCCCTGGACGTCCACCCGGGCGCCGGGCAGTCCGGCTTCAATCAGTGCCTGGATGCGCGCAGCGTCCATGGAATCTCCGTAAAAGGGGGTCGCAGCGTGAGCAAGGGTTCCGAAACGGACCCTGAACCACCCGTCGATGGCAGCAACCATAAAATGAGAATATGTAATGGTAATGGAAATCCGGTGTCGCAGAAATGGACATCCCGGGTAACCAGGGAGCCCACCCGGACCTCGAGGTCGCATGAACGCCCGCACCGCACCGCCAGCCGCCAACCGACTCGTGGACGCCGACGCCGTCGTGCGCAGCGCGCGCAACGTCATCAAGACCGAGGCGGCCGGCATCCGCGCCCTCGAGGCGAGGATCGACGCGGCATTCGTCCAGGCCTGCCAGATGATCCTCGACTGCAAGGGCCGCGTCGTGGTCTCCGGCATGGGCAAATCGGGCCATATCGGCCGAAAGGTCGCCGCCACCCTGGCTTCCACCGGCACGCCTTCCTTCTTCGTGCACCCGGGCGAGGCCAGCCACGGCGACCTCGGCATGATCCAGCCGGACGACATCGTGCTGGGCATCTCCTATTCGGGCGAAACGGACGAATTGCTGTACATCCTCCCGGCGATCAAGCGCCAGGGCATTTCGCTCATCTCGATCACGGGCAATCCGGCCTCGTCGCTGGCCACCCAGGCCGACGTCAATCTCGACGCCAACGTGGCCTGCGAGGCCTGCCCGCATGGCCTGGCCCCCACCGCCAGCACCACGGCCGCCCTGGTCATGGGCGACGCCCTGGCGGTGGCGCTCCTGGAAGCGCGTGGCTTCACCTCGGACGATTTCGCCCGCTCCCATCCCGCCGGCAGCCTCGGGCGCCGGCTGCTCCTGCATATTTCCGACGTCATGCACGCCGGCGACGACGTGCCCCGCGTCCGTCTGGAGGCCTCGCTCAGCGAGGCACTGGTGGAAATGTCGCGCAAGCGCCTCGGCATGACCGCGGTCGTCGACGGCGACGACCGCCTCCTTGGCGTGTTCACCGACGGCGACCTTCGCCGTGCCCTCGACGACGACGGCGTGGACCTCCGCAGCGCCTCCGTCGCCCAGCTCATGACGCGCGGCCCCAAGACCATCGGCTCCGACAAGCTGGCGGTCGAGGCGGCGCAGCTCATGGAGAAGCACCAGATCAACGCCCTCCTCGTCGTGGACGGGGAAGGCCGCGTGGTCGGTGCGCTGAACATCCACGACCTGCTCCGTGCCCGCGTCGTCTGAACGAGAGCACTGCGGCGCCCTCCCCCGGCGCCGATCCATCCCCATATATAGCGAAACCATGGCCTACACGCATTACACCGAGATCCCCGCCGACGTCGCCGAGCGCGCGGCACGCGTGCGCCTCGTCGTCTTCGACGTCGACGGCACGCTGACCGACGGCCGCCTGTGGTACGGCGAGGACGGCCGCGAGACCAAGGTTTTCCACGTGCACGACGGGCTGGGCCTCAAGGCCCTGCAACGGAACGGGGTAAAGGTCGGGATCATCACCGCACGCATCAGCCACCCGGTGTCCCTGCGGGCCGAGGAACTCGGCATCGCCCACGTGTACCAGGGCCAGAAAGACAAGCGGGCATGCCTGACCGGCCTGCTCGACGCGCTCAGGCTCGCACCGGAGGAAGCGGCGTTCGTGGGCGACGACCTGCCGGACCTGCCCGCCATGGGCATCGTCGGCCTGGCGGTCGCCACGGCGAATGCCCACCCCTGGGTCGCGGAGCGCGCCCACTGGCGCACCCGGCTCATCGGCGGTTACGGCGCGGCGCGCGAGGTGGCCGACATGATCCTGGCGGCCCAGGGCAAGGCGGAAGCCGAAAGGGACCGCTGGCTATGAGCGTGTTCAACCTCATCAGGGATCGCGGGGTGGCCGGCACGACCGGCATCCTCGCGGCCGTCCTTGGTGCCAGCGTGCTGCTCTATTACTGGACCGCGCCCGAGAAAAAAGTGCAGGACTTCGTCGGTCCGCCCCGCTCCGGGTATGTCCTCACCAACTTCGACCTCGATTCCTACAACGAGGAGGGCAAACCGGCCTTCAAGCTGGTGGCGCCGCACCTGGAGCGTCGCGAGGGCGACGAGTCGCTGTACATCAACGCGCCGGATTTTGTGCTCCCCTCCACCAAGGAAACCAATGTTCCGCCATGGACCGGCCATTCGCAGTACGGCTGGGTGAACAAGGACGGCAGCCTGCTCAAGTTGCAGGGGAAGGTCCACATGGACCGGGTGGCTTTCCAGAACAACCAGCCGGCCAGCATCGACACCTCGGAAGTCACCGCCTGGCCCAAGGAAAACCGCCTGGAAACGGCAGAGGCGGCCCGGATCGTGCAGGGAACATCTACAATGCAGGGCGTTGGCATGCGCGCCAATCTCGATACCAAGCACCTGGAGCTCCTCGATGCAGTTCACACTGTCTACCAGCCGCGCAAACGCTAAGGTCGTCATGGCGACGCTCGGTATGGCGCTCCTGGCGAGCACATCCGCGTTCGCGAAGAAGGCCGACCGCGATCAGCCCGCGGACGTCGTCTCGAAGTCCTTCGACGGCACCCAGGCGCCCCAGAACGGGCAGCCGGGCAAGGTCATCTGGACCACCAACGTCGTTCTGACCCAGGGCACCCTGAAGATCACCGGCAGCAAGGCCACCGGTTATCTGGACGCCGACAACACGCTGACCCGCGTGGTCGTGGAAGGTTCTCCCGCCACCATCCACCAGTTGGACGACCAGAACCAGCCGATGGACGGCCGGGCCAGCAACATCGATTACAAGATCGACAAGGACTTCGCGGTTCTCACCGGCAACGCCTATGTGAACCAGCCGGCCAAGGGTAGCGCTCAGGGCGACAAGCTCACCTACAACACGAGCGACAGCACGATGACCGGCGAGAGCAGTGGCGGAGCCCCCGTGCACATGACCTTCCAGCCGAAGAACAAGGCCCCGGGCACGCCCGCCGCGTCCCCTGAGACACCGGCGAAGGACGCCGCCCCGGCCACCGACACCAAGAAGCCCTGATCCGATGCTTTCAGCCCAAGGCCTGCAAAAGCGCTTTCGCGCACGCCAGGTAGTTCGCGACTTCGCCTTCTCCATCCGCGAGGGAGAAGTGGTCGGCCTGCTCGGCCCCAACGGCGCCGGCAAGACCACCTGCTTCTACATGGTGGTGGGCCTCATCCAGGCCGACGCCGGGTCGATCAAGCTCGACCAGCAGGACATCACAGGCCTGCCGATGCATGCGCGTGCGAAGCTCGGCATCGGCTACCTGCCACAGGAAGCATCGGTGTTCCGCCGTCTCAGCGTGGCCGACAACATCCTCGCGGTGCTGGAACTGCGCGACGGAATGACGCAGAAGCAGCGCGAGGACGAACTGGAAAGCCTGCTGGACGAACTGAAGATCGCGCACATCGCCGAGCAGAAAGGCATCAGCCTTTCCGGCGGCGAGCGACGCCGCGTCGAAATCGCCCGCGCCCTGGCCGCGCGCCCCCGCTACATGCTGCTGGACGAACCGTTCGCCGGCGTCGATCCGATTTCCGTCGGCGAGATCCAGCGCATCGTCCGCCACCTGAAGGAACGCGGCATCGGCGTGCTCATCACCGACCATAACGTTCGCGAGACGCTCGGCATCTGCGACCGCGCCTATATCCTGAACGACGGCGAGGTGCTTTCGCGCGGCACGCCGCAACACATCCTAGCGGACGAAAAGGTGCGCGAGGTGTACCTGGGTCGCGAATTCAGGATATGACCTCCGGCCGGCCGGGATAGCCGACCGACCGCTGGCCTGGGCCAGTCCCAGGGGGTAGGATGGCTCGGGAACCACAAGCGTCGAAGGCATGAAACCCGGACTCCAGTTTCGCCTCCATCAGCAGCTCACGCTGACGCCGCAATTGCAGCAGGCCATCCGCCTGTTGCAGCTGTCGCAGCTCGAGCTCGAGGCCGAACTCCGCCAGATCGCGGAAAGCAATCCGTTGCTCGAGTTCGCCGAAGATGCCGAATCGGACGCCGAAACCGACGTCAGCGAAGAAAACGACTTCGAGGCTCCCGAATTCCCTTCGCGTGAGGAATCGCCCGCCAAGTCTTCCAAGGAAGACGACGAATCCACCGCCGCCCCGTCCGAGGAACTGGCGCCCGAGTGGGACGACGACCGTTTCCAGGGCGACCCGAGCGAATACGGTGGCAGCGCCTCCCGCACGGGGGGCACGGACGAGGATGGTTTCGAGCCGCAGAACGCGGCTCCGGAAAGCCTCCAGCAGCATCTGGAATGGCAGCTCAACCTGTCCCAGTTCTCTCCGCGCGAACATGCCATCGCCACGGCCATCATCCACGCGCTGGACGAAGACGGTTACCTCCGCGACGGCGTCGCCGCCGTGGAAGCGGCCCTTCCGGCCGAAATGGCGGCCAGCGCGGACGAGATCGACGCCGTGCGTCAGCGCGTGCAGCGCTTCGATCCCACCGGCGTCGCCAGCCTCGACCTCCGCGACTGCCTGTTCTGCCAGCTTTCCCAGTTCTCCCTCGACACACCGCACCGCGAACTCGCCATCCGCGTCGTGAACGAGGAACTCGAACTGCTTGCCCGGAACGACATCGCGAAAATCGCCCGCCGCCTGAAGGCAGCGGAGGAACACGTGACGGCCGCCGCCGCGCTCATCCGCAGCCTCGACCCGCGCCCGGGCGCGGCGCTCGACGCCACCCCCGTGGAGTACGTGGCGCCCGACGTCTACGCGCGCCGCGAGAACGGCCGCTGGCAGGTCAGTCTCAACCCCGACGCACAGCCGCGGCTCGGTCTTAACCAGCATTACTGCAACCTGATCGCCCGCGCGCGCGGCGAAGACGCCACCTGGATGAAAGGCCAGTTGCAGGAAGCCCGGTGGCTTCTGAAGAGCCTGCAGTCCCGTGCGGAAACCCTGCAGAAGGTGGCCGACGTCATCGTGCGGCGGCAGAGCGCCTTCCTCGACTACGGCCCGGAGGCGATGCATCCGTTGGTCCTGCGTGAAGTGGCGGAGGAAGTGGGCATGCACGAATCCACCATTTCGCGCGTCACCACGCGCAAGTACATGCACACGCCCCGCGGCACCTTCGAGCTCAAGCACTTCTTCTCCAGCGGCGTGGCCACGGAGGACGGCGGCAGTGCATCCGCCACGGCCATCCAGGCCATGATTCGCAAGCTCATCACGTCCGAGGACGCACGGCGCCCCCTGTCCGACCAGGCCCTGGCGGAGGAACTGCATCGACGCGGCATTCAGGTGGCCCGACGTACCGTGGCAAAGTACCGCGAAGCGATGCGTATCCCGAGTTCCAGCGAACGCGTTCGCGCGAACTGACGACGCGAAGGAACCCTACCGGAGGCACGCGGTCCGAACGGTTCAAGACAAGGGAGCGACGCTCCGTCGCTCCGATCTCGCCGCCCCACGGCGGCACCCTCAGCAAGAAGGAGGCGTCATGCAAATCCAGATCAGCGGCCAGCACATCCAGATCACTCCCGCCCTGCGCGAGCGTGTGGAACAACAGATCGGTCGCTTCGAACGCCTTTTCGACAACATCAAGGGCCTCGACGTCGTGCTCTCCGTCGACAAGGCGGAGCACAAGGCGGGCGGCACCCTGCACTGCGCCGGCACCCGGCTGCATGCGGACGGCATTGCCCGGCTGGAGGACGACGACAAGAAGGACACCATGTATTCCGCGATCGACGAAATGATCGAGAAGCTGGCCGGCCAGCTCAAGAAGCACAAGGAAAAGCTCAAGGATCACCACAACAGCGAGGTCCGGGAGTCCCGCGTCCCCGGCTGACCCAGGCAGTCCAGCCGCCCTTGATGGCACAATAGGACCCAGGCCGGCACGCCCCGCGTGCCGGCCTTTCCTTCCCAAGGGACCAAGAGCCTGTTCATGGAACGGCTGACCGCCAGACAACTCTTCGACGGAGTACACGAGCGCATGGCCTTGCGTTGGGCCGCGGGCATGCGTGGGGAATCCCGTGTGCTCGAACCCAACGCGAAGCAGAGCCGGCGCCCTTCGCTCGTCGGCTACCTCAACGTGATCTACCCGAACAAGGTGCAGATCATCGGTACCGAGGAGCTGAACTACCTCGACGGCCTGGATTCGCGCCAGCGCTGGGAGGCCATCCACAAGATTGCCGCCTACCAGCCCGCCGCGCTGATCGTCACCAAGGACCAGTCCATCCCGCCCGACCTGCGCGAGGTGGCCGAGGAAACCGATACGCCGCTGTGGCAGAGCACGAAGCGCGGCCACGAGCTTCTCACCTACCTGCAATACCACCTGGCCCGCACGCTGGCGCCCCAGGTCACGCTGCACGGGGTGTTCCTCGAGGTTTTTTCCATCGGCGTGCTGATTACCGGCGAACCGGGCTCGGGCAAGAGCGAACTCGCCCTCGAACTCATCAGCCGCGGCCATCGGCTGGTGGCCGACGACGCCACCGAATTCACGCTCATCGCTCCGGACGTCATCGACGGTGCCTGTCCGGAACTCCTCCAGGACCTGCTGGAAGTGCGCGGCCTGGGCGTGCTGAACATCCGCGAGATGTTCGGCCACACGGCGGTGAAGCCTTCGAAGTACCTGCGCCTCGTGGTCCACCTGAAGCCGCTGCAGATCGGCGAGGAAGGCGACGCCATGACCCGCCTTACCGGCGATGTCAGCCGGCGCAACGTGCTCGACGTGGACGTGCCCAAGATCACCATTCCCGTCGCGCCGGGCCGCAACCTGGCCGTGCTGGTCGAGGCCGCCGTGCGCAACCATGTGCTGAAGAGCAAGGGCATCGACCCCGCGCAAACCTTCATCGACCGCCAGGCGCACCAGATGCGCCGCTTCTCCCCATGGTGACCTCCCCGTGATCGACGAAGTCATGAGCCCCATCGTCGAGCCCGACGCCATCCACCTGGTCGTGCTTACCGGCATGTCCGGCGGCGGCAAGACCGTGGCCCTGCGTGCCCTGGAAGACCTCGAGTTCTATTGCGTGGACAACATGCCCGCGGAACTCATCCCGCAACTGGTCGCTGCGGTGAGCCAGGGCGAACACGGTCCGCGCCGACGCATCGCCGTGGGCGTGGACGTGCGCAACCGCCGGATCGATCTGGCGCGTATGCCGCATGTGCTGTCCGAGCTGTCCACGGCCGGCGTGCACGTGCACCTCATCTTCCTCGACAGCCGCGACGACGTGCTGATCAAGCGCTATTCGGAAACGCGCCGCCGCCACCCGCTCGCGGCCGAGAAGCTGTCGCTGGCCGATTCGATCGCGCAGGAACGGAAGCTGCTGCGGCCCCTGGTTTCCATCGCGGAAAAGGTCATCGATTCCAGCGACCTGAACGTGCACCAGTTGCGCCGTCTTTTCGCCACCGGTTACGCCGCGGCGTCCGACGGCACCACACTTCTGTTCGAGTCGTTCGCCTACCGCCGCGGCCTGCCCTCGGACGCCGACTTCGTCTTCGACGCGCGCTGCCTCCCCAATCCGCACTGGGATCCCCGCCTGCGGCCGTTCTCCGGCAAGGACCTCCCGGTGCGGGAGTTCCTCGACGCGAACCCGCTCGTGGGCGAGTACTATGACGACGTCGCACGGTGGCTCGATACCTGGCTGCCGCGCTTCGACGGTGAAGACCGGAGCTACGTCACCGTCTCGATCGGCTGCACCGGCGGACGCCATCGCTCGGTCTACCTGGTCGAGAAGCTGGCCCAGCATTTCCGCTCGGAACGCGGCAACGTCCTTACCTTCCATCGCGAACTCGAGTGACATGACCCACGGATCCCACCAGCCGCAGCGAGACACCGGGCCATGACCGTCGGGGTGCTCCTCATGACCCACGAGGCCGTGGGCAAGGCGCTGATTTCCGCCGCGCGCCACGTGATGCCGAAGCTGCCGCTGGACGTCGACGCCGTCGAGGTGCCGCCCAGCGCGGATCCCGACGTCATGCGCACGCTCACCGCACGGCATGCCCGTGAACTCGACCACGGCGACGGCGTGCTGGTGCTCGCCGACCTCTACGGCGCCACACCCTGCAATATCGGCCTCTCGCTGAGCGAACTCGGCGTGCACCTGCGTTGCGTGTCCGGCCTCAACCTGCCGATGCTGCTTCGCGTACTCAACTATTCGGAAAAATCGCTTCCCGAACTGGCCGAAATCGCGGCCAGCGGCGGTCGCGGAGGGATCTTCATCGACCATGCTTGAACGTGACATCGTGGTATCGAACCGGCTCGGCCTGCATGCACGCGCATCGGCCAAGCTCGTGCAGCTGGTCGCGGGGTTCAAGTCGACGGTCTGGCTCGTCAGCAAGGGACGCGAGGTCAATGCGCAGAGCATCATGGGCGTCATGATGCTGGCTGCCGGCATGGGCACCTCCCTCACCGTGCGCGCCGAAGGTGAGGACGCCGAGCAGGCCGTCGCCGCCGTCGTCGATCTGTTCGACCGCAAGTTCGACGAAGGCGCCTGACCATGCCGACTCGCCTGCCGTGTAGGGAGCCTCTATGAGATTGGTGCTGACCGGTACACCCGCCGCCAGGGGCATGGCCCTCGGACGGGCCCGTCTGGTCCAGCCGAGCCTGCTCATGGTCGACATGCGGATGCTCGAAGACGCCGAGGTCGGCCCGGAAATCGAGCGCCTGCACAAGGCCATCGATACCGCACGCACCGAGTTGCGCGAACTGCGCGGCAAGTTGCACGGGGCGCTCGCCCGGGAAGTGGGCGACTTCATCGACGCGCACAGCCTCCTCCTCGACGACGAAGAACTCCTGCGCGGCCTGGACGATCTTGTCTCCGTGGGCCATTACACCGCCAGCGCCGCGCTGAAGATGCAGCGCGATCGCCTTGCGGCCGTGTTCGACACCATGAACGACCCCTACCTGAAGAGCCGGGGCGAGGACATCGACCAGGTCATCGGGCGCGTCATGTCGGCGTTGAACCAGCAGTCCAGCCGTGAGGAGCGCAAGCTTGCCGCCCGCGTGGGCGAGATCGTCGTGAGCGACACCATCGCACCGGCCGACATGGCGGGCATGGCGGGCCAGGGCATGCTCGGCGTCATTGCGAGCGCCGGCAGCATCTATTCGCACAGCGCCATTCTCGCGCGCAGTTTCAACATCCCCATGCTCGTGGGCACGCGCGATGCGCTCGCCACCATCAACGACGACGACCTCGTACTGATCGACGCGGAGCACGGCGAGGTCATCGTGCATCCCACGGCGCAGGACCTCGCGCGCTACCGGCAATGGCAGCGACAGGCCGCCGCGGAAGGTCGGCGCCTGGCCGCGCTCGCCACGGCGCCCACGCTCACGCGCGACGGCGCGCACGTGCGCCTGTACGCGAACGCGGAACTGGCCGGCGACGTCACCCTCGCCCGGTCGCGAGGCGCCGACGGCATCGGTCTCTATCGTTCCGAGTTCCTGTTCCTGCGCCAACGCGGCCTGCCTTCCGAAGACGAGCAATTCGCGGCCTACCGCGACGTCGTGCTGGGCATGGGCGGCCTGCCGGTCACCATCCGCACCCTGGACCTCGGCGCCGACAAGGCGGACGCCGCAGGGCTGGCGCTGCGCGGCGAAGACAATCCCGCGCTGGGCGTGCGGGGCATCCGCCTGTCGCTTCGCTACCCCGACATCTTCAGCGTGCAGTTGCGCGCCATCCTGCGCGCGGCCTGCTACGGCCCGGTGCGCATCCTGGTACCGATGGTCACGCACCTCGGCGAACTCGCCGCCGTGCGCACTCTCATCAAGAGGGCTCGCGAGGATCTTTCACGGCAGGGGCAAGAGCTCCCGGAGCGCCTGGACATCGGTGCCATGATCGAAGTGCCGGCGGCGGCGATCGGCGTCACGTCGATCCTCGCGAAGGCCGACTTCCTCGCCATCGGCACGAACGATCTCGCGCAGTACGTGCTGGCTGCGGACCGCAACAACGACGCGCTTGACGGCATTTACGATCCGCTGCAACCCGCGTTCCTGCGCCTCATCGCACACGTGATCGCCAGCGCCCGCCGCGCGAAGAAGCCGGTAAGCCTCTGCGGCGAAATCGCCGGCGACACCCAGTTCACCGCCCTCCTCCTTGCCATGGGCCTGGAGGAATTCAGCATGCACCCCGGCCAGTTGCTCCAGGTGCGCGACCGCCTCACCTCGCTCGACTGCGGGGCGCTCCGCCGCGCAGCGCCGCGCCTGTTCCGCGCGCACACGCGGGACGAAGTGGAAGCACGCCTGCTCGATGTCGTGGCGAAGCAGGACGGCTGTTCCTGACGTCTTCCGAATATCGAGGTCGTTTGCCCAAGCGATACCGACAAGGACGACGGCTGCTGTGGGAGCCGCTTCAGCGGCGATACGTGCTCGCGAGAGTGCCCGCTGCCGCGGGATCGCCGGCATAGCCGGCTCCCACAAAGAACAAAAAAAGGGCCGCGATTGCTCGCGGCCCTTTCTCTCACTTCCCCGCTGATTACGCTGCGCGGATCGACTTCATCGTTTCGGCGTTGCGCACGACATTCGCCCGCAATTCCTCGCTGTCGAAATCGTCCACCGAGATGAACTCGGCCACGCCGTCGCGCACGCGCTGCAGGAGCTCTCGCTCCGCGGCCGTGATGGCACCGAGCTTCTCGGCTTCCGCCAGCTGCTCGTTGTACGTGTGCGAGCGCAGCTGGCCGCCCTTGAACGCCTTGAGGAACTTGCGCTCCACGGGCTCCGCCGCGATCACGTCGGGGAGGATCTTGTTCATGCGGCCCACGGTGTTGTTCGCGGTGGGCGCCATGTAAGTCCAGGAGATGAGGCGATCGCGGGCTTCGCTCGGTGCCGTGATGAGCGCGGCGACGCGACGACCCAGGCGATCCGACGGCGGAACCTCGCGGCGGCCGAACGGGAAGACCAGGGCGCGCAGCAGCCAGGCCACCGGACGCACCGGGAAGTTGCGGATGACGCCGTCCAGCGCCATCTGCATCTTCCACACGCATTCGTGGAACGCCCAGGCCAGCAGCGGACGATCCGCTTCCGGACGGCCGGTGTCTTCGTAGCGCTTCAGCATGGCGCTGGCGATGTACAGATACGACAGCGTGTCGCCGAGACGGGCCGACAGTTTCTCCTTGAACTTCAGCTTGCCGCCGAGCACACCCATCGACACGTCGGCGCAAAGCGCCAGCGCGGCCGAGTAGCGGTTGAGCTTGCGGTAGTAGCGGCGGGTGTACGCATCGCCAGCCGTGTCGCCGATCTTCGCCGCGGTGATGCCCAGCACGAAGCTGCGCACCGCGTTGGAGAAACCGAAACCGATGTGACCGAACAGTGCGTCGTCGAAGGTCTTCAGGCGCTCGCGATAGTCCGCGATGTTCAGCGCCTGCATTTCCTTCAGCACATAAGGATGGCAACGGATGGCGCCCTGCCCGAAGATCATGAGGCTGCGCGTCATGATGTTCGCGCCCTCCACCGTGATGGCGATGGGCACGCTCTGCCAGCCGCGGCCCATGTAGTTCTTCGGGCCGAGGATCACGCCCTTGCCGCCGTGGACGTCCATGGCGTCCGACGCGATCTGGCGGCACCATTCGGTGGCGTGGTACTTCGCGATCGCCGAGGGAACCGCGGGCTTTTCGCCGCGATCCACGGCGGCTGCCGTGGCGCGCGAGAGTGCCTGCGTTGCATAGGTGAGTCCGCCGATGCGGGCCAGCGCTTCCTCCACACCCTCGAAGCGGCCGATGGCGAGGCCGAACTGCTTGCGCATGCGTGCATACGCACCGGTGGCGGCCACCGCCATGCGCGAGGCGCCGGTGGCGTTCGACGGCAGCGAAATGGCACGGCCCACGGAGAGGCATTCGACCAGCATGCGCCAGCCCTGGCCGGCCATGTGCGGGCCGCCGATCAGCACGGACAGGGGAACGAACATGTCCTTCGCGTGGACGGGGCCGTTCTGGAACGGCGTGTTCAGCGGGAAGTGGCGGCGGCCGATCTCCATCCCCGGGGTTTCGCGCGGCAGCAGCGCCAGCGTGATGCCGAGGTCTTCCTTGTCGCCCAGCAGCTTGTCCGGGTCGTACATGCGGAAGGCGAGGCCGACGATGGTCGCCACCGGCGCCAGGGTGATGTAGCGCTTGTCGAAGGTGAGGCGGATGCCGACGGTTTCCTCGCCGTTCCACATGCCCTTCGTGACGATGCCGAAATCCGGGATCGACGTGGCGTCGGAACCGGCATACGGGCCCGTCAACGCGAAACACGGGATCTCGCGACCGTCGGCGAGCCGCGGCAGGTAATGGTTCTTCTGTTCCTCGCTGCCGTAGTGCATCAGCAACTCGCCTGGGCCAAGCGAGTTCGGCACGGCGACGGTGGAGGCCAGCGTCTGCGACATGCTGGACAGCTTCTGCAGCACCGCCGAATGCGCCAGCGCCGAAAAGCCGAGGCCGCCGTAGCTCTTCGGAATAATCA
The DNA here is from genome assembly GCF_011742555.1 of Luteibacter jiangsuensis. GTDB lineage: Bacteria > Pseudomonadota > Gammaproteobacteria > Xanthomonadales > Rhodanobacteraceae > Luteibacter > Luteibacter jiangsuensis. Next base: position 195,611 of record NZ_JAAQQR010000002.1, read on the forward strand.
TGCCGAAGAACTTGTTCTTCTTGATGAACTCCCAGACGTTCGGCGGCAGGTCGGCCAGCTCGTGCGTGATCTGCCAGTCGTCGATCATGGCGCAGAGCTCTTCGACGGGGCCGTCGAGGAAGGCCTGCTCTTCGGTCGAGAGCTCCGGCTTCGGCTGACGAAGCAGCTGCGACCAATCGGGCTTGCCCGAGAAAAGCTGGCCTTCGAAACCGACGGTGCCCGCCTCGAGAGCGGTCTGCTCGGTATCGGACAGCTTCGGCGTGACCTTCGCGAACATCGAGAGCAGCGGGGCGCTGATCTTCTTGCGGCGGAAATCCACCATCAGCAGGGGCACCGCGACGAGCCCCAGCAGAACGAGGAGCACGACGGTGGTCACCGGCGCACCGGCGAGGAAGCCGACGACGAGGATCGTCACCGCCGTCGCGATGGCCCACGTCTTCAGGGACGTGCGGTGGTAGGCACAGGCACCGGAGGCGATGAGCGCCGCCAGTACAACCAGGATCGCAGACATCGGTATCACCTCGTCACAGTCGGATGGCTAAGGGTATGCATGAAACTCGCGACTTCGCGCGTGAACGCGTCGTTCGCGTCGCCGGCCACCATGTGGGTGGCGTCGGGCAGCACCACGTGACGCGCATGCGGCACGAGGCGAAGGAATTCTTCGACGGTATGGCTGGACACCACATCGCTACGGGCACCGGAGAGAAGCAGCACCGGCACCTTCACCCGGGCGGCCGCCTCGAACAGACGCGGCTGGTAGCGCTCGCTTTCCTGCACCACGCCGTCGAGCAAGGCCGGGTCCCAGTGCCAGCGGAGCCGCCCGTCGCCATCCTGGCGGAGCAGCGGCTTCAGTTGGGATTCCGTCTTGCGCTCACGGCGATGCGGGAGGTACGCCTCGATGGCCGAGGCGGCCTCGTCGTAGCTTGCGAAGCCTCGCGGATGGGCGCGCATGAATCCGAGGATACGTTCCACTCCCGCCGTTTCCCAGCGGGGAGTGATGTCCACCAGGACCAATGCGGAAAAAGGCGGCACGGCATCTTCGGCCGTCTCGCCGGCGGCTACCAGGCCAAGCAGACCGCCCATGGAGGCGCCTACGAGTACCGGAGGGCTGCCGTCCGCCGAGGCCGCTTCGCGCGCCACGGCCAGCAGGTCGCCGACGAACTGTTCCATGTGGTAATCGCCGCGCGGCATGCGCTCGCTTTCCCCGTGGCCACGCGCGTCGAATGTCGTGGCATCGAACCCATCGGCCGCCAGTGCCCGGGCGGCGCCCTGCCATGCATGGCGGGTCTGGCCGAAGCCGTGCGCAAATACCAGGGACGGCGAGCGTTCGCCGCGCCAGCGTTCGGTAGCGATGGCGAGGCCGTCGAACGAGACGAGGCTCGCACGGGCTCTGGAGACATGAATGGAGTCGACAACCATACGGCCGAGTATGTAACGACCGAAAGGGTGCGTCAATACGCCCGCGTACGGTCAGGTAAGGGCAGCCAAGTCAAGGTCTTATGCAACATCGCCCGGCGGCGACCGATTGCAAACGCGGCAGTCTCGGCTACCATGCGTCGATGAACGATGGTGCGAAGAACGAACGAGTCCGCCTTTCCGCCGAAGACTGGGAAGACGGTGCCCTGGCCCTCATCGCCGAGCAAGGCGTCGGCGCGGTCGCGGTCGAGGCCCTGGCCCGGCGTCTGGGCGTCACCAAGGGCAGCTTCTACTGGCACTTCCGAACCCGCGAGGCGCTGCTACAGGCCGCACTGGAACGCTGGGAAGAGTACGGCGAACGCGAAGTGCTGGCGGAGATCGAACGCATCCCGGATCCGCGCAAGCGCCTGCCGGAACTGTTCCGCCGCGTAGCCCACGAGATGCAGCCCCACCGCGTCTACGCCGCGCTGCTCAAGGCACTCGATCATCCGCAGGTCATTCCGGTGATGTCGCGCGTGTCCCAGCGGCGTATCGACTTCCTCACCCGCATGTACACGGAAGCCGGACTGGAACCGGTGGTGGCCCTTCATCGGGCCCGGCTCACCTATGCCGCGTACGTCGGTTTCCTGCAGCTGAACTTCACGCTCGGCCTTCCGCGGATTTCGCACGACGAGTTCGACGCCTACGTCGAGCACATGATCGCCACGCTCACGCCCGCGAAATCGAACGACTGATCCTGAACGGCAACGGCGTTTTGCTGCGCCGTACCTTGCCAATACCAGGAATCGCAAACTACTGTCTCCGCTTGCGTTTAACTGGAGACCACCAAGGATGCGTTCGCACGGCAGTTCACTGGAAGCATTGAATCGATGGGTCGACGACGTCGCCCGGCTCACGGAACCCGCGGCCATCCACTGGTGCGACGGCTCCGACGCGGAGTACGCCGAACTCGTCACCACGATGCTGGCCAGCGGGGACCTGCTTCCGCTGAATGCCGAGAAGCATCCGCGTAGCTACCTGCATCGTTCGCATCCTTCCGACGTGGCGCGCGTGGAACACCTCACGTTCGTGTGCACGCCGGAAGAAGAAGACGCCGGCCCCAACAATCACTGGATGGCGCCCGCGGAAGCCCACGCGAAAATCGACGCGCTGTTCGCCGGCGCCATGCGCGGCCGCACGATGTATGTCATTCCCTACTGCATGGGCCCGATCGACTCGCCGATCGCGCGGTGCGGCGTGGAGATCACCGACAGCCCCTATGTGGTGGCCAACATGCGCATCATGACCCGCATGGGTCAGCCGGCCCTGGCCCGCATCGAACGCGACGGCAGCTTTGTGAAGGGGCTGCATTCCACAGGCGACCTCGATCCGGAGCGCCGCTTCATCATGCATTTCCCCGAGGAACTGTCGATCAAGTCGATCGGTTCGGGCTACGGCGGCAACGCCCTCCTGGGCAAGAAGTGCCATGCGCTGCGCATCGCAAGCCACCAGGCCCGTCGCGAAGGCTGGCTCGCGGAACACATGCTCATCGTGGGCATCGAAAATCGGCAGGGCGAAAAGCACTACATCGCCGCCGCCTTCCCGTCCGCCTGCGGCAAGACCAACCTCGCCATGCTCATTCCGACCGAGGGCTATCGCAAGGCGGGATGGAAGGTCTGGACCGTCGGTGACGACATCTGCTGGATGACACCCGGCGAAGACGGCCGCCTGTGGGCGATCAACCCGGAGGCCGGTTATTTCGGCGTCGCCCCGGGCACCAGCGCCAAGACCAATCCCTCGGCCCTCACCACGCTCGGCCAGGATGCGATCTTCACCAACGTGGCCGTGACGGCCGACAACGCCGCATGGTGGGAAGGCCTGGGCGAAGGCGAGCCGGTCATCGACTGGCAGGGCCGCCCGTACGATCCCGCCAACGGCCCGGCCGCACATCCGAACGCGCGCTTCACGGTCAGTGCGAAGCAGTGCCCGAGCTGGGCTCCCGAGTCCGAAGCGCCCACCGGTGTGCCGATCTCCGCGATCGTCTTCGGCGGTCGCCGCCCGTCGCTGGTGCCGCTGGTGTTCGAGGCCAAGGACTGGGCGCACGGCGTCCTCGTCGGCGCCGCGATGGGTTCGGAAACGACGGCCGCCGCCACGGGTGCCGTGGGCGTGCTCCGTCGCGATTCAATGGCGATGAAGCCGTTCTGCGGCTACAACTTCGCCGACTACTTCGCCCACTGGCTGTCGTTCGACAAGCCGGGCGCCAGGCTGCCCCGCATCTTCCACGTCAACTGGTTCCGCAAGGACCGCGACGGTCAGTTCATGTGGCCGGGCTATGGCGACAACCTGCGCGTCCTCGACTGGATGATCCAGCGCGTGACGGGTTCGGCCAAGGGCGTCGACACGCCGATCGGCATCCTGCCCGCGAAGCACGAACTGAACCTGGATGGCCTGGATATCTCGCCGGGCGTCGTGGACGAGTTGCTGCGCGTGGACGTGGAAGGCTGGCAGGAAGAACTGAGCGCCATCGCCCTGTACCTGGACGGCTTCGGGACGCGCATGCCGGAGAAGCTGAAAGCCGAACGCCTGAAGGTCAGCAAGGCCCTGGACGCCGCCGTGATCCGCCCAAAGGCCAGCGTGGCCTGATCGTCGAACTACTGTGGGAGCCGCTTCAGCGGCGATGGGTGCTCGCGGCAAGCTTGCCCGCTGCCGCGGGATCGCCGGCCTAGCCGGCTCCCACAGGAGTCCTCACCAAGCAAAAAGGTTTCTTCACAGGCCTGCAGCTTTGTGCGGGAGCCGCTCCAGCGGCGATGAGGGCGCAATCCTTGCTTAAACCGTTTGTCCCCTGCCGGCATCCAAGCTGGCAAGATGAACGCCCTATGCCTCGCCGCCACGTCCTTCATGCAGCCTGAGCTGCCCGCCGCATCGTCGGACGACGACATCGTGCGCGCGGCCGTGGCCGGCGACCGCAAGGCCTTCGAAACCCTCTATCGCCGGCACGCCGACCGCGTTTACGGCGCCGTGCTGCGCCTCGCGGCGTTCGACCATGCCCGCGCCGAAGATCTCACCCAGGAAGCCTTCGTGCGCGCCTGGCAGAAGCTCGAGGGGTTTCGCTTCGAAAGCGCCTTCGGCACCTGGGTGTACCGGCTCGCGGTGAACGTGGCGCTCATGTCCATACGCGCCCGCAACGCCGACCCGGTCAACATTGTGGCCGACGACCAGCTTCCGGACATCACGGACACCGACAATCCCGTTCGCGCCTTCGAGCGCGAGGAACTGGAACAGGCGATCGCGGCATTGCCGCCGCGCGCCCGGGCCGTCCTCGTGCTGCACGACGTGGAAGGATGGAAACACGAGGAAATCGCCGTCGAACTGTCGATGGCGGTGGGTTCCTCGAAAGCACAGTTGCATCGCGCGCGCGGCCTGCTTCGGCGCGCGCTGGGAGACAAGCCATGAACGAACTCGACTACCTGCGCCAGATGCGCTCCATCAATCGCCCTGTTGTCCCGCACCGCGACCTGTGGGCGGGTATCGAGGCGCGGCTCGACGACGCCGGGGCGGCGCCTCGCCGCCAGTATCGTGCGCGGCCCTGGTTGATGGCCGCGGCCATCGCCGGCGTGGCGGTACTCGGCGGCGGGCTTGGCCTGCACCTGGTCGCGCCCGAGTCGCATACCGTGGCCAGCGCGGCGCCATGGAAGCCTTCCGATCCGCGTCTCACCGGCGCGGCAGTGGAACTCGACGCCGCACGCATGGAACTCACCCAGGCCATGCAGGACTCCCCGGATTCGGCCGCATTGCAACGCCTGTTGCTGCGCACCGAGCGCCAGCGCAATCGTCTTCGTAATCTCGACAAGCAAGCCAGCTAACGCGAACAGCCAGGACACTCCCCATGAAAACGCTCTATTTCACTCCCCTGCTGCTGGCGCTGTCGATCGGCGAGGTCTTTGCCTCGACGCCGATCAACCTCTCGAAAGACATTCGCCCCAACGCCCGCGTCAGCATCGAAAACGTCAAGGGCGAGGTCACCGTCACCGCCTGGGACAAGAACCAGGTGCAGGTGTCCGGCACGCTGGGCGACGGTGCGCGGCCGCTGGAGATCGAAGGCGACGAGCGCAACGTCGACATCCGTGTCGAAGGCGACGAGAAGAAGGGCCGGTGGTTCAGTTGGGGCAACGACTCCAGCATGCAGCCCACCATCCTCAATGTGCGGGTGCCCCGGTCTGTGGCAGTGGACATCAACGTGGTCAGCGCGCCGGTCAGCATCGACGGCCTCGACGGCGGCAAGATCGACGTGGAATCCGTCAGTGGACGCATTCGCGCCAACCTGCGTTCTCCCGAGGTCAGCATGCAGACCGTCAGCGGCACGATCGACCTCGCGGGCCGCGCGGGACGCGCCGACCTGCAGACGGTCTCCGGTGACATCACGGCCCCGAACGTGAGCGACAAGATCGACGCACAGACGGTGTCCGGCCGCATGACCATCGGCGGCGGCCCCTGGAAGGAGGCGAACTTCAGCACGGTGTCGGGCGACACGCAGATCAACGGCAGCGTGGTCGAGGGCGGCAAGATCGACGTCGACTCGATGAGCGGCGACGTGCAGATCCAGTTGCCCCCAAGCACGTCCGCCCACCTCGAAGCCTCCACCTTCAGCGGCGATCTGCGCAGCGACTGGGGCAGCCCCTCGAAAGGCGAAGACGGTCCGGGCAAGGAACTGAAGACGACGATCGGCGGCGGCGCCGGCAACATCCACGTCGAGTCGTTCAGCGGCGACGTGCGCGTGCGCAACACGAGCCGCTGAGGCTGCGCGGGCGCTTCTCTGTGGGAGCCGCTTCAGCGGCGATGGTGCTCGCAGCTAGCTTGCCCGCTGCCGCGGGATCGCCGGCATAGCCGGCTCCCACACCGGGGGCTACAAATCCTGGTGATACTGCACGTACGGCGTGCGCGACTGGTCGGGCTCGGGGCCGGCCGGGCTGCTGGGCGCATTGCCCGACGACCATACGTTCTGCGCGCCCACCGAGAGCTCACCCCGCCACGGCAGGCGCCAGGTGACGCCGAGATCGATGGCGCTCCAACGGCGATCCGGGTTCAGGCCGTTCACAGCGGTGGCTTCGGGCTGCATGGTGCGGCCTGTGATCGAGCCGGAAAGCGGGCCACGATCGACACCGAAGCTCAGCGCCTTCTGGTCCACGGAACCGATGCCGAGAAGATTACCCGGCAGGAGCCGGATGCGACCGATGCTCGCGCCGAGATCGATGCCGCTGCGCGCGCCGAGGTCGACACGGCCATGCGCATTGAGTTCGGTACTGGACGACAACGCCCCGAAAGGAAGGCCGGAAGCCGTGGCAAGACCGGGTAGCACGCGAGGCAACCCGGCGCCCGTACCGGTCGGCCGGCTGGAACCGACACCGACGCCGACGCTGTAGCCTGTGCCGCGGTAGGTGGCGCCGACTTCACTTCCGACGATGCGGGGCGGCGCGCCGGGGGAGCTGCAGCGATCGGTCTTTGCTGCCGAAGCGCCACACGACTCGGACGAATTGATCCAGCCCTGGCCACTGACGTTGGCATGGGCCTGCACGCGGGGGCCGAGGTCGTACTGGAGGCCGCTGGAAAGAAACGGGCCCGCCCCGACCGGGTTGAGCGCCAGCGGCCGGGCCTGATCCGGCCGGTCGCTGGCCGAAAGGCTGAGCCCGCGCCCCTGCTCGTCGCTCCCAGGCACGAGGCCGGAAGCGTCCTGCTGGTCGTCCGCGCTGGCGCCCAGGAGGGGCGGCGCCGCGTCCGAAATCACCGGCGCAGCCTGTCCTGCCGTGGCGAACGGCATCAACAGGAGCATGGTGAGTAAGGATCTGCGCATGGATAGTCTGTCGGCAGCGGCTGAAATTCCCCGAGGCCCCGGCTTCAGCCAGGCCGGGGACGGGATCGAGTGTATCCCATTTTACTTTTTACTAACACCCCTGGGAGGCCGGCTTCAGGAAACGTATCGGCTGCCGTTGACCACGATTAAGGAACCGTCCGCCGATTAGGGGCAAGGGTCGGGCGACAGGGCCACGACCGCCCCATCGCGCGGTTGCGACAACGCATATAGACTGAATGAAACACGACCGGAACCCCGCCAGGCGATGACCTCCGTTTCATCCCAAAGCCCGACTATGCAGGCGCCTGGTTTCGGCGAGATGGAGCCGTTGCAGCACGCCCTGGAGCGGCTGCTCCGTGCCGCGGACGCCGAAGCGGTACGCACCGAATGCGAGGCCTTCGTGCACTGCCTCATTGCCGGGGCGCAAGTGGACTGGCGCGCGGACGCCGACGCGATTCCCACCCGCCCGGGGCTGCTGGAACTGGCGGTCGATCCGCAGAACGAGCGAAGTCTGGAGATCGCGGCACCGGAAGCGGACCTGGCCGCCTGGGCCGACATGCTGTCCTGGCTCGGCCGCCTTTCGTCCGCCCGCCTGCGACAGCTCGCCGAAACCGCGAACCTCTACGAGGCCATCTCCCGGCTCGCCCTCGCCGAGCGGCTGCAGCGCGCGCTCTACGCCATTGCCGAGCAGGCGGGCGCCGAGCACAACATGAAGGACATGATGAGTGCGCTCCACGGCATCGTGGGCAGCCTCATGTATGCTGAGAACTTCTTCATCGTTCTGTACGACGCGCAGAACCGCACCGTCCGTTTCCCGTATTTCGTGGACACCGAGGATCAGGACATTCCCGATCCGGAAGGCATACGTCCCATCGAGGCCATCGAGAACACGCTGACCTGGCACGTGCTGCTCAGTGGCCGTTCCATGATGGGCGCCAGCAGCGATCTGGAAAAGAACCTGCCGGGTCCGCGGGTGAACATCGGCCCGCCCAGCGACGACTGGCTCGGCGTGCCCATGAAGCGCGGCGAGGACGTCGTGGGCGCGCTCGTGGTGCAGAGCTACCGCGACGATACGCGCTACACGGAGAACGACCGCGATCTTCTCACCTATGTCGCGCAGCACGTGCAAACGGCGCTGGAACGGCGCCAGGCTCATGAGGAACTGGAACGCCGGGTCACCACGCGCACAGCCGCGCTGCGCGAGGCCAATCGCGTGCTCCGCCAGCAGGTTCTGCAGCGCCAGCGCGGCGAACGCCTGCAGGCGGCGCTCTTCCGCATCGCGGAGCTGGCCAACACATCGGACAGCATCGAGAACTTCTACGCAGCGGTGCACCGGGTCATCGGCGGTCTTCTCTACGCGCGCAATTTCTATATCGCCCTGTTGTCGGAAGACCAGAACAAGCTCACGTTCCCCTATTCGGTGGACGAACTCGACGGCGTGCGGGAGCCGCGCGAACTCGGCCGCGGGCTCACCGAGTACGTGCTGCGCAACGGCAAGGCCCTGCTGGCCGACCGCGACGAGATCGACCGCCTCAACCGCGACCAGGTGCTTTCCACCAGCGGCGCCCGCTCGCTGCACTGGCTTGGCGTGCCGCTCATCTGGAACGAGAAGTCGATGGGCGTGCTGGCGGTGCAGAGCTACACGCCCGAACACACCTACAGCGCCCGCGATCAGGAACTGCTGACCTTCGTCAGTTATCACATCGCGAACGCGCTGCAGCGCAAGTACACGACCGAGTCCCTGAAGCAGGCCTACGCGAGCCTGGAGCGCCGCGTCACGGAGCGCACGCGAGCACTCGCACTCGCCAATCGCGACCTGCGCGAGCAGATTGCGGAGCGCGAGCGCGTCGAGCGCCGCCTCAAGTACGAAACCCTGCACGATTCCCTCACCGGCCTGCCGAATCGCACCCTTCTGCTGCAGCGCCTCGAACAGGCGTTGAACCACTACCGCGAGAATCCCGGCGAACTCTTCGCCGTGCTCTTCATCGATCTCGACCGCTTCAAGGTGATCAACGACTCCGTGGGGCACCTCGTGGGAGACGACCTGCTCTTCCAGGTCGGCGGCCGTATCCGAGCCTGCCTGAAGACGCGCGACGTGGTCGCCCGCCTGGGCGGCGACGAGTTCGCCGTACTGGTCGAGGGCATCGTCGACCCGCAGGCCGCCACGCACATCGCGGAACGCATCATCGCCCAGTTGCAGACACCCTTCCGGCTGGGTGCGAAGGAAATCTTCACCTCGGCATCCATCGGCATCGCGCTGCCCTCGCCCGATTACACACGGCCGGAAGAACTGCTCCGCGACGCCGATTCGGCCATGTACCGCGCGAAGGACGAGGGGCGCCACCGCGCCGCCATCTTCGACGATCGCCTGCGCCGCGAAGCGCTTTCCCTCCTCGAACTGGAAGGCGACCTGCGCCGGGCGCTCACGCGTAACGAGTTCGTGCCCTTCTACCAGCCCATCGTGGAACTGGAGAGCGGCCGCGTCGTCGGTTACGAGGCACTGCTGCGCTGGCGCCATCCCGAGCGCGGCCTGCTGCCGCCGGGGGAATTCCTCGCCGTGGCCGAAGACACGGGCTGTTCCGAAGCCATCGACTGGCAGATCTTCGAACAGGTGGCGCGGCAGGCGCGTGCGCTGGTGGGCGACGAGGGTTTCCTCAGCATCAACGTATCGGGCAGCCATTTCCGCTCCCCGGACCTCGATCAGCGCCTGCTCGACCTGTTGGCGGAGCACAACGTACCGGCCCGCTCCATCCGCGTGGAAGTCACGGAGCGCGCGCTGCTCGAGAACCCCGCCCAGGTCAAACGCATCCTGGAAAACCTGCGCAACCATGGCGTGGGCATCGCGCTGGACGACTTCGGCACGGGCTACTCCTCACTCAGCTACCTGCACCAGTACCCGATTGAAACACTGAAGATCGACCGCTCCTTCGTGACCGAGCTTCCGTCCGAAGACAACGAGGCCCACAGCACGGCTGTGGTGCGCGCCATTCAGGCGCTGGCCGATTCGCTGCGCATGCAGGTGATCGCCGAGGGCATCGAAACCGAATCGCAGATGCGCGTCCTGCGCCGCATCGGTTGCCGATTCGGCCAGGGCTTCCTGTTTGCCCAGCCGGCCCCGGCCAGCAAGTGGCTCGGCTCGCCGCTGTCGCTGGATGCGTGATCCCGTCCCTGAGGAGTCGCTGCAGCGGCGAGGGGGAGGCGCACGAGGCTTATCGCTACGCCGCTTCGTTGGCTTTTCGCCGCTGAAGCGGCTCCCACATGTCGCTTATTGGAGCGTTGAGGGCGAGGGCGGGGTTTCCACCTGCGTGAGCAGGCGCTCCGCGTCCACGCGATCGAAGATGTAGCGAGTGGCGCAGAACTCGCAGATCACTTCGATCTCGCCCTGCCTGTCATGAAGCGTGGCCTCCACCTCCTCGCGTCCGAGCGCACGCAGCATGCCCTCCACGCGCTCCTGCGAGCAGGTGCAACCGAAGGCCAGCGGCTTCGGTTCGTACAGCCGCACGGTCTCTTCGTGGTAGAGGCGATAGAGCAGCTCCTCCGGACGCGTGGCAAGCATTTCGGTGGCACTCAACGTGGCGGTGAGGTGACCGACCCGGGCCCAGGCGTCGTCGTCCTGTTCCGCCGCCGCATGGCCGCCCTCGCCCGGCACGGGCTGGAGCATGAGCCCGACCGCGTGCTTTCCGTCGGCCGCCAGCAGGATACGGGCCGGCAACTGCTCGGAGCGTTCGAAGTAGTTTTCGAGCGCCTCGCCGATCGTGCCGGTGTCTTCGAGGTTGACCACGCCCTGGTAACGGCCGCGTTCCGCATGGCCGATGGTGATGGCCAGCATGGCGTCGGGCAGGCTGGCCAGTTCGACCTGCGGCGGCAGTGCCTGGGCGTCGTATCGCGCCAGACCGCGAACGCGGCCCTTGTCGGTGCATTCGGTGAACAGCAGGCGCAACGCGCCCTGGCTCTTGAATTCGAGCGAGAGCGCGCCCTCGAATTTGATATTTCCCGTCAGCAGGGCGCTGGCGGCCACCGCCTGGCCGAGCGTGTCGCGCAGCGCGCTGGGATAGTCCGCGCGCGAGGCGATCTCGTGCCAGCTGGCGCCCAGTCGCACCAGCACGCCGCGCACTCCCGCCTTCTCGAGCATGAAGCGGTGCAGCACGTCTTCCGAGGCAAGGTTTTCGACGATGGAATCGGTCACGGCGGTCTCCTGGTGATCCGACGGAAGATGGGGACGCCCACGGGCACCGACAAGCCTGCGGCGGACTTGCCCCTTATACTGCGCCATCCTTCGTCACAGCGCCGCTATGAGTCCCACGCCTCGTTCGCCGATACGCCGGATTCTCCGCCTGCTGGCCCTGCTGCTGCTCGCGTGGGTGGTGCTCTCCTGCCTGGCCGTCATCGTGCTGCGCTTCGTGCCTCCCTGGACCAGCGCCATGATGATGGAACGCCGAACGGAGGCGCTCGTGCACGGCGAGGAGGATTTCCACTTCCGCCACCGCTGGGTGCCGTGGGACCGCATCTCGCCAAACGTAGGCATTGCCATGGTGGCTGGCGAGGATCAGAAATTCCCCTACCACCATGGGTTCGACGTGGATGCGATCCAGGACGCCATCGATGCCGCCGACGAAGGCAAGCGCCTGCGTGGGGCAAGCACCATCAGCCAGCAGGTGGCGAAGAACCTGTTCCTGTGGAACGGACGCAGCTTCGTGCGCAAGGGGCTGGAAGCCTGGTTCACCGTGCTCATCGAGGCCTTCTGGCCGAAGCAACGCATCCTCGAGGTGTACATGAACATCGTGGAACTCGGCGACGGCGTTTACGGCGTGGGCGCCGCCAGCGAAGCGTTCTTCCACACCACGCCCGACCGGCTCGGCATGGCCCAGGCGGCAAGGCTTGCCGCGGTGCTGCCCAATCCACGCCGCTTCCACGCCGATGCGCCCAGTGCCTACGTGCAGCGCCGCGCGGAGTGGATCGCGCGACAGGCGGCGCAGCTTGGCGGCCCGGCTTACCTCACGCGACCGGCGCCCGTGTCCGGGCGTGTCCGGTGAGAAGACCCCTTATGTCGTTTTCCCTCGCCGTCGTCGTTCCCGCTTACAACGAAGCCCAGGTCATCGGGACTTTCCACGCCCGGCTCGCTGGCGTGCTCGACGGCATCGATGCCGCATGCCGCGTCATCTACGTGGATGACGGCAGCAGCGACGAAACCTGGCCCATGGTCGTGGCGCTGGCCGAAGAAGACCCGCGCGTGGCGGCGCTGCGGCTCTCGCGCAATTTCGGCAAGGAGGCCGCCATGACGGCGGGCCTGGATACCGCCGACGCCGATGCCGTCGTGGTCATCGACGCCGACCTCCAGGACCCTCCCGAGCTCATTCCCGAACTGATCGCGCAGTGGCTGGACGGATACGACGTGGTGTATGCCACACGCGGAGAACGAGACGGCGAGACGCGCACGAAAAAATTCACGTCCGCGGCGTTCTACCGGGTGATGGAAAAGCTGTCCGACACCCCCCTTCCCCGCGACACGGGCGACTTCCGCCTGCTTTCGCGGCGCGCCGTGGAGGCCATGCGAGGTCTGCGCGAGCGGCAGCGCTTCATGAAGGGGCTGTTCGCCTGGATCGGCTATCCGCAGACGTCGGTCACCTACCATCGCGATGCCCGCCACGCGGGCAACACCAAGTGGAACTACTGGCGCCTGACCAATCTGGCCATCGAGGGCATCACCTCGTTCTCCACCGCGCCGCTGCGGATGGCCACCTGGCTGGGTGTGTCCGCCGCAGGCTTCGCCTTCCTGTACGGGCTCTGGGTGATGTTCAAGGTGCTCCTCTGGGGCGACCCTGTGCGGGGCTATCCCACACTGATGGTGGTGATCCTCTTCCTCGGCGGGGCGCAGCTTCTCGCCCTGGGGGTGATAGGCGAATACATCGGACGGACCTACGCCGAAGCTAAACGCCGCCCGCTTTACTACATCGAATCGCGCCGTGGCGGCCTTTCATGTGGCGGTGACTCCGGCAAGGCGGGTCGGGAGTAAACTGCGGGTACCGCGGCGGCGGCCGCGCCCAACCCGGGAGTCGAGCATGCAGCAGGTCAAGCATCTTCTTGCAGCCAAGGGGAACGCCGTTTACGCGGTGGCACCCGATGCCGCGGTATACGACGCCCTCCAGCAGATGGCCGACAAGAATGTCGGCGCCCTCGCCGTCATCCGGGGGGACGAACTGGTGGGCATCATTTCCGAGCGCGATTACGCACGCAAGGTCGTTCTCAAGGATCGCTCGTCGCGGGAAACGCCGGTCTCGGAAATCATGACGCCGGGCGTGGTCACCATCGGCCCCGATGCCTCCGTGGACGACTGCATGCGGCTGTGCACCGACAACCGGCTGCGCCACCTGCCGGTGCTGGACGGCGGCCGTGTCGTGGGCATGGTGTCGATCGGCGACCTGGTGAAGGCGACGATCTCCGAGCAGAGGGAAACCATCAACCAGCTGGAAAGCTACATCGTCGGCTGATCCGCCTTCGTGGCCTCGCTCGACTCCGGCTCGAGATCGGGCGAGGTGGCGGCGCGCCTCGCCACTTCCGTCGCCACGGCGGCAAGCCCGGCGCAGATGACACCGATGCCCGCGATACCCACGCCGATGGCGTGAAGGCCCTGGAGGCCGCCGGTGACCAGCAGGTCGCCAAGGCGCCATACCGTGGTCTCGATGAAATTCTTGCCCTTGTAGCGCAGTTCGGGCGGCACACGCGTGTAGAGCGCGTCCGCCGCGGGTTTGGCCATCCCGTACGTCAGGCCACGCGTTCCCACCTGCACGATGGCGATCAAGGGCACGGCGACACCGAACAGGAGCGCATTGCCCGCCCCGTGCATGGCCAGCCAGGCGAGCAGTCCGAAGTTGACGACCGACGGCAGCACCAGTGCCCATGCCGTGCCGAGGCCGCGCATCAGCAGCGGCGTAAGGGTGAGTTGAAGGAGCGCGCCAAGGCCGTTGATCCACAGATCCAGTTCGGCGTAAAACGCGGTGCGGACGGCATTGTCCGTGAAATGAGCCTTCGTGTAGTCGGCCATCAGGGCATAGGCCATGGTGGCGATGCCGTCGCTCAGCAACATGAGCAGGGCCATGTAGCGAAGGAACGGCTGCGACACGGCCGCCTTCGCCCCTTCGACGAATGAACCTCCGAGCGGCGTACCGTCGCCGGCATCGTCCTCTCCGTTTCGCGTGGAGAGGGCAAGCAATGCACCGAGAGCCGCCAGGAGCGCGACAGCCGACACGACGAGCATCGCGGGGACATTCAGGCGCATGACGAGGAGGCGGGTGAGCAACGGACCGGCCAATGCACCGGCCATGCCACCAAAGGCGATGAACGGGAACACGAGACGCGCCTGCCGACTCCGGTACACGTCCGCCATGAAGCTCCAGAACAGCGACACCACGAAAAGGTTGAAGACGCTAAGCCAGACGAAGAACACCCGGCCCAACGCCTCGGCCCCGATGCGGTCCTGCGCCACGAAGGCCGGCACGAAGGCGATCAGACACGCGACGAAGAAAAGGTAACTGCCCAGAACCACCCGCCGGCGCGGAAAGCGCGACACCAGCCAGCCGAAGACCGGCGTCAGCGCCAGCATCACCACGAAGACGATGGCGTAGAACATGGGTAACGACGACGATCCCGTCGCGCCCACCAGCTGATCGCGCACAGGGCGCAGGATGTAGTAGGAGGTCAGTATCAGGAAAAAGGAGATGACCGATAGCGCGAGGGACTTGGCCTCGCCGCGGGCGGCATTCGGTCTCTGGTTCACGATGGCCCACGGTCCGGTGAAAGCGGCGTCGGAAGCCTACCATGCCCACGTGGCTCGTTCAGGGTCGTCAAGAGGCCATCCGTTGTCGCGGAGCGGGAAGTAAAAGACAATGCCAGGAGCCGGGGGTATCCGGTGTTCCCATTCCGCGGCACCGCCGGTGCCTCGATCCGCGAGAAAAGCATGTCGTTTCGTTCCGCGTCCCTGCTCGCCTGCGCGCTCGCCTGCGCCGCCTCCGCGTCCATCGCGTTTGCCGCGACTCCGCAAAAACCACCCGTCGTTCACGTGGATCCCGCCTCGGCGAAACTGCCGCCGGAGAGGGTCAAGGAAACCGTGGAGAATTACAAACGGTGGCTCGATGCGCTGGAAGCGCGCGACGTGGCACCCGCGGTCGTGACGGCCGTCATCGTCGACGACAAGGTCGTCTACGAGCGCGCCATGGGCTATGCCAACGCGAAGACGAGGGAACCGGCCACTCCGGAGACCGTGTTCCGCCTGGCCTCGCTCTCGAAGGCTTTTGCGACGGGCGTCACCGCCGTACTGGTGCGCGCGGGGTTCCTCAGCTGGGATACCAGGCTGATCGACACGATTCCCTATTTCAAGCTCAAGGACATGCAGGAGGCCCAGCAGGCGACCGTACGCGACATCCTTGGGCAGCGCCTGGGCCTGCCGCGCAACACCTACGATGCGATGCTGGAAGCCGACGCGCCCTACGAGGAACTGGTGCGCAAGCTGGACGAGGTCGATCTCTCCTGCAAGGTGGGCGCATGTTACGGCTACCAGAACGTGGCCTTCAGCATGATCGGCGACGTGATCTTCGCCCAGACCGGCGACTATTTCTTCCGCCAGGTGGAGCGGCGCATCTTCTCGCCGCTGGGCATGACCACCGCAAGCTACGGCCGCGACGCCCTGGAATCCAGCAAGAGCTGGGCCCGTCCGCATCGCGGCACGCCGCACCACTGGACGCCTTACGAACCCAACGACAGCTACTACCGCGTGGCTCCCGCCGCCGGCGTGAACGCCAGCCTGCGCGACATGGAGCAATGGCTGATGGCCCAGATGGGCGCACGGCCCGACGTCCTGCCCACGCCGTTGCTCGACGTGCTGCATGCACCGGAGGTCGCCACGCCTTCCGAGGAGCGCTCGCAGCCGTGGCGCCGCGCCCGTGTCACCGACGCGCATTACGCACTGGGCTGGCGCGTCTTCAAGTACGCCAATGAAGACCTCGTGTACCACGCAGGCGCGGTATCGGGCTATCGCACGATGATAGGCTTCTTCCCGAAGTACCACGCAGGCGTCGTCACGATGTGGAACGCCGCCGGCCCGGTGCCGGGCGGGCTCATGCCCATGGTGTTCGACAGCCTGTTGGGCTTGCCGCATGTCGATTGGGCGGGCGTCGACGGCCCGGTACGCGACGCACCGGTCGCCAAGGCCGCGAAGTCCACCCCTGCGAAAGCCAACGCCAAGGCGAAGACATCCCCGAAAAAGAGCGCGGCGAAGAAGACGGCAAAAAAGAAGCCCTGATTCCCTTTGGCGGCACCCCGCCCTGACTCACGCAAAAAAAGGCCCCCGCTTGTCGCGAGGGCCTTTCGTCTTACCGGCCGAGGTTGAACTGCAACCGTCGCCGGAGTGTTACCGCCATCGGTTCGCCGTTGCGTGTGGCCGGCTTGTATTCCCAACGGCTGACCGCGTCGATCGCCGAGCGATCGAACACGTGCTTGGGCTGCGAGTCCACCACCGTGACGTTACCCACCGTACCGTCGGTGCCCACGGTCAGTTCGACGTCGACCCAGCCCTCCTGGTTCGCGCGCATCGCCGCGGTCGGGTAGCGCGGGGTGACCTGGCGCACGAGTACCGCGTCGCTGATCGCGTCGGCTTCGGGCGCTGCCGGGCGCGGCGTCGGCGTGGCGGCAGGGCGACTGGCGGGTGCGGCGGTCTGCTGCTGGGCGGTACGGGCCGCCTGTTCGCGTGCCGCAGCCAGGCGCTGAGCTTCCGCTGCCTGTTCGGCCTGCTGCTTTGCTGCCGCCGCCGCGTTCTGCTGGGCAAGCTGCTGAGCCTTCTGAGCATCCAGCGCCTGCTGCTGTTCGCGGTCGAGCGTCTTGCGCTGGGCATCGAGCTTGGACCGCAGGATCGTCAGCGTGTAGTTCTCGGGGTCCGCCTTGGCGAGCAGATCGATCTCGCGCTGCGCTTCGGTGAAGTCGCGCTGGTTGATCGTCTGCTCGGTCGCTGCGGCGCCGTAGGAAAAGGTCTCGCGCAACGCGTCGGCGGCCACCGGATTACCCGGCTGCTTTTGCAGCACTTTCATATAGAACTCGAAAGCGTTGTTACCCGCCGGGGCGACGAGCCGCTGCTCGTTCATGGCGGTGCGGGCTTCGGCCAGCAGCTGATCGACGCTGAGCGCATCCACGTTGGCGGGTGGGGCTTCGCGCGCCGCGGTCGTCTTCTGCGACGCGGTGGGCCCGGGTGACACACCGGCCGATGCGTCGCGGTACGGTTTGATGATCAGGAACCACGCTGCGATGGCGAGAGCCACGACGATGGCGACGACCGCGAGCGTGACAGGATTGACGGCACCGCGTACATGGCGGCGCGAGGAAAGGCGATGACGGGTATCCATGGCGGTTCTGAACGGACTCCGCTTAACGCGCGCCCCTCTATGGCTTGACGCGGAAGACCCCCCGTCCTCCGCAGCGCGATGTGGCGACAAGGTAACCGTAATGGCCGCGTGAATCCAGTTCGCCGGACTAGGAGCTTTTCGGGGCCTGAAAACGAACGACCCCGGCGGGGCCGGGGTCAAGTCTTCGAAGTGACTCCCCGCGCTGGGCACCGCGGGGAGCTAATTCGCTAACGTACTTTCTTATTGGAGGTGACGCTTACTTGGCCTTGGCGGCCTTGGTCGCGCGGACCACCTTGGCGGCGGCGACCTTCTTCGAAGCAGCCTTGCGCGGCGAAGCCTTGCGCGTGGCCTTCTTGGCGGTGGCCTTACGTACGGCCTTCTTCACCGCCTTCTTGGCGGCGACCTTACGGGTGGACGTCTTGCGAGCGCCCTTCTTCGCAGCGGCCTTCTTCGCCGGCGACTTGCGGGTAGCAGCCTTACGGGTCGCGACCTTGCGGGTCGAGGCCTTCTTCGCCGGCGACTTGCGGGCGGCGGTCTTCTTCACGGTCGACTTCTTGGTCGCCTTCTTGGCGGCCGATTTCTTGGCAGTGGATTTCTTGGCAGTGGCCATGGTTCGTCTCAGCTCCTCATCAGTTGGCAGTGGTTGCCCAGTAAAAGCGTGGAGGAACGCTTCGACCAGCAGGTCGCTGTTCGTAGCGTGCCTCAAATTGTTCACCTGGCGGCGAGTACGTTCATCGGAAAGCAGGCGGAGCACATGCAGCGGAATCGAGACTGTGATCTTGCGAACCGACCCCGCTTTCGAACCATGCTCCACATACGGCCTGATGAATTTTCCTGTTTCCATTCCGGGTTCCCCGTCGATTGACGCAAAAGCTATTCCTGAACATTTCCGCTGTCAATAAATTTTGGCACTAAATTGAAGACCTTGCGGCGGGATAGCAGCGACATCGAGTGACCTGGGAAGGCTCGTTCGGTCGCTTCGAGGATGGCTTTCGTGCTGTCGGAACGCAGAACACTAAACACACGCGAGCGCTTATTCGGTTCAGCAAACATCATAAATAAAGGCATATTTCGTTCGTCGTGAGAAACGACGTGCGTTTCCGGCAGCGGCTTGTGTCCATTACGAGCGACGCCCGAACAACTCCGAACCGACGTCGTTCCGGGGATGAACGAAGTGCAAATCGGGGGCAAAAAAAAATTTCCCCGGCACCCCCTCCGGGACAAAAAAAATGCCGGTCGAGGACGACCGGCATCGATTCGGGGTTACCGAAGGGGATCAGTGATCGTCGCTTTCGGCGACCTCGGCGTACTCGTCCGGCGTGAGCAGATCGTCGAGTTGCGACTTGTCGCTCATCTTCAGTTTGAAGATCCAGCCCTCGCCGTAGGCGTCCTCGTTGATCGTTTCCGGCTTGTCGCTGAGAGCCGTATTCACCGCGATGACTTCGCCCGACACAGGCGCATAGATGTCGGAAGCTGCCTTCACGGATTCGACCACGGCCGTGCCTGCGCCAGCCTCGACCGAGCTGCCCACTTCCGGGAGTTCGACGTAGACCAGGTCGCCAAGCGACTCCTGCGCATGGTCGGAGATGCCGACGGTCACGCTGCCGTCGCTTTCGACGCGGACCCACTCGTGGGACTTCGCAAACTTCAGATCGCCGGGGATTTCGCTCATGGGATAGGGCCTCGTTCGTCTCGGTACGGGTGCGGGAATGGGACGCTCGATTGTACCGGTAAGTGGCCCGCGAGAAAGCCGTACCCGACATGCTTCTGGCGCACACCCAGCCCCGGGCTTACCGACCTGAAGGATGTTTCCTCACAGCCAGCGGCGAATGCACCGACAGAATGCCGTGGGCGCGCGGGGCTACCTTGTAGCCGCGGCTCGGTCCTGATGCCGCATCCCGATCGCCTCCCCCTCCCGCGGCGATCCACTCCCTGCGAACCCATCGCAGCATCCACCACGGAGCTCCCCATGAAACGGATCCTCAAGACCACCCTGATCGCCACCGCCATGGCGCTGTCTCTCTCCTCCCCGCTGATGGCGGCCGAGGTCGCCAGCGTTGGTGAAGCCCGCCAGGAGGCGGCCCGTCATCTCGCGACGCTCATCAACGACGCCGCCTTCAACGATGCCTTGCAGGGCCAGTTGCACAAGAACCAGGCGATGCTTGCCGATGTACTGCGCGACTACGAGCCCAGGGACGTGACCCGCGGCGACGCTGCGAAGGAAGAGCTTCGCGACCTGGACCGACAGGCTATTCGTTACCGCGGCCTGGAAGGGGCGGTTCAAGGCCTGCTCGATTTGCACGTGTCCGGCACGGGCGGTCAGCCACTCGCGAACACCCGTGGTGTCTGGACCGCGACCATCGTGAAGAACCCCGCCACCCGGCAGAAGGAACTGGTCGCCTACGACGACCGCGGCACGGAGCGCCGCTATCCGGTCGACGCGGCGCCCGACGTGCCGATGCTCGTCGTCGAATCGACCAACGCGACGGCCCTTAGCGCGGGCATGCGAATCATGAACGAGTCGCTGCGCCGAGGTGACCTGCAATCCGAAACGCCACGGGCCACCTCGCGGACAGGGAGCCTGGCCGCGTCCCAGGAAGATGTTTCCGTGCTCACCGACATCTACCTGACCGATGACCGGGAGCCCAACGCGGCAGGCGACGCTGAAGTTTTCGCCATCATCTCCGGGGTCAGTCCCGAGGGCAAAGCGGAAATCATCAATGTGGACATGCCATGGCTGGACCACGACAAGCAGTGGTACAGGCCGGGTCAGGATTTCATCACCTGGCGGAATTTCGGCGCCAATTACGTGAACGTGCAGCTCTTCGAAGACGACGGCGACTTCAACTATAAGGAGTTGACCAAAGCGGTGGTCTCCGCGGTCGGCGACGTGTCGCTCCTGGTCTCCCCGGGAGCACCGTATGCACTCATTTCCGCCGGCCTGGCCAAGATCGCCAATACGATCATCGATGTGATGCCGGGCCAATGGTTCGAGAACTCGGTGGATTACATCGACTCCTTCTATATGCTCGAGCGTGGCAGTCACTACACCCGAAACAGTCCGAGAGTCGGCGCACGTGGTTGGGCAAAGATCGGGTTGGCACCGCGAGTGATCGTCGGGCCGGGAGTGAAGGCATACGTGGACAAATCCACGGAAACCGAAAAGCCGGGCAAGAACGACCTCTGATCGAAACGCGAAAGGGCGGCCCGCGCCGCCCTTTCCTTTCCGCCACCCGGTTCTTTCAGCCGGCGATACCCGGCATGGGCTGGCCGTCGCGGACGAAGGGGAACTTCACCACCCGAACCGGTATTTCGCGGCCACGGATGTCCACGCGGACCGAACCGAGTTCGCCGACCGGCACGCGCGCGAAGGCCACCGACTTGCCCAGGGTGGGTGCGAACCCGCCGGACAGGATCTCGCCTTCGCCGGCCGCCGTGAGCACCTTCTGCCCGTGGCGCAGCACGCCCTTGTCGTCCATGACCAGCCCGACCATCGTGCGCTGCACGCCGTCGGCCTTCTGCTTCTCGAGCGCGGCGCGCCCGATGAAGTCGCGGCCCTCGTCGAGGGAGATCGTCCACGCGAGCGCGGCTTCCCACGGGGTGACCGACTCGTCCATGTCCTGGCCGTAGAGATTCATGCCGGCCTCGAGGCGCAACGTGTCGCGCGCGCCGAGACCGGCCGGCGCAACGCCGGCTTCGCGCAGAAGGTTCCACAGTTCGACCACCCGAGCATTGGGCACGACGACTTCGAAGCCGTCTTCACCCGTGTAGCCGGTGCGCGCGAGGAACAGCGGCATGCCGTTCGGCCCCTCGACCTCGATGGCGGCGAACTTGCCCAGCTTGCGCGCCTTCTCGCGCACTTCCTCCGGCAGGAGGCCGATAAGCTTCTCGCGCGCGTTCGGGCCCTGCACGGCGATCATGCCGAACTCGGGGCGCTCGCGTACCGTGACGCCGAAGGGGGCCGCCTGTTTCTCGATCCACGCGAGGTCCTTGTCCCGGGTGGCTGCGTTGACCACCAGGCGGAAGAAGTCCTCGCGGAGGAAATACACGATCAGGTCGTCCACGACGCCGCCGTTTTCGTCGAGCATGCACGTGTAGAGCGCCTTGCCCGTCTTCGCCAGCTTGTCGACGTTGTTCGCCACCAGCTTGCGGAGGAATTCGCGCGTACGGTCGCCGCCGAGATCGACCACGGTCATGTGCGACACGTCGAACATGCCGGCGTCCTTGCGCACGGCATGGTGCTCCTCGATCTGCGAGCCATAGGCGATGGGCATGTCCCAGCCGCCGAAGTCGACCATGCGGGCGCCCAGCTCGCGATGGGTGGCGTTGAGTTCGGTCTTCTGGGTCATCGGCGTACCTTGCAGGGAATGGACGGCGGGAACAGCCTCCCATTATCGGGCCGCGGCCCGCCAAAGGCCAATGGCGACCAAGACAGGGGGCCACCGACTCCTGCTAGCCTTGCCATCCATGGCGACGGCAACCTTACCCGGCTCGGCAACCCTTTCCCGCGACGCGGGCGGCGCGCGGCTGGCCCTGGCGGGCGACTGGACCCTCCCCCACTACCCGGCGCTGCAGCAACGCGCCACCGAACTGGCCGGCTCGATCGATGCGGCAGTAGCGCTCGATATCTCTCGCCTGGGCGCCCTGGATACCGCCGGGGCCCTCGTCATCGCCGAGTTGCTGGGCAGCGCTCGAACCCAGGCGCTGGCACAAGACGAGGCGCTGCCTCCGGCGCGCCGTGCGCTGCTGAAGACCGTCGGCGACGCCATCGACACCTATTGCACCGGAGTGAAGCGCCGCCGCGACGCCGGTTTCGTGGTAACGCTGGAGCGCATCGGCCGGGCCATGCACGGCTTCTGGCGACAGACCGCCAAGCTCCTTGCCTTCATTGGCATGACGCTGCAGGGTTTTCTCACCACGGTCTGGCGCCCGCATCGCTGGCGGGTGACCTCGCTGGTGTCGCACATCGAACAGACCGGCCTCGACGCCGTGCCGATCCTCGCACTGCTCTCGTTCATGGTGGGCTGCGTGGTGGCCTTCCTCGGGTCCACCGCCCTGGCCAGCTACGGCGCCACCGTCTTCACCGTGGACCTCATCGGGTTCGCCTTCCTGCGCGAGTTCGGGGTGCTGCTCACGGCCATTCTGCTCGCCGGCCGCACGGCCAGCGCCTTCACCGCGCAGATCGGCTCGATGAAAGCGCGGGAGGAAATCGATGCCATACGAACGCTCGGCCTCGACCCGGTGGAACTGCTGGTGCTTCCGCGGGTGCTGGCCCTGCTGATCTCCCTGCCCCTGCTCACCTTCATCGCGATGATGTCCGGTGTCGTCGGCGGCGCCGTGGTCTGCATGGCGGTGCTGAAGATGTCCCCGTCGATGTTCCTCACCATGTTCCAGGCGGACATGTCGCTCACGCAGTTCCTCGTCGGCATGGCGAAGGCGCCGGTGTTCGCGTTCATGATCGCCGTGATCGGCTGCATGGAAGGTTTCAAGGTCGCCGGTAGCGCGCAGTCGGTGGGCGAGCACACCACGTCCGCCGTGGTGCAGTCGATCTTCGTGGTAATCCTCCTGGACGCGGTGGCGGCACTCTTCTATATGGAGATGGACTGGTGACCGCCGAAACCGTCATCGAGGTGCGCGGGCTGGTGAACCGCTTCGGTACCCAGACGGTGCACGAGGATCTGAACCTCGACGTCTACCGCGGCGAGATCATCGGCATCGTGGGCGGGTCGGGCACCGGCAAGTCGGTGTTGCTGCGAACCATCGTCGGACTCGTGCGCCCCACCGCGGGCGAGGTCCGCGTGTTCGGGGAGAACCTGCTCGCCTTGCCCGAGGACCGCCGCTCTCAGGTGGAACGTCGCTTCGGCGTGCTGTTCCAGAGCGGTGCATTGTTCTCTTCGCTGACGGTGGCGGAGAACGTGGCGCTCCCTCTGGTGGAGCACGCGGGCCTTCCACGCATGGACGCACAGCGCCTCGCCGGAGTGAAACTGGCGCTTGCGGGACTTCCCGTGGATGCCGGACGCAAGTACCCCTCGCAGCTGTCGGGGGGCATGATCAAACGCGCGGCCCTCGCCCGGGCGCTCGCCCTTGACCCGGAAATCCTGTTCCTGGACGAGCCGACCGCGGGGCTGGACCCGATCAGCGCCGCGGCCTTCGACAGCCTCATCGTCACTTTGCGCGACGCCCTGGGGCTTACGGTTTTCCTCGTCACCCACGACCTCGACACCCTGTACTCCACCTGCGATCGCGTCGCGGTACTTTCGCAGCGACGCGTGCTCGCCGCCGCCCCCATCGACGAGGTGGCGAAAACCGACGATGCATGGGTGCAGGCGTATTTCAACGGACCGCGCGGCCGCGCGGCCACATTCGCCGCCCATCGGGGCGGTGGCTAGGGACTCTCACATGGAAACCCGCGCGCACCACATCCTGATCGGGCTGTTCACGGTACTCGTCGTGCTCTTCGGTCTCGGCTTCGGCGTATGGCTGGCCAAGGCGCATTCCGACCAGGAATGGAACTACTACGACGTAGTCTTCAACGAGGCCGTGACCGGCCTCTCGCGAGGCGGTGCCGTGCAGTACAACGGCATTCATCTCGGCGACGTGATGCAGCTTCGCCTCGACCCGGAAGACCCACGGCGTGTGCTGGCCCGCATCCGTGTCGCCGGCGACACGCCACTGCGGCGGGACACGCATGCGAAGCTTGCCCTCACGGGCGTGACCGGCGTCGCGATCATCCAGTTGTCGGGTGGCTCGCCGGGCAGTCCGCTGCTCGTGGGGCACAACGGCGAGGTGCCGATCATCGTGGCGGACCCCTCCCCGCTCTCGCGCATTCTCTCGAACGGCGAAGACCTCATCACCAACATCAATCAGGCGGCGGCGCGAGCGAGCCAGTTGCTGTCCAACGAGAACGTGCACGCCATCGAACGAACGCTCGACCACCTCGACAAGACCACGGGCGTCATTGCCGACGAGCGGGAGGACATCCGGGCCCTGATCGGCCAGCTGGCCACGGCGACGAAAGAGGCCAATGCGACGCTGGCCGAAAGTCGCGCCCTGGTGCAGAACGCCAACGGCCTCGTGGAAGGCCAGGGCAAGGCCACACTGGAAAGCGCCCAGCGCGCCATGGCATCCCTGGAACATTCGATGGCCACGATCGACCGCCTGCTCAACGACAACAACGATGCGCTCAACGGCGGCGCCGCCAGCCTGGGACAACTCGGCCCCGCCCTGCACGAACTGCGCGACACGCTGGGTTCGCTGCGTTCCATCACCCGGCGCCTCGACGAGAATCCGAGCGGCTATCTGTTCGGTCGCGAGAACACCAAGGAGTTCACCCCATGAGCCGTGCCCGTCTCGCCGTTCCGCTTCTATTCGCATGGCTCACGGCGTGCTCCATCCTGCCTAAGGCCGAGACCCCGCGCATCTATACGCTGCCGTCGGCGCCGGGCGCCAGGCCGGCCGCGGCGCAGCCGGTGAGCTGGGCGCTGCGCGTCGCCTCGCCGAACGCGCCCCGCGTCCTGGAGAACTCGCGCATCGCGGTGGTGCCGGAAGCCAATACGGTGACCGTCTATGCCGGGGCGCGCTGGTCGGACACGGTACCGAAACTCTTCCGCAATCGGCTGACCGACGGATTCCGCGACACCGGAAAGGTGCCGGCGCTCAGCACCGACGACAGCGACCTCGCCGCCGATGTCGAACTCGGCGGGTCGCTGGGCGCATTCCAGACCGAGTACACGGGCGGTAAACCCGACGTGGTCGTGCGCTTCGACGCGGTGCTGGCCGACACGCACAAGCATCGCATCCTGGGCAGTCGCCGCTTCGAGGTTCGGGAACCCGTGGACGGCAAGGAAGTGCCGCAGGTGGTAGAAGCGTTCGGACGCGCCATGGACAAGGTGACCCATGAGGTTGTGGACTGGACCTTGCAGACTGCGCCGGCGAAGTGATGAAACCGCGACCCTGTGGGAGCCGCTTCAGCGGCGATCCCGCGGCAGCGGGCACGCTGGCGCGAGCACCCAATCGCCGCTGAAGCGGCTCCCACAGAAGCGCCAGCGCCGGACCTTCAGCTCTTTATCGAGCGAAACGTGAGGTTGATGCGCGGGCCAACGACGCGCTTCCGCGCCGGCAACTCATGCTTGTAGAGACGCTGCGTGGCGCCGGCCATGCGCAGCAGGCTACCGTGCGTCAGCTCGATGGCGACCGGCTCGCCGCCCGACTTCGCACGGAAACGGAAGGTTCTCTCCGCACCGAGGCTCACCGACGCGATCACGGGCGCCGGGCCGAGTTCCGGCTCGTCGTCGCTATGCCAGCCCATGCGGTCGCTACCGTCCCTGTACAGGTTGGCGAGCACACTGTTGAACGCGACGCCGCAAGCGTCCGAGGCGCGCTCACGCAGCGCCTGCAACACCGGCGGCCACGTATGGGGAGCGAAACGCGTGCCGGAATAGCGGTAAGTGGCGTCGGCGTCGCCGATCCAGGCGCTCAACCGTGGCGAGTCCACCACGCGGCCGAACATCCTTATCCGATGCACTTCCCAGGGCAGCGACTCCTGTAGCGCCAGCAACAGGCGGTCGGCCTCGACGGGAGCCAGCCAATGCGGCGCGAACGTCACGTCGGCGCCGGGCAGGTCGATCCGGCGCGCGTCGAGGTTCAGGCGGGCTCCACGGGATAGGCCGGTTCGGCGTCCAGCGACGAAGCGCACACCCCGGCAAGTTCGAGCAGGCGAAGGTCGGAGCCACGCGCACCGACCAGTTGCAAGCCGATCGGCATGCCGTTGGGCAACGTGCCCATCGGAATACTGACCGCCGGGCATCCGGCGAGACTGGCGAATCCGCAAAGGTCCGCCTGCGACGACGGCACGGGCCCGTCCAGAGGAAAGGCCCCTTGCGGCGTGGTCGGCAGCACCAGGACATCCACCTGCGCGAAGAGGCGCCGCATCTTCAGGGTCGCCGCGTCCAGCACGAGGTCGGCGGCGGCATAGTCGGCCGCGGATTTCTTCGCCGCGAAGTCCACCATGTCGCGGAAGCCCGCCGATACGGGATAGGCCTCGTCCGCAAGCTCGGTGGCGAAGGTGTTGAGCATCTCCGCTTCCATGAGCAGAAGGCCGGCACGGCGGGTGCGTGCGAAATCCCAGTCGGAGAAGTCCACGGTACGCCGTTCGCCCAGTTCGCCCTGCAACTTCGCCAGCGCGGCCTCGAACACGTCGATGACGTCTTTCTCCACACCGACCGCCGCGAGATCGGGCAGGAACCCCGCGCGCAGGTTGCCGGGCTCCCAATCGGGCGGCGAGAAGGCGACACGCCGGCGGCGCGAGCGCGCGTCGTCGGCGTCATAGCCTGCCAGGGTTTGCAAGAGCACCGTGAGATCGTCGACGCCACGCGCGAGGAGGCCCACGGCGTCGAGCCGGCGCGCCGCGGGAACGAGGCCACGCGCGGAGATCTCGCCATGCGTCGGCTTCAGTGCGTAAACGCCGCAGTAGCTGGCGGGGACGCGGATCGAGCCCAGCGTGTCCGACCCGATCGCGGCCACTGCCATGCCGGCGGCCACGGCTGCGGCCGCGCCGCCCGACGAACCGCCCGCTGTATAGCCGAGACGGTGCGGATTGTGCGTTGCGCCATGGAAGGGGTTGTTGGTCGTGAGACCGAGCGCGCCCTCGTCCATGTTCGTCTTGCCCAGCAGCACGGCGCCGGATGCCCGCAGGCGGGCCACCGCGTGCGCATCCTCGCCTGGCACGACCGTGCGGCGGCGCATACCCGCGCGCGTCGGCACACCGGCCACGTCGAAATTGTCCTTGATGGCGAGCGGCAGGCCATCCAGGCGACCGATCACCCCGTCGCGCCGACGACGATCCGCCGCCAGGGCCTGCTCCTGGATCAGCGAGACGCTGAAGTCGACATACGCGTTGAGGCGGGGGTTCAGGCGCTCGATGGCGTCCTGGTACACGTCGGAAAGAGCCTGGGGCTGGACCCGTCCTATGGCAAGCCAGTGCAGTATCTGCAACAGGGTGGCGCGGCGCATGTCGTTATCGGCGACCGGCGGCATCGTATTCATGAACTCTCCTTGCGCTTGGGAGGATTATGAACGCGAGATGTGAAGATCATGCAACCCCAGCCGTTTGAAACGGCTTATTTGCCCGAATACCGGCGAAACCGGACAATACCGGGTTGATTCCGCAGCCAGCCAACCGAGTGAGCCAGCCATGAGCGAACGCGAAACCATGGAATACGACCTCGTCGTCGTCGGGGCAGGCCCCGCCGGCCTCGCGTTCGCCATCCGCACGAAGCAGCTCAACCCGGACGTGTCGGTCTGCGTGATCGAGAAGGCCTCCACGATCGGTGCGCAGATCCTTTCCGGCGCGGTGATCGAACCGGGCCCGCTGGACCGTCTGCTGCCCGAATGGCGCAAGGCGCCGCCCCCGGTGTGCGTGCCGGTGACCAAGGACGAATTCTGGTTCCTGTCGGGCCCCGAGGCGGGCACGAAGAGTCCCGTCACCCCGCCGCAGATGAACAACCACGGCAACTTCATCGTGAGCCTCGGTGCCCTGTGCGCCTGGCTGGCACCCCAGGCCGAGGCGCTGGGCGTGGACGTGTTCCCGGGCTACGCCGCCGCCGAGGCGCTGATCGACGACAACGGCGCGGTGGCCGGCGTGCGCATCGGCGACATGGGCATCGCTCGCGACGGCTCGCACAAGCCCGGCTACACGGAAGGCATCGACATCCGGGCGAAGGTCACCGTGCTCTCCGAAGGCTGCCGCGGCCATATCAGCAAGGCGCTCGTCAAGAAGTTCGACCTCGACGCGAACAGCGATCCGCAGACCTACGGCATCGGCCTCAAGGAACTCTGGCAACTGCCGCCGGGACGCGGCACGCCGGGCAAGGTGGTGCACACCGTGGGCTGGCCCCTGCCCAGCGACGTGTACGGCGGCAGTTTCCTGTATCACCTCGACAACGATCGCGTGGCGGTCGGCTTCGTCGTCGGCCTGGACTACCCGGACCCGAACTTCTCCCCATTCGAAGCCTTCCAGCAGTTCAAGCACCACCCGAACGTGAAGGGCCTGCTCGAAGGCGGCAGCATCGTGTCCGCCGGCTCGCGCGCCATCATCGAAGGCGGCTACCAGTCGCTGCCAAAGGTGGAAATGCCTGGAGCCATCCTCATCGGCGACGCGGCCGGGCTGGTCAACGTGCCGAAGATCAAGGGCACGCACCAGGCCATCGCCTCGGGCATGCTCGCCGCCGAGCACCTCATGGCGACGCAATTCGATCCGTCTGGCTGGGACGCCAAACTGCGCGCCTCGGCGATCATGAGCGAGCTGAAGAAGGTGCGGAACATCCGCCCCGGCTTCGCCAAGGGCCTGTGGCGCGGCCTTGCCAACGCCGCGTGGGAAACGCTCACCGTCGGCCGTTCGCCGTGGACGCTGAAGAACCACGCCGACTGGTCGTCGCTCGTCAAGCTCGACAAGTACGAGGCACCGAAGAAGGACTATGTCGAGCGTACCCTTGCGCCGCGCGACCGACTCGCCAGCGTGTACTTCGCCGCCACCGAACACGACGAAGACCAGCCGGTGCACCTGAAGGTGGCCGACACGAACATCTGCATCGAACGCTGCACTGTGGAGTACGGCAATCCCTGCCAGCGCTTCTGCCCGGCAGGCGTCTACGAGATCGTGCAGGACGACGCCGGGCGCCGGTTGCAGATCAACTCGGCCAACTGCGTGCACTGCAAGACGTGCGATATCAAGGATCCGTACCAGATCATCACCTGGGTGACGCCCGAGGGTGGGTCTGGGCCGAATTATCAGAGTCTCTGATGGACATCGGTTGGAAGCTTCGGCGGATCCGGCACCTGGTTCGCCGACTGAAGGGCAGCATCGCGATGCGCGGCTGGCGTGGAACCTTACGCCGTATTGGTCGACCTCGCGCAGTCGTTGAATCGGTCCAGGGCGAGGTCTTCGTCCAGCGTCCCGCCCCTGGCCACCCTCCGCGCCGAATTCTCGTTATCGAAAGCATGACACCGGATCCGTCGCGCGATTCCGGTTCGGTTCGCCTGTGCCGAATCTTCGCGTTACTGAACGCCGACGGATGGGAGATCGACTTTCTTGCGGACGACGGCGACAGCTCCTCCGCCGATGCCGTTCGCCTCGGCGCCCTTGGCGTGAGGATCGTGCGCGAGCAGCCCCTGCAATGGCTAAGGCGTGAAGGCGTGGCGCTCCACGCCGTCATGCTATGCCGCCTTCCGGTCGCGGACCAATATATCGACGTGGTCAGGCGCCATGCGCCGCACGCCCGCGTTGTCTTCGACACCGTCGACCTGCACTTCATACGGGAACGCCGTGCCGCCGAATTGATGGGTGCCCCCGCCATGATGCGGCGCGCGATACGCCTGCGCACCCATGAACTCGCCATGGTCGGACGCTGCGACACCACGTTGGTGGTGAGCATGGATGAGCGAAACGTCCTCCAGCAAGAGGCGCCTCGCGCGCATGTCGAACTGGTCAGCAACATCCACGACGTGCATGCGCCAGCACGCGGCTTCCATGGCCGCAGCGGACTGTTGTTTGTAGGCGGCTTCGGCCATCCTCCCAACGAGGATGGCGTGCGCTGGTTTGTGGAAAAAATCCTTCCAGGTGTACGCACGGTGGCACCTGACACAACATTGCACCTGGTCGGCGATATCGACGAGCATTCGCGAAAGGGCATCGAGGGCGAAGGTATCGAGATTCACGGACGCCTGGCCGACATCGCTCCTCTTTTCGGGCAGGTGCTGATCTCGGTGGCACCGCTGCGCTTCGGCGCGGGGGTGAAAGGCAAGGTCAATCAGGCCATGAGCTTCGGGGTTCCCGTGGTGCTGACAAACGTCGCCGCCGAGGGCATGCACCTGAAGGACGGCGTGGACGCATTGATCGCCGACACGCCGGAGGCTTTCATCGCGGCGATCCTCCGACTGAGCCATGACGAAACGTTGTGGGCCCGAATCTCCGACGCGAGCATGGAAAACGTCCGCCTGCACTTCTCCGTCGACATCGCGCGGGACGCCTTGCGCCGCGCTCTGGATGCCGGGAAATGAAGCACATCACCCGCATGTTGCTGCGGCGCATGATGGCGATCATGGCGCGACATCCGCGATTGAAGCGCGGACTGGTCGACCTCGTCTATCGCCTGCCGTGGGTCGACATGCGCCTGCGGCAACTGGCCGCCCGCAGCGCTCACGACAGAGCCCTGCTCGATCTCGATATCAAGCGAATGCCGGAGGGCAGCCGCCGCAGTCTCGAGCGGATGAAGGCAAGGATGCGACAGTGAAGATCCATATCGACATGCAGGGGCTCCAGACAGAGAGCCGTCACCGGGGCATCGGCCGCTACACGCGCGCCACGACCGTGGAATTCCTGCATGCCATCCAAGGACGGCACGACGCACGATTGCTCTTCAACGCCGCCCTGGGCGGCATTGACGAGGCCGTTGTCGACTTCGCCGAAAAGAACCTGCATCCGCCACGGACCCTGTTCGGGCCGTTGCGCGGAACATCGTTCGACAACCCGGGCAACGACGCGCGGCGCGAAGCCGCGGAACGGGTCTACAGTCATGCCCTAGATATCGGAGGCGCCGATGTCGTCTGGCTCACCAGCCTGATCGAAGGTTACAAAGACGATGCGGTCATGCCGAGCGACCTGCCCCGGCAGCTGACCGTCGCAACGCTGTACGACGTGATCCCACTAGGTTCCGGGGGCGATCTTGGCCAGTCCCGCGCGCGCGAGTGGTACATGCGAAGGATCGACATGCTTCGGCGCTGCGATCTGTTGCTCGCGATTTCCTCCTGGGTGCGCGACGACGCGATCCAGAGGTTGGGACTGGACGAAAGCCGCATCGTGACCATCGGTGCCGGAGTCGACGCAAGGTTTCGGCCAGCGTCGGAGGGAGACCTTGATGCCCGGCTCCTTCATCGAATGGGTATCGACCGTCCTTTCCTGCTTTACAGCGGCGGCACCGACAAGCGAAAGAACGTGGAAGCGCTCTTCCCCGCCTTCTCGGCGCTGCCGAAAGCGCTACGGGACAAGCATCAGTTGGTCGTGGTCGGACGCCTCGACGCGCCGACGCGACAACGCCTGGAGCGCGCCGCTCGCGTCGCGGGACTCGATGACGGCGAAACCGTCTTCCCCGGCCATGTGCCCGACGACGAGTTGATCCGCCTATACCAGGCATGTGCGCTCTTCGTGTTTCCTTCCGCGCAGGAAGGTTTCGGCCTGCCTCCCCTGGAGGCCATGGCATGCGGCGCGCCGGTCATCGTCAACAATGCCACCAGCCTGCCGGAGGTCGTGAATGACCCGTCGGCGATGTTCGATGCCTCGGAACCCTCGTCGATCACCACGGCGATACGCAGCGTGCTGGAAGACCCCAACCGCGCCATCGCCCTGAGGGATGCCGGTGTCCGGCGCGCACGCGAGTTCAGCTGGCCCCGCGTCGCGGCGCGTGCCGTCGACGCCATGGAAGCGGCATGGGCTACGTTCACCCGCCCCCGAAACGCGCCTGCGCCGAACTATTCTCCTGCCGCCGCCCCCGTTGACGGTGCCAGTGCCCAGATCCCTATTTACCTCATGGATGACGACAACGTCGCTGAGCTCATGCCGGCGCTACGCGCATGGCCGGGGCTGGCCGAGTGGCAAGGTCCATTTCCAACGACCGCTGTGCCGGAACTCGAGCGCTATCGCGCCGGCGGCTGGAAGGCGGTTCTCGATCCTTACGCCGTCGACTGGCCACGTGTCCTCGCGCACGAATCGGTGGCCGTGCGCCAGGTGGAAGCACGACAGGACCACGAGGCACGGCGTCGATGGATCGGGGACAATGCATCGCACCCCCTCGTTCGCCAGCGCATGGTCGAGGACGACATCGCCGCGCACATCGCGCACCGGCTCGACGAAGATGACCTTGCACGAGTCGCGGATGCCCTTGACCGCCTGCGGCCCAGCGGCAGCGCGCGGTGGCTGGTCGATGTCACGCACGTCGCCAGCGCCGACCTCGGCACGGGCATCCAGCGGGTGGTCCGCTCGGTCCTCAAACGTTGGCTTACCGCGCCCCCCGCGGGCATACGTATCGAGCCCGTCGCCTTCCGCGATGGCCTGTATCAACATGCCCACGGTTATGCAGCGGCATTGCTCAAGATACCGGTGCCCCCCGGTTTGGTCGAAGACACCGTCGCGATAACGGGCAACGAGACATTCATTGGCCTGGATTGGGCCATGGAAAGTCTGCCGGCTAGCGCGGACCTGTTACACGCCTGGAGGCGCACCGGCGTGGGGATGCACTTCATCGTTCACGACCTGCTCCCGATCACGCTTCCAGAGGCGTTCCATCCCCAGACGCGCGAAGCGTTCGATCGGTGGTTACGCCTGTCGACGGACCTCGCCGATGGCTTGCACTGCGTTTCACGCAGCACGGCGGATGAGCTGGCGACATGGATGCGAATGGAACGACGGAGCAGGACTCCCGCGACATCGACGTTCCCTCTCGGGGTCGAAGTGCCTTCGGCACTCGAGTCCGCCCGGCTGGACCCGACCACCGATAAAGCTCTCGCGACACGGCCTTCTTTCCTCATGGTCGGCACCATCGAACCACGAAAAGGCCACGAACAGGCACTGGACGCCTTCGAACTGCTATGGGAATCGAACGCCGATGTGGTCCTCGTCATTGTCGGGAAGCGGGGCTGGATGGTCGGCGAGCTTATCCAGCGCCTTGAACAACATGGGGAAAGGGGGCGACGGCTCTTCTGGTTCGAAGGGTGTTCCGATGCCGCGCTGGACGCGCTCTACCGTGCGAGCACCGCGCTCCTGGTGACTTCGCTGGGCGAGGGCTTTGGCCTTCCCGTCGTCGAGGCCGCGCAGCGAGGCAAACCGGTCATAGCCCGGTCACTCAAGGTCTTTCGCGAGATCGCTGGCGACTACCCGTCGTACTTCGATGGCACGTCGCCCGCCGTGCTCGCCACCTACCTCGCCCGCTGGCTCGCCGAACGCCCCCTGCATGCCCCCCGCAGCGATTGGCCGACGTGGGACGATGCGGCGTCCGTACTTGCCGAGCGGATTGGTGAAGTATCGACGCGGTAAAGGTTAGCCCTCAGCGGGGTAAGATCTCGATGGTCGACAGCGAGACACCCAGCACACGACTATCCGAGTTCATATCCAGCATGGCGGGTGAGGCCGCCTGCGGCACATCCACCTGTATAAAGGCCACCTCACGCCCCGTCGGTAGCGTGACGGCCATTGTATGGATGGAAGTATCTGTGATGGTCGCGCTGACCGAGGCATTGGGGTCGCCTGCTGACAGCGCCACCGTTACGGGCCGATTCGCACTGGCAGCGAACGCCGCAAGTCCCAGATGCACCACGCACGAGGTCTCTTGGCACGATGGTGAGATTGGGATCAGCAATCGGGCGTGCGCTCCCGACCAGCGGTTGCCCGGTTCACGAGCATGCCATCCTCGAACGAGGATCCGGTCTGCCGCATCGGGGGTCTCGATCACATTCAGGGGCAGCGAAACACCTTCCAAGGTGCGCGCCCAAGCCCTCTGACGCCCGGCTTCGCTTTGGTATTCAGGACGAAGTGCGACGACCGCAAAGAACGCTTCCTCCTTAACCGAGAGCACGGGGTCGCCACGCAACATCTCGACAGCAGGTGAATATGCCTCGCGAATCTTCTGGGGACACCAGAAATCGGTGCGCGACTCGAACAAGGCCAGTGTCCCTGCCGAATACCCTTTCGCCTCTTCGGGACAGGGCCATACGTGAGCGGCATAAAGACTGTTGAAGTAAGGAATCACGATCGCGTCGGCATCTTGCTCGAGGAGAACACCTCGGATAGCGCTTGCGTCGTCAGGGGCGAGCCGATTCATAACGAACTGGCTCATGCTGTCGGGCCACGCTGGCCGGGCAATTTCGACCTGTTTATCTCCGCCGACGTTGTATGACACGACGTGCAGTTTTGGGCTGAGGTAATTAGCCATCACGTCGTTGTTGTACGGCAT
Organism: Luteibacter jiangsuensis; assembly: GCF_011742555.1. Classification (GTDB taxonomy): domain Bacteria; phylum Pseudomonadota; class Gammaproteobacteria; order Xanthomonadales; family Rhodanobacteraceae; genus Luteibacter; species Luteibacter jiangsuensis. Next base: position 230,242 of record NZ_JAAQQR010000002.1, read on the forward strand.
GAACAGCACGCGCGAGCCCGGTCGCAGGTGCCGGCCGAGCGGCTCGGCCAATTCGCGGTCGATGTTGCCGAAGTCTCGCCGGAACGTACGGTAATCGCCCCACTGTGCCCCCAGGTGCGGAGCGACCGCGACAACAAGCGCGATGTAGCCGGCGTTCCATGCGAACGAGCCTCTAGAGCGGGCCGCACGCAAAGCGATGAGCCCCCACATACCGAGAAGGAAGAGACCCTCCCAACGATACGACGCGCGCATGATCCTGAACCCGGGGACGTGCTCGGATAACAAGGCACTTCCGGTAGGGTATATTCCCGGCGTCGCAGTCATGCTTCGTTCGACTACTCCAGCAGGTTTCACCGCATCGACCTTCAGCGACGGACCAAGAGCCATATACAAGCCGAAGGCCGCAATGGCCAACAGAAGCCATGCACGACGATCGGTTCCACGGAGGGAAGCAACACACGCCAGACCGACGATAACCAAGGGGAGCGCGAAGGTGGTGGTCCAGACCGAAGCGTCGCCGTAAAAGATGGCTTCGCTACGGCTGGTCGTCCAATGCAGGGCATCCCATAGCCACAATTCGCCACTGGAAGGCTTAACGAGGAAAGTCAGGTCCAGGCCCCATCCTCTGAACACGTCCAGCGGCGCGGGGTCGAATGCCGAACGCCCGACGAAACGCGTGTAAAGGACATATGCACCGCCGAAACCCATGATGCAGACCGGCAGCGCAAATGTCAGGGCACGCCGCCGCGATAACGGATCTGCGAGCTTGTATAGCCACGTGATTCCGGCGGCAACGGCGAACATCATGAATGTGTATCCGTCCATGAATAACGCGAGGACGCATGCGGCGCAGAAAAGTCCGCCGGTCACCAGATTGCGAGGCCATGGACGACTGCCGTTCGGGACGAAGAGCGACAGCGTCAGGAACAAGTACGCCGGCAGCAAAGCCATGCCCAAGGCCAGCGACGAATAGCCTTGATGAGCCCAGATGATGGGCAGACTCATCCAGGCGCCGGCAGCCAGCGCCGCCGTGACAGATCGCAAACCGTAGAAAACTGCAAGCGACCACGCCCCGGCGAATCCAGCCGCAAGCCAACAGGCGACTGCCGCGGAGTAAGCATCCGGCCCTGCAAGACCGAGACGAAGGAATAGCCCGGCGACCCAGGCCAGCGGAAGGCCGGTCGCCAGGGACGTAGGGACAGGATAGCCAAACGATCGCGCATGCAGCGAGTACCAGTGCTGATCTGCGAATGCCTGTGCGTATCCAAGCATGGACGCTGCCTGGCCGAGTGTAGGCGTAGCAAAGCCAGGAACGGCGCCATTGACAGCCAGCGCCCAGCCTAGACTGGCGAGGATGGCCACAGCTACCCATACCCGCGACATCGCCTGATTATTCATTGATGTCCCCTTGGCCTCGATAATCCATGCGCGCCTGCATGTATCTCCATGCCCAGCCGGTCGCAAATGCCAGTGCATCGGCCACCGTGGTGGCCAAGCGCAACGTGATGCCAAGTGCGATGGCGGCAGACTCCCCGTACAACGGCGTGAACAGCACCAGGAGCACCGACTCCCTGACCCCTATCCCCGCCGGCGCGCCAGGCAACAAATAGCCCGCCAGCCAGGCAAGGGCGAAGAACCCACTTACCTCCAAAAGTGGTACGGCGGGCGCGCCAAAATACACCTGCGACTGCATGCGCAATATCAAGCCCATGCAGCCGTAGCTGCAGACGTAAAGGATCGACACGCGCAAGGCTGCGGCCATGCCAGGAGGCCGCAGCTCGCTGCCTCCGAAAAACCGCCCGACGAAATCGGGAAAAATCCGCTTCAGAAGCGTGACACCTGCCCAGGGAGCCGTGATCACGGCCGCAAAACATACGAGCAGCCCGGCGCCGTCGAACCATCGCGGGAATGTCGAGATGTGGCCGCCAAGGAAGAGAAAGAGTGAAAGCGCTGAAATGCCGAGCGCCGTGCCGACACTCCAGAGCACCTCGGTGAGCATCGTCGCCAAAGTGATGGGAACAGGTATGCCGATGTCCCTGGCGAGAACGACCCTTCCCACGAATTGTCCGATATTCCCAGGGATGTACTTCCCGAACTGAGACACCAGAAACAGCGCCTGCACCTTTGCAAAGGGGCGGCGTACCCGTTGATCGTTCAAAAGCACCTGCCAGACCGATCCCGCGAGCAAGATCGCAGCCAGCGCCAGCAACACCGAGGCTATGGATACTCCGATACTAGCCGGGCTCCAGGCGACGTGCGGCAACCCGGATGAGTTGACAACAAGCCGCTGCACAAAGAAGCCGATGGCAACGACGGCAACAAGCCCTCCTGCCACCCGCCTTAAGACATGGCGAGCGAGCCCCTTCACGTCATTTGCCTTGACGTGGCGGCATATGCTTCCAGGGTGCGTTCTGCCACCACTGACCAGCTATAGCGGGATGCGATCGTTGCTTGCGCGTTCTGAATAAATGACCTTCTTTTCTCCATCGGCCACGATATCAACTCCGCTATCTTGGCAGCCCAGGCTGTTGCATCGCCTGCAGGAAGCAGATAGCCAGTTACTCCGTCGACCACAGCATCGACGATGCCTTCGATGCCACTCGCCAACAGAATGCCTCCGTCGGCACCTGCCTCGACTGCGGTAAGGCCGAATCCTTCGACATCCGTACCGCCGGAAGGAATGTTCGGCATGACCACCGCGATCGCCTCCCGCCGAAGCGTGCGTAGTTCTGCGGCGGTTACGACATTGCGGTAATCGACTCTTGGAGCCGCGCCGAGCAGGGCGATCTCGCTCTCATCCCACGCCTTGCCGACAACGACCATGCGCACCGATGCAGGCAACCGTGGCAAAACCTCCGTGGCAAACCAGGCGGCCCCTTTACGCCTGACCAAACGGCCGACGAACAACACAAACGGACGTGCCGGGGAATCAACGGGCGGGCAAAGCGTGGGTGGGTCGACACCCAGCGTCACCACGGTGACATTGCAAAATCCCGCTCTCTCGCAAAGCATCGCTGTCTGGCGCGAGATGGCGATCACATGCGCATTCTTGCCGATCATACGAACGCCGAGCGCAAGGTAATGCCGGTACAGCCACGGGAGCAGCCCTTTCCGGTACCCGTAGACAAGGTCCAGCCCGTAGGCGGTAATGACAGTACGTGGAGCCGCGCCTACCACGCGGGCGAACCACTCAAGCGGCCATAACACGAGATCACCGACGTGTACAACATCAGCTCGGCGTCTCGCAAGAAACCGCATCGAACCCAGTAAGAACAGAGCTAGCCGAAACGGGACGGGAGGCCTGCCGTCGATCCGGCCGGGCAATACATGGGTCTCCAGTGCACAACGCGCCTCCAACTGTGTGGCGAGCTTCACCGCATAGGTTTCCATGCCACCGATGGCAGGGGGCCACTTGCGCGTGATGAACAGGACTCGCTGCATCGGGCAACCTGCATGTGAAAGGGTCATTACAATTTGTTGTCACGATGGATTATAAACAGCTTTGTCTACGTAGCTCCCGATGGCAAGGGATAGCCCACGACGGGGCGGGGAGAAAAGAACGTGAAGCTGATCATCCAGGTCCCTTGTTTTAACGAAGCTGACACGCTGGGCATCGCGCTGACCGAGTTGCCGCGCGAAGTTCCCGGCTTCGATTCCGTGGAATGGTTGATCATCGACGATGGATCCGCCGACGACACCGCAGCGGTAGCTCGCCGCCATGGCGCGGACCATGTCATTCGTCACCAGGTAAACCGCGGCCTGGCGGAAGCCTTCATGTCAGGCATCGATGCCTGCCTGCGGCTCGGTGCTGACGTCATCGTCAACACCGATGCCGACAACCAATACCATGCCGGCGATATCCCCGCGCTGATAGCCCCGTTACTTGCAGGCGAAGCCGAAATCGTGATCGGCGCGCGACCGATTGCCGAGACCGAACATTTCTCCTGGCTGAAGAAGAGGCTCCAGCACCTGGGGAGCTGGGCCGTCCGCATGGCCAGTCAAACGCAGGTAGCCGATGCGCCCAGCGGATTCCGGGCAATGTCTCGGGAAGCCGCTATGCGTTTGCACGTATTCAACGGATACACCTACACGCTGGAAACGATCATCCAGGCGGGGCAAAGCAACATGCGGGTCATCTCCGTCCCGGTTCGTACAAACGCGGACCTGCGTCCGTCCCGATTGGTCAAGAGCATCTCCAGCTACGTCAAGCGCTCACTACTCACGATTCTGCGCATGTTCGTCGTTTACCGGCCACTCGCTTTCTTCGCGTGGCTGGGCGGTTTGTTTTTTGCCGCAGGCCTGGTCGCCGGTTTTCGCTTCCTGTTTTTCTACATGAGCGGAGCGGGGGCCGGCCATGTCCAGTCGGTGATCTTCAGCGCGCTGTGCATCATCGTCGGCCTCATGCTCACCATGATCGGCCTGGTCGGCGACCTGATCGCCACAAACCGGAAGCTCCTTGAGCGGATCGACGTCCGTCTGCAGCGTATTGAGCGCGAACGGTCCCCGCCGGACGCCCCCCGAGGGCACCCAGGGGCCTCGCAACGCCCACGAGCCACTTTCACGCCGTAGTTGCGGCAGCGCAGGATTCTTCGAGCGGGGGCCACGGTATACTCCATGGTTCGCATACCCGCCGTCCGGGTGGGTCGGTGCGTCCGAATGCCTGCTAAAGGGACACTAAATGAAGATTCTGGTCGGCTATAAGCGCGTCGTGGACTACAACGTCCGGATTCAGGTCAAGCCCGACGGCAGCGGCGTCGTCACGGACGGCGTGAAGCTCTCCGCCAATCCCTTCGACGACATCGCCCTCGAGGAGGCCTTACGTCTGCGCGAGAAGGGCCTGGCCGAGGAAGTGGTCATTGTGGGTATCGGTCCCGCCGACCTCACGGCCCACCTGCGCAATGGTTTGGCCATGGGCGCCAACCGGGCCATTCATGTCCAGACGACCGATGCCGTCTCGCCGTTGGCAGCAGCCCGTACGTTCCTGAAGCTGATCGAGAAAGAGCAGCCGAGCCTCGTGATCCTGGGCAAGCAGGCCATCGACGACGACGCGAATCAGACTGGCCAAATGCTGGCTGCCTTGTGGGATCGCCCGCAGGCCACCTTCGCGAGCAAGGTCGAAATCGCCGGCGGGAAAGTCACGGTCACCCGGGAGGTAGACGCCGGGCTGGAAACCATTGAGGCCGAGCTCCCCGCAGTCATCACCACCGACCTTCGCCTCAATGAACCGCGCTTCATCAAGCTACCGGACATCATGAAGGCCAAGTCCAAGCCGATCGACGTGATCGAACTGGGCTCGCTGGGGGTCGAAGTAGCAGACCACATCAAGACCACTCACTACGCTGCCCCGCCCAAGCGGAGCAAGGGGGTGATGGTGAAGGACGCGGCCGAGCTCGTCGCGGCCCTCAAGCAGAAGGGTCTGCTGTAAGGCAGCCGACCGGAGAATCGACATGACCAAGATCCTCGTTATCGCCGAACACCTCGACGGGAAGCTCAATGGCGCCACGGCGCGCGCCGTCAGCGCCGCTGTCGCCACCACGCCGGAATCCATTGACGTCATCGTGCTTTCCGATGCGCCTGAGGCCATCGCTGCCGAAGCCGCCAAGATCGAAGGCGTGAGCAAAGTGCTGACCGTGGCCCGTGCCGAGAACGCGCACGGCCTGGCTGCCGTGCTCGCGCCGCAGATCGCCAAGGCCGCTGCCGGCTATTCTCACGTGTTCGCCCCCTCGACCACTTTCGGCAAGGACCTTGCCCCGAGGGTGGCCGCCCTGCTCGGTGTGTCCCAGGTCAGCGACGTGATGAGCGTGGAAGGCTCGCATACCTTCAAGCGCCCGATCTACGCCGGCAATGCCATCGTCACCGTCGAAGTTGATGCGGCCTCCACCGTCGTCGCCACGATCCGCACGGCGTCCTGGCCGGCGGCGGCTTCGACGAACAGCTCCGCGTCGGTGGAAGCGCTGACCCTGGATGTCACCCTGCCCTCGCACACGCGCTTCGTGGACCTGCAGCAGGGCAAGAGCGACCGGCCCGACCTGCAGGGTGCCGCAAAGGTCGTCAGCGGCGGCCGTGGCGTGGGCTCGAAGGAAAACTTCGAGATCATCTACAAGTTCGCCGACAAGATTGGCGCTGGTGTGGGCGCCTCGCGCGCCGCTGTCGACGCAGGGTACTGCCCTAACGAGATGCAGGTCGGCCAGACCGGAAAGATCATTGCGCCGGAGCTTTATATGGCCATCGGTATCTCAGGTGCGATCCAGCATCTGACCGGTATCAAGGACGCCGGCACTATCGTCGCGATCAACAAGGATGGCGAAGCGCCGATCTTTGAAATTGCCGACATCGGCCTGGTCGGGGACCTCTTCAAGATCCTGCCCGAACTGGAAGCCGCCATCGGCCAGTGACGGCAGGCGGCATTGAGGGGAACGGGGCAAACGGGACGCCAGACCGTCTCGCTTGCCCCGGATCGACGTCTCCATCGACACCATTGGAACGGTACAGGCGTTCCGATTCTCGGTTTGACAAGGACACGGGTAACAATGCAAGCCACCGAACTTCTTGCCTTTGAGGCCGCTCTCCGTAACAAGCGCGTTTTCGTGACGGGCCACACGGGCTTCACCGGGAGCTGGGCTTGCTCGTGGCTGGCACAGATCGGCGCCGAGATCTGCGGTTTCTCACTTGCTCCGGAGACGTCCCCAAACCTGTGGGAAGAACTGGCCCTCCAGGGCAGCGTGCGGTCGATCATTGGCGACATCTGCGACCGCGAGGCCCTGGACGCGGCCATCCTTACGTTCGCCCCGCAGGTGATCCTTCACCTTGCCGCACAGCCGTTGGTCCGCCGTAGTTATCGCGACCCCCATGAAACGTTCAACACGAACGTCATGGGCACGCTCAACGTGCTGGAGGCTGCGCGCCGTGTTCCCGGCCTCGAAGCCATTGTCTGCGTCACCACGGACAAGGTGTACGAGAACAGGGAATGGCCGTGGCCCTATCGCGAGAACGATGCTCTCGGCGGGAAGGATCCGTACAGCGCATCCAAATCCGCCACTGAAATGGTGATTCAGAGCTATCAGTATGCGTTTCAGACGGCCGACGGCCGCGCTCTCCCGATCGCCACAGCGCGGGGCGGCAACATCATCGGCGGGGGCGACTGGTCGGAAGACCGACTTGTTCCCGATTTCGTGAGGGCCGTGGCGAACGGATCGGCGATCACCTTGCGCTATCCCGACGCAACGCGCCCCTGGCAACACGTGCTTGCCCTCGTCCAGGGCTATCTCATGCTTGCGGCAAAGCTTATCGATTCGCCGAAAGCCGCGGCTCGCAGCTGGAACCTGGGACCTGCCGACGGGCGCGCCTTGACAGTGCGCGCCGTTCTGGAAAGTCTCTCGAAAACCTGGGCTCGACCGAATCTCGAGTATCTGGACAACCCCGCGAAGGAGGCCCAGCTTCTGGCGCTCGACAGCACCCTTGCGCGAGACGTGCTTGGCTGGACGCCCGCCTGGGACGTCGAGGAGACCATCGAACACACCGCTGCGTGGTACCGCGACTTTTACGCGGGCAAGGGAGCGTCGGCAATTACGGCAGCTCAGATTTCTGCCTGGCGCGACGCATTGCTTGAACGTGAAAACCGCCCTGCATGACTCGCATCCTACTGACTGGCGGATCCGGATTTATCGGGAGCAGATTCCTTTCGCATCTCGCGGCCGCGAATATCGACGTGGTTTCGATCGGACGGGGCGCGCGAAGCAATAGCTGTGCAACGACCACCGATCACCGCGTCGTCTCGCGACTTACTGCGGACGAGGTGAAGCAAGCGGTTGGAGAAACGCCCATCGACGCAGTCGTCCATCTGGCCGCCGCGGGCGTGAATCCGTGGGACCGAGACGTTGGCAATCTGCGCATGATCAACGGGTTGTTGCCGAGTGAACTCGTCGAGTTGGCACACGCCTGGGGAGCCAGGGGTTTCATCATGTCCGGGAGCAATTCGGAGTACGCCCGTTTCGACGGCGACCGCATCGAAGAAAGCGCTCCGCTCGAGGCGACGAAGCTATATGGTGCAACAAAGGCCGCGGGCGGGCTCATGGCGCTCGCGACCGGCACGGCTTTGGGATTGCCCAGCGCAAATCTGCGCCTTTTCAACGTTTACGGTCCCGGTGAGGCTCCGCATCGCCTGCTTCCATCGCTCAGCAAGGCGCTTCTCCGCGGCGAAGACGCCCCCCTGTCGCAAGGCCAGCAGGTTCGCGACTTCATCCACGTCGACGACGCTTGCTCGGCGCTCATGGCATCGCTTTCCGGAGTGATGAACGGCACTCTTCCCACTGGCCATTACAACGTGTGTACCGGTGAAGGCACGAGCGTACGCAACTTCGCCCTGGCCGTGGCGGATGCCCTGAATGCCGCCCCTTCGCTGCTTCGCTTCGGCATGATCCCCATGCGCCCCGACGACCAAGCCCGAGTCGTCGGAGATCCATCCGCATTCAAATCGCATACCGGATGGCGGCCGCGATTGTCCCTTGCCGAGGGCATCGCTGAAACGCTGTCCGCCCCCCATCGTGCCGAACATGCCGGACCGCCATGACCTCACTTCCGCTTATATCGATAGCCATTCCGGTTTATAACGAGGAAGGGAACATCGCGGCCCTGTACAGCCGGCTCAACGCACTTTCCGTCTCATTGGCGGACGAATGCCGGCTGGAGTTCGTATTCAGCGACAACAGTTCGACCGATGCGACGTGGAGCATGCTCGAATCCCTGGCGGCGGCCGACGAGCGCGTCAGAGCCATTCGATTTTCGAAGAATTTCGGCTTCCAGCGCTCCATCATGGCGAACTATCTGCACACGCGCGGCGATGCAGTTCTTCAGATCGACGCAGACTTGCAGGACCCACCCGAGCTATTGAAGGAATTCCTCGCACTCTGGAAGCAGGGCTATCATGTCGTATACGGCGTGCGCAGGTCGCGCCCGGAAGGTAAGGTGATCCATACATTCCGAAAGGTCGGTTACTGGATCATCGACCGCATCAGCGAACACCCCATTCCACGCAATGCCGGCGACTTCCGGCTTGTCGACCGCAAGGTCATCCAGGCGCTGGAAAAACAACGTTCGGCTGAGCCATATCTTCGCGGCCTCATCGCCGGCATGGGGTTCCGGCAAATCGGCGTGACCTATGACCGCTCCGCGCGCGTCGCCGGCTCGAGCAAATTCGGCGTGGCGCAGTTGATGCGATTGGGCCTCACAGGCGTATTCAATCATTCGCTGGTGCCGCTCCGTCTTGCAACCGTGGCCGGCATCGTCATCCTGTCGCTGTCCGCGCTCGGCACGGTGTATTACCTGGTACTGAAGCTGCTTTTCCCGGATTTTCCGCGAGGTCTGGCGAGTCTGCACATCCTCATTCTTTTCGGAATCGGCTTCCAGTCATTGCTGCTCGGCATCCTGGGAGAGTATCTGCTACGCATATACCGGATTCTCCGCAGAGAGCCCATTGCCATCGTCCAGGATTCGCTGAATCTGGATTCCGACGAAATCAAACTTTGAGTAGCCAGAACATGAAAGCAGTCATCCTTGCAGGCGGCCTCGGAACGCGTATCGCGGAAGAGTCCGATTACAAGCCAAAGCCGATGGTCGAGGTCGGGGGGCGCCCGCTGCTCTGGCACATCATGAAGAGCTACTCAAAGCACGGGATCAAGGACTTCGTGGTCTGTCTCGGCTACAAGGGCTACGTAATCAAGGAGTATTTCTTCAACTACTACCGCCACACAGCGGACCTCGAGATCAATCTCCGCACAGGCGAGGCATCGGTCCTGAATACGCAAGCCGAGGACTGGACAATAACCTTGATTGACACTGGCCAGGACACGATGACCGGCGGCCGGGTAAAGCGCGTTCGCCAATACCTCGGTGAGGAAACGTTCTGCCTCACCTATGGAGACGGCCTGTCCGACATCGATATTTCGCGAGAAATAGCGTTCCATCGCCAGCACGGCAAGATGGCGACCGTTGCCGCGGTACAGCCCCCCGGTCGCTTCGGCGTCCTCAACCTCGGCCAGGACTCGAACGTGGCGAGCTTCGAAGAGAAGCCCCAGGACGAAATCGGCTGGATCAATGGCGGCTTCTTTGTCCTCGAGCCGTCAGCGCTGGACTATATCGAGGGCGACGACACGTCCTTCGAGCGCGCCCCCCTTGCAAACCTCGCCAAGGATGGACAGCTCATGGCATTTCAGCACCATGGTTTCTGGCAGCCTTGCGATACGCTGCGCGACAAGCGTGAACTGCAGGCGCTATGGGACGCTGGCAGTGCCCCCTGGAAGGCATGACGATGCTGGATGAGCCCGCGCCCCTCACCGCACCGAGGAAAGGCAAGAACAACATCGTTCGTCTGGTCATTGGCTGCGGCCTGTCGGTCGCGTGCCTGTACTTTGTATTCCGCAACATCAGGCTCAAGGACGTCGAGCACGCGCTCGCAACGTTCCACTGGCCATATTTGATCGTTGGCGTGCTTTCCCTCGCCGTCGGTTACTCGGCGCGTATCTTCCGCTGGAAGATGCTACTGGAGGCATGCGGCCCGAGGGTTACGACGGCGGCATGTGCCGGTCCCTTCCTCGCTTCGATCGCCCTGAACAATGTCCTGCCGTTCCGCCTGGGCGACGTTGTCCGGGCACTCGTTTTTCCGACTGCCTTGGGTGTGACCAAGACCGGTGCCACCGCCACTCTCGTGCTCGAGCGGCTTGTTGACCTGCTTACATTGCTTGTCTGTCTCACCGTTGCAGCATCCTTCTTTCCGAAGCGTGCACTCCCCGCTTCGGTCGTCGATATCGTCATTGCCCTCTCGGTGATGGGCAGTGTCGCCTTGCTTGGCCTGATGCTTCTAACGGGTCCCATCGTGCGACTGACCCGGTGGTTCGCCACGCGGATCGAACCGAAGGCGCCGGCGAAGCTGGTGGTCCTGGTACGGGCGATCGCCGATCTCGTCGAAGCACTGCAGTCGATTTCACGCATCCGCACCGTCTTCGCGGCACTCGCCATATCCTTTGTCGCCTGGGCAGGCGAACTTGGCCTCTATCTCGCGCTCATGCAAGGCACAGGCATGGCGTTCTTCCTGCCCGGTGGTTTGCTGTTGATGTCGATGGCCACGATCGCCACGCTGGTGCCTTCCTCGCCGGGGTATGTCGGTCCTTACCACCTTGCCGCATTCACTGCAGCGCACCTGATGGGTGGATCGTCGACACAGGCCATGACACTGGCCATCCTGTGCCATCTGGGCGTGTGGCTTCCTACGACGGTCGCGGGCGCGATCGTCATGGCTTTCAATCGCAACCTGTTCAAAGCGGCGCGCAATCAGGCCTCGCTTGCGGCCTCCGGAGATACGACATGAACCATCCCGCCCCAATTTATGACGCGGCCATTGTGGGCGCAGGCTTCGCGGGCCTCGTTGCCGCGCTACGCCTCGCTCAGGCAGGCAAGAAAGTCGTCGTGCTCGAATCTGACTCGTCCCCAGGCGGCCTCGCCGGGACTTTCGACTTCGACGACGGCGTGCGCATCGAGAAGTTTTACCATCATTGGTTCAACAACGATGCTTATGTTCCGAAACTCGTTGAAGAACTCGGCCTGAGCGATCTCATCCTGACGTTACCTTCCAGAACGGGCATGTATTACAACGGCCGGCTGTGGAAGCTTTCCACGCCCCTCGACGTGCTTCGCTTCAGCCCGCTACCTTTCATCGACCGCATACGCCTCGGCTGGCTGGTTTTCCAGGTGCGGAAAGTCAAGGATTGGAAGGAAATCGAACATCTAACCATTCGCGAGTGGCTCGAACCGCTCTGTGGGAAGAAGGTGTTTGAGCTTGTCTGGGAGCCGCTCATTCGCTCGAAGTTTTCGGTGTTCGCAGAAGACATCAACGCTGTGTGGTTCTGGAAGAAGCTCGTGCTTCGTGGCAGCACCCGCGATCCGAAAGGCGGCGAGCAGCTCGCCTACTTCCGTGGCGGTTTCGGCCGGCTCGCGGAAGCCATCGCAGACCGGATCGTGTCTCTCGGTGGTGAAATCCGTTACAACGCACCGGTTACCGGTGCGATCACGGAAGGCGACCGGATCCAGGCGCTGCAGACGAACGACGGCGAGGTCGCCGCCAGGACCTTCCTCTTCACACCCTCCTTCAAGATCATCGCAAACATTCTGAAGGATGCGCCAAGGGCGTGGCTCGATTCGCTCGAACGTGTCAACTATCTTGGCAACGTCTGCCTCGTCATGGAACTGACGCATAGCCTGTCGGATACTTACTGGATCAACGTCAACGATCCTGGCTTCCCGTTCGTTGGCGTCATCGAGCACACGAATCTCGACGACAGTTCGCACTACGCCGGGCGTCATATCGTCTTCCTCTCACGCTATCTCGCAACGTCGGACGAGACATGGTCGATGAGCGATGAAGAGTACCTGCAGTACGCGCTACCTCACCTCGAGAGAATGTTCCCCAAGTTCCGGCGAGACTGGGTGAAAGAATTCCGTATCTGGCGAGCCGACTACGCACAACCGGTCACCGAGCGCGGTTACTCGAAATACGTCCCGGCGGAAGAGACTCCCTATCGAAATGCCCTGATCTCGACCATGGCGCAAATCTATCCCGAAGACCGTGGAACCAACTACGCCATCCGCGAAGGCTCGCGCATGTCGGAGCGCCTCTCTGAACTGTCCAGGCAGGATGCCTGATCATGGGTAACGGAGAAGGAGGCATCGGTTCTCACTTCGTGCGCGAGGGGCGCTCGCTGTCGGTGGCAGCCACGCTCGTGGTGGCTGCATGCATTTTCGCCCGGGTACTCCCGTATGGATTCAGCGCCAGTCCGGATCTCGCCCATCATTACGGCCTCATCCGCTGGCTGATGGAGCACTGGGGCGTCTCCACGGACGCTGCACCGATCCTTGGCGAGATGAGTATCTATCCGAGATACGCACACATACTGGCCGCCATTCTAGGCACCGGAGCACACTCGGCGTTCCTGGGGATGCAGCTCGTTGCCACGGCATCGCTCGTTATCTGCTGGATAGCGCTCGCCTGGATGTCGCAGGTCCTGCCTGGTCGTGCATCGTGGATATTCGTCTGTGCCTTCGTTGCCCTTCTCGCTTTCAACCGGGCGACCATCGGCCTGGATCTCGTTGGACACGAGATCGTGGTCAACTATTTCTTCTCGCAATTGGCGGGGCAGGCCTGCTTTCTGGCCATCGTAGCGTTCTGTGCGCGTACAGAGGCGGACAGAGGATTTGGAATCCTCTTGCCGCTCGTGGTGATCGTGCTGGCCGTACTCATGGCCGGCGTCCATCTCGTGCCAGCGATCGAAGGACTCGGATACGGACTGGTCCTGCTTTTTGCGCACGCGTTGTCGGATAGGCGGGCCTGGCTGCCGCGATCTGCCGTGCTTGTTGTCGCTTTAGGCATCGGGGTGGCGGCCATGTGCTTACACCCCGCATTCACCGCGTCCCGCTCCATCAGTGAGAACAACGGCTTTCTGCCACTGGCTGCGGTCACGACACTTCCGCGACTGATATTGCTTGCCGTGACCACCGGCCTCGCATCGCTGGGCCTGATCTGGATTTCACTTCCCTGGCAACGTATCCAGGTGCCACGGGTAGCCGCGATTGCCCGCCACATCGGTTCTGCGGGAGCCGCGATCGCTTTCCTCTGCATGCTGCAGGCGGTCGCAGCGGCCATGCACCTAGGCTCGGAATACGCGGTGCGAAAGTACGCCTTCGGACTTTCCACGATCCTGCTGACGGAGATCGCACTGCTGGTGGCCGTGTTCGGCGCGAAACGCTTTGCGCAAGGCTCCGCGCGCGCACCTCTCGCATGGTCGCAGCCAGCGATAGTTGTCGCCGCCTTATGGCTTTTTTCGTTCTCCGGCAGCCGTCCAGCCGTGGATGCGCCGTCGTTCCTGGCCCTGGAAAATGCAGCGACTGTGGCCAAGGACATTGGAGCCGTCAACGGAGCGCATCAAGCCTACGCCCGCGGCCTTGTCCTTGGTGACGTGAGCAATGTCGCCAACTATCTTGTGTCGCAAGCCATTTTCGGCGCACCACGCGACGAAAACGGCATGGCCCCGCTATACGATCGTGAGTTTCCGGCGCCCGAGGCCGTGGGCGCCATATTCAGTTCGACGAAAAATCCCAGTCTCTGGTCGGATGAGGGCTGCGTGCGGACACGGCTCGGGGGCGGATTTGTCGTTAGCGACGGGCAATGTATCCGCGCCAGGTTTTCAGACGCCTGCCGGGAGGCTCTCGTCTTCTCCTTCAAGGGCTTTCTCCCCGCCAGCATGATGACGGGCTTCAGCAACGCCGAGGTGGACGGGCGCTGGACTGAAGGGAATCGCGCGACCGTCACGTGTCGCAAGGCGGAGGGGAGCCCCGATTGGAAGGAGCTCAAGCTCGACGTTCAACCGTTCAGTCCGAATGGCCACGTGCAAACCGTCGAGCTTTCCATCAATGGCATTCCCGCAGGCACGTATTCGCTCACCGATGCCACCACGCTGAAGGTACCCCTTCCTGAGGAAGCTCGTAACGATCCCCATGCGCTCACGGTGTCATTCGCACTTCCCAACGCGCTCTCACCTAAGGAAGCGGGCTTGAGCGCCGATGCCCGCAAACTTGGGCTCATGCTGAAGACGCTTACCCTCCAATGAAGGTTTCGCTGCGGCGGCCCGGTGCCCGAGGCACGGCTCACGATCGGCCCGCTTGTCACTTGCCTAGCCCATCTGTGTAAAAAAAGGCCGGGAGCATGCTCCCGGCCTTTTCCATTTGCCGCAGGGCGAATCAGTTGTCGCCGAACAGGTCTCTTGTGTAGACCTTGTCCACCACGTCGGCAAGCGAATCTGACATGCGGTTGCTGACGATGACGTCCGCCTCCTGCTTGAAGCGTGCAAGGTCGTTCACGACCTTCGAGTGGAAAAAACTATCCGACTCGAGCACCGGTTCGTAGACGATGACTTCAACGCCTTTCGCCTTGATGCGCTTCATAATCCCCTGGATGCTCGACGAACGAAAGTTGTCCGATCCGCTCTTCATGATCAGCCGGTAGATCCCGACGACCTTCGGCTTGCGGCGCAGAATATCTTCGGCGATGAAATCCTTGCGCGTCGTGTTCGACTCGACGATGGCCTTGATCAGTGTCTGCGGAACGCTCTGATAGTTGGCGAGCAGCTGCTTGGTATCTTTGGGGAGGCAGTATCCGCCGTAACCAAAGGACGGGTTGTTGTAGCCGCCGCCTATACGCGGATCCAGCGAAATGCCCTCGATAATGTGCCGGCTATCGAGCCCGTGCGTTACCGCGTAAGTGTCCAGCTCATTGAAGTAGGATACGCGCATCGCAAGATACGTATTGGCGAACAACTTGATAGCCTCGGCCTCGGTTGAGTCCGTGAACAACACGGGTACGTTCTCCTTCTCGGCACCCTTCTCGAGCAAGCCGGCGAAAATTTTCGCCGGCTGCGAATGATCGCCTACGATGATGCGCGAGGGGTTGAGATTGTCGTAAAGCGCCTTGCCTTCCCGCAGGAACTCTGGCGAGAAGATGATGTTATCCACGCCGAACTTCTCGCGCAGCTTCTTCGTGTAACCCACCGGAATGGTCGACTTTATGATCATGGTCGCCTGGGGGTTGATCTCGATCACCTGCCTGACCACGGCCTCGATCGAGCCGGTGTTGAAGTAATTGGTGTCCGGATCGTAATCGGTCGGCGTGGCAATGATGACGAACGACGCATTCTCATAGGCATCTTTAGGATCGAGCGTCGCACGGAAATTCAACCCGCCTTCCGAAAGCGCGGCTTCAAGCTCCGCATCGACGATCGGGGAGCGCCTCTGGTTCAGCATGGCAACCTTGCTCTCCACAATGTCCAGTGCGACGACTTCGTTGGCCCTGGAAAGCAAGACGCCGTTTGACAAGCCTACGTAACCCGTTCCAACGACGGCAATTTTCATAGTAATGCTCATTCCAACTGATAGTGTTAGGTGATCCGTTTATCGACTCGGTGGCCGACCAGGTCATCGAAGGCTCGGGCACACGCTTTCTGAGGCAGACGACGGAAGATATACCGGCAATTGAGAGCGCGCGTCAGTTACCGACCATCGCTTCACATCCCGAGGTCATGCTTGTCCTGGGTGACTTCCAGGATCGGAAGCTCGGACCTCGTTCAGCCTTCTCCGCGTCATCTCGACAAGCGGTTCCGCGAGGCGAACAGCCAGGTAGAAGATCACCACCAGTTGCCACGCCGCATATGGCCAACGGACGTTGCTCATTATCTTCCACGCCGATCCCGTCACGAATGGCCGCCATAGCGCGCTGAATTCCGGGGCGTACCAGCAAAGATGTTCTTGTGCATAGTTGTCCGCCCAACAGACATCCGTCTCCCGCTGGCCAAACAAGTAGCCCTCCAGCGAAACCCACGCCGAGAGCAGAAGAACCAGCAACGTCAATGCGATGCGTATCGGCTCAGCTCGCGTCGATCGCAGGCCGACAGCAAGCAGGAGCGACGCCGGTACCGACATGAATAGAAAGAAGCGAGGCCCCCAGAACGAGCCCCCGTACCAGGCCCACCACTTCGCATAGGTCACGACAGGCAAGGCAAGAGCAATGAAGGCCACAAAGGTGGCCTTCCGATCCAGACCTAGGGCCCTCCTGATGTCGCCGAAAAAGCCTAGCAGCAGAGCTGGCATGAAGAACACCAGGCCCTTTCCGAAGGAGAGAGTGATAGCCATCAGTCCAAACAGTAATGGATAACTGAATCCTGGCCTTCCGGAATACGGCAAGACTGTAACGTTGCCGTGCTCGTCAGCCGAAAAATATCCTTGTCCGAGCCCAACGTGCTTGAACCACATCTCAAGCAGAACGAGAGCGACTGCAATGGGGACAGCGGCAAGGGGGGCCATTCTCCTGTAAAAGAGGAACAAGACCACCGCAAGCCCAACGAGCGACGGGAGCAACGCAGGCGTGTTCACGCATCCCAAGGCAAACAACACTGCGGATACCACGGGTCGCCGGTCGATTAGCAACGCCGCCAGGAACACTAATAGAGACGTCAACACCTCGCCATAGTAGTACTGCAGGTGGTGTGGAAACATCGACGCTGACAACATCAGCAGCCACCAGGCACGGCCAACAGCTGGTTTGTACCGGGCGGCGAGTTCGCGATAGATGAAGATGGTTAATGCCGAGAATGCGGAGAAGTTGAACCACGCGACGAACTTGACGACGTCTGCTTCAGCGAAGCGCCCGAGCCATGCAAGGGGCATGGACAGAATCGGTTGCACGAAGGAGAACTTCGAGAACGCCCCACCATCGCCCAAGAACGCCTGGATGGTCTGGAAGCGCACTGCTCCGTCGCCATCAACGGTGGGATGCAAGGTAAAAACCAACACGATGAAGCCGGCGCATATGAGCGCCCATTCCCATGCCCTGACTGCATCTTTCATACCGCCTCCTTTCGATTGTTCCTCGCCTGTATCAGAGTTGTGGGGCAGGTAGCTCCGCCGAGGCCGGGGCTACCCCACGGTCGTGCAGCCACAAGCGCCCTTCAAGGACCGCACTTACAACCAAATGTCCATGCTCACCCGGAGTCGCCGGCACAGTGAAAGTCACTCTGCGAGTGTCTGCCGGCATGATCTCCGACTCGCCGCCGATGTCCACACGAGGGAACCACCGGTCAGGATCAATCGGGGTTTGGTCGGCGACCTTCTGCCAAGAAAGACGCAGCGGATTAGGCACGGACCTAGTGGCCAATGCATGAAGCGAGCCATTGGCAATCGCCACTGTGACGCGATATGAGCCACCCTCTCGCTGCAGGGACTCGATCCGCAGAGATATGCCGGGGATCTCGCTCACGGGAATCTCGCTCAGAACGCCCTGAGAACAGGACGTCTGGCCGATAACAACTATCGGACCAGTTGCGCCCTTGGGCAAGGACTTCTTGAGTCGCTCGGCGAAGAAGCCCTTCGCTGAATCGAACCGGTACCACGCCTGCCGGCAGGGACCTTCGTCTGCGCGAGGATAGTAGCCAGGCGGAATGTTGCCCGAGTAGCCATTCAACGTCGGCAGCCCCTTCTCCTGCGCCAGGATCACGCCATCGAGCTCAGAATCGTAGGATGCAACGTCCGACTTCAGGGGATTGAAAACGACGGCCCGGACGGGCATCGGCGAAGGAAGCTCACTGGCAAGCTGCGCAATGCGTCCCCGGGCTCGTTCGATATCCAACTTGATGGTAGTCGTAGCGACTGATTCGCCGATCATCATTATGACGAGTGCCACACCAAGGACTTTCCATCTACCTCTCGCGGAGCTCACGGCATCCACGCCGATAGCTACCAACAGTGCGACAGGCAGCGTCATCACCACCACGATGCGCGAGACTGCCCGAACCGATGTAATCCCTGGCAGCCTCGCGATAACCATGTACAGCGAGTGGCCACCCACACTCAACGTGAGTACCGCAAGCAGCAGGATGGAAACCAGTGCCACCCACCGCATGCGAAGCGTCGAGTGGATCAGTGCAACGGCTACCAGTCCCAGAATGCCGACACCGAAAAACATTTGCTGCTCGGGTCGCATCGGTACCGCGGTAACGAATCGGCGACTCAGATCACCCCAAACGGTGGACGCATCCGCCAAGAGGTAGCTCTGCAGTCGCGGAAGCATCGTCACGATCTCTTCGGGAGCGCGCTGGAATCCGTAAACCTTCGAATAGTGGAGATACGGATGCATCAGCCAGGCCAGGGCAAGCGCAGCGACGACGATCATCATCACAGCCCGAATCAGCTGCTGCCGCGTCGCTGGCTCCTTCCACCGGCGCCACTGCCCGAACCAATGCTTTGGCCCGTAACCCTCGACCATCCACCCAGCCACTGCCCATGCGCCGATAAGCAGCAGCATGAAGTAGCCAAGATAAATGGCGATGTAAAACTGCGCCGTCGTGGCGAACGCGAGCCAGCCGAGCCACTGCCACTCGCTAGACTCGCGAAAACGCTGCCACAGCAGCAGACCCGCGGGTATCAGGCAGCGAAACGTCAGCTGCGCGTGCCCATGCGTCGCTATGACGGGCAACGAGAAGGTGAAGGCGAATGCACCCAGCGCGCTTGCCAAGGGCGAGAGCCCCAGCTTGCGGAACACAACGTGACATACGATGAAGTTGCTTAGGTACCCCGACAGATACCAGATATCGAAGGCGTTGTAACGATCCCATCCCAGCGAGCGAATCACCGCATAGAGCCAGGCCGTACCCCAATGGTTATCAGAGAACGTCAGAGCGCCAGGCATTGGGTAAAAGAACGACGGGCTCATGAGACTGCGATCGCTACCGGTCACCCAGCGATAGAAGTGTTCAAGCACGACGCTATTGAAGCGCGCATCACCAAGGTCACCAGGCAGGCAACTCAGATTGCAGGTCTGCGCAAGTGGCACAAACCAGAAGCCAACGAGAAGCACCACGAACGGCACCGCCCAACGCCAGACCCGGCCACTCGCCATCGAGCCACGAGCAGAATGAAGCTGAGAGATAGGGTGCATTTGCGATTCCTTCGCCGTCAGTGGCAGCGATAGTCCGTTGCCATCACGCTGTTGCGGAAAGGATCGGTCAGCGCATCGGTATATTGACCCATCAACAGACGATGAGTCGGCAAGAGGTTCTTCCGGTAGAAGCGGCTGAATGTCGCAAGGCGCGCGCCCCACGGCGTCAGCTTCACGCAGCCGTTCTGGATTACGATCGTGCCCGACTGAAGCTGTTCGGTAAGGCGCACCTCGACCAGATGGTGCTCACGCACATACTCTTCGGTAAAGACTTGTCGGAATGCGTCCTCACGGATGCCGCCGCCACGCTGCTCGAGCTTCTCCAGGATATAGAACGAGAGCGAGCGATCGATAACCGTCGGCACCGAAATGGCAAATGCATAGCCGCCGAGCAACCAGATGAGGACGAGCTGCGCAACTTCCAGACCTGTGAATTCGCGAAACCAACGGAGCGTGGCGAATGCGCCGATAACCAACACCGCTCCAATCACGGCATCCAGGATCGTGGCATAGAACACCACGTTGACACGGAAGTACCGCATGTGGATGTAGTAGATCGCCAGGAGCGCTACGACATAGACCACCGAGGGAATAAGAGCACGTAGATACTTGTTCATTTGAATACCAGGAGCTTGTTCGCGACGAAGCTGAAAGCCATCTGCATGCATGTCGCAAGGACGAACCCGAC
This sequence comes from Luteibacter jiangsuensis, assembly GCF_011742555.1. Taxonomy (GTDB): domain Bacteria; phylum Pseudomonadota; class Gammaproteobacteria; order Xanthomonadales; family Rhodanobacteraceae; genus Luteibacter; species Luteibacter jiangsuensis. Next base: position 250,458 of record NZ_JAAQQR010000002.1, read on the forward strand.
GCGATAGTCGAAACCGAGGCGATCTGCCCAGACGTACATCACGGTCGCATGCAGCAATGCGATGACGGCATAGATGCCGAGGAACAGCGAACCCTGCCTCACCAGGCTGCCTTCCTGTCCACGGAAGACAAAGTAGCGGCTACCAAGGAACGAGGCGGTTATGCCGAAACATGCTGCGACGGCGTTGGCTTCACCGGCAAGGGGAAAATGCAGCACCTCCATACAGAAGCGCAGCACGCCGAAATGGATCGCCGTCGCGAAGAGGCCATTGATAATGTAGCGGACGACCTGCCCACCCAGCGCCGCACTAGCGCTCGCGGGCATACAGCACCTCGGCGACGAACTCGCGGTAACCACTGGGGCTCAGAACGCCGCCACCACGCATCATGCCGGACAGCATCAGGATGATCAGCGTGAGTGCCGCAGTCTGCAGGAACACCAACAAGAGAATGCCAAATGCCAGCGAAAACCAGCCCGGCGTCGCGAAGCCAAGTGTCTTGAGGACCATCGCAGTGATTCCGCCCACCACCGACAGAGCGGCCACGAGCGTACAGGCGATACCCACGCGAACGAGCACGTCTTCCGCGAAGACCATGAGAGCGCGAAATCCGTGGAGCGCGAGACCGACGAAATTCATCTTGCTCTTTCCCGCGTAACGCGGGCCCCGATCAAGCGAGCAGCTCTGCACACGCAGCTTGGACCCAAGCACGCAGGCGGCTACGTGCGTCCACAGTTCCTGCATCGACGCCAAGCGGCGCACGGCCGGCATTTTTGCCGCCATGAAGTTGCCGAAGCTGATCTTGCGCCCGCTCAGCAGTGAGAAAAGCGTTTTGTATACGACGTAGAACACCTTGAACTTGACCGACTCGACGCGGCTCTTACGCGCACCCACAACGACATCGATGTCAGGAGACGACAGGCCCGCCACGAGCTCTGTAATACTTTCCGGTGTGTCCTCGCCATCGGAATCCATGACGATCACCATCGCGTCGTCGCCGAAGTGCTCAACGACGTAGCTAAGGCCAATGGCGATGGCGCGCTGATGCCCTACGTTGCGGCGCAGCCGCACGACAACGCCGTCAAGGCCCGCAGCCGCGATCGCAGCCACGTCGAGGGGCTGGCGAACAGAACCGTCATCAACGGCGACGATGTACGTATCGGCCCCCTGCGTCCGTGCCAATTCCCGGAAAAGCCGGGTGGATGCCTCGACATCCTCGTACACCGGCATGACCACCAGCTTTCTTGTCGCCATCGCGCTCATCCCTGCAGGCGGTGTCGGAAGTATGCAATCGTTTCCTTCAAGCCATCTTCGAGGTTGACCTTGGGTTCCCAGCCAAACGTCGCCTTTGCCAGGCTGATGTCGGGCTGACGCTGCTTCGGGTCGTCCGACGGGAGCGGCCGGTAGACGATGGTCGAGGTGCCACCGACGAGACGGACCACGGTTTCAGCCAGCTCGAGCATGGTGAATTCGCCCGGGTTGCCGATGTTTACCGGCCCGGTGAAATCCGCCGGGGAATCCATTAGCCTGAGCATGCCTTCGATAAGATCGTCGACATAGCAGAAGCTGCGGGTCTGCGTGCCATCGCCATAAATGGTAATTGGCTCGCCCTTGAGCGCCTGCACGATGAAGTTACTGACTACGCGCCCATCGTTGGGATGCATGCGGGGGCCATACGTATTGAAGATACGCATGACCTTGACTTCGAGGTTGTGCTGACGCCAGTAGTCGAAAAACAGGGTTTCGGCACAACGCTTGCCCTCGTCGTAGCAGCTGCGGATGCCGATCGGATTGACGCGTCCCCAGTAGCCTTCGACCTGCGGGTGAATCTCCGGGTCGCCATAGACTTCACTTGTGCTCGCCTGGAGGATGCGGGCGCCGACGCGCTTGGCCAGTCCAAGCATGTTGATCGCCCCGTGTACGCTGGTCTTGGTAGTCTGCACCGGGTCGTGCTGATAGTGTACCGGTGATGCTGGGCACGCCAGGTTGAAGATGCGATCGACTTCGACGTACAGCGGAAACGTGACGTCGTGGCGCATGAGTTCGAAGCGCGGGTGCTTCAGCAGCCCGTCCACATTGGCTTTGCTGCCTGTGTAGAAGTTATCGACGCACAGCACGTCGTGACCGGCCTCCACGAGGCGGTCGCACAGATGGGATCCAAGGAACCCGGCCCCGCCGGTCACCAAAACGCGTTGTTGAAGTTCAGACATTTCCATTCCTCGGGATCCACGGTTGCTGTGATTGCCGCAGAGCGCACGCCCTGGTGCCACCCAGCCCCCCAAATTCCTTCGATTGTATGCGAACTTGTTCGAATCCGCCGCGACGCGCCAAGAACGACCGAATAAGTCTTGTTATTTCAATGCCTTGAGTCTTCATCACTACTCGGCGCGCCGCAGGCCATACTACGGCCGGCCGCATGATCGCCCTGGGGCATTCGGCCTAATAGACTCAAGAGCCCAACCAGCAGGAGGATTTGGATGTCGTCAGCCATTGAAAGTCGCTTCCCTGGGATCGTTCAACCACTGCCTCTGCCCCCTGGCCAGGACGAGGCATCGCTTCGAACCTGGCTCGAGGGACTCTCCCTTGACGGAGCCCCCCGGGCCGAACTGGCCAACTACCTGGACGAGGATTTCCGGCGATTTGTTTACACACTGGGGCTGGTGCCCGAAAAGACAGGGCGGCTTCTGGAGATCGGTGCCAATCCCTACTTCACCACCGTCCTCCTCAAGCGCTTTCGCCAGTACGACGTCCACTGCAGCAATTATTTCGGCGTCAATGGTGGCGGCGGCCGCCAGAGGGTGGTGCATACCCCGTCTGGCGAGGAGTTCCCCATCGACTACCTGAATAACAACGTCGATGTCGAAGACATCCCCTTCCCCGGACCGTTCGATGTCATCCTGTTCTGTGAAGTCATCGAGCACCTCGTGTCCGACCCACTGAACGCCCTCCGTCGTATCAAGGAACGCCTGGCGCCCGGCGGGACGCTGATACTGACCACCCCTAACGTCAACCGGCTTGAGAACATCGTCAGAATGCTGGCCGGCGCGAATATTTATGATCCGATCTCGGGGTACGGCGTGTATGGGCGACACAATCGCGAGTACAACAAGCACGAGCTCTTCCTCATGCTCGACCATCTCGGCTTCGATCTCGAGACGATGTTCTCGTCCGATGTCCACGAGAATCTTTCCGATAATTACTACTCGACTGAGCGGCTCGCGGAACACATATGTTCCACACCCAACCGCATCCACGATCTGGGCCAATATATCTTTCTCCGCGCTCGCAACAACCGCCCTGCCAAACCAGGTAAGCCGCGGTGGCTGTACCGGAGCTACGCCGAGACCGAACTCTGCGACTGAACGGACGCTCTGGAGCCCCCGCCGGAGGGCCTGGCTCCCGCTATAATCGGCCGGTTAACGTACCTTTGGAGCGGAACACATGATTGTCCCAGTCATTCTCAGCGGCGGCAGCGGAACCCGTCTCTGGCCTCTTTCACGGAAGAACCGCCCCAAGCAATTTCTGGCCCTGGTAGGCAACACCACGCTCTTCCAGCAGACCGTCGAGCGCACACAGAAGCTGGGCGATGCCCGCTCGCCCATCGTGGTTTGCAGCGAGGATCACCGCTTCACCGTCGCCGAGCAGCTCCAGGAGCTCGGTCTCGGCGGCTCGTCGATCCTGCTTGAGCCCGCCGCCCGCAATACGGCTCCGGCCATCGCCCTGGCAGCCATGCAGGCCCGTCAGAACGACCCGGAGGCCATCCTGCTGGTGCTACCGGCGGACCACCTGATCGGCGACGAAACGAGCTTCGTGGACGCGGTGAAGCGTGCCACGCCTTTGGCGGCGCAGGACTGGCTCGTGACATTTGGCATTCGCCCCGAGGCCCCTGAAACCGGCTTTGGCTACATCAAGCGCGCCGATGCCGTTTCCGACAGCGGTTTCAAGGTGGCCAAGTTCGTCGAGAAGCCCAACGCGGAGGCCGCCGCCCAGTACGTCCAGAGCGGCGACTTCGATTGGAACTCCGGAATGTTCCTGTTCAAGGCATCGCGCTATCTGGAAGAACTCGAGAAACATTCGCCGGCCATCTATACCGCAACCGCCAGGGTGTTCGCTACCGCGCAACCGGACCTCGACTTCGTCCGCTTCGACAAGGCCAGCATGATCGAGGTCCCGGATGACTCCATCGACTATGCTGTCATGGAAAAGACCGACCGTGCCGCGGTGGTTCCGGTAAGCTGCCGCTGGAGCGATATCGGCTCCTGGTCCGCGCTTTGGGAGGCCGCCGACAAGGACGCTGACGGAAACGCAATGCAAGGCGACGTCATTGCACTCGATACCCACAATACTTTGGTTCGCACTTACGAAAGGCACATGGTCGCGACCATAGGCCTTGACGACGTCGTGATCGTCGCCACGCCCGATGCGACGCTCGTCGCCGCGCGCGACAAGGTCCAGGACGTCAAGAAGATCGTCGACCAGCTCAGCAGCGCAGGACGCAGTGAGCATCAGGCCCATCGCCAGGTCTATCGTCCGTGGGGCAGCTACGACTCCATCGATATGGGCGAGCGCTTCCAGGTCAAGCGCATCGTTGTCAAGCCGGGCTCCGTCCTCAGCCTGCAGATGCACCATCACCGCGCCGAACACTGGATCGTGGTGTCAGGCACGGCCGAGGTGACCTGCGGCGAGAAGGTGTTCCTGCTGACCGAGAACCAGAGCACGTACATTCCGCTAGGCGTAACGCACCGCCTTCGTAACGTCGGCAAGGTGCCGCTCGAACTAATCGAAGTGCAGTCAGGTAGCTACCTGGGTGAGGATGATATCGTCCGCTTCGAGGACGTTTACGGCCGCGCTTGATGCCAAAGGCTCAGGGAAAAGGCGGACCGATTCAATCGGCCCGCCTTTCTTATGCCGGCGTCCCGCCGATCAGGCCTTGCAACTCGGCCGTCTTATCCTTCATCAGCGACGTATCGCCGCGCGCCTCGACGTTCAGGCGAAGCAACGGCTCGGTATTCGACGAGCGAAGATTGAAACGCCAGGTTCCGAACGACATGCTGACACCATCGATATTCTCGACGCTCTCGGCCGCGGCCTTATAGTGCTCGACGATACGCGCAACCGTCGCAGGGGCGTCATCCACACGGAAGTTGATTTCACCACTGCATGGATAGGCGGCCATGCGCTCCGCCAGCATGTCGGCCAGGGATGTGCCGGTCTTGCCGATCCGCTCTGCGACGAGCAACCACGGAATCATCCCTGAGTCGCAATAGGCGAAATCACGGAAGTAGTGGTGCGCGCTCATTTCGCCGCCGTAGACAGCATCTTCGGAGCGCATGCGCTCCTTGATGAAGGCGTGACCCGTCTTGCTCTCGACAGCGATGCCGCCCGCCGCGGCCACCATGTCGACCGTGTTCCAGGTGAGGCGGGGATCGTGGATGATCTTCGAACCCGGATGCTTCTCGAGCAGTTGGGCAGCAAGCAGACCCACGATGTAATAGCCTTCGATGAAACCGCCCTGTGCGTCGAACAGGAAGCACCGATCGAAGTCCCCGTCCCACGCTATGCCCAGATCGGCGCCAGCAGCGATCACGGCCCTCGCCGTCGCATCGCGATTCTCAGGAAGCAGCGGATTGGGAATACCGTTGGGAAAGGTACCGTCGGGCTCGTGGTTCACGCGAATGAAGGTGAAGGGCAAGTGTGGCTCCAGCAGATCCACGATCGCCCCGGCACCGCCGTTGCCTGCGTTCACCACGATCTTCAGCGGGCGCAGGGCGGTCACGTCGATATAGCTCAACAGGTGGGCGATATAGGCCGACTTGTCGTGGTCCGCGCGGACAGCGCCGCGGGCCGGAACCGGTCCATCAAACGCGTTTTCCTCGACCATACGTTCGATATCGCGAAGACCGGTGTCGCCGCTGATCGGACGCGCGCCTTCGCGCACCAGCTTCATGCCGTTGTAGTCGATCGGATTATGACTCGCGGTGACCATGATGCCGCCACCCACCCCGCGATGCGCGGTCTGGAAATACACTTCTTCCGTACCGCACAGGCCGATGTCGATCACACTGCGGCCTTCGTCGGCAAGTCCACGGGCCACTTCGACAGCGAATGTGGGGCTGTCCAGACGGATGTCGTATCCGACGACCACCTCACCCTCGCCTACAGTGCGCGCAAATGCGCGACCAATGCGATAGGCGATATCTGCGTTGAGTTCATCCGGAACCCGGCCACGGATGTCGTAAGCCTTGAAGCACTTCATACGAATTCCTGGAGGCGCGCTCAGCGCGCCGGCAAAGGATTGTCAAACATCCACTCGAGTGTCGTGCGCAGCGGGATGATGTCGAGGGGACCAATCAAGGACTGTAGACGGCGATTGTCGCCCGTGAGGCGAGCCACCTCGTTACCGCGGATGAAGGCGGGATTTACCCGCACTTCGATCTCGTACCCGGCGATCTCCTGCATCATGGCAATAACCTGCATCAACGAGACCGACGTTCCCGAGCAAAGGTTGACGGTCTGCCCAGCGGCATTCGCCGACAGCAGGCGAACATAGGCATCGGCGACGAAGCGCACGTCCTGGAAGTCGCGTGCGACGTCGATATTGCCCAGCTCGATCGTGCGTTCGCCACGCTGGAAGTGCGAGACGATTTTCGGAAGAAGAAAGTTCTCCGCTTGCCCGACGCCCGTGTAGTTGAACGGCCGCGCAAAAATGAGAGGCAACCGATCGGACCAGAGCTTTGCCATATATTCCATGGCCAGCTTGCTGACGGCATAGTCATTCGCCGGCGATGGAGCGACCGACTCGCTCAACAGTTCAACATCGCTATTGCCGTAGACGTTGGCGCTACTGGCCAGCAACACCGCACGAGGACGCTCTCGCAACGCCGCCAGCGATTCCATAAGGTGTCGTGTACCGACGACGTTCGTGCGATACATTTCATCGACGTCGCCATGGGCCACGAACGCAATTGCGGCAAGATGGATCACCGCGTCGGGACGCGCGGTGTTGATGGCGCGAGCCACACCTGCACGGTCAAGAAGGTTGACGGAGGTCGAATCGAGGTCCTCCGGCTGTTCAGCCAGCCCCAGGACCTCGTAGCCCGCCGAACGCAGGGCAGTCGCCACGTACCGGCCTGTGAAACCCTTATGGCCGGTAACGAGCACCCTGCCGGGCTTACCCTCAGAACGAAGCGTCACGTTCGTTCCGGCGCAGGTCGGCTTCAACCATCATCTTGCACAGGTTCTCGAGTGTGGTCTCGGGCTTCCAACCCAGCTTTTCAAAGGCCTTGGAGGGGTCGCCAATGAGGAGTTCGACTTCCGCCGGGCGGTAGAACTTCGGATTGATCTTTACCAGGACCTTGCCCGTCTTGCGGCAGGTGCCTGTCTCATTTTCCTCGCTGCCCTTCCACTCGATATCGATGTCGACGGCGGCAAAGGCGAGGGTCACGAAATCACGCACGGTCTCCGTGCGATTGGTGGCGAGTACATAGGTGTCCGGCTCATCCGCCTGCAGCATGCGCCACATGCCCTCGACATATTCCTTGGCAAAGCCCCAGTCACGCTTCGCGTCGAGGTTGCCCAACTCCAGCACGTCCAGCTTGCCAAGCTTGATCCTCGCAACCGCGTCCGTGATCTTGCGGGTGACGAACTCGCGGCCGCGCAGTGGCGACTCATGGTTGAACAGGATGCCACTGGAACCGAAGATGCCGTATGACTCGCGGTAGTTCACCGTGATCCAGTGCGCATAAAGTTTGGCCACGCCATAAGGGCTACGCGGATAGAACGGCGTGTCTTCCTTCTGGGGCACGGCTTGCACCTTGCCGAACATCTCCGAGGTCGACGCCTGATAGAAACGGATCTTCGGATTGACGATGCGAATGGCTTCGAGCATGTGCAGAGCGCCAACGCCGGTGATGGCCGCCGTGGTCGCCGGCTGGTCGAAGGAGACACCGACGAAGCTCTGTGCCGCGAGGTTGTAGACCTCGGTCGCCCCGGTGACCTGAAGCAGGCGGATCGCCGAACCGCTGTCGGTCAGGTCGAATTCGACCAGCTCGAGGTTCGGATGGTTCTGGATGCCCAGCTCTTCGATGCGCCAGAAGTTGACCGAGCTCGTGCGCCGATAGGTTCCGTAGACGCGGTAGCCCTTTTCGAGGAGCAACTCCGCCAGGTAGGCGCCATCCTGACCCGAAATTCCGGTGATCAATGCTGTTTTCATCTGTTTCCGTCGCTGTAAATAATTGATTTAGCTACGCCGCCCATTTTCCATGACGGGCCCGATCGACTCAAGTCCGAACGCACTTTTCAGACCATTGCCTAGGTAGCGGGAACAATTTCCAGGCACTGGAAAAGGAGTCTCGCGCCAGCGTCGACCATGATCCGTACCTGTACGTCCGTTGTGTCCTCTTCCAGGACGAGATTGAACACCCCGATAGTTCCGGCTCCAGCAAGCAGCGGGTACGAGCCGAGCCGCCAGCGTCCGGCCTGGGAGACCACGTCCATCCAGGCGTTTCCGGATTCGCCCACGAAGTCGCCAAGGACCCGGACGGAATAATGGCCAGCGGCGAGCTCGAACGCCGGCGTTCCGAAAAGCAGTCCCGGCAAGCGTGTCGTGGCACGGCATTCCCTGGACAGGTGCCCTGTCGTCGCCTCTGCCCGATAGTCGCTGGCAAGGAACCGACGATCGCCATCCGACCTCCAACTGTCTTGCCAACCATCGTTGACCACGACCTCGACCAACTGGGCGGCGCTCTGCTCCCATGTCAGCCACGGCATGCGTTGGGATTCCGGCGCCCGCTCCTGTGCATGAAGGTCGACCCAGTGCTGTATGGCGTCGGCCAGTGGCTCCGCATCGAAACCGCTGAAATAAAAGGCGTGGTCACCGGCAACCTCCCGGAATACCGGCAAGTCCCGCGCGACGATCGGGAGGCCGTACTGGGCCGCCTCGATCAGGGGCAGGCCGAAACCTTCACCTTCGGACGCCGCCAGGAGCGCCGAAGCTGCGTGATACATCGCAATCAACTCATTGTCGCTGGCCTTCTCGAGCCAGAACAGCCGCTTGCCAAGCTGAGGGCTATGCCGCAACCGGGACGCCAGCTTCTCGACATGCCAACCTTGCTTGCCGACGATGACCAGGTTCACCGGGACGCCACGACGCCAGAGTTCCTCGAAAGCCGCCAGCGCCTGACCATGTCCCTTCCGCGGCTCGACGGTACCGACCATCAAGAGGGTCGGCTGAGAATCCAACCCGGATGGCAGTGCCGACGGATTGGCGGCCTCCGAAACACCCTTGGCCAGGTCGGCACCCAAGTGGAACCAGCCGAGCTGCAGCGATGCGGCTCGTGCTGGCGCCACCTGAGGAAGCCAACGCTTGAACTCTTCAGCGACGGTGCGCGAAATAGCCACGATACCGTCGGCCACTTCCGCTATCGTCTCGTACCATGCACGAAATGTCGGCAGCCCCGGGGGGTCGAAACAATCGGGTCGGACGAGCGGAAGCATGTCGTACACCACGAACGTTACCTTTACGCCGAGGCTCCGCATCCTTACGAACGCGTTCTTGTGATCGGGTACCAGGTGCGCCGCGAGGTCGAGCCCCAGGAAGATGTCCCCCTGTCGAAAATCGACGGGGCTGTCGCCAGGAAGCGTCGTCGTGTTATGGAACCGTCTGCCTACGTAAGAGCGGGCATAACGAAAGACATCCCCCGCATGAAGATAGACCGGCTCCACCCGAAAGCCTTCCGGCACGGCGCCGAGCAGTTCCGCCACGATGTGCCTGACAACACGTTGAATGCCCGTACCTGCGTCGGTGACAACGAGTTGCGAAATGTCCACATATAAAGCCCGCTGCGTGAAACGAGCTGACGCGTTCTCTGCCAGCGCAGCCGCCAGCCTGGCAAGATCGTCCGTTGCGAGCGAGGAAACACCGGGGATCGAAACCAGTTCGTCGATATGCGACGTTGCGGGGTTCGACTCTTTCAAGAGCGACGGTTCTGCGACACGCCAACGTGGCGAGCCAAATCCCAGCAGCGCCATGGGCAAGTCAGTGAGTCCATCGGCGACCTCTCGGCGATCGAGAGCCGCATACCCCCCCCATCCATAGAGCATTGCCGACAGGAGAGCCGGATTGCCGCGAATCAAGGCCCGCGCAACCTGGTCGCAGGTATCGTCGTAAGCCAACAAGGTTGCATCGCAGTCCTTGACTGCATCGAGCAACCATGCGGACGAGGCGTCATTCCATATCGCGACATACACCTCGTCAAACATCGACGCGACGAATGAGTGAATCGAATGTTTCTTCCAGGCGGCAGGAAGCCGCGCATTCGCGAATGCCTGCTGACCAAGGTCGCCAAAGACATCCACGGAACCCGGCAGGTTGGCCACAGCCTCGAGAGAGCCGCCCCGGCTCAACAACGCGACTTTTCGCGATACGGGCTCAATAGAGCCCGGCGCCTGGGACGGCACGACCTTCCCGGCGGCAAAGCGGCGCTCCATCGCGTCCCATGCGACCCGCGCGGATTCGGACCACGAAAACCGTTTCGCCTGTTCAAGCCCGTGCTGACGCATTCGGGCACGGAAACTTTCGTCCGTGAGCCCCCGGTGCAACGCCCCTGTTATCGACGGCACATCGTACGGATCGAAGAGGGCCTCATCACACCCGATGACCTCGGGCAGACTCGTTGTGTTCGAGCCGATTACAACGGCTCCGCACGACATGGCCTCCAAAGCCGGCAGCCCGAATCCCTCGTGAGTCGATGGGAATGCGTACAGCGCACAGGCATTGTAGAAACGCACGAGTTCGTCGTCACTGACGAAGCCCGTGAAAACAAGCTCATCGACCGAAAGCCCGTGCATGTCACGCGCATTCTTGAGGTCTTCGTGTTCGGGATCGCCAATACCCCCGACGAACACAAGCTGATGCGCCTCCCGGTCCGCCTCCGGCAGGGACGCGTAAGCCTCGATAAGCCGCACGAGGTTCTTTCGCGAGTCGTACCCACCTGCGTACATGACGAAGGGCTTGACGACACCGTACTTGCGACCGACGGCGCTCGTGCTCGCCGGGCCAGTCAACGGCTCGAAAATGGGATCGACGGCCGCGGAAATGTTCACCACCGACTCGGGCTGCACGCCCAGAAGACTGTATGCTTCCTGCGTCGTGTACTCCGATATTCCCAGCAGGAGGTCGCAACGGCGAAGATGCTCAAGCTTGCGCATGTACCAGGTGGCAACGCGCGAATTGGCCAAGTACGCATCAGGCAGAACCAGTGGAATCAGATCGAATACGACCGCAACTTGAATAGCGGAAGATCCAGATCGAACCGAAGTGACCACGGAGTCGCCATAGCCATCTACCATGCTCATGGTCAGGACGACATCCGCGCGAAAAGTCTCGATGAACTGTTCTCGAAGACATTCAGCGACCAGACCACGCACATGATTGGCCGGATCGACAGCCGCGGTAGGAGGCATGCTCTGCCAGCAGACCACCCGGTCCTCCGGCACTACATCGCGGAGGATGTCGCGTAGAAGCGCCGCGGAGGAGACCATCGCTCCGTTGAGGAGAAACCAGACCTCGTGATCCCTGCGTGCGAGTGCCATGGCCTTGGCAAGAGCAAGGCAGTAACGCCCTACCCCCCGAATGCGGCCGCCAGGTGACTGGCACGCCTGCAGGTCGATCAGTACACGCATCAAATTCCCCAATTCCCCAACAGAAGCCAGATCAACGACTCGATTTACGCTCAATGGCAGTACGCAACCGCCGCTCCATGGCTTCCGCGCTTTCCGTCATGGCCACAGGCGGGCTATCGCCCACCCCCATTACCACGGGAGGGAAGAGGAAAGCCCGTGCCCGCCGACCGATCCGGGTCTGCGGGCCGGCCACGGCGCGCACTGCGGCCCGAAGCCCCGGGATACGCAACGCAAGACGCATCAGCGGCTTCGACGCCCTGGCAGCACGTACGACGGCCGGGCGGCTGACCCCCCAGATCAGGCGCGCGCCCCGCCGGGCCTGCACCTTGAATACCCGGATCGGCGCCGTCATGCGCCACGACGTGCTGTGCAACATGGCATGAATCATGTCTTCGCGCCGCGAAACTTCCGACTGGAGCAAAGCAACCTGGCGGGTCAGTTCGTGATGTTGCTGAAGCATACGGGTGTGTTCCCGAATCATGCCCTCATGTACCGCATCGCGCCGGGCCACGGCAGCCGCAACATCCTCTTCAGCACGGGCCCGCAAGCGCGTGTACTCCTCCGTCGCCAGGCCCAGGCTGCGGGACAGATCGGCCACGATCGATCGCAATGAACCGACCTCGCCATCCAGATGCTGGACGCGCTCCGTGAGGTTATGCGCCTGAAGATGGAACTCCGCTCGCTGTTCACGCGCCTTCCGGTCACGCGCTCGCTCGAAGTTGTCGAATATGTTTGGCGGCGCATTGAAGGCGGGAAGCAACTCATCGTGCTCCTTCGCAACGAAAAAGAGATTCAGCCCGTCGTAGTAGGCCCGGAGGTAACCACGGTCGGTAAGCAGGCTCTCCCACTGCCAGGCGGTACTCACTTGACTGTTCGGCGCCGTCGCCTCGACCACGACGATCCACGGGCGCACCTTCTCGAACGAGCAGGACGCAAGCGCGGCGCGCTCGGCACCTTCGCAGTCCACTTTCAGGAAATGGATCTCGTCGAATGCGTGCTCGTCAAGGATCTCGTCAAGAGGAACGGCACGCACGGTGCGCTCAATGACATCTCGCCCTTCATCGGCGTATCGGGCCGCGAGCGCCGGGTCGGTCGTCGAAAGACCGGTGCCCTGCACCTCGAAGAAAGAGAGATTGCCACCATCGCCGACCGCAACATTGAGGTTGACGTCATGAGGCCTGTCTTCTTCGAGCATGTCGAACCAGTGCTTTACCGGCTCGATGTTTATGCCGCGCCACCCCTCCAGCGAAAATGCCTTGGTGACGGAGTCGTCAACCGGGTGCTGAGCCCCGATATCGACATAAACACCATGTCGCACGTGCTTGAGCACACGATGCAACATGACGTCTTCGAAATTCTGAGCGTAAGTAACAAAAGTCATGGCAGGGACTTGATGTCGATCTGGGGAGGGATCCAGGCGCTGCCAACGAAATGAGCCTGCGAATGGTTGGCTACCGTGAAGATCAGAGCCAGGTCCCGCCACTCGTAGTTATCGACCAAGTGAGTATCGGTACTCACCAACGCGGTCGAAATCGAATAGCTACCGGGGCCCAGGTTCATCTTGAACCGAGCCACGTAGGACAGCGTGCAACCGGCAGCAACGTCGTTGACAACTTGCTTGGTGTGAAAAGTGTTGGTTCCAAAGACCGGCTGCCCGAGCCGATCCTTGATCATGTATCCCAACACCAACCGCGGAATGTCGGCTCTCGCTTCGACATCAATCCGCAATTCGACATCCTGCCCGACATCGATGAATTCAATTCGTTCTCCGTCCATGGAGTGGATCTGGATATCCTTGACGACGGCCTCGAGCGTTCCAGACGTGGTCTGCACCTGCCCCGTCTCCAAACGCTCCACCTTCATCGTACTGTTTTCGCGCTCGGCAATGAGAGCGTTATAGGCGTCCATGACTTCAACGGGATCGCCGTCGCGAAAAACACGCCCCCCCTGAAGCAGGATCGCGCGATCACACATGCTCTGGACGGCACCGCTGTCGTGCGACACGATCAGCAGAGTCGTTCCCTCTTCGCGGAACTCCTTGATACGTTTGAAGCACTTGTGCTGGAAGTACGCGTCTCCGACAGACAGCGCCTCGTCAACAATGAGGATATCCGGGCGAAAGGCCGTAGCAACGCTGAAGGCAACCCGCATCTGCATGCCGCTTGAGTACGTGCGCACGTGCTCGTCGAAGTAGTCGCCGATCTCAGCGAAGGACTCGATGTCCGGCATGGCGGCATCGATCTGTTCGCGCGAGAAGCCCATCAGCCCCGCGGCGTGATACACGTTCTGGCGGCCGGTGAGGTCCGCATTGAAGCCCATACCCAGCTCGAGGATCGCGGCGATGCGTCCGTGCACAGCGACCGAGCCCTCGGTAGGCATCAGGGTGCGCGTGATCAGTTTGAGAAGGGTGCTCTTGCCGGCACCGTTCTGACCGACGATGCCAACCGCCTCGCCACGCCCGACGGAGAAGGAAATATCGCGAAGCACCCAATGTTCGTTACGCGGTGTCACACTCGCCCCGAACCACGTCGCAAAGCGCTTGAACTCGCTTCCGTAGTCTCGAAACGCCTTGCCCAGCCCTTTTACCTCGAGGACGTTCGACATCACAGCACATCCACCATTTCCGGCGCGGCGCGCCTGAACATCAGGAATGCGATCGCCAGCAGGATCACGCTGCCAGCAGCCGTCCAGGCGAGCGGAGCGAGTGCCGGCGATTGTCCGTAAAGCAATACGTTCTGGAAGGACGAGACAATGTAGTACATCGGATTTGCCGCGATGATGCGACCGAAGCCGGATGGCAGGATGGTCGGCATGTAGACAATGGGTGTGATCCAGAACCACAACTGCAGAACCACTGCCATCACCTGACCGACGTCGCGGACGAAGACGTTGATGACCCCGAGCAGCAACCCCAGACCCAATGAAAACGCCACATTGATTGCCATCAGTAGCGGAAGCCAGAGGAAAGCCCAGGTCGGCGCATGACCTACGATGGTGAAAATGAGGATCGTTGCTACAAACAGGAAAATATTGCTGACCAGAGCCGATCCCACGGCAATGAACGGCAGCGTCGCCCGCGGGAAGTAGATCTTCTTCATCAGGTTGCCGTTGTCGACGAATAGCGTCAGCGACCGGGTCACCACCTCGATGAACAGCGACCAGGCCAGCATACCTGCCATCAGATAGATGGAATACGCGTACTGATTGGTCGTGCCGGGAAGCTTCGCACCCATCACCCGGGAAAGAACGACCGAGTAGATGGCAACCTGCGCCAGCGGCTGCAGGATCATCCAGGCAGCACCCAGCCGGCTACGGGCAAAGCGTGCCTTCAGATCGTTCTTGACCGAAGAAAGAATGAAGTGGCGGTAGCGCCAGACGGCACGTAACAACTCGCTCATGGGGTCATTCTTCTTTCGCGGCGGCGGACGGCTGACAAACCACAGGGGAACGCATCAACGGGCAAGGGCCCGGCCCAGCTCGGACCGCAGATCTTCCACGTCCTCCACACCCACCGACAGCCGGATCAACCCATCACTGATTCCCAATCGCTTACGGGTAGCGGGAGGAATCGACGCATGAGTCATGACGCCCGGATGCTCGATCAGACTCTCGACACCGCCGAGCGACTCGGCAAGCGCGAAAATCTCGCAGCGCTCCAGCATCTTTCGGGCGGCCTTGAGCCCGCCCTTCACTTCGGCGGAGATGATCCCGCCGAAACCGTCCATCTGGCGACGGGCGAGCGGGTGCTGCGGATGCGACTTCAGCCCGGGATAGATCACCCGTTCGATCGCCGGGTGCTTTTCGAGCCAGCGGGCGATATCCAGAGCGGATTCGCAGTGCGCCTTCATGCGCAGGTGCAGGGTTTTAAGGCCCCGCATCGCAAGGAAAGAGTCGAACGGCCCGGCCACCGCGCCGACCGAGTTCTGCAGGAAGCCCATGCGCTCGGCCATCTCGTCGCTGGCCGCGACCACGATGCCGCCCACCATATCGGAGTGACCGTTGAGGTATTTGGTGGCCGAATGCAGCACCAGGTCCGCCCCATATTCGATCGGCCGCTGGAGCATGGGCGAGCAGAAGGTGTTGTCCACGACCAGAATCAGGCCGTGCTTCTTCGCGAAAGCCGACAGCCTGGCCAGGTCCACCAGCTTGAGCATGGGATTGGTGGGCGTTTCCGCCCAGATCATTCGCGTGGTCGGCTTCAGTGCTGCCTTGAGGGCGGCAGGATCGTTCAAGTCGACGAAACTGAAATCCAGGCCGGCGGAGCGGCGGCGGACGCGCTCGAACAGACGGTAAGTGCCACCATAGAGGTCGTCCATGGCGATGACGTGGTCGCCGGAATCGAGCATGTCCAGCACCGTGGAAGCACCGCCCAGGCCCGATCCGAAGGCGAATCCGGCGACGCCGCCTTCCAGATCGGCCACGCAACGTTCGTAGGCCATGCGGGTCGGGTTCTGAGTACGGGAGTACTCGTACCCCTGGTGCTTGCCCGGGCTGGACTGCACGTACGTGGACGTCGCATAGATCGGCGTCATGATGGCACCCGTCGACGGATCGGGATGCTGACCCGCGTGAATTGCCCGCGTGCCCAGGCCAAGTGCTTTCGCCGCTTTCTTGGAAGCCATTGATCTACCTAAGATAATTGTATCCGAGCGCGCACCGTGCGCCGCGGTAAAGCGACCCATATTACCGTCTTGGCGATTTCCCGGCTCGGGAGTCTGAAGTCGCGTTCATCTACCGGATGTGCAGGAGACGGAGCCGATGGGATCGCCCATAATTGCCGACATCGTCCGCGGGCCCCGCCCGGTTCACGCCAAGGTCGTTCATGTCCACATTCCTGGTTACCGGCGGCGCCGGATTCATCGGCGGTAACTTCGTCCATCGAGTCGTGGCCGCGGGTCACCGGGTCATAAACCTGGACAAGCTGACTTACGCCGGCAATCTGGCGACGCTCGCGTCCTTGCGCGATCACCCCGATCACCGTTTCGTGCACGGCGATATCGGCGATTACACGCTCGTTTCAGCGCTGTTGACCCAGCACCGCCCGGACGCCGTGGTGAATTTCGCGGCGGAGTCGCACGTAGACCGTTCGATCGACCACCCCGCAGCTTTTATCGAGACCAATGTGACTGCGACACTGGCTTTGCTGGAAGCCACTCGAAATCATTGGCGAAGCCTTTCCGACGCGGACGGGGCGGCCTTTCGTTTCCTCCATGTATCCACCGACGAGGTCTATGGATCGTTGGGGCCCGAAGGCCGATTCACCGAGCGTACCCCTTACGCTCCCAATTCACCCTACTCTGCTTCGAAGGCTGCTTCGGACCATCTCGTTCGTGCGTTTCACCACACCTATGGCCTTCCGACGCTCACGACGAACTGTTCGAACAATTACGGCCCATACCAGTTCCCGGAAAAACTGATCCCTCTGGTAATCCAGAAGGCGCTGGCTGGCGAGGAGTTGCCGGTGTACGGCGACGGAATGAACGTGCGTGACTGGCTGTTCGTCGAAGACCATTGCGACGCCATCGCCACGGTGCTGGAAAAAGGCACGGCAGGCGAAACGTACAACATCGGCGGAAACAGCGAGCAAACCAATATCGCCGTCGTGAGGAGGATCTGCGAATTGCTGGACGAGCGGTTGCCCACCCCATCACCGCGGGAATCGCTCATCCGCTTCGTTCGCGATCGACCTGGCCACGACCGCCGCTATGCCATTGACGCCGGCAAGATCCAGCGTGAATTGGGCTGGGCACCATGCAACGACTTCCGCTCCGGCCTGGCACGTACGGTGGACTGGTACCTCGCCAACCAGGCGTGGGTGGCAGGCATTCTCGACGGCAGCTATCGAATGGAACGGCTAGGACAATGACGAAGCGAAAGGGGATCATTCTCGCGGGAGGGTCGGGCACCCGGCTGTATCCGATCACCCAGGGGGTGAGCAAACAGTTGCTCCCGGTGTACGACAAACCGATGATCTATTACCCCCTGGGCACGTTGATGCTCGCGGGCATCCGCGAGATCCTGGTCATCAACACTCCCCACGAACAGGCGATGTTCCAGCGCCTGCTGGGCGACGGTTCGCAATGGGGCCTGTCCATCAGTTACGCCGTCCAGCCGCGCCCGGAAGGGCTCGCCCAGGCCTTCCTCATCGGTCGCGACTTCCTGGCTGGCGCACCGAGCTGTCTGGTGCTGGGCGATAACATTTTCTACGGCGAGGGCCTGATCGACCGCATGCGGCGCGCCGACGCGCGCGACGAGGGGGCCACGGTCTTCGGATATTGGGTGCGGGACCCCCAACGATACGGCGTGGCCACTATCGGACCCGACGGGAGAGTCCAGGACATCGAAGAGAAGCCTGTCGAACCCAAATCGAACTACGCGGTGACCGGCCTGTACTTCTACGACGGACATGCCTCCGACTACGCGGCGGAACTCCCGCCTTCCGTGCGTGGCGAACTGGAGATAACCGATCTCAATCGTCGCTACCTTCGGCAAGGCCAGCTCCATCTCGAGCAACTGGGCCGTGGGCACGCATGGCTCGACACCGGCACCCACGAATCCTTGATGGAAGCCGGCAACTACATTCAGACCATCGAGAACCGGCAGGGGCTGAAGATCTGCTGCCCCGAGGAAATCGCCTTCGTCAACGGCTGGATCGACCGCGCGCAACTGGTTCGCCTTGCGGAGCCCTTGTCCAAAGTCGGTTATGGCCAGTATCTTCTCCGCCTCGCCGAGCAGGATGGACGCACGTGAAGTGCATTGCCACGGAGCTTCCAGGCGTCGTCATCGTTGAGCCGACGGTGCATGGCGACGAACGGGGCTTCTTCTATGAAAGCTTCAACCGGGCGCGCTTCGCCGCCAACGGAATCGACGCCACCTTCGTACAGACAAACGTTTCGCAATCGCAGCGCGGCGTCTTGCGCGGACTGCACTACCAGTGGCCCAATCCACAGGGAAAGCTGGTAAGCGTGCTCGACGGCGAGGTCTACGACGTCGCTGTAGATATTCGCCCTGGTTCGCCGACTTTCGGCAAGTCCGTCGCCGTGATGCTTTCCAGCGAAAACAAGCGACACCTGTGGATAGCTCCCGGATATGCGCATGGCTTCTGCGTCGTGTCGGAGAAAGCCACGTTCGTCTACCAGTGCACGAGCCTGTACGATCCCGCTGCCGATGCGGCCATTCGCTGGAACGATGCGCGCTTCGCCCTGGACTGGCCGGTCTCCGACCCACACCTTTCGAAGAAAGATCGAAACGCCCCCTTCTTTGACGAGGTGCCGCGCGAGCGCCTCCCCGACTACTTGCCGTGAAGATCCTCCTTCTCGGTGCCGACGGGCAATTAGGGGGGTACCTGCGCAGCACGCTCGCCACCATCGGTACCGTTCGAGCTTCGTCGCGTGCTGCGAAAGATGATGCGTTGCGCTGCGATCTCTCCGACACGGCGGCGGTCGAAGTCCTCCTGCGCCGGGAGCGCGCGGACCTCGTGGTGAACGCGGCCGCTTATACGGCGGTCGATCAGGCCGAACGTGAAGAAGGCCAAGCCATGTTGGTGAACGCGACGCTGCCTGGCGTCATCGGAGCCACGTCATCCGAATGGGGCGGTGCCGTGATTCACTATTCCACCGACTATGTCTTCGACGGAACCGCGAGCCATCCTTACTGCGAAGACGACAACCCAAACCCCCTTGGCGTCTACGGACGCAGCAAGTTGGCCGGCGAATACGCCCTTACCGAAGCGGACACAGACCACCTCATACTGCGTACGGCCTGGGTGCACAGCCTGCATGGACGGAATTTCCTCACGACCATGCTGCGGCTGGGTGTCGAGCGCAGGCAACTTAGCGTCGTGAACGATCAGCGCGGCACGCCGACGAGTGCCGGATTCCTGGCAACAGCGACCGCCACCGTCGCGGGGAGGTGGATGAACGACATCGAATCGCGCCGGGAGAGGCGCGGCGTCTATCACTTGACTGCAGCAGGCGAGACAACCTGGTTCGACTTCGCAAATGCTATCTTCGACGAAGCACTCGCAACGGGAAGACTGCAAGAACGGCCCATCGTCCTGCCGATCGCTACCGCTGGCTACCCCACGCCCGCGAAGCGCCCCGCCTGGTCAGTGCTCGATACGACGAAAATCGCCACGTCATTCGGCGTGACACCGCCGGATTGGCGGAGCGACCTGAGCGTCATGATGAAGGGTGGCTACGAGACTCATCCATCGGTGTGACCGATGATCCTTGCCGGGGAACCCACGACAACCGCCCGAGGCGGCACGTCGCGCGTCACGACCGCTCCCGCCCCCACCATCGCACGCTCGCCGATATCCACACCCGGCAGGATCGTCGCTCCACCGCCGATGGATGCACCGCGGCGGACGCGAGTCTGGGGAAACGCTTCCGGGCGCTCCCGCGAACGCGGGAACCGATCATTGGTGAATGTCACGTTCGGCCCAACGAAAACATCTTCTTCCAGCCGCACGCCATCCCACAGCTGCACCCCGCTCTTCACCGTCACCCGATCGCCCACCACCACGTCATTCTCGACAAAGCAGTGCGAGCAGATGTTGCAGTCCTCGCCAATGGTGGCCCCCGGAAGGATCACCACGAACTGCCACACCCGCGTGCGGGCACCGATGCGCAGGCTTTGCACATCGGCGAGGGCATGAACGAGCGGCTCGTCGCTCACTCGACCGTGACCGACTTCGCCAGGTTGCGCGGTTGGTCGACATCCGTGCCACGCTGCACAGCCACGTGGTAGGCCAGCAGCTGCATCGGCACGGTGAACACGGCCGGCGCGATCAGGTCGCCGCCGCCGTCCACGCGAACCATGGCGATGTGCTCGGTGCCGTCTTCCATTTCCGCCCGCTCGTCGGCGAACACGATCAGCTCGCCGCCGCGCGCGCGCACTTCCTGCAGGTTGGACTTCAGCTTGTCCAGCAGCGGGCCGTTCGGCGCGACCGCCACGATGGGCATGTTCTCGTCCACGAGCGCCAGGGGGCCATGCTTCAACTCGCCTGCCGGGTAGGCTTCGGCGTGGATGTAGGAGATCTCCTTGAGCTTCAGCGAGCCTTCCAAGGCCACCGGGAACTGCGCGCCGCGCCCGAGGAACAGGGCGTGCTGCTTGTTGATGAAGTGATCGGCGATCGCGAGGATGGCCGGCTCCGTCTGCAGCGCGTTCTCGATATACCGCGGCAACGACTGCAATTCCTTGCAGTGTTCTAGGTAAACCGCATCGTCCAGACCGCGCCGGCGACCGAGGTCGAGCGCCAGCAATGCGAACGCCGCCAACTGGGTGGTGAAGGCCTTCGTCGAGGCCACGCCGATTTCCGGGCCGGCCCGGGTCATCAGGCGCAGATCGGACTCGCGCACGACAGAGGACTCGGGCACGTTGCAGATGGCGAACGTGGCGAGATAGCCGCGGCGTCGCGATTCGCGCATGGCCGCAAGCGTGTCGGCGGTTTCGCCAGACTGCGACACCGCCACGAACAGGGTGTCCTCGGGAACCACGACGTCGCGGTAGCGGTATTCGCTGGCTACCTCGACCACCACCGGGATGCGTGCCAGGTGCTCGATCCAGTACTTCGCCACCATGCCGGCGTGATAGCTGGTGCCGCACGCGACGATATGGATGCCGCGGGTCTTGTCGAGGATGGGGTCTGCATCGATGCCGAAGATGTTCGGCAGCACGCCGTGCGGGCCGATGCGGCCTTCGAGCGTGTCGGCCACCGCACGCGGCTGCTCGAAGATCTCCTTTTGCATGTAGTGCCGGTATTCGCCGCGCTCGACCGAGTCGGCGCTGATTTCACTTTCGTGGGCCGTGCGATCGACCGGACTGCCGTCGAGCCCGAAGACGGCGACGCTGTCGCGGGTGATCTCGACGACGTCGTCCTCTTCCAGGTACATCATGCGGTTGGTGACCTTGATGAGCGCCTGCGCGTCGGAACCGAGGAAGTGTTCCCCGATGCCGATGCCCACCAGGAGAGGGCATCCCCGCCGGGCCCCGACGATGCGCTCGGGCTCGTCCAGGCTCATCACAGCGATGGCATAAGCCCCTTCCAGCTCGCGCACCGCAGCCGTCACCGCCTGGCGCAGGGACTTGCCGGCCTGCACGTGCTCGTCGATGACGGCGCCCATGACCTCGGTATCGGTCTCGGAAAGAAAGCTGCGCCCCTTCGCCTTGAGCGACTCGCGCAAGGAGGCATGGTTTTCGATGATGCCGTTGTGCACGATGGCGATGCGCCCCTGCACATGCGGATGCGCGTTCTTTTCGCTAGGGACGCCGTGCGTGGCCCAGCGGGTATGCGCGATGCCGGTGCCGCCGGGCACTGGGTCCGCGTCGTAGAGGGCTTCCATCTCGCGAACCTTGCCCTTGGCGCGCACACGGCGGATTTCGCCGCCATCGGCGATGGCCATACCCGCGGAATCGTATCCGCGGTACTCGAGGGCTTTCAGGCCGGCGATGAGGATGGGCGCGATATCACGCTGCGCGACAGCGGCGACGATTCCACACATGATGCTTCCCCGTTCCTTAATTCACTTTGCGACGCAGGTAATTCAAAAGATCGATGCGCGTGATCAACCCGAGGAACTGCTCCCCGTCGACCACGATCGCGACGTGGCCCTTCTCGAATACGGGCAACAACGCCTCAATGGGTGCCGTGACCTGAAGCATTTCCGGGGACGCGATCATGGCGGTGGACACCGGATCGCGGAACTTCGCGCTGTCGGCATGCACGTGCAACAACACGTCCGACTCGTCGAGGATGCCGACGAGCCGGTCGTCCTCCATCACCGGCAGCTGCGACACGTCGTACAGCTTCATGCGGTTGTAGGCGGTGATCAGCAGATCCTGCGGTTTGACCACGACCGTGTCGCGCTGCGCATAAGGCCGCAGGATGAGATCGCGCAGGTCGCCGTGCTGTTCGCGTTCGAGGAAGCCGTTGTCCAGCATCCAATAGTCGTTGTACATCTTCGACAGGTATTTGTTGCCGGTATCGCAGACGAGGGTGACGACGCGCTTCGGCGTGGTCTGCTCGCGGCAATACTTCAGCGCCGCGGCCAGCAACGTGCCGGTGGAGGAGCCGCCGAGCACGCCCTCCTTGGCCAGGAGTTCGCGGGCCGCGAGGAAGCTCTCCTTGTCGCTGATGGCGTAGGCCTTCTTCACCATCGAGAAGTCGCTGATCGAGGGGAGGAAATCCTCGCCGATGCCTTCGACCATCCAGCTGCCTGACTTCTCCGACAGGGTGCCCTCGTTGATGTATTGCGCGAGGATCGAACCGACGGGGTCGGCCAGGACGATTTCCGTGTTCGGCGAATGCTCGCGAAGATAGGCCGTCAGCCCGCTCATGGTGCCCGACGAGCCGCAGCCGACGACGATGGCATCCACCTTGCCGTCGAGCTGCTCGAGGATTTCAGGGCCGGTGGTCTGGACATGTGCCAGAGGGTTGTCGGGATTCCCGAACTGGTTGATGAAATACGCGCCGGGGGTTTCGCGCGCGATGCGCTCGGCCATGTCCTGGTAGTACTCCGGATGCCCCTTGGCCACGTCGGAGCGCGTCAGCACGACCTCCGCGCCCATGGCCTTCAGGTTGAAGATCTTCTCCCGGCTCATCTTGTCCGGCACCACGAGAACGAGGCGATACCCCTTCTGCTGGGCGACCAGGGCGAGGCCGAGGCCCGTGTTGCCCGCCGTGCCCTCGACCAGGGTGTCGCCCGGCTTGATCTTGCCTGCGCGCTCGGCGCCTTCGATCATCGAACGGCCGATCCGGTCCTTCACCGAACCGCCGGGATTGGCGCTTTCCAGCTTCAGGAACAGTTCGCAACAGCCTGCATCCAGATGTTGGGCGCGCACCATCGGGGTGCGACCGATCAATTCGAGGATGCTGTCGTGAACACTCATTGGAACTCCGTGGTTGATCCGGCGCGATCCGGTGACCGCGCCTGTTGGCCCACATGATAATGGGTGCGCCACTGAACCGACGCCCGGCTTCTCGGCCGAGCCAAAACGGTGTATGGACCCGCCGGCGGGAAGCGTCGGTTCCTTGCGCCGGGCCCCGGCCGTGACCGGCCCAATAAAAAACGGGCGCCGTGAGCGCCCGTTTTCCTCATGTTCGGCCCGGCTGGGCGTCAGTGCGGCGACTGTCGCCACCGGTCCCACATTCGCTCCAGTTGGACCTTGGCCTGCAGCTTCTCCCGCTTCATCTGGGTGAGGGCCTCGTCGCCCAGCGCCAGGCAGCCCCTGCCGGCGTCTTCGAGCTTGGAATCGAGTTCCTTGTGGCGGAAGTAGAGACGGCGAGTCTCGGCATCGGCATGGATGAACTTCTCGACGTCGTCACGCTGCTGGTTTTCGAACATATCGATCTCCTCGCGGTGGGATCGGCCCGTAGCGGGGCCGGTCGTGAGGGGAGCCATGCGGGCACGATCCGCGCATCGACGGTCGGGGAAAACAGCGATGCTATGTGCCTGGGTAGACGTACGCATGCTCCGGCAGGGCCGCCACGTGTTTTTTCCGTGACGGGGGATCGAAGCTACTCCCCTCCCCGGAACCCTGCAAGAGAGATTTTGCTCAAAAATCGCTAAAAAATAGTTGCTGGCGCAACGGTTTACGCGGCAGGTGCCGCAGCGTGGCGCGGTGACATGCTGTAGGAGCGCGCCTTGCGCGCGACATGTTTTCGCGGCTGCGCCCTAGCTGGCTCGCCAGCTCCGGGGCCTGGCCTCAAAACATGTCGCGCGCAGGGCGCGCTCCTACGGAGGCGGCCTTACTGGCCGCCCTTCTTCGACTTCTTGGGCGAGGTCGTGGCCGGCGTCGACGCCGGGGCCCCGCCGTCGGACGAATTCATGTCACGCATCGCGCGAGCGGCGGCTTCGGCAAGGGCGGCCTGCTTCTTCGCGGCGTTGGCCACGCGGGCCTGGGCGGCGGCGACCTGCCGGGCCTTTTCCCCCTCGGCCTTGGCCTGCTCCAGCGCCTGGGAGTACTCCACGCCCTGCTGCTGCAGGCGGGCGGCCTCTTCCTGGATCATCTGGTTCTGCAAGCGCTGCTGTTCGAGCTGGCGGCGCGCCATCTCGGCATCGAGCCGGCTGGCCTCGAGCAGGATGGCGTCGTGCTCCCGGTCCAGCTGGGCGCTCTTCGCCTGGGCGTCCTGGTACTGGGCCATGGCCTTGGCGATGTCCACCCGCCGCTCGGCGATGTAGAGGTAGTGCCCGTGCAGCTTGTCCTTGGGCTTGTACTGCGCCATCTGGCCGATTGCCTCGCGCGCGCGCGCCTGCTCGGCCTGTGCATACCCGCCCAGGGCCGGATCGGCGGAGAGCTGGTCGAGGCTGGAGTTCAGCCGCCGGACGTCGAGGTCTTCGGTAGCGGCCAGGGCCGTTCCCGCGGAAACGGCAAGAACCAGGGCCGAAAGGAGAGTGGTGGAGCGCTTCATCACTGGCCTCCCTGGTTGTTCAGCGGCAGGGTTTCGCCGCCGGCCGGCGGCGGGGTGTTGTCGACAGGTTCGGGCAGGACGGTTTCCGATTCCTGCACGTTGTTGGGAATGGGCACGGTGTCATTGGCGTGGTTGTCGATCATGTCCACGCGCATTTTGGAATTTTCCTTGCTCTTGGCCGTGTTCTGGGCCCGGGCCGCACCCAGGCGAGCCTTGGCGCGTGCCAGTTCGCTGTCGGCGCGGGACTCGTCGGCGAGCAGCGCGGCCTCTTCGTACTTGCGACTGGCCATGGCGGCCTGCGCCTGGCGGAACTTGGCCTGGGCATAGTCCAGGTCCACCGGTGCATAATCGGCGGCGCCCGCATCCCGAGCGGCCTGCAGCTGGGCCAGCGCCTGGTTCATGGCGCCGTCCGGCGGCGGCACGCTGGCACAGCCAGCGAGGGTTGCGATAGCCAGGGCCAGGGAAGCCAGCCCGAGGAGCCGGCGACCCCTGGACAGGGCCTTCGGCGGCAAGATGTGCACCATCACTCGTTCCTCGTACAGATTTGCGAGATATTGTCGATATACAGGTCAGTGAGACCGTCTTCTCGATTGTAATGCGAACGCCCGGGGGTTTAGGTGGATATCGGTTATTTCCTGAAACTTATGGTGGACAAGGGCGCGTCGGACATGTTCCTGACGACCGGCGCCCCTGTGAACATCAAGGTGGAGGGCAAGCTTTACCCGCTCGGTAACACCGGCCTGCCCAGCGGCATGGTCAAGAAAATCGCCTATTCGCTCATGGACGAGGGCCAGGTGCCCCAGTTCGAGCGCGACCTCGAACTGAACATGGCGCTGGCGGTGAAAGAGGCCGGGCGCTTCCGTATCAACGTGTTCAAGCAGCGCGGTGAGATCGGCATGGTCATCCGTGCCATCAAGAGCGAGATCCCCTCGCTCGAAGAGCTGCGTCTGCCGGCCATCTTCCGCGACCTGATCATGGAGCCCCGCGGCCTCATCCTCGTGGTGGGCGCCACCGGCTCGGGCAAGTCCACAACGCTCGCGGCCATGCTCGATCACCGCAACAACAACAGCTCGGGACACATCCTCACCATCGAGGACCCGATCGAGTACCTGCACCGGCACAAGCGGTCCATCGTGAACCAGCGCGAAGTGGGTCTCGACACCCATAGCTACCACGAGGCCCTCAAGAACGCGATGCGCGAGGCGCCGGACGTCATCATGATCGGCGAGATCCGTGATACCGACACCATGGAGGCCGCCATCTCGTTCTCGGAAACCGGCCATCTCTGCCTGGCCACCCTGCACTCGAACAACGCCGACCAGACGCTGGAGCGCATCCTCAACTTCTTCCCGGAGTCGGCACACAAGAACGTGCTGATGAACCTGGCCCTCAACCTGCGCGCGGTAATCAGCCAGCGCCTGGTCATCGGCAAGGACGGGCGCCGCATGCCGGCCACGGAAGTCCTGCTCAACACCCCGCTGATCCGCGACATGATCCGCCGCGGCCAGATCCACGAGGTGAAGGACGCCATGGATCGCAGCCTCCAGGAAGGCATGCAGACGTTCGACCAGTCCCTGTATCGACTCTACAAGGAAGGCCAGATCACCCTCGAGGAGTGTCTGAACAAGGCGGACTCGCGCGACGGCCTGGCGCTCAAGATCCGCCTTTCGGAAGGCGCTTCGGGAAGC
This sequence comes from Luteibacter jiangsuensis, assembly GCF_011742555.1. GTDB lineage: Bacteria > Pseudomonadota > Gammaproteobacteria > Xanthomonadales > Rhodanobacteraceae > Luteibacter > Luteibacter jiangsuensis. The sequence goes on from NZ_JAAQQR010000002.1 coordinate 277,240, forward strand.
GAGTTCGCTTCGAGCGATCCGTACGGCATCGGGGTCTGACGGCGACCTTTAAGGGCCCGACAGACTGTGGGAGCCTGAAAGACTTGTGGGAGCCTGAAAGACTTGTGGGAGCCGCTTCAGCGGCGATCCCGCGGCAGCGGGCCAGATCGCCGCTGAAGCGGCTCCCACAAGGTCCGCTATGGCGCGTCGGGCTGGGCCTCCGGGGCTGCCTTCCGGAATGCCTCCAGCGCCTGGCAAGCCTCTACCACGCGCCGAATGGTCGGATAAGGCGCCAGGTCCACGCCCCAACGCAAGGCGTTGTAGTGCTGCGGCACGAGGCAGGCGTCCGCCAGGCCCGGCGCGTCCCCAAAGCTGAAGCGCCCGGCCGTGCCGTCGGCCAGCAGCGCTTCGAGCCCATCGAACCCGTGCCGAATCCAGCGCCTCGACCAGGCCTCCTTCGCCGCCTGGTCGGCCCCGAACTCGCTCTCGAGCGCCTTCAGCACGCGCAGGTTGCCCAGGGGATGGATGTCCGTGCCCACCGCCTGCATGAGCTCTCGAACTTTCGCCCTGCCCCTGGCGTCGCGAGGCATCAACGCCGGCTCCGGATGCGTCTCTTCGAGGTACTCCATGATCGCCATCGACTGCCGGACCACCGTGTCGCCGTCGACGAGAGTGGGAAGCTGCGCCTGCGGCGACACGCGACGGTACTCGTCTTTCAGATGCTGTCCGCCGTCGTTGACCAGGTGTACCGGCCGCGCTTCGTATGCAAGCCCCTTGAGGTTCAGCACGATACGAACGCGGTAGGCGGCGCTGGAGCGCCAATAGGTGTACAGGGCGAGGGACATGCGGGGCATTCCTGAAGAGCGACGGGAAATTCTAGCGGCGCGTGCGTGGAAAGCCTTGCCGCGCTGCCGCGCGAGACCGATTTGCGCCCGTCCGGTCCCGCCACGGACAATAGCGGCCTTCCGTCCATGAGCTGGAGCCCAACGTGTCCGTCATCCGCATGCAAGACCTCGACCTGCGCGGCAAGCGCGTGCTGATCCGCGAAGACCTGAACGTTCCCGTCGAGGACGGAAAGATCACCTCCACCCAGCGACTGGACGCCTCCCTGCCCACGATCGTGGCGGCCCGCGACGCCGGTGCAAAGGTCATGGTCATCTCGCACCTCGGCCGCCCGAAGGAAGGCCAGTTCGACGAAGCGTCTTCGTTGAAGCCGGTGGCCGAATGGTTGGGCGACAGGCTCGGCAAGCCCGTGCGCCTCGTGCGCGATTACCTCGACGGCGTGGACGTCGCCGATGGCGAGGTGGTGGTGCTGGAAAACTGCCGCATGAACGTCGGCGAAGGCAAGGACGACGAAGGCCTGTCGAAGAAGTATGCGGCGCTCTGCGACGTTTTCGTCATGGACGCCTTCGGCACCGCCCATCGCGCTCAGGCGTCCACGCATGGCGTGATCCGCTTCGCGCCCATCGCGGCGGCCGGCCCCCTGCTCGCGAAAGAACTGGACGCCCTGGGCAAGGCGCTGGAAAACCCCGACCATCCGCTGCTCGCCATCGTCGCCGGCTCCAAGGTCTCGACCAAGCTCGAACTGCTGCAGAACCTCGTCGACCGCGTCGACCAGCTCATCGTGGGCGGCGGCATCGCCAATACCTTCATCCTCGCGGCAGGCCACAAGGTCGGCAAGTCGCTGGTGGAAGCCGACCTGCTCGATACGGCGAAGAAAATCATGGCCGATGCCAAGGCGCGCGGCGCCGACGTCCCTGTGCCGACCGACGTCGTAGTGGCCACGGAATTCGCCGCCACCGCGAAGGCCACGGTGAAGCCGGTCGACCAGGTCGGCGACGACGAAATGATCCTCGACATCGGTCCGGACACGGCGAAGCGCTATGCCGAGCTGATCGCGAAGGCGGGCACGGTGGTATGGAACGGCCCCGTGGGCGTGTTCGAGTTCGACGCCTTCGGCAAGGGCACGGAAACGTTGGCGCGCGCCATCGCGTCGTCCAAGGCATTCTCCATCGCCGGCGGCGGCGACACCCTGGCCGCGGTGGACAAGTACGGTATCGAGGACGGTGTCTCCTACATCTCCACCGGTGGCGGTGCGTTCCTCGAATTCCTCGAAGGCAAGGAACTGCCGGCCGTTGCCGCGCTGAAAGCGCGGGCGGAAGCGAAGTAATGCTCATCCTGTTCGATCTCGATGGCACCCTGATCGATTCGGAAATTGGCATCCTCGCCGGCGTGCGCCATTCGCTGGCGAGCGTCGGCGCGGAAGCGCCCGACGACAGCGTGCTGCGCTCGTGGATAGGCCCGCCCCTGCGGGTGAGCTTCGGCGCCGTCCTTGACGGTGACAGCGATCGCGTGGAAGCCGCGGTAGAAGCTTACTCGCAGCGTTTCCGAGAGACAGGCTGGTCCGAGCACACCGTTTACGAAGGCGTCGGCGACATGGTCGCCGCGCTCGCGGAGGCTGGACATCGCCTTGCGGTCGTCACCAGCAAGACACGCTCGCACGCCGAACCGATCGTTGCCCACCTGCCCTTCGGTCACCTCTTCGAACGCATCTACGCGCCGCCGCCGAGCACGGCGCACAGCGAGAAAGCGGAAATGATCGCCGCCGCCCTGGCAGACTTCGCCCATCCCGCCGAAGACACGCTGATGGTCGGCGACCGGCTCTTCGACATGGAAGGGGCCGTCGCCAACGACGTGCGCGGTCTCGGCGTGCTCTGGGGCTTCGGCGACCGGGAGGAACTGGAAGGCGCCGGTGCATGGAAGGTAGTGCAGACGCCGGCGGAGATCGTGCTGCTGGCGGGGGAAGTGATCGCGGGGTAGTGCTCGTCCTGTGCGATTGCCGTCGGTACTGCACGGCTGACCTACGCGCTCGATCGGCGCTGACTGATGTCCCGGCCGCGCAACGTCGCCTAACTTCGTTGACTGCGCGTCAGCGCCGCTCAGTGAAACGTCATACGACAGGAGAACGCATGGCCCCGCTTCCCACTTCGACAACAGCCCTGAGATCCCTTCTTGGCGCCCTCTTTGTGGTGATTTCTCTCAATGCCACTGGAACGACAAGCGAGGACTCGCATCCGAGGTGGGAATCCCCTCTCGCTCGCGATGTTTCCAAGGTTGACCGCGAACGTCACGCCACCAATTCGCCATCGCCCATCGCTCCGATTGCACAGCAGCCAGGCCGCCTTGCACAGACACTGACCAACGTGGCGATATTCGCGCTGAGCGCCACGGGCAGGGTTTCAGGGGCTGGGCGCGATACAACGGGCGATATTGGAAAGCTTCCGCTAGGCACACGCAATGATCCTTTCTCCAGCGGGATACAGGGGTCAATCAAGTAGTGATGCTGCCTGCCGCAGGAATTCGAAGAAACCATTCCAAGCAGCGATCGCTCGGGTCTAGACGACAAGGAAAAGTCGGAAAGAGAGTCTGACGACCCGAATTACGGCCGAGACCTACTTCCTCGATTTGTTGAAGCACATATCTTCGTGGCGCGCCGCAACTCGCAGCGCGCCACGAACTCCAGGGAGGAGATATGACGATGGTGCAATCGATGAAAGCCATGGCAGCCCTTGCGCTCGGTACAAGCGCTCTTCTTTTCGCAGACGCCACTTGGTCGAGAGTCCTCAATCCCGGCGAAAGCATTCTGGTCGGTCAGACGTTGCCGTCGGACGATGGCCGCTACTATGCGACCTTGCAAGCAGATGGCAACTTCGTGGTCTACCAGAACTATGGTCATCGGCGCGCGGTGTGGTCGACACGCACAGCTAACAAGGGAGCCGTGAGGGCCACCATGGAGCACCACGGTGATTTTGCTCTGTTCGATGCTTCAAACAATGTTGTGTGGCGAACGAAAACCAACGGCCCTTACAGGAAGTTCGCGGTCACGGAGCATGGCCAAGCCATGGTACTGACCGTGCGGGACTGGTGGACTAGCGGCACATCCAATCGTAACTTTCGCCAGGAACATGCCCTCATCTTTCCATATGGATTCGTTTTCGAAAAAGGAAAGACTTATTCAGAGGGTATGTACAGCTTCAGCTTTCAGATCGACGGTAATGTCGTCGTTCGGCGGCACGGTGTTCCGATCTGGGCCACTTATACAAATGGCGCAACCCACGCCTCGGTCGATCTTGGTCTCGTCGTAACCGGCGCAACGGGCGAGATGTATAGCACCCGATCAAAAGCTCAGGCATTCCATCCCGCAAATCATGGTGACGTTCCGGGAACACGACTTTTTACAACGCTCGGCTCGTTCGCTGTCTTTCCCGATGGAAACGTCGTGGCCTACCGCGCCGCGCCCGTTTGGTTCTCGCACCAGGATTGGCACGAAGGGCGGTAATTGCGTCGGCAGGTGAGACATCAGTGGGCAAAAGGAGGGGCCCCCTACGGGGCCCCTCTATCACTCGCGGACTGCCTTACTTGATCACACTCTTCACCGCATCCACCACAGCCGTGGTCGTGATGCCGAAGTGCTCGTAAAGCTTGTCGATCGGTGCGGACGCACCGAAGGTGGTCATGCCCACGGCCTTGCCGTCCAGGCCGATGTACTTTGCCCAGAAGTCCTCGCTGGCCGCTTCCACGGCCACGCGTGCGCGGCACCAGGAGGGAAGCACGCCTTCGCGATACTCCACCGGCTGCGCATCGAATTCCTCGGTGCAGGGCATGGACACCACGCGGACGGGAACGCCCTGGTCGCCCAGTGCGTGCGCGGCTTCCACGGCGATGCCCACTTCCGAGCCCGTGGCAATGATGATCGCCTTGAACTTCTCGCTCGGCTCGAAGAGTACGTAGCCGCCCTTTTCGATGTCCGCCACCTGCTGCTCGGTGCGCGGGTTGTGCTTCAGGTTCTGGCGGGAGAACACGAGGCAGGACGGGTTACCGGCGCGCTCGATGGCCTTCTTCCACGACACCGCGGATTCCACGGCATCAGCGGGGCGCCAGACGCGGTTGTTCGGGATGAGGCGCAGCGAACCCAGGTGTTCGACGGGCTGATGGGTGGGGCCGTCTTCGCCAAGGCCGATCGAATCGTGCGTGTACACGTGGATGGCGTGCGCAGGAATGAGCGCCGACATGCGCACGGCATTGCGGGCATAGTCCGAGAACACCAGGAACGTGGCGTCGTACGGAATGAATCCGCCGTGCAGGGCAAGGCCGTTGGAGATGGCGCTCATGCCGAACTCGCGCACACCGTAGTGAATGTAGTTACCTTCGGCGCCCGCGGTAGCGACGTTCTTCGAGCCCTTCCAGATGGTGAGGTTCGACGGCGCAAGGTCGGCGGAACCGCCGATCAGCTCGGGCAGCAGCGGGCCAAACGCGTCGAGCGCCATCTGCGAGGCCTTGCGCGAAGCGACTACCGGGCCTTCGGCCTGCATCTTCTTGATGTAGGCATCGGCACCGTCCTTCCAGTTTGCCGGCAGTTCGCCGCTGAGGCGGCGCTTGAGTTCGGCGGCAAGCTCGGGGTGCGCCTTCGCATAGGCATCGAACTTGTCGTTCCATGCCTTTTCCGCCTTCGCACCGCTTTCCTTGGCACTCCAGGAGTCGTACATCTCCTGCGGAATCTCGAACGGGCCGTACTTCCAGCCCAGCTTCTCGCGCGCGGCCTTCACTTCGTCGGCGCCGAGCGGCGCGCCGTGCGAGGACTCCTTGCCTTCCTTGTTGGGCGCACCGAAGCCGATCACCGTCTTGCAGATCACCAGCGAAGGCTTTTCGCTCTGCGACGTGGCCGCCGCGATCGCCTTCTTGATGGCGTCCGCGTCGTGACCGTCGACCGGCTTGCCGTCGTCGCCCAGCACCACGTTCCAGCCGTAGGCGCGGAAGCGCGCCGGCGTATCGTCGGTGAACCAGTCGTGCACTTCGCCGTCGATCGAGATGCCGTTGTCGTCGTAGATGGCGACGAGCTTGCCGAGCTTGAGCGTGCCGGCCAGCGAGGCCACTTCGTGCGAGATGCCTTCCATCAGGCAACCGTCGCCCACGAACACATAGGTGTGGTGGTCAATAATGTCGTGCCCCGGACGGTTGAAGCGCGCCGCAAGCACCTGCTCGGCGAGTGCGAAGCCCACGGCGTTCGCGAGACCCTGGCCTAGCGGACCGGTGGTAGTCTCCACGCCGGGCGTGTGGTGGTACTCGGGATGGCCCGCCGTGCGATAGCCGAGCTGACGGAAATGCTTGAGGTCTTCGATACCGAGGTCGTAGCCGGTGAGGTGCAGCAGGGCGTACTGCAGCATCGAGCCATGGCCGTTCGAGAGAACGAAGCGGTCGCGGTTCGGCCAATGCGGATTCGAGGGGTTGTGATGCAGGAAGTCGCCCCAGAGAACCTCGGCGATGTCGGCCATGCCCATCGGCATGCCCGGATGGCCTGATTTGGCGGCTTCCACACCATCCATGGCCAGGGCGCGGATCGCATTGGCGCGTTCGCGGCGTGTCGTCATCGGCGTTCTCCAATAAGGGGCGGCGGAAAAAACGCGATTGTCGCGCATTGTCTGCCTGCTTGTCGTGGACGAACCGACCGCGGCCTTGAAGTTAACCCCGCCTTAATCTTTTGACCCCGTTTTTTGAATTTCTTCAGGTTGCGGGGGCTCTAATCGACCACGGCCACCGACTTCCCCCTCCCCTTCAACGGTAGGTGGCCGCCCCGACAAAAAGAGGAATATTCCCATGAAAAAGGCAATTCTTGCCCTTGCAGTTTCTTGCGTCTCGTTTTCGGCCATTCCGGCTTTCGCACAGGACAGCAACCCCGCCGTGAGCGGCAATTATCAGCCCAGCCAGGCTGTCGGTAGCGGCAACTGGTTCATCGGCGCCAACGTCGGCCGCACCAACGGCAGCGACACCGGCGGCTTCGGCAGCAACACCGATGGATTCAACTTCCTGCACGGCGAGAAGGGCCGCCGTACGGGTTACGGCCTGCTCGGCGGCTATCGCTGGAAGGTCGGTCCCGACCTCGGCCTCGGTGTCGAGGCCGGCTATGCGGACCTCGGCAATTACCGTGTGAAGAACGTTTTCGAGTCCGACCAGGACGTGAACCAGAAGTCCACGCGCAACGCGTTGCGCGGCTGGATGGTTGGCGTGAACGGCAAGATCAACCTCGTGCCGCAGTGGTACATCAGCGCACACGGCGGTTACTTCCGTGCCAACGACAACAACCAGAACTACAACAACAGCGTGGGCCAGGATCTCGGCTTCTCCAGCGGCGGCCGCGCGGATCGCGGTAGCTGGTACGCCGGCCTCGGCACCGGTTGGGACGTGAACGAGCACTTCGGCGTGGGCGTGTCGTACGACTACTTCCATGCGGATGCCGGCAAGGTGCGCAACAACGCCACCGGCGAGGTCTCGCGCGGCCTGAAGCGCTCCACGGGCATCGTCTCGCTGGCAGGCGAATACCGCTTCTGAGTAGTTAAACAAAACGGTTGAGCCACGGCACGACGCGTGCCGTGGCTTAATCGTTTCTTAATACTGAACTAATCGGTATTGAATCTTCGCGGCCCCGCCCAATCTATGTGTCACGCACGGCACCCCCGCTCGTGCGCCAGCGTGTACCGGCATCCCCCCATGGCCGGACACGCCGCGAAGAACAATAAGCAGGAGAGATCCACCATGAAGAAGACCCTTATCGCCCTCGCCCTTGTCGCTGCCGGCGCCGTTGCCGCGCCCGCTTTCGCGCAGGATGCCAATGGCGCGGGTGGCTGGTTCGTCAACGGTAACGTCGGTCGCACCTCGATCGACAAGGGCCGCTACGACGGACACGACACGGGATACGCCCTCAACGGCGGCTATCGCTGGACGGTCAGCCCGTGGGCCGCGCTCGGCGTGGAAGCCGGTTACAACGATCTGGGCAACATCCACGCCAAGAACTTCTTCAACGGCGACCGCGTGGTCGACCGCAGGAAGTCGGAACTGCACGGCTGGACCGCCGGTGTGAACGGCCACTTCAACATCGATCCGCAGTGGTACATCAGCGGCCGCGCCGGCATTTACGGCTGGAAGGGCCACGGCACCAGCAACAACGACATCGATCGCCACGATCTCGACAAGACCAGCTGGTACGCCGGTGCGGGAGTGGGCTACGACTTCAGCAACAACTGGAGCCTGGGCATCAACTACGACCACTACGACGCGAAGAAGAACGGCCTCGACCTGTCGACCAACATGACGTCGGTCTCGGCGGAATACCGCTTCTAAGCTTCATCGGCCCCAAGAAGAAACGCCGGCTTTCGCCGGCGTTTTTTTATCAACGCTTCTTCCACTGGCCCAGCGCCGCGGCGCCGTTTTCCTGTGCGCGGGCGTATACCGCTTTCTGCGCTTCGGCCCAGTTCTTCTGCTGATCCTTCGACCAGATCTTCAGCGCCTCGGCCACCAGGGCGCGACCGTACGAGAAGCTGACCGGCCACGGATGCGGGCCCATCTGGTTGATGAGGTTCAGGTGCTCGGTAGCCTGTTCGTCGCTCTGGCCGCCGGAGAGGAACACGATGCCCGGCAGCGTGGCGGGCACGCACGACTTCAGCACGCGCACCGTGGCCTCGGCGACGTCTTCGGGACCGACCTGAGCATCTTTCGGAGCGTACTTGCCCGGGATCACCATGCTCACCTTCAGGATGGTGCCTTCGAGCATCACGTTCTGTTCGTAGAGCGCGTTGAACAGACTGCGCAGCACTGCTTCGTGTACTTCGTAGCTCACGTCGATGTCGTGCTTGCTCTCGGCATCGTCCATGAGGACTTCCGGCTCCACCATCGGAACCAGGCCGGCTTCCTGGCACAGCGCCGCGTAGCGCGCCAGGGCATGCATGTTGGCCTCGATGGCCGTCGAGCTGGGGTTGTCTTCGGTGATCTTGATCACCGCGCGCCACTTGGCGAACTGGGCGCCGAGCTGGGCATATTCCTTCAGACGGTCGCGCAGGCCGTCGAGGCCTTCGGTGACCACGTCGCCCGGAAAGCCGGCAAGCGGTACCGGGCCCTTGTCCACCTTGATGCCCGGGATGATGCCGGCCTTCTTCATGGCCTCGACCAGCGGCACGCCGTCCTTGGTCTTCTGGCGGATCGTCTCGTCGAACAGGATGGCGCCCGAGATGTGCTCACCAAGGTTCGGGGTGGTGAGCAGCAGTTCGCGATAGGCGCGACGGTTTTCCTCGGTGTTCTCGACGCCGGCGGCTTCGAAGCGCTTCTTGATCGTGCCGGTCGATTCGTCGACGGCGATGATGCCCTTGCCCGTGGCCACCATCGCCTGCGCGATCTGTTCGAGGTTTTCGATGCTCATGACAACTCCGTGGAAGTAGTGGTATGCCCCATAAGGCAACGTGGTGCGAATGCAAAAACCGGCGGAGTATAGGGGAATACTCCGCGAAACCCGTTGTGCGGCGCGATCAAGTGGTCTTGTAACCGGGCAGTTCGCACTGCTTCATGATGGCGGCCTTGCGCGCTGGATCTTCCGGCAGATTGAACCCCACTACGTAGTAGGTGTTCACGGGCTCACCGGCGCGGTTGACGCCCGAAGGGGCGTAACGGAAGTCCTTCACCGCACTGACGCCCACCTGGGCGAGATCGCCTTCGGGCACCGTCTTCGCCGCCACGACGTTCTGCGGCAGGCCGTTCGAGCCGATCATGTAGGTGACGGCGACACAGCCGGGCTGGTTGAGGTTCTTCCCCGTATTGGGAACGTCGGCGCTGACAGAGGTATTGGTCAGGGTCCAGTAGTTCGGCAGGCGGGCCGGGTCGACACGGCGGACATTCTGGGCCGCGGCACTGCCGGCGGCGAGCAGGAGGATGGCGGCAACGGCGCCGGAGCGGAGGCTGATGCGGATCATGACGCCCTCAGGGATGGTTGAGGGCATCGAGTTTACTCCGCCAGGGGGATGCGGCGCGTGTGAAATCCTGCGGTGGCTGTGGGAGCCGCTTCAGCGGCGATGGGCACTCGCGGCAGCCTGCCCGCTGCCGCGGGATCGCCGGCGCAGCCGGCTCCCACAGGGCATCGGTTCCGCGCCTCAAAGATCCCGCAAGCTCTCGGCGATGCCGTCCTCGCCGATCATCAGCAGCTTGAGCGTATTGGTGCCGCCGCCCCGGCCGATGTGATCGCCGTGCGTGAGGATCACGCGGTCGCCCTTGGTGAGCTTGCCCAGCGCGAACAGGTGCTGGAGCGCGGCGCGGGCCGTATGCGCGGGGTCGAGGTTGCTCTGCTCGAAATCCACGGGCTGCACGTCGCGCAGTACGAGCATGCGGCGGCGGGCCATGCCCGACGGCGACATCGCGTAGATGGGCACTGCGAAGCGATAGCGGGAAAGCCACTGCGCCGTGGCGCCGGATTCGGTCAGCGCGACGATGGCGCGGACGCCCACCTGGGCCGCGAGCAGCATGGCGGCCAGGGCGATCGCCTGGTCCGAGCGGTCGAGCGAATGCGTGTTGGGACGAAGGTCGTCGCGCGGCTCGAACTGGCGCTCCGCACCCAGGCAGATGCGGCGCATGGCTGCCACCGCCTTGTCGGGGTGCGCGCCCGCCGCGGTTTCCTGGGAGAGCATCACCGCGTCGGTGCCGTCGATCACGGCGTTCGCCACGTCCAGCACTTCGGCTCGGGTGGGAATCGGCGCGGACACCATGGACTGGAGCATCTGCGTGGCCGTGATCACCGAGCGGTTGCGCATGACCGACTCGCGGATGATCTTCTTCTGCAGGCCCGGCAGCTCGGCATCGCCGATTTCCACGCCCAGGTCGCCACGGGCGACCATCACGACGTCCGAGGCGTCGATGATCTCGCCAAGCACGGGGATCGCGTCGGCGCGCTCGATCTTGGAGACGATGGCGGCGTCGCCGCCGGCCTCGCGCAGCAGGCGCCGTGCTTCATTGAGGTCTGCGGCCGACCGCACGAACGATACGGCCAGGAAGTCGGCGCCCATCTCGGCGGCCAGCTTGATGTCGTTCCGATCCTTGTCGGAGAGCGCGGACACGCTCAGGCCGCCACCCTGGCGATTGAGGCCCTTGCGGTCGGAAAGGCGGCCGCCGATGGCGACGCGACAGCGGATCTCGCTGCCCACCACTTCCACCACGGACAGTGCCACCAGGCCGTCGTCGAGGAGAAGGATGTCGCCCGCCGACACGTCCTTGGGCAGGTCGTAATAGCTCACGCCCACGCGCGTCTGGTTGCCCGGAGGTGCATCGGGGCGGCAGTCGAGCACGAAGCTGTCGCCGGTCATCAGGTCGACCGGACCGCCTGCGAATTTCTCGATGCGGATCTTCGGGCCCTGCAGATCGGCCAGGATGCCCACCTCGCGGCCGACGGCGTCGGCGGCCGCTCGCACCGCGGCGGCGCGGGCACGGTGATCGTCGGGCTGACCGTGCGAAAGGTTCAGGCGAACGATGTCCACCCCCTCTTCGAGGATCTTCTCGAGCATGCCCGGCGCGTCGGTGGCGGGCCCGAGGGTGGCGACGATCTTGGTGCGGCGTACCTGGATATCGGTCATCGATGTCTACCTTGTATGGAATGCGGCGCGGATCAGTCCAGCGTGGAATTGAGCAGGTCGGCGAGGCGCTTGCCAGCCTCCCGCAGGCGCGTTTCCGCGACGGGGAGGTTCTTCGCCACATAGGCATCGTCGATGCGGTGCCCGTCCGGATAGAACCCACGGCCGGCCACGATCTTGCAGGATTCCTCGGCCCACTGCGCGTACGGGTTGTCGAACGGGGCGATGGGGCGCGGCAGTGTCACCTTCCCCTCTGCGGCCAGACGGTCGGCGTAGGCCGGCCATTTCAGGTCGCGGGTGTAGAGCATCTGCGAGTCCCACACGCGATGAAGGTTGGTGCCCTTGCCGTCGAACTGGACCTGGTATTCGTTGCCGCCCTTGTCGTCGCGATTCCCGGCGTGCAGCGGCTGGTGCACGTCGCCCACGAAATGCACCACGAACTTCAGTGCCTCGGCGCGTTCCGCGTCGGACTTGTGCCGGTCACGGAGGATGGCCACGTATTTCTCCAGGCCACCGACGACGCAGCGGCCATCAGCGCAGTCACGCGGCGGCACGTAGTGGCATTTGTCATCGCGGATATTGACGTAATGCAGCGGCCCGGTGGCCTTGCCCAGGGCCTCCTTGCCCGGCATGTCGCGCAGGCGGTCGGGCCAGCTCGCGATGTCGGGAAGGGAGTCGGAACCGTCTACCCGAAGCAATCGCGTCACCTCGGCCTTCGCCGCCGGATCGAGTTGCCGCCAGGCCAGATCGGCCACGATCCGGTGGCCGATATCGCCCCAAGCCTGGACGGTGCTGGCGAGTGCGGGAATGGCCAGGGCCAGCAGGGCCGCGATGCTGCGGCGCTTCAAAACGGATTTCATGGGACAGTAAACGTTTCCGGGCGGTGGAACGCTCAAGTGTGCCACAGCCGGGCTGAGACACGGATGACACGTCGCCGCGGCGCAGCAAGCCGGGCCCCGGGAGCTTCGGCTACCATGGACGTTTGAGACACCCGTCCCCATTTCGTCAGCACATCCCTTCCGGAGGCTTTCCATGACCATCAAGGTCGCCATCAACGGTTACGGTCGTATCGGTCGCAACATCCTGCGCTCGCTCTACGAAGCGAAGAAGAACGGGCAGGACATCCAGATCGTCGCGGTGAACGACCTCGGCAACGCCGAGACGAATGCCCACCTCACCCAGTACGACACCGCTCATGGCCGGTTCCCGGGCGAAGTGTCGGTTGACGGCGGCGACCTGATCGTCAACGGCGACCGCATCAAGGTGTTCGCCGAGCGCGATCCGTCGAAGCTCCCCTGGGGCGACCACGGCGTGGACGTGGTGATGGAATCCACCGGCTTCTTCACCTCGAAGGCGAAGGCCAGTGCGCACATCGCCGGCGGCGCCAAGAAGGTCATCATCTCGGCCCCGGGCGACAAGGACGTGGACGGCACCTTCGTCATGGGCGTGAACCACGACAAGCTGACCTCGTCGCACCAGGTGATCTCGAACGCCTCGTGCACCACGAACTGCCTCGCGCCGCTCGCCAAGGTGCTGCACGAAAAGATCGGCATCGTGCACGGCCTGATGACCACCATCCACGCCTACACCAACGACCAGGTGCTCACCGACGTCTACCACTCGGACCTGCGCCGCGCCCGTAGCGCCACGCACAGCCAGATTCCGACGAAGACGGGTGCCGCCGCCGCTGTGGGCCTCGTGCTGCCGGAACTCAACGGCAAGCTCGACGGCTTCGCCATGCGCGTGCCGACGATCAACGTGTCCGTGGTCGACCTCACCTTCACGGCGGCGCGCGCCACCACGAAGGAAGAGATCGACGCCGCCATCAACGAAGCCGCGAACGGCGCGCTCAAGGGCATCCTGTCGGTCAACACGCAGCCGCTGGTGTCCATCGACTTCAACCACAACCCGCATTCGTCCATCTACGACGCCACGCAGACGCGCGTCATGGAAGGCACGCTGGTGAAGGTGCTGTCCTGGTACGACAACGAATGGGGCTTCTCCAACCGCATGCTCGACATGGCCAAGGCGCTCATGACGGCGAAGTAAGCCGTCGCGACAACCGAATAGGCACGGCCACCGGGGGGCCCGCAGCGATGCGGGCCCCCTTTTTGCTTCCTGGAGGAGGCACATGCTTCGTCGAACCATCCTCGTCGCCTGCACGGTCTGGCCGGTGGCCATCTCGGCGGCGGCCCATTGCACGACATCCGGCGTGACGCAGGGCGATCTCGTCCAGCAGGGACTGCTGAATCCATCCGTACCTATCGAACAGCGGCAGAGGCTTGCCGACACGCTGCTCTGCACGGCGCTCGCGGGACACGCGGCGAGCCAGGAACTCGCCGGCACGCTTTACTCGCAGGGGCGCTCGCGCCAGGGCAATGTGCTGCCGCGCGACATTCCCCGGGCGCGGCGCCTCCTGACGGCGGCTGCGGACAGCGGACGGCGCCAGGCCATGCGTGCGCTGGCGGCGTTGGAACTGGCGGACGGGCACGCGCGGGAGGCCGCCCTCTGGTCCCGAGTGGAGGAGGACTTGTTCGGGGGTGTCCGGGTGGCCTCGTCGGACGCGCATCCAGGCACTGGCATGACCGGCCGGGACATGCAGTTCGAGGCGGAAGTGAACCTCAAGGTTCAAGCCATTTGCGCGCGGTTGGGCCCGGACTCGCCGGCCGGGCACTGAGTGCCCGGCGAATCGATCAGGCCTTCGCGATCGTCTGTTCGATGGCGCCGAAGATCGATCGGCCGTGCGCATCGGTGACGTCGATGCGCACGATGTCGCCGAACGACAGGAACGGCGTGGACGGCTTACCGTCGCGCAGCGTTTCCACCGTGCGCTGCTCGGCCAGGCACGAGGCGCCCTTCCCCGTGTCTTCGTTGGCGATGGTGCCGGAACCCACCAGGGTGCCGGCCGTAAGCGGACGGGTCTTCGCCACATGGGCCACCAGCTGCGCGAAGTCGAACTGCATGTCGACCCCGCACTCCGCTTCGCCGAACCAAGCCCCGTTGATCCATGTGCGCATGGGCAGGTGCAGTTTCTCGTCGCGCCATGCATCGCCCAGTTCGTCGGGGGTGACAAACACCGGCGACAAGGCGGAACGGGGCTTGGACTGGAGGAAGCCAAACCCCTTGGCCAGCTCGGCCGGGATCAGGCCACGCAGGGAAACGTCGTTGACCAGACCCACGAGCTGAATGTGGCCGGCCGCCTGTGTGGGCGTGACACCCATCGGCACGTCGTCGGTCACCACCAGCACCTCGGCCTCGAGATCGATGCCGAATTCCTCGCTGGGCACCACCACGGGATCGCGCGGCCCGAGGAAGCCGGCGCTGGTGGCCTGGTACATCAGCGGGTCGGTGTAGAACGACGCCGGCACTTCGGCTCCACGCGCCCGGCGCACCCGCTCCACATGGGGAAGGTAGGCGCTGCCGTCGACGAACTCGTAGGCGCGCGGCAGCGGCGCCGCGAGCTTCGCCACGTCGAGATCGAACGCGTTGTCCGCGCTGCCGCCGTTCAACGCTTCCGACAATGCATTGAGGCGCGGCGCCACCGCATGCCAGTCGTCGAGCGCGGCCTGCAGCGTCGGAGCGATGCCGGTTGCCTTCACGGCGCGGGCGAGATCGCGGCTGACGACGACGAGCGTGCCGTCGCGGCCGCCTTCCTTGAGTGACGCGAGTTTCATGCGGTTCCTTGGTCTTTCAGTGGGCCGACGGATCGAAGTGCTTTTTCAATCCGCGCCAGCATTCGTAGTAGTCGCCTTGCAGCGCCTTCGACTCGAGGGCCTGCCGGCTGGGCCGGATGACCTTGCGGGTTTCGAACATGAAGGCCATGGTGCCGACAATATGGTCCGGACGCGAGGTGTCGGCGCCCGACGCCTTCTCGAAGCTGGCCGCATCGGGCCCGTGGCCGCTCATGCAATTGTGCAAGCTGGAACCGCCCGGCACGAACCCGCCCTCCTTGGCATCGTAGGCCCCGTCGATCAGCCCCATGAATTCGCTGGCCACGTTGCGATGAAAATAAGGCGGCCGGAACGTATGTTCGGCCACCAGCCAGCGCGGCGGGAAGATCACGAAGTCCATGTTCGCCACCCCCGGCGTGTCGCTGGCCGAGGTGAGCACGGTGAAGATCGACGGATCGGGGTGATCGACCGCGATCGAACCGATGGTGTTGAATCGGCGCAGGTCGTACTTGTACGGCGCGTAGTTGCCGTGCCAGGCCACGACGTCGAGCGGCGAGTGATCGGTGCGCGCGCTCCAGAGCGCGCCCTGGAACTTGGCCACGAGGGCGAAGTCGCCATCGACATCCTCATAGGCCGCCACCGGCGTGAGGAAGTCGCGGGGATGCGCCAGCCCGTTCGCACCGATCGGACCAAGATCCGGCAGGTGCAGCGGCGCGCCGAAGTTCTCGGCGACGTAACCGCGTGCCTCGCCATCGGGCAGTTCCACCAGGAAGCGAATGCCCCGCGGCACCACCGCGATTTCCAGCGGAGCCACGTCCAGCACGCCCAGTTCGGTGCGGATGCGCAACCGGCCCTGCTGCGGAACGATCAGCAGTTCGCCGTCGGCGTCGTAGAAGTAGCGCCCCTCCATCGAACGGTTCGCCACATACAGGTGGATGCCTACGCCGGCCTGCTCGGCCGCGCCGCCGTTACCACCCATGGTGAGCAGTCCGTCGAGGAAGTCGCACGGTTCGGAGGGTATGGGCAGCGGATTCCAGCGAAGCTGGTTCGGCGTGGCCGGCGCCTCGTCGAAGCGGTTATGGAACGTGGCATGGTCCATGGCCGCGAAGGGCGAATGCTGCGCGGCCGGGCGAATGCGGTACAGCCAGCTGCGCCGGTTGCGATGGCGCGGCGCGGTGAACGCGCTGCCCGACAGTTGCTCGGCATAAAGACCCCTCGCCACGCGCTGCGGCGAGTTCTGCCCGACGGGCAGCACGCCTTCCACGGCTTCGGTAGCGAACTCGTTGCCGAAGCCGGTCTGGTACCCGCGGGTATCGTCGGTGTGGCTCATCGTGGCGGCCCGCTATCAGAGGACGCCGCGGCGCATCTGGTCGCGCTCGATCGACTCGAACAACGCCTTGAAGTTGCCGTTGCCGAAGCCCTCGTTGCCCTTGCGCTGGATGATCTCGAAGAAGATCGGGCCGATGTTGTTCTGCGTGAAGATCTGCAACAGCAGCTTCTTCTTGGTTTCGTCGTCGGCGTCGATGAGGATCTTGCTGGCCTGCAGGCGCGGCACGTCTTCCCCATGGTCGGGCACGCGCGCGTCGATCACTTCGTAATAGGTGTCCGGCGTGTCGAGGAAGGCGACGTCCCGCGCACGCATGGCTTCCACCGATTCGTAGATGTTGTCGGTGAACAGCGCGATGTGCTGGATGCCCTCGCCGTTGTACTCGCGCAGGTATTCGTTGATCTGCGATTTCTCGTCGGACGACTCGTTGAGCGGAATGCGCACCAGGCCGTCCGGCGCGGTCATGGCTTTGGACACCAGACCCGTCTTCGCGCCCTTGATGTCGAAGTAGCGGATCTCTCGGAAGTTGAACAGGCGCTCGTAGTAATCCGACCACTTCTCCATGTTGCCGAAGTGCAGGTTATGGGTCAGGTGGTCGATGAAGGTGAGGCCGAAACCCTTCGGATGGCGATTGACGCCCGGCAGCCATTCGAACTCGGCATCGTAGACGTCGCCCTTGGCGCCGTAGGTGTCGATCAGGTAAAGCGCCGCGCCACCGATACCTTCGATGGTCGGAACGTCGAGCGCGAGCGTCTCGGGCCGGAAGGCGACCTTCTGCGCACCATTCGACAGCGCGGTGGCCTGCACCTCGGCAGCCGGACGGTTGAAGCGGATGGCAAAGCCGCAGGCGCACGGGCCGTGCTTGGCGACGAAGTCGGCCGCGAACGAATCCGGCTCCTCGTTCACAAGGAAATTGCAGTCGCCCTGGCGGTAGAGCGTGATCTTCTTCGTTTTGTGCTTCGCCACCGCCGTGAAGCCCAACTTCGGAAACAGCGTGTGGAGCATCGCCGGATCGGGCGCGGCGAACTCCACGAACTCGAAACCGTCGACTCCCTGGGGATTTTCGAAGGTGGTGACCTGCATACCGATATTGGGCTGGGCGCTCATGGGCGATACTCCTGGCGACGGGGGCGGCTTCACGCCGTATAGTCCCGATTTATAGTTTCACCTGTAACCATTTGCAAGGACCAGTGCAGCATGACCTCCGACGCCGTCCCCGCCCATGCCCCCCTGGAGCTGGAAAACTTCCTGCCCTACCGGCTCTCGATCCTGTCGAATACGGTAAGCCAGTCGATCGCGGAGGAATACACCGGCCGCTTCGAGCTCAGCATGACGGAATGGCGTGTCATGGCGGTGCTGGCCCGTTTCGCCGATCTTTCGGCCCGCGAAGTGGCCGAGCGTACCCGCATGGACAAGGTAGCGGTGAGCCGGGCCCTTGCCCGGCTGGTGGAGGCAGGTCGGGTGGACCGCAGCATCCACGACGGCGACAAGCGCCGGTCGGTGCTCAAGCTGTCCGAGGCCGGCTGGGCCATCCACGACGAAGTGGCGCCGTTGGCCCGCGAACACGAGCGCGAACTTCTGGCACGCCTGGACGTGGCAGAGCGGGAGCAGCTGAACCGTATTCTGGATAAGCTGCTGGCCCCTTAAAACCGCTGCGGAGAGCCACTGTGGGAGCCGCTTCAGCGGCGATCCCGCGGCAGCGGGCAACCTTGCCGCGAGCACCCATCGCCGCTGAAGCGGCTCCCACACAAGGCCGGCGTCTGGACTGAAGGTCCTACTTCACCCCGTGCATCAGCCGGTTGATCAGCGGAGCGATCAGGAACAGCAGGATGCCCGCACCCACCAGCAGTTCGAAGCTGAAGGTGAATCCAGAAAGCGCCGAGCCAACCGTCATGCCGGTCTCGCCGCTGATGTGGCCTGCAAGCAGACCCGACAGGTTGTTGCCGATGGCGGTGGAAAGGAACCAGCCGCCCATGGCCAGGCCCACCACGCGGATGGGCGCCAGCTTGGTAACCATCGACAGGCCGATGGGCGACAGGCACAGCTCGCCGATGGTCTGCAGCACGTAGCACGCCGCCAGCGGCCAGAACGGAATCAGCCCCTGCCCGTCCACGAGGCTCTTCAGCGCATACATCAGCACGAGGAAGCCCAGCGCGTTGAAGATGAGGCCGAGACCGAACTTGCGCGGAATCGAGGGTTCCTTGCGGAATTTCGCGGACCAGCCCCATGCGAGCGCCACCACCGGCGCGAAGACGAGGATCGCCGCCGAGTTCACCGACTGGAACCAGCCGGTGGGGAATTCCCAACCGAACATCTGCCGATCGACGATGTTCTGCGCCAGGAAGTTGAACGAACTGCCGGCCTGTTCGAAGAACATCCAGAACAGCACATTGAACGCGAAAAGCACCAGCATGGCGATAACGCGATGGATCTGGATGCGGTCGTGCCGCACGGCTTCGACGACCAGCATCACCGCCACGCCGATGAACAGCACACCCAGCAGCCATGCGATGAATACCGCGCCGGCCTGCGCCATCAGCAGGTACACGAGTGGAATGGCCACGAGGACACCGACGATCACCGCGATGAGGTTCTTGCCCTCGTGTCGCTCCGGCGGCGGCACGCCCACGCCGAGCAACTGCTTCTTGCCCAGCAGGAACCAGATGAAGCAGATGGCCATGCCGATGCCGGTCGCGGCGAAAACCACCTTGTAGTTCTGCTGCAGCGGCGTATCGGTGATCACCGAGGCAAGCCAGCCGGTCACCAGCGGCGCGAGGAATCCGCCCAGATTGATGCCCATGTAGAAGATGGTGAAACCGCGGTCGCGGCGGTCGTCACCCACGGGGTAGATCTGTCCCACCAGGGACGAGATGTTCGGCTTGAAGAGACCGTTGCCCACGATGACAGTGGCGAGGCCGGCGAGGAACACCTGCTGGTTGGGCACCATCACCATGAACAACCCGCTGCCCATGACCAGCGCGCCGAGCAGGATGGAACGCTGGTAACCGAGGATGCGGTCGGCCACCCAGCCGCCGAAGATCGCCGAGGCATAGACCAGCGCGAGATAGGCGCCGTAGGTACGGCTGGCGTAACCCTGGCCCGATGCGTCGCCCTGGAAGAACTCGGCGACGATGTACAGCGTGAGGGCCCAGCGCATGCCGTAAAAGGCAAAGCGCTCCCAGAATTCGGTCATGAACAGCATCCAGAGCGGACGCGGGTGACCCATGGTTTGCGGGTAGTCGGGCACGGGCCGGGCGGCGGCTGGGGCGGTCGGTGTCATGGCTTCCCTTGGGAACGGTTCGTGCAGGTTGTTTAGCCGGACCGAGCCGATGCGTCAAATTGTGGGAGCCGCTTCAGCGGCGATGGGGAGCTTGCGGCAAGGCTGCCCGCTGCCGCGGGATCGCCGGCAAAGCCGGCTCCCACAGGGATACGTCACGTCCCCAAGATCGTCCGCACTTCGATCAACTCGGGAAAGAAACTCTGCTCCAGCGCCTTGCGCAGGAAGGCCACGCCGGACGATCCGCCGGTGCCCTGGCGGAAGCCGATGATGCGCTCCACCGTCTTCATGTGACGAAAGCGCCAGAGCTGGAAGGCTTCCTCGATATCCACGAGTTCCTCGCTCAGGTGGTATTCCGGCCAGTATTGCGTGGTGTCTTCGTAGATCCGCTTGAACACAGGCAGCAAGGCGGCCTGGCTGACCCAGGGCTGCGTCACGTCCCGCTCCATCAGGTCCGCCGGCACGGGATGGCCGCGCCGGGCCAGGTAACGCAGGAATTCGTCGTACAGCCCCGGCGCCTCGAACGTGGCCCGCAGGCGATCGTGGGCCACGGGGTCGTGCTCGAACACGCGGAGCATGTCGGCGTGCTTGTTGCCGAGGATGAACTCCACCATCCGGTATTGCAGCGACTGGAATCCCGACGATGGCCCCAGCACGTCGCGGAATTGCAGGTACTCGGCCGGCGTCAGCGTTTCCAGCACGCCCCACTGTTCGTAAAGCTGGCGCTGCACTTGCTTGACGCGGGCAAGGATCTTCAGCGTGCCGTTCACGTCGTCGGCCCGCAGGCGGACCAGCGCGGCCTCCAGCTCGTGGATCATCAGCTTCAGCCACAGCTCGGAGGTCTGGTGCTGGATGATGAACAGCATCTCGTCGTGGTGCGCGGGTTCGCTGCGCGGATGTTGCGCCGAGAGCACCTGGTCGAGCTTCAGGTACTCCCCATAGGTGAGGCGCCCGTCGAGGTCGGTGCGGATGCCGGATTCGAGGTCGCGCTGCGGATTGGCCATGGGACGCTTTCACATTGAGAGGGGTTGACAAGGCCGGAAAACCGCGCCGCAGAGCCGTTGGCGCGGCAATGGAGGCCGCAATCATGCTGCGCCGTACCTTGCCGGGTGATAATACCCCTGATATCTAGTCCGGCTCGCAAGAACACAAAGCCGTGTCGCGCCCCGCTGGATGGGCCTGGCCGCTTCCCCCGTCGTGCGTGTCGTTTCTAACCATCCCCTGGGAGCGAGTCGTGTCCATCGCCGCCAAGTTCGAAATCGAATACCTGCAATACCTTGACCAGGACGGCAAGGAAACCGGTAAGGAACTCCCCGAATTCGCCAAGGACCTCGACCACATGGTCGAGCTCTACAAGCTCATGGTGTCCACCCGCGTGTTCGACGCCAAGTCGATCGCGCTGCAGCGCACCGGCAAGCTGGGCACCTACGCCTCCTGCCTGGGCCACGAAGCCGCGCACGTCGGCATCGGCAGCGCCATGCGCCGCGAGGACTCCCTGGCCGTCTCCTATCGCGAATACGGCGCGCAGCTGTATCGCGGCGTGAAGCCGCGCGAGGTGTACACCTACTGGGGCGGCGACGAGCGCGGCAACGACTTCGCCGACGCGCCCGCGCACGACTTCGCCTGGTGCGTGCCCATCGGCACGCAGTGCCTGCACGCCGCCGGTTCGGCGCTCGCGTTCAAGATCCGCAACGAGCCGCGCGTGGCGGTCTGCACGATCGGCGACGGCGGTTCGTCCAAGGGCGACTTCTACGGCGCCATCAACGTGGCCGGTGCGCAGCAGCTGCCGCTGGTGGCCGTGATCGTGAACAACCAGTGGGCCATTTCGGTGCCGCGCCGCATCCAGAGCGGTTCCGGCACGCTGGCCCAGAAGGGCATCGCCGCCGGCCTGTACTGCATCCAGGTGGACGGCAACGACATCATCGCCGTGCGCAAGGCGATGGAAGACGCGCTGGAGCGCGCCCGCTCCGGCAACGGCGGCAGCGTGATCGAGGCCGTCACCTACCGCCTCGGCGACCACACCACCGCCGACGATGCCCGCCGCTACCGCGGTGAGCAGGAAGTGAAAGATGCCTGGGAGCGCGACCCGGTGCCGCGCCTGCGCAAGTGGCTCGAAGCCAAGGGCAAGTGGGACGACGCGAAGGAAGAGGCCTGGAAGGCCGAATGCGACGACTGGATGGACAACGAGGTCAACGCGTACCTGGAAACGAAGAACCAGCCGGCGACGGCCATGTTCGATTACCTGTACGCCGAACTCCCCGCCGACCTCGAAAAGCAGCGTGAACTCGTTGCTTCCCTCGATCGCAAGTAAGGATTCCTTCCCATGGCACAAATCACTCTCATCGAAGCGGTGACCCAGGCCCTCGCCTACGAGATGCGCAACGACGACAGCGTCGTGGTGCTCGGCGAAGATGTCGGCGTGAACGGCGGCGTGTTCCGCGCCACGCAGGGCTTGCAGGAACAGTTCGGCGAAATGCGCGTCATCGACACGCCGCTGGACGAAGGCACCATCGCCGGCCTCACCGTCGGCCTCGCCGCGCAGGGCATGAAGCCCGTCGCGGAAGCGCAGTTCGAAGGCTTCATCTATCCGATGATGGAGCACATCGCCTGCCACGCCGCGCGCATGCGCAACCGCACCCGCGGCCGCATCACCGTGCCGGCCGTGTGGCGCGCCCCGTGGGGCGGCGGCATCCGTGCTCCCGAGCACCACTCGGAAGCGAACGAGCACCTGTTCACCAACATCCCCGGCCTGCGCGTGGTGATGCCGTCGTCGCCCGCCCGTGCCTACGGCCTGCTGCTCGCCGCCATCCGCGATCCGGATCCGGTGATCTTCTTCGAGCCGAAGCGCATCTACCGCCAGTACAAGGAAGAAGTGCCCGACGACGGTGAGGCCCTGCCGCTCGACGTCTGTTTCGTTCTGCGCGACGGCACCGACGTGACCCTGGTGACCTGGGGCGCACAGGTGAAGGAATGCCTCGAGGCCGCCGACGAACTGGCCGAGAAGGGCATCAGCGCCGAAGTGATCGACGTGGCCACGCTCACGCCGCTCGACTTCGACACCATCGCCGAGTCGGTGACCAAGACCGGTCGCTGCGTCATCGTGCACGAAGCCCCGAAAACCGCCGGCTTCGGTGCCGAGATCGCCGCCCGCCTGTCCGAGGAGTGCCTCTACAGCCTGCTCGCGCCGGTGGAACGCGTCACCGGTTTCGATACGCACATTCCGCTGTTCCGCCTGGAAATGAAGTACCTCCCCAGCGTCGAACGCATCGTCGAAGCCGCCGAGCGCACGCTCGCCGCCTCCTGAGGAAACCTTAAGACATGGCCGACATCAAGACCTTTTACCTGCCGGACCTCGGCGAGGGCCTGCCCGACGCGACCGTCGTCGAGTGGCACGTGAAGGAAGGCGACACCATCAAGCTCGACGCCCCGCTGGTGTCGATGGAAACCGCGAAGGCCGTCGTCGATGTGCCGTCGCCCTACTCCGGCACCGTGAAGAAGCTGCACGGCGCCACCGGCGACATCATCGAAACCGGCGCCGCGCTGGCCGACTTCGAGATCGACCCGAACGCACGCCAGCGTGCCGAGGCCGAATCCACCGGCCATCACCATGGCCCGAAGAAGGGCGTGGGCAGCCAGGCGCCCGACGATGCCAGCAAGGTCATCGCCTCGGACGACGGCGGCGAGATCGAGTCCGGCAATGGCGGCGATCGCGAAGACGAAGGCACCGTGGTCGGCGCCATGATCAGCGGCAACGCGGTGCACACCGAACAGGTGAGCAGCGCCGGTGGTGTGAAGGCCGTGCCGGCCGTGCGCGCGGCCGCCAAGAAGCTGAAGGTCGACCTCACCCGTGTGCAGCCCACCGGTGCCGGCGGCGTGATCACCATGGCCGACGTGAAGAACGCCGCCGCGAACGGCAGCGCCGCCCTCGGCGCCGCTCCGTCCCGCCCGGCCTCGGCCCAGCACCTCGCCCCCACCCTGCCCGAACCGGGTCCGGCACCGCAGCGCACCGCCGTGTCGCAGGCCGGCAAGGCCGTTCGCACCGCGCCCCCGGGCAAGGACGCGATGGGTCAGCCGGAGCAGCTCAAGGGCGTCCGTCGCAACATGGCCCGCGTGATGGCCGAGGCACACGCCAATGTCGTGCCGACCACCATCGTCGACGACGCCGACCTGCATGCATGGATCGGCAAGCAGGACATCACGGCCCGCCTGATCCGCGCCATCGTCGTGGCCTGCAAGGCCGTGCCCGCGCTCAATGCCTGGTTCGACGGCAAGAACCTGAGCCGCACGCTGCATCCGCACGTGGACATCGGCATTGCCGTGGACACCGAAGACGGCCTGTTCGTGCCGGCCCTGCGCAACGCCGACGTACTCGACGGCGCCGGCATCCGCGCCGCGATCAAGCGCCTGCGCAGCTCGGTGGAAGACCGCAGCATTCCGGCATCGGAACTCTCCGGCTACACCATCAGCCTGTCGAACTTCGGCATGTTCGCCGGCCGCTACGCCACCCCGGTGGTCGTTCCGCCGACCGTCGCCATCATTGGCGCCGGCAAGCTCAGCCACGACGTCGTGGCGGTGATGGGCGGCATCGAGGTGCACCGCCGCATGCCGCTGTCGCTCACCTTCGACCACCGCGCCGCCACGGGCGGGGAAGCCGCGCGCTTCCTGAAGGCGATGATCGACGACCTGGGTCTGCCGAACTAAAAGCATCGCCGATAAATCGGCTCCCACACAGAGCGCCACTCGCTTTGTGTGGGAGCCGCTTCAGCGGCGATGGGTGCTCGCGTGTCGCCTGCCACGGCGCCCGACTCCCGCGAAACTCGCGGTATCCTTCCCGCCATGCTCAACAACGACACCCTCCGCAGCATCCGCTACATGCTCGACCTCGGCGAGGTCCACGTCGTCGAGATCATGAAGCTCGCCGGCTTTCCCGCCACGCGCGAACAGGTGGAACCGTGGCTTCGCAAGGAAGACGAGCCGGGCTTCGTCGAGATGCCAGACGCCGCCATGGCGCACTTCCTCGACGGCCTCATCGTGCATCGTCGCGGCCGCGACGAAAGCCAGCCGCCCCGCCCCGTGGAAACCCGCGTCAACAACAACGTGGTGCTGAAGAAGCTCCGCGTAGCCTTCGAACTCAAGGAAGACGACATCCTGGCCATCATGGCCGAGGCCGGCTTCCGCGTGTCCCGCGGCGAGATAAACGCGCTCTTTCGCCAACCCAAGCACAGTAACTTCCGCCTGTGCGGCGACCAGTTCCTGCGCAACTTCCTGAAGGGGCTCACGCAGCGGCTGCGCGGGGCGTGAACTCCGTCGCCCCTGCGAAGGCAGGGGCCCAGTGACTCCACGCCCGATCGTGCCGCAAGGCGCTGGATTCCCGCTTTCGCGGGAATGACGAGCGGTGTGGGAATAATGAGAGGAAGATCGTCGTCCCTGCGAAAGCAGGGACCCAGGGACGCTACGCCCGATCGTGCCGTGAGGCGCTAGATTCCCGCTTTCGCGGGAATGACGAGCGGTGCGAAAAGACGGAAGTACCTAACCGACCTGCACGGAGCCCTCACGCGGGCGCCCCGCGGTCGGAGCTAGCATGCGCCGACCTTCAAGGGAGGCCCCGCCATGCATCACAGCAGACTGTGCGCACTCGTTCTCGACTGCCAGGACGGCGACCTTGCCAGCGCCGCCGAGTTCTGGAGCCAGGCGCTGGGCAAGCCCATCAAGAGCACGGACGAGGAAGGCGACGGCAAGTACGCCACGCTGGAGACCGCGCAGGACGAACTGCAGATCCTCCTTCAACGCGTGGACCACCCAAGCCGGGTGCACCTGGACATCGAGGCCGACGATCAGGACGCCGAGGCCGACCGGCTCGAGAAGCTCGGGGCGAAGCGCATCGGCTTCGTCAAACGATGGTGGGTCATGGAGGCACCGACCGGCCATCGCTTCTGCATCGTGCGCAAGCAGGCGGAGGAGTTCGGGCCGCACCTCAACCGGTGGGATTGATGCCTGCGGGCTTGTGTGGGAGCCGCTTATGCGGCGATGGGCGTTCGCCGTCCGGCTTGCCCGCTGCCGCGGGATCGCCGCTGAAGCGGCTCCCACAATGGGTTCGCAACGATTTACAGTGCGCGCTTTTTCCAGACCATCTGGCGAACGATGAGCGCCAGCACGAGCACGGCGACAAACGCCCCGTAGCCGTAAAGCGCCGGCACCACCTGTTGCCAGATCGCGCCGCTCTTGGGGCCGAACTGGTCGGCGGCCGGCAGTTCGACGCCATCGTACGCCAGCAAGGCTGCCTGGAACGCGGCGACGGTCGCCGCGAGCAGGGCAAGCACGTCGAAACCACGACGCGTCGCGTTCTTCGGCAGCGACTTCGGATAAGCCCAATACGCCCAGCCCAATACGATCAGCCAGGGGGCGAGCAGCAGGATCGCGAGATAGCGCATGTCAGGGCCTCTGCCCCGAGGCCTGCGCGGCCTTCGCGGCAGCCTCCTCGGCGGTGGCGGAAGCGAGCGCGTCGAGCGCCGCACGCAGGCGCTCCGAAGCCCCGGTGCGAGCGGCAGCGTCCGGGTACGAGTCACCGGTGGCCACCACTTTCCCATCCACCAGCCATGCGAGGCGGTCGCCTTCCGATGCGATGTTCGCCTGCGCACCACCCAGCGTCGACAACGTCTGGCGCAAGGCACCGGCGGCCTTCGGATCGGTGAACGGCACCGACAGCAGCAGCTCCTCGCCATCCGCGCCGAACAGGCGGAAGCGGAAGGTGCCGTCGCTGTCGCGGAAGCTGGCGAGGCGCGGCGGCTTCGCCTTCGGCGCCTCCGGCGTGGCGCTTGCCTGATGCGCGACCGGCTTGTGACGCGCGCTGCGCAGCCCCACGGCCTCGCGAAGCGTTTCCACCAGCGGCCCGGCGATGGCACGCGCCTTGGCGGCACCGGCGAGCAGGATGTCTTCCATCTGCCCGGGGCTGGCCATCAGCGCGTCGTAGCGCTCGCGCATCGGTGCCACCTCGGCGTCCACACGCTCGAAAAGCACCTGCTTGGCTTCGCCCCAGCCCAGGCCACCATGCAGCGCCTCGGCGAACGCCGCGGTTTCCGCTGGCGACGCGAAGGCCTTGTAGATGGTGAACAGCGCGGAATCCTCGGTGTCTTTCGGCTCGCCGGGGGCGCGCGAGTCGGTGACGATCTTCATGATCGCCTCGCGCAGCGCCTTCGGACCACCTTCGAACAGCGGGATGGTGTTGTCGTAGCTCTTGGACATCTTGCGCCCGTCGAGACCAGGCAGGGTGGCCACCTGTTCCTCGATCAGCGCCTCGGGCATCACGAAGAACTCGCGGCCGTAGGTATGGTTGAATCGCTGCGCGATGTCGCGCGCCATCTCGATGTGCTGGATCTGGTCGCGCCCCACCGGCACCTTGTTCGCGTTGAACGCGAGAATGTCGGCCGCCATCAGCACGGGATACATGTAGAGGCCGGCGGTGACACCCGCATCGGCGTCTTCCTGGTTCTCGATGTTGCGATCCACGGCCGCCTTGTAGGCATGGGCGCGATTCAGCAGGCCCTTCGACGTGACACAGGTGAGCAGCCACATCAGCTCGGGCACTTCCGGCACGTCGGACTGACGGTAGAAGGTGGTGCGTTCCGGATCGAGCCCCGCGGCGAGCCAGCTGGCCGTGATCATGAGGCGGGAGGCTTCCACGCGGTCGGCATCGTCGCTCTTGATCAGGGCGTGGTAGTCGGCCATGAAGTAGAACGCGTCGACGTTCGGGTCCCGGCTGGCCTGGATGGCCGGCCGGATGGCGCCGACGTAGTTGCCGAGGTGCGGCGTGCCGGTGGTGGTGATGCCGGTGAGGACGCGGGTGTGCATAGGGAAGCCTGATACTCGAACGGGCGGAAACCGGTCGAGTGTAGCCCGCGTGGCCGCCGGGCGGCGACCCTGCCGCGTGGCAGGTTGCCGCGCCCCGCAGGCAGGCGTCTTTGTGGGAGCTGCTTCAGCGGCGATGGGCGCTCGCCGCAAGGATGCCCGCTGCCGCGGGATCGCCGGCATAGCCGGCTCCCACAAGGCCTCAGCGCATCAGGGTGGACTTGCCGAACAGCGATTCCACGAGATCCACCGCCAGCTTCGCCGTCTGGTTGCGCTTGTCGAAGGCGGGGTTCAACTCCACGATGTCCAGCGAGCCTACGCGGCCGGTGTCCGCGATCATTTCCATGCAAAGCTGGGCTTCGCGATAGCTGGGACCGCCGCGCACGGTGGTACCCACGCCAGGGGCGATCGACGGATCGAGGAAATCGACATCGAAGCTGATGTGCAGGTGGGTGTCTTCATCGACCCCGGCGAGTGCCTCTTCCATCGCGGCTTTCATGCCGATCTCGTCGATGTAGCGCATGTCGTAGATATCGAGCCCCACCTCGTGCACGAAGCGCTTTTCGCCCTCGTCCACGGAGCGAATGCCTATCTGGCGGAACACGTCGGGGGTGGTGGCGGGCACCGTGCCGCCGATATGCGTGAGTGCATCGGGCCCGTAGCCGCAAAGACAGGCCACGGGCATGCCGTGGATGTTGCCCGACGGCGTGATCTGGCTGGTGTTGAAGTCCGCATGGGCGTCGAGCCAGAGCACGCGGAGCTTCTTCCCCGTTTCCCGGCAATGGCGGGCCACGGCGGAAATGGACCCGATGGCGAGGCAATGGTCGCCACCCAGCATCACCGGCAGGTGGCCCTCCGCCAGCGCGGCGTGGATCGCCTCGTGCACGGCGGTGTTCCATGCCACGACGGCGTCCAGGTGGCGATAGCCGTCCGTCGGCGGCTGCCACGGGTTCAGCGGTCCGGAGAGGTTGCCGCGATCCACGACATGCATGCCGCGCTTCGCCAGGCGTTCCGCCAGGCGGGCCACGCGAAGGGCTTCGGGCCCCATGGAACTGCCGCGGTGGCCGGCACCGATATCAGTGGGGACGCCGACGAGGGCGACCGAACGGGTGATAGGACTCATAAACGGGACGACTCAGAGAGATGGATGTTCCTGGACCAGCGGGCGGGCTTCGGCACGCCAAGCGTCGGCACTGCCCTCGAGCAGCCGTACGTTGCTGTATCCCAGCGACTGCAACGTGTCGCGGGCGCGCGACGCGCGCTTGCCCGACTTGCAATAGACCACGACTTCCCGATCGTGCGGAATGCCAAGCACGCCATGGCGCGCCGCCACGTCGTCCACGGGAATGTTCAGGGCGCCCGCGAGGTGGCCATCGCCGTATTCCTTCGGTGTGCGCACGTCGAGGAGCAACGGAGCGGCGTGCGACGCCATGAGGCGGGCCAGCGCCTCCCGGGAAACGTCCTGCGCCCACGCGGCAGGACAAAGCAGCAGGGTGGCGAAGAGAAGAGGTGCGCGAAAGCCAGTCATTCCCGAAGTCTACACCGGGGCATGCAACGGGCTGGTTGCAGTGCAGCAGCCTGGCCGTCGGCGCAAGCACCGGGTCCGGCTTCCCGCCACCCGTCTCCAGCAGGCACTATGGCTGCCCCGACAGCAAGCACCGTTCGATGATCCGACTGGACGACGTAGCCGCCTTCGTACAAACGGTTGACGCCGGCAGCTTCTCCGCGGCGGCCCGCCTGGCCGGCGGTACCCCGGCCATGGTGAGCAACGCCGTCCAGCGCCTGGAACGCGAACTCGGCGTACGGCTGTTCGTACGCTCCACCCGGAGCATGCGCCTGTCCGACGATGGCGAGCGCTACCTGCCGCACGCTCGCGCCATGCTGGACTCCCTGGCCAGCGGATCGCGCGTGCTGGCGGAAGGCCGTGGGGAGATCTCCGGCCCCCTGCGCCTCGCGGTGCCGTCCGACCTCGGACGGAATGTGCTCCTGCCGTGGCTCGATGCGTTCCAGGCAGAGCATCCCGACGTGACATTGCAGCTGCGGATCAGCGATCGCACCACCGATCTCCATCGCCATCCGATCGACGCCGCCGTGCGCTACGGTGTGCTGCGCGACTCCACCCTGGTGGCGCAGCCGTTGCTGCCCGACAACCGCCGCGTGGTCTGCGCTTCCCCCGACTACGTGGCCAGGCACGGTGCTCCTGCCCATCCGGACGAACTGCGGGAACACAACTGCCTTTGCTTCGTCTGGGGCGATCAGGTGCACGACCGCTGGCTGTTCGACCTTCCGCGCGGGCTGCACACGGTGAAGGTTTCCGGCAACCGCATCAGTGACGACGGCGAGGTGACGCATCGCTGGGGCCTTGCCGGCCACGGCATCATCTACAAGTCGCGAGCCGACATCGAGGCCGATCTGCGCTCGGGGCGTTTGATCGACCTCCTGCCAAGCCTTGGCGAGCATGCCCCGCTCAATCTGGTGACCGCGCATCGCTCGCAATTGACGCCTGCCGTACAACGGCTCAGGGACTTCCTGCGGGAAGGGTTCGCCCGCGTCGTCGCATAGCCGTCTTCAGAACGAACCCTCAGTGTTTGCCCCCGCGGCCGGCGTCACTTCATTGTTGTCGCCAGGCTCCCAGGCCGCCGTCGCCTTCAGGGCATCCGGCGTGCCCGTTTCGTCGCGAATCACGCATTTCCATGCGGTCGCGAAGGCAGGCGCCATGGAGATGGTGCCCTTCCACGTGGGATAAGTCGCGGGTTCGAGTTTTACGGCGTCCTCCAGTTTCCAAAGACCCAGCTCCTTGCTGCCACCGACGACATAGACACTTCGGCCCTTGGTCGTTTCGCCCTTGTCGCAGCGAAAATTCACATCCACCGGCGTCACCGTGCCGCTTTCCCATACCCGCACCTTTCCGCCGTCGTCTTCCAGCGCAGGCACGAACGATTGGTCGCTGATGACCCGAGGCTCGGTAAGCCGCGAGTCGAGAGCCACGACAATCGTCTGACGTGTACCGGTCACCCGGGCCACGAGCCCGCCTTGGTCGGTGTTGAAGGACACGTCAGAACCGGCGCGCACGCCGGCATCGCGCCGGATCGTTATCAGACGGCGCAGATAATCGTGCAGCGGCGTCGGCGTCGCGCCCTCGTACATGTCCGGCCAGTAGACCGTCGGCGTACCGGGCGTGGTGAGGATGAAGGCATAAGCCATGCGAAGGCGATCCGGACGCAACGCCCAGTGGTGCTGACCGCCATAGGGACCCGGCGAATACCCCGTGTCGTGATTGTCCACGAACGTGGTCGCCACCTCTCGCCAGCTTCGTTGCGGATTCCCATTCAGCCCATATCGCCAGTCGGGCACCGACCCGTTCTGCATCCGTTCCTTCAGCGCGAAATCGAACACCGTGCATTTCGCCTCGTCGGACCACGCCATGAGCAGGTCCTGCCACGACTTCGACCGGTTGGGATCGCCCTCGGGAAATTCGCTTGGACCCTTCCAGAATTCGCCCACGCAGAACCCACCATCGTCACTGCTCTTCATCAGGTCGTCGACATGGCGTGCGGCGTAACCCCGAACGAAGTCGAAGCGGAAGCCGCCCGCGCCGTAAGTGTCGTGCAGCGATTTCAGTTCCGCCGCAAACATCGCTTCGTTCTCGGCGTTGGCAAGATTGAGATCGGAAGACCCATCCATGAAAGGATCGCCGTCGTCGCACGGACGACCGTCGCAGTTATCGGTGCGCAAGCGTCCCTTTCCCGCGGGAATACTCAACGTCGAACCTTCAGCCTTTGCGTCGCGATGGTTCAGCACGATGTCGAACACGGGTTTCACGTGCGCACCGTTGAGCGCCGCCACCGCCGCGCGGAGGTCCGCGTCGGTGCCATACCCGCTGTTCTTGTCGAAGTCCTTCCAGAAGTAACCCTCACCACCACCGCTGGTGCCTTTCGCGTCGTCCTTCCAGCTCGACGTGTCGCGCCACGGCGGAGGCATCCACACCGAGGTGAACCCATCGGCGGCGATCTGCGCCGCGCGGCTCTTCAATTCCGCATACCACCCACCGGGCTTCACACGCGTCGAGTTCCAATGGAAGCCTTGCAGGAGGATCTCGTCGCCACCGTGGTAGCGAACACCACCGGCCGTCTTCACGGCATCGTCGGCGTGTGCGGCAGCCGCGCCCGCCAGCATGGCGACGACGATGAGTACCCTATGTCTGATCTTCATGACCGCCTCCGTTCCATGGAGAGGAGCGCCCGCGCCGGACGCGACGATGGCATCGTGGGCCGATTCGGGGGGCGCGGCTACAGGCTGCTCATGAAAATGCCACGCGAAACCGGCACGCGATTCCGAAAGCCCTGAAATGGCGTGGAATGGTGCCGATGCGAGGAGGGAGCGAGATGAGTGGTGCCGACACTCGGCACCGTCTGATGCCCCAACACGCTGGCACACAATGAGTGCCCTCGATATAGTCGAGCGTATCCACATCCGTACCCACCATTACGAGTCTATGGTCGTGGCAGCTTTGACCTCAGCACGATGGCGCAACCGTGAACTGCATCTTCGATCTCTTGGCTCAGCGAGCTGTTGTGCCTTCCCGATGACGGATTTCGAGGTTCAGGAGTGCCCGACGCGGACACATTTTCCCGCATCTCCCTGCCGAAGTCGCGGTCCGCTCTGAAGTCCTCCCCACCACTGCGGGCATTCGCGATCACTGCATCGATGGAGGAAGTCAGCACGACATAGGTTCTCAGGACGCGCTGCACAGCTTTTCCAGCTTCTGCGCCCCAAAGGCCCTCCACCTCCGTTTGAATAGTCTCTAGGTTCACCGCAGCAGCGCGCAGGGGTTCGAGCCTGCGACCGTAGGCGCGAGCCAAAGCCTTTGCCTTGGTTTCATGGTCGTCGTCGCCTGGGCTCACTATAAGCTCCGCTACCCACAACACGGGCGATCGAGCGCGCGCAAACTCGAGTTTGTAGGTAAACAGGGCTTTTAGGGCGCGACGAGCGAGGTCAAAGTCGGCCTTCCCTTGGTCCTCGGCTCTCCACCTGGAAAATCCCCTTGCGGCAACCACGGCTGTCACACCTGCGGCGATCGCCACGACAACATCCTTGAATACCGAGATCGCGCCAGGCCAGTCAACGCGACAGATCCACACTTCCATCGATTCCCCTTTGATTTAGCTAATTAACTTCTAACCCGGGCCATTTCTAAATTACGGCCTACGAAGCTTCTCTCCCAAGGGTTTTAGATCAACGGGCAGGGTTAATCAAACAGGGGAAATTTTCTACGCGTGCGGGAACGGTCGGTTTCCGTGCACGACGCGCGCAGACTTTTCCGCCAGCCACCCCCCATAGAGCATCTGCGCGCAAACCCCTGGGTACGTGGCCCGCCCCTCGGCGATGGCCGGTCGCGCAGATTCGTCCCGCCAATTGTGGATGCGCGCATTTATGGAAACGTTCGGTCTAGGAACGGGCAACATCGTCGGCTCGCGAATCGTTCTGCAAGGGCCTTCGCCACCCATTCCTCGACGGGCATCCCTTACTTCGTGCGAGCGACAAAACAGTGCATAAGAGCCGTATCGAAGAGCTCGGATCGCCATATGCGATCGATGGTGTCGATGTCGCCGGCCTCATGTGCCACCAACATGGACTCCATCGTATCGATATCCTGGTGCCGATGCTCGGGCTCGTTGGTTATTCAGGACTGTTTACCTTAATCCACGCACCTTCGTTGCGTCCTTCGAGGAAACCACGGCGACGGACCAAGGTGTCTCGCCCTCGCTGGCCGGCCTAGCCGTGGTACCTAGTGATATTCGATCAAGGCTCTGCCGATTCGAACTTAAGTCCCATTAGCCCTGTACCGAAACCGGACAATTTCGTCTCGCACACCTTGGCTGCGGCCGAGAGCATTTCGTCGCGTTCCTTCACGACATGCTTAACGAATCCCGGTGGGGCCGGACACTCAATTTCACCCGCGTGCTGGCGAACATAGGCCTTGGCCTTGGCTGACAAGATGGAGCGATTTTCCTCCGGATAGTCCGCGGCGATTCGGTCGATTGAAGCCATGGATCGTGCGAATGAGTCAGGCCACTCGGGGGGATCGGCCGGAGCATCACGAAGATAAGGCATCATCCAGTAATAGGTGAATGCATTTTCGGATGAAAAGGCTATAGACATTCCGACCTGCTGGATGAACTGCTGCCATTGGAGACGGAGAATGTTCTCTTTGGCGCTGGCAATGACCTTTCCGTAGCGCTCGTTCTGCTCGCGTAGGCGTGCCGCCTTCGTTGCTTCGCGCCCGCGGTCGATGATTGCTTGATTGGCCCTCGTTTGCGCCTCTTTGGCTGCATCCAAACTTGATCGAAGTCGAGCATCCGCGGTCTCCTGCAAGCCCCTTAGCTCCAGAAGTTCCGAGGTGGCTTTCTCCTGATCCAACTGCAGACGCGCCATCTCTTCTTCGAGCCTCTCTTTCTGGAAGACCGGTAGAACGGTATGCACATAGCCGTACCAAGCGAGAACTACCGCTGCGAGCTGTGCAACATAGGAGAGACCTTCGAGCCAAGGTTTTGTAGCACCCCAAAGCGATGGCCTTCTCCCGCCGAACTTCGACGATGGCGTCCATGTCGCGTTTCTACGTTTCATGCCGCAGCTTCTCCAAGTAGTCTGCCCATGCCTGCATCGTCTTCCGTCGATCGGTCAAGTACGATGCGCGATTGTAGGCGGTGCGCACGCGACTGCGCTCGACATGCGACAGTTGACGCTCGATGACGTCAGGCCCCCAGCCGAACTCGTTGAGCCCGGTGCTCGTCAGCGCGCGGAATCCGTGGTCGGTCATTTCGTCTTTCGCGTGGCCGAGATTGCGCGGTGCCGAATTGACCGTGTTCTCGCTTATGAACGCGGACGCGCCCCGGATGCTCGGGAAGCGGTATTGCCCAGGCCGCATGTCGGAAAAGCGATGATCTGGCTGAGCTCGGCCAGCACGGCGACCGTTTCGCGAAAAAGCGGCACGATGTGCGCGGTCTTCATCTCGGCGGCGGGTAGCCGCCCAACCCAACGCGCTGGCCGCGCGTCGAGGTCGTCAACGGGAAGCGCGATGCATCCCGGTAGAGACGGTGGCGCCAATGGCCGTCGAAGGCGAGATCGCAGTGAATGGCGGTAGACTTCAGGGCCAGATAATCCCGGAACCAGTCTCCGTTCGTGTTTCGCGATACTAAGCAGCTAGCGCTTCGATGTCGCGCTCCTCGGTAACGTACTTCCATGCGCTACCGTCAATCTGACTGCTCATTTTCTTTCTGAGAATGTTGAATGTCTCTGTGGATTTCAGCCCACCAGGCTTCGAGATTCGCGTCACGCCTGCAGATAGTGCCGGTCTACGAAGATTCTGCTGGCGCTCAGTCCACTGGGCTTCACACAAGCGAACAGCCGACCTAAGGAGCTTTCGCGTCACCGCTATCGCCCATACTGCTCTGAACAACATCGTAGCTAATAGAGAACGCCCGGCCATCAGGAGCAACATTTCTGTATGGGCCCGCTTCTCGATGCTCTCGAGCTTATTCGCCACATTTGGATTGACGTTCTTGAGGGAGCGGTCAAGCGTTCGACGTAACCGCTGGGCAGCCGACGCACTCTGTTTGGTCTGAGAGAACCGCGTGACATAAAAGTGCGTGAAGCTAATGTCATCCGCGTAGCGGATCAGCCCGTTCAGAAGAGAGCGACGCATTTGATAAGCGCGGCTGTCGAACCCTATGTGGCCGCTCCGAGCCAACTCGAACAGCTCCGCTCGAAGGGCAAAAAGGTTGTTCCTCGCTTGGAGTACCGCCGAGCGTGGCAGGTCAACAAAAACCACTCTGAAGACGAGGGCCATTGGCACAAACAAGAGTGCGATAAAAACGAGCATGCTCATATTTTATCCTTTTCGTGAGTCGCGCCGGATTTTGCTATACCGCTTGATGATCGACCCGGATCAATGAGGGTTTCGTAACGCTGCGTCAGTTCACCGATTCGGGTCGCCTGAGACCTAGTGGTCCTGAACAGCCTCATCGCCACACCAATTGAGACCACCAACGCAATAAAAAGTGCCAACAGGATCCACCAAGGAGGAGTTATTGCCTCGGCAATTTCCTTAAGAGACGAACTCGATACTTTCGCATCAACGTACGCGGTGAGGTTCGTCGTCCGCCCAGCCAAGTAGTAGGACATGGCCGTGACAGAACCGAACACGCACGCGCATCGCAAGAAGGTCTTGATAACCGACGTTACACCTGCATCGCGTCGGCTGTTTTTGAGAGCGTCGAGTTGCCCGCGAAGCCTGCCGTTATCGGCGAGTAGCTGATCCCGCGTCGGAGGCTCCGACTCAACGGCCACCCGCCGTCCCTTGGCTTGATTCACCCACCACCCCCCGGAAGTTGGCGTTACTCGCTTGAATTACAAGTGGTTATTGCATGCTTCCAGGGGGCACGTCTATATCTCGAACGATGTAAAAGCGTTCAGGTCATCGTTGCCTGAGCGTCAACTCATCCACTCAATAAAAAACCTGCCCGAAGGCAGGTCCTTGATTTTCTTGGTGCCGGCACCCGGATTCGAACTGGGGACCTACCGCTTACAAGGCGGTTGCTCTACCAACTGAGCTATGCCGGCGAAAGCGGGGAGTTTATCAGAAGCAGCCCGTGCTTCGCGCCGTTATCCCGGGGGTGCGAATGCTTCGGCGAATGTCGGCGCCGGCCTCATCCGGAACCACCACGTCGAGCCACCAGACCGGCGTGGTTTCCGTGCGCTCGCTCATGCGGGCCGGGAAGCCGGCGGCGACCACTTCGTCGCGGCGCTTGCGGGCGTTCGCCGGGTCGTGGAACAGGCCCAGCGCCACCGAGTTTTGCAGTTCGCCTGCGGCGGTGACGACGAAGTAATCCTTGATGCCCTTCGCTTCCAGGCGCTTCGCCTGGGCCAGCGCCAGTTCGCGCGTGGCCTGGGCCGGCAGGAAGACGCGCCATCCGCGCGACTCGCTGGTCTGCTCCTGGCGCTGCCTGCTGCGCACGGTGCGCGATGCGATCGCGGTACGGGCGGCGCGCAGGTCCACCTGGTTCGGGAACGGTCCCAGCGCGAGGCAGCGATAGCTGCGGCGCGGACTGGTCGGGGCAGTGGCCGTCGATACGGGGGGCGCCTCCGCCTGAACCTTCGGCTGCGCAATAGCGGGCTTGGGCAAGGGTGCCGCCGTGGCGGGCGCGGCAGGCGTCGTCATGGCCGGGGGCGGCAGCGGTGCCGAAGCGCTTGCCTCGGGCGTTGCCGGGGACGCTGGGGCCGATGCACCGGCGGCCGGCGGCTCCGGCAGCTCTGTGAGCAATTTCAGCTTGGGCACGTTGCCGTCGTTCGGATCCGCCGCGCGCGTGCCCGAATCGCCCAGCAGCAGCCAGGCGGCCACGGCGATGTTCAGGGCGATCAAGAGAACGAAGAGCAAACGCAGAAGCATGACGGCCTTGGGTCATCCGGTAGGGCTTGCTCGCGTTCCCCTGTAAGAACCGGCAGCACCCGGATTCTAGGCGATATCGCTCGCAGGAGCATGCGTCCTGGCCCATACCGCCAGCCCGCGCAGCACCGCGTCGGGAACCAGCTCCACCGTGCGCACAAGCAAGGGAGCGAGAATGTCGGCATCGCCGCCACCCAGCGTGACAGTGGGCGCCCCCCCCAGCTGAAGCGCCACCCGATCCACAAAGCGGTCCACCAGCGCGGCACACGCCTGCCAGCACCCCGAGGCGAGTCCATCGGCGGTGTTGTCGGCCAGGTCGCGCACCGCGCCCGGGCGCTCCGGGCGAACCTGCGCCGTCGCGCCGAGGACCGACTGCTGCATCAGCAGCGGCCCGGGGGCGATCCAGCCGCCGAGGTGCCGGCCCTCGGCGTCCAGCGCGTCGAGCGTGAGCGCGGTGCCCACACTGGCCAGCACGGACGGCGCCCGGCCGGCGGCGAACGCGTCCACCATGGCGAGGAAGCGGTCCACGCCCAGGCGATGCGGTTCGGCATAGGCATTCGTGACGCCGCAGGCCTGGGCCGGCGTGCGCACCCACGTCGTATCCAGATCGAAGGCACTGCCTACGGCCACGGCCACCGCCGTTTCACGCGCGGCATCCACCACCGATGCCCCGACGACTCGCTGCGGCGCGGGCCAGCCGCACCATAGCGTGGCGAGTTCGTGGGCGATGTCGGCATCCCAACCGAACGCGCCGCGACGAACGAACGTGTCGCCGTCGAGCAGCGCGAACTTGAGCCGGGTGTTGCCGAGGTCGAGCAGGAGGATCATGGTGCCGCCTTGCGAACGGAGACTTCCGCGCTGTCGACGATGGACACCTCGCCATTCGCCCGGCGCACGCGAAGGGCGCCGCGTTCGTCCACACCCTCGCCCGTGGCATCGTACTCGCCGCGCGGATCGATGATGCGCAGCGATTCGCCGCGAAGCAGGTCGTTCGCTGCGTAGTCGTCCGCGAACGCGGCGAAGCCGTGACGCTCGAACGCCACGAGTCCTTCGGCGAGTTCCGTGATCACCGCGGCAGCGATGCGATTGCGGTTCGGCGGGTCGCCGCCCATGAGGGAGGCAAGGTCGGTGATCGGCTGACCCGCCCGCTCGTGCAGGGTGTCCGGCAAGCGGATGTTGAGGCCCACCCCGATCACCGCCGCGCAGGGCCCCGAGTACTCGCCCGACAGCTCCACGAGGACGCCGGCAAGCTTCGCATTGCCGGCCAGCACGTCGTTCGGCCATTTCAGGCCCGGGGTGCGGATGCCCAGTTCGGCCAGCGCGCGCAACAGCATCACGCCCACCGCCAGTGAAAGCCCCGAGAGGGACGCGAAGCCGCCGTCGAATCGCTTCAGCACGGACAGATAGAGGTTCATGCCGGGCGGCGAGAGCCAGGTACGGCCCCGGCGGCCGCGACCGGCCGATTGCGCCTCTGCGAGCACGAAGGAGAGATCGTCGAGCACCGGGATGCGTCGCGCCAGCTCGCTCGACGTGGAATCGATGTCCCAATGCACTTCGAGCATGCCGATGCGCGCCGCGGTGCCTGGCGCCAGCCCCGCCTTGATGGCCTGGGCGTCGAGCAGCTCGGTGCGCCACGGCAGGCGATAGCCACCGCCGACCCGGGCTTCCACCGGTACGCCCTTGAGGCGCAGGGCCTCGATCTGCTTCCAGACGGCCGCGCGCGTGACCCCGGCCCGGCGGGCCAGGGCCGCGCCGGACACGGCATCGCCGCCGGCAAGGGCTTCGAGAAGATCGCGTGCGAGCATGGCTACCGTCCGGCCGTCAGGCGGCCGTTGTCGAGGTGGGGAAGAGCCGGGGACATCCGGCGATTCTAGGGCAGTGGCCGGGTTTTCGCCCGTTCCGGCCACGGCGGCAGCCCCCGGGGACGTCCAGCACTGGCAGGCCCGTGAAATTTCTGCGAGGATCGGCTGTCCCCCTTTACGTCCCGAAGGGGCCCAGGGTTTACCGATGAACGCCAGACCGTACATCTTCGGATGTCTGTGCCTCGTCGGTGCCGCCGGCACCGCCGCCGCTTACGACATCGACCCGTCCACTGGCCTGCTCGCTCCGAGCGCCGCCGGTACGTCGTCGTTCGAAGGCAGCGCGCGGTCGTCCCAGGGCGGCCGTGACAACCTTGGCGGCGACACCCTGCCTTCGCGGCGTGAAAGTACGCGCCGGGGCACGCCCCCTCCGCCGGTCACATCGCCGGTCGATGTCGACGACGGCACGCGCGGCGATTCCCTGCCGTTGCGCTCGGGTGCGCCAAGCTGGCAGTCGCTTCTTCCCGGCTCGATGCTCTAAAGCGCTCGCGGCCGTACTTCGTGGGTGTCTTCCAGTCGCTGATCGCGCGCTTCCGCGCTCCTGTCCCTCCCATCGACGACACGCTGTGGCGACAGGCCGTCGCCCGCGTGCCGCTGGTGCGCGCGCTCGACGCGCCGCGGGCGCACTATCTGCGCCAGCTGGCCGCCACGTTTCTGCATACGAAGCGCTTCCAGGCACTGGGTGGCACCGAACTCGACGATTTCTGGCGTCTCGCCATCGCGATGCAGGCCAGCCTTCCCGCCTTGCCGCGCGGACCGAGGGCGTTCAAGGGATGGACGAACGTGCTCGTCTATCCCGGTGAGTTCAATGTGCGCCGCAGCCACTATGACGCCCCGACCGGCGTCGTCACCGACAGCGACGACACGCTGATCGGCGAGGCCTGGGACCGCGGGCCCATGGTCCTTTCCCTGGCCGATGTGGCGCTCGACCTCGAAGCGCCATGGGACGGATTCAACGTGGTCGTGCACGAGATGGCGCACAAGCTCGACATGCTGTCAGGGCCGGCGAACGGCGTGCCGCCCCTCCCGCCGTCGATGAACCGCAGGCAGTGGATCGACACCATGCAACGCGGGTTCGACAGACTGTCGAAGGCCGTCGATCGCGGCCGTCGCACGGCCATCGATCCTTACGCCAGCGAAGCGCCGGAGGAGTATTTCGCGGTGACGAGCGAACTGCATTTTTCGCAGCCCGCGCTATTGCGCGAAGCGGAGCCGGACGTGGCGGCGTTGCTGGAAGCGTTTTACGGGCCCTCGCCGGCGTCCCACTCGTAGGAGCGCGGCCTCAGGGTGGCGGCAGCTTCACGCTGAAGCGTGCGCCGCCAAGCTCCTCGGAGCGGTCCACATGCAGTTCGCCCTGGTACGCCTTGATGATGTCCTGGACGATGGAGAGGCCGATGCCGTGCCCTTGCACGCGCTCGTCGCCGCGCACGCCGCGCTGAAGGATCTTCTCGATCTTGTCGTCGGGAATGCCGGGGCCATCGTCTTCCACCACGAGTTCCAGGCCACTGCGGCCGCGCATCTTTCCGAGCGAGCGCGCGGAGAGCAACACGCGGTGCGACGCCCACTTGAAGGCGTTCTCCACCAGGTTACCCATGAGTTCGAGCAGGTCGCCCTGCTCGCCGGGGAAGGTGACGCCGTCCTCGATCTCGAATTCGCACAGCACGTTCTTTGCCGCGTAGACCTTCTCCAGGCTCTGCACCAAGTCTTCCGCGTGGCCGGCAATCGGTTCCACCGAAGCGATGGTGCGGCGCCCCGACGTCGCAGCGCGTGAGAGCTGGTAGGCCACGATCTCGTCCATCCGGCGCACCTGGTCGAGGATGTCGCCGCGCAGTTTTTCGGCGTCGCCCCCCGACTCCAGCTGCGAGCGGACTACGGCCAGTGGCGTTTTCAGGCTGTGCGCAAGATCGGCCAGTGTGTCGCGGTAGCGCGTGCGCTGCTCGCGCTCGCTGTCGATGAAGGCGTTGAGCCGCCGTGTCAGCACCGTCAACTCGACCGGGTAAGGTCCGTCGAGGTGGTCGCGCGTGCCGCGCTCGATGTGTGCGAGGTCGCTGGACACGCGGCGTAGCGGCAGCAGACTCCAACGCAGCAGGAATAGCTGCAGCAGCATGAGCATCATGCCGAGCATCGCCAGCCACAGGAACTGCGTGCGCCGGTAGGTGGCCACCTGCCGCTCGAACTGGTCTTCGGTTTGCGCCACCGCGAAGGTCAGCGGCACGCTGCGCTTCTCCGTGCTGTCGAGCGACACGCCGTAACTGAAGACATACAGCTTGCCGCTACGTGTCTCCACCGGCTCGAACGCCGTTTCGCCCGGCGACAGCATGCGTACGAAATCGAAGTCGCGACCCAGTGCCGAAGAGGATTCCCAGCGAAAACCGTCGTTGCCGACGATGATGGCGTACAGGCCGGAACCCGGTCGCGAGAAATCGGGATTCGGCTGGCTGTCCGGCGTGGTGACCTTGCCGGCACGCGTGATGTCGGTACCGGTGATGTAGGCGATGGCGTAGTTATGCAGCCGGTCGTGCATCGCCGACAGCTCGGATGCGTAGTTCGCCTTGTTCTGCGCGAGGCCGGTCAGGCCGAGGAAAGCGGCCAGCGCGAAGCCCGTCGCGAGGGCCGCACGCGCGGCCAGCGAGAGGGGCCGGCGTCGGATCGATGAAGCGTTGTCCATGCTTCGAGCTTACCTCGGGACGGCGCGCCCAAAGGCGACGCCGCCCGCGGGAATCAGTCTTCGTCTGCTTCGTTGCGCGGGATGGCGAAACGATAGCCGCGGCCGCGCACGGTTTCGATGGGCTTCAAGGTGCTTTCCGGATCGAGCTTGCGGCGCAGGCGCCCGATGAAGACCTCCAGCACATTCGAATCGCGGTCGAAGTCCTGCTGGTAGATGTGCTCGGTGAGGTCGGCCTTCGAGACCAGCTCGCCCGCATGCAGCATCAAGTATTCCAGCACCTTGTACTCGTAGCTGGTGAGGTCGACCTGGCGGCCTTCCACGGTGACCGTCTGCGCCGTGGTGTCGAGCTTGATGGGGCCGCACGCCAGCACCGGCTTCGACCAGCCGCTGGCACGACGCACCAGCGCGTTGATGCGCGCCAGCAGTTCTTCGACGTGGAAGGGCTTCACCAGGTAGTCGTCGGCGCCGTATTTCAGGCCCTCGACCTTGTCCTGCCAGCTGCCGCGCGCGGTCAGGATCAGGATGGGATAACGCTGGCCGTGTTCGCGCAGCGCCTTCACCAGGTCCATGCCGGACAGCTTGGGCAGGCCCAGGTCGATGATCGCGAGGTCGAACGGCACCTCGCGCCCCAGGTAGAGGCCTTCTTCGCCATCCTGGGCGGCATCGACGGCGAAACCGTCGCGCTTCAGGCGCGCGGCGAGGGTCTCGCGCAGCGGGGCCTCGTCCTCTACGAGCAGGATTCGCATCAATGTTTCTCCTTGTTGTCCCCGGCACTGGCGTCCAGGGGCTTGGCGGTTTCGGTTCGGATGGGCACCACCTTGACGTGACCGTCCAGGGTGAGGACCTTGACCCGGTATTCGGTGATGCGGCCGCGCTCGACGAGCCGCGTGTCCGCCGACAGCACTTTCCCCCCGGTATCCTTCTGGACCTTGCTCACCGCCTGCTCGAGCGACATCGACTGATAGGCCGAAGCCGCCGCAGGCAGGGCGAGACAGAGCGCGGCGAAAAATAGCGGACGAAACGTGATTTTCATGTGGGGCGCGGAGAAGCCGGGGCGAGCGATTCGGCCGATCATGCCCAGCGGCGCCCCGCCCGAAGCTGAACGAAACCCGGGTCGGAGCCCGTCGGGCCCGATGCCCGGGCCTCGAATACCCTCGCCAGGAGGCCAGGACGCGCTCCGCCCCGGCATATCGGGGCCGATCGATCAGGGCATTCGCTCGAAAAGCGTCATCGGCTTGTCCCGATAGGTCACCTGTTCGAACGGGCGATAGCCGAGCCGCTCACCCAGGCGCACCGAGGGGACGTTCTCGGGATCGATGAGGCAGACGGTCCGCCCCGTGCCCCGCTGCCCGAAAAACCATTCGTGCGCGGCCGACAAGGCCTCCGTGCCGTAGCCCTTGCCGTGCGCCGTGCTCGCCAGCGCCCAGGCACCCTCCGGGTAGTCGTCGAAGCGCGCACCGAGCCCACGGCGGAATTGCGCCAGCCCGCCTTCACCCACGAAGCGCCCGCCTTCCTTTTCCCGCACCGTGAAAAGCCCATAGCCGAACGACGTCCAATGGCCCACGTTGCGCAGCAGCCGGATCCAGGTGTCTTCCTCCGAAGCGACGCCACCGATGAAGTGCATGACCTTCGGGTCGCTTCTCATCGCCTGGCAATCTTCGAAGTCCGAGATGGCGCTCGGGGTGAGGATCAGGCGCTCGGTCACGATCATGCGGTGCTTGGCTCCTTGGAACGGGATGGTCAGGCAGCGTGGCGGAAGGCGGACAATGCGCTCTCGATCAGGCGCCAGTCCGCGCCCGGCAGATGGGCGCCTTCCGAGAGATGGCGGCGGAAGCCGCGCGCTCCGGGCTCGCCCTGGTAAAGGCCGAGGATATGCCGGGTGATGTGCTTCAGCTGCGTGCCGCGGGCCAGTTCCGCGTCGATGTAGATACGCATCCGTTCGAGCACGTCGGCGCGCTCGGGTAGCGGAGTGCCGTAGAGGTCGGCTTCGATGCGCGCCAACACGTAGGGATCGTGATACGCCGCCCTGCCCAGCATCACCCCGTCCACCTGGGCGAGGTGTTCGCTCACGGCGTCGACCGTGGTGATGCCGCCATTGATGACGACGGTCAGTTCGGGAAATTCGCGCTTCAGCCGGTACACGCGCTGGTAATCGAGCGGCGGGATCTCACGGTTTTCCTTCGGGCTCAAGCCCTCGAGCCACGCCTTTCGCGCGTGGACCACGAGGATACGCACACCGGCTTCCAGCATCGTGGTGGTGAATCGCTGCAGGTCGGCGTATTCGTCCTGGTCGTCCACGCCGATGCGGCATTTCACGGTCACCGGCACCTCGACGGCATCCGCCATGGCGCGGACGCACTCGCCCACCAGATCCGGCTCGCGCATGAGGCACGCACCGAACTTGCCCGACTGGACCCGATCCGAGGGGCAGCCCACATTGAGGTTGATCTCGTCGTAACCGGCCTGCGCCCCCAGCACGGCCGCCTTCGACAGTTCGACGGGATCGCTGCCCCCGAGCTGGAGGGCCACGGGATGCTCCTCGTGGCTATGTTCCAGCAGCCGCAACTGGCTGCCGCGCACCAGCGCCGCGCTGGTCACCATTTCGGTGTAGAGCCGGGCATGGGGCGACAGCAGCCGGTGGAAATACCGGCAGTGACGGTCCGTCCAGTCCATCATGGGGGCGACGGTGAGGCGGAAGGCTGAGGGGTCAATGGATTGCATAGGGGCATTTTAGCAATCCGACCCAGGCTGCGCCCGCTGCATCAGGACTTTCAACCGATACTCCGGCGCCAAAAGTTAAGCCACATGACGCCGGGCACAGTGATGGAGCTGCCGAGTCGTTACGACCAGCATGCGCAGGCATTATTAATCCAGACTCACCGGTCAGGGTCGATGACAGCCGTCATCAACATAGTCTCGCTCAGAGGTGCACCCAGCGCCCGCGCGCGTTTCTCCCAGCCGCGCACCGCCGCGCGCACCTGATCGGCCACCGCGCCTACGGCCTTCTTGGGGAGACGGTAGTAGTCGGCCGTGGCCAGCAGCAGGCTCGAATCTGGTGAAGGATCCCGGTCGTCGATCGCGAGCACGTGATGATCTTTGTCGGAGTTCGGGTTCACATCGAATGCCGGCGACAGTTGCCAGCCATCGCCCGCCCGCATGAAGCCGTGATTACGCAGGTGATCGTCGCGGTTGCCTATCAAGATGTTGAAAAGGACTCGGCGGAACAGCTGCTCAAGGTCGCGTGCAATCTGCGTGGAGGTGCCGCACGTCTCGATGATCTGCACGAGCTCCAGGTAGCTGTGGCCCTCGCTCTCGGTGGCGTCCAGTTGGGTCATGGCCGACGAGAACATGCGGCGCGAGTTCGGGGTGCGATCGAAGCGCTGCACTGCGTAGGTGTGACCTCGGTCCGAGAGCCGCATCAGCCGTGCCTCGGGCATGTCGATGCCCGCGTCGAGTGAGAGCTGGTAGGTGAGAAACTCCCACA
Organism: Luteibacter jiangsuensis; assembly: GCF_011742555.1. Lineage (GTDB taxonomy): Bacteria > Pseudomonadota > Gammaproteobacteria > Xanthomonadales > Rhodanobacteraceae > Luteibacter > Luteibacter jiangsuensis. The sequence goes on from NZ_JAAQQR010000002.1 coordinate 322,233, forward strand.
ATCCCACGTCGACGCGGTCATCGTTCGACGGGAACTTGGCGAGCCACAGCTGTCCAGCTTTGTCGCGGAAACTGGCTTTTGGCCGGGCGCCGCCGAGTGAAGCGCCGGGCGCCACGATCTGCTTTATCCAGCGGACCATCTCGTCGGACAGGTCGGCATCGCCGCGCTCCACTTCCGCGGCGATACCTTCGAGCTGGCGCAGTTCGGTGATCGGCGGGGCGCTGAGTGTGCGGTCGTCCACGTAACGCGCGGACTCCGGATCCACCAGACGCAGCGCTCCCATGCGAGACTCGTCATTGACTCCCACCAGGTAGTCCCACGCACGCAGGTTGCGTGCTTTGCGCCTCTCTTCACGTGCTTCGATTGCCTCGCGACGATCCATCAGGCGCTTGCCCCAGCGATCAGGGGAGCAGTCCTGAAAAGCACCCGACAGTTCGCTGGCGCCAGTCCGCGCATACTGCGGACCTGCGCCAAAGTAGAGTTCGTGATCCAAAGGGAACCCCGCCACCGACCCGGCACCGGCCAGCCATTTGGGGTCGTACTCGAAGCTGATCGTCTCCCCCGTCCTGCTTGCCGTCTTTGACAGGTGCCCAACAAAGGCAGAGCCGCCGAGAGACTCATCGTCGATCCAGACTGCAAGACGGTTCACGGCTTGGGCTTCCGCGGTCGTGGCGGCCTCGGCGGCACCGACGGCGTGGGGAGCAAGGGGACCACCGGCGGCGTCTGGGCGACGGGCGGCGGCAGCGGCGTGGAAGTGGTCCGCGTGCGGGGCGAGGCATTGGTGCGCCGGAGTGCATTGTCCTGCAGCTCGCGACCGAGGGTGTCCTGCGCGGCTATCAGGTCGATGTCGCCGGCCAGGCCGAGCACAGTCAGCGCTCGCAGAACGGTTGCCAGACTGGTCGACGGATCGCCTTTCTCAAGCTTGGCGATGGTCGGGACACTGACTCCCACGCGCTCCGCCATCACCTCCTGGGTCATCGAGCGACGCATCCGGGCAACGCGCAGCCGCTGACCCAGCGCCTCGATCTGGCGCTGTACGCGGGGGTGGGTCGGAGGAGTCCGTTTCGCCATACAAAATTAAGTTACATTTTCTGGCCGGAAATGCAAGTTAATTTTTGATTCTATGGCTTTTCCGGTTCAGGTTATCGTGTGGGCGCTGCCGGCGGCAGCGGCTGCATATCCAACCACGCATGCAGTTCCCTGCGCGGCATTGGCTGCGCGAACAGATAGCCCTGGAAGTGGTCGCAGCCGAGGCCGATCAGCAGTTCGCGCTGGTCGGGCGTCTCCACGCCTTCGGCCAGGGCGCTCAAGCCCATCACCTGCGATATCTCGATGATCTTGCCGAGAAGCCGCTGCGCGCTCTCTTGCCTTGTCGCCTCGATCAGGAAGTGCCGATCGATCTTCAGCTTGCGAACCGGAAGCGTGCGCAGCGTCGCCAGGGAGGAGTAACCCGTTCCGAAGTCGTCGAGCGCCCAGGAAACGCCGGTGGATTCCAGTGCTTCCATCCGCTCGATCACCATCGCGGTACCGGCAGCCAGCGCGGACTCCGTGAGCTCGAACTCGAGCAAGGTCGGATCGATGCCTGCCTCACGGATGATCGAAGACACCGAAGAGACCAACGAATCATCCAACAGCTGCACCGGACTGATGTTCACCGCCAGGCGCAGTGCCTGTGTCCGCGGGTCGGACGACCAGTGCTTCAGGGTCTGACAGGCTTGGCGAAGAACCTCCAAGCCGATCTCGCTGATCAGGGTGCTTTCCTCCGCCAGGTCGATGAAGGCATCGGGGGTCAACAATTCGCCGGACGGACGCCGCCAGCGAATGAGCGCTTCCGCACCACTGACGATGCCGCTGTAGCGTACCTGTGGCTGGTAGTGGACCTCGATCTCCCCGTTGCGAACGGCCCGACCCAATTCGCGTTCCATCCGCAGGCGCTTTCCGCTATCGATGCGGTAAATAGCGAATATCCCAGCCAGGAGAAGCATCGACGTCGCCGCATTCAACCTCACGCCCCAGGCGCGCACCTCGAGCGGCGGCGAGGCGTGGGGAGCAAACGGATCCAGCGCGCCCACCGCGAAGGCGGTAAAAGCACCAAGGCAAACCAGCGGAAAGATCAACGAGCCATAGCGCTCGCGCGGCTCGAACGTGAAAGCCGCACCCGCGGCGAGCGGCAGCAGAAACAGATGGACCGATCGTGGCACCCAGGCGATGGGTGCGTCGATCCACGCGATGGAACAGATGACGGCGAGAATGCCGTGCGCAACGAGAAGGAGCGATGAGCCGTTGCTTCGCTTGCTGCGATGAAGGGCGAGCACGCCAACAGCCGTCAGCCCGACGAAGACCACCGACAGTTCGTAGCGCCCGAAGTAGATGTAGCAGAGCGTCCACGCTAGCCCCAGCCCTATGCAGGCCACGCCAGTCAGCTTCAGCATGACCGACACCTTCTCTCTTCGCCGTCCACTCTGCGATCGCATCCGAAGCGGATGCGAGTCTGCCGTCGCGGCACCCCCTGTCCGTCTCATCATTCGTTGAAGCGCCCCCTGCCACGAATCGGATCGGTCGTGCCTTGCACGAACGTAAAGCCATTATCCAAACGTGTGCATTGTGCGCCTCCGTGCCCCGAAGCGGTTAGGGACGCAGCGTGCCCCGGCGAAGCCGGGGCAGGTCAGGATCAATGCTGGTGCCCTTGCGCCGGCGTACCGTCCGCCCATGTCGAGGTGCCCACGAGGAACACGAGGATGGGCGGCAGGCCGCGCATCTGCGAGGGGTCCTTGGCAAACATGAACCAGTATGGGCTCGCCATCACCGGGGAACCCTCGAGGTTGGCGCCCCATTCGCCGGGGTTCCTGGCCAGAGTGTCGAACATGAGGTGAGGCATGTTGTGCTCGCCCTCGTCGGTCAGGTACGACGACTTCGACATCATGTAATCCATGGCGCCGGGCTCCGGCTGCGGCAATTGCTTCCTTGCGTAAGCCTCCCTCACGGCTGCCAGCATGTCTTCCTTCGAGCGCCCGGCCATCGCCAGCCGTGCGCGCAGCTGGAAGATCGGAACGATGGCGCGGGCGGCCTGTGGATTCATGCAGTCCGCGGCCAGGATCTTGGGGTTCCAGAATTCCGGCCAGTCGAAAGGTCCGGTCCAGCTCCTGCCCACGACGCAGACGAATCCATTCTTGCCCTCAACCGCCGTTTCATACCCCTTGCGCCCCAGCACGAGGACGGTGGCGTCGCCCGAGACGGAGGCCGGTGCCGCACTTCGCGCCAGGGCGATTTCTGCGTCGCGGCTCTTCATCAAATATTGCTCGGCGGGGGCCATCTTCGGGTACGCCGAAGCGGCGTCGGGCTTCGGCGCATCCTGCGCCGCGGCTGGGTGTAGCAGCACAGCGAACGCGAACAGCGCGAGCACGGCGATCATGGTCGAGCGGGCCGAGTGTTCCATCGGGGCGTCTCCTGAAAGGGGTTGTCGGGCGGGCGCAGTGCCCGCCTTGACCAGACGTCGAACGAGCGGGACCGTTTTCGACACGTTCGCGCTCCTAAGTCCCAGGGAACGTCTGCGGAACTGTCTCGGCAATGATCGCCGCCAGCCGCGCCACGGCAGGTGCGGGCGGGTGGCCGCCATCGTGCAGACACAGACGGCGAGGCGCGTCGGGTAGCGCTGGCAAGCCGGACTCGACACCCAGCACACCCAAACCGCGAGGCAGGCCGGCCGCGGTGCGCAGCGTGACGCCCAGGCCCGCCTCCACCGCAGCCCACAGGCCATGGAGGCTTGGCGAAACGAATGCGATGCGCCAGCGCAAGCCCGCACGATCGAGCGCGGCAATGGCGCTCTGCCGGAACATGCAAGGCGCCTCGAGCACTGCGAGAGGAACGGGCTCGTCCTCCGCCCAAGTCCAACTGCCGTCGCTGGCGCCGATCCACACATCCTGAAGCTGCGCCAGCACGCGGGCGTCGGCACGCGTCTCCGCGCCGAGTGCCAGCACCAGGTCGAACGCCTGCTCGTCGAGCCGCTCGAGGAGACGGCCATTTCGATCCACGGCCACCTCGATGCGAACGCCGGGGTGCGCCCGCTTGAACTGTCCGAGCGCCCACGGCAGCCAGCCGTCCGCGAAATCGCCGGGAAGACCGAAGCGCACGCTTCCTTCTATGGCGCACCCTCGCACGGCTGCCACGGCTTCCTCGTTGAGGCTCAGCAGGCGGGTCCCGTAAGCGAGCAGAACCTCGCCCGCCTCGGTAGGCACCAGTCCCCGGCCCTGCTTCCGGAAAAGCGGCACGCCCAGCTGTGCCTCGATCCGACGAATCTGCAGGCTGACCGCCGATTGCGAGCGGCCGACGAAGTCCGCCGCGCGGGCGAAACCGCCCAGGCGCTGCGCCGCCACGAGCGTTCTCAGAACGTCCAGATCCAGGCTTGGAAGCGCCATGATTCAGTTTCACAAAAGTGTTTCGTGAGAATTACCACATTTTCTTATGTAGATTCACGCCGTAAAAAGGCGGGGGACCACTGGGAGAACCTCATGAAATCACTATGGGCACTGATAGCCGGTACGCTTGCCTGCCACGCGGCGATCGCTGGAAACGCGCCGGCACTGGGCCATGAACTCGCCTCGCTGGCGGGCACCTGGACGCTCCAGGCCGCGGACGTGATACACGCCGACGGCCGGAAGGAGTCCGATTACGGTGCCGCGCCGAAGGGGCTGCTCATGATCGACGCACAGGGCCGCTACTCGTTGCAGATCTTCCGCACCGACAGGCAGCATTTCGCTTCGAGCGACCGTGCGAAGGGAACGCCGGAGGAATATGCGGCCGCTGTGCTCGGCACGAGCACCCATATTGGCACGGTGAGCATCGACCCCACCGACCACACGCTCACCTTCCGCATCGATGCCGCCTCTTTCCCGAACCAGGACGGCACCGTGCAGAAGCGCGCGTACGAACTCACGGGCGACATGCTGAGCTACAAGGTGGCACCCCGTCCCAACGGCGACGTGCCTGTTTCCGTCTGGCGGCGCCTGCCGGTTCAATGATGCTGCATAGCCGCCGACGTTCCGTTTGACCGTCGCCCCGACCTTCTATTTCGCCCGCTTCACGGAGGCCTTGCGCGGCGCCGCATTGAGGTCCGCCGCCGCCCGAACCAGCGCCTTGAACGCCTTGGCGTCGATGGCTTCCCCTTTGCCGATATCGATGGCGCGGCGTACGTTGCCGTCCAGGCTGGCATTGAACAGCATCGCGGGGTCCTTCAACGAGGCGCCCTTCGCGAAGGTGAGTTTCACCTTGTCCTTGTACGTTTCGCCGGTGCAGATGATGCCGCCGTGCGTCCACACAGGGGTGCCTCGCCACTTCAGTTCCTCGACCACGTCCGGAACGGCATCGTGGATGAGTTCGCGCACCCTGGCGAGGGTGTCGCCGCGCCAGTCGCCGAGTCCGGCGATGCGCTGATCGATCTCGATCAACCTGCTCATGTCCTCTTCCCCCCTGCTATCGTCAATACACCCCGCCTCCGTCGATCTTAGCAACCCCCAGGCGCAGGCACCCACACCTGCCATCCGGGTGCAACAACTGCCGTAATCGCTGGTGAAACTGCCGGTCATGTCGCCAGCCTATGGTGACCTCCACATGCCGGGCGACTGCCGCCCACACTCCACACGTTGAGGTCTTGCCATGACGAACAAGCACATGATGCCCAAACCCCGCGGCTGGCTCGCATCGGCTGTGCGCTGCGCCCTGCCCCTCATGCTGGCTGGCGTGGCGCTGCCCGCCGCGGCGTTCAACAAGAATGCCTATGTGGTGAACCAGTTCGACAATACCGTTTCGGTCATCGACACGCTCCGTAACGCTGTTACCGCGACCATCGCCGTCGGCAATGCGCCGCAAGGCGTGGCCGTCAGCCGCGATGGCAGCAAGGTCTACGTGACCAATACCGCCGATAACACGGTCTCCGTGATCAAGAGCGCCACGAATTCGGTGATCGCATCGATTCCGGTCGGTGGTTTCCCCACATCGGTGGTCGTCGCTCCGGACGGCCTTTCGGCTTACGTTGCCAATGCGAACGACTCCACCATCTCGGTGATCGACACGAACAGCAACACCGTCACCGGTTCGCTTCCTTCGGGCAGCCTGCCTTTTGCCGTAACGACCAGCCCCACCGGCAAGTTCCTGTACACCGCCAACTTCGGCGAAAACTCGGTTTCGGTGATCAACACCCGTACCGGTCTGACGGTGGCCACGGTGCCCGTGGGCGTGCAGCCGACGAGCGTGGATGCCGGCCCGTTTGGCGCCCGCGTGTACGCGGCCAACCAGGGTTCGAGCAACGTCTCGGTTATCGATGCATCCACGAACCAGGTTACCGACACGATCGCCACCGGCAACAGCTCCGATGCCGTGGCGGCGAGCCTGCTGGGCTCGCGCGCCTATGTGACGAACCTCGCCGATGGAACGGTGTCGGTCATCGATGCCATCCGCAAGAATGTGCTCGCGACGGTGCCGGTGGGTATCGCGCCCGATGCCGTGAACGTGAGCCTCACGCTCGGCCGAGTTTACGTGGCCAATTCCGGATCGAACTCCGTTTCCGTGATCAACCCGCTCAACAACAAGGTGATCGCCACGGTCAACGTAGGCAACTTCCCGACCGCCATCGCAACGCAGCCGGAATAACGTCGCTGCACCCGAATCGGAGGCCGCTTCGTCCAGCGCCCCCGATTCGCCATAGCGCCCACGGAGGCACTGCCCTCACGGGGCGCCACTGCCGCATCGCGGCGGCCAGTCTTCCTTGCCGTCGCGATGCCATACGAAGAACTCGCCCGAAAGCGGTTCGCCGGTGTCACGCGAGAAAAGCACCGACTTTCCCGACGGTGAAAACAAGGCACCTATTTCCGAACCGTTGACATTGACGTCGGGCCCGAGCCTTACGCGGGGCGACCAGCCGCTACCCGTACGGCGCGACTCGAAGTAGCCGCGATCGGTCGCGAGCACCATGACCGAGCCATCGGGCGACGGCAGCGCTTCGTATTCGTTTCCGGCCGTGTTCAAGGCGGCCCCGGCGTTCTCGACCGTCCATTGTCCCGACGCCTCCTGTCGCGCCCGCCAGATGTCGTTCTTCCCCAGCCCCCCTGCGCGATGGGAACCAAAGTAAAGCCATCCGTCGGCAGCCAGACGCGGAAACCACTCGGCCTCGTCCGAGTTGACCGGCGCCGGTAGCCGCACGGGTTCTGCCCAATGCCCGCTGGCATCCCGATCGACGCGCCAGATGTCCAGGTCTTTGCTGTCCATGCCACCCGTGGCTCGCGACGAGATGTAGTACAGGTGAGCGCCATCCGGCGTGAACCAGGGATCCGCTTCCAGTCCCTTGCCCGCAAAGGGAGGGACGCGAGGGGTCGACCAGTGAGTACCCTCGCAATGCGACGTGAGGAGGCGCCACCCTGCAAAACTTCGGTCGCTGCGCACGAAATACACGTCGGCGCCGTCTGGGTCGAACGCCGCATGCGATTCGAACAGATCGCTGGAGATTCCCGTCGGGCGCCAGGGCTCGACTACGCCGCTCACCGCCGCAGGAGCTGCAGGCGTCACAGCGACCGCGTCCACCTCGAGGAGGAACTCGTCGCGCACCAACCGCCGCACCTCCACCAACGTGCTGGCCGGCGGGTGGGCGGTGTCCACATACCTGTCGCGCACGATCCGCAGCGCGGGCACCTCGGCAGCGTCCTTTACGTAGAAGGTCAGTTTGACGACGTCGCGGAATGACGCATGCGCCGCCTTGAGCGCCGTGTCGATGTTGGCGAATACCTGGGCCGCCTGCGCGGCGAAATCGTCCTTGCCGACGAGTCTGCCGTCCTTGTCTAGCGCCACCTGCCCCGAGAGATAGATCGTGTTACCGGGCGGGGCCACGACCACGTGCGAGTAACCGGCGGGCCGCGCCAGACCCGGAGGATCGATGAACGTCGTTCGTTGCCCAAAGGCGGTCGGCGACAGCGCCAGGACAACGACAGCGAGCGCGACGGAGCGCACCGTGCTCCCTCCCCTTTTGCGGACCATATTTATCCCTCCCCGCTCGCGGCCACCGCGGCCGCTCACCCAAGCCTCGCACGGGATGCCTGGGGCCGCCTATACCGGAAGCCCTGCACGGCCAGCGCGCAGGCACTAGAATGCCCGCCCCGCCGCCGTCACGCCCCCAGGGCACCCCGCAATGCACATCGTCGTCAACGAAGAACTGAAGGCCTACATCGATCCGCTCACACCGGACGAATACGAAGCGCTGGAGCGCAGCCTGCTCGCCGAAGGATGTCGCGATGCCCTGGTGCTCTGGGGCGACACGCTGGTGGACGGCCACAACCGTTACGGCATCTGCCGCAAGCACGACATCCCCTTCCAGACGGTGCAGAACGAACGCTTCCAGTCGCTCGACGACGTGCACCTGTGGATGATCGAGCAGCATCTGGGCCGGCGCAGCGTCTCCGACTTCCAGCGCGGGGTGCTCGCGCTGCGCAAGCGCGAGATCCTCGCGGAGCGCCGCGCCCGTGCGGCAGCGACCGAAGGCGGCGAGGCAGCGCCGGACGTGCCGTTCGACACCACGGGCGCCCAGCCCGCGGCGTCGAAGCCCGCGCGTCCGGCCGCGACGGAATCCCGCAAGGAAATCGCTCGCGAGGCCCGGATCAGCAGCAACCAGGTCGGCATGATCGAGAAGATCCGGAAGGAAGCCGCCCCCGAGGTCGTGGCCGCCGTGAAGTCCGGCACCCTGTCCATCAGCGCCGCCGCCGCGGTCGCCAGCCTGCCGGAAGAGGAACAGAAGGCCGCGGCCAGCGCCGGCGACGCGGAGCTGAAGGAAGCGGCGAAGCGGGTCCGCGAGTCGAAGCGGAAGCCCCGCGAAAAGCCCACGGACGAAGTGAAGGCCCTGCGCGAGCAGGTGGCCGAACTGGAGGCCGAGAACCGCAATCTCCGCCGCGAGATCGACGCCCTACGCGCCCGCCTGGGCGAAGCTACGCCGGACGACGCGGACGAGGCCCTGGCGGAGTAAGGTAATGGGCGCTTTGAGCAGCCGGGAACTCGGAAGGGCCTCCGGCGATCCAAGGCCGGTACACCGGACGCGCCCTCGAGCGTTCGAAGGCCAGAACCCGGAGCGCCCCATGAAGACTTTGCTCGCCCTCGTCGCCACCTCCCTCGTCGCCACGGCCGCCGTCGCGCAGGAAAAACCCCTCAACCTGAACCTGCCGCCGAACTACGTGCCCGCCCCGGCCAGCACGGCGGCACCCGCCCCCGCCGCCGGGGCCTCGACGCAGCAAGCCGCGCCGGTAGTCACCAAGAGCGGCGAAAGCGTCGCCATCACACCTGCCCGCCCGAAAGACCCGCCCGGCACCTATTACGGCGATACCAGCGGCCGCATGGAAAACGTGGAGGTGGCCGACGACACGCCCCGGTGCGACGACGCCACCTATAACAAGCCGCAGGTGCACGGCAGCCTGACCACCGGCGTCGTCAGCGCAAGCCACGGCGGCAGCGGCAGTTACCAGGGCGGCGCGGTCAGCCTGAGCCAGGCCTTCGGCAGCTGCGAGCACCCCACGGGTGGCGTCAGCATTTCGGTCGGCGGCACCCAGGGGCACTTCGGTCGCGGGCGCTGGTAACGCCGGCACGCATGTTTGTGAAGCCGGGAATGCTCGACGAAGTCTCGGTAAGAAGGAAAGGCGGGAGTTAGCATCGGGCTGCCGTCCCGCTCGAGGCATCCCTCATGCCGCAGTCCTCCGCGCTTTCCCAAAGGGGCCAGTTCCGCCAGATGTACATGGGGCTGAAGGCTCAACACCGGCTCGAGAGCACGCCCGTCATCCTGTGCGAAGGCGACTCGTGGTTTTCCACACCGCTGGCGATGAATCTGCTCGACTGGATCGTGTCGCCCGCCCCGGAGGACGAGGAGCGCGGGGTCCCGCAGTTCGGCAATGGCGGCCTGTTTTTCCGCGTGGAACGCAGCGGCGACCAGGCCGCGCCGCAGACGGAGCGCCCCGGGCGCTCGATGTTCACGAAGAATAATGTAGACGACCTGCTGGGCTGGTTCACACGCTACGCGTTCGACGCGGTGCTGCTCAGTGCCGGGGGTAACGACTTCGTGGACACATGGCTGCATCGCGCGCTGGCCGGCCGGACAGACCTGAACGCACGCCAGGCTTTCGACGCGATCGTGGCCACTGGCCGCTACGACGAGGTGCGCGAGGCCTATGCCTATTTCGTGGGCGCCTTCCACAAGGCGCGGCCAGGCGTGCCGATCCTGGCGCATACCTACGACTACCCCCGCCTGATCGGCACAGAGGCCGCGTTGGGCCTCGGCAATCTCGGCGTGGCCGCCTTGCTGAAAAAATCGATGGGGCCTTGGATCGGACCGAACATCGAGCACGTGATCGACGGTGGTATCGAGGCATGGCGCGCATTCGCGCGCCTGCTCATCGACGGATTCGTCGAGCGCGTGCTGCACCCGCTGAAAGAGGACGCGCGATTCGGCGGCATGTTCGATTATGTGGACCTGCGCGGCAACCTCACCGCCGATGCGCAATGGCACGACGAGATGCATCCGACCGAAGCGGGCTTTCACGAGTTGGCCGTGATCTTCCGCACCGTGCTGCTCGCGAAACTACCGCCCGGCAAACGTGGAGCGGAAAACGACGATGCGATCGGCCGCCGTGGGCAGGGGGTCATCACTGCGTAACCAGTCCATCCGCGCGAAGGTGCGCGAACACGGCCCCAGGCTGACGACGCGCACGGCACGCCGCCGTGCTTCCTGCTCGATCTTTGCCGCTACGTCGCGCAGGATCGTGCCGACGAAGGGCGTGAACAGGTAGTACACCGTGACCATCGACAGGTCGGCATCGCGCGCGTCGCCCTGAACGATCGACACGTCGTCGAGCTCCAGTGCACGCACGGCGTCCATCGCGCTGTCGACGTAGGCAGGCTCTCGCTCCACGCCGATGGCTCGGGCACCGCTGAGCACGTTCACGAGAATGGGAACGTGGCCCAGGCCGGCGCCGAGATCGAGCACCACGTCATCCGCCGATATGCGGGCACGCCGCACGCCGTCCACGATATGCCGCGTAGGCGTCGGCTGGTAGAAGACCATCTCGGGCGGCGGCACCGGGCGCTCGACATGCGGTTCGCGCAGATCGAGAACACCCGCCAGCAGGTGATCCAGCACGTCGTAGTGCTGCCCCGTGGGGACGCCCACGTCCAGCCACGGTGCGAGCGCCTCGCGGCCTTCACCGCGTCGGACGGCGTCACGGATCGCAGCGAAGCCGTCGCGATCGAGTGCGTCCATCGCGTCGAGCAGGTCGGTGGCTCGCGCGTGCAACGCCGCGTCATGCTCGCCGAGCAAGAGAAGGTCGAGGCGATCGGCTGCGTCCGCGCGCCAGAGGAACGCGGAAGGTTGGCGCCAGCCCTCCTCCTGCTCGAGGAAGGACACGATCGAGGCGAGCGATTCCATGGGCGCGGATGGTACCGTGTCGGAACACCGTCGACAGGAACCCCGGATGAAACCCGCACGCCTTCCGCATGCTCCTTGCCGCCTCGCCGCCGCCGTGGCGATGTTCGTGAGCGTCCCCGCCCTCGCCACGCCGCCCCTTGCCACCCTGGTGTTCCGCGACGGCGGGCGCCCCGTGCTCAGCATCACCGACCCTCACGGGCTTGCCCTCGTGGATGAAACGCTCGGGCTGCGCACGACCGACGCCGATCTCACCAAGGGCCTGAAGCTGGTCGCCACCAGCCAGCGCCAGCTCACCGAGCGCTATCGCATGACGGTAGGCAAGCGGCTCGACCGCAACGCCAATCTTTCCGAAACGCGCTACGCGCTACAGAACGCCAAGGGCCAGAAACTCGACATCGTGGTGCGCGTGGCCAACGACGGCGTCGCCTTCCGCTACGAATTGCCCGGCGTGTCGAGCGCCACCGTCACCGGTGAGGCCACCAGCTTCACCGTGCCGGCCGCAGCGAAGGCGTGGCTGCTTCCCTACAACCCGCAGTACGAGAAGGAGCGTATCGAAACCACCGCGGGAGCCGCCGCGGCGGGCGACTTTGGCTACCCGTCGCTGTTTCGCGTCGGCGACAACTACGTGCTCGTGACCGAAGCCAATGCCGACGGCCGCTACGACGGCAGCCGGCTCACGCATGCCGCGAACAGTGGCACCTACACGCTCACGCTCGCCGACTCGCGTGTGGAGAGCACGGGCGTGACACCCTGGCGCACGGTGATCGCGGGCGACCTGGCCACGGTCACCGAGTCCACGCTAGTCGACGACCTGGCCGATCCGGCCAGGTTCGCGGACACATCCTGGGTACGGCCCGGCAAGGTGGCCTGGTCGTGGCTGAGCGAACACCAGAGTCCATCCAACGCGGAACGGCAGAAGGCGTACATCGATTTCGCGTCGCGCAACCGCATCCCTTATGTGCTCGTGGACGAAGGCTGGAGCGACAGCTGGGTGCCCGACCTCGTGCGCTACGCCAATGCGAAGCACGTCGACATCCTGCTCTGGTTCCACTGGTCGAAGCTCGACACACCGGCCAAGCGCATGGCCGAACTCACGAAGGTGAAGGGCTGGGGCGTGAAAGGCGTGAAGATCGATTTCATGGAATCGGATTCGCAAGCCCGGTACCGCTGGTACGACGCCACCCTCGCGGACACGGCGCTGCTGCACCTCATGGTGAATTTCCACGGCGCCACCATTCCGCACGGTCTGGCCCGTACGTGGCCGCACCTCATGACCATGGAAGGCGTGCGTGGCGCCGAGAACGACCCGCCCGCGGTCGGCAACACCATCCAGCCCTTCACGCGAAACGTGGTCGGCTCGATGGACTACACGCCGGTGGCCTTCGATGCCGGCCGCAAGGAGGCGTCCATCGCGCACGAAGTGGCCCTGCCCATCGTGTTCGAATCCGGATGGACCCACCTTGCCGACCGCCCGGAAGCGTACGAGAAGCGACCGCAGGCGCTCGCCTTCATCGACCAGGTGCCCACGGTGTGGGACGAGACGAAGTTGATCGCAGGCACGCCAGGCCAGGAAGCCGTGTTCGCCCGGCGCAGCGGCGACCGCTGGTTCATCGGCGCCATCGCCGCGGGGCCTGCGCGCCGCCTCACCGTTCCGCTCGCCTCGCTGGGCGTGGGCCCGTGGCATGCCGACATCGTGCGCGATGGCACGGGCCGCGGCGACGTGCTGCGCTCGGCGCAGAACGTGACCGCCGATGGGACCCTTTCCTTCGACGTGCCGGTGAACGGCGGATTCGCGGCCATCCTTTGCCCGCTGGCAAAGGGGCAGTTCGCCAACGGGTGTTACCGCTGACGAAAGGCGTCGACGATCCGGCGCCACCAGCGCCCGATGTGCGTGTGGCGGCCCGGAAACGCGCGCTCGACGGGCAGGCGCGCCATCACCTCGGTGCCGCCCGCGCTGCGCGCGGCGATGGTGACATGACCGCCCATCGCCGCCGCCCGTTCGCGCATGCCGCGCAGGCCCCAATGGCCGTCGCGGCCGTCGCGCAACGAGGCGTCGTCGATACCTCGGCCGTCGTCGCGAACGGCCAGCACCAGCTCGCAGCGATCCATGCGGAGATCGATGTCGATGCGCGTGGCATCGGCATGGGCCATGGCATTGTGCACGGCCTCTCGCGCGATCCCGAACAGTTCGTCGCGCACCAGCGCATCGAGGTCGCGCACGTCGATGTCCACATTCACCACCACCGGCACGGCGTGCTCCGCCACAAACGCGGCGGCAAGGGCTCGTAACGCCGTATCCAGGCGGGCGGATTCGCCCACGTGTGTGCGCAGATCGCGTACGCGATCGCGCGCTTCGACCAGTGCGTCGTCCGCGCGATCGAGCGCGCGCTCCATGGCATCGCGCAGAGGATCGCCCGGCGGCACCTTGTTGGCGATCGCCTGGAAGCGCATCGACAGGCCCTGGATGCTTTGCAGCAAGGTGTCGTGCAACTCCCTGGCGATGCGCTCGCGCTCGGCGTGGCGCTCCTGAAGGCGCGCGCGCATCTGCAACGCGATCCTGCGCAGGCGGAGAAGGAAGGCGACCCAGATCAGCACGGCCACAAGCGCGAGGCACACCAGGAAGAACCACGGCATCTGGTAGAAAGCGCGCGCCACGACCACCGTGATCGACGCGCCGACATCGTTGGCGACACCATCCTCGTTCGTCGCGGTCACGTGGAATACGTAGCGACCCGGCGGCGGATCCGTGTAGGTCGCCTCACGATCCTCGCCGGCATCGCGCCATCGCGTGTCCAGGCCCTCCATGCGGTAACGGAAGCGCACGCGCTCGGGCATCGTCAGACTGGTGGACGTGAACGCGATGCGCAGGCGTTCGGTGCCTGCGGGCAGATGCATCGTCGGGGCGGCGGGCCAGGTTCCCATGTCGGTGGATACCGTGCGGATGGCGACGTGCGGCGGCAGCGGATTGCGCGGCACGTCCGCGGGATCGAGCGACACGATGCCACTGGTGGTGGCGAACCAGAGACGGCCGTCGTCCGCTAGAACGGCCGTGGGCAGCGGCCGGAACTGCGCCGGTGTGCCGGGCAGGCCGTCGAGCGAGTCGAACCATTCCACCGGCGGCCGATACGAGGCGTCTTCCAGCGCGCGGGCCACGTCCTTCGCGCGAAGGTGTGCGATGCCCTGGGCGGCATTTGCCCAGACATCGCCACGCCGGTCGCGGACGAGTCCCGACACGCCACGCAGCGGTTCGCCAAGGGTGCCGATCATCTGCACCCGTGCCCCCTTGACCACGCCGAGGCCCAACTCGCCGCCCACCCACATCCTTTCTCCATCCTCGAGCAGTGCCGTGACATTGCCCACGGCCAAGCCCTGGGCGGCATCGAGGCGAGTGTCCACATCGCCCTGGCGAATCAGGATGGCGTTGCGTGCGAAGCCCATCCACAAGCGCCCGCGCCGATCTCGGGCAAGCACCAGCGGCGACGGATCGTTGGGGAACGCAGGGAGCGGATCGTGCTCCCAGCCGCCCTCGGTGAAATGGAACAGCCCGGGCCGGTTGATGGAAACCCATACGCCACCGGTGCCATCGCCGACGACCGCCTGCACGCCGGAGTAGTCGGCGTACGGCAGCGTCGCGAACGGCTCGGGAACCCCGTCGTGCAAGCGCCACAACCCGTTCGGCCCGCCCAGCCACGTGCCGCCACCGTCGCGACTTGCCGCGGTGATCGGTTGACGCAGACTCGCCAGTGTCTCGCCGGTGGCCTCCAGCCGCGTGAGCGGCCGGTTCTTCGTTCCCACCCAGACGCCGTGGCCGCGTGCCGCCACCATCGCGAAATCGGTGGCGCCCGGCAATGTGAGCGCGGGCAGGAGGCGGCTCACGCGGAAGCGGTCGAGTCCCCTGCTCCCGCCGACCCAGATGTTGCCTTCGCGGTCCTGGATCACGGCGCTGACGTAGTCGGAACTCAGCCCGTCGCGTTCCAGGAAGCGCTCGGCCTCGTGGCCTTCCGCGCCAATCTCCCTGCCTGCGAAGCGGTCCACGCGTGGCACGCGCCGGATACCGTCGCCGAGGGTCGGCATCCACAGTGCACCGTCCCGGTCGAACAAGAGCCCGGCGGAGGAGAGACGCAACACCGGGCCGGCCGCTCCGGGGTCTCCTTTCCCCGTCCATGCCGGACGAACGCCGCCGTCCGCTTCGGCCACCCAGATCGACCCGTCCGGCGCCTCGGCGATGCGGTTCACCCTGCCGACGGATCGGGTGACAACCTCGAAGCGCTTTCCTTGCGGCGGCAGCCATGCGAGCGCGTCTTCGGTGGCGACCCACAGCCGGCCTTCGCGATCCACGGAAAGATTGCGCGCGCGAGTGCCCGGCAAGCCCATCGGCTGTTGCACGAGACGCCAGCTTCCGTGCTCGAACTGCACCAGCCCGTTGAAGGTGGCGCCCCAGATCCGACCGTCCGGCGTGCCGCCGATGGCATACACCGTTCCCGGTGGAAGCCCGGCCGCGGCGGCGTAGTGCATGGCGCGATCGCCGTCGATGAAGCTGGCCACGCCATAGCGAAACCCGACCCACAGCCCGCCCGACGGCGGTGCGTACAGGGAGGCGACGCTGGATGCGGGGAAGTCGCCGCCTTCGCGCGGCCGGTAGCGCTCGAAGCGCACGCCATCGAAGCGGTACAGGCCCGTCTGGGTGCCCAGCCACAGGTAACCGTCCGAGGTCTGCGCCAGCGCCGTGACCTGCCCCGGGGCGCCTTCGCGCACCGTCCAGGCCGTATGGTAGAACTGGGCCACGTTGCGATCGCGGCCGTCCATCGCCCGCGCCACGTGCGCGAACGCCAGCCAGCCGGCCGCAAGCAGCCAGACCATCGCCCATACAGTCGTCACACGCCTCGAAGGCACGTCGCGGTCCTCGGATCGGCTGGCAAAGATAGCGCGGGACGCCGCCGATGTCCGCGAGTCAGCCCGGTCTCGTCACGCGTCGGCGGCCGCGCCGACGTGTTCCCGCTGCGCGGTCACGAAGCGATGAACGGAACGGGTGAGGCTGTCCACTTCGGCCAGGGCGGCGCGCATGTCGATGCCGGCCTCGACGATCACGGCAATGTCGTCGCACACGCGATGGCCGCCGGGGACGCCCAGGTTGCCCAACACATTGCGCAGCGCATGCACGGCTTCGGAGGCGGCGGCGACATCCTGGGAAAGGATCGCACCGCGCAGGTTTTCCAGCTGGTTTGCCGCGCTGCGCGCACACAGCTCCACAAACTCGCCGAACTCCTCCCGGCTGCTCAGCGCGCGCATGTCGTCCAGGGGCGACGGCGTGTCCGCGGGATGCCCCGTGTCCACGATCGGCTGCCAGAGGCGAGCGGCATGGTCCATGCGGCGCTCCTCCACCACGGACTCGATCACGTCGAGCAGGCGCTGCGTGGGGATCGGTTTTGTGAGGTACGCGCGGGCGCCCGCCTTGAAGGCGATACGCACGGCGTCGTGGCTCGAATCGGCGCTCAGCATCACGATCGGGGGTACGCTGCCGGAGCGACGCGCGGCCTCGATACGACCCAGCACGTCCCAGCCGGAGCTGCCGGGCATGTGCAGGTCCATGAAGATGAGGTCGAACGGTTCGCTGGCGAGGCGATCCAGCGCCTCGTCGCCGTCCGCGCTGAAGACGGTGCGGTGGCCGGCACGCTGAAGAATGCGGCCGAGAATCTCGCGGTTCGCGGCGTTGTCGTCGACGACGAGGCAGCGCTGCGAGGGAACGCGGTCGCGATGATCGTCCAGCAGATCGGTGAGCGGCATCTCCGAGGCGCTGCGCGCGCCCGCGGCGGCGCGAGGCAACGGAAACCGCCAGCTGAAGACCGAGCCGCCGATGGGGTTGTCGGCGACGTCGAGCTGGCCGCGCATCTGTTCCGACACGTTGCGCACGATGTAAAGACCGAGCCCGACACCCTCCTGGCGGCGATTTTCACCGGTGCTCAACTGGTGGAAAGGGTCGAAGATGCGGGGCTTGTCGGCATCGGCGATGCCTATGCCGGTATCGGTCACCGTGCAGACGATGGTCGGATCGCGGCCAGCGCCGCTCTCCACCAGTTCCACGCGAACGTCCACGGACCCGCCCGGCGGCGTGAACTTCAAGGCATTCGACGCGAGGTTCGACAACACCTGTTCGATGCGCCCGGGATCGCCGGTGAAGACTCCGTCCACGGACGCATCGCGCGCGAGGCTGAAGACGATACGTTTCTCCGCCGCGAACGGGCGGCACACCGCCCCGACCGTCGCCAGCACTTCGTCGAACCCGAACACCTGGTGACGCAAGGTGAAGCTGCCGCCGGCGAACGAGGCCACGTCGAGCACCGCGTTCACGCGATGCAGCAGCGCGTTGGCATTGCTGGACAGCAGCGCGACCAGTCCGCGCTGGTCGTCGTTCATCACCGATGTATCGATAAGCGAGGCGGCATGGATCACCGTGCCCAACGGGGTACGCATCTCATGGCTCATCATGGAGATGAAGCGGTGCTGGGCCTCGCGGGAGGCGATGGCTTCCGCGGATACCTCGCGCAGGGCTTCGGTCATGCGGTAGAGCGTCATCGGCAGGACGATCACCAGCCCCAGCGCGTAGAGGGCATACGCAGGCCGCGCGAGCCAGTATCCATCGGGCGCGACGATCGTGAGGATAAGCACCGAAGCCGCCACGCCGGCGGCGAAGGCCTTGCGGCTGTAGCGCACGCCCAAGGCCACGGAGAGAAACGGAAGCACCGCAGTAAGCGTGATCACCAGCATGAACGCGGTTTTCAGCAGGATCGCGACCATGACGAAGTTCGCCACACTGCCGATCGCGTCGATCGCCGTGTTCTGCCGCAGGGAACCGGCACGCACGCAGAGCATCCACACGGTGCTGAGCACGAACAGCGCAACGGCCACGGGAACGGCTCGCTGCGCCTCGATCCCCATCTTCTCCGGGCCATGCAGCCAGGCGGCGGTCCAGATGACGATGAAACCGAGGATCACCGTACGCATGAGAGCCACGCGATATTCGCTGAAACTCGCCACGATGCGATCGATACGGGGGTTGCGCAGCCGCGCGGCGACCTCACCGAGCATCACCGGTTCGGCGCGCTTGCCGCTCCCGTCGTCGATTCTCATACCGCCTGGTCCGGCTTCCCCAATAGCGGCCTAGTCTAGTAAACCTGCCGCCAGTGGCAAGTGCGGGCTCAGGTTCAGCTAAGTTGGCGCCTCCGCGACGCCCTCACGCCTTTCGCGCCGGCGCTTTCTTCGACGCGGCTTTCTTTGCCGCGGCCTTTTTCGTCGCCGTCTTCTTCGCCGGCGAACGCTTGCGGGTACCCATGTCCAGTTCGACCCACACCGGCGCATGGTCGCTGGCCTTCGGACGGTCGCGTACCCACCGGTCCACGTTCGCGTCCTTCAGTCGCTCCGCCAGCACCGGGGCCAGCAGCAGGTGGTCGATGCGGAGGCCCCGGTCGCGCGGCCAATGCTGCCTGAAGTAATCCCAGAACGTATAGATGCGCTCGTCCGGGTGTCGCTCGCGCAGCGCGTCCGTCCATCCCTGGGCGAGAAGGCGTGCATAGGCGTCCCGGCTCTCCGGCTGCAACAGCGCATCGCGGCGCCAGTGCTTCGGGTCGTAGATGTCCTCGTCGGTGGGCACCACGTTGTAATCGCCTGCCAGCACGACGGCCTGCCCCGTGTCGAGCAACCGTTGCGCGTGGCGCAGTAAGCGCTCGAACCAGGCGAGCTTGTAGTCGAACTTAGGCCCCGGCCACGGATTGCCATTCGGCAGATAGATGCAGCCGACCAGCACGCCATGCGCCATCGCCTCCAGGTAGCGACTTTGCGTGTCCTTCGCGTCCCCGGGAAGGCCGCGGCGGCTTTCGACTGGGTCCACACCCTTGGCAAGAATGGCAACGCCGTTCCACGACGTCTGGCCCGCCCACAGCGCGCCATAGCCCGCATCGTTGATCGCCCCGATGGGAAAACCCCGATCGGCGGACTTCAATTCCTGCAGGCACGCGATATCCGGTGCCTCGCGCTCCAGCCATTCCAGCAGATTGGGAAGGCGAGAGCGGATGCCGTTGACGTTGTAGGTCGCGATCTTCATTCGGGCGACTTTCCGGCAGCCCGGGTCGAGGAAGGGTGAGGAGGGCCCGAAGTCTTGGCACGAGATTTGCCTCGATCCAAATTCACGTCGCAGGAACGTCCCGGGTGGGAGGACGGCAGCCCTCAGGCAACAATTTTTTGCGAGGTGCTACGCCACGAAATTGCACGTTTTCGGCAAGGCGTCGTCTCGCCTCATTTCCCTCTAAATACCTGTGCTTGGGTGATTTTCTGCTGCATCGCAGCATACGTTCCGCACCCTCGATCGCCCGGGTGACCCACGATTTCATCCGCTGGACAACCCGCCCGACCTGCTGTAAATCTTCGATTCATTCCATTTGGATCGAGGCAAATGGATAGCTAGCGACGGAGCGCGGGGAGGGGCATCGAGGGCCCGCAGTCGTCATACCGGGCGGGGGCCCGGAGCGCACTTCCCGCGTGATCCGTCTTTTCGGGGCATCACTTTTCGGGGAAAGCATGAAAAAGCAGTTTCTCTCTCGCAGGAGCGCACTGGCACTGGCGGTCTGCGCCTGCCTGAGCGGCGTTTCGAGCGTCTACGCGCAGTCCACCACGGGTGCCATCAACGGCTCCGCCCCGGTGGCAGCCAATGAAACCGTCGTGGTTGAAAGCGGCGCCGGCTTCCGCCGCGAGGTGCAGGTCGACGAGCGCGGCCGCTACTCCCTCTCGCAGCTGCCCCTGGGCACCTACACGGTGACCCTGATGCGCGACGGCGCGGCCGTCGATTCCCGCAAGGACGTCACGCTGCGCGTCGGTGCCAGCACCGACGTGTCGTTCAACGCCGCTCCGGCCACCGCGGCTGCCGCGGAGAGCCTGGAAGGCGTGACCGTCACCGGTACGGCGCTGCCGAGCATCGACGTGACGGCGGTCGACTCGCGCACCGTCATCACGTCGGAGCAGCTGTCGAAGATTCCGCTCGGCCGCTCGGCCGAAGAGATCGCCCGCCTCGCGCCGGGCGTGGTCAACAACGGCGGCGGCTTCACCAGCGACACCGGCCGCTCCGTCGCCAGCTTCGGCGGTGCCGCGGCGAACGAGAACGCGTACTACGTCAACGGTTTCAACACCACCGATCCGCTCAACGCGCTCGGCGGCCTGCAGCTCCCCTATGGCGCGATCGACCAGCAGGAGGTCTACACCGGCGGTTACAGCGCGCAGTACGGTCGCTCCGACGGCGGCGTGATCAGCCAGGTGGGCAAGCGCGGCACGAACCAGTGGCACTTCGGCGCGCAGGTGCTCTGGGAGCCGGCCTTCGCCCGTGCCTCGGGCCCGAACCTGCATTACGCCAACACGCCGGAATCCGCACCGGCCGGCGACCTGTACCAGCCCAAGAGCCAGAACGACAAGTGGACCACCACGGTCAGCGCCTACGCCAGCGGTCCGCTCATCAAGGACAAGCTGTTCTTCTTCCTGGGTGGCGAGTTCGAGCGCCAGGGTCTGCGCGAGGTCAACAGCGTGGGCAGCAACACGCCTGCCGACACGAAGAACTACCGTAATCCGCGCTGGTACGGCAAGCTCGACTGGAACATCAACGACAGCAACATCCTCGAGCTGACGAGCGCCGGCGACAAGCGCGAAGGTTCGGGCACGCGCTATCGCTACGACTACGCCAACCTGAGCCGCACGACCCGCATCGGCGACCTCAACGACACCAAGACCGGTGGCGACCTGTGGGTGGCGAAGTACACCGGCTACATCACGGACAACCTCACCGTGAGCGCCATGTACGGCAAGATGTCGAGCAAGAACTACGACCAACCCACCGAGTACGACCCGAACCTGATTCGCGTCGACAACCCGGTGCGCCAGAATCCGGCGCTCAACGGCGGCACTCCGATCCAGAACAACCAGGTCAGCGATATCAGCTCGCCGGGTCGCGGCAACAAGTCGACCAATTTCCGCTTCGACGTCGCCTACGTGCTTGGCGATCACACGATCTCCGTCGGTATCGACAATGTACGTTCGCGCGTCGAAGACTTCGGTACGCAGAGCCCCGGTCCTGGCTACGTCTGGAGCTACGGCCATTCCGACGATCCGATGGAAGCGATCGACAACACCCCGGGCCGCAACTTCGTACCCGCGCCGGGCCTGTTCCCGAATGGCGAGCAGGGTTACTGGGTGAGCCGCAACGTGGTGAACAACCTCGTGAACGTCCGCTCCGACCAGAAGGCGCAGTACATCGAAGACAAGTGGCAGGTCAGCGATCGCTGGTTGCTCTCTCTCGGTCTGCGCAACGACCAGTTCACCGACTACAACCAGTTCGGCGAGCCGTTCATCAAGCAGACGCGTCCGCAGTGGGCGCCGCGCCTCGGTGCTTCGTGGGACGTGAACGGCGACGGCAGCTTCAAGGTCTACGCCAACGCCGGCCGCTACTACCTCGGTCTGCCGCTCAATCCCGCCACGGGTGCGGCTGCCGGTTATACCGCCACCCAGCAGTACTTCACCTACTCAGGTATCGATCCGGTCACCGGCAATCCGACCGGCCTCACCCAGTTCAGCGGCGTGGTCTCCGGTAACAACTCCTATGGCATTCCGCCCGACCCGCGCACCGTGGCCGCGAAGGACCTGAAGTCCGAAAACCAGGATGAATTCATCGTGGGCTTCGACAAGACCTTCAACGAGAACTGGAACTACGGCGTCAAGCTGACCCAGCGCAAGCTCAATGCCGTCATCGACGACTTCTGCGATCTGGACGTGGTCACCAACAAGGCCGCGGCCCTGGGTTACACGGTCGGTTCGACCAACAGCTGCTATCTCGTCAACGGCGGCCACTCGAACAAGTTCACCCTGATCGACACCGCCGGCAACCCGTTCGTCGTGCCGCTCAGCCGTGAAGAAATGGGCATGCCGAAGACGAAGCGCCGCTACCTCAGCGCCGAGTTCTACGCGGAACACCAGTTCGACGGCACCTGGTACGGCAAGTTCGACTACGTGTGGTCGCACTCGTACGGCAACACCGAAGGCCAGGCGCGTACCGACACCCGCCAGTCGGGTGCCGCCGGCAGCGTGGACTGGGATAACCACTGGGTGATGGACTACGCCAACGGCCCGCTCGGCAACGACCACACGCACGTGTTCAAGGCCTACGGTTACTGGCAGTTCGCTCCGGAATGGCAGCTGTCCGGCAACCTCCAGGCGATCTCCGGTGCACCGGAAGTCTGCCTCGGTTACTGGGGCCCGAACCAGGAAGACGTTGCGCACTACGGCAGCTCGTACCACTGGTGCGACGGCCAGCCCTCGCCCCCGGGCGACAAGGGCCGCCTGCCCTGGACCTTCCAGCTCGACCTCGGCGTGACCTACCGTCCGGAGTGGGCGGGTTCGAAGCTGGCGTTCTCCGCGAACGTCTTCAACGTGCTCAACCAGCAGCGTCCGACGTTCCGCTACCCCACCGAGTACGAAAACCGCGGTTCGCCGCATCCGATCTACCGCGTCCCGCTGTACACCCAGGACCCGCGTTACGCCCGCCTGGCCGTCAGCTACGACTTCTAAGGTCGCTTAAGAACAGCAAGATCCCTGTGTGACACTTGCGCCCCTCTGCGGGAACCGGCTCCTCCCCAGCCGCTTCCCGCAGACCGGGCGCTCTTTTTTTTTGTCAGCGCGCCTCGCCCGAGGCGGCCACGACCATCTCGATGTAGCCGAGCACGTCGGCCAGGGGAAGGTCGAAGATGCCGGCGTCGCCATTGTCGTAGGCCTGGCGCCAGACGTCGTAGCCGTCGCGCCAGTGCTCTTCGGCGTCGGCATGGCCGTCGGGTTCGAGCAGGCTGGCATCCAGGCTCGCCCGGGACACGGCAGCATGGTGCATGGCGGGTTGGATTCCGCCCGGGAGCCGGTGATTGCGCAGCTTCACGCCCAGGATCGAAACGTGGAACACCTCGCCGTCTTCCGGTTCGATGTCGATCCGGCGGATCGCCACGCGGGACGCCTCCTCACCCGGGCGGGTGCGGTAGGTCCAGGACTGGCCCACGGCATAGTCGGGCTTGCTCACCGGCGATTCTCCTCGTGCCTGCGTTCGTTCGGCCCCGCATCTTAGTCCAGCCGGGCCTTCCGGGCGGCCCGGGCCGAGATGCCTTAAACTTGCGCCCCATGAGCGCGCACCCATGGGTGCGACGCGACGCGCGAGGCAGCGCGGCCCGCGAGGCCGCTTCCCCAGCCAGCCCGAAGGCCTTCCGTGCATCGCGCGATGGCCCGTCTGTTTACGTTTTCGAGGTTCAGCAAACCATGGTGGCATTGGCGACCGAGCACGTGATCGACGTGCATCACTGGAACGACAGCCTGTTCAGCTTCCGCACCACGCGCGACCCGGGATTCCGGTTCGAGAGCGGGCATTTCGTGATGATCGGCCTGGAGGTCGATGGGCGACCGCTCATGCGGGCGTATTCCATCGCCAGCGCGCATTACGAGGAGCACCTGGAATTCTTCAGTATCAAGGTGCAGGACGGCCCGCTCACCTCGCGGCTGCAGCACCTGAAGCCCGGCGATCCCATCATCGTCAGCCGCAAGCCCACCGGCACCCTGGTGCTCAACGACCTGAAGCCGGGCAAGCGCCTTTACCTCCTCGGTACCGGCACGGGGCTGGCCCCGTTCCTCTCGATCATCCGTGACCCGGACACCTACGAGCGCTTCGACACCGTGGTGCTCGCGCACGGCGTGCGCCACGTGAACGACCTGGCCTATTCGGACTACATCGAAAACGACCTACCCAGGCATGAGTACCTCGGCGACCTCATCCGCGAGAAGCTGGTGTATTACCCGACCGTCACTCGCGAAGCGTTCCGCAACCGGGGCCGCATCACCGACGCGATCGCCGACGGCGAGCTGGCCCGCGCCACCGGCCTTCCTCCGCTCAACCCGGCCGAGGACCGCGTGATGCTCTGCGGCAGCCCCTCGATGCTGGAAGACATCTGCGTGCTGCTCGACGGCAAGGGCTTCCAGGCGTCGCCGCGCACGCGCGAGCCGGGCGATTACGTGATCGAGCGAGCGTTCGTCGAGAAATAGTCTCGCGCCCCGTCATTCCCGCCCGTCCCGTCATTCCCGCGAAAGCGGGAATCCAGCGCCCCGCCGCACGAACGAGCACGGCGTCCCAAGTCGCTTCTTCCTGGTCAGCGCCTGATGCGCCCCTGCCCTTCGTTGTCCCAGTAGCCGAAGATGCGGCGGGCGATGAGCTTGTACAGGCGCTTGCCCGTCGCGCGCCATAGCCGCGAGTGCGCCGCGGGGCGCGCCAGCATGGCGCGCTGCCGCTGCGTCAGGGCGTCGGGGACATACGTCCGCTTGTGTTTCAGCAGGTGGCGCAGGTCCTCGCGGGCGAGAAGGCGGAAAAGCGGCCCCCTGCGGCCGCGGGTCCAGGCGACCTGGAAATCCACGAGGCCGGGTGTGCCGTCGTCGCGCACCAGCCAGTTCGGTTCCTTGGCCAGGTCGTTGTGTACGATGCCGCGACGGTGCAATGCCGCCAGCAGGCGCAACGCGGCGCGGTAATACCCGGCGTTCGCCGGCTTGCCCACCTGCATGGGTTGACCTGACATGTAGCTGCGCTCCAGTACCCGCCCGTCCCACGCGAGCAGGCGCGGCACACCGTCCAGGCCCTCCAGGCGGGCGAGCGCACGGGCCTCGCGCGCGGCAGCGCGGCGGGCAAAACCGCGCGCCCACCAGCGGGCACTACCGATGTCGCGTCGGATCAGCGTCACGCCGTCCCGTTCCACGCGTTCGATGCGGCCGAGTTCGTCGGCCTTGAGCAGGGTGATGGATTCCGTGGTCGCGCTATGCACGCTTTTCCTTCATGACATTGACGCGCCGTGCCCATGACGGCAGCTACGCTAAGATGCGAACTTCGCAGGGAGAGAACGCACGATGTTGCTGCGACATATCCTGTCGCTGGCCGTGGCCGCCGCCGGGCTGACCGCTTGCCATGACGCCGACCAGGAACGCGGGGGACCGTCGCCACCGCCCGCGAGGGCCGGTGCGGACAAGGATACCCAATCGGCGAACGAAGGCCTCTACACCATGGAACTGAAGATGCCCGATCTGCCGCATGGCGCGCAGCCCCTGCGCGAGGCGATCGACCGTTACGTGGAGCGGCAGAAGCGCGATTTCCTCACCAGCCTGGATACGCCCGGTGCCCGCGCGCGGGCGCGGGAAATCCCTTGGGACCTCAATCTCGACATCGCGGTGGCCGGCCGCTCCGACCGCTTCATCAACGTGCAGGTCGACGGCTCCGCCTTCACCGGGGGCGCCCATCCCGCGCCGATCGTGGACAGTTTCACGTTCGACCTCGAAGAGCGGCGAGTGGTGGACATCGACGACCTGTTCGCCGATCCGCACGCGGCCGAGAGCGCATTCGCGACCGAGGCGCGGCGCCAGCTGCTGACGGCGCTCGACGACCAGGACGATCCGCTCGCTTCGGACAGCGAACAGATCGAGCAAGGCACCGCGCCCGGCAAGGGGCGCTACCGCGTGTTCAGCCTGCTCACGGGGCCGGATGGCAAGGTACATGGGCTCACCTTCATCTTTCCGCCGTACCAGGTGGCGTCGTACGTCGCGGGCCAGCAGGCGGTCGACGTCCCGAGCGAAGCCTTCGCCGCCTACCTGAAACCCGAATTCCGCGAGGCCTTCCGCTGATGGATGTCGCTCTGTATCTGCTTGCGGCGGCCCTGGTGGTGGGCGGCGTCGCCGGCGCCGTGCTGCCGGTGCTCCCGGGCATTCCCATGATTTTCGGCGGTATCTGGCTGGCAGCCGCCGTGGATCAGTACCGGCACCTCGGCTGGGCCTGGCTGGTGGCGATCGGCATCGTCGGCGCCGTCGGCGTCGCGCTCGATTTCGTCTCCGCGTCGCTGGGCGCGAAGCGCATCGGCGCAAGCCCACGCGCCTTGTGGGGCGCGGGCATGGGAACGATGGTCGGCATGTTCTTCGGCATCCCCGGGCTCATCGTGGGGCCGTTCGCGGGCGCCATGGCCGGTGAGCTCTGGTCGGGCACCAGCGTGCTGCGCTCCGCCCATGTGGGCGTGAGCACGTGGGTGGGCATGCTCCTGGGCACGCTCGCCAAGGTCGTCATCTCGTTTCTCATGATCGGCATGGCCGGCGTCGCCCTGCTCTTCAGCTGACCGCCATTCGGCACATTGGCGCGCTCCGCCCGCAACGGCTAGTCTCGGCTGACTCAAACGGGGAGACACGCATGTTCCGACGACTCACGCTCGCTGCCGCCGTCACGCTGGCGGTCGGCTGCCTGCACGCAGAACCCGCCACACAGCCTGCCTGGATCGCCCGCAGCAATGCCGACGCGCAGCCGCTGCTCGACGTCACCGCCCGCTTCAGCCCCGAGTCGGCCACCGATATCGGCCTGAAAGGCTTCGACGAAAAGACCGTCGACCTCGGCCCGGACGTGGACAAGCGCCAGCGCGCCGCCCTTGTCGGAGTGCGCGAAACGGTGAAGAAGCGGCTCGCCGAAGAGAAAGACCCCAACGTCAAGCAGGACCTTCAGATCCTTCTCAAGCAGATCGACGGCAGCATCAAGGGCATCGACCTCAACGACAAATACCTGTTGCCCTGGTTCGATGCCGGACAGATCGTCTTCAGCGGCGAGTTCTCGCTGCTGAACGCCGAGAGCAAACCCGAGCAGAACAAGGCCGCGCTGGGTCGCCTGAAGTGCTACGTGGGTATGGCGCCGGGTTGCACGCCCCTCGTGGACCAGGCAAAAGCCCGCACCACCGAAAAGCTGGGCGACAAGTCGTTGCTGGGGCCCGTGAAAGCCGACGTAGAGCAGAAGCTGGGCAACACACAGCGCTATGTCGACGGCATCCGCAAGCTGTTCGCGGAGAAGAAGATCGCCGGCACCGAAGAGGCCATGGCGAAGCTGGACCAGCAACTCAAGGATTACAACGCCTGGGTGAAGAAGACCGTGCTGCCGCGTGCGCGTACGGACTTCCGCCTTCCCGAACCGCTGTATGCGTACAACCTCGAACAGGTGGGCCTGGACATCTCGCCCCGCGAGCTGATCGAGCGGGCACAGCTGGAATTCATGGAAACCACCTACGCGATGCAGATGCTTGCCCCCGTCGTGGCCAAGGCGGAAGGTCTGCCCGACGGCGATTATCGCGACGTGCTCAAGGCGCTGAAGAAAAAGCAGCTGGCGAAAGACAAGGTGGAACCCACCTATCACGCGGTGATCCGCAAGATCGAGGACATCATCCGCCGCGAGCGCATCGTCGAACTGCCGAAGCGGGAGATGGCGATGCGCCTTGCTTCGGAGGCGGAGAACGCCCGCACGCCGGCACCGCACATGGATCCTCCGCCGTTCGTCGGCAACACCGGCCAGCGCGGCACCTTCGTGCTCACCACGGGCAATCCGCCGGCCGACGGCGACAAGACGCAGATGTACGACGACTTCACCTTCGAAGCCGCGGCATGGACGCTCACCGCGCACGAAGGCCGGCCGGGCCACGAGTTGCAGTTCGCGGCGATGGTGGAACAGGGCGTGTCGCTCACGCGTAGCCTGTTCGCCTTCAACAGCGTGAACGTGGAGGGCTGGGCACTGTATGCCGAAGCCGAAATGCTGCCCTACGAGCCGCCCGCGGGCCAGTTCATCGCCTTGCAGTTCCGCCTCTTGCGTGCGGCCCGCGCGTTCCTCGACCCGATGCTCAACCTCGGCATGGTCACGCGCGAGCGGGCGCACGACATCCTTGTGCACGACGTCGGACTCTCGGAACCCATGGCCCGCCAGGAACTGGACCGCTACACCCTGAACTCGCCCGGCCAGGCCACGGCGTATTTCTACGGCTACACGCGCATCCTTCAGCTGCGCGCGGAAACCCAGACCCGACTGGGCGACAAGTTCGACCGCAAAGCCTTCAACGACTTCCTGATCGCCCAGGGGCTGCTGCCGCCGGATCTGCTCACGGAAGCGGTGCGCACGCGGTTCATTCCGTCGCAGGAGAAGAAGTAGCAGCTGCCATCTGTGGGAGCCGCTTTAGCGGCGATGGGTGCTCGCGAGCGTGCCCGCTGCCGCGGGATCGCCGGCGAAGCCGGCTCCCACAGTCGATAGTGTCCCTTGCCGATCTATGGAGGCTCAGTGCCCCGACGCGTTCGGAATCACATAGAGCAGCACCGCCAGGTAATGCAGCACACTGCCGGCGAGCACGAAGAAATGCCAGATGGCATGGTGGTAAGGCAGTTTCCGCGCCATGTAGAAGGGCACGCCCGCCGTGTACGCCACGCCGCCGCCGAACAGCAGCGCGAGGCCGCCGGCGGGCACGTTGTCGCGCAACGGTTCGATGGCGATCACGGCCACCCAGCCCATCGCCACGTACATGGCCACCGCTGCCTTGCGGTAGCGCTTGAGCAGGCCAAGCTCCGCCGCGCTGCCGAGAATCGCCAGGAGCCAGATGGTACCGAACAGACCCCAGCCCCACGCACCTGGAAGGGCCAGCAGGGTGAATGGTGTGTAGGTGCCGGCAATGAGCAGGAAAATGGCGATGTGGTCGAGCGTGCGCAGGATGCGCTTCGGCATGTCGCCGGGGATCGAGTGATAAAGCGTCGAGGCGGTATAGAGCAGGATCAGCGTGGTGCCGAAGACGGAACTGGCCACCACTGCGCGCGCACCGCCGTACATGGCCGAAAACGCCACGAGCACGGCCAGTCCGGCGATGCTGAGCACGAGACCGATGCCGTGGATCACGCTGCTGGCGACTTCCTCACCCAAGGGATAGCGCGGCGTGCTGTCGAGAACCATGGTTGCTTTTTTCCTGTGGCCTGATCACGAAGGTTAGCCCAAGGTGGCCGCCCATGGCGGCTTCGAAGGCGCAACGCGACCATTGACCGCCCCCTGTCCGGCGTTGTTCCATGGGCCATGCTTCTCGAACTCCTCGTGCATATCGGCCGCCTCCCGCCCCAGGGCGCGGGCCTGCGTGCCGCGCTGGCCATGGCCACCCGGCTGGGTGCCCGGCTCGACGCCCTGCACGTGATCGACCTTCCCGCAGCCGCCTACACCGTGCCCGAAGCGGTGCCCATGCAATTGGATGCGGTTCGCCAGCGTGCGAGCGACGCCAAGGCGGTGGCGACCGACTGGGCAGCCCTGCTCGCGTCGCGGCACCTGGAAGGCAAGTGGCGGGTCGGCAATGGCGACACGGTGTCGCTGCTCGCGCATGCATCGGCGGGATACGATCTCGTGGTCATGGAACGCTCCTCGACGATGCGCGGCGATGCGCCCGTCGGCTTCGGCATCGTGTCGCGCACCGTGTTCGCGTCGAGCCGCGGCGTGCTGGTGGTGCCGGAAGCCGCCCCCGTCGACACCCTGGGGGAGCACGTGCTGGTGGCCTGGAGCGGCAGCAGGGAGTCCGCCCTGGCCGTACGATCGTCGCTGCCGTTGTTGCGCAAGGCAGCGCGGGTCACGGTCATCGACGGCAGCCGCGACGAGGACGTCGGCACCTGTGCCCTTCCCGACACCGACATCTGCGGCTGGCTCGACTCTCACGGCGTGAAGGCCGACGTTCGCCGCCTCGACGAGAAAGCACTTTCCGCACCCGGTCCCGCGCTGCTCGACACCGCGCATGCCGAGGGTGCGGACCTCATCGTCATGGGCGCCTGGGGGCGCTCGCGCCTTTCCGAGATGGTCCTGGGCGGCACCACACGCTTCCTCTTCATGCAATCCGACGTGCCCATGCTCGTGGCGCATTGAGCCGCGCGCCGGTTCCCGCCACGAGGCGCTTGTGCGGAACATCCGCCCTCGCCTAACCTGACTCCGGACCCGAACACGATCCCCGCCGGTCCCCACCGGCCGTGTTCCCGACCGCGCATCACCTTCCCCCACGTTGCAGGAGGTGGCTCATGTCGTTCGCTCGTCCGCAGTCCGTCGCCGGAGTTCATCCGGATACCGTCCGAATCGTCGCCATGAGCGCGGCGATCGCCCTCAACGCCGCCGCGCTTCTTGCCGCGCTGCGCCCGATCGCCGCCACGCTGTCGGTGGCGCAGCCCTCTCCGCCCACCTTGCGCCTGGTGGAGCACCCGGCCGAACCGAAGGCCATTCCGCCGCCGCCCATCCTGCTCAAGCCGTTACCTGCGCGGCCCGTTCCCACGAAGCCCGTCGTCAAACCGATACCGGAGAGCCTTCCGCGCCCGGCCGCGGAGGTACCCGTCGATGAGGGAACGGCGCCCCTCACCTCACCCGTCCCCGTCAAAGCCACGCCGTCCGCCGAGCCGGCCGCGCCGGTCGAAGCGACGCTTGCCTACGTGGCGGCCCCGCCGCCCGCCTATCCGCGCATGGCGATCGCCGCGCACATGGAAGGCACCGTGACGCTGCGCGTGCTGGTGGACGAAGGGGGCAAACCCCTGGAAGTGGTCGTCGAGGGAAGCAGCGGCCACGCCGTGCTGGACAAAGCAGCGCGGGAACAGGTGCTGGCCCATTGGCGGTTCCAGCCGGCCACCGCGGGCGGCAAACCGGTGCGCGCCTGGGCACGCATCCCGGTCAGTTTCGACCTAAGAAAGATCTGACCGTCGTTGGGAAAGCGCGCCGCCGCGGATGCGGTGGCCTGAGGAGCACCTTGCGCAGCGGCGCGCTTCCCCGTGTGCTCCATTCGTCAGCGCGGCATCACCACGACGTCCGGCTTGCGGTTGGCCCGGGCCACGGCCCAGACCAACAGGGCCAGGAGGCCTACCGGCAGGAGGACGGGAAGCAACGCCAACGCGACCACCGGCGCCACCGCCAGCATCACCACGCCGCCGATCACGGCGCCGATAAGGGTGCCGACGAGGCTGAACACCCCGCCGATGATGCCGAATGCGAGCTTCAACACCATGCCGATAAAAGCGAAGACGAGCCAGAAGCCGACGGCGAGGACGACGAGCGAGGTAAGAAAGAACATGGCAGGGCACTCCGTGGTCGGAACGGCCGCCCGGGGGCGGCGGTCGCAGCTTCGATGCGGGGGTGTGCGAAAGGGTTTAGGGCCCTGCTCGACAATCGCCCGAAAGACAGGGGTTACGACGGTTTAACGATCCGCATGATCCACTCCCCGCCAGTCGTATCAGCGGGCGCCCGCCATGGGTAAGCGTTTTTCCATCATCAGAACCTTGCGGGACATCGCGTTCGACCTGTCGGACGTGCCACATCCTGACCTCGCCTCCATGGGGAGGGAGCTGAGCAGCGTCCTGCATGGCCGCAGCGCCGAGCTGGCGGACACCCTGGGCCCGCTGCGGGAGCGTCGGCGCGGCTTCGAGCGCTGGCTTCTTGCCGAGCGGTCGCGCCCACCGGTGAGCGTGCTGGTCCTGGCGTGGCCGCCGGGCTATGCCACCCCGGTGCACGATCACGGCGGCCTCTGGGGCCTGGAAGCCACGATCTCGGGCGCGCTGGAGGTCGAATCGTTCGACAAGGGCGAAACCGACCATTCGCTGCGCAGCGTGGGCCGCACCTGGCTCGGACCCGGCGACGCCACCTGGTTCGAAGCCACCGACCACCTTGCCCACCGCTGCCGCAATTTGTCGCGGCACGACACGGCGCTCACGCTTCACGTGTACGGTGGCGATCTGGCACAGTACCTCGCGTATGAGCAGCCCGGTCCGTCCGGACACTGGATCGCACGACCGAGGCAATCGATTATCGCGGGACGCCTGACGGCCTGACGGTCTCACGGCCCTCCACCCCACCCATCGGGCGAAGGACCAAAGCATGTTTCAAAAGGTCGCCATCATCGGCGGTGGCGCAGCGGCGGCGACGCTGGCAAGCGAGTTGCTCGAGCGGCGCACGCGGCAGCCGCTCCACCTGGACTGGTACACCGGCGGCCCCGTGGCCGGCCGGGGCGTGGCGTATGGCACGCCGTCGCAACGGCACCTGCTCAACGTGCGCGCCGCTTCCATGGGCATGTTCGTCAGCAAGCCGGGCGGTTTCCTCGAATACGCCCAGTCCCTCGACCCTACGGTGAAGGGTTCCGATTTCCTGCCGCGTCGCATGTACGGCGACTTCCTGCAGTCGCGAGTGCAGCAGGCGGTGAAGAACGCCGGCTCGTTCGGCCACGACGTCAATATCGTGCCGTTCGCGGCGGAATCGATCATTCCCTCCGATGACGGCATCGTCATCGGCTACGGCGACGAATCCTCACGCGCGGACGCCGCCGTGCTGGCCATCGGCTCGCTGCCGCCGCGGCCCCTGCCGGGCGTGGAAGACGCGGCGATCGCCAGCGGAAGGTACGTCACCGATCCCTGGCCGTTCCTCGCCTCGGCGGAACTGGACGAGCGCCCGCTGCGCGTGCTGGTCATCGGGTTGGGGCTGACCGCCGTCGACGTCCTGCTGGAACTGTCGACCCGCTGGCCGAACGCGCATTTCGACGCGCTGTCGCGGCACGGCAAGCTGCCGGAACCGCACCTGGCCGCCGCCTCGGCCCCACACGACGATGGCGGGGAACTCATCGAATCGATGCGCGACGACCCGAACCTGCGCGTGTGGATGCGCCGGCTGCGCGACGCGACGGAACTCGCCGAGGATTGGCGCACGGTGGTGGACGGCATGCGTCCGCACACGCAATCGCTGTGGCGCGATCTGCCGATGCGCGAACGTTCCCGCTTTCTGCGCCACGCGCGTTGGGCGTGGGAACGCGCGCGCCATCGCATGCCACCGCAGGTGGCCGCACAGGTCGCCGCGCTCGAGGCCGAAGGACGCTTCACCCGCTCGCGCGGACGCATGCGTTCGGTGCGCCTGTCGCTCGAAGGTTCGCTGGAGGTCGTACACGCGTTACCCGGTGGCGGCGACTCCACCGACGCCTACGACGTCGTGATCCAGACCGTGGGCCTCAACACCGACACGCAGCGCACGGAACATCCCCTCGTCCGCCAGATGGTGATCGACGGCATCGCCACGCCGGACCCCCTCGGCATGGGCTTCGCCGCCGTGCCGGACGGCCACCTGCTCGACGGCAATGGCCGGCCGCGGGCGAACCTCTTCGCCATAGGCAGCCTCTTGCGCGGAGCGTTGTGGGAATCGACGGCGATGCCCGAGATACGCAAACAGGCCCAGGGCGTCGCCGACATGCTCCTGGCGGAGGAAAACGCCCGGGCCGCCGCCAGGTAGGCGGCGCGGGCCGGGCGCGCATGATCGCAAGCCTGGTTGCCGTTGCGGCGCTTTGCCTTCATGTGGCGGGCGTATTCGCCGCCATGCACGCAGTGATGCATACCCGCACGGCACAGGGTGCTTTCGCCTGGGTGCTCGGGCTCGTGCTGCTGCCTTACGTGACCCTGGTGCCCTACCTGTTCCTTGGCGCCAGCCACTTCGGCGGGTATGTCGACCTGCACCGGCAACGGCAGGCGCGTTTCTTCATGCTGCACGAGGAAGCCATCCGGCATGGTCGCCTCCGCCTCCTGTCGCGATCCGTGCCTGTCGCGGACCAGCGCTACGACGCGATCGGCAGGATGTTGCAAACGGCCATGCATGCGGGGAACGCCCTCCTCCTCCACGTGGACGGTGCGGCCACGTTCGACGCGATGTTCGCCGCCATCGCGCGCGCCGAGCGTTACGTGCTCGTGCAGTTTTTCATCATCCACGACGACGCCCTGGGGCGGCGCCTGCGCGACGCGCTGCTGGAGCGCGCCGCGGCGGGGGTGAAGGTCTGCCTGCTCTACGACAGCATAGGAAGCCATGCACTGCCCGACACGTATGTGGACGCCTTGCGCGATGGCGGCGTCGAGGTCCACCGTTTCGCCACGCGCCGCTGGCGAAATCGCTTCCAGCTCAACTTTCGCAACCACCGCAAGGTCGTGGTCGTGGACGGCGTACGCGGCTTCGTCGGCGGCTTGAACGCGGGCGACGAATACCTGGGCGAAAAGCCGCCTCTCGCGCCGTGGCGCGATACGCACATGGAGATCGAAGGCCCGGCCGTGGCCGATCTGCAGCGCGTGTTCGCCGAGGACTGGTATTGGGTGACGGGACAGCGCCCGCCATCCTCGCCACCGCCGGAGCGTTGCGGCCGGGCGGCGACCATGATCGTCGCGACGGGCCCCGCCGACCGCCAGGAAAGCTGCTCGCTGTTCTTCGTCCAGGCCATCCATGCGGCGCGGAAGCGGCTTTGGATCACCACGCCTTATTTCGTTCCCGACCAGGCCGTGTTCGGCGCGCTTCGGCTCGCCGTGTTCCGTGGGGTGGACGTACGCATTCTCATACCGGACCGCCCCGACCATCGCACCGTGTTCATGGCGTCCACACTCTACGCGCACGAAGCCACGCTGGCGGGCATTCGCATGTTCCGCTTCCGTGAGGGCTTTCTGCACCAGAAGGTGATGCTCATCGACGACGACACGGCGGTGGTGGGCAGCATGAACCTCGACAACCGCAGTTTCCGCCTCAATTTCGAGATCTCGGCATTGAATGTCGACGAGGCATTTGCCGCGTCTGTCGAAGCCATGCTGGAGAACGACTTCGCGAACGGCGACGAGGTGAATCCCAACGACTATCGCCGGCTCTCCTATTTCCGCCGAGTGGCGCTCCACGTCGCCCGTCTTTTCGACCCCATCCTCTGAAGGAATCCATGATGCTTCGAGCCCTTGCCGCCCTGACCATCGCATTCGCGGGTA
This sequence comes from Luteibacter jiangsuensis, assembly GCF_011742555.1. Taxonomy (GTDB): domain Bacteria; phylum Pseudomonadota; class Gammaproteobacteria; order Xanthomonadales; family Rhodanobacteraceae; genus Luteibacter; species Luteibacter jiangsuensis. The sequence continues at coordinate 357,322 of NZ_JAAQQR010000002.1, forward strand.
CCGCGTCCGCCGGTCCCGCCCGCTTCGTCGAACGCAGTGTCGAACTCCACGGCAAGACGTACCGCTATCAGGTATTCGTGCCGGCTGACACGGCAAAGTCACCCGCGGTCGTCCTGTTCCTGCACGGCAGCGGCGAACGGGGTAGCGACAACCAGAAGCAGATGACGCAGGGGCTGCCGCCCTGGTTGAAGCAACATATGGACTTTCCGGCGGTGGTCGTAATTCCGCAAGCGCCGGAAAACACGGAATGGACGGATGCGGCGGATGCGGACATGGCCATGGCTGCTCTGGAGAAGAGCATCAAGGAGTTCCACGGCGACCGCAGCCGCCTGTACCTCACCGGACTTTCGATGGGCGGCTACGGCTCATGGCAGCTGGCCGTCGACCATCCGAACACCTTCGCCGCCGCCGCCATCATTTGCGGTGGCGTCACGTCCGACGACGACGACCGCGACAGGCTCTATGTCCATGGCGTGCCGAAGGGCGCCGATCCGTTCGCACGCGTGGCGGAAGGCATCGGCAAGCTCCCCGTCTGGATCTTCCACGGCGGTGACGACAACGTGGTACCCACCGAACAGTCGCGCCGCATGAATGCCGCACTGGTGAAACTCGGCAAGGAAGTGAAATACACCGAGTTCCCTGGAGTGAATCACGGTTCGTGGGAAAAGGCCTATGCCACTCCGGATCTTTGGGACTGGATGTTCAGCCACAAGCGCTGACCACTTGTGGGAGCCGCTTCTGCGGCGACGGGTGCTCGCCGGTGAGCCTGCCCGCTGCCGCGGGATCGCCGGCGTGGCCGGCTCCCACAGACATACCTTGCACTAATTGGTGCGCTGTGGCCGCGCACGGGAGGTCAGGAACGGCGGACGCTTTCTAAGAGATTTTTCATTCCGCCCGAAAACACCGCCCACCCGATGCACACGCCCACCAGGGCACCCACGAACTCGAAGAACACGCGCAGACCGATGGCGTCGGGGTCGTGCACCGCCGCCAGCTTCACCCGAAGAAGCGTCAACGACTGCAGCGGTGCCATGTTGAAATAGAACAGGTCCCACAGGTCCTGTCCGGCCGACAGGGCCAGCGAGAATACATAGGCGATCGCCAGTTCCTTGCCGTGACTCCAGCCGTTTCCTCTCGCGAGCACGTGAAGCAGGCCGTAGACGACGACGCCCACCAGCAGGGCGATGCCGCCTGTTTCCAGGGCGCCCACGATGCCGTAGCCCATCCAGGTGCGATCGTATGGCATGCGATATCTCGTAAAGGGCCGGACACGCATTATGCCCGCCGAGCGACCGCTCCGGCAGATGGCCCCGTCGATGGACATCCTCGGCGCGACAAACCCATTCAATCAACCCTGATAGAAGTCAGGCAAAGTCGTTGCGATTTTCACAGGCGAGCGATTTGCTCGTTTGAAAAGTTGCGATGGTTCTCACGAATTCCCGCCGATACACCCCACAGACTGAACATCGACGGAAGCATGAATTGCACATGCGCAATAAGTGCTTTATTCGCGCAATAAGAACACTATGATGCAGCGGTTCCTGGATGGAATGATGTACTGCATTGCAACCATAAAAAACGAAAAACACTTACTCGAAATCATAAATTGCTTCAGGGAGAAGCCCCATGCGCCTTTCATCGCCCACGCGTCCCCTCGCTGCCGCCCTGCTCGCCTGCATAGCCTTCGGCACCGCCACCGCACACGCCGACGACAGCACCAGCAGCAAATATCTGTTCGGTGACTGGAATGGCGAGCGCACGCGTCTCGCCGACAAAGGCATCACGTTCGACTTCGGCTATGGCTTCGAAGCCGGCCACAACTATTCCGGCGGCGACCGCCGCATCACGCGCTATACGGATCAGTGGAAATTCGGTGGCACGTTCGACCTCGACAAGCTGTGGGGATGGCGGGGCGCCACCTTCAAGATCATGGTGACCGATCGTAACGGCCGCGACCTCGGCGCCGATGCGCACATCGGCAACAACCAGCTCATCCAGGAAGTGTATGGCCGCGGCCAGACCTGGCACCTGACCAAGTTCCAGCTGGAGCAGAAGTTCTTCGACGACCGGCTGACCTGGAAGATCGGCCGCATGCCGGTCGGCGAGGAAGTCGCCAGCTTTACCTGCGACTTCATGAACCTCAGCTTCTGCGGCGCGCAGCCGGGCAACATCGTCGGCGACTACTGGGTGAACTGGCCCACCAGCATGTGGGCCACCACGTTGAAGTTCGCCACCACGAAGGACACCTTCGTGCAGCTTTCGGCTTATCAGGTCAACCCCAAATACGTCGACGATTCGTACGCGCGTCGCCGCGGCCTCGACCTCGACTTCCCGGGCGGCACCACCGGAGCGCTCATTCCGCTGGAATTCGGCTGGACGCCGACGCTCGGCGGCCTGCCGGGTTCGTACCGCGCGGGCGTCTGGTACAACACCTCGAAGGGCGACGATCTCTACCTCAACGAGGATCGCCAGCCGCTGGCCACCGCCGGGGGCGAGCCGCTGCAGCGCAGCTCGCGCAAGGGCGCGTGGATCACCTTCCAGCAGCAAGTGACCGGCGAGGCCGGCGGTCGGGGCACCACTGTATTCCTGAACGTCACCTCGGCCGATCACGCCACGTCGGCGACCAACAATCAGATCGCGCTCGGTATGGAGTACAAGGGCATCTTCGGACGTGCGAACGATTTCGTAGGCGCCGCTATCGCCGGCACGCACGCGAATGGCTATGCCGCACGCAACCAGCGCCTGTTCAACGCCACGCACCCGGGCGAGGAAGGCATCGTGAAGGACGGCTACGAGAAGGTGGCCGAAGTGTTCTATAGCTGGTCGCCGATCCCTTCGATCGCCATTCGCCCGAACCTGCAGTACATCAAGGATCCGGGCGGCAGCAAACAGAACGACGACGCCTTCGTGCTGGGCCTGAAGACGAGCATCGCGTTCTAGCGGGTTGCCCCACTGTAGGAGCGCGCCTTGCGCGCGACCGTTTTTCGCGCCAGTCTTCGCGATTCCGCCCCACGGCATCGCGCGCAAAGACGCGCTCCTACAGGATTTCCGCATAATGATCGACCTGGTCGGCTTTGACGGCGACGACACGCTCTGGCGCAGCCAGGAGTTCTACGACAGTGCCCAGGAAGCCTTCGAGGCTATCCTGGGCCGTTATGTCGACCTCGGCCGGCAGGGGCTCCACGAAGCCCTGCTAGCCACCGAGCGGGGCAACATCGCCCTCTTCGGGTACGGCGCCAAGGGCATGGCGCTTTCGATGATCGAATCCGCCATCGAGCTGACCGACGGGCGCATCGAATCCAGCGACATCCATCGCATCGTGCGTCTGTGCAAGGACGTGCTCGCGCATCCGGTGGAACTCCTGCCGGGCATCCGCGACGCCGTGACCGCCGTGGCGGCCACGCATCGGGTGGTGCTCATCACCAAGGGCGATCTGTTCCACCAGGAATACAAGGTGGCGCGAAGCGGCCTGGCCGACATCTTCCATCGCATCGAGATCGTGTCCGAGAAGGACACGGCGGCGTATTCACGCCTCTTTGCCGAGTTCGGCGTGGCACCGGAACGCTTCGCCATGGTCGGCAATTCGTTGAAGTCCGACATCGCGCCGGTGGTCAATCTCGGCGGCTGGGGCGTGTACATGCCCTACCACAGCACCTGGGCCCACGAACTGGTAAGCGACTTCGCGATGGGCGACCGCGTGGCGGAAGTGACGGGAGCCGAGGGCATTCCGGCGGCGATCGCGCGAATGCACGCAGCCTGATTCGACATTTCTTTCGCGTCCCGCCCGCGAAGCTGGGGCCGGACGCCTGAGGAGGTGCATGTCGTGCATTCGAAGCTGGCCATGGGCTGGCAGGTGGTCAAGACCACGGCCAGGGGCTTCAGCGATGACGAGCTGATGACCCGCGCCGCGGCGCTGGCCTTCTACTCGGCCCTGTCGTTTGCTCCGTTGCTGGTGCTCCTGCTGTGGATCGTGGCTTCGCTGCGGCCGGAATGGCAGGCCCAGCTCGTGGAGAGCCTGAACGGCCTCGTGGGGCCCCGCGCGTCGGAGGCGGTGCGCCTGGTCATCGAGAACGCCAGGCAACGACCCAGCGTGGGCAGCATGGCCGGCGTGATCGGTCTGGGCGTCACCCTGGTGGGTGCCTCGGCGGTGTTCGCCCAGTTGCAGGGTGCGCTCAACCGCGTCTGGAGCCTGCAACCCCGGCCCGGGTCCACGAAGGGCGCCATCCTGAGCTGGCTGCGCGCGCGGATGCATGCGCTCGGCCTGCTGCTGTCCCTCGCCTTCCTGCTGGTCATCTCCTTCTCCGCCAGCGCGCTCATCGCGGTGTTCGTGCGCGGCGGCACCACAGGCTGGCAGGTGCTGGAGATCGCGATCTCGCTGTGCGTCTTCGTGCTGATCTTCGGCGCCATCTACAAGGTGCTTCCCGACGCGATCATCGAGTGGCGCGACGCGATGATCGGCGCCACGCTGACCGCCCTCCTCTTCGCTGTCGGCAAGTTCGCCATCGCCATATATCTCGACCGCAGCAACGTGGGCGGCCCATACGGGCCGGCCGGCGGCGTCGTGGTGCTGCTCGTGTGGGTCTATTACTCCGCGCTGATCCTGCTCCTGGGCGCGGAGCTGACCGAGGCGGTGGCCGAAGCCCGGGGCACGCCAATTAAACCGCGGCCATACGCGATGTCCACCCGGCCCGCACAGGATTCCCGGATTGACCCCTCCGTCACGAAGCCCGAGGTATCCCTGAAGGCCACCGAAAAGGAGGATGCAACATGAAGACCCCACTGCTCACCATTGCCGCGCTTGCGTTCGCCGGCACCGTCACAGTCGGCGCGCCGCCCGCGGAGGCGCAGGCCCGGCGCAGCCAGCATCAGGTCTGCGAGAACGTGCGGGTGAAGCAGATCAACTCGAAGGACGACAACCGCCTGATCGGCACCGGCGTGGGCGCCGTGGCCGGTGGCCTTCTCGGCAACCAGGTGGGCGGCGGCAAGGGCAAGACGCTTGCCACCGTGGCCGGTGCCGTCGGTGGCGGCTATGCGGGTAACCAGATCCAGAAGAACCATCAGAACAAGAATGCCACCTACCACACGGAGCGCCGCTGCCATTGGGTGGACGATTGAGTAGACGCTGAAGCCTTCGAAAACCGGAATGCCCTCGCAAAACGCGAGGGCATTCTCTTTTGGGCCATGGCACTGCCGAAGATCAGCGTGGATGCGATCCAAGCTGGAACTCGTTTCCGATCAACATGACGGCCCCATTGTCGAAGACGGTCGGTCCGTTCACGGATGAAGACTGGATGGGCCGTAGATAAAAGCCGCTTCCTCCCGTCTCTGGCATCGAGTAAAGGGCATAGTTATGGTGCATCTGACCCTTCGGACGCACGTTCAGATTTCTTAAATTGACCTGGACCCAATTTCCGTAAGTGCTGGCCAGAGTCGCCCCGGGTTGTCCAACGGCATGCCGCGGCAGCAGCGCCTGAAACTTTGGGGGCACCTGACTCATGAGGGTATAGGGAGGCAAGGTGGTGAGCGGAATGCCTTGCACGTCGGTTCCAAGAAGACGCATCTGCGCCAGCCTGATGTGGCCCGCCCCCCTTGCCTGCGCTTGCGTAAGCCTTGGATCGGGAAGATAGAGGTAGGCGGTTTCCGGCCACTTTTGGACAGCGACGCGATAGTACGAAGATTGAAACCAGGCCGTTGTCTGGCGCAGCACCGGGGAGCCCGTTGTCGGTACAGGTGCAGGTGCGCCGGTTACCGAAGGCGTAGAGGAGCTGGAGCTCGCCGCCTGGACCGCGAATTCCCGATCGAGCCACTCGGGCGCCGTGATGGGTGAAGGTGCTCGCGCTTCCGTGGCCCGGGCACTGACCATGGCCTCGTCCCATGCATTCAGTTGAGGCTGCAACAACGCACTCGCCCCAGGATGCGGCCTGGCATCGATCTTTATTCGTAGCGTAGGGGCGAATTCCTCGAAGGGCAGGTTTCGATACAGCGTGCCGATCAAGGTGAGGCGCTGGGATTCGCTGAGCGCGGCCACTTCCCCGGCGAGGTATGTACCCTCGCGCAGCATGCTTTCTGCTTCCCGCAGCAGGCCGAGGTCGAGCAAATGTCGCTCACCGTAGCCCCCGAGCAATCCCACGCGGTGGAAGCGCCACTGTCCGCTGGGCAGCCGCTCGATGGCGGGCCCCCAGGTAGAGGGGCCGGCGCCGGGCCGCATGAGGCGCCAGGTATCCATGTTCCGATCGAAGCGCACCTGATACAGGTTGCCGCCTTGTTGGATATAACGGCGACCCTCCATGGCGTAGACCCCTGAAGCCGACGGCTGTCCGGTGGGAGCGCTAACGTGACGAGCGATGTAGCGCTTGTCGAACAACGTATCGGGAGTTGGCAGTGAGCGCTGGCTGGATACAAGAGCGCGCGAACCAAAGGCAGCGCGTACACGCGCCCCTGCCGCGGCTGGCACCTGCGTGTAGAGCGGCAACACGGCCAGTGCCGAGTTATAACCTTCGACAAAGGCCAGGAAAGCTTCCGTCCCTTCACCCGCCTTGATGTGGTCATAGAAACGCCAGCTGGCCTGCGCTGTGTGAGGAATGCTTTGCACCGCGCCCACGACAAACTCCTTGGCCAGTTGGACTGGTACGTTCCAGCCCCACGACACATCCTTGAAGCTGTCCCAGTCGGCCTGGGAGGTGGAGCGAGTCATGTCGTTGGCATTGCGCTTGGCCAGATCGATGCCGACTTTTTCATTCGCATCGAGGAAGGAGCCTGAAACCTGACGTTCTTGAAAGCGCTCCTCCAACGCCGTGCAGCGCTGGCGTGCCGGGCACTCGTCGAAGTTGAAGACCCACGACCAGGTGCGATCACCATTGATTTGGGAATGAGCGAAGCGTCGTTTGTCCCGACCGTCGACGGCACTCAAGAAGGCGGGCAGTCGTGCCAGCAGGTAGGCCTCGAATCGCGGGTTGAGCAATATTTCGCGATGCAGTGCCTGGCGGTCGGGAAATTCACGGAAAGCAAGGCCATCGGGCGCGTCAGGGGTATAGAGAACGACGTGGCTTACCGCCTCGGTCTGTCGTGGGGCGATCAGGAACATGTCAGCGAGCGGGAAGCCCTTGTAGGTGAGTTGGGAAACCACGATCTCGTGGCCCTCCACCTTGTCCCGGGAACCCGGATCGGGCGAGTCCAGGACCGCCTGTATCCACTTGAAGGCTCGCTCTTGATTGGCGCGGAAGACGCGCGGCCCCGAAAGGTCGTAGTAACTCAAGCGGGCCTCGGCCGCCTCGAAGCGCATGCGGGCCACCTGCAAGGCTTGGCGTGATGCGCGTCGCTTCGCCTCTGCCTCACCATGATTCAGCGTTTCATCCAGGTGCCGGGCATAGGCATGGGGCAGATCCAGGTCGCGGACGATCTCGCGCAGGGCCTGTGCGGGTACGACTTCACTCGGGGAATCATCGACAGCCATCACCTCCAGCCCCTCGATGGGCAAGCTGCTGATATTCCGGTAAGCCAGGGCCAGCAAGGAGAGCTCCTCGTGGTCGAAGCCAGAGATGCCCGTGGCGATGGGGCCCTTGTCGGGCGCGCGCCGGGTGAGGCGTACCCGCAGCTGGCTTGAGGAGACAGCGATACCCTTCTCGCGCAACGCGGCGTCCAGTTTCTGCTGGGCAAACTCAGCCAGGGAAGGCATCGTGTCGCCGACCTCCCTGCCCAGCCGCTGCGACACGTCGCGGTAATCCTGGGCCATGCGCAACCAGTGCTCGCGCACATGGGCCGGTTGCGCGGCGAGGCGCTCCTTTTCCCATTGAGCGGCCAGAGCCAGATCACGCTGGCTCACGATGGCATGAACGTCCAGGAGGGCGCTCAGATCCATGGCAGCGAAGAGGTCGTCGCGCCATCGATCGGGGTTCGTGGCGTCGATGGGCCCGTCAAAGGCAGCGGCCGCCCGTTCACGCAAACGCTCGGACAATCGCGTGGCGAGTGTGTCGAATATGTCGTTGTCGATGTCTCGTGCGGAAAGGAAGTGAGTGGGCAGCACGGGAAGCAAATAGCTCGCACCGATACCGGGCAGCTCGTGACGATCCACGAGTTGTTGCCGCATCAGCAATTCGACATCCCGGTAGAGCACCTCTAGGGAGTCGAAGACTCGCCATCCGGCCTCGACGGTGAACAACAGGACACGCCGCGAATCGCGGTCGTTGCTCAGGATCAAGGCGCCGGCATAGGGCACGCTGCCGACCATGAGCTCCTGCGCATGAAGGTGGCTGGGCAAGAAAGTGCCCGGGTAGCGAGCGACGCTGGCGACTCCCTCGGCCGCGGTGTCCGGGAGGGTGCCATCATGGCGACGCAGCGAGGCGTCGTCGCGCATGACGTGGGCCAGACGTAGCGCCATGGCTTGCCGACGTGACATCGGCGATTTGCCCGGGGCAGCCTCGACCGTCGCATTCCAGAAGTCATCCAGACCGGTGAGGAAGCCATGGCGCCCGTCGAGGCTGGCAGGCAGGTCAGGGAGATCGCCCTGCTGCTGGACGAGCCATGCCTGGGTATCGCGTAAGCGTTGGAGCGTATCGACGGCGGCCTGGTTGGCGGAAGCGATGTGTGCAGGCGGCGCCTGCGGCGGGAGCATGTCCAATGTCTACTCTTGGGCGTGGGTTTCGCCTAGGTTAGGCACGCCCATCCTGGCGGTCTGTCGCGGGCCGCGCCGACAATCTGTGGGATTTGCCATAGGGCCAACGTAGGCGCACGCTCCCCTGTAAGCTCCCCGGCCCAGACCCGGTCTTATGGGAAGGGCGCCCATCCGGGTGCCTCTTCCTTTCCGGAGGCAACATGCGTATCGACTCCGAACGGCGGCGGTTCCTCGGCGTATTGACCGCCACCGTCGCCGCGTCCGCTTCACTGCCCTTCCTGCTGCGGGCCACACGCCCCGCCGTGGCGGCCGACGCGCCTGCACCGAAGGGCGGCAATGTCACCCTGGACTGTTTCGCCGACGACAAGAGGCCGCTGGGCACCTGCGTCGAGCCGCGCGTGGTGCTAACCGACGAGCAATGGAAAGCGAAGCTGAGCACCAAGTCTTACTACGTCACCCGCCACGACGGCACCGAGCCGGCCTATACGGGCGATGGCTGGGACCGGCACGACAACGGCCTCTATCGCTGCATCGGCTGCGATACCGCGCTGTACGATTCGGCGACCAAGTTCGACTCGGGCACGGGCTGGCCGAGCTTCTGGCAGCCGATCTCCCGACGCAACATTACCCAGAAGACCGACCGCAGCCTGATCGAGGAACGCATCGCCGTGAATTGCGCCCGCTGCGACGCGCATCTTGGCCATGTGTTCGACGACGGTCCGCGACCCACAGGTCTCCGCTACTGCATGAACGCGGCGGCCATGCGCTTCGTGCCGGCGAGGGCCTAAAAAAAAACCCCGCCGTTCGGCGGGGTTTTCGCATCAATGACCCGGAGGGGTCAGAGGTGTCAGTTCGAATTCCTTGGGCGGCGTTTCGCCCTTGAGGTAGCGAACGAAGTAATCCCAGCGGCGGCGCGTCATGTACTGGGTGGCAGCACCGTAGCCGTGGTGCGCATTGGGGATCATGACCAGGTCGAAATCCTTGTTGGCCTTGATGAGGGCATCGACCACCAGCAGGGTTTCGTACGGCGGCACGTTATCGTCCGAGGTGCCGTGCGCCAGCATCAGGTGACCCTTCAGGCCCGACGCCCACTTCTGGTTCGCCTGGTCGTCGTAATTGGAGTTCCCGTCCTTGTCCTTGACCAGCAGGCCCTGCCACTTCTCGGCCCAGTCGTCCTCGTAATTGCGGTTGTCGTGGTTGCCAGACTCCGAGATACCGACCTTGAAGACGTCCGCGTAGCGGAACATCGCCGTCGCCGTGGCATTGCCGCCGCCGGAGTGGCCCCAGATACCCACGCGATCGCCGTCCAGCCACGAATACTTCTTCACCAGCTGCTTCACCGCCGCCACCTGGTCGGGCAGCGTGTTGTCGCCGATGTTCTTGAAGTAGGCATCGTGGAACGCCTTGGAGCGCCACGGCGTGCCCATGCCATCCACCGCCACCACGACGAAGCCGAGTTCGGCCAGTGCCTGGTTGTCCCCATGCGACGGAATGAAACTGCGCGTGCGCACGGAGCCGGTCTGCGGACCCGGGTAGATGTAGACCACGAGCGGATACTTCTTCGACGGATCGAAGTTCGTGGGCTTGAACATCTGACCGTAGAGGTCGGTCTTGCCATCACGCGCCTTCACGGTGAACGCGGTCGGCGGCACCCAGCCCTTCGCCTTCAGGCGCGAGATGTCGGCGCGGGCAATTTCCTTCACCGTGGCGCCGGTATCGGAACGGCGCACGAGCGCGACGGGCGGCGTGTCGATCGTCGAATACGAATCGAAGAAATACGTGCCGTCCTTCGACATGGACACGCTGTGGTCGGCGTTTTCCGGCGTCAGCAGGGTCAGGCCCTTGCCGTCGAAGCCCACCTTATAGAACTGCTGGTAATACGGATCGACGCCCTTCTCGCGACCCACGCCGCGGAACCAGATCGTCTTCGTCTTCGGATCGACGTGGAGGACCTGGGTGACGTTCCAGTCACCGGAAGTGATCGCGTGCTCGAGCTTGCCGGTCTTCAGGCTGTACATGTACAGGTGGCCCCAGTTGCTCCGCTCGGAGAACCAGATCACCTCGTCGGTTTCGGGCACGTACTGCCAGTTGGCCTTGTCGTTGCCGCCTTCGAAATAGGTTTTCGCCTTTTCGTCGAATATCGTGCGCACGTCGCCGGTTTCCGGATTGGCGATGCGGAACCACTCATGCGTATGGTCGCGTGCGGTGGACACGAAAGCGATGCTCTTGCCATCGGCCGCCCAGCGCACATCGTCCCACACGCCCGGACTGCACGAGATATCGTCGCAGATGGTGGAGCGATGCTGGTCAGCCGGCATCTTGAAACGGACCATCTTCTTCGTCGGCACGTCGATCACGACGCGCTCGATCAGGGTCACGTCCTTGTCGCCCGGCAGCGGGTACTTCCAGGTGTCCACCTTCGGGTGACCCACGTTGACGCTGACGAGCGTCATCTCGCCGGTCTTGCGCTGGTCCTGCTGGAAGGTGGCGATCTTCTTCGAATCCGGCGACCACACGAGGATGGCCTCGTCGGTGTGTTTCCAGCCGGCGTTGTCGGTGGCGTAACCGTAGTCCTTCACGCCGTCGGTGGTGAGCTGCGTTTCCGCGCCCGTCGCCACATCCCGCACCCATAGGTTCCAGTCGCGGAGGAAGGCTTCCGATTTGCCGTCCGGCGATTTCAGGCCCGGTTCGCTGCCGTATTCCTTGCCCTTGGCGTCCTTCTTCACCGCGGCGAGTTCGCACTTGCCGATAGCCTTGTCGCAAACGTAGTTCTTGCCACCCGAGGTGACGTCGAGCCCGTCGTCGGGCCGCACGACGAAACCGGTGATCGGGAGCTTGCCCGCGTCGACCTTCTTCCCGGTGGCCGCGGAGAGCGCGGCGGCCATCTTGTCGCGATCGAAGGCGCGGGTGGCTTCGCCCGTGGCGGCGTCCACCTTGATGAACTGGTCGCCGTCCTTGTCGTGGTCGCGATACCAGAAGTGGCCGTCGTCGATCCAGGTGACGCGCTGCACGGAGTGATCCACCAGCGGCATGGTGTTGGTGGCGAGGAACGAGTCCGCGCGGCGGTAGTCGTCGGTGGTCACCGCCGCGCTCGCGGTGGAGGCCCCGATCAGGGCAAGGAGAACGGCGCCGGAAAGCGCCGCGTTACGTTTGGTCGACATCGAGGGTCCCCATGGACGGCTGGGGCGGTGCGGGAAGCACCGCAAACCGGATGAGGCTAGCCCCCCTGTACCGGAAAGGGCCTATGCCAAAGGTCACGGGTAACGGATCAGCCCTGCCTGGGCCCGGTGCGGAAGCGGCGGCCCTGCCTGGCGACCATTCTGAGCGCCAACGCGTCGGGCAGGAGCCTGAAGAGGCCCTTGATTGCGTTGTTCACCCTGCCGTTGACGTAGACCGCCTTGCCCGCCTCTACCGCCTCCAGGCCCTGGCGAGCCACGGTGGGCGCATCCATCCACATGAAGTCCGGCATCTTTGAGACCAGCTCGCGCGACCCGGTGACATCGTGGAACTCCGAGCGCGTGAAACCGGGGCACACGGCGGTCACGTGCACTCCGGTACCCGCGCATTCGAGCGCAAGGGATTGCGAGAACTTGATGAGGTACGCCTTCGACGCGGCGTACAAAGTGTGGCCTGCGGAACCGGGAACGTGACCGGCCAGCGAGGCGATGTTGAGGATGCGCCCATAACCGCGGGCCTTCATGGCAGGCAGCAGGCGATATACCAGTTCGCTGGGCGCGGTCATCAGCACCTGGATGAAGGCCGCGTGCGTCGACCAGGGCTGGTCCTCGAAATACCCCGGTACGCCATAACCGGCGTTGTTCACCAGCACATCGATCGAAAGACCTTGCGCCTCGAGGGCGGCGACGAGAGCTTCAGGGCCATCTGCCCTGCCCAGATCCAGCGGTGCGACGATGGCCTCGATGGCATGGCGCTCACGTAATTCCTTCGCCAACGCCTCCAGCCGGTCGGCGCGCCGGGCGGTGAGCACCAGGTCGTGACCGCGGCGCGCGAGTTCGCGGGCGAAGGCTTCGCCGATACCGGCGGATGCGCCCGTCACCAGGGCGCGGCGGTTGGATGCCATGGGTGTCTCCGTTGTCGCCACGTGATCCGGAAGTATGCAACGAGCTCGCATGAATGAACGAGGAGGGTTTGTGCCCTTCGTTCAGACGCGGCCTTCACGACTCCGTGCATGCCCCAACCGCGAAGCTGGCACTCCCAGAACGACTCATTCTGAGTCCAAGGAGCCCACGACGATGACCAGCAGCACCGAGCACGATATCAAGGTTCTCAACACCCTCATCGAGACCACCATCGACAGCGCCGAGGGCTACGGCGAAGCGGCGAAGGATGCCGAAAATACCCGTTACGCCGCTGCCTTCCAGCAGCGCGCGGCCGAGCGCCGCCAGGTGGCGCAGCGCCTGCAGCAGCAGGTGCGTTCGCTGGGCGGCACGCCGGAAGACGACGGCACCATTCTCGCGAAGGCCCACCGCATGTTCGTGGAACTGCGCGCGAAGATGAGCTCCAACGACGATACCGCCATCGTGGACGAAGTGGAACGCGGCGAAGATCACATCAAGGCGAAGTACGAGGACGCCCTGAAGGACAGCGACGTATCCGCAGGCACCATGTCGGCCATCAACCAGGCTTATGTGTCGGTCAAGACGGGCCACGACCAGATGCGCGATCTGAAGCACGCGCTGCACGCCAAGTCCTGATCCCAGGCAATGGTTCCGCAAGAAGCCCGCGGTGTCCCCGCGGGCTTCTTGCGTGCCTGAGATACCATGCCGGCGATGAAGAACATTCTTTTCGACATGGACGGCGTGCTGGTCGATTACCAACCCGCAATCCGCGTCAATCACATCGCCACGAAGCTTCAGCGAAGCGCGGCCGAGGTTCATGCCGCGATCTATGCCTCGGGCGTGGAAGCGGAGGCGGACGCCGGGCGCCTCCGCCCGGACGAATACCTTGAAGCCATTGGCGCGATGATGGGCGTGCCTTTGCCCGTCGAGGTCTGGACGGAGGCTCGCCGACTCGCAACACGTGCACGCCCTGGCCTGATAGGGCACATCTCGTCGCTGGCCTCGCGGGGCACCGGCGTCGCCATCCTCACCAACAACGGGCGCCTTCTCGCGGCACATTGGGAAGATATCGTCCCGGAGCTGTTCCCCCTCTTTCGCGGCCGGGCTCATGTGGCGGCCGAGTTCGGCGTGGCCAAGCCGGATCCCGGTGTCTATATCGCCGTGCTCGAAAGACTAGGGTGGCGCGCAGAAGACACGTTGTTTATCGACGACGCGCAAGCGAATGTCGACGGCGCGGTGGCGGCAGGCATGGCAGCGCGACGCTGCGACAGCGAAGCCGGTGTGGGCGATGCCATGGCTGCCTTCATCGACGGCCCCGGGATCGCCGGCCGGCCGTAGGCACCCGACTTTGTCGCGGTGCAAAACTGAGCATGGCCCGCCATTACAGCGTAATGGCACCAGGATTGCCAGATATTGACGCATTGCAACATTCGCGCTTAGCCTCGAGGCGTCGCAGCCCTGGGGAGTACCTGCTGCGACTCAGATCCAGCCAAGGAGCCTTTCCACTGACTGCCTGACCGGGGACACCACCGATGACAAGACGACTCAAGCGGCGCCTGCCGGCGGCCGCACTGCTACCCCTTTGCTTGCTGCATGCCCTTGCCGCCTCGACGGCCCGGGCCGACGATACGCCCGCCGCCGACACGGCGACGCCCGACAAAGCCAAGCTACTCCAGCAAGTCGTAGTCACCGGAACGCGCAGCACCGACCGCACCGCGTCCGAATCCCTCGCACCCATCGATGTCTTGAGCCCCGCCGATCTCAACGCGACCGGCAGTACCGACCTGGCCAGCGCGCTGAGTACCCTGCTCCCATCGCTGGACTTCCCCCGCCCCGCCATCAACGACGGTAACGACGCCATCCGGCCAGCGAGCCTGCGCGGCATGTCGCCCGACCAGGTGCTGGTGCTGGTGGACGGCAAGCGTTACCACACCACCAGCCTGGTCAATTACAACTCGTCGGTTGGCCGCGGCTCGGCACCGGTGGACCTCAATTCGATTCCGATCGCCGCGATCGATCACATCGAGGTGCTGCGCGACGGTGCCGCGGCACAGTACGGCTCCGACGCCATCGCCGGCGTGATCAACGTGGTGCTCAAGCGGGGCGGCGCCGCGGGCGGCAACGACATCACCGCCAGCGGCGGCATCATGGACAAGGGTGACGGCGCGCAGAACGGCGTGCAGGGCAGCCTGGGCGTGCCGCTCGGCGGTCCGGAAGGCAACGCGCCCGGCTGGATGCGCGTGGCGTGGAACTACCAGAACACCATGAACACCAACCGCGCGGAGAACCGCGACCGGTCGACCACGCTCGCCGGCGCCCCGAACCCCTCCGGCATACCGTACGAGCGTTACGGCGACCCGGCCGTGAAGACATACCAGCTGCTGCTCAACTTCGGCTACGACATCGCGCACGGCGTCGAGCTGTATGGCTACCTCAACGGCAGCAGGCGCGACGTCACCTCCAACGGCTATTACCGCGCCTACGATTCGGCGCGCAATGTCCCTGAGATCTACCCGAACGGCTTTCTTCCGCAGATCGTCAATCACAGCAACGACATCGCGGCGGTGCTGGGCGTGCGTGGCACGACGGACGGCGGCTGGCACTGGGATTTCTCGGCGGATCACGGCGAGAACAACCTGGCATTCGACATCGCCAACAGCGTCAATACCAACCTCTACTACACGCAAGGCTATTCGCCGACGTATTTCAATGCCGGCACGTTCCGCAACAAGCAAAGTGTGGCCAACCTGGACCTGAGCAAGGACGTGCACGTCGGCTTCCTGCCCAATCCCGTGACCGTGGCGTTCGGCGCCGAATACCGCAAGGAGACCTATGACATCGAGTCCGGCGACCCGGACTCCTACTTCTTCGATCCCAACACACTGATTCCCGGCACCGACACGCCTTACGCTGGCGGCTCGCAGGTGTTTCCAGGCCTGACACCCGAGGTGGCCGGCAGCTTCGGACGGCATAGCCAGGCGGCGTACGTCGATCTGGAAACCGACGTGACGTCCAAGCTTTCCGCGGGCCTGGCCGGCCGCTACGAGCACTACAGCGACGCCGGCTCCACGCGCTCGGGCAAGTTGTCGGC
This sequence comes from Luteibacter jiangsuensis, assembly GCF_011742555.1. Lineage (GTDB taxonomy): Bacteria > Pseudomonadota > Gammaproteobacteria > Xanthomonadales > Rhodanobacteraceae > Luteibacter > Luteibacter jiangsuensis. Next base: position 373,103 of record NZ_JAAQQR010000002.1, read on the forward strand.
ACGCTATCAGTTCACCGATACGTTCGCCCTGCGCGCCACGGCTTCCAACGGCTTTCGCGCCCCGTCGCTGGCACAGCAGAACTATGAGTCGGTCGTGACGCTGATCCAGAACGGCACGCTCGCGCAGATCGGCACGTATCGCACGTCGGACCCGGTGGCGATCGAGCTCGGCGCCAAGCCCTTGAAGCCGGAGAAATCGACCAATTATGGTCTGGGCGCGGTGTGGCAGCCATGGAGCAATTTCAGCGCGACGCTCGACCTGTATCAGATCCGTGTCGCCCACGCGATCCTGTATTCGGATCAGATCGCGGTGGACATCCCGAACAGCCAGGTCACCGGCGCGCAGTTCTTCGTCAACGGCGCCACCACGCGCACCCGCGGTGCCGACCTGATCGCCGCCTACCGGATGGATCTGGCCGACTGGGGAAGGCTCAACTTCACGGCCAGCGGCAACTACAACAAGACCAAGGTGCTCGAAGTCTCCACGCCGGCGTTCGGCCGCGCCAGCGAAGGGCTGCTCACTTCGTCCACGCCACGAACCAAGTATGTGTTCGGCGGCGATTGGGAACTGAAGGGATTCGGTCTGCATGCGAACCTCACACGGTACGGCTCGGTGATCCGGCGCGGCGACGCCGACGACGGCAGCCAGGACCAGAAGTTCGCCGCACGCTGGCTGCTCGACCTTTCCGGCCGGTACGCCTGGGACGCGTGGACCTTCACCCTGGGCGTGGACAACGTGACCAATCAGTATCCGACCAAGGCCTCGCTGGCGAACGTGTACGAGGACCGCGCGGATGGCCTGCAGTACTCCGCGCTGTCGCCCTTCGGCTTCAACGGCCGCTACTGGTACGGCAAGGTCGCCTACCGCTTCTGACGACGCCCCCTCCGCGCTTGCGCGCGCGGAGGGGCGATGAGCTGCCTTCGCGGCATTCCGTAATCAAGGTCAGAGGTAAGCGATGCACGACGAGGTTTCTTCGCGCGCGGCCGATGTCCCGCGCAGCATGAGGCGGCGCGACCTGCTGCGCATGATTGGCGCCACTGCCGGCGGCGCAGCGATGTACCAGGCCATGAGCAGCCTGGGTCTCGCGACCGAGTCGCCGTTTCGCGGCACGCCGACGTTGCACGGTGCACCGCGTGGCGCGTCGGTCCTCGTGCTCGGAGCCGGCATCGCGGGCATGGTGGCCGCCTACGAACTGCGCCAGGCCGGATACCAGGTGCAGGTGCTCGAGTACAACCGCCGCCCCGGTGGTCGCAACTGGTCATTGCGCGGCGGCGACAGCTTTACCGAACTCGGCGGATTCACCCAGCACTGCCGGTTCGACGACGGGCTGTATCTCAATCCCGGCCCGTGGCGCCTGCCCTATCACCATCGCGGCATCCTGTCGTATTGCAAGAAGCTCGGCGTGGCGCTGGAGCCCTTCGTGCAGGTGAACTACAACGCCTACCTGCACAGCGCGGATGCGTTCGGCGGCAAGCCGCAGCGCTACCGCGAGATCCATGCCGACTACCGCGGCCACGTCGCTGAACTGCTGGCCAAGAGCACACAGCAGGGACAGCTGGACCAGAGCGTGAGCAAGGAGGACCAGGAACGCTTGCTGGAATCGCTGCGGCAATGGGGCGCACTGGACAAGCGCTTCGTCTACACACGCGGCGAGGCCAGCAGCAACCGTCGCGGCTACGATCGCGATGCGGGTGGCGGCCTGACCGCCAAACCGTTACCTTCCACACCGCTGCAACTGAAGGACGTGCTCGGGTCGCGCCTGTGGCAACACCTTGTGGACAGCGAGATCTACGAGTTCCAGACCACGCTGTTCCAGCCGGTCGGCGGGATGGGCCGGATCGGCGAAGCGTTTGGCCGCGAGCTGAAAGGCGTGATCCGCTACGGTGCCAAGGTCACTGCCATCCTTCAGGACGAACGTGGCGTAAGCGTGACCTACGAAGACGCCGACATCCCAGGCGCCACGCAGACGGCCAGCGCACAGTGGTGCGTATGCACCATCCCGCTGTCGATCCTCGGTCAGCTGCCGCTCAACGTGTCGCCCGCGATGGCCGACGCCATCGCCGCGGTACCGTATGCCGCTTCGGTCAAAGTGGGCCTGCAGTTCAAGCGTCGCTTCTGGGAAGAAGACGAGCAGATCTACGGAGGCATGACCTATACCGATCTGCCGATCGCCAACATCAGCTATCCCAGCACGGGTTTCCATGGCGGTAAGGGTGTGCTGCTGGGCGCTTATATGTGGGGCAAGGACGCCTATGAGTTCACGGCGATGGCGCCGGAGGAACGTGTGCGCAAGGCCGTCGAGTACGGCAGCCGCATCCATCCGCAGTACCGCGAGGAGTTCGAGAACGGGATTGCCGTGGGGTGGCATCGCTCCCCGTTCACCCTGGGTTGCTTCGCTGCGTGGTCCGACGACATGCGCGAGCGTCATTACGACAACCTCTGCCGTCTGGACGGCCGTATCGTGCTAGCGGGCGAGCACGCATCCTATCTGCCGGCCTGGCAGGAAGGTGCAGTGACGTCGGCGCTCGACGCGATCGAACGTCTCCATCGGCGCGCAACAGGAGGCATCGTATGAACCGATACGCAAGACGCATCGCACTCGCGCCGACCTGTGTCTTCCTTCTGCTCGTCGCAAGCGTTGCAGGTGCGCAGTCCTCCGACAATGCCGGCCATGCCGGTGGACGCTTCGCCGCTGTCGATGGCGAGGCGGTCTATCGCGGCATCTGCCAGGGCTGCCATATGCCCGATGCCAGGGGCGCACAAGGCGCGGGCACCTACCCGGCGCTGGCCGGCAATCCCCGGCTGGTGTCGCCGCAGTACATGGCGGCCGTGATCCTCCACGGTCGGCGCGACATGCCTTCGTTCAAGCCCGCTGCGGAAGACGAAGATCGCTTCGTACTCGGTGTCGGCCTCAGCGACGCGCAGATTGCCGACGTGATCAATTACATCCGCACGCACTTCGGCAACCACTACACCGACCGCATCAGCGCCGACGACGTCGCCGCGATGCATCGGTGACAACGTTTCGTCACAGGAGGCCCTATGCACAAGCGATTCCGCCACGCCTTATTGCTCGCCCTGCTGACTGCCACCGCGACGGCGCAGGGCCAGGAAGTAAAGCGCTACAAGATTCCGGACAGCGATTTCCCCATTTCCGCCGCGGTCGAAATACCGGCCGGCAAGGCGACCGTCTACGTCAGCGGCAATGTGCCGCCCGTGGTCGATGCAAAGGCAGCGAAGGATTCCGTAGCCGCCTACGGCGACACCAGAACGCAGACCGTGGGCGTGCTCACCGCCATCGACAAACAGCTGAAAGGCATGGGCCTGGGGCTCGGCGACGTCGTGAAGATGCAAGTCTTCCTGGTCGGCGACGAAGCCCACGGCGGGCGAATGGATTTCGCCGGCTTCATGGCGGGCTATCGCCAGTTCTTCGGGACGAAGGAGCAGCCGAAGCTGCCTGCGCGCTCGGCGTTTCAGGTTGCGGCGCTGGGCAACCCGGGGTATCGGGTGGAGATCGAGGTGATTGCGGTACGGCCTTGAGTTGAGTTCCGGCTGCGCGATCGCCCAGAAGGAGATGTCCTCTTCGACCAGGCGTCTCGGAACGCCGGCGCGGGGCGCCATCGTCCCTTCTGCCAAAGAAAAACCCCCGACGCATCGGGGGTTTCTGGATCGAAGCCGGAGAGGGACGCTCCAAGGTCCGACTTAGAACGGAATATCGTCGTCGTCGAAACCTTCATTGACGGGCGGGGCCGAGCGCTGCGGTGCATTGCCGCCGCGCGACTGGCCGTAGTCGTCGCCGCCGCGCGAGCCGCCGGCGTAGCCGCTGCGCTGCTGGCCGCCACCGCTGTTCCAGTTGCCGCCACCACCGCCGCCCTGGCCACCCTGGCCGCCGGAGAAATTGCCGCGCGACTGCTGCGGACGGCCGCCACCCTGGCCGCCGGCGAAGCCGCCGCCTTCACCGCCGCCCTGTCCGCCGAGCATCTGCATCTCGTTGGCGATGATGTCGGTGGAGTAGCGCTCGATGCCGTCCTTGTCGGTGTACTTGTCGGTGCGCAACGAGCCTTCGATGTAGACCTGGCGGCCCTTTTTCAGGTATTCGCCGGCGATTTCCGCGAGCTTGCCGAACAGCTTCACGCGATGCCACTCGGTGCGTTCCTGCTTTTCGCCGCTCTGCTTGTCGGTCCAGGCTTCGGACGTGGCGATGCGCAAGGACGTGATCGCCGTGCCGCTGCCGGTGTAGCGGGTTTCCGGATCCGCGCCGAGGTTCCCGACGATGATGACCTTGTTGATGCCGCGTGCCATGGATTTACCTCGTATGCGTATGCTCGCCCATGATACCGGTGCGCAGGGGGCGCCGGCGGGCGGGACCGGCTAGTTTCGTCGATTGGTCACGCGGCTTGCAAACCGCGCCTGCGAAGCCCGCCCAACGCGGCGCGTGGGCGCGAAACGCTCATTCCCAGCGGATCTGGACCTGGGCCGTGGCGCCCGCGGTCCCTGGCTGCAATGGGCCTACCCTGACATAGCGCGCCTGGAAGCCCAATTCGGGCGGCCCGCCGGTCCAGGAGAATTCCACCGCCGTGCTGCCGTCCGGCGGCAAGGGCTGGCCGCTGGCGGAGCGCATCTCGATGGCCACGCCCGTGGCCTCGCCCACAGGGGCGATGAGGCCCGGATGTCCCGGATAAGGCGTGGCGCGCATCGTGACGACGGCACGCGTCGCGCCGATGCAGTCCCGGCCGCTGAAAGCCGCCCCGCGCCACGGACTGATAGCGCCCGCCCCGGCCAGTTCGCCGGCCGCCACGGCGCCAAGGTCGATCCGGATGCGGTCGGCCACCAGGTCGCAGGACGGGGCGATGGAGCCGAGCACATGGAAGTCCAGGCGGTCGTCGGCCCTCACGGCCAACGCCCCCAGGCAAAGCAGACCGCCGGCCAGACGGCCGGCGACGATCCTATTCATTCACACACTCCTGTGTAGCGGGGACGTGCCGTGGTCGGCGCCGGTGGATGCAGCCGTAGCGTGCACTGGCCAGCCGCGTCGCCCGCCCAGCGCAGCGTCCATCGGCCGGCGATGTCGTCGGTGCGCAGGAAGATCCTGCCGCCCTGACCCACCAACCCGACGGAACGTGACGCCGAATCCAGCACCTCGGCCCCGAACGGCACCGGCCGCCCGTCGGCGAAGCGTGCGGTGACGAGCCAGGTCGTGGCCACGTCGGTCTCGAAAGGCACGCGCACCACAGCGCCCGCCGTGGGCGCGATGCGGCGATGCGTGGACGCGAAGGCGATGTCGAGGGACGTGCCGCCAGGATCGAGGTCGATGGGGTTCCACCGGTAGGGCATGAGATGCGGCACCACGGCATAGCCGCGCCCGCCGATTCGTGTGCCCGCGCCTGTCGCGACACCCGCACCCGTCGCGCCCCGTGCATGGACGAGTGCCACCGCGTCGCCGAGACGCTGCGCCGGGGTGACGCCGCCCGCATGGACCACCAGGCCGCCAGATGCGGAGATCGACGCCGCCCGCACCGCGACCGAGCGGGCGACCGCACCGGTCAGCTCCCCCCACGGCAGGCGCCGCGAGAGCGATGCGTCGACGCCATGGCGTCCACTCCGATGCCGGGCGAACGCCAGTCCATACTGGGTCGTTCCTTCCGCGCCGGCGATGCCGTGCAGACCGATCCGTGGCGCTCCGGCCCGTGCGCCGGCGGGCACGGTGGCATACACGGTGGCGCCCGAAGGCGAAAGGCCGAGCGGCATGGACACGCTCAGCTGACCGGTCGCTTCCGACGACCTTCCCGAAGCGTCGTTGCGCCGCGACCGGCGGAGCGTGAGGTCAACGCTGAGCTGCCTCCAGTGGCGCGCCCAGGAGATCGCTTCGTCGTGCCTGCTGCCAAGGTTTCCGTCACTGGCGTGGGACACGCTCACGCCGAGTACACCGCGCCCGGCAAGCTCGCGCTGCATCAGCACGTCGAAGCGCCGGATGGCGTGCCGCCGCGATGCGAACGCGCTTCGGGATCGCGGTTGGCTTTCATACCCACGCGCAACGCCCACGGATACCAGGGTACTCGTGCCCCAGAGGCGGCCGTGCCGCACACGCCACAGCATGCCTTGGCCACCCGATGACCATCGCGTGTGCGTGACCTCGGCCGAGACGGTGCCCGCGCGCGTGGGGAGTGCGCTACCCAGCAACAGAGACGCGTTGTCGCTGGACGCGCGACCACCTGCAAAGGTGGTGACGCCGCGTGCGAACCCACGCCGCCAGCTGCCTTGCACGATGGCCGGGGCCACCCCGCGCGCCACCACCGTGCGACCGGCACTGAACGCATAGGAGGTGTGGCCTTCGCGCAGGAGTTCGGGCGCCGGGAAATACGGCACGCGAAAGGTGCGAAGCCGCCCTTGCTCCTCGATCTCGACCTCGATGTCGCCGCCGCGAGTGGCAGCGTACAGGTCGTCGATATCGAACGGCCCCGGCGGGACGAGAACTTCGCGCAAGACGACGCCGGCCTGCATCACCCTGACCCTCGCATGGGCAAGGGCGACGCCCTTCACCCGCGGCGCATAGCCGTCGGTGCCGTCGGTAGCCATGCGCATGTCGCTTGCCACGGAGATGCCGCGCAACCTGACGGGCGAAATCAACTCGCCCGTCAGGGGCAGGTCGCCGACGCGCACGCGCGCCCGCCACACCGCGAGCGAGCGCTCCACGTACGTATGGCGATAGCCGTATCGTCCACCGGTCCAGGAACCGGCATGGCGAAGGCGCCACGCCCCGACATTGATGCCTGCATCGCCGGCGGCCAGGAGCGCAGTGGCGTTCCCGCGCGAGGCCGACGTGTGGCGGGCATTCACCCGCCACGACAGGAGACCGGCAGCGATACCGTCATCCCACTGTTCCGGGGGCACCACGCCGTCACGACGCCGTGCCATGGCCGCCTGAGGTACCTCGATATCGAGGCGTTGCTCGCCCACGTCGAACCGGGCCGTTGCCGAATCGAGGCGGCGTTCGATCGGAAGACAGGACGCATCGCCCTCCCGCGGCGTAAGCACCGCCGGATCGACGCCGAAGGCAATCAATTCGTCCCTGGCGATGCATGCGTGTGCGTCCGCACGATCGCCCACGGATTCGAATCGAACCGGCCGTCGTGCCTGCCATTCGCCGTTCATTCGGATGTCCACGTGGTAGTTGCCGGGCAGGACAGGATTGCCGCGAGAAAAACGCGATACGTCGAGCGCAGCCCCGCCGCTCGTCGTGAGGAACGCGCCCTCGAACTCGACCTCGCCGGCATCCTGCGCACGCGCGATGCGAGCCACCGTGATGCAGGCACCGAAAAGCTGGCTCGCGAACGTGCGCAAGCCGCGCCCCCGCCGGTAAACGGGTGATGCATCCGTGCGCCACGCCATACGTGCGTCGCCCGCGTCATCGTTCAAGTGCCGTCGAACCGGGAATGGGCGCGCCGAAGTCGTTGATGGTCACGAAGTCGACCTTGCCGCCCTGGGCGCCACGCGCGGTGGCAGGGAGCGGGAAACGCATGGTCGCGCCGGGCGCCACCATGCCACCACGGAGCGTTGCCGTCGCGGAGGCGCCCTTGTCAGGCACCAGTGCCACGGAATTGAACGACACGTGGTAAGGCGATGGGTTCTCGACCTTGAGCACCTCGGTGTCGCCATCGCGCTCCAGCTTCCAGCGGAGGGCCGCCGTCGTTCGCACCGTTGGCGGGGGCATGGCCTCAGGCCGATGAAAGAGCTTGAGGCGATGACGGAACGCGAACTGGAGGACGTTCGCGCCCTGGGTCGTGGTGGGCTTGGGCGGGATCTCCAGGACATTCAACCAGTAAAGTGCTTCCTTTTCCTTCGGAGCCGCCTCGCCGACATGCACGATCCGCAGGGTATGTGCCTGCCCTGGATCGATCCGGAAAGCGGGTGGCGTGATGGCGAACGGCGCGTGCGCCGTGGCCGGCGAGGAGGTCTCGTCGCCGTCGTCGATCCATACCTGCACCAAAGCGGGCTCGGCGCCCTTGTTCTCCACTTTCAATGAAACGTCGCGCGCCTGCCCTGGAAAGACGACGCGCGTGCCGCCGATGACCACGGCGCCGCGCACCGCTTCGGCGAGCAGGAGACAGGCCAGGATGGCCAGGACGAGTCGTAGCATGACGGTTCCTTTTGTCACGATGACGATGGCCGGACGACGATGCAGCCCGGCCGTTATGCGTTATCCCCGGCCTATTCGTAGGCGATCTGGAAGCCGACGCGGGAGTTCGCCGCTCCGGGCGTGATGTCGCCCGACCGGTAGTACCGTGCGATCAGATCGATCTGAGCCCTGTTGTCAGCCACGATCACGCTCTTGGAGTCCTCGGTGAACACGTTGATGGGCGTGCCGTCGCCGTTGGCGATCTGGATCTGGACGCCGGCCGCCGCCGCGCTGCCGGCATCGACGTTGAGCCGCCCGCTGAGGCGGTCGATGGCGGGACTGGCCGGATCGAAGCGCACCTTGACCTTTGTGTCGTTGGCGCATTCCGCGTTGCCGCCGACCTGGATGCTGAACCCCCTGTCGCCGTACGTCTGGCCAACCTGGGCGAGAGCGCCTGCGCTGACGGTGTCCAGAGGGACACTTTTCTTGGCGCCCCCTGTGCCCGGCTGCTGACCCTCGACCTGGCATGTCGCCGACGTGATCGTGCCCGTGATGTCGATGGTGCCGTCGTTCGCGGCCAGCGCGGCCGTGGCCAGGGTGGAAGCGAGCAGGGCCACCGCGATGGAAGATTTGTGCATGGCGTTTTCCTCTAAGGCTGGAACACGCCTCGGATGGGCGTGCGCGGCCAATCTGCCCACGGACGCCGCTACCGTCGATACGCAAATTCTGAAAAATTCAACGAGTACAGGCACTTTCGTGGACGGCGCCGCGAACACGGGTCGGCGGTCGCCCCTTGGCCGCGTGAGTGAAGTGTCGCGGCCATGTCTCGGCCCCAAGGAGACCATGCACACCGATAACGACGGCTCCGCCCCTATAATGCCGGCTGCCATGTCGCTTACGATCGGATCCATGTCCTCCATCGCCGCACGTTCCTCCTCCCTCGATTTCGCCGGTGTTCGCGCCATGGCGGCAGACGACATGACGGAGGTCGACACTCTTATCCGCCACCGTCTGTCGTCGGATGTGGTGCTCATCAACCGTATCGCCGACCACATCATTGCCGGCGGCGGCAAGCGCCTGCGGCCGATGCTGCACGTGCTCGCCGCACGGGCCGCCGGCTACGACGGGAAGGAGCACGCGAAGCTCGCGGCCATCATCGAATTCATCCATACGTCGACATTGCTGCACGACGACGTGGTTGACGATTCGGACATGCGTCGCGGCCGGAAGACGGCGAACGCACTGTGGGGTAACGCGGCCAGCGTACTGGTCGGCGATTTCCTCTATTCGCGCTCGTTCCAGCTGATGGTGGAACTCGACGACATGCGCATCATGCGCATCCTTGCCGATACCACGAACACCATCGCCGAAGGCGAGGTGTTGCAGCTCCTGAACATCGGCAACGCCGATGTCGACGAGAACGCCTACCTGGCGGTGATCGAACGCAAGACGGCCGTGCTGTTCGCCGCGGCGACCGAACTGGGCGGCGTGCTTGGCGGCTTGCCCGACGCGCAGATCGCCGCGTTGCGCCGGTACGGCATGGAACTGGGTTACGCCTTCCAGATCGCCGACGACCTGCTCGATTATGTTTCCGATTCGGAAACCCTCGGCAAGAACATCGGCGACGATCTTGCCGAAGGCAAGCCGACCCTGCCGCTCATCTATGCCATGCAGGCTGCCGACGAGGAGCAGCTGAAATCGCTCCGCCATGCCATCGAACATGGCGGACTGGATTCGCTGGATCGCATCGTTGCCGCCATCCGCGATTCGGGCGCCCTGGAGCGTACGCACGAAAAGGCCGTGGCGCATGCGGCGGCCGCACGCGACGCCCTGGCGGATCTGGCGCCCTCGCCGTTCCGCGACGCGCTGGCGGCGCTCGCCGACTACTCGGTCGAACGCCGCTTCTGAGGGAAGTTCACTTCGCCGCGGCGAAGGCCTCCTTCAACCAGGCGTGCATCGCGGCATAGGCGCGACGCGCCACCTTCGCGTCGTAGCGGCAATTGCCCGTCGCGGTGGTCGCTTCCTTCTCGGTGAAGCAATGCACCGCTCCGCCGAAGTCTTCCATGGCCCAGTCCACCTTCGCGCGACGCATCTCGTCCTCGAAGGCGGCGCGCTGCTCCATCGGCACGTTTTCGTCATCCGCGCCGTTCAAGGCGAGCACGCTGGCGTGGATGTTCGACGGCAGCTTGTCGTCCGTGGCCAGAAGGCCATGGAACGTCACCACCGCGGCGAGGTTCGCCCCCGCGCGGGCAAGGTCGAGCACAGCGGAGCCGCCAAAGCAGAAGCCGATGGCACCGAGCTTTGACGTATCGATGGGCGCCTGCCGCGCTTGCGCCTTCAGCTCGTCGAACGCCCGCGACACGCGCTGGCGCATGATCTTGCGGTCGGCATACAGCGGCTTCACGGCCGCGCCGGCCTCGTCTGTATTGCGCGGCCTGATGTCGCCGCCATACATGTCGGTGAGGAGGATCACGTAATCCTTGCCGGCGATTTCCTTGGCCTTGGCCACCGCCATATCGTTCACACCGAACCAGTTCGGCACCATCACGAGCCCCGGGCGCTTCGCGGCCACGGCGTCGTCATAGACGAGGAAGCTCTTGTAGGTCACGCCGTGGTCGGTCCATTGCACCGGCTTGGCGACCATGGCCGCTGCGGCCGCCCCGATGTGACCGAAAGCGACTAAGGAAAGGACGAGCAATGAACGGCGCATGGCGAGACTCCCTGGAGGAAAGTGCGCCAAGCATAGGTCGACGGAGCGTCTGTCGCGATGCCCCTCGCCCGGGGCATGCCGATGCAGGCCGGCCGATGGGCACGACCGGAACCGCGGCTCACAGCCCCGCGGCGTGCCTTGCCAGCTTCCGCTTCAAGGGGCCGAACATGTCGACGGCCCTGACCCCAAAGCCGCGTGCCGCCACCAGGGGCGGCGCCTGCCACGCATAAACGCGGGCGAGCGCGTCAAACGACCACGCATCCAGGCCGTCCGCGCTGCGGCGGCGACGAGCGTAACGGCGCAGCACGTGCGCGGCGGCGATGTCGCGACCCAGGTCCCGGGCATGCACCAGGGTGTCGCGCAGTTCCACCACGTCGCGCAGGCCCAGGTTCACCCCCTGCCCGGCCAGCGGATGCACCGCGTGCGCCGCGTCGCCCAGAAGCACGAGACGATCGGCGTCGTACCGGTCGGCGAGCCGGAGACGCAACGGGAACGCGGCTCGCTCCGTCGTTCCCGTAATGGGACCGAGGCGGAAATCGCTTGCCACCCCCAAGGCGTCGCGAAATCCCTCGTCGTCCAGGGCCAGCACGCGCGACGCCTCGGCGTCGGGCAGCGACCAGACGATGGAACTGCGACCATCGGCCAGGGGAAGCAGGGCCAGCGGCCCCGTCGGAAGAAAACGCTGCCAGGCGGTACGTTCGTGCGGCCGGGCCGTTTCCACATGCCCGACGATGGCCCGCTGCGCGTAGTCGCGCCCATGGGTGCCGATGCCAGCCATCGCTCGCAGGGGCGACGCCGCGCCGTCGGCCGCGACCACGAGGCGCGCCGACACTCCCTGGCCGTCGGCCAGTTCGAGTTGTGCGCGATCTTCCCGCTGCGTCAGGCCCACCACTTCGGCGGGAACGATCCGGCGCACGCCTGCCTCGTCGAGCGCATGCCACAGGCAGGCCTGCACCAGTGAGTTCTCGACGATGTAACCCAATACGTCGCGACCGTCGTCGGCGGCGTCGAAACGAATCGTGGCGCCGCTTTCCGCGTCCCAGACCTCCATTCGTTCGTAGCCGGACGCACGCGCGGAAGCAACGGCATGCCAGACGCCCAGATCGTGCAGCAGGCTGACGGACGATGCCGCAAGGCCGACCACGCGCAGGTCCACCTCGTTTGCCACAGCCCAGGGCGCGGGTTCGCGCGCGTCGACGAGGGCGGTGGAAAATCCGGCGCGGGCAAGCGCCAGCGCGGCCGCCGCGCCCACCATGCCACCGCCGACCACCGCCACGTCGAGCACATGGCCGCGCCGGCGCGGTGCCGGATCGTTCCAGGCGTCGCTCATGGTGTCTTCTCCAGTACGGCCAGCGGCGCATTCGGACGGAATCCCATGCCACGCCGGGCCAGGGCGTGCCGCAATGGCGGAAGCCGGTCGAGGGCCAGCATCGCCACCGACCGCAATGGCCCCAGTAGCGGCTGGTCCATGCAAGCGAGGCGCACGAGGCCATGGCTCATTGCCATGGTGCCTTCGCGGTCGGGCGTGCGGCGACGGACATATTCCGCCAGCACGGCCGCATCGCCGGGATCGTGTGCCGACACCGCCAGCTCGGCGAGGGTGAGGGCGTCGCGCAGCCCGAGGTTGAAACCTTGCGCACCGATCGGATGAATGGTCTGTGCCGCATTGCCCACGAGCACGGCGCGGGTCGACGTCAACGATGTCGCCGCCACCCGGCGAATGGGATAAGGCACACGCTTGCCCGGCCGGCTCAGTCGGCCCAGGCGCCAGCCGAAACGTTCCTGCACCAGCGCCGCGTACGCGGCGTCGTCGAGCACGGCGACCGCGTCCGCCCGACCGGCATCGACGGTGAGCACCACACCGACCCGTCGGTCAGTAAGCGGCAGGACCGCGACGGGCCCGTGGTTGGTGAAGCGTTCGAACGCCCTGCCCTGGGGATCGCGCTCCGGGGTCATCGTGGTGACGAAGAGGGCCTGTTCGTAATCGTGTTCGTGGACGCCGATGCCAAGCTGCGCGCGAACGACGGAACCCGTTCCGTCCGCGCCGACCAGTAGAGGCGTCGTCATGTCCCGCCTGTCGCTTCCGCTGGATACGCTTACCGCCCAGCCGTCCGCCGTGGGTGCTATGGACTCCACGCGCGCAGGCGCCATGCGAACGAGATGCCGGCAGCTGTCGAGGCGCCGCAGGAGACCAGCGCCCAGTTCGCGCGCCGGCAAGGTCCAGCCAAGCGCATCCACGCCCTCGGTGGCGGCGTCCATGCGCACGCTGCCGAAGTCGCCGGCGCGACTCGTATGGATGTGACGGATGGGCGTGGCGCGCTGCCTGACGTGATCCCATACGCCAATGGCGTCCAGGCCGTTCACGGTGGCCCGGGAAAGCGCGAGGTTGCGCTCGTCGTAGCTGGGCTGCTCACCGATACGGGGCGCCGACGCCTCGACAAGTACTGCCGGCAGGCCCGCCGTATCGAGCGCGATGGCGAGGCTGGCGCCGACCAGGCCCCCGCCGACGATAAGGATGGGTTCGGACTGGCTCATGCGCGAATCATACGCCCGTGCCGTCGGGCACAACCGGACTCGACCGCCGCGGCACCGGCGGCAATTGGTCACAGTGCGCTGGCGACCGTCTAGAATCCGCGGATGGGTAACCGACTTTCGAAGATCTATACACGCACCGGCGACGATGGCAGCACGGGCCTGGGCGATGGCAGCCGCACCGGCAAGGACTCCCTCCGCGTCGCGGCCTACGGCACGGTGGACGAACTGAACAGCGCCATCGGCATGGTGGTCGCGGCGGATGGCCTGGGCGACGACATTCGCGAGGCGCTTCTCCAGATTCAGCACGAACTGTTCGACCTTGGCGGGGAGCTTTGCATCCCCGGCATGGCGATGATCCAGGCGAAGGACATCGATCGCCTCGAAGCCGTATTGGACGGCTTCAACGCCGACCTTCCGGCATTGAAAGACTTCATCCTCCCCGGCGGCGGCATCGCTGCCGCCACCTGTCACCTCGCCCGCACGATCTGCCGCCGCGCCGAGCGCGAGGTGGTTGCGCTGGGCAGGGTAGAGGACATCCGCCCCGAGGCCCGGCGTTACCTGAACCGCCTTTCAGACTTGCTCTTCGTCATCGCCCGGGTGATCGCACGTCGTAGCGGCCACGGCGAGGTGCTTTGGGAGCACGAACGCCGCCCGCGCGGGTAAGGCGGGAACACTGCCGGGCGCCCCGCCGGTGTAAGCTCGCCAGGCCGGTGCGGCCATGCGGACCGCGCCTTTCAGGGAATCATGCTCATGGGCGACGTGCCATCGTGCGGTGGGGCTGGCGATTCTGCTAAGTTGGCGGCCTTTCGACCGGATAAGACATCGCCCGTGACGTCACGCATCAGCATCCTGCCTAAACGCCGCCTGCTGGCGACCGCCGTCGCCTTCATCGTTTCCGGCTACGCCTTCGAGGCGCCCGCCCAGAGTGCGCCGACGCAGGGGGAAACACGCGCCGTGGCTCCCGCCGCCCCGGTGGCCGCGGAGACCTGCCCGCTGGGCTCGTTCATCTGCCCGCCCCGCCCGGTCAGCTATGCGCTGTGCCGGCCGAACGCGATGCTCGATTTCTACGAGCCGTCGATCACCAAGGACAGCTCTCTGCGCGAGACCGCGGTGACGGACATCCATTCGGGTATCGACGACGGCAATCAGGCGGGCGTGAAGGTCGAAAGCCCGGAGCCGAACGTCTACCACATGACCGGTGGCGTTCGCCTGGAGCGCGCCGACCAGGTGCTGCGCGCGCAGGACGTCACCTATAACTCCGACTCCACCGCGTACGACGCGCGCGGCGACGTGAAGTATCAAGAAGCCGGCATGCTCGTGTCGGCCGACCGCATGACCGGCACCACTACGCCCAATCAGGGCGATGCCTATAACGTCCGTTACCAGCTGCTGCAATCGCGCGGCAACGGCGTGGCCGACCATGCGAAAGTGATGGACCCGCAACATGGCAGGTTCACCCTCGCCAGCTATTCCACGTGCGACGTCGGCAGCCGCATGTGGGAGTTCCGCGCGAAAACGATGAACCTCAACAAGGAAACGGGTGTCGGCGAGGCGCGCAGTGCCACCATGCGCTTCAAGGGCGTGCCGTTCATGTACCTGCCCTACTTCACGTTCCCGCTGGACGACCGGCGCAAGAGCGGCTTCCTGTATCCGACGTTCGGTTCGAGCAGCCGTTCCGGCCTGTTCCTCAACCTGCCGTATTACTTCAACCTGGCGCCGAACTACGACGCCACGATCACGCCGGGCTACTACAGCGATCGCGGTTTCATGCTGGGCGCCGAGTTCCGTTACCTGCTGCCGCGCTCGAACGGTACGTTCGACGTGAGCTATATGGCTCGCGACAGAGGCCCCGACGATGACGAGAGCGGCACCAGCGACCGCGACGGTTCCAAGCAGCGCTACTTCGTCCACATCACCAACTCGACCAACCTCGGCAACGGCTTCAATTTCGGTGCGAACATCAACCGCGCATCGGATAACCAGTACTTCCGCGACTTCAGCAACGACCTCTACCAATCGGCGATCGGCATCCTTTCGTCCAGCGCTTATGTCACGAAGGGGGGCAAGTACTGGAGTGCCGCCCTCGGCGCCGACGACTACCAGAACGTCGACGCCGGGTTGCCCAACTACGTCGTACCGTATCGCCGCTGGCCACGCGCCACGTTCAATCTGGATGCGCCGGTGAACGACTGGCTCGACGTCGGTGTCGACAGCGAGGCCGTCGCGTTCCGCAAGGTCGACCGCGCGCCAGTATCCGGAACCTTCCCAGGCCAGGTCGACGGCAACCGCCTGGACCTCGCCCCCTATCTTGCTGCGGATTTCTCCGGTGCGTCCTGGTTCGTCCGCCCGCGCGTCGAATATCGCTACACCGATTACCGCCTGGATTCGGATTTCCGCAGCTTCAACTACACGAAGCAGAGCCCGTCGCGTTCGGTGCCCATCGGCAGCCTCGATGCCGGGCTGATCTTCGACAAGCACGTCAATCTGTTCGGTAGCGACTACACCCAGACGCTCGAGCCGCGCATCTATTACCTCTACGTGCCGTACCGGAATCAGAACGATCTTCCGACCTTCGACACCAACGTGATGTCGTTCGACTTCTGGCAGCTGTTCACCACGAACCGCTTCTCCGGCGCCGACCGGCAGATGGACGCGAACAACCTCACAGCGGCGCTGACCACCCGCCTTCTTGACGACAGCGGCGTGGAGCGGCTTTCCGCCAGCGTCGGCCAAATCAAGTATTTCAGCGACCAGAAGGTGCAGATGCCGGGCGTGGCGCCCACCGACTTCTCCAGGTCGGACTACGTGGCCCAGCTCGCTATCCAGCTCAACGACAAGTGGCGCTTCAACAGTTCGTATCAGTGGAATCCGAACAAGCAGCAGAGCCCATACCTGAACGACCAGGGCCAGTTGTTCCAGCAGGGCCGCGATACGGATCTGGCCACCGTCCAGTTGCAAAGGCGCATCAAGGGCGACGGCATCGTCAACTTCTCGTACCGGTACCGCCGGAATGTCATGGAACAATTCGACACGTCCGTGGTCTTTCCTGTCTCGGAAAGGTGGCGCGCGCTGGCTCGCTGGGTCTTCGCCCGCCGCGACGTCCTACCCGTGACCCTGGACAATGGAGCCACCTTCAGCGCCTTCACCTTCTCCCATCGCACGCTGGAGGCCGCGGCGGGCGTGGAATACGACAGCTGCTGCGTGGCCTTCCGCGTGCTCGGCCGGCACTACGTGCACGACTACCTGCGGAAGACCGACAACGCGATCATGTTCGAGGTTGAATTCAAGGGCTTGGGCTCGCTCAACCCGCAATCGGGCGCCTACCTGCGCCGTGCTATCCTTGGCTATCAATAAATGGGGCAGGTGCCCCGGGCTCCCTATTCGATGAAGCAGATCCTCGCGTATTCCCTGCTCGCCGCCTCCTTCCTGGCGGCCGTGCCTCCCGCCCACGCCCAGCTGATGCCTTCGGCCCAGCCCACCCCGGGCAACATGAGCGTCGGCAACGGCTCGCTCGACCGCATCGTGGCGGTCGTGGAGGAAGACGTCATCCTGCAGAGCGAGCTCGACGAGGCCATCAACGCCATCGTGCGCCAGTACGCCTCCAACCCCGGCCAGTTGCCGCCGAAGGACGTCCTGGCCCGCCAGGTGCTCGACCGCCTGATCCTCATGCGCCTGCAGGTCCAGCGCGCCAACGACCAGGGTATCCGCGTGTCCGACCAGGACATCGACCAGGCCGCCGGCAACGTGGCCCAGCAGAACAAGATGAGCCTCGACCAGCTGCGCGCCGCGGTGGAACAGGACGGCTTCAGCTACGCGGCGTTCCGCCAGCAGCTGTCCGACCAGCTCATCGCCCAGAAGCTGCACGAGAGCGTGGTCCGCGACCAGGTCACCGTCACCGACGCCGAAGTGAACAACCTGCTCGCCAGCCCCACCTACAAGGCCGGCGAAGTCCACCTGGCGCACATCCAGATCAGCACCCCGGCAGGCGGCGGCGCCAACGACATCGCGCAGGCCCAGGCCAAGGCGGAGGAGGCGATCAAGGCCATCAAGGGCGGCATGGATTTCAATGCCGCGGCCATTCGCTTCTCCGACGCGCCCGACGCGCTCGACGGCGGCGACCTCGGCTGGCGCCGCCTCGACGAAGTGCCGCCCGCCTTCGCCGACGCCGTTGCCACCCTCAAGCCCGGCGAGACCACCGCCGCCCTGCGCGGCCCCACCGGGTTCCACATTCTCAAGCTGGTGGACACGCGCCAGCCGGGCCGGCAGATCGTCACCGAGTACCACGCCCGCCAGATCCTCATCAAACCCTCGGAAATCGTCACGCCCGAGCAGGCCGAGAAGAAGGCTCAGGATCTCTACACCCGAATCGTCGACAAGAAGGAAGACTTCGCGAAGCTGGCCAAGGACGAGTCCAAGGACACGACCACGGCCAACAACGGCGGCGACATGGGCTGGTTCGCGAAGGACGCCTGGGGCCAGGCCATCGGCGCGCAGATCGACCAGTTGAAGGACAACGAGGTGTCGCACCCCATCCAGACCGACGCCGGCTGGATCGTGCTGCAGCGCCTCGGCTCGCGCCAGAGCGACCTCACCGATCAGCTCCAGCGCGACCAGGCCCGTCAGGCCATCGGCAACCGCAAGGCCGACGAAGCCTACGAGAACTACCTCCGCGAACTGCGTTCGACCTCGTTCGTCGATATCCGCGTGCCGGAATTGAAGGACCCGGACGACAAGCAGGCTTCGGCCACGCCGTAAGCCCATGGACGCGACCACCCTGCCAAGGCTCGCCGTCACCGCCGGTGAGCCTGCCGGGGTGGGGCCCGAACTGGTCGCCCGCCTCGCCGCAAGCGATTGCGCCGCCGACCTCGTCGCCATTACCGACAAGGCACTCCTGCGGCGCGCCGCGTCCGCGTCCGGGGTCGTGCTCGACATCGTCGACGACGACGGCAAGCGCATCGCCTCGCGACCACCGGGTCGGATCAGGGTCCGCCACGTACCGCTCGCCGTTGCGGAATCCCCGGGCCATCCCGATCCCCGCAACGCGAGGCACGTCCTGGACATGCTTGCCCTGGCCGCCGACGGCTGTCTGGCCGGCGAGTTCGACGGTGTGGTCACCGGCCCCGTGCAGAAATCCAGCATCAACGACGCCGGCATCCCGTTCAGCGGCCACACCGAGTTCTTCGCGGAACGCGCTTCGGCCGAGGTCGTGATGATGCTTGCCGGGCCTCGCCTTCGCGTTACCCTGGCCACCACGCACCTTCCGCTGTCCGCCGTACCTTCGGCCGTGACGCCTGCCCTGCTCGAACGCACGCTTCGCATCGTCCGCACGGCGCTGGCGTCGCTGTTCGGCATTCCGCAGCCGCGCATCGCGGTGCTGGGGCTCAATCCGCACGCCGGCGAGGGCGGGCATATGGGGCACGAAGAGATCGACACCATCGTGCCCGTGCTCGAGCGCCTGCGTGCGGAGGGCATGGAACTGCTGGGCCCCCTGCCCGCGGATACCGCCTTCGTTCCCGCCATGCGCGATCGCTACGACGCCGTACTGGCCATGTATCACGACCAGGCCCTGCCGGTACTGAAGAGCGAAGCGTTCGACAGCACGGTGAACGTGACCCTCGGCCTCCCCTTCATCCGTACGTCGGTGGACCATGGCACCGCGCTGGACCGTGCCGGCACCGGCACGGCGAACCCGGCCAGCCTGTTCTCGGCCACCCATCTGGCCATGGATCTCGCCCGGCAGCGCAGGCAGTCATGAACGCACGTCCCAAGAAAAGCTTTGGTCAGCACTTCCTCCATGAGAAGCGCTACATCGACCGCATCGTCTCGTCCATCTCGCCGAAGGACGGCGACACGCTCGTCGAAATCGGTCCCGGCGAGGGAGCGATGACCCTGCCGCTCCTGGCCGTGGCCAAACGCATGACGGCCATCGAACTCGACACCGACCTCATTCCCGGCCTTCAGCAGCGCGCGGCGGCGATCGGCGACCTGCGGATCGTCCACTCCGATGTCCTGAAGGTCGACTTCGGCGCACTTGCGGCCGAACTGGGTGCCGAGCGCCTGCGCATTGCCGGCAATCTGCCCTACTACATTTCGAGTCCCATCCTGTTCCATTGCGTGGAGCACGCGGCCGCCATCCAGGACATGCACTTCATGCTCCAGAAGGAAGTGGTGGACCGCATGGCGGCCGAGCCCGGCAGCAAGGTGTACGGCCGGCTCAGCGTGATGCTCCAGCTGGCCTGCCGGGTAACCCCGCTGTTCACGGTTCCGCCGGGGGCGTTCCGGCCGCCGCCGAAGGTCGACTCCGCCGTGGTGCGGCTGGTGCCTCTGCCGGTGGACCAGCGTCCCGCGGGCGATCCGGCGAAAATTCACGCCGTCGTGAAGGCGGCGTTCGCGATGCGCCGCAAGACGCTCGCGAACACCCTGAAGGGAATGATCGACGAAGCTACCATCCGCGCTGTCGGTATCGACCCGAGGGCGCGGGCCGAAACGCTGGCGCCCACGGACTTCGTGAAGCTTGCGAACGTGATGTAAGCGCGGTTTCGGGGCACACTTGCCCACCCCCTCCCCGTCCCCGACAATCCCTACATGAATTCCAAAACCCCCTACACGATCGACGTGGAGGTCGAAACCCGCTTCGTTCCCGACCAATCGCAACCGACGGATAACCGTTACGTGTTCGCCTACACGATCACGCTACGCAACGTCGGCCAGACCGGCGCCCAGTTGCTGACCCGGCACTGGGTCATCACCGATGCGAACGGCAAGGTCGAGGAAGTTCGCGGCGACGGCGTCGTCGGCGAGCAGCCGTGGATGCGTCCGGGCGATTCGTTCGAATACACCTCCGGTGCCGTGCTGGAAACGGCAGTGGGCACCATGGAAGGCAGCTATCGCATGGTCGCGGACGACGGCACGCACTTCGATGCGCCGATTCCCACATTCGTGCTTTCGATACCGCGCACGCTCCACTAGGATCGGAACATGGACTGCGCGCATGCCGGGAACGGCCACAAGAGCACACCTCTGGAGCACACGGGCTGATGGCCGTCTATGCGATCGGCGACGTCCAGGGCTGCTATCCGGAACTCCAGCGCCTGCTGGAAAAGCTCCGCTTCGATCCCTCCGCGGACAGGCTCTGGTTCTGCGGCGACCTGGTGAATCGCGGCGGCGAATCCCTCGCCACGCTGCGGCTCATCCATTCGCTGCGCGATCAGACTGTCATCACGCTCGGTAATCACGACCTGTCGCTCCTCGCGATCGGCCAACGCCGTGAGGATGCACAGGCGAGGGTGAATGCCGAACTCCGCGAAGTGCTCTTCGCCGACGACGCACCCGTGCTGCTCGAGTGGCTGCGCATGCAGAAGCTGCTGCATCACGACGAGGAACTTGGCTGGACCATGATCCATGCCGGGCTCGCACCGATGTGGACGCTACGCCAGGCCCAGCGCGCCGCCCTCGAGGTCGAACGCGAACTCGGCGGCCCTCGCCACCAGCGTCTGCTCAAGAACCTGTTCGGCAACCGTCCGCCGGGCTGGAACAATCGTCTGCAAGGCGTGGAGCGCCATCGCGCCACGATCAACACGCTCACGCGTATGCGCTACTGCGACGTGAACGGACGCATCGACTTCGAGGGCAAGGGCGTGCCCGGCACGCAAAAGCCTGGCCTCTACCCCTGGTTCGAGGTACCTGGCGTGCGCCGCCGCGAAACGAAGATCGTCTGCGGCCACTGGTCCGCACTGGGCCGCTTCGCGGGCCTCGGCGTCTACGCCATCGATACGGGATGCGTGTGGGGCGGCCAGCTTACCGCCATGCGTCTCGACTCGCCCGAGCCGGCCTACATCACGGTGGACGCCGAGCCCTACCGGCAGAAGCCCAAGGGCGGCGGCGATTGATACCCATGAAAAACCCGCCTTTCGGCGGGTTTTTCATATCAGCTGAGCTGTCCGTGGCAGTGCTTGTATTTCTTGCCCGAACCGCAGGGGCACGGGTCGTTGCGACCGACCTTCGGTCCGTCGCTGAGCACCGGCGCCACGGCGGGCGCCGCAGTGGCGTTGCCGTCACCCTGCCCCATGGCTTGCGCGTCGGCGTGCTGGAACTGCAGCCGCTGCGCCTCCGCCATGCGCTGCTGCTCCGCTTCCATCGCGAGCACTTCCTCCTCGCTGCGGATGCGGATGCGGGCCAGCATCTGAACCACTTCGCCCTTGATGCGGTCGAGCATCTCGGCGAACAGTTCGAACGACTCGCGCTTGAACTCCTGCTTCGGCTGCTTCTGCGCGTAACCGCGCAGATAGATGCCCTGGCGCAGGTAATCCATGCTGGCCAGGTGTTCCTTCCAGGCGTTGTCGACGACCGACAGCATCACGTGCTTTTCGAGCGAACGCATCGTCTCGGCACCGACCTGGGCTTCCTTCTCGGCAAACATGGCGTCGACACCCTCGCGCACGTGCTCGAGGATCGCATCGGCGTCGGCGTCCTGGCGGCCTTCCAGCCAGTGGGCCACGTCCAGGCGCAGGTTCAGTTCGCTCGCCAGCTCGCGGTCGAGACCGGGGATGTCCCACTGGTCGTCGATGCTGTCGGCGGGCACGTACTTGCGCACCAGCGCGGTCACCACGTCCTGGCGGATGTCGACGATCATGTCGGAGATGTCGTCGGTTTCCAGCAGTTCGTCGCGCTGCGCGTAGATCACCTTGCGCTGGTCGTTGGCGACGTCGTCGAATTCCAGGAGGTTCTTGCGAATGTCGAAGTTGTGCTGCTCGACCTTGCGCTGCACCTTCTCGATCTGGCGCGTGATGAGGCGGTCTTCCAGTGCCTCGTCTTCTTTCATGCCGAACATCTGCATCCAGCGGCCGATGCGCTCGCCGCCGAAGATGCGCATGAGGTTGTCCTGCAGCGACAGGTAGAAACGGGACGAACCCGGATCGCCCTGACGCCCGGAACGGCCGCGCAGCTGGTTGTCGATACGGCGGGATTCGTGTCGCTCGGTACCGATGATATGCAGGCCACCGGCGGCCAGCACCTGCTCGTGGCGCTTCTTCCAGTCGTCGCGCACCTTCTGGCGTTCCGCGTCGGACGCACCTTCCGGAAGAGCGGCCAGGGCCGCTTCGAGGCTGCCGCCCAGCACGATGTCGGTGCCGCGGCCGGCCATGTTCGTCGCGATGGTGACGGCGCCCGGCGCACCGGCCTGGGCGACGATGTGCGCTTCGCGCTCATGCTGCTTCGCGTTCAGCACCTCGTGCGGGATGCCTTCCTTGCGAAGCAGGCCCGACACCAGTTCGGACACGTCGATCGACGCCGTGCCCACCAGCACGGGCTGGCCGCGCTCGTGGCATGCCTTGATGTCGGCGATCACCGCCTTGTACTTGGCCTCCGGGCCAAGGAAGACCGAGTCCGGGTTGTCCACGCGGATCATCGGCTTGTGGGTCGGGATGACGACCACTTCCAGGCCGTAGACCGTCTGGAACTCGTAGGCTTCCGTGTCGGCCGTACCGGTCATACCGGCCAGCTTCTTGTACATGCGGAACAGGTTCTGGAAGGTCACCGTGGCGAGTGTCTGGTTCTCGCGCTGGATGGGCACGCCTTCCTTCGCTTCCACGGCCTGGTGCAGGCCGTCGGACCAGCGGCGGCCGGCCAGGGTGCGGCCGGTGAACTCGTCGACGATGATGACTTCGCCGTCGCGCACGATGTAGTCGACGTCGCGCTGGTAGATGGCGTTCGCACGCAGGGCCGCGTTCATGTGATGCACGACGGCCAGGTTCTTGGAATCGTACAGGCCGCTGTCGGGGTCGATGACGCCCGCGTCGCGCAGCAGTTGCTCGGCGTGCTCCATGCCCTCTTCGGACATGTGTACCTGCTTCTGCTTCTCGTCGACGAAGTAGTCGCCGGGGCCGTCTTCCTTTTCCTGCCGGGTGAGATGCGGCACGACCTTGTTCACCGCGATGTAGAGCTGCGGGGAATCTTCGGCCGGGCCGGAAATGATGAGCGGCGTGCGCGCCTCGTCGATCAGGATGGAGTCGACCTCGTCGACGATGGCATAGTGCAGGCCGCGCTGGTTGCGCTGCTCCTTGCTGAGCGCCATGTTGTCGCGCAGGTAGTCGAAGCCGAATTCGTTGTTCGTGCCGTAGGTGATGTCGGCCTGATAGGCGCTGCGCTTGTCGGCGTGGTCCATGCCGGGGTACACGACACCGACGGTGAGGCCGAGGAAGTTGTACAGCTTGCCCATCTGCGCCGAGTCGCGCCGTGCCAGGTAGTCGTTCACCGTGACCACGTGCACGCCCTTGCCTTCCAGCGCATTCAGGTACACCGGCAGGGTACCCACGAGGGTCTTGCCCTCGCCCGTGCGCATTTCCGCGATGCGGCCGGAATGCAGCACCATGCCGCCGATCAGCTGCACGTCGTAGTGACGCATGCCGAGCACGCGCTTGGCGGCTTCGCGGGTGACCGCGAAAGCCTCCGGCAGCAGCTTGTCGAGCGTCTCGCCGGCGGCGAGGCGCTGGCGGAATTCTTCGGTCTTGCCGCGCAGGGCGTCGTCGGAAAGTTTCTCGAACTCCGGCTCGAGGGCGTTGATGCGCTTGACCGTCTTGGACAGGTCGCGCAGTACACGCTCGTTACGGCTGCCGAAAATACTCGTCAGGGCACGATTGAACATCGATCATCCGGATCTGAAACGAAAAGGTTGCCGGACAGCCGATGGCCGGCCGGCACGAAGGGACGATCATACTACGTGCGTCCCGGGCTTTCCTCGGGGTGGCGGCTTCGGGGCCCGGATTCAAGCCCGGTTCCAGCCCGTCAGCGGTGGCTGCGCACGTATGCCAGGGGGTTCACCACCCGGTCGTGGTACCAGACCTCGAAATGGACATGGGAGCCGGTGGAACGGCCGGTGGAGCCCGCCTTGGCGATGGCGTCGCCTACCCTGACCCGTTGCCCCGGATGCGCGAGAATGGCGCTGTTGTGGGCGTAACGGGTCATGTAGCCGTTGCCGTGGTCGATTTCGACGACATTGCCATAGCCGCTTCGCTGACCCGCGAAGGTGACCATGCCTTCGGCGACGGCCGTCACCGGCGTGCCTTTCGGCGCGGCGATGTCGATGCCGGTGTGCCGGGCCGCGTGGCCGCTGAACGGGTCGGGGCGGCCACCGAAATAGGACGAGATATAGCCGTTCACCGGCATGCCGGTGGGGCGCAGGCTCGACTCGATGCTGCGATCCATCAGCATGTCGCTCAGGGCCTCGAGCTGGGCCTGTTGGGAATCGAACTGGCCGGCAAGGCGGTCGATGCTTTCGCCCAGCGAGGCCGGCAGCGTGTAGGCGGAGGAGTCCGTGGTCAGCTCGGGGCCGCCCTGGGGGGGCTCCTCGTCGAAGTCGAACTCGCCGTCGTCGAGCTTGCCGACCTGGGTCAGTCTCTCTCCCAGCGCGTTGAGACGAATGGACTGCGCCTGCAACTGGCCCAGCTTCACGGCGAGTGCGTCGAGATCGCGCTGGGCGTCGCGCTTGATTTCCGCCACACGCGCGTCCTGGTCACCGACCTGCTGCTTCAGATGACCGATATCGCCAAGCGCTGCCGCCTTCGGGCCGGCTACGGTCAGGGCAAGCCCCGCGCCGACACCGGCGATGCCGAGGAAACCCGCCAGGGCGACCGCCACGACCTTGCAGCGCAGGCGCCGGCAGGTCAGGTCGATCGTTTTCGGCCCTTTCTGGCCGCGAGACACGAGTATGATCTGCATACGTTCCACATCGAATAGTCAAAGCCGGCCCATGCCACCGCCGCCCAGTCCGTCCCGCCGCTCCACCCACGGATTGAAGTCCGTCGCGGAGGTCGGGCCCGTCGCATCGCTGGCCCAACGGGCCCGCGAACTCGACCGCCTGGACCGCCAGCTGCGCGCGACGCTGCCATCGCCGTTATGCGATCAGGTCCGCTTCGCGGACCTGCGCGACGGCAGGCTCGTCTTCCTTGCGCCCTCGTCGGCCTGGGCCTCGCGGGTGCGCCTTTACCAGGCGCAGATCCTCAAGGCCGCCCGCGCCATTGGCGCGAAGGCCCACTCGGTTGCCGTGAAAGTGGCCCCCCTGCCGCCTGTGGAAGTCATCCCCGACCGGCACAAACCGCTTTCCGCTTCGGCGGCCCGCCACCTGCGGGGCGCCGCTGCGTCACTCTCCGACCCCACATTGCGGGATCTGTTCCTGTACCTGGCCTCCCAGGCCGAAAATTCAGAATAATCCTATACTTGGAGCCGCCTCCGAAGTCCGTAAGCACATACGGACCGGCGAAGGTGGCGGACTTTATAGCACGCATCAAGCGCGTGAACACCGAAAATGTACATAAAGTTCACGGGGCGTGATTCGGTTCACATGCGTTGTGGAAGCACCGGCGACAAACGCAAAAAAGCCGCGACAAGTCGCGGCCTTTCGGTTTTCACGGAGTGCCGGGAGGCTTAGACAGCCTGGGCCGGATGGGCGTAGGAGATCGGGGCCTTCGCCGGATCCTTGAAGCTGACCTCTTCCCAAGCCGTGGCGTCGGCCATCAGGCTACGGAGCAGCTTGTTGTTGAGTTCGTGACCCGACTTGTGCGCGGAGTAAGCGCCGATCAGGCTGTGGCCCAGCATGTAGATGTCGCCGATGGCGTCGAGGATCTTGTGCTTGACGAACTCGTTGTCGTAACGGAGGCCGTCTTCGTTCAGCACGCGGTAGTCGTCCAGCACCACGGCGTTGTCCATCGACCCGCCGAGGGTGAGGTTACGCTCGCGGAGCATCTCGATGTCGCGCATGAAACCGAAGGTGCGCGCACGGCTGACTTCCTTGACGAACGACGTGGTCGAGAAGTCCATCTCGGCCTGCGAATTGCGCTTGTTGAACAGCGGGTGGTCGAACTCGACCGAGAAGCCCACCTTGAAGCCGTCGAACGGCTCGAGCTTCGCCCACTTGTCGCCGTCCTGGACGATGACGGGCTTCTTGATGCGGATGAAACGCTTCGCGGCATCCTGTTCCTCGATGCCAGCGGACTGGATGAGGAAGACGAAAGGACCGGCACTGCCGTCCATGATCGGCACTTCCGGCGCCGACAGATCCACGTAGGCGTTGTCGATACCCAGACCGGCCATGGCCGAGAGCAGATGCTCGACGGTAGAGACGCGAACGTCGCCGTTGATCAGCGTGGTGGAGAGACGCGTGTCGCCGACGTTCTCCGGACGCGAATGAAGTTCGACGGGCGGATTGAGGTCGGTACGGCGGAATACGATGCCCGTATTCGGCGCCGCGGGACGAAGCGTCATGTACACCTTGTCGCCGGTGTGGAGACCGACGCCCGTGGCGCGAATGATGTTCTTGAGCGTGCGCTGCTTGATCATGTTGGGCAGAACCTTGTGGCAGCAGCCTTAAGTGGCGCACATGCTAACACAGTCTTAACCTCGGAATAAACAAACCGGACGGTACAGTCTACCATTGGCTTCACTGTTCCTTCAGCAACTTTCGAGAGCCATTCTCATTTAGCCTGCGACTGATCTTCCGTCCTTTCAATCACTTGCAAGTGATTGATATCACGAGCGGGTTTTCCGAGGGACAGTAAAGCACCCACCGCCCGGACGGGTGGGCGGCGGGTGGCTCCGGGCGGCTCCAGCGTCATGCCGGATCGCCCTCACGTTTTCCTTAACGTGTCTTGCGTGAGTGCCGGTCAGTCGGCCTGGCGGCGCAGGAACGCGGGAATGTCGAGGTAGTCGATGGCCGGCTCGGCATTCTTCTGCGGCTGTGCCGGTTCCGAACGGACCGTCGGTGCCACGTCGGCGGCGTAATCCACCACCTCGTTGCCGGTACCCGTGCGCAGCACGACCGGACGCGGGCGCTGACGCATTTCCACCTGCTGCTGCACCGGCTGACGTACGGGCTGCTTGGCGGCCACGCCGCGGTTGAGGCCCGTGGCCACCACGGTGACGCGAACGTCGTCCTGCATTTCCGGGTCGAGCGAAGTGCCGATCACCACCGTCGCGTCTTCCGATGCGAAGTCGTGGATGACCCGGCCGATTTCGTCGAACTCGCGCATGGTGAGGTTCGGTCCGGCGGTGACGTTCACCAGGATGCCGCAGGCACCGGACAGGTTCACGTCCTCGAGCAGCGGGTTGTTGATCGCCGCTTCGGCCGCCGCCTGAGCGCGGTCGTCGCCGCGGGCGGTGCCCGAACCCATCATCGCCATGCCCATTTCGCTCATGACGGTGCGGACGTCGGCGAAGTCGACGTTGATGAGGCCCGGCGCCGTGATCAGGTCGGCGATGCCCTGCACCGCGCCCTGGAGGACGTCGTTGGCAGCCTTGAACGCGTTCAGGAGGGTGACTTCGCGGCCGAGCACCGAGAGCAGCTTCTCGTTAGGCACGGTGATCAGGGAGTCCACGTGCTGGGACAGATCCTCGATGCCCTTGAGTGCCACCTGCATGCGACGGCGACCCTCGAACGGGAACGGCTTGGTCACGACCGCCACGGTGAGGATGCCCTTCTCCTTGGCGAGCTGCGCCACCACCGGTGCGGCGCCCGTGCCGGTGCCACCGCCCATGCCGGCGGTAATGAAGACCATGTCGGCGCCTTCGAGCATTTCCTCGATGCGCTCGCGGTCTTCCAGCGCGGCCTGGCGGCCGACTTCCGGATTCGCACCGGCGCCCAGGCCCTTGGTGACGTTGCCACCGAGCTGAAGGTGCGTGCGCGAGGCGCAGCTCTTCATGGCCTGCGCGTCGGTGTTGGCGACGACGAACTCGACGCCCTCGATGTTGGAATTCACCATGTGAGCCACGGCGTTACCGCCGCCGCCGCCCACGCCGATGACCTTGATGACCGCATTCGGTGCCAGTTTTTCGATCAGTTCGAACATTTCCCGTCCTCCGCAGAACTTTTGTTTTATTGGTTTATGTCCCATGGTCGACTCCTTGTCGGCCGTGGGTTGCGGGCCTTCCTCTTGCCCCGGCACCCCCATTCCATCGGGCACCGGCTATCCGGTAAATCAGAAATTCTTGGTGAACCAGCTTCGGAACTTCTCGACGACGCTGCCGACCTGGCCGACGGCGGAGCCGGTATGACGCGCGGCACCGGTCGACCGGGATCCGTGCAGCAGCAGGCCGACGCCGGTCGAATGCAATTCGCTCGAAACGACGTCGCCCAGCCCGGACACGTGCTGCGGCACGCCGATGCGAACCATCTTGTGGAAGATCTCCTCGGCCAGCTCCAGCGCGCCTTCCATGCGCGACGCACCGCCGGTGAGCACGATGCCGGCGGCGACGAGGCTTTCGTACCCCGAGCGGCGCAGTTCGTCCTGCACCATCTCGAAGATTTCCTCGTAGCGCGCCTGCACCGACTGGGCCAGCGCCTGACGGGCGAGCCGACGCGGCGGCCGATCGCCGACGCTCGGCACCTGGATGGTCTCTTCCGCGTGCGCAAGCTGCGCCAGCGCACACGCGTATTTGATTTTGATCTCCTCCGCGTGAGCGGTAGGTGTGTGCACGCCATACGCGATGTCGTTCGTCACCTGATCGCCGCCGACGGGAAGCGACTTCGTGTAGCGGATGGCGCCCTGTGTGTAGATGGCGATGTCCGTGGTGCCGGCGCCGATGTCGACGAGGCACACACCGAGTTCGAGTTCATCTTCGGTCAGCACGGCCTTCGCACTCGCGACGGCAGCCGGCACCAGTTCATCCACCGACAACCCGCAGCGCTGGATGCACTTCGAGATGTTCTGCACGGCACTGGCGGCGCCCGTCACGAGATGCACGCTGGCCTCGAGGCGCACGCCGCTCATGCCGACCGGATGGCGAATGCCGTCCTGGCCGTCGATACGGTATTCCTGCGACTCCTTGTAAAGCACCTTGCGGTCGGCCGGAATGGCAACGGCGCTGGCGGCTTCGAGCACCTGCTCCAGGTCGGCGGCCATCACCTCGCGGTCGCG
The DNA here is from genome assembly GCF_011742555.1 of Luteibacter jiangsuensis. Classification (GTDB taxonomy): domain Bacteria; phylum Pseudomonadota; class Gammaproteobacteria; order Xanthomonadales; family Rhodanobacteraceae; genus Luteibacter; species Luteibacter jiangsuensis. Next base: position 402,370 of record NZ_JAAQQR010000002.1, read on the forward strand.
AATCGCCGCGGTGCCGTGCGAGTTGCGCGTTTCGAGATGGCTCCCGGAGATCGAGGCGTACACCGAGCGGATGTCGCAGCCCGCCATCAGTTCGGCTTCCTCCACGGCGCGCTGGATGGAGTGCACGGTGGATTCGATGTCGACCACCGAGCCGCGCTTCATGCCGCGCGACACGTGGGTGCCGATGCCGATGACTTCGATCGGTTCGCCGGGCTCGTACTCGCCGACGATCGCGACCACCTTCGAGGTGCCGATATCGAGGCCGACGACGAGCTGTTTGTCGTTCTTGTTTCTCATGTGGGCTCAGCTTCCGACCTTGGGTGTGGCCGTGGTTTCCGGTTCCGGCCACCGGATGGCGAATCCGTTGGTGTAACGAAGGTCGGCATAGGCGAAACCGCCATGCCGACCGGCGACGAGTTGCGGGTAGACATCAAGGAAGCGCGCGAGACGACGGTCGGCCTGGTCGCGGTCGCCGATCACGATCTCCGCACCGCTGTCGGTGGTGACACTCCAGCTGCCGCGCTCGCTGAGCGACACGCCCACGATGGAGAGCTGCGCCCTGCCCTCGAACGCCTTGCGGGCCTGCGCATAGAAGCTCACCACCTCGGCAAGGCGCGAGTCCGGACCGTTCAATCGCGGCAGGTCGCCCATCTGGTCCGCGCCCGGCGCGTCGAAGACGAGGCCCTGCCGGCTGATCAGGCGGTTCTCGTTCCAGCGCGCGAAAGGCTGCCGCTCGTAGATGCGCAGGAGCAGCGTGTCGGGCCAGCGCTTGCGCACTTCCACCGACTCCACCCAGGGCAGCGCGCCGATCGCACGGCGCACGTCTTCGAGGTCGGTAGCGAAGAAGCCCTTGCCGAGATGCGGCATGACGGCGCTGCGGATCTGCTCGGCACTCACGTGCGCGAACTCCGCCTCGACCTTCAGCTGCGTCACGGGCCAGCGGCCCGCGGCGAACCATCCCTGCATCACGCCGACGACGGGCAGCACCACCAGCGTGATGGCGATACCCCAGGCGACGATCCGCGTGGCGGCGGCTCCCTTCATGCCTTCGCAACCTCCCGCTGCATCGAGGTTTCGAGGATGCGCCAGCACAGGGCCTGGTAATCCAGGCCCGCTGCGGCGGCGGCTTTCGGCACCAGCGAATGCGAGGTCATGCCCGGTGCCGTGTTCACTTCCAGGAGCCAGTTCCTGCCGTGCCGGTCGCGCATCACGTCGACGCGCCCCCAGCCGAAGCAGTCCAGCGCGTCGAATGCCTGCAGCGCCAGCGCGCGCATCTCGTCCTCGGCGTTCGACGTAAGGCCGGGAACGAGGTACTGCGTGTCCTCGGCGATGTATTTCGCGTTGTAGTCGTAATAGGCGCCGGCGGGCACGATCTTGATCGTCGGCAGCACTTCGCGCCCGAGGATGCCCACCGTGAATTCGCCGCCCTCCTGCGCATCGCCTTCGATCAGCGTTTCCATCAGCAGGTCGCCGGGGTAGCGGCGGGCCAGCTCCACGGCGGCGTCGAGGTCGGCTTCGTCGAAGACGCGCGTGATGCCCACGCTGGAACCTTCCCAGGCCGGTTTCACGATGAGAGGGAAGCCGATCTCCCGCGCCGCCGCATGCACGTCCGCGCCGCGCGGCAGGGCCTTGAACCTCGGCGTCGGCAAGCCGAGCGCGATCCACACCAGCTTGGCGCGCACCTTGTCCAGCGACAGCGCGGAGCCGAGCACGCCCGAGCCGGTGTAGGGAATACCGAGCGATTGCAGGGCACCTTGCAGCTCGCCGTTCTCGCCACCCGCACCGTGCAGGATGTTGAACACGCGCGCGAAGTGGCCCGCGCGAACGGCGTCGAGCAGCGCCGGGATGCCGTCGATCGGGTGCGCGTCCACGCCGCCGGCGCGCAGCGCTTCGAGCACGCCGCGGCCAGAGTTCAGGGAAACCTCGCGTTCGGCCGACTGGCCGCCCATGACGACGGCCACGCGGCCGAAATCGGCGGGGTCGGTCACGGTGCGGGGGAAGCGCGTACTGCTCATCACTTATGGGTCCTCAGGTGGCCGGCGCCCGCCAGCTCGATCGCCGCCGCGCCGATGTCGCCGGCGCCGAGCAGCAGGATCAGGTCGCCGTCGCGCGCCAGCGCGGGCAGCGTGTCGCGCAGGTCGCGCGGGTGGTCGACGAGTACCGGGTCGGTCTTGCCGCGCGCGCGAATGGCGCGCGCAAGCGCCTTGCCGTCGGCACCCGGAATGGGCGCTTCGCCGGCGGGATAGACCTCGGTGAGCACGAGCACGTCCACCTCGGCGAGCACGTTCGCGAAGTCGTCCAGGAGGTCGCGCGTGCGGCTGTAGCGATGCGGCTGAAAAGCGACCACGAGGCGGCGGTCGGGCCAGCCGCCGCGCGCGGCGGCGAACACGGCAGCCAGTTCGCGCGGATGATGGCCGTAGTCGTCCACGAGCAGCGCGCTGCCCTGGTCGAGCGCGATCTCTCCGCGACGATGGAAGCGCCGGCCCACGCCTTCGAAACGGGCGAGCGCGCGGGCGATGGCTTCGGCATCGACACCGAGCTGCCAGCCCACGGCGGCGGCGGCGAGCGCGTTCTGCACGTTGTGACGGCCGGGCAGGTTCAGGGTGACCGGCAGCAGGTCGGGCCGTCCCGGGAGGCGGAGGTCGAAGTGCATCTCGAAACCCACCTGACGCACGTTCGTCGCGGTGACGTCGGCGCCGGGCTGATCGATGCCGTAGGTGAGCATGCGGCGCGAGGTGTCCTGCGCCAGCTTCGCGGTTTCCTCGTCGTCGATGCACAGCACGGCCATGCCGTAGAACGGCAGGCGGTGCAGGAAATCGCCGAACGCCTTCTTCACCAGGGCGAAGTCGCCGTGGTAGTTCTCCAGGTGGTCGGCGTCGATGTTCGTCACCACCGCGATCACGGGCGAGAGCATCAGGAACGAGCCGTCGGATTCGTCGGCTTCCGCCACCAGATACTGGCCGGTGCCGAGACGCGCGTTCGCGCCCGCGGCGTTCAGCTGTCCGCCGATCACGAACGTGGGATCGTAATCGGCCTCCGCCAGCACGCTGGCGACGAGGCTCGTGGTGGTCGTCTTGCCGTGCGTGCCGGCAATGGCGATGCCGCGGCGGAAGCGCATCAGCTCGCCAAGCATCTCGGCGCGCGGCACCACCGGGATGCGCGAGGCGCGCGCAGCGACCAGCTCGGGATTGTCGGCGCGGATGGCGCTCGACGTCACGATGACGTCGGCGCCGTCGATGTTCGCGGCTTCGTGACCGATGTGCACATCCACACCGAGCGCGGCGAGGCGCTCGGTGGTCGGCGACGGCGCGCGATCGGAACCCGACACGTCGTAACCGAGGTTGCAGAGCACCTCGGCGATGCCGCTCATGCCGACGCCGCCCACGCCGATGAAATGGACACGGCGGAACGAGGTCATGAAATCTTCGTGGGCACGCAAACGACCGGGCGTCATGCGGAAACCTCCATGCAATGACGGGCAATCGTTGCTGCGGCGTCGGGCTTGGCCAGCGTGCGGGACGCATTGGCGGCGGAAAGGATCCGCGCGCGGTCGCCCAACATGTCGTCGAGCATCTTCGCGAGCAGATCCGCGGAATCGTTCTTGGCCAGCAAGGCGTCGGCGACGATGCGCGCGCCACCGGCATCCACCATGGCGCGCGCATTGGCCGTCTGGTGATCGTCCACCGCATGCGGGAACGGCACCAGCAGCGCCTCGAGGCCGGCAGCGCAAAGTTCGGCCACCGTCAGCGCACCTGCACGGCACACGACCACATCGGCCCACTCGTAAGCGCCGGCCATGTCCTCGATGAACGGCACGACGCTGACGGCCACGCCGGCTTCGGTATACGCGTCGAGGGCCTCCTGCAGGCCACGCTCGCCCGTCTGGTGCACCACCTCGGGCATCGTCGTGCCGGCGACGGCCATGCGCGACAAGGCGCGGGGCACCGCGAGGTTGAGCGTGCGGGCGCCGAGGCTCCCGCCGAGCACGAGGAGGCGCGGCCGGCCGTCGCGCGCAGCGAAGCGCTCCGCCGGCGGGGGCAAGGCGGCGATGCGCGCGCGCACCGGATTGCCGACCCACTCCGCATTAGGCAGCACGTTCGGGAAACCGGTGAGCACCTTCTTCGCGAACGAGGCGAGCTTGCGATTGGTGAAACCCGCCACCGCGTTCTGCTCGTGCACCACGAGCGGGATGCCGGCCATGCGCGCCGCGACACCCGCCGGCCCGGCCACATAACCGCCCATCGAAAGGACGCAGCGCGGACGCAGGCTGCGCAGCAGCTTGAGCGAGGCGAACAGCGCACGGGCGAGCATCACGGGCGCGAGCAGGCGCGTCTTCATGCCCTTGCCGCGCAGGCCACCCACGGCCACGGTGTGCAGGTCAAGGCCATGCGCGGGGACCACGCGGGTTTCCATGCCGCCTTCGGCGCCGAGCCAGGCGACGGGCACGCCGCGCGAGCGCAGTTCGTCGGCCACGGCCAGGCCCGGGAAAATGTGGCCGCCGGTGCCGCCGGCCATGATCAGCACGGGGGCGCTCATGCCATGCCTCCCGCGTGGGCGGCCGAGTCGGGCACGGCGTTCGCCGGCAGACGCACGGCCGTCTGGCGCGCATCTTCGGCGCGGTTGATCTCGAACGTGGCGCGCAAAAGCACACCCACCATCGCGCAGGTCATCAGGACCGACGAGCCGCCCGAGCTGATCAGCGGAAGAGTGAGTCCCTTCGTCGGCAGCACGCCGAGGTTCACGCCGATCGACACCATCGCCTGGAAGCCGATCATCAAGGAGATGCCGTAGGCCACGTAGCCGGAGAACCGGTGCCCGAGTTCCACGCCCTTGAGACCGAGATACAGGCCGCGGCCCACGAGTACGACGTAAAGGAAGATCACCAGTACGATGCCTGCCAGTCCAAGTTCCTCGGCCAGCACTGCCAGGATGAAGTCGGTATGCGCTTCCGGCAGGTAGAACAGTTTCTGCACGCTCGATCCGAGACCCACGCCGGTCCATTCGCCACGGCCCACGGCGATCAGCGCCTGGGTGAGCTGGAAGCCGTCGTTGAACGGGTCCTTCCATGGGTCGAGGAAGGAGGTGAGGCGCTTGATGCGGTAATCCTCCGCGGTGGCCGCGTAGATCAGCGCGGGCACGAGCGGCGTGCCGAGCAGCAGGAGGTTGCGCATGCGGGCGCCGGCCAGCCAGACCATGCCCACCGTGGTGGCAACCACCAGGGCGGCCGAACCGAAATCGGGCTGCGCGAGAAGCAGCAGCACGATGAAGCCGGCGACGCCCACGGGTTTCACGACGCCGAACAACTCGTATTCCACGCCCTCGCGATGGCGAACGAGATAGCTCGCGAGATAGGCCACGAGGATCAGCTTCACCGCCTCCACCGGCTGGAAGCTGGTCACGAGCAGGTTCACCCAGCGCCGTGCGCCGTTGATGCGCATGCCGAACACCGGCAGGAACACCATCAGCAGCATGATGATGCCGATCAGCAGAAGCAGGAAGCTGTGTTTTTCCAGCGTCTTCAATTCCGTGCGCATCGCGGCGCCAGCAAGGCACGCGCCCAGCACGAGAAAGACGAGGTGGCGTTTCAGATAGTAAAAAGCGCCCTGGTGCGACCCGTCGGCCACGGCGATCGAGCTGGAGGTGACCATCACCACCCCCAGCGCGGCGAGCGCGATCGCGGCCACGAGCAGCGGGAGATCGAAGCTTCCCCGCGGGCCCTGGCGGCGTTTCGCCTGCTTGTTGCCGATGCCGAACATGCTTTCTCAACGCACCTTCAAGGTTGCCAGACCGATGAGCACCAGCACGACGCTGATGATCCAGAAACGAACGATGACCCGTGGCTCGGGCCAGCCTTTCAGTTCGAAGTGGTGGTGTATGGGCGCCATGCGGAAAATGCGTTTGCCGCGCAGCTTGAAGCTACCGACCTGGAGCATCACCGAGGCGGTCTCCATCACGAATACGCCGCCCATGACCAGAAGCACGATTTCCTGGCGCACGATCAGCGCCACGCAACCGAGCGCGGCACCGATGGCGAGCGCGCCCACGTCGCCCATGAACACCTGGGCCGGATACGTGTTGAACCAGAGGAAGCCGAGTCCGGCGCCCGCCAGGGCGCTGCAGAAGATCGCCAGTTCACCGGCGCCGGGAATGGACGGGATGCCCAGATACTCGGAGAACACCTTGTTGCCCGCGAGGTAAGCGAAGATGCCCAGGGCACCGGACACCAGCACGCTCGGCATGATGGCCAGCCCGTCCAGACCGTCGGTGAGGTTCACCGCGTTGGAGAACCCGACGATGATGAAGTAGCCGACGACCACGAAAAGCACGCCGAGCGGAATCGCCACCTGTTTGAACAACGGCACGTAAAGGGCGATCTCGGCGGGGAGCTGATGGGTCTTGTAGAGGAACACCGCCGCCCCGAGGCCGAACACCGACTGCCAGAAGTACTTCCAGCGGCTGGCGAGCCCGCGGCTGTCCTTCAGCACCAGCTTGCGGTAGTCGTCATAGAAGCCGATGACGCCGAAGAGCATGGTGACCAGCAGCACCACCCATACGTAGCGGCTGCCGAGATCAGCCCACAGCAGCGTGGCGATGGCCACGGCGAAGAGGATCAACAGCCCGCCCATGGTCGGCGTGCCTGCCTTCGACAGGTGCGTTTGCGGGCCGTCGCTGCGCACCACCTGCCCCGCCTTCAGCGCGGCCAGCTTGCGGATCAGCACGGGACCCAGCAAGAGCGACACGGCCAGCGCGGTGAGCGCGGCCATGATCGCGCGGAAGGTGATGTACTGGAACAGATGCAGCGACGCGAAGTGCCGGGCCATCCATTCCGCCAGTTCAAGCAGCATCGGAGGCTCCTTCGGCATACTTCTTCATCGCCGCGACGACCCGGTCCATGCCGGACGAGCGCGACCCCTTCACAAGGCAGGTCACGCCTTCGTGGATCTGTGCGCAGGCCGCCTCGATAAGGGCTTCCTGCGTGTCGAAATGCTGGGCGCCCGGACCGAAGGCCTCCACCGCTGCGGCGCTTTTCACGCCAGTGGCAAGAAGGCGTTCGATGCCGCGCTCGTGCGCGTAGCGGCCGATGCCGGCGTGCAGCTTCAGCGCGTCAGGGCCCAGTTCGGCCATGTCGCCGAGCACGAGCCAGCGTTCGCCACGAGCCAGCGCGAGGGTATCGATCGCCGCGGCGGCGGAACCGGGGTTGGCGTTGTAGCTGTCGTCGACGAGCGTCCAGCCGCCCGGCATCGGTTCGAGGTCGAGCCGTCCGGCCACATGAGGCACCTGCTCCAGCCCTTCGACGATGACGTCGACTGGTACGTCCAGCGCGGTGGCGATCGCCGCGGCGGCAAGCGCGTTCGCCACGTTGTGGCGGCCCGGCAGCGGAAGATGCACGTCGCCGTCGCCGTGCGGCGTGGACAACACGAAGTGGGTGCCGTCGATGCGCTCCTCGACAATGTCGGCGCCGATATCCGCGCGATGGCTGAGCGCGTAGCGCAGGATGCGGCGCGACCCGGCGAGGTTGGCGAAAAAGCCCGCGAAGCGTTCGTCGTCGGCGTTCACGATGGCCACGCCGTCCGGGGGAAGCGACCGGTACAGCGCGCCCTTGGTTTCGGCGACGCCTTCGATCGTGCCCATGCGCTCAAGATGCGCCGGCGCGATGGAATTGACGAGGCCGATATCGGGCCGTGCGATGGCGGCCAGGTAGTCGATGTCGCCCGGTTTGCCCGCGCCCATCTCGAGAACGGCGTAGCGCGTATCCTTCGGCATGGCCAGCAAGGTCAGCGGCATGCCGATCTCGTTGTTGAAGTTGCCGGCATTGACGTGGGTGCGGCCGTGACGCGACAGGATCGACGCGGTGAGCGTCTTCACTGTGGTCTTGCCGTTCGAGCCCGTGATGCCGATGACCCGCACGTCGCTTTGGGCGCGCACCGCACTCGCGAGATCGCCAAGGGCAAGCTGGGTGTCGTCGACGATCACCTGCGGAATGGCCACATCCACGGGATGGGTCACCAGCGCGCCGGCAGCGCCCCGTTCGCGCGCCACGGCGACGAAATCGTGCGCGTCGACGCGTTCGCCCGGCAGGGCCACGAAGAGGTCGCCGGGCTTCAGCGTGCGGGTATCGATGGAAAAGCCGGTGACCTCGCCGTCGGCGCCCTGAAGGCGGCCTCGGGTCCAGAGGGCGACGGCGGACAGGCGCATCATGCGCGCGCTCCTTTCTTGCTCGATGCCATCGCCTCGGCGGCGACGGCGAGATCGTCGAAGGGACGCTTGCCCTCCGGACCTTCCTGATAGGTTTCGTGGCCCTTGCCGGCGATCAGCACGACGTCGTCGGCCTTCGCATCGGCGATGGCCAGCGCGATGGCCTGGGCCCGGTCGCGTTCGATCGTCACGACGTCGGGATGGCTGAAGCCCGCGGCGATCTGCGCGACGATCGCGTCGCCGTCTTCGGTGCGCGGATTGTCGTCGGTCACGATGACCACATCGGCCAGACGCTCGGCGATGGCGGCCATCAACGGACGCTTGCCCTGGTCGCGGTCGCCACCGGCGCCGAACACGCAGATCAGGCGACCTTTCGTGTGCGAACGCAGCGCCAGCAGCGCCTGCTTCAGCGAATCCGGCGTGTGCGAGTAATCGACCACCACGAGCGGCTTGCGGCCATCGCCACCGAGACGGCTCATGCGGCCGTTCACCGGTTCCAGCGATTCGAGCGCAGCATGGATGCGGTCGAACGGCTCGCCCAGCGCGCCGAGGACAGCAGCCACGGCAAGCAGGTTGTGCACGTTGAACCGGCCGAGCAGCGCGCTGCGAACGGTACGCATCCCCCACGGCGTGACGAGGTTGAACGAGAGGCCTTTCGCCGACGTCACAATGATATCGGCGCGGATCTCCGCGTCCTTCTCCGTACTGTCGGTCGCCATGGACGTGCGCAGCTTCGCCACGTGCTCCGAAAGGCCCTTGGCCAGCTTTGCGCCGAACGGATCGTCGACGTTCACGACGGCGGCGCGCAGGCCCTCGAACGCGAAAAGCTTCGCCTTGGCCGCACCGTACGCTTCCATCGTGCCGTGATAGTCGAGGTGGTCGCGCGTGAGGTTGGTGAACACCGCCACGTCGAACGCGACGCCGTTCACGCGTCCCTGCTCCAGCGCGTGCGAGGAGACTTCCATCGCCACGTGCGTGGCACCGGCGTCGCGAAACTCGCCGAGCAGCGCCTGCATGCTGATGGCGTCCGGCGTGGTGCGCTCGCCTTCGGCGATCGCGCCATGCATGCCCGCGCCGAGCGTGCCGATCGTGGCCGGCTTGCGGCCGAGGAACGCCAGCGCCTGCGCGACGAGCTGCACGGTGGAGGTCTTGCCGTTGGTGCCGGTGACGCCGACGATCTCGAGCGCCGCGGACGGATCGCCGAAAAAGCGCGCCGCCATCGGGCCTGCCTTCTCGCGCAACCCTTCCACCGTGATGACGGGCACGCCGGCGTCGCCCTCGGCGAACGGCGGCTCGGCCAGAATCACAGTGGCACCCTGGGCAACGGCCTTGGCGGCGAAATCGATGCCATGGCCTTTCATGCCGCGCAGCGCGACGAACGCATTGCCGGAAGCAATTTCGCGCGAGTCGAGGCTGAGGCCCGAAACGACGATATCGCCGGCGCTGGAAGCATCGGCGAATCCGTCGAGCAGGTCGGCGAGGCGCATGGTCATGGGACCACCTCTTCCGCCGCGCTTTCGTCTGCCTGTGGCGGCTGCGCGTTACCCGAGCCGATCAAACCGCCCTGACTGGGGCCGCCGGCGTACCAGCGGCCCACGTTGTCGGGCGGAATGTCGAGCAGGCGCACCGCGCCTTCCATCACTTGGGCGAATGCCGGACCGGCAACCGAACCACCGTAGTAATGGCCGCCCTGCGGGTCGTTGATGACCACGACGGTGACGAGGCGCGGCGCACTGGCGGGGATCATGCCCACGAACAGGGAAATGTAATTGCGGGCGGTGTAACCGCCGACGGAGTTCTTCTTCGAGGTACCCGTCTTTCCCGCGACACTGTAGTTGGCGACGGACGCGAATCCGTAGCCCGTACCACCCGGGGCCAGCACGGTTTCCAGCATGGCAATGAGACTGTGCGCCACGCCCGGCGTGATGATCTGGTTAGGCGGATTGTCCGCACCCTTGATGAAGCTGGGTGCACGCAGGGCGCCGCCGTTGGCGATGGCCGAATAGGCCGTGGCCAGCTGCAATGGCGTGAGATTGAGGTTGTAACCGTAGGCGAGGCGGGACTTCTCGATCGGCTTCCAGGTACGGCCCACGGGCAGATAGCCGGCGGCTTCACCGGGAAAGCCGCTTCCGGTGCTGTTCCCGAGGCCGAACGACTTGTACATCCCGTAGAGGAAGTCGGTGTCCAGGCTCATTGCGATCTTGGCCGCACCGACGTTGGACGACTTCGTGATCACGCCTGTGGGGGTGAGCGTGCCCCAGTTGTGCGTGTCGTGCACCGGGTGCCCGCCCACGACCCAGGTGCCCGGCGCGGTATCGATGAGCGGCGCGGTGGGCGTGTATTTGCCGCTCGTGAGCGCCGCGGCCATGGTGAAGGCCTTCATGGTCGAGCCTGGCTCGACCACGTCGGTCACCGCGCGATTGCGCCGCTCCGAGGGCGTGCTGCCGCGCACTGCGTTGGGGTTGAACGACGGCAGATTGGCCATGGCCAGCACTTCGCCGCTATGGACGTCCATCACGACGATGGAGCCCGAGTCGGCCTTGTTCTTCTCCAGCGATTCCTTCAGCGCGCTGTAAGCGAGGTACTGGATGCGGCGATCGATCGACAGGGTGATGTCGCGGCCCGGCTGCGGCTCGCGCACCAGTTCCACGTCTTCGACCACATGGCCCATGCGATCGCGGATCACGCGCTTCGCGCCGGGTTTGCCGGCCAGCCACTCGTCGAACGCCAGTTCCAGGCCTTCCTGGCCGTGGTCGTCGATGTTGGTGAAGCCGAGGATATGGCTGTTCACGGCGCCCGACGGGTAGTAACGGCGATATTCGCGCTGCGCCGCGATGCCCGGAATCTTCAGATCGACGATGGCCTGCGCGTCTTCCGGCCGCATCTGGCGCGCGATGTACATGAACTCCTTGTCGGCGCGCTGCGCGATCTTCTGCTTCAGGTCGTCGGCGTCGACATGCAGGGCCTTCGCGAGTTCGGGGATGCGATCCTCGTTCTCGAGCACTTCCGGCGGATTCGCCCAGATGGATGCCACCGGCGTGGATACCGCCAGTGGCTCGCCGTTGCGGTCGAAGATGGTGCCACGCGATACCGCGATGGGCATCTCGCGCAGGAAGCGCGCGTCGCCCTGGTCCTGGTAGAACTGCTTGCGCACCACCTGGAGGTCGAACGCGCGCACGACCAGACCGGACGCCGCCACACAGAGGAGCGCGACCACCACCGTCATGCGCTTGCGCGGGCTGGGACCCTGGCCGCGACGGCGGCTGGGCACCACGGGTTTACCGTAGCGCGCCTTCATCGACGCACCAACTGGATGTCCTGCGGCTTCGGCGTAAACATGCCGAGCTTGCCGCGGGCTTCGGCGTCGATGCGCGCGGGCTCGGCGTAGGTCGCCTGTTCCAGTTCGAGCCGGCCGTATTCCACGCCCAGATCGTCCTTCTGTGTCTGCAGACGCGAGAGTTCGACGAACAGCACGCGGCTTTCGTGGCGCGTCCACACCACGCCGATCGCGCTGGCGATGACCGCCAGCAGCAGGATCGAGAGGCAGATGGCGCCGAAGACTTTCATGCGACCTTTTCCGCGATGCGCAGCACGGCCGAGCGCGCGCGGGGATTCCGCGCCACTTCCGCATCGGAAGGAAAGATCGCCTTGCCGATCGGCTTGAGACGGGCAGCCGCGGCTTCCACCGGCGGGGCGCGCCGGCTGCCTTGTACACGGCCTTCGTGACCGCGGATGAACTGCTTGACGGTGCGGTCTTCCAGGGAGTGGAAACTGATCACGGCGAGGCGGCCGCCCACCTTCAGCAATTCCAGGGCGGCGGCAAGGCCGTGCTCGACCGATTCCAGTTCGGCATTCACGCGGATGCGCAGGGCCTGGAAGGTGCGGGTGGCGGGATTCTTGCCCGGTTCGCGGCGCCCCACGCAACGGGCGACCAGCTCGGCGAGTTCGCCGGTACGCAGGATGGGCGCGGTGGCGCGGCGCTCCACGATGGCCTTGGCGATGCGACGGCTGAAGCGCTCTTCACCGAAGGTCCAGAGCACGTCGGCGATCTCTGCTTCGTCGGCCTCGGCGAGAAAATCGGCGGCACTGATACCGCGCGTGGTATCCATGCGCATGTCGAGCGGCGCGTCGGCCATGAAGCTGAAACCGCGGCTGGCGTCGTCCAACTGGGGCGAGGACACGCCCAGATCGAGCAGGATGCCGTCGAGGCCGCCTTCGAGGGCGGCCCATTCGCCCATGGTGGCGAAGTTGTCGTGGCGCAGCGACACGCGCGGATCGGTGGCGAGGCCCGCTTCGGCGACAGCGATGGCCGTGGGGTCGCGGTCCATAAGGAACAGGCGACCTTCGGCTGAAAGGCGGGCAAGGATCGCCCGCGCATGCCCGCCGCGGCCGAAAGTCCCATCGAGGTAGCGCCCGTTCTCGCGCAAGGCGAGGCCCTCCAACACTTCATCGAGCATCACAGGGATGTGCGCATCGCGCCCCGCCATCGCCACATCCCGCTCCCGTTCCACCGAAAACCTCTGAATTAGTTCGTCGTCACAACCGCAGTTCCGCCATGTCGTCGCTGATCTCGTCCTCGCCGATCGTCTGGCGGATCTTCGCGAGATGGGCCTGTTCGCTCCAAAGCTCGAACTTGTTGCCCATGCCCAGGAGGACGGCCTTTTTTTCTATCCCGGCGGCCGCGCGCTGACTCGACGGCAGGAGGATGCGCGCAGCCCCGTCGGGTTCGACGATGGCCGCCGCGCCCACCAGCTTCATCTGCAGGGCGCGGTGGACGGCCTTGACGCTCGGAAGCGCGTTGACCTGGTCGCGAACCTGCTCCCATTCCGCATACGGAAAGATCCACAGGCACCCGGTTTCGAAGGGGTTGTAGGTGACCACCAGACGGTTCTTGCAGGCGTCAGCCACGGCGTCCCGATACGAAGTCGGGATCGTCAGACGACCCTTGTCGTCGACCGTGATGGCTGTCTCGCCCTGGAACATGTCTGCTGGTTGCCCCACCAAATCCCACGATTTCTCACTGGGGCCCACGATAGTCTCGCGTCGTGAGACTGTCAAGGAAATTTTTCTTGTGAATCAAAGAGAAAGGACAGCTTGGCCACCATTTCCAGCCATTTCTGAGGAACTGGTGGAAGGTGATTGAATCGCGGGGAGTTTTTGCGACAGGCTTCGTGTTTTCAGCGGTACGAAAACGCCTGGGACTGAACCGGCGTTCACCGTAGGAGCGCGCCACGCGCGCGACATATTTTGAGGCCATGCCTGGGAGCTGGCGCGCCAACCCGTGAACTGGCTCGAAAACATTTCGTACCCGACGCGGGCATAAACGCGCAAGGCGCGCTCCTACATGAAAAAAACCGCGGCGCCCCGGGAGCGGGACGCCGCGGTGCTTTGCAGAAGAAAAGGAGTCGGCCTGTAAGCCGGGTTCTGTGCGTCTTGCGACGTGACAGTCATTCTTCTCGGCCTGGCGTCGCCGCCAGGCTCTAGCAACCTACCCGGGAACGACGCGGGCCGCGTCATGGTTCCCTTATTTGGTCTTGCTCCGGGTGGGGTTTACCGTGCCGTGCGACGTTAGCCCCGCACGCGGTGCGCTCTTACCGCACCCTTTCACCCTTACCTGATCCCCTTTCGGGGCCATCGGCGGTCTGCTCTCTGTTGCACTGGCCGTCAGCTCACGCTGCCCAGGCGTTACCTGGCACCCTGCCCTGTGGAGCCCGGACTTTCCTCGACGCGCACGAGGCGCGACGCGACTGTCCGGCCGACTCCATGGGGAAGTATAGCCGCATCCCATACAATCCCCATCCCCGCCCCGAATATCCCCGACCCCATGCCCAACACTCGTCCCGGCATCCTCCATGTCGTCGCCACGCCCATCGGGCATCGCGACGACATCGGTGCGCGCGCCATCGAGACCTTGCGGCGGGTGAAAGTGATCGCCGCGGAAGACACCCGGCATACGCGTCCCCTCCTCCAGCACCTCGGCATCGACACGCCCCTGGTGGCGCTGCACGACCACAACGAGCGCACCGCGGTCGATGGGCTCGTGGAGCGTCTGCGCGGCGGCGACGACGTCGCGCTCGTATCCGACGCAGGTACTCCGCTGATCAGCGACCCCGGCTTCCGGCTCGTCCGGGCGGCGCGGGCCGCCGGCCTCCGGGTGAGCCCCGTCCCCGGTGCCAGCGCCGTGATCGCCGCACTCTCCGTCGCCGGCCTGCCCAGCGACCGGTTCGTCTTCGAAGGCTTCCTCCCTGCGAAACCCGGCGCGCGCCGCGCGCGGCTGGGCGAACTCGCTGGCGAAGCACGCACCCTCATCTTCTACGAGTCGTCGCATCGCATCCTGGAATCGCTCCAGGACATGCGCGACACCTTCGGCGCCGATCGCGAGGCCGTGGTCGCACGGGAGCTCACCAAGATGTTCGAGACCGTGCTCGACGGCACCCTCGAAAGCCTGGTTCGTCAGGTCGGCACCGACCCCAACCAGCAGAAGGGGGAATTCGTGGTGATGGTCGCCGGGCGGGAAGCCGGAGAGGACAAGCGCCTCGCCGAAGGGCTGCGCGTCTTTGCCATCCTCAAGGACGAACTGCCGCCCGCCAAGGCGGCAAAGCTCGCGGCGGCGATCACCGGGGCGCCGCGCAAGGCGCTTTATGGCGCCTGAGGCGAGCCAACTACTGTGGGAGCCGCTTCAGCGGCGATCCCGCAGCAGCGGGCAAGCCTGAGGCGAGCACCCATCGCCGCTGAAGCGGCTCCCACGCAAAGCGGCCCACCTCACGCCGGCCTCGCGAATCGATGGGCTATGATCCGGACGTTTCGGTGCCGGAAGGCGCCCGTGCAGCCAAGGAACATCACCCGATGCGATCGATCCGTGCAGCCACCCTCGGTCTCCTGCTTTCCGCCGGCCTTGCCGGCTGCGTCACCCAGGGCGGCGTGCAACATGGCGCTCCGCCGTCCGGCGCCGCCACGCAGGCGGCCCAGGCCCTCTACACGAAGGGCCAGTTCGACCAGGCTGCCCAGGCCTACCTCGCCCTGGCGGATCAGGATGGCGACCATCGCGACTACTACAAGCTGCTGGCCGCCGAGGCATACCGCCAGGAAGGCGCCCTCGATCGCGCCGCGCCGGTCGTGGCCGGCATTCGCCGGTCGCGCCTGGAGGGCGAGGACGCCCTGCGCTTCGATGCGCTGCGCGCCGAGATCGCCCTGAAGAACAACGACGCGAAAACGGCGCTGTCGCTCACCGGCAAGCCTGCGGCGCGCGTGTCGCCGCAGATCGACCAGCGGCTTGCCGAACTCAGGGCACGTGCGCAGGCGGCAGCAGGCGATTCCTGGAGCGCCGCCCAGACCCGCATCGAACTCGACCGCCAGTTGCGCGGTGTCGACCGCGAGGAGAATCGCAAGGAAATCCTCGCCCTGCTCACCGGCCTCGGTGCGCAGCCCCTTGCCGAACGGGGCGGCTCCCTGCCGGCGAACGATCCCATGAAGCCCTGGGTCGTCGAGGCACAGGCCCAGCTCGGCAACGTGAACCGCTTACCCGCCGTGCTCGACCAGGCCGTGGGTACGGTCACCGGAGACAAGGGCGTTCGCGAGGGTTACAAGGTGCCCGGGAAGGTCGCCCTGCTTCTCCCGTTGTCCGGACCGCTCGCCGGTGCGGGTGCCGCGATCCGCGACGGGTTCTTCGCCAACTACCTCGAAGCGGCGCACACGGGTGCGCCTCGACCGGACATCGCCGTGTACGACTCCGGCAACGATGCGCAGCACGCCGTCGCCGCCTACGACAAGGCCGTGGCCGAGGGTGCCCGCTTCGTCGTCGGCCCGCTCAACCGCGACGGCGTTTCGGCCATCTTCGCGAAGGGCGCGCTTCCCGCGCCGATGCTCACGCTGAACTATCCAAACGACAACCGGAACCTGCCGCCGGCGGGTGCCAACGAGTTCGGCCTGCTTCCCGAAACCGAGGGCGCGCAGGTCGCCGACCACATGGCGGACCGCGGCCTGCGGACCGCCACGCTGATCGTCTCCACCGACGATTTCGCGCGCCGGGCGGGCAACGCGTTCAAGGCCGAGTGGCAGGCGCGCGGCGGCACCCTGGCAAGCCAGGTCACGCTCGACGCGAACAGCATCGATTTCGCTTCGCAGCTGTCCGAGCCCGTGGGGCAGGATCCGGCCACCAGCGGTGTCTTCATCAGCATGAAGCCGCAGCAGGCCCGCCTGCTCCTTCCGCAGCTACGGCTCGCGAAGAACACCCTTCCGGTGTTCGCCACTTCGCACGTGTATGCGGGGGGCGACGACCCGACGGCCGACCGCGACCTGGAAGGCGTGGAATTCTGCGACGCACCGTGGCTCTTCGACGCGCAGTCGGGCCTGCCCCGCCGTGCCTCGCTGACCGACGCGCTGCCGGCGACGAAGGGCGTGAGCGGGCGCCTGTTCGCCTTCGGCATGGACGCATGGGGCCTGGTGCCGTACATCGACTGGATGCGCGGCCATCCGGGCAGCTACCTGCCCGGCGCCACGGGCCAGCTGGTCGCGGACGAATTCGGCCGCGTGCGTCGCGTACTCATCTGGGCGCGTTTCGCCGACGGCGTGGCCCGTCCGGTCGCGGGTAGCCTCGAACTCGAAGCGCCCGCCACGGCCCCGAACGTCGAGAGCGGCGGCGGCTGAACCAGGGGGCGCGAACAGGGAGTGTTCGCATGGCCCCACCCACGAAGAAGACCACACCGCGCCGCGCCACAGGTAACCGATTCGAGGCGCAGGCGCGGGAGTTCCTCGAATCGCGCGGGCTATGGCTCGTGCGAGCCAATTTCCTCTGCCGCCACGGTGAGATCGACCTGGTGATGCGCGACGGGGAAACCGTCGTCTTCGTCGAGGTCCGCTATCGCCGCGACGGAGCCTTCGGCGGACCGCTGGCCTCGGTGACCATGGCCAAGCGGCGCAAGCTGATCAGCGCGGCGCACCTGTGGATGGCGTGGCATCCGCACGACGCGCGGCGACCCAGCCGCTTCGACGTGCTGGCCTTCGAGGGCGACGACATGGAGTGGGTCCGCGGCGCCTTCGAGGCGTGAGGGAGTGACACTCCCCCGCTTTACCGCTCCGTTGGCTTTTCGCCGCTATGGCGGCTCCCGCAGAGGAAATCCTCGCGGCGCATCCTCGCCAGTTCCGCCACGGCGCCCACGGTGATGTCCGGCGGCGTTTCTTCCAGTTCCTTGCCCGCGGCGGCGGCATAGTGGCCCTGGCGGACGAACACCGTGGTCACCTTGTCGCCCAGCAGCTTCTTCATCGCGACGAGGATGCGTGGCTTGTCGTCCACCATCACGTAGTGGTCCGCCGGGTAACGCGCACGGACGTCGTCGAGCATGTCTTCCTTGTGCACGTAGATCAGCACGTCCTCTTCGAACACGTCCCACAATCCCGCACGGCGGATCTTCCGCGGCTGGAACACGGTATCGCCATCGGACAGGATGACCGGGCGCCCCATGCTGCGCAGGTGCGCGATCGTCTCGGGCACGCCCGGGAACCGGCGCTCGTCGAAGGGGTAGTCGAGCAGGAAGAACGACAGACGCAGGTAGGCCGGATCGCCGCCCTTGCCGCGCAAACGCTGCAGGGCGCCGAGGTAGTCAGCGTAGCCCACGTCGGCGCGGATCTGCGTGTCGATCGCCGCGTACCGGGCCGGGCCCTCCGGGCCCAACTCTGCCTCGAGCCGTGCGGCGAGGTCGGTGCTGAATCGATCGTTGTCGATCAGGGTGTTGTCGACGTCGAAGAGAAAGACGACAGGGTCCTTGGCCGGCACGGATCAGGCCACCTTCGCTTCGCTGGCGAATACCGCCAGGGCCGCCGCCAGCCGTGCGAGGCCCTCCGCGGTCTCCTCGTCGGAGATGGTCAGGGGCGGCACGATGCGCAGCACGTCGGGGCCCGCCTGCAGGATCAGCAAGCCGTGCGCTGCAGCGAGGTCGAGGATCTCTCCGGCACGCCCCTTGTACGGCGTGTCCAGCACCGCACCGATCATGAGGCCGCGGCCACGTACCTCGGAAAACAGGTGCAGTTCGTGGTTGATCTTCGCGAGGCCCGCGCGAATGTCGTTGCCCTGCCGCTCCACGTTGAGCAGCACGGCCGGCGATGCGATCTTCTCCAGCGCCACGCGCGCCACGGCGGCGGCCATCGGATTGCCGCCGAAGGTCGTTCCGTGCGCGCCGAACTGCATCACGTCGGCCACTTTCGGTCCGACCAGCATGGCGCCGATCGGGAAACCGGCGCCCAGCGCCTTGGCGAGGGTGACGATGTCCGGCGTGACGTGGTCGTGCGTATGCGCGAACAGCGTCCCGGTGCGGCCCATGCCGCACTGGATCTCATCGAGCACCATCAGCGCGCCATGCGCGTCGCACAGTTCCCGCACCGTCTTGAGGAACCCCGGCTCGGCCGGCATCACGCCGCCCTCGCCCTGCACGGGCTCCAGCATGACGGCCGCCACGCCGCCCTGCCCGAATGCCTCTTCCAGCGCCGCGGGATCGTTGAAAGGCACGTAGCGGAAGCCACCGGGCAACGGTTCGTAGCCCTCCTGGTACTTCGGCTGCGCCGTGGCGGTGACAGCGGCCAGCGTGCGACCGTGGAAGGACCCGGTGAAGGTGACGATCACGCGCTGCTCGGGCGGCCTGCCTTGCGAGGCGGCCCACTTGCGCACGAGCTTGATGGCGGCCTCGTTGGCCTCCGTACCCGAATTGCACAGGAAAACGCGTTCCGCGAACGGCGCATGGCCCACGAGTTCGGCGGCAAGCCGCAACGGCGGCTCGGAGTAGAACACGTTGCTGGCGTGCCAGAGCTTGTGCGCCTGGGCTACCAGGGCATCGACCAGGTCCGGATCCTGGTGGCCCAGCGCGTTCACGGCGATGCCCGCGCCGAAGTCGAGGTAATCGCGGCCTTCCGTATCCCACACCCGGGCGCCCTTGCCGTGGTCGAGCACGACGTCGCGTGGCCGGTAGACGGAAAGCCAGTAACGCTTGCCCAGGGCGATGAGATCGGACGGTTCGGCAGGGTGCGACGACGACATGACTTGCGACTCCGGTTAGGAGGAGCATCGTACTAAGGCGTGGGACATGCCGACAACGCTGCGATGTACCGCACTTGCAACGTTCTGTTACAGATCGCTACACGGGCTGAACGGCCCCGCCGGCGGTGGCACTCGGAAAATCCTTGCGAATCAAAGAAGCGGCCCGTGGCACGGCGCTTGCTCCCCAAGGGAACAAGGCCCTGTGAAGCCGCGTGGTTCGTTCGCCCGACGACCCTGCCAAGCCGGACGACGAATGGGAACTCCCGGTCCTCCCAGAGGACCGGGAGTTTTCTTTTCCGCGCATGCGTGGGAGGCGGGGCCTTATCGAAGCTGATCGAGGGCCAGTTGATGCTTCTTGCAGAGACGGTAGACCGTGACGCGGGACACACGCAGGCGGCGGGCGCATTCGCTGATATTGAACGCGCTCGCGCGAAGGCAGTCCACGATGGCCTCGCGTTCCGCGGATGTGCGCGCGCTTCCCAGGCTGTCCCGGTCGCCGCTGGGGCTGTCCACGCAGAGTTCGAGGTCGTCGGGCGTGATGAGCGCATCGTCCGCGATCACTGCGGCGCGCTGCACCCGGTTCATCAGTTCGCGCACGTTGCCCGGCCAGGAAAAGGCATTGAGTGCCTTGCGCGCACTGGTACTGAAGGCGCGGGCCCGGGTGCCGTAGCTTTCACGGAATGCGTCGAGGAAATGCTGCGCCAGCAGTTCGATATCGCCCTTGCGCTCGCGCAAGGGCGGCATGCGCAGCCGCAACACGTTCAGGCGATAGAACAGATCTTCGCGGAAACGGCCCTGCGCCACGGCCTTTTCCAGGTCGACGTGGGTCGCGGCGAGCACGCGCACGTCCACCTTGATCGACTGGCAGCTCCCGATCCGTTCGATCGTTCCCTCCTGCAGCACACGCAGGAGATTCGTCTGCGCGTCCAACGGCAGGTCGCCGATCTCGTCGAGGAAGACGGTGCCGCCATCCGCCGATTCGAAATGGCCGATACGCCGTGCCGTCGCACCGGTGAACGCACCGCGCTCGTGCCCGAAGAGTTCGGATTGCACGAGGTTCGCGGGCAACGCGCCGCAATTGATCGCCGCGAATGGCTTTCCATGTCTGGGCGACAGCTGGTGCAGCGCGCGCGCCGCCATCTCCTTCCCCGTGCCGGTTTCGCCGGTGATCAGAAGCGGCAGTTCCACAGGCGCGAACTTGCGGATGTTCTGCGACAGCGCGCGTATGGCAGGACTGTTCCCCGTCAGCAGGCTCGGCGCGTCGTCGTCATGGACCACGGGGGCATCGCCGGGCACGCGGGAGAGCGCCTGGCGCAGCGCGCCGAGCGACGACGGGCCTTCGATGATTTCGAATGCGTGGGGAAGAACGTTGCGTATGGACGGATCGGTCGCCTTCGTCTGCGCGCCGGTAAGACCGATCCAGGCCATGCCGGGGTGACTCTGCCGAAGATCGTCGAGGATGCGCACCGCAGCCTGCGGCTTCGTGCGCAGGTCCACCACCGCGATGGCGCCATCGCCACACTCGGGAAGCTCGGCACCGTTTCTCGCGGGATCGGCCACGAGCGTGCGCCATCCCGCACGGATCAGTCCGAAGTGTTCTTCAACGCTCGGTCTTCCAATCCAAACGACGCAACGACCCGTCGATTCCCCGCGCAACATGCCCACTCCTCACCCAGTCTCGTGGCCTGCTGTCAGCTTCGCGGGTTCGACTCCGGACCCGCCGCCGGCACCCCTGCAGGCCGGCAAGCCCCACTCGTCATTCCTGGCCAGCAGGAACGACGGCGCCGACGTTATACCCCGGCACAGCACGCGGCCATACACCAAACGGGCTAGCCCCCTTCACGCCGTTCATTACTTGTCGCGGTAGCTATAAAAACAGGTCGGGAAGCAGCGGGTTGCCGGGAATGACGGCATAACGGTCGAAATTGTGTATTCCGCCTTCGCGCAGCACGTCTTCGTCGATGAAGAAACGGCCCGTCGCTTCACGTGAGGGCTTCGTGAGGATGGCATGGGCCGCATCGGCAACGATCTCCGGCTTGCGGCAGTTTTCGGCTTTCACCGTGTCGCCCAGCATGGCGATGGCGGCCGTGGCGATGACGGTTCTCGGCCAGAGCGCATTGACCGCGATACCCAACGGCGCGAACTCGGGCGCCATGCCCAGCACGCAGTGGCTCATGCCGAATTTGGCGATGGTGTACGCCACGTGCGGCGCGAACCAGTGCGGATCGATGCTCGGCGGCGGCGAGAGCATGAGCACGTGTGGATTCGCCGCCTGTTTCAGGAACGGCAGGCAAGCCTGGGTGGTGAGGAACGTGCCGCGCGTGTTCACCTCGTGCATGAGGTCGAATCGCTTCATCGGGGTGCCCTCGACGCCGGCGAGCCAGATCGCGCTGGCGTTGTTCACGACGATGTCGATGCCGCCGAAGCGCTCCGCCGCGGTGGCCGCCGCCATGCGTACTTCGGATTCCTCGCGTATGTCGACCTTGAGCGGCAACGCGGTACCGCCCGCGGCTTCGATGTCGGCCGCTGCGCTGTGGATCGTGCCCGGGAGACGCGGGTTGGGCACGTTGCTCTTGGCGGCGATGACGATGTTCGCCCCGTCGCGTGCGGCGCGCAGCGCGATAGCGAGGCCGATGCCGCGCGACGCGCCGGTGATGAAGAGGGTCTTGCCGGCGAGCGTGCTCATGGGTGGCCTGCCTCAGGCGCGCTGGAAGCGCGGAAGGATGTCGCGCAGCTCGGCGAGGCGCTGCAGCGGATCGTCGAGTTCGAGCATGTGCTGGCACTCGTTGGCGTCGAGCGGCAGCAGTTCCGACAAGCGGAAGCCGACCCAGCTGGCGTCGTCGGACCGCACCGCGACCTCGTGCCGCCACGGCGGCATCATCTGCTCGGCGAGGCGTTCGAGGATCGTCGCCAGCAAGCCGAACTCGGCCGGTAGCGGCAGGGTGCCCTCATCCGGCCAGGTAGCGATGTCGCCGCGCACCTGGCCATCGGAACGCACACGCGTGCGTGTCACACGAAAGCGCAGGCCGCCTTCGGCGACGATGCCGAGCAGGCCGTCCTCGCGCGTGTGGAAATCGGTAATGGTGGCCAGCGTGCCCACGGCGGCGGGGACGGCAGGCTGCCCGGCCTCGCGGCCTTCGAGGATCATGCACACGCCGAAGGCCCGACCGGTGCGCGCGCATTCGCGCACGAGGTCGATGTAGCGGGGCTCGAAGATGCGCAGTTGCAGGTGACCGCCCGGAAAGAGGACGTTCGACAATGGGAACAGCGGAAGGTCGAGGGCGGGCGTCGTCGCGGCCATGCCCGTCAGTCTAACCCGCGCCCAGCGCCGCGAAGAAGCTGCGGGGCGCGCCTTCGAATCCGCCGTTGGACATGAAGACCACGTGGTCGCCTTCCCGGGCTTCCGCCACGAGGGCGTCCACCAGCGCATCGACGCTGCCGGCGGTGATGCCGCGGCCTCGCAGGGCCGCCGTGACCTTGCCCGCATCCCAGGCCAGTTCGGGGCGATGCAGGAACACCGTGACGTCGGCATCGGCCAGCGAGGGTGCCAGGGCGTCGGCGTGCGCGCCGAGCCGCATCGAATTGGAACGCGGTTCGAGGGCCACGAGGATCCGCGCGTCGCCCACCTTCGCGCGCAACCCGGCCAGGGTGGTGGCGATGGCCGTCGGATGGTGGGCGAAGTCGTCGTACACGGTCACGCCGCGCGCGGTGCCGAGGACTTCCATGCGCCGCTTCACGCTGGCGAAGCCGGCGAACGCCGGCAGCAGGGCCACCGGATCGGCACCCGCTGCCGCTGCCGCGGCCAGGGCCGCCAGCGCGTTCATCACATTGTGCCGGCCGAGCGAACTCCAGTGGATGTCGCCCAGGATCGCTCCGTTATGGCGCACCCGGAAATGGGAACCGTCCGCGGCGAGGAGTTCGGCGCGCCAGTCGCCGGCGTCGATGCCGAAGGTTTCCACCGGCGTCCACGCCCCCATCGCGAGCACCTCCGCAAGGCGTGCGTCTTCCGCATTCACGATCAGCCGGCCGTTGCCCGGCACGGTGCGCACGAGGTGGTGGAACTGCCGCTGGATCGCGGCGATATCCGGGAAGATGTCGGCGTGGTCGTATTCGAGGTTATTGAGGATCGCGATGCGCGGCCGGTAGTGCACGAACTTCGAGCGCTTGTCGAAGAACGCCGAGTCGTACTCGTCGGCCTCGATGACGAAAGGCTTGCCCTCGCCCCGCCGCGCGGATACGTCGAAGTTGCCGGGCACGCCACCGATGAGGAACCCAGGCGCCTGCCCCGCCGATTCGAGGAGGTAGGCAAGCAGGCTGGTGGTGGTGGTCTTGCCGTGCGTGCCGGCCACGGCCAGCACCTCGCGGCCGCCAAGCAGCGTCTCGCCCAGCCATTGCGGCCCGGAAATGTAGCGCATGCCCTCGTTGAGCATGTATTCCACGGCGGGGTTGCCGCGGACCATGGCGTTGCCCACCACGACCAGGTCGGGCGCGGGTGTCAGGTGGGCGGCCGTGTAACCCTGCATCAGGCCGATGCCTAGCGCCTCGAGCTGCGTGCTCATGGGGGGATACACGTTGGCATCGGAGCCTTCGACCTGCAGGCCAAGCTCCTGCGCAAGGGCGGCGACGCCACCCATGAAGGTGCCGCTGATACCGAGGATATGGACGCGCATGGCTGGGCTCGTGGGTCGTGGCGTCGAAAGGCCCGCCGCAGCCGGCGGGCCCGGAGATCAGGCGCTGGCGGCGGACGTGCTGTCGAGCGCGGCCTTGATACGGGCGGTGACCTCGTCGAGCTCGCCCACGCCGTCCACGACCTTCAGCTTGCCGCGTTTCGCATAGAACTCCGCGACCGGGGCCGTCTGGTCGGCATAGATGGCCAGGCGCTTTTTGACGGTTTCCGGGTTGTCGTCCGGGCGGCCTTCCTTGTTGAAGCGCACCACGCAGCGATCGACGATCGCTTCGTTGGGCACTTCGAGCTTGATCACCACGTCGAGCGGCTGACCGATACGGGCAAGCACGCCGTCGAGCGCTTCAGCCTGGGCCAGGTTGCGCGGGTAGCCGTCGAGGATGAAGCCGGGCTTGGCATCCGGCTGGCCGAGGCGCTCTTCGATGATGCCGAGCATGATGTCGTCGGACAGCAGCTGGCCGGCGTCCATGATGCTCTTGGCTTTCTTGCCCAACTCGCTCTCGGCCTTGATCTCCGCGCGCAGGAGATCGCCGGTGGAGATGTGCGGAATGCCCAGGTCCTGCTTCAGGCGGGTGGCCTGGGTGCCCTTGCCGGAACCGGGGGCGCCGAATAGCACGAGTCGCATTGATGCTCCATTTCGCCGGAGAAGCGGGAAAATCCGCCACCGGACACGAGAAAAATGGGTCCCAAGGTAACGGCAGGGGCGCCGCCACGTCAAACTCCCGACACCCTGGCGCTGTACCGCCCCCGTCCCGCAGGCGCCTTCAAGGCGCGGCGACGCGCGGCGCGCTACGCTGGGGCTTTCGACCACCAGAAGGACCCGAAGCATGGCCGCCGGAAAAATTCTCTACGCCCAGTCGGGTGGCGTTTCCGCCGTGATCAACGCGACCGCCGCGGGCGTGATCGAGACCGCCCGCGACAAGGGCATCCCGGTCTATGCCGCCCGCAACGGCATCCTCGGCGCGCTGCGCGAGGAGCTGATCGACACGACCAAGGAGGCGAAGGCCAACATCGCCGCGCTGAAGCACACGCCCGGCGGGGCGTTTGGCTCCTGCCGCTACAAGCTGAAGTCCCTGGAAGAGAACCGTGCGGAGTACGAGCGGCTGATCGAGGTGTTCAAGGCCCACGACATCCGCACCTTCCTCTACAACGGTGGGAACGACTCGGCCGACACGGCCAACAAGGTTTCCAAGATCGGCCAGGCCCTGGGTTACGAGGTGAACTGCATCGGCGTGCCCAAGACCATCGACAACGACCTCGTGGTCACGGACACCTGCCCAGGCTTCGGCTCGGTGGCGAAATACACCGCCATTGCCGTGCGCGAGGCCAGCCTCGACGTGGCGTCCATGATGGACACCTCAACCAAGGTCTTCATCATCGAGGTGATGGGCCGCCATGCCGGCTGGATTGCCGCGGCGGCGGGACTGGCGGGTGCCGGCGCGGGCGATCCCCCTCACGTGATCCTGTTCCCCGAAAACGTGTTCGATCCCGAGGCGTTCCTCGCCAAGGTCAAGGCCACCGTGGAGAAGGTCGGTTACTGCACGGTCGTCGTGTCGGAAGGCGTGAAGGACAGCGAAGGCAGGTTCCTCGCCGAATCCGGTGCGCGCGACGCCTTCGGCCATGCGCAACTCGGCGGCGCCGCGCCGGTGCTTGCCGCGCTGGTGCGCGAGAAGCTCGGGTACAAGTATCACTGGGCGCTGCCCGACTACCTGCAGCGCTCGGCGCGCCACGTCGCCTCCAAGACCGACCTCGACCAGGCCTACGCGGTAGGCAAGAAGGCGGTCGAATACGCGGCCGAGGGTTTGAACGCGGTGATGCCGGTGATCGTTCGCACCTCCGACGAACCGTACAAGTGGAAGATCGAGGCCGCCCCGCTCGACAAGATCGCCAACCACGAAAAGAAGATGCCAAAGAACTTCATCTCGAAGGACGGCTTCGGCATCACGGCGGCGGCACGCCGTTACCTCGCGCCGCTGATACAGGGCGAAGCCCCGCCGCCCTATGGCCCTGACGGCCTGCCGGTGTACGTCTCGTTGAAAAACGCACCGGTGCCGAGGAAGTTGAAGAAGTTTGCGGTGGGGTGATACGGCTTTGTGTGGGAGCCGCTTCAGCGGCGATGGATGCTCGCGGCAAGCTTGCCCGCTGCCGCGGGATCGCCGGCAGAGCCGGCTCCCACAGGTTCACCCCAACACTTCGCGCATCAGCTTCAGATCGCGCACGAAGTCGGCGAAGCCGGCTTCGCGCGCGTCGTGGTCGGGAAGGCGCAACAGGTACGAGGGATGCACCGTCGCCATCGCCTTCCGGCCATCCGGCAGGTCGAGCCACTGCCCACGCTGGGCCATGAGGCGGAACGACGAACCGAACACGCCCTGTGCGGCCATGGCCCCCATGCACACGATGCCGTGGGGGCGAATTCGTTCGATCTCGGCGGCGAGCCAGGGCCGGCATGCGGCCTGCTCCTCGGCGTTTGCGCGCTTGTGCAGGCGCACCTTCCCGCGCGGCTCGAACTTGAAGTGCTTCACTGCGTTGGTGACGTAAAGCGCCGACCGATCGATGCCCGCCTCGTCCAGCGCCCGGTCGAACAACTTGCCCGCCGGGCCAACGAACGGCTTGCCGGCGAGGTCTTCCTGGTCGCCCGGCTGCTCGCCGATCACCACGATGCGCGCATCGGACGGTCCGGCCCCGAACACGGTCTGCGTCGCGGGCTTCCACAGGTCGCACGCGCGGCAATCGCGAGCCTGCCTGCGCAACGCGGCGATGCTGCCTTCGGGCGCGTCCACCGCCGCCTTCTGCAGGGGCGTTACCTTCTTCCTCGGCACCGTCGGTTGTCTCTCGACCATCGCCTGCATCCTCGGCAGCGCATCGCGAACCAGTTCGGGGATGAGCCGCGCCTCCGGCAGGTTCTTCCAGTACTTCACCGGCATCTCGCGACGCATCGCGTCCACTTTCAGGCGGGCCGGATTGAAGATGCTGGCGTAATAGGTACGCCACAGATCCTCGAGCGCATCTTCCGTCGGCGCATCCGCGCGGTCGGCGCCCGGCCCGATCGCGAGCGTGGCGCCATCCCAGTGCGCGCTGCGTGATGGCGTCAGCAACGACCAGTGCATGCCGGTGAACCGGCGCACGAAGAACGGCGCCACGGCGGGCACGATGTCGTGCTCGGGTTCGAACCACGCGACATACACTGTGTCCTCGCCAAGCCGCACTTCGCGAAAGCGCACGAAGGCCTTCATCTTGTGCATGTCGCGGCTCACCTGGCGTGCGCAGGCGTGTGCCCATGCCACGTCCTCGTCGGTGGCGATGCGCAGCAATTCCCTTTCGCCGTGCGCAATGCGCCACAGCATCCGGTAAAGCGTGGCATGGCGACGCGGATCGCGATGCGCGAGCACCGTGCCGGCCAGCCCGAGAAACGCGCGCGGCACGGCAGGGACGGTCGTCCGGCGCGCAGGCGGTATGACATCGTCGCTGCCGAAGAGCCCGCCGCCGGCACCGGTTCGCCATTCGACGTCGGCCGGATCGACCCCCGCCAGCAGCAGGGACCGGGCTTTCGCCCGCCATGCGTCGAGGTCCGACGGGTCGTCCAACGTCACCGCCAGCATTGTCAGCCGAAGAGATCGGGCTGCGCGGGCTCGCGCAGGTCGCCACGCAGCAGCGGCGTGTCGCGGTCGCCGCGAGGACGGTGATCCACCGTCTCCACGAACGGCGCCACTTTCTTCACCGGCACCCTCAGACGTACCAGATCGTCGTAACGGACGCGCCGATGCGCCCGCATCGCGATCAGCTTGTCCACTGTCTTCACGCCGAGGCCCGGCACGCGCAGGAGCATCTCGCGCGAGGCGCGGTTCACGTCCACGGGAAACCGTTCGCGATGGCGCAGCGCCCAGGCCAGTTTCGGGTCCATGTCCAGCGAGAGCATGCCGTCGTCGCCCGGCGGCGCGATCTCGTCGGCGGCGAAGCCGTAGAAACGCATGAGCCAGTCAGCCTGATAAAGGCGATGTTCGCGCACCAGCGGCGGCGGCTTGAGCGGCAGTATCTTCGAGGCGTCCGGAATCGGACTGAAGGCCGAGTAATAGACACGGCGAAGGTGATAGTTGGTGTAGAGGTTGGTGCTGGCGGTCAGCACGTCGCGATCGCTGGCGGCATCGGCGCCCACGATCATCTGCGTACTCTGGCCGGCCGGCGCAAATCGGGGTGCCTTCTTCTCCGCCTTCGCCTCGTCGATGGACAGGCGCAGCCGGCCCATCGCGCTGCGGATGTCGCCCAGGTCCTTTTCGGGCGCCAGCGACTTGAGGCCGCCTTCCGTGGGCATCTCCACATTGATGCTGAGGCGGTCGGCCCACCTGCCCGCGGCGTCGATCAGTTCCGGTGCCGCATCGGGAATGGTCTTCAGGTGGATGTAGCCCGCGAACCTGTGCTCGGTACGGAGCGTGCGCGCGACACGCACCAGCTGCTCCATCGTGTAATCGGGCGACTGGATGATGCCGGAGGAGAGGAACAGTCCTTCGATGTAATTGCGGCGGTAGAACGCCAGCGTGAGCTCCACCACCTCCTCGACCGTGAAGCGCGCCCGCGGCACGTTACTGCTGCGCCGGTTCACGCAGTACACGCAGTCGTATACGCAGAAGTTCGTCAACAGGATCTTCAGGAGCGAGATGCAGCGTCCATCGGGTGCATAGGCGTGACAGATGCCCATGCCTTCCGTCGAGCCGATGCCGCCGCTCTTCAGCGAGTTCCGGCCCTTTCCGCCGCTCGACGAGCACGATGCGTCGTACTTCGCGGCGTCGGCGAGGATGGCGAGTTTCTCTGTCACGTTCATGGGGACGGCCATGGTGCCAAAAGAGGCCTCGTGGCGCGTGAAGACTCCTCCCGGGGGTCTGCGCCTGCGGCGTCCCCGGTATCATGAGGACCTTGCCCCTGGAACCGCCTCATGGACCTCGTCATTCGTCACGCCACGCTTCCCGATGGCCGTTCCGACGTGGATATCGGCATCGACGGCGGGAAGTTCGCCGCGATCCAGCCCGCGCTTCCGGCGAAGGGCGTGGAAGAGATCGACGCGGCGGGCCGTCTCGTCAGCCCGCCGTTCGTCGACGCGCACTTCCACATGGACGCCACCTTGTCGCTCGGCCTGCCTCGGCTGAACGCGTCCGGCACGCTGCTGGAAGGCATCGCGCTATGGGGCGAACTGAAACCCCACCTCACCCAGCAGGCGCTGGTTGACCGCGCCATGGCGTACTGCGACATGGCCGTGGCGCAGGGACTGCTCGCGATCCGCAGCCATGTGGACGTATGCGACGACCGCCTGCTCGCCACGGAGGCACTGCTCGAAGTGAAGCGCCGCGTGGCGCCCTACCTCCACCTGGAACTGGTGGCGTTCCCCCAGGATGGCCTGCTTCGCTCGGCCCGCGCACGCGAAAACCTCGTACGCGCCCTGGACATGGGCGTCGACGTGGTCGGCGGCATTCCGCACTTCGAACGCAGCATGGCCGACGGCGCGTCGTCGATCCGCTGGCTCTGCGAACTGGCTGCCGAACGCGGACTGCGCGTGGACATGCATTGCGACGAGTCCGACGATCCGCTGTCGCGGCACATCGAGACCCTGGCCGCCGAAACGGTGCGCACGGGACTGCAGGACCGCGTAGCCGGCTCGCATCTCACCTCGATGCACTCGATGGACAATTACTACGTGTCCAAGCTGCTCCCCCTCATCGCGGAAGCCGGGGTACACGCCATCGCCAATCCGCTCATCAACATCACCTTGCAGGGGCGGCACGACACGTACCCGAAGCGACGGGGCATGACCCGCGTACCGGAACTCATGGACGCCGGCGTGAACGTGGCCTTCGGGCACGATTGCGTCATGGACCCGTGGTACGGCATGGGCAGCGGCGACATGCTCGATGTCGCGCACATGGGTTTGCACGTGGCCCAGATGACCTCCACTAGCGGCGTCGCCCGTTGCTTCGAAGCCGTCACGACCCACGCCGCACGCGTCCTCGGGTTGGAGGGCTACGGCATCGCGCCGGGGCATCGCGCGGACTTCGTGCTGTTGCAGGCGGGCGACGTGCACGAGGCGATCCGGCTGCGGGCGGCCCGCCTGCTGGTGGTGCGCGAAGGGCGCATCCTGGCTCGCTCGCCGGAGCGGCAGACACGCCTGAGCCTGCCGGAACGCCCTTCCGAACTGACCCTGGAGTTCCGGCCGGGCTCGATTTCCTGAACCGCTCGGTTCAGTAGCTGTCGCGACAATGAACGCTTTCGTGGAGCTTTCGTTTCGTAGGACTTCACGTTCAGCCTTGCCTTCCTAGCATCCGAACTGCCGATCGGCCGCACGAGCTGCGGCACTGCGATCGCATTGGGAGACTGGACATGAAAACGATGCTGCGTACCGCGTTTGCCGCCATCGCGCTGGCTGCCACCACGGCAGCTTTCGCGGACGACCACCACGGTCACGACCGCGGCCGGTACGATCACGACTACCGCCACGACAATGGCCGCTGGCGCCACGACAACGGCTGGCATGGGCATCGCCCGCCTCCCCCGCCGCCTCATTACGGGCACGGCTACTACCATCGGCCGCCGCCCCACTACGGCCCGCCGCCGCGTTACTACCAGCGTTGGGGCCGTTGGGAACGCGGTCACCGTTATTACGGCCGCCCGGTGGTCGTCTACGACTACGGCAGCTACCGCCTGCGCCCGCCGCCGCGCGGCTACCACTGGGTCCGTGACAACAGCGACTTCCTCCTTGTCGCCATCGCCACCGGCGTGATCCTCGATATCGCCACTCGCTGAAGACACGTGCCACGGTAGTCGGTAGCGAAATCTACCGACTACCGAATTCGCGCAAGGACTTGCGCAGCGCACAACGCCAATCCGCGCCTCCCCTGCCTATACTCGGACCGGGCCCCATGTTGGGCTCCCACAATCCGGGGAGGCTTCGATGCTGCAACAGTACGGTTTATGGATCGCGCTGGCATGTGCGGTCGTCGCGATTCTGTACGGCGCGTTTTCGGTCAGCTGGGTTCTGGCGAGATCGCCGGGCAATGAACGCATGCAGGAAATTGCCGCCGCCATCCAGGAAGGCGCCCGCGCTTACCTCAACCGCCAGTACGCCACGATCGGCGTGGTCGGCATCGTACTTTTCCTGCTCATCGGCATCTTCCTCGACTGGGGCACCGCCATCGGCTTCGCGCTGGGGGCGCTGTTATCGGGAGCCGCCGGCTACATCGGCATGAACGTTTCGGTTCGTGCCAACGTTCGTACCGCGGAGGCCGCCAGGAGCGGCCTTTCTTCTGCCCTCGCCGTGGCCTTCAGGGGCGGCGCCATCACCGGCATGCTCGTGGTGGGCCTCGGCCTGCTCGGCGTCGCCGGCTACTACGGCGTGCTGACTCACATGGGCTACGAACAGGGGCATGTACTGCACGCCCTGGTGGGCCTGGCGTTCGGCTCGTCGCTCATCAGCATCTTCGCCCGCCTGGGCGGCGGCATCTTCACCAAGGGCGCCGACGTGGGGGCCGACCTGGTCGGCAAGGTGGAAGCGGGCATTCCGGAAGACGACCCGCGCAACCCGGCGGTGATCGCGGACAACGTGGGCGACAACGTCGGTGACTGCGCCGGCATGGCCGCCGACCTGTTCGAAACCTATGCCGTGACCCTCATCGCCACGATGCTGCTGGGCGGTGTGATGGCCACCGTGGTCGGGCCAAACGGGGTTCTCTATCCCCTGGTGCTCGGCGGCGCATCCATCGTGGCCTCGGTCATCGGCACCTTCTTCGTGAAGACCCGCGGCGGCAAGATCATGAACGCGCTGTATGCGGGCGTGGCGGTATCCGCCGTGCTGGCCGCCATCGCATTCTGGCCGATCACCCAGGCGCTGATGGCGGATTCGGGTTTCGGGGTCGGCCGCATCTATGGCTGCGCCCTCATCGGACTGGTACTCACCGGCGCCATGGTGGTGATCACTGAGTACTACACGGCCACCGAGTACCGCCCGGTGCGCCATGTGGCGCAGTCGTCCACCACCGGCCATGCGACCAACATCATCGCCGGCCTCGGCGTCTCGATGAAGTCCACCGCCCTGCCGGTGCTGGCCGTATGCGCGGCCATCTGGGGCGCGTTCGCCCTCGCGGGCCTCTACGGCATCGCCATCGCGGCCACGGCCATGCTCAGCATGACGGGCATGGTGGTAGCGCTCGACGCTTACGGCCCCATCACCGACAACGCGGGCGGCATCGCGGAGATGGCCGAGTTGCCGGCCGAGGTGCGCGGCGTCACCGATCCACTCGACGCGGTGGGCAACACCACCAAGGCCGTGACCAAGGGGTATGCCATCGGCTCGGCGGGACTGGCCGCGCTGGTGCTGTTCGCCGATTACACCCATAACCTGGGCCTCCATTTCGGCGGCACGCCGGTGACCTTCGACCTGTCGAACCACTACGTGATCATCGGCCTGCTCATCGGCGGCCTGATTCCGTACCTCTTCGCCGCCATGGCCATGGAAGCCGTGGGCCGCGCCGCCGGTGCGGTGGTGGAGGAAGTGCGGCGCCAGTTCCGGGAAATCGCGGGCATCATGCAGGGCACCACCAAGCCCGACTATTCGCGCGCGGTGGACATGCTCACCCGTTCCGCCATCCGCGAAATGCTGGTGCCCTCGCTGCTGCCCGTCCTGGTGCCGGTCGTGGTCATCTTCGGCTTCAAATGGCTCGGCGGCCCCCAGGCCGGTGCGCAGGCCCTCGGCGGCGTGCTGATCGGCACCATCGTCACCGGCCTGTTCGTGGCCATCTCCATGACCACCGGCGGCGGTGCGTGGGACAACGCCAAGAAGTACATCGAGGACGGCCACTTCGGGGGCAAGGGATCCGATGCGCACAAGGCGGCCGTGACCGGCGACACCGTCGGCGACCCGTACAAGGACACCGCCGGCCCGGCGGTGAATCCGCTGATCAAGATCATCAACATCGTGGCGCTGTTGCTGATCCCGCTGCTCTGACCCACTGTAGGAGCGCGCCCTGCGCGCGACATGTTTTGAGGCCGTGCCGGAGAGCTGGCACGCCAGCTTCCAGACTGAAGCAAAAAACTGTCGCGCGCAGGGCGCGCTCCTACGCCGACCCGGCGGCCTCTCACCGTGACACCTCATCCCCACAGGAACCAAAACCCGATGCATCGACGCTGGATTGCGCTGGCCTTCGCCCTTACCTTCTCTGGCATGACCCAGGCATACGACACCCCGAAGACCCCGCCCGCCGCTCCGGCGAATACGAACGACGAAAACCTCTGGCTCGAGGACATCGACGGGGCCAAGCCCCTCGACTGGGTGAAAAAGGAAAACGCCCAGACGGTATCCAGGTACGCCGAAAGCCAGGACTTCAAGACGCTGGACGCGCGCATCCTCGAGGTGCTCGATTCCGACGCGAAGATTCCCGTGGTCAGCAAGATCGGCGACCACTTCTACAATTTCTGGCGCGACAAGGAGCACCCCAAGGGCCTCTGGCGGCGTACGACGCTGGCCGAGTACCGCAAGGACAAGCCCGCCTGGGAAACGGTGATCGACCTCGACGCCCTCGCCGCGTCCGAAAAGGAAAACTGGGTGTGGCACGGCGCGCAATGTCTCAAGCCCGACTATCGCCGCTGCCTCGTCTCGCTGTCGCGCGGCGGTGCCGACGCCGACGTGGTGCGTGAATTCGACCTGTCGAACAAGACCTTCGTCAAAGACGGCTTCACCCTGCCCGAGGCGAAGACCCTCGTCTCCTGGATCGACGACGACCATCTCTACGTGGCCACCGACTTCGGTCCGGGCTCGATGACCGACTCGAGCTACGCGCGCATCGTGAAGGAGTGGAAGCGAGGTACGCCCCTCTCTTCCGCGAAGACGGTGTACGAAGGCAAGAAGACCGACATGTCGATCTGGGCGTTCCGCGACAGGACGCCGGGTTACGAGCGCGACTTCGTCTCGCGCGCGCTGGAGTTCTACAGCACCGAGACCTTCCTTCGCGGCAAGGACGGCAAGCTCACCAGGATCGACGTGCCCACCGATGCCGAGACTGACGTCGAACGCGAATGGCTGCTGATCGAACCCCGCACCGCGTGGACGGTGGGTGGCAAGACCTATCCGTCCGGTTCCCTGCTGGCCGCCAACTTCGACGACTTCATGGCGGGCAAGCGCGACATCACGGTACTGTTCACGCCGGACGCGCATACCTCGCTGGCCGGCCACTCGTGGACCCGGCACCATCTGATCCTCAACCTGATGCACGACGTCGTGAGCGAGGTACGCATCCTCACGCCGGCGGCCAAGGGCGACTGGAAGAGCGAGGTGCTGACCGGCGCGCCCGCACTCAGCACCATGCAGGCCGTGGGCGTGGATGCCGACGACAGCGACGCCTATTTCCTCACCGTTACCGGCTACCTGCAGCCCACCACGCTGTACTACGGCGTACTGGGCCAGGGCGACCGTGAGGCGTTGAAGCACAGCCCTTCGTTCTTCGACGCATCGAAGTTCGCGGTAAGCCAGCATTTCGCCACCTCGAAGGACGGCACGAAGGTGCCCTATTTCGAGATCGCGCCAAAGACAATGAAGGCGGACGGCACGAACCCCACGCTCGTCTACGGTTACGGCGGTTTCGAGATCCCGCTCCAGCCGATGTACTCGGCCGGCGTCGGGCGCGCCTGGCTGGAAAAAGGCGGCGTCTACGTGGTGGCCAATATCCGCGGCGGCGGCGAATACGGCCCGGCCTGGCACCAGGCGGCGCTGAAGGCCAACCGTCCGCGAGCCTACGAGGACTTCGCGGCCGTGTCGCAGGACCTGATCGACCGCAAGATCACGAGCCCGAAGCACATGGGCATGATGGGCGGCAGCAACGGCGGCCTCCTCGCCGGCAACATGCTGACGAAGTACCCGCAGCTTTACGGCGCCGTGGTGAGTCAGGTGGCCCTCCTGGACATGAAACGCTATCCGCACATGTCCGCCGGTGCGTCCTGGATGGCCGAATACGGCGATCCGGACAAACCGGAAGAATGGAAGTACATCCAGACCTTCTCGCCGTATCACAACCTCCACAAGGGCACCCAGTACCCGCCCGTGCTCTTCACCACCTCGACCCGCGACGACCGCGTCGGCCCGGTCCATGCCCGCAAGATGGCGGCCCGCATGCAGGCCATGGGTTTCGACGCCAGCTTCTACGAGAACATCGAGGGCGGCCACGGGGCGGCGGCGGACAACAAGCAGTCGGCGTTCATGAACGCCCTGGCGTATACCTACCTTTGGGAGCATCTGAAGTAGCGGCGTGAGTCGGCGCATAGCGCCGCCTGGCGCCAGTGAGTCGGCGCCCCGCGCCTGTAAGTCGCGGCCTGCAGCCGCTGGAAACCGTCAGTAAGAGCCCGATGGCCGGGTCGCCCGGCTTTACTGACGGTTCACGCTTTCCAAGCCGCCTTGGCGGCTGACTTACTGGGGGGTCCCCCGGTATCCTTGGGGGCTGCCAAACCCCACCAAGGACCCCCCATGGGACTGCACCTCGTTTCCGCCGGCCGCAACGTGCCGGACGAAATCAACGTCATCATCGAAATCCCGAAGGATGCCGAGCCGGTCAAGTACGAAGTCGAGAAGGAAAGCGGTGCGATCTTCGTCGACCGCATCCTCTCCACCCCGATGCGCTATCCGTGCAACTACGGCTACGTGCCGGGCACGCTCGGCGGCGACGGCGACCCGCTCGACGCCCTGGTGATCCTGCCCCTGTCGCTGGTGCCCGGCTCCGTCATCCGCTGCCACCCGGTGGGCATGCTCAAGATGACCGACGAAGCGGGCGCCGACGAGAAGCTGGTCGTCGTGCCGGTGGAAAAGGTGTTCGCCGGCTACGCCCACATCCGCGACATCAAGCAGGTGTCCGGCCACTGGCTGGAGCGCATCGGCCACTTCTTCGAGCACTACAAGGATCTCGAGAAGGGCAAGTGGGTGAAGGTCGAGGGCTGGGTCGGCGCCGATGAGGCGAAGGCCGAGATCCAGGCCGGCATCGGTCGTTACAAGACCGATAAGTAAGGCTGGCTGCTTTGTGTGGGAGCCGCTTCAGCGGCGATCCGCGATAGCGGGCACGCTTGCCGCGAGGCGATAGCGGGCACGCTTGCCGCGAGCGTCCACCGCCGCTGAAGCGGCTCCCACAAAAGCTTCAACCGCGGCCCAGCAGGGCCCGCAGATCGATGATCGCCGCGTTCGCGCGCGACACGTAGTTCGCCATCACCAGCGAATGGTTGGCGAAGAAACCGAACGGCGAACCATTCAGCACCACCGGGCTGCCCAGCGACTTCTGCGACTCCTCGAGTTCGCGGATCACCTGCTGCAGGCTCGCGTCGGCATTCTTGCTGCGAAGGATGGGCGCGAAGTCGTGGCGGATCGCCTTGAGCTGCTCGAGCAACGTCCAGGTATACCCGCGAGCCTCGTAGAAGTTGTCGTCGATCTTGGACCAGGGCGTCTTCACGTAGATCGCCTTCGCCGGGCCGGCGTTGGCGCCCACGGAGGCATCCGGCGCCGCGTCCACCTTCAACTGGCCCACGCTGGCCGAGAGCCGCTGCGACAGGGAACCCAGACGCGCCGACACCGTCTGCAGGTAATCGGCAAGATTGTCCGCCCTCGCATAGAAATGGGCATTGGCATCGGCCGCGTCACTCAGCCTGCCGAGGTAGTTCTCGAGATCGTTCACGGCCTTGCCGTACTGCGATTCGGAACTCGGCAGCAGCCAGCGATCGTTCGGACTGTTGAGCAGAGGGTCTGCTTCGGCCAGGTCCTTGTCTTCGGTGGACTGCGTCTGCGAGCGGCTGAAATCGTTGCGCAGGGCGCGGGCCAGATCGCGGGACGCAGTCAGCGACCCGAATTCCCAGTTCGGCATGTTGTCCATGAACACACCTGGAGGCAGTCGGTCGTTGCTGAGGTAACCGCCACGCTTGTCCATCAGAGTATCGACGGAACGGATCAGCGTATACGTGGTGACTGCGCCGGTGCTCATGGGCCGGCCGATGTCCTTCATGTGCGCGGTGGTGACCGCGACCGGGTCGAACTGCTCCGGCTCCTTGTCCCACCACCACATGAGTGCCAGCACGAGCAGGACCAGCACGGCGATCGGCACGAGGATCGCCAGGCCGGGGAAGCTGCGCCGGCGTCGCGGCGGCGCGGATGGGGCGGTCGCATTCATGGGGACTTCCTTCTTGTCGCGAACGTGAGCGCCTAGCTTAGCTCAGCGAAGCGGGGGTGCCGTGGGCTCGCCCTTCGCGCCGAGGTTCTCGAGCAGCGTGGCCATGTCCTCGGCGTGTTCCTCTTCCTGCGCCAGGATGTCCTCCATGATGCGCCGGGTCGTCGGGTCGTCGTCGCCGATGTACTGCACAATGGCGCGGTAGCTGTCGATCGCGATGCGCTCGGCGACCAGGTCTTCCTTGATCATGTCCACCAGGGTGGTGCCTTCCACATAATCGGCATGGCTGCGCGAGAGCAGGCCGTCCGGGTTGAAGTTCGGCGTACCGTCGAGCTGGGTGATGCGCTCGGCGATGCGGTCGGCGTGCTCCTGCTCTTCCGTGGCGTGCTCGAGGAACTCCGCCTTCACGCTCTGCGAATGGATGCCCGGCGCCATGTAGTAGTGGTACTTGTAGCGCAGCACGCAGACGAGCTCCGTGGCGAGGGCCTCGTTGAGGAGCTTGATCACCGTCTCGCGGTCGGCGCGGTACCCGGAGGTGACCGCGCCGTTGTCGATGTGCTCGCGTGCGCGCTTGCGGATGTTCTCAATATCGCTGATGAAGGGCTTCGGCTGGGACATGCCTGGTCTCCTTTGAAGGGACTGGGGGATGCCAAACGTTAGGACGCGATACGGAAAATCCTGGTGAAGAGGCGGCTTCTCACGCCTTCCGGTACACCTCGCCTCCCTGCTGGCGGAATTCCAGCGCCTTGCCTTCCATCCCATCGGCGAAGTCCCGCACTTCCTGCGTGATCTTCATGGAGCAGAACTTGGGTCCGCACATGGAGCAGAAGTGCGCCGACTTGTGTGCCTCCTTCGGCATCGTCTCGTCATGGAGTTCGCGGGCCTTGTCGGGGTCGAGGCCGAGGTTGAACTGGTCGTCCCAGCGGAACTCGAAACGGGCCTTCGACAGGGCGTTGTCCCGTACCTGCGCGCCGGGGTGGCCCTTCGCCAGATCGGCCGCATGCGCGGCGATCTTGTAAGCGACGATGCCATCGCGCACATCCTGGCGGTTGGGCAGGCCAAGGTGCTCCTTGGGCGTCACGTAGCAGAGCATGGCCGTGCCGAACCAGCCGATCATGGCCGCGCCGATGGCGCTGGTGATGTGGTCGTAACCCGGGGCGATGTCGGTCGTGAGCGGGCCCAACGTATAGAACGGCGCTTCATGGCACTTTTCCAGCTGCCGCTCCATGTTTTCCTTGATGAGATGCATCGGCACGTGGCCGGGCCCCTCGATCATGCATTGCACATCGTGCTTCCACGCCACCTTCGTCAGCTCGCCCAAGGTGTCGAGTTCGCCGAACTGGGCCGCATCGTTCGCATCGGCCACGCATCCGGGCCGCAGGCCGTCGCCCAGGCTGAAGGACACGTCGTAGGCCTTCATGATCTCGCAGATGTCCTCGAAGTGCGTGTAGAGGAAATTCTCGCGATGGTGCGCAAGGCACCACTTCGCCATGATGGAACCGCCGCGCGACACGATGCCCGTCACGCGCTTCGCCGTGAGCGGCACGAAGCGAAGGAGCACGCCGGCGTGGATCGTGAAATAGTCCACCCCCTGCTCCGCCTGCTCCACCAACGTGTCGCGGAAGATCTCCCAGGTAAGTTCCTCGGCCACGCCGCCCACCTTTTCCAGCGCCTGATAGATCGGCACCGTGCCGATCGGCACCGGGGAATTGCGCACGATCCATTCCCGCGTCTCGTGGATGTGCTTGCCGGTGGAAAGATCCATGACGGTATCGGCACCCCAGCGGATCGCCCACACGAGCTTTTCCACCTCTTCCGCAATGCCGGAACTTACGGCGCTGTTGCCGATGTTGGCGTTCACCTTGGTGAGGAACCGGCGGCCGATGGCCATCGGCTCCGCTTCCGGGTGATTGATGTTGGCGGGAATGATGGCCCGGCCGCGTGCGACCTCGTCGCGCACGAACTCCGGAGTGATGCGCGCCGGCAGCGCGGCGCCGAACGCTTCGCCGGGATGCTGCGCGCGGAGGACGGCATCGGCCAGCGCGTCGATCCGCTGATTTTCGCGAATGGCCACGAACTCCATCTCCGGCGTGACGATGCCACGCCGCGCGTAGTGCATCTGGGTAACGTTCGCGCCGCTGCGGGCACGCAGCGGCAGCCGCGTTCCCGCGAAGCGGATGGCGTCCATCCGCGCGTCGTTCGCCCGGCCCCTTCCAAAGCTCGACGACAAGGCGTCGAGCCGTTCCACGTCGCCGCGCTCGTCGATCCATGCGGCACGCAAGGCGGGTAAGCCCTCTGCGAGATCCACGGCATGGGAAGGATCGGTATACGGCCCCGACGTGTCATACACCACGATCGACGGATTGGCTTCGCCGCCGAACAACGTGGGCGTGGCGGATTGCGCTATCTCGCGCATCGGCACACGCAGGCCCGCGCGACTGCCGGCAACGTACACTTTGCGCGAACCGGAGATGGGGGCGGTAACGGACTGGGAGAGCTCGCGCGCGGCGCGG
Source organism: Luteibacter jiangsuensis (assembly GCF_011742555.1). Taxonomy (GTDB): domain Bacteria; phylum Pseudomonadota; class Gammaproteobacteria; order Xanthomonadales; family Rhodanobacteraceae; genus Luteibacter; species Luteibacter jiangsuensis. The sequence continues at coordinate 441,958 of NZ_JAAQQR010000002.1, forward strand.
GCCAGATCGGAGGGCATGGCATTCATCGGCTTCTCGTTCCTCGGAGGAAGGGAGAAGCGGACGGCGCCGTCACGCGACACGCCGTGCGCACGCGCACGGCGATCATGGACGAAGCTTCCTACGCCGGTACGGACCGGATCAGGTTCGAAGGGACTCTCTCAGCCCGCGCATCGCTTGGGCACCCCCGCTTCGCCACCGATTAAAGCACGAAGCGGATGCGGATGGGTCAGACGCTGACGTTGCGCGGGGAATAGGCGCGCATGAACATGTCGACCGCGGCCAGCGCGTTGGCATTCACCTCTTCGGCGAACTGCACCGCACAGTCTTCGCAGCCGAACAGGCGGCGGATCAGCAGGTCGCCCTTGAGCAGGGCAAGAAACTGCGTGGTGGCGCGCGACACGTCGGGGATGTCGAGCTGACCACGCGCGGCCGCGCCTTCGAGCAGGCGCTGCATGAGCTTGTGCATGCGTACCGGACCTTCTTCCCAGACCAGTCGCCCGAAGCGCGGATTGCCGCCGTTGTGGCAGTCGGAAAGGATGGCGCGGAAGGTGCCCACCGACTCGGTATTGGTTTCCATGGCCGCATGACGGCTGGCGATATTGCTGAGCGTGGCCCGGATGTCGGTGCCCTGACTGAAATCGAACAGGTCGTCCGGCAGGCGCTCCTGCACGTGCGCGCGGATCACCTCGCGAAAGAGGTTGTCCTTGTCGCCGAAGTGGCTGTACACCGTGAGCTTCGACACACCCGCGGAGGCCGCGACGGCATCCATGCTGGTGCCGGCGAAGCCGCCCTGGGTGAAGAGCGCCTTGGCGGCATCGAGGATGGCCGCTCGCTTTTCCATGTCCTTCGGACGCCCGGGTCCCTGGGTCTTGAGTTTCGGGCTGGCGTTCATGGCTGCACCTTCACAAACAGAGATTATGACTTTATTATACGCGGCGGTTCAGTTATTTCCAGCAGGCTGCTGACCGCTCCGGCTACCTTAGAATGGTAGATGGGGGTGCAGCGGTGGTTACCCCAATGGGATCGGGGGTTTGCCGCCCGGGCCGTTCAGGAACCTGAGGGCGTCCGGCGAGGGAGGCATGACTTCCGTCAGTCCCGTCCGGTGACTTCCGGCACTTCGTCCCGAAGCACGGGCACCGCAGCCTTTAGCTATTGGGTAGCGGGCGCTAAGCGCTTATCCTTCAAAATCTTTTTTTGCAGCTTTCGTACGGAATACAACCATGGCGATGAATTTCGAGCAGGCCCGGCAGAACATGGTCGAGAACCAGGTGCGTCCCTGGGAGGTTCTCGACGCCGACGTCCTCGAGACCCTGAAGAGCGTGCGCCGCGAAGACTTCGTCGCTCCCGAGCACCGCAATGTGGCGTTCGCCGACCTCACCCTGCCCCTGGGGCACGGCGAGGTGATGATGAAGCCGGTGATCGAAGGCCGCGTGCTCCAGGCCTTGGCGCTCAATAAGGTCGACGAGGTGCTGGAAATCGGCACCGGTTCCGGTTACCTGACGGCATGCCTCGCCCGCCTCGCCGGCAAGGTCACCAGCATCGACATGCACGCCGACTTCGTCGAGGCCGCCCGCGCACGTCTCGCTGCCGCCGGCGTGGCGAACGTGTCGCTGGAAACCGCCGAGGCCGTCAACGGCTACACGCCTGCGGGCGTTTTCGATGCCGTCGTGGTCACGGGCGCCGTGCACGCCGTTCCCGAGAAGTTCGTGCGCTGGCTGAAGCCCGGCGGACGCATGTTCGTGGTACGCGGCGATTCCCCCGCGCAGACGGCCGTCCTGCTCACCCACGAGGGCGACGGGCGCTATCGCGAGGAATCGCTGTTCGAAACGGACCTTCCGTACCTGGCGCATGCCGCGCCGGTGAAGCGGTTCGTGCTCTGATCCACCCGCTATCCCTCACTTACAAGGCGAAACCATGCGCTTGAAGCTGCTCACTGTCGCGCTGGCATTGGCTGCGATGCCTTTCGCGAGCCATGCGGAAGACCTGCTCGACGCCTACCGCCAGGCCCGGGCCAACGACCCGGTGCTGTCGCAGGCCGACTCCACCCGTCTGGCCACGGGCGAGGGCGTGGTCCAGGCGCGTGCCCTGCTGCTGCCCCAGATCAGCGCACAGCTCAGCCTCAACCAGAGCGATCCGAACGGGCCGTCGCGGTCGATCGTCACCGATGCCGCCGGCAACCCGGTGGTCGACGGTAACGGCAACCCGGTGCTCACCGGCGACGCCGGCCACACCCGCACACGCAACGTCGGGGCCACGATCAGCCAGAGCGTGCTCGATCTCAGCCGCTATGCCGACCTGAAGGCGGCGAAGTCGTCGTCGCAGGCGCAGGACGCCACCTACGAGGCCGCCCTGCAGCAGCTCGCCACCCGCGTGGCGACGGCGTACTTCCAGGTGCTGACCAACGACGACGCGCTGACCTTCGCCAAGGCCAACGAGCAGGCCCTGGCCCGTCAGCTCGAGCAGGCCCAGCAGCGTTTCGACGTCGGCCTGGCCGCCATCACCGATGTGCAGGACGCCAAGGCGCAGCACGACACGGCCGTCGCCAACGTCATCACCGCCGAGAACACCCTGTCCGACTCGCGCGAAGCGCTCACCCAGATCACCGGCAAGCCGGCCGACAACCTGAAGAAGCTGCGCGAAGACCTGCCGATGGACGCACCGTCGCCGAACGACCCGAAGGCATGGGTCGCCGAAGCGGTGAAGAACAACCCGACGATCGTCGCTTCGCAGTACAACGTCGATTCGGCCGAGCACAGCATTTCCTCGGCGCGCGCGGGGCATCTGCCGACCATCGACGCCACCCTCGGCTACAGCAAGTCCACGGCGTGGACGCAGAACAGCGGTACGGCGGCCACCGCCGGTACGCTCAGCGGTGGCGGTAACGGTCGCGGCGCGACCACCGTCGGCCTCACGCTGAACGTGCCGATCTTCTCCGGTGGCGCCACGCAGTCGCGCGTTCGCCAGTCGATCTACCAGCGCGACGCCGCGCAGGACTCCCTGGAGGCCACCCGCCGCCAGGTCGTCCGCGACACGCTGAACTTCTACCGTTCGGTCGTGGCCGGCATCAGCAAGGTGGAGGCCACCAAGGCCGCCGTCCAGTCCTCCGAGAGCGCCCGCGACGCGACGCAGGCCGGTTTCGAGGTCGGCACGCGCACCATCGTCGACGTGCTCCTGGCCCAGCAGAACCTCACCCAGGCCCTCAGCGACTATTCGCAGGCCCGTCACCAGTTCATCCTCGACAAGCTGCTGCTCAAGCAGTCGGCCGGCACGGTGGACGTGAAGGACCTGGAAGCCGTCAACGCGTTGTTGCAGTAACGCTTCCGTTCGACACGCGCAGAAAAAACGGACCCTCGCGGTCCGTTTTTTTATCGGTTCTTCGCGTATTTTCGGGATGCGTGGCGTACGGTGTTCGCTTCGCAGGGTGGGCTCGCCTGTTCGGCGTCGCATCGGCGCGTGTGCCTTGGCTTGAGAGCCAGTACCCGTCCCCCTCGCCGCGAAGGTTTACGTCGTTCCTTGCGAAAGGAGAGCCGCTGCGCGGCTAGTGTCTTATGGCTGCGCCGCGGCGGACGGTGCAGGCTCGTGTTGGGAGAGCAAAGCGCGAGTGGGGGGAGCGAAGCACGAGCCGATGGTTTGCTTTCGCCTCTTGCCGACCGAGGCGCTGGGTGCCTGCTTTCGCAGGCACGACGGTTAGGTGCTGCGATACCGTCGCGTCGTGCTCTTGTGGGAGCCGTTTCGCTTTGTGTGGGAGCCGCTTCAGCGGCGATGGGTGCTTGCGGCAAGCGTGCCCGCTGCCGCGGGATCGCCGGCGAAGCCGGCTCCCACAGAAAACATCGCGAATCGTCTTTGGTGCGGATGGGGGAATTGTAGGAGCGCGCCTCCCAGCTACCGCCGTGCCTGCGAAGGCAGGCACCCAGCGACTTGAGCGCGGACAGTCACCACAGGCCGACAAAGCAACGCCACGCACTACACATCACACACACCGCACCGTCCGATGCCGGTAGCCGTCGCCCTCGCCGCGATGTCTGGAGTCGAGGGCGGCCGGGCGGAGAAGGCCCGTCAGGGGGCGGGCCTGGACGGCCCGCCGTCTTCGCCGAGGCAGGAGGCCGAGTCGAAGACCCCCGCCCGGACGCCCGGGTCCGCCGCGGCGCCAGCCATAAGACACCGAGCCGCGCAGCGGCTCTCCTTTCGCAAGGAACGACGCAAGTCTTCGCGGCGAGGGCGACGGCTGCCGGCTTCCCGACCACGTACGAGCGCCGAGCGCGAGGCCGAAGGCGAGCCCACCCTACGAAGCGAAAAGCAACACCATCAAATAGCGAAGCCGCACTCCCCCAATGCGCGAAGACCCTTTTTTCATCCACGATACCGAGCCCCGGCCCTACTCCTGCAACAGCCGGTCGACGAGTTCCATCACCTTTCCGACGGAGCCGCGCTCGCTGTCGAATACATGGCGGGCGCGGCGCCCCATCGTTTCCCGGCGCTCCCGATCGCGCAGCAGGGACAGGACCTGTTCGCCGAGTTCGCTCTCGTCCTTTACCCGCTGGCCGCCGCCTTCGTCGAGTAGCGCCTGGGTGATCTCTTCGAAGTTGAACGTGTGCGGCCCCACCAGCACGGGTTTGCAAAGCGCCGCGGGCTCCAGCACGTTATGGCCGCCGATGGGCACGAGGCTGCCGCCGACGAAGGCCACGTCCGCCGAGGCGAAGAAGCGCAACAGTTCACCCATGGAATCGATGACGAAACACTGCGTGGCATGGCCCGGCGCCTTGTCGGCGCTACGCGTGGCCACGTTGAATCCGAGGCTCCGCACCGAGGCTTCCACCGCCTTGAATCGCTCCGGATGGCGCGGCGCGATGAGCAGCAAGGCATCGGGCAGGCGGCGCATCACGCTGAGATGCGCCTCGAGCACGCACATCTCCTCCCCTTCGTGCGTACTGGCGGCGATCCAGACCGGGCGGCCCGTACCCCACGCTTCGCGCATCGCCTTCCCGGCTTCCAGCGCTGCCTGGGGCACAGGCATGTCGAACTTGAGATTGCCGCAGACGGTGAGCTGGCTGGGTTCGGCGCCGAGCAGGCGATAGCGGGCAGCGTCGGTGCGCGACTGCGCCGCGATGTGGCTCACGCAGCGCAGCGCGCGCTTCACCAGCGAACTCATGCGCGCATAGCCCCGCAGCGATCGCTCGGAAAGCCGCGCGTTGGCGATCAGCAACGGGATGCCGTGCCGGCGGCAGGCGAAGTAGAGGTTCGGCCAGATTTCCGTTTCCACGATCACGGCCAGACGCGGACGCGTGTTGCGCAGGAAGCGCTTCACGGCGAATGGCAGGTCATAGGGAAGATAGACGCTGTGCACGCTGTCGCCGAACAGCTGGCGCACGCGCTCGGAGCCGGTGGGCGTCACCGTGGTCACCAGCATCGGCGCCTGCGGATAGGCCTCCATCAGGGCCTTTACCAACGGCTCCGCCGCGTTCACCTCGCCCACGGACACGGCGTGCACCCACAGGCAGCCGGCAAGGCGCGGCTCGCGGAACTGGCCAAAGCGCTCGCGCCAGCGCACGTGGTAATCGCCATAGCGCATGCCTCTCGCCATGAGGCGGAGCATCACCAAGGGCGTGAACAGGTACATGGCGAGGTTGTAGAGCAGGCGCAGGAGCACGCGGATCCCTGGATTTGCCGGTAGCCCGGCAGTATAGCCGCCCCCTTTCGCTACAATGGCCGGCCATGCCCGGTATGCCCCGCCCCCACCTCACCCGCGCCCTGCTCGCGCCCCGCCACTGGCCGGCGTGGCTGGGCGTCGCGTTCATCTGGCTGATCGCGCACCTGCCGTTCCGGCTCCTGATGCGCCTGGGCCGCCTTGCCGGCCGGCTGGCCCTGCACCTGAACCCCGAACGGCGCCGCATCGCGGCGACGAACATCGCGCTGTGCTTTCCCGAACTCGACGCGACGGCACAGAAGGCGCTGGTACGGGCAAACCTGTGCGACGTGGGCATGATGCTGGCCGAATTCGCCCTGGGATGGATGGGCTCGGATCGCGCCATCGCCCGTGTGCCCGTCACCGTCGACGGCCTCGAGCATCTGGAGGCGGCCCGCAAGGCGGGTCGCGGCGTGCTGCTCGTCGGCGGCCATTTTTCGCACCTGGAACTCTGCGCCCGGCTGGTGTCGCAACGCATCCGGATCGCCGGCATGTACCGGCGCATGGATTCGGACGTGTTCGAGTTCGCGGTGCTCCGCTCGCGCCTGCATTACGCCGACGCCATGTTCGAAAAGGACGACATCCGGGGCACGGTGAGGTACCTGAAATCCGGCGGCACGCTCTGGTACGCGCCCGACCAGGACATGCGCAGCAAAGACAACGTGTTCGTGCCCTTTTTCGGCGTGCAGGCCGCCACGATCACCGCCACGCATCACCTGGCCCGACTTTCCGGAGCACTGGTCATTCCCTTTTATCACCGCCGGTTGCCCGGCGACGCGGGTTACGCGATGCGTCTGGGCGCGCCGATGGAAGACTTCCCCAGCAAAGACCCGAGCCTGGACACGGCACGCGTGAACGCGCAGATCGAGCAGATGGTGCGCGAGGCGCCGGAGCAGTACCTCTGGGTGCACAAGCGCTTCAAGACGCGCCCTCCCGGCGAGCCGAAAGTTTACTGAAACGCGGCGAGGCGACCGCCAGCGCGCTTCCTACATGGTTCAGGCGAAGCCTTTCGGTGCACGAGGTTGCGCGCCGCTTTCCCCTACCTTTCGAGAAGCCTAACGCCGACAGAACCATGGGCGGGCGGCCTGGCATCATGAAAGCCTCGGGAAAAAAGACGTGCGTAGAACGTGCGTCGTCAACACGAAACGGATCTTCCCCATGCAATCGATCTTTCGCTTCGCACGATCGCTGAGCGGTCGCGCCGGCTGGCACAGCTCACGCACGCACGGCATCGGCGCCGCGTTCACGTACTTCGGCCGCTGCCTCGCCAACTGGCGTCAGCACGATGCCTGGCTGGCTTTTCTGGAATCCGCGCCCATGGCGGGTATCGCATCCATCGACCGCGTGTTGCCCGAGCGCTACCAGCACCGCTACATCAGCCTGTCGTGGAGCCGACAGCAGCGGCTCGATGCCCTGCGTCAGCACTATGCCTTCGCGCTGGCGCGCTTTCCGCGCCCGCTATTCCACACGCTTTATCGCGAACGGCAGGTGTTGCTCGGCAAGGTGGCCCTGCGCGACGGCGGGTATCTTTCGCTCATCCTGAAGGCACCGTTCCGGCGCAGTCGCGAGGGCGAAATGAGCCTTTCGCTCACCGACGAAAACGGCCTGCAGATCTCTTATACGACCGTGGCCTTCGTCGACGAGGGCCGCACGATCGTCATCGGCTGCCTGCAGGGCGCCGCCAACAATGCGGGACGCGACGTCGTGCGGGAACTCACCCGCCAGTGCCACGGCTTGCGGCCGAAAAATCTCCTGCTGTCGATGGTCCGCGCACTCGCCGAGGCGTTCGAGGTCGAACGCGTGCTCGGCATAGGCAATGACGCCCATGTCTTCGCCGGCATCCCCAACAAGGTGAAGGCCGATTACGACAGCTTCTGGATGGAGGCCGGCGCCGTGCCGGCCGAGCATGGCTTTTACGAGCTCCCGCCGCGCGAGCCGACGCGTTGCGCGTCGGAAGTCGAAAGCAAGCGCCGGGCAGAGTTCCGTCGCCGCGAAGCGTTGCGCGCCGAAGCGTGCGAATCAATCCTGGCCGCTTTCGGTTTCGAACGGAGGCCGGTTGCTCTCGCTGCCTGAACGGCGCAACTCGTACAGCTTGGCGTACTTCAGGAACGCGTAGAACGCGTGCACACGCGCGGCGACGAATCCCGCCCATCCACCGCGCCAGTGGCCGCGCCAGAAGTAATAGCGAAGGAACGCCACGGTGGGGTAAACGACCATGCGCGCGCGGAGGAATCGTGGCGCCCGCCCGTGGCGGTCGCGCACCTGCAGCGACGAATACCGGTTGGCCTTCTCCACCCGCCCCTCGATATCGCGCTCGCCGTAATGATCGATCACGGCGTCCAGACGCTGCACCGGCCCATCGACAACCACGCTCTCATGCACCTCGTGGCCGCTCATGCGGGCACGGGTCCGGTCGAACAGGCGCACGTAGTGATTGAGGCGCGCGCGGTCGGGCTGCCAGCGCCAGAAGACCCACTCCCGACGGAGCAGCACGTAGCCGGCAGCCTGTGGTGCCTGCAGCACGGCCCGAATGCGTGCCGCCGCCGCCGGGGTCAGCGCCTCGTCGGAATCGAGCAGGAGCACCCAACGATGCCTGGCGAGATCGATCGCGGCCTGCTTCTGTGCGCTGTAGCCGGCGAACGGCTGCACTTCCACGCGCGCGCCCAGGCGCGCCGCGATATCCCGCGTGGCATCCCGCGAGCCGGAGTCGAGAACCACCACGTCGTCCGCGAAAGCGACCGAGCCAAGGCAGGTGCCGATCGTGTCGGCGTTGTCGAAGGTGGTGACGACCACCGACAGCGGTTCACGCTCCACGGTGTGCCTCGCTGTCGTCGGGCAAATCCGCGAAGAGGGCCGCCGCCCAGACGGAGAGCAGCCAGGCGGCCAGCAACCCCCACCAGGCCGAATAGAAGGCCATATGGGTGTTCACTGGGAACAGGATCGCCACCAGCGCGACCGTTGCCGGGAAGGCGCGATCGCGTGCGGCCCGCCCCGCCCGGCGCCACGTGCGTATGGCGAAGACGGCAGCGGCGAGCCACGCGAGCAGGCCGATCGTGCCGGTTTCCGTGGCAACCTCCAGCACGACCTGATGCGCATGGCAGGCACCCTCGCCTTCCCCGCACTTCTCCATCGTGAGGAAGTGATCGCCAGGCGACGCCACCGACGGATACGCGACCCGGAAACCGCGGACGCCCACGCCATTGACCGGATGCGCCGCATACATGCGAAGTGCGGTGGTCCAGATATCGAGCCGCCCCGTCAGCGCGGTGTCGATGCCGGTCGTGGTGCCCGACAGTGCCGGCACGGTATGCGCCACCCGGTCGCGGAAGCGGGGCGACACCTGCCACGCCAGCAAGGCCGCCACCGCGACCAGGAGGCCGGCGCCGAGGCAGGCTACCGCGAAGCGCCGGGGCGAGCCGGCTTCGCGCCAGAGGAACGCGATGCCGACCAGTGCATAGCAGAGCCAGGAGGCCCGCGAGCCGGACAACAGCACCGGGCCGAGCGCCATCAGGAAGGCCAGCACGAGCCCCCGGCGTCCCCAGCGTTCGCGGGCAGTCCACAGGAGGAATGGCGCGAGCGCCGACAGCGCAGGGCCCAGCTTCAGGTTCGTGGCCCCGAAAATACCCGAGAGACGTTCCGGATCGGACGCGCCGGCGAGGCCGTAGCCTGTCAGGGCCTGCACCCAGGCGTCGGCAACCCACAGGGCCACCACCGCCGCGGTGGCAACGTAGAGCGCACGAACCTTGCCGGATCTGCGCATCGCGAAACAGGTGTACACACCGAGCGGCGCGAAGCGAAGGATGCCCGCCACCGTTCCCCACGACTTCCCCGGCGCGACGGCACCCACCGCGGAGACGAGGGCCGCCCCGGCATAGGCGGCGAAAAGCCACAGATAGAGCGTCGCGCCCGGGTGATGACGCAGGGCCCGCGGCTCGCGCACGAGGAGCAGAACGGAGCCCACCAGCGCGAGGAAGACACCGAGCTCGGCGCTGCGGCCGAACGGCAACAGGGCGGGAACCAGCCAGACGGGCAACAACGGCGAGGCGAGGCCCGCCCGGATCGTGGCGACGAGGCCGCGCCCGCTCACGCGGCGGGCTTGCCGTTCACCACCTCGTCGTAGAGCGCCAGCGTGGCCGACTGCATGTCGGCAAGCCGATAGCTGCGAGGGGGCGGGATGGGCGGGGCGAACCGAAGGAGTTCCGCCGCGCGCTCCACCAGTTTCTCGCGGTCGCCGAGCGGTACCCGGCCCGCAGGGTAGAGCTCGGCCAGCAGTTCGCCCACGCCGCCATGCGCATAGCCCATGACCGGACGGCAAAGCGCCAGCGCCTCGACCACGGTGCGGCCGAACGATTCGGGCCGTGTCGACAGCTGCAACACGAGCGCCGACATGGCGTAGATGTCGCGAACGTCGCCACGTTGCGGCGAAATCACCACCTTGCCTTCGAGTCCGCGCTGGCGCACCAGCGCGCGCAGTTCCTCGATATAGGCTTCCCGGCCGGGCTCGTCCGCGCCCAGCAGGAGCAGGCGTGCGTCGATGTCGCGCTGGGCCAGGTCGGCGATGAGTTCGATGGCGTCGGCATGGCCCTTCAGGCGCGTGCCGCGGCCCGGAAGGGTGAGGAGCGGCGCGCCGGCCAGCTGTGGATACTGCTCGAAGAAGGCACGCTGCCAGGCGTCGTCCGGGCGATAACCGTAGGGGAAAGCTTCGGTGTCGATGCCGCGGGGAATGACTTCGATGCGGGCGGTGTCGACCTGGTCGGGGTAGTGGCGCAGCACGTAGTCGCGCAATGTCTGGGAAACCACGATGACCCGTTCCCCGCGCATGAGGATGGCGCTGTAGCGCCCCGGGGTATTCAGGCCATGCACGGTGGTGACGAAGTGCGGCCGCGGTTTCACGCCACGCATGGCCCACCAGCCGATCCACGCCGGCAGCCTCGACCGGGCGTGTACGATGTCCGGCTGCACTTCGCGCAGTACCTTGCGCAGCTTCCCCACCGTGAACAGCGTGCCCAGGGACTTCTTGCCGATGGGAAGCGCGATGTGGCGGCTGCCCTCGGCTTCCAGCTGCGCCACCATGGGCCCGCCCGCCGAGACCACGATCGACCGATGGCCGGCCTGAACCAGCGCCCGGCCGATTTCGAGGGTCGACCGCTCGGCGCCGCCCGAATTCAGGGCGGGGATCAGCTGCACGACGGTCATCGTCCGATGCTCGGAGACGGTGGCCATGGGTGGGTCCGGTAAGAGGGAGGTACGCGAGGCATGCAGGAAACATGCCCCGGGGGGCCGATCAGTCTTTCAGTACGTAGGTGGCGCCGCAATAGGAACACTTGGACGTGCCGCCATCGTCCTCGATGGGGAGGTACACGCGCGGGTGCGAGTTCCACAGGTACATGCCGGGCATCGGGCAGGACAGCGGCAGGTCGGCGCGAGTGACTTCGTAGCGGTTTTCGGCGTTCGCCGGGATCAGCGGCGCGGCCGCGGGATTGGGGCGCATGGGGAAACTCCGGGCGATGCGGTCGAACAGGGAGCAGCGATGGTAGCAAAAAAGAAAACCCGCGCCGTCGCCGGCGCGGGTTCCAGGGTCGTTCCGTAGCGAACGATTACTTCTTTTCGGCCGAAGCGTCGTGGGCCTCGGTGGTGATGCGGACCTTGATCTCGTCCGACACGTTGGGCACGTACGCGCCAACGCCGAAATCGGAACGCTTGAGGGTGGTGGTGGCGTCGAAACCGACCGTCTGCACCTTCATCATCGGATGCGGACCGATCTTGTTCAGGGTCACGTCGAGCGTCACCGGTTTGGTCACGCCGTGCACGGTGAGGTCGCCCACCACCTTCAGCTTGCCCTTGCCCGCCGGGGTCACCTTGGTGCTCTTGAAGGTCACATTCGGGTACTTGGCGGCATCGAGGAAGTCCGCGGACTTCAGGTGCTCGTCGAGCTTCGGCACGAACGAGTCGAGCCCGGACAGCGGAAGCGTCGCTTCCACGGTGGCCTTGGACGGGTCCTTCTCGTCGTACACGAGCGTGCCGTCCACCTGGCCCAGGTTGGCCGTGGGGTTGGAGAAGCCGAAGTGGTTCCAGCTGAACAGCACCATCGTGTGGCCAGGATCGAGCTTATAGGTGACCGGCGCGGCAACGGCGGTACCGGCGGTGGCGACAAGGCCGGCAAGGACGAGGTAGCGAAGGGCGCGCATGATGAATCTCCTGCAGTGAGTGGTTGCGGGTGGTGGCGGGACCTCGCGGTCACCGCGGAAGAAAGGGTCAGAGGATCTGGGCGGCTTCGTCGAACGACAGGCGCGGCGAACGCGCGAACAGGTTGGTGCCTGCGTCACCGTACCCGATGTTCACCAGGAAGTTCGATTTGATCTGCGTTCCCGCGAAGAACTCCGCGTCCACGCCGGCCTGGTCGAAACCGGACATCGGGCCGCAGTCGAGACCCAGCGAGCGCGCGGCCATGATCAGGTACGCGCCCTGCAGGGAACCGTTGCGGTTGGCGGTGGATTCGATCAGCGCGTTGTTGCCGGCGAACCAGCTGCGCGCGTCGGCATGCGGAAACAGCTTCGGCAGGTGCTCGTAGAAGGCAAAGTCCGTGGCAACGATGGCCGTGACAGGCGCCTGCATCGTCTTCTCGCGGTTGCCCTCCGAGAGGTAGGGCTCGAGCCGCTTCTTGCCGTCCTGCGACTTCACGAACACCACGCGCATCGGCGACGAGTTGGCCGCGGTGGGCCCGAACTTCGCCAGGTCGTAGATCCGGCGGATCTGCTCGTCGGTCACGTCCTTCGGCAGCCAGGCGTTGTAGGTGCGCGCGGTGAGGAACAGCTGGTCGAGCGAGGCGTCGTTCAGGGGGGAAGTCATGGATATCCTTGTACAGTGACGGTGCGCCGGAGGACCGGCATCGAAACAGTGTAAGCGCCACGACGCGGTTCGTGGACGGGCAACCAGGGAACGAACTGTGCCGAAATCGACAACAATCGGTCCGATCGGTGAGTTGCCGCCCGACTCCTGTTGGGTGCTGACCGACGGTGCGGCGGGCAACCGGCGCCAGGCGCTCGCGCTGGCGGAGGCCCTCACGCCGTCGATCCGGGAGATCGTGGTTGGCCTGCGTCCGCCGTGGTCGTGGTTCGCGCCGCGGGCGTTGCCGGGGGCGCGGTTTGCCCTTGGGCGCGACCAGGAGACCCTGCTGCCGCCCTGGCCAAAGCTGGCCATCGGTTGCGGGCGCCAGGCCGCATGGGCCACGCGGCACATTCGCCGCTGGTCGGGCGGCGCCTGCCTCGCCGTGCAGATCCTGGATCCGCGCATCGATCCGAAACACTGGGACCTTGTCGTCGCGCCGCGGCACGACGGCCTGCGCGGCGACAATGTGCTCACTCCCCTGGGCTCACTGAATCCCATCGACGATGCCTGGCTGGCCGACGGGCGCGATGCGTTCGCACACTTCGCCCTGTTCCCGGAACCGCGGCTCGGCGTGCTGGTCGGCGGCGCGCGGCATGGCTCGGCGTTCGACGTCCAGGCAAGCGAGGCCTTCCTTGCCGCCGTCCGGGCCCGGCATGCCAGGGAGGGCGGCTCGGTGCTCGTCGCCGTTTCCCGGCGCACGCCGGCGGCGATCCTGCCGCGCATCCGTGAGGCCTTCGCCGGGGTGCCCGGCGTCGTCTGGACCGGAAGCGCCGACGGCCCCAATCCCTATCCCGGCATCCTTGGCTGGGCCGACCGCCTGGTCGTCACGCCCGACTCGGTGAACATGCTGTCGGAGGCCTGCGCCACGGGGCGCCCGGTGCTCACCAAGCCGACCCGGCCCCTACCCGAGAAGCTGGCGCGTTTCCACGCGGAGTTGCGAGCCGCGGGGCTGTTGCACGACGTCGACGCGGACACGCCGGAGGCCCAACCGCCGCTACGGGAAACCGCGACGATCGCCGCGGAAGTCCGCAAACACCTGGGGCTTCCGTAGCCTTGTGGGAGCCGGCTGTGCCGGCGATCCCGCGGCAGCGGGCAAAGTTCACTGCGAGCACCCATCGCCGCTGAAGCGGCTCCCACAGAAAACGCCTCGGCGATTTCCTCAAGCGTCCACGTAGCGGGCGGCGTCGCCGACCCAGCGGGCGATCAGGCGCTCGCAGCGGTCCGGGTGGTCTTTCATCATCGCTTCGGCCACGCGCTGCACGTCCGGCATCAGGTGGGCATCGCGTGCGAGGTCGGCGATGCGGAACTGCAATTGCCCCGTCTGGCGCGTGCCCAGGACTTCACCCGGGCCACGCAACTCCAGATCCTTCTCAGCGATGCGAAAGCCGTCGTTCGTTTCCCGCATCACCTGCAGTCGTTCCTTCGCCAGCCGGGACAGCGGCGTCTGGTACAGCAGCACGCAGTTGGAGGCGACGGAACCGCGGCCCACGCGTCCGCGCAACTGGTGCAGCTGGGCAAGACCGAGCCGCTCGCTGTTCTCGATCACCATGAGGCTGGCATTGGGCACGTCCACACCGACTTCGATCACCGTGGTGGCGACCAGGACCGCAAGTTCGCCGGCTTTGAACGCGTCCATGATCGCCTGCTTTTCCTTCGGCTTCATGCGCCCGTGGATCAGTCCCACGGAAAGATCGGGCAGCGCCGCGGTGAGTTCCGCATGCGCCACTTCGGCGGCCTGCGCGTCGAGCTGTTCCGACTCCTCGATGAGGGTGCAAACCCAATACACTTGGCGACCCTGCATACAGGCGGCATGGATGCGCTCCATGACGTCGTAGCGGCGTTCGTTCGAGAGCGCCACCGTCTGCACCGGCGTGCGGCCCGGCGGCAGTTCGTCGATGGACGATACGTCGAGGTCGGCGTAGGCGCTCATCGCCAGCGTGCGCGGAATGGGCGTGGCGGTGAGCACGAGCTGGTGCGGAATGAGATCGCCCTCGGCACCCTTGTCGCGCAGGGCGAGGCGCTGGTGCACCCCGAAGCGATGCTGCTCGTCCACGATCACGAGACCCAGCCGCTGGAAAGCGACGCCTTCCTGCATGAGCGCATGCGTGCCCACGACGACGTGCGCCGTACCTTCCGACGCATGGGCGAGCGCGTTCTTGCGCGCCCTGCCCTGCACCTTGCCCGCCAGCCATTCGACCGTCAGACCCAACGGCTCGAGCCACGCGCGGAAATTGCGCAGGTGCTGCTCCGCCAGGAGTTCGGTCGGTGCCATGAGCGCCACCTGGTAACCTGCTTCCACCGCGGCGACCGCCGCCAGCGCGGCCACCACCGTCTTGCCGCTGCCCACGTCGCCCTGCACCAGGCGAAGCATGGGATGAGGACGCGCAAGGTCGCGCGCCACCTCCTTCGATACGCGCGATTGCGCGCCGGTCAGGGGAAACGGCAGGCTTGCCAGCAGGCGCTCGCGCAATGTGCCTGCACTTTTCAGCGCCGGCGCTTTCCGTTTCTTCACGGCGGCGCGCATGCGCCGCAGCGTGAGGTGCTGGGTAAGCAGTTCCTCGAACGCCAGGCGCTTCTGCGCGGGGTGGTGTCCTTCGCCCAATTGCCGCAGATCCACGTCCGGAGGCGGGCGATGCACGTACAGCAAGGCATCGCGCAGCGACGTCATGCCCGAAGGAAGCGGAAGATCGCCCGGAATCAGTTCGAGCCGGTCGTCCGCGGGCAGGTGCGCAAGCGCACGGGATACCACACCGGCGAGGCGCCGGGGCCCGAGACCCTCCGTCGTCGGATAGACGGGCGTGAGCCTTTCGTCCACTACCACGGGCTCATCGGGATCGATGCGTTGGTATTGCGGGTGCACCATTTCCAGGCCCTGCGGGCCCTGCCGCACTTCGCCGAAGCAAAGAAGGCGAGTGCCCTTGCCGAGCTGGTCGACCTGCGACTTGCGGAAGTGGAAGAACCGCAGCAGCAGGACACCGCCGGATTCGTCGCCGATGATCACTTTCAACTGCGGACGAAAACGGAAACCGCGCTCCACGAAGTCGACGATGCCCTCGACCTGGGCGCGATCTCCCGGCCGCAGGTCGGCAAGCGGCATGACGCGGGTACGGTCCTCGTAACGCAACGGCAGGTGGAACCAGAGATCCTGCACGGTGCGCAGCCCCAGCCTGCCGAGGGTTTCGGCGAGGGCCGGGCCCACGCCACCCAGGGACGTCAGCGGCGCGCGGCCCTGGTCCGCCGAAACGGCGGATGTCGGCGTGGAGCGAGCGGCGGCCACGGGGATCGCTGTCGCCTCAGGGCAGCACGAGGATGGCGTCGACCTCGACCTGCGCGCCCTTCGGAAGGCCCGATACCTCGATGGTGGAACGCGCCGGATAGGGCTGCTGGAAATACTCGGCCATGACGGCGTTCACCGCGGCGAAGTTACCGAGGTCGGTCACGTAGATACCCACGCGCACGATGTCCGAGAGTTTGCCGCCCGCGGCTTCGGCCACAGCCACCAGGTTGTCGAACACGCGGCGGGTCTGCGCCGTGATGTCGCCCTCGACAAGATTGCCGGTGGCGGGATCGAGCGGAATCTGCCCCGAGAAGTACACGGTGTTGCCGGCGCGAACGGCCTGTGAGTAAGGGCCGATGGCGGATGGTGCCTTGTCGGTGGCGATGGTGCTGCGGGTCATGGTTTGTCCTCGATGGGCTATCCCATGAGTCTATCGAGGTTGTGCGGCCTGTTGTAGGAGCCCTCGCCCAAGTCGAGTAGAGCTCGCCTGCAAACTTGGGTGCCCCTGCACGCATTGTGTGGGAGCCGCTTCAGCGGCGATGAATGCTCGCCCTGGCCTGGCCCGCTGCCGCGGGATCGCCGGCACAGCCGGCTCCCACAGTGTTACAACGGATGACGATAGACGCCGCTGACCACGCCGGTGCGCCGCACTCGCCGCATGACGTCGGCAAGGTGTTTGCGGCCCTTCACCTCGATGGCGAACAGCAGCGTGGCAGCCGTGCTGTCGCGCTCGATGTACTCCACGTTCTCGATGTTCGATCCGGCATCGGCGATGGCGGCGGCGACGGTCGCCAGCACGCCCGGACGGTTGAGCACCTCGATGCGGAGTTCGGCGCGGTAATCGCCCGACACGTCGCGGTCCCATTCGATGGCGACGATGCGCTCCGGCGTCTTGCGGAACTCGGCCACGTTCGGACATTCCACGCGGTGCACCACGATGCCCTTGCCCGAAGAAAGGAAGCCGATGATCTCGTCGCCCGGCAGCGGGTGGCAGCAATTGCCGAAGCTGAGCACGCCACGCTCGGCGCCGCTGATGCGGATCTTCTCCGCCGAATGCTCCGCCGGTGCCGGCGTCCGTTCCTCGTGCGGACCGAGCAGCGCCACCAGCTGCGCCGCCACCTGGTCGGCGAAACGGTTGCCGAGCGCGATCTCGGAGAGCAGTTCCTCCAGCCGTTTCAGCTTGGACTCCTCGAGGAAACGGTCGAGGGCGGCGGCGGGAACGGCATCGAGGCTCAGGCCGCGCGCGTCGAGCGCGCGATCGAGCATGCGATGGCCGAAATCCACGGCGTCCTCGTGTTGCAGGTGCTTGAGGTACTGGCGAATGGCCGTACGTGCCTTGCCCGTGACAACGGCCTCGAGCCACGCCGGATTCGGCACCGCGGAAGGCGCCGTGATGATTTCCACCTGCTGCCCGGACACGAGCCGCGTGCGCAATGGCACCAGCTTCTTGTCGACGCGCGCCGCCACGGCGTGGTCGCCGACGTCGGTATGCACCGCGTAAGCGAAATCGAGCGCGGTGGCATTGCGCGGCAACGAGAAGATGTCGCCGCGCGGGGTGAACAGGTAGACCTCGTCGGGGAAGAGATCGATCTTTACGTTCTCGAGGAATTCCGAGGCGGACGGCGTGTTCGCCTGGCTGTCGGCGAGCGCCGAGAGCCATTCGCGCGCGCGCGCCTGCGCGCTGTTCGCGGGGCCGGAATCGCTCTTGTAGGCCCAGTGCGCGGCGACGCCGCGTTCCGCCACCGACTCCATCTCCGCCGTGCGGATCTGGATCTCGATAGGTGCGCCGAACGGACCCAGCAGCACGGTGTGCAGCGACTGGTAGCCGTTGCCCTTGGGAATGGCGATGAAATCCTTGAAACGGCCGTCCACCGGCTTGTAGAGACCGTGCACGGCACCAAGCGCCATGTAGCAGTGCATGGCCGAATCGGTGATGACGCGGAAGCCGTAGACGTCCATCAGCTGCGCGAACGACTTGTGCTCGTTGCGCATCTTCGAATAGATGCTCCACGCGGACTTGATGCGGCTGACGGCACGGCCGGGAATTTTCTCCGCGGCAAGACGGCCCTCCAGGGCCATCTCGATCTTCGCCATGGCCTCGCGCCGGTTGCCGAGGGCCGCGCGGATGCGCTCGCCGATGATCCGGTGACGGTCGGGATAGAGGGCCTTGAAGCCGAGGTCCTGCAACTCGGCCTTGAACTTGTTCATGCCCAGGCGCTGCGCGATGGGGGCGTAGATTTCCAGCGTCTCGCGCGCAATGCGCCGGCGTGACGGGGCGTCCTTCGCACCCAGCGTGCGCATGTTGTGCAGGCGGTCGGAGAGCTTGATGAGGATGACGCGCAGGTCGCGCGCCATCGCCAGCAGCATCTTGCGGAAGCTCTCGGCGTCCGCTTCGGCGCGACTGGAGAAACGCATCTTGTCCAGCTTGGTGACACCGTCGACCAGTTCGGCCACGGTTTCGCCGAACGCGCCGGCGAGTTCCTCGCGGCTCAGCTGGGTGTCTTCGAGCGTGTCGTGCAGGATGGCCGCGATGATGGTTTCGGCATCGAGGCCAAGGTCGGCAAGCACATGGGCCACCGCCACCGGATGCGTGATGTAAGGCTCGCCGGACTTGCGCGTTTGCCCTTCGTGCGCCGCGGCGCCCACGAGGTAGGCGCGGCGGATGCGCATCACCTGATCGTGCGGCAGGTACGCGCCC
Organism: Luteibacter jiangsuensis; assembly: GCF_011742555.1. GTDB lineage: Bacteria > Pseudomonadota > Gammaproteobacteria > Xanthomonadales > Rhodanobacteraceae > Luteibacter > Luteibacter jiangsuensis. Next base: position 460,504 of record NZ_JAAQQR010000002.1, read on the forward strand.
ACGCGTTCTTCCAGCGCCTGCACATAAGGAGGCACCGGTTGGTCATCGACCACGTCGGTCAATTTTTTCGCAGGAATGACGTTCATGGGAGAACCTTCCGTCTTCAGTCGACGGGGCCTCCCGTGCGCGGCCTCAGGAGCCGCGCGTCAGCGAGCGCAGGATGCTGATGAATGCAGGGCCGACAGCGACCCGGCGTCATCAGTCATCTCCACCCTTCGAGAGGTCGTCGTCCACTTCCGTGGCGGCCCACTCGAGGGCTTCGCGCTCGGCACGCTCACGCGCGGCGCGGTCGATCTCGTCGATCATCTCGTCATTGACGCGGCGATCGGCGATTTCACGCAACGCGAGCACGGTCGGCTTGTCGTTGCTTGGATCGAGGGTCGGCTCCGCGCCCTTGGAGAGCTGGCGGGCGCGCTTCGTCGCCATGAGCACGAGCTCGAAGCGGTTGTCGACTACCTCGAGGCAGTCTTCGACGGTAATACGGGCCATTTCAAATCCTTGACATCAAAGACACTTCTGACTGTGCAGTGTACCGGCCCCAGCCGTTGGCTGGCAATCGGGGGAGGGGTATGATGCGCGGTTCTGACCAGGACGGACGGCAGTGGTGCAAATAATAATACCGCGCGGTACAATAAAGAACCGCCCCACCCCCAAAGCCGCTTCAATGCACCCCAAAATCCTGTCCCGGATGGTACGCAACGCCCTCGGCGTCCTGCTCGTTGCCCTCCTGGCGGCCTGCCACGTGGCGCCGCCTCGCACCGACGACCCGAACGAGAAGTTCAACCGCAAGGTCTACGCGTTCAACGACAAGCTGGACAAGGCCGTGATCCGCCCTGTGGCCGTCGGCTACCGGAAGGTCACCAACCCGCCTGTCCGCACGGCCATCAGCGATTTCTACACGAACATCCGCCTGCCGATCACCGTGGCCAACGACCTGCTCCAGGCCCGGCCGAAGCAGGCCCTGCAGTCCACCAGCCGGTTCGTGGTCAACCTCACCATCGGCTTCCTTGGCTTCAAGGACCCGGCAAGCCTGCTGGGCCTGCCGCTGGAAGAGAACGATTTCGGCGTTACCCTGGCCCGCTGGGGTGTGCCCGAGGGCGACTTCCTGATGCTGCCCTTCGTCGGGCCCACGACCGTGCGCGACGTCTGGCGCCTCCCCGTCGACAGCTACTTCTTCGACCCGATCAGCTATTACTCGCGCAACCACGACTTCAAGTACGGCCAGCAGTACGTACCGCAGGTGCTCTACCTCGTGACGCTGCGCTCGCGCGGCATCGACGCCGAGAGCTTCCTCGCGTCGGCCTACGACCCGTACGTGTTCATGCGCGACGCCTACCGCCAGCAGCGGCTCTACAAGAACTACTACGGCAACCCGCCGCCGGAAGCCATCGAGCAGATGCAGGGCCTGAACGACAACCAGGATTTCGACCCCGACAAGCTGCTGGAAGAACAGCACAACTGGGAACGGAAGAACGGCGAACAGCCGGATTGAAGCCAGGAAAGGCCGAGATCAAAAAAGGGCGCCCTCCGAGGAGTGGCGCCCTTTTTTAATGCTACATGCTCCCCTGTGGGAGCCGCTTCAGCGGCGATACGTACCTGCGGGAGTGCCCGCTACCGCGGGATCGCCGGCATAGCCGGCTCCCACAAAAGCAGGCGTCAGGCCGTGCCGAGCAGGGATTCGACGCCGGACACGCGAGCAAGCGCCAGCAGGCCGGCAGGAGCGCGCGTCACCGCGATGGCCCTGCCCTTGCCGCGTGCATGGGCCAGGAGGGCCAGCACCGTGGCGAGCCCTGCGCTGTCGGCCTGGCTCACGCCGGAAAGGTCGAGGGACGCCTGCGTGCCGCGGTCCAGTTCGGCGCGTGCCGTGTCGAGCACATCGGCCGCAGTGGCAAACGTGAGGGCGCCGGATACCGCAAGGGTATCCGGCGCCGGATGGCTCAACTGGAAGTTGGAAGGCTTCACTGCCCGGCGCCACCGCGCTGTCCGGCGCTGCCGCCGCCGTCCTGCTTCAGCTGATCGATGGCGGCCGAACCCTTCTGCTCCAGATCGACGATGAGTTGATCGAGGCCTTCCTTCTTGATCTCGGCATCGACCTGGTTGCGGTAGTTCGTGATGTACGAGATGCCCTCGATGATCACGTCGTACGCCTTCCAGTCGCCGCTCTTGGACTGACGGAACGCGTAGTCCACGGAAACCGACTTGCCGTCGTCGAGCATCACCTGCGTGCGGACCACGGTGCGCTTCTTGTTGAGGTCGCCGTTGAACGGCAGCACCTTCACACGGCCGCGCGTGTAGTTGAGCAGGCCTTCCGCATAGCGGTGGGTGATCGAGTTGTAGAACGCCTTGGCGAAGCGCTCTCGCTGTTCGGGCGAGGCCTTGGCGGCGTTCTGGCCCAGGACGAGGATCGACGCGTAGTCGATGTCGAAGTGCGGCAGGAAGGTGTCATCGATGACGGCGATGAGCTTTTCCTTGTCGTTCTTCAGCTCGGCCTGGTGCCCTTCGATCGCCTTGGCCAGGTCGTCGGAAATGGTGGTGACGATCTGCTGCGGGGACTGGTTGGCGGCCGTGGCGGCCGGAGCGGCGTCCTGGGCGACGGCGGGCAAGGCCGCGGCCGCGGTGACGGCGAGGGCAATGGCTAGGGAAAGCTGACGCAACATGGGGTGTCTCCTGGGCCGGCCTTACTTCTTGCCGGCGTTGTCTGTAGCGGCGCCCTGGGCGCCGGGCTTGTTCTCGCTCGGCGATCCGTTCACCAGGAACTTGCCGATCAGGTCTTCCAGTTGGAGCGCGGACTGGGTAAGCACGAAGCTGTCGCCGTCCGCCAGGTATTCCGGCGACCCGCCGGGCTGGATCGCAACATACTGGCTGCCGATCAAACCGCTTGTGAACACCGCGGCCGAGGAGTCATCAGGTATCTGGGAGTAGCGCTTGTCGATCGCAAGGGTGACCGTCGCTTCCACCGCGCCGGGCTTGACCACCACCGATTCCACGCTGCCGATGGGCACGCCGGCCATCTTGACCGCGGCGCCCGGCTGGAGGCCGCCGATGTTGGTGAAGCTGCCGGTCACGTGGAAGGTGCCGCCCAGGTGGTCCGGCGCGCTTCCGCCGCCGAAGAACTTGCCGAGCATCTCTTCCAGCTGCTGGGCAGGACGGGTCAGGCCGATTTCGCCCCCCTCCTTCACCGGCGTCTTCGACTGCCCGAACTGGATGCCCACGTACTGGTCGCCCAACAGGCCGCTGGTGTAGATCGTGGCCACGGAATCCTGGGGGATGTCCTTGTGGCTCTCGTCGATGGCGAGGGTGACTTTCGCCTCCTCCTTGCCCGGCACCAGGTCGATCGCCTGCACGGAACCGACGCGCACGCCGGCGACCTTCACCGGCGCGCGAACCTTCAGCTGCCCGACGTTGGCGAAGCGCGTGTCGATGGTGTACGTGTCGCCACGGCTGGTGTTCGCCACCGAGGTGGTCTGGGTGGCGAGGTACGCCAGGGCGGCGAAGCCGAGCACGATGAACAGGCCGGTGCCGACGGCATAGGAACGTCTCTGGGTCACGGCACGATCCTCGGATGGGCGATGGGGGAATGGGTGGTCATGGCGGGTCTCCGGGACCTCAGATCAGGAACGAGGTGAGGACGAAGTCCAGCGCCAGGATGGCGATGGACGAAGCGACCACCGTGCGCGTCGTCGCATAGGCGACGCCTTCGCTGGTGGGCGGTGTGGTGTAGCCCTGGAACACCGCGATCAGGGAGACCACGATGCCGAAGGCGAAGGATTTGAGCAGCACGCCGTTGACGATGTCCTTGTGGATATCGACGGTGGCGGTCATGTTCGACCAGAAGGTGCCGTTGTCGATGCCGAGCCACGTGACGCCGACAAGATGGCCACCGAACACACCCATGGCGCAGAACACCAGGCCGAGCAAGGGCAACGCCACGACACCCGCAAGGAATCGCGGCGCGGCCACGTAGGCGATGGGATCGACGGCCATCATTTCCATGGCGTCGAGCTGGTCGGTGGCACGCATGAGGCCGATCTCGGCGGTAACGGACGTGCCCGCGCGGCCCGCGAACAGCAGCGCCGTGACGACCGGACCGAGCTCGCGGTAGATGGCGATGGCCACGACGGTGCCGGTGGCCGAGGTGCCACCGAAGATGGACAGCACGTCGTAGAGCTGCAGGCCCAGCACCATGCCCACGAACAGGCCGCAGGTCATCACGATGGTGAGGCTCATGGCGCCCACGAACCAGATCTGCCGCACCGTCTCGCGGCCGTGCCGGAAGCTGCGCGGGATGGCCGCGAGGATGGTGATCAGGAACAGCCCGCAGGCGCCGATCTGCGCCAGGCTGCGAACGACGACGTTGTCGTTCCTGCTGCTCATGCCTTGCCTCCGGGAAAACCGAGCGCGCTGGCGTAATCGCCGGCGGGATACTGGAAGGGCACGGGGCCGTCGGCCTCGCCCCCGAAGAACTGCGCCGTCCACGGCGAACCGTCGTTGGCCAGCGTGGCGGGATCGCCCTGCGCCACGACCTTTCCGTTCGCGATGAGGTAGACGTGGTCGGCCACCTTCTGCACGGCCGCCAGTTCGTGCGCCACCAGCACGCTGGTGATGCCAAGGGTCTCGTTCAACGTGCGGATCAGCAGCAGTACCTGGTTCAGCGCGATGGGGTCGAGGCCCACGAAAGGTTCGTCGTACAGGATGAGCGCGGGATCGAAGACGATGGCCCGTGCCAATGCCACGCGCCGCGCCATGCCGCCGGACAACTCGGTGGGCATGAGCCTCGCCGCGCCGCGCAGCCCCACGGCCTGCAACTTGTTGAGCACGATGTTGCGGATCAGTTCCTCCGGCAGCTTCGTATGCTGACGCAGGGGAAAGGCCACGTTCTCGAACACGTCGAAGTCGGTGAGCAGCGCGGAGTTCTGGAAGAGGTAGCCGATCCGCTCGCGCAATTCGAACAATTTTTCGCGCGACAGCTCCGGCACATTCAGGCCGTCCAGTTCCACGCTGCCGGCATCGCCGCGCATCTGCCCGGTGATGTGCTTCAGCAGGGTGGTCTTGCCGGTGCCGCTGGGGCCCATGATGGCCGTGACCTTGCCCCGCGGGATATCGAGATCCAGGCTGTCGAAGATGGTCTTGCCGTTAAGGACCGTGGTGAGTCCGCGTATGCGGACGATGGCGTCGTCGGTCATGGGGCGATCAGCTCCTCGATCAGCGATTCGTGCCGGCGCGCCGCCAGCGGCGTGCGTTGACGCACCGCGCGCACGATGGACCGGAGGTCGCCCAGGGCGTCCTCGAAGCGGTCGTTCACGATGATGTAGTCGAACTCGTGCGCGTGGGCGATTTCCTCGCGCGAATTGAACAGCCGGCGCTCGATCACCTCCGGGCTGTCGGAGGCGCGGCCGCGCAGACGGCGCTCCAGTTCCACCCGCGACGGCGGCAGGATGAACACGCTGACGCAGTCGGGCTTGCCGCTGCGCACCTGGCGCGCCCCCTGCCAGTCGATTTCGAGCAGTACGTCGCGGCCCGAGGCAAGGGTACCCTCGACGACCGTGCGCGAGGTGCCGTACAGATTGCCGTGGACTTCGGCATGCTCCAGGAAGATGCCGTCGGCGATCTCGCGCTCGAAATCCGGTCGCTCGACGAAGAAGTAGTGCCGGCCGTACTCCTCGCCCACGCGCGGCGGGCGGGTGGTATGGGAGATCGAGAGCGAGATGTCCGGCTCGCACTCGAGCAACGCGTTGACCAACGTGGATTTCCCCGCACCGGAAGGCGCAGCCACCACGAACAGGGTGCCTTCGATCATCCGCGGTCGACTCGCTGGGGGTACATGGCTCGCTCCGATGGCACCGGCGTACCGAACGGTCGGTATCGGCACGCATCCTGTTGTGTAAAAGGGGATTGTACCGGGTTTCCGCCCTTGGTCGGCGAGAGGGTCGGCACCTAGGGCGCTTCGCAAGCCCCGCCCGGTCGCTTGTACACCACCCCACCTTTCATGACGAAGACCACGCGCGCCAGCGTGCCGATGTCTTTAGTAGGGTCGCCAGGGACCGCGATGATGTCGGCATCCAGGCCGTTGCGCAGCTGGCCGATGCGGTCCTGCTGCCGCAGCACCTTCGCATCGACCGCGGTGGCGGCGAGCAACGCCTGCGCCGGCCGCATGCCGTCGCGCACCATCCATTCCAGTTCCTTGTAGTTGCTGCCGTGTGCGAACACGCCCACGTCGCTCCCGTTACCTATGGTCACCCCTGCCTCCAGCGCCCGCTTGAACGCCTGGGCCGAGGCCCGCATCGACTCGGTCGGCGGCTGGCCCGGCTTCCATCCACCGAAATATTCCGCGTAGGCGGCGCTCGCTTCCAGTGTCGGCATGTAGGCCACGCCGTGTTTCTTCATGAGCGCAAAAACTTCCGGCGTGCCGCCGTAGCCGTGCTCGACGGTATCCACGCCCGCGAGCACCGAACGGCGCATGCCTTCCGCTGTACTCGCATGCACCGCCACCGGCAGCCCCAGTGAATGGGCCATCTCGACCCCGGCCCGCAACTCGTCCTCGGTGAACGTGGGCGCGGAGCCCTTGCTCTTGCCGCAATGGTAGTCGGCGTAGATCTTGATCCAGTCGGCACCGTGCGCCGCCTGGTCGCGCACGGCGTCGATCATCTGCGCCGTGCCGCTGACGGGAATGCCACCCTGGGGCAGGTCGAGGTCGTCGCGAAAACCGAGCGGACCAGGCCCGTAGCAGTGCGCCGCGACCGTGGCTCGCGTGGCGACGAAGAGATGCGGGCCTGGGATCAGGCCCTTCTCGATGGCCTGCTGCACATCCACGTCCGCGTACCCCGCGCCCTCGGTGCCGAGGTCGCGCAATGCCGTGAAGCCGCCCATCAAGGTGTCGCGCGCGTGCTTCACGGCCTCGACCGTGCGGAAGGCCAGCGTTTCCTTCAGCACCTGGTCGTCCCACAGGGTTTCGTTGTACGGGTGCAGGAAGATGTGCGAATGGGCGTCGATGAGGCCGGGCAGCAGTGTCGTACCGGGTAGTTCTATCGTCTGCGCCTCCGGAGGAACGGGTACCTTGGCCGCGGGACCGACGTCGGCAATCTTGTCGCCCCGCACGAGCACCACCCACCCGTCATGCGCCTGCTCGTCGCGCGCATCGAAGACACGATCCGCCTTGAGCAGCACCACCGTGCCGGTCGCGGGTGCATCGGCTGCAGCGGTGACCCATGTCAGCAGCGACAGGGCCAGCACGCCCCACAGTTTCACGCATCGGATCATTGCCATTCTCCCTTCGAATCCTTCAAGCGATTGGAAACCTTCGGGCGCGACGAATCACTCTCCGGGGTGATACGTGCGCTCGGAATGCCCGTGCAGATCCTCGGGCCAGAAGTAGACCTTCCGCAGGTTCCCGGTCGTATAGCGCTCGGCTTCGTCGTTGAAGTGTTTCGACGCCGGGTCGCCGCTCTCGCCGCCAGCCGTGACGGCGCGGGCACGCACCTTGTCGCCGAATTCCACCACCGCCACGAAGCTGTTGCCGCTGGTGCCGTAGTAACGCTTCGTCCCGGGCCAACGGTGCGCCCCGAACGAGGCGAGCGAGCCCCAGCGCGAAGACGTGAACGGCACGGGGATGCTAGGCCTGGCGTCGTCGAAGCGCTGCCGGATGGCACCGTCCACGCGCTGGAAGCGGTTTACCTCGCCCCATGGCACGCCCCAGCTCCCGAAGTCCTTCTCCAGGCGGTCGGCAGCTTCGGAAAGGGCGGCAAGCCGCATGGCGGGACCGGCCTTCTCGGCCATCAGATCGTAGACCGAAAGCCCTTCGGCCGTGTCGAGCGTGCTTGCCTTGTCCCAGAGAATGTCGCCCCAGAACACCGCCAGGGACGTAGGCATGGACGCGATGCCCCAGCGGTAATCCCAGGTGCGCAAGAGCGCGACAGGACCAGCCAGCTTCCGCTTCAGCGGATCGCCGTCGGAAAGTGCGTCGTAGTCCGCGACGAGGATCGGCAACTGCCGTGCGAACGCCGGGAGGTAAGGATCGAACGCGGCGTCGATGAGCGACGCCAGTGTGAAACCGCTCCGGCCGGTGAGCACGCGCGTGGCGTGCAGGCCGCGCGGGTTTTCGCCGACAGCATCCATGTAGCGGGGAAAGTCGGCCTGCCGCGGGCTGTCGGGGCCAGCGGCCGAATACGGCCAGTCGTTGGTGTTGAATATCCACCCGGTCGGCGGGTTGACGACCCGCGGCGCCTTGTCGAGCGGCAGCAGCCCCTTCCAGTCGGTGTCGGGATCGCTGCCGTCCACCGGCTTCGTGTAATCGAAGCGGTCGTCGCGCTTGGGAATGAACTGCGGATGCAGATAGGCGATGTTGCCCTTGTCGTCTGCGTAGATGGTGTTATTGGACGAGTTGGCCTTGAGCTCGGCGACCTTCATGTAGGCCGCGACATCGTTCGCCTTCGTGCGCAGCCAGCTCTGCTGCAAGGCCTCCAACGGCTTGTTCATCAATGCCTCGGCAATCCAGCGGTTGCCGTCCGCGCGGACGATCGGGCCGTGGTGCGTGGCATAGGTGGTGAAACGCCGTTCGCCGAGGGTACCGTCGTCCTTCCGTACCGGCACGACGATTTCGCGCACGATCACCGGCCGAAGGTCGTTCCCGTACCGATAGAAGAGCCTGCCGCCCTGCCGCTCGATCGTCTCGGCGAACTCGTCCACGACATCCGCGCCGGTGGAGGTATGCATCCAGCCAAGGTGCCTGTTGAAGCCCTGGTAGATGAAGAACTGCCCCCAGGTGACGGCGCCGTACGCATCCAACCCCTCGTCGCTGGACATCTGCAGTTCGGAGCGGAAGAAGAACGAGGTGTGCGGATTGATCAACAGCAACGCGTGGCCGTCGGCCGTGAGTTTCGGCGCGATCGCGATGCCATTGGAGCCGGTGGGCTCCGCCCAACTGGAAGGCGGCTCGAACTGCGCAAGCGCCCCGGCCGGGTCCTTGCCGTAGAACGCCTGCAGCCAGGACGGCTTTACGCGCTCGATGTCCCCGCCGATGCTGCCCTCGCTGAAGCTCAACGCCATCCAGGGCTCGAAACGCCGGATGACACGGGGGTGCACATCGGGATGGGTGGCGAGGAAATAGTTGAGACCGTCTGCCCATGCATCCATCAGGCTCTTCAGCCACGGCGGCACGCGGCCGTACATCGCCTTCAGCTGGGCCTCGTCGACGAACAGACGCTGGCGCAGGTCCGTCCACAGCGCAGACTCCCCTTCCGCCTGCGCCAGCCAGCCGAGCGACGTGAGGTAGTTCGTCTCGACGCGATTGAAATCGTCTTCGGCTTGCGCATAGGCCATGCCGAACACGGCATCCGCATCGCGCTTGCCGTGCACATGCGCTATGCCCCAGTCGTCGCGGACTATCGTTACCGCGGCGGCCTCGCGCTTCCAGCGCATCGCATCGCCAGCTTCCGAGGCCGCGAGGACGGCGGGGCTGGCGAAGACCAACGCGAAGAACAGGATGTACCTGCGAAGCCTCATCGGGACGGGCGCCATGCATGGGATCGCCGATCCTAGCTTCCCGCCGACCGGATCGGTCAAGTGCCTGCAATCTCACCGGGCCCGGCATGGTTCAAGGCACCGGCCAGTGGGCCGCCGGACCGCCGTTTCGCTGCGCATCGCGTAAATCGGTTACGCAGGCAACCATCATGTGCCATCAGTCATGCGAGAAATACCGCAAAAAAAGGCCTCCGAAGGCAATTCCATTACTCGTGCTTAATGCGACGGAGAGCACTCTCGTGCCATGCGCAGGGGGCAGCGCCCTGCGCACGACCGGCCCATCGATTCACCCTCGCCTTCGCAAGGCCTTGTGCCACCGGCGAGAATGCGAGACCCGGCTCGCCCATCCGTTTCCGCACGGATTCGTGCACCGAGGCATGCCCATGTATGTCGCCCTTTCCATGAATGCGCTGAACTTCTTTCCGCACACGCTGGCATTCGAGACCGTGCGGCAAGTGGACGCCGTCCGCCGGCACAACTGGTCGCCTGGCTACTACGCAAGTGGCGACGATGTGTCGGTGGGCCATTTCCTCGACGAGATCGCCGCGAGCGAGACGCCTCAGCCGGCCGGGTGCGCCAGCGCGTAGGCGATGGCGGCACGCACCGCCGCCACCTGCGCGTCGTTGCACTGCTGCGGCGTGGCGCGCGGGCTGTCCGGGTAGACCTCGGTCGTGGTCGTGTAGCGTGCGCCGGTGATGCCGGCGCAGAGGCCCAGTTCCTTCAACGCATATTCGATGACGCCGGGAGCCACCATCGGCGAACCGATGATCTCGCCGTTCGCGTCGGCGGGGGCGATATGCGTCACCTTCGCCACCGCGTCGATGATCGCCTGCTGGAATTCGGGCTGCGGGTTGGCGGTGTCGTCCACGAGGTAGAAGCCATCCGGAATCTCACCCGGCTCGTACGCCTTGCCGTCGCGCGCCGCCAGCGCGGGACGGAACTCGGATTCGTCGGAGTCGGTGGTTTCGTGCAGGTCGATGTGCATCAGCACGCGTCCACGCAACGGCGCGAGCAAGGCCACGAGAGCGGCCGCCTCGCCCGAGGGGCTGCCTTCGCGGAAATTCCGGTTAGGGTCGATCGCATCCGGATTCCAGCGATGGATGCGCTCGTAGGCCCAGGGGCTCACGCAGGGCACCACCAAGAGGTTCGCCTGCCCCGCATGGTCGTTGCCATGCTCGCGCACAAACTGCAAAGCCCCGTGCACACCACTGGTTTCGTAACCATGGACGCCGCCCGTCACCAGCATCACCGGAAGACCGTCTTGCCAGCCGCGACTGCGCACGGCCAGCAGGGGAAACCGCTCGCCGTCGTAATCGAGCGAGCCGTATTCCGACACGTCGAACCGATCGCGCAATGCGTCTATCGCGCTCAGGACGTCGTCGCGGAAGTCGCGGTGTTTCGTCTGGCGCGAACGCCACATGGCGATCTCGGCGGGGCCCCAAGGCGTACCGGGGATACCGATGGGATACGACGTCTGCTGGTTCAAAGCCACGCTCCGTTTTGAATAGCGGTCATTCTAACCGGCCCTACATCCGCTCAGGCACCCGAATCCCCAGCAGATCGAGGGCCTTGCCAAGAACACCCAGGGTCAGCGAAGACAGGGCCAGACGGGAGCCACGCTCGTCGGCGTTGGAAGCAGCCAGTACGGGGCATTCCGCGTAGAAACGGCTGAACGCCTGGGCGAGCTCATAGGCGAAGTCGGCGATCTCGTTCGGTGCATATCGCGAGGCCGACGACGCAACCACGTCGGGAAAGCGTGCGCACAGCAGCACGAGTTCGCGTTCTGTCCGCTCGCGCACGTCGATGGCACCCGCGACGACGCCGTCTCGCCTGGCCTTTTCCAGGATGGAGGCGATGCGCACGCAGGCGTATTGCACATAGGGACCGGTGCGACCCTCGAACGACACCATGCGTTCGGCATCGAATACGTAGCCGGACGTGCGGTAGGTGGACAGGTCGGCGAACTTCACGGCGGCGATGCCGATGGCGGCGGCGAGGGCGGCGGCCTCGTCTTCGGGGAAGGCATCGCCGTTCTGCCGTACGCGCGCCTTGTCGATCGCATCCGCCAGAAGGTCGCGCAGCTGGGCCACGCCGCCGTCGCGCGTCTTGTACGGCTTGCCGTCGACGCCGTTCACGGTGCCGAAGCCGACATGCACGAGCGTGATGCCTTCGGTGAACCCGGCCGCCTGGGCCGCACGGAACACCTGGGCAAAGTGCAGCGACTGGCGCTGGTCGACCACGTACACGATGCGCGAGGGATGGTGCCGCTGGCGTCGATCGAGAATCGTTGCGAGGTCGGTCGTCGCATACAGGGCGGCGCCGTCCGATTTCTCGAGGAGCAGCGGCGGCATGGGCGATTCGTCGTCGTCACGGGCCACTTCGATGACGAGCGCACCGTCGCTCCGCACGGCCACGCCCCGCGCGACGAGGTCGGCGATCATGCCGGGGATCAGGGGCTGCACGTGGCTTTCGCCGAGCAGTTCGTCGAAGTGCGCGTCCAGCGTGGCGAAGTCGCGCGCCTGAGCATCCAGCGACACGCGCCTGACGACTTCCCATATGCGCATGTGTCGCGCGCTGCCCGCCTGCAGTTCTGCCGTGGCCGCGCGCGCCAGCGCCATGCGGGCCGGGTCGGCCTTGCAGGCCGCCGCCACGCGGGGATACAGATCCTGTAAGGTCTGCATGTCGAAGGGCGGGTTCGCTCGCCACGGGCCGTCTTCGGCCATGTCGGGCCAGAGCACCAGCGCCTCGGAAATCAGCATGCCCATCTGCAGGCCCCAGTCGCCGAGGTGCACGTCGCCGATGACGTGGTGGCCTTGCGCCGTGAGGATGCGACGCAGGCTTTCGCCCAGCACGAGCGAGCGAAGATGGCCGACATGCAAGGGCTTGGCGACGTTAGGGCCACCGAAGTCGATGACGATCGTCTCGGCCGACTGCTGTTGGATGCCGGCATGCGGCGCGGATGCCTGCGCGGCGGCGAATGTGGACAGCACATGGTTGGAAAGGCGAAGGTTGATGAAGCCGGGTCCGGCCACGCTCACCTCGGTGAAATCCTCCAGCGGCGCGAGTCGGGCAACGATCTCGTCGGCCAGCTGCCTCGGCGCACGTCGCAGCCGCCCGGCCAGCGCCATGACGGCGTTGCATTGCAGATCGCCAAGGTCCGGACGCTGCGCCGGCACCGCGCGCACGCCGTCGGTATCCAGCCCACAGGCGGCGAACGCGTCGGCCAGCAGCCGGTCGATGTGCGCGAAAAGGGTCGCTTCCGTGTGGGAGGGCATCGCGGGTTTCCAGGTGGGGGAGCGGATCGAGCGATGAAGAACATAACCGATGCGAAGAAAGCTGGCCGAAAATCGAGGGGATTAGACTCCGGAGGCGACCACTCCCGATGCCGAGGAACATGATGCAAAGCCGGAGCCTCCTTCTCGCACTGCTGCTGCTCGCGCCGTCGATCCACGCGGCGGACTCGCCGAAGGACGTGCAGGCGCTGATCGCCCGGGGCGATTATTCCGGCGCGGAAGCGATGCTGCGCCAGGCCGTCGCCGAGCATCCGCAAAGCGCCAAGGCGCACTACGTACTGGCGGAGGTGCTTGCCCATGAGGGCAATATCGGCGATGCGAAGTCGGAGGCTGCGAAAGCGGCCACGCTCGATCCGGGGACGCACTTCACCGATCCGGCGAAGTTCCAGGCCTTCCGGCGCAAGCTGGATGCGGCGCTCGCGCCCTCTTCCGGCCTGCGAGCCGCAACATCGGGGTTGGACGGGGGCGGGCAGGCGCCGGAACGCGGTCGTTCCGGCGGCTCGCATCTGCTGAACATCCTCGCCATCGGCGCGGGCATCGCTTTGCTCGTTTTCCTTTGGATGCGCCGCCGGCGCGCCGAAGTGCCTCCGGTGGGCTACGCGCCCGTGCCGCCGCCCGAGGGCATGCCTCCCTACGGTTCGTATCCGGGAGCGACCTACGGCACGCCGCCGCAACCCCATTCTGGCGTGGGAACGGCGGTGGCGGCGGGCCTTGGCGGCGTCGCCGCCGGCATGCTGCTCGACGAGGCGCTGCGCGGGCGTCACGATGAGGACGGGTTCCGCGACGGCGGCACCGTCATCCGCGAGGACCGCGATCCCTCCGCGCAGGCGTATGAGGATCTGCGCGACGAGCCGATCGACATGGGTAATAACGACGATTCATGGGACGACTCCGGCTCCGGCGGCGGATTGGACGACGACGATTCCTGGTAGCGGCACGATAGCCCGCCAAAAGGTTGGCAAAAGACTTCCACGCCATCCTTGCAGCTGCCCTTCGCGACTTCGATTCCCAACGACCATGCATATCCTCCTCCTGGAAGACGACGTCGAGTTGGGCGAAGCCATCAAACACGCCCTGGAGCAGCAGTCGTATGCGGTGACATGGCTCACCGATGGCCGCAACGGAGCGAATGCGCTGCCCGATGCGTCGTTCGACCTCATCCTCCTCGACCTGGGTCTGCCAGGACGGGACGGTATCGACCTGCTCCAGCAGGCGCGCCGCGCCGGCATCAAGACCCCCATCCTCATCATGACCGCCCGCGATGCGCCGGAGGCGCGCATCAGGGGCCTGGACATGGGTGCCGACGATTACCTGGTCAAACCCTTCCACCTCGGCGAGCTGGCCGCGCGCATCCGCTCGCTGACCCGGCGTGCGCAGGGTCTGGTCGACAATCGCATCGAGGTCGCCGGCCTTGTCCTCAATCTCGGGACGACCGACGTGGCTTTCCGCGGCGAATGCATCACATTGACCCGCCGCGAATTTGCGGTGCTCCGCATCCTCATGGAGCGCGCAGGGCGCATCGTCCGGCGCGAGAGCCTGGAGAGCTCGGTATACGGGTTCGATACAGTGGTCGACCGCAACGCCATCGAAGTGCACGTGCACTGGCTGCGCCGCAAGCTCAGTCCGGAACTCATCCACACGGTGCGCGGTATCGGCTACATGATGCCCCGGGAACCCAAATGCCCGCCCTCAGCCTCCGCGCACGATTGACCTGGCTCATCATCGCCGTGCAGGTGGCGGTGCTGATCCCGCTGGGCGCCATCAGCTACCAGCGCGAGCGGGCAGAGATGGTGAAATTGCTGGATGGGCGCCTCGCTCAGGCCGGGCGCACGCTCGGCACCCTGATCGCGGACAGCCAGCGCGGCTACAGCGATGCGGATGCCCGACGCGCCGTCAAACTCGTCACCGCCGCCCAACGCGGCACGGTTGTTGTGGCGGTTCACGCAAAGAATTACGAACCCGAAGTGGGCTTCCAGGCCTACAACCCGCAGGGCACGCTCATTGCCGCCACGGCGAACCTGGCGGACCTGCCGCCGCCCGCGCCAGGCGAGCGCGGATTCAGCGACATCGAACACGATGGGGCGGGCTGGCGGCTGTTCACGCTGACCAACCGCTTCAACCTCACGGTGCGCATCGGCGAACGGGCGGAGAACCGGGCCGACATCACGCGGGAACTCGTCCTCGAACACTCGTTACCCCTCCTCATCGGCCTGCCCTTGCTGGCCTTGCTCGCGAGCCTGGCGGTCAAGCAGGGGTTGCGCCCTTTGAACAGGCTCACCCAGGTACTCTCCGAGCGCGCCCCACGCAGCCGGACACCTATCGCCATCGAGCGCTCCCCGGGCGAGATCAAGCCGCTGATCGCCACGCTCAACGAGCAGCTGGAACGGCTGGAGGACGTGATCGAACGCGAGCACCGGTTCGCCGGCGATGTGGCCCATGAACTGCGCACGCCGCTGGCGGCGACGACCATTCACCTGGAGAGCGCGCTGATCGCCAACGATCCGGCCGAACTTGAGTTCACCCTGCATAGCGCCCGGCGCAGCCTGGGACGGTTGGGGCGACGCATCGAGCAGATCCTGGCCATCGCGCGCCTCGAAGCCGGCGCGGCCGCCGAGCAACGCATCCCACTGGACCTGATCGTGCTGGCGACGGAGGTGGTCGAGGAACTGGCACCGCTCATCGCCGAGAAGGACATCGCGCTCAGCCTCACGCATGAGGAGCCTGTGGTTCGCGTGGCCGGCCACGAGGTCGCATTGACGGCCATGTTCCGCAACCTCGTGGAGAACGCGCTGCGCTACACACCCGAGGGCGGACGGGCGGATATCTCGATCCAACGCGATGGCGGCATCGTCGTCATCGGAGTCTGCGACGACGGACCAGGCATACCGCTCTACCGTCGTGCGCTGGCGTTCAAGCGCTTCGAGCGGAGCAGCGACACCAAGGAACCAGGTTACGGCCTGGGTCTGAGCATCGTGCAACGCGCGGTCGAGCTGCACGAAGGTTCGATCGAATTGCTCAACGGCCCGTCGGCGCGCGGCCTCTTGGTGCGAATCCACATCGAGGCGCTCGACGGCTGACGGCCGGCGTCCAAAGCAAGACAAAAGATTTCCACAAGGTTCGGACCGAACAATGGGCGTGGGCGATTCTGCCCGAGTCCCAGCGAGTGGCCATGAACCTCACCGCGCCTCACCGATCCGCTGCCAGGCCTGGCAGCACCCGGCTGCCGCAACCGCCCCGCGGAGGTTCCGCTGCATGTTAGGGATGGTACGCATCGCGCTGTCGCGCCCCTATACGTTCATCGTCCTTGCCCTGCTCATCCTCATTGCGGGCCCCCTGGCCGCCATCAAGACGCCCACGGACATCTTCCCGAACATCGGCATTCCGGTGATCAGCGTGGTCTGGACGTACAACGGCCTGCCGCCGGAGCAGATGTCGGGACGTGTGATCTATTACTACGAGCGTCAGTTGACCACATCGGTCAACGATATCGAGCACATCGAGTCGCAGTCGCTACCCGGCGTGGGCATCGTCAAGATCTTCTTCCAGCCCGGCGTGGACATCCGTACCGCCACCGCCCAGGTAACCTCGATCTCGCAGACCGTGGTAAAGCAGATGCCGCCGGGCATCACGCCCCCGCTCATCCTCAACTACAACGCGTCCACCGTACCGGTGCTGCAGATGGCGCTTTCCAGCCCCATCCTGTCAGAGGCGACGATCCGCGACATCGCGCAGAACTTCATGCGCCCCACGCTCATTTCGGTCCCAGGCGTGGCCATTCCGACACCTTACGGCGGCAAGCAGAAGCAGGTAACGCTCGACCTGAATCCGCAGGCGCTGGCGGCCAAGGGCCTATCCGCACAGGATGTCGGCAATGCGTTGGCGACGCAGAACCAGATCATCCCCGTCGGCACCGCGAAGATCGGCACCTACGAGTACCACGTCCAGCTCAACAACAGCCCGACGGCCATTGACGAGCTGAACAACCTGCCGATCAAGACAGTCAACGGCGCCACCATCACGATCGGCGACGTTGCGCATGTTCGCGACGGCGCGCCGCCACAGAACAACGTGGTGCGCGTGGACGGCAAGCGGGCGGTACTCATGCCGGCACTGAAGAACGGCAACGCCTCCACGCTGGACGTGGTGGCGGGCATCAAGAAGCTGTTGCCGCTGATCGCCGAGACCCAGCCCAAGTCGCTGAAGATGAACCTCCTCGGCGATCAGTCCCTCTTCGTGAAAGCCGCGGTGAGCTCGGTCGCGCGCGAGGGCATCATCGCCGCCGTGCTGACCTCGGTCATGATCCTGCTGTTCCTGGGCAGTTGGCGCTCGACCGTGATCATCGCGCTGTCGATCCCGCTCGCGGTCCTGTCGGCTATCGCTTTGCTGGCCGTCTTCGGGCAGACCCTGAACGTGATGACCCTGGGTGGTCTCGCTCTGGCGGTAGGCATCCTCGTCGACGATGCCACGGTGACCATCGAGAATATCAACTGGCACCTCGAGCAGGGCAAGGGCGTCGTCGACGCCATCATGGACGGCGCCAGACAGATCGTGACGCCGGCGTTCGTGTCGCTGCTGTGCATCTGCATCGTCTTCGTGCCGATGTTCATGCTCGACGGCATCGCCGGCTTCCTGTTCCGGCCGATGGCATTGGCCGTGATCTTCGCCATGGTGTCTTCGTTCGTCCTTTCGCGAACCCTCGTGCCCACGCTGGCGATGTTCCTCCTCAAGCCGCATACGGTGGAGACGGGTCCGGGCAATCATCCCGAGGACCAGGTCATCAACCATCACGAAGGCGATCGTCATGCGCAGAAGCGCCGCAACCCCTTCGTGCGTGGCCTGATCGCGTTCCAGCTGGGCTTCGAGCAGCGTTTCACTGGCGTGCGAGACACCTACTACGCCGTGCTGGGCGTGGCGCTGGCCCATCGCAAGCGTTTCGTGCTTGGCTTCCTGGCGTTCGTCTTCGCTTCCTTCGCCCTCATACCGGCATTGGGCCGGGATTTCTTCCCCGAGGTGGACGCGGATTCGCTCTCGCTGCACGTGCGCGCCCCGATGGGTACGCGCGTCGAGGAAACAGCGGCGGAATTCGACCACATCGAGCGCGCCATCCGGTCAGTCATTCCGCCGGACGAACTCGACGCCATTATCGACAACATCGGCCTTCCGCTGTCCGGTGTGAATCTCGTCTACAGCAGCAGCGGCACCATCGGATCGCAGGACGGCGACATCCAGATCGTGCTGAAGGAGGGCCACCGTCCCGCGGCCGAATTCATGAAGAAGCTGCGCGAGATCCTGCCGCGGCAGTTCCCCGGCACGCAGTTCGCCTTCCTGCCTTCGGACATGACCAGCCAGATCCTGAACTTCGGCGCGCCGGCGCCGCTGGATGTATCGATCGCCGGCCGCGATCGCAAGGCGAACGAGGCTTATGCCGAAGCGATCCTCAAGGAGATGCGCAAGATCGACGGCATCGTGGACGTGCGCCTGCAACAGAGCTCCAGCTACCCCCAGCTCAACGTCAAGGTCGACCGCATCCGCGCCGACGGCCTCGGCATCACCGAGCGCGACGTGACCAACAGCATGGTGGCGTCGCTCGCAGGCAGTTCGCAGGTCGCACCGGCCTTCTGGCTGAACCCGAAGAACGGCGTGTCGTACGCGATCGTGGCGTCGACGCCGCAGTACCGGATGGACTCGATGTCCGACCTGAAGGCGCTGCCGGTGACGTCTGCCGTCAACGGCTCCACGCAGATCCTCGGCGGTCTGGCCAGCTTCACGCGCGGGCCCAGCGATGCGGTGGTGTCGCACTACAACATCATGCCCTCGTACGACATCTACGCCTCGATCCAGGGACGCGACCTGGGCGGCGTCTCCGCCGACGTGCAGAAGGTGCTCGACCGATTCGCCGCGAAGCGCCCGGCCGGCACGCTGGTGAGCCTGCACGGCCAGGTGGGCACCATGAACGAGGCCTTCAGCGGCCTGCTCTTCGGCCTCGTCGGTGCCGTGGTCCTGATCTATCTGCTGATCGTGGTGAACTTCCAGTCCTGGCTGGATCCGTTCGTGATCATCACCGCGCTTCCGGCAGCGCTGGCGGGCATCGTGTGGATGCTGTTCCTGACCCACACCACCCTGTCGGTGCCCGCCCTTACCGGCGCCATCATGTGCATGGGCGTGGCGACCGCGAACTCCATCCTGGTGGTGAGCTTCTGTCGCGAGCGTCTGGCCGAACATGGCGACGCCTTCAAGGCCGCGCTGGAGGCGGGCTTCACTCGCTTCCGTCCCGTCTGCATGACGGCGTTGGCCATGATCATCGGCATGCTGCCCATGGCGCTGACCCACGAGCAAAACTCGCCCCTGGGCCGCGCCGTCATCGGCGGCCTGCTCTTCGCCACGTTCGCGACGCTGCTTTTCGTGCCGGTCATCTTCGCCATCGTGCATGGCCGCGCTGCGCCTGTTCCTTCTGAAGACCGCCTGATCGGAAACCCCTCCCATGTCTCATGAAGCTCCCGCCCCCATGCCGGGGCGTCCTCCCCGTGTTCGCCTGGCGCTTGCCATCGGCGTGGTTCTCGCGTCGGTGGGGGTCGTCGCCGGGCTTTCGCTCCGCGCGGTCGAATCGCGAGAACTGGACACCTGGACGCAGGCACAACTGACGCCTTCGGTCCAGACGATTTCCGCCTCGGCCCTGAGCGATACGCAAGGCCTCACGTTACCCGGCCACCTGGACGCGTGGATCGCCACGCCCATCCACGCGCGTGTCGGTGGCTACCTCAAGCAATGGAACGTGGACATCGGCGAGAAGGTGAAGGCCGGCCAGGTGCTCGCCCTCATCGACACGCCGGAACTCGACCAGCAGTTCGAACAGGCCAAGGCCGAACTGGTCCGTGCGCAAGCCAACGTGCGCCTGGCAGACACGACCGCCAGGCGCTGGCAAAACCTCTTGCAGTCGCGGTCGGTATCCAAGCAGGAAGCCGACGAGAAGGCGAGCGAGGCGGAAACCGCCCGCGCCAACGAACTGGCCGCGAAGGCCGATGTGGACCGGCTGGCGGCGCTCGAATCGTTCAAGAAGATCGTCGCTCCGTTCGACGGCACCGTCACCGCGCGCAACACCGATATCGGCGACCTCATCACCGCCAACAGCGACGGCGGGCAGCCGCTGTTCTCCATTGCCGACACGAGCAAGATGCGCCTCTACACGCAGGTGCCGCAGAGTTACGCGTCGAGCATCTTGCCCGGGATGAAAGTGAAGCTTCTGGTGCTTGGCCATGGCGGCGAAACGGTCAATGGCACACTCATCGGCACCTCGCGCTCCATCAGCCGCACGTCCGGGACCTTGCTGGCCCAGTTCAAGGTGGAGAACCCACGCCAGGATCTTCTGCCTGGCGACTTCGCCGAAGTGCAGATGGCCACTCACGCACCCGACGGATCGGTCACCGTGCCCGCCACCACCCTGCTCTTCCGGGCGGCCGGGCCGCAGATCGCCGTGCTGGGCAAGGACGATCATGTGGTGTTGCGCGACGTGCACATCGCCATGGACCTGGGCGACAAGCTGATCATCGACCAAGGCCTGCGCCCGGACGATCGCATCATCGATCACCCCACCGATTCGCTGGCCCAGGGCGACCTGGTGCAGATCGCCCAGCCTGTGCGCGATGAGCCGAGCCATGCCAAGAATGCGTGATGTCGTTCGCCGGTCGCTGTCCCTTGGTGTGCTCCTGGCGCTGGCCGGCTGCTCGCTGGCGCCCGAGTACAGCCGGCCCACGGCCGGTCCCTTGCCCGACGCGTTCAAGGGTGCGAGCAACCCCGAAGGCTGGACGATCGCCGCGCCGAAAGACGAGGCGGCGCGTGGCCCCTGGTGGACCGCGTACAGCGACCCGGTGCTCGATCGTCTGGAAGGTCGCCTCAACGCCGACAATCCCGACCTCGCCATCGCACTGGCACGTGTGGATGCCTCGCAGGCGTTTCTCGAGCAACTGGGTGCCGCGCAACAGCCGCAAGCCGGCGTGAGCGCCAGCCCGACCCGCGATCGCCAGTCCGGTCGCCGCCCCCTGCGTGGCGCGAACCAGCCCAACGAGTACGACACTCGTACGTTCGCGTTCTCCACGGGCTACGAGCTCGATCTGTGGGGACGCATCCGTAACGAAGTCGCGACAGGGCGTGCGCAGACCCAGGCGGCGGAAGCAGACCTGGCCTCGGCTCGATTGAGCCTCCAGGCGGAACTGGCCGACCTCTATATCAAGCTCCGCGGCTACGACGTCCAGGCGCAGATCGTCCAGGATTCGTTGAAGGCATTCGGCGAGGGCCAGCAGATCACGCAGAACCGCATGGACGGCGGTGTTTCCTCGGGTCTGGATGTGGCGCGCGCGAATGCCCAGTTGGCAGATGCGCAGGCACAAGCCACGGAACTACGCGTGCAGCGTGCGCTCACGGAGCACGCCATCGCCGCACTGATCGGCGAATCGGCCTCCACATTCTCGCTGCCGCCGCAGAAAGCGGCCGTGCCCTTGCCGAAGATTCCCCTGGGCGTGCCGTCCACGCTGCTCGAACGCCGACCGGACATCGCGGCGGCCGAGCGCCGTGCATTCGCGGCCAATGCGGCCATCGGCGTGGCACGCGCGGCGTTCTATCCGGACGTCAGCCTCAGTGCCGCCTTCGGCTTCCAGGACGTCGGCCACGGCCGGCTGCTGAGCGCGACCAACCAGTTCTGGAGTCTGGGTCCACTCGCATCCTTCAATCTTTTCGACGGAGGACTGCGACGCGGACGCGAAGCCGAAGCCAGGGCGGAGTTCGCTTCCGCATCGGCGCAGTACAGGCACGTGGTGCTCCACGCATTCCAGCAGGTCGAAGACAACCTCACGCTGTTACAGGAACTCGGCCGGGAAAGCGAACAGGAAGGCGCCGCCGCCGAAGCGGCCAAACAGTCGCAGACCCTGGCGACCAATCGCTACAACGAAGGCGTCGTCAGCTACCTGGAAGTGGTCACTGCGCAGACAGCCGCCCTCCAGGCGGAGCGCACGGCAGAAAGGGTCCACACCCGCCAGTTGCAGGCCAGCGTCGATCTCATCCGCGCCCTCGGCGGCGGCTGGGACGGCGAACTTCGGCTTTCTCGCACTGACAGCCCTGTAACGCGGAAACCCGCCACGCCGAACGCGCCCTGAGCGCTACGCCCCCACTCATCAGGAGATTCAAGCCATGCCACACCGGAAGCCATGCCTCGGCATCATGCTCTTGGTTGCCGCACTTTCCACGGGTTGCGCCGCCCACCTGCAAACCAGAACCGTGCAGGACGGCGACACCTATGACCTGTGGGCCGCCCGGATGGAACACATGCCGTTCGTGTTCCACGAACCCGATGGACATGTCGACGTGTACGACGTCAGAGGTAATGCATGGACGGGGCCCACGAACGACCTGAAGGACGGCAGCGCGGACCGCGTCGAAGTGTACGAGGGCCACTACGCGGCAGCGACGGGCACGATGTGCACACCGTCGACGACCGCACTCACGGCCGGACGCGCCGCGGGCAGTGCGAACGTGGTGGCGGCCATCTGCGACCGCGGCCGCACGGTCGTTTCCTTCAGCGACAAGGTCCGCGCACGCGTGCTAGACGCGAAGACCGAATATGTCCCGCGTGTCCGGCATCTTCTCCTGGAAGGCATCTGGGAAAGCGTGGCCCAGGAACCCGCGCCGCTGCATACGTGATATCGGGCACGTCAGGAATATCAATGGCGGGCGAGAAAGCGTGATATCGCCGCGCTGACCCTGCCCCAAGGGGGGCCGAGCTTCTCGAAGACGTTGACGAAACCGACGGCGTGAACCGATCGCGCATGGCTCAGCCGACGGAACCCTTCATAACCGTGGTAAGCGCCCATGCCACTAGGCCCGACACCGCCGAAGGGGAGATTTTCCTGCGCGATATGGAGGAGCGTGCCATTCAGCGTGACGCCTCCTGAAGTGGCGGTATCCAGCACGCGATCACGCGTTCGGGCATCGTTTGTGAACAGGTAGAGGGCGAGTGGCCTGTCGCGATCGGCCACAAAGCCGGATGCCTGGTCGATCGCATGGTACGAGATGATCGGCAGAACAGGACCGAAAATCTCCTCACGCATCAACATACATTCGGACGGCGGATCGATGACGACGGTCGGAGCGATCTTTGCGGACGTGGCGGGCTGTTCATCGAACGTCAGCACCTCGATACCGGCGTCGCGAACCTCGGCGATCGCAGCGTTGAGGCGATCGCGATGCCTTGCGGTTATCACGGCGCTATATTGGTCGTTATCGGAGACGGTCGGATAACCGCGCTTTGCGGCTTCGAGCACGAGTCGCGCGAACACCTGCGCTTGTCCATTCGGAACAAGCGCATAATCGGGCGCGATGCAGGTCTGCCCGGCATTGAGAAATTTTCCGAACGCGACCGAGCGCGCGGCTTTCTCCAGGGAATAGTCAGGTGCCACGATCGCCGGTGATTTGCCGCCAAGTTCGAGCGTCACCGGCGTCAGGTTTTCCGCCGCAGCTCGCATGACCTTCCGCCCAACCGCCGTCGAACCGGTGAATACCAGGTGGTCGAATGGAAGTGCAGTGAA
Source organism: Luteibacter jiangsuensis (assembly GCF_011742555.1). Lineage (GTDB taxonomy): Bacteria > Pseudomonadota > Gammaproteobacteria > Xanthomonadales > Rhodanobacteraceae > Luteibacter > Luteibacter jiangsuensis. Next base: position 483,887 of record NZ_JAAQQR010000002.1, read on the forward strand.
CGCTTCAGCCACTGTAACGTCGCCGACAATGACGGCGACCTCGGAAGGATCGAAGGCGTCGGCAACCAGTTCGTGCAGCAGCGTGGAGAATGCCGGGGTCAGTTCAGACGGCTTGATCAATGCACGATTACCTGCCGCCAGCGCGTCGCACAGCGGGCCGACCGACAGCAGCAACGGATAGTTCCAGGGCGCCACAATGCCGACGACGCCAAGCGGTTCGAGCCGCACCCATGCCTTGGCTGGTTGGAAGACCAGGTCGATCGATCGCCGCTGCGGCTTCATCCACCGCGCGACATGACGGCGGGCATGGCGAATCGCGCGCAGGGCAGGAACGAACTCCAGAAGCTCGGTCTCGGCCCGCGCCCGACCGCCGAAATCCGCATCGATTGCCGCCACCATGCGATCGATATTGGCGAGCAGCATATGTTCGAGACGGCTGAGCGCATCCTTACGGGTCCGGGCGTCGGGCGTACCCTGCGCCCGAAATGCGGCCCGCTGCAGCGTCAGGAGATTCCCGGCATCGAAACCTGTCATCTCAGCACCCCAAAACAAGGTCGGCCGCCTTCTCGCCGATCATCGCGGAGGGAGCTTCGGTGTTGCCGCTGACCAACGTTGGCATGATCGAAGCGTCCGCCACCCTCAATCCTTCGACACCGCGCACACGCAGGGCGACGTCGACGACCGAACGATCGTCCGGCCCCATGCGGCATGTGCCGGCCGGATGATAAATGGTATCAGCATGCGCCCGGATCATCGCCTCAAGCTCCGCATCGTCGGCATCGAAGCGCCCGTAAAGCAAGCGTGGGCCAAACCGGGCGAGCGGAGCAGCCTGCCAGACGCGATGAGCGATCCGCGCGCCCTTCATCATCAGCTCGAGATCGTCGGAATGCGACAGGAATGCGGGATCGATGAGAGGATCTTCGGCAATGTCAGGCCGTGCCAGCTTCACCGAGCCCCGGCTCTTCGGGCGGAGGGCGCAAACGTGAAGCGCCGCGCCGTTCGCGAAGTGGAAATGCCTGCCATGATCGTCGACGATGGCAATCGTGAAGTGAAACTGGAGATCGGGCCGGTCTTGCGATACATCACTGCACACGAAGCCCCCCGCCTCCGCGGCGTTGCTGGTCAGCGAGCCGCGCCCCCGGAAATAGGCAGGGAGCGTAAGCGCCGCGCGTGCCATGGCGAGCGGGTTGTAGGCGAAAAGACCGGGCCCTTTCATCCGCACGTTCGCCGTATAGTCCAGGTGATCCTGAAGGTTGAGGCCGACCTCAGGCGCGTCGACGATCGCCTCGATACCAAGATCATGGAGTTGTGCGGCATCGCCGATACCGGACAGCATCAAAAGCTGTGGCGAGGCGATGGCACCGCCACTCAGGATGACCTCGCGGCGCGCCCGCACCTGGTTCAGGCCGTTCGCATTCCGCGTGGAAACCCCGACTGCACGGCGTCCGTCGAATAGAACGCGCTCGACCGTCGTGTTGCCCACAATCGTGAGGTTCGATCGTGCGACACCATCGTGCAGATAGGCGCGCCCCGCATCCAGGCGGCGCCCGTGACGCTGGAAGACCTGATAAAGCCCGACGCCTTCCTGCTCGGCACCGTTGAAATCATTGTTCCGCCGATAGCCTACAGCCTCCGCAGCAGCGATAAAGTCGAGGGCAACCGGGCTCGGCGAAGGCAGGTCGCTGACGACAAGCGGTCCGTCTGCTCCGTGCCATTCACTCGCGCCACGTGTGTTCGCCTCTGACCGCTTGAAGAGAGGCAGAACGTCGTCCCAACTCCAGCCGGCGCATCCCGCTGCAGCCCAGCCGTCATAGTCCTCGCGCTGACCTCGAATAAAGCACATGGCATTGATGAGACTCGACCCGCCGACGCCGCGGCCGCGCGGTACGAATCCCCTGCGACCGTTGAGTCCCGGTTGCGGAACCGTGCGAAAGCCATAGTTGTAGCGGTTGCGGCGGCCGACCAGCGGCCCGAGCCCGATCGGCATGATCGACAGGAAGGATGGTTTGGGCGGCCCCGCTTCCAGCAAGACGACCGATGGCTTCGACGGCGCGTCCGCCAGTCGGCGCGCGAGCGCGCAACCCGCTGGCCCCGCCCCCACGATGACGTAGTCAGCTTCCACGGTGCCTCCGCCTCTCCGACGCCGGATTCAAAACAAATTGAGCGCGCTGTTCGTCCCGAACATCCATTCCAGGTGCAGCGCCCGTTCCTTCATCGAATAGGCATCACTCGATATTCTGCACCTGCTCGCGCATCTGCTCGATCAGCACCTTCAGTTCAACGGCGGCGTTGGTCGTGCGCGAATCGACGGATTTCGAGCCCAGCGTGTTCGCCTCGCGGTTGAATTCCTGCATGAGGAAGTCGAGGCGACGGCCAACCGGTTCCTTCAGGGCAAGCACGCGGCGTGCCTCGGAAATGTGAGTGGCGAGGCGGTCGAGTTCCTCGTCCACGTCCATCCGCGTGATCTGCAGTACCAGTTCCTGTTCCAGGCGGCCCGGATCGGCCGGCTGACGGATATCGGCGAGGCGGGCTTCGAGACGCGCGCGCAGCGCGGTGCGAATCTCCGGAAGCCAGCCGCGTACATCGGCCACGATCTTTTCCACGGCGTCGAGGCGTTCGCGGAGCATCTCGGCCAGCTTGCCGCCTTCGCGGGCGCGGGTGTCGCCCAGCGCGGCAAGGGCCTGGTCGAGCACGCCCAGGAGCGCCGCCTGCACCGCATCGGCGTCCGCTTCCGGCTGCTGGAGCACGCCGGGGAAACGAAGCAGCTCGGTGAACTGCACCTGCATGCGCGGGAAGCGTTGTTCCAGATCCAGGGCAAGCTCGGAGAGGCGGGACAGCACCGCGCCGTCGATGCGCAGACCTTCGCCGGAGCCGGCTTCGGCGCGCAGGCGAACGGTGACGTCCACCTTGCCGCGGGACAGGCGGGTGGCGATGCGCTCGCGCAGGGCGCTCTCGAAGCCGCGCATGTCGTCGGGCAGGCGCGGGCTGATTTCGAGGTAGCGGTGATTGACGGTACGTAGCTCGCAGGTGAGCGTGCCGGAAGGGCCGGCGCGCTCGGCGGAAGCGTAGGCGGTCATGCTGCGGATCATCGGTAGCCTCGCGGCATGCGCGTCGAAAGAGAGGGGCCAATGGTAAACTGACCCACCGCCCGTGCCCAAATCAGGCCCCACATGACCTCCATCCGCCCCAGCGGACGCGCCGCCGACCAGTTGCGCGCCGTCAGCATCGAACGCCATTACACCCGCCACGCCGAGGGCTCCGTGCTGGTTTCCTTCGGCGACACCAAGGTGCTGTGCACCGCGTCCGTCGAGGAACGCGTGCCACCGTGGCTCCGCGGCAAGGGCGAGGGCTGGGTCACCGCCGAGTACGGCATGCTGCCCCGCGCCACCACCGACCGCACCCAGCGCGAAGCCGCACGGGGCGGCCAGGGCGGCCGCACCATGGAAATCCAGCGTCTCATCGGGCGCTCGCTGCGCGCCTGCGTGGACCGCGCCGCGCTCGGCGAGCGCGTCATCACGCTGGACTGCGACGTGATCCAGGCCGACGGCGGCACGCGCACCGCAGCCATCACGGGCGCCTATGTGGCGCTGGTGGACGCGGTGGCCACACTGACGAAGCGCAACGCGATCAAGCGCAATCCCATCCTCGGCGCCGTCGCAGCGGTGTCGGTCGGCGTCTACAACGGCCTGCCCGTGCTCGACCTCGATTACGCCGAGGACTCGAACTGCGACACGGACATGAACGTGGTGATGAACGACGGCGGCGGTTTCATCGAAGTGCAGGGCACGGCCGAGGGCCACGCCTTCCGTCGCGAAGAAATGGACGCCCTGCTCGATCTCGCCGGCAAGGGCATCGCGGAACTGGTGGCGGCGCAGCGCGCCGCGCTGGAGACCGCGGCATGAGTGGCATCCGTGCCGCGACGCCCGCCGATCTCGACGGCATCGCCGCCGTGCACCGGGCGGCGTTCGGTCGGGATGGCGAAGCCAACCTCGTCAGGCGGCTGGTCGACGAGGGCCGCGACGCCATCTCCCTGGTGGCCGTGGACGACGACGGGAACGTGCTCGGGCACGTGCTGTTCTCGCCGGTCACCGTGGAGGAAGGCGACGACGGCAAGGCGCTAGGTCTCGCCCCCGTCGCCGTGCTGCCCGAGCACCAGCGCCAGGGCATCGGCCGCGCACTGATCGAGGAAGGCATCGGCGCCTGTTTCGTGCGCGATGCGCGCGCCATCTTCGTCCTGGGATCGCCCGCCTATTATTCCGGCTTCGGTTTCGGCAAGGCGTCCGCGCACGGGTTGCACGATGCGTTCGAAGGCGGCAATGCGTTCCAGGTGCTGCCGCTCACGGTCACGGGCCTCGAAGGCTATCGCGGCCGGGTCGATTACGCGCCCGAATTTTCCGAGGGGCTCTAAAGCCATGCGCATCGTCCTTGCGTCCGGCAACGCCGGCAAACTGGCCGAGCTGGAACAACTGCTCGGTGACAGCGGCATCGAACTGGTCGCACAAAGCACGCAGGGCGTGCACGACGCGGACGAAACCGGCCTCACCTTCGTCGAGAATGCGCTCATCAAGGCGCGCCATGCCGCGCGCATCACCGGCCTGCCGTCGCTCGCCGACGATTCGGGCATCTGCGTCGATGCGCTGGGCGGCGCACCCGGCCTCTACGCCGCACGCTATGCCGGCACGCATGGCGACAACGCCGCGAACCGGGCGAAGCTGCTGCGCGAACTCGACGGCGTGCCCATGGAGCGGCGCCGGGCGCACTTCATCGCCGTGCTGGTTCTGCTGCGGCACGCTGAAGATCCGGCGCCCCTTATCGCCGAGGCGCGCTGGCATGGCCGCATCCTCGAGTCCGAGCGCGGCACCGGCGGCTTCGGTTACGACCCCCTGTTCCTCCCCGACGGGTACGACATGTCGGCCGCGGAACTCGATCCCGCGCTCAAGAACCGGCTCAGCCATCGTGGCCAGGCCCTGGCGCTGCTGAAGGCTCGCCTGCCCGACCTCGCATGACCCTGTTACCGCCCCCGCTGTCGCTGTATGTGCACATGCCCTGGTGCGTGCGCAAATGCCCGTACTGCGATTTCAATTCGCACGGCGTGCGCGGCACCCCGGAATACGCGGCTTACGTGGACTCGCTGCTGGCGGACCTCGACGCCGACCTGCGCGACTTCGGTGCGGCGCTGCACGGACGCACGGTGGAAACGGTGTTCTTCGGCGGCGGTACACCCAGCCTGTTCTCGCCCGAACTCGTGGGCCGCTTCCTCGACGGCGCGCGCCAGCGGCTGTCCTTCGCAGGCGATGCCGAGGTCACACTGGAGACGAACCCCGGCACGGTGGAGCATGGCCGTTTCGACGGCTACCTCGCCGCGGGCGTCAACCGCATCTCGTTCGGCGTGCAGAGCTTCGACGACGACAAGCTGCGCCGCCTCGGCCGCATCCACTCCTCGAGCGACGCCGCGAGCGCGGTGCGCGAGGCGCAGGACGCCGGCATCGGCAATATCAACATCGACCTGATGTATGCCCTCCCCGAACAGGATCTGGCCGGTGCGCTCGACGACGTGGCGCGTGCCGTCGCTCTTTCGCCCACCCACATCTCGCATTACCAGCTCACCCTGGAACCGAACACCGCGTTCGCCGCGAATCCTCCGCCGCTGCCCGACGACGACGCTGCCTGGGCGATCCAGGAAGCGTGTGAAGCCCGGTTGGCCGACGCGGGTTACGGGCAGTACGAGGTGTCGGCCTATGCGCGCCCGGGGCGGCGCTGCGCGCACAACCTCAACTACTGGCGCTTTGGCGACTATCTGGGCATCGGCGCCGGCGCCCACGGCAAGATCAGCGATGCACAGGGCGTGCGCCGCCGCTGGAAGACACGCCTGCCGGCGGCCTACCTGGCCAGCGCCGGCCAGACCGCGCGCATCGGCGGGGATTCGACGGTGGCGGCAGCCGATCTTCCCTTCGAGTACATGCTCAACGCGCTGCGCCTGATCGACGGCGTACCGGCGGCGGATTTCCAGGAGCGTACGGGGCTGCCGCGCGAAGCGATCGCGTCCTCCCTCGCCGAATGCGTGGCCCGCGGCTGGCTGCTGGACGATCCCGCCGTGCTGAAGACCACGCCCCTGGGGCAGCGTTTCCTGAACGACGTCATCGAAACGTTCATGGCCTGACGGCCTTGAGGCACGCCACATGCGGCGCCTATTCCAATTGCCCTAAGCCATAAGCGAGCCGCTTGTACGCTGGCGTGGCCGCCGTACGGCCGCCTAAACTCGCCCGACAGGGTCGCGGAGGACCTGATCGCATGAGTGCAGGCACGCAGCCGCCGTACGGCCGGACGGGACCGCATCCTGTCGCTCTGTCGCCGCGTGCCCAACGCGAGGCGCAGCAGGGGCTGTCGCTGTGCCTTACCTGGCTGGACATGCCGCTGCGCGAAGCGCTGCGCGACGTGGACCGCCGACTGTTTGCGGCGGCGGAAGCCAGCCGCAACCACCTGGAACAGCAGGCGTGTTTCGAAAGCCGCCTTATCGTCGAGCGCGAAGGGCCCGCCTTCCGCAACCGGTTCGCGGCGCACCTGTCCGATCGCTTCCGTCGCCTGGGTGACGTGCCGGAGGACAAGACGGGAGGTGCGAACCCCGAACACCTCACCTTGAGCCTGGTGGATCCCGAAGAGCAGGAGCAGTTCGATGCGCTGGCAAGCATGGCCGCGCGCGCCGAGGCGCGCAGCGCCAGCAGCCTGTTCGAACTCGGCTTCCGTCTGGCGGTGCTGGCGGGGAGCGCGCCGCTCGAGGGCGAAGCCTTGCCGGCAGGCCCCCGGGCCCTGACCGCCGCGCTCGAGGCCGCGGTGGCGCCGATGCCGCTGTCGAATCCGCACCGCCTGCTGCTGTTCCAGGCTGTGGACAAACACGTGCTCGGCCATGGCGACGCTTTCTATGGCGCCTTGAACGAGCATTACCGCACACGCGGCATCCTGCCCGGTTTCCGCGTGTATCCCAACGTGCGTATCGCCGCCTCGCCTGCCGCCGAACGGCGCGGCAAGGCAACCGATGCGTCTGCCGAACCCGTGTCGGGCGCGGCGCCGGCCACGACGGAAGGACACATCGGCGTGCTGGAAGGCCTGCGTGCACTGCTGGCCAGCCGGATCGAGGCCAGCCGCGGCGCCGGGTTCTCGCCCGGGCGGCTGGCATCCGACGACGAACTGCAGACCGCGCTGCTCGCGCTGCAGGGACACGTAAGCGACGTGGCGGACGCGGCGCAGCGGGAAATACGCAGCGCGCAGGCCCTGCGCGACGAGCTCGTCCACCAGCTCAATCTCGGCCGCCCCGCGGGTTCACCGCCGGCGGAACTCACGCTGGAACAGAACGACACGGTCGAGCTGACCGCGATGCTGTTCCAAAGCCTCGGGCAGCAGATCGCGGCCGCGAGCCCCGGTCGCGCCGTGCTCGGCGGCCTGCAATGGCCCATGCTGCGGGCGGCGGTGAACGACCGCGGTTTCTTCGATCAGGCCGAGCATCCCGCTCGCCAGCTCCTGGACACGGTGGGGGAAGCGGCACAGCACTGGCTCGACCCGGCCGAGGGCGAACCGGATGCGGCGCTGGTCGACCGGCTGGAGCGGCTCGTGGTCGAGGCCAGCCATGCGCAGGTCATCGACCCGACGTGGCGCGCGGACATCGAACAGCAGATCGCCCTGCTTTCGCGCAAGGCGCACGTGGCCGAGCGCCGGCAGATCGAAGCCATGGAGGGTCGGGACCGCCTGGAGCGCGCCCGCCAGCGCGCCACGGAAATCATGAACGAGCACATGGTCCGGGGCGCCGCGCCCCGCGGCGTGTTGCGCATCCTGCTGGAACGCACATGGGCGGACGTGCTCGCGCTGCACATCCTGCGCGGTGGCGAAACCGGCGAAGCCTTCCTTTATTGCCTCGGCGTCACCGACCAGTTGCTGGGCAGGCGCCCCATCGTCGATCCCCGGAAGCTGCGCCAGGACGTGGAGCGCGGCCTCGAACATCTGGGCATGCATGCCGCCGAGGCGGCGCAGGTGGCGGCTGGGGTCTTCGAACCGCTCGGCGAACAGCACGACGAGGGCCTCACGCCCACCGACATCGCCTTGCGGCTGAAACAACGACCACGCCTCGGCGAGGGCACGGCGCATGGCGAACCGGTCGCGCCGGTGCAGCCCACGCCCCTGGATCCGGCCGCGCAGGCGATCTACGACGGGTTCGGCAGCCTGCGTTTCGGCACGTGGTTCGAATTCGTCCGGCCGGAAGGCGGCGTCACCCTGCGCAAGCTCGCGTGGTTCTCGCCCGGCACCGGACGCTGCCTGTTCGTGAACCAGCGCGGCAGCCGCAGCGAAGACATCGACCTCACCCGCCTCGCCCGGCTCATCGCCAGCGGCGAAGCACGCGAATGGAAGGAACAGCGCATGTCCATTGTCGACCGCGCATGGCGCGCCGTCGCGCGCAACCTGCGGCGTGAAAACGCGCGTGAACGCATGGCGGGGCGCGCATGAACCGGGAGTTCGAACAGCGGCGCGCGCCGCGCAAGCGTGCCACCTCGCCCATGCCCGTCACCGACGTGATGACCGACCGCGTGCTCGGGCAGCTCGGCAACCTTTCGGCTACCGGCATGCTGCTGCTCGGCCCCCACGCGCCGCTACACGGGGGCATTCACCAGGTGGCCTTCACGCTGCACGACGCACAGCATCGCGAACATCGGGTCGAGATCGGCATCCAGGAGCAATGGCACGAACCGGCGGCGTCGGCCGGCCAGTACTGGTCCGGATATCGCATCGTCGCGGCGAGCGACGACGACGTACGTGCCATCGACGAATGGATCGGACCACCCGCGGACTGAACGGAAGCCCCATACCATGCTTTACGACGCACCCGGCGGAAGCCCACCATTCCTGCTCATGAGCGACGCCACCACCATTCTCGTCGACACCCAGCTCGAACGCGACGACGCGGCCGCGGCCGCGACGGACCTTTACCGCCACCTGGTGGGCGACGGCACTATCGCCCCCGTCCCGAACGCCGAGGAGGAGGCACGTTTCCGGGTGCTGGACGAACGCTTCGTCGCGGAAACGGGCATCCGCGCCATCGGCCTGCACGCCAGCGGGCATCGCTGGACGGAGGACGGTCACGGCGGTGCCCACCTCGTGGACGGCGGCCGGGAAAACGGCATCTTCTGCCGCTACGACGGTGGATTCACCATCCGCTGTCCCGAATGCCATACCGCCCTGTCGCTTGGCGACGAAGGAAGCGATGCGCTGGAGGAAGCGCTGGTGGTGTGGTGCGACGCGCCCGACTCGGCCTATGTGGCATGCCCCTCCTGCGCCACCTGGACGCCGCTGCACCACTGGCGTTCGCCGTCCCACGATTTCGCCGTGGGGCATTTCGCCATCACGCTTTACGGCGCGCACCTGAGAGGCCTGCTAGGCGGCAACGAGTACGCCGCCACGCTCCTGCGCCACCGCCTGGGCGACATCGCCGGCGATTACACCGTCGTCTTCGCCAAGGCGTAGCGCGCCTCCTGTGGGAGCCGCTTCAGCGGCGATCCCGCGACAGCGGGCAAGCCGCGTCGCCGCTGAAGCGGCTCCCATAGCCCCGTTTCCGGGCTTGGCTCCGGCGGCACGGAGGCGCACCATTGGCGTTTGCCCCACGTCCCCGGAGATACCCATGAACGACGCGCTGGCCGCGCTCTACCCCCAGCACCTCGCCACCTTGCGCGAGCGCACGGACACCGCGCTGGCCCGCGGCGGATTCGATCACCTGGTGGTGCCGGCGGGCCGGCCCATCACGAAGTTCCTCGACGACCAGGACTATCCGTTCATCGCGAATCCGCATTTCAAGCATTGGCTGCCGCTCGTCGACGCGCCGGGAAGCTGGCTCGTCTATACGCCGGGTGAGAAACCGAAGCTGGTGTTCCTGCAGCCGCGCGACTACTGGCACGTGGTGCCCGAGGCGCCGTCGGGATACTGGGTGGAACACTTCGACGTCGTCGTGGTGCGCAAACCAGCCGACGCGATCGCCGAACTGCCGGCCGCACTGTCACGCTGCGCCATCATCGGCGACCAATACTGCAGCCTGCAGGAAGTCTGCGCGAACAATCCGCCGGCCGTGGTCGACCACCTGCACTACCACCGCGCTTACAAGACGCCGTACGAACTGGAACTGATGCGCGAGGCCAGCCGCCGCGGTACACGCGGGCATCGCGCCGCCGAACGCGCATTCCGCCAGGGCGAGAGCGAGCTGGGTATCCATCTCGCCTACCTCACGGCCGTGGGGCAGATCGACGCCGAGTTGCCGTACGCGAGCATCGTCGGGCTCAACGAACACGGCGCCGTCCTGCATTACACGAACTTCGATCGCCGCGCTCCGGCGGAAAGCCGTTCGTTCCTCATCGACGCCGGTGCCAGCGCGTCGGGCTACGCCAGCGACATCACGCGCACGTACGCCGGCAGCCATGCATCCGAATTCCAGGCCCTGATCGACTCTGTCGATGCCGCGGAACGTTCCTTCGTGGCGAAGGTACGCGCGGGCCAGAATTACGCCGACCTGCACGTGCATGCCCACCACGTGCTTGCCGGCGTGCTGCGCGATCACGGGTTCCTCCGGATGAGCCCGGAAAGCGCGGTGGAGTCGGGCGTATCGTCCGCGTTCTTCCCGCACGGGCTGGGCCACGGCATCGGCCTCCAGGTGCACGACGTGGCGGGCTTCCAGGCGTCCGAAACGGGCGGCACCATCGCCAAGCCGGAAGGCCACCCGTACCTGCGCCTCACCCGTCCCCTCGAAGCGGGCATGGTGGTGACCATCGAGCCGGGCATCTACTTCATCGACATGCTGCTGGCCGAATTGAAGAACAAGCCGTTCTCGGGCGATATCGACTGGGCGAAGGTGGACGCATTCCGCCAGTACGGTGGCATCCGCATCGAGGACGACGTGGTGTGCACCGCGGGCGAGCCGGAGAACCTGACGCGCGATGCGTTCGCGTTGCTGTAAGCCGGTATCGGAGCACTGTGGGAGCCGGCCATGCCGGCGATCCCGCGGCAGCGGGCAAATTTCCCGCAAGCACCTATCGCCGCTGAAGCGGCTCCCACAAGGCGCTCCTACCGTTCCAGGGCTTCCGGGGATTTCGGCACCATCGCCGTCATGACTTCCGGCGCGCCCTTCGTCACCGCCACGTCGTCCTCGATGCGGATGCCGATGCCGCGCCACCGTTCGTCGACGCGCTTGTCGCCCGGCGGCACGTAGATGCCCGGTTCCACCGTCACCACCATGCCTTCCTCGAGCACCCGCGGTTCGCCGTCGATGCGGTAGTCGCCCACATCGTGCACGTCCAGGCCCAGCCAGTGCCCGGTCTTGCTGGGGAAATACGCCTTGTAGCTTCCCTCCGCGATGACGCGGTCGGCACCGCCGCGGAGGATGCCGACCGCGCACAGGCCCTCGGCGATGATCCGCACGGCGGCGTCATGGGCGTCGCCGAAGGACCGCTCGGGGCGCACCGCGTCGATGGCCGCGAGCTGCGCCTCGTGCACGATCTCGTAAAGCGCCCGCTGCTCCTTCGTGAACCGGCCCCCCACCGGGAACGTACGGGTGATGTCGGAGGCGTAGTAATCCACCTCAGCGCCCGCGTCGATCAGCAGGAGATCGCCGTCCTTCAACAGGGCCCGGTTGGCCTGGTAATGCATGATGCAGGCGTTGGTGCCCCCGGCCACGGTCGGCGGAAAGGCCGGTACGGCGCCCTGCCCCCGAATGCTGCGGAGGATCTCACCCTCCACTTCGTACTCCGCCACGCCGGGCCTGGCGATGGTCATGGCGGCCAGGTGCGCGGCGCCGGCCACTTCGGCGGAGCGGCGCATGAGCGCCAGTTCGTCGCGGGACTTGAACAGCCGGAGGTCGTGCAACAGGTGGCCCAGCGCCACCAGGTCCTTCGGCACCACACCACCGCCCCGCGCGGTGCGCAGGCGGCGCATCCAGGCCAGCAGGCGCGCATCGAAATCGGGTTCCTGCCCGAAATGGCAGTACACCCGCGAACGGCCTTCGATCATGCCCGGAAGGATGTCGTCGATATCGTCGATGGGAAAAGCATCGTCCAGGCGCAGTTCGCGCGCTGCGCGGTCGGTGCCCATCCGCTCGCCGTCCCAGCGTTCGCGATCGATGTCGCGCTCGCGGCAGAACAGCACGCTTTCGCCATGTGCACGGCCCGGCAGGAGGGCCAGCACGGCATCCGGCTCGTCGAAACCGGTGAGGTAATGGAAGTCGGAGTCCTGGCGGTAGGGCCAGGGGGCATCGGCATTGCGCATGCGCTCCGGCGCGGCGGCAAGGATCAGCACCGCGTCCTCGCCGGCCATGCGCATCAGCTCCCGGCGACGCCGGGCGTACTCGGTCGCGGGAATCAATGCAGCGTGTCGCTCGGAGGGTGGTTCCTGGGGCCGGCCTCGGCGTGCAGCAGCAGCGCGCCGACGCGAACGAACTCCTCGATTTCCGTCAGCGATTCCTCGTCGCCCTCCACGTCCTCGTCGAGCTCGAACTCGCTGGCGGCGATCGTCGCCATGTCGCGGAGCACCTCGCGGGCGTCCTCGCTCAGCTCTTTCGCTTTCTCGGCCGAGCCGCCGAGGCCGAAACCGCCGAGGAAGCCCCGCGTCCATTCGGTCAGGCCCTCCGCCCGCTGGGCCAGCGGCGCATCTTCTTCGGGCAGCCAGGGCCCGAAGGTGAGGTCGGTATCGGCCAGCCAGGCCTCGGTCTGGTGGCGCAACCGGGTCAGCATCGCTTCTTCGTCGGCGGTGGGCGCCGGATCGGGTTCGAATTTCAGGTCGTCCAGCAGCGATCCGGCGCCGAAGCGCCCGCCCGCACTGATGTACCCGACCAGCGACCCATGGAATTCGCTGACCGAGGTGGCCAGCTTGCAGCGCCCGATGAGTTCGGCGATGTCTTCGGGGTCGACGGTCTGATTGGCCGGCATGGCGGAACTCCTTCGGGCGTGGCACCGAAGTCTAATGCAGACGGGATGACCGACGGGCTGCCGACAACGCCGGGCGTCCTGTTATAGTCCGCGCATGACGAACCCGGATGCCTTCAAGACCGAACTGGAAGCCTTGAGCGCCACGCTCGACCGGCTCGTCGACACCGTGCGCCGGCTCTCCGAGGAAAACCGCAGCCTGCGGCACAGCCAGGAGCAGTTGGCCAACGAACGCGCAGGGCTCATGGCGCGCAACGAACAGGCGCGCAGCCGTGTGGAAGCGATGATCCAACGCCTCAAGGCGCTCGAGAACACAGGCTGATCCGTCACATGAATGCAACCGCCAGTGAACCGGTATCCCTGCGCCTGCTCGACCGCGAGTTTCACATTGCCTGCGCGCCCGAGGAACGCCCCGGCCTGATCGCGGCCGCCCAGTTCCTCGACGGCAAGATGCGCGAGCTGAAATCCAACGCAAAGGTGCCCGGCTTCGACCGCATCGCCGTCCTGGCCGCCGTCAGCATCGCTCACGAACTGCTCAGTCTGCGGAAGGAGCACGACTCCCAGGAACAGGTGCTGACCGACGGCCTGGCCTCGCTGCGCAGAAAGCTTGATGGTCTGCTCGACGCGTCGGTAAAATAACCCCCAGGCGTTCCCTGCGGTGCTCGCCAGCGCACTTTACATTTGCCTTGTTCCTACATACGACCCCGGGTCGGCTTTTCGCGACTGTTGTGCATGTCCGCCTCGTACGGAAAGCCTTGAAGTTGTGTAGCCCTCCCACCTGATCCTTTGGATCAAGGTCGTTTGGTGCGCAGCGGCATCGCGGAGAACGCCTCTCCTTTACAGCCGGCCGGTTCCCAGGGGGCCGGTCAGCGCCGTACCCGCGGCACCGGGTGCGGCGGCTCGACGGCAACCTTGTCTGTGCCGTTCAGCTGAACGACCCATGTCAAAGCTTCCCGAGAGACGTGAACTGCGAGCCGACCTCGTGCAGCGCCGCCGCCAGCTGAAGCCGGCCGAGCGCGTCGCGGCAGCCCAGGGGTTGCGCCAGTCGCTGGAACAATTGCCGGAATTCCTCACCGACACGCATGTGGCCGGCTATTGGGCCACGGGTGGCGAGTTGCCGCTCAACCTGGCCATCGCGCCCATGGCCGAACGCGGGCAGACCTTCTACCTCCCCGTCGTCACGAAGTCGGGCGGCAAGCGCAGGCTCACCTTCGCGCCGTGGACCACCGGCGAGGACGTCGAAACCAACGAAATGGGCATCCCTGAACCGAAGGCCGCCCAGCGTATCGTCGAGGCCAGCGCACTCGACCTGGTGCTGGTGCCGCTGCTCGGTTTCGACCGCCGCGGGAATCGCCTTGGCTTCGGGGGCGGCTACTACGATCGCAGCTTCGAGTTCCTGCGCGGGCAGAAGCGCCCGGCCAAGCCGCTGCTGGTCGGCGTGGCCTACGACTTCCAGGAACTCGACGCCATCGAGACCGCCGAGTGGGACATCTCCCTCGACTACGTGGCGACCGACAAGGAACTCATCGACTGCACGGGCGGCGATGCATGAAGTACTGGCTCATGAAGTCCGAGCCGGACGCGTTCTCCATCGACGACCTTAAACGTAAAGGCGTCGAAGCCTGGGACGGCGTGCGCAACTACCAGGCGCGCAACTTCATGCGCGACGGCATGAAGGTGGGCGACAAGATCTTCTTCTACCACTCGAACACCGAGGTGCCCGGCATCGTGGGCATCGCGTCCGTGGCGTCGCCCGCCTATCCGGACGAGAGCCAGTTCAATCCCAAATCCAAGTACTACGACGAGAAAAGCACGCGCGAGCAACCGCGCTGGGTGCTGGTCGACGTGAAATTCGAGCGCAAGCTGGCACGCACCATCTCGCTCGAGGAACTGAAAGGCATCGACGAACTCGCCGACATGCCGCTGGTGCGCAAGGGCAATCGCCTTTCCGTGATGCCGGTGGCAAAGAGCGACTGGGATTTCATCCTGAAGCTGGAAAAACCATGAGCCAGGACAACGAGAAGCGTCTCGCCGCCGAAACCGCCGCGTTCAAGTACGTGGGCAACGGCTCGTTCAAGGGCGGCATCCTTGGCGTGGGCACCGGCTCCACGGTGAATTTCTTCATCGACGAACTGGCGCTGTACCGCGACCGCATCAAGGCGGCCGTCTCCAGTTCCGAGGCATCCACCGAGCGGCTGCGCAAGCTCGGCATCGACGTGATCGACCTCAACGCCGCCGGCCGCCTGGATCTCTACGTGGACGGCGCGGACGAGTGCGACCCGCACAAGTGCCTGATCAAGGGCGGCGGCGCCGCCCTCACCCGCGAAAAGATCGTAGCCGCCGCGTCGGATCTCTTCGTGTGCATCATCGACGCGAGCAAGCAGGTCGACGTGCTGGGCAAGTTTCCGCTGCCCATCGAAGTCATTCCCATGGCCCGCAGCCACGTGGCGCGCGAAATCGTCGCGCGCGGCGGGCAGCCCGTATGGCGCGACGGCGTGGTCACCGACAACGGCAACTGGATCCTCGACGTGCATGGCTGGCGCATCACGAATCCCGTGGAACTCGAAGCCGACCTCAACCAGATCGTCGGCGTCGTGGCGGTGGGCCTCTTCGCGAAGCGCCCCGCCGACGTGGTCATCGTGGGCAATCGCGAGATCTGAGACTGGAAGAAGGGATGATCGCCCGCTGTGGGAGCCGGCTGCGCCGGCGATCCCGCGGCAGCGGGCAGGCTAGCCGCGAGCACCCATCGCCGCTGAAGCGGCTCCCACAGTCGGTTAATCTCGCTCCATGACGCCCGAAACCATCCTCCTCATCGTCCTGCTGCTGGCCGTGCTGGCCTGCCTCGGGGTGCTCGTCGTCCTGCTTGGCCGTGGCCGGCAGGACGACGGCAGCGCCGCCCGCTTCGACGCCTTGCGCGACGACACGCGCCGCCTCGAAACCCTCATTCGCGAAGAACAGCGCGCCGGCCGCGGCGAACTCGGGGAGAGCTTTGCGCAGTTCCGCGGCCACGTGCAGGAGCAGTTGCAGACTGTCGCCGAGCGCCAGCACGAGCGCATCGAAGGCTTCGGACGCCGCCTCGACCAACTCACCGAGCGCACCGACAACGGGCTGCAATCGCTGCGCCTGGGCATGGCCGACGATTCGCGCAAGACGCGCGAGGAATCCGCGCTCACGCTGAAGCACTTCGGCGAGCTCATCGACCAGCGCTTCGCCGCACTCACAGCCGAGAACGAAAAGCGCCTGGCCGAGGTTCGTGCCACGCTGGAAACGCGATTGGGCGCCATCCAGCAGGACAACGCGGCCAAGCTCGAACAGATGCGCGCCACCGTGGACGAAAAGCTCCAGGCCACGCTGGAAACGCGCCTCGGGCAGTCGTTTCAGCTGGTGTCCGAGCGCCTGGAAGCCGTGCAGCGCGGTCTCGGCGAAATGCAGGTACTCGCCGCCGGCGTGGGCGACCTCAAGCGCGTGCTTACGAATGTGAAGACGCGCGGCACCTTCGGCGAAGTGCAGCTCGGGGCCTTGCTCGAGCAGATCCTCATCGCCGAGCAATACGCAGCCAACGTCGCCACCGTGCCGGGTTCCGCCGAGCGGGTGGAGTTCGCCATCCGGTTACCCGGCACCGACGACGGCGGCCCGGTCTGGCTGCCGATCGACGCCAAATACCCGGTGGAAGACTACCAGCGCCTCCTCGACGCGCAGGACGCCGCCGATGCGGAGGGTGCCCAGGCGGCGGGCAAGGCATTGGAGCTGCGCGTGCGCGAGGAAGCCAAGCGCATCCGCGCCAAGTACATCGCGCCACCGCATACGACCGATTTCGCCATCCTCTTCCTGCCCAGCGAAGGCCTGTACGCGGAAGTGATCCGCCGGCCGGGCCTTTCCGACCAGTTGCAGCGCGAATGCCGGGTCACGGTGGCGGGCCCCACCACGCTCACCGCCTTGCTCAACAGCCTCCAGATGGGCTTCCGCACGCTGGCCATCGAGAAGCGCTCCTCCGAGGTCTGGCACGTGCTGGCGGCGGTGAAGAACGAGTTCGGCAAGTTCGCCACCGTGCTGGAAAAAACCCGGAAGCAACTCGACACGGTGCGCAACAGCATCGACACCGCCGGCGTCCGCACCCGGGCCATCGAGCGCAAGCTGCGCGGCGTGGAATCGCTGGGGCCCGAGGAAAGCCAGGACCTGCTGGACCTTGTGCCTGGGTTGGACGACACCGATGCCGACGGCGCGGAAAGCCCGGACTGAGGGACATATTGTGGGAGCCGGCTATGCCGGCGATCCCGCGGCAGCGGGCATGCTGGCCGGCAGCACCCATCGCCGCTGAAGCGGCTCCCACAGAAGGCGGCTCCAGCGCGATGCAACAACGGTACAATGCGCGTTTGTACCCGCGAAGGAACCACCCCCATGAGCGACGACGCCAAGCACCGTCCGGTCAGCCGCGAACAGGCCGAAGAGGCCGTGCGCACGTTGCTGCTGTGGGCGGGCGAGGACCCGAAGCGCGAAGGCCTGCTCGACACGCCCAAGCGGGTGGTGAAGGCCTACTCGGACTGGTTCCGCGGCTATGACGAAGACCCGGCGGAGTACCTGCGCCGCACCTTCGAGGAAGTGGAAGGCTACGACGAGATGATCGTATTGCGCGACATCGAGTTCGAGAGCCACTGCGAACACCACATGGCCCCGATCATCGGCCGTGCCCACGTGGGCTACGTGCCCACCGACCGCGTGGTCGGCATCAGCAAGCTGGCCCGCGTCGTCGACGGGTTCGCGCGCCGTTTCCAGGTGCAGGAAAAGCTCACCGCACAGATCGCGCACTGCATCGAGGACACCCTGCGGCCGCGCGGCGTGGGCGTGGTGATCGACGCCAGCCACGAGTGCATGACCACGCGCGGCGTGCACAAGCGCGGCGTGTCGATGGTGACCAGCCAGATGCTCGGCAGCTTCCGCGAAGATCCCCGCACACGCAGCGAGTTCCTCCGCTTCGTCGGCGTCGACCGCCGTTAACCTTGAGCGTACCGGCCGACACCACCGTCCACGACGAACGCCTGCAGGATCTTTTCCGCGAGGGCGTCGTCGCCGAGGATTTGCCTGTTGTATTCCCGCTCCTGCGCGGGCGCGGCTTGCTACGGGCATTTTCCGCCCTTTTCCACGGTGGCGAGGCCCAGGTGCTCCTGCGCCTGCTCGTATTGCGCACCCTCGGCGCACGGACGCATGCCACTGAATGGACACCCCAGGAGATCCGCGATCAGCTCGCCTTCGTGGACCCGGTAAAGTTGGAAACCGTTGTGCAGCGTCTGAAGGATCACGATCTCCTCGTGTACGACACGGAAACCATGCGGTACCGCGTGGGCACGCTCGGGCGCAAGGCGCTGGGTGCCCTGGCGACCATGCTGGAATTCGAACACGACGACGACGACGGCCTCGGCTACCTCACCGCGCAGCTCGCAGCGGGTCAGTCGCTGGGTCGCATCTCCGCCGACGAACTCGGGCACCTTCTCTCGCGCCTCACGGAACTGAAAGAGGACTTCGACCGCGCGGTACTCTCCGGCTCCGAACATCGCATACGCCGCGCCGCCGATCGGCTGGAATCGGTGTGGACCTGGGTGGAGAAGGGCACCGAGATCGTCGCTGCCATCACCTCGGGAGACGAACTGGAACCCGCCATCCATCGTCTTGCGCAGGCGGTCGGCCGCGCGCAGAGCGCGCTGCTGCGCCAGGCGGGCGTGTTCCAGCGGGAACTCAACAAGATCGACCAGCACCGGGTGCACCTCGGTCGCACCGGGCTCTCGTCTTCCGACCTCGTCGGCTGGCTGCGGGCGCAGGATGCCTGGAGCCTCGCCAGCTTCGACGACGGCCAGTTACTGCTGCCGCTACCTGCCTCGTTTCTTCACGATCAGATCGCGCTGGACGTCGCCGAATACGAACTACTGGAACGCGAGCGTCTCGCCGCCGCCAGTACCGCCCTGCCTTCGGCCGAAGAGCCGCCTGACACAGCCGACCTTCCGATGGACGAGGAAGACCTGCGCTTCCTGGAGGAATGGCACGCCGAACTGGCCGCCATCGCGACGCCCCGCGAACTGGAAAGCACGCTGATCGGAAGCGACTACGCCCTATCCGCCTATCGCCTGTCATTGCTCGGGTTGCTGGGCGATCCCGAGTCAGCTGCGCTCGAAGGCGGCACGGCGAACCTGGCGCGGCTGCCGCTTTCGCTCGAAATCGACGCCGAAACGCCATTGATTGTGACAGACCTTCCTCAGATTGCTCTGGTGAGTTCGGGACGGTTGCGTCCGCATGAGGGCGTAAAGGACACAAACGATGCATGACGATACCGCCAGCCTGGTCACCCGCCTGCTCGCGCAACGATGGCTGCCGCGCGACGATGCGCAGGCACGCAAGGCCCTGCTCGACGAAACTTACCGCGAAGAACTCGATCGCCGGCTCGACGCCGTAGGCCTCGAACTGCGGGAACATCCCTATGCCGCGTACATCGGCCTCGCCGTATCCAAGAAAAGCGAACGCGCCGTGTTCGGCGGCAGCGACAGCTGGATATCCAACACGATGCAGCTGGACCGTGACGGCGTGGCGCTGCTGGTGGTGATCTGGGCGCTCATCATCCTGCCCAAGCGCCAGCGCCAGGTAGAGCGTCAGGAAGTGGAGGCCGCGGCCTCGCAGAGCCAGATGTTCGCCGAAGAGAAGCCCATCCCGCGCGACCCGACGATCTCACCCGTCATTGCAGAACGCACGTTGCTCGCCGACTTTGGCGAGAAACTCGGTGGCAAGACCCGTATCAACTTCAATCTCGGCACGCTGAATCGCCTCGGGTTCATCGTGCGCCGCAAGGGCGAAGTGGCCGAAGGCCCCCTGCTCGACCTCGCGTTCGACTACGAACGTACGGCACGCCGCATTCTCGACGGTGCGCTGGGCGATCTGCTTGGAACCGCCAGGCCGCAGGAATCGACCGACGACGACGCTACCGAATCCGGTTCGGCGGCGGCGCGATGGGCAAGCCCGGCGCAGGCACCCACGGACGATGCGGCGATGACCGAAGACGAATACGAGGAAAACGGCGATGTTTGACTTCCGCAGCCTCGAAGTCGTCCATTGGGACTATTGGCAACGCTTCAGCCTGCCCTTGGACACGAACATCGTCACCGTGGTCGGTCCCAACGGTTCGGGCAAGACAACCCTGCTCGACGCCTTGCGCACCCTGCTCACGATCGACTGCGCAGGAAATCGCGATTACAAGAGTTACCTGCGCCACAACGGCCAACCTTTCGCGTGGCTGCGTGCGCGAGTGGGTAACCTCCCGGGCCCCAGCGGCGAGCGCCCGTTCTTCCCGCTCATGGATCGCGAGGTCACCCTCGCCTGTCGCATACAAAAGAAGGGTGGCGAGTGGACGCGGCAGTATGCCGTGCTGGGCGGCGACGTCACCGTTGAAGAGATCGAACAGCGCAACGATTTCATGGGCCTGCGCGAATACAGGGTGCGACTGGAGGGCGCCGGCCTTTCGCAGGCCATTCGCCGCGTGCTCACGCTGGAACAGGGCGCCACGGACAAGCTGTGCCAGTTGCCCCCCAAGCAGCTTCTCGACCTCGTTTTTGACGTATTCGGCGACAAGGCCGTACTGGACGATTACCAGCGCGCGAGAAACGAGCAGATGGAGGCCGAGCGAGAACTGCACGGCCTGGAACAGCAACTGTCGCTGATCGGCGTCAGCCTGCAGGAAGCGGAAGCTCGATCGCGCTCGTACCAGGAATGGACCGATCTGAACCAGGAGCGTGTTTCGCTCGTGGCAGACGTCCTGCCCCGTACCGAACTTGCGGAAATTGCCGCCAGCGTGCGCGGCGCCCGGCCGCCCTTGAACGGCGTGAAGCGGCGCCTGATCGACCTCGCGCGGCAGGACACCGCGCTTACCGGGCAGCTCGAAGCACTCGATGCGCACGAGGCACGGCTGCGCATCGAACAGAACGATGCAGACGCCGCGCGTCAGGCCACGCAACGCAGCCTCGACGCCGCCCGTGCGGCACTGGCCCAGAACGAGCTCGTCATTGGTCAGGAGGGCCGCCTGCGCCAGATGGTGGCGGCCCAGGATGGCGCCGACCATGAGGAACTCGCGAACATTGCACGCGACGCCCGCGCGAAGGTTCGTGCCCTCCAGGACGAAGAAACCACCTTGCGCCAGGAGCTCGGTACGTTGACCGGCAAGCTGGCGGCGTGGCGCAGCGGCCGCCGTTACACGCCGGAATTCGAAGCGGCGTTCCGCCGTGCGCTGGACGATGCCGGCATCCGCCACAGCATGCTGAGCGAGATCGTCGAGATCACCCAGGCCCGCTGGCAGCCGGCGGTGGAAGCCGTGCTCGCCAGCTACCGCCATGTGGTGCTCCTCGACGATCCGCGCGACCGCGAGAAGGCGTGGAAGATCAGCGAGGCGATGCGTTACAAGCATTTCGTGGTGCCCGACCGGGCGCCGGCCGAGAAGCCGATGATGGGCTCGCTCCATGAAGTAGTGGAATTCTCGGCCGCCCCTCCCGATTGGCTGCTGCGCAACCTTGATCGCATCAAGCGCGTGGAAGACACCGGCGAAGGTGCCAGGCTTCCACGCGATCAGGACTGGATCACGCCGCAAGGTTACTTCCGCGAGCGCCGCGGTGGCCGATACCTCGGCGTGGACGACATGTACTTCGGCTCCGCGGCGCGCGAGCGCCAGCTGCGCGACGGCGAAGCGCGTCTTCAGGACATCGAGGCGCGGCTGCGTGCGATCACCGACGAGCGCAAGGTCGCCTCCGCCCAGGCGAACGACGCCGAAGCCATCCTACGCGGCGCCAATGCCAGCAGCCAGCTCGCCGATCGCGCGGACGAATTCAACGAGGCACGCGAACAACGGCCGCACCTGCAAGAGGACGTGCAGCGCACGGCGGATACCCACGCCGCCGCCGACAGATATTTCGAGAACGTGCGTGAGAAGCGCACGAAGAACTCTAACGACCGTGACAATGCCGCTCGCGAGCAGGTCGCCGTCCGCCGCCAACAGGTGGAGGCGGAGCGGCAGCACCAGCAGATGAGGGGCGACCAGTTGGAGCGCCTCAAGGCTTTCCGGGCGAAGCGCGTGCATGTGCCACTGGCGAAGCGCACTCGCGCCGCCATGGCCGAGCTGCATGAAACCTTCCAATCGCCCGCGGAAGTCCGCCGCGAGATCGAGAAGAACGAACGCCGTCTGAAGGAAGGCCACTTTGAAACGGACGCCAGCGTGCTATCGCTTCGCGACAAGCTCGCGGCGGACCACGAGGGCCTGAAGTCCGATCTCGACAAGCGCCGGATCCACCTGGAGCGTGCCGGCCGCATTACGCAGGAAGCGCGCGGCGCCTATATCCAGGTGCTTCGCAACACCGTGCGGCGCTACGCAAAGAACCTGAAGGTTCTCGCCGAACTCGCGGGTATCGGCGTCGACGTGGACCTCCCTGAACTGAGCAACGATGATTTGGCGCTGGCGTCGGCCGCGTTGCACGTGCGCTTCGAGTTCGACAAGAAGGGCTGGATCGGCATGGACGACGGCGAGGCGTCCGGTGGGCAGCAGGTGATGAAATCGCTGCTTCTCCTCGTGGCGCTGATGCGAGACGAAGATCGCCCTGGTGGCTTCGTGTTCATCGACGAGCCCTTCGCCCATCTGGATATCTTCAACATCGACAAGGTAGGCGCGTTCCTCAAGGCCACGCGCGCCCAATACATCCTGACGACGCCGGCCACGCACAACGTCAACGTGTTCCAGCCGTCAGAGCTCACGCTGGTGACCAGCAAGCGTCGGCCAGGCGCCACATGGGCCCAGCCGCTGGCCGTGCTTCGCCGGCGGGCCGAGGTGGCATGATGGCGAAGGCGGCCGACCGCCCCTGGGGGCCGCCCGACGACGATGGCATCCGCGCCCGTTACGCATCCGCGAGCCGCCTCGCCCGTGTACGCCGGGCGGCCAACGGGAAACGAAGCGTAGCCACGCTCCTGGGCAAGGAGCGCTCGCTGGTGATCGACCTGCTGCGCAGCGACAGCGGCTCGGTCAAAGGCAAGACCTTGTATGCGAAGGCGGGCAATGACCGTCACGTTGCCGACGATGCCGCGCACTACCTGCTGGTCCAGGGGTGGGTGGAGCTGAGCGAAAAGCGCAGGGGCAGCGTGTGGCATGTCGTAGCCATGCATTGGCTGGCCGCCGACGATCTGCGTGACGCCCTGAACCTGCCTCGACGTGACGCCGAATCGTCGCGCCGCGCCGACGCCCTTGCGTCGCCTCCTCACGATTCGCGACTTGCGGAACTGCACGCCAGTCTCCGCCCCCTCGCCACGCGTACCCTGGTTCGCCGGGCAACACTCGTAGCGAAGCTTGATGCCTGGTGTGCGGATGAGCGCAGCGGCAGTCGCAACACGTTCGCCCAGTTCGCGCTGGACGACAGCCATGGCATGACGGCAGCCGACTGGCAATGGCTGTCGCGGCACGTCGATCTCGACGACCTCGGCATTTCGCGGCACACGCCGGCCCTTTGGCTGCGCGGCCCGCTGCGTCTGCACTTCGGCGACGACAGGCGACTGGATCTTGCCGCCGTACCCGACATGATCGCGCTGAGCCCGCCCACGCTGGCAGCCATCGAAACCATCGAAGGTCACCCGCTCGGCTGGCTGCTGGTGGAAAACAGGACGAGCTTCGAGGACACCGCGAGAAAGGTCGGCGATCGCTATGCGGTGGTATGGATGCCGGGCTATGTACCCGACTGGTGGCTCGATGCCATGCAGCGTGTGGTTAGCCTCGCACCCGCACCCGCGTTGGTCGCGGCGGATCCGGACCCCGCCGGGATCGCCATTGCTATCCGGGCGGCAGTACCTTTTGGCTCGAACTGGAAGCCTTTAGCCATGTCGCCTGCAGCTCTGGCTGCGACGGGGCGCGGGAAACCCCTAAGCGATCATGACCGCAGCTTTCTCGCGGCCTGCGATCGTGCCGTTATCCATCCGGACCTCGCTGCCCTGGCCGACGCGATTGAAGATCGACAACGCAAGGGCGAGCAGGAAGCACTGGACATCGCTTCCTGGCTGGATCAGTAAAGGCCGCTTTCGCCCGGCACCGGGTTGTCTTCCCCGGAACCGTCCAGCGCGTCGCCGCTGCTGTTCGTGGGGCGCTGGCGGGTGGGGTCGTGCTCGTCGTAGTCGTCGTGGATGTACCGCGCGCGCCGTGCCAGCACGTACGCTGTCACAAGCGCACCGATGCCGACGCCGACGGCAACACTGATGGCCGGATGTCGGCGCACGCCCCGCGTGGCGCCGCCGAACGCGTCGCTCGCCATCATGCCGGCGCGCCCGGCGTACTCGCGCGCCGCACCGAAGGCCTCGCGCGGATGGCTTCCCATGCTCGCACCCGCGATGCGATGGGCGCGGCCGAGCAGTTCCTCGCGCACGCTCTTGCTACGGAAAAATGTCATGACAGGTGGCCTCCTTGGTTCGAGGAGACCAACCTGACGCCTGGCACGTGACGGAAATGCAGCGCCGATGTGGCTCCGCCGTGACCAGCGTAGGAGCGCGCCTCGCGCGCGACAGCTTTTGAGGCCATGACCTGGAGCTGGCGCGCGAGGTCGTGGACAGAGGCGAAAGGCTGTCGCGCGCAGGCGCGCTCCTACAGAAGCTCCACAGTCAGGGCAGACTGCTCAACCACGCCTCGTCGGTGCCTTCCTCCACACCCTCGAACAGGAACGTCGAGAGGTAGCGCTCACCGGTATCCGGCAGCATGGCCAGGATGACGCTGCCCTCCTCCGCGCTTTTGGCGTATTCGAGTGCGGCGGCCACCGTCGCGCCCGCCGACACACCCACGAACACGCCTTCCTCGGACGCCAGTCGGCGGGCCGTATCGCGCGCCACGACCTCATCCACCGGAATGTTCACGTCGAACACGTTCCGGTTCAGCACCTCGGGCACGAAGTCCGGCGTCCAGCCCTGGATCTTGTGCGGCGACCAGGGCTTGTCCTGGAGCAGCGGCGCGGCCGCGGGCTCGGAGACCACGATCTTCACCTCCGGCCGGGCCACCTTGAGCACTTCGCCCACGCCGGTAAGCGTGCCGCCGGTACCCCAGCCCGTGACGAAAGCGTCCAGTCTGCGCCCCGCGAAATCCTGCTGGATCTCGGCGGCCGTGGTATTGCGGTGGTAGGCGGGATTGGCCGGGTTCTGGAACTGGCGCGGCAGGAACCAGCCATGCTTCGCGGCCAGTTCCTCGGCCTTGCGGACCATGCCGCTGCCGCGCTCGGCCGCCGGCGTCAGGATCACCTTGGCGCCATAGGCGCGCATGAGCTTACGCCGCTCCACGGAGAAGCTGTCGGCCATGGTCGCCACGAACTTGTAGCCCTTGGCCGCGCACACCATCGCGAGGGCCACGCCGGTATTGCCGGAGGTGGCTTCGATCACGGTATCGCCGGGTTTCAGCAGCCCCTTCTGCTCCGCGTCGAGGATCACGGCGATGGCCAGCCGGTCCTTCACGGACCCGCCGGGATTGAACGATTCCACCTTCGCGTACAGCGTGACGTGCGAGGGGGCGACGCGGTGCAGGCGCACGATCGGCGTGCGGCCGATGGTGTCGAGGATGCTGTCATGAATCATGGAAGCTTTCCTTGGATGGGGTCTGCCAGAGTCCAAAGGTACTCCGGCGCGGCACGGGGCGACAAACGCCCTGCGTTCGCGCAGACTGCCGGTCCATGAATAGACGTCCCTTTGCCCTGCTTGCCGGCCTGGTCTTCCTCGCGCCCGCCTTCGCCCAGGACTTCCCCCGTACCCCGGCGGAATACCTGCGCCGCATGGATGCGAACGGCGACGGCCGCATCGACGAGACGGAATACGTGCGCTACATGAGCCAGGGCTTCCTGCGCATGGACGTGAACGGCGACGGCGTGCTGGACGCCAACGACGGCCCGATGCGGCCCGGGGCGAGACCCGTGCACCTGGACGAATTCCAGCGCAACCTCATCCACCAGTTCCACAAGCTCGACCGCAACCACGACGGCTTCCTGGGCGCGAAGGAGCTGGCGCAGCCGCCGCAATAACCTGCGGGAAACGCCATTGGTTTCGGCTATCCTCGGCGCTCCCGGGGAGGGCCGATGAATACGACCGAAATGTTCCTGATCGCCATGGCGATCATCCTCGCCGTGCCGTACCTCATCTGGCGCGTGGGGCGTACCGATCACTGGGCGCCGCTTGTGGTGGTGCAGATCGTTACCGGCATCGTCCTGGGGCCCGGTGTGCTGGGTAAGGTGTTTCCCGATTACTACGCCACCGTATTCGCGCCGCCGGTGATCGGCGCGTTGAATGGCATCGCGTGGTGGGCGGTGATGGTGTTCGTCTGGCTTGCCGGTATCGAACTCGACCTGCACGAGGTCTGGCGGCGGCGACGCGAATGCGGAACCACGGCCGGGCTGGCGCTGGCCGGGCCATTGATCGCGGGCTGTCTGGTGGCCGTCGGCATGCTGGCATGGCGCGACGGCTGGATGGGGCCGGCCGCCGTGCCCTGGCAGTTCGTGCTGGGCATCGGCATGTCGTGTGCCGTGACGGCGTTGCCCATCCTCATCCTTTTCCTCGAAAAGCTCGACGTTCTCCGCGAACCGCTGGGCATGCGCGTACTCCGTTATGCCAGTCTCGACGACGTGGCCATCTGGGGCGTACTCGCCATCATCCTGCTCGACTGGCAGCGGGTGGGCCATCAAGCGGCATTCCTCGTCGGTTTCGCCGTCGTCGCATGGCTGTTCCGCAAGTTGATGGCGCGCCTTGCGGAATCCGACCGCTGGTATGTGGGCCTCGTGTGGCTGGCCGTCTGCGCCTACGGTGCCGACTGGTCCGGCCTGCACTACATGGTGGGTGCCTTCCTGGCCGGCGCCGTCATGGATCGCGACTGGTTCACGCTGCGTGACGTGGACAAGCTTCGCCACAACGTGCTGCTGGTGATCATGCCCGTCTTTTTCCTGTCCACGGGACTGCGCACCAACTGGGCGATGGGCGGCACGGCCGTCTTCGTCGCGGCGGGTGTGCTGCTGGTGGCTTCGGTCGTCGGCAAGCTCGCCGGTGTCGGTCTGGCCGGCAAACTGCTCGGCTGGGCGCGCGGCGACGCCTGGACGATCGGCTGGCTGTTGCAGACCAAAGCGCTGATCATGATCATCTTCGTGAATATCCTGCTCGACCGGCAGGTGATCACCAGCGAAACCTTCACCGCGCTGCTCTTGATGGCTGTGGCGAGCACCATGCTCACGATGCCCGTGGTGAAGCCGCGCCTGAAACAACTCGTGTAGACGGAACCCATGGACGCGCACAGCCACACCCCCGTTCGCCGCGCCGCGGTGATCTTCATCTTCATCACCGTGCTGATCGACATCCTGGCGTTCGGCATCATCATTCCGGTGCTGCCGCATCTGATCGAACAGATGACCGGCGGCACGGTGTCGAACGCGGCATGGTGGGTGGGCGTGTTCGGCACGGTGTTCGCCATCGTGCAGTTCATCTTCTCGCCCATTCAGGGCGCGCTGTCCGACCGCTTCGGCCGACGGCCCGTGGTGCTGCTCTCGAACCTGGGGCTGGGCCTCGACTTCATCTTCATGGCGGTCGCGCCGTCGCTGTGGCTGCTGTTCGTCGGGCGCGTCATCTCCGGCATGACCGCGGCGAGCTTCACCACCGCCAATGCCTACATCGCCGATGTGACACCGCCCGAGAAACGCGCGGCAGCCTTCGGCATGCTCGGCGGCGCGTTCGGTATCGGCTTCATCATCGGACCGGCCTTGGGCGGCTTCCTTGGTGGTATCGATTTGCGCCTGCCTTTCTGGGTCGCCGCGGGACTAGCCCTCACGAACTTCCTCTATGGGTTCTTCATTCTTCCCGAGTCGCTGCCGCCCGAGAAACGGGCTGCCCGGTTCGAACCGCGCACAGCCCATCCACTGGGTGCGATGAAACTCCTGCGGCGGAATCCGCAGGTGTTCGGACTCTCGGTGGTGATGTTCACCTTCTATCTCGCGCACTACGTGTTGCAGACCGTCTTCGTCCTCTACGCCGACTACCGCTACGGCTGGGGACCGCAACAGGTGGGATACGTGCTGGCCCTGGTCGGTGCGTGCGACGGCACGGTGCAGGCCTTTCTCACCGGGCGCCTCGTCACCCGCTTCGGCGAACGGCGGGTGATGCTGGCCGGCCTGTTCTTCGGGGCCACGGCGTTTGCCGTCATGGGACTCGCGTCGGTTGGCTGGGCCTTCCTCATCGGCATTCCGCTCATGTCCCTCTGGGGCCTGGCCGGCCCGCCCATCCAGTCGATCATGACCCGGCACGTGGCGCCCGACGAACAGGGCCGGCTCCAGGGCGGGGTCACCAGCCTGGGCAGCTTCGCCGGGATCTTCGGGCCTTACCTGTTTGCGCAGATCTTCGCCTACTGGATCGACCCGGCCCGGACCTTCCATGTCTCGGGCATGCCGTTCCTCCTCGCGGCCGCCCTCGTGGCGGTTGGTATCGTGGTCGCGGCGAGGGCCACCCGGGGCGAACGGGGTCCCGCGCCGAGCCCGGAAAACGTGAGCTAATTCGCAAACTTCATCGTATGATGTGACCCGAATCAGCAACTGACGCGACGGTCGGAGCGTGCGTTTGGACAACCAGCTCTGGGAAAGCAAATACCACGAGGCTGTGGATCGCCTGACCCGTGAAGAAGCGCAATGGCGCACCGCGGAATCGCTTCTCCGCCAGTTGGTAGGTTGCCTGGGGCGGGTGGCGCACGGCGCCCACGACCAGGTCGATCCGCACATCGAACGACTGTCCTCCGCCCTCTCGGGGCCGATGGAGCCGATGGCCCTCGAGCCGCTGGTGGCCGACCTGGCCGAGGCGATCCAGATGCTGGGCGACCAACCCGTCGCCGGGTACCAGGAACGCTCCATTTCCATCGGGCGGCCCCCTCGCACGGAACACGGCTCGTCCGTGCAATCGTCGCTCAGCAGGCTGGTGGACCGCATCGTCGTACTACCGCGCCTGGCCGACCGGGCCAACGATCTGCGCCACCAGGTGGCCGACGCGGGCGACCTCGTGGCCCTCGCCGCCTGCGGCGACCGTCTGGCCGACCTGATCAACGAGCAGCGCATCGGCCTGCAACGCGAGATCGACGCCTTGCAGGTGGTGCTTCGCCATGTCACCGGTCGCCTCGACGAGCTGAGCCAGTACATGTCCCGCGAGCTGGCCGACCAGTCCACGGGCGAAGCCAACGGGCAGGCGCTCGACGCGTCCGTGGCGCACGAGATGCGTCTGCTCGGCGAGGCGGCGCTCGAGATCGACGATGCACACGAATTGCGCGAGCGCGTGAACCGCAGCCTCGAAACGATCGCCCTCTGCTTCCGCGATTTCCGCGAACGCGAAGGCGCACGCCTCACCGCGTACCGCGAACGTGCGGAGAAGATGCGCCAGCGCATCGAACAGCTGGAAACCGAGCGCACCACCTTGCAGCGCTCGCTGGAACGCGAACACGAACTGGCGCAGACCGACACCATGATCGGCATGCCCAACCGGCTGGCCTACGAGAAGCGGATCGAGGCGGCTTTCGAAAGCTGGCAGTCCACGTCGCGCCCCTTGTGCGTCGCGGCCATCGACATCGATCACTTCAAGAGCATCAACGATACCTACGGCCATACCGCCGGCGATGCCGTGCTGCGGATCATCGGCCAGGCCCTGCTGAAACACGTGCGGCCTTGCGACTTCGTGGCGCGCTATGGCGGCGAGGAATTCATCGTGATCTTCGACGGCGCGGACGAAGCCGAATCGTTGCAGGTATGCGAACGCCTGCGCGGCAAGATCCAGCACCTGGCCTTCCACGCCAGCCGGCAGCCGGTACGCGTCACCGCATCGATCGGACTGGCGCAGTTCCAGCCCGGCGACACACCGCAGTCGGTATTCGACCGCGCCGACCTTGCGCTCTACACGGCGAAGAATGGCGGCAGGAATCGTTGCGTGGCTGGCTGAATCGCAGAGGCTCCCCTTTGTGAAGCCGGCTGTGCCGGCGATCCCGCGGCAGCGGTTCAGGTTGTCGCAAGCACCCATCGCCGCTGAAGCGGCTCCCACACAAAGCGTCCGCCCCCTCACCAAAGCCCCCCCCCTGTGGGAGCCGGCTTTGCCGGCGATCCCGCGGCAGCGGTTCAGGTTGTCACAAGCACCCATCGCCGCTGAAGCGGCTCCCACACAAAGCGTCCGCCCCCTCACCGAAGCCCCCCTTGTGGGAGCCGGCTTTGCCGGCGATCCCGCGGCAGCGGGCCTACTTGCCGCAGCGCTACGCCGCCACGCCGAACAGGCGCCCCACGGCCGCGGTGAGCGCCATTGCCGCCGCGCCCCAGAACAGCACGCGAACCACGCCGCGGACCACGGGCGATCCGGCCATCGCCGCCGAGAGGCCGCCGAGGATCGCCAGCCCCAGCAGCGAGACGATCACGGTGACCGGCGCCGCGAGGTTCCGCGTCGAGAAAATCACAGCCAGAAGAGGCAGCAGCGCGCCGCTGGCGAAACTGATGGCCGAGGCGATGGCAGCCTGCAAGGGGCGAGCGGCCGTGGTGTCCGAAAGGCCCAGCTCGTCGCGCGCATGAGCTTCGAGCGCGTTGTGCGCCATCAGCTGGGTGGCGACCTGCTCCGCCAGCGTCCGGTCGAGTCCGCGCTGCACGTAGATCTCCGCCAGCTCCTTGTGCTCCCCTTTCGGATCGTCGCGCAGTTCACGCGATTCCAGCTCCAGCTCGGCGCTTTCGCTGTCCGCCTGGGAACTCACCGAGACGTACTCGCCCGCGGCCATGGAC
The DNA here is from genome assembly GCF_011742555.1 of Luteibacter jiangsuensis. Lineage (GTDB taxonomy): Bacteria > Pseudomonadota > Gammaproteobacteria > Xanthomonadales > Rhodanobacteraceae > Luteibacter > Luteibacter jiangsuensis. The sequence goes on from NZ_JAAQQR010000002.1 coordinate 514,626, forward strand.
ATGGCGCCCGCCACCAGGCCGGCCACGCCGGCGATCAGGATGTCGGAGGGACGGGCCTGGGGCGCCGAGGCCACGCCGACCACAAGGCTGGCGGTGGACAGGATGCCGTCGTTGGCACCGAGCACCGCGGCGCGCAGCCAGCCGATGCGGGAAAGTCGATGCCGTTCGCTGTGTCGCGTTCGCACGATCATGCGGTTCCCTCTTCTTCCTTCTGTTCCACCCGTTCTTCCAGCCGCGACACCGCCCAGCCGATGACGAGGGCGCATAGCGTGCCGAGCACGACCTCGCCCAGGCGCATCAGGGGCACCTCCCAACTCGGCCCCACGCTCGGAACCAGCAGCACGATGGCCGCGGTGATTCCCGCGATGCGCGCCGCGGCCGCCGCGTTGGCCATCCAGCAGACGATCGTCACCAGTCCCAGGCCCAGCGCGAAGGCCAGGATATTGCCGCTACCGCCGGTCCACAGTCCGAGGAATCCCGCGATGCCGCCGAGCACGGTGCCCAGGCAGCGGTCGCGGCCCGCACCCCGGGTGTCGCCGAAATGGGGTTGCGTGACGGCCACCGCACTGATCGCCGCCCAGAAGGCCTGTTCCGTGTGCAGTGCCTGGCCGATGGCATAGGCGACGCTGGCCGACAAGGCCACCTTGAAAGCCATGAAGGCGCCGATACGCAAGCGCCTTTCCAGGGGCATGCTGCGGAACAGGCGATCGAGCAGACGCTCGGCGCGACGGAGGCGGCTGGCGCGCTGGACGGTCTCGGTACGTTCGGGGTGCGCGTCCATGGGGCTCATGCCGCCATCCTAACCGGGATCGCCGTCGACGCGCCGCCAAAGGCGCCGCACAATATGCCGCCGCGGCCGGCCGGCCGCCCTCACCAGAAGAGCCCACGACCCCATGTCCATCACCATGTACCAGGCCTGCGTGCCCGTGCTCGTCCGCGCGCTGACCAATCTTTCCGGCGTACTGACCAAGGGCGCGGCGCATGCCGCCGAAAAGAACATCGCGCCGGAAGTGCTGCTGCATACGCGCATCACGCCCGACATGTTTCCGCTGATTCGCCAGGTGCAGATCGCCACCGACATGGCGAAGGGTGCCGCTTTCCGTCTTGCCGGCAAGGACGTGCCGAAGATGGAAGACAACGAGACCACCTTCGAGGAATTGCAGAAGCGCATCGCGTACGTCATCGATCTGCTGAAGGGCTTCAAGCCGGAAGAGATCGACGGCAGCGAGGAACGCGAAATCGTGCTGCAGACGCGCACGAATGAACTGCGTTTCCGCGGCCAGGACTACCTGCTGGGCTTCGTGCTTCCCAACATCTACTTCCACTGCACCACGGCGTACGCGATCCTGCGCGGCGCAGGCGTGGCGCTGGGCAAGATGGATTTCATCGGCAAGCCGTAAGGGCGCGGAAGTCGCTGGGCCCCTGCGAAAGCAGGGGGCCCAGCGACTCACCGCCCGATGGTGGTGCAAGACACTGGATTCCTGCTTTCGCAGGAATGACGTGATGAACCGCTCGCACGTCGTTCCTGCGAAAGCAGGAACCCAGCGACCCGGTCTCCCCCGCCAGCCGTCACCGCCTCATCGCAAACCTACGACTTCAGCTTCCACCCCGTGCGGAAGATCCACCACACGATACCCAGGCACACCAGCAGGAAACCGACCGTGGCCGCCGCGCTCACGACCACGTTCACGTCCGCCGTTCCGTAGAAACTCCAGCGGAAGCCGTTCACCAGATACACCACCGGGTTGAACAGCGTGATCTTCTGCCACACCGGCGGCAGCATCGAGATGGAATAGAAGCTTCCGCCGAGGAAGGTGAGCGGTGTGATCACCATCAGCGGCACCACTTGCAACTTCTGGAAGTCGTCCGCCCAAAGCCCGATGATGAAACCGAACAGGCTGAAGGTAACGGCGGTCAGCAGCAGGAAGGCCACCATCCAGAAGGGATGCTGGATTTCATAGGCCACGAACAGGCGCGCCGTGACCAGGATCAGCAGACCCAGGATCACCGACTTCGTCGCGGCGGCGCCGACGTAGCCGAGCACCACTTCCACATACGACACCGGCGCAGAAAGCAGCTCGTAGATCGTGCCCGCCCATTTCGGCATGTAGATGCCGAACGACGCGTTCGAGATGCTCTCGTTGAGCAGCGACAGCATGATGAGGCCGGGGATGATGAAGGCACCGTAGCTCACACCGCCCACTTCGCCCATGCGCGAGCCGATGGCGGCGCCGAACACCACGAAGTAGAGCGACGTGGAGAGCACCGGCGACGCGATGCTCTGCATCAGCGTGCGGAACGTGCGGGCCATTTCGAAACGATAGATGGCACGGATCGCGTAGAGGTTCATGCGCGGCTCCTCACCAGGCTGACGAAGATGTCCTCGAGCGAACTCTCGCTCGAATGCAGGTCCTTGAAGTCGATGCCAAGAGCATTGAGCTTGCGCAGCAGCTCGGCGATGCCGGTGCGTTCGCCCTGCGCGTCGAAGGTGTAGGTGAGGCAGCTGCCGTCGGCCGACAGCTCAAGCGGCCATTCGCCGAGACCTTCCGGCACCGACTCGAGCGGTGTCTGCAATTGCAGCGACAACTGCTTCTTTCCGAGCTTCCGCATCAGGGTGTGCTTGTCTTCCACCAGCACCAGCTCGCCGCGATTGATCACGCCAATGCGGTCGGCCATCTGCTCGGCTTCCTCGATGTAATGCGTCGTGAGGATGATGGTGACACCGGACTCGCGCAGGCGATGCACCATCTGCCACATGTCGTGGCGAAGCTCCACGTCGACGCCCGCGGTCGGCTCGTCGAGGAACAGCACGCGAGGTTCGTGCGCCAGGGCCTTCGCGATCAGCACGCGCCGCTTCATGCCGCCGGAAAGCGTCATGATCTTCGAATCCTTCTTCTCCCACAGCGACAGCTCGCGCAGGATCTTTTCCAGGTACGCCGGGTCCGGCGCCTTGCCGAACAGCCCGCGGCTGAATTTCACCGTGGCCCAGACGCTTTCGAAGGCGTCGGTGGAGAGTTCCTGCGGCACCAGGCCGATGAGGCCGCGCGCGGCGCGGTAGTCGCGCACGATGTCGTGACCGTCGACGGTCACCGTGCCCTCGCTGCCATTGACGATGCCGCAGACGATGCTGATCAGGGTGGTCTTGCCCGCACCGTTCGGCCCGAGCAGCGCGAAAATCTCGCCGCGGCGAATTTCCAGGTCCACGCGCTTGAGCGCCTGGAAGCCGGTCTTGTAGGTTTTGGAGAGGCCTTGCACCGAGACGATGGCGTCGGGCATGGAGATGGAGGCATCGAGTGGCGGCATGGGGACCCGCTTGTTCGGTGGGTAAGCGGGCGATGGTAGACCCGAACGCGCATGGGTGCGAGGCTTGGCGAATGACCTTGCCCCGGACCGAAGCCCTCGTACGTTGCCCCTGGGGCGAAACCGATGCGCTGCTGCGCGACTACCACGACAACGAGTGGGGCGTGCCCGAACGCGACAGCCGCAAGCTATGGGAAAAGCTGGTGCTCGACGGCTTCCAGGCGGGGTTGTCCTGGCGCACGATCCTCGCCCGGCGCGATGGTTTTCGTCGGGCCTTCGAGGGCTTCGACCCGGAGCGCGTGGCCGCGTACGGCGACGGCGATGTCGCTCGCCTGCTGGCCGACACCGGCATCATCCGCTCGCGCAGCAAGATCGAGGCAAGCATCCGCAACGCCCGCGCCTATCTGGGGATGCGGGAAGCCGGCGAGGATCTCGCCACCTTCGCCTGGAAGTTCGTCGGAGACCGGCCCATCGACTGGGAAGGACCCGTGCCGCCCAACAGCCCCCTGTCGGAACAGGTATCGAAGGCCCTGCGGAAGCGGGGTTTCACCTTCGTCGGCCCGACCATCGTGTTCGCCTGGATGGAGGCCACGGGCCTCATCAACAGCCACGCGCCGGACTGTTTCCGACGCCACGAAGTGCGCTGTAACCCATTGGACAAACAGGCTTAACGGGTTTTTTAGCCATCCCGGCGTAGCGTGGATCCCGAGGCCGCATCCAGCGGCCTCGATCGTCTGGTTCACCTGACTTCGTGAGGGTTCCATGGCTTCGAGCTCCGCCCAACTGTTCATTCCGTACAGCGAATCGACACAGGGACCGTGGATCGTGCGCCGTGCGGCATCCCTCCTGCTCGGTCCGTACGATTCCCAGGCCGCCGCCCTCGCCGCGGCCGAGAACATCGCCCCCGGTTTGTCCGCCGAACTGGGCCGCCCCGTGGAAATCCACGTGCAGCAGGCCGACGGCACCTGGAGCGAGCACAATTACGTGGTGGCCGGCCTCGTCGCCGGAGTCGGCACGCCGCCGGCCGGGATGAACCGCCACGCCTGAGGTTCGTGGGCTTCGGACGGCGATAGGGTAACCTTGCAAGGCTACCCCTCCCGTACCCGCGCCCATCGATGCTCACCGACGACACCAAAGCCGCGATCCGCGCCGCCTATGCGCGGCTGAAGGACGGCCTGACGGGGTTCCGCGGCCGCTCCTCGCAGCTGAAGATGATCGCCGAGGTGGCCAAGGCGCTGGCCGAGCCGGCCGGCGCGGCCGTGATCGAGGCCCCGACCGGCACCGGCAAGTCGATGGCGTACCTCATCGCCGGACTGGAAGTTGCCCGGGCACAGAAGAAGAAGCTGGTCATCGCGACCGCCACCGTGGCGCTGCAGGAGCAGCTCGTCCAGCGCGACATTCCGCAGTACCTGACCCTGTGCGGCGTCGAGGCCAAGGTGGCACTCGCCAAGGGCCGTGCCCGCTACCTCTGCCCGCGCAACCTGCGCATGGCTGGGGCGGAGCCTTCGGCGCAGGGCGGCTTCGATTTCGATGCGGAGCTCGCTCTGTGGTCGCGCCCGCCCGCCGAGCGCGACACCAAGGCCATCGAGAAGCTCGGCAAGGCGTTCGAGTCGCGCGAGTGGAACGGCGACATCGACACCAGCCCGGAGCCGCTCTCCGACCTGGTACGCGGCATGGTCACCACCAGCGCCGGCGGATGCACGGGACGGAAATGCGGCGCCTTCGCCGTATGCCCGTTCTTTGTGGCACGCCGGGCGATCGGCGATGCCGACATCGTCGTGGCGAACCAGGACCTCGTGCTCGCCGACCTCACGATGCCGCGCGACGAGGACACCTTCGGCGGCGTGATCCTGCCGAAGCCGGAAGAGACCCTCTACATCTTCGACGAAGCGCACCACGTGCCCGGCAAGGCGATCGACCGCGGTGCCGCGGACGTGCACCTCGCCACCGCCGTACGCCGCATTGGTCGCTTGCAGAACCAGATCCACGCGGCGTATTCGCTCACGGACAAGGAAAGCATCGGCAACCTCACCCTCGAACAGGGCGACGAGAAGATGCTGGAGATGTCGAACGCGCTGGAAGAGATGGAGCGGGAGATCCGTCTCTCGTGGACACCCTCGTCGAGCGAAACGGAGCCCGTGTTCCGCGCTTCGCTCGGCCAGCTTCCGGAGAACTGGAAGGCGCACGCGGACTACCTGCACCTGGTCACGAAGGACATCCAGCGCTGGCTGCGCACGGTGCGCCGCACGGTCGTGGAAATGGAGGCCGGCGGCCCCACGCAGGAGGCGCTGTCCCGCGAACTCGGCGTGGCGCTGGAACGCCTCGATCGCCAGGTACGCACCTGGTACGCATGGTCCACCGACGACCGCGAGAACGGCCCGCCCCTCGCCCGCTGGGTGAGCATGACGCCCGAGCAGCAGCTCGTATGCCACGCATCGGCGGTATCGGCGGGCGGGCTGCTGCGCAGCGTGCTCTGGGACAACGCGTCCGCCGTGGTCATGACCTCGGCCACGCTCAGCGCCGGCGGCAACTTCCGCGGCTTCGCCGATTCGGTGGGCTTACCCAACGAGGCCGTGACGATCAGCCTGCCCTCGCCGTTCGATCTCGAACGACAGGCCACCTTGGCCGTGCCTGCCCTCAAGTCGTTGCCGGACGATCGCGAAGGTCACGCACGCGAGGTGTCGGACTGGCTGGCGAAGCACCTCGACTGGAACGCGGGCAATCTCGTGCTGTTCACCTCGCGCGCGAAACTCGACCGCGTGCTGCAGATCCTGCCCATCGAATTCGTGCGCAAGGTGCGCGCGCAGGGTTCGTTGTCGAAAGCCCAGTTGATCGCCGAGCACTGCGAAGACATCGAAGCCGGCAAGGGCAGCACACTCTTCGGGCTGGCATCGTTCGGCGAAGGACTCGACCTCCCCGGCAAGCTCTGCGAAACGGTGGTGGTCACCCAGCTGCCGTTCGCGGTGCCCACCGATCCGGTCGGCGCCACGTATGCCGAATGGCTCGAATCGCGCGGCCGCAATCCATTCATCGAGGTGAGCGTGCCCGATGCCACGCGTCTGCTCACGCAGTACTGCGGCCGCCTCATCCGCACGGAAACCGACACCGGCCGCATCGTGCTGCTCGACCGCCGCGTCGTCACCAAGCGATACGGCACGGGCATGCTGCGCGCCCTGCCGCCTTTCGCCCGCGACATCGAGCGCGTCGCATGAAGATCGTCCGCTTCGACGAACTGAAAGCCGTGCCGTGGAAGAACGGCCTCGGCATCACGCGCGAAATCGCCGTTGAGCCGCCCGGCGCCTCAATGGACGACTTCCTCTGGCGAGTGAGCATCGCGGACGTCGACACCGCGTCACCCTTCTCGCGATTCCCCGGCATCGACCGGACCATCGTCCTGCTCCAGGGTGATGGCTTCACGATGACGCTCGACGGCGAGCGTGAGCACGCCCTGACGACACCCTTCAAGCCATTCGCCTTCCCGGGCGAAGCGCAGGTCGAGGTCACGCTTGCCGGCGGAGCGACACGCGATTTCAACCTGATGGTTCGTCGTGGCGCGGTGCAGGGCAGGATCGATGTCGTGCATGGGCCGGGCCACGTGGAGGCGCACGATGTCGCGCTGCTTCATCTTGCCCGTGGCACGGCGCTCTTCGGCGATATCGCCTGCGCCACCGGCGACAGCGTCATTGGGGCGCCATCGGTCGAACTCGATGACGGGGCCGTCGCACTGCTGGTCAGAATCGTCCAGGCTCGCGACTGAGCGTATTCACGCGGTCCAGGGAATGCGGCGACGGCACGGTTCAAACGAGGTTCACTCCCGATGCGCATCGTAGGGGGTCGTTCTCGTCCTACCGGAAACCCGCCATGCCAGTCATCGCAACGGCACCCGTCGTCGCCGTCAGCCACCTCGATCTGGAGCGATACGCCGGCACCTGGCACGAGATCGCCCGGTTGCCGATGTATTTCCAGCGCAAGTGCGCGACCGGCGTGACGGCCACTTACACGCCCCGCGCCGATGGAACCATCGGGGTGCACAATCAGTGCGTCACCGCCGAAGGCAAGACCATTGCCAGCGACGGCGTAGCCAGACGGCCCGAGCCGTTCTCGCAAGGCAAGCTGGAAGTGCGCTTCGCCCCGGCCTGGCTATCATGGCTGCCCATGGTATGGGCCGAATACTGGGTGATCGCACTCGACGAGAACTACCGCTGGGCCATGGTCGGGCAACCGAGCCGGAAATATCTGTGGATTCTTTCCCGCACGCCCGCCATGGACCGAGCCACGTTCGAGTCGCTCAAGGCGAAGGCTGTCAGCATGGGTTACGACCTCACACCGCTGGTCGTGTCCGGTAAGGTGGACTGAGTGCATCCTGGCGTTCCAACATCAGAACGACAATGACGAAACGTACCGCTCCCTCCGTCTGCCCGTGTAACGACAAGGCCGCTTATGCCGCCTGTTGCGGTCCGTGGCATGCCGGCTCGCCGGCACCGACGGCCGAGGCCCTGATGCGTTCTCGCTACAGCGCGTATGTACTCGGATTGGAGGACTATCTGCTCGCCACGTGGCACTGCGATACGCGGCCATCGTCCCTCGATCTCGTGACGCAATCGCCTCAGCCCACGTGGCTCGGCCTCTCCGTGAAGCGTCACGAGAATCCCACGCCGGATACCGCTATCGTCGAATTCATCGCGCGCATGCGCATCGGCGGCGGCAAGGCGGAACGCATGCACGAGATCAGCCGCTTCGTGCGTGAGGATGGGCGGTGGTTCTACGTTGACGGCGAGCTGTCGTGAAGCGCTTCGAGGAGACCATCTGCGAGGCGATCCGCTCGATGCGTCTTCTGGTCGTCGTATATGGCGACGAAGAGCGATTGGTGCAGCCTTACGTGTATGGCGAGTACCATGCGGGCGAACGCCTGCTGAGCGCCTATCAGGTTGCGGGTGGAAGCGCTTCGGGTGCGTCGGCGGGGTGGAAGTTCTTCCGCATGGACAAGGTGACGTCGGTCGCCTTGAGCGATCGCCGCTTCCATTCGCCGCGGCCGGAGTTCCAGCGCAACGACGGGGCGTTTGCGCGCATCCTTTGCCAAGTGAGCGATTGAGCGACGAGCCAGCGGCGACAGGCGAACTTGCCGCGAGCCCCCGTCGCCGCTGAAGCGGCTCCCACAAAGCTCGCATGCCTGTCAGGAAACCTCTGTGCTTGGGGAGGTTTTTCTGTGGGAGCCGGCTATGCCGGCGATCCCGCGGCAGCGGGGCACGCTTGCCGAGCCCCCGTCGCCGCTGAAGCGGCTCCCACACAACGCTCGCATGCTTGTGAGGGAGCCGGCAGTACAGTGGTCAGAGAATCAGGCGAGCCACGCCGCCATCCACGCGGAACGATGCGCCGGTGGTGCCGGAGGCTTGCTCGGACGCGAGGAACACCGAGACGTTCGCGACTTCTTCCACGCTCAGCAGGCGCTGGATGAGCGAGGTGGGACGGTGCGTCTTGATGAATTCGGCTTCCACTTCTTCCTGCGTCTTGCCGCCGTTCTTCGCAATCTTGCCGAAGAACTCGCTTACGCCCTCGGAGAGCGTCGGGCCCGGCAGCACAGCGTTCACCGTGACGCCCGTACCCGTCAGCACTTCTGCCAGGCCGCGCGATACCGCAAGCTGCGCCGTCTTGGTCACACCGTAATGCACCATCTCCGGCGGCGTCTGGATGCCCGATTCGCTGGAGATGAACTGCACGCGACCCCAGCCGCGCTCGGCCATGCCCTTGGCGTAGTGACGGGAGAGGCGCACGCCCGAAATCACATTGACGTCGAAGAAACGCGTCCACTCGGCGTCGTCGATCTCGAAGAAGTCGCGCGGCTCGAAGATGCCGAGGTTGTTCACGAGGATGTCGGTCTGGGGAACCGCCTTCATCAGCGCGTCGGCGCCTTCTTTCGTTCCGAGGTCCGCGGCGATGCCGCTCACCTTGGCGTTCGCCACATCCTTCTTTACCGCGGCAATGGCTTCGTCCACACGGGCCTGGGTGCGTCCGGTGATAACGACGGAAGCGCCAGCCCTGGCGAGGCCGGTGGCGATGGCGAGGCCGATGCCGGCCGTGGAACCGGTGACGATGGCACTGCGCTTGCTGAGGTCGATCTGCATGGGAAGCTCCGTAAGGGGAAAGTGATTCCCACAGCTTCGGGGCATGCGGGCGTCGATTCAATTACCGAAAAAGCAAAAGTCTTTCCACTCGGCGCGGTGAATGCCCCGCTCTCAGAGGTCGAAACGGGTCTGACCGTCGGGCACGCCGTTGGGGCCGAAGCGGCGCTCCACGATGGTGGTGCGGTCCTCGTTGTCCACCAGAACGACGGTGCTGGCGCGGGTGCCGTAGTGCTCGCCGACGATGAATGCGCTCGAGAGGAAACGCTCGCGCTCGATGCCGATGCCGGTATCGGGCAGGACATCGTCCGGCCAGCGGCCCTGATCGGAAAGCATCTCGAAAAGTGCGTCCACATCGTCGTGCCCACCCGCGGCGAGCCAGCCTTCGAGGCGGTTCACCAGGGCCCGGGTCTTGGGCCACGGCGCGTTGAAGTCGGCGTTGCTCAAACCGTGCACGCCCGGCGAGACGGGCTGGGCCCGCGCATGGGGGTGATTGCCGAGGTAGTACGCATCCTCGCGGTCGAAGGTGAGCAGGTTGAAAGGGCGATATTGCGCGGCACTGCCCATCAGTTCGATGGCATGCGTGCGGGCGGCGACGGTGGAGCCGAGGTAATCGGCTACCAGTAGTCCACGGGACAGGCCGCTGTGGTCGGCGGCGAGATCGCGCACGTTGGTGATGACGCTGGCGCGGCCGCGTGCGCCGACCCCGGCCCAGGTGCCGCCGGCTTCGAGGTCACGGCCCGCGACGATCTGTGGTGCCTCGTCCCATGCCGCGAGCGGCGCGGTGGGACGGGCGTGGAATTCGTCGCGGTTGCCGACGAGCACCAGGCGCCAGCGCGGATGCGCCTGCCAGGCGAAAGCGATCAGGCACATGGGGTGTCGGCCCGGGGGAGCATGCGGCCATTGTGGATGCGCGTGGGCCTGAAGCCAAGGGCGAAAGCGAAGTCGCTGGGCCCCTGCCTTCGCAAGGGCGACGGGTCAGGCGGCGACGGTATTTCTCGTTTCCTTCGTCGCGAGAAGTCTTGCGATGGAAGCGGCGGCTTCGCGGCCGTCGTAGACGGCACGCACCACGAGGTCGGCGCCACGCACGTTGTCGCCACCGGCGAACACACGCGGGTTGCTCGTCTGCAACGGCAACCGGCCTTCGCCACCCGCCACGATGCGCCCCTGGCGGTCGCGCTCGATGCCGAAGGCATCGCACCAGTCCGGCGGGCTGGGCTGGAAGCCGAAGGCCTGGATCACGACGTCGGCGCGAAGGTCCGTTTCGCTGCCTGCCACGTTCTGTGGATACGGGCGGCCATTGCCGTCTTCGACGAGCTGTGTTTCCACCACGCGAACGGCCTTCACGCGGCCGTCGTCACTACCCACGAGGGCGACCGGCTGCCGCTGGAAAAGAAAGCGCACACCTTCTTCGCGGCTGTAACCCACTTCGCGCCGCGAGCCCGGCATGCTCGGTTCGTCGCGGCGATACACGCACGTCACGGAGGCTGCGCCGAGGCGGATCGCCGTGCGATTGCAGTCCATGCCGGTATCGCCCCCGCCCAGCACCACCACGTGCTTGCCGGCGAGGTCGTACCCGGGCGCCGGTGCTTCGTCGCGCAGCAGGCGTTCGGTATTGGCAATGAGGAAAGGCAAGGCGTCGTGCACGCCGTGCAGATCGCGCCCGTCGAGCTGTCCGTCCACGTACGTGTAAGCGCCGGTACCGACGAACACAGCATCGTAATCAGCCAGCAGTTCGTCGAAGGCGATGTCGCGGCCGATCTCCACGCCGAGATGGAAGCGTACGCCCATGCCTTCCAGCACCATGCGCCGCGTGCGTACCACGGTCTTGTCGAGCTTGAACGGAGGAATGCCGAAGGTGAGCAGGCCGCCGATCTCATGCTGCCTGTCGAAGACATCGGCGGCGATGCCGGCGCGACGCAGGCGATCGGCGCACGCGAGCCCCGCGGGACCCGCACCGACGATGGCTACGCGCGCACCCGTTTCGCGCACGCGCGAGAGGTCGGGACGCCAGCCCTGACGGATGGCCTCGTCGGTGACCCAGCGCTCCACACTGCCGATGGTCACCGCGCCGAAATCGCCCTGCTCCAGCGTGCAGGCGCCTTCGCAAAGCCTGTCCTGCGGACACACACGGCCGCAGATTTCCGGCAGCGGATTGGTCTCGTGCATGAGCGTGGCGGCCTCGAAAAGGCGCCCGTCCTGCACCAGCTTCAGCCAGTTCGGAATGTAGTTGTGTACCGGGCACGCGTGCTCGCAATAGGGATTGCCGCAGTCGATGCAGCGACCCGATTGCGAACTGGCCTCCGAGGGCGCGAAGTCGCCCGAGATCTCGCCGTAGCCGAGCACGCGCACCGCGACGGGCACCGTGCGCGGCGTTTGCCGGGGGATATCGAGGAAACGGAAATCCTTCGCGCTCATGCCGCGCTCCGCAGTTCTTCCGCCAGCGCGTCCAGGCTGGCGGCCTTCGGCTTCACCAGCCAGAAGCGCTGTAACAGGCCACGGAAATCGCCGAGCAGGTGGGCGCCCCAGGCGCTGCCCGTGAGTTCGGCGTGGCGTGCGATGAGGCGGCGCAGGTGTTGCATGTAGTGTTCCATGCCTTCGTGCGAGATGCGCACGATGTCGACGAGTTCATGGTTGTAGCAATCGACGAAGTTGCGGTCGGTGTCGAGCACATAGGCGAAACCGCCGGTCATGCCCGCGCCGAAATTGAGACCGGTGCGGCCGAGCACCGCGACGACACCGCCGGTCATGTACTCGCAGCAATGGTCGCCCGCGCCTTCCACCACAGCAAGCGCGCCGGAATTGCGCACGGCGAAGCGTTCGCCCGCCTGCCCCGCCGCGAAGAGTTCGCCGCCGGTGGCGCCGTAGAGGCAGGTGTTGCCGATGATGGAGGCGTCCTGACTCGCGAAGGGCGAGTCGGCCGGGGGCCGGATGACCAGACGACCGCCAGCCATGCCCTTGCCCACGCCGTCGTTGGCCTCGCCGGTGAGGTCGATGTGCACGCCCGCCGCGTTCCAGGCACCGAGGCTTTGCCCGGCCGCGCCGGTGAGGTGCAGATTCACCGGCCGCTCCGCCATGCCCGCGTCGCCCCAGCGCCGCGCCACGTCGCCGGACAGCCGGGCACCGATGGCCCGATCCGTGTTGACGATGGGGTAATGGAAGGTGCCGCCGGAGCCTTCCGCCACGGCGAGGCGGCTGTCCGCCGCGATGCGGTTGGCGAGTGCGGCCGGGTCGCGCAGAGGATTGCGCGCGAACGTGCAGGCGAAATCCACCTGCGTGCCGAGCCCGTCGGTACCGATGAGGGGCGACAGGTCCAGGCGCTCCTGCACCGGCGTGACACCGTCCCGCTGTTCGAGCCTGTCGCCCTGCCCGATCAGTTCGGCCAGCGAGCGCACGCCCAGCCGCGCAAGATGGCGCCGCACGTCTTCCGCGATGAAGCGGAAGTAGTTCATCACCATGTCCGGAAGCCCAAGGAAGTGCTTCTCGCGCAGCACGGGGTGCTGGGTGGCGACGCCGGTGGCGCAGTTGTTGAGGTGGCAGATGCGGAGGTATTTGCACCCGAGGGCGACCATGGGCCCCGTGCCGAAGCCGAAGCTTTCCGCACCGAGCATCGCTGCCTTGATGACGTCGAGGCCTGTCTTCAGCCCACCGTCCGTCTGCAGGCGCACGCGACCGCGCAGATCGTTCAGTCGCAGGGTTTGCTGTGTCTCGGCGAGACCCAGCTCCCACGGTGTGCCCGCGTACTTGATGGACGTGAGCGGGCTCGCGCCGGTGCCGCCGTCATGGCCGGACACAGTGATGAGGTCGGCACCCGCCTTGACCACGCCGGCGGCGACGGTGCCCACACCCGCGTGGGACACGAGCTTCACCGACACCAGCGCCTGCGGGTTCACTTCCTTGAGGTCGTGGATGAGCTGCGCGAGGTCTTCGATCGAATAGATGTCGTGGTGGGGCGGCGGCGAGATGAGGCCGATACCCGGCTTCGCGTAACGCAGACGTGCGATCGTCGCGTCCACCTTGTGCCCGGGCAGCTGGCCGCCCTCGCCCGGCTTCGCGCCCTGGGCGATCTTGATCTGCAGTACCTCGGCATTGACGAGGTAAGCCGGCGTGACGCCGAAGCGGCCCGATGCCACCTGCTTGATCTTCGACGCACGGTCGGTGCCGTAGCGCGAGGGATCTTCACCGCCTTCGCCGGAATTGCTGCGCGCCCCCAGGCGATTCATCGCGATGGCCAGCGCTTCGTGCGCTTCCGGCGACAAGGCGCCCAGCGACATGCCCGCGGAATCGAACCGCTTCAGGATGTCCTCGACCGGCTCCACCTCATCCAATGGAATCGGCGTGGCGGCGCGAGGCACGAGGAGATCGCGCAGCGCCGAAGGCGGCCGCGTATCGACATACCGCGCGTACTTTTCGTAGTCGGCCCAGTCGCCCGTGCGCACGGCCACCTGCAGGCTGGCGATGACGTCCGGGTTGTACATGTGGAACTCGCCGCCATGGACGTACTTGAAGAGGCCGCCGGCGCGCAGCGCCTGCGCCTCGTCCCAGGCCTCGGCGGCCAGCAGCCGCTGCTCCTGTTCGAGGTCGGCGAAGCCGGAGCCGCCGATGCGCGACGGCGTGCCGGGGAAGCATAGCGCCACCACCTCGGGTGCCAGGCCCACGATCTCGAAAAGCTGCGCGCCACGGTAACCGGCGACGGTGGAGATACCCATCTTCGACAGGATCTTCAGCAGGCCCTTGCGGATACCGCGACGATAGTTGCGGCCGATCTCGCGCGGGGCGCCCTCGCCGTTGCGAATGTGGCCGGTGCGGCCCATGTCAAAGAGACTCTGGTAGGCGAGCCACGGGTAGATGGCCGTCGCGCCGAAACCCAGCAGGCATGCGAAATGATGGGGATCGCGCGGCGTGGCCGTCTCCACCATGATGTTGCACTGGCAACGCAGGCCGGTGTCGACGAGACGCGCGTGCACGGCACCGGTGGCGAGCAAGGCATGGATGGGCAGAAGGTCGCGCCGCGGGTAGCGGTCGCTCAGGAACACCATCTGCACGCCGCGCCGCACGGCGGCTTCCACCTCGTCGCAGATGCGCCGCAGCGCCTGCTCGAGCGTTTCGTCCGCCCCGTACATCAGGTCGAAGCGAGGCGTGTCGGCATACGCGGGATTGGCGAGGATCTGGCGCAGCTTGCGTTGCGAGAGGATCGGCGAGTTCAGGAGAATCTGCTTCGCGTTCTCCGGCCCGAGGTCGAAGATGTTCCGTTCCTGGCCGATCTGCGTGACCAGCGACATCACCAGCCGCTCGCGCAGCGGATCGATGGGCGGATTGGTCACCTGCGCGAAGCCCTGCCGGAAACGGTCGAAGAGCGGACGGATCTGTCGGGACAGCACCGCCATCGGCGTGTCGTCGCCCATCGAACCGGTGGCCTCGGCCTCGGTTTCCGCGAGTACCTTCAGTACGGACTCGCACTCCTCGCGCGACAGGCCGTAGAGCTTCTGATAACGACGCAGTTCGTCCGCCGGCAGCGGTTCCGCAGCCAGGCTCGGATCGATGAGGTCGGATTCGAGATAGGTGACGCCCTTGCGCAGCCAGTCGCGGAAGGGGGCACGGGCGCGATTGATCGCGTCGATGTCGGCGTCGCGCAGCAGGCGATGCTCCTGGAAATCCACGGCGATCATTTCGCCGGGCGCAAGACGCCCCTTGGCGACGATGCGAGCCGACGGAACATCCCAGAGGCCCGCTTCCGATGCGACGATGAGGTGGTTGTCGTCCGAAAGCGACCAGCGCGCGGGACGCAGGCCGTTCCGGTCGAGCGTGCACGCGGCGTAGCGCCCGTCGCACATCACGAGGCCGGCGGGACCGTCCCAGGGCTCGCTATGCAGCGCGTAGTACTCGTAGAACGCCGCGAGGTCTTCGTCGATGTCCTCGCGTGCGGCGTAAGCCGGCGGCACCAGCACGCGCATGGCGGCGAGAAGGTCCATGCCGCCCATGAGCAGCACTTCCAGAGCGTTGTCGAGGCTTTCCGAATCCGATCCGCTCTGGCGCACGAGCGGCCCGATGTCGGAAAGGTCGACCCGTTCCGACCTCAGCACCGATGTGCGCGCCTGCATCCAGCGGCGGTTCGCGCGAATGGTGTTGATCTCGCCGTTGTGGGCCAGCAAGCGGAACGGCTGGGCCAGGCGCCACTGCGGCGACGTGTTCGTGGAGAAGCGCTGGTGGAATACCACGGCATCGGCGACGAGGGCGGGATGCGCAAGGTCGGGATACACATCGCGGAGGCGGCCGGGCGCGGCCATGGCCTTGTACCCGACCACCTCGCCGGAGAGCGAAACGACGTAGAAGTGCTGATCGTCCGCCAAGGCGAGCTCGGCACGGCGGCGTGCCCGGAACAGCTTCGCCTCGAACTGCGCGGAGGGCAGATCGCCCGGCGCATCGACGAATACCTGCCGGACGCGCGGCATCGACGAGGCGGCAAGGGGGCCGCAGGCGGAAGCGTCCACGGCGACGTCGCGCCAGCCGGCCACCGAAAGGTTCACGCGGGCAAGCTCGGCTTCCAGCACGCGCGCGGCCGCCTCGTCACCCTGCGGATCGAGGAACACGAGGCCGCTGGCGAAATGCGTCGCAAGCCGGATGCCGGACTCGCCGGCGAGCGCGCGCAGCCATTCCACCGGACGCCGCAGGAGCACGCCGCAACCGTCGCCGCTGATGCCGTCGGCATTGACGCCACCGCGGTGCGAAAGCTTCGCCAGTGCCGCGAAGGCCGTGTCGACCAGCGCCGCGCTGGCGTGACCGTCTATCTGCGCAACGAGACCGAAGCCGCAGCTGTCGTGTTCGAACGCCTCGTCGTAGAGGCGCGGAGTGCCTTGCTTCACCATCCGCCTCCTCGTGGCATTGGTTTCGCTGGGAAGCGCGCACGTGGCCCCGCGGCCTGGAACGGCCGACCATCACGTACACGCAGGAGCATGCGGACCCATTCTTGACACAATTGACGCGTTGCGTCAAAACAATTTGGACGTCTAAACGGAATTCTTACGAGGGCCGGAAGAGACCACTGGGAAGAAAGGCGAGCGGGCAGGCCTCGCGGGCCATACCAGTTCCAGCTTTGCGCAGGAGCCACTTCGGCGTCGACGGAGCTTACGGCAAGCTGGCCCGCTGCCGCGGGATCGCCGGCACAGCCGGCTCCCACACAAAGCCTGCCTCATCAAACAATGCCCCACATCACATAGGCCTCCTCGGCAAACAAGGCAGCCGGGCGTTGTGTGGGAGCCGCTTCAGCGGCGATGGGGGCTCGCGGCAGGCTGGCCCGCTGCCGTAGGGCGGCGGTCCCTACAGGCCCCCGCCGGGCGCGCGGGATGGGCGATAATCCGGACCATGCGCCCATCCTCCCCCGTTCTCGCCCTCGTTCTCGCCCTTGTCAGTGTCGCCACCCTCCCGCAGGCCCGGGCCGCGCAGGACGCCAAGGCGCGCGCGGAACAGCAGGACGCCCGCCAGAAGCTGGAAGGGGTGCGCAAGGACATCGAATCCCTTACCCGCGAGCAGCGCGAGACGGCGAACGCACGCGACAGCGCCAACGCCGCCCTCGCGAAACAGGCGGAACAGGTGTCGGCGGCGGCGAAGGCCGTGCGCGAGACGGAAGCCGAACTGGAACAGCGGCGGCACGATCTCGACCAGCTGAGCACCCAGCGCGCGGAGATGCAGGCCGGGCTCGACAAGCAGAAGGGCGCCCTCGGCGACCTGCTCCGGGCCACCTACACCCTCGGCCGGGGGTCGGACCTGCAGCTGCTTCTCGGCGACGAGGACGTCAACCGGATCTCCCGCGCCCTCGCCTATTCGCGCTATTTCCAGGAAAACAGGGTGGAGCGTATCCGCGGCCTCCTGGCGGATCTTTCCCGCCTGCAGGAGGTCGAAGCCGCCATCACCGCCGAGCAGCAGAAACTGGAAGCCACCCGTGCCGAACGCGAGAAGCGCGCCGCCGAGCTGGAAAAACAGCGCGGCGCCCAGCAGAAGCTGGTGGCCGAGGCCGATGCCCGGTACAAGGACCAGACCCAGCGGATGGCCGCCCTGAAGCAGAACGAGCACGACATGAACGCCCTCGTCTCCCGGTTGCAGAAGGTGATCGACGAGGCCGCCAAGGCGGCGGAACCGGCGCCTGCCCCGAAGGGCACTCCAGCCGCGTCGCCGCTGTCCAACCTGCGCGGGAACCTGCCCTGGCCCACCAGCGGCCCGGTGCACGCTTACGGCAACGGCGTCATCATCGTGGCGCCGCGCGGCAGCGAGGTGAAGGCGGTGGCGCGGGGCCGCGTGGTGTTCGCCAGCTTCCTGCGCGGCTACGGCATGATGATCATCGTGAACCACGGCAACGGCTTCATGAGCATGTACGGCAACAACGAAACGCTGCTGCACGGCGTGGGCGACATGGTGGAGGCCGGCGAAGCCGTCGGCACCGCCGCGGCGCCCGCGGGCGACAACGGCGCCTATTTCGAGCTGCGCCAGGGCGGCAAGCCCATCGACGCGCGCGGCTGGCTGAGCAAACGGCATTAAGGACTAAGGTATGCGGCAGCACCCTCTTCGCCTCGCCCTCGCAGTCGCCCTCGGCGCGCTGGCGATTCCCGCCGCCCAGGCCCAGCAGAAGCCGTTGAAGCAACCCGACGCGCCGGCCGCGTCCTCGACCAGCGCCGCGGCGGTGGTGAAGGACGCCGACAACTCGGTAAGCCTCGAGGACATCCGCAATTTCACGCGGGTGTACCACATCGTCCAGCAGGCCTACGTCGAGAAGCTCGACAACAAGACCATCATGAACGCGGCGATCAGCGGCATGCTGCAGAACCTCGATCCCCACAGTGAGTACCTCGACAAGGAAGGCCTCGACGAACTCGACGAGGACACCACCGGGCAGTACGGCGGCCTGGGCATCGAGGTACTGCAGGTGGACGGCATGCTGAAGATCGTCTCCCCCATCGACGACACGCCGGCCTCGCGCGCGGGCATCAAGCCGGGCGACACCATCCTCAAGGTGGACGGCATGGTGGTCGACAGCCAGAACATCGACGAGGCCTTCAAGAAACTGCGCGGCGACCCGGGCAGCAAGATCACGCTCACCATCCTGCACGAGAAATCGGACAAGCCGCTGGATGTGCCGATGGTACGCGAGCGCATCAACGTCACCAGCGTGAAGCTGCGCCAGCTGGAGCCGGGGTACGTGTACATCCGCCTGAGCCAGTTCCAGGAAGACACAGCCAGCGACCTGGACAAGAAGCTCGGGAACTACATTGCGAAAAACGGCGCGCCGCGCGGCGCCGTGCTGGACCTGCGCTCGAACCCGGGCGGCCTGCTGACCACGGCGGTGGGGGTCGCGGACACGTTCCTCGACAGCGGCACCATCGTCACCACCAAGGGACGGCTGCCGGACGCCAACCTGCATTTCGATGCGCATCCGGGCGACATGCTGCATGGCGCGCCCATCGTCATCCTGGCCGACAACGGCACGGCTTCCGCTGCGGAGATCGTGTCGGGCGCCCTGAAGGACAACCACCGCGCGCTGATCATGGGCCGCCGCACGTTCGGCAAGGGCGTGGTGCAGACCGTGCTTCCGCTCGACGAAACGCATGCGGTGAAGATCACCACCGCGCGCTACTACACGCCGAACGGCACGTCGATCCAGGCCGAAGGCATCAAGCCGGACATCGCCCTCGCCGATCTTTCGGTGAACAAGGCCGACACGCCGCCGCAGCTGATCGGATCGGAAGCCGACCTGCCCAACCACCTGGTGAACGAGAAAGCCGCGGCTGACGACAAGGCTTCAGGCGACGACGACGGCAAGCTGGCCATCGAGGATTACGCGCTGTCGCAGGCGCTGAACGTGCTGAAGGGAATGGCGCTGAACCGTTCGCGTTAATCCCTGCTGTCGCCCCTGCGAAAGCAGGGGCCCAGAGACTCCGTGCTCGATCGTGCCGCGAGGCTCTGGATTCCTGCTTTCGCAGGAATGACGGTGCTGAGTGGCGCGGCGTGCTACCACGACGGACCGGCTACCAGAGCTTCCACCACGGCCGGGTAGCCTTCGCCACGGCCTTGCGCACCTTGCGCGGCAGCTCCGGATCGGCTGGCGTCGGTGCCACGACTTCCGCCGGCGTCCAGCCCTCGCAGAGCGCCGCGCCGAACGCCGATGCGGGCAAGTCCGCATGGAACGTCGTGACGCTTTGCGCCAGTTCGATCGGCAGCGAATAGTAATGATCGACATCGTCGCCCTCGGCGTCCGCCGCGTCCTGCATGGACTCCATGCGCGCGTGAAGCGCGTCGAAGGCGGCGGGAAGGCTGCCGCTGGTGAACAGGTTACGCATGTCGTCCTGCTGGCCGTCGTGCTCCGCGCGCCAGTTGCGCAGGCCGTTCACGTAACAGGTGGCCGAACTCACCATCACCTGGTCGTCGTACTCGCAGGTGACGACCACGCAGCCGCGCGACAGGCGCCGCATGGCCTCTTCCGCGATCAGTGGGGCGGCGAAGCGGGTAACCACCGCGTACCAGCCATTGGGCAGGGCGAGAGAGAAACCGCGCCGGGGATGGCTCGTCGTCTGCTCGTTGCGCACCAGGTCGAGTTCGGCGAGTACGTCGTCGCCGCCCTTGCCCTTGACTGCAAGCCAGCCGATCGACGTCGCCAATGACTTACTCCGTTGCGGCGGGCTTGAGTAGGAAGCGCACCGCCAGCAGGCCCAGCTCGTAAAGCAGGCACATCGGCACCGCGAGCATGATCATGGAAAGCAGATCGGGCGGGGTGATGAAGGCCGCGATGGCGAAGGCGCCCACGATGGCGTAGCCGCGCCCCTTGCTCAGCTTCTCGGCATCCACGATGCCGACGGCGGCGAGGATCACCACCGCCACGGGCACCTCGAAGCAGAGTCCGAAGGCGAAGAACATGAGCATCACGAAATCGAGGTAATGCGTGATGTCCGTCATCATCGCCACGCCGTCGGGGGTGACGGCGTTGAGGAACTTGAACGCCGCCGGCAGTACGACGAAATAAGCGAACGCGCATCCGGAATAGAACAGCACCAGCGAGGCCACCAGAAGAGGACGCGCCAGGCGTTTCTCGTGCCGGTACAAGCCCGGGCTAACGAATGCCCACAGCTGGTAGAGGATCATCGGCATGCTGATGAACAGCGCGACGAAGAACGCGAGCTTCAACGGCGTGACGAACGGGCTGGCCACTTCGGTGGCGATCAGGTGCGCGCCCTGCGGCATGCGCTCCACCAGCGGTTTGGCCAGCTCGGCATAGAGGTGGTTCGCCACCGGCACCAGCGCCAGCAGCACCAGCAGCAGCACCACGATGGCGCGCAGCAGGCGCGAGCGCAGTTCGATCAGGTGCGAGAAAAGGCCCTCTTCGACCACGTCGTCGGGCGACGGATCGGGCTCACGTGCGGTCATGCGAGTCGTTCTTCAGCGGAAGCATGTCGAGGGCGGGGTCCGGCTGCCGGGGCTCCGTGTGTGCCGGTGCCTGCGTATCGGTGAAGGTGTCGCGCACCTGCTCCCCGGTTTCGCGAATGCCGGCGCCGGCGGCGCGGAGGTCCTCACGCACGCTGTCGTGGGTGGCACGGGCGTTCTCCGCGGTCTCGCGCAGGGTGCGCTTGATTTCCTCGGCCTGGATTTCCCGCTCGACCTCGGCCCGCACGCTGTCCCAGCCGTTGCGCATCCGCCGCAGCAAGGCGCCCGCCGTGCGGGCGGCATGCGGCAGGCGCTCCGGTCCGAGGACGATGAGCGCCACCACCGCGAGCAGCAGCAGCTTGGTGAGGCTGATGTCGATCATGGCGCCGCCGGATCAGGGCGCGCGGTCGCGCGGCTCGCTCGTCTCGCTATGGACCGGCGGCACCTGGGTGGACGCCGGCGGGTCGGCCCGCAGCTTTTCCTCGCGCTCGCGCTGCTGGCGGGCTTCTTCGTCGCCGTCCAGGCCTTTCTTGAAGTCGCGCATGGCACCGCCCAGGTCCGAGCCGATGTTACGCAGCTTCTTCGTACCGAAGATCAGTACGACGACGAGCAGCAGGAGGACGATATGGGTAATGCTCATGGAAACCTCTCGGGCCGCCTCGGGCGGCCAGTGGGACGGGGGTCAGCGGTTAGTGTACTCCTCCAGTTTATCCCTGAAATTCACCACTTCGCTTGGAACGTTCGTCACACCGCCTTCGAAAATGCGCCGCGGGGTGATTCCCGGGCCGTAGATCTGCTCGTTCGAGTCGTCGTCGATGCTGAAATGGGCGCCGTCGAGCGCGATGCCCGCGTACAGGCCCTTGGCGCGGGCGTAAGTGTAGATCTCGGCGTTCATCCGCCCATCCGTGGCGGCCGTGGCCGAGCGGCCGACCGGCCCCGCGGCCGCGCCGGCGTTGGCGCCCATGGTCCATTTGCCGTCGATGATCTCGTTGACGCCGCGATCGGTCATGAAGACCAGGATCACGTCGGCGGACTGGATGCCCGCCTGGAAGCCGAAACCGGCGCCGGCGAGGGAGATGAAATTCGGGTTCGACCACACGCCGTCGTGCTTGATGGAGATCAGGCCCTCGCCCTTGGTGCCGGAGAACACGAAGCCTCCCTTCACCATCTTGGGAATGACCGCGATGGCGTGGGCGTTCCGGAGCATGTCCGTGGGAAGGGACTTGTCCGGCGCATCGTCGATCATGTCCCTGAGCACGCGCACGGCCTCGGTGGCCTGCTTCCGCGGCGGATCCGCCGCCTGCGCCGCCATCGAAGGCAGCAGGGTGAGCAATCCCAGGGCAAACAGGGTAACGAGGCGTGGGGACATCGGTGGCTCCTTTCTGGCGCGGGTGGGCATCGGCTGCGGCCGTGTCTTTGCGAGCCCCGCTACGCCGCCGTATGGCAGACTGCAACGATCCCCGCGAGCGCCGAACGCCAATGCCAGGTCATCCAGACTATACCGGCCCTGCCGGTCAATCCCACGACACCCACCCGAAGGCAGGCGTCCTGCTGGTTAACCTCGGTACACCTGACGCGCCCACCGCGGCCGCCGTCAGGCCCTATCTGGCCCAGTTCCTCGGCGA
Organism: Luteibacter jiangsuensis; assembly: GCF_011742555.1. GTDB lineage: Bacteria > Pseudomonadota > Gammaproteobacteria > Xanthomonadales > Rhodanobacteraceae > Luteibacter > Luteibacter jiangsuensis. The sequence continues at coordinate 537,076 of NZ_JAAQQR010000002.1, forward strand.
CCGGCGCGTCATCGACTACCCGCCGCTGCTCTGGAAGGCCATCCTGTACGGCGTGATCCTGCGGGTGCGCCCGAAACGCTCGGCGCACGCGTACGCGCGCATCTGGACCCCCGAGGGCTCGCCGCTGCGCGTGTACAGCGAAGCCCTGGCCAAGGGGCTGCAAGCCGAGCTTTCCGCCAGGGTGGGCGGTTCCGTGCGCGTGGCTCTGGCCATGCGCTACGGGCGCCCCGACGTCGCCGGCACCATCGCCGCCATGCAGCGCGAAGGCGTGCGGCGCCTCCTGGTGCTGCCGCTCTATCCGCAGTACTCGGCCACCTCCACCGGCAGCGTGTTCGACGCCGTGGCCGATACGATCAAGGGCCTGCGCTGGCCGCCGGAACTGCGCCAGGTGAACGACTACCACGACGAGCCGGCCTATATCGCCGCGCTGGCGGACAGCGTGCGCGCGCATTGGGCCACCCATGGCCGTGGCGAGAAGTTGCTCATGAGTTTCCACGGCATTCCCGAGCGCTATGTCCGCGAAGGCGATCCGTACTTCGAGCAGTCGCAAGCCACCGCCCGGCTTCTTCGCGAGGCCCTGGGGCTCTCGGAGGCCGAGGCGCCCCTCAGTTTCCAGTCGCGAGTGGGCCGCGAACGCTGGCTGCAGCCGTATACCGACGAGACAGTGAAGGCGCTGGGCGCCCAGGGCGTCAAACGCATCGACGCCATCAGCCCGGGGTTCGCGGTGGACTGTCTGGAAACGCTCGAGGAAATCGCCATGCAGAACGCGGAGTTCTTCCGCGAGGCGGGTGGCGAGACCCTACGTTACATCCCTTGCCTCAACGCCACGGCGGCCCATGCGAACGCGCTGGCCGGGCTCGTGCTCAGGCACGGCCAGGGCTGGACCGAATTCTCGCCCCGCACGGCGCGTGACGATGCGTGAATTGAACGTTTCCATTCCCGGCCTGGAACTGGCGGGCCTCGCCTGGGGCGAACCCGACGCATCGCCCTTGCTGTTGCTGCATGGCTGGCTGGACAACGCGGCAAGCTTCGCCTCGCTCGCCCCGCTGCTCGCCAGCCGGTTCCATGTGATCGCGCTCGACCTGCCCGGCCATGGGCATTCGCAGCACCTGCCGGAAAGCACGGTCTACCAGCATGTGGATTACGCACGTGCCGTCCTCGCAGCAGCCGACGCCCTCGCGCTGCCTCGTTTCCACCTGCTGGGGCATTCGCTGGGCGCGGGCATCGCCACGATGGTGGCGATCGCGGCACCGGAACGGGTCCGCCGTCTTGCCCTTATCGAAGGCCTCGGGCCGCTCGGCGACGACGGCTCGCGCACGCTGGACCGTTTCCGCGAAGCCATGGCGTCCAAAGCCGGAGGGCACCGGCCACTGCGCGTCTTCCCGAGCATCGACGACGCGGCGGCGGCGCGAGCTCTCGTGGGCGGCCTGGATGCCGCGCTGGCGCGGCCTATCGTGGAGCGCGGCTTGCGCGCGGTGGATGGCGGCTACAGCTGGCGAAGTGACCCAAGGCTTTCGCGCCCGACGGCCATTCGCCTGGCCGAAACGCAGGTGATGGCGTTGCTGCTGGGCCTGGCCGCGCCGACGTCGCTTCTGCTGGCGCGGCCGCATGCGCCCTACCTGGAGCCGGAATCCTTGCAGGTGCGCATCGACTGCGTGGGCGACATCCGCGTCACGCACATGGATGGCGGACACCATCTGCACATCGAGAAGCCGGACGAAGTGGCCGCCTGGCTGCGTGGCGCACTGTAGGAGCGCGCCCTGCGCGCGACATATTTTGAGGCCGTGCCTCGGAACTGGCGCGCCAGGGTGAGGACTGGGACGAAAGCTGTCGCGCTCAAGGCGCGCTCCTGCGTCACGGGCTTGACGCAGAGCCGGTTACGCCACCGGCTCGAAACGGAAACCCGTCTGGATCACCGGGTCGACCAGCCAGTGGTCGGCTAGCAGGAAGGCGAACAGCACCATCAGGTACACGATGGAATAGTTGAACGTCTTCATCGCGAACAGTTCGTCAGGCGGATTCAGCAGGCGGATCGCATACCAGAGGAAGCCCGCGCCCAGCACCACCGCGCCGAACAGGTAGATGAGCCCGCTCATGCCGGTGAAGAACGGCAGCAGCGTCACCACGAACAGCAGGATCGTATAGAACAGGATGTGCCAGCGCGTGTAGGTGACGCCGTGGGTCACCGGCAGCATCGGTACCTGGGCCCGCGAGTAGTCGTCCACGCGGAAGATCGCCAGCGCCCAGAAATGCGGCGGTGTCCACACGAAGATGATGAGCAGCAACTGCAACGCGTACGGATGCAGCGAATCCGTCACGGCCGTCCAGCCCAGCATCGGCGGCGCGGCGCCCGCGATGCCCCCGATCACGATGTTCTGCGGCGTCGCGCGCTTGAGATAGGCCGTGTAGATCACGGCGTAACCGATCAGCGAGAAGAAGGTGAGCACCGCGGTGAGCATGTTCACCAGGAACACCAGCACCAGCATGGAGACGATACCGAGCACCATGGCGAACACGAACACCTGCATGGGCGTGAGCTGTCCCGTGGCGAGCGGCCGGTGCGAGGTGCGCGCCATCAGCTTGTCGATGCGCTGGTCGATCAAATGATTGAAGGCGGCGGCCGACGCCGAGGCCAGCCAGATGCCGAGCGTGCCGAAGACGACGGCGTGCCACGTCGGCAGCACGCGCTGCCCGTTCGCATCCACGGCCAGGAACATGCCGATGACGGCGCAGAACACCAGCAGCGCGACGACGCGCGGCTTGGTCAGTTCGAGGTATTGGCCAAGGGCGCTCACGGGGACTCCGACACGGGCAGGCGCTGGGTGCTCGCCAGTGCCGTCAGCAAGGTGAACAGCAGCAGGGCGGCAACGCCATTGTGCGCCGTGGCCACCGGCAGCGGCAGGCCCAGGTGCACATTGCCGATGCCCAGCAGCACCTGCGCCACGAGCACCACGGCCACCGCGATGCCCACCTTGCGCAGGCCTGCGCGCGCAAGGCGATGCGACAGCCATGCCAGATAACAGAATGTCACCAGCGCACCGATGCGGTGCGCGATCTGGATGGCGCTACGCGCGGCCATGTCGAGTACGCCGCCTTCATAGTTCACGCCCACACCGCGCCAGAGCACGAAGGCCTGTCCGAAATCGGTCTGCGGCCACCACTGGCCGAGGCACTTCGGGAAGTCGGTACCGCAGGCGAGCGCCGCGTAGTTCGAACTGGTCCAGCCGCCGAGGGCGATCTGGCAGACGAGTACCGCGATACCCAGCGCCACCGGCCCACGCAGGCGCGCGAAGCGGTCGTCCGGCGTGCCGACGCGCCACCAGCGCAACGCCGCCCACGCCAGCAGCGCGAACGTGGCGAGCCCGCCGAGGAGGTGCCCCATGACCACGATGGGCTTCAGCAGCAGCGTCACCGTCCACATGCCAAGCATGGCCTGGAAGATGATCACCGCGAGAACGGCGACACCGACCTTCCACGCGCCCGGACGATCCAGCGTCGCCGCCGCCAGCAGGGGCAAGGCGATGGCCAGCGCCGAGAGGCACGACGAGACGACATGTTCGCCGCGCATGTACATGACCACGCCGACGGCGGCGAACACGGCGGCGAGCAGCACTGCCGCCACGGCGAAGCGGCGACGCCACGCCGCCACGAGCGCGATGGCCAGCACCATCACGCCCAGGCTGCCGGCAAGGAAGCGATGCACCTGCTCGCGCCACGCCTTGTGCGTTTCGTAAGGCCGATCAGGGAAAGCTTCATTGGCGCGGGCGATGTCCTGCGCGTGGCCAGGCCAGGTGGCCTTGCCGTAGCACGTGGGCCAGTCGGGGCAGGAAAGGCCTGCATTGGAAAGGCGCACGAACGCGCCGAACATCACCACGCAGAAAGCGAACAGCGCCGCCAGCAGGGCCAGGGTGCGAAGGAATTTCACGGCACGCGGCGACATCAGCGGATCACCTTCTGCAAGTCTTTACGAAGCCCGTTCGGATCGAAGCCGGCCGGGTACCAGGCCAGCGCCGTGGCATTGGATTCGACGAGCACGGCGGCGACGGAGTCGGGCTCGGCGGGGCGGAACTCGGCAAAGGCGTCGGCGGCATCCGTCCCCGTCCTGTAGTCGCGCATCACCGCTTGGGCATCCGCGGCCACGGGCGGCGCACCGATGTAAAGGAGGCGCAGGCGGTCGGCATTGCGATTGAGCACGATGCGCGCGTTGCGCATGAGCGTGAGGGTGTGGATGCAGCGGTCGGCGCAATTCGGGCCCGGGAGCGCCACGAGCGTGAGGCGGGGTTCGCTGTCGCGCCAGGCCCAGGCCTTGCCGTCGACCTCGACCCGGATATCGGCGAGGCTGCGCTGCGGCACGATCGGCTTGCCGTTGCCCTTCCCCTCCGGCTGCCAGCCGGACAGCGTAAGCAGGCCGGCGGCGACGATCGGCGCGAGAAACACGAGCATGATCAGCACCAGCTTCAGGCGGCCGCTGCGGGTCGGCGGGGTTTTGGCGTTCGGGTCGGTCATGGTTCTCGGGCGGCAGCTAGCGTCGCTTGCGATGCAGGAGGACGAAGATCACCACCGCCGCCAGGGCGAAGGTGAACCACTGGAAGGCATAGGCACGGTGCCGGGCCGGCGGCATGACCGCCGGGGTCCAGTCGCGCGTGTAGATGCTCGCGGGATCGGCGTCCAGCAACAGCACGCGAGGATACAGGGTGTGGCCCAGGTCGGCGCCTATCTCCCTGAGGTCTACGTAGACCATGGTCTTTTCGGCGCCATGCTGGCCCGGGAGGCTGTCGCCGCCCATGCGCATGCCCACCCCCGGCGATGGCACATAGAGTCCGCGCACACGGGTTTCGCCCGCCGGCAAGGGCGGCAGACGGGGATTCGCGCCGCGTTCCTTGGGAAGGAAACCGAGGTCCACGAGCAGGTACGGGCTGGCACCGGCCGGCGAGAAAGGCACGTACACGTGTACGCCCACCTGGCCTGCGTGGGTCTGGTCGTCGAGCAGGTAGTAGTGGCCGGACACGAAGCGGCCGCGCACGTCGAGGCGCGGGTAGCGGTCCAACGGCGGCGTGTCGGCCACCTTGCCGAAATCCTCCACGCCGGCGGCCGCCCCTGCGGCGAAGCGCCGCAGCAGTTCGTCCTTTTCGCTGGCGCGATCCAGCTGCCACACGCCCAGCCGCACAAACAGCGCGATGCCGGCGATGGTGAGTGCGACAGCGAACCACGTCGGACGGCGCATGAAGGTCATGCAAGACCCCGCGTGGCCGCCGCTATACTCGGATTGTCGCAATGGGGCGGAACGGTCACGTGGAAACCATCTATAAGTACGCGCTGGTGATCCTGCTGCTGGTGGTGTTGTTCAACCTCGGCCAGGCACTGTTCTTCATGATGACCGACAAGGGTCAGAGCAAGCGCACGGTTTGGGCCCTCACCCGCCGCATCGGCCTGTCCCTGCTGCTCATCGCCATGGTGGCGCTGGGCATCTTCATGGGCTGGCTCCACCCCCACGGCGTCGGCCAATTCTAACCCGTGCGGCCAGGGGGCCAAGGCGCAGTGCGGCAATCGGTGCACTGCACACGAATCCTGCACATCCGTGATCCCATCCTCGGCGCCACATCGAACCGGGAGGAAATCCATATGCGTGCAGGTCTCATCGTCGTAGGCGTCATTCTTATCGGGCTTGGCCTGTGGGTCACGCTCGGCAACGGCAGCTACCGGAAAACCGATACCGTCGCGTCCATCGGACCGGCCAAGATCGAGGCCACCCACGACAAGGCCATTCCCCAGTGGGTAGGCATCGCCGGCATCGTGATCGGCGGCATCGTGGCGGTCGCGGGAATTGCAAGGAAGCAGTGAAACCGTAAAGAGTGAACCGTGAGCTGCCGCCGCAGGGCCGGAGACCCCGGCCCTAGCGGCTCACGACCCACGGTTCACGGTTCACGGTTCACTCTTCACAGGCCGCGAAGCGGCCGACTCACGCCGCTACAATAGGCAGATGGATGTCTCCCACCTGCTCGATTCCCTCAACGACGCCCAGCGCGAAGCGGTCAGTGCGCCACCTGGGCATTACCTGATCCTCGCCGGAGCGGGCTCCGGCAAGACCCGCGTGCTGACCAACCGCATCGGCTGGCTCACGCAGGTGGAGCGAGTGCCGCCGTGGGCGATCCTCGCCGTCACCTTCACCAACAAGGCCGCGGGCGAAATGCGCTCCCGGCTGGACGGCCTGATTCCCGGCGGCACCCAGGGGCTCACGGTCGGCACCTTCCACGGCATCGCCCACCGGCTCCTGCGCCGGCACTGGCGCGAGGCGGAGCTGGTGGAGGGTTTTCAGATCCTCGATTCCGACGACCAGCAGCGCCTCATCAAGCGGGTCGTCGCCGGCATGGGACTCGACGAAGCCCGGTTCCCGCCACGGCAGGCCGCCTGGCAGATCAACAACTGGAAGGACGAAGGCAAGCGGCCGGACGGCATCGAGCACCGCGACCACCCCGTCACCCGCACGTTCATCGAGATCTACAAGGCCTACGAGCAGCAGTGCCAGCGCGCCGGCCTCGTGGATTTCGCCGAACTGCTGCTGCGCGCGCACGAGCTCTGGCTCAAGGACCCGCAGGTGCTCAGGCACTACCAGGAACGGTGGCGCTACCTGCTGATCGACGAGTTCCAGGACACGAACACCTTGCAGTACGCGTGGATCCGCGTACTGGCGGGCGATACGGGCCAGGCCTTCGTGGTCGGCGACGACGACCAGGCCATCTATGGCTGGCGCGGCGCGAAGGTGGAGAACGTGCAGCAGTTCCTGCGCGACTTCCCCGGCGCGAAGACGATCCGCCTCGAACAGAACTACCGCTCCACCTCTACCATCCTCAACGCGGCGAACGCGGTGATCGCCCGCAACGGCGGCCGCCTGGGCAAGCAGTTGTGGACGGATGGCGGCGAGGGCGAGCGCATCGCCCTCTATGCGGCTTATAACGAGCAGGACGAAGCGCGTTTCGTCATCGAGCGCATTCGCGAACACATCGCCGAACACGGCAATGCGCGCGACTGCGCCATCCTCTACCGTTCTAACGCCCAGTCCCGCAACTTCGAGGAACAGCTGATCCAGCGCGACCTGCCCTACCGTGTGTACGGCGGCCTCCGCTTCTTCGAGCGCGCGGAAATCAAGGACGCCCTCGCCTATCTGCGGCTCGCCGCCAACCGCCACGACGACGCGGCCTTCGAGCGCGCCGTGAACACGCCGCCACGCGGCATCGGCGACCGCACGCTCGACGAGCTGCGCCGCCGCGCGCGCGCCGACGGCAGCTCCATGTGGGAAGCGTCGCTCACCGAAGTGTCGATCGGCTCGATGGCCGGCCGGGCGAAGAACGCGGTGAAAGCCTTCATCGGACTCATCGACAACCTTGCCCGCACCTTCGCGGGCCATGGCGAAAACGACGACGGCGAAAGCGCCTCGGCCCTGGACCTTGCCGAACAGATCGAACACGCCATCGTGCACACCGGACTGCGCGACTTCTACGAGAACGACAAGCGCGGCAATGGCGAGGCGCGGGTGGAAAACCTCGACGAACTCGTGAATGTGGCCAGCCGTTTCGAGATGACGCCTGAGGACATCGATGCGGGCCTGAACGAACTCTCCGCCTTCCTGTCGCACGCGGCACTGGAGGCCGGCGAAGGACAGGGCGAGGCCTGGGACGATTGCGTGCAGCTCATGACACTACATTCGGCCAAGGGGCTGGAGTTTCCGGTGGTCTTCCTCGTCGGCATGGAAGAAGGGTTGTTCCCGAGCCAGCGCTCCACGGAGGAAGAAAACCGGCTGGAAGAAGAGCGCCGCCTTGCGTACGTCGGCATCACGCGGGCACGCGAACGGCTCTACCTCACCCATGCGGAATCGCGCCGCATGCACGGCACGGAGATGCTTGCGCGTCCGTCCCGGTTCCTCGGCGAGATTCCGCCGGAACTCATCGACGAGCTGCGTCCTCGCGTGCAGGTATCGCGCCCCGCCTACGCCGACCGTTTCGCCGCGGCGCCGTCGCTAGAGGCATCCTCGCCGATCCGCCTCGGCCAGCGCGTGACGCACCCGAAGTTCGGCGAGGGCACCATCGTGAGCGCCGAGGGCGCCGGCGCGCACATGCGCGTGCAGGTGAATTTCGAGGATGCCGGGAGCAAGTGGCTGGTTTACGCTTACGCGAATCTGACCGCGCTCTGACCCGCGGTTGTGGGAGCCGCCATGGCGGCGAGGGAATCTTGCCGCGGTGTCGCGGGGTTTCCTCGCCGCTGTAGCGGCTCCTGCAGCGCCCAGGTCATTGTGGGGGTTCCGGGGGCGGATAAGGACGAAAGGGGACAACATGATCGTCGGCATCGATCTGGGCACCACCAACAGCCTCGTGGCCGCATGGCTCGACGGCGGGCCCAGGCTCATTCCGAACGTGCTGGGCAGCACGATCACGCCTTCGTGCGTCAGCATCGACGCCGACGGCAGCGTGCTCGTGGGCCAGGCTGCGCGCGAGCGCTTGCAGACGCATCCGGACGACACCGCGGCGCTGTTCAAGCGCCACATGGGCAGCGCGCGCACCGTGACGCTGGGCGGCCGCGACTACCGGCCGGAAGAGCTTTCCGCCCTCGTGCTGCGCTCGCTGAAAGCGGATGCCGAGGCTTTTCTCGGACGACCGGTCACGGAGGCCATCGTGACCGTCCCCGCGTATTTCTCGGACGCGCAACGCAAGGCGACCCGCGTCGCCGGCGAACTGGCGGGCCTGAAGGTCGAGCGCCTGCTCAACGAACCGACCGCCGCCGCGCTGGCCTATGGCCTTCACGATGCGAAAGGCGAAACGCAGTTCCTCGTGTTCGACCTCGGCGGCGGCACTTTCGACGTTTCCATCCTGGAGATGTTCGAAGGCGTGATGGAGGTTCGGGCAAGCGCCGGCGACAACATGCTCGGCGGCGAGGACTTCACCGCCCTCATCGCCGAGCTCGCTTTCGCCCAGGGCATTCCCGCCGCGGCGCGCAACGACGCCCTGTTCATGCAGCGCCTCGCGGCAAAGGCGGAAGCCGCCAAGCGCGAGCTCGGCAACGGTGGCGCCGCACGGTTCGACGTGCGCTACCAGGATGTCCCGGCGAGCGTGACGATCGATCCGGAGACGTTCGAGAAACTCGCGCAGCCGCTCCTCAATCGTCTGTGGCGCCCCATCGAGCGCGCGTTGCGCGACGCACGCATCCGCGCGGCCGATCTGGACAACGTGGTACTGGCCGGCGGTGCCACGCGCATGCCGATGATCCGTGCGCTGGCGACGCGAATGTTCGGCCGCTTCCCCGCCGTGGGCCACCACCCGGACGAGGTCGTGGCGCTCGGTGCCGCCGTGCAGGCGGGTCTGAAGATGAAGGACAAGGCGCTCGACGAGATGGTGATGACGGACGTCTGTCCGTACACGCTCGGCACTGACGTGGTCCGCGTCCTCGAAGGCGGCGCGCAGACGGGCGGCTTCTACGCGCCGATCATCGAGCGCAACACGGTGGTGCCGGTGAGCAGGGTGCAGCGATTCTCGCCCGTCTCTCCGCAGCAGACGCAGATCCGCATCGGCGTCTACCAGGGGGAATCGCGCCTGGTGCGCGACAACATCCCTCTGGGCGAGGTGGTCGTCCCGATCGTGCCGGGCCCCGGTCACGCGGACGGTGCGGATGTGCGCTTCACCTATGACGTGAACGGGCTGCTCGAAGTGGAGGTGACGGTCGTTGCGACCGGCGCGAAGGAACGGCTCGTGATCGAAAGCGGAGGCAACCACCTTTCCGCCGAAGAGATCGCACAGCGGCTCGCGGCCTTGTCGGCGCTGAAGATCCATCCGCGCGACACGCTCGAGAACCGCACGCTCCTCGCACGCGCGGAGCGGCTCTACGAACAGTTGCTCGGCGCCATGCGCGATCAGGTGGGCCAGTTCATCCTGCGCTTCGAACAGGCGCTGGCCACACAGGACACACGCGTCATCGCCCGCGAGGCCGGCGCGTTCCGCGAAGCGCTGGATGCGATCGAGCGCGACAGCCGGTTCGCGCCGGACGAGGTGGACTGACCATGCACTGGCACCTCGAAGCCCTCGGCCTTCCCGCGCATGCGGACCTCGTTGCGGTGCGCCGCGCTTATGCGGCCGCATTGCGTGGCATCGACCAGGCGGCGGATCCTGCCGGCTTCGCCCGCCTGCGTGAAGCCTACGAGGCAGCGCGCGCCTGGTGCGAGCAAGCCGGTGCCGCCGAGGAAACGGCTCCGGCGGAAGTGCCCACCTCGTTGGACGAGGGATCGGTGGACGACGGCGCTACGCCGGAGCAGCCGGAAGCACAGCCGTTTGTCGATCCGACGGTCACGCTCGCCTGGCGTTTTGCTGCCGACGTGGGCGCCCGACGGACCGAGGCGGTTCCGCAACTGCTCGAGGAGGCGCTGGTCTACCTGCGCACCCAGTACATCGACGCGCCGGGCCGCTTCGAGGAATACCTCATCGATCTGCTCGGCCTGCAGCGCATCGCCCACCGCGCGGCTGTGTTCGCTGCCGCGGAAGAGCAGTTCCACTGGCGCGAGGTGGGCCACCTCGCCGCCCTCGGGCAACGCGGCCAATGGATCGAAGTGGTGCTCGCGCAGCGCGAGGACTGGCTGGCGTTACCGGAAGATCGTCGCCGCGCGTGGATCGAGATGTTCGCACAGGCGGAATCTTCCCTCGACCCTTCGCTCTTGCGGCGCTGGCCGGAGATGAAGCGGCTGAACGAACGGTTCCCGGCGTGGGTGAGCCTGCACGTGTCGGCCGATACGCTGCAGTCTTGGCAGACGGCGTTCGACGCGCAGCCCGCATCGATGCAGGACACTTACAGGCGCATGGCGCCACCGGCGTCGCTGTACTGGCCGCAGCGCCCCGCGCCCGTGCGAAGACGCTGGCGCGAACGTCTCACCATGTGGCCGGTGGCCGGCTTCTTCCTCTTCCTGCTGGGCAACAGCGCGCACTATCTTCTGAACGCCGAACGCATCGCACCGACGACGGCCTGGACGCCGCACGACACTGCGGAGCAATGCGCCGCGCTCTACCTTCGAATGGACAGGCCCGATGCATTCGCGGGCCTCGACGACGAGGAAATCACCGCGCTGAAGGAGCGCGGCGCCCACTGCGCAAGCGACGGGCACTGGCACCCGCCCAAGCGGGGAAGCAACTAGGGCGACAGCCGCGGCACGCCGTGCTGGTCGCGCTCTTCCACCGCGGTAACGCGGGTGTCGATGCGCCGCGCCCGCAGTTCCTCGGGCAGCGGTTCGGCCGCTTCGCCCCGCGCGAGCGCCAGTGCATTGCGATAGCAGCGCTGGGCCAGTTCGGGATGTCCTTCGCCGGCGTAGACATCGCCCAGCGCTTCCCATGCGGTGGCACTGGGTTCGATGGCCAGGGCACGCTCGAGATACGGCCTGGCCTTGCCCCACAGGCGCACGCGCACGCACATCCGGCCGACGGCGGTGAGAAGCGCGGCATCGTTGGGATGCGTGTCCACCCAGGCCTCGGCCCGGCGCAGCCGCTGCTCGATGTCTTCGGCGCCCATGCCGCCATAGGTGGCGACGAGGGCGGGCGACCACTCGCGACGGAGCGCGGTTTCGATCTCGTCCATGGCCGCCATGGTCTGTCCGTAGCGGGCCGCCTGGCGGGCATAGGCATCCACCGCAGCGGGCAGGCGTCGCTGCGCTTTCGGTAGCTGCGACCACAGCGTGGCGAGCGTCGCGCCGTCGCCCGCACTCAGAACGTAGGCGGCGAGCACGCGGGCTTCGACGTCGGCAAAGCGTCGCGCGCCGAGTTCGCCGCTCTTCTGCAACGGATCGAGAGCGCGCAACGCGTTGCGCGCTTCGCCTGCGGCAAGGGAGCTTTCCGCGTATTCGAGCCATCCCGCCGGAGTAAGCGTGCCTGCACCGGCCTCGGGCGCCAGCAAGGTGGCGGCCTCGGCAGGCTTGCCGCTGGTACGCAGGAAGCGAGCTCGCAGCACGCGCGCGGCGCGCGGTGTTTCTTGCGCCGCCTGATCGAGCGTTTCCAGTGCGCGCGTGGATTCGCCATGACGCTCCGCGGCTTCCGCGGCCGCGAGCAGCGCGGGGCCGCGCACGGACGGATAACGCGCGGCCCTGTTGAGATCGCGTTCGGCTTCACCGTGCCGTCCTTCGATCAGGGACACCATGCCGTCCGCCAGGCGACGGCGGCTGAGCCGTCGATGCCGGCGTGTCATGGCACCGAACGGCCAGCGGATAATGGCGACAATCAGCGCGATGGCGGCCCACGCCAGCAGGAGCAGCGCCAGTGCCGTCACCACGGTCATCTGCACGCTGGTGCCGCGCAGGCGGATGAGCACATAGCCCGGATCCTCCGCGACCCAGTGCCACGCGAACGCGGCAACCATCGCGACGAAGATGAGAGCGACGATCCAACGCCACGGCTTCATGGCGTGCCCCCGACCGGTGCCCCGCTGCTGCCTGCCTGCGCGGGCGCAGACGTGGAAGCCGCGGGGGCGGGATGCGCGCCCTGTGCCGGACCCTGCAGCGCATGCACGGAGCGCAGGTTACGCAGTTCAGCCAGTGCCGCACCCAGCTTGGGCTCGTTGCCGCGGGCCTGGCTGCCCATGAGCGCGGCAATGCGCGCGCGGGCCGTCTTCACGGCCGGCGCGGCGGTGTCGAAATACGCGGCAAGGGCGGCGTCCGCGCGCTTCAGCGCCGCGATGCGGCCGGCGTCGTCGTACGCGAGCAGTGCCGCTTCCGCGTGCGCCACATCGAGCGCGGCCAGTTCGCGGGCGATGCGTTCGTCGGCCAGGGCCACCGGCGAGCCGTCGTCGCGGCTGACCCGCACGATGCTGCCCAACGCGTTGCCGGCGCGCTGCCAGAAGCCCGGCGGTGTGCCGTCCTCGGGCGTGCTGTCGTCGCGTTTCAGCGGCAGGGTCGGCACCTGGGCACGCAGGTCGGCCAGGGTGGCGAGATCGTTGCCGCGCGCGGCGGGCGCAACGGCGGCCAGCGCCTCGCGCTCGGCCGTCACGTCCTGGCGCACCGCGGCGAACGCGCTGTCGTTCACGGCGGCGAGCGTCTTGTCGGCAAGGTCGTACGCGGACAGCGCGCCAGCGGCGTCGCCGAACAACGCGAAACGTTCCTTCGCCATGCGCAGCAGCGACTCCGCTTCGTCGAGCAACATGGCGTCGTGGCCGCTCAGGCTGCGCTCGGAGAGGTTGGCCACGGCGTCTTCGAGGTTACGGGTGCGTTCCGACACGCCGAGCACCTCTTCGCGCGCCGAGCGGTTGACCGCGTCCGCGTCGTTGAGCCTGCGGCGCAGGTTGGCGTTTTCCTCGCGCATGCCGTCCACCCCGGCCTGCAAGGTGTCGACCTGTCCGCGCAGGCCATTGGCCTCGCTGAGGTCGGCCCGCATTTCCCAGACTGTCCACGCGGTGTAGCACGCGGCGCCCAGGGCCGCGAGGGACAGGAGGATGGCAAGCGCGAGCGCCCCGCCACCGCGTCTGGGCGTGGCCGCGGCGGGCGGACGCGACGTGGCGGGCGAGGGCGCGGCGGCCGGGGCCGGCGTGGCCGGCGCGGTATCGGTCGGGGGAGTCTCGGTCGTCATGGCCGCCATGCTAGCAGGCCATACGGCAACGCACGGTGCACGCGCGGCACGACGATGCGCCGGTGCCTCAGCGGCCCGTGAACGAGACCTCGGTGGCGGCCTTCAGAAGGTCGCCAGGCAGCGCCGAGCGGGCCACGGCCACGCGTTCGAAACCGGCCTCGATGGCGATGTCCCTCATTCGCTCGCTGCTCACCACCGCCACCGCCTGGACGAGTTTGCGCCAGGCGGGCGCGATCAGCGCCCGACGCAGATGGTCGAGGGCCTCGGCACTGGACAGGAGCACGGCGGAGCGCCGGCCCAGCTTGAGCAGGGGGTCGATATGACGCCGATCGATACGCGGCGCCACACGGTGATACACGTGGATCTCGTCGAGCGCGGCGCCGCGCCGGGCAAGTTGCTCGCGCAGCAGGCCCCGCCCGCCCGGCGCGCCGACCAGTGCCACGCGGCGACCGGTCAGGTCGGCCAGTTCGGGCATGGCCAGGACACCTTCGCTGTCCTGCGACTTCTCCGGAAAACGGGCATCGGGAACGTTGGCGGTCTTCAGGGCACGCGCGGTGCCCCGCCCAACCGCGACGACCGTGGCCTGGGTGGCCAGGGGCAGCACGTCGGCGGCGAAGCGCACGGCGGCGGGGCTGGTGAACACCAGCACATCGCCGTCCAGCGCACGGCGCAGTGCCGCATCGACGGCGGAGGCGTCCTCGGTCGCGCGCAGGGACAGGCCCGGCACACTGATGGGTATGCCTCCGAGCTTGCGAACGCGCCGCGCGAGGGGGCCGGCGGTGCCTGCGGGACGGGTGATGACGACCGTGACGTTACGAAGGGGGAGGGAGCGACTCACTACGTTCAGAGTCCTGTCTGGCATCCTGCGACTTGAGGTTCAGCTTAGGAACGTTGGGGCGACGCTGCCAATGCCGAAGGTTGGGTCTTCACATACGCGTGCGAACGGTTAACTCCGCCACTTAGACTTCGCCGCTTATGACCGCGATCCCCTCCCCCCTCCCCGAACTCGAACACTTCATCCGCGACGGCATTCCCCTCGCCCGCGCCATGGACCTGCATATCGCCGAATTCGACGGCGAACGGCTGGTGATGACGGCGCCCCTGGCACCGAACATCAACGACAAGGGCTGTGCCTTCGGCGGCAGCCTCGCCAGCCTGATGACCGTGGCCTGCTGGGCGCTGGTGGAAGCACGGCTGCGGCAACGCGGCCTCGACTGCGACGTGTTCGTGGCCGACTCCACCATCCGCTACCTCGACACCGTCTGGGACGACCTGCGCGCGGAGGCCACACTCGCGCCCGGTGCCTCGTGGGAGCCGTTCTTCGCGACGCTGGAGACCCGGGGCCGGGCGCGTGCCGACTTCGCCTGCGTCGTTCCCGGCACGGGAGGCAAGCCGGCGGCCAGCCTCGACGCGCGCTTCGTCGCCAAGCGCCGGGCATAATGCCCGCCGACGCCACGATGGAAGCCACCATGCGCCCGTTCGCCCTGCCCGCTCTAGCAATCGCCCTCATGGCCCTCGCAGGCTGCGCCACCGACAAGCGCAACCAGGCACTGAACAAGACCCTGATGAACTACGCCGCGGCCATCCGCTGGGGCGATTTCGCGGGGGCGCAGAGTTTCGTCGACAAGGCGTACGCCGCCGAGCACCCGATGAGCTCCATCGAGCAGGGTCGCCTGCAGCAGCTGCGCGTCACCGGTTACGACGAAGGCTCCGGTCCGCGGCCGGACGGTGAAGACGACGTGGTCCAGGTGGTGCAGATCAACGTGGTGAACGTGAACACCCAGGCCGAGCGCGGCATCGTCGACCGGCAGCGCTGGCACTACGACCGCGAAACGAACAAGTGGACCCTGATGACCGGCCTGCCCGACTTCTCGCCACACTGAGCCCTCGCCGGCCTTGGGCCCACCGGCCTTGGGATATAATCGGCCGTTTGATCCCATCCCGGGACGCGGAAAGACCCGATGAACGACGTAATGCAGAAGCTGCCCGCTTTCGTGACGAACCATGCCCTGCTGGTGGCAACGTTCGTGGTGATCCTCATCGCGCTGGTCGCGGGCGAGGTGAGCCGTCTGTTCCGCAAGTGGAAGTCGCTGACGCCCGCGGGACTCACCCAGCTGATCAACCGCGACACGCCGCTGATCGTCGACCTGTCCGCGAGCGCGGATTTCGAAAAGGCCCACATCCCTGGCGCCAAGAACGTGGCCATGAGCCAGTTCGACCCGGAGACGCAGAAGGACCTCGCCAAGGCCAAGGAGCTGCCCGTGGTGCTCGTCGACAAGGACGGCCGCGGCGTGGGCAAGGCCGCCAACCGCCTCGTAAAGGCAGGCTTCACGCGCGTCTTCGTGCTCGACGGCGGCACCTACGCCTGGCAGACCGCGCAGCTGCCGGTGGCGAAAGGCAAGAAATAAGGCTTTCCTGTGTGGGAGCCGGCTATGCCGGCGATCCCGCGGCAGCGGGCAACCTTGCCGCAAGCACCCATCGCCGCTGAAGCGGCTCCCACAGGCGCGCTCCTACAGGCCGTGGATGCCTGCGCGGCCCTGCAGGATCTCGGTGAGCACGTCGGGCGCCACGTCGAACGAATCGAAATACAGCCGGTCTTCCGGCAGTTTCGCGTCGATGAGGTACTGGCGGCCTGCGGCGATCATCGCCGGTGGGCCGCTCATGTAGAAGTCGAAACCCGAGAGGTCCGGGTGGTCCTGCAGCAACGCCTCGTGGACGAGTCCCTCTCGCATGCCGGCCGCACGCGCCGCTTCGGGGTCGGACAGCACCGGCGTGAAATGCACATTGGGCACGTCTTCGGACCATCGCGTGGCGAGGTCGAGCAGGTACAGGTCCGCCTTGTTGCGCGCGCCCCAGTACACATGCATCGGGCGCCGGGTGCCCAAGGCGATGAAATGTTCCACGATGGCCTTCACCGGCGCGAAGCCCGTACCGCCGGCCATGAACAGCATCGGCCGTTCGGAATCCTCGCGGGGCACGAACGTGCCGAGCGGGACCTCGATCGTGAGGCGATCGCCCACGCGCAGCGAGTCGTACACCCAGGTGGTGAAGCCACCGCCCGGCACATGCCGCACGTGCAGTTCGATAAGGCCGTCCGGGCGGGGGCCGCTGGCGATCGAGAACGGCCGATGCTTGCCGTCTTCCAGCACCACGTCCAGGTATTGGCCCGGCAACCAGTTCACGCGGCTGCCGTCGCGCGGGCGTAGCCACACGCCGACCACATCCGGCGCAAGCGCGCGGCGCTCCGCCACTTCGGTCTCGACCCGCCGGTGCGGGATGTCTTCCACCGAGGCGATTTCGCGTGCCTGTATGGCGATGTCCCCACGAGGCACCGCCTGGCAAAGCAGGATCGCATGGCGCGAGGGCGGAACCCCGGCAAGCGCCACGGGTGGATTGCGCGGGTAATCGCACTCGCCATCCACAAGGGTGGCCTTGCAACTGCCGCACACACCGCCGCGGCACGAATACGGGAGGGCGATGCCCGCTCGCTGGGCGGCTTCGAGCACGGTCTCGCCGGCGGCGGCGTCGAAGCGCTTGCCGGACGCTGTAAGGGTTACGGTGGGCACCCGTGCATTGTAGGACAATGAGGGCTTGCCCCACAGGAATCGCTCAGGCATGGCCATCTGGAAAGAACCCATCGACCTCGCCCGCGTCAACGGCTGGAGCCGCGGCACGATGATGGAAACCCTCGACATCCGTTTCACCGCTTTCGGCGACGACTGGCTGCGGGGCACCATGCCGGTGGACCACCGCACCCAGCAGCCGTTCGGCTTGCTCCATGGCGGCGCATCGGTCGTGCTCGCCGAGACCCTGGGCAGCTCCGCCTCGTTGCTGACGTTGGACGTGGAGAAGGAAGTGGCCGTGGGCCTCGACATCAATGCCAACCATATCCGCGGCGTGCGCGGCGGCATCGTCACCGGTACGGCGAAAGCCGTGCACCTCGGACGCACCACGCAGGTGTGGGAGATACGGATCGAGGAAGAACAGGGCCGGCTCGTGTGCCTTTCCCGCCTCACCATGGCGGTGATTCCGTCGCCGGGCGGTGCGCCGGGGAACCTGCGCGCGTGAGCGGCGCCGCGCCGTACGCCGAGCTTTCGCCGGACCTCGTGCTCGCCGCCGTCGACGCGGCGGGCCGCTGGAGCGACGGGCGCCTGCTTACGCTGAACAGTTACGAGAACCGCGTCTTCCAGGTCGGCCTCGACGAGGGTGGCTTCGTGGTCGCGAAGTTCTATCGTCCCGGCCGCTGGTCCGACGCCGCCATCGAGGAGGAACACGCCTTCGCGCTGGAACTGGCCGAAGCCGAACTGCCGGTGGTGGCGCCGCTGGTGGTGGACGGGCGCACCTTGCTTCGTCACGAAGGCTTCCGTTACGCGGTCTATCCGCGCCGGGGCGGACGCGCGCCGTCGCTGGAATCGGCGGACCAGCTCGAATGGCTCGGACGGCTGCTCGGCAGGATGCACGCCGTGGGTTCGCGCGAACGTTTCCAGGCGAGGGGCACGCTCGACAGGGCAACCATGATCGACGCGCCGATGCGCGCCGCGCTCGGTTCCGACCTGCTGCCGGCCCACCTGTTCGATGCGTATCGCCACGCGGCGAACCGTGTGGACATGGCCGTGGCGAACCGGTTCGAAGCCGTCGGCCCCCTCCGCCAGATCCGCCTGCACGGCGACTGCCATCCGGGCAACGTGCTGTGGACGGACGCGGGCCCGCACTTCGTCGATCTCGACGACGCGCGCATGGGTCCCGCGGTGCAGGACCTCTGGATGCTGGCCGGCGACGACGCGATGATGGACGCGCTGCTCGAAGGCTACGGCCAGTTCCGGGATTTCGATCCGGTGGAGCTCGCCCTGGTGCCCGCTCTGCGGGCGATGCGCCAGGTGCACTACGCGGGTTGGATCGCCGAGCGCTGGCACGACCCCGCCTTCCCCGCCGCCTTCCCCTTTGCGGGAGAGGCCCGCTGGTGGGAACAACACATCGCGGACCTGCACGAGATCGCCGACGACCTGTGACTCGAACCTCTGTGGGAGCCGGCTTTGCCGGCGATCCCGCGGCAGCGGGCAGGCTTGCCGCAAGCCCCATCGCCGCTGAAGCGGCTCCCACAGAAAGCACTGCGTCCGCGG
The DNA here is from genome assembly GCF_011742555.1 of Luteibacter jiangsuensis. Taxonomy (GTDB): domain Bacteria; phylum Pseudomonadota; class Gammaproteobacteria; order Xanthomonadales; family Rhodanobacteraceae; genus Luteibacter; species Luteibacter jiangsuensis. Next base: position 555,776 of record NZ_JAAQQR010000002.1, read on the forward strand.
GAGAACATATGAGCTTCGACAAGCGATAATCGCCCCTGCCATTACCGGGAGACCCCATGCATTCCTTCCTCACCCGCGTCATCGCCGTCTTCGAGATCGCCGGCGGGCTCTTCGGCCTCGTGCATCAGTTCGACCGCCTGCTCGGCGGACGCTTCGGCGGCGTGGACGCGATCGTCGCGGTCCTGGGCGTGCTGCTGTTCGCCTTCATCCTCGTGGCGGGCGTGCTGCTGGCGAGCAACGACGGGCGCGGCACCAGCATGTCGATCTGGGCGCAGTTCCTGCAGGCGCCGCTCGTGGCCACTCCCTTCTTCAGCTACGCCCTTTCCAGCGGTGCGTACGCGAACCTCTCGATGACACTGCAGCACTCGCCCCGCCTGGGTTTCGACTGGGCCATCGCCGAGCACGGATGGCTGCTGGCCCTCGGCGGCCCGTCGGCCGCGCACATCGGCATCAACCTCCTCGCACTGGCGTCGTGGCTCGTCCTGCGCTTCGGTCGATAAGGGCCGGTATCATTCACCGATGAACGCTCCCGCACTCCCCGTCATTCGCCTGAAGTCCGACCGCACGCCGGGCCATCCCTGGATCTGGTCCGCCCAGGTCGTCAAACCCGCCGATCGCCTGCCGCCCGGCAGCGTGGTGGACGTGGAGGACGCCAAGGGCCGCTTCGTCGGCCGTGGCTTCTGGAACGGCCATGCGCGCGTGGCCCTGCGGCTCCTGACCACCCGTCCCGACGAACGCATCGACGACGGCTGGATCGCGGCCCGGCTCGCGCGCGCGGTGGAACTGCGCCGCGAACTGCTGCGCCTGGACGACGTGAGCGATGCCTGGCGCGTGGTGCATAGCGAAGGCGACGGGCTGTCCGGGCTCGTGGTCGACCGTTACGCGAACCACCTGGTGGTGGAGTATTTCGCGGCGGGCATGTGGCGCTTCCGTGAGACCATCCACGCCGAACTGCTGCGTCACTTCCCCGGGGCCTCGCTGTACTGGTTCGCCGAGCAGCACGTGCAGCGCCAGGAGTCGTTCGACGTGCGCTCCAACGAAGCACCTGCCGCGGTGGACGTGCACGAGCATGGCCTCGCATTCCATGCGGCGCCGGGCCTCGGCCACAAGACCGGCTTCTTCGCCGACCAGCGCGAGAACCGCCGCCGCTTCGCCGCGCTCGCCCGTGGGCGCCGCGTGCTCGACCTCTGCTGCAACGCCGGCGGTTTCGCCGTCCATGCCATGAAGGCCGGGGCTCTGGAAGCCACCGGCGTGGATGCCGACGCGGCCATCCTCGAGGTGGCACGCGAAAACGCGCGCATGAATGGCGTGGCGGCGCGTTTCGAACAGGGCGACGTCTTCGAGTGGCTGCGCGCCGCCATCGAACGCGGGGAAACCTGGGACGCCGTGGTGCTCGATCCCCCGAAGCTCACGCGCGACAGGAACCAGGTGATCAACGCGCTGAAGAAGTACTTCGCGATGAACCGCACCGCGCTCGACGTGCTGGCCCCCGGCGGCGTCCTGCTCACCTGCTCCTGCACCGGCCTGGTCGGCGAAGCCGACTTCCTGGAAATGATCCGGCGCGTGGCGCTCAACGCCGGCCGCGACATCCAGGTGCTGGACGTCACAGGCGCCGGGCCTGACCATCCGGTGGCGAGCAACGTGCCCGAGAACAGGTACCTCAAAGCGGTGTTCTGCCGGGTCGCCTGACGCGGCATTCACCGTGCCTTGATCGCGCGCCGGGACATAGTTCCGGCCATGTCCCGGAATCCGCCGCCCGAAGCGCTCGCGCTGGTCAGTGAGGAACAGGCCCACGCGAAAGCGGCGGGCCTGGTCTACGTGTGCGACACCGACCCGGGTATCGCGCGCCGCAAACGGGGACGTTCCTTCCAGTACACAGACGCCGACGGCCGCCGGATCACCGACGAGGCCGTGCTCCAGCGCATCCGCTCGCTCGCCATTCCTCCGGCATACACCAACGTGTGGATCTGCGCGAACGAACGCGGCCACCTGCAGGCGACGGGACGAGACGCCCGGTCGCGCAAGCAGTACCGCTACCACCCCCGCTGGCGCGACGTGCGCGACCAGGGAAAGTTCGAAAGGATCCTCGAATTCGGCGAAGCGTTGCCGCGCCTTCGCCGCCGCCTGCGCAAGGACCTGGCCCTGCCCGGGCTGCCGAAGGACAAGGTGCTCGCCCTCGTGGTGAGCCTGCTGGAAGAAACGATGATCCGCGTGGGCAACGACGTCTACGCCAAGCAGAACAACTCATATGGGCTCACCACCCTGCGCTCCCGCCACGTCGCCGTGCGGAAGGGCCGCCTCAGCTTTCACTTCCGCGGCAAGAGCGGCCTGTGGCGCGACGTGCAACTGGACGACCGCCGTCTGGTGAAGGCCGTGCGCCGGGTGCAGGAACTGCCGGGACAGCGGCTGTTCCAGTACATCGACGACGACGGGCAGCCGCAGCCGGTGGACTCGGGCATGGTGAACGACTACCTGCGCGAGATCACCGGCGGCGAGTTCAGCGCGAAGGACTTCCGAACCTGGGGCGGCACCGTCCAGGCTGTCGCCGCGCTGGCCGCCCTCACGCTTCCCGAAGAAGGCGGGGACCGCGCCGTGAAATCCATGCTCGCCGGTGCAGTGAAGGAAGTGGCCGCCGTGCTCGGAAACACGCCCGCCGTGTGCCGCGCCTCGTATATCCACCCGGAGGTCTTCACCGGCTGGACCGACGGCCACCTGCATCGTTGGGTTCCACAGACCTGCCTTCGATTTCCGCGGAAATTGGAAGCAGCAACCCTGACTTTTCTACGCCGGCGGCTTCGTGCGGCGAAGCGCTCCCGTTGAGACGAATGGACGGCTATAGTGCGCGACCGGGGGATTGCGTTCGAATGATGTTGGGGCCGTGGTGAAGATGTTTCGCTGGAAGGTGATCCCCGTCGCACTGTGCCTGCTGGCCGGCACGGGCGCGCGTGCGCAGGTTGCCGCGGCCGAGCCGCCACTGGCGGCGCCTGGCCCCGTGGCACATCGGGGCGTGGTGGACGACACCTGGATCGTCGCGCCCAAGCGCCTGGGCGATGCGACTCTCGTCGCGACGAAGAACTATGCGGACGAGGGCGACATCGCCGCCGGGGTGTCGCTGCGCTACCGGATCGACAACGCCGAATGGATCGTCGCGGACGTATTCATCTACCCGGCCGGCGAAGGCGACAACGCCAGCATGCTGAAGCGGGCGATGGAAGATTTCCGCGAATCGGTGGCATTCGCGGAGCGCCAGCAGATCTACCGCAACGTGTGGTGGGGCGAAGAGAGTCCCTACACCGCCACGCTGCCCAATGGGAAAAAGGTGGAGGGCCGCTTCCTGCCCATCGTGTTCGATGCCCAGCAGGACATGCTCACGTCGCGCGCCTACCTTTTCTATCGGAAGCTGTACTTCGTGAAGATCCGCCTCAGCACGGCGGTGGAAGCGGTGGACTCGCTGGCCGAGGACGCCGACCCATTCATCGGCAACCTCCTCGGCGGCCTCGACATCGTGAGCACGGGCACGTGCGGCAAGAAGATGGACATCATGGTGTCGACTCCCGGCCAGCCGCCGCCTTCGGGCCTGAAGGATGGCGTGAGCCCTGACGGCTACCGCCTGCTGCTGAAGCCGGGCCGCGCCGGCACGGTGGACCACGCGGCGGAAGTGGCAAGGACGGCCACGCTGGCCGCCAAGCGGCAACAGGCGAGCGGTTGCACCAGCCTGGAGTACGCCCCGCCCCAGGAGGACGATGCCCACGCGGTGTTGCACTTGTCGTTCGGCCCCGACGATTGGGGCACCACGCCGCAGAAGCAGCCCTGACACAAGAACGGCCGGGGCGCGTCCCACGCCCCGGCCGTTGCCGTTCACCGGCTGGCGTGTGGCACTCAAGTCCTTGAGCGAACTCCACCAACCCGCGGCGACCCCGCAATGATGCGGTACTTCAGCTGTTCCAACCAATGGAATTAGTCTGAAAATCGCGGACTTTGTTGTCCGTCCAGGCCTCCGCGCCACGCCTTGAGCCCCATCGCCGCCAGCACGATGAAACCCGCATACAGCACCGCCGTCACCGGCAGCGACTTGTAGACGTATTCCCCCACGTAGAACACGTCGACCACGATCCACAGCCACCATGCCGCCGCGTGGCGCCGCGCCTGCCACCACTGCGCGACCAGGCTGAACGCGGTCAACGCCGCGTCCAGCCACGGTAGCGAGGCGTCCGTGTAGCGATGCATGCCGTAGCCCAGCGCGAGTGCGGCTGCCGTGCCGATCGCCAGGTGCAGCGCCGCGTCGCGCACCGGCAGCGCGGCGATACGGACATGGCCGCTGCCGTCCAGGTTGCGCAGCCAGCGATGCCATCCGTACAGGATCAGCACGGCGAAGATGGCCTGCAGCAAGGTGTCCGAGTACAGCCGCGCATCGACGAATATCCACGCGTATGCGAGGACCGACACCAGACCCACCGGCCAGCACCACGGGCTGCGCCGCGCGGTGAGCCACACGCCCGCCGCGCTCACCAGCGCGGCGAACACCTCGAAGGGGGACAATTCAAAAGTCATACGTCATCGACAGGCGTGCCAGGCGCGGCATGCCCGGGAACAGATAGCTGTCGCCGCCGGACGATCCCGTGTCGCGCCAGTAGAAGTGGTTGAAGACGTTGTCGACATTGAGCCGGAACGTGAGCGCGTGGCCGCTTACGCTCGTCGCGTAGCGCAGACCCGCATCGAACACGTGGTAGGCCGGCACCCGGCGCTGACCGTCCGGCGTCGCGACGTTCGCGCCGGCGTAGCGCCACCCGCCGAGGAGGGCCAGGCCGGGCGCGAACGGCAGGCTGTAGTCGGCGTAGACCGCCGTGCGCCAGCGCGGCACGTTCACGACCTGATGGCCTTCGTAAGCCGCAACGCCGGTGTTTTCGGCGCGCGCACGGATGGCGTTGGCGCTGGCGGTCAGCCGCAGGTTCTCGGTAACGCGACCGGCGAGGTTCAACTCCACGCCCGTGTGCACTTCCTGCCCCTGCTGCACGAAGGTGAAGCCTTCGGCCGTATCGTCGGGCCGTGCGAACTGGTATACCTGCCGGATGCGAAACACGGCGGCCTGCACGTCGAGCGCGTCGTTCACGGCGTACTTCACGCCGGCCTCCACCTGTCGGGAATGCAGCGGCGCGAGCGTGGTGCCGCCGTTCGACGTCCAGTAGGGTGCCTCGCGCCCCAGCGACAGCCCTTCTCCGTAGCTCAGGTACGTGGTCAGGGGCGCCGTGGGCTGCCAGAGCACGGCCGCCTGCGGCAGCGACTTGCTCATGCGCGTGTTGCGTTCGAGCGCGCCGTCGCTGTCGTACGAACGCTCGTCGAGACGGACGAAACGCGTGCCCGCCAGCACCTGCCAGGTCTCGCCCAGGTGCACGCGGTCGATGGCGAACAAGGTGCGCTGCCAGCTCGTGAGGCGACGCACCGACGGTCCCGGCTGGTTCGGCGAGGGGTCGAACACCGGCACCGCGCGGTCGTCGATATTGGCGGTACCCACGTAGTCGTATACATAGGCGCGCTGGTCGACCGTACGGCGAAACGACGTCGCGCCGACGTTCAACTCGTGGTCGACAGATCCCGTGGCGAAGCTGCCGGTAACCACGCCGCGCACCTCGTCGTTCTGCCGCGTGTCGTCGGGGCTGCGGTAGTCGTAGACGTCGTAGTCGCCGTTGGGTGCGAAGAAATAGCCCGGCGTGGCGCCGGAAGCGCACGCCTCGGCGTAGAAGCAGCCGTACGCGAACGCCACGTTGTCGTCGATCGCGGTGTGGCTGTGTCCCGCGGACACCTGCGCGTTCCAGTTGTCGCTGAAGCGGTAGTTGAAACGAAGCGACGTGTTGCTCGAATGGATGCCCACCGGGCGCTGCCACGGCTGATAGCCGAGCAGCCGTGTGCGGCTCGGGTGTCGCGGCAGATCCGTCCCGCCCAGCAACTGGTAGCCCGACGCCGAGCGCTGGCCGCTGGTCTGGTAGTCGGTGTCCAGCAGCAGCGTGGCCTTGTCGCCGATCTTCCAGTCCGCGGCCACGGAAACGAAGCTGCGGCGGCCGTCGGCGTGCTCGATGTACGAGTGCGTCTTCTCATTGGCGGCGTTCACACGCATGCCGAAGTCAGGCGTGAACCAGGTACCGAGGTCCAGGGCTTCGTAGTTCGATCCGTGCGAGTCGGTGCCGAGGGTGGCCGTGTGCACGTTCGCCGCGCGCTTGCTCACGTAGTTCACCAGGCCGCCCGGTTCCACCACGCCGGCTTCCAGTCCGCCCAGGCCTTTCAGCACCTCCACGCGCTCCTTGCCTTCGAGCGCCAGAAGCTGTTCCGCCGACATGATCATGCCGTTGAAGCGGAAGCCGGTGGCGAGATCGAGCGGGAAGCCGCGAATGGACACGTCCTGGTAATACCCCGCGGGGGCGTAGTTGTCGTTGATCGCGGCGTCGCCGCGCACGAGTTCGCTGAGCGTGCGCGGCTGGCGATCGTCGATCTGCGCCCGGGTCAGCACCGTGATGGACGCAGGAGTGTCGTGCAGCGGCGCGCTGCCGAAGCTGCCGAAGGTATCCAGCTGCGAATCCGTCGCGCGGTAGCTGTTGGCGGTGGTCGCGTGAACGTCCACCGTGGGCAAGGTGCGGGCCTGCTGCGGAGTGGCCGGCTCGTCGGCCGCATGGGCAGAGGCGGCGAACAGCAGGGCGAGGAAAAGCGGAGTGCGGGAGAGGGTCATCGTCGTCTTCGGGTCCACGGACGAAGCGACGGCGAACCACGGGCGCGACCGGCCTTTCGTGATTCTGCAAGCTCCCTACGCCGGTACTAACCGGGTCAGGTTCCAAGGGACTCTCTCAGCCCGGCATTGCCAGGCACCCCCGCTTCTAGAACGCGTATTGAACCACGAATCGTCAGGCGGCGCTGCGAATGGCCTCGAGCAGGGCCCGGCCGTGGGAGCCGGCGAACCACGCGGCGTGGCCGCGCAGGAAGGTGTGGTAGGCCACATCGGCGTGATCCCGGCGCTTCGTGATGCCCTCGAAATACTCGACCTCGGACAGCGCGAAATCCAGGTGTACAAGCGGAAGAAGGTCCGCGAGCAGGTCCATCGCGGCGGCGTCGAGCGGCCGGATGGACCGGTACCCCGCGACGATAGCGAGGGCGAGGTCGTGCCGCGCGATGTCCCCCCGCGCCACCTCCAGCCAGGCGATGGCATTGCGCTCGATGGCGGTGGCAAGGTCGAACATGGCGAAGGTGCGCGCGGCGAGGCCCACATCGAGCACGTCGGTGATGACCGCGTCATCCTCCGGACCGCTCCAGCACAGGTTCGAGACGTGCCAGTCCCCATGGGTCCAGAGCGTCGGCTGGGTGCGCAGCCGCGCGGCGACGCGATCATGCCAGGGAGCGATGGCGGCGCCGATCTCGCTGCGCCAGTCGCGCGCGCCAAGGTAGCGGGCCAGCGCGGGACGCGAGGGAAGTTGCGCGACGATGGCCGCCAGCGGATCGCTCGACGCGAGAATGTCCGCACGCGCGACGAGGATGTGCGTGTTCCGCTGCGGTGCCTCGTAGTGCTCGGCGGCCGTATGCAACCTCGCGAGCATCGCTCCCGCCGCGAGCGCGTGCCCCCTGCCGCCGATGGGCGACCAGGAGAACGCGTCGCGATAGATGTCGGCGCCACGCGCGGGCTCGTGGATCTCGAAAACCCAGTCGCGGGTACCCAAGGCGGTGGCGCCGCCGGCGTCGTGGAGAATGCGCGGCACGGGAACGCCACGTTCGCGGAGGTGGGCTGCGAAGCGATGCTCCTCGCCCAGCGTGGCCTCCGAGCGCACGCTGCGGTGATGTCGCTTGACGAAGACTCGACCGTTCGCCGTGGTCACGAGCGCGGCGGCGGAAAGCGGCCGCGGGCTTCGCCATTCGATGGCACGCAACGCGCCCAGGCCGGGGACACGCTCGACGACCGACGACACTTCGTTCGCCGCGAGAGGCGGCCAGTCGGGCGTGAGTTGATCGCCGGCGAGGCCGTGCGCGAGGTGCGCGTCGTCGATCATCGGCGCAAGCCGCGGATCATGCCCTCGGCTGTCCACGCGCCCAGACAGCCGCCGGCGATCCGGGCGGTCTGCTCCTCGTCGTGCGTGCGGCGCAGGCCGGCGCAGATTTCGCCAAAGCTGGCTCCCGCGAGCGCGAGATCCAGGCAGGTGGCTTCGTCTGCCGTCATGCTTGCGAAACGGGGCGACAGCCCCTGCCGCCACACGCGCGCACCGACACCTGCGTCCACCAGAACGATCGGCGGTGGCGACACCTCGTCGGCCAGCGCGCGCCACAGCGCCACGGCGTTGCTGCGCATGGGGCGAAAGCGCAGCGTCGGCACGAAGTCGATTTCCACGCGGTCCCAGTCGTCGGCGGTCAGGTCGCGTACTTCCATGGGTTGCACGTCGGGGCCCGCGAAGGCGCGGCGAAGTTGCCAGTCCAGCCACGCCAGTTCGCCGACCTCCGCGTCCGCCGGATAGGCTCGGTCGAGCCAGTCGGCGAATTCGCTGCCGTAATCGTCCAGCGTCCATGACGACGGCGCATGGCTGTCGATATAGCGGCGGGCGTTGGCGTCGAACGCGTCGTCGCCCAGCCAGAGCACGGTCTTGGCATAGGTGTCGCGCAGGCAGGCGAGAAGCTGGGCACGATAGTTGTTCGCATACACTGCCATGCCACGCGGATCGACGCCCTCGGGCACGGCGCCCGCCGCGATCGCGGCGGCGAAGGCACGCTGTCGCTCGGTGAGGTTCATGCCGCGGCGCGACCGGCCAGCTCGCGCGCGTGCGCAAGCTCCGCCAGCAATTCGGAAAGCGGCGGGATACGGTCGTCGCGCTCGATCATGACCGCCACGTCGCCGAGCCGTTCGGCAAAGAGCGCGTACAGGTCCCACACCGGATCGCACACCGGTGCATCGTGCGTGTCGATCAGCATGTCGATGCCCTGGCTGTGCCCCGCGAGATGGACCTGAAGCACCCGGTCGAGCGGCAGACGGCGAAGCCAGTCGTCCGGATCGTGTCCGTGGTTCGTGGCGCTCACGTAGATGTTGTTGACGTCGAGCAGCAGGTAACAGCCCGTGCGCGAACACAACTCGGCGAGGAACGCCGCCTCGCCCATGGCGGCTTCGGGAAACGCGAGATACGTGGAAGGATTCTCCAGCACCAGCGGGCGGCCCAGGGCGTCCTGCGCGGCATGCACGTTGGAGACCACGAGATCGAGCGCTTCTTCCGAGTACGGCAATGGAAGGAGATCGTGCGAATTGAAGCCGTCGACACCCGTCCAGCAGAGATGATCGGATACCCACGACGGCTGCACGCGATCCGCGAGCCGGCGCAGGCGGCGCAGGTAGTCGGGGTCCACGCCGTCGCTCGAACCGATGTTCATCGACACGCCGTGCATCACCACCGGGTAGCGCTCACGGATGCGGGTGAGCACGTCGAGCGGCCTGCCGCCCTCCACCATGAAATTCTCGGAGATCACTTCGAGGAAGTCGACGGGCTGCCGTGCCCCGAGGAAGTCGTCGTAATGGGGCACCCGCAGGCCCAGTCCGAACCCGGATATCGCTGTCGGTGGGGAATGGGACATCGGATGCTCCACACAAAGGCCCGGCCGCCGCGAGGCCGGCCGGGCCACCGCGATTACTTGGCGGTTTCGCTGCCGCCCTGGGCCTTGCATTCCTTCACGGAAACTTCCTTGAAGCCCTGGCCCTTGCAGCTGTTCATACCCTTGCAGTCGTTGTGGGCGGTCTTGCAGTCCGACGTGCCCTTACAGCTGTTGATGCCGTAGCAATGCACCGTCTTGCCGGCGGCCTGCTCCCCGGCGTGGGCGGGCGCGGAGATCGCGGCGACCGAGACGGCGAAGACGGCGGCAGCGGCGGCGATGCTGTGGGTGGCGGTATTCATGATCTTTCTCCGTGACAGGAAGGTTTGCCGGAATGGCATTGTCGGATTCGTTCGACCGGGCCCGTCGGTTACAGAAGCATACCTTTTTCGTCACCGGGAAGATGGGACGTTCACGGAACACCTGGAGGGTTCAAGGCCTCGGCAGAACGAGCCGATACTGCCCATCGCCGCCCAGGGGAGGTGCCGCCCCGTCGATACGTGCACAGAGGCGGCCGTCGCCGCATGGCGCGACGTCCGCGCCGTTCACCGCCTTCAGGTACGCGACTTCTCCGAGGAGGCGCTCGTACTCCTGGCGGTAGTGCCCGTACAAGGCCTGATACACGAGTACGACGCCTGCAAGGGAAAGAAGGAGCATGCCGCCCATGCCGAGGTAGAGCCGTCTGCGCAGGTGCGCGAGGTTAAGCGCATGCACTTCGAAGCCTCGGGCGGCGCGATTGATTCGCCCCACCATCTCGCTCACCTCGTGCCGCACCGCCGTCATCGTCTGATGGGCGTCGGCGGCAAACGTCTGGCCCGACCGGTCCAGCCCGGCGCGCATCGTCATGCGAAGGTCGCGCATGCCGGCATGGAGTTCCCTGCGCAGGGTGGCGATCGCCACAACTCCTTCCTCGTGGACCCTGGAATCCGCTTCCGCGTGTGCCTTGCCTGTCATGCCGCCGCGCCGTCCGCCATCGAATGCGCGCGCAACCGAGAGTGGCCGCGCGTCGCATCCGCTAGTTTGCCGGTACGGTGGGCGCAGAATACGTGCGCGGCCCGCTTTTCAGATTTGTTCTAGGTGCGATGTCAGCGAATGCCGAGCGCCCGATCCAGGGAAAGCCGACCCGCTCCGCGGCCGAGCAGGTAGAGGAGAATGGCGGCCCACGAGAGATGCGTCGGCCAGGCATCGGGATAGACGAAGATTTCGATGATGGTCGTCATGCCGAGCAGGATGAACGCCGAGAAACGCGTGGCCAGGCCAAGCACCAGAAGAACGGGCACGAAGGTTTCGACGCCGGCGGAGAGGTGCGCGGCGATTTCCGGCGGAATCAACGGCAAGCGGTACTCGCTGCTGAACAGCTCGTACGTGCTGTCGGTCACGGTAAGGAAGCCTTCCACTTTCGTGCGCCCGGACTGGAAGAAGATGGCGGCGATGGAAAAACGCCCCGCCAGCGCCAGAAGGTCGTGGCCGATCCGCGCCTGAAGACGATCGGCGAAAGCATTCCAGCGGTTGCGCAAGGTGGGGCGGCTCGATACGAGGATGTCGGATGTCATGGTGGATTCCTTCATGGGGTGGCGAATGCACCGGACCGCAGGAGCCCGGAAAGCGTGAGGTCGATACGGGCGTCGGGGTATGTCGTTGCGGCGGCCAGGGTCGCTTCGCCCAACGTGGCGCCGGCCGCGCATGCCTCCAGCAGATCGATCTCAAGCGGCCCGGCGGGCTGCACGTGCACGCCGTGCGGCGTGCGAAGCACGAGTGCCTGTTCGGGCTGCCACGAGAGGTCCGCGTGCACCGCCTCGCCGCGACGGCTCGCCTCCCAGATGGTTCGCGAGGGCATGGCGGAGGAGAACCAGCGCGTAGCCGGATGGGGACGGAGGCATGTTCGCGCCAGCGCCCCGGGGCCGAGCGCTGCCAAGCGATCCGCACCCAGCGTCGGTACGTCCTCGGCGTGCAGGCATTCCACGTACAGGCGGTCGAGCCGGGCCACGTCGGCAAGATAGGGAAGGCTGCCCGCCGGTTCGAAGCCCGCGAGGAAATCGGCGAACGATTCCCCATACATGGCCAGCCGTGCGTCGCGCGGCGGAGAGGATGCGACATGAATGGCGGCGGCGGACCGGAACCAGTCGCGGCCCACCAGGCATGCCACCGCCGGAAAGTTCGCCTCAAGCGCGTCCAGACATGCGCGCATCACGGTATTACGGTAGACGGCGAACGCCGGGTGGCTCGCGGGAGCGAACGAGGGCATGTCGGCGAAGAGCGCGGCGGCGAAGTCGCGCTGGAATGCGGCGAACCCGTTCATGCCGCCATCCGCCGCTCACCCAGTAACGTAGCGGCCCGCCGGCATTCCGCATGCAGTTCGTCGAAGGCCGGCACATGGCCGTCGCGCTCGATCAGGGTGGGGCATGCGCCCGCGAGCGCCAGTGCGTGGCGATAAAGCTCCCATACCGGTTCGGCAACGGGGCTGTCGTGGGAATCGACGAGCAATCCGCCTTCAAGTCCATCGTCGACGGCATGCCCCGCCAGGTGGATCTCGGTGACGGCACGCAGGGGGAAGGCAGCCAGGTACGCGCGCGCGTCGACGGCGAGATTGTGCGCGCTCACATACACGTTGTTGATGTCGAGCAGCAGACCGCAGCCGGTGCGGCGCACAAGCTCGGCGAGAAAATCGGTCTCGCTCCAGTCGTGTCCGTCGACCGGCAGATAATGCGACGGGTTTTCGAGCGACAGCGCGCGACCGAGGACGTCCTGGCTGCGCTGCACGTTCTCCACCACGTGCGCGAGGGCTTCGTGCGTGCGCGGGAACGGCAGGAGGTCGGGAAGGTATGCGCCACCCCATGACGACCACGCCAGATGCTCGGACACGAGTACCGGGTTCACGCGGTCGACGAGCCGGCGCAGGCGGCGCAGATGGTTCGCGTCGGGCGGCGCGGCAGACGCCAGCGAAAGGGACACGCCGTGCAGCGAGACCGGGTGCCTCTCCGCCAGGGCGTCGAGCATCGCGGGGAGCGGACCGCCGCCGAAATAGTTTTCCGGGTGTACTTCGAACCACAGTCCGGGCGACGTGCATCGCAATGCGTCGTCGATGTGCTGCGGCTTGAAGCCGATACCGGCGGCAAGCGGTCCGCGCATGGCGTCAGCCGACCTTCGTCAGCGAGCCGTTGCCGTGCGGCGTCTTGATCGAGGTGCACGTGCCGGCGGGAACCAGCTTCCACGCGTTCTTCTGGTAGTCGGCCTTGGCCGTACCCGCGCAGGTGGTACCCGGACCGGCGGCGCAGTCGTTCTGACCGGCCTTGGAAACGCCCCAGCACTTCTCCATGGCGGGCTTCTTCGCGGCCTGCGTGTCGTCCGCGTGGGCGACACCGCCCACCAGGGCGGCAAGGGTGAGGGCGAGCGTGGCGGCGTGACGGTTCATGTGTATCTCCTCGGATGACGGACGGAATGTCCGGATACCTGACCGAGTTCGTCGGCATGGCCCCCCCGGTTACAACGACAAAAACTTGCGAAACATCTGTAACCGGGCACCTCGTTCGGACGAATCAGGTACATGGCCACCGAGGTACTCCCATGGTTGTTCCTGCAGCCCGCGCGCCCGGGCCCTTGCGATGCCCTACGCAACGCGGCTAAAACCCTGCCGATGAAAAACCGGCACGCCAGTGCGCCCCTCCTCGAACCACGACCGGCCGGGCCCTCCGCGGCCGAGGCCGAACTGCGCACTTGCCTCGTCGCCGGCCTTGCGGGCGACGCGGCGCGGTATCGACGCTTCCTCGACGGCCTGTCGGGTCACCTTCGCGCGTACCTTCGCCGCCGCCTGCCACGGGCGCGGGACGACGTGGAGGACATCCTTCAGGAAACCCTCCTGGCGGTGCACAACGCCCGGCATACTTACCGCCCGGAACAACCTCTTACCGCCTGGGTCCATGCGATCGCCCGTTACAAGCTGATGGATTTCTTCCGAGCCCATTCGCGCCGGGAGGCATTGCACGACCCCTTCGACGACGATGGGGGGTTGTTCGTCGCGTCCGATGTGGAACCCACCGACGCCCGCCGCGACGTGACGGCGCTGCTCCAGGCCCTGCCCGACCGCCATCGGCTGCCCATCCAGCTGGTGAAACTGGAGGGCCTGTCGGTGGCCGAGGCGGCGCGATGCTGCGGCATGTCCGAATCGGCAGTGAAGGTGGGCGTGCACCGGGGGCTGAAGGCCCTGGCGGCACGTATTCGGGGGAACGCATGAAGACCGACGACTTCATCGCCCTGCTCGCCGCCCAGACACCTCCGGTGGACCAGCACGCCCCCGCACGGCGGTTCGCCCTCGCCTGGATTGCCGGTTTCGTGGTGGCGCTGCTGCTGATGGTGCTGCTGCTGGGCGTGCGGCCGGATATCGAAGATGCCGTGCGGATGCCCACCTTCTGGTTCCGGCTGTGCTACGCCGGTGCCATCGCGGCTGCCGCCCTCTGGGTCACGGCCCGCCTGGCACGGCCCGGAGTGCGGGTGGGGGGCGCATGGGCGGTATTGGCCACGCCCGTGGCGCTGGGCTGGGTGGCCATGGGCTGGGTGCTGGCCCATGCAGCCCCGGGCACGCACCTGCCGCTGATCCTGGGGCACACCTGGCGGGTCTGCCCCATCCTTATCGCCACCCTCGCCATGCCGGCGTTCGTGGCCATGCTGTGGGCCGTGCGCGGCATGGCCCCGGTCAGGCCAAGGCTGGCCGGGGCCGCGGTTGGGCTGCTCGCCGGCGCGACGGGTACCGTGGCCTATTGCCTGCACTGCCCGGAAATGGCGCCCCCCTTCTGGTCCACCTGGTACCTTCTGGGCATGTTGATCCCCGCCGCCCTCGGTACGCTCGTCGGTCCACGCGCCCTGCGCTGGTGAGTCCCGGCAAATCCCGGCGCTAATTCGGCAAATCGTCGAAAACGCCGTTCAGTCGATAGCGGTGGGGCCGCTATACCTTCAAACTAGGCATACGGTCGGAATAACCCCTGGATGCCACCAGGGTCTTGGACCATCAGCGGTCAGTGGATGAAGCGCCTCGTCATCGGTTGGCCACACGTGTCAGGACGAACGTCGGAGGGGCTACAAACGTGGGCAGAACGAACAGGGATCCGTTGGTCTGGGGACGCTATCTCGCGGTCGCGGGCGCATATGCCGCCTGCTATGAGCTGACGCGTTACTTTTCATTCTCCCATTGGATGTTGCCCGCTGGCCTCAGGCTGGCCTGCCTCCTCCTCGTGCCCAGGCGATTCTGGCCGGCGCTCGCCATAGGCGAAGCCCTTCCCGTCGCTGAAATGGCCTTCCTGCATATTTCCGTGTTCGGCGTGGCCTGGGCGTTGGCCGCGTCGATTCCACCGATCGTATTTTGCATGCCCATCGTCGCGTTCATGCGTAACCGTGCGGGGCTTGTATCAGACGATGGGCAGATCAATATGAGCCTGATCGTTTTTGTCACTCTCCTGTGTGCGGCGGCCACCGCGACCGAGAATTCGCTGGTGCTGACGACCATAGTGATGAGCGATGGGGCGCCTGGCCCCGCCGTGACGGTACCGATCTTCCTGGTCTGGTTCCTTGGCGCCTACCTTGGCGCGCTCGCACTGGTTCCCACGATCCTCGGTCTCCGCGAACGCCTGGCCGCGCAGCCGCGTGGCATGTTCACGTGGCACGCCGTCAGGCGGAGTCCGCTGTTTCGCGACACGCTTTTCATCGCCGTACCATTGCTTGCGCTGTTGACGGCTCTCACCTCGTTTACCAGCGACGGCGCGCTGCAATGCGCCCGCGTCGCCATGGGCCTGCCAGTCATCGCGATGTCGTTGCGACACGGCTGGCACGGCGGGTCCGTCAGCTCACTGCTTGCGAGCATCGCCATCGCCTCGACCGCTTTCACGTTGAAGGATCCCGCGATGATTCAGGCGCAGGCCATCCTGGCCTTCATCATCACGACGTCGCTGCTGTTCGGCGTTCGGGTGGCCCGGCGGCAGGCAGCACAGCATGTCCTCGCTACCCAGGAATTCCCCATGCACGGACGCCGCCGCTGAGGAGCCTGTCTCTCCTCAACGAGCGGTGCCCTGGTGAAATTACCGACCTGTGCACTCGACAGGGTCGTTCTTGCAGTCGGCAGGAACGGCCATGAGGCGTGCGGTGCCGTCCGGTTGCGGCGCGACGAACACCATCACCGTCCCGTCGTCGTAGACCGGTTCGACCGCGGTACTGACAGGCGCCGGCAACCGCTCGTCCGGCGTGGCGAGCGAATCGGTACCGATAGGAAGGCCGGTCAACCTGTAGGGCGTACGGGCAAAGGCACCACGAACGGCGCCGCTGGCATCATTCACCTGGATGTATCGCGTGCCGCTGCGCTCGAACACGTACACGTGATAGCGCGGACTTGTGCTCACGTCGGTGGCATTGGGCCATGATTGGCCCAGACCGGACATGGCGGTTTGCGCGTGAGCGGCACCGATACCGAGAGCGACTGCGACAAACGAAGCAAGCAGGGTGCGGGTTGTATTACGCATGGTAGGGTTCCTCGTGGTTGGTGAACGCAGTCTGCGCTCGGACGGCGTCAGATCATGCGACCCGGCCGTCATGGCTAGACGATCGGGACAAGACCACTTTCCCGCAGGAATCCTGCCAATGCGGTGGCGGGTGCCGAATACGCGCATAGATCGTCACGCAGGCCCCCACGGGGCTACCCCGGAGGGCTTGCCGCCCTGCCCGGGCGCAGCGACGAAAATGCCCACCGGCCGAGCAGAATCGACGATCCCAGGTTCAACATGGTCTCGGGAGGCCAGGTGATCGGATGATCGGGATGAAACTGCTCGAACGCCGACCACAGCGCGACGACGTTCACGAACGCACCGCACATGATCAACCCGAAACACATGCGGACCACGCGCGTCTTCGAATGATCCGTGACCAGCCAGAGCGCGCTCAGAACGATGAGGCAGCATGCGCCGAGGTTCAAGAACAAGAGCGTGTGTATCACTTTCCCACTCCCTTTGTCAGGCGACCCAGGAGCCGCTTTGCCACGATTTCTCCGTAGTCGGCGAGGATCTTCTGCCCGAGCACGGTGAGGTTGAGGCCGAAGCATCCGACGAGGAACGATACCGCCGCCTGTACGTCGAGATCGGTGTCTGTCATGTAGCGTTTCTCTATCAATGGCGCCAGGAAAACCGCGATGAGGGTTCCGCAGACCACCCTGACGACCGCCCGGCCCTGTGACTTATCGGTGTACATAGCCACCGGCATGATCGCTCCGGCGACGGAGGCCAATAAGAGCCACAGGTCCGCGATGGCTGCCTTGTCCATGGGCATGCTCCTCACTGGTCGGTGCCGCGCTCCAGCACACCCCACCAGGGGACGAGATGGCGACGAAAGTTCAGATGCAGCGAGTCCGTCGACGAGGGAGTCACCATCAGCTCGCCGGGATACAATCGGTCGCAGAACACGCCACCGTTCTGCGACACGTGGAATCGATACACCGACGTGCCGTTTTCCACATCGAGAAAGTTGGCATTGATGGTGCAGTTGGCCGGCTCGCCGAAGCGGAGCTGTACGGTTTCCGCATTCACGAACGCCGTAACGCGCGTGCGCTTGCCGTTGTCCGACTTCATCACTCCGACCCACGAAGACGCCTGCGCCGCGGTGGAATCGAACGAAGCAGCGACGACGCCCGCGAACACCAGGACATACTTTGCCAAAGACACGCTCATGTTGTTTCTCCTTCCTTGTTTGAAAGGGGCAGTCCGGCCACAGCGGTAACGGACGTCCCGTGGTTTCCATTCACGTACACACGTGGCTCCCATGCGTCGGCGCGACGGCAGACGATGCGAACACAGTGCACGACCCTGCGGTCCAGCCAGGGAAAGCGCGGCCTCCCCATCTTCAGGCGCATGTCCGTGCTCTTCCGGCGTTCGTTCCAATACGGGCTCATCCTGCATTGGAACTCGACGGCGATCTCGGCAAATGCGGCACGATGCCAGCCCTTCTTCTCTCGCAGTTTCGCCACCGCTTTCAACGCCATGGCATGCACCGAGTCGACCACCTCGCTCATGAGGGTTTGCCCGTCGCCCCCTTCACGCATCGGCGATCCATCCTGGCTTCCGCGGAAACCCGATGTGGTAGGACAGCCACTGCAACACCACCTGGTGCTCGCCGATCTGCAGGATGGTGAAACTTTTCTCCAGGCCGATGATCTTGCCCTTGGGCGACTCGGTAAGGCATCGATTAAGGAGCGCCCTGGCCTGCTCGACCTGAGCCTCGGTACTCATCTGGGCCGGATCGTTGCTTCCCACCACGATCCGCTTTACGTATTTCACCTCGGTAAGGTCGAACATGTCGTCTCCTTTCGTGGCCGGCCGCGGCATCCATGCCGTCACGGCCGGCCCTTTGTCACGGCATGGACGTCACGTGGCGCGGAGCCCCGCCCATGCCGGTCCATTCCTTACGGCACCACGGCGGGTGTCGGCGGATCGATCTGCCTTACCCGCGGCTCGCAGGCGGTCTGCAGAATGTCCATGACACGTGCGAGGCCTTCGGGCATGCCCTTGTCCTCGGCCTTCAGGTTCACCGTATAGCGCGCTGAATTGTCGGAGGTTCGTGTGTTCTCCGAGTGCGACGTGACCGATCCCGACACCTTGGCGCTCATGGAGAACGGACCGATTTTCAGACCGGTGTTGACCTCGTACTCCATGGCGGAGTCTTTCGATGTCTTTTCGGCGAAGGAGGACTTCACCTCCATGTCGAAGGTGATGTCTACCGTGGACACCCCAAGGTTCGGCACCTTCACGATGGCCAACAGCGGCACCGCCATCGAAACCTCTTCCTCGCCGGCGGTCCCGTCCGGGTTGATCACCGGGCGCTTGAAGTTGAAGTCGGCGGTACGCGTCTCGGAACCGCCACCCTCCTTCTCCACGAAGCCGACGGTCCTGATGAAATCGGCCGTCGACTGCGCAAGCTTCACCTGGGCATCGCACGCCGCGCCGAGCGGCGCGCCGATCAGGTCGCCCATGGGCAAACCCTGGAACTGCTGGGACATGTTGACCAGTCCGGTCATGGCGTAGCTCCTTTACTTGTTACTGGATACACGGGGTGCACCACGCTCCCCGCGGTTCGGCACGGCGAGCGATCACTCGTCGGTCCTGAACGTACGGAACACACCTTGCGTCTGTGCCAGATGGTTCATGAGTCGTGCCGCCCCCTCGCTGGGTTCGGCGGCCTCCACCCGGAGCACCACGTGCACCGCTCCGGACTTTCCCTTGCCCGATTTCACCGAGGTGTCTACCTGCAACACCCGCGACTTTCCCTCGCGCCTTCGGCCCCATGGCCTGGGTTTCGTTGCAGGGGCGTCCTCTTCCGTCGAATCCGGAATTTCCTCCAGGAGACCACTGAGGTCCGCATCGAAACTGATTTCCACATCCTTGATGCGGAGAAAGTTCGTCGATACCAGGGGAAGCAACGGCGCGCGATAGAGATCCTCGTGCTCTTCCGTCGCGTCCGGATGCATGGACGGCATGCGTATGACAATGCTTTTCGGTCGATTGTCTTCGTCGAAGTACTCGCCGAGGTAGGCAAGCTGGCGCTTCTCCACGCGTTCTTGCGCATCGATGACGGCGCCTGCCATGGCCTCGATCAAACCGGGGAGGGGTGTCTGTGTAGGCATCTATCGCTTACCTGCGGGAAACGGGTGGATCGAACGAATCGACGCGACGAAGCCACCCTTTCAGAAACCGCGCGAGCGGCGGCCGGCGCGCAACCAGGTCCCGGTAGTAGTCGCGCCGTCCGTTCTGAAATAGCACGTGCACATTCTTGGGATCCGCCGTGCGCAGCGCGCCGAGCGTCGCGTTGCCGATGCGCCCGTCGACGCGAAGCCTCGGCTCTGCACCCAGCAGGTTCAACACTCGCTGCAACAGACGGGCGGAGCTGGCCCCGGCATTCACCTGGAAATCGCAAACGATGTTCGCGATGTGCTGCGAATGTATTTCGTCACCTCGAATGGCATCCCAATACAGGGCCTTGTAGATCGTCGCGGCCTGCATCTCGGTGAGCTGGCGCAATGCTTCCGGAGTCGGTTCGATACCGAGCAAGTCCTTCGCGCACGACCTGAACGTCGCCATGGTAATGCCGCGATTCGTGGCGCCACCCGGGTCGACCGGGTCGTTGACGTACCCGCCTTCATGCTTGAACAGGATGGGTGCGAAACGATGAAAATCTGCCATGGATGTCCCTCTCTTTCGTGCCGCTGCGATGCCTCGCCGTGGCCCACACTTTGCGAAATCCCGATCGAACCCGGTATCGGGCGCCGCCCGATTCGTACATAACCTCGCGGCGGATACCTACGTCGCCTAGTCGTCGATACGGACTAGTCCCGCGCGAATCGCGTAGCGCGTGAGATGGGCAATGCTGCGCGCACCGATCTTTTCCATCACGTGCTCGCGATGGGTACCGACCGTCTTCATGCTCAGGTTGAGGCGGCTCGCAATGTCGCGCGTACCCAGACCCTCGGCGTAGAGCCTCGCCACCTCGCGTTCGCGCGCGGTCAGCGCGGGGACGTCGGCCGCCGACGTATCGTGACGCCCCCTGAATCCTTCGACGAGCACGTGTGCGATGTCGGGACTGACGTAACATCCGCTTCGGAACACCCGATCGATCGCTTCCAGCAGCGCAGCAAAGCCGCTGCGCTTGGCAACGTATCCGTGGACGCCGGCATCGAACGCCTCTCGCACCGAGCGAGCATCGTCGCGCGAGGAAAGGCATAGCAATCGCGTTCGCGGCTTCTGTGCCCCTATCCGCCGCACTGCTTCCGCGCCGTTCAGTCCGCTCATCGCGTTGTCGAAGATGAGGAGGTCGGGCTCCTCGCGCAGTACGTGCCGTACGCACTCGCGGCCATCGCCGGTGCTGCCGGTAACGCGAATCGTTTCCTTCGCATGCAGCAGGGCCGCAAGCCCTTCCCTCGCGATGGTGTGCTCGTCTCCGATCGCCACCCGCAGCAGGCCGCCCGGACCGGACCCTGCCGGTAGTGACGGCGATGGAATGTTGGTGGACATATGGTTCCCGGACTTCTTATCTGGCATATAGGCACTCCCTTGTGAGCGCGCCAAGCCTCGTCGAGAAGACGTGCGATTGTCCTTTCGGAAACCTTACGGTTCATGTTTTTTTTGAGAAGCCAGGAGAATGGCGCCGCTTTCGAGCGTGGCGTCGCGATGGAGCAACGCAGGATGTTCACCCCCGCTTTCATGCTCGGCCATTGGTTCGTCTACCCACGGCACGGGTTCATCGAGAACGAAGAGAAGCGCGTCTTTCTCGAGCCTAAACTTCTCGATGTATTGGTTCTCCTCGCCGAAAATGCCGATGACGTGGTGAGCATGGATCTGCTGCTGGAGCGGTGCTGGCCGCGCGGCATCTACGGTGACAACCCGGTGCACAAGGCGATCGCGATGCTTCGCAAGGCCCTCGGCGACGATGCGAAGTCGCCTCGCTACATCGCCACTGTGCGCAAGCGCGGGTATCGCCTCGTGGCCGCTGTTGCGCTCGAGACGACCTCGCATGGCGAGCCACCCGGGTTGCCGCAGCGGCCCTTCCCTGCCGCCCTGTCGACCATGCTCGATCGCCGGGCGACGGACGCTTCCAGACACGCATCGGTCGCGCTGGAAATGAACGCACTTTGCGAACGTTCTCATCGCGTACCGCAGGAGAGGCCACCCGGGAACCCCCGCGAACGACCGCCAATGAGATTTCTCTACAGGTCCTTCAGTGGCTCTTTCAGGTAGTGGCCGTCCTGCGCTTCGACACGCATCGTGGTATCTGGCATGCGGCGTTATCTACGCTCGCCCACGGGAGGGCATGGCGTGCGCGATGCCTTTGCCGCATGGTCTCCTGTCTCGATCTTCCGGAGCGCCTTCAATCCAAACAGCGGCCGGATGAACCCGACGCGGCGGATCACGAACTCGTGCAGCACGTAGCACCCGGTGATCGTCCCGGCCAGCACCAGGGCGGGCTCCAGCCAGGGGCCAAGCGCCATCGGCTTCAGACAGAACACCAACAGGATGATCAGGCTCTGGTGCAGCATGTACCAGGGGTACACCGCTTCCGTGCAGTACGGCAGCCACGGGAACGGACGGTCGAGGACCACCTTGCCCCAGCCGAGGATCGCCAGCAGAGCGGTCCAGAGGTACAGCGATTGCGCGGCCTGCGAAAGCACGGTCCAGAATGGTTCCGGCACGCGGTACACCCACGAGTCGCTCGCGACCAGCTGGCCGGTCAGCCGAAGCCCGAGATAGAGTGCGATCGATGCCAGCGCGACGGCGAGGGTGGCCTTGCGCAGTGCCGCGACGCGTGACCAGAACCCGGCCTCGCGGGCCAGCAGGTAGCCACCGAGGAAGATCGAGGCGTACTTCGCATGCTGGTACCAGTCATCGGCGTAGGCATTGGTGCCGGGGAATGTCGGCGCGAGGTACAGGATGTAGAAGAGCAGCAGTGCCGTCGGCGCCCCAATCAGCAGCCAGGCCGGTGCCCGGCAGAAGGCGGCGACTGCGGCATGGACGCGGCCATGGCCGAGGAACGGCATCAGCACGACGAGGCCAAGCGTGTAGGTCCACAGGTAAGGCAGGTACCACAGGTGGTTCCAGGTGATCCCGAACTGCCAACCCGTGAAGCTGTCCTTCGGCCACGGGTGCACGTGCCAGTAGCTCAGCAGGAAATGGAGGAAACCGGGGGTGAGGTGGCCGCTCGCGACGCCTTCGCAGTACGGTTGGATGGGAACCACGACGAACATGCCGAAGATGAGCGGCAGCATCAGCCGCCAGGTCCGCTCCCGCGCGAAGCGGAGCAGGCGGCCCTCGGGGGCCGCCAGGGCGATCGCCGCACCCGAGATCAGGAACAGCAGGCACATCCGCCAGCGGTTCACGAAGATCATCGGCCACTGCAACCAGTCGGCGGTGTAGGCACTTTTGATGTGGAAGTCCCAGTCCCCGACGTAGGCCATGGCCGTGTGATAGAGGATGAGGAGAGCGAAAGCGAACACGCGGAGCGCGTCGATGTCGTGGCGGCGGGTGCGGATCATGGCGAGGCGTCCTTGTTTTGAACCGGAGCCAGAATCGGCGTCGGACAAGGCCTGGGACCAGCGCGAGGGGCCGGTTGGACCGGTTTTGGGGACGAATGGAGGGCGGGATGGGATGAACCCGCGAGGATCGCCGCCCACGACGACGCTATGATCCCGGCCATGGATCCCTCGCCCACACCACCCGGCCGCGAACTCGACCGGGCCCACCGTCGCCGCCGCATCCTGATGATCGCCTTCTGGGTGTTCACCTTCGTCGTCGCGGCCACCGGCAATACGCTGACCACCCGGATCGACGTGCAGCGCAACGGCCTCGTCTACCCCACGTGGCAGATCGCGACCAACGAATTCACCAGCATCTTCATCTCCCTGCTGATGCTGCCGCTTCTCCTCCGCGCCTGTGATCGCTGGCCGCTCCATGCCGATACCTGGCGCCGGCGCCTGCCGCTCTATGTCCTTGGCAGCGTGGCCTGGTCCGCCGTCCACATCGTCGGCATGGACCTGCTTCGCTGGCTCTTCTACGGCATGCGGGGTTCGCATTACGAGCCGGGGTCGTGGGCCGTGCAGGCGGTCTACGAGTACCTGAAGGATGTACGGACCTTCTTCCTCATCGTCGCCGTCTGCCACACGGTCGAGTGGTTCGGCCGACGCTCCCAGGGTGAAGCGAGCCTTCTCGATGCGCCCGATGAAGGCCCGGCGATCGAGTCGGTGGAGCGTCCGGAGCGATTCCTCGTCCGCAAGCTCGGCCGCGACTTCCTCGTCGCGACGGCGGACATCGAGTGGGCCCAGTCGGCAGGCAACTACGTGAACCTTCGGGTGCGGGGCCGCGATTACCCGCTGCGCAGCACGCTGGCGGCGCTGGAGACGAAGCTCGATCCCGCGGTGTTCGTGCGCGCCCACCGCAGCTATCTGGTGCAGATCGGCCAGGTCACGTCGATCGAGCCGCTCGATGCGGGAGATGCACGCCTGCACATGGCAGACGGTACCGTCCTGCCGTGCAGCCGCCGTTACAGGGACAGCCTTCGCGCGGCCGCGGCGGGTGTCGAACCTGCCCTGGCGCGGGCATGATGGACCGCAGGCCCTGACGGACATCCGCCTACCGATCGGCTGAAAAGACAAAAGCCCCCGATTTCTCGGAGGCTTTTGGGGTTTGGCTGGGAGACTAGGATTCGAACCTAGATAAACGGAGTCAGAGTCCGTTGTCCTACCGTTAGACGATCTCCCAATAAACCGGGCTTTGGCGCGCTCTGACCTTGAAGCACCAAAGTTTGAAGCACTGCCCCGAAGGGCCGCCCCACAAAGGGGTTTAGCGCTTCGAGAACTGCGTTGCGCGGCGGGCCTTGTGGAGACCGACCTTCTTGCGCTCGACTTCGCGGGCGTCGCGGGTCATGAAGCCGGCCTTGCGCAGCGGCGACTTCAGCGCTTCGTCGTATTCGACGAGGGCGCGGGCGATGCCGAGGCGGATGGCGCCGGCCTGGCCCGTGATGCCGCCACCGGCAACGGTGACCATGATATCGAACTTCTCGCTGTTGTCGGTCAGCTCGAGCGGCTGGCGGACGATCATGCGCGAGGTTTCACGACCGAAGAACTGGTCGAGCGGCTTGCCGTTGACAACGATGCCACCGGTGCCCTTGCGGAGGAACACGCGGGCGGCGGAGGTCTTGCGGCGGCCGGTACCGTAATTCTGCTGGGTAGCCATGTCGATTCCTTAGATTTCCAGCGCCTGCGGCTGCTGTGCGGTATGCGGGTGCTCGGCGCCGCCGTACACCTTGAGCTTGCGGTACATGGCGCGACCCAGCGGGTTCTTCGGCAGCATGCCCTTCACGGCGATCTCGATCACGCGCTCCGGATGCGTGGCGAGCAGGTCCTTCAGACTGGTGGTCTTCAGGTTGCCGACGTAGCCGGTGAAGCGGTGGTACATCTTGTCGTCCAGCTTTGCACCGGTGACCGCCACCTTGCCGGCGTTGATCACGACGATGTAGTCGCCGGTATCGACGTGCGGGGTGAACTCGGGCTTGTGCTTACCGCGGAGACGGCGCGCGACCTCGGTCGACAGACGACCCAGGGTCTTGTTCGTGGCGTCGATCACGAACCAATCGCGCTTGACGCTCTCCGGCTTGGCGCTGAACGTTTTCATTTCGAAAATACCTGGTTTGCCGCCGAGGACGGCGGAACACGGAATCGGTGAAAGCAAAGGCGCGAGAGAATAGCGGACTTTTCCCTCATCGCGCAAGCCCACGGTGTCGGTGAGCTTCGGGCCGACAATCATAGCATGACGACCGGGAATCTTCACAAGCCCGTCGCATTCGGGGCGGGGCGCGGCAACGAGCCGCAGCGCCTTCACCCGGCGGGCGACGCGGCGCATTGTAACGTGTGTCGTCCCCCAACGCAGGAGTCCGTGATGTCCGTTCGCACCCTGAGCCCCCTGGATCGCCTGCTCGAAGGCCTGGAACGGGCCATGGAAGCGGTCGCAGGCTCCCCGGAAGCCCACCGCCGCTCGCCGGGCGATGCCCTCCCCGATGCCGACCTGACCGAGGCGGAACGGCGGCACGCGGCAGGACTGATGCGGATCAACCACGTGGGCGAAGTCTGCGCCCAGGCCCTCTACGTGGGTCAGGCGGCGCTGGCCCGCAACGAAGAAACGCGCCGGCACCTGATGCACGCCGCGCAGGAGGAAACCGACCACCTGGCCTGGTGCGCAGAACGCCTCAAGCAACTGGACAGCCGCCCCAGCCTGCTGAATCCCTTGTGGTACGCAGGCAGCTATGCCATCGGCGTGGCCGCGGCCGCCGTCGGCGACCCGGTGAGTCTGGGATTCGTGGTGGAGACCGAACGCCAGGTGGAAGCGCACCTGGCCGACCATCTGGAACGGCTGCCGGCACAGGACGCGCGCTCCCGCGCCATCCTCACCCAGATGCAGACCGACGAAATCCGACATGCCGAAGCGGCCCAGGCACGCGGCGGCATCGACCTTCCCTGGCCCATCCCGGGCCTCATGCATGCCGCTTCGGCGGTGATGAAGGCGGTGGCGTACCGGTTCTAGGCTAGCGGCAGAAACCGAAGCCGCGCCCCTGCATGTGGAAGTGGGTGCGGTGGGCGGCGTTGTAGTCGGGGCCCAGGATGGCGCCGAAGTAGCGGCATCCCTCCGCCTCCAGGCCATGGAGGAAATCCGCCTCGGTCCTGGCGTCCCACCCTTTTTCCACGGTGATGTGCCGCCCGTCGGCCAGCCGCCACCCGGTGACGTCGATGGCGTCGGCCAGGGCATGCCGGCTGAGCGGCGCCTGGTCCCGGTGGTAGACGTTCCTGCAGCTGTAGCTTCCCACGTGGTCCACGATGCGGACCGGCGAGCCAAAGGCCGCCTCGGCGCGGGGCTGGAGCACGTGGCGGTGGAATAGAACCATCGACGCCGCGAGCGGACAGGTAAGCGTGGCGGGAGAAGCGAGCCGCGCCGGGCCGATGGCCGAGAGCCGCACGGCGTCGGTCCAGCCGCAACCGTTCGGCTCCTTGCGGTCCGCCACGGGCGTGAAGACGGCCCCGGCCTCCCCGATCGCCGCCTTGCACATGGCCGGGTCGTCGCCCAGCCTGCCGAGCTTGAAGCGCAGGAACATGTCCGGTTCCGCCGCGAGGTCCAGGCGCGCCCACGGGTTGTAGCGGTCGGGCGGGCGCCAGCCCCGCGACCAGACGAGCGCGGCCAGGGCCAGCAGGAGAATGAACAGCAGCAAGGGACGCATGAAACGACGCTAGCGGACTGTACGTGAAGCCCTCTTGTGGGAGCCGCTTCAGCGGCGACGGCGGTCCGCTGTGACCTGGCCCGCTGCCGCGGGATCGCCGCTGAAGCGGCTCCCACAACGGCGTCGCCCGCCAAGAAAAAGCCCCGCCTTTTCGCGGGGCTTCTCGTCACATCAGGTTGCGGCCGTGGAAGAGTTCCTCGATCTCGCGCCGGAGCAGCGATTCGATGCGCTGGCGCTCCTTGAACGAGAGGTCGTCGGCCTGGGCCTCGAACAGGTAGGTGTCGAGGTCGAAATCCTTGATGTGCATCTTCGTGTGGAAGATGTTTTCCTGGTACACGTTCACGTCGAACATTTCGTACTTCTGGCGAATGTGCTTGGCCAGGTAGTCCTGCACGGAATTGATCTTGTGGTCGATGAAGTGCTTCTTGCCCTTCACGTCGCGGGTGAAACCGCGCACGCGGTAGTCGGCGATGACGATGTCGGACTCGAAGCTGTCGATGAGGTAGTTCAGGGCCTTCAGCGGCGAGATGACGCCGCAGGTGGCCACGTCGATGTCGGCGCGGAACGTGGCGATGCCGTTGTGCGGGTGCGTTTCCGGATAGGTATGGACGGTGATGTGGCTCTTGTCCATGTGCGCCACGACGGCGCCGGAGATGGTATCGCGGCCGAGCTTCTCCACCACCGGCTCCTCGGAAATGAGGATGGTGACGGACGCGCCCTGCGGATCGTAGTCCTGGCGCGCGATGTTCAGGATGTTCGCACCGATGATCTCCGCCACGTCCGTGAGGATCTGGGTGAGGCGGTCGGCATCGTACTGTTCGTCGATGTACTCGATGTAGTTCTGCCGCTGCTGTTCGGAAACGGCATAGCAGATATCGTAGATGTTGAAGCTCAGCGCCTTGGTAAGGTTATTGAAACCCTGC
This sequence comes from Luteibacter jiangsuensis, assembly GCF_011742555.1. Lineage (GTDB taxonomy): Bacteria > Pseudomonadota > Gammaproteobacteria > Xanthomonadales > Rhodanobacteraceae > Luteibacter > Luteibacter jiangsuensis. The sequence goes on from NZ_JAAQQR010000002.1 coordinate 583,075, forward strand.
AGGCGAAGGCGGGGAAGCGGTTTGACCACAGCGACTCTCCGAGGCCGGGGGAGGCGGCCAGCAGCAGACACGGGTTAGCAGCAAGGGTCCCCGCAGGATGAAAAAGCACCGGACGGGAAAGTCTGCCCGGAGCTTGTGTACGGCGTGAGACAGGGGTCCGGACGCCGAGGGGGTGAAATTATGGGGCAAGATGGCGAGGATTTGAACAAGTCGGCGCCCCATCCCCCGAAGTGGTGGATTTTGCCGGCCCGATGTCTGCAATAATCGGGAAGGGACATGGCGAGTCGGCGACGCATGACGGAAATCCGTCAGCAGACCGCCGAAGGGGACGCCATGCCATTGAGGCTCAACGGAATCTGCTGTGGCTCAACTCAAATACATGTTGCAACAGGCGTTCGAACGGTCGCAGGCTCCCTCGAGCTTCGCACCCGACCCGGCTTCGATGGGTCGCTTCCTGGACGCCTGTCACCGTCGCCGTTATCCGGGGAAAACGGCGATCATCCGGCCGGGGGACCCGGCCAACACGCTCTACTACGTGGTAGACGGGTCGCTTGCCGTCTGCACGGAGGATGAGGAAGGTCGCGAGCTGATCCTTGCCTACATCAATCGGGGCCAGTTCATCGGCGAAATGGGCCTGTTCGTGGAGCAGGCGCAGCGCGAGTCGCTGGTGCGCACCCGGACGGCCGTGGAAATGGCCGAAATCAGCTACGAGCGGCTTTTCCAACTGCTCGAAGGGCCGCTGGCCGCGGAATGCCCGAAGCTGCTCTTCGCGATCGGCTCGCAGCTCACCCAGCGTCTTCTGCGCACCTCCCGGCAGGTCAGCCGCATGGCGTTCATGGATGTGACGAACCGGGTGTCGCGCACCCTGCTCGACCTCTGCCAGGAACCCGATGCCATGACCCACCCGGACGGCACGCAGATCCGCATCTCGCGCCAGGAAGTCAGCCGCATCGTGGGCTGCTCCCGCGAAATGGTGGGCCGCGTGCTCAAGCAGCTCGAGGAAGAGCGGATGATCGACGTCTCGGGCAAGACCATCGTGGTGCGCGGCACCCGCTGAGGTCCGCGCTCCGGCTCAGCCGCCCCCGTACACCATGTAGACGTCGGCCCGGTCGTAATGGGAGCCGGGGCGGATGGCGGCTTGCCGGACGAATCCCGCCCGCTCGTACATGGCCAGGGCGCGGTCCAGCCGGCTGTTGGACTCCAGGAAAAGCTCCCGGCCACCGCGCCGGCGGTATTCGGCGATCGCCGCGTCGAGCAGTGCCCGGCCGGCGCCCAACCCGCGGAAGTTCTCGTCCACGCCCATCTTGGAGAGCTCGTAGACGCCCTCCCCCTCGTGGATGAGCGCGCAGGTGCCCACCACCTCGCCCGCATAAAGGGCGAAGAGGATGGCGCCGCCGGGGGCGATGATCAGGCCCTCGGGGTCGTCGAACAGCTTCCTGTCCACCGCCTCGACGCGGAAATGACGCTCGAGCCACTGCTGGTTCAGTCGGCGGAAGTGGTCGCGCAGCGCCGGCTCGAACGGAACCACCTGCACGGTCGCGCGGCTCAACGCTTCCCGCTGCAGCAGGATGGTTTGCACCAGCGGGCGTTCGCGCAGCGCCTGCTCGCAGTTTTCGATGGCTTCCAGCATGGCCATACCGCTGGGCCCCAGCGTTTCGCTCATGCCGCGCCGGATGGCGAGCCACACCGGGCCGAGGTCGCCAAGGGCGCGATCGCCGGCCTCGGTGAGAGCGAGCACGCTGCGTCGCCCGTCGTGCGGGTCGCGCCGCCGTTCGACCATGCCGGCGTCCACCAGACGGTCGGCGAGCTGGCTGACGGCCGAGTGGGTCTGGCCGATAGCCAGGGCCATGTCGGTCACCGTCGTCGGCCCGACGTCGCGGAGGTAACGCAGCACCGGGAACCACCGCGATTCGATGGCCGCGCCGCACGCGCGATAGACCTCGTCGATAGCCGTGTAGAACTGATCGCTCAAGGCCTTGAGTCGGCTCCCAAGGGCCAACTCGCGCAAGGAAGAGAGGTACATCTGTGGTCTCGCAGGATGTGAGGGATCAGGCTAGCTGCGGCAAGACGACGCGTGCAAGCGCCAGAAGTTGGTCTTCATGCCCTCATCTCGCCGACCTCGTATATGGTGGCTACATGATCCACCGGACAAAACCATGGACTGGAATCAATTCCTGATCTTCGTCGGCGTAGGTTTGCTGGCCCAGCTCGTCGACGGCGCGCTGGGCATGGCCTATGGCATTGTCTCCAATGCCGTATTGCTGGCGCTCGGTTTGCCGCCGGCGGTCGCCAGCGCCACCGTGCATACCGCCGAAGTGTTCACCACGGGCGTGTCCGGCGGTGCGCACGCCCTGTTCGGGAACGTGGACTGGCGCGCGTTCCGCCGCCTGGCCATCCCCGGCGTGATCGGCGGGATCATCGGCGCATGGTTCCTGGCCAGCGTGCCGGGCGACGCGCTGAAGCCCTTTGTCTACGCCTATCTGCTGATCCTCGGCGTGGTGGTGCTCGTGCGCGCCGCGGGGCGCGTGGTGTCCCACCATCGCGTGCGGCACAAGGGCATCCTCGGTTTCTTCGCCGGCCTGCTCGATGCCATCGGCGGCGGTGGCTGGGGGCCCATCGCCACGTCCACGCTGCTCGCGCGCGGCGGTCCCGTGCGGCAGACGATCGGCACGGTGAACGCGGCCGAGTTCGTCGTGACCATCGCCATTTCGTCGACCCTGGTCGCGCATATGGGCATCCAGCATTGGCCGATCGTGCTGGGCCTGCTCGCCGGAGGCGTGCTTGCCGCGCCGGTGGCCGCCTGGCTGGTGCGGCACCTGCCGCCGCGCTACGTGATGACCGCGGTGGGCTGCCTCATCGTCGGCATCAGCCTCTACCAGCTCGGCAGGTATCTCCTGGGGTAGCCGACGCTCCCCGGGGCGCTTCCTAGTACCAGTGCAGTATTTCGAGCTTGTCGCCCAGCAGGCGTCCCGCCTTCTTCGCCGTCTTCGGCGTGGGGTTGACGAGCCGGGCCGCTTCGGCAGCCTTCAGCATGGGCACGTCCGACAAGGAGTCGCCGTAAGCGACAGCCCAGGGCCGCGCGATGCCTGCGCGATCGAGCGTGCGCACCTTGGCATGGTGCACGTTGTGGCTGACGAAACGCATGCCGACGAGACCCATGCGAGCCTGCGAAGCCACGAGTTCGTAGCCACCGAGATTCACCTCGTCGAGCATGGCCTCCACCATCTTCTGCTCGTTGCCCGTCACGATCACCACGCGGTCGCCGGCAGCGATGTGTCGCCGCAGCGCCGCCACCGCGTCCCGGCAGAAGACGCCAGGGCGCCGTGCGTATGCGCGGCCGAACGCGGCCATCGAACGCCGGCATGCGGCCTCGCTGCGGCCGAAGGTAACGACGCGCAGGAAGACACGGCCCAGGAAACGGTTGCCCGCGACGCCGCCGATGAGGAACGGCACGAGCGGCAGCAGGGGCAGCGCCAGCAGGAGGCGCCAGCGGCCCACGCCGGAAAGGCGATGGCGATAGAACAATTCCAGCGTCTGGTGGCGAACGATCACCCCATCGAAATCGAACAGCACCACGCGTGCTGCCTCGGCGGCGGGTTCGTCGAACGCCGCCGTTTCCATCGCCTGTTCCATTCGCTCGTTACTGCTTGTGTGTCGCGGGGTGAGGATGCGTGCCGAACAGCTTGTGCAGCTCGGCACCCGGGTCTGCCGCGCGCATGAACGCCTCGCCCACCAGGAAGGTGTGGATGCCCGCTTCGCGCAGCTTGCGCACGTCTTCCGCCGTATGGATGCCCGACTCGGCCACGATGGCCGTTTCCGAGCCCACACGGTCCTTCAGGCGCAACGAGGTGCCCAGGGATGTCTCGAAGGTGCGCAGGTTGCGGTTGTTCACGCCGATCAGCGGCGCAGGCGTGCCGAGGGCGATTTCCAGTTCTTCCTCGTTGTGCACTTCCATCAACACGTCGAGATCGAGCTCCGCGGCAAGCAGCGAGAGTTCGGTGAGGCGCTCCTCGTCGTAGATGCGGTCGCCGTCGGGCTCCTTCTGGGCGAACGCGGCGACGATCAGCAGGATGCAGTCGGCGCCGATCGTGCGGGCCTCGTACACCTGGTACTCGTCGATGATGAAATCCTTGCGCAGGATCGGCAGGCTGCACGCCGCACGCGCCTGGCCCACGAAATCCTCGTGGCCCTGGAAGAAATCGGCATCGGTAAGCACGGAAAGACAGGTGGCGCCGCCCAACTCGTAACTGCGCGCAATGGCTGCTGGATCGAAGTCCTCGCGGATGAGGCCCTTGCTCGGGCTGGCCTTCTTGATCTCCGCGATGACGGCCGGCTCGCCGTCATGCAGGCGCTTGTCGATCTCGGCGACGAAGCCCCGCGTCGGCTCGAGGTCGGCGATGCGCGCCGCCAGATCGTCGAGGCTGCGCTTGCGGCTGCGCTCGGCGATCTCTTCGAGCTTCCGGTCGAGGATGCGATGGAGGATGTCGGGCATCGGAGGGAGTTCCTTGGGTAGAGCCGGGGACTGGGGAGCCCCGACCATATCAGGCACCGAGCCGCTGCGTCTCGGCCACGAACGCGTCCATTTTTGCACGTGCCGCGCCGCTTGCAATGGTGGCCCGCGCAAGGTCGATGCCCGCCTGTATCGAGGACGTCACATCGGCCGTATAGAGCGCCGCGCCCGCGTTCAGGCAAACGATGTCCTGCGGCACGCCAGGTACGCCGCCGATGGCGTCCAGCAGCATGGCCTTCGAACCCTCGGCGTCGTCGACGCGGAGGTTCCGGCCGGAGGCCATGGACAGGCCAAAATCCTCCGGCTCGATCTCGTATTCGCGCACGACGCCGTCGCGGAGTTCGCCCACCATGGTGGCCGCGCCCAGGGAGATCTCGTCCATGCCGTCCCGGCCCCACACGACCATGGCGTGCCGCGCGCCCAGGGCCTGCAATGCACGGATCTGGATGCCGACGAGGTCGGGATGGAACACGCCCATGAGGATGTTGGGGGCGCCCGCGGGATTGGTCAGCGGCCCGAGGATGTTGAAGATGGTTCGGACGCCCATCTCCTTGCGCACCGGCGAAACCACCTTCATGGCGGGATGATGGTTGGGCGAGAACATGAACCCGATGTCCACGTTCGCCATGCACACGGCCACCTGGGCCGGAAGGAGATCGATGCGCGCACCGAGCGCCTCCAGCACGTCGGCACTGCCGGATTTCGACGATACGCTGCGCCCGCCATGCTTCGCCACGCGCGCACCCGCGGCCGCTGCGACGAACATCGACGCCGTGGAGATATTGAACGTGGAAGCCCCGTCGCCGCCCGTGCCCACGATGTCCACGAAGTGCGGGTGCGGGCCGGCGTCCACCTTGGAGGAAAGGTCGCGCATCACGCGTGCGGCACCGGTGATCTCGCCGACCGTTTCCTTCTTCACGCGCAGGCCGGTGAGGATCGCCGCGGTCATCAGCGGGCTGACGTCGCCGCGCATGATCTGGTGCATCAGCTCGATCATCTCGTCATGGAAGATCTCGCGGTGTTCGATCGTGCGCTGCAGCGCCTCGGACGGAGTGATGGGCATCGAGCGCGTTCCTTAAGCGGCGAGCGGCAACGGCATGCCGAGGAAATTGCGCAGCAGGTCGTGGCCATGCTGGGTAAGGATGGACTCGGGATGGAACTGCACGCCTTCGATGTCGAGCGTGCGGTGGCGCAAGCCCATGATCTCGTCGACGGAACCATCGTCGCGCTCCGTCCAGGCCGTGACCTCGAGGCACTCCGGCACCGAGTCCTTCTCCACCACCAGCGAGTGGTAGCGCGTGGCCTCGAACGGGTTCGGCAAACCGGCGAACACGCCCCGCCCGAGATGCCGCACCGGCGACGTCTTGCCGTGCATGATTTCGCGCGCCCTTACCACCTTGCCGCCGAACACCTGCCCGATCGCCTGATGCCCGAGGCAGACCCCGAAGATGGGCAGCTCGCCCGCCATCTCGCGGAGGATGTCCATGGACACGCCCGAATCGTCCGGCGTGCCCGGCCCCGGCGAGATCATGATCCGCGACGGTGCCAGCGCGCGGATGTCCGCGACCGTGAGGGCGTCGTTGCGCACGACCTTGACCTCCTGCCCCAGCTCGCCCAGGTACTGCACGAGGTTGAAGGTAAAGCTGTCGTAGTTGTCGATCATCAGCAGCATAGATGGACCTAAACCCATAATTCCATTAAACTTTTTATAAAACAAGCCTCGATCGTACCTTAGAAGGACCGTCGATTCGCCCAGGTACGAACGATGCGACTTGCTTGAACAGAATCCCATTCTCGCATGGAGGTGTCGCGGGTAGCGTGCCTCATCCACTGCCCGCGACCACCGGACCAGCCAGTCGCCACCAAGCGGGATTTGTGGCGAGCGATGAAAAGGCGCGCTTGTCGGGTTGGCAGGCGCGAGGCAACCTGCGCCGATAGTCACCCGCGGGACGTGGCATTGAATTCGAGCTTGCTCTTTTGCGTCAGGTGACCTGCCCATTCGAATCGCCCCCCGGGCCTTGCCTGAAACGATCATGACAAAGCTGGAAATCGCTGAACTGCAAAGGGTCTTCATTTCGCGTCTGGATACGCTGGATCACATCCTCGATGTAGCCGAGATGAGCCTCCCCGATCTAGGCGCGGCTCTGCAGGAACGAATTGCACCCGACATGTTCCCGCTTGGCACGCAGATCGCGTTCGCCTGCAACCAGCCCCGCGGGTTCTCGCAATGGTCCATGGGTCACCGCGTCGACAGCCTGGCGGCGGAAGTCGATTCGGTCGAACTGGCCCGCAATTACATCGCCGGCACTAGGGCGCTTGTCGCCGCCGTGAGCATCGACGATTCCAAATTGGACGAGGTGAAGCGCGTGGGACTTGGGCCCGGCCTCTATTGCGAACTTCCGGCTCGCCAGTACGTCAGCGACTTTCTCCTACCGAACTTCTATTTCCATATCTCCATCGCGTACGCGATCCTGAGAAAGATCGGCGTGCCGATCGGAAAGACGGATTACATGAATTTCCTGGCGCCCCATGTGAAGCGCGAGGCAGCCCCATAATTTGCAGGCAGCGGCACGATCACGGCATGGCGCGCGCAGCTTCGCCTTGGAGCCACTCAACGAAGCGTTGTGCGGGACCCCGAAGCCGGCGATGGGCGGGGTACACGATGTAATACGACCATCGCCCGCGCAGCACGGGGACCGGCAATTGAACGAGCCGTCCCGATTGGATAAACGGCTCGGCGGTCCGGTCCCGCGCCAGCGCGATGCCGAGCCCCAGCGCGGCAGCATTGAGGGCGGCATTGGAATCGCTGAAGTGAAATCGTTCGTCGGGCGTTACACCACGCACTTTCGCTGCGCGGAACCAATCATGCCAACCTTGCCTGCCCGCATCGCCGATCAGGGGCATGCGTGCGACAGCGGCAACAGATTCGATCGGGCACATGCGGACCATTGCCGGCGAGGCCACTGGAAAAAGGTGCTCAGGCATCAACAGGTGGGCAGCAAGCCCGGGCCAGTGTCCCCCTCCGAGGCGGATACCGAGATCGGGGCCACCCTCCTCGAACTGCGACAGAGCCGCCCCGGTCTCGATGCTCAGCCGGATGCCGGGATGGAGGGCTGCGAAGCTCGGCAGCCGCGGGAGCAACCAGCCGCAGCTCCAGGAATGCAGGGTGACGATCCGGACGAGCTCGTTGTCTGCCGGACTCCTACGCAACCTGCCGATCACGTCATCGAGATCCGCAAGGGTGCTGCTTGTGGCATCGGCCAGCAGGAGGCCTGACGGCGTAAGGAGGACGCCCCGCGCATGGCGATGGAAGAGGGCAATGCCAAGCCTGGCTTCCAGCTTGCGTACGTGGTGGCTGACAGCACTGGCCGTGAGGTTGAGCTCATGAGCGGCGTGCGCGAAGTTCTGGTGGCGTGCAGCGGATTCGAATGCAGCGAGTGTCGGCAGCCAGTCCGAGCGAAGGGTCATTGCGAGCCTCAAGCAAAATTTGTCACTGGCGATGGAAGTTTGCGCTTGTGAACTTTGTGCGTCGGCGGAGAATCGAGCCAAGCATATCAACCAGACATCCTAATGGAGCTTGCAGTGCCAAATTTCGTTCAATCCGTAACGTCACCTCACCAAGCCCTTATGATCGACGGGATCCCGACGGTGGATATCGGCGCGGGGTGCCTCAGGCGCGACCTGCCGTCGACGCCGGGCGTTCGGCTATGGATCGTCGACATGCAGCCTGGCGCCCAATGGCCGCATGTCGACCACCATGACACCGGGGAAGGCTTCTATGTCATCGATGGGGAACTCATTGAGGGGGAAAGGCGCCATTGCGCCGGCACGTGGGTCCATTTCGCTCCCGGGACATGGCATCAGCCACGCACCGTGTCCGGCGTACGGCTGCTCGGCTACAACCTCAACGTTGCAGCATTCAACGCCGCGATTCCCTAGTGAACTCGAGAGCGAACGCCCGGCACTTTTCACAGCGGGCGCACCGCCTCGGCAGCCGATCGTTCCTCACTCTGCCATAGCTTCGGCGACAAGCTGCTTGGATACTGCACTCGTGACGGTGCCAGCTCCCTCACGCAAGGCGGCGGGAACGGAACGGCGAAGGCGTACACGCAACTCAAGCGACGGAAGGGCACCACGTGTGTTCACCGTGCTCAGTCGCCCAACTCGTAAGTCGTCCAGCACGGCATGGCGCGGCAGGAAACCCAAGGCCCGCCCGCTGCATACCCCGCGGCGCACGCCATCGAGTGTGCCCGTTGAGACTACATGCCGAGAGACCCCCTCGCGACGCACCCAGTCTCGCGCGGCCGCGTGAAGCGCGCCTTCCGGATCAGGTACCAACAACGGCCACGTATCCTCTATGGGAGAAGTGTCTTCGGCTTCGCGCAGCAACATCAACGGAATCGAATGCGCGGGTATCGCTGAACGGCTACTCCGCGTACGTGCCCGTTCCAGTGTGAGTAGCAGGTCGATACGGCCAGCGGCGAAAGAAGCCTTCAATGTTTCGCACAGCCCAACGGAAACTTGCAACTCCAATTGCGGGTGCGCACTTCGGCAAGCGTGAAGCGCCATCGGGAGCAGATGTGTACCCACCGATTCGACCGTACCCACCACTAGTCGCACGGGCATGGCGAGCGCCTCTGCGTGCGCGCGCTCGGTGGCGAGGAGAATGGATCGCGCATGCGGAAGGAGCCGACGGGCCACCTCCGTCAACGCAGCTGAGGCCCCAGGCATCCGCTCCAGCACAGGATGGCCTAGCGCTCGCTCCAGCGAAAGCAGTGCTTCGGAAAGCGTCGATTGAGCTACCCCGAGTCGCCGTGCAGCCTTACCGACGCCCCCAGCCTCAGCTAAAGCCACGAGTGCGGCGAAATGCCTGAGTTCCAACGGTGTCTTTTTCCCACCCATCGGCTTTTCCGATAGCCCAATCGTGAGTTTGGCGCGCCTGCAAGCAATCGGCAAGCTTTCTCCATCACTACATCCGCAGGGGATACACATGAAGCTGCCACCGTCCACCGCGCTGCTCGTCATAGATGTGCAAGAAGGATTCAACGATCCGCGATGGGGTGAGCGCAACAACCCCCATGCCGAAGAAAACATCACTCGCTTGCTGGCCGCGTGGCGAGCCCAGAACATGCCCGTGATGCACGCGCAGCATGATTCGCCCGGGGCAGATGGTGCGTTTCGGCCAGGCACGCCCGGAAACCGCCCAAAACCAGGATTCATGCCGCTCGTCGGCGAATCAGTGCACCGCAAGACGGTCAATAGCATGTTCATTGGCACCGGCTTGGAAGAGGAACTGCGTAGCCGCGGGGTCCAAACGGTGGTGATCGTCGGACTTACGACCAACCATTGCGTCTCCACCACAGCGCGCATGGCTGGGAACCTCGGCTTCAAGACGCATGTGGTTTCCGACGCCTGCGCTGCGTTTGCGCGGCCGACGTTGGACGGGCTGATGCGATCTGCCGACGAAGTGCATGCCGCCGCGCTCAGCGATCTTCAGGATGAATTCGCCACCGTGCTGGACACAGCCGCTGCGCTGGCTGCGTTGCCGGCGCGGGCTACGGCCTAGTACGCGTCGACTTAGGACCAGGCCGAGACGGCAGCCAACATACATACACGAAAGGACCAGAGCACATCATGCGCAAATTGCCGAGCCTGATCTTGACGTGCACGCTGGCCTGCACTTTGGCGCCCGGCGCACGCGCTACCAACGCTAACGCCAAAAGAACCGAGGACGTATACGGCCAACTTCAGCGAAACGCTTGGTATCTGCCGACCGCGGATCACGCCGCCAACCTCTACGTCACCGAACTGGGGGCTGGGCCACTTGTGGTGTTTCTCCATGGCGGCCCAGGCAACGATTTTCATTACATTATCGATGCGTTGCGGCCTCAACTCGACAAACACAAGTTCGTTCTGTTCGACCAAAGAGGAAGCTTGCTGTCGCCGGTACCAGACGCCGCGGCCTCCAAGCTGAGCATGGGACAGCTGGTCGATGACCTGGAGACGCTACGAAAGTCGCTTGGCGTTCCGAAATTGGTCCTCTTTGCTCACTCGTTCGGAACACTGCTCACGTTGAGCTACTACCAGGCTCATCCAGATCATGTTGCCGGCCTCGTGCTCGCGGCCTCCGTGCCGCCGTCCTTCGAACTCAAGACCTGGCTAAGCGAGATGCGGCCGCGTCAGAAGGCGCTGAGAGAACGGAAGTACGAGATCGCGGCCGCCACAACGGCTGCCCACCTGCCTGCCGATCCGAAGAATGATACGGCTGAACAAAAGACGATCCGCTGGCGTATCGAAAGTCAGGCGTCTGTGAACGTGATTAACCTCGATCACTGGCGGGAAGTCGTTGGTGGAAAGGTCTTTTACAACTCAGATGTTGCAGACGCTATCAGCAGCACCATTCCGCCCAGTTTCGATATCCGGGCCGTACTCGAGGCACACCCCGTTCCCATCACAATCATTCAGGGAGACCGGGACTACATCGATCCTGCAGCGGCGTCCTGGTCTGGCGAAGTGGAGGCCGGCAAGGTGCAAGAAAGTGTGATGCCATCGGCAAGCCACTACTCGTGGATAGACGATCCCTCTCGATTCGCTGAAGCGCTGGACCATGGCCTGTCACGGGCGGACGCCGGCCGCTAGTGATTTCGAATATTGACTCCCATTTCCGCGCAAGGATCCATACTCATGGACTATCGCCTTGGAATGGCATGTTCGCCGAGCGCAATCCACCACCGGTACCTTTCGAGCAGCACACGCCTTGAGTGGGGGGACTGCGCCGTGCAATCGCTGGAAAGTGGAGGGAGGGTGCACCCTGGCGCCGAAGCCTTTTTCCCGGCGAGAGCCCGCATCACTTCATTGCAACAATTCCGTACGATATGACCGAGAGCCTGCTTATCAAGCAGTCGCAGGTGCGGGCGGCACAGTCGAATATCGAACATCCTTGAAATGCCTGAGTTCGGAAGGTGTCGTCTCGCACCTATCGGTTTTTTCGATAGCCCGATCGCGAGTTTGGCGCGGACGCAGGCAATCGGAAATTTCTCTCCTGATTCTCGCGTTGGTCTGCACTCTACTGCCAGGAGCCCTACGCCAATGATGAACCCATGCGTCTAACCATCCGACTCGCTTTTGCCGCGGTGACGATACTGACTTCTTGCGTTGGCCTCGGCATGAGCATCGCCGCGCCCTCGCCGGATCTGAACAACGTGATCGACTCGTTCGCTCGATCCCATGCATTCAATGGCATGGTCCTGCTTACCGATCGCGGGACGATAGTCTTCGAGCGCGCGTACGGCCTTGCGGATCGAAAATCGAAACGGCCGGTCACGTCGGACACCCGATTCCAGGTAGGCTCGATATCCAAGTGGTTCACGACCTTGGCGGCGCTGCGGCTGGTCGATCAGGGGCGGTTGGACATTGACGCCCCCATCAGCCTCTACTTGCCTGGTTACCCGGCCGAAGTCGGGAAGCGTGTCGATGTGGTGCATCTGCTCTCGAACATGAGCGGCATCAAGGACCGCTTGTCGACCGAATATATCAATCGCCCCGAGGTTGCCTCGGAGAAGATGACCACGTCCCAGGCGGTCAAGCGCTTTGGATTTGGGCCGCTCGTGTTCGCCCCGGGAACTCGGTTTGACTACACTCATACGAATTGGCTGCTGGTCCAGGCAGTCCTTGAGCAAGCGTCCGGCGAGCCGATGGAGACCTTGTTGGACGAGACCGTTCTTGCTCCGGCGCATCTCGTAGGCAGCGGCGTCACCCACGGGGACTTCCGCCCCCCCCAGCACGCCGTGGCTTACGCGTCGGGAGCTCCAAATGCGCCTGAAGAGGTGCACGTCATCCCGCCCTATTTGATTCCAACAGGGACCATTTACAGTACGGCAGCCGATCTATCCCGGCTGGCCCACCAGGTGTATGAAACGTCGTGGCTCTCGCCAGTCGCCTTGAAGGCATTGATGACAGTCCACGAGCCTTCCGAGCACTATGCGATCGGCGGGCGTGTCCTGCAGCAGCCTTTGGGCGGTCGCACAACGACGCTCGCTTGGGAAATCGGCTCAATGGGCGGGTTCAAGGCGCTGTTGGTTCATGCTGTACACGATGACCGCACCTTGGTGCTGCTGAACAATACCAACCTGGATGAAGACGTGCTGACGCACTTTGCTGAGTCCGTTCTGCATACATGGTACGCGCAAGCCGCGACGAAGCCACCCCTCGCGCCCCACCTTCAAAGGGAGGATCGCCATGCAGGATCGGAGTAGGGAGAGGGTCGATGTCTTGATTGTGGGAGCGGGCCCTGTGGGCCTGCTCATGGCGAACGAGTGCGCCCGGCGAGGACTGGACTTCCGGATCGTGGAAAAGCGCTCGAGGCAATCGGAGCACTCCAAGGCGCTCGCCATCTTCCCACGGACGATGGAGATCCTGGATATGGCGGGCCTTGTGAAGCCCTTTCTCAAGGCCGCCAATCGCGTCACGTCCATCGTTGTCGAGGAGCGCGCGCGCACGTTGGCACACGTGTCTTTTTCGCCGAGGGAAAGCCCCTATCCATTCATCGCGATGGTTCCGCAGGACGTTACCGAGCGTCTGCTCGTCGACAACCTGGAGGCGCGGGGTGGCACGGTCGAATACCGAACGTGCTTCATCAGCGCGTCGCAGCAACAGGGCCACGTGGTGGTGAAACTGGAGCGCGATGGCGTGCATGAGGAAACGAGCGCGGCGTTCGTCGTTGGCTGCGACGGCGCCCGCAGCACGGTGAGGCACGGACTGGATCTCGGCTTCGACGGTGGCGAATATCGCGATATATTCTTGCTTGCCGACATCGATATACACGGCGACTTGCCGGTGGATCGGCTTCACCTCTGCCCGCATGCATCGGGACCGCTGGCAATATTCCCCATCAATGCCCAGCGCCGGCGTGTCGTGGCAATGGTCGATCTTATGGAAGGGGAGGCGCCTTCACTCGAACTGGTGCAACGGTTGCTCGACCAGCGCGCACCACCGGGCATCCAGGCTGTCGCGCTGCACTGGAGCAGCTATTTCCGCATACACCACCGCCATGTTCCCAGCCTTCGGAAAGGCCGGATCTTCGTGGCAGGCGACGCGGCACACATCCACAGCCCCTTTGGCGGCCAGGGAATGAACACCGGCTTGCAGGATGTCTGGAACCTCGCGTGGAAGCTGGATCTCGTCCTGGGCGGCCAGGGTGCTGAGTGCTTGCTCGACAGTTATGACGACGAACGCCTGCCGGTGATAAAGCGAGTCATTGAAAGCACCGATCGCCTGACGAGGACGATGGGCATACGAAGCAGGCTAGCTCAGGCGTTGCGCGGCGTGGTCATTCGTTCGGTGTCCCGACTGACGTCCTTCCAGCATGCGCTCGTCGACAGGCTATCCGGACTCAGTATCGCCTATGCCGGTAGCCCCATGGTTGCGGGCGCCGGCGAGCGTTACTTCGATGCATCCCTGCAAGGTGGCACCGGCATCGGCCGACGTTTCGTGCTGGTGCTTGGAAACGACTCCGCCCCCGCCGTCGTCCAGGACGCCGAACGCCTGGTCGCGTCCATGAGAAGCGTGCTCGAACTGCGGGTGTTGCCTCGCCCGGGAATGGTCTTGGTGCGGCCGGACGGCTACGTTGCCTGGTCCGGTCACCCGCGCGACGCCAAAGCCGCCTGGAAGGCCATTCTCACCCTTCTGGCAAGGCAGACGAACCAGGCCGCGTTGCAGCAGGCGCCCCGGAGCGACCATGCCCAGCATCTTTGAGATTGCCATCGACCTTCCCACCAAGGGCAGTCGCAGAGCCGCGGATTCGGTCTACGGGCAGTTACGCCGCGCCATCCTGGCCGGCCGCCTGGTCGCCGGCGCCAGGCTTCCTCCGGAACGGGAGTCCGCGATTTTTTTCGGCGTCTCCAGGAACACGGTTGCCCGTGCCTATGCACGTCTGGCCATGGAAGGTCTGGTCATGTCTCGGCAAGGCGCAGGGACGTTCATCGCCCCCAAGAAGAAGCAGCCGCCGCACCCGCACCACACGACGCCATCCACACCCGACCGGCGCCTCAACGCCCTTTGGCGGCGGCCGGAAGTGCTTCAGGCGCTCAATTTCTGGCAGGACAAGCCGCGGGCGACGTCATCGGAAGCTGCGACATCGCTGGATTTCAGGCCCGCGCTCGTCGATCCACGACTGTTTCCATTCGATGTATTTCGGCGCGTCACGGCAAGGCAGCTGCGGCGCACGGAGCTGAAGCGCCCCCGCTTCGACAGTCCTCAGGGCAACCAGGGGCACTTTCCCCTGCGGAAAGCGATCGCCACCCACGTTGGGGCATCTCGCGCGGTTGTGTGCGAGCCAGAGGACATACTGGTCACCGCCGGGGCGCAACAGGCTTTCGATCTGCTGGCCCGCGTTCTGGTGACGCCAGGCGTCACGACCGTGGCGGCCGAAGATCCGGGGTACCCACCCATGCGCGCCGCGTTTCTGGCTGCCGGTGCCCGTGTCGTACCGATCCCCGTGGACGAGCAAGGTCTGGTCGTCGATGCCCTGCCAAGCAGTGCCAATATCGTCTGTGTTTGCCCATCGCACCAGTTTCCATCGGGAGTGACGATGTCCGCGCAGCGACGCTTGGCCTTGCATGCCTTTGCCCGGCAGCATGGCGCGGTGATCGTCGAGGACGACTATGACGGCGAGTTCCGCTACGACGGCGAACCGCTCCAGTCCCTGCGATCCACGGCCCCCGCAAGCGATGTCTTCTATGTCGGAACGTTCTCCAAGTGCATGCTACCTGCGCTTCGACTCGGATTTCTTGTGGCGCCGCCCTGGGCCATGCCGGCATTAACTACCGCAAAGAACTGTCTCGACTGGCATTGCCCAACCCTGACGCAGGCTGCGGTCGCGCATTTCATCGCCGAAGGACACCTGGCGCGACACGTTCGGAAGCTCCGTGGTCTTTACAAGGAACGTCGTGACCTCATTTGCGAAATCCTGCGAGCCGAATTCGCGGAATCCCTTTTGCCAGTGCCATCCTTTTATGGCATGCATGTGGGGGCGTCGTCGCTCCTCCCCGCGCGCCGTCTGGAGCGTGTCACCCGTCACCTTTTGGGATTGGGCGTGCAATTGCATTCCTTCGAGAGGTACTTCGTGGCTAAGCCCACGTGCACAGGCCTGGTGCTTGGCTACGGCACGGCCGACCTCAAGCAAATCGAACAAGGGCTGTCACTGTTGCGCCAGGCGATCTGACGCGCCAGGCACCCCTTGCGCCGCCACGGCTGAATCGCGGGATCACTTCAATCGCGTGAGATAGGCCTTGAACACGGTAGCCCAGGTGCGGCCACCATCGCGCGAGTAGGAAATTTCGAAACGGTGGGCGTCTTCGGTGATGTCGGACCACACTTCACGCGAGAGGACAGTGCTACCTTTGTACACGGTGGTTCCAAAGAGCTCTCCGCGGCCGTCCTTGAAACTTCCCACGGAAGGCGTTTCGATCTGCCCAGAGTCGCTGTCGATATAATCCTGAGTCCATTGGCCGGCCTTGGCGTTGTAGACGAATAGCGTTGCTCCCTCCCAGTGCCCGGCTCGGCCATCCGCTTCGATCTCTTCCAGCCAGGCGCGGCCTCCCCAGATCGGACGCGCCGTCTTCGTACCGTCCATGGTCTCGGTGAGGGATCCGCCATCGAACGGATCGAGCACTTTCGTGACGTGGGTATGCCAAACCCCGCGCACGAAATCGAAGTCATGAGCGCCGTTCCGTGGCGGCGCATCGCCAGCGCTGGCGGCTGCGCCCACGAGGATCGCAGCGATCGCCGTTCCCGTTTTCAACACGTTCCCCATCTTCGCTCTCCTCGATTCGGTGCGCAGGACTTTAGGTGAAGCGGGACGGGCTGGTTGGGCCAATTCCTGGAATATCACGTGGGCCATTCGACACCGGGCATGCGAGAACCGCGGAAGCCCTCTTGTATCGTGGGGGCGATTCAAATATTGGTGACCTACTCCCGCTGACCGGAACGATCGCATGAAAGTCCCTTTTCTCCTCGCATTCCTGGCAGCGGCTGCCCCTATGGACAACGCCAGCTCCGATCCTGCCTCGATGCCGGCTTCCCTCGCGCGGGCTGCGGCCGAGTTCGATCGCGCGCAGATCGGCGGTGATGCCGCTGCACTCCGGCGCCTGCTAGCCGATGACTACGTTCTTTTCAACAGCGGGGCGCAGGTCGAGGACAAAGCGGCGTTCATCAGGGACTACACCACCGATGGCTTCAGCCTGAAACCTTACCGAGTAGAGCAAGAGGTGATCCGGATCTGGCCACACGGTGCGGTCCTGGGTGGCGTGGTAACGCTCGACGGCTCCAGCGGAGGGAAGCCGTTCAAGGCACGGCTGCGATTTGCCGACGTCTGGCGTGAACAAGATGGTGTCTGGCAGGTTGTCTTCACACAGGCCACTCGTTTGCCTTGAACCGCTCCGTCAGGGGAATTCCAAGCCAGTGAGACGGATGTCCCGGTCGCATGCTTGAGCGGCGGTCCGGGACGCCCCATGCTGGAGAGCCCCCCTCCCCACAAGGACTCCCCATGGAACACCGTCAGCTCGGCCGCTCCGGCCTCAAAGTCCCCGTTCTCAGCCTCGGCACCGGTACCTTCGGTGGCTCGGGCGAGTTCTTCGAGCGCTGGGGCTCCACCCAGGTGGAGGAAGCCCGGCGCATCGTGGACCTGTGCCTGGATCATGGCCTCAACATGTTCGACACCGCGGACATCTATTCCCGCGGCATGGCGGAGGGAGTACTCGGCGAAGCCCTCAAGGGGCGCCGCGACAAGGCCCTGATCGCCACCAAGGCCACCTTCACCATGGGCGACGGCCCGAACGACAAGGGCTCGTCGCGATACCACATCGTGCGCTCCTGCGAGGCCAGCCTGCGCCGGCTGCAGACCGACCACATCGACCTGTATTTCATGCACGGCTTCGACGCCCTCACGCCGGTGGAAGAAACCCTGCGCGCGCTTGACGACCTGATTTCCAGCGGCAAGATCGGTTACATCGGCGCCTCCAATTTCTCCGGCTGGCATCTCATGAAGTCGCTCGCGGTTTCCGAGAAATATGGCCTCGGCCGCTATGTGGCCTACCAGGGCTTCTATTCGCTCGTCGGCCGCGACTACGAGTGGGAACTCATGCCGCTGGCGCTCGACCAGGGCGTGGGCACGATGGTGTGGAGCGCGCTGGGTTGGGGCCGGCTTACCGGCAAGATCCGTCGCGGCAGGCCCGCGGATGCCGGTCGCATCGCCTCCGGCGGCGCGGTCGGCGGCCCGCCCGTCGATGAAGAGAAGCTCTACGACATCGTCGACGTGCTGGACGCGATCGCCAACGAGCGCGGCAAGTCGATCACCCAGGTGGCGCTGAACTGGGTGCTCAGCCGTCCTTCCGTGTCCAACATCGTGATCGGGGCCCGTGACGAAGCCCAGCTGACGCAGAACTTGGGCGCGGTCGGCTGGACGCTCACGCCGGAAGAAATCGGCCGCCTGGACGCGGTGAGCCAGACCACGCCGCCCTACCCCTACTGGCACCAGAAGGGCTTCGACGAGCGCAACCCGAAGCCGACGACGTGGTGATCCCGTAGCAACGGCAGACGGAGCCAGCCCGCGTCGCGGCAACAGGCTTGCCCGACGTCGCGCCGGCGAGGATGCTACGGGCCCGCCTTCATTGGACCCGTAGCATGCCTTCTCTCGGTGCCGTCACCTTCCTCGTTCGCGACTATGACGAGGCGATTCGCTTCTTCGTCGATGCGCTCGGCTTCGAGCTGATAGAGGACACGCCGCTGAGCGAAACCAAGCGTTGGGTGACGGTCGCGCCACGCGGCTCCCACGGCACCCGGCTGCTGTTGGCGCAGGCGGCAAGCGACGAGCAGCGCGCGCACATCGGCCGGCAAGGCGGCGGCAGGGTGTTCCTGTTCCTTGAAACCGATGATTTCGCTCGCGACGCGACACGCATGCGCGCTCATGGCGTGCGCTTTCGCGAGGAACCCAGGCACGAGCCTTACGGCACGGTCGCCGTCTTCGAAGACCTCTATGGCAATGCCTGGGACCTGATCCAGCCGGCCTGAGGTGAACACCGCACCATGAACGGGAGCGCACCCGGCGCGCCGCTCCCCTCCGCACGCTCAGGGCGACGCCACCTTCTTGTGCGCGCTCTCGTCGTCATCCTTGTTTTCCTTCGGTTTGATCGTCAGCAGCTCCAGCGGCTTGCCGTCGCTCAGGCGAATGCCCCAACCGCGCTGGACCGCCGCGAGGTCGTCGATCTGCGGGCAGATCTTCTGGGTTTTCGCGTCCAGCGCGTGCGAGCGCTTGTCCATTTCCCGATCCAGCGTCTTGTCGAGGGCTTCCGCCCGTGCCTGCAGGGCGGCCACCTTGCTCGAATCGCCGGAAAGCGCCGCCGTCACCGCGCTGGAGGTGACCGAACCGACCAGCTCGCCCACCGAATCGCTGATCGAACCGGCAAGGGTCTCGGTCATGCGGTCCGACGACCAGTGCCCGGCCCCGATGCCTTCGTCGATCTCCCGCAGTGCCTGGGCCTGCTTGCGCTTGAGCTTCTCCAGCATGCCCGCACGCTGGTCGCCATCGGCGAAGGTGAGGGTCACGGTCGTCATGGCCGAGAAGCCCAGCTGGGTCGCCTCCCTCGCGATCTCGGCAACTTGCGGCATCAGCCGGCGAACACCGTCTTCATAACGGCGCAGGGCATCGGCGTCCGCGCGCGACACGGCGATGTCCTTGCCGTCGACGCGCAGCGCGCCGTCGTGCAGGAAGACCTTTGCAGGCGTCCCGCTTGCACGGTGGAACGACAGACCGGACGCCGTGACGTCCACGTCGTACGGCGTGGAGTAGTCGTACTTGCACGGGTCCGTGCTGAAATTGAAGCCGTGCGCTTCCGCCGGCACGGTCGAGGCCGCCAGCGAGAGCGCGAGCGCCGCTGTTCCAAGAATCAATGGATGTCGCATGTCCTTCTCCCCAGGGATGGCGCGGGTAGGATGCGCCCTGTCGTCCCAAGGTTTAAAAGGAACGCCTTGGCGACGCATGGGCGTTTGGTCATCCCGTGACTTCCGGCACGGTCAGGAGCTGAGGCCGCGTTCCCTGGCGTATTCGGACAGTCGGCTGTCATGGTCGATGCCGAGCTTGCGCATGGCGTCGCGCTTCTGCCGGCTGACGGTCTTCACGCTGCGGCTGAGGCGCTCGGCGATCTGGCCGATCGACATGCCGCTGACATACAGACGCACCACCTCGATCTCGCGGGCCGACAGGCGCACCGCGTCGGCACGGCACAGGACTCCGGCTTCGTCGAACTGCCGGCGAATGGTCTCGCTGAGGTATGCATGGCCCGCCGCCGCCTGCCGCACCGCCACTGCCACCTCGGTAAGCGGCGCGCGCTTGTCGCACAGCCCCAGCGCTCCGCGCGTGCGCATGGTCTGCAGCACGGCCGCGTTGTTGACCATCGTGAGCACCACCACCGGGAGGCGCGGGTAACGGCGACGAATGAGATCGATGAGGGAAAGGCCGTCGCCGTGACGGCCACCGGGCATGGAAAAATCGGTTACGACGACATCGCACGGACGCGACGCAAGCAGTTCGACAAGCTGGTCACCGTTGGAGGCCTCGCCCACCACATCGATATCGCCTGCTGCTTCGAGTGCCGCGCGCGTGCCCATCAGCACCACGGGATGATCGTCGGCAATGATCGTGCGCAGAATCATGTCTTTCCTCGCCGGCGGCAAGGTGCAGCCGCCATCCGTGAGATGTGTTACTCGTCGTACGGCGCGGAGATTACAGTAAACGTTCGCGCGTGTTCGAAGGAACGCCATGACCTGATTGAGATTATTGGTCATTCCCTCGCCCCGATTTCGTGCAGGCGACGCCATGCTCCGAAGGGGATTTCCTAGGCGCCTGTTTGCCCCGCTCTGGCCTTGCAGGCCACGCGACCGCGATCGGGACAGCATGTCGTCGCGATATCGCGAGCGATAGCCGACGAGTGCATCTGCATGACGCGCACGGAGGGCATACGCCGACTTCCGTCGCCCGCTAGGCGTTGCCCCTACACGACGTTATGGGCGCCGACGAGTCGAGTCGCCTCAGGAACATCTCAAGAAAACAAGTCGAATTTTTCAGACTTGTCTTATTCTCTCGATACCCGTGCGCGGTCCATCCTGTATGCAACGCGCTGTGTCCGGCGCTCTTGGGGCATCCGTCATGCTGCCGCACACCATCGAATATCACATCGCCGATGTGGGCGACGCCTGGGGCATCTTTCGCGAAGGCATGCAGATCGCTGTCAGGAAAGATCCGGTCGACGCCATCGCGTTCGCCAACTATTTCGCCGATCGCGAAACGCTCATGTCGTCCCACCCGGTGCACGTGATGGCCGACGTGCACCTGTATCGAACCTTGCAGGAGATTCGCGACGCGGCATGACGCCGGCGCGACAGCGGTGCGCATTAACGTCCGGCGGCGCTGCCGAGACTCGTCATGTCCAGGTGCAACAAGCGAAGACGCGCGATGTGTCGCCCCACCATGGCGCGATCGCCGGAAGTCGCTTCCAGACGCACGAAGGCATCCAGCAGGCGGCGTTCCATCTGTTCCAGCGTACGGATGTAGGTCACGTCAGGATCGCTGGACAGTTTCACCGAGGCCTCGATCATCGTGCGCCGCACACCACTCATCGCTCCCGCGGCGGTGGCGGGCCTGCCGCCCTTCGACGACACCTGTGCTTGCAGGTCCCGGGCAATGGCTGTGAGGGCATCGGCGGATTCTTCGAGGATCACCTTGAGGCCAGGCTCCCGCACGCCGCGTGCGGCCTGCTTGTACAGGTCGCGGTCCGCGATGACGCGCTTGATCAGGCCGTTGACGACGCGATTCGAAGTGCTTTCCATGGGCCGGACCATAGTCCTGCCCTACTTAGCCGGCCTTAAATGCGGCGGCCGGCGGTCAGCCGCCGGTCATCCGCCGCGCTCGACGAGGAGCAACGGCCTGCCTGCGGCGTCGTGGAGTCCCGACTGAAGCTCCACGAGCTGTCCGATGGAAGGACAAAGTGCCTGGATGCGTGGCTTGAGCGCCGCCTCCAACCTGGCCACCACGCGCGCCTGACCGCCCGTGGTCACGTTCGCGACACGGTCGCGCAGCGCTGCCGCGCCCTGGAGATCGCCGTTCATGGCCAGCTCCATGGCCTGCCCTCCCACGTCCCGGGTGAGGATCGGCCCCACATCGGCAACGATTTCCTGGGCGTAGGCACGCATGGCGTCTTCCTGCCAGTCGCGCGTGCTCTGGCTGGCCGCGATGCGGCGTTTGATGTCGGCCACGCGGGCATTCAGCACCCGATCGAGTTCGCCGTCCGACACGGCCGAGGGTGCCGCCGTCGCTGCCTCGTCGCGTACAGCTCGCGCCGCGAGGTCCACGCCGTCATTGGCGATGGCTTTCGCCATGGGCACCAGGTTGCGTACCTGGCGCTCGAAAAGCGCCACGCGGTCCTGCTCGTCCGGCCGCAAGGGCACCTGCTTGCCATCGGTGTCCAGCGCGCCATCGTGCATGCGCACGGTTCGCGGCGCGGCGTCCGCGCGTTCGAAAACCAGTGCGTCCGGCCGCACGGTGAGATCGTAGGTGCTGGCGACCTGACAGGTGGTCGCGAGGTCCTGCGCGCCGGCGCCGCCGGCAACGCAAAGAAGGATGACGAAAGCGGGGAAACGTGCGCGCATGACGGGAGGCCGAAGGAAAGGCCCTTCGATACCCGCACACGAACGAATGCCCGCTGAACCGCCCTGCGGCCTCTAAAGCGGAACGTACCCGAACTGCTGCCGCACTCGCACCGTGCCGAGTGCCCAGGAAAGCCAGCCCAACACGGGAACCGAAACCGCCTTGAGGAGGAGTCCCACAAGGAGGATCGTGCGGTGTTTCTCGCCCGTGGCGAGCAGTTCGGCGGGCAGTCCCGGTTGGGTGAGCACCACACCGAGCTGTCTCCATTGGTCGAACGCTCCCCAGGCCGTGTAGGCCGACCAGACAAGCAGGACGAGGGCGACGACGCGCATGGCCCGCCGGCCCCACTCGCGCCAGCGCAGGGTGCCCAACGCGACGGCCACCACGACGAAGGCCGCCAGTGCGTATGCAAGCGACCACATCATGCCCACGCGCGGATCGCCGGCACCGGCGGCAATGGCTTCCGCGCTGACCGCGCCCACCGCCTTGGCGAGGATCACGGAGGCATAGGTGTTGATGACCAGGCCGACGGCGGCCAGCAGCATCACGAGCCACACCACGATGCGCCATGGCGCGAAAGGACGCGGGCGCTTCACGCCCCGGGTGGCACCGAACACGATCAGGCGCCCGCTTTCTTCAGCTCGGCGAGGTCCGCCAGCACCTGGCCCGAATTCTTCTCGGGGTCCACGTCCTTGTAGATCTTGACGATCTTGCCGGCCGGGTCGATGAGGAACGTCTCGCGGCGGGCGTACTTCTGCCCGGTGGGCGTCGTGGTGAGCACGTCGTATTTCACGGCCACGGCGCTATCGGCGTCGGAAAGCAGCGGGAACGGCACGTGGTACTTCTCGGCGAATTCCTTGTGCGACTTGACGTCGTCAAGGCTCACGCCCAGGACGACCGCACCGGCCTTATGCAGCTTGGCGGTGTCGTCGCGGTAGGTGCACACCTCGGTGGTGCAGCCGGCCGTGAAGTCCTTGGGATAGAAATAAAGGACCAGCCACTTGCCCTTGTGGGTTTCCAGCGTATGCCAATCGCCCTTCTGGTCCTGCAGGCGGAAGTCGGGCGCCTTGTCGCCCACGACAGGCGCGGCGGCCCAGGCGGCGGCGGTGACGATGCACAACGCAAGGAACGTGATGAGGCGGCGCATGGATGGAACCTCGGGATGGGGAATGGGATTCCGTGAGTGTACTCGTGACGTCCCGGGGTTGCGCCAGCCCGTGAGATTCGCAAGAAATGGGGGCGCCGCAAGGGCGCCCCCAAAGGGATTACTTCCCGAGCCGCTCGATTTCGAACTTGCTCACGTCCACGCCGAGGTTGATGCCGCGACCCGTGCCGGTAATGGCCAGCGACACTTCGCCCTTGGTCATGACGGCGCTCTCGGCGCTCTTCACCACGCCCGCATTGGCGCCGGCGCTTGCGTATTCGCCGTAGATCTCGCTGAGACCCTTGACGTTGGTGAACTCGCCCTTGCCGCCCTCGATGCTGAACTTGCCGGCGGTGAGGCCGCCGCCGCGGACGTGGATCATCACGTCTGCGCTCTGGCCATTGTCGCAGCGCACGTGACCGCGGCCGTCCGCCTTCTTGTAGATCGCCGCCCAGCCCGTGGTGCTGAAGGTCATGTGGCACTTCGTAGCGGCCTCGGCCGCCTGGGCCGGCTGGATGCCGAAGGAACCTGCCGCCGCCAGGGCCAGGGCGGCCATACCCGTGATGCGCTTGATCATGTTCGTTCTCCGTGGAAAAGGTGGCAGGAAACTGCGAGGCGGATTCTCCACTCACGATTGTGAAGAAATCCGGAGCGAGACCGAAGCCGTTCAGGCGCCGAGTGGGTTGGTGCATGGTCCGTGAACCGCTTCGTCGCATGGGAGACCGGGCCTACTATGGGTCATCCCCTCCGCCAAGGACTTCGCTATGCCAAAAAACATACTGGTCGGCTACGACGGCTCGGAGACCGCTCGCCGGGCGTGTCTTTTCGCTCTGGAACTGGCCGCCTGCGCCGGTGCCCGCGTGCATGTCGTTTCCGTGCTCCAGATCGAAAACGGCGCCGATACCTCCGCCCTGATGATGACCGACAACGGCGAGGAGCGGCTGACGGCCCTGCGCGACGAGGTCGCCGGACTGAACCCGGGCTCGCGCGTGCCCGTCGAGGTGGACCTGGTCCACGGCAGCCCGGGCGACGCCCTGCTCTCGTACGTGGCCCAGCACGGGGTCGACCATATCGTCATCGGGCATACCGAACGGGGCGCCCTCGCCCGCTGGCTGGTGGGCTCCACCTCCACGGATGTGCTCGCCAAGGCCCACGTTCCGGTCACCGTGGTGCGCTGACGGCCCGCCTTTGTCACAATCCTGCCATTGCCCGTGCGGGCCACATTACAAAGAGACCGGGGAACGCCAGCAGTGAGCTATGCCGCCACCTTGCCATGGACGCTCGAAACACTGGACCTGTCGCGCATCGATGTCGCGAAGGTCAGAGACAACGAAGACCTCTTCCTGCTCCTGTGCAGCTCGTCCTTCGTCGAAAGCGGATCCGACCTTTACACCCACAATCTCGTGGACCACTTCGCCGGCGACGACGAGTTGCAGGGCTGGCTTCGCGACCATTGGGAACACGAGGAACTGCAGCACGGCCGCGCGCTGGCCGCCTACGTCCGTCATGTGTGGCCGGAGTTCGACTGGGACACCGGCTTCAAGAACTTCTTCGCCCATTACGGCTCGGTCTGCACGTCCGAGGAACTGGAGCCGAACCGCGGCCTGGAACTCGCGGCGCGCTGCGTCGTGGAAACCGGCACCGCCAGTCTCTATCGCGCATTGAACGACGTGACCGACGAGCCGGTGCTGCGGGAGCTCACGAACTACATAAAGAGCGACGAAGTGCGGCACTACAAGCACTTCTACCAGCATTTCCGCGTCTATCGCGAGCGCGACGGCATCGGCCGGGTCAGCACGTTCCGCACCTTGCTGAAGCGCCTGCGCGAGATCAAGAACGAAGACAGCGACATCGCGCTGCGCCACGTGTTCAACGTGCGCTATCCGGAGAAGGCGCACGACGACGCGGAGTTCCGCCGCGTCACCTCGCGTGCCGAAGGTCTGCTGAAGCGGCACATCCCCGCCGAGATGACGGTGAAGATGCTGCTGCGTCCGCTCGACCTGCCGCCGAAGGTGAACTCCATGCTGGAATGGCCGCTCACGCGCATTACCGAGAAGCTGTTCCTTCACTGAGGAAGCCCGGCTCTTCGAGCCGGGCACCCGCCGTCATTTCTTCTTCGGCAGCGGGGTCCACTTCGCCGGATCGAAACCACCGGTTTCGAACAGGAGTGTCGTCTCGCCGCGGCTGACGGTCACCACGTCGATGGTCAGCCGCTTCGTCTTCGCAAGGTCTTTCAGGAACTGGGCGTCGTTGCGGAACAGCAGGGCCGGTTCGCCCGTGGGCGGCCGGAACGCCTTGATGATCTTCGCCTTGCCGTCGAAATTGGCCTTCAGCGAGCAATCGCCCTTGCAGACGAAGCCCTTGCCCGTGGTGGCATAGAGGAACACGCTCTGGCCCCACGCCGTGTGCCGGCGCAGGATCAGGCGAACCGTCTGCTCGCCGGTGGGCCGGCTCGACTGGATGGTGGCCGTGCTTTGCGTGCCGCCCTGCATCGGCGAGGTCTGGTAAAGCCACAGAGCCGCCAGGCGGGCTTTCTCACTCGCGGCCTTGTACGACGTTTCGAGATCGCCCAGCGTCTTCTTTACCTCCGCGGCCGCGGGCGTCTCGGGATATTTGTCGACGATCTCGTGGCCCAACTGCACCGCCGGGCCGTCGTTGTGCAGCTTCAGCAGCTGCTGATAGGTCTCGAGCTTCTTCGCCGCTTCCTGAGCGCTGTTGTCCGGCGGGGGAGTCTGCGCGGCCTGCTGGTCCTGCGGCGACGAGCAGCCGGCGACGAGTGCGGCGAAGGCGATGAGTGAGGCGATACGGCGCATGATCTTGCGGACCCCGGCTGGAAAGCCCCTAGCTTCCCCGATACCGCGGCCGCGATCAAACGACGCCACGGGGGCGTAAAATCGTCGCAACCCCTCAAGGATCGCCGATGTCGTCCACTCCCCGGGAAGCCGCTTCGCTGCTCAGTTATCGCACGTTCGTGCAATTCTGGTTCGCGAAGAACGCGTCCAGCTTCGGATTCCAGATGATGTCGGTGGCCGTGGGCTGGCAGGTCTACGAGATCACCCATCGCGCCCTCGACCTTGGCCTCATCGGCCTCGTGCAGTTCGTGCCGTCGGTATTGCTCGCATTGCCCGCGGGGCACGTGGCCGACCAGTTCGACCGCCGCCGCATCGTGGCCGTCTGCCAGGCGATCGAATGGGTCGCCATCGCGCTCCTCGCCGGCTTCAGCCTCTCCGGCCACCTGACCGAAACCGGCATCCTGGCGCTCGTCTTCGTCGTGAGCCTGGCGAAGACGTTCGAGTTTCCCGCACTGCAATCCATGCTTCCCGCCCTGGTGCCGATGCACGTGCTGCCGCGCGCGATGGCGGCCAACGCGGCGGCAGGCCAGGCCGCCATGATCGCCGGCCCGGCGCTCGGCGGCCTCCTCTATGTGGCCGGCCCAGCGACCGTGTACGGGGTGTCCGCCCTGCTGTACCTCGTCGCCCTCGTGTTGATGACACGGCTCGCGTACGACCACCTGCCACCACGCCGGGAACCCGCCACGCTCAAGACGCTGTTCGCCGGTATCCACTTCATCCGCCACCGCCCGGCGGTGTTCGGGGTGATCTCCCTCGACCTGTTCGCCGTGCTGCTCGGCGGCGCCACCGCGCTGTTGCCGATCTTCGCGAAAGATATCCTCCATACCGGTCCGTGGGGACTGGGCGTGCTGCGCGCCGCGCCGGCCGTGGGCGCCCTGCTGATGTCGCTGTGGCTTTCGCGGCATTCGCTCGAGCGACGCGTCGGCCCGATCATGTTCGCCTCCGTGGCGGGGTTCGGTCTGGCGACGCTGGTGTTTGCCCTGTCCAACGTGTTGTGGCTCTCCGTCGTCGCGCTGTTCGCGCTCGGTGCGTTCGACATGGTGAGCATGGTGATCCGCGGCGCCCTGGTGCAGTTGGAAACGCCCGACGACATGCGAGGACGCGTAAGTGCGGTCAACGCCATCTTCATCAACACATCCAACCAGCTCGGCGAATTCGAGTCGGGCCTGCTCGCCGCGGCCATGGGCGCGGTCAACGCGACCCTGATCGGGGGCATCGGCACCCTCGTGGTGGTGGGGCTCTGGATGTGGTGGTTTCCGTCCCTGCGCCGCCGCCAGGGGCTGGTTTCGGACCCCGAGCCGGTCGAGGGCGCCAGCGGTACGGTCTGACACGAGCCCAAAAGCGTGCTATTAGGTGGACGTCTATACCTCCAAAGGGGATGAAGCCACCATGAAGCGACTGCTCGCCGCCCTGCTCTTCACCTTCGTTGCCGCGGCCCAGGCCGCGCACCCGGGTCCCGCCACGCTCGACGAAGCGCTTGCCCAGGGCAAGCGCGAGCAGAAGCCGGTGATGGTCGATTTCCAGGCGGTCTGGTGTTACTCCTGCTATTTCATGGCAAGCCACGTACTCAACGGCAAGGAGTGGAACGACCTCAATACCAAGGTCGTGTTCTACGAAGCCGATGCGGACAAGCCTGCCGACAAGGCATGGATGCAGAAACTGAACGTCCATTTCCTTCCCACCTATGTGCTCATCGGCCCCGATGGCGAAGAACTCGGCCGCATCCTCGCGGAGCGGCCGCGCGCCACCTTCTACACCGAGGTCGCGGGCATCCTGTCCGGCGATGCGCGGCTGTCGAAGCAGAAAGCCGACGCAGCCAAGGGCTCCATGGCGGCCGTGGCCGATGTGCTCGATACCTACCAGCTCCGTTATCAGGGCACGGAAGGCATGGCGTGGTTCGACTCCCTGCCTGCCATGGTCCGCAACGTATCGGACAAGGACAAGCGCGTCGCGCTTGCGAAGCAGCGGCTTCTGCTCCTGCAGGCAAAGGACAAGAAGGACGACCAGGGCATCGTCGACGCCGCTGGCCGCGTGCTCGCCGGCAACATCGGCTGCGACCGACCCTATGTCCTCGACGACCTGATCGAGGCAAGCGCAAAGCAACAGGCCGACGAGCGTCGCCGCCTCCTGGCGCCGCAGGAAGCACCGTATAAGCAGTACCTCGACACGCAGGTGTTCACCGCATCGCCCGCCTGCGCCGACCAGCGCAGCGCCGTGCTTACGGCGGCCGATCTGGATGCCGCGCTGGGCGACCACGACGGGGAGCAGGCGGTCTTGCGCAAGGCCATCGACCTCAGCCGCGAGAAGCTGCACGGCGATCTGCGCAGCGACCGCAACCTCGCGGACAATCTCCGCGTCTATCTGGTGCGTGCGAAGGCCGGCGAGGAACTGGACACGCTGGAGAAGCAGCTGATCGCCGCCTATCCCGAAGACTACGTGTACAACTACCGCTACGGCCGCCGGCTCGTCGAGAACGGCAAGCCGGCCGAAGGGCTACCTTATCTGGACGCAGCCGCGAAGAAGGCCTACGGGGCGAATCGCATCACCGTCGCCTCCTTCCAGGTGAAGGCGCTCCGGGCCCTGCACCGTGACGACGAGGCGCGTCAGCGCGTCGCGGAGACCGTGGCCGCGGAAGGCAAGGCCTTCCCCGAGCAGACGAAGAAGCTTCAGGAATCGCTTACTGCCACCGCCGGCTGACCGACGCTCCCCGGCCCTTTCGTGGGCCGGGGAACTGCTACCCTTCGTGGCTCCCGCCAGTCCGAGCCCGGTCCATGATCGTCGTCCATCACCTGAACAACTCCCGTTCGCAGCGCGTGCTCTGGATGCTGGAGGAACTGGGCCTTCCCTACGAGATCGTCCGTTACCAGCGCGATCCGAAGACGATGCTGGCGCCGAAGAGCCTCCGCGACGTCCACCCGCTGGGGAAATCGCCCGTGCTGGTCGATGGCGACCAGGTGCTCGCCGAGTCTGCGGCTATCCTCGAATACCTCCTGGAGCGCTATGGCAATGGGCGTTTCGTGCCTCCCGCCGGCACACCCGAGGCGCTCCGCTACCGCTACTTCATGCATTACGCGGAAGGTTCGGCCATGCCGCCCCTGCTGTTGAAGCTGGTGTTCGTGCGCATGGAGTCCGCGCCGGTACCCTTCTTCGCCAAACCCATCGCCCGGATGCTTGCGCGCGGTGCGCAGAAGGCGTTCGTCGACCCGCAGCTCAAGCTCCATCTCGACTACCTCGAAGGCGAAATCGGCAAGACCGGCTGGTTCGCCGGCGACGAGTTCACCGCCGCCGACGTCCAGATGAGCTTCCCCCTGGAAGCGGCGGCGAGCCGCGCCGCCCTGGATGCCTCGCGGCCGGCGCTGCACGCGTTCCTGGAGCGCATCCATGCCCGGCCCGCGTACCGCGCGGCCCTGGAGCGCGGCGGTGACTACGACCTCGTTCCGAAGTCGCCACGCTGAATCGAGGCTCAATTACACCACCGCTGTTTACGCCTCCCTCACGACACGGCCTGCAAAGTCGGCAGCCTGTAGAAGCAAGCGAGGGAGTCATCCGATGAGCAGAAATCGCGAGTTCGCGCGCCATGTCGAGAGCGCCGTCAACGGAGTCTCCGGCCGCGTCCGTCACTACGCCGACGAAGCCGCGGGAGCGGGCAGCGACCTTCTCGACCGCAGCCGCCGCATCACCGGAAAGTTGGCCCGCCGGGCGAACGATCAGCGCATCCGTTACATGGCCGAGGATCTGGCCGACGAGGCCACCTACCAGTATCGGAAACTGCGCCGCCGCGTGCAGCGTCATCCCGGCGTCACCATCGGCATCGCCGCTGCCGCCATCGGCACCTTCCTGCTGATCCGCCACGCGCTTCGCGACGACGATTGATACCTGTCTGCCTGCGCAGGGCGGTAGGGGGCCGGGAGCGATCCCGGCCTTTTTTTGGCTTCCCCTGTGGGAGCCGCTTCAGCGGCGATACGAGTTCGCGAAAGTGCCCGCTGCCGCGGGATCGCCGGCGTAGCCGGCTCCCACAAAGAACGCGTGCGACGGTACTTACTGCACGGGGTGTTGCTCGACCACCTTGTCGACGTGCCAGCTGACACGCGAGGCGTCCTGGGGCGAGCTTCCCTTGGCGTGCACCTCGGTGATCTTCAGCAGGTATTCGTTGCCGGCCTTCCAGTCGAAACCTTCCACCGGTACGTAGGTCGGCTGCCAGGGGTCGGTAGGCTGCTCCCGGTATTGCAGGCAGTCGGTCTTCAGCACGCCGTTGTTGCAAGGCACCTTGTCGCCGGCAATGTAGAGCAACCGCGAGCGCGAGCCGTGAGCCGGCGGGTTGGTGGCGCAGGCGGCCAGGGCGGCGGCGGTGCAGGCGATGGCGATCAAGCGCATGGCAAGGTCCGGTTCGGTGACGCGTGGAGGAATAGCACCTGGCCCATCGACGACGCGTGATGCGAAAACGACAAAGGCCGGGATACCCGGCCTTCGCGATATTACAGGGGCTTGCTATCAGACCGTCATGGGATTCGGCTTGTTCATGTCCAGCTTGTATTCCTTGATGGCCCGGCTGACATCCTTGGCGTTGACCTTGCCGTCCTTCGCCAGCGCCGCCAGCGCGGCGTGGGCGATCCAGTAGCGGTCCACCTCGAAGTGGCTGCGCAGGTTGGCACGGGTATCGCTGCGGCCATAGCCGTCCGTACCCAGCACCGTGTAACGCATGCCGTCCGGCATGAAGGCACGGATCTGGTCCGCGAACTCGCGCACGTAGTCCGTGGCGGCCACGGCCGGACCCTGGCGATCCGCCAGCAGTCCGGTGACATACGGCACACGCTGTTCGGATTCCGGGTGCAGGCGGTTCCAACGCTCGGCGTCGAAACCTTCGCGGCGCACTTCCGTGAAGCTCGGCACCGACCAGATGTCGGACGTGACGCCGAAATCCTTCTCGAGCAGTTCGGCGGCGGCGATGACTTCGCGAAGGATCGTGCCCGAGCCCATGAGCTGCACGCGCGGCTCGTTCTTCTTGGCCTTGCCGCCGTCCTTGAACAGGTACATGCCCTTGACGATGCCCTCTTCGCTGCCCTTCGGCAGATCGGGGTGGGCATAGTTCTCGTTCATCACCGTGATGTAGTAGTAGACGTCTTCCTGCTCCTGCATCATGCGGCGCGTGCCGTCCTGCAGGATGACCGCCAGTTCGTAGGAGAACGTAGGGTCGTACGAGACGACGTTGGGGATCGCGCCCGACAGCAGGTGCGAATGGCCGTCTTCGTGCTGCAGGCCTTCGCCGTTCAGCGTGGTGCGACCCGACGTTCCGCCGATGAGGAAGCCGCGCGCGCGCATGTCGCCCGCCGCCCAGCAGAGGTCGCCGATACGCTGGAAGCCGAACATCGAGTAGTAGATGAAGAACGGCAGCATCGGCACGTTGCTGATGCTGTAGCTGGTGCCCGCCGCGATCCACGCGCTCATGCCACCGGCTTCGCTGATGCCTTCCTGCAGCACCTGGCCCTTCTGGTCTTCGCGGTAGTACAGCAGCTGGTCGGCGTCCTGCGGGCGGTACTTCTGCCCGAACGGCGCGTAGATGCCGATCTGACGGAACATGCCTTCCATGCCGAAGGTACGGGCCTCGTCGGCCACGATCGGCACGAGACGCGGGCCGAGTTCCTTGTCGCGGAGCATGAGGTTCATGCCGCGCACGAGCGCCATGGTGGTGGAGATCTCGCGGTCGCCCGTGCCCTTCGTGATCTGCTCGAAGGCTTCGAGCGGCGGCGCCTTGAACGACTGGTCGGCCTTGCGGCGGCGCTGCGGCAGCGAACCGCCGAGCGCGCGGCGGCGCTCGAGCATGTACTGCACTTCCTCCGAGTCCTTGCCCGGGTGGTAGTACGGCACTTCGTCGAGCTTGTCGTCCGGCACCGGGATGTTGAAGCGGTCGCGGAAGGCGCGCACCGCGTCCGCGTCCATCTTCTTCTGGTTGTGCGCGGGGTTCTGCGACTCGCCAGCGGCGCCCATGCCGTAACCCTTCACCGTCTTGGCGAGGATGACGGTGGGCATGCCCTTGGTGTTAACGGCCGCGTGGTAGGCGGCGTAAACCTTGTGCGGATCGTGCCCGCCGCGGTTCAGGCGCCAGATGTCGTCGTCGGACATGTTGGCGACCAGCGCGGCCGTCTCCGGATACTTGCCGAAGAACTTCTCGCGCGTGTACGCGCCGCCGAAGGCCTTGCATGCCTGGTACTCGCCGTCGACGGTTTCCATCATCAGCTGGCGCAGCTTGCCGGTGGTGTCGCGGGCGAGGAGCGGATCCCAGTAGCTGCCCCAGATGACCTTGATGGCATTCCACCCGGCGCCGCGGAACACGCCCTCGAGTTCCTGGATGATCTTGCCGTTGCCGCGCACCGGACCGTCGAGGCGCTGCAGGTTGCAGTTGATGACGAAGATGAGGTTGTCGAGACCCTCGCGGCCCGCCAGCGAGATGGCGCCCAGCGATTCCGGCTCGTCCGACTCGCCGTCGCCCATGAAGCACCAGATCTTGCGATCGGTCTTCGGCATCAGGCCGCGGTGCTCGAGGTACTTCCAGAACTGCGCCTGGTAGATCGCCTGGATCGGACCGAGGCCCATGGAGACCGTGGGCACCTGCCAGTAGTCCGGCATGAGATAGGGGTGCGGATAGGACGACAGACCGCGGCCCTTGCCCGCCACTTCCATGCGGAAGAGGTCCATCTGGTCTTCGCTCAGGCGTCCTTCCAGGAAGGAGCGCGCGTACACGCCCGGCGCCGAATGGCCCTGGTGGAACACCAGGTCGCCCGGGTGGTCGGCGCTCGGGGCGCGCCAGAAGTGGTTGAAGCCCACGTCGTACAGCGTGGCCGACGAGGCGAAGCTGGAGATGTGGCCGCCGAGGTCGCCGGGCTTGCGGTTGGCGCGCACGACGGTGGCCAGGGCATTCCAGCGGATGAGCGAGCGGATGCGCCATTCGATCGCGGCGTCGCCGGGGCTGCGCGCTTCCATGTGCGGCTGGATGGTGTTCACGTACTCCGTGGTCGGGTCGAACGGCAGGTAACCGCCGGCGCGACGGGTGGAATCCACCATCCGTTCCAGGAGGAAATGCGCGCGCTCGGTACCGTCGTGATTGATGACGGCGTTGAGCGATTCGACCCACTCACGGGTTTCGGTGGGGTCGAGGTCCTGGTTCAGGATGTCGTCGATCTGGTCCATGGATGCTCCGCTCGCGCGTGACGCGCGCTCATGGGGACTAAGAGAGGCCGCTGGGGTGGCGGGAAAACCTTTTCATGATAGCGCAAGGCTTCGAGATACGCGGCAGTATGTAGGTTTGGATCGTGTTAAATGCCGGCCGGACGCCCTGACGGGTAGGAGCGCGCCGTGCGCGCGACATGTTTTCGCCCCTGTCCCCAGGCTGGCGCGCCAGCTCCCAGGTTCGGCCCCAAAACATGTCGCGCGCACGGCGCGATCCTACGGAATTTACGACCGATCAATCAGTTACGACGTTCCGCGGCTTCCCGGCCCGGATCTGCGCCTCGACGCAGGCGACGGAGGTCATGTTCACCACCCGGCGCACGGTGGCCTGGGGCGTGAGGATATGGGCCGGCTTGGCCACGCCCATCAGGATCGGGCCGATCACCACGCCGTCGCAGAGCACGCGGATCATGTTGTAGGTGGTGTTGGCGGCGTCCAGGTTCGGGAAGACGAACACATTGGCCTTACCTTCCAGGCGCGAGTTCGGGAAGATCCGCTCGCGCAGCTCCGGCGTCAGTGCCACGTCGGCCTGCATTTCGCCCTCGACCTCCAGCCGCGGCGCGCGCTCCCGGATCAGGCTCAGGGCCTCGCGCATCTTCTTCGCGTTGCGGGTCTCCCGGCTACCGAAATTGGAGTTCGACAGCAGGGCGATCTTCGGCTGGATACCGAACAGTTTCAGGCGGATGGCGGCCTGCAACGTGGCTTCGGCGATCTCGGCCGCGGTCGGATCTTCCTGCACGTAGGTGTCGAGGAAGAAGAACGTGCCCTTCTCGGTGGCCACGGCCGCCATGGCCGACGCCTCGGTAACGCCCTCGTCAAGCCCGATGATGTCGCGGATGTAGTCGAGCTTGCTCTGGTAGGTGCCCACCAGGCCGCAGATCATCGCGTCGGCCTCTCCGCGCTCCACCATGAGCGCGGCGATGACCGACGGACGTGAACGCACGACGGCCTTCGCGGAGGCGGGCGTAACGCCGCGACGCTCCATGATCGAGTGGTACAGCCGCCAATACGCTTCGAAGCGCGGATCGGAATGAATGTTGCACATCTCGAAGTCGATGCCGGGCTTCAGGCGCAGGCCCGCGCGTGCGATGCGCTTCTCGATGACGTCCGGCCGGCCGACGAGGATGGGCCGTGCCAGCCCTTCGTCCACCACCGTCTGCACGGCACGCAGGACGGTCTCTTCCTCGCCTTCCGCGTACACCACCCGCTTCGGATCGGCTTTCGCGCGATCGAACACCGGCTTCATCAGCAGCCCCGTGCGGAACACGAAGCTGGTCAGCTTTTCGATGTAGGCCGGGAAATCGGTGATGGGGCGCTCGGCCACGCCGGAATCCATGGCTGCCTGGGCGATGGCCGGCGGTAGCTGGATGAGAAGGCGCGGATCGAACGGCTGTGGAATGAGGTAGTCGGCACCGAAGCTCGGCGGCTTCGTGCCATAGGCCCGCGCGCTCACATCGGAGGATTCGCGGCGGGCCAGCTCGGCGATGGCCTTCACGCAGGCCACCTTCATGGCCTCGTTGATCACCGTGGCGCCGACGTCCAGCGCGCCGCGGAACAGATAAGGGAAGCAGAGCGCGTTGTTCACCTGGTTCGGATAATCCGACCGGCCCGTTGCCATGATGCAATCCGGGCGCACCGCTTTCGCGTCCTCGGGAAGGATCTCGGGGTTCGGGTTCGCCAGCGCGAAGATGATGGGACGATCCGCCATCGTCGCGACCATTTCCGGCTTCAGGATGCCGCCGGCCGACAGCCCCAGGAAGATGTCCGCGCCCTCGACGATCTCCGCCAGGGTGCGCTTGTCGGTGTCGCGTGCGTAGCGCTGCTTGTCGGGGTCGAGGTCGGTGCGGCCGGTGTGCAGCACGCCGTCGCGGTCGAACGCGAGGATGTTTTCCTTGCGCATGCCCAGCGTCACCAGCATATCGACGCACGAGATACCCGCCGCGCCCATGCCGGTGGTGGCCAGCTTCACGTCTTCGATCTTCTTGCCCGTCACCAGTAGCGCATTGAGCACGGCCGCGCCGACGATGATCGCGGTGCCGTGCTGGTCGTCGTGGAAGACCGGGATCTTCATCCGCTCGCGCAGCTTGCGCTCGACCACGAAACACTCGGGGGCCTTGATGTCCTCGAGGTTGATGCCGCCGAACGTGGGCTCCAGGCTGGCGATGATGTCGACCAGCTTGTCCGGATCGGTCTCGTCGATCTCGATGTCGAACACGTCGATGCCGGCGAACTTCTGGAAGAGGACGCCCTTGCCCTCCATCACCGGCTTGCCCGCCAGCGCACCGATGTTGCCCAGGCCCAGGACCGCCGTGCCGTTCGAGATCACCGCGACGAGGTTGGAACGCGCCGTGAGCTCGGCAGCCTGTTTCGGATCCGCCACGATCGCGTCGCACGCCGCGGCGACGCCCGGCGAATAGGCCAGCGACAAGTCGCGCTGCGTGAGCAGCGACGTCGTCGGCGTGACCTTGATCTTGCCCGGGCGCGGAAGGCGGTGATATTCGAGAGCGGCTTGCCTCAGTTCCTCGGAAATGGCCATGGGATCCTGTGGGACGTAACGGGTCGGAAGGGTGCACGCGCCCATGGGGCCTCGGTGCAAGCGGGAATGGTATCACCGGCAAGCATGGCTGCCGCCGTCGGCTCTGTGTGGCAATGCGACATGCAGTGATATGGACGCCGACATGACGACGCGATGCACGCCTGCCACGCGCCCCCGTGCGGGTGCGTACGTTCCCGACACGAAGCTACGAATCCACCTACAGATTTTGCCGCTTCTGCGGGGGTTTCATGCCTTTTGCCCGGCATGACGCCGGGCGCGCCCCTCCCCCTGGAAAGGATTCGACATGCGCACCCGTCATCCGATCATCTATGCCCTGTCGGGCCTTCTCGCACTCGTGTCGTCGGCCGTCCGGGCAGACGAGTCCCTCTGGCGCGACGCGCCCAAGGTGCAGCAACGCCCGTCCGCCCGCCTCGCGCCCACCCCTCCGGCGTCCACCCGTCGGGTGATCCTCGACCGCGATGCCTTCGCGAAAACGATGCGGCGCATGGGAAGTGCCACATCGTCCGTGGAGCTGCCGCTGCCGGGTGGCGGCAGCAGCACCTTCACGCTGCGGCCGTCCGGAGTGATTCCGCCAGGCCTCGCCTCGCGCTACCCCGAACTGAAGAGCATGCGTGGCGAAGACGCCCACGGACGCCGCGCTCGCGTGGACATGGGGCCCGACGGCATCGGCGCCGCCGTCAGCGATCCCGCCGGTGACTGGTTCGTCCGCCCGGAAGCACCCGCCGATCCGGGCATCGCTCCCGCCGACCGGTATCACGAGATAGTGCGGCGATCGGCCAGCCGTACCAGAGCCCATGCCGAAACCATGGAAGGCACGGCGGCCACCGGCACGAACGAGACTTCGCGGCCACGAACGGACACAGGGGTGTATCGCACCTTGCGTATCGCCATGACCGCCACGCCCTCGTATACGAAAAGCCACGGCGGAACGCGGGCCCAGGCGCTGCAGGGCATCGTGACAGCGATCAACCGCATCAACCGCATATACGAGCGGGACCTCGGCGTACACCTCGTGCTGGCCGAAGACAACGACAAACTGGTGTTCACCCCGAACCACACGGATCCGTTCGTCGACCTCGATCCCGACGACGAGTCATACGACAGGGAAATGGCCCTGAGGAACGTGGAAGTCGTCGCGCGAACCCTGAGCGAGGATGCGTTCGATGTGGGCCATCTGCTGGACGCACGGCGCGACAGCGGCATCGTCGGAGCGGTCGGCACCACATGCACGCGCTGGACGGGCAAGCCGGAGGATCGCGCACTGGCCAAGGCCGCCGGCATGACGGGCAATGCAAAGCCGTTTGGCGACCCCTTCCATGTCGATTTCATCGCCCACGAACTCGGACACCAGTTCGGTGCATCGCACACATTCAATGGCTGTGCGCGCGAACAGTGGGCGGCGGGCACGGCGCTCGAGCCCGGAAGCGGCTCCACCGTGATGGGTTACGCAGGGCTGTGTGGCGCATACGACCTGCAAAGCCAGTCGGACGACTATTTCCATGGCATCAGCATCGAAGAGGTGGGGGCATGGCTGGCCGGCCCGGGCGGCGCATGCGCCGTCACCGAGCCCGCCCGCGTTCGTACGCCGTGGCTCGACACGGAAGGATGGGAGCGCCCGTTGACGGTTCCGGCCCGCACGGCGTTCCAGTTGGCCGGCACCGCGCAGTTCGCGGAACCCGACGCGCAGCTCAGCTACACGTTCGAACAGATGGATCTCGGCGACTTCCAGTTCGACGCGATCCTCTCCGACCGTGGCACGGGGCCCCTCTTTCGCTCCCGCAAGCCCAATGCCGACGGAACGCAGACCTTTCCCGCCATGGCCGTCCTGCTGGGCATCGAGCCCCCCGACCAAGGCGACACCCTGCCGACAAGCGATCGCCGACTGCGTTTCCGCATGACGGTTCGCGACGAGCACGAGGGCCTGCGATCGCCCGCCGTCTATGCCGACCGAACCGTAAGAGTGGTGGATACGGGCAGGGCTTTCGCAATCACGACGCCGGCACAGGCGGCAACCCTTCGGCGCGGCAGCCGGCGAGCCGTGCGCTGGGATACCGCGGATACGGTGAAGCCCCCCATCGCGTGCCCGTCGGTGCGCATCGACCTGTCCGTGGACGGCGGGTTCACCTTCCTGGCCACGCCGCTCGCGCGGCAGGTGCCGAACGAAGGCCAGGCCAGGGTGCAGATACCCGCCGATATCGCCGCATCGAGCGATGCGCGAATCCGCGTCGCCTGTGCCGATGGCCGCTTTTTCGCCCTCTCGCCGCGGATTCAGGTGCGTTAGGAATCCTCAGAGGCCGAGGGAAATTTCCTCGGCCTCGACGCCCGCCATGTGGATGTGGTTCACGAACAGCGAGAAGGCCAGCTTCCCGGCCAGACCGTGCACGTGCTGCATCCACGGGGGCAGGTAGCGCGGCAACGCGATGTCGCCGCTTTCGAAGTGCGGTTCGAGGCTCATCACATCGTGCAGCGCCAGCTTTCCCGCGAACAGGTTGCGTAGCAGGTCGAGCCGGCGCTGACGCAGTGCCCAGCGAAAGAACGTGTGCACCGCCAGCAGGCCGCTCAGGTAGACGTTGTCCTTCGCGAAGGCCGAGCCGCCCGTGAGCGGCACGCCGCGGAACACGCGCTGGGTGGAATGAAAGCTGTCGGCCACATGCTGCCCGCAGTCGCGGAAGTAGCGGAATACGTCGACGAAATCGGCACCGTTGAGCGCCATGTCGATGGCAAGGATACGCAGGCTGATGCGCTTCAGCCGCGAAATGTCGATGGCGCCGGACATCAGTTCGGCGAACACGGCCAGGCCTTCCTGCGTTGCCGTGACGCGCGGCGAGGTACGCGCCAGCGAGGCCAGGACCGGCTGCTCGCGGCCATTCAACGCCGTAAGCGAGTGCACGAACGCTTCGTGCGCCAGCAGCTGGTGGCGGTCGTATTCGGTGAAGCGCACGCCACCCCGCAGGCGAATGCGGGTGGCGCCGGCGGCGGCCTTCGCCGTGAGCTCGGGGTCCACCTGGACGGAAATGGTGCCGGGCGCGAAGAAAGCGTCCAGCCGCTCGCTCATGTCGCGGCGGAGTTCCTCCGCCGGAATGTTGCCGGTCGCGTCCTCGGTTTCCAGGTCCGCGCCCAGTTCGTCGGCGAGGTCGACGAAATAGCGCGCCGCGTCGAGGTTGCTGCGATTGCTGCCCGGGATGGCGTCGCCGGGCTTGCCGTACAGCTGCACCGACGTCTCGGTGACCCGGTCCGTACCGGCCCCATGCAGCATGTCCGCCGCGATGCGCCACGACTCGGCGGTGCGCCTCAGGTAGTCCGCGATCGGATGGTCTTCGTCGACCTCCGCTTCGATGGCCTCCAGCTCCGCCTTCGTCTGGTCCAGCACCGGGGGGTGATAGCGGATGTCGGGAATCGACACGCGGCCCGCGCCGAATTCCTCGATCAGCCGCTCTTCCACGGACGCCGGCCACGACACGGTGGGCAGGATACGGATGGTGCCGGCCGCGGCCAGCAGGCGCTGGTCGAGCGCCGCGTAGCGCCGCATCTCGGGGGAAAGGTTCAACGAAGGGGCGGTCGCATGCATGGTTGGCGATTATAGGCCCTGCCCGGCTCCTGCCTCCGCGCGGCGTTACCGGGAGGAAATGTACTTCTCGCGACGGATATGCTGCACGGCCAGCCCGTGCTCCTTCAGTGCCGAGAACGCGGCGTCCACCATGTTCGGATTGCCGCAGAGATAGGCGATATCGCCCTCGGGTTTCGGCTCGAGCTCGGCGAGCATGTCCTGCACGTAGCCCAGGCGGTCGTGGGGACGCGGATGGGGGCGGGCGCCGCGGGACAGGCAGGGATGGAAGGTGAATCCTTCATGGGCACGCGCGAAGGCTTCGAACTCCTCCCCGTACAGCAGCTCACCCTCGTTCCTTGCGCCGTACAGCAGCACGAAACGGCAGCCGCGCGAGGCCATCAGTGCTTCGATCTGCGGCAGCATGGCCCGGTACGGGGTGACGCCCGTCCCGGTGGCGATAAGGATGTACCGGCTGTTGGTATCGCCGTCCATGAGACAGAACCGGCCATAGGGCCCGCTGGCGTCGATGGTGTCGCCATGCTGGAGGCCGCCCAGCAGGGCCGTGGCGGCGCCGCCGTCCACGTAGCTCACGGCAATTTCGATTCTCTGCACCGGATTGCTGCCGTCGCCGACCGTGCCCACCGAATAGCTGCGCTTGGTGGCCTTGCCGTCGTCGTAATGGAAGTGCACCTGCAGGAACTGGCCCGGCACGAAGGCCAGTGCCTGGCCGTCGACCCGCTCGAAAGACAGGTGGCGAACCGTCGGGGCGAGCATGAAGCTGTCGACGAGGCGCAACTGGAACTGTTCGGCCATGGAAAGTCTCTGTTGACGCCGGGGAACGAAAGCACCCCGGCAAAGCCCGGTATAATAGGCGGCTTGTCATTTCGGCGCAGCCCATGACCACTCCCGCTTTGCACGTCAACGATTTACGGAAGACCTACGGAAACGGCGTGGAGGCCCTGAAGGGCGTCTCCCTCACCGTCCAGCCGGGGGATTTCTTCGCCCTGCTCGGCCCCAACGGCGCCGGCAAGTCCACCCTCATCGGCATCCTTTCCTCCCTCGTGAACGCCTCGTCGGGCGACGCCGAGGTGTTTGGCGTGTCGATCCACAAGCATCGCAGCGAGGCGATGCGCCTGATCGGCCTGGTTCCCCAGGAGATCAACTTCAACCAGTTCGAAAAACCCTTCGACATCTGCGTGAACCAGGCCGGCTTCTACGGCATCGGCCGGGCCGAAGCCTCGGAGCGCGCGGAGCGGTACCTGAAGGAGCTTCGCCTCTGGGACAAGGCGCACCACCAGGCGCGCATGCTGTCCGGCGGCATGAAGCGGCGCCTGATGATCGCCCGCGCCATGATGAACGAGCCCAAGCTCCTGATCCTCGACGAACCGACCGCCGGTGTCGACATCGAGATCCGCCGGTCGATGTGGCAGTTCGTCAGCGGCATCAACGCCGCCGGCACCACGGTGATCCTCACCACGCATTACCTCGAGGAAGCCGAGCAGCTCTGCCGCAACATCGCCATCATCGACCAGGGCCGCATCGTGCAGAACACCACGATGAAGAGCCTGCTCGCCACGCTGGACGTCGAGACCTTCGTGCTCGACGTGTCGAGTGTGCCCGACGCCCTGCCCACCCTTCCGGGCGTCGCGCTGCGCAAGCTCGACGACCACACCATCGAAGCCGAAATGTCCCGGGCCCACGATCTCAACTCCCTGTTCGCCGCGCTTTCCGGGCACGGCATCACCGTCACTTCCATGCGCAACAAGGCCAACCGCCTCGAGGAACTGTTCGTCCGTCTGGTCGAGCACGGCCGGGAGAACGCGGCATGAGCGGCGCCACGAACCTTGTCGCCCTGGGCACTATCGTCCGCCGCGAGATCATGCGCATCCTGCGCATCTGGACGCAGACGCTGATCCCGCCCGCCATCACGATGACGCTGTACTTCGTCATCTTCGGCAAGCTCATCGGCAGCCGCATCGGCACGATGCACGGCTTCACCTACATGCAGTACATCGTGCCGGGCCTGGTCATGATGAGCATCATCACGAACAGTTACGGCAACATCTCCTCATCGTTCTTCGGGGCCAAGTTCGGCCGCTTCGTCGAGGAAATGCTGGTGTCGCCCATGCCGAACTGGGTCATCCTGCTTGGCTACGTCACCGGTGCCGTGGTGCGCGGCGTGATCGTCGGCGCCCTGGTGCTCGTCATCGCGCTGTTCTTCACCGACCTGCACGTGGCGCATCCGCTCATCACGTTCCTCTCGGTGGTGCTCGGCGCATCGGTCTTCTCCCTTGCGGGCTTCGTCAATGCGGTGTTCGCGAAGAAATTCGACGATATCGCCCTGGTGCCGACTTTCGTGCTCACCCCGCTCACCTATCTCGGCGGCGTCTTCTATTCGGTAGACCTGCTGGGCGAGCCGTGGCACACCATTTCGCTCGCCAATCCGATCCTCTACATGGTGAACGCTTTCCGTTTCGGCGTGCTCGGTGTCAGCGACGTACCCATCGTCACGGCATTCGTGGTGATGCTGGTGTTCGTGGTCGGACTGGCGGCCGTGGCCCTGC
The DNA here is from genome assembly GCF_011742555.1 of Luteibacter jiangsuensis. Taxonomy (GTDB): domain Bacteria; phylum Pseudomonadota; class Gammaproteobacteria; order Xanthomonadales; family Rhodanobacteraceae; genus Luteibacter; species Luteibacter jiangsuensis. Next base: position 625,171 of record NZ_JAAQQR010000002.1, read on the forward strand.
GCCTGCTCACGCGCGGCGTCGGCCTGCGTTCCTGACCCAGCGGCCAGGGTCATGCGGGTCAACAAGTACATCAGCGAAGCCGGCCTCTGCTCGCGCCGCGAGGCCGACGAACTGCTCGTCGCCGGCCGCGTGACCATCAACGACGAGGTCGTCGGCATGGGGGCCAAGGCCCTCGACGGCGACGTCGTCAAGGTCGACGGCGAGGTGGTGGTCGCCCGCACGCTGATTGCCAGTCCCGCCAAGAGCCGCGGCGTTTATATCGCGCTGAACAAGCCGGTGGGCATCACCTGCACCACGGACACCACGGTGGACGGCAACATCGTCGACTTCGTGGATCACCCGCAGCGCATCTTTCCCATTGGCCGCCTCGATAAGGATTCCGAAGGCCTGATCCTGCTGACGAGCAACGGCGACATCGTCAACGAGATCCTCCGGGCGGAGAACCACCACGAGAAGGAATACCTCGTGGCGGTCAACAAGCCGGTCACCGAGGAATTTCTCGCCGGCATGGCGCGGGGTGTCCGGGTGCATGGGCAGATGACCCGCCCCTGCAAGGTGCGGCGCATCGCGAAGTACGGCTTCGCCATCATTCTTACCCAGGGCCTCAACCGGCAGATCCGCCTCATGGCGGCGGCGTTCGGTTACCGCGTCACGCAGCTGCGGCGCGTGCGCATCATCAATGTGAAGCTCGGCCACCTGAAACCCGGGCAGTGGCGCAACCTCACCGAAGCGGAGCTGCGGGGCCTGCTGCCCGAGCGCCAGACCTGGTAGGCGCGCCCGCGCCACCCTGCCGGTGATCCATCCGGCCTTCTGGCGAATTCGCTTACGCCAACGCGATCCTATCCCTGGCCGGATGACGGAATCATCCGACAGCCGCGTCGCGTGAGATCCCTTCTAATGTCGCTTCGGCGCGACACCCCGGCGCGCCATGACCCAAGGAGGGAACGTGGCACAGAACGTGTGGGTGGCAGCCGTGTTCGTCGCATGCCTCGCGCCCTCGCTCTGCACGAATGCCATGGATGCCGCCGACGGCGTCGACGTGGCCAAGATGCTGCTGACGGCGCGAACCGAGACCTCGGCCGGAACGATGGTCCACGGATCGCTGGCGGCGTGGCGGGAGCAGCTTTCGCCAAGGGCGAACGAGCCCTATGGCCCGCCCGTGGACAGGCCGGCGTTCGTGAACGAGGTGTACTGGCGGAAGATGCTCGCTTCGCTGCCAGCATTGAAAGAGCACGGCGACACAGAACGACAAGCGATGCGCGCCCTGCAGTGGGACCTGGGCACGACCAAGGCACGCCCGGGGCAAGAAATTCCGCACGAGGCGATGAGCAAGGTCGACCTCTCGCGCCTGTACCCGCAACACCGGGATCCCCTGGTTGTCGCCGGCATCGCGAAGGCGGGCGTGGATGCCGACATCTTCAGCGCAGCGCTTGCGGTCACCACCGACGCTCATTCGACCGTCGCGGCAAACTACGCGGTGGCCGCCCAGATCATTCGCGACCGCGCGCGTGCATACCCCCCTGAAGCCTGGCCGCGCATGGGCATCCGCGCCGGAATCGTCGACCGTCTCGTCGCGTCGGTCATTCCGGAAGACTTCGCCGATCCCGACCGCCGCTACCTGTCGCTCCTTGTCGAGCAGGAAGCGCGAACGCGGCGAGTCGGCCTGCGAAACCAGTACGGGCTGCGCGGGCTGAGCACGCCCTATCGGGTGGCCCGCCTTGCCGCTGCGTACCGGGACGGCCAGGGATACGCCCTCGCCAGCACATTCCCATGCGGACCCGATGGCTCGCATCAGCCCGGCGCCGGCACTCAGGCGCCGGGCGACCATCGCCCCCTTTGCTTCGTCGACGCCAGCGACAACGCGGTGTACCGCTGGTACGCCGACGAGATGTGGAACCAGGCCCACCCGGCGTGGAAGGCCAGCGGCGAGCAGACATGGATCGCCCTGATGTTCTTCGCGCTCAGCGAGGTGCTGTTTGGCGTGGACATCGTTCCATCGCCGTATTTCGTCGAAAGCGAGATCGCCGCCGACCTCGTGGACGAAGAGATTGTCGCCGAAGTGAAGGGCGAGGCCTCGGCGGAATCCGAATCGTTGCTTACCTGCCGCATCCCATGACTCGACATCGCAGCCACATCGCCCATCTTGCACGGCACACGCTCCTTCTTCTCGCCATGGCGGGGATGTCCGCCGTCGCCCCCGCACAGGAAGTCGAATATGTTCCGGTCGACGACGCCGACAGCGCCATCGTCGCCGAACTGTCCGACACGTTCACCCGCTACGCCTACAGTGTCGACCGCTGGTTGAAACTGGAATCGCAGAAAGAACCGTATCTCACACAACGCAATGTGTTTTCGAGTTTCGAAAGCGGCTTCAAACGGGCGACGGTGGCTCGTCTGGAATACACTTTCACCATCGAAGGCGGCACGGAGACCCGTGTCTACCACGCCATGTCGGGCGTCGAACCCGACGAGGCCTTCGCGCGATTGCTCTCCGCGAAAGACGGCTTGTCGCCGAAGCCGCTATCGCCCGTGGCGGACCAGTTCCGGGACACACGATGGGATGTGCGTGCGAGCGGCCTGGACGAGTCGGAATCCGAACTCCACGCCGCCGAGACGGCGGACGGACTCGATCATTCCGCCGATGCCGAGCTCAAGGCCTTCCGCACACTGGAGCGCGAACTGAAAGAGGCCAAAGTCGCCGCCGGCGGCCAGCTTCGCGTCAGGGTCTCGAAGATTCCCTGCGAATCCTGCCGGAAAGTCTTCGCCAGGTTTGCCGACCGCTTCGGCATGTCCGCGGAAATTGCCTACACCGAGGAGGGAAGCGAGGCATACGCCGCCTTCGACGAGCGCCGCAAAGCGGTGTTCCGCAGGGTACGGAACAACCGCACGGGCGTCAGACCCTTGCGCCCGCTCGAGGGAAACCTTCCACCCGAACGCCTGCCCGTGTGCGAGTAGCCGACAGGCACCCCGCGCAATCGAACGCCGCCGGACTTGCGCCACCCCGCCCTCCAAGGAGATCCACTCGACATGATGTCAATTCGCCGGTGTGCCGTGCTGGCATGCCTGATACCTTTCCCGACCCTGGCTTCCCAAACGCAGGACCCGGAAGTCTATGCGGCCATCGTGAGCCATCGCGTCGAGCACGCCGGTGCGGCCGCGGCCTTCAGCGGCTCCACCGATGCGTTCCTCGGCGATCTCCTGGTCACACCTGCCTCGCCTTTTTCGGATCTGAAAGCCGAACCGTCCATCGTCAAGTCGGACTGGTGGAAGCCGATGAGCGAAAAGCTGTTCCCTCAGGCGGAGAACCCGGCGGCGAAGGCCCTGCACGCCTTGCAGACACAAATGGGGGTGACGAAGGCACGGCCTGGCGCGGACTACCCGGTGGAACCGCGCGTCGCTGCGCTCTATCGCGGAGCCTATCCGGCCGCGCAGGCCATAAAGGCCGGCGTCGACCCGGACATCTTCTGGCAGGCACGCACGCTCAATGGTGGCCAGTTCGCCGAGGCAGCCGGAGAGGCGGTGGCACTTCAGATCCTGCGCGATCAGATGAAGAGGAACGACGCATCCGCGTACACCGCGATGGCCATTCGGCCCGAGGTGCTTGCGCGCTATATGAACGAACGCAACCCCGACTACGTCAGGGACGAGGATCGCCATTATCTGGGCGGAGTACTGCGAGGTGCATTGTCATCCCGATTGCCGTCCTATGCTTCCGGCGGTCTGCCGTCGGGACTTCCCACCATCTACCGCGTTGCCCGCATCGCGGCAGCCTATTCCGACGCCGCCGGCTACGCCAATGCGCCCACCTGCACGGCGGCCGACCTGCCCATTCCGCAAGCAGGCGAGCCCTTCTGCTTCGCAGCGGCAACCGACCGGTCCGTCCGCTCCTGGTACCACAGGGAAGTCCTGTGGCAGGCGGTGAGACACCCGCAGGCAAAGGAGGCAACCGTGTTCGAGAAGCTGGTGCAGCTGCTTTCTCCCGCATTTTTCCTGCTCGATGGCATTGCACTCCTGGAGCTTGCCGAAGAGGCGATCGCGTCGGAGCTCCTGGCCGATGAAGCCATTGTCGAAGAGGAAGCCGCGCTGCCCGCTGCGCGCGCCGAAAACATTACCTGCAGGATCCGTTGATGAACCGCCACCTCCATACCATGCGCGCGGCATTGGCCGCCTTCCTTCTGCTGGCAAGCACCTGTGCCGCGGCCAGCGGAATCGAGTTCCTTCCGGGTGATGCCAACACCAAGGGCATCCTCGAGGAGGAATCCCGCTTCCACCTCCAGGCGTTCCAGAATGCCTTGCAGCAGCCGAAGCACACCGCGTTCGTCAACGACGAAAGCCTGATGAGGAAGTTGCGCGACCATTCGTTGAGGTCGACGGTCGCGCGAGTGGAGTACAGATACAACGGCGCCCGCACACCGCGCGTCTATCACTCCCGCAGCGGCCGATCGATCGCGGGTACGCTGCGCTGGATCGCCGACTCCGGCGCCTCGACCGGAAGCGATTCCACAAGCGGTTCGGAAGGAAGCTGGGCCGTGGACATCGAGGAAGATCTGGCGGAACAGCGCTTCTATCCGCGCCTCGACGCCAACGAGGTTCGCGTCTCCGCGCGCTCGCAGGCCGGCAGCCGGCTTCGCCCTTTGGGCCGCCATGGCCGCGACGCGGAATTCAAGGCTTTGCGCGAACTGGAGGCAGACCTGAACAGGGCGATCATTCCGCCCGGCGGGGAGTTGGAGATCTTCGTCAGCCAACCCCCGTGCGCCTCCTGCACCCAGGCCATCACCCAATTCTCCGATACGTACAAACTGCGGAACACCGTGGTGCATCACCTGACGAGCACGAAGGACGTTCCGGCGGCCCGTTGGAGTTCGAGCCAGAAGGCTTACTCAGAATTCTTCAGCGGCCGCAGAACCCTGATCAACGGAACGCTAGTCACCGGAAAGGTGCGGTCTGCCACTACCAGAGGCGAGAGTGAGGCACTCAGCCTGCTCGAGGAAGCGGAAGGCTTCCAGTCCGGACGGCTGAACGCTGGCAAGTCCGCATGCGTACCGTGAGCAAGGGCGCCTGCGTGGCCGCCCTCGTGCTGGCGATCCCGGCTTGCTCCCACGCCACGCGCATCACCGGTATCGACGTGGTTTCGCTCATGCAGCGCGAACGCATCGCGCGGATGGGTCCGCAATGGCCCGAGGGCTATGGCACCGCTTCGCTCATGCGCGACATCCTGGTAGATCCTGCTTCGCCGTATAGCGATACGAAAGCGTCACCGGACTTGCTCAACGAACTTCACTGGCGAGCGACGCTCGACGCGCTCGGCAACCGCGTGGCATCGGAACGCGAGGCGCTGGAGGTCTTGTACTGGGATCTGGGCGTGACCAAGGCCCCTCCCCAGGTGGGGACCGAGGCCGCCGCCGCCCGGTCTTTCAGAGATCCTTTCGTCGCCGCCGGCGCGAGGAAGGCCGACGTGGATGCCGACATTTTCTGGCACATGCTCGATGTCACCGGGTACGCCCATTCCACCAAGGCGGCCTACTACGCGGTGGCCCTGCAGATTCTCCGGCGACAGATGCAGGACATCGTTCCTGAAAGACGAGCGGCCCTGGGTGTTCACGCCGACGTTTTCGCCCGCGTCATGGCCGCGCGCCAAGACGAGGAGATGTCACCGCACGATCTCCGTTATCTGTCCGCCCTCGTGCAGCACCGCATGCTGCACTGGCGGCCGGGCGGCCGCGCCTCCACGGGCCTGCGGGAACTGCCCGTGGCATATCGCATTGCCCGGATCGCGGCTGCCTACCGCGACGCGCGGGGATATTTCACAGGCCCGCCCTGTCACCTCGACGGGTCTCCTGTGATGCGCACCGCCGGTACGGGTGCGGAAGGCGACCGACGCGACCTTTGCTTTGCAGGCGCCACGGATCGCGCCGTGCATCGATGGTATGTGGAAGAAGTTCGCTTCCAGGCGATGCCCCGGCCGCGTCGCCCACCGGAACACACCTCCTTGTTTTCCGCCATCGCCCTGCTGGCCCTTCCGCTGTTGGAGATGGCGCCCGTCCTGGAATTCGTGGAAGCCGTGGTGGCCGATGAACTGGTGGCGGCCGAAGCCATCGAGGCCGAGGATGCCGCGGCGGCCACCGATCGAGCCGACCTGATGACCTGCCTCGCTCCGGAGTGACCATGCATCGATTCTTCAGGTCCGTCCCGTTCTGCCTGTTTGCCACGGTGTGCCAGCCGACGAAGGCCGGCGCGGTGGTCTTCGACACCGTCGGCCTCGACGAGGGGAATGCGGCAGCCTTGCTAGAAGCCACCAGCCAGCGTTACGTCGACGCCATGCAAAAACTGATCTCCGAAAAGTACCGTGGCGAACATCGGGCCATACGGTGGGAGCTGCTCGAAACATCCCTGAGCGACGCGAAGCTGGCCCGATTCGAATATCGGTACATGCGCAATGGCATAGGCACGGTCCGCGTCTACCATGCCATGAGCGGCGACCCGCTCAGTGTCGTTGCCAGATCGCTGTTCGAAGGGCCGACACCGGGTAGCACGCCCACCTCGCCTCTGTCCGACTTCGACGAATGGGACGCCAGGCCGGCGACAGCCGCGGACACCGGCGCAGAGGAGGTTGTGCTCCGGGATGCGGAAGATGAGGCTTATTTCGCCGGCTTCGACGCCGTGGATGTTCGAGCACGCGTCCTCCCCCTCGACGATTCGGTGCTCGCGCCCTTCTCCGTTCCCGGCGAACGTGGCGCCCTCGATGCGGAAATGAAGATCCTTCGGACCATCGAACAGGACATCGGCAGCGGTGCGATTCCGGCGGGCGGCAGCATCCAGGGGTTCGTCAGCAGCATGGCGTGCTCGTCGTGCAGGTTGGGCATGCGCAGTCTCGCCGCGGTGCACGGCCTCGATGTTCGCGTGAGCCAGTTCTACAGCAGCCTTCCCGTCGCCGAAGAGGAAGCTGCGGTTGCCGCCGGAAGCGCCCGACTTCGCGCGGGCATGCTGGTGGACGCCTCGTCGGGCAGGCCGCTGGTCGCGAACGACGTACTCACGGCGGCAAGGAAAGCCCAGATACGGCAGGCCCTGTCTCCGAACAGCATGGACCGATCGTTCCGGGGAATGTCATGGCGGCAGCGGTCGTTCAGGTTGATGCCGCCTCGCTTGCCTCCGGTAGCGGAGACGCCCGAGGCACAGCAGTCCTACCTCAGGAATCCGGATATCGGCGAACCGCCGCCGCCGCAATGTTGAGGGCGGGGTGGTCCGGCGCGGGACGTGTCATCATTGGGCATGAACGATTTCAAGCAATTGCCCCTGCTTCCCGCGCTGCTCGCCGCCATCGATGGCCTCGGTTACCCGTCCTTGACCGCGATCCAGCGCGAGGCGCTTCCGCACATCCTCGAAGGCCGTGACGTCATCGCCCAGGCCCGCACGGGCAGCGGCAAGACCGCCGCGTTCGCCCTCGGACTGCTCCAGCGTATCGACGTGTCGCAGATACGCCTGCAGGCGCTGGTCCTGTGTCCCACCCGCGAACTGGCCGACCAGGTCGCGAAGGCCATCCGCCGCCTCGCCGTCAACATTCCGAACGTGAAGCTGCTCACGCTATGTGGCGGCATGCCGCTCGGCCCGCAACTCGCCTCGCTCGAACACGATCCACATATCGTGGTGGGCACGCCCGGACGCGTGCAGGAACACCTGAAGCGCGGCAGTCTGCACGGCGGCGGCATCAAGGTTTTCGTTCTCGACGAGGCCGACCGCATGCTCGACATGGGTTTCGAAGAAGCCATGGACGACATCGTGAAGCGCATTGCCAAGCATCACCAGACGTTGCTGTTCTCGGCCACCTACCCCGAGGCCATTCGCGCCGTCAGCGCGCGCATGCAGCACAATCCGGTCGAAGTCTCCGTGGACGAGGTGCATGACGAAACCAGCATCGAGCAGCGGGTGGTGGAGGCAGAGCCGCCGGTGAAGCTCGATGTCCTTTCGCGCATCCTCGCCCAGGCGAAGCCCGAAGCCGTGCTGGTCTTCTGCAACATGCGCAAGGACACGGAGAGCGTGGCCGCCGAACTGGACAGGCGAGGGTTCTCCGCGCTCGCCTTGCACGGTGACCTGGAGCAACGCGACCGCGACGAGGTATTGGTGCGCTTCGCCAATCGCAGCTGCACCATCCTCGTGGCCACGGATGTCGCCGCGCGCGGACTCGACATCGCCCACCTGCCCATGGTGGTGAGCTACGACGTGGCGCACGATCCCGACACCCACACGCACCGCGTCGGTCGCACCGGTCGCGCTGGGGCCACCGGGTTGGCCATCGTCCTGGCAGGCTCGCGCGAACTCAACAAGCTGCGCGCGATCGAGGAGCGCCTTGGCGCCCCGCTTGCCCGCTACCCCACGAAACCGGGCGCGGACGCGCGAAAGGTGCTGAACCTGGCGCCGATGAAAACCCTGGTGATCGACGGCGGCCGCAAGGACAAGATGCGTCCCGGCGACATCCTGGGCGCGCTGACCGGCGATGCCGGTCTCGACGGCAAGGACATCGGCAAGATCGACGTCTATGCCACGCGCGCTTACGTGGCGATACGTCGCGATCTGGCGAACAAGGCGCTCGAACGGCTGCGCGCGGGCAAGATCAAGGGCAGGAACTTCCGCGTCCGTCCTCTGGGCTGACGCGGGCAGCGGAATCTCCGCGGCGGTTCACGTGCCCCGCGGTTTGGCGCGATGGGTGGCCGTGGCCGTCCATGGGTCGTCGGGCCAGGGATGCTTCGGATAGCGCCCTTTCAGTTCCTTCTTCACTTCCGGATAGGTCCGGTCCCAGAAGCCCGCCAGGTCCTGCGTCACCTGGATGGGCCGGCCCGCCGGCGACAGCAGATGCAGCATCACCGGCACCCGCCCGTCGCCCACGCGAGGCGTATCCGCCAGGCCGAACAACTCCTGCAGTTTCACCGCAAGCACCGGCGGCGCGCCGGCATCGTCGTCGCGCGTGCCATAGTCGAGCCTTCGCGTCATACCGCTGGGCACTTTCAATTCTTCCGGCGCATGCGCATCCACGGCGCGCCGCTGTTCGTAGTCGAGCATCGACGACAAGGCGTGGGACAGGTCGGCGGCCTGCAGGGCTTCGAGCCTTCGCTTGCCCGCCAGATGCGGCGACAACCATGTCTCCAGATCGCGCAGCAACGCGTCGTCACCCACATCGGGAAGCCCCAGTTCGGGACGCCACGCGCGCAGGGCGCCGATTCGCGAGCGCAGACGCAAGGCGTGCTCGCTCCAAGGCAGTGCGCGCAGCCCGCGTGAGCGGACCGCGGCGAGGAGCGCCGGCACCGCGTCCTCGTCAGTCAAAGGCACCGGTCGGCGCGACATCACGAGGGAGTCGAAGCGGCGCTCCTCGAATCCCTCGGCGATCTGCCGCTGATCGTCCCAGCGCACCACGCGCTCGACCACGAAACGTTCCGCATGGTCGCGTTCCAGCGTGGCGGGATCGAAGGGAGCCGCGGTCGTTATCAGACTGTCTCGCGCCTCCAGGCGAAGATCGATGACGACGAGCCACGGCTCGCCATGCAGCGCACTCGCCTCGTGCAGGCGTGCACCGCGTCCGTTCGCGAGCTGGTAGCGTGTGGGCTGCGTGTCGTCACGGCGTGCCACGCGGTCCGGAAACGCGTGGACAAGCAGATCGCCCACGGCGTGGCTGTGCGGCACGCCGCTCGCACCCGTGCGTACGCCGAGGCGACGACGCCAGCCGGATGCGGCTTTCTCTATCGCCGCCAGCGCGCCGACGTCCGCCGATCCGGCCCTGGCCGCGCGAGCGCCTCCATCGCGCCACACGTGCAGTGCGGCCACCCGTTGCCGGAAGTCGTCGGTACGTGCCTGTTCGCCGCGCAACGGCGACCGTGCCTCGACCAATGCGAGGATGTCCGCCACGAGCGCCCGATGGGTTGCCGGTGCCCGCAACGCGGCGGCACCGAGGCGGGGTGTGGCGCCGAGGGCCAACATGTCGCGCCCAAGTGCCGTGATGGCGAGCGCGTCGTCGATGCCGCCCAGCCTCCGCAGGAGGTCGCGCGCCTGCGCCATCGCGCCGGCGGGCGGCTTGTCCAGCCAGGGCAGGTCGTCGCTGCCCCACCCCGCAAGCTCCAGCGCGAGACCCGACAGTTCCGTGTGCTCGATTTCGGCGCTGCGCGAGGCTTCGAGACGACGGCTCTGTGGCCAGAGGCGATAGGCGATACCTTCGGCGACGCGACCCGCGCGGCCCGCACGCTGGTCCGCGGAGGCCTGGGAGATGTTCACGGTTTCCAGGCGCGCGAAGCCCGACGACGGGTCGAAGCGCGGTTCGCGCGCCAGCCCCGTGTCCACGACCGCGCGGATACCCGGCAAGGTGACGCTGGATTCGGCCACGTTGGTCGCGAGGATGACGCGGCGCGTGCCGGGTTCGGCGGGCGTGAGTGCCCACTGCTGCTCCGCCAGCGACAGTTCGCCATGCAGCGGCACCACTTCAACGTGCTCTTCGGCACGCTCGAGCATGCTCCGCGCGCGTTCGATCTCACGGCGGCCCGGCAGGAACGCGAGCACGTCACCGTCGATGTCCCGCAGCGCCTGGAGCACGGTACGCACGAGATGCTGCTCAACTGTCTCCTGCGAGCGAGCGGGCGGGTACTCCACGCGTACCGGATAGCTGCGGCCGGGGCTGGCCAACCGGGGCGCCTCGAGCCATTGCGCGACACGCTCGCCGTCGAGGGTGGCCGACATCACCACGAGACGGAGATCCGGGCGCAGGCTGGCCTGCACGTCCAGCGCGAGTGCCGCGCCGAGGTCCCCTGCCAGATGACGCTCGTGGAACTCGTCGAAGAGCACCGCGCCCACGCCTTCGAGCGCCGGATCGTCCTGGATCATGCGGCCGAGGATGCCCTCGGTGACCACTTCGATCCGCGTGCGCGGGCCCACGCGCGATTCGAACCGGATGCGGTAGCCGACGGTCTCGCCTACTTCCTCGCCGAGAAGCCGGGCCATGAACCCGGCCGCGGCGCGCGCGGCGATGCGTCGCGGCTCGAGCATGACGATGCGCTTGTCGCCAAGCCAGGATGCACGCAGCAAGGCCAGCGGCACCTGTGTGGTCTTGCCTGCGCCCGGGGGCGCCTCGAGCACGAGTCGAGGATGCGCCTCGAGGGAAGCGACGATCTCCGGAAGCAGCGGGGTAATGGGAAAGACAGGATCCATGCCCCGCTATGGTACGCAAGCCGAGCGGCCCGATGATGCTCCGAACGATCTGTTCGGAGCATCTCCGCTATCAGCCTTCCACGGCCGATGCCGGTTCCGCAGCCGCGCCGGCCGAATCCTCGAACGGCCTGAGCGAGCGGAACGCGCGCCGGTAGTCGTCCGACACCCGCTTGGCGTCCTCACCGTTGGTGATGACGCGCGGCGTGATGAGCACGAGCAACTCCGTGCGCACGCGTGCGTTCGAACGGTCCCGGAACAGTGCGCCCAGGAGCGGAATGCGCGAGAGTCCCGGCACGCCATTCTCCTCTTTCGTGCGGAGGTCGCGTATCAACCCGCCCAGAAGCACGGTCTGCCCACTTTGCACGGCCACTTGCGTGGTCAGCTTGCGTTTGACGATCGGCCGGTTCTGTCCGGCTGGCGCCGGATCGGGGCGACTCACTTCCTGCGCAACGTCCAGGTAGACCAGGCCACCCGGATTCACGCGCGGGCGGACGTCGAGGATGACGCCCGTATCCTTGTATTCCACCTGGCCGACCTGGTTGTTGTTGCCCAGACCCGTGTTGACGTATGTCTGCGTTACCGGGATCTGGTCGCCCACCTGGATACGGGCCTTGCGGTTGTTGACGACGACGAGTGACGGCGCGGAGAGGATCTTGGTGTTCGTGTCGCGCTCCATCGCGCGGATGGCCACCTGCAATTCGCTATTGACGAACGAATAGAAGAAGGTGTCCGGCTTGCCGCCGATGGCCGGCGCGGCGCCCAGGGCCCACTGTTGCTGGTTGCCGGGTTGCGCCACGCCGCCATTGCCGCCGGCAAGGCCCTCCAGGTACCACTGGACGCCGAAGCGAAACTCGTCGCGCAGCGACACCTCGAGGATGCGTGTCTCGATCTGGACCTGCAGGGGTACGGCGTCGAGGCGCTCGATCGCCTGCCGGATTTCGGCCCACTGCGACGGCCGCGCGCGCACGATCAGCTGATTGTTCGAGTCCACGGCGGTGATGCTGATACCCGAGCGTGCGTCGCCCCCCTTGCCGGAGGACGCGGCCGGGGCCGGCCCCTGAAAGAACGACGACGACTCGCCGGCGTCGGCCTGCGCATCGCTACCGAGCGCGTCCGCCGCGCCGGTGCCGAACCCTTGTTCGCCGTCCAACGTGGCCGGCGCGAGGCCGGGGGCGACACGCGGCGCCGTGTCGCCCGATACGGCACCACCGAACACGTTGCCGACGTATTTCGCCACGTCCGATGCAAGCAGATTGCGTACCTCGTACACGAAAAGCCGTGGCTCGTTGCCGCCACCGCGATCGATGCGGGCCACCCAGTCGCCCACCTGGTCGATATGATCCGGCCGGGTGGCGATGACCACGAGCGCGTTCGTCCTTGTGATGGGAATGAAGCGGAACAGGCCTCCGATCGGCGTGCCGCTCTTCTCCCCGAACACCGATTCCAGCGCCGGCAGCAGTTCGTCGACGGACGCGTGCTCGAGACTGAACACCCCCACCGACATGCCCGAAATCCAGTCGACGTCGAAGGTGTCGATGGTCTCCTGGTAATTCGACAGTTCGTCGCGCGTACCCGCCACGACGAGCACATTGCGCGCGGGGTCGGCCAGGAGTACCGAACCGGGGACGACGAAAGGCTCCAGCAGTTTGGCCATGGCCGGAGCGGCCACGTGTCGAAGTGGATAGAGGCGCGCCTGCAGGCCGGGCGCCGGTTTCGCGGCTTTCAGGCTGGGCGCTATGCGCCCGGGAACGGCACGCGCGGCGGGCAGCACGCTGTAACGGCCCTGCTCGCGTACCAGCGCATTGCCCGTCCACGAGAGCAGGGTCTCCAGGATCGGCAGGGCTTCCTCCTGCCGGACCGGCTTCGCGGTGGAAAAGGAAATCGAGCCTTCCACGCCGGGAGCGATGGAATAGTTCACGTCGAGCAGGTCGCCGAGAATCGCCTTCACCACCGCTTCGATCGGCTGGTTTTCGAAGTTGAGCGTGACGGAGCCCGCACCCTCCGCATCCTGTCTGGGGTTCTTGGCGGCATTCGGCGCGATGAAACGACCGCTGCCGCGCCGGATGTCGCCCTTCGCGTTGGCCGACGCGGCGGCTTCGGCGGCCGAGATGTCAGCGTCTTGCCCCGGGATGGGAAGTGCCGAAGGCACGGGCCGGTCGAGCCCCACCAGGGCCTCCCGTTCGAGGTCGCCGTCGGATCGCAGGTTCTTCGGGGTGCAAGCCACCGTCAGCATGGCCGTGAGCACGGCCATGCCGATGTTTCCGCGTTTCATGATGTTTCCTCCTTCCCTGAGGGCGTGCGTGCCCTGCTACTTCAGATCCGTGGCCTGTTGTTGTCGCTGCTGCTGTTCCATGCGCCGTCGCTGCACGGCTTGCTTCAAGGCTTCGATGCGGGCTCGCTGAAGCGCGTCGTCGTCCTGCCGGGGTTGCGGCGCCCGCGAAGTCGACGCCGGCGCGGGCTTGGGCAGCGAAGGCCCGGTGATGCCGGACGAAACCTGCCGTTCCACGTGCACGCCATTGCCGGCCGGCTGCGGACGCGGCGGAACGGATGGCTGCCCAGGCACCGGCGGCACGCCAGGCCTCTGCGCGCCGTTGGTCAGCGGATCGGGCGCCGCCACCTTCAGTGTGAGTTCGCGACGTTCGCCACCGCTTTCGAAGATGGCGCTGCGAGGCGTGAGCGAGGCGAGCGTCCAGTGCCCGTCGGCAAGTGCGGTGCCTTCCTTGACGCGCACGGTGGTGTCCTTGCTCCGGTCGCGAAGCAGCGCCATGCGAAGGCCGGGCGTGACGATGATGCCCGTGAGTTCGAGGTCGCCGATGTTGCCGGTGTCGTCGCCCGCGTCCGCGACAGCGGCAGGCTTGCGGTCGGCCATGAAGAGCGGACGCTGCCAGACCTCCGCGAAGCGCGCCAGCGGCGTGGGCGCGGGCATGGCGACGGGACGGGCAGCGGGAAGCGGCTCCGGCGTGCCTGGGGCGTCCCAGCGCACGCCTTGTCCCACGCCCAGCAGGAGGGCAGCGACGAGCGCGGCCAGCACGGCGGCGACGGCCGCGAGCACGGGCGTCAGGCGACGCTGGCCCGCGGCGTTCACGAAGCCGCCTTCGCCGCGCGCGCGGCATGGATGTAACCGGAAACGGTGAACTGGACTTCCATCGGTGCCGCCGCTCCCGAGCGGGCGGCGACGGGGTTGCGGTAGATGCTGAAATCCTCGATGAAGAGATAAGGCGTTTCTTCCTCGATGTCGTGCAGCACGGCCGTCATGGGCTGCATCTGGCAGCGCAGGCTGATGTTGACCGTGACCTTGCGGTAGGGGTCGCCCGCCTTCTCCTGGCTGGGCACGGGCATCTTCTGCACGACGTCGCATGCGCCGTCCTCGCGATGGGCCGCAGCAACATCGACGATGCGCTGCATGAGCCCGGCGGCCGCGGCGTTGGTGTCGTCGCCGGGCAGGAAGGCGTCGCTGCGCGTTTGCCCCTGCTCCAGCGCGGCCAGGCGCTTTTCCAGTTGCGGCCGCTCGGCAATGGCCGCGGCGAACCGGCGCTGGGTGTCGCGCAGGTCGTCCATCTGTTCCGCGATGGCAAGCTGGGGGGCTACGAACCACCAGTGCACGAGGGCGAAATAGCCGGCGACGACCACGACCAGCAGCAGCAACAACGCGGCGATGCGGGACTCAACGGGCTTCATGCGCATTGACGGCCTCCTGCTTCGGCATCACTGCTTTCGCCTGCATGTAGAAGCGCTCCTTGCCTGACGTGGGGTCGGACTGAATGGTGCCCTGGAAGCTCGGCTCGCCGATGGTGCGCGCGCCCTTCAAAGCGTCGATGAGGCGTGCCGCCTGCGGACTCTGCCCCTGGAAACCCAGCTGGCCCGTGGCGTTGAGCGTGAAGCGCTCCAGCCATGTGTCGTCGGGCAACCGATGGGTGAGTTCGTCCAGCACGGGAAGAATGGAGGGGCTTTCAGTTTTCTTGCGGGCGAGGAATCCGGAAGCGCCGGCGCTCTCGGTCAGGCGCTGACGCAATGCCGACACGCGCTGCGCATCGGCGCGCATCGACTCCACCGTGGCGGTCATCGTTTCCAGCGCCACGTTGCGATTGTGCAGCCAGGCTGCCATGGCGGCGAAGACGAGCAGCACGATGGCCGCCGCAAGCGCCGCATTGAGGCGGCGACGGCGGTCGACACGACGCGGCGCCCGCGCCGGCGGCAGCAGGTCGACTCCCGCGAGCGCCTCGCCCTGGCCCACGTCGACGCGATCGGGGTGGATACCGAGCGCGACGAGTTCGTCGAGCAGCGGATCGAGCGTGGCCCGCGGCGTGGCGGCCAGTTCCGCGACGAAGCGGCCCTCCGCCGCCGTCTCCTGGAGTTCGCGAACACCGTAGTGGATGTCTTCCGCGCGGAAAGGCGTCTGCCGGTCGAGGTCGAAGCCCACGACCTGACGCAGGTTGTCCCGCGCGGCGAGCGGCAACACCAGGCGTCGACGCAACACCTGTGTGGCGGGCAACACGAGCGCGACGCGACGGTCGGCCGGGTCGGCTTCCGCCAGCGCGTGCGCCAGCAGGCCCGCGCGATGCTCCGGCGGATCGACGTCGGCGACGTCGACAAGGCTGCCACCCTCGCCTGCCCGGCGCAGGCGCCAGCCCTCGGCGACCCGCTCGACGACGTACCAGCGCTGACCGCCCGCGAACGCGGAGCGCCATCGCACCGGCACCAGCGGCGCCAGTTCGTTGCCCCACCAGCGCAGGAAGCCGGGCAGCGCGCTGCCGCGCCAGGCACGGCGCAGGCGGTCGAGCTGTAGTTGCGAGGCGTCCTGCAGGGTGCTCATTCAACGTCTCCTTCGCGCCAACGCAATACGGCGTAGGGCTGGTTACCCGATCTTATCCCACGCAATCGGACGGTCGATGTAAGGGAACTCCTGGTTCCATCGTCAAGGATCGCTTCCGCACGTATCGTGTGTGTGACGCCGTTACCGCCCGCGAGGTTTGCCCCATCGGCCTGACCGCGCTTGGCCAGTATGGCCTCCGCTCCCGCGCGGCCGAGCCCGGGAATCGCCGCCAGCGCCAGTGGCTGCGCGTGCTCGGCGTTAGGCCGCTCGCGGCCGGACCAGATGGTGAGCGCCGGCGCCACCGCCGTCCAGGTGGTCGCGTCCATGCCCAGCACCATGCGTGCTTCCTCGACCGTGGCGAACGGTCCGTTGCGCGGTCCGTAGCCGAGGCCGGCGGCATCGTACTGTGGCTTCTTCGCCCCGTTGGGCGAAGCGGCGTCGCCCGGCCGCCGCCAGTCCTGGATGGCTGCGGAGAGCCGGTGAGCCCTGTCGTCCGCGACGCCAGCCGCCTTGAAGAGTCCGTCGAGAACGTCGCCGGAGGCCGCGTTGAGATCCACCTTGCCGTCTTCGTCCACGATCGATATCGACACCTTCGCGTCGTCGAAGTCGAAGGCATAGACGCGGCCGTCCGCGATCCAGCGCGAACGGAAGTCCCGAGCCTGAAGCGCTTCGATGGCCCGCATCACACCGGCTTCGGCCGCGTAGTGCGCGCGTGTCTGCGCGTACTGGTACCTCGCCTGCAGGCCCTCGGTGCGGGCCAGTGCGGCGAAGCCGCCGAGCATGATCGCCAGGAGCGTGCAGCCCCAAAGCACGATGAGGAGGGCGACGCCCCGTTCGCGCGTGGACATCATCGCCTCACCGGTCCATGCGGAAGGCGCCCGACGTTGAAGCCGTTGCGCGATGCGGAGGGATCGATCCGCACCGGGGCGACCAGCATCGGGAAGGCCACGTTGCCGTCCACCTCCAGCTCGACGCGAACCAGCGACGGGGTGCGGCGGCCATCGGACCACGCGTCCGACCAGTCGCCGGGACGGTTCTGCTCGTCCATGCCACGGTAACTGAACGACCCCTTGCGAATGCCGCGCAGCAGTACCTCCGGCTCGCCGAGCGGCTGTGGATCGCTGCCGTCGGGCGGCAACAGCGCAAGGCGCACTTCGAGCCGATAGCCGGACGCGCCGTCATCGACGAGCGAGACGGTCTGCAGCTGCGGCCCAAGCCGCGACAGGTACCCCGGCAGGGGTGCCACGAAGCGCAGCCCCTTGCTATCGCCGGAGAACACGATGGGGTCGCCATCGTCGGTCTGATCGAACGGCACCACCAGTGCCTGCGCGAGTTCCGCGCGGAGGAAGTTCTGTGCCGAGCGGATCTCGTCCATGCGCTGGATGGCGTTGTCGCCACTACGCACGATGCGCGTGGCCGTGCTGATGCCCGAGTACACCCCCAGCAATACGATCGTGAGCAGCGCGAGCGCCGCCAGCACCTCCATGAGGCTGAAACCGTGCGCACGCCTCACGGCGGGTTGCCTCCGCCCGAACCGGCGAGGCGCAGGGTCGAGAACCGGGCATGGCGTTCGTCGCCGCCCTGCCCCCACACCACGTCGAGATCCAGGCGATACAAGCCGCCACCGATGTCGTCGCCAGGCCGCGCGTCGGTCGTGGGCGCCTCGTCCTGCGGTTGGTAGCGAGTGACGTTCATGCGCCAGCGATACGTGTCGTCGAAGCGGCCCTCGGTTGCGCCCTCGCGCACGGGCTCCATGACGAACGCGCCGTCGAGCAGCGTGCGTGCGCGCAGGGCCGCCTGGGTGCGTTCGTTCGCGCGCGCGGTGAGGCTCAACGAACTGCCGGCGACCTGCATGAGGGCCGCGAAAGCGATGGCGAGCACGGCGATGGCCGCGATCACCTCGAGCAGGCTGAAACCGTGCTGGCGCCGGGGAAACGTCATTTCGAATCCACGACGCTGACGGCGCCGGTAAGCCAGGCCACGTTCACGTGCCACTCGCGTTGCCCGCGCTTGAGCGTGATGCGCCCCCCCGTGGAACTGCCGTCTGGGAAGAAGCGGATGCGGCCCGTGGTGTCGTTGGCCTGATCTTCGCGCGCGCTGGTGATCGACACGCGCATGTCTTTGGGCAGGCGTACGTCCGGCTTGCCCGGGGCCTTATAGGTCGACGCCGCCGTGTCCACTTCCAGTGCGAGGGCTTTGCCGCGCACGATGGATTGCGCACGTGTCCAGCGCAGTGCGGCGGCCAGTTCGCCGCTGGCCGCGTTCACGCGCGCGCTGGCAAGGCCCTGCGTGATGGGAATGGATACGGCGGCCGCGGCGATCCCGATGAGCAGGATCACGGCCAGCATTTCGAACAATGTGAATCCCCGTGAGGAGCGCGCTGGACCATTTATGCCCGCCGGGGTACGAACCGTCTTTCCGCGTGTTCCATTCGCGCGCCAGCGCGCTTCCCACGCACGCATTGCCAGGTGTCCTTCTTACTGCCAGTTGCCGACGTCGGCCGCGTAGCCGTCGCCACCGGCCTTGCCGTCCTGGCCGTAGAACACGAGGTCGAAGCTGCCGTGTTCGCCGGGGTAGCGGTAACCGAAAGCATGGCCCCAGGGATCCTTGAGGTCGGATTCCTTCGCGTAGGGACCCTGCCAGTTGCTGGCATCGGCCGGTTTGGCGACCAGGTCTTCCAGGGCATGCGGCGGCGTGCCGTTGTCCAGCGCGTAGTTCTCGATCTTCTGCCCGAGCGTGGTGAGCTGGGCTTTGCCGGCGCCGTACTTGCCCTTGTCGACGTTCTTGCCGACCTGGGTGACCACGATGGCGCCGATGATGCCGATCAGCACGATCACGGCGAGCATTTCCAGCAGGGTGAAACCGCGGGCATGGCTATGACGGAGGGGACGGAAGGCACGCATGGGAAAGCTCCTTGGAACGGATTCGGTCAGTTGATGTTGCTGGTGAGACTGAGTAGCGGCAGCAGGATCGCCGCCATGATGAAGGCGACGAGGACGGTCATGACGATGGTGAGGGTCGGCACCAGCGCGGCAAGCAGGCGATCGATGGCGCGCTTGGCTTCCACGTCGAAGGTGTCCGCCACCTTGAGCAGCATGGTATCCAGCGCGCCAGCCTCCTCGCCCACCTGGATCATCTGCAGCGCGAGCCGGGGGAAACGTTCCGTCTGGGCCAACGCGCTACCGAGTCCGGCGCCGCCTTTCACGCGATCGGCGGCCTGCTCCAGCGCCAGGTCGAGCGCACGGTTGCCGGTGACCTGCCGCGCGATGGCGAGCGAGGAAAGCAGCGGCACGCCGTTCTTCAGCAACGTGCCGAGGGTGCGCGCGATGCGTGCGGTTTCCACCTTCAGCAGCAGCGGACCGGCCACGCGCATCGTGAGCAGGCGGCCATGGAACGCCAGCTTCGTGTCGGGATCGCGCAGGCGCAGCCGGAGCACCATGCCGAGCATCACGAGCAGCACGATGATCGCCCACCACCAGTCGCTGATGGCGGTGCCCATGGCCAGCACCACCTGGGTGATGAGCGGAATCGGCACCTGCATGTCGGCGAAGATGGGCACGAACTGCGGCACCACATAAGCCAGCAGCAACACCAGCGAACCGAGCACGCCGACCATGAGGAAGGCGGGATAGATCAGCGCATTGATGATGCTGCCGCGCAGGGCCTGCGCGCGTTCGAGATAATCGGCGAGGCGGCGCAGCGTTTCGTCCAGCGATCCGCCCGCTTCGCCGGCACGCACCAGGCTGACGTACAGACGCGGGAACACGCCGTTTTCCTCGTCGAGGGCGGTCGACAGCGCGGTTCCCCCACGTACGCGGTCGCGGATGCGCTCGACCATGTTCTTCGCGCGCTCGCCCTCGGGGAGGTCGAGCAGGATGCCCAGCGCGCGATCGAGTGGCTGGCCCGCACCGAGCAGTGTCGCCAGCTGGTGCGTGAACTGGGCGAGCTGGTCGCCGGTGAAGGGGCCCTTGCGGAACATCGCGGCGATGCCGCCACCCGAGGATTCGCCATCGGCCGGCGCGGCTTCCAGCGGCGTGTGCCCCTGGTCGTGCAGCCGCGCGACCACGTCCTCCACGGACGTGGCTTCCATCCTTCCCGAGAGGACTTCGCCGGCGGCGCTGATGGCTCGGTAACGGAACTGGCTCATGCGCAGGCCTACGATTCCTGCGTGACGCGCAGGACTTCCTCGATCGTGGTGACGCCGGCCACCGCCTTCGCCAGGCCGTCCTCGTACATGGTGCGCATGCCTTCGGCGCGAGCCTGACGCTCGATCTCGCCGGCGTCGGCACGCTGCATCACCAGGCGCCGCAGCGGATCGCTCATCACGAGGAACTCCATGATGGCGCGGCGCCCGCGATAGCCGGTTGGGTTGGCGGCGCTGGAACCGGGTTTCCAGAGACGGATCGGCCGCTCGTCGGTGTACTTGTGCAGTTCGAACTGTTCGATGACCTCGGGCAATGCCTCGTAGGGCACCGCCGTTTCCGGATCGAGGCGACGCACCAGGCGCTGCGCCAGGATGCCGTTGACCGTGGAACCCAGGAGGTAGTCCTCCACGCCCATGTCGAGCAGGCGGGTGATGCCGCCCGACGCGCTGTTCGTATGCAGCGTGGAAAGCACGAGGTGACCCGTGAGCGCCGACTGGATGGCGATGCGGCAGGTTTCCAGGTCGCGCATTTCGCCGATCATGATCACGTCCGGATCCTGGCGGACGATGGAGCGCAGCGCGCCCGCGAAGTCGAGCCCGATCTGCGGCTTCACCTGGATCTGGTTGATGCCCTCGATCTGGTATTCGACCGGATCTTCCACCGTGATGATCTTCACATCCGGCGTGTTGATCTGCGACAGCGCCGTGTAGAGCGTGGTGGTCTTGCCCGAGCCGGTGGGGCCGGTCACCAGCAGGATGCCGTGCGGGCGGTCCAGTACCTCCACGAAGCGGTCGCGGAAGTTATCGGTAAAGCCCAGCGACGCGAAGTCGAACACCACCGACTCGCGGTCGAGGATACGCATCACCACCGACTCGCCGAAGCTGGTCGGCACCGTGGACACGCGCAGGTCCAGCTCCTTGCCCTGCACACGAAGCTGGATGCGGCCGTCCTGCGGCAGGCGGCGTTCGGCGATGTTGAGGCGCGCCATGATCTTCACGCGAGAGATGACGGCGGCGGTGGAACTGGACGGCGGCGCTTCCACCTCGTGCAGCACGCCGTCGATGCGGTAGCGCACCTTGAGACGATTCTCGAACGGCTCGATGTGCACGTCGGAGGCGCGCTGTTCCACGGCGCGTTGCAGGATCAGGTTCACCAGGCGGATCACCGGCGCTTCCGAGGCGAGGTCGCGCAGGTGCTCGACGTCGTCTTCCACCGCGGCGTTACCGTCCAGGCTTTCCACAATGCTGCCCATCGCCGAGCGGCCCTGGCCGTAATACCTTTCGATGAGGTCGTCGATCTCGGAGCGCAGTCCGACGCGAAGCTGTACCTCGCGCCCTGTGGCCAGGCGCACGGCCTGCAAGGGGTAAGGATCGGCTGGATCGGCCACCAGCAGCGCCAGGCCGTCCTCGCCTTCGCGCACGGGTACTACGTGGTACTGCTTCAGGAATCGCGTCGACAGTTCGACGTCGGCCGGGGGCAACTCCGGTGCATCCTTGGCCGCCAGCAGGGGCAGGCCCAGCAGGTCGGCCCAGGCGTCGGCCAGGTCGCGTTCGGACACCAGACCCAGCCGGGCCATGAGACCCGTGAGGGTGCCCTCCGGGGTTTCGTCGTGCAGGCGGCGCGCCCGCGCGAGGTCGGTGTCCTTCAGGCGGCCATGCGCGACGAGGTGCGCGCAGACCTGTGCCTCGCCGGGTTCCCCGGTGAGCATGTCCCTGTGCTCGGTCATCGCAGACATGCCTTCTCCACACGGTCCGTTGAATGCGTTTTCCGCCGCGATCGTTCCTGACCGCACGGGCCGCTATTGGTAGCACATACCGTGCGTCGACGGCGACCGCGAGCCTCGTGATCCGCGACGTGGCGCAAAAAGGAAAAGCCGGCGTCGCCGCCGGCTTTCAAGGACTTGGCGGCGCCTTGTGGGCCGCCGCCGGGTTCATTACCAGCCCACGCCTACACCGACGCCGCCGGAACTCTCGCCGCCGCTGATCGCGGCACCGAAGGTGAGGGTCGCATTCGGCGTGAGGCTGCGCGAGTAGCCGACCGACAGGGCGCCCTGACCCTTGTAGCCGCCGACACCCACGCCCAGCCGGTTGTCCCCATTGACTCCCTGGGTACTGAAGGCCATCTGCGACATGGCCGCGCCCATCGCACCCACCTTGTTGAGGCGGTCGTTCAGATTATTGAAGCGATGGTCGACCGTGCGCTTGTACTCGTCGAAGGCACCGCCGCTGACCACATCGCCGAACTTTTGGTCAGTGTAGGCCTTGGCGCTTTGCAAGGTAGTGGCGTCGCCCTGATCGGCATAGGACTTGGCCGTGGCGACGGCCTGGTCCACCTGGCTCACGTTGGCGGCGTCCGTCGGAGCGGTACCCGCTGCGACATTGGTGATCGGCGCACCGCCACCGTCCACGGCCGCCGGCGTGATCGGCACGACGGCCGCCGCCGTGGGCGTCCCAGTCGCGACCGGCGCCGCCGCCGCCGTGACCGCGGCGGTGACCTCCGGCGCGACCGCCGGCGTCGGTGCCGACCGGGCGGCGATCGAGGGAGCCGCCGTGCGCTGCACCGTGGAACTGGCCTTCAGGCTGCCGCCGTCGGACTGGGTCTCGAGCGCACCCACGCGATTGTCGAGCGACGACAGTGCGCCGTCCAACGCGCCCACGGCGTCGCCGACCGAGCCGTAGGAACTGCCTTGCACCCGATAGACCGGGCCGACGAAGCCATTCGCGCCCATCGTCGCCCCGCCACCCAGGGCCATGGCGACGGCGCTGCCCGCCGTGCCCGAGGTTCCCGAGAACGCACTGGACAGCGCACTGTTCAACTGGCCCAGGTTCACCGCGTCGGTGGTCTGCGTACCCGCCGCCACGTTGGTGATCTGGCGATTGTTACCGGCGCTGCCCACGGAGACCGTGTTCGCCCGTGTCGCCAGGGAGCCATTGCCGAGCGCGACCGAATTGGCGGCCAGGGCCCTCGCACTATCGCCGATGGCCGTGGATCCCGCACCGCTGGCCGTGGCGAACGCACCGACCGCCGTTGACGACTCGTTGCTTGCCGTGGCAAAGGCACCCGAAGCCGTGGACAAGTCGCCCGACGCACTGCTGCCGGCACCGGTGGCCGTGGCGAGTTCGCCGGTGGCCGAGGCGTCGTCCGAACCGTCTCCGGCCCCCGTGGCCGAGACGTAATGCGCGGCCGAGCTGACGCTGTCGGCCACGGTATCCAACTGGGCCTTGTTCACCGCGTCGGTGCGCTCCGTGCCGGCGGCGACATTCGTGATCTGCCGCTCCGCCCCCACGTCGCCCACCGATACCGTGTTCGCGCGTTCGTTGTACGAGCCGGCACCCAGCGCCACCGAGTTGGCCGCCGCCGCGATCGCCGATTCGCCGATCGCCGTGCTGCTCACGCCATCGGCCCAGCTGTTCCAGCCCAGCGACGTGGCGTAATCGGCCGTGGCCCAGGCACCCGCACCGAACGCCGCGGCGCCCGTGCCGGTGGCCTGTGCCGGGATGAAGCCGAAGAAGGTGGTGCCGCCCACCGCCACGCTCTCGTCGCCCGTGGCCTGCGCGCTTTCGCCCACCGCCGTGCTGCTGACACCGGTTGCGGCACTCAACGTACCCACCGAGGTCGAGTAGTCGCCGATGGCATTCGCCACCGCGCCGAACGCTGCCGACTGCGCGCCGGACGCATACGCACCGACGCCCGTCGCCGTCGAGGCAAAGCCGCTGGCGTTCGCGCTCGCGCCCACCGCCGTGCCGCCCACGCCCGCGCTGGTCGCACCCGTATCCACCGGCACGCCACCGTTGGTGATCAGCGGATTGCCGTCTTCGTCCACGGCGTTGCCGCCGACCGCCACGCTTCCCGGGCCATCGGCCTGTGCACCCGCGCCATACGCCGCGGCGTTCTGGCCGGTCGCTACCGCACCGTAACCCGTGGCCGTCGATTGCTGGCCTGCCGCCACCGCGCCACTACCAGTCGCCGTAGCACCGTCCGCGCCCGCGAACGCGCCCGAACCGGACGCGGTCGCGTACTGACCCGTTGCCAGCGCATCGTCGGAGCCATCGTTCAGGCCATTCGCCTTGAAGTAATGGCTCGCGTCGCTCACGCTGCCCGCCACCGCATCCAGCTGCCCCTTGTTCACCGCATCGGTGTCTTCCGTGCCGGCGGCGACATTCGTGATCTGCCGTTCCGCGCCCACGTCGCCTACGGATACTGTGTTCGCGCGATCGGCGTACGAACCCGCGCCGAGCGCCACCGCGTTGTCGGCCACTGCCCAGGCATTCGCGCCCAGGGCGGTGGCATTGTCGCCCAGCGCCCAGCTGCCCGCGCCCAGCGCCACCGCGTTCGCACTCTCCAGACCGAACAGGCCGAAGCCCGTTTCCGCGCCGGCACCGATGGCGACACTTGCCACACCCGATGCGCTCGACGCCGTGCCCAGTGCAGTCGAACCATCGCTGTAAGCAGAAGCGCCCGCGCCTGCCGCTGTCGATTGCACGCCGTTGGCCAGCGACTGCGTGCCCACCGCCGTGGACAGGTCGCCGATGGCATTCGCCACCGCGCCGACCGCCGCCGACTGCGCACCGGAGGCATATGCACCCACGCCCGTCGCCGTCGAAGCAAAGCCGCTGGCGTTTGCGCTCGCGCCGACCGCCGTGCCGCCCACGCCCGCGCTGGTCGCCGCCGTGTCCACCGGCACACCGCCGTTGGTGATCAGCGGATTGCCGTCTTCGTCCACCGCGTTGCCGCCGACCGCGACACTACCGGGGCCGTCCGCCTGCGCGCCCGCACCGTACGCGGCGCTGTTCTGGCCGGTCGCCACCGCGCCGTAACCCGTCGCCGTCGATTGCTGGCCCGTCGCCACCGCGCCGCTGCCGGTCGCCGTGGCGCCATCCGCGCCCGCGAACGAACCCGAGCCTGACGCCGTGGCGTACTGACCCGTCGCCAGCGCGTCGTCGGAACCGTCGTTGTTGCCCGTGGCCTTGAAGTAACGCGTCGCATCGTTCACCGAGGCATCGAGCTGCCCCTTGTTCACCGCGTCGGTGTCTTCCGTGCCGGCGGCGACATTCGTGATCTGCCGTTCCGCACCGACGTCGCCCACCGATACCGTGTTCGCGCGCTCGTTGTACGAGCCGGCACCCAGCGCCACCGAGTTGGCCGCCGCCGCGATCGCCGATTCGCCGATCGCCGTGCTGCTCACGCCGTCGGCCCAGCTGTTCCAGCCCAGCGACGTAGCGTAATCGGCCGTCGCCCAGGCGCCCGCGCCGAACGCCGCGGCACCCGTGCCGGTGGCCTGCGCGGGGATGAAGCCGAAGAAGGTGGTGCCGCCCACCGCCACGCTCTCGTCGCCCGTAGCCTGCGCGCTTTCGCCCACCGCCGTGCTGCTGACGCCGGTCGCCGCGCTCAATGTACCGACCGAGGTCGAGTAGTCGCCGATCGCATTCGCCACCGCGCCGAACGCCGCCGACTGTGCGCCGGAGGCGTACGCGCCGACGCCCGTCGCCGTCGAGGCAAAGCCGCTGGCATTCGCGCTCGCGCCCACCGCCGTGCCACCCACGCCCGCGCTGGTCGCGCCCGTGTCCACCGGCACGCCACCGTTGGTGATCAGCGGATTGCCGTCTTCGTCCACGGCGTTGCCGCCGACCGCCACGCTTCCCGGGCCATCGGCCTGTGCACCGGCACCGTAGGCGGCGCTGTTCTGGCCGGTGGCCACCGCGCCGTAACCCGTCGCCGTCGACTGCTGGCCCGTCGCCACCGCACCGCTGCCGAAGGCACTGGCACCTTGCGCCCCAGCGAACGCACCCGAACCGGCCGCCGTCGCCTGGTTCCCGGCGACTACTGCATCGTCGCTGCCGTCGTTCAGGCCATTGGCCTTGAAGTAGTGACTGGCGTCACTGACGCTGCCCGCCACTGCATCCAGCTGGCCCTTGTTCACCGCATCGGTGTCTTCCGTGCCGGCGGCCACATTCGTGATCTGCCGTTCCGCGCCCACGTCGCCTACGGATACTGTGTTCGCGCGATCGGCGTACGAACCCGCACCGAGCGCCACCGCGTTGTCGGCCACGGCCCAGGCATTCGCGCCCAGGGCGGTGGCATTGTCGCCCAGCGCCCAGCTGCCCGCGCCCAGCGCCACCGCGTTCGCGCTTTCCAGACCGAACAGGCCGAAGCCCGTTTCCGCGCCGGCACCGATGGCGACACTTGCCACACCCGATGCGCTCGACGCCGTGCCCAGTGCAGTCGAACCATCGCTGTAAGCAGAAGCGCCCGCGCCTGCCGCCGTCGATTGCACGCCATTGGCGAACGACTGCGTGCCCACCGCCGTGGACAGGTCGCCGATGGCATTCGCCACCGCGCCGACCGCCGCCGACTGCGCACCGGAGGCATACGCACCCACGCCCGTCGCCGTCGAAGCAAAGCCGCTGGCGTTCGCGCTCGCGCCGACCGCCGTGCCGCCCAGGCCCGCGCTGGTCGCCGCCGTGTCCACCGGCACACCGCCGTTGGTGATCAGCGGATTGCCGTCTTCGTCCACCGCGTTGCCGCCGACCGCAACGCTACCGGGACCGTCCGCCTGTGCGCCCGCACCGTACGCGGCGCTGTTCTGACCGGTCGCCACCGCGCCGTAACCCGTCGCCGTCGATTGCTGGCCCGTCGCCACCGCGCCGCTGCCGGTCGCCGTGGCGCCTTGCGCACCCGCGAAGGAGCCCTGCCCCACGGCCGTCGTGTAATCGCCACTGGCAAGGCTGCTCGCGCCGATTGCCGAGGCCGCGGCACCGGTGGCGATCGCACCGTGTCCATTAGCCGTCGACTCGTCGCCATACACGGCGCTGCCGGCACCGGTCGCGGTCGATCCGCTGCCGACGATCTCGGTGTTCGCACCCACCGCCGTGCTGTCGTCGCCGTCGATGTTCGTGGCACTGCCCAGGCCGGTGGCGTTGTCGCCCCAGACGAACGCATTGGAACCGTAGGCCGACGCGTTCTCGCCCCAGACGAACGAACTGGTGCCGACGGTGGTGGTCAGTCCGCCGATGGCGGCGCTGCGGTAGCCCACCGCCACCGCGCCGACATCGAGCGCGCCCGCCACCGCGCCGACGGCGGTGGCATTGAGATGGTCGGCCGTGCTCGACCAACCAAGCGCGGTCGTGTAATCGGCCGTGCCCCAGGCGCCGTTGCCGAAGGCCGCGGAGCCCACGCCGCTGGCGATTGTCGGAATAAAGCCGCCATAAGCGGTACCGCCCACCGCCACGCTTTCCTCGCCGGTTGCCTGCGAGGTCTCGCCGACGGCGACACTGCTGATGCCCGTGGCCGCGCTTTGCGTGCCGACCGCGGTCGAGAAATCGCCGATCGCATTGGCGACCGCGCCGAACGCCGCCGACTGCGCGCCGGAGGCATACGCGCCCACGCCCGTCGCCGTCGAGGCGAAACCGCTCGCATTGGCGCTGGCACCGACAGCGGTGCCGCCGACGCCCGCGCTCGTCGCCGCGGTATCCACCGGCACACCGGCGTTGGTAATCAGCGGGTTGCCGTCTTCGTCCACGGCGTTGCCGCCGACTGCGACACTGCCGGGACCGTCCGCCTGCGCGCCCGCACCGTAAGCGGCGCTGTTCTGGCCGGTCGCCACCGCGCCATAACCCGTCGCCGTCGACTGTTGCCCCGTGGCCACAGCACCGCTGCCTGTTGCCGTGGCACCTTGAGCGCCCGCGAACGCACCCGAGCCCGACGCCGTGGCGTACTGACCCGTCGCCAGCGCGTCGTCGCTGCCGTCGCCCGCGCCGTTCGCCTTGAAATAATGCGCGGCGTCGCTGACGCTGTCGGCCAGCGCATCCACGTTCTGCGACACGCCGTCCACCGTCTGCGTCAACGCATCCACACGCGTGGAGACACCGGTGACCGAGGTCGACACCTTGTCGAGCTGACGCTTGTTCACCGCATCGTTCGCCTGCGTGCCGTCGGCGACGTGCACGAGCTGGCGATCTTCGTTGACCTTGCCGATCGACACCGTGTTGGCGCGATCCGCGATCGAATTGTCACCGAGCGCCACGGAATTCTTCGCGGTAGCACGCGCATCCGTGCCGATGGCGGTGCTGGCCGAGCCGCTGGCGTACGCGGATTCGCCTATCGCAACGGCACTGATGCCGACGGCGCGGGACGCCTGACCCACCGCGGTGGACCAGAGACCGGGCGACTGGGCGTCATTGCCGACGGCCACGCTGTAGGCTCCGTCGCTACGCGCCTTCGTGCCGACCGCCGAACTGTAGTCGCCTTCGGCTTTTGCCCCTGTACCGCAGGCGAATGCGTCGGCGCCCTTTGCCACCGGTGCCTTGCCTTGCAACCCGAGCAGGTAGCCGCCGCATACGTTGCCTGCCTGTGCGGGCGCGCTGCCCAGCGCCAGCGCCATGCCGGCAGCCAGTGGCAGCGCAGCCATGGCGGCGCGCAGGCGTCGGGAGGAAGCGCCCTTGCCGTGTGCCTTCGCCAGTTCCGAGGCAACGACGAGCATGCCGAGCGATGTGTTCCAGACCTTGCTGTAGATGGTGTTCACGTCAACCTTCCTCCCAGATGTCCGCTTGTGAGCGATCGATGCGCGGGCGCGCGAACGCGCGGCCCATCGCCAGTCCGTCGCTGGCCGCGGCGGACGATGTGTCCTGTGATTGATGACCCCTGGCACCGGACCGCCGATGCAGCTCGCCATTCTGCGGCCCGGTGCGCGTTCCCCATGAAGGCCGAGGCCCCGGCGAACCGGGGCCTCATGCCGTCACTGCGTGTAGGCGCCCAGCACCGTCACGCCGGAGTACGCCTTGACTCCCTTCACCGTGAGCGTCCAGGTTCCCGCCGCGGGTTTGCCGGCGGTAAACATCTCGCTGTTGCCCGGACGATTCGGCTGGTCCTTCACCTTGCCGCTCGGATCGGTGACCGAGATCGAGACGTCGCCCGAACCGCCGTAGGTGCGCAGGTTCAGCGTCTTCGCACCGGCAGGCACCGCGAGCGTGTACACCGTGCTCGCACCCGCCGCGCCCTTCTGGTTGGCCAGCGGCTGGTTGTTGTTGAGCGCAATGCCCGGAGGTGCCGGCGGCGGACCCCACTCGTCGTACTGCGCCTGGGTCTGGGCATCGGTGAGGCACGCGTTGAGGCTGCTTGCCTGGTCGGCCGTGATGAGCTCATCGGCCGCGAGCTGCGCGGCGTATGCCGTCACGCCCGCACGATAGGCGCCCACGTCGTCCGCGTTGCCGGCGATGATCTTCGCGTTGGCAATCACGTTGGCGCCGATGACCATGCCGCCCGGGACCAGTTTCGGAATGCCCGTGTCGCACTGGAGCAGGAACTGGTTGCCGCGGTCGATGCCCCAGCCGATGTCCTGGAACAGCGCGGGCGTGAGGTCGAGGTCGATCTCGCCGCGGAGGTCCTGGTTGATCGCGTATTCCATGATCGCGTTCGGCGTCAGGCGCGTGTCGTAATGCGAGAACGACGAGCCCGGCGACAGTTGCGCTGGCGCATAGATGAGCACACCGTCCGCGTTCGTGCCGGAAAGGCCCGTACCCTTCGCCACCGTACCGGTCAGACCGGCGAGGTTCGCCTTGAGCGTATTGCCGTCCGCCTGGCTCACCAGGATCACCGGAATGTTGACCGGCGAGGCGGGCGTGCCACCGGGCGTGACCGCCGCGGGCTGATTGTTGGCAAGCAGCACCGCGCTGGCACCGGCCGCCTGGGCGTTGAGAGCCTTCACCGTGAAGTCGCAGGTGCCGCGATCGATGAGCGCGACCTTGCCCGCGACATCCGATGCGTTGGTGATGGCGGCGCAACCGTCGTTCGGCGTGGCGCGCGCCACGCTGCCCGAGAAATTCGCCGACGTGGCCTTCGGGCCGAACGAAGCCTGGGCGTACTCGTAATCGCCGGCGGCTGCGGCGGGTGCCGACACGCGATACACGTCGGGCTGGCTCAGGGCGAGCGGCGCCTCGGCGACCACGGTCGGGCCCGAGAACGCGAGGTGTCCGTCGTCGAGTGCGGCGGAGACGCGTTGCGCGGGGGTGAGATCGTCCCAGAACGTGCCGTTGTGCTTGACGAAGGTACCGTAGATGTCGGGATGCGAATCCGCCCCGCCCGGGAAATCCTCGCCCGTGCTCAGGTCCGTGAGGCCGAGGAAGCCAAGGCCATGGCCCATCTCGTGCAGCACCACGTTGAGGAAATCGATTTGCCCATCCGGTACCTGGTGATCGAGACCCATGTACCACTTCGAGCCTTCGATACAACCCGGCGAACCCAACGCGCCGTTGAACTGGCTCTGGATGTCCGCCTGACCCGGATCGAGGTCTTCGCCCGCAAGGGCATCGGCCGTCGGGCCCGCGTACCACGTGTCGGCCTTGGCGCCCGCAGGGAGGTTGGCGGCATCGAACGTGAACACGGAAAGGGGACCGGACGAACCGAGGACACCGCCCGTGGCGTCGCATTCCAGCGGTTCGAAGGTGGCATTGTTGACGATCGTGACGTCGCTCTTCAGGTAAGCGCCGTGGATCTCGGCGGCGAACAGGAAGACATTGAACGCCTGCTGCCCGAAGGTGGTGCCCGGGTTGCCACCGATAGGCGTGGCGGGCGTGTGGTCGTCGAAACCCTGGCCGGTACCGACGTCCTGGTTGACGATCTTGATCTCGGCAGCGGTGGCGCTCATGGCACCGCACAGTCCGGCTGCGAGAAGGGCTGAGTAGAGAAGGCCGCGACGGATCATCGTGTTGCCTCCGGTGCCTTGGGCGCAGCCTGCACGCCGTGGTCGTCATGGTGGATGGAGAGGGAGCCGTCTGCCTCGCGCGTGGCGACCACGCTGGTCATGCGCTCCAGCGGCAGCCGCATGCCGGTGACCTTCGCGCCGTTGTGCAGCGTGATCTTGCGGGCGGTTTTCACCGCCTCGGCGTTGGTGCGCGGTTGACCGGTGAGTGCCGATACGCGGCTCTGCCGCAGCTGGGCGCCCTTGGCATACGCGGCCTGCTCGGCGGCGGTCGGCGCACGCAGCTTGCCCGTTGCCGGGTCGATGGCGACGACCTGCAGGCTCTGCCCGGTCGTGGCCTTCGGTGTGGCCTGGGTGGACGGCGTCTCGGCAGCATAGGCCGCCCCCGCCACGGTGAACATGCCCGTCAGCACAAGACCCAAGGCCTGTGCCAGTGTTCGTGAAGTCATTACCAGTACCTCCCTAGTGCGGCGCCGGGACCCCTCCCTGCACGCCCACCGGCGAAGACCCCCTCGCCGGCGTAAACACTCGAGGATTCGACGTTCCCCTCAACGCCAACCCAAATCCTGCCCGTCGCGCCAGGCGCGACGGCGACGATTCATGACGTGGAAAGGCCCATCGGACCGGTGACATCGGGCACGTGGCCCTGGATGCAGGAAGCCTTGGCAGGCTCCGCGGCGGAACGGTTTACCATCTGCACTTCCCCTTGCCCCGTGGTATTGCCGTAGACGGCCAAGGCCGTATTCCCTTCTGGTGTCCTGGCGGACATCCCCTGCCGAAAAAGGTTGGTCTTGCGATCCTTCCCATTCCGTCCCACGCGTCGTCTTCTTGACGGCGGTCTCTGGAACGTAGCAGCAAGAAAAAGCGAACGTCAATCTTTTGACGCGCATTTTCCAATCGTCCTTACGGCCTATGCTGAAACCTCGGCGAAAGTTCGTTCGGACGTCCATATCCTTTCCAATTCATGGCCTTGCACGGCGATAACGCTTCTTTTCGCCGCACACCCCCACTCGTCAACGCGAAAGAAAACATGGACTTGATCGACATCGGTGCCAATCTCACCCACGAATCCTTCCGTCAGGATTTTGACGATGTGCTGGCACGGGCCAGCGCGCACGGCGTCGGCCGGATGGTCGTGACGGGCGCGTCCCGCGAGGGCAGTGTCCACGCGCTGGAGCTGGCACGCGCGAGTGGCGGCCGGCTGTTCGCCACCGCCGGCGTCCATCCGCACCATGCCGTGGACTACGACCGGCACACCGATACGCTGCTGCGCGAACTGGCGCGCGAGCCGGAGGTCCGCGCCGTGGGAGAAACCGGGCTCGACTACAACCGCAACTACTCGCCGCGCGACGTGCAGCGGGAGGTGTTCGAGTGCCAGCTGGAGATCGCGGCGGAGGTCGGCAAACCGCTGTTCCTGCACCAGCGCGACGCACACCACGACTTCCTCGCCATCCTGAAGCGCTATCGCGACCGCGTTCCCGCGGCGGTGGTGCACTGCTTCACGGACAGCGCCGAGGCACTGCGCGACTATCTGGATCTCGATTGCCACATCGGCATCACCGGATGGATCTGCGACGAACGCCGCGGGGCGCATCTGCGCGAACTGGTGCGCACCATTCCGGCGAATCGCCTGATGCTGGAAACGGATGCCCCGTACCTGCTGCCGCGCACGATCCGTCCGATGCCCAAGGACCGCCGCAACGAACCGATGTACCTCGCGCACATCCGCGACGAGGTGGCGAAGGACCGTGGCGAAACGCGCGAGGCCCTGACCGAGTCGACCACGCGCACGGCGGAAGCATTCTTCGGCCTTCCGGCCTGAGCCTCAGGCCGAATGCAATCCCGTCAACGCCGCTTCGGCCAGGTCCGCCTCGCGCGTGAGCGCCCGCAACGTCTCATCGTTGATCCGGTGCGTGCGGCGGAGTTCGGCAAGCTCCTTTCGCTCAGCGTGTAGCGCGGCGAGACGCATACTGCGTTCGGTGCCCGCCTCGGCGCGCGCCCTCTCCGGTACGTCGCCATCCTCGCCCGCGGCGGCCAGCCGCTGCTGGTAATCCGCCATGACGCGCGCCGCGACGCGCGAGGCAAGCGCGATGGCATGCTCGTCGCCGCCGTCCTCCACGCGTTTCTGTTCCGCCGCGATGCCACGCAGCGCCGCCTCCGCCGCAAGCGCGCGAGCCATCCTCTCTTCCCGAACGCGGGGATCTTCCCCGTCCAGGTTCAGCCCCCTCACCAGCAGCGGGAGACCGATGGCGCCGAACAGCAGCGTGCAGAGGATCACGCCGGTTGCGAGGAAGATCATGAGATCCCGCGTCGGGAACACCACGCCCTCGCGCTTCATGAGCGGCAACGACAGCACGCCCGCCATGGTGATGGCGCCACGGACACCCGCCAGGGCGGTCGTCCAGACGAGGCGCGTACCGACTTTCGGTCGCTGCTCGCCGCGGTGCCACGCCCGCATCAGCATGAAGCGCAGCGACACCCAGACCCAGATGAAGCGCAGCACCACGAGCACCAGCGTGATCGCCACCACGTAAGCCACGAGATACCACGGCTCACCTCCCCCCGCCTGGCGCAGATCCAGCCCCGCGCCGTCGACGATGCCGGGCAGTTGCAGACCCAGCAGAAGGAAGATCAGTCCGTTGAAGACGAATTCCAGCATCGACCAGACCGCGCCGTTCTGCACGCGCGTGGCCACATAGCCGCCCTTCGATACGTCCGTGCGATTCATCGTGACGCCCGCCGCAACGGCCGCCAGGATGCCCGACATACCGAAGTGCTCCGCAAGCAGGTAGGCGGCGAAGGGCAGCACCAGGACCAGCGCTACCTGACTCGGTGGATCGACCTCGCTGGCCCAACGAATGAAGCGGCGGCGAACCACGCCGAACACCACTCCCACGAACGCACCCGCCAGCACACCGCCGATGGCCATCACGGCGAAGTCGCCCGCCGCCGACGTCAGGGAGAACCTGCCGGTCAACTCGGCCGCGACGGCGAACTGCAACGCGACCAGGCCCGACGCGTCGTTCAGCAGCGCTTCGCCGGACAACACGTGCATGAGTCGCGGCGGCATCTTCGACCCGCCGGTTATGGAGGACACGGCCACGGCATCGGTGGGAGAGAGCACCGCGGCGAGCGCGAACGCCACCGCCAACGGCACCGTGGGAATCATCCAGTGCACGAAGTAGCCCACCCCGACGATGGTGAAGAACACCAGCCCGATCGCGAGCGCCAGGATGGGACGCCACAGGAGGAACAGCTCGCGCTTGGGAATGCGCCAGCCGTCCGCGAAGAGCAGGGGTGGAATGAACAGGAGGAAGAAGAGGTCGGGATCGAACTCGACATGCATGCCTAACGGCCGCGCGAGCACCGCGCCGAGGGCGATCTGCAACAGCGGAAGCGGCAGCCTGACCGGCAGGATGCGCACCACCGAACCGGACAGCGCGACGACGAGCAGGAGGATGAGCACGGTGATGACGAGGTCCATGCCGCGACGCTAGCGGCCGGCCATGGAAGAGGCAACAGGAACCTTCGACGACCGTAATATGCTGCACGTCATACGTAATTACCTGCTTAGGACTTATTCCTATTGTTCCTTTGTGGAACGGAGGTTTACGTTTTACAAACGCATCGGTTCCGGTGCGTTCGTCGACGACGATTTCGCTCCATGGACGATGTCCTTGCACGAGCTTTTCCAGGGGAGAACCCCATGCCGTTCCCGTATCGGTCCGTACCCCCATTCCGCGAAGAGGACAGGCTCGCCCGCCTGCCATGACGTCGCGCCGCCGCACGCACCCTGTGTGACGGCGGTGAGATAAGCCATTCCCCGCAAAACCCACCGCCGTTCTTCGGCGGCCTGTCCGCGTGCCGCGCGGGCACGGGTGCTGCCGCCCCGATTTCGTTCCGCGTCACCCACAGGAGGGTACTTCCATGCAGTTCGCAAACCATGCCCCGGCAACCGCACGCCGACGACTTGCGACCGCGCTGGCGTTCGCCATCGCCGCGGGAATCGCCGGCGGCGCACTCGCGCAGAGCAACGCCACCGGTTCCATCTTCGGCTCGGCCACGCCCGGCGACGTCGTCCACATCGAAAACACCGCCACCGGCCTCCGCCGCGACATCACCGTGGACGCGGGCGGCCGCTACCGTGCCAACTCGCTCCCGATCGGCAGCTACGACGTCTCGCTGATGCACAACGGTGCCGTGGTCGATTCGCACAAGGGCGTGCAGACGTCCATCAGCCAGGGCACGGACGTGTCGTTCGCGACCACCTCGGCGGACGCCACCACCCTGGGCAGCGTGCAGGTCACGGCGAACAGCCTGCCCAGCATCGACGTGAGCTCCGTCGACTCGCGCACGGTGCTCACGGCCGACCAGCTGTCGAAGCTGCCCATCGCGCGTACGTCGATCAGTTCCGTGGCGTTGCTCGCGCCGGGCACCACGCCCGCCGCGCGCGGCTATGGCAATGCGTTGTCGTTCGGCGGCTCGTCGGCGTCTGAGAACGCGTATTACATCAACGGATTTCAGGCAACCAACCCGCTGACGGGCGTGAGTTCGCGCCAGCTTCCCTACGATGCGATCGACCAGGAGCAGGTGCTCATCGGTGGCTATGGCGCGGAATACGGCCGCTCCACCGGCGGCGTGATCAACGTGGTGTCCAAACGCGGCTCCAACGAGTGGAAGGGTGACGTGCAGGTGTTGTTCTCGCCCAGCGGCCTGGCGCAGCAGCCGAAAGACATCCGCCTCACTAATGGCACGCTCTATCAGCGTGGCAACCCCTACACCCTGCGCGACCAGGAAAACCTCCAGTATTCCGGCTCGCTCGGCGGCGCCCTGATCAAGGACAAGCTGTTCATCTTCGCGGCCGCCGACTGGATCCATCAGACCGGCAACTACACCGGACCCAGCACGGTCAGCGACGACGAACGCGACTCGAACAAGACCACGCGCTGGCTCGGCAAGATCGACTGGAACATCACCGACAACAACATCCTCGAGTTCACCGGGATCGGCGACACCGAAACCACCGACGCCTCCATCTTCGGCTACGACTACGCGACGGGCCGCGGCGATTACCTCGGCCACACTTACACCAAGAACTACAACGGCACGCAGACCAACGCCACGCCGGGCGGCAACATGTACATCGGGCACTACACCGGTTACATCACCGACGATCTCACCATCAACGCGATGTACGGCAAGTCCAGCTCCAATCACCAGCAGACGATCAGCTCCGCATCCGGGAGCACCTGCCCGGGCATCACCGACAACCGAGTGGAGTTCGCCGCCAACCCGCAGACCGGGTGCACGGTAGGCGCCACCTCGTTCCTGCTGCCGGGCTCGAAAGATCGCACGAACGGCTGGAGCGCGAATATCGAATACCGCATCGGCGACCACGACCTGCGTGCGGGCGTGGACAACTATGTACTCCGCGCTACCTGGGGCTCGGTGCCCGTGGGCGGCACGGGTTACATTTACGCCGACGTGGGCGACGGCAAGTCGATCCGCAACCGCCTGAGCAACCTCGGCCTCGATCCCAACCTCTACAACCCGGCCGACTTCCCGAACGGCTATTACGTCGAGTCCACCGCACTCACCACCGGCACCTCGGCGCGCACGAACCAGCGCTCGCAGTTCGTGGAAGACAACTGGCAGATCTCCGACCGCTGGCACGCATACATCGGCCTGCGCAACGAGCAGTTCACCAACTACAACGGCTCCGGGGAGGCCTATGCAAGCTCGCGCCACCAGCTCGATCCGCGCCTGGGTGCCTCGTGGGACGTCTATGGCGACAGTTCGCTGAAGATCTACGCCAATGCGGGCCGCTATCACCTCGGCCTGCCGACCTCGGTGGCCGTGCGCGGCGCCGGCCCGTCCACCTATCCTTCGCAGTTCTACAGCTTCACGGGCATCGACCCGGTCAGCGGCATACCTACCGGGCTCGGCACCGGGCCGTGGTCCGCCACCTACTACAACAACGGTGCCAACGGCGTGCCGCCGGATGCGAAGACCGTCTCGGCCCAGCAGCTGCACTCCTACTACCAGGACGAGTACATCTTCGGCTTCGACAAGCAGCTCGGCGACAACTGGACGGTCGGCGCCAAGGCGATGTACCGCCGCCTGCGCAGCCTGATCGACGACACCTGCGATTCGGCACCGCTGCAGGCATGGGGCGACCGCAACGGTCTCAGCGACGAAGTGGCCGCCGGCATCGCGCGAAGCACGGGCTGCTGGCTGTACAACCCGGGCCGCGCCAACACGTTCACGCTGTCACCCGCGGATGGCCAGTATCTCAGCGTGCCGCTTTCCGCCAAGGACATCGGCGAGCCGAAGCCGAAGCGCTCGTACTACATGCTCGACCTCTACGCCGAGCACCAGTTCAGCGACAAGTGGTACGGCAAGATCGATTACACGTACTCGCGCAGCTACGGCAACTCCGAAGGCCAGCTCGATTCCAACATCGTGCAGGCCGATGTTTCCACGACGGAGAGCTGGGACTTCCCGGCCATCATGGAGAACACGAACGGCGACCTGCCGAACGACCAGAAGCACCAGCTGCGCATCTACGGCACGTACGCACCGACCGACGAATGGCAGTTCTCCACGGTGACGCGCATCGCCTCGGGTTACCCGGTCAGCTGCCTCGGCGTTCGTCCGGAATCCGCCGGCGGAGATCCGTACAACTACCAGAACAACTACTTCTGGTGTAACGGGCAGCCTTCGCCGCGCGGCTCCCGCGGCCGCACGCCGTGGACGTACACGCTCGACCTCAGCGCCGCCTGGAAGCCCGCCTTCGCGGACCACAAGCTCACGCTGTCGGCCGACGTGTTCAACGCCCTCGGCAAGCAGCGCGTGACGCAGTACTACGAGACCGGCGAAACGGCCGCCGGACTGCCGAACCCCAACTACCTGCGCGCCCGCTCGTTCCAGGATCCGCGCTACGTCCGCCTCGGCGCACGGTACGACTTCACGCTCTGATCCATAACAAGAAAGTGGCAACACTCCCCAGATTGGCCGCTCCGGAGGGAGCGGCCTTTTTTGTTTTTCTGTCGCGCATTTCCGGGATTGCGGCTTCGCTGTTTGATGCTTATGGCTTTCGCTTCGTAGGGTGGGCTCGCCTTCGGCCTCGCATCGGCGCCTGTGCCGTTGCCTGAGAGCCAGTAGCCGACGGTGCAGGTTCTTGTTGGGAGAGCTCAACGATGGTTTGCTTTCGCATCGTCGTAGACCGAGGCGCTGGGTGCCTGCTTTCGCAGGCACGACGGTACGTGGGGGCGCTGCGATACCGGCGCGCCGCACTCCTGTGGGAGCCGCTTCAGCGGCGATGGGTGCCTGCGGCAAGCTTGCCCGCTACCGCGGGATCGCCGGCGTAGCTGGCTCCCACACAAAGGACTGAGTACTTGTATGTCGTCGGGAACGGAGCCAGGTTTCCTGGCCTATTCGCCGTCGTCCTCGAAGCGCAGGTGCTTCACGCTGCGACCGTGGCGGCGTACCAGCTTCAACGCTTCCACGCCGACCTTGATGTGCCGCTCGACGAAGTTGGCCGTGACGGCGGCGTCGCTCGTCTCGGTTTTCACGCCTTCAGGGATCATCGGCTGGTCGGAGACGAGCAGCAGTGCCCCGCAGGGGATGTGATTGGCGAAGCCCGCGGCGAAGATCGTCGCGGTCTCCATGTCGATCGCCATGCTGCGCGTGCGGCGCAGGTATTCCTTGAAGGCGTCGTCGTGTTCCCACACGCGGCGGTTGGTCGTGTAGACGGTGCCGGTCCAGTAGTCGTGGCCGAGGTCGCGGATCATGGTGGAGACGGCACGCTGCAACTGGAATGCGGGCAGCGCCGGCACCTCGGGAAGCAGGTAGTCGTTGGACGTGCCCTCCCCACGGATGGCGGCGATCGGAAGAACGAGGTCGCCGATGGCGTTCTTCTTCTTGAGGCCACCGCACTTGCCGAGGAACAGTACGGCCTGGGGTTCGATCACGCTCAGGAGGTCCATGATCGTGGCGGCGTTGGGGCTGCCCATGCCGAAGTTGATCAGGGTGATGCCGTCGGCCGTGGCGTTGGGCATGGGCCGGTCTCGGCCGCGCACCTCCACGCCGTGTTCATGTGCGAAGCGGTCCACGTAGTGACCGAAGTTGGTCAGCAGTATGTGCTGGCCGAAGGCCTCCAGGGGTGTGCCCGTGTAGCGGGGCAGCCAGTTGGAGACGATCTCGTTCTTGGTTTTCATGTCGAATCCGGATGCGCATGCGCCGTCGTGGACTTCAAGCCGACGGCACGGTTACCGGCGACGCCACGCCGGCGGAGTGCCAAATTCATTTCTGCGAGTGTAGCATCGGCCTCAAGGAACCCAGGGGGGTTCGAGCGGGAGTGGCCGATGCGGATCGGCGTGGCGATCGATGCGGCCTGCGACGTGCCGCAGGACTTTCTGGAACGGAACGACATCGCGGTGATGCCCATCGCGGTAAAGGTCGATGACGAACGCTTCAAGGACGACCGCGATCCGGCCGAGATCCAGCGCTTCCGTGACCGGAAGCTGGGCAGCCGGAGCCATTCGGCCGAAACCGAGGCCAGTTCGGTGGAGGACGTGCAGTCCCTCTTCCTCGACCGCCTGGTGAAGGAATACGACTGCGTGGTATGCCTCACCATCATGGCCACGCGCAGCCCCATTCACGACAACGTGATCAAGGCCAGCTTCGCCATCCTCAAGAACTACCGCCCCGTGCGCGAGGCCGTGGGGCGCTCCGGCCCCTTCCTGATGCGCGTGGTGGACACACGGAACATTTTCGCCGGCGCGGGCCCCGCCATTGCGGAAACCGTGCGCATGATCCAGGCGGGCAAATCGCCGGCCGAAGTGCGCGAGCGGGCGGCGCAGGTGGCCGACTGCTCGTACGGTTACATGCTCCCGCGCGACCTCAACTATCTGCGGTCTCGCGCCCGCAGCAAGGGCGACCGTAGCGTCAGCTTCCTGAGTTCGATGCTCGGCACCGCGCTCGACATCAAGCCCATCCTCCGCGCCCATCGTGGCGAAACGGGGCCGGTCGGCAAGATCCGTGGCTTCGAACAGGGGGCTCTGGCCTTGTTCGAGTACGCGGCGAAGCGCGTGCAGGCGGGCCTGATGGTGCCCTCGCTGTCGCTGAGCTACGGGGGTGACCTCGACGAGATGCGCGACCTTCCAGGTTACAGCCGGCTTGTTCGCACCTGTGAAGACGCGGGCGTGCAGATACTGGAAAGCCCCATGGGTATCACCGGCATGGTGAACGTGGGGGAAGGCGCCATGACGCTGGGGTTGGCCTCCGAAGACCACGTGGCGGAGTTCTGAACGTGCGCGCGATGCGCGGCGCGGCGGTCGCGATCGCGCTGGCCGCGACCGCTGGCGCGTCAGGCGAAACCGTCTACAAGTGCGAGGCCGGCGGTCGCACGATCTACCAGCAAACGCCCTGCGCGCGGGACCAGCGGCAGCAAGCCATCCGGTTGGCGGACCCGGCTCCCCCGGCGGAATCACCCGCTCCGCGTCCGCCGCCGCCCGCCGAAGAACGCCCCGCTGCCGCACCGGTCGCGGCCCGCGCTTTCACGCCGCCGCCAACCTTGTTCGGCTGCATCCGTGCCACCGATGGCAAGCCATACACCAGTCGCGATGGCGAACCGCAGCCGTACATGGCGCCTCTGGGTGTGTTGGGTGCGGTCAGTCAGCCGCTCGCCGATACCTACGGAAGCCGCGGCGCGGCCATCGCCTCGGCGCCCGAACTGAACCGCGGCAAGGGCAATGCCGCCGCGGTGGCCACCAGCAACTACGTATGGGTACAGGACCAATGCCGGCAGCTGTCGCCGGCCGAGGCCTGCGGCGCGCTGCGCGACGAGGCGGAGTCGAACCAGCGCGCGATCCGCCAGGCCTTCAAGAGCGAACGCGGTCCGCTGGAAGCGAAGGACGCGCAGTTGCGCCAGCAGCTACAAGGCTGCGACTGAACGCCGGCGCCACGCCTCAGGCCGAGGTGGCGTCCCGTTCCGTCGCGGCAACGGCGAGGCCCGACACCACGCCCAGCGAGGGATCGCCTTCCACCATCGGGATGTCCGGGAAACTCCGGCGGACGGCCTCCTTCACGATGGGCGAGCGCGAGGTGCCACCGGTGAGAAAGATACTGGCGGGCACGGACGGCCATTCCTCGCGCACTTCGGCGAGCAGGCGCTGCATGCGTTCGACGAAGGGCTCGGCCGCCTCGTTCATGTCGTCGCGCACGATGCTCACGCCCAGTCCGGGGTCGAGAAAGCCGAGATCCGCTTCGGTCCGGTCGCGACTGCTCAGCGCGATCTTGCTGCGTTCCGCCGTCTGGTTGAGGCGGGTGGTGGCACCGGGCTGTTGCAGCGCCTGCAGGCGGGACCGCCACGGCTCGTCCACGAAGCGATAGTCCTGGCGGCGGAACTCGCGCTGCTTGGGCAGGTTGTGCACGCTTGCCGCTTCCACGAAGTGATGCACCGGCACACGGGTGACGTTGTTGCCGAGTTCCGGCATGAAGGCACGCATGCTCAGGTTCACGTCGAGGTCGGTACCGCCCTTGGCCAGGCCCCACGTACGCACGATCCTCGGCAATTCGTCGCCACCCAGCTCGGCGAAGGCCACGTCGGTGGTACCGCCGCCGATATCGACGATGAGCGCGGTCTGCCGATGCGAAAGGCGCTTGTGGTAGTGCATCGCCGCCGCGGCGGGCTCTTCGAGGAAGGAGACACTGTCGAAGCCCGCCACGGCGGCCGCTTCGCGAATGATCTCCACCGCCTGCTCGGAACCCTTCTCGCCCATCGAACTGCGGAAATGCACGGGGCGGCCGATCACCGCCGTGCGCACGTTTTCGCCAAGCTGCCGACTGGCGGCAAGGCGGATGTGCTCGAGCACGTAGGTGGCGATATGCACGATCACCCGGCGTACCTGCGCATCCATGCGGAATCCGAGCATCGACTTCGGCGATTCGATCAGATTGCCGTCGCCGTATTCGAGATAGGCAGCGACGGCCTCGTCGCCGAACAGGGCGTCCTCGAAACTTTCCACGGTCGCTGCCGCCGTGTCCGCCGCGCGGCGTTTCGTCGGGTCGGGCACCACTTCGGGGAAGAACACGGCGGTACGGAACTGCTTCGCGTCGCCGAAGGTGACGTGGGTCAGCTCACCGTCGACGAAGGTCGCCGCGGCCGTGTAGCTCGTGCCGAAATCGATACCGATGTGCATGGGAGTTCCTCGGGGGAACTCCCGATTCTAACGTCAGAAGCCGTAGCGCAGGAATCCGCCGTCCACGGCGATAATCTCGCCCGTCACGTAGCTCGCGGCCGGCAGGCACAGGAAAGCCACGGCACCCGCGACTTCCTCGGGCTCGCCTATGCGCCCCATCGGCGTCCGGTCGAGCACTTCCTCCAGGTATTCCGCATCGGCCAGCGCGGGTTCGCTGCGCTGCGTGCGGATGTACCAGGGCGCCACGGCATTCACGCGGATGCCGTCCTCGGCCCATTCGCAGGCGAGGTTGCGGGTCATCTGGTGCAAGGCGGCCTTGGTCATGCCATAGGGCGAGCCGGTGCGCACGTGCACGATGCCCGACACCGAGCCCACGTTCACGATGGCCGCGTTCGCATGCTGCACGAGGTGCGGATACGCCGCCCGGCTCATCTCGTATGCGGAGAACACGTTGAGCTCGAACAGGCTCCGGTACTCGTCTTCCGAATAGTCGAGCGTGGCCTTTGGCGAGTTGCCGCCTACGTTGTTCACGAGAATGGAAAGGTTCGCGCCCAGGTCGGCCACCCAGTCGAACACGGCGAGGCAGTCTTCGTGATCGGAAAGGTCGGCAGCCATGC
Organism: Luteibacter jiangsuensis; assembly: GCF_011742555.1. Taxonomy (GTDB): domain Bacteria; phylum Pseudomonadota; class Gammaproteobacteria; order Xanthomonadales; family Rhodanobacteraceae; genus Luteibacter; species Luteibacter jiangsuensis. The sequence goes on from NZ_JAAQQR010000002.1 coordinate 667,830, forward strand.
CCAGCACTTCGACATCCGGGCATTCGTCGGCGAGCTCGTCGCGCACCTCCTGCAAGGCCAGTTCGTCGCGCGCGACGAGAAGGACATCGGCACCGAGAGCCGCCAGTTCGCGCGCGCACGCATAACCGATGCCCTTGCTTGCCCCGGTGACGAGGGCGGTACGGCCGTCGAGGCGCCAACTGGCGAGTCGTGGGTGCATGTGTCATCTCCGTGCGTTATGCCGATCGTAAGGGATCGAACGTCGGATGTGTCCGCGCCGATTGCACGGGACCGTCATCCGGACCAGACTCGGCCCCGATACCGGAGGACACGACATGGCCCGCTACCTTCCGCTGCTTGTTCTGATCGGCGCTTGCGCCGCCTGCTCGAAACCGCCGCAGCCGCACGAGCCGCCAACGCCGCAGGCCAGGGCCGAGACGCCCTGGGATTCGCTGGAGGCGCAGAAGAAGAAGGCGCAGGACGTGCAGAAGACCGTCGACGACCAAGCCAAGGCCCAGGCGAAGGATATCGACGCCCAGACGCAGTGACCCGAACGAGCCGCCGTGGCGGCTCTCGGGGCCGCGCTCAGCGAGGCGAGCAGAAGCAGTAGGCGTACACGTGCGGCTTGCCCGCTTCGGCATTGCGGAACAGCGACCACTCCGGCGCCAGCTTCGGCAGCTCGGCCACCCACGACGGCAGGCGCAGGCCCCACGACATCGCCACCCGCGCTTCGGAACTGTCGCCGATGCTGGTGAGGAAGCGCTCGAACGCGCCCATGGGTTTCTCCGCGTACCGTACGTTGAAGCTCTTGCCCAGCCCCGCCTGTTCCGCCGCGTCGCGGATCGCGTCGTCGAGACTGCCGAGGCGGTCGACGAGGCCGCGATCCAGGGCCTGCTGGCCCGTCCACACGCGGCCCTGCGCGATGGCGTCGATGGCCGCGAAGTCCTTGCCGCGCGCCTTCGCCACATTGCCGACGAAGTCGCGGTATCCCTTGTCGATGATGCTCTGGATCAGCACCCCCACGTTCGGATCGAGCGGCCGGGTCATGTCGAATGCGCCCGCCAGGGGGCTCGTCGACACGCCGTCGCTCTTCACGCCGATCTTGGCGAGAGTGTCGGGCACGGTGAAGAACATGCCGAAGATGCCGATCGACCCGGTGATGGTGTTGGGCTCGGCATAGATCCGGTTGGCGTTCATCGAGATCCAGTAGCCGCCGCTCGCGGCCACGTCGCCCATCGATACCACCACGGGAATGCCGGCCTCGCGGGTGAGCTCCACCTCGCGGCGGATCTGCTCGGCGGCGTAGACCTCGCCGCCCGGCGAGTTCACGCGGAGTACCAGTGCCTTCGTGCGCCGATCCAGGCGCACGGCGTGGATGAGGGCGGCCGTGGATTCGCCGCCGATGCGGCCCTGCGCCTGCTTGCCTCCCGCGATCTCGCCCTCGGCCACCACGACGGCGACGCCCGGCCCCGTCTGCAGCACGTCGACGGTGGAAAGGCCTTGCGTGGCGACGTACGACGCCAGGTCGACCTGGCGGAAGCCCTGGTCTTTCTTCCCAGCGGGCACGCCCTCGTCGCGAAGCATCTTCACGAACTGCTGCTCGGTAGCGATGCCGTCTGCGAGCTTCTCGTCGACCGCGAGCTGGGCGAGGCTGCCCTTCGCATCGCGCACGCGTTCGGCCAGACCGTCGATGTCGGCGCGCAAGGCGGCGGGGTCGAGATGGCGCATGCGTGCCACTTCGTCGATCCAGGTGCCCCACAGGCCGCCCAGCCAGTACGTGTCGGCTTCCTTCGATTCGGGCGAGGCATGGTCGAGGATGAACGGCTCCGCCGCGCTCTTGAACTGGCCTACGCGAAACAGGTGCACCTGCACGCCGAGCCGGTCGAGCATGTCCTTGTAGAACAGACGGTAGTTGGCGAGGCCCACGGCCATGACGCCGCCCTGGGGATCGATGTAGATCTTGTCGGCATGCGCGGCCAGGTAGTACTGGCCCTGCTCGAGACTGGCGGCCCAGACGAGCACGGGCTTGCCGGCCTTGCGGAAGCGGTCGAGCGCCGCACCGACTTCGCGCAGTGCCGCGAAGCCGCCGGCCTGCAGCTTGTCGGGGCGCAGCACGATGCGGCTGATGCGGTCGTCCGTGGCCGCGCTGTCGATGGCGCGGACGAGGTCGCGCACCTGCACCTGCTGCACGCCGTCGCCCGTCATGCGGCCGATGGCGCGCGACAGCGGGTCGGCGCTGTACTGCTCCACCAGCGCGCCCTCCGGGGCCAGCACCAGCACCGTGCGGTCGTCCACCTGGCCGGCCCGGCCGCCGAGGAACAGGAGCAGCAGGAAAACAGCGAGAAGACCGAAGAAGATCGCGTTGATGATCACCAGCCGGGTGATGTTCAGACCGCGACCGAGGCCCAGCATGAAGCGGCCGAAGCCGCCCCGCCGGCGCGGCGGGGGAACGGGTTGCGGACGATGTGGCAGGGGCGGCGGCACGGCGTCGTAACGATCCGACATCTAAGTGGTTCCTTCGGGATTGTGTGCAGCGTAACCCGTCGGACCGTTGGTATCACGTGTGGAATGGCATGGGCGCCGCGGTGTCGGGATCGTTCTGCCAGGCGCCTTTCGCACTGCTGCGCCAGAATCTCGCGAAAAGGAGGATGGCGGCCATGCTGAGCCCGGCGATCAGGCCCATCCACATGCCCCGCGCCCCCATGTCCCGGTGGAACGCCAGCCACCAGCCGACCGGCATGCCCACCACCCAGTAGGCGAACAGGGTGATGCCCATCGGCACGCGGGTGTCCTTGAGCCCCCGCAACGCGCCGTTCGACGCCACCTGGATGCCGTCGGAGAACTGGAAGAAGCCAGCCAGCACGAGCAGTTGCGACGCCATCGCGATGACACCGGCATCGCTCGTGTAGAGGCGCGCGATCGATCCCGGGAAGGCCAGCATGACGCCGGATGAGACGAACTGCGTGACGAGCACCAGCGCGATGCCGGAAAGGCCCGCATAGCGCACGCCCGCGACGTCGCGCCGTCCCGCCGCGTTGCCCACGCGCACGGTGATCGCCATCGACAGGCCCAGCGGGATCATGAAGGCGACGGACGCCACGTTCAGCGCCACGTGGTGACCCGCCGTGACCGTTTCCCCGAGGCGGCCGATCAGCAGCGCCACGGCGACGAAGAGTCCCGCTTCCATGAGCAGGGTGACCGCCATCGGCAGGCCGATGTGCAGCAACGGGCCGATCTGGCGCAGATCGGGCTTCGCCAGGCGTCCGCGCAGGTTCAGGTCACGATAGTTGCGGTGCTTCAGCACGTAGGTGGCGAAACCGAGCATTTCCGCCCAGAGCACCACCGCCGTGGCGATGCCGCTGCCCCGCGCGCCCATGACAGGGAAGCCGAGCTTTCCGTACATCAGCACGTAGCCCAGCGGCGCCAGCAGAACGAGTCCGCCAAAGCTGAAGTACATGGACGGCCGCGGCATCGAGAGGCCTTCGGACAGGCCGCGCAACGCGAAATACGTGGTGAGCGCGGGGGCCGCGAAGCAGATGGCGTGCAGGAATGCCTCCACGTCGGGGCGCATCGATTCCACCACGCCGAAAAGCACCATCAGGGGCGAGGCATGCCACACGCCGATACCGAGCAGCACACCCAGCACCCACGCGATGTACAGGGCCTGGTGGAACACCGGCCCCACTTCGCCGCGGCGGCCCGCGCCGTCCAGCTGCGCCACGGTGGGGGGTACGGCCATCATCGTGCCGATACCGGTGACGATGGCGAGCACCCAGATGCTGGCGCCGGTCACGACCGATGCCTGCGTGTGCGCGGCCTGGTGTCCTGCGAGCACCGCGTCGACCACGTTGGTACCGATGGCGGAAAGTTGCGCGACGATCATCGGCAGGGCCAGCCGTACGGTGGCGCCGATCTCCCGGCGCGCGCGGGCGCGGTCGATGCTCATGGGACTGCAGTCGAAGGATGGCCGCCCATTGTAGCGGTTGCCGTGCCATCATCCGCAGCCGAAAGGGGAAAATCTCGGGGGGAAGAAGCGATGAATCAACTCACGCCGTCGCCAGGCCTGCTTTGCGCCAACTGTGGCGAAGCGCTGCAGGGCGAGTTCTGCCATGCCTGCGGCCAGTCGATCCGGAGCGTGATCAAGCCGGTGTCGCACATGCTGGAGGACGCCGGCGACCTCTTCTTCCACATGGACGAACGCATCGTCCATACCCTGCCGCCGCTGTACACCAAGCCCGGCTTCCTAACGCTGGAATACTTCGCCGGCCGCCGGGTGCGCTACATCGCTCCTTTCCGGCTGATGTTCGTCTTCTGCCTGCTCGCTTTCTTCTTCATGCACCTGGCGGTCAGCGACACGCACCTGGACGAAGGCCTCTACGGTACCAAGCCGGCGAAAGACGACGTCGCGGCGCTGCACGCGGCGGACACCGCCGACGAGGTGCGCAAGATCTACCAGGGACAGATGGAGGAACTGGAAGCGTCCAAGGCGGCGCCCGACGTGCCCGACGCCGCCAAGGCCGCCATCGGCTTGACCCAGCAGGTGGTGCGCGACGCCGCGAACCGTCGTCTGGCCGAACTGAAGGCCGAGCCCATCGCTCCGGGCACCAACGCGGAAACGGGCCTCGCGCCACGCGAGGCGGACAAGGACAGCTGGTTCTCGCGGCCAACCGTTGTCGACATCGCCTGGCTACCGGACGTGATGACACGGCGCCTGGCCCTGGGCATCGCGCATTTCAAGGCCAACATCGCCCAGGTAATGGATGGCGGTCCCGGCAAGAGCGAGGCGATCCGCCGCATCATCGAGGGATTCTTCTCGGTGCTGCCGCAGACGCTGCTGGTGATGATCCCGGTGTTCGCGCTCATCCTGAAGCTGTTCTATGTCTTCAAGCGCCGCCTTTACATGGAGCACGTGATCGTCGCCCTGCACAGTCACGCTTTCCTTTTCATCTCACTGCTCGGGCTGATGCTGCTGGGCTTCGCGAAGCATGCGATCGAGCCCCACGTGGCACTGGCGGGCAAGGCGATCGGGCTGGTGCAGGCGGCCATGTGGGTGTGGATGCCTGTCTACCTGCTGATCATGCAGAAGAGGGTGTATCGCCAGGGCTGGCCCATGACCCTCCTGAAATACTGGCTGATAGGCAGCGTCTATTTCTGGCTGCTGCTTTTCGCCCTGTCGGTCGCAGCCCTGATTGGCGCGGCGCACTAGGATTTTTTCCTAACGGCGGGCGGTTGTGCACAGGCGACGGGGCCCCTTCGCGTTTGTCAAGACAAAATGCAGAGCCGGTGACGGCCCTCTGCGACCCATTCGCAAGTGATTGAAATCATGGTACATTTCAGCTTGGTTAAAATGTACCCAAGCTAACCGGAACGGCCCAACCATGCGCCTTGGATGCCCCCCATCCGAGGCTCATCCACAGAGTTATCCACAGCGCTTGTGGATAACACGGAAAGCGGTCGCGGCGCGGGCACTTACAGCTTCTTCCTCCCTCCGTACACGTCACTTGCAGGCAAACCCATGTGGCAGTGGTCAATGATTGACCAGCGAAATCGGCATCTCCCTATAAACTAGGCTCCGCATGAACGCCGTCGTCCGCGTCGCCCTTCCGGTGCCCTTGCCGACCCTTTTCGACTACCTGCCGCCTCTGGACGGCGAGGCGCGAACGGGCGCGCGCGTGCGGGTGCCCTTCGGACGCGGGGAAATGGTGGGCGTGGTGATCGACCCGACCGCCGAGGCCGCCGTGGGCGCGACGCGCCTCAAACGGATCGCCGAGGTCCTCGACCCCTTCCCCCTTCTCGACGACGAGCTGATGGCGACCCTTGCCTGGGCCGCCGACTACTGGGCGGGCGCGCCAGGGGAGGCCTTCGCCAACGCGCTGCCGCTGGCCTTGCGCGAGCCCCGGCCGTTGCCCGCGACGGGGATCGAAGCCTGGGCACTCACCGTCCAGGGGCGCTCGGCGCTCGACGCAGGAAGCCGCAAGGGCGGCTCCGCCGCGCTCCTCGACGCACTTCGTCATGGGCCGCGGGCCGCCGACGACCTGACGGCTGCCTTGCCCGGTTGGCGCACGGCTGCCCGCCGGCTGCTCGAAGGCGGCCTGGTCGAGCGGATCGAGTTCGAGGGAGCCACCCTGCCCGCGCCTTCGGCCCCCGGCCCCGCCCTGAGCGACGAGCAGTCCGCTGCCGTCGCCGCCATCGGCGAAGGCTTCGGTGCGTTCCGTCCCTACCTCCTGGACGGCGTCACCGGCAGCGGCAAGACCGAGGTCTACCTCGCCCTGATCGAAAGGGCCCTGGCCGAAGGGCGGCAAACGCTGCTGCTGGTGCCGGAGATCGGCCTCGCGCCGCAGACGGTCCGCCGGCTTCGCGAACGCCTGGGCGTGGCCGTCGAGGTACTGCACTCGAACCTTGCCGAAGGCGAACGCGCACGGGCATGGCTCAGGGCACGCGACGGCAGCGCGCGCGTCGTCCTGGGAACACGCTCCGCGGTGTTCACCCCACTCCCCCACGCGGGTCTCATCGTCGTGGACGAGGAGCACGACCCGTCCTACAAACAGCAGGAAGGATTCCGTTACCACGCGCGGGACCTCGCCGTGTTCAGGGCGCGCACGTTGGGCGTGCCTGTGGTGCTGGGTTCGGCGACACCGTCGCTGGAGACGCTGGCCAACGTGCAGGCCGGCCGCTACACGCGGCTGGTACTGCGAGCGCGCCCCGGTGCCTCGCAGCCCACCCGGGTCCAGATCGTCGACATGCGCGCGCAACGGCTCGACCACGGCTTGTCGCCCACGCTCGTGCACGCCGTTGCCGCTTGCGTCGAACGCGGCGAACAGGCGCTCGTCTTCCGCAATCGCCGCGGATACGCCCCCGTGCTGCTGTGCCACGACTGCGGCTGGCACGCGGACTGCCCACGCTGCGAACGGCCCATGACCCTGCATGCAGGCCGACGCAGGCTGGTCTGCCACCACTGCGACAACACGATGCCGGTGCCGTCCGCCTGCCCCGCCTGCGGCTCGGCGAACCTCAGCCCCCAGGGCCAGGGCACGGAGCGCCTGGAAGAGGCGCTTGTGGAGCGCTTCCCGGAGGTTCCCGTCGTCCGCATCGACCGCGAGACCACACGGCGGCGCGACGCCTTCGGCGACATCCTCGACGGCCTGCGCGAGGACAAACCGGCGATCCTGGTCGGTACCCAGATGCTCGCCAAGGGTCATGATCTGCCGAACCTCACGCTGGTCGCCATCGTGGGGGTGGACGAGGGCCTGCACAGCGTGGATTTCCGCGCGGGCGAACGACTGGCCCAGCTGGTGGTCCAGGTGGCCGGCAGGGCTGGACGGGCCAGCAAGCCCGGAAGCGTGCTCCTCCAGACACACCACCCCGACCACGCGATGCTGCACGCCCTCCTTCGCGGCGGTTATCCCGCCGTGGCCGAGGGCCTGCTCGAAGAACGCCGTCTCCTCGACCTGCCCCCATATTCCCACCAGGTGCTGCTGCGCGCGGATGCGCTGGGGCGTGCCGAGGTGGACGCGTTCCTCTCAGAGGCGCACAGGGCCATCGGCGATCCGGGCGACCTGCGCGTGGCAGGGCCCATGCCGGCGCCCATGCCGCTTCGCGCGGGCCGCCATCGAGGCCAGTTGCTGGTGGAAGCCGGCACGCGGGCGCGCCTGCATGCCTTCCTGCGCGCATGGCGACAGGCGCTCGCCGGGCTGCCGGCCGCGCGCAAGGTGCGCTGGTCGCTCGACGTGGACCCGATCGACCTGTACTGACCGATGCCACGACGGTTGAATCGGATGCATCTTGCTCACACCTGTTGGATATCTCTGAACCGAAACGTATGGATGCCTACATTTGCTCCGCGTTCGGCGCGACAATAGACCTCTTACCAGGTAACGGAACCCCCAACGTGACCAGCCAACTCGAGCAGCTTCGCAAGTTCACCACCGTCGTCGCCGACACGGGCGACATCGCCGCCATGCAGAAGTACAAGCCGGAGGACGCGACCACCAACCCGTCGCTGCTCCTGAAGGCCGCCGGCATTCCCGAGTACGCCGGCTACATCACTGAGGCCGTGGACTGGGCGAAGTCGCAGAGCAACAGCCGCGACAGCCAGCTCACCGACGCGAGCGACCGTCTTTCCGTATTGATCGGCCGCGAGATCCTCAAGATCGTTCCCGGCCGCGTGTCCACCGAGGTCGACGCCCGGCTTTCGTTCGACACCCATGCCTCGATCGAGAAGGCGCGCCGCCTCGTCGGTTTCTATGAAGACATCGGTATCAAGCGCGAGCGCATCCTCATCAAGCTGGCTTCCACGTGGGAAGGCATCCGCGCGGCGGAGCAACTGCAGAAGGAAGGCATCAACTGCAACCTCACGCTGCTCTTCAGCTTCGAACAGGCCGTCGCCTGTGCCGAGGCCGGCGTGTTCCTGATCTCGCCGTTCGTCGGCCGCATCTTCGACTGGTACGTCGAGCACACCGACAAGAAGACGTACGCTCCCGAGGAAGATCCGGGCGTGCAGTCCGTGCGCCGCATCTACGACTGGTACAAGCTGCACGGCTTCGAAACCGTGGTGATGGGCGCCAGCTTCCGCAATATCGGCCAGATCCAGGCGCTGGCCGGTTGCGACCGGCTCACGATTTCGCCCGAACTGCTGAAGCAGCTCGACGAAACGGACGCACCGCTGCCGATCGCGCTGAAAGATAGCGGCCGCCGCGAACCGGCGCAGGCGAAGATCGACGAAGCCAAGTTCCGCTGGGGCCACAACGAGAACGCGATGGCCACGGACAAGCTTGCCGATGGCATCCGCAAGTTTGCCGCCGATCAGCGCAAGCTCGAGGCATTGATCGGCGCCAAGCTCTGAACCTTCAGGCAGCGCAGCAATGACGACGAAGGGGCCGAAAGGCCCCTTCTTGCGTCAGTTATTCCGCAAACTCACGCGTGCCAACCGCCACCCAGTGCGCGAACGAGCTGTACGCTTGCGCGCAACTGCCTCGTTTCGAGGTCGATCACGCTGCGTCGCGCGTCCAGGGCCGCCGTCTGCGCCTGTACCACGTCGAGATATCCGACCGCACCTTCGCGATAGCGATTGAGCGACAGGTCCACCGAGCGTTGCGCCGCCTCGGCGGCGGCGCGCTGGTCCACCAGTGCCGTGCCGAGGTCGCGCAGCAAGGTGAGGTTGTCCTCCACCTGCGCGAAGGCATCGAGCACCACGGAGCGGTATTGCGCGCCCGCTTCGTCGGTGGCGGCTTTCGCCTGTTCCACGGCCGCCTTGCGGCGGCCGCCGTCGAAGACATTCAACAGTACCGTGGGGCCAATGGCCCAGAAGCGGTTCGGTGCCGTCGCGATGCTTGCCCAGCGGTCGCTCTGCCAGCCGCCTTGCGCGTCGAGCGTCAACTGCGGAAAGAACGCCGACCGCGCGATGCCCACGCGGGCGTTGGCGGCGGCGGTGCGCCGTTCGGCGGCGGCGATGTCCGGACGGCGCTGCAGGATAGCCGACGGCACCGCCAGAGGGATGGTGGGCACCTTCACCTGCCCGTCGTCGGTGGCCAGCGAGAAGTTCGACGCGGAGTCGCCGACGAGCACGGCGATAGCGTGCAACACGAGGGCGCGTTGCGCCTGGGCCTGGGTGAGCTGCGACTTCGCATTCGAAAGCTGCGTTTGCGCGCGCGCGACGTCCAGGCCGGACGCAATCCCCCCCTCGTGGCGAGACTGCGTGAGCGAAAGCGCACGCGTGAACGCATCGATGCTTTCGTTCAGCACCTTGATCTGCCGGTCGAATCCATTGAGCTGAAGGTAATCGTCGGCCAGCTGCGCCTGCAGGCTCAACTGCACGGAGGCGAGGTCGGCGGCGGAGGCCGCCTCCTCCGCCTTGCCGGCAACCACGCTGTCGCGCACGCGGCCCCAGAGGTCCACCTCGTAGTCGAGCTGGGCGCCGATGGTGTAGGCGTTATAGTTGCTCGGCGATGTCGCGCCACGCAGCGGCCGAGTGTCGGATTCGCGATTGCGCTGGCCGCTCGCGTTCAGGCCAACCTGGGGGAACAGACCGGAACGCACTTGCCGCGTGAAGGCTTCGGACTGCTCGTAATGCGCCAGTGCCGCCGCGAGCGTGGCATTGTTCGCCACCAGTCTCGTCTGCAGGTCGTCGAGGCGCGCGTCGCCGTACAGCTTCCACCAGCCGTTCCGATCCAGCTGATCCGCCGGCCTGGCCTCTGTCCAAGGGGTGTCGGCATTGGCGTACTGCGCGGCCGTCGGCACGTCGGGGGTCTTGTATGCCGGCGCCAGGGAGCAGGCGGAAAGACCGCCGGCCAGAAGCATGCAAAGCACGGCTCCTTGGAATGCGTCACGCCTTGGCATGGTCGCCATCCGCCTTGGGCGCGTTCACGCGCACCGTATCGCCGTCCGCGAGACCATCGGGCGGGCTTTCGATGAGCCGATCGCCTGCGGCGATGCCCGATCCGAGCTGCACCGTCTTGCCAAAGTCGCGCGCGATGGTGACCACCTTGAAGGCCACCTTGTTCTGTCCGTCCACGGTGGCGACGCGCAGGCCCTTGTCATCGAAGACGAGCGCGCTTGCCGGCACACGAAGCAGTGCGGCATCGGCCGGAAGATCGAAGGTCACGCTGGCGTATCCACCGGGCAGCAGCTTGCCGTCCGCGTTGTCGACCGAGACCTGCACAAGGGTGGTGCCGGAGGCCGCGTTGATCGCGGCGGACGTGGCTTCGACCGTGCCCGAGAACGTCTTGCCCGGGTATTCCGGCACCGTGAGTTTCACGGTGGCCCCGTCGCGAATCGACGGTACATAGTTCTGCGGCACGTTCACGTACATGCGCAGCTTGTGCACGTCGGACACGACGAACAGCTCCTGTCCGCCGCCGCCCGCGTTGATCAATGCGCCGACATCGGTCTCGCGCGCGGTGACGACGCCGTCGAACGGAGCGACCAGCTTCGCGAATCCCTTCAACGCCTGGATCCGTTCGAGATTCGCCTGCGCCGCCTGCGCAAGCGCATGCTTCGCTTCATAGTCGCCGGTCTTCTCGTCCACTTCCTGGCGCGACACGGAGTCCGAATCGCGCATCGCCTGCCAGCGCTTCGCCGTGGTGAGGGCCAACGCCTCGTTCGCACGCGCGCTGGCCAGGTCGGCCTTGGCCTGCAGCAGTTGCTGATCCAAGTCGGGCGTCTCGATTTCGGCCAGCAGGTCGCCGGCCTTCACCTTCTGGCCGATGTCGGCCTTCCAGTACTTCAGGTATCCGCTCGTACGGGCGAAGATCGGTGCGCGCGCATAGGCCTGGAGCCGACCGGGAAGATCCAGCTCGCCACCGCCCTGGCCGCTTTCCGGCGACACCACGTTGACGGTGGGCACGGCCTGGGCGTCGGTCCAGTCGCGCAGCTTGCGCGAGTCGTTGGCGCGTGTCGCCACGCCGGCCACGACGATGGCGATGACGACGATGGCGGCGATGGTCGCCGCGAGACGAAGGCGACGCGGCGGGGGTTGGTGCAGGTTATCAGGCGACATGGACGGGCTCTCCGGAAACGTTCGCCGGGTTGGAAGACGGATGGCCGCGACGGCCATGGACGATGCTGAAGACGATGGGCACGAAGAACAACGTGGCGGTGGTGGCGAAGATCAGTCCGCCGATCACGGCACGGCCCAGCGGCGCGTTCTGCTCGCCGCCTTCGCCGAGGCCCAGGGCCATGGGCGCCATGCCGATGATCATCGCCAGCGCGGTCATCAGCACGGGGCGGAAGCGCACGAAGCCGCCTTCGAGCGCGGCCTTGGCCGCGTCGCCGTGCTCGGCAAGACGCTCGCGACAGAAGCTCACCACCAGGATCGAGTTCGCCGTGGCGACGCCCATGCACATGATGGCGCCGGTGAGTGCGGGGACCGAGAGCGTGGTGTGCGTGGCGAAGAGCATCCAGACGATGCCGGCGATGGCGGCCGGCAGCGCGGTCACGATCACGAAGGGATCGCTCCACGACTGGAAGTTGACCACGATCAGCAGATAGATGAGCACGATCGCGCCCAGCAGGCCGAGGATGAGCCCGGAAAAAGCGCTGTTCATCGTCTGCACCTGGCCCAGCAGCGCGGTGCTGGAGGCCTTGGGCAGGAACTTCCTGTTCGCATCGACGATCGTCTGGATGTCGGACGCGACCGCGCCGAGGTCGCGATCCTGCGTGGTGGCGAAGATCTCCACCATGGAATTGATGTTGTACTGGCTCACCACGGAACTGGTGGCCGTGCGCGACAGCGTGGCGAAGCCGCCGAGGATCTGCGCGCCCGCGGTTCCCGTGCTCGGACTGATCGGCACGTTTTCCAGATCGGGCAGGCTGTCGATGCGGTACTGCGGTGTCTGCATCACGATCGGGTACGACACGCCGTTCTTGGGATTCAACCAGAACGTCGGCGCCACCTGACTGGAGCCGGCGAGATTCACGCCAAGGCTGGTGGTCACGTCGCGCTCGGTGATGCCAACCTGCTGCGCGCGGCTGCGATCGACGTCGACATTGAAGCCCGGGTTCGCCTGCGACTGCTGGATGCGTGCATCCACAACGCCCGGTACCCGGCGAATCTCGCGCAGCAGGCGCTTGGCATACGCGAAGTTCGCGGACACGTTCGGACCACGGATCTGCAGGTCGATGGGCGCGGGCGAACCGAAGTTGAGGATCTGGCTGATGATGTCCGCGGGCGGGAAGGAGAACGTGGCGCCCGGGAACTGGCGTGGCAATATCTCGCGCAACTTGCGCACGTAGTCGGCCGTGGGCGCATGCCCTTCGTTCAACGCGATCTGGATGTCGCCGTCCTGCGATCCGACGGTGCCGGTGTTGTTGTACGCCGTGTTGATGCCCGAGATCGGCTGGCCCATGTTGTCGACCACGGTGCCGAGGTCCTCCTTGGGAATGACCTTGCGCACGGCCTCGTTCACCTCGGCGAACAGGCGGGCGGTCTCTTCCACGCGCGTGCCGATCGGGGCTCGCACGTGCATGAGGATCTGGCCACCGTCCACTGACGGGAAGAAGTTGCGGCCGAGCATGGGCACCAGCAGGAACGACAGCAGCACGAAGCCGAGGAATCCGATGGTGAACACCTTGCGATGGAGCAGCGCCATCTCCAGGAGCACGTGGTAGCTGGCGCGAATGCTCTCGAAGCGCTTCTCGAAGCCACGCTGGAAACGCACGAAGGGATTGCGCGAGACGGCACCGTGCTCTCCGTGCGGGTCTTCATGGCTGTGCGGCTTCAACAGGTACTTCGCCATCGTCGGCACCAAGGTGCGCGAGAGGATGAACGACGCGATCATCGCGAACATCACCGCTTCGGCCATCGGCACGAAGAGGAACCGCGCCACGCCCTCCAGGAAGAACATCGGCACGAACACGATGCAGATGCACAGCAGCGACACGAAGGCGGGCGTCACGATCTGCGCCGCACCGTCGAGGATCGCCGTTTCGACATCCTTGCCCTGCTCCAGGTGCCAGTTGATGTTCTCGATGGTCACCGTGGCGTCGTCCACCAGGATGCCGACGGCGAGCGCCAGTCCGCCCAGGGTCATGATGTTCATCGTCTCGCCGATGGCGGAGAGCGCGGCGATCGAGCCAAGGATGGCCAGCGGAATCGACGTGGCGATGATGACGGTGGAGCGCCAGCTGCCAAGGAAGAGAAGGATCATCAGGCTGGTGAGCGCCGCGGCGATCACGCCTTCGCGGGCCACGCCCTCGATGGCCGCGCTGACGAACAGCGACTGATCGCCGATGGGCGAGATGGTCAGGCCTTCCGGCAACGCGTCCTTCATCTCCGCGACGCGTTGCTTGATGCCGGCGATGATCGCCAGCGTGGACGCCGAGCCGTTCTTCATCACCGTCATCAGCACCGAACGATTGCCGTCCACATGCACGATGTTGGTCTGCGGCGGCGAGCCGTCGCGCACCTGCGCCACGTCGCGAATGTATACGGTGGCACCGTTGGCCACCTTGACCGGCAGGTTGCCCAGCTCGTCGATGTCCGACGGCGAGTTGTTGAGCTGCAATGTGTATTCGTAGCGGCCGATCTTCTGCGTTCCCACCGGCGTGATGAGGTTCTGCGCGGCCAGCGCATTGGCGACGTCCTGCGCGGAGAGTCCCCGCGCCTGCAGTGCCTGCGGATCGATGTCGATCTGCACCTGGCGCGTCTTGCCACCGAAGGGATACGGGATGGAAGCGCCGGGTACGGACACCAGCTGCGGCCGGATGATGTTCTGGCCGAGATCCGCTAGGTTCTGTTCGGTGAGCCCCTTGCCCGAGAGCGCCAGCTGGATGATCGGCACCGTCGAGGCGTTGTAGTTGAGGATCAGGGGCGGCGTGGTGCCCTGCGGCAACTGCCTCAGCAGGGTTTGCGCCACTGCCGTCACCTGCGCGTTCGCCGTGCGGATGTCCACGGTCGGCTGGAAGAAGATCTTGACGATGCCGAAGCCCTGGATCGAGTTGGCCTCGATGTGCTCGATGTCGTTCACCGTCGTGGTGAGCACGCGCTCGAACGGCGACGACACACGGCCGGCCATCTGGTCGGGGGGAAGGCCGTTGTACTGCCAGACCACCGCGATCACGGGAATCTTGATGTCGGGGAAGATGTCAGTCGGCGTGCGCAACGCGGAAAGCGGGCCCACGATGAGGATCAGCAATGCGAGGACAACGAAGGTATACGGCCGCGTGAGCGCGATCCGGACGATGCCAATCATGGGGGACGGATTCCGAGGCGTGTTTGCGTCGGCGCGAATTTTGCGCCGCGGCACGCCGCCGGCGTAGTTAATATTTATTTAGGCGCTGGCGGGACAGGTGACGGTGAACACCGCGCCGCGGTCGCTGCCGCCCACCGACAGCGAATACCCGTGCAAGCGCACGATGGCACTCACGATGGCAAGGCCAAGGCCGCACCCCGGCTTGGACCGTGTCTCGTCGCTGCGATAGAAGCGGCGAAACACGGCCTCGCGTTCGTCCGGCGGAATGCCGGGCCCGGTATCGGCAATATCCACGCGGGCGCCACCATCGACACCGGTGGATGCGACGAGGCGCACTGTGCCGCCGTCGGGCGTGAACTTGATCGCGTTCCCGACGAGATTGGCGAATGCCTCGAACAACAGCTGCGGATCGCCGCGTAACGGCGGCAGTCGGCCGAGTTCCAGGTCGAACCGCTGCCCGCGGTCTTCGGCAACGGGCGCATAGAACTCGTGCACGTTCCGCAGGACGCTGCCCAGATCCATGTTCTCGAAGCAGGCGCTGCGCTGCCTGTCTTCCAGTTCGGACACCCGAAGCAATGCGCGGAAGCGCGCCAGCACGGTGTCGATCTCACTGACGCATGCGTCGAGCTGCTCGCCCTCCGGGCGCGACTCGAACACCTGCTGCAACCGGTACAGGCGCGTGCGCATCCGGGTGAGCGGCGTGCGGAGATCGTGGGCGATGTTGTCGGTCACGCCCTTCACTTCGCCGAGGAGGCGTTCGATCTCGGCCAGCGTGGCGTTGACGGTTTCCGCGAGGAGGTCCACTTCGTCGCCGATGCCGCTCACCGGAAGGCGAACGCTCAGGTCCCCCTCGCGAATGGGCTCCATCGCCTGCTGGATGGCGCGGATACGCCGGGCAGGCCCGCGCGCGATCAGCACGCCGCCAAGCACCCCGGGGATCAACGTGAGGGAGAGGCCCCACAGGACTCCGCGACGGATGATCGTGCCGATACCGTCGATGGTCGTGCTTTCCTTCGCTACGACAAGGCGCGTGCCGTCGGGCAGTTCATGGGAAAGCCCCCGCACGCGGGTGCTGCCCTTGCGCGTGGGAGAGTCGAGACTGGCGTCGATCGACCGGGCCATGCCGTCTTCGTCCAGGCCCTTCGGCAGCGCGGCAATGTTGCCGGCAAGGTGGCGGCCCTGCGCGTCGAACAGACCCATCCACATGGCGCCCTGCACGTCGATCCGGCTGGCGGCGTCGACGGTGGCGCGCATGTCGCGCGGTGCCGTGCCTTCCAGGTAGTGGACGCGCGACGCCAGCATCTGGTCGATCACGCCGGACAGGTAGCGCGACGTTTCCCACTGCACGATGCCGAGGAGCACCACGCACCAGATGGCGAACAACGCGCCATAGATGATGATCAGGCGCGAGGTGGCGGAACGCCAGGCGTCAGTCAGCGGGCGCAAGGACGTATCCCGAGCCGCGAACGGTACGGATGAGCGGCGAATGGCCTGCGCCGTCGATCTTGCGGCGCAGCCGGCCGATATGGACGTCGATCACGTTCGTGCCCGGATCGAAATGAAAGCCCCACACGTGTTCGAAGATCATCTGCCGCGTGACCACCTGCCCGGCATTGCGCATCAGGAATTCGAGCAGGCGGAATTCCGTGGGAAGCAGCGTCAGTTCCTGGTCCCGGCGTTGCGCATTGTGGCGGACCAGATCGAGCTCGAGATCGGCCACGCGCAGGCGCGTCTCGTTCGGGCCCTGGCGACGCCGGCGCAACAGCACCTCGGCACGGGCCGCGAGTTCGTCTGGAGAGAATGGCTTGGTCAGGTAATCGTCGCCGCCCGCACGCAGGCCGCGTACGCGCTCGTCCACGTCGGACAGCGCGCTGATCATCAGCACCGGCGTGTCCACGCCGCGCTGGCGCAGTGCGGACACGACATCGATGCCATCCATGCCCGGGAGCATGCGGTCCAGGGTGACGATGTCGTAGCCGTCGGCAAGCGCGCGCGCAAGGCCCTCGCGACCGTCGGCCACCCAGTCGGCGGCCAGACCGTGCGCGTGCAGTTCCGCGACAATGTCGCGCGCGGTGACCTCGTCGTCTTCGATGACCAGTGCCCTGGGCATCCGCTTTGCTCCTGCGGTGGTGACCTCAACGGAAAACGGCCCACAAGGGGCCGTTTCCGATCTTACGCCGAACCGCGATCTCAGGCGGCGATGGCGACGCGCATCTTCTTCATGGCGTTCGCCTCGATCTGGCGGATGCGCTCGGCGGAAACGCCGTACTCGTCCGCGAGGTCCTGCAGCGTGGCCTTGTTGTCTTCGGCCAGCCAGCGGCGCTGGATGATGTCGCGCGAGCGATCGTCCAGGTTGCCGAGCGCCGTGGAGAGCGCGCCCATCTGGTTGTTGCTGGCGTCTTCCTCGGCGAGGTTGTCATACGGGTCGGCGCCTTCGTCGACGAGGAACGCAGCCGGAGCCGGCTTGTCGTCGTCGTCCGCGTCGGCCGGGGCTTCGAAACCGACGTCGCGGCCCGAGAGACGGGATTCCATCTCGCGGACGGTGGCTTCCGGCACGCCCAGGTCGTTCGCGACCACGCGCACTTCCTCGGCGTTCATCCAGCCCAGGCGCTTCTTGCTTTTGCGCAGGTTGAAGAACAGCTTGCGCTGCGCCTTGGTGGTGGCCACCTTCACGATGCGCCAGTTGCGCAGGATGAACTCGTGCATTTCGGCGCGAATCCAGTGCACGGCAAAGCTGACCAGGCGAACGCCCTGATCCGGGTCGAAACGCTTCACGGCCTTCATCAGGCCGATGTTGCCTTCCTGGATGAGGTCGGAAAGCTGCAGGCCATAGCCGTTGTAGCCGCGGGCCACGTGGACCACGAAACGCAGGTGGGACATCACGAGCTGCTTGGCGGCGTCGAGGTCGGCGTCGTCGTGGAAGCGGCGCGCCAGCGACTGCTCCTCGTCAAGGCTGAGCACCGGAATGCGATGGACGGCCGAGATATAGGAATCCAGACTGCCAACGACGCTCGGTAGCCCGTAGTTACGGGTGGCGAGGGCTTGGGACATGTGTGGAACCTCCT
Organism: Luteibacter jiangsuensis; assembly: GCF_011742555.1. Taxonomy (GTDB): domain Bacteria; phylum Pseudomonadota; class Gammaproteobacteria; order Xanthomonadales; family Rhodanobacteraceae; genus Luteibacter; species Luteibacter jiangsuensis. Next base: position 685,561 of record NZ_JAAQQR010000002.1, read on the forward strand.
GAAAGTCTTTACGCAGATTAGCAGTCCCGGAATGAGAGTGCTAAGTCGGCCCGAAGTTCATCGGTTAACTGTACGCAATGGTACAGAAATAGGTCCGACATGTCCAGCGCAGGGCAAGGCTGGTTAATGTGCCGTATGGGTCGGGGCGGCTTTGGCTTGCCGGATTACGGCTTAACCCATTGTTTTACAAGAACTGCTGGACCACTGCTGTAGGAGCGCGCCTTGCGCGCGACATCTTTCGCCCCGGTCCGCGGCCTCCCGCGCCAGCTCCCCGGCACGGCCTCAACACATGTCGCGCGCAGGGCGCGCTCCTACATGGAAAGGGCGGAGCGGGCCGGCAGCGACCAGTCGATCGGCGGCTCCCCGCGGGATTCCAGGTAGGCGTTCGCCTTGGCGAAGTGGCCGCAGCCCATGAAGCCGCGGTGGGCGGAGAGCGGCGACGGGTGGACGCTACGGAGGACGAGGTGGCGCTTGCCGTCGATCAGCTGGCCTTTCCGCTGGGCGTGGCTGCCCCAGAGCATGAAGACCAGCCCCTCGCGCTCGCGGTTGAGGGCATCGATGGCCGCGTCGGTGAAGCCTTCCCAGCCCTTGCCCTGGTGCGACCCGGCGTTACCCGCTTCGACGGTCAGCACGGCGTTCAGCAGGAGCACGCCGCGGTCGGCCCAGGGCGTAAGGCAGCCGTGGTCGGGGCGCGGGATACCGAGGCAGTCCTCGATTTCCTTGAACATGTTCTGCAGCGACGGCGGCACGCGCACGCTGGGACGTACGGAGAAGCTGAGGCCGTGGGCCTGGCCGGGCCCGTGGTACGGATCCTGGCCGAGGATGACCACGCGCACCTTGTCGAAGGGCGTGTGGGTGAAAGCGTTGAAGATCTCGGGACCGGGCGGGTAGATCGTCTTGCCCCGGGCTTTTTCGCTGCGCAGGAAGTCGGACAGGGCCAGCATGTCGGGGCGATCGAGGTATGCGCCGATCCGGGCTTTCCACGACGGCTCCAGCTTCACCCTGTCGTTCAATGCGTGGCCCTCGCACGCAGATGCAGGGCAACGCGAAGCTGGAAAAGCAGCTTCGTGATGAGCAGCTTTTCTTCCACCGGCTTTTCCACGAGGTCGTTCGCGCCGGCGCGCAGGAGCGCGGCCTGGTTCGCGGGATTCTCGTCGCCGGTCATGACCAGCGTGGGCAACTGGCCCTTGCCGTAGCCGAACTCGTTGCGGATGCGCTCGACGAGGTCGCCGCCGGTGAGTTCGCCCTTCAGGCTGACGTCCGTCAGCACGACATCGGCGCCCACCTCGCCACGCTCGCGCGCCTGACGCAGGTGCTGCAGGGCATCCTCCGCGCTGATGACGTGGTGCACGGTGAGGCCGTATTTCTCCATCATGCGCCGCGTGGCCAGTGCCACGACGCGGCTGTCCTCCACGTACAGCACCTCGCCCTCGGCGCCGCCCTCGGGTCGCACATAGCCGCGAATGAATTCGGCCAGCGCGCCGAAGCCGAGGGACTTGTCGAAATAGTCGGTGACGAACTCGCCAAGTTCGCGTCGGTGCAGGCGTTGCTCGACGTCGCCCGAGACGACGACGATCGGCATGTAGATCTGCGGCGCGGATTCGCGCACGAAGCGGGCGACGTCGAGTCCGTCCATGTCGGGAAGGCGAAGTGCCACCGTGACGAAATCGAAGACGCCGCGCTGCAGCTCGGACTGGGCCTCCGCACCCGTGGTGGCCTCCACGATCTCCACCCCCGGCACCTCGGCCGCGACCACGCGCGCGATGAGCTGGCGCACGACCTTCGAGCCGTCCACGATGAGAATGCGCGGCGTCGCGCTGGCCACACCCGAACCGATGTTGGATCCCACCCCTACCCCCTTCAGCCCGCCGCTGCGCGGCGGATCTGCCGCGCGCTGACCAGTCGCGCCCCGAGCCACCCCAGCACGGCCGACGCGAAGGGTACCGAAAGCAGCAGCCATGCGGGGAGCCCGCCGAAGCTCACGCTGCCGTCATAGGCTGCCGCGAGCCGCCCCACCGGTCCGGCCATGGCCAATTCCAGCACCACGGCGAGCACGACCGCGAGCACGCCGGCAAGGAAGCCGAGCCAGATGCCGGCATACAGGTAAGGGCGTCGCACGAACGGACGACTGGCCCCGATGAGCAGCAGCACGCCGATCTCCGCGCTGCGGCTCTGGATGTCCACGCGGATGGTGTTGCCCACGACCAGCAGGGCGGCGATGCCGAGCAGCAGCGCGAGGAGCGCGACGGCCCGGCCGCCGACACCCACGAGGGCATCCAGGCGCTGTCGCCACGCACCGGTGTCCTGGACCATGTCGACGCCGGGAGTCGCCTTCATCGATTCGACAAGGCGGCTCACGTCCTCCGCCGAGAGGCCCGGCTTCGGCTGCACGGACAGCACATAGGGAAGCGGGTTGGCGTCGAGCGACTGCAAGGCACCCGAGAACCCCTGTACCTCGGCGAGTTCGGCGAGACCGTCCTTGGGTGTGCGCACCACGATGTCGGCCACCTCGGGGCGACCGCGCAACGCGGACGCGGCGGTTTCCGCCATGGCGGCGTTCTGCCCCGGCTTCATGAAGGCACTGATGGACTGGTTGCGTCCGAGCGCGTCGCCCATCCGCTGCACGTTGCCCAGCAGCAGGTAGAAGGTGAGCGGGAGGGCCAGCGCCACGCCCATGACAGCCACGGTGAGCAGGGTGCCGAGCGGCCGCGTGCCGAGGCGACGCAGGCTGATGGACATGCTCCAGAGATGGTGCTCGCGCCACGCGCCGACCTTTCGCGGCTCGCTGCGGCGCGTCTTCTCCGGTTGCTCCGGGGCCTTGCGGGTGTCGCGCACCGCGTTCATACCACCTCCGTGGCGGGCACGTCGGCAACGAGCTTGCCGTGGTCGAGGACCACGACGCGCTTTTTCATCCGCTTGATGAGCATGAGGTCGTGGCTGGCAACGAGGACGGCGGTGCCCACCGCCTGGAATTCGGCAAACAGGGTCATGATTTCCATGGCCAGCTGGGGATCGAGATTGCCGGTCGGTTCGTCGGCGATGAGGACCGCGGGCTTCGCGACGATGGCGCGAGCGATGCCCACGCGCTGCTGCTCGCCCGTGGACAGTGCCTCGGGCAGTTGTTTTTCGTAGCTGAGCAGGCCGACTTTCTCGAGGGCCGCGCGCACGCGGCGGCCGCGATCGGCGGGAGCGACGCCGCCGATGATCAGCGGCAGTTCCACGTTGGCGAAGACGGTGCGGTCGAGCAGGAGGCGATGGTCCTGGAACACCATGCCGAGCTTGCGCCTGATCCTGGGAATGTCGCCGGGGCGAACGGTGTTGAGCTTCTGGCCGTCGAGCGTCACCACGCCATTCGTGGGGCGTTCGATCATCGCCAGCAGCTTCAGCAGCGTGCTCTTGCCGGCGCCGGAATGCCCGGTGACGAAGGCCATTTCGCCCGCGTCGACATGGAACGACACATCGGTAAGGGCCTGGTGACCGCCCTCGTACCGTTTGCTCACCAGATCGAAACCGATCACCGCTTTATCCGTTGGCTCGTGTAGTCCCAGAGGATAAGGGATGTGCCGGAAATTTTGCGGCAGTGCGCCCCACGCAGTTCATATAAATGTGGGAGCCGCTTCAGCGGCGATCCCGTGGCAGCAGGCACGCTTGCCGCGAGCACTCATCGCCGCTGAAGCGGCTCCCACAAAAAGCCGTTCCAGCGGGGGCTCAACGCCCCCCGAACAGCCGACCGATGCGACGCAGGAGGCCGATCTTTTCCTTCACCGGCGCGGCGGCCGGTGTCGGCGCCGACGCCGGCCGGGTGGCGGTCACCTGGCGGGACGGGCGGCGGTTCGGATTCTCGCCCTCGGCACGACGCGGCGCGCCCTGCTTCGCACGGTCGCCGCGCGCCGCATTGCCGTTCGGCGTGCCAGCGGCACCGGCACCCGCGTTCTCCGCACCCTCGCGGGCGCCGCGGCCGCGACCGCCACGACGGCGGCGGCGCTTCTTCGTGGCGCCCTCGGCGGCCATCGCTTCCGTGGCGGCGGGTAGTTCGGCCACGGTCTCGGCAACCACGACGGTCTTCACCGGTACTTCCGTCGACGACGCGGCGGTGGCCGGGCGGTCCTCGCGCGGCGGGCGCGGACGACGTTCGCGGCTGCCCGAGCGGTCGCCCGAACGCGAGCCGCGGCCGTCACGGCTGCCCCGGCCACCCTTTTCCGGCGGCGCACCGCGCGTGGGGATGTGACCGCCGGTGTCGTTCGGATCGTCCACTTCGTCCTGGACGCCGTCGGCACGAGGCCGCGGCGCAGGCATCACCAGCATCTTCGCCTCGATCGATGCCGTGGGAATCTTCTGGTTGATGTAAGCCTCGATGTCCGGCAGGCCCATGGCGTAGAGGTCGCAGGCGAAGCTGATCGCGTCGCCTTCGGCGCCCAGGCGGGCGGTACGGCCGATGCGGTGGACATAGTCCTCGGCATCCTGCGGCAGGTCGTAGTTGAACACGTGGCTGACGGCCGGGATGTGCAGGCCGCGCGCGGCGACGTCGGTGGCCACGAGCAGATCGATCTGCCCGTCCTGGAAGCGCTGCAGCAGCTTCTGGCGCTTGACCTGCGGCACGTCGCCGGAGATGGCTCCCACGCGGAAATTGTGCCGCTTGAGCCGGTCGGTGATGCGCTCTGCGGCGGCCTTGGTATTGACGAAGATGATGCTGCGCTCGGCCTTGCTCTCTTCCAGCAGGTTGAACAGCAGCGGCATCTTCTCTTCCTTGGAGGGGAAGTAGACCACCTGGCGCACGCGGTCGGCGGTGACGTTTTCCGTCTCGACCACCAGCTTTTCGGCCTCGTGCATGTGCTCGTAGGCCAGTTCCAGCACCCGGTGGCTCAGCGTGGCCGAGAACAGCAGGACCTGGCGCTTCTCGCGGGCCGGAAGGCGACGGAAGATGAAGCGCACGTCCTTGATAAAGCCGAGGTCGAACATGCGGTCGGCTTCGTCGATGACCATGACTTCGACGCTGCCGAAGCCGAACACGTCCTGCTTGTAGTAGTCGAGCAGACGACCCGGCGTGGCGATGATGATGTCGCAGCCGTCGCGCAGCTGCTGGCGCTGCTTGTCGTAGTCCACGCCGCCATAGATGAGGGCGCTGCGCAGGCCGGTGGCCTTGCCGATGGCCTGGAAGTCCTTCTCGATCTGGATCGCCAGTTCGCGCGTGGGTGCGATGACGAGGGCGCGGGGGTCCGAATCCTTGCGGTCGGGATGGGCCGGATGCTTCAGCAGGCGGTCCATGAGCGCGACGAGGAAGGCGAAGGTTTTCCCGGTGCCGGTCTGGGCTTGGCCGGCGACGTCGCGGCCCGTGAGGGCGACGGGTAGCGTCAGCGCCTGAATGGGCGTGCAGCGGGTGATTCCGGCGGCGGCGAGACCTTGCTGGAGCAGCGGGTGCAGGTCGAGGTTTTCGTAGAAGACGTCGGTGAGAACGGTTTGGGACATAGTGAAGATGGGCCTGAAACGCGCGCCGCATCGTGCGGCGCCGCCCCGGCGGCATGAGGAGCCCGCGGGACGTGAGGAGGGTCCGACCGGGTCACGGGAGTGTCGGGAAGCGGCCGGATGCCATGCCGGCGGCGCCTGCGACGCGCCCGGCGCGCGAAGGCCGGAAGCGGAGGTGGTCGCACCCGAGGGTTCCCGCTGGCATAGGTGAACCGGCTGTCGAAACCGGTTTACCTATGTCAACGGAAACCACCCGCCGGCAACCTTGAATTGCTTGAATCGCGCCCCTAGTTGGGTTGGAATGAGGGCCACCGGCCGCAATGGCCAAGACCTTCGGTTCCGGTTGGACCCGCGACATGGGGCTCCTTAGTGTAGCCGATGCGAGCGTCACGGTCGTCAACCCCCCTATTTCACCCATTCTGGAGATTCCGGTGAGCGACAAGATCACCCATACGAGCGACGCTGCATTCCAGCAGGAAGTGCTCGAATCCGACACCCCGGTACTGCTCGACTTCTGGGCGGAGTGGTGCGGTCCCTGCAAGTCGATCGCACCGGTGCTCGACCAGCTGGCGGGCGAGTACGAAGGCAAGCTGAAGGTCGTGAAGATCAACATCGACGAAAACCAGCAGACGCCGCGCCAGTACGGCATTCGCGGCATCCCGACCCTGATGATCTTCAAGGACGGCAAGGTCGCCGGTACTCAGATAGGCGCCGTCGGCAAGGCGCAGCTCAGCCAGTTCATCGAAAAGACGATCTGATCGTCCCGACTCATCCCGCCGCCGCGTGGGGCGCTTTACGCAGCGCCTCACGCGATGCTAGGCTCTAAGCGTTCGCCGGGACACCGCTTGTCCCCCTGCCGCGAACCCTCTCCCCTTCTTCTTCCAACGGCGCCCCGTGAGGTTTGCCCGTGTCCGATATCGAAAGCAAAGAATCCATCGACGCCAAGGGCGCCGGCGACCAGCCTGCGACCGAACCGCGTCCTCGTGGCCGTCGCAAGGCGGCACCCGCCGAGACTCCCGCGGTAGAGACGAGCGCGCCCGCGCCGGCTCCCGCGAAGGCTGCCCCGGCGCCCGCTCCCGCTCCCGCTCCGCAGGCGGAACTGCAGCTCGGCAACCATCCGCCGGCACTTCCGCCGCTCCCGCAGCCGCAACAGCAGCAGGGCGAGGCGCGCGAAGGTCAGCCGCAGCAGGGTCAGAACCCACCGCAGGGCCAGCAGCAAGGCGGCGGCCAGCAGCATCCACAGAACCGCAACGACCGTAACGAGCGCGAAGGCCGCGGCCGGCGCCGCCGGAACGAGCGCAACCAGCAGCGTCAGGGCGGTGGCGGCAATGGCGGCGGCAACTACCAACATCCGCGCAACAACAACGGCTACCCCGTCGACGACGACGAGAATGCCGATGCCGGCAGCAACGACCGCCTGATCAACCTCACCGAACTGAAGCGCAAGAATTCCATCCAGCTCCTGGAATTCGCCGAATCGCTCGGCATCCGTGAAGGCGTGGCCCGCCAGCGCAAGCAGGACGTCGTTTTCAACATTCTCAAGGCCCACGCCCGCTCCGGCGGTGGCATCTGGGCCGAGGGCGTGCTCGAGATCCTCCAGGACGGCTTCGGCTTCCTGCGCTCGGCCGACGAGTCCTACCTGGCCGGCCCGGACGACATCTACGTCTCGCCCAGCCAGATCCGCCGCTTCAACCTGCGCACCGGCGACTACATCACCGGACGCGTCCGCCACCCGAAGGAAGGCGAGCGTTACTTCGCCATGCTGAAGGTCGACGACATCAACGGCGATCCGCCGGAGGCGTCGAAGAACAAGCTGCTGTTCGAGAACCTCACCCCGCTGTTCCCGCGCAAGGCGTTCAAGCTCGAGCGCGGCAACGGGTCCACGGAGGACATCACGGGCCGCATCCTCGACCTCGTGGCGCCGATCGGCCGTGGCCAGCGTGGCCTCATCGTGTCCCAGCCGAAATCCGGTAAGACGATGATGCTGCAGAACATCGCGCAGGCCATCCAGTACAACCATCCCGACGTGCACCTGATCATGCTGTTGATCGACGAGCGTCCGGAAGAAGTCACGGAAATCGCCCGTACCGTGCGCGCCGAAGTCATCAGCTCCACCTTCGACGAGCCGGCCGTGCGCCACGTGCAGGTTGCCGAAATGGTGATCGAGCGCGCCAAGCGCCTGGTCGAGCACAAGAAGGACGTCGTGATCCTGCTCGACTCCATCACCCGCCTGGCTCGCGCCTACAACACAGTGGTGCCCAGCTCCGGCAAGGTGCTCACCGGCGGTGTCGACGCCAACGCGCTGCAGCGTCCGAAGCGCTTCTTCGGCGCCGCGCGCAACGTCGAGGAAGGCGGCAGCCTGACGATCATCGCCACGGCGTTGACCGACACCGGCTCGAAGATGGACGAGGTGATCTACGAGGAGTTCAAGGGCACGGGCAACATGGAAGTGCACCTGTCCCGCCGCATCTCCGAAAAGCGCGTCTATCCGGCTATCGACATCAACCGTTCCGGTACGCGCCGCGAAGACCTGCTGATCGACCCCGACCTGCTCGCCAAGATCTGGATCCTGCGCAAGCTCCTCCATCCGATGGACGAACTGGCCGCTATGGAGTTCATGCTCGACAAGATGAAGAACACGAAGTCCAACGACGAGTTCTTCAATTCGATGAAGCGGTAGGAAGTACACCTAAGATGAGATCAATTGGCGCGGCTAAACACGATCCGCCACCATAATCGACTTCAACCTGACCTAGACACGTGCCCCGACGATTGCGTCGGGGCATTTTCGTATCAGCCCATCAAGATATGGCACTGCACTAAAAATCAAATCGGATCGAGCCCGCCCGATAGACCAAGATTGCGCATGGCATTGCGAAACAGCGGAATCTTTCTGAGTCCCTCAAGAAAGCCATGCCGGCAGTCCCTATACTTTTTTGCGGCCTGTTCTTTGCTCTTGGGCGTGTGATGCGCTGTATTTCGATATTGTGACCTGCCCCCACCAGCCGTACCAATGATCACTGTGAAAGTCCGGGGTTGAAGATTACTGCGTTGTTGTCCTGTTGTGCGCGGTGGTGAGCAGCGAATTGCGACGGCGGGATGCGGCCAC